>NC_015425.1 GCF_000204565.1 Clostridium botulinum BKT015925
GAGATAAATAGTATACAATATAGTAAATAAAAGGTTATTGTTAATAGGAATTGAACAAGTTATCCACAAAATTATTAACAGGTTGTGGATAAGTAGAGTGAAAGTAAAATTATTAACAGTTCAACAATAATAATATCAAAAGAATACCTAGTGTTCAAGAACTTATCCACAAAAAAGAATTAATAACTAAAAATTTATTAACAATATCCCAGAATCTTGACAATACAAGGGCGCGTATATATAATTTAATAGTAAAACTATTTTGAGATGATAATAGGATGAATAGTATTGCTTAATATAAGCTGTAGTATAGACAAAGCGAAGGGGGTGTATACACATGAAGATGACATACCAACCAAAAAAGAGACAAAGAAAAAAGGAACATGGTTTCAGAAAAAGAATGAGAACTTTATCTGGAAGAAACATCATTAAGAAGAGAAGACAAAAAGGAAGAAAAAGATTGACAGCATAAGAGGCCGCATTGGTGGCCTTTTTCTGCAATTGCAGAAAAAAAAGGAGCACTTGTAATGAAAAAACATGAAAAAATAAGAAAGAATATAGAGTTTCGTCGTGTATATAGAAGAGGAAAATCATATTCTAATGGTTTGTTAGTGCTGTATGTTTTTAAAAATAACAATAATGTAGACAAAAGTAGAATAGGAATTTCAGTTAGTAAAAAAGTAGGAAATAGCGTAGTTAGAAGCAGAGTAAAGAGATTGATTAGTGAAAGCTATAGATTAAATAATACAAATGTAAAGATAGGATATGATCTAGTTTTTGTTGCTAGAGTTAATTCTAAAGATAAAAGTTTTAGTGAAATAGAGAGTTCTCTTATTAATTTATTAAAAAGGGCAGGTCTATATAATTAATGTTGAAAATAATATTAATTCATATAATAAAATTTTATAGAAAGTACATCTCCCCATTGAAGAAGCCTTGTTGCAGGTTCTATCCAACTTGTTCCCAATATGCGTTACAAGCTATAGAGAAATATGGTGCTTTAAAGGGTGGAGTTATGTCTATAAAAAGAATTTTTAAATGTCATCCATTCCATCCAGGTGGATATGATCCAGTTAAATAGTTTTAAGGAGGTTTTGGTTTGGATATTTTTTTAGGAAAATACGGTTTAGCTTTTTTTTCAATCAATTGGTTGAATAATGCTTTTGTTAAATTTTTTCAAGTGATACATAGTTGGGTACATACATTATTTACAAATCCTAATATATCTTATGGTTTAACAATAATTGTATTAACTCTAATAATTAGGATAGTACTTTTCCCGCTAAATTACAAGCAAATAAAATCTCAAGTTGGAATGACGGAAATTCAACCTGAGTTAAAAAAATTGCAAGAAAAGTATAAAAATGATCCTCAAAGACAACAACAAGAAATGATGAAGCTTTATAAAGAATATGGGGTTAATCCATTGGGAGGATGTTTACCTTTATTAGTACAGTGGCCAATACTTATAGCATTATTTTATGTTTTTAATAACTTAAGTAAGATTGAACCTAGTATAGTAAATGTTACATTCTTAGGAGTAAAGTTAATGGAACCGGCTATATTAAAACCTGAATATTGGTATACATGGATACTACCTATAGTATCAGCTTTACTAACATATTTCTCAACTGTAATTATGACTTCTAAAAATGCAGATAGTGCACAAGTTAAGCAAACAAAGATGATGAGTGGATTTATGACTCTTTTTGTAGTATATATGAGTTTTAAATTCCCAACAGCACTAGTTTTATATTGGATAACAAATAGTTTATTCCAAATAGGTCAAACTATAATTACACAACGTTCTCAACAAAAGAAAAAAGAATTAATACAAGAATAAAAGTTGTAATGTTAGAGATGTATGCCTAGTTTTAACATTCGGAAGGCAGGTGTATCAAGCATGAAATCTTTAGAGATGAGTGGAAAAACTGTAGATGAAGCAGTTGAAAAAGCACTTACAGAACTTAATGTTACAAAAGACAAAGTAGAGATTAAAGTAATAGATGAAGGAAGTAAAGGAATTTTTGGTATTTTTAAAACTAAAGATGCTAAAGTTCAAGTTACAATTAAGGAAGATTATAAAGAAGACGCTAAGAAATTTTTAAGAGATGTATTAAATTCTATGAAAATTTTAGCTGAAATAAAAATCAAAGAAGAAGATGACATTTTAAAAATAAATCTTATAGGTCCTAATATGGGTCTGGTTATAGGATATAGGGGAGAAACATTAGATTCTCTTCAATATTTAGTGAGTTTAGTTGTAAATAAAAATAATAATGAAAAATATAGAAAGGTATCTTTAGATACTGAAAATTATAGAATAAGAAGAGAAGAAACATTAAAAAGGCTTGCTGAGAAGCTAGCATATAAGGTAAGAAAAACAAATAAGGTTGTAAAGCTTGAACCGATGAATCCATATGAAAGAAGGATAATTCATTCAACTCTACAAAATAATTCGTATGTAGTTACATACAGTGAGGGAGAAGAACCTCATAGAAGAGTAATTATTGATTTAAGAAAGAAAGCCTAGATTAGGGCTTTCTTTTGCTTTATAATAATAAATGTTCATAAAAATAGAAAGGATGGAAACAATGAAAGAGTTTGATACTATAGCAGCCATTGCTACAAATTTAGGTGAAAGTGGAGTATCAATTATACGAGTTTCTGGGGAGAGGGCTCTAAGTATTGTAAGTGATATTTTTATTGGAAAAAATGATAGAAAATTAGATGATATTAGAACATATTCTATGAGATATGGATTTATTATAGATAAAGTTTCGGGTGAAAAATTAGATGAAGTTATTGTAAGTTACATGAAAGGACCTAGAAGTTTTACTGCGGAAGATGTTGTTGAGATAAATTGTCATGGTGGAGTTGTAGTTACTAAAAGAATATTAGAAGAAGTTATGAAGGCAGGGGCTAGACTTGCGTCACCTGGTGAATTTACAAAAAGAGCATTTCTAAATGGAAGAATTGACTTAAGTCAGGCTGAAGCGGTTATAGATTTAATTAATGCTAAAACTGAATTAAGTGCAAAATCAGCTTTAGAACAATCCGAAGGAAAACTTTCCAAGGAAATATCACATCTTCGTGATAAATTATTAGAAATTATTGCAAATATAGAAGCTACAGTTGATTATCCAGAAGATGATTTGGAAGAAGTAACATCTGAAAGAGGAAAAGAAGCTGTAGATAAAATAGTTAGCGAAATAGATAAGTTGTTAAATAGTGCAAATGAGGGTAAGATTTTAAGAGAAGGATTAAACACTGTAATTGTAGGTAAACCCAATGTAGGAAAATCATCAATACTAAATGCTTTACTTATGGAGACAAGAGCAATAGTTACTGATATACCAGGAACTACAAGAGATGTAATTGAGGAGTATATGAGTATAGAAGGAATTCCTATAAAAATAGTAGATACTGCTGGAATTAGAGAAACCGATGATATAGTTGAAAAAATTGGCGTAGAGAAATCTAGAGAAAAAATATTGAATTCTGATCTTACTGTGTTAGTATTAGATTCTAGTAGACAATTAGATGCCGAAGATAAAGAAATAATTGACTTTATAAAAGATAAAAAATATATAGTTTTATTAAATAAAATAGACCTAGATACAAAATTAGATAAAGAATCTTTAAATAAGTTAAATTCTGATTATATAATAGATATATCAGCAAGAACCGGAAAAGGTTTGGATAGGTTTAAGGAAGTTATAAAAGAATTATTTTTTAGTGGAGAAGTTACATCAAAAGATGTAATGATAACAAATACAAGACATAAAGAGGCTTTAATTAGAGCTAAAAGTAGTTTGATTGCAGGAAAAGGTGCCTTAGAAAATACTTTTGCAATAGATTTAGCATCTATAGATCTTAGAGATGCGTGGAAGAATCTTGGAGAGATCAACGGAGATACCGTAGAAGAGGATATAATAGATAAGATATTTTCTAAATTTTGTTTAGGTAAATAAGGGGAGAAGAATATGAGTTATTTTGCAGGCGAATTTGATGTGGCCGTTATTGGAGCTGGTCATGCAGGATGTGAAGCAGCACTTGCTAGTGCAAGACTTGGAATAAATACAATAGTATTTGCAACAGATCTTGCAAGTGTTGCTATGATGGCTTGTAATCCTAATATAGGGGGAACAGCAAAGGGTCATTTAGTAAGGGAAATTGATGCACTAGGTGGAGAAATGGGAATTAATATAGACCATACATATATCCAATCTAGAATGTTAAATACATCTAAAGGACCAGCTGTACACTCACTAAGAGCACAGGCTGACAAGAAAAAGTATTCAGAAAGAATGAAGCATGTTTTAGAAACTACAGAAAATTTACAATTAAAACAAGCTGAAGTTATAGAAGTTGATATAGAAAATGGTAAAGTAAAGGGTGTTTTAACTAAGAATGGGGCTTATTATAGAGTAAAAGCAGCCATTTTATGTACTGGTGTATATTTAAAATCTAGAATAATTATTGGAGATATAAACTATGAGGGCGGACCAAGTGGTCTTGCCCCAGCTAATATGTTATCACAGAGTTTAATAGATAGTGGTATAAAGTTAACTAGATTTAAAACAGGAACACCGGCTAGAATTAATAGAAAATCTGTTGATTTTTCTAAAATGATAGAACAAAAAGGTGATGACGATATAGTTCCATTTTCATTTATGAGTGAAAATATAGAAAGAGAGCAAATCTCTTGTTATTTAACTTATTCAGGAGATGAGACTAAAAAAGTTGTTCTAGAAAACATAGATAGATCACCACTTTATAATGGATCAATTAAGAGTGTTGGACCAAGATATTGTCCTTCTTTTGAAGATAAAATAATGAGATTTCCAGAAAAAGACAAACATCAAATTTTTATTGAACCAGAAGGAGAAAACACAGAGGAATTATATGTTGGAGGAATGTCAAGTTCTCTTCCAGAGGATGTTCAAATTAAGATGCTTAGAAGTGTACCAGGACTTGAAAATGCTGAAATGATGAGAACAGCATATGCTATAGAATATGATTGTATAGATCCAACACAGCTTGAATTATCCCTAGAGTTTAAAGAAATAGATGGATTATTTTCTGCCGGTCAAATGAACGGAAGTTCAGGATATGAAGAAGCAGGATGTCAGGGTCTTATAGCTGGTATAAATGCAGCATTAAAGCTAAAAGGAGAAAAGCCTTTAATCTTAAAAAGGTCTGATGCTTATATTGGAGTCTTAATTGATGATTTAATAACTAAGGGGACTCAAGAACCTTATAGAATGATGACATCGCGTGCAGAGTATAGATTATTATTAAGACAAGATAATGCAGATTTGAGACTTACAGAAATGGGTCGCAAGATAGGCCTTGTTAAAGATGAAAGATATAATAAATTTACAAAAAGAAAAAATGATATAGAAAGTGAAATTGAGAGATTAAAAAGTATACAAATAACAAATAAACAAGAAGTTAATAAGTTTTTAGAAAATATAAATTCATCAGCTTTGAAAAAGCCAATAAGTTTATATGAACTTATTAAAAGACCAGAATTAAATTACTTTGTTGTAGAAGAATTAGATGATAATAGACCGAAACTTCCAAGAGATGTACAAGAACAGGTTAATATTATATCTAAATATGAAGGATATATTCAAAAGCAGTTAGAGCAAGTAGATCAATTTAAAAAACTAGAAAATAGATTAATACCAAAGGAATTTGATTACACTGAAGTTAAAGGGCTTAGGAAAGAAGCTATTCAAAAATTAGATAAGATAAAGCCTGTAAGCATTGGTCAGGCATCTAGAATTTCAGGGGTATCTCCTGCGGATATATCTGTACTCCTAATAGTATTAGAACAATATAATAGAAACAATAGTAATAAGGAGGATTAATTCCAATTGAATAGTGAAAATCAATATTTTAATATATTAAATGTTGCTGTTAGCAGTATGGGATTAGAATTTAATGACAAAAAGTATAACCAATTTATAAAATATAAAGATTTACTAAAAGATTGGAATAGTAAAGTTAATCTTACTGCTATAACTGAAGATGAAGAAATAATAAAGAAACATTTCATAGATTCTATGAAGATATTTCAATTCGAATACTTAAAAAAAGCAAATAAAATAATTGATATAGGAACTGGCGGAGGATTTCCAGGTATACCTATGAAAATAATAAGACCAGAAGTTCAAATGGTACTTCTTGACTCTTTAAAAAAGAGAATAAATGTATTAGATGATATTTTGTGTAAAATAGATATTGACGACGTAGAGACCATTCACGGTAGGGCTGAAGAATTCTCAAGAAACGTTAGATATAGAGAACAATTTGATGCCGTAGTTTCAAGGGCTGTTGCAAATTTAGCTTCATTAAGTGAATTTTGTTTACCATATGTTAAAGTTGGTGGGTATTTTGTAGCTTTAAAAGGACCATCTGTTGATGAAGAAGTAAAAATAGCTAAAAAAGCTATAGCCATTTTAGGTGGTAAGTTAGAGGAAATTAGAGAAGTAGAAATAGAAAATAGTGATTTAAAGCACAACTTAGTTATTATAAAGAAAATAAAAAATACACCTAAGCAGTATCCAAGAAAAGCAGGAACTGCTACAAAAAAACCTCTAGTATAAATTTTTATAAAAACTTTAAAATAAACATTAAATTTTAGGAATTTAATGTTAAAATAGTATTGTGATTAGTAAATTATAGAGGGATGGGGAATTTATGAAAAAAGATGTTGAGTATATATCTACTGATATAATTATTCCAAATGCTTATCAACCTAGAAAATATTTTAATGAGGAAACTATTGATGAATTAGGCGAATCTATAAAAACCTATGGCATAATTCAACCTCTTTCTGTTAGAAAATTAGAAGAGAATAAGTATGAACTTATTGCAGGAGAAAGAAGATTTAGAGCGGCAACCAAAATAGGATTAAAAGAGGTACCTGTTATTGTTATAGATATTTGTGATAAAGATTCAGCAGCTATTGCTCTACTAGAAAATATACAAAGGGAAGATTTAAGTTTTTTAGAAGAGGCAGAAGCATATTATAATCTTATAAAAGAACATGAATATACACAAGCGCAATTAGCTAACATTATTGGTAAAAAACAATCTACTATTGCAAACAAGTTAAGAATATTAAAGTTAGATGAAGAAATAAGAAAAAGTGTTTTAGAAAATAATCTAACAGAGAGACATGCAAGAGCACTTTTAAAATTACCTACAAAAGAGTTACAAAAAAAAGTTTTAAAAAGTGTTATAAAAAGAGGGTTAAATGTAAAAAAAACAGAGGAATTAATAAATAAAGAGCTGTTAAAACTTGCGGGAAAAGAAATTGCTTCAGATGGAAAAAAGAAAATAAAAGGTATATTTGCTCCAAGAGTTTATGTAAACACAGTTAAGCAAGTATTTGATAAATATGGTGTACAAGCTACCTATAGGACAAAAGATTCAGAAAATAATATACAAGTTATAATAAATATTCCTAAAAAGTAATGTATTAATATGTTTCACGTGAAACATTAACCTAAAATTTCTTTAATTTATAGAAATTTTAGGTTTTTTTATTTTATACATATTTATAAAAAGAATATAAGATATTATAATAGATATAACAATAGTATAAAAATTCATATTAAAATAAAAATTGTTAAAAAACATTTAAAGAAAAAGGTGTATTTTGGGGGGGAAGAAAATGAAAGTTATATGTATTTTTAATCAAAAGGGAGGGGTAGGTAAGACTACTACTAATATAAACTTGTGTGCTAGTTTAGCTATGGATGGACATAAAGTTTTAGCTATAGATATAGACCCACAAGGGAACACAACAAGTGGACTTGGAATTGATAAAAGTAAAATTAAATATTCCATATATAATGTAATGACTTCGGATATTTCTATAGAAGATGCAATGATTGAAAGTGAACTTATAAATAATTTTTTTATAGTACCATCTAATATGGATTTAGTTGGAGCTGAGGTAGAACTTATAGATGTAAAAAAAAGAGAAACTATATTAAAAAGAAAAATTGAAAAATTAAAAGATGAGTTTGAGTATGTATTCATAGATTGTCCGCCGTCATTAGGTTTTTTAACAATTAATGCTTTAATTGCATCAAATAGTGTTTTAATTCCTATACAATGTGAATTTTATGCATTAGAAGGAGTTGGGCAACTAATAAATACTATTCAATTAGTTAAGAAATCTTTAAACAAAGATTTAAAGGTTGAAGGTGTCCTAATGAGTATGTATGATAATAGAACAAAGTTATGTAATGAAGTAGCATCGGAAGTAAATAAATACTTTAAAGATAAAGTATTTAAAACATCTATACCAAGAAATATAAGGTTAGCAGAAGCACCTAGCTTTGGACTTCCTATAATTCTTTATGATGATAAGTGTAAAGGAGCAGAAGCCTATAAGAGTTTGTTAAAGGAATTTTTAGAAAGACAAGAAAAGGAAGTGATGAATGTTGAGTAAGAAATTTGGATTAGGAAAAGGGTTAGGAGCATTGATACCAGAGGAAAATACGGAAAGCAATGAATCAGTATTAAAAATTAAAATGAATTTAATAAAACCTAATAGTAATCAGCCTAGAAAGAGTTTCGATGAAGAAAAAATATTACAATTAGCTGAATCTATAAAAGAACACGGAGTAATTCAGCCGGTAATTCTTCAAAAAAGCAATGAAGTATATACAATAATTGCAGGAGAAAGGAGATGGAGAGCTGCAAAAAAAGTTGGATTACAAGAGGTACCGGCTGTTGTTGTTGAATTAAGCGATAAAGAAATCCTTGAAGTGTCATTAATAGAAAATATTCAAAGAGAAGACCTAAATCCTATTGAAGAAGCTTTGGCATATAAGAAATTAATTGATGAGTTTAACTTAACACAAGATGCCCTTGGGAAAAGAATTGGTAAATCTAGAACTGCTATAACCAATTGTATGAGATTACTAAATCTGGGTAGTAGAACACAAGAATATTTAATAGATGGAGTTATTAGTGAAGGACATGGTAGAGTTTTGCTAGCTATTGAGAGTGAAGAATTACAATATAAAATAGCTCAAGAAATAATAGACAAACAGTTAAGTGTTCGTCAGACGGAAATTCTTATAAAAAATATAAAAAAAGGGGTTAAAGAAAATCAGGAAGAAAAGTTAGATAATATAAAGCCTTATTATAAGGATATAACAAATAAGTTACAAAATTTATTTAATACCAAAGTAGTATTGAGCTCTAAAGGAAATAGAGGTAAAATACAAATAGAATATTATTCTGAAGAAGATCTTCAGAGAATTATTGATGTTTTAAAAATATAAATAATTCAAAATGTTTCACGTGAAACATTTAGGGAGGACTATAAGCATGAAACAAATAATACCACATTTAATTAGTGTACAACCCTACATAACAATAGCTCTTATTGTAGTTATTTTTATATTACTAATTATAATGTTAGCACTTGCAAAGGCTATTAACAGATTAGAAAAGAAATATAGAAGACTTACTAGAGGAATTAACAATAAAAATTTAGAGGAAATTATAACTTCTTACTTAGACAATATAGACGAAGTTAAAGAAGAATCTAATGAAGTAAAGAAGCAACAAGAAGAATTAGCAGAAAGATTAAATAAATGCGTTCAAAGAATTGGAATTGTTAGATATAAGGCTTTCGATGATGTGGGAAGTGATCTTAGTTTCTCAATAGCTTTACTTGATGATAATAACGATGGAATTGTGATTACGGGTATTTATGGAAGAAACGATAGTACTGTTTATGCAAAACCTATAGATAAAGGAATTTCAAGATATGATTTATCTCAAGAGGAACAAGAAGTGTTAATGCAAGTTTCTAATGAATAATTTAATAAAATATAAATAAGACCTAAGAATTTTTAATTTCTTAGGTCTTATTTATATTTGGTTTTTAGGTTAGTCATAGTAGAGTTAAAAAATGAATTGAAATTATGATTATTAGAACCTATAGTTTTTAATATTGAGTGATAAATACCTTGAGAAATAATATTTGCTAGATGCATTACTGTATAAAGCCTAGTGTTTTGAAGAACCATAAATTCTAAAGCTCCACATATATTTACAATTCCAGTTATACTTAAATCACCTACCTTAGGCAAGTCCTTATTCATAGCTGCCCCAGGTGATAATGGTTTGTTTTCTAAAATTATATTACCTATATTATTTAGTTTTCCAAGACATGCATCAATTGCGATTATATAAGGATAATTGTATTTGTTTTTTATATTTTTTAATATTTCATTTAAATTTTTGGCATGAACAGGATTTTCTAAGGTACCATATAAAATAAAATCCTCAGGGATAAGGTCTTTTAATTTTTCTCCAACTAAGGGACCTAAGCTATCTCCTGTAGATCTATCAGTTCCTATACAAAGAAATATAATGGGACGTTTAGTTTTTAGTATTTTACAAAGTTCTAATGAAAAAACATCTCTTAATTTATAAATACAATCTAGTTCTCTAGAATCTAAAATAACTTTATCATTCATAAGAAAAGACCTCCTTTATTAGAATTATTAACTAAAAGGCGATCTTTTATTCAAGTTATATGTAAAATTATAACAATAAAGTGTGTGAAATTAAGTAAAAAATTTATAAATGCCTAATGCAGAAAATATAATACCAAGTACTAATATACTCCATCTAATTATTATTGTTATTTTATTAGAGTGCTTTGGTTTAGCTAGTTTTAGTCCTTTAAGAGCCGATACATTAAGTAATATAAACCAAGAAATCATTCCACCAATCATAGATAGGATTGATAAAGTATATAAAAAACCTCCTTTACTATGCCAGCGATTTAAAACGGTTGCACTTAACGTAATCCAAAGGGTAGGTGTCATGGGGTTACAAAGTGTTATAACATAGCCTGTAAAAAAAGCATCACATTTTTTTGATACATTTTGAGATTTTTTTACTTCTTTATTAGAAAGTGAACTATAACCTATTAAAATCATAACTACACCAGAAAGTGTCCAAAATAATGCTTCAGTATCTTTACTTAATTTAAAAAGACTAAAAATACCACAGTTAACGAAGAATAAATAGGTGATGTCTGCGCTAACAGCTCCTAATGAAACAACGAGGCCTTCTTTAAAACCTCTAGAGATTGTCCTATTAACGGATTCTATTGCTGATGGACCTAAAGGTATAGATATTATTATTCCAATAATATATCCTACCAATATAGATTTCATGATACAAAATAAACTACACATTATAATCTCCTTTAAACTTTTGTTATTATGAAAATCATAATAATAATATATTTATATTATTATTTGATTTATTATATAATTGATATATAAAATATAATAAACTAAAAATTTCTAATTTACAAAAATAATTTAATCTATATTAGTATTTATATAAAAGATAATGAAAGGGGTGATAGTGTGAGTAAAGAATTTTTTTTAGGGGATATTGTTGAAATGAAAAAGCAACATCCTTGTGGAAGTAAGGAATGGGAAATAATAAGACTTGGGGCAGATATAAAGATTAAATGTATGGGGTGCGAAAGAATAGTAATGATTCCTAGAAGTAAGTTTGAAAAAAGAGTAAAAAAAATAGTGAAGCAAAATATTAAAGAGGATATAAATGAATAATGTTTAAAATTACAATTTAAGGCAATAAAAATAATATCTTGATTTTTGTTAGGTTAAATGATAAAATTAAAAAATGTAATCCCTGCTGTGGTACACACAGCCGTTAGTCCGGAGGGAGGAGGTGAAATCAATGAGAAATTATGAAACATTATTTATATTACAAACTTCTTTAGAAGAAGAAGCTATAAAAGCTACTATCGAAAAGTTTAAGGGTGTAATAGAAAACGAAGGCGGAGTAGTAGAAAACGTTGATGAATGGGGTAAAAGAAAGCTTGCTTATCCTATAAACAAAGTTAGCGAAGGATACTATACTCTAATCAATTTCAAAGCTAATCCTGAATTACCTAGAGAATTAGAAAGAGTATTCAGAATTACTGACGGAGTTATGAGATTCATGGTAGTTAATCCTGAAAAATAGGTGGTGTAAAGATGAATAAAGTTGTTTTAGTTGGAAGATTGACAAAAGATCCAGAACTAAGATTTACACCCGGAACTGGTAAAGCTGTTGCAACGTTCACTTTAGCTGTTAACAGAAGGTTTAAAAGCCCAGGACAACCAGAAGCTGATTTTTTACCTATCGTAGTATGGGGAAAACAAGCTGAGAATACAGCCAATTATGTTGGCAAAGGTAGTCAGGTTGGAGTAAGTGGCGCAATACATACTAGAAGTTATGAGGCTAAAGATGGAACTAGAAGATACGTTACAGAAATTGTAGCGGATGAGGTGCAATTCTTAGATTCAAGAAATGCTGTCTCAAGAACAGAGCCAAAATATACAGGAATGAACGAATTTGATTCATCAAATAATAATGCTGGAGATATAAATCCAGTTGAAGATTATGATGATGATATCACTCCAATAGATGATGGAGATATACCATTCTAATAATTTTACGTCAATAAGTTTAGGTTAAGGAGGGAAAAAATATGGCTTTTAATAAAAAAGGTGCAAAGAGAAGAAGAAAAAAAGTTTGTGCTTTTTGTGCAGATAAGTCTTCTTTCATAGATTATAAAGATGTAAATAAACTAAGAAAGTTTGTTACAGAAAGAGGAAAGATACTTCCAAGAAGAATTTCTGGTAACTGCGCTAAGCACCAAAGAGAGTTAACTTTAGCAATAAAGAGAGCTAGAAACGTAGCTTTATTACCATTTACAACAGACTAATAGAAATATAAGGCAGTGTCAACGTGGACACTGCTTTTTTGTTACAGTTATAATATTAATTAATATAGATTAACACTAAAGATAAACTAAAGTTGCATATATGGTTAAAAATAACTAGAATATATATATAGCATAAAATGAGGATGGTGTTATATGAAAAACGAAGATTTTAATATTATGACCAATATAAAAATAATAGAAAACTTAAAGGCCGAACTTCTATGTATAATAGGAGATTTTTTTAAATTGTTATCTAGAGGAAGTAATGTAGCTCATAATGCGATTTTAGATTGTATTTCAGGGGCAATAATAATCTTGTATATACTTGGGGATAGATTAGGATATTCTTATAAGAAAATAGACGAAACTATGAAAGAAAAGTTAAAACTAGGTATAAGTGAAGAAGACATTATTGAAAAAGAAAGCAAAGAACTAAGTAATTTATACAAACACATTAAAAGATAAGATTCTATGGAGGAAAAAATGCAAAAACAAATTTATTCACCAAAAGCAATAGTTGAAACAGGCATGATGTTTGCGTTAATAACTTTAATAATTATTATGACTACGAAGATACCTGTTTTATCATTTATGGGTATGTTTATTTTGCCGATTCCTATAATAGTGATTTATGTTAGATACAATTATAAGTTTGCTTTTATAACAACAGTTATGAGTATAATTTTAACAAGTTTTTTATATGGATTAATGCCAGCATTTATTTCTGGTGTTGCATATGGTCTTACAGGATGCACCTTTGGTTACTGTATAAAAAATCATAAAAAAAGTAGCGCTACACTTATTTTAGTATCTATATCAATATTTATAGGAAATATAAGTACATATCTAATATATGCTTTATTTGTAGGTAAAGCTGGAATATTAAATACTTTAAATAATTCAATAAATATAATAAGAAAATATTATATAGATATGAGAAATATATACATTCAGCAAAGTGGAACTGAAAGTATAGTAAACAAAATAAATGATATGATACAAGTAATAACTATAAGAAATATGCTTATAATTTTACCTATGGTACTTATCTTATATAGTTTTATACAAGGATATATAAGTTATTTAATAACTAGAAATATATTAAAAAAGTTAAGATATAAAGTAGAAAAGATGGTTCCCTTTAGTGAAATGTATATATCAAATAGAATTATTGCAGTAACAATAATTATAAGTTGTTTAGGAATAATACTTAATGGAAAAGAAATACCATTTGCAGATGACGTTAGCTCAGCTTTTCAAATATTAGCTATGATGTTAATTTTATTTGATGGTATGACATCAGTTACATATTTTCTAAGAAGAAAATATAAGAAATCTAAAGGATTTACTTTTTTTATACTAATTATTGGATTGATTGTGCCTATGTTTCAAGATGTTTATTTAATAATAGGGCTTTTAGATATAATATTAAATTTAAGACGACTTGATCCAGACCCAATAAGAAAAATAAAATCGAGGGAATAAGATGGATAATAACTACTTTTTTAGAAATAAGGTTTATATAGTAATTATGCTACTTACCATTTCTCTTTTTTTTATACTAGGTCATCTACAAGTAGGAAGCATAATTCTAGTTTGTTATATGATTTTTATTCTATATAAATACAGAACCTTTACAATAAAGAGCCATGAATGGGAGAAATTTATAGAGGATTTTTCGTCTAAAATGGATATTTACTCAAAAAATCTTCTTATAAAATCGCCATTTCCTTTGGTTATTGTAGAAAATACAGGGGATATATTATGGTATAACAAAAGATTTTTAAGTATTTTTGAAAAGGGAGAAATTATAGGACGAAATTTAAAAGATATATTAAACGATAATAATATAGATAAAATTTTAAGTGGTGAAAAAGAAATATTTAAATATTTAGCAATAAAAAATAAGTATTATAATATATATGCTAATGCAAATGAGAATTCAGTAAATTCCATGAAAACAAATACCTCTATAATATTATACTTTTATGATGTTACTCATGAAGTAGAGCTTATGAAAGAAATAAAGAAACATAATCATACAGTTATGCTTATTGAAGTAGATAATATGGATGAGGTGTTAAAGGCAACTGAGGAAGATAAGGTAGTTCTTTTATCAGCTGAAATAGAGAGAACTATAAAAAATTATGCACAAAGTTTAAGTGCTATGATAATAAAGTACTCTTCTAGTAAATATGTAGTTATAACTTATTATAAAAATATACAAGAAGAAATGAATAAAAATTTTGATATACTAGATGATATTAGAGAAATTAATTATGGAAATAAATTAACGGTTACTTTAAGCGTAGGTGTTGGAATTGGAGGGGATACACCTCTTCAAAATTATGAATTTGCAACTTCTGCTAAAGACTTAGCCTTAAGTCGGGGTGGGGATCAGGTTGTAATAAAAAATAAAGATAATTTACAGTTTTATGGCGGCAAGACAAAAGAATTTGAGAAAAGAACTAAGGTAAGAGCAAGAGTTATAGCACATGCTTTAGTTAATTTGATAAATGAGAGCAGTAATGTTTTTATAATGGGACATATAAATCCTGATATAGATGCAATTGGTGCTGCGATAGGAATCAAAAGTGTAGTTAAAACACTAGGAAAAAAAGGACGTATAATATTAGATGAGGTTAACTCTGGAATAGAAAATCCTATAAATAGAATTAAGAAAAATAATTTATATAATAATACATTCATATCTATGGAAGAGTTCATGAATTCTTATGATAGCAATAGTTTATTAATACTTGTTGATGTCAATAGCAAGGAATATCTTCAAAGTAAGAAAGTCCTTGATTATGTAAATAAAGTTGTTATTATAGATCATCACAGAAAATCTACAGAAGCTGTAGAAGGAGCTATTTTAAGTTATATAGAACCTTATGCATCATCCACATGCGAACTTGTTACAGAAATGCTACAATATATGATAGAAAGTCCTAAAAAGAATATAGCACCACTTGAAGCAGAAATGATGCTGGCAGGTATATATGTTGATACTAAAAACTTTTACTTTAAAACTGGTGTGAGAACTTTTGAAGCAGCAGCGTATCTAAGACAATTAGGAGCTGATATAATAGATGTTAAGAAAATGTTCGCAGGACATTTAGAAACATATATTAAAAAAGCTGAAGTTATGAGTCTTGCAGAGGTTAAAGATGATATAGCTATAACTCTTTGTCCACCTGATATAAAGGATAATATATTAGTAGCTCAAGTTGCAGATGAACTACTAAATATTACTGGTGTTCAGGCGTCATTTGTTCTTGCTAAAATAAATGATGATGTGGTTATAAGTGCAAGATCTTTTGGAGATATAAACGTTCAAGTTATATTAGAGTCTCTAGGAGGGGGAGGACATATGACTATGGCTGGTGCAAAATTACAAAATATTTCTATAGATGAAGCAAAATCAAAATTACAAGATGTTATTTATAAATATTTAGGGGAAGGTGAATAATAATGAAAGTAATTTTATTAAAAGATGTAAAAGGAAAAGGAAAAAAGGGAGAAGTTATAAATGCATCAGATGGATATGCAAGAAACTTTTTGTTGCCAAGAGGACTTGCGGAAGAAGCTACAGATTCAAATATGCACATATTAAATAGACAACAAGAAGCTGAGAGAAAGAAAAAATTAGAAGAAACTGAAAAGGCACAAGGTTTAGCTGACAGTTTAAGAAATAAAGAAGTTAAGATAATTGGTAAAGCTGGAGATAATGGAAGATTATTTGGAGCTATAACAAGCAAAGATATAGCAACTGAATTAAAGAAACAATACAAAGTAACTGTAGATAAAAAGAAAGTTGTAACAGATACAATAAAACAATTAGGCGAATATGAAGTAGAGGTAAAATTATATCCAGAGATATCAACTAAGATAAAAGTTGTTATTACAGAAAAATAAATTGTACAAAGGAAGGGGGAAACCTAAAGGAATTTCCTTATGAATAGGATTTCTTGAAGGGGAACAATATTGAAATTTTCAGTATTAGATGAGAAGTTAAAAAAACAAATAGATTTTTTAAATGATAATATGCCTTTAGATATACAAGTAGATGTATTAGAGGATGTTGTAAGAAAAATATTAGATGAAAAAACAATAAGATCAAGAATCATAAAATATAAACTTAATAAACAATTACATTCTGATGATATATTAAAAAGAATTTATGCTATAAACAAGATAGTAAGCGACGGTAAGGGCATAGACATAGTTCCGAGTGAAGATACTATTTCCGAGGCAATAGAAAATACTAAAATGTATATTGCACAGGTTATCGCAAGAAGATATGTAGAAAATAGTATAGAAAAAGATGTAGAACAGGCAATTTTAGAAAAGCAAGAAAAGTATATAGAAGATGTTAGACTAGGTATTATTAGAAAAAGAAAAGGTTCCGAAAATGCTAAGACTTTAAAAAAGTATTCTAAATTACAGGAATTAGATTCTAAAAAGTTGTCTAATAATATACTATCTATGTTAAGACCTCAGAGTTTTTCTGAAATTGTTGGACAGGAAAGAGCTATAAAATCTCTTGTATCAAAACTTGCATCACCATATCCTCAACATATAATCCTTTATGGACCTCCAGGAGTGGGTAAAACTACAGCAGCAAGACTTGCACTTGAAGAAGTTAAAAAAATAAAGCATACTCCTTTTGATGAAGATGGTAAATTCGTAGAAGTAGATGGAACAACACTTAGATGGGATCCAAGGGAAATAACAAATCCCCTTTTAGGTTCAGTACATGATCCTATATATCAGGGAAGTAAAAGAGATTTAGCTGAAATTGGAGTTCCAGAGCCTAAGCCTGGTTTAGTTACAGAGGCACATGGTGGAGTTCTTTTTATTGATGAAATTGGAGAGCTTGATGATATTCTTCAAAATAAGCTACTAAAAGTTTTAGAAGATAAAAGGGTTGAATTTTCATCATCTTATTATGATCCTGATGATGAAAACATTCCAAAGTATATAAAGTATTTATTTGAAAATGGTGCTCCAGCTGATTTTGTATTAATAGGTGCAACAACAAGAGAACCTAAAGATATAAACCCAGCATTGAGATCAAGATGTACAGAGGTTTATTTTGAACCATTATCTTCTAAAGATGTAGAGAATATAGTAGAAGATGCAGCAGGAAGATTAAATATAAAGTTAGAAGATGGAGTAAGTACACTTATAAGTAAGTACACTGTAGAAGGAAGAAAAGCTGTAAATCTTTTAGCGGATGCTTATGGTTATGTTTTATATAATGAAAAAGTAGATGACACTGAAGTAGTAATAAAAATTAAAGATATAGAAGAGGTTATATCAATATCAAGACTTACTCCTTTTGAACAAGTTTATCATAATGAGGAACCAGAAGTAGGTCATATATATGGTCTTGGTGTTAGCGGATATATTGGTTCTACAATAGAAATAGAAGCAGCAGCCTTTGAGTCTAAAGATAAAGGAAAAGGTTTTGTAAGATTTAATGATACAGCAGGAAGTATGGCAAAAGATTCTGTATTTAATGCTGCATCAGTTATTAGAAAGCTTACTAATAAGGATGTAAAAGATTATGACATCCATGTTAATGCTGTTGGAGGTGGACGTATAGACGGACCTTCAGCTGGTGCAGCAATAACTGTTTGTATAATAAGTGCCCTGTTAAATAAGCCTATAAGACAAGATATAGCAGTAACTGGGGAAATATCTTTAAGAGGTAAAATAAAGCCAGTTGGTGGTATATTTGAAAAGGTATATGGAGCAAGACGAAAAGGAATAAAGTGTGTAATAGTACCTAAGGATAATTTAAGAGAAGTTCCAAAAGGTTTAAAAGACATAGATGTTAAAGCAGTAGATAATATTGAAGAATTAATTAAAATCGTTTTTGATGAATAATTTTGATTAATAATTAGGAGAGATAAGAATGGAAACACCTCTTAGAGTTTTACCACATAACATACAAGCTGAACAGACAGTTCTCGGCTGCATGATTAAGGATAAAACATCTATTGCTCAAGCAGCAGAGGCATTAAGAGGAAATGATTTTTATAGAGAAAGTCACAAAATTATTTTTGAGGCTATATTAGAATTATACTCAAAAGATATTCCTGTAGATATGGTAACCCTAATAGAAAAATTAAAGTCTACAGAAAAATTACAAATAGTTGGAGGAATCACTTACATAGCAGAGTTAAGTGATTCCGTTGAATCCACTATAAATGTTAATTCCTATGTTAAAATTGTTGAGGAAAAGTCAATTTTAAGAAAGCTTATAGAAGCCTCAGCAGATATTACTGAGGAATGCTATCTAAAGCAAGAAGATGTACCAAGTGTACTTGATCGAGCTGAAAAAAGAGTATTTGATATAGCACAAAAAAGAACATCAAGTGATTTTGAACCTATAAGTAATGTTCTTGAAAGAGGCTTTGAGCAGATAGAAAAGATATTTAACAACAAAGGAGAAACTACTGGAGTTCCATCAGGTTTTCCAGAACTTGATGCAAAAACATCAGGATTTCAGCCTGGAGATATGATATTAATAGCTGCAAGACCATCCATGGGAAAAACTACATTTGCCATAAATATTGCAGAATATGCAGCCATTAGGGAAGGAAAAAGTGTAGTTGTATTTTCACTTGAAATGTCAAAAGAACAATTGGCTTATAAGATACTTTGTTCAGAATCAAATGTTGATATGCTAAAATTAAGAACAGGGGAACTTGAAGACAATGATTGGGAAAGAATTGCAAAAGCTTCTGGGCCAATAGCAGCATCAAAAATATTCATAGATGATACTGCAGGAGTATCTGTTATGGAAATGAGATCTAAATGTAGAAGATTAAAAATAGAACATGGAATAGATCTTATAGTAATAGATTACTTGCAGCTTATGAGTGGAAGTTCGGGTTCTGAGAGTAGACAGCAGGAAGTATCAGAAATATCAAGATCTATAAAAGCATTAGCTAAGGAAATGCATTGTCCAGTTATAGCATTATCACAGTTATCTCGTGCACCAGAACAAAGGGCTGATCATAGACCTATGTTATCAGACCTTAGAGAATCAGGTTCAATAGAGCAGGATGCTGACCTTGTTATGTTTTTATATAGAGATGAGTACTACAATAAAGAAACAGAAGATAAAAATATAGCAGAGTGTATAATTGCAAAACAAAGAAATGGTCCAGTTGGAACAGTTAAACTTGCTTGGCTAGGACAATATAGTAAATTTGGACGATTAGATGTTATACACCAAGAATAAAAAAGATGTGACCCAATTAATCACATCTTTTTTGTTTCTATATTTTTAGGACTTCCTTTATTCTTTTTTAGGAAGGACTAATTTTAAAACACCATTTTTAAATTGAGCACTTATATTATTTTTATCAATATTATTTATAAAAAAGATTCTTTTAAACTCTGTACAATGTCTTTCATATCTTACACAAAGTAGGTCTCTAGCCTCAATAGTATCTTGACTTTTAGCTGTTATAGTTAGATATCCATTTTTATAAGAAAGGTTTAAATTTTCCTTTTTCATTCCTGGAAGATCAGCTTCAACTAAATAAGCAGTGTCTGTTTCATGAATATCTACATTAAATCCTTTGTTTATGGAAGACAAAGAATCATCATTATTTTTAAAGGGAATCATTTCAAACATAAAAAAACCTCCTTAATTTATTAAATATAATATTAAAAAAATTTATATGAGTGATTAGTAAATATTCATAAGGTATGGTTTTATAATATATTTCCAATGAAATATTAATTATAATTACGTTAACATGGTTTTATAGATATATGAATTATTTTATAAAATATTGATTAAATTGTAAGTTAGGAGTAAAATTATATATATGGGTAAATGCTCCTATGGCTCAGATGGTAGAGCAACTGATTCGTAATCAGTAGGTCGCAGGTTCAAATCCTGTTAGGAGCACCAAGTTTAAAACTCGTTACTTGAAGGTTGAGAGGCTAACATATCTTAGCCTCTTTTGTTTTTTTATTACCTGTATATTACTAAAGAAAAAACAGTGTAAAACTTACATTATTTGATATATACTAATGTAGTAAACAGTATATAAAATAATTAAAAAATAATGAAAATAATATAAAACATAATATATGTTTTATAAGTAATATAAAGGAGAATAAAAATGGCAATAAAGATAATAACAGATAGTGGATGTGATTTACCTAAAGATATTTTAAAAAAATATGATATAGAACTTCTACCCCTTTATGTATATTTAGAAAATCAAGAATTTTTAGATGGAGAAACTATAGCACCAAAGGAAGTTTATGATGGCATGAGAGAGGGAAAAGTATATACTACAGCACAAGTTCCTCCTAATAAATTTTATGATGCTTTTAAAAAGTGTGCGGAAAATAATGATACTTGTATTTATATAGGTTTTTCTTCTGGACTTACAGGTACATATCAATCTTCTGTAATTGCAAAGGAAGATATTTTGGATGAATATCCTAATTTAGATATACATGTTATAGATACCAAAGCAGCTTCAATTGGATTAGGGCTTATAGTATATAAAGCAGCTATAATGATAAGTGAAGGAAGAAGTAAAGAGGAAATATTAAAGGCTATAGAGTTTAACTCAAAGCATATGGAAGGTATTTTTACTGTTGATAATTTAGAATATTTATTTAGGGGCGGAAGAGTAAGTAAAACATCAGCTATGTTAGGCGGTTTATTAAATATTAAGCCAATACTTGATATAGAAAATGGAAAGCTAATACCTATAGAAAAGATAAGAGGAAGAAAGAAAGTTATAAAAAGAATTTTTGAGTTGATGGAAGAACGTGGAGAAAAACTTGAAAATCAAATTATAGGGATATCTCATGGAGATGATATAAAAAGTGCGGAAGACTTTAAATTAATATTAGAAGAACAATTTGGATGTAAAAATTTCTTAATCAATACTATTGGTGGTGTTATTGGGTCACATGTTGGACCAGGTACACTTGCGGTATTTTTTCTTAATGCCATAGACTAAAGAAGGGGGATAAAGAGATGGATATAAAAATTGTTACAGATAGTGGTTGCGATTTATCAAAAGAATTAAAAGAAAATATGAATATTGAAGCTGTTCCTTTAACTTTACAACTAGAGGATAGAGAATATGTAGATGATGAGAGTTTAGATATATTAAAATATATAAAAGATATGGCTGAGTGTAAAACTGCACCCAAGACAGCATGTCCTTCTCCCCAAGATTATATGGAAAGTTATAAAGGAAATGAAAAGGTATTTGTAGTTCCATTATCATCTAAATTAAGTGGAAGCTATAATAGTGCAGTGTTAGCCAAAAATCTATTTTTAGAAGAGATAAATAATAAATTTATACATGTATTTGATTCCGTAACAGCGTCAGTAGGTCAAACGGTAATAGCACTTAAAATAAGTGAACTTTCAAAATTGAATTTAGGAGAAATAGAGATAGTAGAGAAAATAAATAAGTATATAAGCGAAATGAAAACCTTTTTCTTATTAGAAAGTTTGGATCATTTGGCTAAGGCAGGAAGACTAAATCCAATTATAGCTAAGGTTGCAAATATGTTATCTATTAAACCTATCATGGGATCCAATGATGATGGAACTATAAGAATGGTTGAAAAAACTAGAGGGTATAAAAAAGCATTTAAAAGATTTATAGATGTAATAGGAGAAGAAGGAAGTAATTTAGAGCAAAAAGTATTAGGAATTGCTCATTGCAATTGTCTTGAGAGAGCACTCAAGTTTAAAGAAGAAGTGTTAAAAAGATATAATTTCAAGGATATAGTTGTTGTTGAGATGTCTGGATTAAGTACCACTTATGCAGACGATGGAGGTCTTGTAATAGCATTTTAATAAAATTAGAGATCACATATTATATTTAAAAGAAATTTTTTAAATATAGTATGTGATTTTTATTTATATATTTTTAAGTTATAATATTCCTTAAATTGAAAAATAATAAATATTTTCATATAAGTACTTTATTATTTTATAAATAATAAGTATAATAGTAGTAATTAAGTAAAATACACTTGTTTGTGAATGGTAAACAAAAAGCGTTTATAGAATTATACATTATTGAAAAAGGGGGCATTTTAATGAAAAAAGTTAATATTGCTATATTGGGGTTAGGAAACGTAGGTAGGGGTGTATGGAAAATATTAAATGCAAATAAAGAAGAAATAAAAGAAAGGTCTGGATATGATATCGAGGTATCTAAGATATTAGTTAGAGATATTAATAAAGATAGAGGAGTAGAAATACCAAAAGATATTATAACTACAAATCCAGAAGAAATTTTTCAGGATAATAATATAAAAGTAGTATTAGAACTTATGGGTGGAGTAAGTCCTGCTAAAGAATATATGGTAAGGGCTATGAAAAGTAAAAAACATGTGGTTACTGCAAATAAAATGGTACTTGCAACAGACGGGTCGGTTCTTTCAAGAGTAGCACAAGAAGAAGGGGTGAGATTGTGTTATGAAGCTAGTGTTGCTGGAGGTATACCGATAATTCACGGTTTAACTGAAAGTTTAACTGCAAATAAAATAGAACAGATTATAGGTATTATAAATGGAACAACAAATTATATATTAACTAAAATGCATCTAGACAATATGGATTTTACAGAAGCTTTAAAAGAGGCACAGGAAAAAGGTTATGCTGAAGCAGATCCAACATCAGATGTAGAAGGATATGATGCAGTTTATAAATTAGGAATTTTAACTTATTTGGCCTTTGGAAAAAAGGTTAATGTAAGTTCAATATATAGAGAAGGAATTCAAAATATAGAATCAATAGATATAGAGTATGCAAAGGAATTTGGATATGTTATTAAGCTTTTAGCAATTGTTAAGGATATAGATAATACTTTGGAATTAAGAGTTCATCCAACAATGATACCAGAAAGACATCCACTTGCTAACGTAAATGATTCTTTTAATGCTATATTTTTAAAAGGAAATGCTGTAGGTGATTTAATGATGTATGGAAGAGGAGCAGGTGATTTGCCTACAGGAAGTGCTGTGGTAGGAGATTTAATTTCAGTTTTAAGGAATGAAACTGATCCATTATTTAAGTTATCAAAACATAAGCTAGGAAAAACTAAAAAAGTTAATAATATGGAAAAAACAGAATGCGAATACTATATTAGAATTACAGTTAAAGATGAACCTGGTGTATTGGGAAAAATCACAACAATATTAGGGGATAATAGTGTAAGTTTACTTTCAGTAATTCAAAAAGGTAAAGGTCAAAATTTTGTAAATCTAGTATTTGTAACTCATAAGACATTAGAAAGAAATATAAATAATTCAATAGATACAATAAAGACATTATCAAGTGTTAAAAAGATAGAAAATATAATAAGAGTAGAAAAATTACAGTAGAAAAATTTAAAGGAGCGTAGAATATGGATAATATTTTTTATAAAAGTACAAGGGGAGGAGAGAATAACATAAGGTCCACTGAAGCTATTTTAAAGGGAATTGCTGAAGATGGAGGATTATTTGTTCCAAATAATATCCCTAAAATAGATAAGTCTTTAAAAGAACTAATTAATATGAATTATAAAGAACTTGCTTACTTGGTTATGAGTAAATTTTTCACTGATTTTACTGAAAGTGAATTAAAAGATTGCATAGAAAAAGCTTATGATGATAAGTTTGATACTATAGATATAGCTGAGATAAAAAAAGATTCTAATAATTTATTTTTAGAGTTGTATCATGGACCAACATTAGCTTTTAAAGATATGGCATTATCTATACTACCATATCTTTTAACTACAGCAGCAAAGAAAGAGAATATAAAGAAAGAGATTGTAATACTTACGGCGACTTCAGGTGATACAGGAAAAGCAGCGCTTGAAGGGTTTACAAATGTGGATGGCACTAAAATCATAGTATTTTTTCCGGAGGATGGAGTAAGTGAAATTCAGAAAAAACAAATGGTTACACACGAGGGAAATAACACTTATGTAATAGGAATAAAGGGTAACTTTGATGATGCTCAAAGTGGGGTTAAAAAAATATTTACTGATGAAAAATTTATAAAGCTTTTAGATAGCAATGATTATATGTTTTCTTCTGCTAATTCCATAAATATAGGTAGACTAATACCTCAAGTAGTATATTATTTTTACGGATATTTAAAGCTTTGCAAAATAGATGAAATAGTTTTAGGTGAAGAAATAAATGTAACTGTTCCTACAGGAAACTTTGGAAATATACTTGCAGCATATTATGCTAAAAAAATGGGTCTTCCCATAAAAAAATTAATATGTGCATCTAATGATAATAAAGTTTTGTATGAGTTTATAAAGACGGGTAAGTATGATAAATTAAGAGAATTTGTTACAACAATATCTCCATCTATGGACATTTTAATATCAAGTAATTTAGAAAGGCTTTTATATAGTATAAGTGGAGAAGACACAAACAAGATAAGAGAATGCATGAAGAGTTTAGATGTTAATGGAAAGTATGTTATAACTGATGAAATGAAAAAAGAACTTAATGATTTTTATGGTAATTTTGCATCTGAGTCGGAGACAAGGAAATCAATAAATGAAGTTTATAATAATAGCAAGTATTTAATGGATACTCATACGGCTGTTGCTTATTGTGTTAATGAAAAATATAAAAAAGAGTCAGGAGATACTACAAAATCCTTAATAATTTCTACTGCAAGTCCATATAAGTTTACTTATGCAGTTATGAATTCATTAGATAATAGATTTGAACAATTTAGTGATTTTAAGTTGATCAAAGAAATGAATAAGGTAATAGGACAGAATGAACCAAGGGCTATAAAGAATATAGAAAAGAAAATGATTATTCATAAAACTATTTGCAATAAAGAAGAGATGGAATCAGAGGTAAAGAAAATTTTAGGAATTTAATGAAATTAAGAAGATAAGGGCAGTGAAGTCCTTATCTTTTTTTATGATATAATATTTTATAGATATAAGGAGGTAATTAAAGTGAAGGATGAGATAATAAGTTTACTTAAAGAGAATAAAGATAATTTTATATCTGGAGAAAAGATGAGTGAAAAGTTTGGGATTACAAGAGCTGCTGTTTGGAAGTATATGAAAGCTATAAAAAAAGATGGCTATGAGATAGAATCTGTATCTAGAAAAGGGTATAAACTTATTTCTTCACCAGACTTACTTACTTTTGAGGAAATAAATCCGTATCTAACAACTAATTATATAGGAAAAAATATAATGTATTTTAATACTATAGATTCAACTAATAATAAAGCAAAGGAATTAGGTACTAATGGAGTTTTAGAAGGAACTGTTGTTATAAGTGAAGAACAAACAGGGGGAAGAGGTCGTCTTGGAAGACAATGGGTATCTCCAAAGTTTAAAGGAATATGGATGTCAATGATATTAAGACCCGACATAGAACCCATGGAAGCGTCTAAAATAACACAAATTGTAGCGGCAGCTGTTTGCAGTGCTATTAAAGAATTAGGAATTGATGTTTATATAAAATGGCCCAATGATATTGTATTAAATAATAAAAAGATATGTGGAATTTTAACAGAAATGAGCGGGGAAATTAATAAAATTAATTACATAGTTGCAGGAATAGGAATTAACGTAAACATAGATGAGGAAGATTTCCCAGAAGATATAAAAAAGATAGCTACTTCTATAAAAATACAAACTGGTTTAAAGATACAGCGTAAAGAATTAATAGCTAAAATATTTAATAAATTTGAGATGCTTTATGATGAATTTATAAATAAGGGTACAATAAAGAGGTCAATAGAAATTTGTAAATGTAATTCTGCACTTTTAGGTAGAAAAGTAAAAATTATAAGAAAATCTAATGAGATATTTGCAAAGGCTCTTACAATTGCCGAAGATGGAGAGTTAATTGTGGAATATGATGATGGGAAAGTGGAGAAAATTGTATCAGGAGAAGTTTCTGTAAGAGGAATGTATGGATATGTGTAAAGGGGGGGTTATAATGTTTGGAGTTATAGATAGATTTGAAGAAGAGTTTGCAGTAGTTGAACTTGATGATAGAAAGGTTATAAATATACTAAAAGAAAAGTTGCCAAAAGAAGCAAAAGAAGGTTATGTTATAAAAATTGCAGATGAATCAATAACAATAGATTATGAAGAAACAGAGAAAAGAAAAAAAGAAATAGAAGAATTAACAAAGGATTTGTTTGAATAAAAATTAATCATTAAAATGTATAATTAAGTACAACTGCTTTCCAAAGAATATATAAATTTGATATAATTGTAATAAGTTGTAAGTTATATCAGAATATATGGAGGTGGGGAGTATGTGTAAAGAAGATAAGCGATATTTCTTTTATACATTTTTGATGACAATAATAGCCATAGTAGCTATTTTGTATTTTAAAGCTAATAATTTAGGAATGATTTAAAAATATTTTTAAACATAATAAAACTAGCAAGATATAAAATTCTTGCTAGTTTTTAATTGGGGTTATCTAACTTGACCTTCTCCATAAATTACATATTTAGAAGAGGTAAGTTCTTTAAGTCCCATAGGTCCTCTTGCATGAAGTTTTTGTGTACTTATTCCGATCTCAGCTCCAAATCCAAATTCTGAACCATCAGTAAAACGAGAAGATGCATTTACGTATACAGCAGCAGCATCTACTTCATTTAAGAATCTTTGAGAATTTTCATAGTTATTTGTAACTATAACTTCTGAATGTCTTGTACTGTATTTGTATATATGATCTAATGCTTCATCTAAAGAATTAACAACTTTGCTTGCAAATTTAAAGTCTAAGTATTCTTTTCCCCAATCTTCTTCAGTTGCTTTAGTTGCGTAATCAATTAAGCTTTGGGTTCTTGAGCATCCCTTTATTTGTACATTTAAAGGTTTTAATTTTTCAGCAAGGTATGGAAGAAATTTATTAGCTATATCTTTGTGTACAAGTAAACTTTCCATAGCATTACAAACCGCTGGTCTTTGAGTTTTAGCATTTATAACTATATTTGCAGCCATTTCTAAATCAGCGGAAGCATCTACATATACGTGGCAGTTTCCAACTCCTGTTTCAATTACAGGAACAGTTGCATTTTTAACAACTGCATTTATAAGTCCAGCTCCTCCTCTTGGAATTAGAACATCTATGTATCCATTTAGTTTCATCATTACATTTACGGCATCTCTTGACGGATTTTCAATAAGATTTATGCATCCCTTTGGAAGTCCAGCTTTTTCAGCAGCTTGAGAAATTATTCTTGCTATAGTTGTATTTGAATTTATAGCTTCAGAACCACCTCTTAGAATAACAGCATTACCTGATTTTACGCAAAGTGCAGCAGCATCTACAGTAACATTAGGACGAGCTTCGTATATTATACCGATTACTCCTAGTGGAACACGAACTTGACCTATTTTTAAATTGTTAGGTCTTCTCCACATTCTAATTACTTCTCCTATTGGATCTTCTAGTGATGCAACGTCTCTTAATCCTTGAGCCATTGATTTAATTCTTGTCTCATCAAGTAAAAGTCTATCAAGTAAAGATTCAGTTAATCCTTTTTGTCTACCGTTTTCCATATCCTTTGCATTAGCTTCCATTATAATTTTACCATTTTCAATTAGAGCATCTGCCATAGCATGTAGAGCATTATTTTTAGTAACTGTACTTACAATAGCCATTTTTCTTGCAGCTAATTTTGCAAGAGAGGCTGTTTCAATTACGTAATTTTCTATGTTCATTTTAAATCCTCCTTATAATTCTTTTACTATTACTAAATTATTTCTATGAATTACTTCATCATAATTTTTATGACCAAGTTTATCTTCTATAAGATTAGAATCAAGTCCTTTTATTAAATCAACTTCCATAGAGTTATAGTTAGTAATTCCATGGGCAATTTCTTCTTCTTTAGAGTTTAAAATAGATATAACTTCACCTTCTGAAAAAGTGCCGTTTACAGATATAATTCCCTTTGGTAATAAGCTTTTTTTATGATATATTAAAGCTTCTGTAGCTCCATCATCTATAGTTAAAGAACTAGTTGGTTTAGTTGCAAAAGCCATCCAATGTTCCTTTGCTTTAAGAGGATCTTTTTGTCCGATAAAAAGTGTTCCTATTTCTTTTGCATCAAGTATATTTGTCAAGAAATTATGAGCATCTCCATTTACTATAATCATTGAAGAGCCAGAAGAAGTTGCTATTTTACCTGCATTAATTTTTGTTGCCATTCCCCCAGTTCCAAGGGAACTTCCAGCACCACCTGCAGCGGCTACAATATCATCTGTAATTTCTTTTACTACAGGTATAAATTTAGCATCCGGGTTAGTCTTTGGATTTGAATCGTAAAGTCCATCTATATCAGTAACTAATACTAAAAGATCAGCATCTACAAGACTTGCAACCATAGCTGATAGAGTATCATTATCGCCAAATTTAATTTCATCTACTACTATAGCATCATTTTCATTTACTATGGGAATAACTCCTTGTTCAAGTAATGAATAAAAAGTGTTGCTAGCATTTAAGAATCTAGTTCTATGAGATAAATCTTCTCTTGTTAAAAGTATTTGACCTACTGGTTTTCCGTATTCGGAAAAAAGTTTTTCGTACATATGTAATAGTATTCCCTGACCAACAGCAGCTGCTGCTTGTTTTTCAGGAATAGTCTTTGGCTTTTCTTTAAGTCCAAGTTTCCCTATACCAGCACCTATAGCACCAGAAGAAACTAATATAACTTCAACTCCACGATTATGTGCATCGGAAAGTTGTCTAACTAAGTTCTCTATTTTATTTAAATTAAGTAATCCTGTAGGATAAGTTAGTGTTGAGGTTCCAACCTTTACTACAATTCTTTTTACATCTTTTAAATAGTTTTCTCTAAAATTATTCATATCGTATAACTGATAAACAGTTTTACCCCCCTCAAAATTATTCAACAATTAGGTTGTTTTATATAAAAAAGTGTATAATAAAATTATTATTATCAATTTAGCAAATTATATCACAAAATAAGTATTTAATTCAATTTTACAGGAGGGCAATTATGAATAGAAAAATAGGATTTATCGGATGTGGCAACATGGGTAGTGCCATGATTAAAGGAATAGTTAAATCAAACTTAATTGAATCTAAAAATATAATGGCAAGTGATTACTTTATTGAAAAACTAGATTCTATAAAAAATGAAATAGGAATCTTAGTAACAGATAGTAACGAAGAAGTTGCAAAGGTCTCAGATATTTTATTTTTATCAGTTAAACCTAATATGTATAAAGATGTAATCAATGAAATAAAAGATCATATAAAAAGTGAAACTATAATAGTAACTATAGCGGCTGGAGTAGATATAAAAACTACAGAAACTAATTTTAATAGAGATGTAAAGGTTGTGAGAGTAATGCCGAATACTCCAGCTCTAGTTGGAGAAGGTATGAGTGCGTTATGTCCTAATAAAAATTTAACTGAAGAAGAACTTCAAGAAATAGTAGCTCTTTTTAAATGTTTTAGTAAAGTGGAAATTGTAGAAGAAAAATATATTAATGTAGTAACGGCTTTAACAGGTTCATCACCAGCTTATGTTTATATGTTTATAGAAGCATTAGCAGATGGTGCAGTGCTTAAAGGGCTTCAAAGGGATAAAGCATATAAAATGGCAGCTCAAGCAGTCCTAGGTTCTGCAAAAATGGTTTTAGAAACAGGAAAACATCCTGGTGCATTAAAGGATGATGTTTGTTCACCTGGTGGTACAACAATAGAAGCAGTTTATTCGCTAGAAAAGAGTGGACTTAGGGCATCTGTAATTGAAGCTATTGAAAAATGTGTGCAAAAAGCTGAGGATATGAGTAAATAATATAAAAAATCATATATTAACCTACACTTAAATTTTAGGTGTAGGTTTTTTCATATTTTGTTTAACATATGAGAATATTAAAAGTAAGACAATATTCTCATATGTTATGTTAATAGAAGAGTGATTTCTTACATATTTTTATGCGTATGTAGTTTTTAGGTGAGTAAAAGCTCGAAATTACGAATATTAATTTAAAGCTATTATAAATAATTCGTATTTTGTATTGACTAACGTAGGTACCTTTGCTACTATAGGTAAGGGGGGAATCATCTATGAAAAAAATATATGATTTAATAATAGTTGGGGCAGGTCCAGCTGGTATATTTACAGCTTTAGAGACTACGAAATTAAATCCTAAATTAAATGTTCTAATAATTGATAAGGGAAGAAGTATAGAAAAAAGAACATGTCCTGCAAGAAAAACAGGTAAGTGTGTTAATTGCAGTCCCTGTGCAATAACATTCGGATGGTCAGGGGCAGGAGCTTTCTCAGATGGAAAACTTTCACTAAGTCCAGAGGTTGGAGGAAGAATACTTGAGTATTATTCTGAAGAAGAGTCAAAAGAGCTTATAAATTATTGTGATAATATATATTTAAAATTTGGTGCAAATAAGGTTGTACACGGTTTAAACAATGAAAGAGTAGAAGAAATAAAATATGAAGCAAGTAAGCATAATATACGTCTTATAGAGTGCCCAGTTAGGCATTTAGGAACTGAACTTGCTTACAATGTTTTAAGGGATATGTATAGGCATCTTATAAATAATACAAATACAGATTTTTTAGAGTTAACTGAGGCTGAAGAACTTATAGTTGAAAACAACAAGGTTCTAGGAATTAAGGTGAAAATAAATAAGGAATTAGTAGAAATTAAGGGTGAATATGTTGTTGTTGCACCAGGACGTGGTGGAGCTGAATGGCTTTCTAAAGAAGCAGAAAAACATAATTTAAAAACAAAAAATAATGCAGTTGATATAGGAGTTAGAGTAGAGGTTCCAAACTCTATAATGGATCACTTAACAAAAGATTTATATGAGGCAAAATTAGTTTATTATTCAGATACCTTTGACAATAAAGTAAGGACATTTTGTATGAATCCAGGTGGAGTTGTATCAGAGGAACATTATGATGATAATATAGCAGTTGTAAATGGTCATAGTTATTCTCAGTCTAAGCTTAGAACTAATAATACTAATTTTGCAATGCTTGTATCAACATCATTTACAGAGCCTTTTAATCAACCAATAGATTATGGTAAATATATAGCTCAACTTGGAAATATGTTAACTGGAGGACCAATAATGGTTCAAAGGTTAGGAGATTTATTACAAGGAAGAAGAACTGATGAGACTAGATTGAAGAAATCAACTACAATACCTACATTAAAGTCAGCAGTACCAGGAGATTTAAGTTTTGTATTGCCTCAAAGACATTTAACATCAATAGTAGAGGCAATTAAAGCTTTTGATAAGGTAGCACCAGGGCTTTATAGTAAAAATACATTATTGTATGGTGTTGAAGTTAAATTTTATTCAAGTAAATTTGAAACCAATGATAAATTTGAAACTGAAGTTGAGAATTTATATACAATAGGTGATGGGGCAGGAATTACAAGAGGTCTTATGCAGGCGTCATCAACAGGAGTAATTGTAGCAAGAGATATAGTAAAAAAAAATACAAAATAATATAAAACATTTTAATATAATGGTATATAATGAGTTATATGATTAAATGTGTAATATATGATGAAAGAGAGGAAAACATATGTCAGCTTTTGTAGTATTAGGTGCTCAATGGGGAGATGAAGGAAAGGGAAAAATGACAGATTATCTTGCTGAAACAGCAGATGTTGTTGTTAGATTCCAAGGAGGAAATAACGCTGGTCATACAGTAGTTGTAGGAGAAGAAGAATATAAGCTTCATTTAATTCCATCTGGAATACTTTATGAAGATAAAATAAATATATTAGGAAATGGTGTTGTTATAGACCCTAAAGCTTTATTTGAAGAAATGGATTATTTAGAAGACTTAGGCGTTAAAGTTACACCTAAAAAATTAAAGATAAGTGATAGAGCTCAACTTATAATGCCATATCATAGAATTCTTGATGGATTAAAAGAAAAGGCAAGAGGTAAAAATGATATAGGTACAACAGGAAAAGGAATAGGACCTGCTTATACAGATAAGGCAGAACGAAGCGGTATTAGGATTTGTGACTTAATGCACAAAGATGTATTTGAAGAAAAACTAAGACAAAATATAAATGATAAAAATGAATTAATTGAACTTTATGGTGGAGAAAAGTTAGACTTTAATAAGATATTTGAGGAATATAATAGTTTTGCTGAAAGAATGAGACCATATGTTGAAGATATATCTGTAATAATTTATGATGAAATGAAAGAAAATAAGAATGTTCTATTTGAGGGTGCTCAAGGATCATTATTAGATATAGATTATGGAACATATCCATATGTTACATCTTCTAGTACTGTAGCTGGTGGCGTTTGCACAGGAGCTGGAGTTGGCCCTACAGCAATAACTGGAGCTGTAGGTATTGCAAAAGCTTATACTACAAGAGTTGGTAAAGGACCTTTTCCAACAGAACTTCTTGATGAAATGGGAGACGCTTTAAGAGAAAAAGGTCATGAATATGGGGTAACAACAGGAAGAGCAAGAAGATGTGGCTGGCTTGACCTTGTAATATTAAAGAGTACTGCTAGAATATCTGGACTTACAAGTTTTGTTGTAACAAAAATAGACACTCTTGCAGGATTAGATAAAATAAAAGTTTGTACAGGATATAAATTTAATGGCAAGGTAATAGACTACTTCCCAGCATCTTTAGAAGATTTAGCAAAATGTGAGCCTGTATATGAAGAATTTGATGGTTGGGATGACAGCATAGCTGAAGCTAGAAGTTATGATGAATTACCAGAAAATGCAAAAATATACCTAAAGAAAATAGAAGAATTTACAAATACTAAGGTTTCTATAGTTTCAGTAGGACCAAAGAGAGATCAAACTATAGTAGTTGGTGAAATTTAATTTTTCTTTATTCGTTATTACAAGTTTGGTATAATATACTTTAAGTAAAACGAAACGAGGTGAAGAGAATGAAAATAACTAAGGATATGACAATTGGAGAAATCGTTAGAAATTTCCCAAGTTCAATTGAAATATTAATGAGTTTTGGAATGGGTTGTGTAGGTTGTCCATCAGCTCAAGGTGAAAGTTTAGAAGAAGCTGCTATGGTTCACGGCATGGACATTGAAAAACTTTTAGAAGCTCTAAATAAAGCTATATAATATAGAACTAAACAAAATGATTAAAAGCACTATAATTTTGCATAATTATGGTGCTTTTAATTTTATATAAAATTAAGGAGGAAAAATTATGAGTGGAGTTATAACAGAAAAAGAATATGAGATTCATTATTATGAAACTCATACTAAACATGAAGCAACAATAACAAATATTATAGATTTTTTTACTGATATTGCTACATTTCAGTCAGAAAAGTTAGGTATTGGTCTTGATTTTATGATGGAAAATAAAATGGCATGGATGCTATATAAATGGGATATAAATGTCCATAGATATCCTAAATATAGAGAAAAAATAATTGTAGTTACTGAGCCTTATGCCATAAAGAAGTTCTATGCATATAGAAAATTTTATATATTAGATGAAAATAGGAACATAATTACAACTGCAAAATCTGTATGGTTATTAATTGATATTGAAAAGAGAAAACCCCTTAAAATTTATCCTGAAATGGTTAAAGCATATGATTTAACAGATAAAAAAAATGATATTAAAATAGATAAAATTGATAAATTGCCAGAAGAACATACTTTACTTGAATTTAGGGTAAGATATAGTGATATTGATACAAATGGACATGTAAATAATGAAAAATATGCTGCTTGGATGTTAGAAAGTCTGCCGCGAGATATAATATCGGAGTATACTCTTACAAATATAAAAATAACATATAAAAAAGAAACCTTATATGGAGAAAATGTAAGGATTTTAACAGGGCTAAAAGAAAATAAAAATAAAGTAGTGTTTATACATAACATAATCAGAGATAATGGAGAGCTTTTAACAGAAGGCGAAACTATTTGGGAAAAATAAATAATAAAAGTGTATCTAGATAATGTTCAAGATGCACTTTTATTATTTTATAAATTTTAAAAAAGGTTAATGATTAGATGCATTATTGGAAGCTATAATTCCAGAAGACCATGCCCATTGAAGATTAAAACCACCACAGTCACCATCTACGTCTAGTATTTCACCACAAAAATATAAATTAGGTATAAGTTTAGATTGAAGTGTAGTAGAATCTATTTCTTCAGTATTTATTCCACCAGATGTTACTTGAGCAGTATTAAATCCATTGGTTCCTATAACTTGGAATTCCCAAGTTTTAAGAATATTAAATATAGAGTTTTTTTCTTGCCAAGTTAGATTCCAACAAGGTTTATGCATATTATCAATTCCACTTTCTTTTAAAATTATAGGAATTATTTTTTTATTTATTATTCCGATAAATGAGTCATGGATGCTTCTATAACCAAAAACTCCCCAATGATTTTCTAGAAATTCTATTAAGTTTTCTTTAGAAATAGTACTCATCATATCAACTTTTAAGGCTACTTTTTTTCCTTCATAAATTCCTCTTGAAGCATTCCTGCTTAATTGAAGAATTGGAGGTCCAGATATTCCATAGTCAGTAAATAGAATTTCACCAAAATCTTCTTGAATGAGTTTTTCATCTAAAAATAATTTTGCAGAACCATCAAATTTTACCCCTGATAAAGCTTTTAGTTTTTTATAGTTTAATTTAAGCTGTACAAGGGCAGGTAGGGGTTCGATGATACTATGACCCATTTTCCTAGCTAAACTAAATCCTGAGCCATCTGAACCTGTTTTAGGGGCAGATTTACCGCCACAACATAATATTAATTTTTTACAAGTGTATTCTAATGAATCGTTTTCTGGGGTAGAAGCATAAATTTTAAATCCTTTTTTTGAATTGTGTATATCTTTTACTTTAGTATCTAAATATACAGGGATCTCTTTTTCTTCTAAAGATGCTTTTAATATATCTATTACAGATGAAGATTGAAGAGATAAGGGATACATTTTACCATTTTCTAAAGTTGTAAGGTGAAGACCAAGGGTACTAAAAAACTCTAAAGTATTAGTTAAGTTAAAACTTTTTAGGGTATGTTCAAAAAATCTAGGATTATTACTATGATATCTATCTAAAGTTATATTTTCATTTGTGATATTACAACGACCATTACCAGTGGTTAATAATTTTTTTGCTATTCTATTGTTGGATTCTAAAATAGCTACATCAATTCCTGAATTTTTTGCATTAATTGCAGCTATAATTCCAGAAGCCCCAGCACCTACTATAATAAGTTCATGTTTCAAAATAATCTCTCCTTATAAATTTATCCATTTGTATTTTATTATATATTAATAGACAAAAAGTATAAAATAAATAAATTTTATATTAAAAAGATTACTAATAATACAAAAAAACAATATAAATTTTAAAAAAAATAAAAACTCTTAAAGTTAGATAACATCAAGGTTTCATAGGATATCAATATCGAATAAAATAAAAAAATAAAAAAAAATAAAGAAAATGTGTTGACACTTTGTCAAATATCATGTAATATATTCTTCGTTGGGTGCGACAACAACGAAAGTTGAAAAACACCAAAGACAAAAGCAAGGCTCCTTGGTCAAGCGGTCAAGACACCACCCTTTCACGGTGGTAACAGGGGTTCGATTCCCCTAGGAGTCACCATTAATGTTTTATGGGCGCATAGCTCAGCTGGGAGAGCATCTGCCTTACAAGCAGGGGGTCACAGGTTCGAGCCCTGTTGTGCCCACCATAAAACAAAATGTGGCCTAGTGGCTCAGTTGGTTAGAGTGCCGGCCTGTCACGCCGGAGGTCGAGGGTTCGAGTCCCTTCTAGGTCGCCATATTAGCTGGCATGGCTCAACTGGTAGAGCAACTGACTTGTAATCAGTAGGTTCCGGGTTCAAGTCCTGGTGCCAGCACCAATTTCAAAATTATATTAAGGCTCCTTGGTCAAGCGGTCAAGACACCACCCTTTCACGGTGGTAACAGGGGTTCGATTCCCCTAGGAGTCACCATTAATGTTTTATGGGCGCATAGCTCAGCTGGGAGAGCATCTGCCTTACAAGCAGGGGGTCACAGGTTCGAGCCCTGTTGTGCCCACCATAAAACAAAATGTGGCCTAGTGGCTCAGTTGGTTAGAGTGCCGGCCTGTCACGCCGGAGGTCGAGGGTTCGAGTCCCTTCTAGGTCGCCATATTAGCTGGCATGGCTCAACTGGTAGAGCAACTGACTTGTAATCAGTAGGTTCCGGGTTCAAGTCCTGGTGCCAGCACCAAGAAGATCTAAGCAACAATGCTTAGATCTTTTGTTTTTATAAATAATAAAAAATTATTACTAAAAAAACTCTAGATATTTTCTTTAGAGTTTTTTTATATAATATACTAGAAATTTTGAGATTTCATTTTATTTAAATTTATTTTTACTCTAATATCTTCACCATAAAATTTACATAAGGTAAAATTTCCAAATAATCTAGAAGTTATTCTTTCAGAATATGTTTGAGAAAGCAGTTCTAGTGCATAATTAGTGGATATAACCATCTTTTTGTTTTTGAGTATTCTTTTATTTAGTAAATTGAATAGTTCTGTTTTTGTAAAATTACTTATTTGTTCTGTACCTAAATCATCTATAATTAGTAAATCACAATTAATAAGTAGATCTTCTAATTCATAGTTATTTTGGAGTTTGGTTTCTCTAAGATTTTTAATAAGATCTTCAGCAGTTCTATAAATAACTAAATGTCCTCTATCTAATAGTTCTTTTGCAATACAATGAGTAAGAAAAGTTTTTCCTGTTCCTGAATTACCGTAAAATAATAAATTATCTTTATTAGAGTTAAATGTTTCTATAAAGTACATGATAGTTTTTACAATTTCTTCTATGTTTTCTCTTGGACTTTTTACATTTTCGTTATTTTTTGTTTGGGGATAGTATTCATATTTAAAGTTTTTAAAGTTATTTGTTTTTAATAACTGTCTTAGCTCGGAGTTATTGTAATATAGTTTAATTAATTTTGGTTTATAACACTCACAACGTTGAGCTCCTATAAATCCAGTGTCATTACATTTCGAACATATATAATTAGTTTTTAAATAGTCCATAGGGTATCCATTGGATACTAGTAATTCTGATTTTCTCATTCTAAGGTCTGTTATTTTTTCACGTAAAGACTTTATGTATTCGTCTCTATTTTCTATAGGTTTAAAAGCACTAATAGATAGTTGAATACAAAGTTTATTTATGTGTTTTTCTAAGTTTTCAATTTCAGGAATTTTAGTATGAATTTCTTCTTTTCTATTTTTCAAAGCATGTTTTTCTTTTTCTCTTATTTCTTCATACATTTTAAGTATGTCATTTTGGTAACCCTTAATCATTATTATCCCATCCTAGTAATTTTTTTTCTAGATCATTAAAATCATAAGAGCGTTGCTCATAATTATTAAATGAATCAGTTTTAACTTTATTATTGCCATAATAATTATTTTTCTTGAAGTTACCTTTTAACTTATCTTTCTTTTCTATATCTTCTATAGTTTTCAAATTATTAGAAAACCAATTGTTAAGTATACCGTCTATATATTTAAATTCAGCTTTATTAAGTCGTTCAAAACAAATATCACAAGCTTTATATATAATTTCTAAAGGAAATTTATATACGTTAATCCATTTATCAAGCATTTGTTCTTGAGGTTTCATTACTTCAGAGTTTTTTATTCCTAAATAGTTTAATATTTTTTTTATATTAAGCCACTTATCTTCATGTGCTTTAATAAAGGCTTGGGCATCATCTACAGTTTTAATTTTAGCATCATGCCAAGAGATTGCTATTTTTTCAATATATCTATAATCACGTTTTCCTTTTGAAACGCTATATTGCATTAATAGTAATATTAGTTCTGGCGAGAAATCAAAATCTTTTTGCCAACTTAAATACATAGTCATTTCTTTATTAGATAAAGGTCTTGCAAGAAGTTTTTCTATATCCTCCATCATACCTTTTATAGAAGAGTCCTTTAATTTTGAAAGTACATTTATTTCATTTTGTTGATTTTCTACTAATGTATCTAAATCTAAAAATTCTATAGAAAAGGTACCGGAATTATCAAGAGGATGCATTTTTATTACTCCCTGGTCACTCCAGTAATTCCAAGCGTTCATAACATCACTTTCTAATAAATGAAGAGTATCTGCTATGCTGCTAGAATTTACGCCTAATTCCCCTGCCATGCAATATCTAAGACCAAGTAAATATACTTTTATATATTGGCCTCTAGCGGAAGTCATAAATTTATCAATAAATATGTTGCTTACAAGAGTGTACTGGACATTCTTGTGATTAAACATGAATGTGTTCATGTTGTCACACCTTTCTATTATAAACACTATATATAGTAGCTTTAAATTTTATTATATCAAAGTAATGGATTTTACTCAATTAATTAAAGAATGGAAGAGTATCCACCTTTATTGAAATAAACAATATTTGGTGGTATTTTAATAGTATATTATTCATGGTAGGAGGCAGTTTTTTGAAGAGTTCAAAGGAGTTGTTAAGGATATTAAATGGTATAAATGGAAAGGGATACAAGGCTTATAAAGATATAAATGGATACTATGATTTTGGAAAATATATTTTATCTGTAGATAGTGTTCAAGGAGATCCTTTTGCAAGTCCATCAAGGATTAGGGTTATTGTAAAACAAGGAGAAGCTAAATTTCCACTAAATTATTTTGATAAAAATCATAAGAGAATAGCTGTAGTTGATTTTTTAACAAGATTATGTTGGAAAAACATAAATGAACATTATAATAAAGTAAAAGGATCAGGAAAAAGCGGCCTTTTGAGTATAGATAGGTGTGGTCAAGAGATACTTGATAGAACATCTATACATATTTCAAAAGAAAACATAGAAGCAAGATTAGAAGTAGGTCTTCCAGCTCAAGGAAGAAGAATATTGTCTAAGGAAACTGAGTTAATATTTTTCGAATATCTTCCTAAAATTGTAGAGAAAACGTTATATTTTAATAATATAAATGGCAAAAAGTTAAAAAAACATATTGAGCTTGTTGAAGATCAAGAATTTATAAGAAATAAATTAAATGACCTTGGTATTTGCGCTTTTGTATCAAATGCTTCAATACTTCCAAGGGAAAGTGGAATTTCTGAGAAACCTTTAAAAAATAATGCTATAGAATTTATAAGTCCTAAAGAACTGCAAATAGAATTAGACTTACCTTTTAGAGGAAAAATTATAGGAATGGGTATAAAAAAAGGTATAACGTTAATTGTAGGGGGAGGATATCATGGAAAATCTACATTACTTAAAGCGTTAGAACTTGGTGTTTATAATCATATAGAGGGGGATGGAAGAGAATTTGTTATAACAGATGACAGTGCTGTAAAGGTTAGAGCAGAGGATGGAAGAAATATTGAAAAAGTAGATATATCAATGTTTATAAATAATCTTCCAAATGGAAAAGATACTACTAAATTTAGTACTGAAAATGCAAGTGGAAGTACATCACAAGCAGCGAGTATAATAGAGGCTATGGAATGTAAAACAAATTTATTTTTAATTGATGAAGATACAAGTGCTACTAACTTTATGATTAGAGATGAAAAAATGCAGTTGCTTGTAAGTAATGAAAAAGAACCTATAACTCCTTTTATCAATATGGCTAAGTTTTTATATGAAAGACATCATGTTTCAACAATTATAGTTGTAGGAAGTTCTGGGGATTATTTTGATATAGCAGATACAGTTATTATGATGGATGAATATAAACCTCTAGATGTTACGAAAAAGGCAAAGAGATTATGTAGCAACAATACATATAAAGAACCTTTAAGAACCTCAATTAATTATAATAGAATTTTAAAAAGAAGTAGTTTTAGTGAAGGGTATAAAGGAATAAAGATAAAAACTGTAGGAAAGGAAGCACTTATTTATAATAAATCAGAAATAAATTTAAGATATTTAGAGCAAATAGTAAGTACAAGTCAAATTAATGCTATAGGTGAAATAATTAAGTATATAAAGGCTAATATTGTAGATGACAATATTAGTTTGCATGAGGTTGTGAACAAAGTTTTTTATGATATAAAAAAGAAAAATATTGATGTTATATCATCTAAAAATGGAGTAGCAGGAAACTTGGCTATGCCAAGAAAATATGAAGTTATAGCTACATTAAATAGATTTAGAGAATTAAAAATTAAGTAATAAAAAATGTACTTTATCGTATTTTGAAGAATATAAAAAGTAAAGAAATACATACTAATGAAGAGTAATATTTAATTTATTATAAAAATTGTAAAGAATTTTAAGTATTACTCTTAAAAATGGTTAATTTTAATAAAATTTTCTAGTTTACATATGATTATTTTTAATATATACTTTGACTATCAAAATATTTGATTATCCAAATATATTGTAGTTGAAGGAATTTAGTCTTAGAGGGATGAGTGATATATGGTGGATAAGGATATAAAGACGATTTTAAATGAACTTTTAGTAGATACTTTTAATGAAATATTAACTATAGAACAGACTGCTTTAAAGTCTGGTAAATTAAATGATTTATCTGTAACAGAAGTACATACAATAGAGACAATAGGTATGTATAAATCAAGAACCATGTCAGAGATAGCAGGAGACTTAGGAATAACTGTAGGTACATTAACTACTGCAATAAATAATCTAGTTAAAAAAGAATATGTTGAAAGAAAAAGAGATGAAAATGATAGAAGAGTAGTTAAGGTAGTTCTTACGAAGAAAGGTAAGCTTGCTTATAGAGTTCATGAAAAGTTTCATTCAGATATGGTAAATGCAACAATTGATGGGTTAACTGAAACACAAGAGAAAGTTTTAGCAGATGCTTTATCAAAGCTTAATGATTTTTTCAAAAATAACTATATAATAAAAAATCAAAATAAGAAGGAATAATGATTATGTATAATGTTAAGATTATAAGCACTGGAAAATATATACCAAATAATATTGTTACAAATGATGATATTTCAAAATTTGTGGACACTAATGATAAATGGATAAGTGAAAGAACAGGAATAAAAGAAAGAAGAATTTCAACAGGTGAAAATACATCTGATATGGCAATTAAAGCTGCAATAGCTGCATTGGAGAAGTCTTCTATAAAGGCTAGTGACTTAGATTTAATTATTGTAGCAACATGTACTCCAGACAGTTTTGTACCATCTACAGCGTGCATTGTTCAAGATAAATTGGGAGCTAGTAAGGCTACTTGTTTTGATGTTAGTGCTGCGTGTACAGGATTTATATATGCACTTGGAGTAGCATCACAATTTATAAAGACAGGACAGGTTAAAAATGCCTTAGTAATTGGAGCAGAAACATTATCTAAAATGCTTAATTGGGAGGACAGAACTACATGCATATTGTTCGCTGATGGAGCTGGGGCTGCTATTGTAGAGAGAAGTGAGGAAGTAGGACTTATCTCCCAATATACAGGTTCTGACGGAACAGGAGGAAAGGCATTAAAATGTGATGCACTTCCTGTAAGAAATCCGTATTGCAAAGTAGATGATAATTTTAAGGATACATTATCTATGGAAGGTAGAGAAGTATTTAAATTTGCAGTTAATGCTATGATTGAGTCTGTAAATAAGGTTCTAGAAAATACAGAGTATAATTTACAGGATATAGATTATATAGTGCCACATCAAGCTAATATTAGAATTATTGAATTTGTTTCTAAGAAACTTAAAATACCACAAGATAAATTCTATGTGAATTTAGATAAGTATGGAAATACATCGGGAGCTAGTATACCAATTGCTTTAGATGAGATGAATAAAAAAGGCATGTTTAAAAAAGGCGATAAAATTATTTTAGTTGGATTTGGTGGAGGGCTTACTTTTGGAGCACATCTTATTCAATGGAATTAATAAAAAATAAATTATAAATAAAATTTAGGAGGTATTTGTTATGACATTTGAAAGAGTTAGAAAGGTAATGGCAGAACATTTAGAAATGAACGAAGAAGAAATAAAATTAGAATCAGATTTCCAAGAGGATTTAGGTGTAGATTCTTTAGATATATTCGAAATAGTAATGGAAATAGAAGATGAATTTGATTTAGAAATACCAAATGAAGATATTGAAGATGTAAAAACTGTTAAAGATTTAGTAAAATATCTTGATTCAAAATGCCAATAGGACACTAAATTTAAAATTAAAGACTGCGTGCTTGCAGTCTTATTTTATAGGAGGAGAGCATGAGAAACTGCACTTTATTTGAAAAACTAGGAGCAAAATATCCAATAATTCAAGGAGGTATGGCTTGGATTGCAGATAGTTCATTAGCGGCGGCTGTATCAAATGCTGGAGGAATCGGAATAATAGCAGCGGCTAATGCTCCAGTTGAATATGTTAGAGATGAAATTAGAAAGGCTAAAAAGCTAACGGATAAGCCATTTGGTGTAAATATTATGCTTTTAAGTGACAATGCAGATGAGGTAGCAAAGCTTGTGTGTGAAGAAGGCGTAAAGATTGTCACAACTGGAGCCGGAAGTCCAGGGAAGTATATGGATATGTGGAAGGAACATGGTATTACAGTAATACCTGTTGTTGCATCAGTTGCCCTTGCAAAACGAATGGAAAGAAGCGGAGCTGATGCTGTTATAGCAGAAGGTTGTGAAGCTGGGGGACATATAGGAGAACTTACAACTATGGTACTTGTTCCTCAGGTAGTTGATGCTGTGAGTATACCAGTAATTGCAGCTGGTGGTATAGGTGACGGAAGAGGTGTTGCAGCTACATTTATGCTTGGAGCATCTGGAATTCAAGTTGGAACAAGATTTTTAGTATCAAAGGAATGTACTATACATCAAAACTATAAAGATAAGGTAATTAAGGCAAAAGACATAGATTCGGCAGTTACAGCAAGAGCAACAGGTCATCCAGTGAGGGTACTTCGTAATAAGCTTGTACGAGAATTTAAGGCTTTAGAAAAAAAAGGAGCATCTATTGAAGAATATGAAAAGTTAGGTGCAGGAACACTACCTAAGGCTGCTAAAGAAGGCGATGTAGAGATGGGTTCTGTTATGGCTGGACAAATAGCTGGACTTATAAAAAAAGAGCAAACTTGTAGCGAGATTGTAAAAGAGTTATTTACTGAAGCAGATAGCATAGTAAATACTTTTTTATTGGAGGGTAGACATGAGTAAGATTGCATTTATATTTTCAGGTCAAGGGGCTCAGTATGTTGGTATGGGTAAAGAACTTTATGACAATATGGAAGAATGCAAAGAGGTTTTTCTTAAAGCAGATAAAGCTCTTGGCTTTTCTATAAGTAATATATGTTTTGAAGGTAGCAAAGAAGAACTAGATAGAACGGAAAATACTCAACCAGCTATTTTAACAACAAGTATTGCAGCATTAAAGGCTCTTGACAAAAGTGGTATTAAGGCTGATGTAGTAGCTGGACTTAGTCTTGGTGAATATTCTGCATTAGTATGCAGTGGAGTATTTAATTTTGAAGATGCTGTAAGAGTGGTAAAAAAGAGAGGTAAGTTTATGCAAGAAGAAGTACCAGAAGGTGTGGGTACTATGGCAGCTATTATAGGATTAGATAGAGAAAAGGTTTCTAAAGCTTGTGAAGAGTGCAGGGAATATGGAATAGTTGAAGTTGCAAATTATAATTGTTCATCGCAAATAGTTATTGCTGGGGAAATAAATGCTGTAGATAAAGCTTGTGAATCGGCAAAAGAACTTGGAGCAAAACGAGTAATAAAGTTATCAGTAAGCGCTCCTTTCCATACTTCAATGCTAAAGGGTGCAGGAGAAAAATTATATAAAGAACTTCAAGATGTTACTTTAAATGATATTAAGGTACCAATTATGACTAATGTAACAGGAAATTATATAACAGATATTAATGATGTAAAAGATATATTAAGAAGACAGGTTATGAGCTCTGTATTATGGGAAGATATAGTCAAAAACATGATAAGTGATGGTGTGGATACCTTTATAGAAATAGGACCAGGAAAAGCTTTAAGTGGTTTTGTTAAAAAAATAAATAGAAAAGTTAAAGTTTTAAATGTAGAAGATTTAACTTCGTTAAATAAAACAATAGATGAATTAAAAGGAGAAGAAAATTAATGAATGAAATTATGTTAACTGGTAAAAATGCTATAGTTACAGGATCAAGTAGAGGGATTGGTAAGGCTATTGCAATAAAGCTTGCTGAGCTTGGAGCTAACGTAGTTTTAAATTATAGAAGTGATATAAATTCAGTTAATGAAGTAGTTAAAGAAATAGAATCAAAGGGCGTAAAAGCAGTAGCAATTCAAGGTGATATAAGTAAATTTGAAGATGCTAAAAAGATAGTGGATGAGGCAATAGAAAAGTTAGGATCAATAGACATATTAGTAAATAATGCTGGAATAACAAAAGATACATTACTTATGAGAATGAAAGAAGAAGAATTTGATAAGGTAGTTGAAGTAAATCTGAAAGGTGTATTCAATTGTACAAAACATGTTGTTCCTATAATGATGAAGCAAAGAAGTGGAAAAATAATAAACATATCATCAGTAGTAGGATTATCAGGTAATTCAGGACAATCAAACTATGCAGCAGCAAAGGCGGGAATAATAGGATTTACAAAATCTGTAGCCAAAGAAATTGCAAGTAGAGGAATTACTGTAAATGCAGTAGCACCAGGATTTATAGCAACAGATATGACGGATGTATTATCAGATAAAGTTAAAGAAAATATAAAAAACAATATTCCTTTAAAAAGAGTTGGAGATGCAAAGGATATAGCGAATACAGTAGCATTCTTATCATCAGATATGGCATCTTACATAACCGGTCAAGTTATAAGTGTAGATGGTGGAATGCACATATAAAAAATTATATTATAAACACTTATGTTAGGAGTGAATAGATTTGAAGAATAGAGTTGTAATTACTGGTATAGGGGCAATAACTCCTATAGGAAATGATGCAAATACATTTTGGAATAGCATAAAAGATGGAAAATGTGGGATAGATAAAATAACAGCTTTCGATACAACTAATTATAAAGCAAAACTTGCAGCTGAAGTTAAGGATTTTGAAGTTACTGATTATATAGATAAAAGAGAAGCTAGAAGACTTGATAAGTTCTGTCATTTTGCATTAGTTGCAGCAGATGAAGCTGTGAAGGATTCTGGACTTAATGAAGCTAATGTAGATAAAGAAAGAATGGGAGTAATTGTTGGTTCTGGAGTAGGTGGTATTGCAACTATAGAAGAACAACATAACAAGCTTTTACAAAAAGGTCCAAATAGAGTAACTCCATTTTTTATACCTATGATTATAAGTAACATGGCAGCGGGTAACATAGCTATAAAATTTGGTGCTAAGGGAATTTGTACTAATATAGTTACTGCCTGTGCTACAGGAACACATGCAATTGGAGAAGCATTCCATAATATTAGAAATGGAATATCAGATGTAATTATAGCTGGAGGAGCTGAGGCATCAATAACGCCACTTGCCGTAGCTGGATTTACATCTCTTACAGCATTAAGTACTAGTGAAGACAAAGAAAGAGCTTCTATTCCCTTTGATAAAGAAAGACATGGATTTGTAATGGGAGAAGGATCAGGAATAGTAGTTTTAGAGTCACTTGAAAATGCATTAAAGAGAAATGCAAAAATATATGCAGAAATAGTTGGATATGGTGCTACTTGTGATGCATATCATATAACTTCACCAGCACCTAATGGAGAAGGTGGAGCAAGAGCTATGGAAATTGCTATAAAAGATGCTGAAATAGATAAGAGCGAAATATCATACATAAATGCTCATGGAACAAGCACACCATATAATGATAAATTTGAAACAGCAGCTATAAAAAATGTATTTGGTGAAGAGGCATATAAAATACCTGTAAGTTCAACTAAATCAATGACAGGGCATTTACTTGGAGCAGCTGGAGCAATAGAGGCAATAGTATGTGCTAAATCAGTACAAGAAGGTTTTATACCTGCAACTATAGGATATAAAGTGCAAGATGAAGAGTGTGATTTAGATTATGTTCCAAATGAAGGTAGAAGTGCTGATTTAAAATACGTTATGTCTAATTCACTAGGATTTGGAGGACATAACTCAACAATAATTTTAAAGAAATGGAATGAGGAATAGGCTATGGATTATAAGGGAATTCAAGAAATTATAAAAACAATGAGTAATTCAGATCTTACTTCCTTAGAAATAGAAACACAAGATATTCGTATTGCTATGAAAAAGGGAGAAGTAAAAGAAGATATATTTTCTAACCAAGAGAAGGTTATTAGAGAAGAGAGTAATTCAGTCAGAGAGGTAGAAACTGTTCAAGTAAAAGAAGCGGCTATAGAAAAAGTTCAAGAAGCTAAAATAGAGGACGACAGTTTAGTTACTATAAATTCTCCGATAGTTGGAACATTTTATTCTGCACCATCTCCTGAAGATGAGCCTTTTGCAACGAGAGGAAGCAAGATTAAAAAAGGAGAAACACTTTGCATAATAGAAGCTATGAAGCTTATGAATGAAATAGAAGCAGAGGAAAATTGTGAAATAGTTGAAATATTAGTGGAAAATGAAGATATGGTTGAATACGGACAGCCATTATTTAAAGTTAGAGTATAGGGGGCTAGGTTAATGGTACTTGGAATAAAAGAAATTCAAGAAATTATACCACATAGATATCCATTTTTGCTTGTTGATAGAGTAGAAGAATTAGAACCAGGAAAAAGGGCAGTTGGTTATAAAAATGTTACTATGAATGAATATTTCTTTCAAGGACATTTCCCAGAAGAACCAGTTATGCCTGGTGTACTTCAAATTGAAGCATTGGCACAACTTGGAGCAATAGCACTTTTAAGTATGGAAGAATTTAAGGGTAAAATAGCTTATTTTGGGGGCATAAATAAAGCTAAATTTAGACATAAAGTTGTACCAGGAGATGTACTTAAATTAGAAGTAGAAATCATAAAAATGAAGGGACCTGCTGGAATTGGAAAGGCAATAGCTACTGTGGATGGAAAAAAGGCTGCTGAAGCAGAGATACTGTTTGCAGTAGGAAAGTAGGTGAAAAATGTGTTTAATAAAATTCTAATTGCTAATAGAGGGGAAATTGCTGTAAGAATAATAAGAGCATGCAGAGAACTTGGAATAGAAACTGTTGCTGTATATTCTGATATAGACAAGAATGCTCTTCATGTTCAAATGGCAGATGAAGCTGTTTGTATAGGGCCTGCAAAGCCTAGTGAAAGCTATCTTAATATGGAGAATATAATAAGTGCAACTGTTCTTACAGGAGCACAGGCAATACATCCTGGCTTTGGATTTTTATCAGAAAACAGTAAATTTGCAGAGATGTGTAATGACTGTAATATTGTATTCATAGGGCCTGACATTGATACTATGAATAACATGGGAAACAAGTCAAAAGCAAGGGAAATAATGCTAAAAGCACAGGTGCCTATTGTTCCAGGAACAGAAGGAGATGTAGATACAGTTAAAGATGCATTAAAAGAAGCAGAGAGAATAGGATATCCTGTAATGATAAAGGCAGCAGCTGGTGGTGGCGGAAGAGGAATAAGAATAGTTAGAACAAATGAAGATCTTGGTAAAATGTTTGAAACTGCCAAAAGAGAAGCAGAAGTTGCTTTTGGGGATGGTAGTATGTATATGGAAAAGTTTGTGGAAAATCCAAGGCATGTTGAATTTCAAATATTGGGGGATAACTATGGAAATGTAGTTCATCTAGGAGAAAGAGACTGTTCTATTCAAAGAAGAAATCAAAAAGTTTTAGAAGAAACGCCATGTCCTATAATGACTGAGGAATTAAGAGAAAAAATGGGTTCAGTAGCTGTAAGAGCAGCTAAGGCTGTAAAATATAAAGGTGCTGGAACTATAGAGTTTTTATTAGATAATAAGGGCGATTTTTATTTCATGGAAATGAATACAAGGATACAAGTAGAGCATCCTATAACTGAGATGGTAACAGGTATAGACCTGATAAAAGAACAAATAAAAGTTGCATCAGGAAAAGAACTTAATGTAAAACAAGAAGATATAAGGTTTGAAGGTCATTCAATAGAATGTAGAGTTAATGCTGAAAATCCAGCTAAAGGCTTTATGCCATCACCTGGAATTGTAAATATCACATGTATTCCTGGTGGATCAGGAATTAGAATTGATAGTGCATTATATCAAGGATATAAAATGCCTCCAAATTATGATTCTATGATTGCTAAATTAATTGTTCATGGAAAAAATAGAGATGAAGCAATAAGCAAAATGAAAAGAGCATTAGAAGAGTTTGTTATAGATGGAATAGATACAAATATATCTTTTCAATTTGAAATTTTAAATAATGAAAATTTTGTTAATGGAACATATAATACTGGATTTATAAATAATGAGTTTGGATATTAAAAGATGGTATGACAGCTTAATGTTGTTAAGGGTAGGTGAAGCTTATGTTTAAAATTAATCCTATATTTAAGAAAACTAAATACATAACTGTAAAGGCTCCTGAAGACAAGGATACGGAAGAAAAAATACCAAACATACCAGAAGGTATGTGGATTAAATGTGATAAATGTGGCAAAATACTATACAAAAAGGATTTAGATGAAAATCTAAAGGTTTGTAAATTTTGTGGAAAGCACTATAGAATGAATGCTTGGGAAAGAATAAATTTAATTGTAGATACAGGAACTTTTAGAGAATTTGGAGAAAATATCACATCTAAAAATCCACTTGACTTTCAAGGTTATGAAGAAAAAGTAAAGGGTATTCAAGACAAAACAAAACTTAATGAAGGTGTAGTAATAGGGTTTGGTAAAATATATGGAAAAGATATTGTAGTAGCAGCAATGGATAGTAGATTTATGATGGGAAGTATGGGATCTGCTGTAGGAGAAAAAATAGCAAGAGCAATTGAAAAAGCTACAGAGAGCAAATTACCTATTATTATGTTTACAACATCTGGTGGAGCAAGAATGCAAGAAAGTATGTTTTCTCTTATGCAGATGGCAAAAACAAGTGCTGCAATAGCAAGACACAATGAAGCAGGATTATTATATATACCGGTATTAACAGATCCTACAACAGGAGGAGTTATTGCGAGTTTTGCTATGCTTGGAGATATTATATTATCAGAACCTGGAACATTAATCGGATTTGCAGGTAGAAGAGTTATTGAGCAAACTATAAAGCAAAAATTACCTGATGATTTCCAAAGTGCGGAGTTCCTTTTGGAACATGGATTCTTAGATAAAATAGTTGAAAGAAATGATTTGAAAAAAGTATTATATAAAATCTTAGATTTACACTAGATTAATGCTGAAGGAATCAAAGGGGGTATATACTTGTTACAAAATGAAAAACAGGTTATTGAACTAAGAAAAAAGATAGATGAGCTTAAAAGATTCTCAGAAGAACAACAAATAGATTTATCATCTAAAATACAGGAACTTGAGCTAAAATTACAAGAACTTAAAAATAATATGTATACTGAGTTATCTCCTTTAGATAAACTCACATTATCTAGAATGAAAGAGCGTCCTACAGCCCTTGATTATATAGAAAGAATTTTTGATGGATTTATAGAATTACATGGTGATAGAGGATTTAAGGATGATCCTAGTATTGTTGGAGGTATTGCTAAATTTAATGGAATACCTGTTACTGTAATAGGACAACAAAAGGGAAGAGACACAAAAGAGAATATACAAAGAAATTTTGGAATGGCAAATCCTGAAGGATATAGAAAAGCTCTAAGATTAATGAAACAAGCAGAAAAATTTAAAAGACCTGTTATATGTTTTATTGATACTCCAGGTGCTTTTTGTGGCGTTGGAGCGGAAGAAAGAGGTCAAGGAGAAGCTATTGCTAAAAATTTAATGGAAATGACTGTACTTAAAACACCTATAATATCAATTGTTATTGGTGAAGGCGGAAGTGGTGGAGCACTTGGTTTATCTATAGGAGATGAAATATGGATGCTAGAGCATAGTGTATATTCAGTACTTTCTCCAGAAGGATTTGCAGCAATATTATGGAAAGATGGCTCCAGAGTTGCAGAAGCAGCATCTTTAATGAAAATAACAGCTCAAGATTTAAAAGGTTATAATATAATAGATAGAGTTATACAAGAACCAACTGGGGGGGCCCATAAAGATTTAGATTTAATGGCTAAAACTATAAAAGAAGAATTGTTAACAGTACCTTTTATAGAAATGAAAAATAATATAAGTAAAACATTAGAAAAGCGATATGATAAGTATAGGAAAATTGGAGAGTACTCGGAATAAATTTTATAAAAGCACACAATATGTTGTATATAATACTCATAATGTGTGTTTTTATTTTTGAATAATTGTATACAATTTACGAATACTAAGGATTGTAATATTATAAAAATACAATTTATGAATATTTATAATAAAATATGCAAAAAAATCATATAAATATTCCCAAAAGTATTGCATATTTATAAACGCAAGAGTATAATAATACACAACAAGAGATTACGGGGGTATGAAAAATGTTAAAAGGAAAAAAATTAAAATTTATAATATGCAGTTTAATAGTAACAATGGGGGTAACATTATTAGTTGGATGTGGAAATAAAGACGATGGAAATAAAAATCAAGCTAAAAATATGTCAAAGATAGAACAGATAAAAAAATCTGGTAAGTTAGTACTTGGAACCTGTGCAGATTATCCACCTTATGAAGTACATAAGATTAAAGATGGAAAAGATGAAATAGTAGGCTTTGATATAGAACTTGCAAAAGAAATAGCAAAAGATTTAGGAGTAAAGTTAGAAATTAAGGATATGGATTTTGATCCATTAGTCTTATCCGTAAAATCAGGAAAGGTTGATTTTGTTATATCAGGAATGAATCCAACACCAGCAAGAGAAAAAGAAATAGATTTTTCTAAAATTTACTACAAGGCAAAACAAAGTGTAATTATTAGAAAAGATGATAAAAATAAATTAACAGATCTCCAAAGTTTATCAGGTAAAAAGATAGGTGCTCAAATAACTTCTCTTCAAGAGAAAATTGCAAAGGAAGATATAAAAGGAGCAAATGTAATTTCACTTGGAAAGGTTAATGAGCTTATATTAGGACTAAAAGGTAAAAAAACAGATGCTGTAATTGTAGAAGAACCAGTTGCAAAGGCTTATGTTGCAAAATATCCAGAGCTTATGGTTGCAAATATAAATGTTGGAAAACCTAATGAGGGTTCAGCAGTGGGAATTCAAAAAGGAAGTAAGGATTTTGTTGATTCAGTAAATAAGACTATAGATAGATTGAATTCTAAAAATGAAATGCAAAAAATGATTGATAAGGCATCTCAAGAATCAAAGGACTTAGTTAAGTAGAAATTAAAATTACAAGAATGGGGGGAATTCTATGGAACAAGTAAATGAAATAAAAAGTTTTTTAGATACGTATTTGCCGTTTTTCTTGAACGGTGCTGGAATAACAATTATATTATCATTAATAACAGTATTATTATCATCTATATTAGGTACAGTATTTGCTTTAATGAAACTATCTAGAATTAAGATACTTAGGGCAATTTCCACTATATTTATAGAGATAGTAAGAGGAACCCCTCTTCTTGTACAAGTGTATATTTTTTATTACGGTATTCCGGAGGTTCTAGAAAACATAGGAGTGTATTTGCCTCAAATAGATATAATGGGAAATGATTTTACAGGACTTTCAATGATTGTTATAACACTTGCACTTAATAGTACAGCATATGTAGCAGAAATAATAAGAGGCGGAATAGAATCTATAAATAAAGGTCAAATAGAGGCAGCAAGATCACTTGGATTAACTCAAAGCATGGCAATGAGATATGTTATAATTCCTCAAGCTATAAAAAATATATTACCTGCTTTAGGAAATGAGTTTATTACAGTAATAAAAGAATCATCTATAGTATCTGTAGTTGGAATAAAAGAGCTTATGTTTAATGCAAAGACAGCGTCTGGTGCTACATTAAAAGTATTTACACCATATCTTGCAGCAGCAGCTATATACTTTATATTAACATTTACGCTTTCAAAATTATTGGGAATCTTTGAAAGGAGGATGAAGCTAAGTGATTAAGGTAGAAAATCTTCATAAAAGTTTCGGGAAACTAGAAGTTTTAAAAGGGGTAAATGCCCATATAAAAAAAGGTGAAGTTGTAGTAGTAATAGGACCATCTGGTTCAGGAAAAAGTACATTTTTGAGATGCCTTAATCTTTTAGAAGAACCTACTTCTGGAGATATAATTTTTGAAGAAAACTCTATTATATCAAAGAAAAATGACATAAATATCCAAAGGCAGAAGATGGGGATGGTATTTCAGCAGTTTAATCTTTTCCCCAATTTAAATATTTTAAATAATATAACATTAGCTCCAATTAAATTAAATAAACTTTCAAAGAAAGAGGCTGAAGATGTTGCTTTGAAGTTATTAGATAGTGTAGGACTTAAAGATAAGGCAAAAAGTTATCCAAATCAATTATCAGGAGGTCAAAAACAAAGAATAGCAATAGCAAGAGCTCTTGCTATGTCACCAGATGTAATGTTATTTGACGAGCCAACTTCAGCATTAGATCCAGAAATGGTTGGAGAAGTTTTAGGAGTAATGAAAAAACTTGCAAAAGAAGGAATGACGATGGTTGTTGTAACTCATGAAATGGGATTTGCAAGAGAGGTTGCTGATAGAGTAATATTTATGGACGGTGGGGTTGTAGTAGAAGAGGGAGCTCCAGATGATATATTTATGTATCCAAAAGAAGAAAGAACAAAAGGCTTTTTAAGTAAAGTTTTATAACATAAAGTAAAAACCAATTTATGAGCAATAATCTTGCCTATAAATTGGTTTTTACTTTATAATTTGGTGTAGGTTTTGTTTGGAAATATAGAAACAATTATTAAAGGATATGCTTAATATAAGCATATCCTTTATAGAACAAATATGAAATTTGTATTTATACAAGTTAGTTATATAAAGATTTAACAGTATGGTTTTCCCAATCAAGTAAAAATGTTGATTCTGTATTAGCTAAAGAAACTGAGTCATTATTTTGACCTACCCATTCAGCACCATCCCATTTTAATGAGTATTTATCATTAAAGCGAGTATAATCAACTGTAATTCCAGAAGTTTTAGTTCCTTTTGGTGCTTTAAGTGCAACTACAACCTTAGGAGAGAAACCACCTGTAATTAATGAAGATAAATCATTTAAATCAGTTAGGTTAGTTGTACCCCAATTACCAAGTCTTGATTTCATGAAAAGTTGATTTCCATAAATTCCGTGTGATGAATTTCTATTATATCCATCTTTGTTTTCGTTATATGATACTTGCCATTCAGCAGCAGTTTTAGAATCTTTTTTTAGTAAAGTATTATATTCAGGTTGATCATAACTTACAGAACGAGAAGCATTATAAGAACCAGATACCCCTCCAGATGCTTTTCCACCATCTTTATTTCCTTCTACTGAAATATTTCCACCGATTGAATATCCCATAGTTTCTGAAACCCTTGATGTTTTAATTTGATTAGATGGTATACTTTTAGCGATTTTTATGGAATTATTTTTGTCTTGGCTTTTAATAATTGTACGATATGTTGATGGCCAATACATGTCTGCATAATAAGATCCAGTTAATCGTGTTAATCCTGAAGGTATAAATGAGCCTTCAGTTGAAACAAGGGCTGTAAGTTGATTATCAAAATCGTCTTCTATGAAAGTTACTGATAGTGTAGTTTTAAAGTGATTATAGTTATTATCAGTTACATCTGTTGATGTATAGGTTTTCACATGATCTGTAGATTCAATAGCGTTTGCTTGAATACTAGAGAAATTAATACTCATACCCAATAATAATACACTGCTTAATATTAATGAATTTATTTTTTTCAATTTTAACATATAGCTTGCCCCCTTTTTAAAAGTATGAAAATTTGTTAACAAAATGTTAACTACAAGTTAAGTATACAATATTTTTAAAAAATATTCAATAAATTTTAAAAAAAATGAAGAAATATTTTAAATAGTGCGAAAAATCTAACTTCAAAGAATAAAATGTCGAAGATATAAGGATAAAGTTTTAGAAAGTTAAATATTAAGGTAAAAGTAATAAATTAGAATAAAAAATCTATATGAGTATATGTATATAAGGAAATAAATTTTGAGGAGTTATGTATGATTGAATACTATAGAAACAAATACAAAATAAAAAATTTAAATTTGAATTATAATAGAAAATTAGCTAAGGAATATGCTGAAAAATATGCTTTAAAGCCTAATACTTCGGAGTATCCTTATTTCGAAGATAACGATTGTGCAAACTTTATTTCACAGGTGATAAGGGCTGGTGGTATGCCAGAAGAAGGAACTAGATGGGATAAATTAGAATCGTGGTTTTGTCGTACTACAAGTACACAGGATTTAAATAATATATCTATTACATGGAGAGCTGCAAGGTATTTTAGAAGATATTGGGGTAATGAGAACGGACTTGGAGCAAATAAAGCTACTATATATATAGAAAGTACAGCAAGAGAAGTATTGTATAATTTTAATGAAATATATAAGTTTTTAAAGATAGGGGATGTAGTTCAGTATGGAAATGCTAATAACAAATTTCCTTATCATACTCAAGTAATAGTGGATAAGGGGTATAACTGGTTAATAGGAGGAAATGATTTGCTTATGGCTCAGCACACAGAAAACGGAATCAATATATCTTTTTATGATTATTTGAGCAGGTTTGAGGATAAAGATATAAAGCCAGTATACATTTATAAAATGAAAGCAGATTAGCTTAAAATATATTACAAAATTAGAGGAGAAATCATATAAAGATTTCTCCTAGTTTATTTTAATAGAAATAGATGAATATAAAAGGTAAAAAGTTCGATTTATTACAAATATTTATTGATATAATAAAAGCATAATACAAAGTCAGAGAGGAATAAAGTTATGAAAGAAAAAGATACTATTAAAGTCTCCGTTAGAAATTTAGTGGAATTTATACTGAGATTCGGAGATTTAGTTTCTACATTTACAGGAACTTCTAGAAATGTAGATGCTATAAAAGTACATCAAAAATTACAAAAATCAGGTGGAGAAGGATATACCCCAGAAGTTCCTCTTACTTATACAGTAAAGAAGGATGATATTACTCTAGAAATCGGTGGCCGAGCTGATGGGATTATTAAAAATGATAATAATATAACTATAGATGAAATAAAAACAACTACAAGACCATTGGAGTTTATAGATGAGGATTATAATTTAATACATTGGGCACAAGCAAAGTGTTATGGATTTATTTATTGTAAAAATAACAACTTACATAGTATAGATATTCAGCTTACTTATTACGAAATGGATACTAAAGAAATAAAGAGATTTAAGAAGAAGTTTAATTTTATAGAACTAGAAGAATTCTTCTTTCAGGTAGTAAATAAATATATTTATTGGGCTAAGAATCTAAAGGAGTTTATAAATATTAGAGATAGATCTATAAAAAAATTATCGTTTCCATTTAAGTCGTATAGAAAAGGGCAGAGAAAACTTGCAGTTAGTGTGTATAAGACTATTGTAGAGGGAAAAAAGTTTTTCGCAGAGGCACCAACTGGCATTGGAAAAACAATAGCTACACTTTTCCCAAGTATTAAGGCTATGGGAGAAGGATATACCTCAAAAATTTTCTATTTAACGGCTAAAACTATTACAAGAACTGCTGCGGAAAAGGCAATAGAAAATATGAGAAATCAAGGTCTTAAGATTAAAAGTGTTACACTTACAGCTAAAGATAAGGTTTGTTTTTCTAAGGATAAGGGATGTGATCCTGAGTCTTGCGAATTTGCAAAAGGGCATTTTGATAGAATAAATAATGCTATATATGATATTTATAAAGAAGATATATTCTCAAGAGAGGTTATAGAAAAGTATTCAAAAAAGCATAAGGTATGTCCTTTTGAATTTTCACTAGAACTATGTAATGTTGCTGATTGTATAATATGTGATTACAATTATGTTTTTGATCCTAGAGTATATTTGAAACAATTTTTTTCAGATGGAAAAAGTGATTTTACACTTTTAATTGATGAAGGACATAATCTTGTTGATAGGGCAAGGGAGATGTTCTCAGCAGAAATAAATAAAAAAGAAATATTAAATTTAAAAAAAGATACAAATAAATCGGCTAAAACAGTATCTAAAGTTTTAAATAAGATAAATTCATTTATGATAGACCTAAGAAAAAAATGTGAGGTTAACTCAAATATACTTGTAAGTAAGGATGCACATAAAGAAGTAATTCCTCATTTAAGAGAATTCTCATATGTTTGCGAAAAGTGGATATTAGAAAATAAAAACACAAATGAATCCTTTAAAGAAGAGTTATTAAACTTTTATTTTAAAGTTTTAGCTTTTATAAGAACATATGAATACTATGATAAGAAGTATATAACCTATGCTGAAAAAGTAAAAGATGATGTAAGGCTTAAACTTTTTTGTTTAGATCCTTCTCATTTAATAGAAGAGAGTATGAAAAAGGGTAGAGCTACTATAGTATTTTCAGCAACATTAATGCCTATGGATTATTACATAGATATTTTAGGGGGATGCCAGGAGGATTATAGATTAAAACTACAATCACCTTTCAATAGAGAGAATATTTGTCTTATAATGGACAATAATATATCCACGAAGTTTAAAATGAGAGAATTTACTTATGATAATATAGTAAGTGATATAGAAGGAGTTATTAAAAGCAAAATAGGTAATTATCTAGTGTTTTTTCCTTCATACAAATATATGAATGAAGTTTATGATAGATTTATAGAAAATAATATAGAAGCCAAGGTTATACGTCAAGAAATCTATATGAGTGAAGAGGATAGAGAAAAGTTTTTAGATAATTTTTGCGAAAATCCAAAGGAGACATTAGTTTCATTTGCTGTTATGGGAGGACTTTTTTCAGAAGGAATTGACTTAACTCACGATAGATTAATTGGAACTATAATAGTAAGTGTTGGATTACCACAGGTTTGCTTAGAAAGAAATATAATAAGTGATTATTTCAAAGATAAGAATGGTAAAGGATTTGAATATGCATACATGTATCCAGGAATGAACAAGGTTATGCAAGCTGCTGGAAGAGTAATAAGAACAGAAAAGGATAAAGGAATAATATTATTAATTGATGAGAGATTTAGATTTAAAAATTACTTTGATTTATTTCCAAGGGAATGGAGAGATATAGCACAGATAAGTGGATTTCAGGAAGTTAAAGATAAAGTAATAGACTTTTGGCAAAAATAAGATTTTGATATAATATTTGTATATAAAAAGAAAGAAGGTAAGTGTATGAAAGCAGAAATACTAGCTGTAGGAACTGAATTGTTGCTTGGAAATATAGTAAATACTAATGCTCAATATATATCAAAACGTTTAGCTGATTTGGGTATTTATGTTTATCATCAATCAGTTATAGGTGATAATGCTGAGAGATTAAAGGAAGCTTATGACTTAGCTTTTAAAAGGGCGGATTTTGTAATAACTACAGGAGGGCTTGGACCCACTAAGGACGATTTAACAAAAGAGATTGCTTTTGAATATTTAGAAAAAGATGCAATATTACACGAAGAATCACTTTCTAGAATAAAGGAATTTTTTCGAAAGATAGATAGACCTATGGTAGAAAGTAATAAAAAACAAGCTTATTTTCCAGAGGATGCTATAATTATGCCTAATAACAAAGGTACAGCACCTGGATGTATTATAGAACATGATAAAAAGATTTTGGCAGTACTTCCGGGACCACCAAGAGAAATGAAAGCTATGTTTGAGGAAAGCTTAGTTCCATATCTTATGAAATATCAAGATGCAATATTTCATTCAAAAACTCTTAGAATATTAGGGGTTGGAGAAAGCTCAGTTGCTGAGATTTTAGATGACATACTAGAAAATTCTAAAAATCCAACAGTAGCACCTTATGCAAAAGATAGTGAGGTTACTTTAAGAATAACAGCTAAGGCAAATACAAAAGATGAAGCAGAAAAGTTAATTTTACCTGTGGAGAATGAGATTAAAAGAAGGCTTGGAATAGCAGTGTATGCTGATGGTGATAGTACATTAGAAGAAGTACTTGGGAAAATGCTTGTGGATAATAATATAACAATTTCTACAGTGGAATCTTGTACAGGAGGATTGCTTGCAGGAAGAATAGTTAATTATCCTGGAATTTCTTCTGTTTTTAATGAAGGAATGATTACTTATAGTAATGAAGCAAAGATGAAAAGAATAAAAGTTAAAAAAGAAACATTAGAAAAGTATGGTGCTGTAAGTAGTCAAACGGCAGCAGAAATGGCAGAAGGCATTGCAAAAGTTACTGGTAGTGATATTGGGATTTCAACTACTGGGCTTGCGGGTCCTGGTGGTGGAACAAAGGAAAAACCAGTTGGACTTGTGTATGTAGGACTTTATATAAAAGGTGATGTAAAAACAAAGGAATTACACTTAGTTGGAGATAGACAAAGGGTAAGAGAACATTCAGTTATAAGGGCCTTAGAGTGGTTACGTCGTGAGCTTATAAGAAAAGGCATAAAGTAAATAGTATAGAGATAATGTTATATATAAACTGACTGATCTAGATATAGAGTTTAGATTGGCCAGTTTTTTATTTAATTAAGTTAATAGTCAATATTTATATTGACAAGCTTTTTAAAAGGTGATAACATTTATTGTGTTTCACATATAAACAGATGTATTTAAAACAGACACAAAAGATATAAGAGGGGGCTTTTTTATATGAAGAGGATAGGCCTTTTACCAAGGTTGATTTTAGGGATAGTTTTAGGTATAGTACTAGGATTTATATCGAAAAGTACCGGTGTATATTCTGTAGCTAGAATTTTTATAACTTTTACGGATATATTTGCAAACTTTTTAAAATTTATAATACCATGTATAATAGTTGGGTTTGTTGCTCCAAGTATTGCTGAACTTGGGAAAAAGTCAGGAAAATTACTAGCTATAACTGCTATAATTGCATATATATCAACTATAATATCAGGAATTGTAGCATATTTAGTTGGATCATCAATACTTCCAAAGGTAATAAAGATGGGAAATATTGCTGGAAAATCACAAATAAAAATAGATCCTTATTTTACTATAAAAATAGATCCTTTAATGGGAGTTATGACAGCATTAGTTTTAGCATTTATGCTAGGAATAGGAATGTCTCATATAAAGGGTAAAAATCTATTAGGTGTAATGAGAGATTTCCAAGGAATAGTTTCGCTTACAGTTAAGAAAATTATTATACCATTTGTTCCGTTATACATAACAGGTATATTCGTAAAATTAACTATTTTAGGTGAGATATTTAAAACATTAAAAACTTTTTCTTCTGTGTATGCTATATTGTTAGTACTTCAGGTAGTATATGTAATAATTCAATATGGATTAGCTTTTGCGCTTAGTGGAAAGAATCCATTAAAATGTTTAAAAAATATGATTCCTTCATATTTTACAGCGCTTGGAACTCAATCATCAGCAGCAGCTATTCCAGTAAATTTACAATGTGTAAAGAAGAATGGGGTATCTGAAGAAATTAGTGATTTTGTTGTTCCATTATGTGCAACTATTCACTTAGCTGGAGATACAATAACTTTGGTATTGGCATCTATGGGAGTTATGCTTATTAATGGTCAAAGTCCTACTTTAGGAGTAATGCTACCTTTTATACTTATGCTTGGAATAACTATGGTAGCAGCACCAGGAATACCAGGTGGTGGAGTTATGGCGGCACTTGGATTACTTCAAGATATGTTATTATTTAACTCAGCACAACAAGGACTCATGATAGCATTACATGCAGCACAAGATAGTTTCGGAACTGCTACTAATGTAATTGGAGATGGAGCTATAGCAATTATAGTGGATTACATTGCAAATAGACAAAAGAAAGCATCAACAATAATAGAACCTCAAATTAAAGAAGCATAAAAAAGTGATTGCATGGGGCGCAATCGCTTTTTTATTTATTAGGAAATAATTTGTGCAAATCTACAGTGCCACATCCTTGAATGGTTTTTGGCATATCTAATAAATTACATGACATCTTAATTAAAGATATTGTATCCTTATATGTTAGGTTAGGATTTGTTTCATATAACAAAGCGCATAAACCGCTTATATATGCACAAGCACAAGAAGTTCCGGTATATAACGTATAAGGTTCATTTAAAGGTTTTGGATATAATTTATGACCATTTCTCTCAGATATATAATTAGTATCAGATTTTAAAGAGCAAATATTTACGCAGGCGGCACAAAGGTCAGGTTTTTCAAGTTTTGTTTTTCCACCAGCAGAAGACATCAAATAAGGTTTTTTATCCTTAGTTGTGTCAAGACCACCAATAGTAATACAATTTGGCAATAAGGCTATGCCAGTTAATGAATTTTCAGTATTTCCTTTATGTCCGCTAGGGACTATGACAGTTATATTTTTTTCTACGGCAAGATTAAAAATTTTAGAAAATAAAGATAATATAAATTTATTATATTCCACAATTTCAAAAGGAAGACATATAATTTTTATGTTATAATCTGTACTTTCACATATTAATATATCTATAGAGAATAAAATATCTGATATAAAACCACGTCCAACATTATTAAATGCTTTTATCATATAAATCTTACTTTTTTCAGCTATTCCCTTGTATACTCCTTCTGAACTATAGCCATTGCCACATATTATTCCACTCATAAATGTACCATGACCATTGTCATCATAAGGATAAGAAAAATCATTAATTAAATCTTTAAATTTTGTGATTTTATCTAAAGGTTTTTTTAAATCAGCATGTGGATAAACACCTGTATCAACAATGCCAATGCATATATCTTTACCAGATAATTTAGAGCTTATATCAAAATGGATTCCATTAGAGGCAAGTACACTATTGCCACACAAAAAAGCATAACTGTCAAAAGTGACATAATCTACTTGAGGATATTCTATAATTCGATCGATTACAGTAGGAGAAACATAGGCGCATATGCATCCAATGGAGGGAATGGAACGTATGATTTCACATTTGTATCTTTTAAGCTTTTTTTCAACTTTATCTTGAAGAGATTTGCAGTGAATAATAACCCTATAATTTTTATAGAGTTTATTTTTTATGGAGTCTTTTAAGTTTATATCTATTTTATTTTTTAAGGAAAACATAGAAATCCTCCTGAAGTAATACTCTATTATAATATAGTGTTTATAATTAAGAAGTGTTAATATATTGAAAAAAAATAAAGAGTTAGTATAATCTAGCTCTTTATTTTTCCCATTTGAAAACTAGTATGCCTACAATTAAAATGATAAAACCAAGGATTTTAGTAATTCCAAATTGTGTTTTTTCGGTTCCAAATAAGCCAAAGCCTTCTATTAATCCTGAAAATAAAAGCTGAGCGATAAGAATTGCTGATGTTGCATATGCAGGCCCCAGTTTACCAATACCACACATAACTGTAAAAGTAATTCCAACACCTAAAGGAGCTGCTAGAAGATATAGTTTATTTGCAGAGGTAATGTTTTTTATACTTCCTTCACCTGCAAAAAACATTATAATTAAAGTTATTATAAAGCCAACGCCTTGAACTAAAGTGTTAGTTTCCCAAAGTCCCATCTTTTCACTAAGCCTAGTGTTAAATACACCTTGAATACTCATGAAAATGCCTGCTACTATTGAATATATAAATCCAAGCATAAAAAATCACCTTCCAAAGTTAGTATATCCAAAATCAATAGATATATTAGTTATGAAAGGTAAAGTAGGCAGTATAGTTAAAATGTTAATATCCGTTATCTTGTCTTGTATGATTCACAGCATTTTTAGAATAATACGCTTGTTCGATTTCTTCTGGTGTAAAATCTAAGTCATGGCCTAAACATAGGAAATCTTCAAAAAGAGTCGTATAATTATCTTTTGATGGACAAACTACGAAATCATTAATATCTATGTATATGTTGTTGAACTTGTCAGTTAATTCCGATTCATAATTTTTACAGTTTAAAGTTATATCTGAGTAATTCCATTCCAAGCCTAAACTTAAAATAAAGTGAAGACAGTCAACGTACTCTTCTAATATTTTTTCTTTAGAAGAAGGTCCTTTATTACTCCAAAATTTAAAACAACGAGTTTCATTAGCAAGTTCACTCACTTCCACTTGAAGAGCAAGGATTTTTTTTGAGCAAAGAGCTTTGTCTTGTAAATTATGTTCTTTAATAATTCTTTCGTCAAGATTATGCTGCAATTGAAATAACCTATCTAAATTCATTTGAAATTCCGCCTTTCTTTAGTTTTCCTTTAATATATTCTATAGTATTTTTAAAAATATTGGAAGATTTCAAAAACGTTTACATAGATTTTTGTAAAAAAATAAACCAAAATTAAGGTTTAAAATTCTTAATTTTGGTTTATTTATATTAAAAAGTTCTTAATGGATAATCTAGCATAAGAATTTCTTTTTTATTGTTAATTGGTTTCCACAGTTCAAAACGAGTTACTTTTACATAGCTATAATCTACGTTATTTTTATAATGTAATACTGTAGGACTTTCTCCAGTCATAGATTTTCTCATGGAATAGTTAGAATTCGCAAGGGAAATAAAAAGATTTTTATTAGGATTACTTTGTATATTAAATCCGCTCAATTGTAATGTATCGGAGATATTTCTTATAATTCTTGTAATGTATCCTTTTTGATCAATTTTTAAATTTACGGTTTTTAATGACTTGTCTAAATGAAAGTTTGGATCTATTTGTACTTTAAAATGTTTGTAAGGTGATAAAGTATCTGTTACAATCTTATTTAATTTATCTATATCAGGATTTATTATTGTTTGTATATGTATGTAAAATTGACGATTTGTTTTATATAATTTGTATTTTCTACATAATTTTTTCTGTGTTGTTTCAATGAATTTATTAGATTCATCATTAAACAATGCAACTAAATGGTATTTCATTTTTATCCCCCAGTAGCAGTGATTTTATTATTAATTATTAATTGATATTATATCATATTTCAATAATTTGTACATTTAAATATGTAATATTTATAAAACTATAACAACAAAATTACATAAATTACACAAAATACAATAAAATAAAATTTATATTTGTTGCAATATTATAAAATTTAGTATTAAAAATAATCAGTATTATGATATAATAAAAGTTGTGAAAATTTATAAATGCAATATTTGTAAATTTAAATTAAAGCAGATAACCAATTAGAAAAATAAATAAAATAAATACAAAAATAAGTAATAAGGATGGATAATCATATGGAAAAACTGATTATTGATGGAGGAAGACCTCTTAACGGAGAGATAGAAATTAGCGGGGCAAAAAATGCCGCTGTTGCTATTTTACCATCTGCCATAATGGCTAGCAAAGGAATTTGTGTTATTGATAATATACCTATGATTAGTGATACACAGTGTATTGAGAGAATAATTGAGAGCTTAGGAGCTAAGGTAACAAGAAATAAAAATACTGTTATAATCGACAGTACATCTATAAATATTACTAATGCTAATACTGAAGATGTTCGAAAAATGAGAGCTTCTTATTATTTAATTGGAGCACTTCTTGGAAGATTTAAAAAGGCAAGAGTTGAAATGCCAGGAGGATGTGCTATAGGGGTACGACCTATTGACCAACATATAAAAGGCTTTGAGGCTTTAGGAGCTAAAGTAACAATAGAACATGGAGCAGTAGTTGTAGAAGCAGATAAATTAATTGGAACTAACATATATTTTGATGTTGTAAGCGTAGGTGCAACAATAAATGTAATGTTAGCAGCTGCTCTTGCAGAAGGAAAGACTGTTCTTGAAAATGCAGCTAAAGAACCTCATATAGTTGATGTTGCTAACTTCTTAAATTCAATGGGTGCAGACATTAAAGGGGCAGGAACTGATGTTATAAAGATAAATGGAGTAAAAGAATTAACAGGATGTAACTATAGTGTTATACCGGACCAAATTGAAGCTGGAACTTATATGATAGCTACAGCTGCTTGTGGTGGAAAAGTTACTGTAAATAATGTTATACCTAAACATTTAGAATCTATTAGTGCTAAACTTATAGAAATGGGTGTAGAAGTAATAGAAAATGGAGATAGCATAACAATTAATAGTTCTAGGGATTTAAGAGGAGTTAATATAAAAACGCTTCCATACCCTGGATTCCCTACAGATTTACAGCAACCAATGAGTACTCTTTTAACTATAGCCAAAGGAAGAAGTTTAGTTAATGAAAGCATATGGGAAAGTAGATTTAAACATGTAGATGAGTTAAAGAAAATGGGAGCTAACATAAATGTAGAAAACAACATAGCGATAATTGAAGGCGTAGAAAAATTAAGTGGAGCTAAAGTTAAAGCTACAGACTTAAGAGCTGGTGCTGCTATGGTAATAGCAGGACTTATTGCAAACGGATCTACTGAGGTTACTAACATAGAACATATTGATAGAGGATATCCTTATATTGAAGAAAAATTCAATAAATTAGGAGCAAAAATAATAAGAGTTAGTGAAAATTAGAATTGGAGAATTGTAATGATATTTTGTCCTTTATATAGTGGAAGTAGCGGAAATAGTGTGTATGTATCATCTGGTAATAGTAGTATTTTGATTGATGCTGGATTACCGGGAAAACATATAGAAAAAGCACTTGAATCAATTAACAAGAATCCAAATGAAATAGACGGAATATTTGTGACTCATGAGCATATTGACCATGTAAAAGGTGTAGGTGTATTGTCTAGAAGATATAATATACCCATTTATGCAAATGACCTTACGTGGAAAAGCATGCTGAAGAATATAGGAAAAATTAAAGAAGAAAACATAAAAATTATTTGTAAAAATAAAAGTGTTACTATAAAGAATATGGATATATGTAATTACAGTATATCGCATGATGCTATAGATCCAGTGGGGTATTCTATTTATGCAGGTAAAAAGAAGGTGTGTATTGCAACAGATTTAGGATATTTTTCTGAAGAAGTTGAAGAGAATACAAAAAATGCTGATATAGTACTATTAGAAAGCAATCATGATATTGAAATGCTTAAATTTGGACCATATCCGTATAGCTTAAAAAAGAGAATTTTAAGTAATGTAGGACATTTATCCAATGAGGATTGTGGTAAAGCTGTAGTTAGTATGACACAGAATAACTGTAAAAATATTATTTTGGGGCACTTAAGTAAAACAAATAATTATCCAGACCTTGCATATGAAACAGTAGTAAGTGTACTAAGGGATAATAACATAAAGTTAAATGAGGATATTAGTATTAGTATGGCTAAAAGAAATATGCCAAGCAATTACATAGAGTTTTAAGGGGGATATGGTTATGAAGAAGGTATATAAGATTTGTTTAATCTTAATCATATGTATATTAGCTTCTTTAACTATAATTTTTGTTGGATGTAGTGATAAAGAAAAAGCATCAATAAATGCCAATGATAAGTTAAAAACTCTAAAGTTATCTGATTCAGATAAAGATTGCTGTATTAATTTAGATGTATATTTTGATGCTTCTAAAAGTGAGGATAAAGTTGAAGTATTAAAAGAGGAAAGAATTATAAAGAAGGAAGAACTTTTAGGGGAGCTTATAATGCAAGAACTCATAAAGGGTCCTTCTAAAAACAGTAATCTTAAGCCGGTATTTCCGAATGAAACTAAAGTATTAAGTTTTTCTATTAATGAAAACATAGCATATATTAATTTAAGCCAAAATGCCCAATATAAAATGACCCAATCAAGAGAAAAAGCTTGTTTAGAAGGGATTGTTTTATCACTTACTCAAATAGAATCTATTCATAAGGTTAAAATTTTAATTAACAATAAAAATGTAGAATTTTTAGGTGGAAATTATGATGTATCTAAACCTTTTGGGAAAGATGATATTGACAAGATGAAAAAATAAAATATATTCGAAAATATCAAAATATATTATAATATTATTAAAATTTATATTTTAATATAATTTACAGAAGGAGAATGAAGGATGAGTTTGTATAAAGAATGGACAGATATGGTTATAGATTATGTAAGAAATAAGGGAGAAGCTGCATTTTGGAAAGAATACGGCGAAATGGAGAGAAATATATATTCTCAAATATTATCTAATCATGAAGAAATATACAGTGGCGCAACAGAAGAATTAGCACAAAAATTTGAAACACCATTATATTTCTTTGTAGGATTTTTAGATGGAGTAAATGATAGTCTTGTACAACCTACAGACATAGAAAATATAGAAAAAGATACACAAATTAAATTAGAAATAGATTTAGAAAAATTATATTTTAATATGATAGATGCTAAGGCTGATTATTTATATGAGCTTCCTCAATGGGAAGGAATATTTTCAGAAGAAAAAAGAAAAGAGATTAGAAATAACTGGAGAGCTTCTAAAACTATAGTAAGAGAAGATAAAGTAGGAAGAAATGATCCATGTCCATGCGGAAGTGGTAAGAAATATAAAAAGTGTTGTGGAAAAAAACGCATAATATTTAATAAAAAATGATTACATTTTATAGTGTAATCATTTTTTATACCAAAATTTAATTCAGAAAACTGAGTTTTAGACGAATAGTAATATAAGGAAATAATCTTGTGTTAGATAGTTTTGAGGAGCTGGTTTTTTGAAAAATATAATGATAATAGACAACAAGATGTACAGTAGAAATAGAATTAAGGAATTAATAGCAGAATACGATGTTAATGTATACGAAGCAGAAAATTCTTTTCAAGTATTTAATATATTAAAAAAGCTTAATAATAAAGTTGAATTAATAATAACTGATGTAAACTTAGGAAAAGAAAATGGTATTGATATAATAAGAAAAATAAAAGAAAGAGGAATAAAGGTTCCAGTATTAATACTTACATCTGAAAATAAAAGAAAAACATTTATAGAAGGAATAAAAGCAGGAGCCACTGATTACATACTTCAACCCTTTGAAGCTAAGTTTTTGTTAAAAAGAATTTTAAAAGGTATAGAAGGACATAATAACGAGACTAAGGTTATTAAAAAGTCTATGAAACTAAAAGAACAAATAAACGGTGTAGAAGAAAAGAAAATAGATTTTAATGAATATTTAAGTGGTGAAGTTAATAATGCTAAGAATTCATCTAAAGAATTTTCAGTTTTAATGTTAACTTTATTTAAGTCTGTAGATGAGTTTACTGAAAAGGTTGAAAAAGAATATGCGGCATTAACACAAATCATATATCCAAGATTAAAGGAACTATTATTAGGTGCAGATATATTTATAAAATATGGACCTCAAAGTTTTGTTGGATCCTTTAAAAATCTTCAGGATAGTAAAAAACAAGAAATGATAAATAATATAAAGGCACTTTTTAGAAAAGCAAAAGATGAAAATAAGCTATATGGGCAATATTTCTTAGAAGGAGCCTTTGTAAAGTTCCCTGCGGATGGAAGAACAGAAAAAGAGTTATTATCAAAAGTGCAGGAAAAGATGGTAGACAAAATAAATCTTATTAAAAATTTGGAGAGATAATGAATATAACTATTATTTGTGTTGGAAAACTAAAAGAAAAATACTTAAAGCAAGCTATTGATGAATATAGTAAAAGATTATCAAGGTATTGTAAGTTAAGTATAGTTGAGTTAAATGATGAAAAAACTCCTGATAATGCATCAGAGAAGGATGAAATTATAATAAAGCAAAAAGAGGGAATGAGAATTCTATCACATATAAAGGATAATATGTACGTAATCGCATTAGACATAAAGGGGAAAATGGTAAGTTCTGAGGAGCTTGCTGACTTAGTTAATGATTTAGGACTTAGAGGCAATAGTAATATAGCTTTAGTTATAGGAGGTTCTTTAGGTTTAGATAAAGAGGTTTTGGATAGAGCTAATTATAAATTGTCATTTTCTAAGATGACATTTCCGCATCAATTAATGAGAGTAATATTATTGGAACAGATTTATAGAGCATATAGAATAAATAGCGGAGAACCGTACCATAAGTAAGTGCGATTCATAGCCTTAGGCATTTATATAAGCTGCCTAAGGCTATTTTTATAGGTGAAAATATGGTATCGTAAAAAATAACATATAAATTAATTAATTTGAAATTAAATATGATATATGGATAAAGGGACAAAGTTCATAATATTAAAAGGTAATTCAAGAAGTAAATATTATTTTAACTTTAAAAAGTTTACAACTAAGAAATAAGTATATTAAAAGTAATAAATATTATTAATATATACTAAGGTTCAGACAAAAATCTTTCATTAAAGCGTATTGTTTTAAAGTACTTAATAGACATTCTACAATACTTGGGTATTTTATAATAAAGTAAAAAGATATTTTTAGGTTATATAAAAAAATTAATATAAGTTAAGCAATAAGTATACAATATACTTTACTAAAATATATTATATACTTATTTTGTTATATGGTTTAAAGGAGACAAGATGAAGATTTGGAAAAAGATATTTTTATGCACTTTAATATTATTTATTGTTGTATTTAATGGAGCAGGAATCATAGTTATAGAAAACATATATCACAAAAATATGGATATATCTGTAAAACCGGCGTTGAATAATGAAAAAGATATAATAAATTTAATATATCTAAATTCAGATTTATTGCAAGGATATATAGGAGATGATTTATGGAATATACTTAAAAATTATATATACAGTGATTCTAATGAGATTAAAAATATAGAAATATTTAATGATAAAAATAAGCAAATATTAAAAACATCAAATTTAAATATACCTAATGATAGGGAAGAACTTAAAAATGAACATATGGATAAAATTAAATTTTTAATAAGAACTATAAATAGTAAAAAATATGTATCAGTTGTATCTATGATAAAGATAGGAACTGGTTCTTATAAAATAGTAATGTCTAAAGATATAACTTATGTAAATCAAGATAGAATAGATAATTATAAAATATTTTTATTATTAAGTTTAGTAGTTACTTTAATTTTAGCTATAGGACTATATATTATATCAAAAAAGATTACAAATCCTATAGAAAGCTTAATAGAAGTATCAAATAGTATAAGAAAAGGTGAATATAATAAACGAGCTTACTATAAAAAAAATGATGAAATTGGTGTATTGTCACAAAATTTTAATTCTATGATGACTGTTATAGAAGATAATATATGTGAACTTAAACAAGTTAATGATGAAAAGCAAAGATTTATAGATAATTTAACCCATGAGATGAAAACTCCAATAACATCAATAATAGGATATTCAGATTTGCTTTTAAAAAGTAATATAAATGATGAAATAAGATTTAAAGCTCTTACATATATAAATTCTGAAGGACATAGATTAGAAAAATTAAATACATCATTAATAAAGTTAATAATGATAAGAAATAAAGAAATAGAAGGCAGTAAAGTAAGTATAAAGGAAATAGTAAAATACTGCGTAGCTGGGTTAAACTATAAATTGGAACAAAATAATATAACTATAATTAAAAATATAGAAGATAGAAATATAATTGGGGATGTTGAACTTATAGGAGTATTGTTAAACAATATATTAGAAAATGCTATAAAGGCATCGAAATACAATAGTTCTATTAAAGTAATTGGTAATAAATTAAAAGATAATTGTAAATATCAATTAAAAATAGAAGATAAGGGTATAGGAATATCAAAAGAAGATTTAAACAAAATAAAAGAACCATTTTATATGGTAGACAAGTCACGAGCTACTAGAGGCAAAAATATGGGATTGGGTTTAGCCATATGTACTGACATTTGTTATTTAAATAATATTGAATTTAAAATACAGAGCAAACTAAATATCGGTACAATAGTTACACTAATATTTAATATGGAGAGTTTTAATGATGAAGAAGAAATTTAAAATATTAGTTTTAATATTTATTCTTATAGGTATATTTTTTTCTTTTTTTAAACTAATTAGAGTTAATACATTTAAAGAAAATGTGGTGTATTCAGAAAAAGATATTAAAGAGTATTCTTTGGAATCCAACAAAGATATAAATTACTTAACTAGAGAAGAGGCAATTAAAAAAGGATTGAGTGTATTTAAAAAAGGATTTAAAGTTGATTTAAATAGATATGAATTAAATGAAACTATAACATTAACTGATATTAGGAATAATCCAAAGTGGAATATAATTTGGGATAATAAAAAGAATGGATATAAATATTATTTTGCAATATCAGTTAATACAGGAAAAGTCGGTTTAGTAGCTGCATCTTCTCAGGTAAACACAGAAATTAGTAAAAGAAATAATGTAAATAAAGATACAATATTAAATATAATAAAACCCTTATTAAAAGAAGTTAATATTGAAATAGATAAAAATAATTGTAATATTGAAATTTATAATGGAAATATAGTTATTCTAAGGCCTAAATCGGGAGAAGAATATTATCAAATTATTGTAGATTATAAAAATAAAAAAACCATTCAGTTTTATAGAACCTTAGATTGAAACTAAAGGATTAAAGGAGTTTGATTATATGAGAATTTTAGTAGTTGAAGATGATTTAGCAATAGGAGATCTTATAGAGATAAATTTACAAATGTCAGGGTATGAGGTTCTTAAAGCTATTGATGGAGAGGAGGCAAAAGAAGTATTTGATAAAGAAGATATAGATTTGGTTTTATTAGATGTAATGCTTCCTAAAATAGATGGATTTCAATTAATAAAGTATATAAAGAAAAAAGATATACCTGTAATTTTTTTAACAGCCAAAAACTCAGTTATTGATAAAGTAAAAGGACTTAGATTGGGTGCAGATGATTATATTGTTAAGCCCTTTGAAAATATAGAACTTTTAGCAAGGATAGAAGTGGTAGAAAGGAGATATAACAAAGATGATAAAATAATAAAGTTCAAAAATATAGAAGTTGATATAAATAAAAGAATTGTAAAATTAAATGGTGATTATGTGGAATTAACGCTTAAAGAATTTCAACTATTACTTTTGTTTATAAAAAATAAAAATATAGCATTATCAAGAGAACAAATATTAAATAAAGTATGGGGATATGATTATGTTGGAGAAACTAGGACAGTCGATATACATGTAAATAGACTTAGAGAAAAACTTGATTTGAGAAATAATATAAAAACAATATTTAAAGTAGGATATAGATTACAAGAATAATTTACAACTTTGAAACAAGTAATAGCAAAGAATGAAAGCTTTCTACTGTAAATTTAATATTAGTAATGGTTATTAAATAATATCTAACTATTATTAATATTTTTTAGAGGTAGGTTAAGTTATGTGTGGATTTTTACAAGTGTTTAAGAGGAATATATCAAAGAGAGAGATGTCTATTTTAAGAGAAGCAGCAAAGACTATAGTACATAGAGGACCAGATGATACTAAAGAAGTTATACATAATAATGCAGCGTTTATATTTAATAGGTTAAGTATTATTGATATTGAAAGTGGAACTCAGCCTTTCATTTATAAAAATAGATATACAGTTGTTTTTAATGGTGAAATATATAATTATAAAGAATTAAGAGATGAAATTTTGTGCAAAAATGGTCATTTTAAAACAAATTCAGAAGTTGAAGTAATAGCAGCACTTTATGATGATATAAAAGGGGATATTGTAAATAAGCTTAGGGGAATGTTTGCAGTAATAATATATGATAAATTAGAAGAGAAAATTGTAGCTTTTAGAGATGAGTTTGGAATAAAACCATTGTATTATATGGAGATGAATGATGGATTATATTTTTCATCAGATATTAAAGGATTAATAGAAATGAGTAGTAGTCTTACATATATGAGTGATTTAATTGGTGAATACGCAACGTATCAATATATTCCATCAAGTAATAGTACTATATTTAATGAAATAAAAATATTGCAACAAGGACATATTTTAGAGAAAAAATTAGATGGGAAAATTAACATACATAAGTATTTTCATGTAGTATTTAATGAAAAACAACATGATAAAGAAACGTTAAAGAAACAAATAAAAGATACAGTAAAGGAATCGGTGAGACTTCATCTACAAAGTGATGTACCAGTTGCTACTTTTTTATCTAGTGGTATAGATTCATCAATAGTTACTAAAATAGCTAGTGAGATAAATCCGAATATTGTTTCGTATACTATAGGATTTGATGTAGAAGGGTATGATGAGACTGAATATGCAAAGAAGTTTGCGGAGTATTTAGGAATTAAAAATGTTAGTATAAAACTTAATTATAAAGACTATGTAAGAGAGCTTCCTAAAATAATATATCATATGGATAGTCCAATTGGTGATCCTTCAATAATACCACTTTATTATATTTGTAAGGAAGCAAGTAAAGATTATAAAGTAATATTATCAGGAGAAGGATCAGATGAGTTTTTTGGAGGATACAATATATATACTGAGGATGAATCATTAAAAATATTTAATTATTTTCCTAAGTTTATAAAAACCATAGCAAATAAAATAGGTGGTAAATTACCAGATAATATTAAAGGAAAAAGTTTTATTTTAAGGGGTACAACTCCATTGGAAAAAAGATATTGTGGAAATGCTAATATATTTAATAATGAAGAAAAAAGAAAAGTATTTAATAATTATAAATCATCAAGAAATTACTTAAGGATAACAGAAGAGTTATTTAAAGACGTATCAGAAAAAGATAATATAACAAAGAGGCAATACATTGATATAAATACTTGGCTTGTTGGAGATATATTGACTAAGGCAGATAGAATGTCTATGGCAAATTCATTAGAAGTTAGAGTTCCTTTTGTTGATAAAGAAGTATTTAAATTAGGATCAACTTTAAGTAAAAATGACAAAGTTCAAGGATTTACAACAAAAGTTATGCTTAGAGAAGCATTTAAGGATGAACTTCCAGGGGATTTATATAATAAGAAAAAGTTAGGATATCCAGTTCCTATAAGAGTATGGCTTAAGGATGAACTTTATGATTGGGCATATAATATTATAAAAAATAATCCCGTAGGTGAAATAAATGAGGAAGCAGTTATTAATATGCTAAATAGGCATAAAGATGGAAAAGGGGATTACTCAAGAAAGATATGGAGTATTATAGTGTATATATTATGGTATAGACTTTATATAGATAAATCGTTACATAAAGAATATTTATTTAAATTATAAAGAGGTTTCAATATAAAGTTGTGGTGTGATATAGATAAAAATTTACTTAATGAAAATATACAAAAGATTAAGGAATTAACAAATAAGTATAGTTAAAGCAAAGGTAGTTAAAGAATATTTTATAAAATTTAAGGGGTATATTACATATAGGGGAAGTTTAAAACAAAAAAGGAAACTGGAGTTGGATTAATTGAATGTGGTATTATAAATAAATTTGGATGTACTGTAGGAATAAAAAATAAGTTTATAATGGATATATTTAAGGTAATAAAAATAGTAATATTATTATTGAAGTTTCCATTAATCCAATCATAATTTTCAAATGATGAAAAGATTGATTGTATATGTTGTAAGAATTTTAATAAGAGTATCAATAGTCAAAAATTATATTTTAACAATAAATCAAAAACTTGAATTTTATGTTAAAATAAGTAATGATAAAGATAGTTATTTGAAAATGCAATAAAAGGGGGTGGATATATGAGGCTAGCTAACATTATAGAGAATATTATAGATGAGTCATTAGTAGATATTGAAAATAGACTAAAATGTAATTTAATGGTTTCGAAATGGGAAATTGAAAATGTAGAAGATTTAAGGACTATAGAAGGAAAAAAAGTTAAAATCTATTTTGGAGTTACTTCACCTTTTGGAGGAGTAAAGTTAACATCTTTTATAGGATCTGGGGGAGGATACGTACCATATTATATTAAATTAACAGAAGATAAAGATTACAAAACAAAAGTAACTGCTATAGTAACAGGTTCTGAATTTGTAAATGGAGATGTAGCTAAGCGAAATGAGAACATTTCAAAGCTATTGATAGATATGTGCAGGAAAGATTGCAACAATAGATCTTTTAAAGATAAAGTAAAATATTTTTTTGATTAATAGCTAATAATTCATTTTATTAGCTATTATTTTTTACAAAATAGTAGTTGAAAAATTTCAAGATAGTTTTAAGAATAAGAAAAATTTTATTATATAAAAGACATAATAATACAAATTAATCTTGGGTTAATTGAGGGAATTAGTCCAAAATGTTGAAAAAAATCACATATAATGTAATAATGTATTGTATAAGAGACATTTATATTTTTAATAGTATATTTATTTGTAATAAAATGTCATGTAATACTATAAGTCTAAATAAAATATTATTTAATTATATAAGGTAAAAAAATTATATTTATATGATTATTGGAATATATCTTATGACTCCATATAAAATAAATGATAATATAAGTAAGAACTATTGTACAAAAGAAAGGAGAATACTATATGAGTGAAATAAGTAGTTTGTTAAATGAAATAGAAAAAATAATTGATAATGGAATAACTGATAATGGAGTTAAAAGGATATTAGATATATTAAAGTGTTCTTTACCTATTAACAATTTAGAGGAGATTGAGATATATTCTGATTATTTGCCTAAAAATAAGGAAGGTTCTTATTCTAAAGAAAAAAGGTATTTGCACTTTTTATGGGATATTATAGATAAATCTCCTATGAGTATAATAACTAATTTTTCAATTCCATTTAGAAGGATACTAGGGAAGAAATTATTTAAATCTTGCGGCAAAAATTTCATAGCAGAAGAAAATGTAAGATTTAATGTACCTGAGAATATTGAAATTGGAGATGATGTAATTTTAAGTACAGGAGTATTTATAGATTCTAAGGGTGGAGTTAATATAGAAAATTTTGTAGGGGTTGCTGAAGGTGTACATATATTTACTCATTCTCATTTAGAACATGATCATACTATAAGAGAATATAAACCTGTAATTTTTAAAGAGTATTCTAAGATATATTCAAATTGTACTATACTCCCAGGAGTTACAATAGGAAAACAAGCTATAGTTGGTGCATGTTCAGTGGTAAATAAAGATGTAGAGAAAGATTCTTTAGTGGTTGGAGTGCCTATTAAAAAAGTAAGAGATAGGAAAAGTGAGGGTAGACAGGGAAAAGAATTACGCCATCTATGGCTTTCAGAAGGGTATTTTCAAGATGGTAATACTAAATAAAAATTAGGATTAAATCATATCAGTTTTAGAATTATAGTAAGAAATATACTTATACATGATATAGATGCCAATAGTAAGTTTTTATAAAGATATTTGACATTCTTAAGATGACAATTATATTTTAACTAGATGATGGAGGTCAATATTTATATAACTTAACAAAACTAATGTAGAGGGAGTTAAAAAATGAAGATATCTTTCAAATCAAAATTGTTAGGCATAATTTTACCTTTAGTTTTAGCGGGGCTATTATCATTAACAGTATTAGCGTATGTAAACTTTAGTAACATAATTGAAAGTGAGCTTACTGATTCTATGTCAGTAAGAAATGTTGAGGTAACTGATCACATTAATACATGGTTAACTAGTAGGCTTGCAGAAGTTCAACAAGTGGTTAATAGTCCTATGATGAAACGAATATTAGAGAAAAATCCTACTTTGGATTTTTCAGTTAATGATGAATCAATAGCACTTATTGATGAGTTGAATTTATCACGTTGGAATTTTATTAAAAATGCTTATCCTGATCAGTATGCCGCGTTGCATATTATAAATAATTTAAGTAAGGATGAATGGAATAATACAGAAGCAATAAATGCAAAATTAAAAGCTCGTTATTTTAATGTTGCTAAGGGAAGTTCTAGTACTTCACCATGGGCTAAAGGTGTTTCAGAAGAAGCTGGAAAGAGATTTAGTGAAAATGGAGGAATTCCATATGATGTTATACTAAAACCTGCATATTCTCAGGCATATAATTCAAATATGGTAGGAATGCTTGCATGGCTAAAAAATGATAAAGGTGATGTAGTAGCTGGGGCTTGTTCAAGTTTAAAGATTGAAGCTGTTGAAGATATAGTTAATAATATAAGGTACGGAAAAAAAGGATATGGAATTTTACTTTCAAATGATGGCACATTTATTGTACATCCAGATAAGGATGTGGCAATGAAAAAGAACATTAACACTATGAGTGATCCAGAGCTTAAGAAGCTAGGCCAACTTATTAAAAATAATACTAAGGGTAAATTCTGTTTAGGATCAGGAAAAGAAAAGAAAATAGCATTCTATTCAAAGGTTCCAATAACAGGATGGACTGTGGTTAATGTGGTTTATGAAAGTGAGTTATTTGCAAAAGCTAATAAAATGTTATTCCTTATGATAGGATTAGTTATAGGGGTTATGGCAATAGTTACAATATCACTATATTTTATAGCTGGATATCTTGTTAAACCATTAAAAAAACTTAGTGACTTTGCAGATGTAGTATCTACTGGTGATTTAAGTGGTTCTATAGAAGTTACATCAAGTGATGAGATTGGTAATTTATCAAATGCATTTAACAATACGGTACAAGCACTTAGAGTGTTATTAACAGATATTAGTGAAGAATCTCAAAAAGTTAATAATTTATCACATGATTTAGCTAATTCCTGTAATGAGTTTGGTAAATTAACCGAGGATGTTGCAAAAACAATGCAATATGTATCTGAAAATACAACTCAACAGGCCGAACAAGTTAATGCTGCTGTTGAAAAGACAAATGAAATGGGAGAGTCAAGTAAGGAAGTTACTAGTAAGTGCAACTATATGCTTGAAACTGCCGAACAGTCACATAATATCAGTGAAGTAGCATTTAAGGTTGTGGATAAAGCTGTATATAACATGCAAGTTATTGTTAAGAGTAATGATGAAATTTTAAAAGAAAATAAGTTACTTCTTAATAAGTCTACAGAAATTGGTAAGATAATTGAGGTTATAACTGGTATTGCTGATCAAACTAATTTATTGGCATTAAATGCAGCAATTGAGGCAGCACGTGCAGGAGAACAGGGCCGTGGATTTGCAGTAGTTGCAGACGAAGTTAGACAACTAGCAGAACAATCATCTAATGCTGCAAAACAAATAGCTGATTTAGTTAAGGGAATACAAGTGCAAATTTCAGATATAACTCAAAGTATGGATGAAAGTTCAAAGGAGATATCTGGAGGAATGGAAGTAGCTTTAGAAGCAAGAACTCATTTTGAAGATATTGAAACTGCTATTGCAAATATATTCTCTGTTGTTAAAGATGTTTCTTCTACTACAGAGAATATGATTGAAAAAACTGAGGAAACTATTAAAGAAATGAAAGTTACATCATCAATAGCTGGAGATACAGCATCAGCTACAGAAAATGTAACATCAATTACAGAAGAACATACTGTAACTATGGAAGAAATTAGTAAAACTGCTAATGACCTTTCATCTCTTTCAGGTAGACTTAGTGAATTAGTATCTAAATTTAATGTATCTAAATAAAATAATGAAGAACATTCAACTTTAAGGGTTGAATGTTTTTTATTATAAATAAAAAACGGCAGACATATGAAAAAATGTAGAACAAACAAAGAAAATAAAGGATAAAATAGATATAGTGATTATATTAAATATAAATAAAGTTAATTGATAAAATTAAAAGAATATGATATATTATAAAGGTATTTCATGAAAAATGAAATGCTACTAATGCGAAATGGAAGGAATGAATATATGAGTAATTTACCAAATTGTCCAAAATGCAATTCAGAATATACTTATGAAGATGGAAACCTGTTCGTTTGTCCAGAATGTGCTTATGAATGGAATTTAGAATCAGAAAATGAAAGCAATGAAGACGAAAATGTTGTTAAGGATTCAAATGGAAATATCTTAAAAGATGGAGATTCTGTAACAATAATTAAAGATCTTAAAATAAAAGGATACTCAAATGCATTAAAGAAGGGTACAAAAGTAAAAAATATACGTTTGGTTGATGGAGATCATAACATTGACTGTAAAATAGATGGTTTTGGAGCTATGTTATTAAAATCAGAATTTGTTAAAAAGGTATAAATACAGATTAAAAAATAAATATTTATTTATATATCTAAGAAAAAAGACTTATCAGTTCACATCATGATAAGTCTTTTTATTTTGTAGTTTAAGAATATATTTTAGAAGTTGAGAATATTAATAGGTAAGCGTTGTGTAATAATATATAAAATTAAATTTATTATGTAAACAATGGAATAAAATTTAAAATATTATAAAATATTTCAAAAAAAGTTGTGTGAAAATTTAAAAAATGTGATATAATATTAGGCAAGGATTGGAAACGTTACCAGAAACGTTTCCATAAGGATAAAAACTGAATGAAATTTATCTATGTATATCTATATGGAAAAAATTAAACATGTTTTATATATTTTTAGAGGAGAGGTTATCAAATGGCCAATTTGACAATAAAAGATATATCTCGAATAGCTGGAGTTGGTGTTAGTACAATTTCAAGAGTTTTAAACAATCATCCGGATGTTAAGGATGAAACAAGAAAAAAAGTATTAGGGGTGATAGAAGAAGTAAATTATATACCTAATAACAGCGCAAGGAATCTCAAAAGAAATACATCAAAAAGTATAGGGGTATTGGTTAAAGGTATAAATAATCCATTTTTTTCAAAGATGATAAAGTCTATAGAAGAAAAGATAGATGATAAAAAGTATTCTATGATTCTTCATTATAATGAAAGCAGTACGGATGATTTTGATGCTGCAATAGAACTTATAAAAGAAAAGAAACTAAAAGGACTAATATGTCTTGGAGGAAATTTTGATAATCTAGACAAAAAACAAATGGAGAATTTAAGTGTTCCAATAGTTATTGCATCTAGTAATATAACAAGTGATGCTAATAAAAATCTCTTTTCAAGTGTAGTAATAGAAAATGAAAAAGCTGCTTTTGATGCAGTTGAATACATATGCAAATTAGGGCATAGGGATATAGGAATTATAACTACTGGAGAAGAGGATCGAAGTGTTGGAAGACTTAGATTTCAAGGATATAAGAATGCCATTTTTGAAAATGAAATAAAGTTTGATGAGAATCTTATTGAAATAGGTGAGTATACTTTTGAATCAGGATATGAAGCTATGAATAGGTTACTTGATAAAAATTTAAAAATAACTGCTGTATTTGTAACAACAGATATTATGGCAATTGGGGCTGCAAAGGCAATTTTAAGTAGGGGATTAAAAATACCTGAAGATATATCAATAGTTGGATTTGATGGTATAGAGTATTCAAAATACTTTCATCCTTCATTAACAACTGTAGAGCAACCAGTTGAGAATATGGCAGAAAAAAGTATAGAAATTTTACTTGATTTAATAAATGCTAAAAAAGCTAATCAACATATAGTTTTTGAAACTAAATTGTTAAAAAGAGAATCTTGCAGAAAATATATAGGGGGGTAAAGTATGGCTAAGGTAGTTTTAAATGACGTTGAAAAAGTTTATCCGAATGGGTTTAAGGCTGTTCATGGCATTAATTTAGAAATAAATGATGGTGAATTTATGGTTTTTGTAGGTCCATCAGGATGTGCAAAATCAACAACTTTAAGAATGATAGCTGGACTTGAGGAAATATCATCAGGAACTATTTCTATTGGAGATAGGGTTGTAAATGATATTGCACCTAAAAATCGTGAAATTGCTATGGTTTTTCAAAATTATGCCTTATATCCTCATATGAGTGTTTATGATAATATGGCTTTTTCATTAAAAATAAGAAAGACACCTAAAGACGTCATAGATAAGAAGGTTAGAGAAGCTGCTAAAAATTTAGATTTAGAGGAAGTTTTAAAAAGAAAGCCTAAAGAGCTATCTGGTGGACAAAGACAAAGAGTTGCAGTTGGTAGAGCTATTGTAAGGGATCCTAAAGTTTTCTTATTTGATGAGCCATTATCAAATCTAGATGCTAAATTAAGAGTTCATATGAGAGTGCAGCTTTCAAAACTTCATAAAGAATTAAAAACTACAATGATATATGTAACACATGACCAGGTAGAAGCCATGACAATGGGAGATAGAATATGCGTAATGAATTTTGGAAAGATAATGCAAGTTGATACTCCGTTAAATTTGTACAATCATCCTGCTAATAAATTTGTCGCTGAATTTATTGGATCACCTTCGATGAATGTAATAGAAGGACATTTAGTAAATAAGGATAATGTAACTTTATTAAAAGTAGGAAGCAATGAGTTAAGGTTACCAGAAAACAAAGCAAATAGGATTAAAGATTATATTGGTAAAAAGGTTTGGTTTGGAATAAGACCTGAAGATATTAATGTTGAAGAAAACGATAACAATGCTGTGGTAGATGGGGTTGTTGATTTTGTTGAGAATATGGGAAATGAATCTTTTGCCTATTTTGAACTAGGCGGAAAGCAATTTATTTCTAATATAAAGTCATCTAAAATTATTGACATGAAAACCGGAGATAAAATAAAGTTTATGTTCAATATGGATCATTGTCATATATTTGATATTGATAGTGAAAAGAACATAACTTTATAAATTATAAGGTATAAAACAAAAAAATGGAGGGGTAATTCATGAGGAATGTTAAAAGAATTGTTGCACTTGCTGTTACATCAATGATGATGATGTCGACCTTAGTATTAGGTGGATGTTCATCTAAATCAGAAGGAGATAATTCAGGAAAAAAAGGTGCTGTGACATTAAATGTATTTCAATTTAAAGTTGAAATTGCAAAGGAACTAGAAGAAGCTGCAAAAAAATATTCTGAAAAACATCCAGATGTAAAAATAAACATAAGTACTGTTGGTGGTGGAGATGATTATGGTGCAGCTCTTAGAGCTAAGATTCAATCCGGAGAAGAACCTGCAATATTCAATATAGGTGGGCCACAGGATGTTAAGGATTGGAGAAATAGATTGGCTGATTTATCCGGAGAATCTTGGGTAAAGCAATCTCTTAATGGAGTTCTAGATGGAGTTACTGAAGATAAGAAAATCTATGGTATGCCATTTGATGTTGAAGCTTATGGATTAATATATAATAAAGCTATTTTTAAGGATGCTGGTATAGATGCTACAACTATTAAAGATTATTCAACTCTAGAAGCTGCGGTAAAAAAATTAGATAGTGAAATAAAATCAGGAAAATTAAAAAAGAAATATCCTCAATTAGAAGCAGTGTTTGAAATGCCTGCAAAAGAAACTTGGATAACAGGATTACATTCATCAAATGTTGCTTTAAGCCAAGAATTTAAAAATTCATTAGATGCTTTTAAAGCAGATAAGGTTGCATTTAAACATGGTGATGGTTTAAAAAGTTTAATTGATTTAGAGTCTAATTATTCACCAAATGCAAAATCAAAAGGAAAGTTAAATGCAGTGGATTATGCAACTCAAGTAGGTCAAGGTATTGCTATTGAACGTGTTGCTATTGTTCAACAAGGAAATTGGATTTTCAATGATGTCAATAAGACAGATAAGGATGTAGCTAAAAATTTAGATATGTTACCAATAGCAATAAAAGGTGGCAAGGGAGATTCTGTTGCAGTAGGTGTTCCAATGTATTGGGGAGTTAATAATAAGGTTTCAAAGGAACAACAATCAGCGGCAAAAGATTTCTTAAATTGGTTATACACTTCAGAGGAGGGCAAGGATATAGTAGTTAATAAATTCTTCTTTATACCTCCATTTAAAGGATATGAAAAATATCCAGCTAAAGATTCTCTTGGATTAGCAGTAGGAAGATATATAAAACAAAACAAAACACTACCATGGGTATTCATGGGATACCCAACAGATTGGGGCATGGGTGTTGTAGGAAAGGATATTCAAAAATATTTAGCTGGAGAAATGACTTGGGATCAAGTGATTAAGGATTCACAAACTCAATGGACAACTATGAGAAATAAGAAATAATAAATAGTTAGGGGGAGGGGGTTACCCCTCCCCCTAACTATAAAATAAAAAGGAGGACACTATGAAAAAATCAAAGTTATGGTTTAGTTTTTTTGTGGCACCTATATTGATTTCATTTTTAATTGTAGTAATTATACCTGCTATAACAGGAATATATTACTCATTTACAGATTGGAATGGAATAGATAATAATGCTCCATTTATTGGACTTCAAAATTATAAACAAATATTTAATTTAGAAAGTGGATTTTTACAATCATTTATATTTACTTTAAAATTCTCAGTAGTGTCAGTTATTATGATAAATTTAATCGGTTTTGGATTAGCACTATTAGTAACTAGAGAAATGAAAATAAGCAATATATTAAGAAGTGTATTTTTTATGCCTAACATGGTTGGCGGGCTTATATTAGGATTCATTTGGCAATTTATATTTACTAAAGTTTTTAATACTATAGGGATTAAGCTAGGATGGTCGTTTTTTACTGGTTGGCTATCAACCACTCAAACAGGATTTTGGGCATTAGTAATATTAATGTCTTGGCAAATGTCAGGGTATATGATGGTTGTTTATATAGCAGCACTTCAAGGAATTCCAGATAATTTAAAAGAAGCTGCTGAAATTGATGGAGCAAATCCATTCCAAAGACTTATAAATATAACAATACCATTGGTTGCACCAGCATTTACAGTTGGAATATTTTTAACTTTATCTAATTGTTTTAAGTTATTTGACCAGAATTTAGCACTTACAGGTGGAGGACCATATAACTCAACACAAATGTTAGCACTTAATATATATAATTCAGCTTTTGCAAGAAATGAATTTGGAATATCGCAGGCAAAGGCAGTGATATTTTTAATAACTGTTGCAGTAATAACATTAACTCAATTGAACTTTAGTAAGAAAAAGGAGGTAGAAATGTAATGAAAGAAAGTATTCTAAAAAAGGTTACATGGAATGTTTTTGCCATTTGTATAGCAATTATATTTTTATCACCTTTGTATATAGCATTTACTAATTCATTTAAAACACAAAAAGGATTATTTCTTAATGTTTTAGGACTTCCTGGAAGTGGAACATTCACTTTTGATAACTATGTTCAGGCATTTGAGGATTTAAATTTTTTTCATTCATTTATGAATTCATTTTTAATTACAACTATAAGTACTGTTTTAATCGTTGTATTCTCTTCAATGGCAGCTTGGATGCTTGTTAGATCAAAAACTAAGTTAAGTAAGTTCTTATTTTTCTTATTTGCAGCAGCAATGCTTATACCATTTCAGTCTGTTATGTTACCTCTTATAAATATAATGGGCAAGTTAAACTTATTAAACCCAGTAGGATTAGTATTTATGTATTTAGGATTTGGATCAAGTTTATCAATAATAATGTACCATGGATTTATTAAAAACATACCTTTAGAGTTAGAAGAAGCAGCTATAATCGATGGTTGCAATAAGTTTCAAGTGTTTTGGATTATAGTATTTCCTCTTTTAAAACCAATAACAGTAACAGTAAGCATACTAAATGCTATGTGGATATGGAATGACTTTTTATTACCACAACTTGTTATAAACAAACCTGAATGGCAAACACTTCCTCTTAAGATGTTTTATTTCTTTGGGGAATATTCAAAGAAGTGGAATTTAGCTTTAGCAGGACTTGTTTTAGCAATGATACCAATTATTATATTCTATTTCTTTGCTCAAAAACACATAGTAAAGGGAGTTACACAAGGATCTATAAAATAGTTAACTATAAGTGTAATGAGGTGATATTATGAAAACTTTTAAGATAATTGACGGTGTAAATAAATATGTATTTGGAAATCCAATAAATACAGAGGCTGTTATTGTGGAAGGGGAAGAAATAAAGAAAGATTCCTTAGAATTTTTTAGTATAGAAGATAAAGAAAAATTTAGTCTTGTATATAAGATGAGTAAGGATGATATAGTATTTGGGCTTGGAGAAAACCAGAGAGGTATAAATAAAAGGGGCGGAATATATGAGTCATTTTGTACTGATGATCCAAGACATACTGAAAATAAAAAATCCTTATATGGAGCACATAACTTTACAGTTTTAAAGGGAAAAGAGAAATTTGGCGTATTCATTGATTTCCCAGGAAAGGTTACTTTTGATGTTGGGTTTACAGATAAAGATGAATACAAAATAACAATTGAAGATAGTAATGTGAAGGTATTTATAATCAAAGGAAAATCTATAAAGGATATTATAAAGAAGTTTTTAAAGATAATAGGAAGAAGCTATGTGCCACCTAAATGGGCTTTTGGATATCAACAATCAAGATGGAGTTATGAAGGTGAAAAGCAGATTAACGAAATTGCAGATAAATTTATAGAAAATAAAATACCATGTGATGCAATTTACTTAGATATAGATTATATGGAGAAGTACAAAGATTTCACTGTAGATAGCAATATATTTCCTGATTTTTACAGATTTATAAAAAAAATAAAGGACAAAGGTTTTAGACTTGTACCCATTATAGATGCAGGAGTAAAGATTGAAAAAGGTTATGATGTTTATGAAGAAGGTATCAAAAATAACTATTTTTGTACTGATGAAAATGGAGAAGCTTTTATTGCAGCAGTATGGCCAGGAAGATGTCATTTCCCAGATTTTTTAAATAAGAATGCAAGACAGTGGTTTGGACTTAAATATAAAGTATTAACGGATTTAGGTATTGAAGGTTTTTGGAATGATATGAATGAACCAGCTATTTTTTATACAAATAGGGGATTAAAAGAGGCCATTGATTTTGCAAAAAAATCAGAAAAAGAAAACTTAGATATCAATTCTTGTTTTCAATTAAAAGATAAATTTGAGAATATGTCAAATAACATAGTAGATTATATGAGCTTTTATCATAATAAAGATGGAAATAAGATAAACCATTATGATGTTCATAATTTATTTGGTTATAACATGACAAGAAGTGCTGGGGAAGGATTAAAGACAATAGAACCTAATAAAAGATTTTTATTGTTTTCAAGATCTTCGTATATAGGAATGCATAGATATTCAGGAATATGGACTGGAGACAATAGTTCTTGGTGGCAACACATTTTATTAAATATAAAAATGATGCCTTCTTTAAATATGTGTGGATTTTTATATATAGGTGCAGATACAGGTGGTTTTAGTAGTGATGCTAATGCTGAAATTGTAACAAGATGGACTCAGTTTAGTTTATTTACTCCTTTATTTAGAAATCATTCAGCAAAGGGAACTAGAAGACAAGAACCATTTGCTTTTGATGATGAGACTACAAATATTATTAAAAATGTTATAGATTTTAGATATGCATTAATACCATATATATATTCAGAATATATGAAAGCTATTTTAAACAATAATGTTTATTTTGCGCCACTTATCTTTGAATATGATGATGAAATAGCAGAAAGAGTAGAGGATCAACTATTAGTAGGAGATTCTTTGATGATTTCTCCCGTTTATGAAGAGAATGCTAGAGGTAGATGTGTATATTTACCAGAAGATATGGTTTTGTGGAAGGTTAAGAATTATAAAGATAGGAAGTATGAAGTCATTAAAAAGGGTTATAAATATTTAGATGTTGATATTGATGAAGTACCAGTATTTATTAGAAAAAATAAAATTATAGTTATAGGAGAACCAGCACAGAATGTAGATTCTTTAGAAAATAAAGAATTAGATATAATAGCCTTTGTTACTGATAAAGCAGAGTATAGGTACTATGATGATGATGGAAAAACTTATGATTTTGAAAAGGGAAACTATTCAGAGATTGTTATTAATATTACAAAAAATAAAAATGATTATGATATAGATATTAAATGTAATGAAATTAAGTTTGTAGATAAATTGAATTTTGAAATAGTAGATAGTTGTGGAGAAAAATTCATAAAGACAATAAATTTATAACAATAAAGGAGAGGGGAAATGTTTAAAAGAAGTAGTGGTATTTTAATGCATATAACTTCTTTACCAGGTTCCTATGGAATAGGTACATTTGGAAAAGAAGCATATAATTTTATAGATTTTTTAGTGAAATCAGGACAAAAGTATTGGCAAGTATTGCCTCTTGGTCCTACTGGATATGGGGATTCACCATATCAATCATTCTCTGCTTTTGCAGGAAATCCATATCTTATAGATTTAGATTTATTATATGATGATAAATTAATACAGAAAAGTGATTATGAAAATGTGGATTTTGGAAATGAAGAAGAATCAGTAGATTATGAAAAAATAGAGAAAAATAAAATGCCTATTTTAAGAAAGGCTTTTAAAAATTCTAAAGATAAATATAGTAATGAGATAAAAAAGTTTAAAGAAGAAAATCATGAGTGGATAGAAGATTATGCTTTATATATGGCTTTAAAGCATAAATATAACTTGAAATCATGGAGGGTTTGGGATGAAAATATAAAGTTAAGAAAAAAAGAAGCAATAAAAAAAGCTATAAAAGAGCTTAAAGATGAAATAGATTATAATATATTCTTACAGTTTATATTTTATAAACAATGGAGAGAATTAAAGAAATATGCTAATAAAAACGGAATTAAGATAATTGGGGATATCCCAATTTATGTTGCAGAAGATAGTGCAGATACTTGGGCTAATAGTGAAATTTTCTTACTAGATGAAGATAAAAGGCCAAAAGTTGTTTCAGGATGTCCTCCAGACGGATTTTCACCGACTGGACAGTTATGGGGAAATCCAATATATGATTGGGATTATTTAGAGAAAACAAATTATGAGTGGTGGATAAAGAGAATTAGATTTAATAGTAAATTATATAATGTAACAAGAATAGATCATTTCAGAGGGTTTGAATCGTATTGGCAAATACCCTATGGAGAAAAGACAGCTATAAATGGTAAATGGGTAAAAGGACCTGCTATGAAGCTATTTAATATGGTAAAAAAAGAACTTGGAGAAGTGAAAATTATAGCAGAAGATTTGGGCTATTTAACTGAAGACGTTAGAGCTTTTAGAGAAGCCACTGGGTATCCAGGGATGAAGGTATTAGAATTCGCTTTTGATACTAGAGAGGAAAGTGATTATCTTCCCCATAATTATAACAAGGAATGTGTTGTATATACTGGTACCCATGATAATGATACTGTTAACGGATGGTTTGAAAATACCCAAAAGAGTGATGTTGACTTTGCTATAAAATATTTGAAACTTAATAAAGAAGAAGGATATAATTGGGGATTTATAAGAGGTGCATTAAGTTCTGTTGGTAATCTTGCAATAGCTCAGCTTCAAGATTATTTAGGGCTTGGAACAGAAGCAAGAATGAATATTCCATCAACATTAGGTGGAAACTGGAAGTGGAGAGCAAGAAAACAAGATATAAATGAAAATCTAAGAAAAAAGGTCTATGAAATCACAAAATTGTATGGAAGGTAGGTACAAAATGTTTAATACTAGTGAACTAAAATTAACTATAGAAAACATTCTAAAAATAGATTGTGGGAAATCATTAGATACAGCGAAGAATTATGAAAAATATAATTCGCTTTGCAAAGCTATTATGGGAAACATAGTTGATAATTGGGAAGAAACTCAAAAATCATATTCAAAAGGCAAACAAGCTAGTTATTTTTCAGCGGAGTTTTTAATGGGTAGGGCCCTTGGAAATAATTTAATGAATTTAGGTATTTATGATGAAATTAAAGAAGTTTTAAAAGAACTTAGTATAGATATTAATAATATTGAAGAAGTAGAAGAAGATGCAGGACTTGGTAATGGTGGACTTGGCAGACTTGCAGCTTGTTTTATGGAGTCAGCTGCAACTAGAAATTTACCGGTAACTGGGTATGGAATTAGATATAGCTATGGTTTATTTAAGCAAAAATTTGTGGATGGTTTTCAAATTGAGGAGGTGGACAATTGGTTAAAATATGGAGACCCATGGTCATGCCGTAGAGATGAAGATACTATAATTATACAATTTTCAGATGAAAAAGTTAAGGCAGTACCATATGATACACCTATTATAGGATATGGAACAAAAAATATAAACAAGCTAAGATTATTTAAGGCAGAGCCTATAAAAGAATTTGATTTTAATTTGTTTAATGAACAAGAATATGATAAGTCTGTTGAAGATAAAAATAGAGCTGAAGATATTTCAAGAGTATTATATCCTAATGATTCTACTGAAAAAGGTAAAATATTAAGATTAAAACAACAATATTTCTTTGTATCAGCAGGGCTTAAAGATTTAATTAGAAATTTTAAAAAAGTACATGGAGATAAATTTGAAGTATTTAGTGATTATCATGCTATTCAACTTAATGATACTCATCCAGTTGTTGCAATACCTGAACTTATGAGAATACTTATAGATGAGGAAGGTCTTACATGGACAAAAGCTTGGAAGATTGTAGTTAATACTTTTGCATATACAAATCACACTATATTAAGAGAAGCATTAGAAGAATGGAATGTTAAGTTATATAAAAAATTATTACCAAGAATATATGGAATAATTCAAAAAATAGACCGAGAGTTTGTAAAGGAATTAAAAAAGAAAAAATATACTGATAAAAAGATTAATTCTATGAGGATTATATATGATGATAAAATTCGTATGGCATTTTTAGCTATTCATGGTACGCATGCTACTAATGGTGTTGCAAAACTTCATACAGATATATTAAAACATCAAGAATTAAAGGATTGGTATGAACTTTATCCAAATAGATTCTTGAATAAAACTAATGGTATTACTCCAAGAAGATGGTTAGCTCTATGCAATATACAACTATCGAATTTAATAACTGAACTTTTAGGAAACAAGAATTGGGTATCACATTTAGATGATTTAAAAGCTTTAGAAAAGTATATAGATGATGAGAAAGTATTAAATAGGATTTTAGATATAAAGATAGAGAAGAAAAAAGAACTAGCTGAATACATTAAAGTAAATGAAGGAATAGAAATAGATCCAAATTCTTTATTTGATATTCAAATAAAGAGATTACATGAATATAAAAGACAGTTATTAAATGCATTTGGTATTTTGGATTTATACTTTAAGTTAAAAGAAAATCCTAAATTAGATATAGTTCCAAGAACATTTATATTTGGAGCAAAGGCTGCGCCAGGTTATATAAGAGCAAAGGCTATAATTAAATTTATAAATGAAATAGCAAAACTTATCAATAATGATTGTGAAATTAAAGGAAAGATAAAGGTTGTTTTTGTTCAAAATTATAGAGTTTCTTATGCTGAAAAGTTGTTCCCAGCAGCAGATATATCTGAACAAATATCTACGGCTGGAAAAGAAGCATCAGGTACTGGAAATATGAAATTTATGCTAAATGGAACACCTACCCTTGGAACTTATGATGGTGCAAATGTTGAAATTGTACAAGAGGCTGGAGAAGAAAATAATTTTATATTTGGAGCTAGAGTAGAGGAGTTAGAAAAAATTAAAGATTCTTATAATCCAAAGGAATATTATAAGAAGAATAAAAACTTAAAGAGAATTGTAGATACTTTAATAGATGGAACTTTTGATGATGGAGACACAGGAATTTTTAAAGAGCTACATGAATCTTTACTTGAAGGTGCTAGCTGGCATGAAGCAGATAATTACTTTATATTTAAAGATTTTAATGATTATATAGAGGCTAGAGATAATGTGGATAAAGCTTATAGAAATAAGATCCAATGGGCTAAAAAATGCCTTATTAATATAGCTAATGCAGGTAAATTTAGTAGTGATAGAACCATTGAAGAATATGCTAAAGAAATATGGGGAATAAAATCTAATATGATTTAAAGATTAAAAAAGCTCACACAAAATTGTGTGAGCTCAGGCTGTTGATAAACATAATTTGTCAACAGCCTTTTTACATTTATTACAAAAAGGATATCTCCTACTTCTGTAGAATATATATTTAGACCAATAAATTATTTAGCCCGTTAGGGCTCCTACGGAGGCAAAATGCTTACTAATAATGAGAGAAAACAAAATCAATTAGAACTGGTTTATATAGAAAACTTAGTACCAGAAAATCATATACTTAGAAAAATAGATAAATTCATAGACTTTTCGTTTATACGAGATTTAACTAAGGATTTATATTGTCCTGACAATGGTAGACCATCAGTAGATCCAGTTGTGTTATTTAAAATGCTTTTTATTGGATACCTATTCGGTATACGCTCTGAGCGTCAGCTCGTAAAGGAAATACAAGTAAATGTAGCTTATAGGTGGTTCTTAGGATATGGACTTACTGATAAAATACCAAGCCATTCTACCATAAGTCAAAATAGAACAAAGAGATTCAATGATACAAATATACATCAAGAAATATTTGATAACATTGTATTTCAAGCGATTAATAGAAATTTAGTCGATGGCAAAATTTTATACACTGATTCTACCCATCTAAAAGCTAACGCTAATAAACATAAACTTATAAAAAAAGAAATAACTAAATCTACAAAGGAATACTTTGATGAATTAGAAAAAGATATTAATAAAGATAGAATTAATCATAATAAAAAGCCTCTAAAAAAAGACCTAAAAACATCTGAAACCAAAGAAATAAAAGTAAGTACAACTGATCCAGACAGTGGATATATGGTTAGGGACGGAAAACCAAAAGGTTTTTTTTATTTAGATCATAGAACTGTTGACGGAAAATATAATATTATAACTGATGTTCATGTAACTCCAGGTAATATTAATGATGTAGATCCTTATGTTAAAAGAATAGAGACGCAAATAAAAAAGTTTAATTTTAATACAAAGTATTTAGTAGCTGATGCTGGTTATTCTACAAATCCTATTTGTAAGCAAGTTTCAGAAAAAAATTATCAAGGTGTTTTTGGTTTCCGTTTAGGACCTCATGTTAAAGAAAAGTATACTAAATATAGATTTCAATATATTAAAGAATTAGATGGATATGTATGTATGAATAACTTCTTTTTAAAATACAAAACCACTACAAGAAGCGGATATAAAGAATATGTTAGTAATGCGGATGAATGTGCTTCATGCAAATATAAAAATAATTGCTTAACATCTGATAAATCAATTAACAGAACTATACGTCGTCATGTTTGGGAAGATTATAAGGATCAAATTTTTGCATTTACTAAAACTGAAAAAGGTAAAAGTATTTATAAAAAACGTAAAGAAAAAATTGAGCGTAGCTTTGCTGATTCAAAAGAATTACATGGGCTGCGCTATTGTCGCATGCGAGGAATTAAAAATGTTTCCGAGCAATGCTTACTTACAGCAGCAGTTCAGAATATGAAAAAGATAGCCATGGTGCTATCGCACTATTTTTCGTATGATTTAATTGAAATTTATACCAAATCATTACACAAAACTAGCAACTTTTTAAATGCTATCGCATAAAAGATATTTGACGAAAGTAAAAGCCTCCAATTACATGGAGGCTTTTTGAACAATCTGAGCTCACACAAAATTGTGTGAGCTTTTTATTATTCAGTTTCTTCGTCATCTTTAGATGAAATATCAGTGCTATTTATTACTGCTACAAGTGCATTAGGATCCGATAGAAGCCTTATACCTTCAGGCAGTTTAATATCATGTATAAATAATTTATTATTAAAGTTCATTTTAGAAGCATCTATTTTTATTGTTTCTGGTATTTCTTGAACTTTACCTTGCATATCAATTTCAGTTATAAAAGTTTCTAAAATTAATCTTTTACTTTGTAACTTATCAATACCAGTAAATTCAATTGGTATAGTCATTTTTATAATTTCATCTTTACTTACATTTTGGAAATCTATATGAATTATTTTTCCTGTTACAGTATCTTTTTGAATTTCTTTTATAACGCAATTTTTAGTTTGATTATTTAATTGAAGTTTTAAAATAGAACCTTTAGAATTGGTTTTTAAAATTCTTATTAGTTGATTATAGTTTACTTTAATAGGAATTGCTTTTTCTAAATGTTCTCCATACATTATACACGGAACTTGTCCATTTCTTCTAAGTCTTCCATTGGTGTCAGTTTTTTCTCTTTCATTTATAGCAATTGCTACTTGTGACATAATAAACCCCTCTTTTCTTTAATTTTAGTGAAGTTATTAAGCTTTTCTATAGCGTTATATGAGCTATAGCTAATATTATGTGAAATACTGACTTTACATACTTTTATATGTATCAAGAAAAATGAAACATATATTTATATTATAACTCATAAGAGAAATTAAATGGTTAAAAACCTAAAATTTAACCAAATATTAACAAATAGAGGATTTGTAATAAAGGGTATATAGTATAAATAAAATTATACGAAGTTACATATATAACATATTCAAAGTTGGGGGAGAAAAATAATATGTATATAAACAGTGAGGCACGACTATTAGCTCAGTTAAATGATTACAGTGTAGGTAAATCAAATGACTTAAGAAAACCAAAATGTATAACAGAAAATGATATAAAAGATAAGAATATCTATAGAGATAGTATAGATATATCAACCCACTCAAGCAAGCTTGCAACATGTTCACCTATTGATGGATTTGGAGTTGATAAGGGTACAGCTGCTAATACTACAATCTATGTAAATAAATCTACGTATAATCAAATATTAAATTATTCAACTAATAATCCTAATTGTCATTGGGATGAGATGGGTTTTGATGAAGAAAAGAGATGGGTAGTTGTTAACGGTCAACGTTTTGAATATCCTCTTTCAAAGGAAGAGAAAGAAGCTATTCAAAGAATGAAAGATAAATGCAATATTTTTAAAGTCTTTGAAGAAGAGGATAAAAAAAGAGATAAATATAAAAAACATAAAAAAGAACTGAATAAAGTCCAATTACATTTTAATGAAAACGAAAAATTTAATATTAATACTTTAGGTAATTCAGCCAATAACACTAAAATAAAAAATTTAGTAAAAAATGATAAAGTAATGAAAATGTTATCTGATATTTCAGCTATGAATGGAGGAATAGGAATAGAATTAGCTGTAGATTAGAATAAAAATTCCTAGCAGAATGAAGCTAGGAATTTTTATTTTTTAACCACTGAGAATATGAAGTATGGAAATTATTCTTTTTATTTTCTGTAGTATAATCATAGAAATTTTTTAAAAATGTAGCTCGTGCTGGATTTCCAGTAAGAACTATGCCACCAGCATCTTGCTGATGTTTTAGGATTTCATCTAAAGTAAGATTCTTTTCATTATACATCATTTCATACATAGCCATGAACATGGTGGTCCTTCCTTGACCTTCTTTACAATGAAAGTGAAGATGTGATTTGTGTGGTTTATCTTTAATAAGTTTAATAAATTTATCTACAATTTCGGGACTAGGAACATAATTATCTATTACAGGAAGACGTACATAGTTTATTTTGTTATGTGTAGTAAGTTTTTTTTCTGATAAAACCTTATCTGGTTTTAAAGTTGCTTTTAAGGTTCCCATTTGATCATAAATATTAAGATTTTCTACATTCTTTATAGAATCTAAATCCAATTTTTCTTTCTTTAATATTTCATGAGTATTAAAATTATCATTAATATATTTCCTAGGAAGGTAAAAGCTTATGGCTGTATTATCATTTATAAAACCATGTGATTCTTCTCTTAAATCAACTATATATAAATTTTTACTATTTATTTTGTTCTGAATATTTTTTAATTGAGCAGGAGTAAATTGTTTACTTCCTGATATATTCAGCTCTGGGATTATTCTAAAAAAACTTGGAAGTGGAGAAGTTGAATTAGAATCTAATACAACAAGTGGTTTTGGAGGTACAGGTGCATCTGTAGATAGTATTTTGGCATTAACGGGTAAGGAAATTAAAAATAATAAAATAAATAGTGTAAAGCAAAAGTTAGTTTTTTTCATATAGTTTTTCATATAAACACCTCTTTAAAATTAGGATTTAAAATTAGTTTTTGATACAATTTAAAGATTATTCAATTATTTATAACTAACTTAAAAGAAGATTATTTGTATAAAAAGTAGAATTAAAATTTAATTTCATAAATGAGGTTGATTATAAAGTGAAAAATGGCATACAATACCATTATGGCTAAAATATTATAGATTACTTTACTGATATTCATAAAAATAAATAACTTGTTAGCTAAATTTATGTTCTTGTGTATTGAATCGCCAAAGAAAGCAGGAAGTTATAAAGTTAGAGCTATTATGAGATGCAAAAATAAAGAAGATCAACAAAATTTTATTTCTAATACTATAAACTTAATAGTGGAGTGATGCAATTGTTCAAATTAGTTTTAAGAAGAATGAAAAGCAATTTGTTTTATTATTTTTTAACATATATAGCTTATTTTTCAGCATTATTGGTTATTTTATTTGGTTTTAGTTTTTTAAAGTGTAGTAAAGAGAGGATTCTTGATTTTACAAATGGTAGAGCAGAACACCAACGGTTAATTAACGTAGATATTAATGGTTCAAATTATATAGATTATGATAAATTAACGAATATTTTAAAGAAATATTCAAAAACAACAGCGATTAGAATAGATGGTTTAGTTATGGATGTACCTAAGGATGACGGGATACATGAAGTACCAATTCAAATGGTGATGTTTGATAAAATACCAGAGTGGACACCGCCCATTGGTCGTGGTACATATTTAAGCCCAAGCCAAAGTAAATCAAAAGCTAAAATTGCTGTAATTGGCAAGGGCGTAGAACTTAATGGGATTAGTGAAAATATCCATGTTAGTTTAGGTGAAGAAAAATTTAAAATTGTAGGAGTCACATGCAAAAAGGATAATTTCTCCAACTACTTAGGTAGTATTTTTATTCCATTGGAGTCCTTACCTAGTAAAATGAAAAAATGTATAAAAACAATGAATATATATTTATTAAAAAATAATGGTAGTCCTGAAAATGAAATGAATGAAATTTTAAATGAACTTAATAAACTACCAAATATAAATGCAACCGAGCGTGAAGTAAATAGATACTTAAATGTATTTTGTAGTACCTTAGCTACAACTACAGTGGTAACCTTTTTAATAATACTAGTGGCGGTAAGTAATACAATTGTTTTAGTGTTTTATTTGATGTTGAAAAACAAGAAAAATATCCTAATTAATATTGCTTTGGGTGCAAATAAAAAAATAATTTGGAAACAACTATTTATTGAACTTATGGTGATATCATTAGGGTCCATTATTTCTGCATCATTAGTTGGAATTTTGTTAATGCCATTTGTTAAAAATAATTTTACACATATTTTAAATATAAAAGCTATACAATTTAATTATTTTAATATAATAGCAACTTTTTCAAGTGCTGTTATAATGAGTTTTTTAATATCAATAATAAGTGTAAAAATATTTTTTAAATTAAATCTTACAGCTGAATTAAAAGGAGAATGATATGTTTAGATTAAGATTATTGATTAAATCTATAACCAAACAAGGCATAAAATTTAAATTAGTTTTTTTTCAACTGATTATAGTATTCATATCTTTAAATTTTGCTTTTAGTTTAATAAATAGAAACTCAGAGGTAAAAAATAATATAAATAAATTAGTAGACAAGGATAAATCGGCATTACTTAGAATTTCAGTAAATTCACAAAATAGTAATGCCTTAAATTCAGTTAATAGGATATATGAAGAAATTTCAAATAATGAAACGGTGGATGACATTGGGAGCTATTGTATAAGTGAAACTAGAGTTAATCAAAGGAAAATTAATACTATATTTTTAAATAAAGGCGCCGTTAATTTATATAATATCGATATTCATAAAGGTAGTAATAAAATTTTTACTTATCCAAAGTCTCAAGATGAAATTCCAATTATTATTAGCAATGATTTATCAAAAAAGTGGGATATAGGTGATATAATTAATATTAAATTACAACAAAATAATCGATCACGAAATTTTAAATTAAAAGTTATAGGAATAGCAACGGGAGATGCCGTTTTTTGGAGTTCTACAATAGGGGACCAATCATCCATTACTTATTTAAAAAATTCTATTATCATACCATTTGATAAACAGTATTTTTATGATGAAATTATTGATTTTAGAATGAAATCTAGTTATACAATTGTTTCAACAAAAGAAACCAAGGATTTAAATAAATTTATAACTTATTTTTCAAACATAAGTTATAAAGGTACAATTCTTGATTATATTGAAGTTAACGAATTCATATCTCAAATATATAGGGTAAGTAAACCTTCTATTGTTATGACATTAATATTTTCTTCTTTATTATGCATTTTATCGTTTATAGGATTTATAGGTATATTAATAAGTTATATTACTTTTAGAAGAAGAGAATACGGAATTAGGTTCGTATTAGGATCGACGAGTAAAGAATTATCAAGATTAGTATGTGGTGAAATATCTTTGTCATTAATTATAGCTAATCTTATATCTATACTTATTATAATTGTTGTCAATAGCATAATGAAAATAGAGTTGAAACCCTTGTTAATTATAAAATCTATTATACCTTCTTTTATTATCTCGTTTACGTTAGTTTTTATAACATTTTTAATATACAAATATTACATATTGAAGAAAAATATCGTTGATATAATAAGGGGGAATTAAATTTGAGTTACATACAACTAATAGATATTATAAAAGAATATGGATGTAAAGAGGAAGTTGTACATGCTTTAAATAAGGTTAACTTTAACGTAGAGAAAGGTGAAATGATTGCTGTTTTAGGTACATCAGGATCTGGGAAATCAACATTATTAAATTTGATTGGATGTTTAGATAAATGTACTGGTGGGAGATATTTACTTGATGGTAAGGATATCACAAATTATAATGATACAGAGTTAGCCATAACAAGAAATATGAATATAGGGTTTATATTTCAAAACTTTTCTTTAATTACGGACTATAATGTTATAGAAAATGTTGAAATGCCTCTTGTATATAGAAATTTGCTTTTAGGGAAGGACAAAAAGTTAAACAAACATGAAATTAAAGATTTAGCATTAAGACATTTAAAAGAGGTTGGTATGGATAGTTATGCTAATAAGAAAATTAGTAAATTATCTGGTGGGCAGCAACAAAGGGTTGCAATAGCAAGAGCTCTAGTAAATACGCCAGATATAATTTTGGCAGATGAACCAACAGGTTCTTTAGATAAAAGTAACAGTTTAAACATTATTAATATATTGAAAAGTATTAATAAAACTATTAATACCACTATAATAGTGGTTACCCATGATGAACAAATTGCTAAATTTTGTGATAGAATCATTAGGATGGAAGATGGAGTTATTATTAACTCCACAAAAATGTAAGGTATGTTAATCTAGATACATTTTTTTATGTATAATCGCATGAATTGTTGGGCTATTGGATATTTTTCAATAGCCTTTTTCTATTTATATATTTCCATGATTTACGGGGCAGTATATGCAGTTTTATTAAAATTTTTATTGTATAACTTGGATCCTGACATTACTTCTAAATGATAGTTATTAAATTATTCATTATTGAGCCAAGCATAAAAAATTCGCAATAGATGTATTATAAATTGGTATAATATATATTAATGTAAGATACTACGTTCACAAATAATTAGGTATGGAGGTCAATTATGGGTAAAGGCTTTGGTAATCTACAAAAGGTTAGAGAAGGTAAAAGAAAATATGCAATAACTCCACATATACCAGGAGGATTTATAACTCCTGAAAATCTTGAGAAAATAGCGAAAGTGACTAAAAAATATAATGGATCTCTAAAGATAACATCTGGTCAGAGAATACTTATAACTAACTTAGAGGAAGATGATTTGCCTAAGATATGGGATGAACTTGGAATGGAACCTGCAGTTAAATCTCAAAATTCTATTAAAAATGTTGAGATGTGTCCAGCTGGATTTTGTAAGAGATCAAAATACAATACTATTGGTATAGGAATGAAGTTATCAAAAAAATATCAATGGATGGATATGCCTTGTAGAACAAAGATAGGTGTTGCCGGCTGCAGAAATGCCTGTGGAAGTGTTTATAGTAAAGATATTGGGGTTATTGCAGATGTTGATGGAAGCCTCATGGTGACAGTGGGTGGATCTGCTGGATATAATCCTAGAATTGCAGATATTGTAGTAAAGGGACTATCTGAAAAGGAAGCTATGACATTAATAGATTATATGGTGGAGTATTATAAGGAAAAGGCACTTTTAGGTGAAAAGCTAAGCTTTTTTATTGATAGGATAGGTATAGATAAAGTTAAATTAGAACTTTTAAATAGAAGCAAAATACATATAGTAAAACAATAAATATTATATAAAAACTATGTGGTAGAGAATTTTATACTACATAGTTTTTTTCTTAAGGTAATCTTAAGAATTCCTTAAGGAGGAGTAAAAGAGTTTTTTATAGAATTATTATGAAGTCAATTAAGGGGGAAGGATTAGTATGGAAAATAATATAGTATTAAGTTTTTCAAAAGCTTATAAGGATAAAAATATTCGTAAGATATTAAGCAGTATATTGTATATATTTATAATATCAATAATATCATTTAAGCATATTCAAGCAGGGAAAGGAAAAGTATTTATTATAATTGGGGGAATTATTTTAATAGGAAATTTTTCAGAAATGATAAGTGGTATATTAGAAATATGTAATATAAAAAAGTGTCCATATATTAAAGCTGATGAAAAGGTAATGGAAGTATGTACAGGAAAGGTTGCAAAGTATGAAACTGTAGATATTAAAGAAATAAGTTCTTATACATTAAAGGGGACAAACGATATAATATTGAATAGAAAGAACAATGATTTGAATATAAATTTGAGTAAATTAACGGTAGATGATATAGAAAAATTTAAAAACTTTTTAAATGAAGCGGGTATAGTTAAAAAAGGAGCGGTAATTTAATGGCTAAAATTTTAATAGCTGACGATGAAGAAGAAATAATCGAATTATTATCCTTATATTTAGAGAAAGATAATAATATAATATATGGTGCTAAAAATGGATTAGATGCTTTTGAAATTATAGAAAATAATGATATAGATTTAGCTATTATAGATATAATGATGCCTAAAATAGATGGGTATCATCTTGTAAAAAAGATAAGAGAAAAATACGAAATACCAGTGATTATGCTGTCAGCAAAAAGTGAGTATAGTGATAAGATATTGGGACTTGAACTTGGGGCCGATGATTATATAACAAAGCCATTTAATGCAATGGAAGTTGTAGCTAGGGTAAAAGCTCAACTTAGAAGGTATTATAAATATCATTCTATTGGAGATATTGTTGAAAATAATAATGAAGAATGTTTAGAATATGGAAGTTTAAAGTTAAATAATAGTACATGTACTTTATATAAAGATGGAGTAGAGATTCCACTAACATCTACAGAATATAAGATAATATTTTATTTAATGAACAGTTGTGGAAGAGTTTTTACAAAAAAACAAATATTTGAATATGTTTGGGATGAGCCATTTTATGGTGATGATAATGCTATAATGGTTCATATAAGTAATCTTAGAGATAAAATAGAGAATGATTCTAAAAATCCAGAGTATATAAAAACTATACGAGGACTTGGATATAAATTTAATTTTAATAGAATATAGAATGGTTAATGGAGTGTATAATAGATGTTTGGTTTAAAAAGACAAAATAAAAAAGTATATACGGCTATGTTTAAGCAATATATACTTTTTGTATTTCTTATAATTATAGTTTTTGTATCAGGAATTTTAGCAACACTTATTGGTATTGGTAAACTTATAAGCTCTAAAGACTATATATCAGATGTACAGCAGTTTTATAAAGCATCTTCTATTGTTAAAAGTAATTTTAAAGAAATAAATGCTGAAAAAATAACATCTGTAGGTGGATGGGTAGAAATATTAGATGAAAATAAGAGTGTTGTTTATGTTATTGGGGAAAAGAAAGATAATAAAAAAGTTTATACAGAAGATGAAATGTTAAAATTAATAGAAGAAAATTCAGATGAGAGCAAAGCAGATAGTACATATTTACATTCCATAGATACTTTTTATGTAAATAAAAAGAAACATTACTGTATGGTAAAAATACCACCAGGAGTTATAAATATAGACATAGATAAGAAAGGATCTACAGAAGAGTACATACATAAAGTAGGAAATAAATTATTTAGAGGAATTTTTCATACATCATTATTCATTTTACTAGTAATACTGTTTTATGCGTTTTGGACATCAAGAAGAATTGTTGAGCCACTAAGGGAGATATTAAAAGGCATAAATAAGATGACGGAGGGAGATTATTCCGCTAGAATAGCATTTAAACGAGAAAATGAGTTTTCAGAGATTAAAGAAGCCTTTAATTTTATGGCAGAAAAGATTCAACAAGGAACAATGGAAAGGGAAAAATCAGAGGAGTTTAAGCAACAATTATTTACTGATATATCTCATGATTTAAAGACTCCAATAACTTCAATACAAGGATATTCAAAGGCTTTATATGATGGTGTTGTTGAAGGCGAAGAAAAAAAGAGGAGATATATTAAAACTATTTATCATAAGTCAAAAAGGCTTGTTGAATTAGTTGAAAATGTACATGAACTTGCAAAACTAGGTAATAATAATTATTCCATATATAAAGAAGAAATAGATATATGTGAATTTTTGAGAGAGATAATTACAGGCTTTTATTTTGAAATAGAGAATAAAAGATTTGATTTCGAAATAGAGATACCGGAAGAACAAATTTTGTGTTCAGTTGACAAAAATGAAATGACTCGAGCTATATCAAATATAATGTCTAATTCTTTAAAATATAATCCATATAACACAAAGCTTAAAATACAGCTAAATAAAAATAAACATTTTATAGAAATAAGTATTGCAGATGATGGAATTGGTATACCTTATGAGCTAAAAGATATAATATTTGAAGCATTTACTAGAGCGGATAAATCGCGAATAACAACTGGGGGAACAGGACTCGGACTATCTATTGCAAAAAAGATTGTTGAAAAACATAAGGGTAGTATTTCATTAGAACATAATGATGAATATAAAACTATATTTAAGATAGTGTTAAATGCAAAATAAGGGAGAGGGGTATATGGATAAGTATTTTGAGAAAATTACTATATTAGAAACATTAGGAGTGTATATTCTAGTAAATATTTTAGTGTTTTTAAGTACTTTAGTTATAAATGTTGACTCAAAATCAGCGATTAATGGAAATCTATTAGGTATAATTAATGAGGTACTGTTAATCACATACATTATTTATAGATTAAATCATAATAATTTTAAATTAAAAGAAGCTGTAATAGATTTTAAAAATAAACCTCAATTTAAGGATAGTTTAATAATTTTTATATTACATGCAATTTTAGCGTTAACAGCTGCATTAGGAATAGCTTATATAATATATAAAATTAATCCCGAATTAACGAAAAAAATGTTGAATGATAAGATAATTGAAAATAATGGTGCAGTATATGATAATATATATGCATTTATTTTAGGAGTTATATTGGCTCCTATTATGGAGGAACTTATATTTAGAGGGATTATGTTTAATAGGTTAAAGATGAGATGGGGAGCAGGACCAGCTATTATTATATCATCAATTATTTTTGGAATGTTGCATATGGATCTAGCTATTATAGGAGCAGTATTATTTGGTATTATGATGTGTATTTTATATATGAAAACTAGAAATATAATTACAACTATGACTGTACATTTTATAAATAACCTAATATTTATTTCTATGAGTATAGGAAAACAAGAAAACATATCTCAAGGGGATATTACAGAAATAATTTCTATAGGTAAAATAGCATTAATTTTATTTGCAGTTTCTTCTGTAATCTCAATATATTATATAGTGAAAAATTGGCCTAAGAAGGAAAAAAGATCAGCTTAAATTAGCTGGTCTTTTTTAGTATATATTATTATATTATATTCTGATGTAATATAGTAAAATAAATTTAAGTTATTTATATATGATGTGGGGGTGTTATAATGTTAAAAATAGTTATATTAGATGCTAAAACATTAGGAAATGATATAAGTTTAGAAGGATTTAATGAATTTGGAGAAGTAAGTATATATGATTTTACTAAAAAGGAAGAAGTTATAGATAGAATAAAAGATAAAGATATAATAATAACTAATAAAGTGGTATTAAGTAAGGATAATTTGAAGTATGCTAAAAATCTTAAATTGATATGCATAGCTGCTACGGGAACAAATAATGTTGATTTAAATTATACAAATGAGAATAATATAGTTGTTACAAATGTTGCTGGATATTCAACAAATAGTGTTGTTCAACATACATTTGCTTGTTTATTTTACTTATTGGAAAATCTAAAATATTACCATGATTATACAAAAAAATATTTGTATTGTGAGAGTGATACTTTTACTCATTTTGAACGTCCATTTTGGGAAATTTGTGATAAAACTTGGGGTATAATTGGTCTTGGTGAAATAGGAAAAGGGGTAGCTAAATTAGCGAAGAATTTTGGCTGTAATGTTGTATATTATTCAACATCAGGAAAAAATAACAACTCAATTTATAAAAGGTGTGATTTACAGGAACTATTGAAGATTAGTGATATAGTATCTATTCATTGCCCATTAAATTTAAAGACTGAGAATCTAATAGCTTTTAATGAATTAAAATTAATGAAAGAATCTTCTATATTAATAAATGTAGGTAGGGGAAGAATAGTTAATGAAAAAGATCTAGCAAAAGCATTAGATGAAAATTGTATTAGAGGAGCGGCATTAGATGTTATGAAAGAGGAACCTATTAAAAAAGATAATCCTTTGTTGCATATAAAAAATAAAGATAGATTGCTAATAACTCCTCACATTGCATGGGCAAGTTTTGAGGCAAGAAAAAAATTAATAGATGAAATAATATTTAATATACAAGGGTTTTTAAATAATGAGAGAAGGAATGTGATTGTTTAATGGAAGTTAAAATATACTTAAATGGACAAAGAGAACCAGTTGTTTATAAGGGAGATAGAGTTGATATTTTAGACTTTGAAATGAATGGTATAAAGTATAAGCAAGTAAGATATTTTAAAAAGGGATTTAGTAAAAGTGAACTTATAGAGGTAGGGGTAATAAAAAAAATAGTAAAATAATAAAACTTAAAACATAATAAATTGTGGAAACTTTTCATCCTAATTTTACTAGTATAGAGTATAAAACTAAATTCTTTATACTAGTATTTTTATAATAAATTTTAGGAGGATAGTTTGCGGATATGAAACAAGTAATACAAAATAAATATGTTTTAGGGGAATCTATTCAAAAAACCCTCGATACAACAGGACAAGAAATTAGATTAGATTTAAAGCTTAAACAAAATAAACATAAGAGTTTAAACTCAGAGGTAACAGGGATTGTTAAAGATACAAATGGAAATCCTATAGAGAATGCTACAATTAAAGTAATGTCAAGTAATTATGAGCCATTAATGCATACATCTACGAATTCAAATGGAATATACGAATTTAGTAACATACCACCTAATCAATCTTATAATATATTTGCCATAGCTAAGGGAAAAAAATTAGAACAAGGAAATGAATTTACAATAAATAAAGGTCAAATTATCAATATGAATTTTGTATTGAAAGATGATTCTTATAGTAATTTAGGAGTGATTTTTGGAAAGGTAATAAATGAGACTGAACAAATTCCTGTAAGCTCAGCCGAAGTTAAATTATTCGCATCAAGTGTTGAAGATAATAATTTAAAGGCAATAACTTATACAAATGATAATGGAGAATATATGTTTACTGACATATCTAAAGGTAATTATATAGCTAAAATAAGTGCATTAGGATATGATAATGAAAATTCTGATGTATCCATAACAGATGGTGATGAAATTGTTTCAATGGTAGTAGATATTACGCCTAATGGTGAGGATAATTTAAATGGTACTGTATCTGGTATTGTAATGGATGGAGATAGTGTGCCTATTGATGGTGGAGATGTTTTACTTTGTAAGGTGGATAGTAAAAATAAAACTACACCAATAGCATTTACTAAAACAAATAAATCAGGTGTGTACTTATTTTCTAATATTTCTAAAGGAAACTATAATATAAGAGCAAATTTAACAGAATTAGTATCCACAGGGGGTAATGTGAGCTGTCCTTATTTTGGTGGATTTATGGTTAGTTCTGCTAGTACCAAGTATAAACCATATACGTTTAGTGTTACAGGAGCAGAGCTTACAAATGGAGCTAAATTTGAAATTAATAATAAATTTATAGGGAACTTGGGTGGAGCGAATAAGGGTGAAGCTATATTTACTGTTGATGTAGATTTTTCTATAAACTATGAACTTGAGATTAATTATTTATCAGGGGATAAGACAAGAGAATTAGAGATAGATGTAAATGGAGTAAATAAAGGATCGTATTTATTGAAAAAAACAGATGGATGGAATATTAGTGATGCCGAAGATTTTGATGTTAATATTAAATTAAATTCAGGTAGAAATACAATTAGATTTTATAATGATAATGGAGTTGATGCTCCGTATATTGGAGATATAGTACTTCAAGTATCACCAATATCTAAAAGTTTTGAGCCAGTAGCAGGCTTATTAAGTAATGGAGCAAAACTTAGCAGTGATATGGATTATATAGAAAATCTGGGAGGAGTCAATAAAGGAAAGGTTCAATATTTAGTTATTACATCTAATACAGATGAGTATAGTTTAGATATTGAATATTCATCACCAGATAAAGCAAGGGAACTTGAAATTATTTGCAATAATGATAAATCACAGTATATGCTAAATAAAACCAATAAATTAAATTACGATGATGATGATGATGATAAAGATGATGATTATAATAATGATGATATAGAATTTAAAACTATTATAAAGTTAAATAAAGGTAGTAATAATTTGATTTTAACAAATAATAACAACGAATCTGCACCTAAAATAGGAGAAATAGAACTTAAGGAAATACCTGTAGTGAAGAAATATACAGTTAATGATGTATTGTTAGGAGGAACAGCTGAAATACAAAATGGATTTATTACAAATATGGATTCTAAATCAGGGTATATTGAATTGAAAGTAAATGCACCTATTGATGGAAATTATAATTTAATAAGTAAATATGTTTCAGGTATAGAAAACACAACTTGTAATATAGATGTTAATGGAGTAAGTACAGGAATAAATTATAAATTTCAATCTACTGGATCATGGCAAGATGATATTGTTAATAGCAAAATTATAGTATTAAAATTACAGAAAGGTGAAAATATCATTAAAATTTATAATAATAATTAGATAAAAGCTCCCTATTTAGGGAGCTTTTTTATAACTTTTTTGACAAAGTTGAATATTATAGAATATATAACCAATATTATATAGAATATCTTAGGAGGATAAGATGTAAATATGAAACATATAAAACAAGAACATATAAGCGTATTAAAGGATAAAACAATTGAATTAATAGATGAAAATTTAGAAAAAAGCGGAGTGGTATATGGTAGGATTATTGATGAAGAAAATAATCCTATTGATGAATGTCATGTTATTCTTTATAGGACTACTAAGGAGAAAGATTTTATTCCAATAAAATCAACAACAACTAATGAAATAGGCGTATACTTATTTGGCAATTTAGCTAAAGGAACATATAAAATAAAAGCTACTAAAAATGAAAAAATAAATATTGGTGACGTAAAGGATGATGTACAGGAAGAAAAAATCGATATAAATGAAAAACAACAAAGTGGAATGCATAAAAAAGATGAGATTTTAAAAATATATGATGTAATTTTAAAACACAAATCAATAGTTAGAAATTATGAGGCTAAAGACGGAATACTTTCAAATGGTATGAAGCTTGAATTTAATAAAAGATACACGTCTTGTATAGGTGGAATTGTAAATAATTCAGTTACCTTTAGAGTCAATGTGCCTTTAGAGGGTGAATATACTATGTTAATTAAGTATATGTCTATAGATAAGGCTAGAGCATTTAAAGTAGATATTAATGGAGTTAAAATAGGAGAATATAGGGGAGAACAAACTTGTACAATACCACGTAATGATCAAGTATTAACTATTAAGGTTAACTTAAATGAAGGAGAAAATAGTATAAAATTTTATAATAATAATGGTTTTACATGTGGGCCTAATATAGGGGGGATATGTTTAACGAAAGATCCTTATTCCAAAGTATATAGTCTACAAGACAAAAATAAAAAAGATAATTCAAATATAATTTTAAATGCTGAAGTTTCTAAAAATGAGGAATATGAATTTATAATTAAATATGTAGCCAATGAGAATATAAAATTTAATATAGATATCAATGACGTTAATATAGAAAAAGAATATGATTTTCAGTCCACTAAATCATTAGATATAGAGGATGTAAAATATAAACAAACAAAATTGCCATTAAAAAAAGGAAATAATATAATAAAAATTTATAGTGAGTAATACTTTAAGAGAAAATAAAGTAAGTTATAATATATGAGATAATAAGACTATCTAAGAAGATAGTCTTATTATGTTTATAATAGAAAACGTAAGTTATATATAATATAATATAAATTAAAACGTTTAAATGAGGGGATTTTTATGATAAAACTTACTGAAGAAATAGCTGAAAGTATAGTTGATAGAATGATGAATGTAGTTCCTTATAATATAAACATTATGAATGATAGAGGAGTTATTATAGCAAGTGGGGATAAAAGCAGAATAGGACATCTACACGAAGGCGCTGTAGATGCAATTAAAAGGGATAAACTTAATTTAATATATGAGGACAATGGAGGTGCAAAACCAGGGGTTAATATGCCTATATATTTTAATAAAAATCTTATGGGAGTAATAGGTATAAGCGGTAACCCAAATGAAGTTGTAAGCTTTGCATCTATAGTAAAGGCTACTGCTGAATTATTGATAAAACAAGATTATATGTTCAACGAACGGCGCATAAGAGAGCAAATACATGAAGAATTTTTATATCAATGGTCTTATTTAGATAGTAAATACCATGAGGGGTTTATACAAAGGTCAGAGGTATTAGGCATTAATTTAAGTGTAAGGAGAGTAGCTGTCATTGTAATTGGCGAGGATAAGTCTAAAATTATGAATATAATAAAAAATTATATATATGATTGTGAGTATACAATACGATTTAATGCAGAATGTATTCTTATTTTTATGAAATCTGATAAGGAACTATTTAAAAGAATTTTTAATTTATATAGTAATATAGAAGGTAACGTAAAAATAGGAGTTGGACTAGAAGAAGATATAATGACTAATTCAGTACAAGAAGCATTAAGGGCCATTGAGATAAATGATAAGTTAGCTCTTAATTATGATATATGTAAGTATTCAGAGGTAAGTTTTATAGATGTTATATCAAATAATATTAAGGGCGAAGAAAATATAAATCTTATAGAAAAGCTAAAGTCTTTTAAAAATTTAGATTTAGTACAAACTCTTATATCGTATATAATGCTGAATTGTGAGACTACAGCTACTTCGGAAAAGTTACATATCCATAGAAATAGTTTGAGTTACAGGCTAAAAAAAATATATGAAGTTACAGGAAAGGATCCTAAAAACATTATGGATTTATTGGAACTTTTTGTAGCTTGTATTTTATATAAATTAAAATAATTAATTGTGCAAATGCACAACTAAATTAGTGAAAAAATTGAGCAAAGTACCAATGTATTTACAATGTAAAAAATATATAATAGTGATATATAAAAAAACTTAATGAATGGAGGGGTGAGTATGCATGTTACAGCTTTAGGAGCAATCATAGGATTAATCATAGCAATTATACTAATAATAAGGAAAGTTCATCCAGCTTATGGGCTTATACTAGGAGCTATAATAGGCGGGCTTGTTGGAGGCGCAGGACTTTTAGGAACCGTTACTTTAATGATAGAGGGTGCTAAAGGGATAATGCCAGCTATTCTTAGAATATTGACAGCTGGAGTTCTTGCTGGAGTTCTTATTGAATCAGGAGCAGCGGCAAAAATTGCAGAAAGTATAGTGGATAAGCTAGGAGAATCTAATTCACTTATAGCATTAGCACTAGCAACTTTAGTATTAACAGCTGTTGGGGTTTTTGTAGATGTATCAGTTATAACAGTGGCACCAATAGCATTAGCCATTGCTAAAAGAGCTAATTTAACTAAAACATCTATACTTATTGCAATGATTGGAGGAGGTAAAGCAGGAAATATTATATCTCCAAATCCTAATGCCATTGCAGCTTCGGATGCTTTTAAAATACCATTAACATCAGTAATGTCAGCTGGCATTATACCTGCAATTGGAGGATTAATAGTTACATGTATAATAGCAAAAAAGTTATCTAAGAAAGGTTCTTATGTAAAGACAAGTGAAATTGAAGAAAGCAGTGAAGAAAAGCCAAAATTTATAGCTGCAATAGTTGGACCACTTGTAGCAATTATATTATTGGCTTTGAGACCACTTTGTAATATAAATGTAGATCCACTTATAGCATTACCTGTTGGTGGGGTTATTGGTGCGTTATGTATGGGCAAAATTAAAAATGTAAATAGATACGCTACATCTGGACTTGGAAAAATGAGTGGGGTTGCAATACTTTTACTTGGTACAGGTACTATAGCTGGAATTATATCTAATTCAGCATTAAAGGATGTAATTATAAATGGAATCAGTTCATTAGGACTTCCTGCATTTGTATTAGCACCAATAGCTGGTATATTGATGGGTGGAGCTACTGCATCCACAACGTCTGGAACAGCCGTTGCAAGTCAAGTGTTTGGGCCTACTATATTACAACTTGGAATTAAACCCTTGGCTGGGGCTGCAATGATACATGTAGGAGCTACAGTACTAGATCATTTACCACATGGAAGCTTTTTTCACTCAACTGGAGGAAGTGTTAATATGGATATGAAGGAAAGATTAAAACTTATACCATATGAATCATTAGTAGGTTTAATAATGACAGTAATTTCAACTATAATATTTGGAATAATAGTTTAAACTAAAAACGCCTGGAGATTTTAGAAAATCCTCAGGTTTTTTTTGAGAAAATATAGATTTATGGGTTCTGTTAATTAATTATGAAAATATAGCTTTAAAAATCACAAAATTACTATACGACTTACTTTAAATAATAAAAATTATATAATTAATATTTTGTGGTATGACAAAAAAGCCTATCTATGTATAGATTTTTAAAAATAAATAGACTTAATTAAAAGCGATAGCGTTAGCCGTTAGGCAGTTAATAACCAATTATTTTTAGCTTTAACTGAATAATTGATTCCTGATACTTCAGCTGGTGTTAAACTACGTAGTGAGGAATGATTACGAATAAAATTATAGTGAAATATAAATACCGATATTAACTTATTGGCGCTATCAAAAGAGTTAAAGCCTTTTAAACCTTTATACCAAGACTTAAATGTTTTATTAAAAGATTCAATAATATTGTTTGAAATATCATCTTTAAAAGATTGTACTTTTATGTGTAATGTATCTTGGAATACTGATTTTATTGGAATATTGTAAGATGGTAATCTATCAGTAACTATGGCTCTAGGAGATCCTAATTTCTTAGCATCGTTAAAAAGGCTAAAAGCTTGTTTAGCATCTCTATATGGGGATAGATGATAAGAGATAATTAATCGACTTTCTGAGTCTATAACAAGCCATAGATAATGTTTCTTGCCATTTATAAATACAACAGTTTCATCTGCGTGCCATTCATCAGAATCTGATAAGTCAATATTATAAAATAAATTATCAGATTTCAATTTGAAATATGCAGCAAATTTTTTAGTCCAACTTGCAATAGTAACATGAGATACTTTTACATTAAATGTTCTAAACAAATATTGAGATATACGTCTTGTAGAACTTTCATTAAGAAAGTAAAGGTCTAAAGCCATTAATATAATATGAATTGGAAAGCGCATACCTTTAAAATTAAGTTTACCTTGGATAGTGGTATTGCTTGAAGGATCTATAGCCGTAGGCTTCGCCACGAAAAAACTATGATTACATTTCTTATCGTTACAACGATAGTTAATATAATTTGAATAATTATGATGAATAAAGGTTCCTTTGTTACAGACAGGACAACGAGGATAATCCTTGAGCTGACGCTCTTTCGGCGTAGCCGATGGTGCAAATTGTCTTTTACACTCTTTGCATTGATATTTTTGATTTCCTTCTTTGTCTTTTCCAAACTTATATAGCTTATGACTGTAACATCTAGGACAGGTAATTTTTTTATTAGCTTTGTTCATTGAGTCCTCTCTCCTTTCTGGGAGGTAATGTTTTTGTGGTGAATCTATTATATTTCAATAGGTTGAGGGGAATCAATGTTCATATAACTTAACAGAACGGATTTATGGAAAGGGATGAATATTATGAAATTTGTTTTGGCGCCAGATTCTTTTAAAGAGAGTATGACAGCAAAAGAAGCTGCTGAAGCTATGGAAAGAGGAATAAAAAAAGTAATTCCAAATGCTGAGTGCATAAAAGTTCCAATGGCAGATGGCGGAGAAGGTACTGTTCAATCATTAGTAGATGCCACTAATGGTAAATTTATAGAAGTACAAGTAACAGGACCAGATTGTAATAAAGTTAAAGCGATTTATGGAATATTAGGTGATGGTAAGACAGCAGTAATAGAAATGGCTAGTGCAAGTGGAATTCATCTTATAAAAAAGGAAAAAAGAAATCCATTATATACAACTACTTATGGCACTGGAGAACTTATAAAATCGGCATTAGATAAAGGAGTCCAAAATATACTTATAGGGATTGGAGGAAGTGCTACTAATGATGGAGGGGCGGGAATGCTTGAAGCATTAGGAGCCAAGTTTTATGATAAAGAAGGTAATGAGTTAGCTTTTGGGGGAGCTGCATTAGAAAAGCTTTATAAATTTGATTTATCAGGTTTTGATTCTAGAATTGCAAATGTTAATATTGAGGTTGCATGTGATGTTAACAACCCATTAACTGGAAAAAATGGTGCATCATATATTTTTGGACCACAAAAGGGAGCAACACATGATATGGTAGAAAGATTAGATGAGGCATTGACAAATTATGCAAAGATTATAAAAAAACAACTTGGTATTAATGTTGATAATATACCAGGATCAGGAGCAGCTGGTGGCCTCGGAGCAGGACTTCTGGCATTTTTAAATGCTGATTTAAAGAGAGGAATTGAACTTGTTATAAAATACACTAATCTCGAAGAAAAATTTCAAGGAGCAAGTTATGTATTTACGGGAGAAGGAAGTGTAGATTCACAAACTGTTTTTGGCAAGACTCCATTTGGAGTGGCAACTGTTGCTAAAAAGTTTAATGTACCTGTTATTGCTTTTGCAGGAAGAATAGGAGAGGGAGTTAGTGAATTATATAATCATGGAATAAATTCTATCATAGGAATACTTCAAGGCAGTGTATCTTTAGAGGAAGCGCTTAAAGATGGAAGTAAAAACATTGAAAAGACTACTGAGAATATAGTAAGAATACTAAATATAAAATCAGTAATGTAATTATATGAGCTTTTAAGATTAATTTTTATCTTAAAAGCTTTTTTTATTTCAAATGTATACTAGGTAATATAACACATAAACTAAAAAAATAATAATAATTTTTAACTATTTTAGGAGGAACTATTGTGAGTGAGAAGATGAATTTATATGAACAAATAGAAGAACATTTACTGCAAGACAAAATGCCATCTAAGTATATTGAAAAATTAACCACTAATGAAGTGTTTTGTGAATATCCATTTACCATGATAAGAGAACTTATAAATATTCCACAGTCACCTAAATATCATCCTGAGGGAAGTGTATGGAAGCATACATTATTAGTTATAGATAATGCTGCTGAAAATAGAAGGCTTAGTGAAAATTCTAAGGTATTTATGTGGGCAGCATTATTACATGATATAGGAAAGATTACTACTACAAAGATTAAAAAGGTCAAGATAACATCCTATGAACATGATATACAAGGGGCGGTGCTTGCAAGAGAATTTTTAGAGAATTTTACACAAGATAATGAGTTTATTAAAAAGGTATGTTCTATGATAAGATGGCATATGCAGGTTTTATTCGTAGTTAAGAATTTGCCGTATTCAGATGTAGAAAAAATGTTATCAGAAGTATCAATAGATGAAATAGCGTTATTGTCGTTATGTGATAGATTAGGAAGGGGAGAACTTACAAGGGAAAAGAAAAAAATGGAAACAGAAAATATTAAAGAATTTAAAGAAAAATGCAGAAGAATAAATAATAAGAATAAATTAATTACTATATAAAGGAGAATTATAAGGTTGAAATTAAATCTTATAAATAGTAAACTTTAATTAATTGGAAAAATAGAAAAAAAATCCATAAATATAACGCCATTTAAATAAATTAAAGCCTATTTATTATATAATCAAAAGGCTAGGGGGAAGCTATGAGAAAAGAAAAGGAAATGGGTAATAAGTTACAGAGAGATTATGGTGAATACAATCTTCAACATTCTCATGAGACTTCAAATTTATATTGTAATGAAAAATTCCAATTTGAATATTCTGTATTTTCTCAAATAATAGAATATTCAAAAGAAAGTATTGTGGTTTTAGATAAAGACTTAACAGTTTTATATGTAAATAATACATTTTTATCAATAGGACAATATTCTAAACAAGAAGTTATAAATAAAAAAATAGAAAATATAAGTGAAAGTAATTTAAATATATGCAAATATATAATGAAAAATATTAAAAATAAAGGTATGTGGACTGGAGAAGTAGAGTACATAAGTAGTTTGGGTAAAACACATTTTTTATCTGCTAGAGTAAAAGTTATAAGAGATAAAATGAAGGACAAAAAATATTATATAGCAATATTTGAAGATATTACGGATTTAAAAAGAAGTCAAAAAAGTGTTAATTATTTAAAAGAGTATGATGTTCTTACAGGACTTTGTCAAAAATGGGTATTTATAAAAAAGTTAAAAAGACGTATTTTAGAATTAGAAGGAAAGAATAAATTAATAGGTGTGATAACGTTAGGTTTAGACGATTTTAAATTTGTTAATGAAGCCATGGGTCATGTATATGGAGATAAACTACTTAAAAATATATCAATTAGACTAAAAAGTATAGATAAAACATATATATTATCAAGAATAACAGGTGATGAATTTGGAATAATTATACCTCAATGTGAAAGTGTAAGAGAGATAGAATATATTGTACAACGCATAAATGAAATTTTTTTAAAGTCATTTATTATAAAACAGCAGGAAGTTTTTATAACGGCTAGCATAGGAATTAGTATCTATCCCATAGATGCATTAAATGCAAATGATTTAATAATGAATGCAACTTCTGCACAAAATTACGTTAAAAAGAATGGTAAAAATAATTACAAAATTTATTCTAAGGATATTAATAAAAGTGCTTATAATAGAATAGAAATGATAGCAATGTTAAGGCATGCTGTAGATAATAAAGAATTTATTTTACATTATCAACCTCAAGCTAATTTATCATCTGGTAATGTCATTGGAGTAGAAGCTTTAATTAGGTGGAATCATCCTAGTATAGGGTTAATATACCCTGATAAGTTTATACCTTTAGCAGAAAAAACGGGTCTAATAATACCTATGGGGAGATGGGTGATAAGTGAAGCATGCAGGCAAAATAAGCTGTGGCATGATGCTGGATTTAAGGATTTAATAGTCTCAATAAATTTATCTGCGTTACAATTTGAGGAAAAGGATTTAGTAGATACAATAAAAAATGAATTAATAAAAGCTAACCTTCCACCTAAATATCTAGAGATAGAAATAACAGAAGGAATTCTTATGGAAAATACAGAACAAGCAATAAGAACACTATGTGAGTTAAAAGATATAGGAGTAAAAATTGCTATAGATGATTTTGGAACAGGATATTCCTCTTTAAGTTATCTAAAAGAATTTCCTATAGATAGATTAAAAATAGATAGATCATTTATTTCTGGGATACCTAGAGAGGATAACGGCGCTATTGCCAATATAATTATTGAGCTTGCCAAAAGTCTTAATTTAAAAGTAGTAGCTGAAGGAACTGAAACTAGGGAACATATAACATTTTTAAAAGAAAGAAATTGTGATACTATACAAGGATATTATTTTAGTAAACCTGTCTCTAAGGATATTTTTACTGAAATTTTAAAACAGGGTAAAACATTATATGAAGGTCAAAATAAAGTCCTATGATAAAAATATCATAGGACTTTATTTTAATAATAATATTTTTTGCTAGATAAACGATCTTCTACATTTACTAAAGCTTCACCAAAACGTTGATAATGGACAATTTCCCTTGCCCATAAGAACTTAAGAACATCCTTTATATCAGGATCATCAGTTAGTGAAATAAGGTGTTCATATGTTACTTTAGCTTTTTGTTCAGCAGCTAAATCTTCATTTAAATTTGCTATAGGATCTCCTATGGCTTGGAATGATCCAGTACTATAAGGTACTCCACTACTATCTACTGGAAATACATCAAGACCATGTTGAGTATAGTAACTACCTAATCCTGCTTTTTCTAATTCTTTAGGAGTAGTTCCTTTTAATAGCTGGTGCACCATTGCAGATATAATTTCTACGTGAGCTAATTCCTCTGTACCTATATCTGTAAGTAATCCTTTTGTTTTACCGCAGGGCATTGTGTATCTTTGACTTAAGTATCTAAGAGCTGCACCAAGTTCGCCGTCTGGTCCTCCAAATTGAGTTATTAAATATTTAGCCATTTTAATGTCTTTCTTTTTTATTTTAACGGGATATTCTAATTTCTTTTCATAAATCCACATATATAAATTCTCCCTTCTAATTTATTCTTCAAGTTCCCAAGGCCATGTATCATTTGCCCATGCCCAAGGAGAATTACTTTGAGAATATCCAAAGTTTAGCAAAGGACCAAAACTCATTTCATATGCTTTTCTTAATTTAGCAGCATCTCTAGAAATCTCGTTAAAACGTTCTAAGGCTATTGAATCTTCAGGATGATTATCTAAATATAAATTTAAATCAACAGCAGCAAATTCAACTTCGGTAATTTTTCTTAATAAATCATTGCGAGATTTATTGTCATATAACATTTTATCCATGATTACATCCTCCTATTATCAAATTGACCTATTGCTGGAGGGTAAGCAGCATAAATATTTGGAAATACAGTACCCTTATATAATGCTTCATCTACCCTAAAAATTCCTGTATAAGGTTGACTTGCAAAGTAAGCTTTAACTAATTGCATTTGGCAATTTTGCGGCATTGAATATCTAGAATTAAGCAGATGCATTGGATTAGGATAGGGAGTAAAATTTTGATACATACGTAGAACCTCCTTTAGTCTGAATACATTATCAGTATATTAATTAACAAAGAAATGGTGTGAAAATATTTAAAAATGTTTTTTGATACATTAAAAAATATTGAAATGAGCATATTAAAGATAGACTAATAATATATAAAAAGACTACTTAGTGTAGGAGGTTAAATATGAAAAAGCTATCAATTATATTGTCAACTATATTATGTGTTGTATTGATAATAGGACCTCTAGGCGTATTAAAAGATATTATATTTCCGAAGATAGGAATAAATCAAGAAAATAGGGTTCATTTAAATACGGCCAATACAACGAGAATAGTTGCATCAACACCAGAAGAGATGGGACTTGAAATATCAAAAATTTTATACCCTAATAATGGAAAGAAGAATAAACCAAAATCAATTATATTGTTAGAGTCAGATAATTGGCAGGAAGTATTATCAATTGTACCTGTTGCAAGAAAATATAAAGGAACAATTATTACTACAAATAAAACAATATCGTTAAATCTTCGCAATTATATAAATAAAATAATACCATTAGGAATACAAGAACTAAATGGAACTCAAATAATAATTATGGGAAGAGATATACCTACTTTAAAGAATCAATTACAAAATATAAAGTTAAAGTCTACATATATTCAATACAAGACAACAGATGAACTACAAAAAATAATTTATAACATGCCAGGCATTACAAGTGGGGAGAAATATGGATTTTTAGTCAAGGATAATGATCCTTTAATATCTATCCCTTCAGCTACATGGATTGCAAATCAAGGAGGAGTACTTTTATATGCAAATGAAAAAAATCAGTTATATGATTCCTCTAAAGAAATATTACAAAAGGGAGTTATAAAAAATGTATATGTTCTAGCAGAGAAGAGTCTTGACGGTGATGGAATTTTAAAGCCGTATAAGGCAAAAGCTAATAGGATTGTGGCCTTCAATCCAGAGTCATTTGCTGTTAAATTTGCAAAATTAAATGATGCCGAAAATTTGATGGGTTGGGGATCAGATAGAAAGAGAAGTGATGAAGGACATAATTACATATTATGTTCAAAAGAAAATCCAATGCTAGCTGCTATTGCATCACAACTATCATTAAAAGGAAGATGTGGTCCTATGTTGTGGACTGAAGGAAAAAAGTTATCGCCTATAACAGAAAATTATCTTTGGAGAATGAAACCTAATTATTGGGTAAAGGCTAATGAAGGTCCATATAATAATATTTGGATAGTGGGTGACAATGGAGTTGTTAACTATGGAATACAAAGTAAAGTAGATGATGCTCAAGGAATTAATTCATATAAAATGATGGGTAAAGAAGGAGTTAGTGGCATAGAAGTTATAGCTATAATATGGTCACTAATAGGATTGCTAGGAGCCTTATGGACTGGGCTTCATCTATTCTCAAGAATGCGATATTTATCAACTCTCACTAAGATGATGTGGATACTTACAGTGCTAGTTTTAGGCCCTGTAGGTCTATGGGTTTATATAATATCCTATGTTAATTCTCCATGGATGAAAGCAAATAATAAAGTGTTATGTATGAGACCAATATGGAAGCAGGTTTTGGTTGCAACAGTTATGGGGTTATCCTTTGGAGGAGCATCCATTATAACAATACAATATCTTATGACTGTTAGAGGATTACCTTTAGTTATATTACCAGAAAAGGCAGGGGTTTATTTATTAGGCAATCCAATAATAATTTTAATGATAATATCATATATAATCTCTTTTATTATAAATGTATACTATTTTGTGCCTACTATGTTTATTGAAATTAAAGATATTTCATATAAACATGCTAAAAAAGAGGCATTTGTACCTGTAGTTGTTTCAATAACTTCAATATTTATAGGAATTGCTCTTAGTATATGGTGGTTAAGTGTAGTATATTCTCCTAAAATTCCTGAAGAAGATTATATGCTTTGGTGGGGATTCATGTATTTATCAGTCTTAATAGGAGGAGTTGTATCATATATACCTAATTGGCTTTTAGTTAAGTATGGCAAAAAACTTGGTATTGTATAAGGGGTGATTCTATGATTACAAGTGAAGGATTAAAGAAAAAGTTTAAAATAGTTTTAGGAATTGAGATTATCATAGCTATTATCATAATATATGTTATGTGTTTTTATAAACCAAATTATTATAGTAAGTTTAGTGAAAATAGTTTTAAGGTTAAACAAAATATGTCTACATCTAATACCACTAGGATATCAGGAAAAGATTTTTATGAAACTGCAATTTCTATTTCACAATTAAATTATCCAGCCACAGTTCCTGATAATAGACCTAATGCAGTTATACTAGTTCGTGGGGATAAAAAAGAGGATGCTATTTTATCATCAAGACTTATGCATGACCCAATAAATGCACCAATACTTTATATAAATAAAAAGGATATACCCAAGGTAACATTAGATGAAATAAAAAGATTAGATCCAAAGGGAATACGTATAGATGGAAATAATAAGATTATCATAATTGGAGATATAGACGATAGTATAAAAAATCAATTAAAGAAAAATCATTTTAAATTCAGACATATAAAGGGAAAAGATTCATTTAGTTTAGGTAAAAATATTGATGATTATTATTCGGCTTTAAATGGAAATCATAAAGATATTGTAATGATTGTTCCCATTGATATGGCAGATTATGCATTAGCAGAAACGGCATGGTCATCATATTCTGGAGATCCTATATTATTTATAAAGAGAGATGAGGTTCCAAAGGAAACGTCGGAATCATTACATTTAAGGCATGGAGGATCTTATATGTATCTCTTAGGTAATGATAAGCTTATTCACAATAATACAAAACAAGAGCTTTTAAAGCATGGACATCTTCAACATATTTCATTAGGAGAGAGCATATATGCTCAATCAACTAGTTTTGCAGTGTTTAGAGACATAGGAAAAAATTCTGCATGGTGGATAGATAAAAACCCTAGACAGTTTGGATGGGGAATATCAGAAGCTGGACATAATTTCATTTTTGTGAATCCTGATGAATGGCAAAGTGCTGTTGCCGCATCTGGACTTAGCTTTAAGTCAAAATGTGGACCTATGATATTAATAGAAAATAATAAAATTCCTCAAGATGTAATAAATTATTTAAAGGTTGTAAAACCTATGAAGACTCATCCACAAGGACAAATATATAATTCTGGTTGGATTATTGGAGAAGAAAGAAGTATAAATAAAAATATTCAATCACAATTAGATGAGTTTTTAGACTATGAGGAGGATTAAAAAATGGTAGATAGTACTGAAAACATGAGAAGACGTAAAAATGAAATAGAAAAAGAAAACCAATTCCAGCAACAAATGAAACAACGATTAGAGAACCTGCCAAGGTTTGGATATAAGACAGTTAGATATTTTAGTGATAAACAAACTATGCAAAAAGCAATAGATGACTTAATGAATAATAATATAATGAATTTAAATAGTAAAACTTTAAGTGATAACTATATTCAAGAAATATATGATATGCATATATTTACACTTAAAGAAGGTACGTACACTATAACGTCAGCTATTGCAGGAGGAGTACTTGGTATAGTATTATCTATATTTCATGCAAAAAGTAAGATCACTTTTCCTATATTTAATCCAGTATCAGCAGGAGGAAGTGCAGTTAATATAATTTTAGGTTTTGGTATTGGCTTTGTTTTATTTGCTACATTTACAGCCATTCTAATGTTATATAGACCTATTAAAACAGTAAAACAAGGTTACTGTATGTTAACTATATATTCGAGTATTGAAGATAAACAAAACATAGAAAATTATTTAAAAAAATATGACCCAATAGAATTGCAATAGGTAATACTAATAAAACACCATTTAGGTAATACTAAATGGTCAGATTGTTCAAAAAGCCTCCATGTAATTGGAGGCTTTTACTTTCGTCAAATATCTTTTATGCGATAGCATTTAAAAAGTTGCTAGTTTTGTGTAATGATTTGGTATAAATTTCAATTAAATCATACGAAAAATAGTGCCATAGCACCATGGCTATCTTTTTCATATTCTGAACTGCTGCTGTAAGTAAGCATTGCTCGGAAACATTTTTAATTCCTCGCATGCGACAATAGCGCAGCCCATGTAATTCTTTTGAATCAGCAAAGCTACGCTCAATTTTTTCTTTACGTTTTTTATAAATACTTTTACCTTTTTCAGTTTTAGTAAATGCAAAAATTTGATCCTTATAATCTTCCCAAACATGACGACGTATAGTTCTGTTAATTGATTTATCAGATGTTAAGCAATTATTTTTATATTTGCATGAAGCACATTCATCCGCATTACTAACATATTCTTTATATCCGCTTCTTGTAGTGGTTTTGTATTTTAAAAAGAAGTTATTCATACATACATATCCATCTAATTCTTTAATATATTGAAATCTATATTTAGTATACTTTTCTTTAACATGAGGTCCTAAACGGAAACCAAAAACACCTTGATAATTTTTTTCTGAAACTTGCTTACAAATAGGATTTGTAGAATAACCAGCATCAGCTACTAAATACTTTGTATTAAAATTAAACTTTTTTATTTGCGTCTCTATTCTTTTAACATAAGGATCTACATCATTAATATTACCTGGAGTTACATGAACATCAGTTATAATATTATATTTTCCGTCAACAGTTCTATGATCTAAATAAAAAAAACCTTTTGGTTTTCCGTCCCTAACCATATATCCACTGTCTGGATCAGTTGTACTTACTTTTATTTCTTTGGTTTCAGATGTTTTTAGGTCTTTTTTTAGAGGCTTTTTATTATGATTAATTCTATCTTTATTAATATCTTTTTCTAATTCATCAAAGTATTCCTTTGTAGATTTAGTTATTTCTTTTTTTATAAGTTTATGTTTATTAGCGTTAGCTTTTAGATGGGTAGAATCAGTGTATAAAATTTTGCCATCGACTAAATTTCTATTAATCGCTTGAAATACAATGTTATCAAATATTTCTTGATGTATATTTGTATCATTGAATCTCTTTGTTCTATTTTGACTTATGGTAGAATGGCTTGGTATTTTATCAGTAAGTCCATATCCTAAGAACCACCTATAAGCTACATTTACTTGTATTTCCTTTACGAGCTGACGCTCAGAGCGTATACCGAATAGGTATCCAATAAAAAGCATTTTAAATAATACAACTGGATCTACTGATGGTCTACCATTGTCAGGACAATATAAATCCTTAGTTAAATCTCGTATAAACGAAAAGTCTATGAATTTATCTATTTTTCTAAGTATATGATTTTCTGGTACTAAGTTTTCTATATAAACCAGTTCTAATTGATTTTGTTTTCTCTCATTATTAGTAAGCATTTTGCCTCCGTAGGAGCCCTAACGGGCTAAATAATTTATTGGTCTAAATATATATTCTACAGAAGTAGGAGATATCCTTTTTGTAATAAATGTAAAAAGGCTGTTGACAAATTATGTTTATCAACAGCCTGACCATTTAGGTAATACTAAATGGTGTTTTATTAGTTACTTTCAAGGTTTTGAATTGGAGCTTTAGGCTTTTGAGGTTGATATTGAGGTTCTTCGCTCATAACAAAATTTATTCTACTTTGTAATGTATTAATAGATTGAAGTGCACTATCTGCTAGTTGAGAATACATTTGTTTAGCATTTTGGTCTTGAGTGTCTAAAGAGAAAGTTCTAAAGTTAGATTCAGTGCTTTTTAAAAGCTCTAAAGTTTGATTTAGTTTATTTATAACTGTCATAGTGTTACCTCCTATTCGAATATATTAATAGTATTTATTAATATAAAGATATATATGCTATGAAAAAAGTTACTTTTTAATATTTAAAAGTAGTATAATTATTATAATGTGAGTAACTTTATAGGGGGGTCTTTGACATGTTAAATGGTAAAAAGATCAGGGAGTTTAGATTAAGTTTAGGTTACACTGCAAAGGATATAGAAAGTCTAACTAAGAATCCTAAATATAAAACGTCTATTTCTAAATCCTATTTAGAAGAATTGGAAAGAGGGGATAAAAATAATCCAAGTCTTCAAAAAGTAGTTGTTCTCGCTAGTATTTTAAGATGTAAAATTGATGATTTGATATTAAATTCAGATGCATATATGTAAAGATAGAAGCTATGGTCAAAGCGCCATAGCTTTTTTAATATAAAAAAACAATTATAAATTGGTAACATTAGTAATAAAGTGGAATATTATATATTAGGATAGCTAGTCCACTAGATATTTTAATGCATTATCTAGTATTTACTAATCATAAATTTTCGAAAGATTAAAGATATGTATTGTATGAATAAATTAAGTTACATGAGATTATAAAGTGATAAATTTCAGAAGATAAAAATGGATGAGCTATTAGAAATTAAATTTTAATTAGTGAGGGGAAAATAAAATGGAAGATATAAGTTTAGTATCTCATTTATGTAAATATATAGGACAAACAGTAACTATATTTACAGAAAGTGGGGGAGAATCAGGATCAGGTTTTACAGGTATATTATTAAGTGTTAATAATTGTTATGTAAGACTTACAACTCAAGTAGGACCAGCTCCAGCATGTGCATTAGGAAATTGTTGTTCTGGAATACCAAAAGGAAATGTTGATGAATGTAGTTCATATTGTCAAAGATTTAGTTGTAACGGAAACACTGTTGGATCAGTAACAGATATTCCTGTATGCAAAATAGTATCATTTGTTCATAACGCTCTTTAATACGGAAATGAACAGCAATGAAATTTTTTGATTAAGGAGTGAATTTAAATGGATGATATAAATTTTGTAAACCACTTAAGTAAATTTGTTGGAGAGACAGTAACTATATTTACAGAAAGTGGAGGAGAATCAGGATCAGGTTTTACAGGTATACTATTAAGTGTTAATAGTTGCTATGTAAGACTTACAACTCAAGTGGGACCAGCTCCTGGATGTGCATTAGGAAATTGTTGTTCAGGAATACCAAAGGGAGATATGGGAATGGAATGTGGATGTCAGCATCAACAAAGATTTCCTTGTAAGGTAGGAAACGTTGGTTCTATATCTGATATTCCCTTATGTAAGATAGTTGCATTTGTGCACAATTCAATACAATAATAAGGAATGTTTATGAATAGTTCATTTGGCATTTGCAATATGCAAATGCCAAATTTTATTTTTTGTATTTAAATATGTTATAGGAGATTGCAATATCATATTAATATTTATAAAAACATATAAATTATAAAGAAGTATTATGTAATAGAATAGAGTAAGGGGTGAGTTCATGAAGGAGAATGAAACATTTAAAATAAAGGGTAGTGAACTTGATAAATTAGATCTTTCAACACATTTAGCAAAATACATAGGACAAACAGTTACTATATTTGTTACAACTGGAGGAGAAGGGGGAGTTGGGTTTACTGGAGTGATATTAAGTGTTAACAGATGTTTTTTAAGATTAATTACAAGAATAGGGCCAGTACCTGAATCTCCACTAGGAAATAAGTGTACATTTAAATTGGATTCTGATTATAAAACAGTATCTAATAATCTTGGATCTATTACGGATATACCAATAGATAAGATAGTAGCATTTACGCATAATTCTATATGAAAATTCTAATGAAAGGGAGTTGTTTAGATAAAGCTAAACAATTCTTTTTATTCGCAAAATACGATTTTTAACTATTTTTGAAAAAAATAATATGCAAAATTATATTTATATTTCACCAATTAAGAATATAATTTATTGCATATTGAACATAATACATATATAATGGTTAGGTTAATGAAATAAAAACGTACATTTGGAAGGAAGTTAATATGGAAAAAATTAAGTTTGAAGATTTACCAATATCAGATGAAATAAAAAGAGCAATTGCGGATATGGGATTTGAGGCTCCATCTCCAATTCAAGAAAAAGCAATTCCTTTTATATTAAGCGGAAAAGATATAATTGGTCAGGCACAAACAGGAACAGGAAAGACAGCTGCTTTCGGAATACCAGCTTTAGATACGATAGATTTAAATAATAAAAGTTTACAAATCATGGTTTTGTGTCCTACAAGAGAGTTAGCAATTCAAGCTACACAAGAAGTACATAAGCTTGGAAAATATAAAAAGGATATAAGTGTTCTTGCTGTATATGGAGGGCAACCTATAGATCGTCAAATTAAAGCTTTAAAAAGAGGTGTTCAAATAATAATAGGAACTCCAGGACGTGTAATAGATCATATAAGACGTAAGACTTTAAAAACTGACAATATAAAGATGATAGTCCTAGATGAAGCTGATGAAATGCTTGATATGGGATTTAGAGATGATATAGAAACGATAATACAAGAAATTCCACAAAACAGACAAACCATACTATTCTCAGCTACAATGGCAAAAGCAATAATAGAACTAAGCAAAAAATATCAAAATAATGCAGAATTCATAAAAGTAGTTCACAAACAATTAACAGTTCCTAATATAGAGCAAAGATATTTAGAAGTAAAAGAAAACAATAAACTTGAAGTATTATCAAGATTAATAGATATGAGAAATCCAAAATTATCTGTAATTTTCTGTAATACAAAAAAGAGAGTTGATGAAGTAGTATCACAACTTCAAGCAAGAGGATATTTTGCAGAAGGTCTTCATGGAGATATGAAACAACCTCAAAGAGATAGAGTAATGAACAAGTTTAGAAATGGAACTATTGAAATATTAGTAGCAACTGATGTAGCTGCAAGAGGAATCGATGTTGATGATGTTGAAGCTGTTTTCAATTATGATTTACCTCAAGATGAAGAATATTATGTTCATAGAATTGGTAGAACAGGAAGAGCTGGAAGATCAGGGATTGCATTTACATTTGTTGCGGGAAAAGCAATTCGTAAATTAAGAGATATTGAAAGATATACTAAGACAAAAGTTAAACGTGCAGAAATACCTTCAGCAAGTGATGTAGAAGAATTTAAAGCAAATACATTTTTAGAAAAAGTAAAAAATACTATAGAAGAAGGACATTTAGGAAAGTATATAGACTATATAGAAAATCTTCTTGATGAGGATTATGCAACTATAGATATAGCGGCAGCACTATTAAAGATGTCTTTAGGAGAAGAGAAGAAAGAAGAAATCCTAAATATTAGTGATGACATTGGAGATACAGGTGCAGAGCCAGGAATGGTTAGATTGTTTATAAATATAGGACGTAACAATAAAGTTCAAGCTAGAGATGTTATCGGAGCTATTGCAGGAGAAACAGGTATTGCAGGAAAAGTAATTGGTAAAATAGATATTTATGATAAGTTTACTTTTGTAGAAGTTCCAAAAGAAAATGCTAAAGAAGTTTTAGAGATAATGAAGAATAACACAATAAAAGGTAAAAAGATTAATATAGAACCTGCTAATGCAAGATAGAGGTTGAAAATAAACCATAAGTTTTTAAAACTTATGGTTTATTTATATTAAATAGTATCTATTGTATCAACAATAAATACGGTATTTTCTTTAGATAAATCTAATTGCTTAGGTAAATCTAATTTATTTTTGTTTTGGTCTAGTATTATATTTACTATTGGTCTTAAAGGAAAAGAAGTGTTTTGCTTTAAAACAATAGCATAATCATTGGTATTTAATTTAACAATTGTACCACAAGGATAAGCAGCTATATTTTTAATGAATGCATTTACTAATGTTTTATCAAATAAAGTTTCACTCATAGCTATTAAATATTCTAATGCTTTGTAAACCTCCATTTTTTTACAACCACTAAAATCAGATATTAAATTATCGAAGGTATCGCATATAGATACAATTTTCACTGTTTCATGCAACTTATCTTCAGTCAATCCTAAAGGGAAACCAGTTCCATCACAATATTCATGATGCATAAGTATAATTGCTTTAGATATGTAGCTTATATCGGCGTTTGTGTTCAAAATTTCATATCCATCTATAGGATGCGATTTAAATATTTCAAATTCCTCATCAGATAGAGTATTATTTTGAAGTTTTAAGATTATATCCTCAGGGGTTAGGAGTTTACCAATATCGTGTAATAGTGCTCCAATTGCCATTTGTTTAAGTTTATTTTGAGGATATTTTAAATATATTCCCATTATTATAGACAATGCGCAGACGCTTGTGCAATGCTCATAAAGATGCTGATCTTTAGATTTTATATCCGAAATATTAATTATAACTTTTTCATGAGACAATATATCTTCGATAATTGTATCAGCTGCTTTCAATATTTCATTGCTAGAACAGTGCTTATTACTTATGAATTTTCTTAATCCATTTTTTAAAATTGATTTAGTTTCTTCACGGGTCTTTTCTGAAAGCATGTCGTCTATTTCAATATCTTTAGAAAATTCATCATCGATAAAAACAGAAAATACTCCTATATTATTTAGTCTCATCTTATATCCTGGCTTTAAGTTAGTACCTGCGGCAAGGAGCATTCTACCAGAAGCATCATAAACCGCTTTAGCCAATATTTGTCCATCATTTATTTGTGAAATAGATACTTTTCTCATGTCTAACGATTCTCCTTACATAACATACAGTAAAATCATTATGCTTATAAAAATTAATTATATATTTATGATACCATACAATTAAAAGAATAAAAATATATTAATTACTTTACTTATAAATTTTTCTATTAAACGTCATAAATAGAAAAAACAAATGAATAATTATAGACTAATTTGGCACATTTGTATAATATGAGATTACAAAATTATGAATATAATATATAATTAAATTTATAATATATTTTTCTAATAAATGAAAGATTAGGGTGATGATTATGAAAGGTACTATAGTTGCTACTTGGCTTAATACTTGTAGAAAGATTTATGATAACCAAGTGGTTAGTTCAGCTATGAATTCAGTTGGGTGGAAAGAAGATAGAATATTTTCTCCTATAGAAAATGTTAGTGATAATGATGTAAAAAAGATAATGAAAAATATAGCAGATAGCAAACATATAAGTGTTAATGAGCTTTGGAGGTCCATAGGTAGGGATAATATTCTAACATTCCATAAAGATTTTCCAGCATTTTTTCAGCATGAAAATTTATATTCATTTTTTAGATCTATGTTTGATGTTCATGTAGAAATGGTTAAAAAGTTTAAAGGTGTGCAACCACCTATAATAGATATAAGGCCAATTTCTAGTAGAAAAGCTATTTTAAAATATATATCAAAAAGATGTATGTATGATTATTGTTTAGGATTGATTGATGGAAGCAAGGATTACTTTAAGGAAAATTTAAAGATAGATACTATAAGCAATAAAGATGGTGAATTGATTTTAGAATTAACGTTTGAAAAAGATATATTCTATAAAAAAGTTTATAAGTTTAATAAAATATTATCTTTAGGATTTATGAAGAATATAGCTAGTAAGGTAGGGGTATGTACGTTTTTAATATCAAGTATTTTAAGTACAGTTTTATTTGGATTTGATAATATTTTAAAAGGATGTAGTATATCTTTGGTATCATCATTAATTTCATCCTTTATAGTGTTTATGTTGTTAAGACCTGCAAAAGTTATTGAAGATGAAATTAAAAAAATTAATGATAATAATTATACAGAGGATGGAGAAATAGTTACAGGAGATATTTTTGAGAACTTATATAGTTTACTAAAGAAACATAGAAAAGTTATTAGAGCTGATTTTGTTGGATTTAAAGGTGTAACTGATGAAATGAGTACATTTGTACGAAATATAAATGTAATATCAGATTCTATGATGAGAACTTCAGAGGAAATATCAGGGGTAGTTGAACAGGTAGCAAATGGTGCAGTAAATCAAGCTGAAAATACTCAAAGTGCAGCTACAGTTTTAAATGGAAATATAGAATCTTTAAAGGAAATAGTAGATACTGAAAATAAAAATAAGCAACAGTTAGAAGAGGCAATAGAAAAAATAGATAATAGCTATGCTAATGTAGATAATTCTAGTAAAAATATAATAGAATCACTTATGAAATTTAAAGAAGTAAGAAATGATGGAGTTGAACTTGAGGGAAAAGCTCATAGCATTAATGATATAGTTTTAATAGTGTCGCAGATATCACAGCAAACAAATCTTTTAGCATTAAATGCTTCCATTGAGGCTGCAAGAGCAGGAGAAGCAGGAAAAGGATTTTCGGTAGTTGCAGAAGAAGTTAGAGAACTTGCAGAACAAACCCAAAGAGCAGTTAAACAAATAAATTCTAATTTAGGTGAATTTGTTGATTCTATTAAAATGTTAGTAAACAAAATAGAATCTCAATATTTTGTATTAGAAGGAGAAACTAATAATCTTCAAGAAGTTAGAAATATAAGTTTAGATGCTACAAAATCAATACAAACTGTATCAAAATCAATGATAAAAACTATAGATGATTTAAGTCGTGAATCGGATACTATAGCACAAATATATAATAATATAGAATCTTTATCTGCAATTGCAGAAGAAAACTCTGCATCATCAGAGGAAGTTAGTGCAAATGTTTCTAACTATACAAATGAAATTAAAAATTTAATAGGAAATATTTCAGAGTTTAAAAAGTTAGCAGAAGAGTTTAAAGATAAATTAAGTAAATATAATATATAAGTAAAAAACCTTAGCAGGATTAACTGTTAAGGTTTTTATATACCTCTTAAATCGAAGTTTGGTATAAAGCTTTCAGTAGCAGTACCTTCATCTTGTATAAAGGCATTAGTTATACCTAATGATACGCAATAGTCTATTAATGAACTATAATGTTTAGGATTAATAGTTTTATTTATTTCAGGATAGTTAGTAAGATTATCAGTTGGTGTATACTGATTCATAATACTTATATATATTGAGTTTTTGTAAGTGTTATACAAATAATCTATTATTTTCTTTGAATCAAAAAGAAGTCCCGGAATCATTAAGTGACGAACAATAACGCCACGAGTCATTAAGCCAGTTTCATCAAATTTAGGCTTGCCAACTTGATGAAACATTTCTAATATTACCTTAGAGGCTACTTTAAAATAATTTGGAGCATTTGAATATTTAATAGCATAAAGATCTTTATAGTACTTAAAGTCAGGCAAATATATATCTATATAACCTTTTAAGGCTTGTATAGTTTCGAGATTTTCATAACTATTGGTATTATATACAATAGGAATTGTTAGTCCTTTGTTTTTTGCAATCTTAAGTGCTTTTATTATTTGTGGTACGAAGTGGGAAGGAGTTACGAGGTTTATGTTATGAGCTCCTTTATTTTGTTGTTCCAAAAAAATCTCGCTTAATCGTTCAATAGAAATTTCTTTGCCTATACCGTTAGTACTTATTGAATGATTTTGGCAGAATACACATTTTAAATTACAGTTAGAAAAGAATATAGTACCTGAACCTAAAGTTCCTGATATACAAGGTTCTTCCCAATGGTGTAGGGACACCCTTGCCAATTTTACTTTATCTGAGGATTTACAAAATCCAAGTTCTCCATCTAATCTATTTACACCACAATGTCTGTAGCATAAATTACACTTATTAAGCATGACATCACATCCTTTGTTACTAGATATCTATTTATTTTGAAAATCTAATTTTAAATCTAAATATAATACATTGAATCACAAATATTAAACTTACGAATCCAAACACAGGATAAACGTGACTTATTAAATTTACAAATCCAAATTGAGATATTGGAATATCAATAAGCAATATAAGTATTATAGCTTTTTTATATGGAATTTTAAACACATGTCTTAGAGTTTTACTTAAGCTATATATGTCTGAAACTTCTGTAGAAAACATTTCAAGCCACATAACGCCTAAAAGAAGTATTTGTATTAGTCCTCCAAATCTATTAGCTACATAAAGTAGAGGAATATCGTATTTATATATATTAGGAACATTGGATAATAACATAAAATTTATCATAATAGCTAAAAAAGTAAGTCCTATTGCGCCAAGTATTATTCCAAGTTTTGAGGAGCTTTTGTCTTTAATCTCTGAAGTTAAAGGTACAAGAACACCACTACAGGATAAGGAATTAAAACTTCCATACAATAAGCAAGAAACAAGCCAACCTTTTTTTACGCTAGGTATATTTTTTATATAGTTTATATTATTAACGTCTTTTGAAAGTAAAAAAAATAAAAGAAAAATAGTTGTTATTACAATTATTAAACAAGGTACTATAAAAGAGTTTATTTCAATAAGTCCACTTATATCATGCATTAATGTAAACAATGCAATAAAAACCATTATTAAGATGCCTACCCACTTTGATACATGAAAATATTGATGAATAAGAGAGCCACTTCCAGCAAGAATTATAGAAGAACTCGTAATTAAACATATACTAGTAAAAATTTCTGTAATTTTGCCTAAAAATCCTGGACTAACTGTTTTTATAAATGCACTATAAGAATCTAAATTGTATTTAGTACTAATATGTATTATGTTAAATCCCATAAATATATATACAAACATACATATAAAGATGCCTATAAAACTTTTATATCCGTACTGAGTAAAAAATAGAGTTATTTCTTCTCCAGAAGCAAGTCCAGCGCCTACAATGGTACCAATAAATACTGCTGCTAATTCAAATGTTAAAGTTAAATTTTTTTTCAAAATAATACCTCCATTACATTTATAAAACAAGCATTTATTATAAATATATAAAAATTAATAAAAATAATGATTATATAAATTAAATTTTAGTTTCGTGGCAAAATAAAATTAGACTCTATTAAAAAGAGGTGATAAATAAGGTGAAAAAGTATACAAGTTATGTAGTAATTATTTTAACAATTTTTATGTTGGTTGGATGTAGTAATAAACAGTATGAAAATGTAAAAGAAAAAGATGTTTTTGATATGAAGATAGCAACTAATGTTGTGGAGAAGTATTTTCATTATCTAGAGGTAGATAAATACAAAGATGCTGGGGATATGTTAATCGGAAAGGCTAAAACAGATACTAAAGATATAAAACCTTCTGATTTAAAGTTAAGAGGACATAGAATAAGTGGAATAACGGAAAGTGGTGGAGAAGGAAATTTTAAAATAGATGTAATGAAATCAAATATAAGTAAATCAGAAACTCAAATATTAGAGTATAGAATTACAGTAACTAAAAGTGGAATGGAGTATAAAATAAGTGATGTAAATTCAGTTTTAATGAAAGAGGTTTTTCAAAGTTTTGATCAGTTAAGGTTGAGAAAAGAAAATCAAGTAGATAATGTTTTAGTAACAAATATGGACGGTATAATAGGATATACTTACACGAAAGGTGATAATGGTAAGTTAGTAAGTGAAATAGTACCTAAAAAGCACTTTGGAATGTGCGCATTAAATTATTCGGGTGATACACTTGCAATTACAACAACAGATAAAAATTGTTTTTTAGGACTATTAATATTAGATGATACAGTGCAGACACAAGGTGATCCCACAGATCAAGGAAAGGGTGGCGAGCAGGGTGGTGCAGGACAAAGTACTAAAATGATTAAAGAAAAACCAATAGGAAAACAACTTATTTCATGTGATATATTAAAAGATACAACTATAGAAAATATGCTGTTTTCACAGGATGATAAGTTATTAGTTATTCAATATAAAAAAGGAAATGATAGGTGTATTAAAGTTTTTGATAAAGAAAATGGAGATCAAATACCTACTATTTTTGAAGAAGAGTATCCATTAGGTAAAGTTGATGTAGTATTTAAGGATTTTCAAAAGGATAAAATGAGGTATAATGTAGTTACGAAAGGTAAAGAGAACAAAAATAATCAATATGTTGGTGAATGGGAACTGGATTTAAAAAATTATAAAATATCTAAAGTAAAGATGTGATTTTATATAAAAGTGTCTATAGTGTATAATAAATTATAGACACTTTTATATTGAAAAATAGGAAAATAGGTTCTGTTAATTAATTATGAAAGCATAGCTTTAAAAATCATAAAATTACTATATGACTTATTTTAAATAATAAAAATTATACGATTAATATTTTGTGGTATGACAAAAAAGCCTATCCATTATAGATTTTAAAAATAAATAGACTTAATTAAAAGCGATAGCGCTAGCCGTTAGGCAGCTAATAACCAATTATTTTTAGCTTTAACTGGGTAACTAATTCCCACTACTTCAGATGGTGTTAAATTACGTAGTGATGAGTGGTTACGCACAAAATTATAGTGAAATATAAACACTGATATTAGTTTATTGGCACTATTAAATGAGTTAAAGCCTTTTAAACCTTTATACCAAGACTTAAATGTTTTGTTAAATGACTCAATGATATTGTTTGAAATATCATCCATAAAAGATTGTACTTTTATGTGTAATGTATCTTGGAATACTGATTTTATTGGAATATTGTAAGATGGTAATCTATCAGTAACTATGGCTCTAGGAGATCCTAATTTCTTAGCATCGTTAAAAAGGCTAAAAGCTTGTTTAGCATCTCTATATGGGGATAGATGATAAGAGATAATTAATCGACTTTCTGAGTCTATAACAAGCCATAGATAATGTTTCTTGCCATTTATAAATACAACAGTTTCATCTGCGTGCCATTCATCAGAATCTGATAAGTCAATATTATAAAATAAATTATCAGATTTCAATTTGAAATATGCAGCAAACTTTTTAGTCCAACTTGCAATAGTAACATGAGATACTTTTACATTAAATGTTCTAAACAAATATTGAGATATACGTCTTGTAGAACTTTCATTAAGAAAGTAAAGGTCTAAAGCCATTAATATAATATGAATTGGAAAGCGCATACCTTTAAAATTAAGTTTACCTTGGATAGTGGTATTGCTTGAAGGATCTATAGCCGTAGGCTTCGCCACAAAAAAACTATGATTACATTTTTTATCGTTACAACGATAATTGATATAATTTGAGTAATTATGATGAATAAAGGTTCCTTTGTTACAGATAGGACAACGAGGGTAATCCTTGAGCTGACGCTCTTTCGGCATAGCCGATGGTGCAAATTGTCTTTTACACTCTTTGCATTGATATTTTTGATTTCCTTCTTTGTCTTTTCCAAACTTATATAGGTTATGGCTGTGACATCTAGGACAGGTAATTTTTTTATTAGCTTTGTTCATTGATTCCTCTCTCCTTTCTGGGAGGTAATATGTTTGTGAGAAATCTATTATATTTCAATAGGCCGAGGGGAATCAATGTTCATATAACTTAACAGAACGGGAAAATAGAGAAGGAGATATACATGAAAGAAAAATGGGGAGACAAGAGGTATCATACTTTGAATTATTTTTTAAGAGAAAAATTCGGAGAAAAGGTATTTAAAATATCTTTAGATGCAGGTTTTTCATGTCCTAATAGAGATGGAACAATAAGTAAGGGTGGATGTATATATTGTAGCGAAAGAGGATCAGGAGATTTTGCAGGTGATAGAAATTTTTCGATAAGTTCTCAATTTGATAATATAAAAGAAATGATGAAAAATAAGTGGAAGCAAGGAAAATACATAGCGTACTTTCAAGCGTATACAAATACTTATGCCTCTGTTTCTGAACTTCGAAAAAAGTACGAGGAAGCCATAAATCAAGATGGGGTAGTAGCACTTTCAATAGCTACACGACCGGATTGTTTAAGTGATGAAATTATAGATTTAATAAGTGAGTACAATAAAAAATTATATACATGGGTAGAATTAGGACTTCAAACTAGTAATGAAAGTACTGCAAAAATTATAAACAGAGGATATAAATTACCTGTTTTTGAGGATTCGCTAAATAGACTTAGAACTAGAAATATTGATGTTGTAGTACATACTATTTTTGGTCTTCCTGGAGAAGAAAAAGAAGATATGCTAAATACTATAAAATACTTAAGAGAAAAAGATATACAAGGTATAAAGATTCATCTTTTACATTTACTTAAGGGGACTCCTATGGTTAAATTGTATGAGCAAGGAAAACTTAAATTTTTAGAACAGGATGAATATATAGATATAATAGCTGAAGCAGTAAGTCTTTTGCCTCAAAATATAGTTATACATAGATTAACTGGAGATGCACCTAGAAGTTTAATAATAGGACCTATGTGGAGTTTAAAAAAATGGGAAGTTTTAAATGCTATAGATAAAAAATTTCAGTGCCAAAATATATATCAAGGAAAAAAATATAATAAAAATTAAAAGATTATGTATGGAGTAATAAAAGAAATACTCCTACATAATCTTTATTATTTTATATTGCATCATCTATAAGGTCACTATAGTCATATATATATTTATCTGCAACATTTAATATTTTATCCTTTTGATAACTTGAAAAGTCATCGTAAATTCCTATAACTTTCATTCCTGCTGCTTTAGCCCCAACTACTGCTGGAAATATATCTTCAAATACAATACATTCGGAAGGATCGACTCCAAGACGGTTAGCTGCAAGAAGATATACATCAGGAAAGTTTTTGCCACGAGTAACTTCATCTGTTCTTGTGATACAATCGAAATAATCATATATACCATTTGCTTTTAATGCAGTTGTAAGTAATAATTCACAATTACTAGTTGCAAGTCCAATTTTAATACCCATAGATTTTAATAAGTTTAAAAATTTCCTTGTACCTGGTTTAAGTTTAACATTATGTTTATACTCATCTAACGCCATAGTATTCCATTCGTTGCAAATCTCTTCAGAAGATTCTTTTAAATTAAACGTATTTTTAAAGTATAATGCAGCGTCCTCAAAACATAAATCTTGTACTTCTTCTTTTAGATTTTTAGGACATTCTATATTCCTTTTTTTTAGAAAATCTATATCTATCTTTGTCCATACCCACATAGAATCTATAAGAGTACCATCCATATCAAATATAGCTCCTTTTATATCTTTAAGCATAGTTATACCTCTTTTCTTTATAAATACCAATAGTTATATTTATAACATTATATACTATAAAAAACAATAAATGAAGTTATACTACCTAAAAATACACCACACAAGACATCTGTTGGATAATGAACGCCAAGATATAGGCGTGATAAACCAACACAAGAAGCTATACTAGTACTGATGATAGCAGTATGAGGGTAAGAAAGAGATATAATAGTAGATATAGAAAAAGCGGCTGTTGTATGTCCAGAGGGAAATGAATATTTATCTATTCCTATTTTTTTTATATTTAAATTTTTAATATGAATAAAAGGTCTTAATCGGTTTACGGAGTTTTTTATTATAAATCCTATAAAAGAACTGATTATAAGTGTTGTAGCAGCAGTGATACCTAATAAATGTATATGTCTATTTGAATTTAAAATTGTAATTAAACAGAATACGATACAAAATGTTAAAGAACCCAAGTAAGTAATAGGGGTCATAATAAAATCTAAAATTTTGCAGTTCATAGAATTATTTATTAATTTTAATATACTAGCATCTTTAGTTTTGATGTTTTGAAATAGCTTTTTCAAATTATGACCCTCCTTTTTAATATAAAATAATTTTAACATAGAATGTTGTTTTGAAAATATAGCTTTTTAAAAATTTCTATGAAATATATCTGTTTTATCTTTATCTTTAAAATCTTCTAAAGAGTTAATATCTATTTTATTTAATATATTCTTCATCCAATGATTTTGTGTTGAAACGGATATTTCAGATTTATCAGCTAAATTTGATAGAGAATTTTTACCATCTTCCTTGGAAATTAAAGTTCCAGGGCCTCCAACACAGCCACCAATACATCCCATACCTTCCACGAAGTTAGCATCTATATCACCGTCTTTTAGTAAATTTAAGGTTTCACGACACTCTTTTACACCACTAGCTTTTACGGATTTTAATAAATCTGATTTCTCAGGAAAAAGATTAGTTATACAATCACATATGGCTTTCGAGACTCCTCCAGCAAAACCATATATTAGGCCTTGTTTTGAAGAATATTCTATAGTGTTATCTTCAGTAAGATTTTTAGGAACTATATCTAATGAATCGAAGATATCTTTAAGCTCTTTATAAGTTAGTACATAGTCTATAATGCCAGCAATATCTTTTTCTTTAGCTTCTGATTTTTTAGCAATACAAGGTCCTATAAATACAACCTTACATTTAGGGTTTATTTTTTTTAGCACTTTACCAGCAGCAATCATGGGAGAAACTGATGGAGATACGTGTGGCAGTAATTCATGAAAGGATTTTTTTAACATAGCAAGCCACATAGGACAACAACAAGAGGAAATCATAAAGTCATCTATGGAATTTACATTATGATCAAATTCTACAGTTTCTTTTATAGTAAGCATATCTGCAAAAAAAGCTACTTCAACCATATCTGTAAATCCAAGTTTTTTAAATGCACTTCTAAGTTGATTCATAGTTACAGCATCACCAAATTGACCTATTATGGAAGGAGCTACTGCGGCTATAACAGTTTCTTCTTTGTTTAATAAGTCTATTAACGGAATAAATTCAATTTTATCTAATATGCTACCAGTAGGGCAGGCGTTAACACAGAAACCACAGTCAGTGCATTTATCAAGAGAAATATATGTACTATTAGTATTTTTATCAACTAAAATGGCATCAAAAGGACAGGACTTTTGGCAAAGGGTTAGTTCACCTGTATCTGAACAATCCATAGAACAATCATGAACTTTATGTACTATTTTATGACGGATTTCATAGTTGCCTATGGCTTTTTTTAGATTAATTATAAAGTTATCATCAAAATCTATGTTAACTCCACATAATGAGGAAATTACCTTAGATAAGTATTCTTTATCGGCATTTTTATCGGATAATATATTATTTATAGTATCTTCAAAGTTATTATCATAATAAGCTTTAATTAATTTTTTAAATAATGAATCGAAATTGTTGTTCATAGTATAATCTCCTTTTATTTGTAATAAAATATTTATGTTTATTTTGAACATTGAGATATATTTGTATACAAAATTAGGAGATTTATAAGATATGAAATAAAATTTTAAATTTAATAGAGATTTTATAATTAACAAAAAATAAAAAAAGGAGTTAATAAATTAACTCCTTGGTCGGGGTAGCAGGACTTGAACCCGCGGCCTCATGGTCCCAAACCACGCGCGCTACCATCTGCGCTATACCCCGCCGACAAAGAATATTATATTATTAATTTAGAAAAAAGTCAATACTATTTTTTATTAAAATTAAAAACTTTATGTCATAGAATTAAATTATGACATAAAGTTTAAATTAGGAGTATTTTAATGGTAATTTAGTTATTTGTGTTTTTTCTTATCTCCAGCTCCTTTAGTTGGAACTAGAGATATTACAAAACCTACAAATATGGAAACTAAAGCAGAGGATATTACATTTAAGTAGTTAACATAACGAGTTTTATAAAATATTAATGCGGTAATACCTGTTATAAGTATTGTTATTACAAACAAGTATATAACAAATTTTGCAAATGAACTTATATATTTTCCATATATTTTATGTCTAGTAGATTCATTTATTATAGCTCTAAATAGATAATAAAAGGCAAAGATAAGAATGATATCTACTACTGCAGAAACTAAAAAATTTCTCATGATAAAGTCCTCCTATCTGTGATTGCCGTTCTGTTAAGTTATATGAACATTGATTCCCCTCGGCCTATTGAAATATAATAGATTTCTCACAAACATATTACCTCCCAGAAAGGAGAGAGGAATCAATGAACAAAGCTAATAAAAAAATTACCTGTCCTAGATGTCACAGCCATAACCTATATAAGTTTGGAAAAGACAAAGAAGGAAATCAAAAATATCAATGCAAAGAGTGTAAAAGACAATTTGCACCATCGGCTATGCCGAAAGAGCGTCAGCTCAAGGATTACCCTCGTTGTCCTATCTGTAACAAAGGAACCTTTATTCATCATAATTACTCAAATTATATCAATTATCGTTGTAACGATAAAAAATGTAATCATAGTTTTTTTGTGGCGAAGCCTACGGCTATAGATCCTTCAAGCAATACCACTATCCAAGGTAAACTTAATTTTAAAGGTATGCGCTTTCCAATTCATATTATATTAATGGCTTTAGACCTTTACTTTCTTAATGAAAGTTCTACAAGACGTATATCTCAATATTTGTTTAGAACATTTAATGTAAAAGTATCTCATGTTACTATTGCAAGTTGGACTAAAAAATTTGCTGCATATTTCAAATTGAAATCTGATAATTTATTTTATAATATTGACTTATCAGATTCTGATGAATGGCACGCAGATGAAACTGTTGTATTTATAAATGGCAAGAAACATTATCTATGGCTTGTTATAGACTCAGAAAGTCGATTAATTATCTCTTATCATCTATCCCCATATAGAGATGCTAAACAAGCTTTTAGCCTTTTTAACGATGCTAAGAAATTAGGATCTCCTAGAGCCATAGTTACTGATAGATTACCATCTTACAATATTCCAATAAAATCAGTATTCCAAGATACATTACACATAAAAGTACAATCTTTTATGGATGATATTTCAAACAATATCATTGAGTCATTTAACAAAACATTTAAGTCTTGGTATAAAGGTTTAAAAGGCTTTAACTCATTTAATAGTGCCAATAAACTAATATCAGTGTTTATATTTCACTATAATTTTGTGCGTAACCACTCATCACTACGTAATTTAACACCATCTGAAGTAGTGGGAATTAGTTACCCAGTTAAAGCTAAAAATAATTGGTTATTAGCTGCCTAACGGCTAGCGCTATCGCTTTTAATTAAGTCTATTTATTTTTAAAATCTATAATGGATAGGCTTTTTTGTCATACCACAAAATATTAATCGTATAATTTTTATTATTTAAAATAAGTCATATAGTAATTTTATGATTTTTAAAGCTATGCTTTCATAATTAATTAACAGAACCGTGATTGCTAATATTTTTCCCCAATTTGTATAATTTTAGACTAGGTTTATAAAATCATTTAATTATTAGGATTAAAATATTATAGTTAAGACTATAATTTTTAATATGAATTTAAAATTATTCTTGCAATTGATATGCATTATTGTTTAAAATGATTTTATATGTTTAAATTGAAAATGAGGGATGTCTATGGAAACTATAATAGAAATAAGTAATGTGGATGTTTATTATGATGATGTGTCTGCATTAAGCAATATAAATTTAAAAGTGAAAGAAAAAGAATTTTTGGCTATACTTGGTCCCAATGGAGGGGGGAAAAGTACACTTTTAAAACTAATATTAGGTTTTAGAAAACCTAGTGGTGGGGATATTAGTATATTTGGAAAACATCCTAAAAAGTCTAGAAAGTTAATAGGGTATGTACCCCAATTCACTAAGTTTGATAAGAAATTTCCTATAAGTGTAGGGGAAGTTGTGCTTATGGGTAAGCTAGGAAATTCAATAAGGCCTTTTCATAAGTTTAATGATGATGATAGAAAAAAGGCAGACGATATAATGAAAAGATTAAATATATATCAGTTTAAAGAAAGACAAATAGGTCAATTATCTGGAGGACAAATGCAAAGAGTATTAATTGCAAGAGCTCTTTTAGTTGAACCTAAAATATTGCTTTTGGATGAGCCAACAGCAAGTTTAGATGCTACTACTAAAATACAAATTTATGAACTTTTAAAAGAATTAAATGAAAATATGACAATAATAATTGTAACTCATGATATTAATATAATTTCTAAATATGCGACAAATATAGCTTGTATAGATAACAAATTGTATTATCATGGGAAGGTACAATTGGGTAATGACATTATAAAAAGAGTATATGGTTGCCCTGCGGAATCCATTTCAGCAAAAGATATGGGAAAATATCTAGATTCTTTGGAGGAGGGGTTAGATGATTAATGCATTTTTTCAGTATGCATTTATGAGGCATGCTGTAATAGGCGTAGTCTTAGCAAGTATAGTTTGTGGAATTATAGGAACCATAGTAGTTGAAAAAAAATTAGTTATGATGAGCGGAGGTATTGCCCATACAGCTTTTGGTGGTATAGGAATGGGGTATTTTCTAGGAATGGAGCCAATGATAGGAGCACTTGTGTTTTCTATATTATCAGCACTTGGAATAGCCAAAATAAAAAGAAGTACAAATACTAATTCGGATACGTTAATAGGAATGTTTTGGTCTCTTGGAATGGCGCTTGGAATTATTTTTATAGCATTTACTCCAGGATATCCACCTGATATGAATTCTTATCTTTTTGGAAATATATTAAGAGTATCTAGTATGGATGTAAATATTATGGCTATTTTAGATGTAATAGTAGTAGCTATAGTAGTAGTTTTATTTAACTATTTTAAAGCATACTTATTTGATGATGAGTTTACTCAGGTTTTGGGTATTAATACTTCTTTTTTAGAATATTTAACATATATTATAATTGCTTGCACCATAGTTGTTTTAATTAGAGTCGTTGGAATAATACTTGTTATAGCATTGCTTACAGTACCACCAGCTATTGCAAAGCAATTTACTTTTAATTTAAAATCCATAATGTTTATATCTTGTTTGTTAGGAGTGATTTTTGGGTTTATAGGTTTAGTTCTTTCATATTATTTCAGTATAGCGTCAGGTGCATCTATTATAATAGTTGCTGTTGGAAGTTACGTTTTAGTTTATTTAATAAGAAGAATTGTTAATAAGAAAAAAAGTAATTTTAATTAAAAAAGGCATAAAAGAAATTTACTAAAGGTGACCCCCCATTATGAACATACCCTGTCAAGTAGATAGGTGGCTGTTCATAATGGGGGGTTAAAAGTGTGGATTTTTATTTGTTTTCTAAGAACATTTCACCAATTCTATAGACATCTCCAGCACCTACTGTAATTAGTAGATCACCTTCTTTAAGTTCTTGTCTTAAGAATTCTGTTATAGCTTCAAAGCTATGAAGATTTTTGCAATTAACGCCTTTTTCTCTTATTTTATTACCAAGCATATCTGAACTTACAATACCAGTATCTTTTTCTCTTGCGGCATATATATCTGCAAGAATTAAAGTATCTGCATTAAAGAAAGAATCTGCAAAATCATCAAATAAACTTATAGTTCTAGAATAAGTATGAGGTTGAAAAATACAGATGATTCTATTGTGAGGGAAATTTTTTGCCGCATTTAAGGCAGCTTTAATTTCTGTTGGATGATGAGCGTAATCATCTACTACTGTAATGCCATTTAATTCACCTTTTATTTCAAAACGTCTATGAGCACCATAAAATGTAGAAAGACCTTCTATTATAGAATCAGTATCTACGTTTAAGCTTAAAGAAGCACTTATACTAGCTAGTGAATCTAAAATATTATGATTTCCTGGTACGTTTAATGTTAAAGAAAATAATTTAGTATCATTTCTATAAACATCAAAAGTTGGACGTCCGTTATTAAATTCTATGTTTTTAGCTCTAACTTCTCCATTGTTTATTCCGAATGTCATCACGTTGCAATCAACTTCCTTTGATACAGCAAGACATCTTTCATCATCAGCATTTACAATTAAAAAACCATCCTTTGGAATAAGTTTTGCAAACTTTAAAAATGTATTTTGGATATCATTTATATCTTTATAAAAATCTAAATGATCTGCTTCAATATTTAATATAATACCTATGTAAGGGTAAAATTTTAGGAAAGATGCTTTATATTCACATGCTTCTGTAACGAAGTAATCACTATTTCCTACTCTTACATTACCATTTATAACATCTAAATTTCCTCCAACTAAAATAGTAGGATCTAAATTGGCACTTAGTGTTATATGAGATAACATAGATGTTGTTGTAGTTTTGCCATGAGTACCTGAAATAGCGATATTATACTTATGACCTTGCATTACATGACCTAAAAATTCGGCTCTATCCATTGTTGGAATTTGAAGTTCATGAGCTCTTACAAGTTCTGGATTGCTATCAGGTATTGCAGCAGTATATACTACTAAATCTACATCTTTAATATTATCTTTATTATGACCTATGTATATTTCTGCTCCCTTTTCTATAAGATGTTTTGTAAGTTCAGATTCACTTCTGTCTGAACCTGATACTTTATAGTTACTATTTAAAAGTATCTCGGCAAGACCACTCATGCTAATGCCACCAATACCTATAAAATGAATCTTTTTATTATTATCCTTTAAAAAATTAAATGACAAGTTAACCAGCTCCTTAAAAGAGATAAAATAATCCTATCTAAACATTATATACAACTTTTTATAAAAACAATACCTTAAATTAATAATATTACATAAAATACTTACATAATATGATGTAAACTGAATTTATAATATTTTAAAATAATGTTGATAATACTAGATAATTAGAATAAAATATGAATAATAATATGGTAATTCAAAAAAATAATTCGTTAATTTAAAATAGGAGAGAGATATGAAGAAGTTTAATAGAAATCAGAGAATCACAGCGATTACAAAGACTTTAATAGAAAATCCAAATAAAATAATAAATTTAAATAGATTTACTGAAATGTTTGGTGCAGCAAAATCTACAATAAGTGAGGATATTGTTGTAGTTAGAGAAACTTTAAATAAATTATCTATGGGAAGTATAGAAACTATAGCAGGAGCAGCAGGTGGAATAAAGTATACTTATGGAATCTCAGAAGAAAAAATGCATGAATTTACAGAGAAGCTATGTATGATTCTGCAAGAAAAGCAGAGAATAGTACCAGGAGAGTTTATGTACATAAGTGATATTATGTTTAATCCGGAAATAATACAGATTGCAGCTATAATATTAGCATCTCAGTTCAAGGAATTAAATGTAGATTGTGTAGTTACTGTAGAAACTAAAGGAATACCTCTTGCCTATGAGGTGGCTAAGAAATTAGGAGTTAATCTTGTTATTGTAAGAAGAGATAATAAGGTTACTGAGGGACCTACTGTATCTATTAATTATGTCTCAGGATCTACTAAAAGGATACAAACAATGTCACTTTCAAAGAAATCTATTAGTAAGGGAAGTAAGTGTATATTTATAGATGATTTTATGAAAGCTGGAGGAACAGCTCTTGGAATAATAAATCTTTTGAAGGAATTTGAAAGTGAACTTGTAGGAATAGGAGTTCTTGTAGATAATACAAACACTGAAAAGAAATTAGTTAAGGATTATATATCAATTATAAAGTTTGGTGGAATTGATGAAAATGATAATCCAATAGTTTATTCAGACAAAATTCATAAAAAATAAAATTTTCTAAAAATTATATGAATAACAAGAAGGAAAAAGAGAAATTATGGAGAATACTAATAACTAAAGCATCTTTGGAGGTGGAGTTCAATGCAAATTACAGATGTAAGGATTAGAAAAATTTCTGCTGAAGGTAAAATGAAAGCTATTGTATCAGTAACTTTTGATAATGAGTTTGTTGTTCATGATATAAAAGTTATTGAAGGTCAAAATGGTCTTTTCATAGCTATGCCTAGCAGAAAGACTCCGACTGGAGAATTTAAAGATATAGCTCATCCAATTAATACAGAAACAAGACAAAAAATTCAAAAAGCAATACTAGATGAGTATGAAGTGGTTAAAAATGAAAATGCTAGTAATGAAAATGAGGAAGAAATAACAAGTGAAAGTTAATAATAAAAGGGAGTAATTACTTTTTAATTACTCCTTTTTATTATTTTTTTGGCTAAGTTTGCATAATATATCAGCATATAGTCTAAATATGATATATTATAATAATTATATAGGTTGAAAAAAAGCTGTATATAAAATATAATATAATAGGCGTAAATATTAAAGAGTATATAATGCGTTAAAAAACGTTATTTTATACCGTGTTGAGAGGTGTTAAGATTGTACCAAAGTGCTGTAGTTTTGGCGGCAGGAAAAGGTAAAAGAATGAAATCAACTTTACCTAAAGTTTTACATAAAGTTAGTGGAAAAGAAATGATTAATCAAGTAATAGATACTTTGAGAAAAAGTGATATACAAGATATAGATTTAGTAATAGGTAACGGAGCAGAAGAAGTAAAGAAGGCTACAGAAGATAGAAAGGTTATGTATTCTATTCAATCAGAGCAATTAGGAACAGGGCATGCACTTATGTGTGCTAAGGATTTCTTAGAAGGCAAAGATGGTGTTGTAGCTGTATTTACAGGAGATGCTCCATTAATTACGAGTAAAACAGTAAAAGATTTGATAGAATTCCATAACAAAGGAGAATTTAAAGCTACTATATTAACTGCTTTGGTAAATAATCCTTTTGGATATGGAAGAATTATAAGAGATAATAGTGGAGAAGTAAAAAAAATAGTAGAACATAAAGATTGTACTTCTGATGAATTAAAAGTTAATGAGATAAATTCAGGGATGTATTGTTTTGATATTAAAGAGTTACTAAATAATTTGGACAAATTACAGAATAATAATTCTCAAGGAGAATATTATCTAACAGATATAATAGAACTTTTAAAAGAAAAAGGATGTAAGGTTGGAGCTATAAGTGTTGACTCAGATGAAATAAGAGGTGTAAATTCTAGAGTCCAATTGGCTGAAGCTGAAGAAATATTAAGACTTAGAATTAATAATATGCATATGGAAAATGGAGTTACTCTTATAGATCCTAAAAATACATATATAGGATCAGATGTAGTAATAGAAGAAGAAACAGTAATATATCCAGGAAACGTAATAGAGGGTAATACTGTAATTAAAAAAGGATGTATTCTTTATCCTAATTCTAGAATAAAGGATAGTGTTATTGAGTCAAAAGTTGAGATTCAAAGTTCAGTAATTTTAGAAAGTCATGTAGGAAAAAACACTACAGTAGGACCATTTGCATATATAAGACCAGAAAGTAATATAGGTGAAGGTGCTAGAATTGGTGATTTCGTAGAGATAAAGAAATCAACTATAGGGAATGGAACAAAAGTATCACATTTAACTTATATAGGAGATGCTGAAGTTGGAAGCGATTGTAACTTCGGTTGTGGAACAGTAGTAGTAAATTATGATGGAAAAACTAAAAACAAAACAATTATTGGTGACAATTCTTTTATTGGTTGCAATACTAACTTAGTATCACCGGTAGAAGTGGAAGATAATACATATATAGCAGCTGGATCAACTATTACTAAAAAGGTTGAAGCTGGTGATCTCGCTATTGCAAGAGCAAAGCAAGTGAATATTAAAGGTTGGGTAGCGAAGAAGGGTTTAAAGAAGTAAATAATAGTAAGATTCAGTTTTCAAAAATTTAAGGAGGTCTACATATGATAACCCATGGTAAAAGTATTAAAATATTTACAGGTAACGCAAATCCTGAATTAGCTAAGGATATTGCGGAAGCATTAGGAGTGAAGGTTGGAGATTCTAATGTAGGAAAATTCAGTGATGGAGAAATATCTGTAAATACAAATGAAACAGTTAGAGGATCGGATGTGTTTGTTATTCAACCAACACATAATCCTGTAAATGATAATTTAATGGAACTATTAATAATGATTGATGCATTTAAAAGAGCATCAGCAGGAAGAATAACAGCAGTAATTCCTTACTATGGTTATGCAAGACAAGACAGAAAAGCTAAGGCAAGAGATCCAATCACTGCAAAATTAGTTGCGGACTTAATAACAACTGCGGGAGCTGATAGAGTTCTTACTATGGATTTACATGCAGCGCAAATTCAAGGATACTTCAATATCCCTGTAGATAATCTTCGTGGAGAACCAATACTTGCGAAATACTTTTTAGAAGAAGGATTTAAAGATAGAGATGATGTAGTTATCGTATCTCCGGACCTTGGAAGTGTAACAAGAGCTAGAAATTTTGCAGAAAGATTAGATGCACCAATAGCTATAATAGACAAGAGAAGACCAAAAGCTAACGTTTGCGAAGTAATGAACGTAATTGGAGACATTAAAGATAAGACTGTTATATTAATTGATGATATGATTGATACTGCAGGAACTATAACTAATGGAGCCAATGCGTTAGTTGAAAGAGGAGCAAAAGAAGTTTATGCTTGTTGTTCACATGGAGTATTATCAGGACCAGCTATTGAAAGAATAGAAAATAGTGCCATAAAAAAACTAGTTACTTTAAACACAATAAATATATCACAAGAAACATTATCAGATAAATTTGAAGTTTTATCTGTAGCACCAATTTTTGCTGAAGGTATAAGAAGAATATACGAAGATATCTCTATAAGTAAGTTATTTGTATAGTTTACAATGAATAATATTTTGAAGCATATAAGATAATATCTTATATGCTTCAATTTTTTATTTTAAAATTAATTGTAACATTTATTTTAATTTCAAACATAAAAGAGTAAAATTTCTCTAAAATATGATACAGTATAATTAGCAAATTATTAAAATTTGAAATATACTATAAACTTTTAAAGATGATACAAATTGAAATAAATATAGTAATAAAAACAAGGAGGGAAAAGATGTGGAAGGAATGTTAGGAAAAATATTAATTATAGATGATGATGAAAACATATGTGAAATAATAAAAATGTATTTAGAAAGTTCAGGATATTCAACAGAAATTTGTTATGATGGTAAATCAGCTCAAAGTGCTTTTTTTGAATATAAACCAGACTTAGTATTATTAGATGTTATGTTACCACATATGGATGGTATAGATGTCTTGAAATGGATTAGAAAGGACTCAGAAACCCCTGTAATTATGTTAACAGCTAAGGGAGAAACTTTTGATAAGGTATTAGCTTTGGAACTGGGGGCTGATGATTATATTGTAAAGCCTTTTGAACCTAAAGAATTAATAGCTAGAATAAAAGCGGTTCTTAGAAGATATAATGCTGAAAATGTAGATAAAGATGTACTTAAATTTAGAGGCCTTACTATTGATATAAATTCATATATAGTAATATATAAAGAGAATGAAATCAAAATGCCACCGAAGGAATTTGAACTTTTATATTACCTTGCCAGTAATACAAATAAAGTTTTTACAAGAGAGCAATTGCTTTGTGAAGTTTGGGGATATGATTATCCAGGAGATTCAAGAACTGTTGATGTACATATAAAAAGGCTTAGAGAAAAGTTGCAGGGAGATCAAAATTGGCAGATAGAAACTGTCTGGGGTGTTGGATATAAATTTGAGGTGAAATAGATGCGAAAAAAAGGTCTATTTTCTAAAATGGTAGCAACATATAGCTTAATAATAGCTATGAGTTTTATAATTTTAGCTTCTTTCTTGTCATTTTGGTTTGAAGGATATTTTCTTAATCAAAGGAAAGAACAACTACTAGGAGAAGCACAAATTTTATCTAATGCAGCGGTACAATATTTGCAAGGAAATTCATCTTTGGATAAGACTAATGATATATTAGAATATGTTTCTAATTATGCAGGGATGGATATATTGTTGTTTGATAGATACGGTTATGTGTATGCTGCATCAAATCCTAAACATAAAAAATTTATAGGAAATCAGATTTTAACAGAGGAACTTAAAAGTTTAAGAAAAGGTAACTTTATTGAAAAAAGAGATTTAGATAGTAGATTCAATAAAAGATATATTTATGATGTTCCTGTATTTTATAAAGGTGTATTTCAAGGAGTGTTGGGATTTAGTACATCTATGGAACTTATACATGCGCCACTAAGAAAGGTATATCAGATAATATGGATCTCAGCTATGTTTGCCATAGTATTCTCTAGTATAATAATATATTGTTTTTCACAGAGAATAATAATTAAGCCTTTAGAGCAGATAAACAGTGCAGCGGATAAGATATCTAAGGGAGAGGTACATAAAAGAGTACAAGTGCAATCAGGAGATGAGATAGGGGCTTTAGCAAATTCATTTAATTCCATGGCTAAATCTTTAGAGGAAGTAGAAGAAAATAGAAGAGTATTCATATCCAATGTATCCCATGAATTAAGGTCTCCTATAACTTCTATAAAGGGATTTATAGGAGGTATATTAGATGGAGTAATACCAAAAGAAAAGGAAAATTATTATTTGTCAGTAGCATATGAAGAAATACAGAGACTTACAAGGCTTATAAATGATCTTTTGGATCTATCATCTATTGAGGCTGGAAAATTTGTACTTAATGTTAAAGAAGAAGATATAAACGAAATAATACGGTTATCAATTATAAAGTTTGAAACTGTAATAAAATCTAAAAAAATTAATGTAGAAGTGTGGCTTGATGATGAAAGACTTAGTGTATTAGTAGATAGAGATAAAATAATACAAGTTATTACTAATCTAATAGACAATGCTATAAAGTATGGTAAAGAAGAAGGAAATATAGAAATCAGGACAAAAGTAAAGGGGCAAAAAGTATTTGTATCTGTTTATAATGATGGACCTAATATATCTAAAGAAGATGGGAAATATATTTGGGATAGATTTTATAAAGGAGATAAATCTAGAACATTAAAGGTAAGCACGGGTCTTGGACTATCTATAGTAAGAAGGATAGTAACTCAACATGGTGGAGATATTTGGTTTGAGAATAAGGAAAACAAAGGGGTTATATTTACATTTACATTAAAAAAGCTAAGTAAATAGGTCATAATTATTTGGTTGGAGGTGATAAAATTTGAAGCATGGAAATTTTGATGTTGAGGAAGTGAATTGGGAGAATGTAAATGAGGATAAGTTTGGAAAAATAAAGTTTATAAGAAAAAGAAACAATATTAAGAGAGTCCTAAGAGTCGTTTCATTCATTGTGATTGCAGCTTTTTCAGGAGCTATTTCATCAAAATTGATTATAGAAAAAAAATTTTCTCAAATACTTCAAAGAGAAAATGGTAAAATACAAAATAATAATGTAAAACAGCACAACATGGAAATTACAACTAATAGTGTGGGGAAAGTGGCACAAAAAGTTGGCCCGAGTATTGTAGGTATAATGAGGAAAACAGAAAATTCATCTAAAGACAGCTATGATTTTAAAGGATCAGGAGTTATATTTTCATCAGATGGATATATAGTAACTAATACCCACATTATAAAAGATGCCAAAGAGATAAATGTAAAGCTACCTAATAGCCATAATTATATAAATGCTATATTAATAGGAAAAGATGATATATCTGACATAGCTGTTATAAAAATTAATGCAAGAAGCCTTCCAGCAGCAAAGTTTGCGGATTCATCAGAAGTAAATGTAGGAGACACTGCAATTGCCATAGGTAACCCATTAGGAGAAGCTTTCCCTGGAAATATTTCTGTAGGGATAATAAGTGGATTTAATCAAAATATACCTTATGGAGAGAGTGGATATAAGGTATTGCAAACAGATGCATCGATAAACTTTACTAATAGTGGAGGGGCTCTTTGTAATGCTATTGGAGAAATTATAGGTATAAATAGTATACATTTAAATGTTAGAAAGATTGAAGGAATGGGATTTGCTATAGATAGTAATGAGGTTAAAAGTTTAATTGAACAAATGACTCATTATGGAAAGGTCACTAAACCTATCTTAGGAGTGAATGGTAGAAGTGTTGTTAATGGTGAAATCAATGGAGTTAAGGGTGTTTACATAAGTGAAGTTATAAAAGAAGGTTCAGCTGAAAATGCAGGTATGAAACCAACGGATATAATAACTGAATTAGATGGAAAACCTATAAGTAATCTTCAAGAAATAGAAAAAATATTAGAAAATCATAAGTTTGGAGATAATATTAAGTGTAAGATTTGGAGAAACGAAAAAATAGTAGATCTAAATGTTATTCTTTCAATTCCTAAAGTTAATGATTAAATGTAAAAACCCGTGAGTAATATCCTCATGGGTTAGTTGTTTAGTTTCTTTAAAAAATGTTATTTTTAATGTATTATAGATAAGTGTGGTAAAAAGTCAAGACAGTATTGGAGGTAAGTGACGTGTTTTTGATAGTGGGATTAGGAAATCCAGGTAAAGAATATGAACATACAAGACACAATGTAGGCTTTGATGCTATTGAGTTATTAGCGGAAAAGTATAATATTGAATTTAACAGGAAAAAATTTAAAGGTATGTATGGAGATGGAACCATAGCGGGAGAAAAAGTTATATTATTAAAACCTTTAACTTATATGAATTTAAGCGGTGAAAGTGTTAGAGAGGTAATGGACTTTTATAAGATTACTAATGAGGATATAATAGTTATATATGATGATATAAGTTTAGAAGTTGGTAGAATGAGAATCAGGGAAAAAGGTAGTGCTGGAGGACATAATGGTATAAAAAATATAATAGCACATTTAAATACTGATCATTTTCCAAGAGTTAAAGTAGGAGTAGGACATCCTGTAAAAACAAATTTAGTGTCTCATGTTTTGGGCAAATTTGAAAAAGAGGATGAATGTAAGTTAAATAAAACATTTGAGGCTGCTTGTAATGCAGTGCAAATTATTATAGAAAAGGGAACTGCTGAGGCTATGAATAAGTTTAATGGATTTAAAGCGGAGCAGTAATGAGAGGTGTATACTCATGAGGTTAGAGGGGCTAATGAAGCCTTTGCTTCAAAATAATGAATTTGAAAATATAGTAAAAAATATTCAGAAGGATGAATTTCCTATTGATGTTACTGGATTTTCAGAATCCGGAAGAGCGTATTTTATAAAGGGCATATATGATAATGAAGATAGACCTATATTTATTTTTACAAATAGTGATGTAGAAGCAAAAAATTTATATGAAGATTTATCTTTATATATACCCAATGTATATTATTTTCCTAATAAAGAGGTTGTCTTTTATAATGTTTATGCAATTTCTGGGGATTTAAGATGGGAAAGATTAAAAATTATAAGAGAGATGCTGAGACAAGATAGAAAAATAGTAGTTGCATCTATAGAAACTTTAGCATCAACGTATATATCTCCTAAGCTTTATAGAGAATATACAATAAACATTTCTGTTGGGGATATTTTAGATATTGAAGTGTTAAGTGAAAAATTGATTCAAAGTGGTTATCAAAGAACTAGTATTGTAGAAGGTAAAGGAGAATTTTCTGTTAGAGGGGGAATTTTAGATATATATTCTCCTATATCATCAATTCCCTTTAGAATAGAGTTGTTTGGTGATGAAGTAGATTCCATAAGAAGTTTCAATACAGAATCTCAAAGAAGTATAGAAAAGTATAAATCTATGGAAATATTTCCTGCTAAAGAATTAGTACTTACAAAAGAAAGTATAGATAAAGGATATAATTTCATAAAAGATGATTTAGAAAAAGTAAAGGTAAGTCTTAAAGAAGATAAAGATATACTAGAAAAAATAGAAAAAGATACTTTAGCCAATTTAGAATCCTTAAAAGAGAGCTGGAGTTTTGAAAATATGGATAGTTTTATGCCATATTTTTATGAAAATAGTTCTACGTTATTAGATTATATGGAAAATCCATTAGTGTTTATTAATGATGTTCAAAGATCACTTGGAAAGTTAGATACAGTATACTTTGAATTTATAGAAAACTATAAACATCTTCTTGAAAAAGGTAATATACTTTCAAGGCAAAGTGAATTACTAGTATCTAAAGATGAGTTGATACAGAAAATAACAGATTCTAATATTATAACTTTAAATGTGATATATAAAGAAAGAAATATTCTAAAGCCTAAGCATAAAGAAAGTTTTGAACAAATAATTCTAAACTCTTATGGAGGAAAACTAGATTTATTAGTAGAAGAGATTAATAGTAAGAAACAAAATGGATATAAAACATTAATTTTAAGTGGAACTAGACCAAGAGGGGAAAGATTAGTAGAGGCCCTTAGAGATTATAACATTGAAAGTGTATATAAAGATGTTGTGGATGATATTGAGTTTGGCGAGGTTGCTATAACCTTTGGAAACCAAATGAAAGGATTTGAATGTCCAGATTTAAAACTTTGTGTAATTTCGGATAAAGATTTTTTCGGAAAGTCAAGAAAGAGAACTAAGAGAACTAATAAAAAAGGTATAGGAAAAATTAAGAGTTTTGCAGAATTAAAACCTGGAGACTATGTTGTTCATACAAACCATGGAATAGGAGTATATAAGGGAATAAAGCAATTAGAAGTCCAAGGTCATAAAAAAGATTATTTAGAACTTAGCTATACTGCTGGAGATACTTTATATGTTCCTGTTGAACAACTAGATTTAGTACAAAAGTACATAGGTAGTGAAGGAAAGTCTCCTAAGGTAAATAAGCTTGGTGGTAGTGAATGGACAAAAGCCAAAACTAAGGTTAAAAAAGCTATAAATGAAATTGCAGAAGAACTTGTAAAGCTCTATGCAATAAGGTCTACATTAAAAGGGCATAAATTTAACAAAGATACCATTTGGCAAAAGCAATTTGAAGAAGAGTTCCCATATGATGAAACCCCAGATCAACTTACAGCTATTCAGGAAATTAAAGCTGATATGGAATCAGGAAAGGCTATGGATAGACTATTATGTGGGGATGTTGGATATGGTAAAACAGAAGTTGCAGTAAGAGCAGCTTTTAAAGCTGTAATGGATGGAAAGCAAGTAGCGTTTTTAGTACCAACTACAATACTTGCAGAACAACATTATACTAATTTAGTTCAAAGGTTCTGTGATTTCCCCATTAATATAGAAATGATAAGTAGATTCAAAACATCTGCTCAAGTTAAAAATATATTGAACGAAGTAAAACTTGGTAATGTAGATGTTTTAATAGGTACTCATAGAATTCTTCAAAAAGATGTTGCATTCAAGGATTTAGGACTTTTAATAGTTGATGAAGAGCAGCGTTTTGGAGTTACACATAAGGAAAAAATCAAGAATTTAAAAAAGAATGTGGATGTTTTAACATTAACAGCTACACCTATACCAAGAACTCTTCATATGTCTCTTACAGGTATAAGGGATATTAGTGTTATAGAGACGCCTCCTGAAGAAAGATATCCAGTTCAAACATATGTAGTTGAATTTAATGATCAACTTATAGAAGATGCTATAGCTAGAGAGTTGGATAGGGATGGTCAGGTATATTTTGTGTATAACAGGGTAGGATCTATAAAAGAAATGGCAGCATATCTAGCTAAGATGTTTCCGGATTCAAAGGTAGGAATAGCTCATGGTCAGATGCCAGAGAGAGAACTTGAAAAAGTTATGTATGATTTCATGAAAAAAGAATATGACATATTAGTTTGCACAACTATAATTGAGACGGGACTAGATATTCAAAATGCTAATACTATGATAATATATGATTCAGATAAATTTGGGTTATCTCAACTATATCAGTTACGTGGTAGAGTTGGAAGAACTAATAGAATGGCATATGCTTATTTAACATATAAGAAGGATAAAGTTCTAACGGAAGTTGCAGAAAAAAGGCTAAAAGCTATTAAGGATTTTACTGAGCTTGGATCAGGATTTAAAATAGCCATGAGGGATTTAGAAATAAGAGGTGCGGGTAATTTAATAGGAGCTGCTCAGCATGGTCATATGGCATCTGTAGGATATGATTTATATTGTAGAATGCTTGAAGACACTATAAAACTTGTTAGAGGAGAAATCGATAAAGAACCTATAGAAACTACTGTTGATTTAAAAGTAGATGCATATATACCAAGTAATTATATAAGAGATGAAGTTCAGAAAATAGAAGTATACAAAAAAATTGCTAATATAGATTCAGAAGAAAGTATGATAGAGATACAAGAAGAATTAGAAGATAGATTTTCAGATATACCATCTTCAGTGGATAATCTTATAAATATTGCATATATAAAAACTATTGCAAATAACCTAGGGGTCATAGAGGTTAAGGAAAAGCCAACAGAAGTTATTGTGAAGTTCAGTAATAAAGAATATATAAATCAAAATCTTGTAAAAGCTATAATGAGTAAATATAGTAAAAATGTTATGTTTAAATTAGGTGATGAACCATCACTTGGTTATAATATAAGGAAAGTGAAGAAGGAAGAATTAATAAGTGAAATAAGAAACTTTCTAGAATATTTACAATCAGTAGTAAAAAACTGATGTTTTATGATAAAATAAATTAATTACAAAATACAAAAATGGGGGAATAAAAAGTGAAAAATATAAGAAAATTAGTTGCCACAGCTGTATTATGCGTATTTACAATGTCTGCTGTTGGATGTAGCATGATAGAGAAAACACCTGAGGCTATAAAAAAGACAGTTGTAGCAAAAGTAGGAGATAAAAAGATAACAAAAGGAGAATTAGATTCTCATTTTGGAGTAAAAAGATATTTAGATCAATTTAAGCAACAATATGGTGAGAATTTTGAACAAAATCCTCAAGTTAAGGAACAAGTAAAACAAATAAAAATTGCTGTAGCAAAGCAAATAGCATCACAAGAAGCTCTTAAACAAGAAGCGGAAAAACTAAAGTTAGTGCCAAATGATCAGGAATTAAAGAAAGAAATGGATAAGAAGATTCAAGAATTTAAGAAGGAACAAAATATTAAAGACGATAAGGGATTGGATTCTGCTTTAAAAATGAGCGGATTACAAAAATCTGATTTTGAAAAATTAATAAAGGACAATATTATAATAGAAAAGCTTCAAAATGAATTAACTAAAAATATAAAAGTAGATGATAAAGAAATAGAAAAGTATTATAATACAAATAAGGACAAATACCCTAAAGATCCTAAGAATCCAACAAAGATTCATGTAGCACATATAATTTTACAAGCTAAAACACCAGAAGATGATGCGAAAGCAAAAGATGAAATAAAATCTATTAAAGAAGAACTTAATAAAGGTGGCGATTTTGCAGTACTTGCAAAAAAATATAGCCAAGATGGATCAAAAGATAAAGGCGGAGACTTAGGAAGTGTACCAACAGTAAATTCAGGATTTGATCAAGACTTTATGAATGCAGCATTAACTCTTAAGGATGGTCAGATATCTGATCCTGTAAAAACTCAATTTGGATATCATATAATAAAAATGATAAAAAGAGAAGAAGCACCATGTAAAACACTTGCTGAAGTTAAAAATCAAGTAAAAGAAGATATACTTCAAAATAAGAAAAATGAAGTTATAAAGAATAAATTTAAAGAAATACAAGATAAAGCTAATATAAAAATTTATGAAGATAAAATAGCATAAAATTCAATAATAGAGTATTAAAAGCAGTCTATTGGTTACAATAACCTATGTAGGCTGCTTTTTCTTTATAATCAAAAATTTAATGACATTTTTCTACAAGGGATTATCACAGTTTTAATAAAATAATAGCAAATTTATAATAATTATTTAAGAAAAATTTCCTTCAATTCCCACTATTAATTTATAAAAAAGTAATTTATTATTATAAATGAAGAATTTAAAAGAATTCTTTAAAAATGGTTTTCGACAAAATTTTTAACCTAAAAGGAAATAAATCTATAAAAAAGCATAACTAGTTATATTTAATTTAAAACAGAAGGTATATACCTATGTAAAATCTTTTTTTAGTATAAAAATTAAACCTATACATTTGTGTATAAAATTTCATGTTTAGACGGATAATATTATTGTCAAACATAATTAAATAAAAGACAAGGAGGTAAACGTTGGATGAAAGCTACGGGCATAGTTAGACGTATAGACGATTTAGGAAGAGTTGTAATACCTAAAGAAATAAGAAGAACTTTAAGAATAAGAGAAGGGGATCCTTTAGAAATATTTACTGATAGGGATGGTGGAGTAATTTTAAAGAAATATTCACCTATAGAAGAGTTAAGCAACTTTTCTAAAGAATATGCAGAAGCATTACAAAATACTATCGGAAATATTATACTTATTTGTGATAAGGACAACATAATATCTGTAAGTGGAGCTACTAAGAAGGAATACATGGATAGAAAAATAAGCATAGAGCTTGAAAGACTTATGGAAGAAAGAAATTCTGTTCTTATGGGAGAAGAAGGAGAAAAAGTTATACCTATAACAGATGATGAAGAAACAGCAGAAGAATATTCTTCTCAAGTAATAGTTCCTATAATAGCTGAAGGAGATGCTATTGGTGCTGTAATTATAGCTTCAAAAGAAGATGATGGATCTTTTGGAGATGTTGAAGTAAAATTAGCAGAAGCAGCAGCTTCGTTCTTAGGAAAACAAATGGAATAAATAATGGCAGCTTGTCTGCCGTTATTTTTTAGTAATAATGTCTTCAAAACAAAAATATAAATACTTGTATTAAGTAATGTTTTGGAGGTAATATTTTGAAAAAACAATCATTAATAAAAGGCACTTTTATATTGGGCTTTGCTGGAATATTTGCTCGATGTATTGGAATGTGTTTTAGGATACCATTAACTATACTTGTAGGAGATGAAGGTCTTGGATATTACCAAATGGCATACCCATTATATATGTTATTTATTGCTATAGCATCAGGGGTACCACTAGCTATGTCTAAGATGATATCAGAGCAAAATGCAAAATCCAATGAAAAGGGTATACTTGAAGTATTGAAGCAGGCTTTGTTATTAATGATTATACTAGGAATGGGTACAAGCGTTATAATATTAGTATTATCAAACAAGCTAATTCTTCTTTTTAAATGGGATATAAAAGCGTATTATTCATTAATTGCTCTTGGAATAGCTCCTTTTTTTATAGCTATAGTAAGTGTATTTAGAGGATTTTTTCAAGGACTGCAAAATATGACTCCTACGGCTATATCTCAAATATTAGAACAAATAGCTAGGGTAGTTGTAGGCATAGGACTTGCTATTATACTTTTACCTAAAGGGGTAGAATATGCTGCGGGAGGTGCAACACTAGGTGCTGCTGCAGGAGGAATTCTCGCGGGAATATATTTAATTAGAAAATATAAAAGAGTAATTAAAGATTTTAAAATAAGAAGAGTAAAGTTCAATTCTATAGTTATGGATGAACTTTTAAAGACTGCAATACCTATTTCTCTAGGTGCGGCAGTAGGAACTATTATGAATGTTATAGATTCTATTATGGTTCCACAACTATTATTAGAAGCTGGATTTTCATCAAAAAATGCTGCAATTTTATATGGTCAACTTACGGGTAAAGCAGCTGTTTTAGTTAATGTTCCATTAACTTTATCGGCAGCTATATGTGCATCAGTAGTTCCAATAATTTCGGAAGCATATATCTTAAAAAATACCAATAAATTAAATAAAAATATACTATCAGCTATAAAAATTTCTACTGTAATAGCACTACCATCTCTTTGTGGATTATACTTTTTATCATCACAAGTGTTAAATCTAATTTTTAGGGGTCAGGCCCAGGGTGCCATGATTTTAAAATATTCGTCTTTAGCAATTCCTTTTATAATATTAGCGCAGACAACAACGATTATTCTTCAAGCAACTAGTTCAAAAAAAATGCCCATAATTAATCTATTAATAGGATGTATAATTAAAATGGTGATTACTAGTATATTAGTTCCTATACCTAATATAAATGTATATGGAGCTATAATTGGAACAATATCAGCTTATGTAGTTGCAGTGGTGTTAAATATATTACTTCTTAAGAAAAAAATGAATATAAAAATAGACTTAACACAAATATTTATAAAACCTGCATATGCATCTATGGCAATGATATTATTGGTTGTATTTGTTTATATAAAAGTCTATAATTATACAATGAGTAATTCTATAGCGTGTTTAATATCTATATTTTTAGGTATGATATCATATGGAGTATTTATGATTTTATCAGGAACATTTGACTATAGAAAAATAAAATCAAGAAAATAATAAAGTAATGATAGGATAAAGGGAGAATAACTATGATTAAAATTGTGGGATTGGGTCCTGGAAGTAAAGATGCAATTACCATTGGAACCCTTGATATACTTAAGAATAGTGAAAATGTATATTTTAGAACTGAGATTCATCCTAATGTTGAATATTTAAAAAGATTAGGTGTGGACTTTGAAAGTTATGATAATAAGTATGAAAGTTCAGAAGCTTTTGATGAAGTTTACGAATCTATTGCTAAAGATTTAATAGAAAAACATAAAATTCATGGAGATTTAGTATATGCTGTGCCAGGACATCCGTTAGTGGCGGAAAAGTCAGTAAATCTCTTGCTTCAGCTCTGCGAAAATAATAGAATAGAAGCAAAGATACTTCCAGCTATAAGCTTTATTGATGCAATGATGGAAAGTCTAAAATTAGATCCTGTAAATGGTGTTAAAGTTATTGATGCTTTTGATATCAAAAATCAAATTTTAGATAAAAGAGTTGGAACTGTTATAACTCAAGTATATAACAAGTTTATAGCGTCAGAGGTAAAGTTAGCATTACTTGAATATTATAGAGATGATATGGACATATATTTTGTAAGAGCAGCTGGAGTTGAAGGTTTAGAAAGTATAAGAAGAATTCATTTATATGAATTAGATAGACAAGAAGATATTGATTATTTAACTTCAATATATATTCCGAGAAATCTTAATGTAGCTACAGATTTCCAAGATTTATTAGATATAATGGAGCAGTTAAGAGGAGAAAATGGGTGTCCTTGGGATAAGGAACAGGATCATAATTCTTTAAAAAGAAGCTTAATTGAAGAGTGTTATGAAGCAATAGATGCTATTGAAAAAGAAGATGATGAAAATCTAGTAGAAGAGCTTGGAGATATACTACTTCAAGTGGTTTTTCATGCTCAAATTGGAAAAGAAGAAGGATATTTTAATATTAATGACATAATTAGGTCTATTTGTGATAAACTTATTAAAAGACATCCGCATGTATTTGGAAACTTAGATATAAGTGATTCTACAGATGTTTTAAAAAACTGGGATGAAATCAAACACAAAGAAAAAGGATTTGTAACATATACAGATGAACTAAAGCATATATCTAAATGTTTACCAGCGTTAATTAGAGCAGAAAAAATTCAAAAAAAAGCAGCTAAAGTTGGTTTTGATTGGAATAATATAGAACCTGCGCTAAATAAAGTTTTAGAAGAATATGAGGAAGTAAAAGATGTATATAAATCCCATAACAAGGAAAAAATAATAGAGGAAGTGGGAGATTTAATTTTTAGTGTAGTAAATGTAGCAAGATTTCTTGACATTGACCCTGAAAATGCATTAAATTATACTATAGATAAATTCATATCAAGATTTTATTACATAGAGAACAAAGTCAAGGAACTTGATAAAGACATTACTGAGATGTCTCTAGAAGAACTAGATAACTTTTGGGAAATGTCAAAAGAAAAATAAAATATTTTGTGTTATTTTAATTAAAAATTTATATAAAAAGGATTTTTAATTTGAATGAAGAATTACATTAAATACTATGTAATGGTTAATTAAGAGGAGGTAACAAAAGTGAATAAAGCAGAATTAATTACTAGCATGGCAGAAAAGAGTCAATTAACTAAAAAGGATGCGGAAGTTGCTTTAAAAGCATTTATAGAAAGCGTTGAAGAAGCTTTAATGGATGGAGATAAGGTTCAATTAGTAGGATTCGGAACTTTCGAAACAAGAGAAAGAGCTGAAAGAAAAGGAAGAAATCCAAGAACTAAAGAAGAAATAACTATACCAGCAGCAACAGTTCCAGTATTTAAAGCAGGAAAAGAGTTTAAGGAAATAGTAAATAATAAATAATTAACTTACTATAATTTAATATAAAAAACCTGGGTGAAAATCTAGGTTTTTTATTTTTATAATTGGAGGTAGCTATGAGATTAGACAAGTATCTTAAGGTTTCAAGAATAATAAAAAGAAGAACAGTGGCAAAGGAAGCTTGTGAAAGTGGAAGAGTATTTATAAATGGTAAGGTTGCAAAGCCTAGTAGCGAAATAAATGAAGATGACATAATTGAAGTTAAATTTGCAAACAGTTCATTAAAAGCAAAGGTTATAAATATAACTAATCATGTATTAAAAGCTGATGCAAAATCAATGTATGAAATTATTTTTGATAATATGGTTGCAAAGGAAGAACAATAGTATAGTATATATATAAAGAGATATTTCCCCCTTTTGTTAAAAAGTATATTTTAAAGTTTTAAGCATATACATATTTATAAAGGGAGGGGTACTAGATGGAAGTAAAAAAGGAATCAGTAGAAAGTAAAAAAAGTAATTTAATACTTGAAAATAGAAACAAATTGATGATAACTGGTATTGTAGAAGTTGTATGTTTTGATGAAAAAATAATAATTCTTGATACTAGACTTGGAACTTTAACTATAAAAGGAGAAGGTCTTAAAGTTCAAAAGCTAGATGTTCAAAATGGTGAAGTAGCTATAAGTGGACACATAAATTCCTGCGTATATACAACTACACAAAGTAAAAAAGATAAAGACAGTATAATAGCAAGGTTATTTAGGTAAAAATATGCTAATACCTATACACAGTCAGTTCAATTTAATCTTTTATAGTGTACTTGCAGGGGTACTAACAGGAGTGTTATTTGATATATATAGAATTCTTAGGGGACTTGAGAACCCTAATAAAATACTAACATTTATTGAGGATATATTATTTTGGATATTTACTGGAATCCTAGTATTTATATTTTTACTTTATACAGGTCATGTCTATGTAGGCATATACTTGTATTTGTATATCGCTTTAGGAATATATATATATATGAGATTTATAAGTGTTCATTTCTTAAAAATTCAGTATAAACTTATTAGGGGAATATTTAAATTTTTAAGAATATTAAAAAATTTATTTCTCTATTTTCTGGAACTAATGGTTTACAACGTTACCAGAAAAAATAAATGAAAAAATTCCTTGAATAAAATACAAAAGAAAATTAAAATATAGATATGAGTCAAAATACAAGTTTTAGAGGGAATTGCGTATGAAAAATAAAAATAAAATTAAAGTTATGATTTTGACTATTATAATGATATATGCTTGTTACATATTAGTACATCAGCAAATAACTATAAAAAATAAAAAAGCTCAATTAGAGAATTGCAAAATTGAATTACAGAAAGTTAATGATCAACATCAAAAATTATTGGATACAATAAAAATGTCTGAAACTAACAGATATGTTGAACAATTAGCAAGAGAAAGACTTGGATTTCTAAAACAAGGCGAGACTGTAGTAGTGCATAAGAAAGACTAAATATTGCTTATTATAATTTATAATATATAAACATATCAAGGAGGAATTTTATTAACATGGCCTTAAAGTTGGGTAGTATCTTAGAAGGTACAGTAGTAAATATAACAAAGTTTGGAGCATTTATAGAAGTGGAGGGGAAAACAGGTCTAGTACACATATCTGAAGTTGCAGATACTTATGTAAAAGATATAAGAGAACATATAAAAGAACAAGATAAAGTTAAAGTTAAAGTTATATCAGTAGATGATAGTGGAAGATTAAGTTTATCTATAAAACAAGCTATGCCAAGTAGAAAGTCAGCAAAGCCAGTTGAAATAGATTGGGAAAAAGAAAAGAAAAAATCAGCACCTAGCAGTGTTAATTTTGAAGATGCAATATCAAGATTTTTAAAAGATAGTGAAGAAAGATTCCAAGATATAAGAAAACATCAGAATATAAAGGGAAATAAGTATTCTAAGAAAAGTTAATGATATAAATTAGAAGGGCTCTTTAGAGCCCTTCTAACTTTTTAAGAACTTTTTTGAAAAAAGTTGTTGACATATATAATATATTAATATATAATAATCTATGTCGCTAGGAGATAGCGATGAAACGAAAGACAAAACATCAGATATTGATGTAATGCGCCGGAGTGGCGAAATCGGCAGACGCACAGGACTTAAAATCCTGCGGAGCTAACACTCCGTACCGGTTCAAGTCCGGTCTCCGGCACCAAATATCGCGGGGTGGAGCAGTTGGTAGCTCGTCGGGCTCATAACCCGAAGGTCGTAGGTTCAAGTCCTGTCCCCGCAACCATACATGGCGGAATAGCTCAGCTGGCTAGAGCATTCGGTTCATACCCGAAGTGTCGTAGGTTCAAGTCCTATTTCCGCTACCATTTAAAACAAGATAATTTAGTGATTTATTAATAATAAATCATATGCGCCGGAGTGGCGAAATCGGCAGACGCACAGGACTTAAAATCCTGCGGAGCTAACACTCCGTACCGGTTCAAGTCCGGTCTCCGGCACCAAATATCGCGGGGTGGAGCAGTTGGTAGCTCGTCGGGCTCATAACCCGAAGGTCGTAGGTTCAAGTCCTATCCCCGCAACCATTTATTTTTTTGAAGAAAATAATGTGATGTGGCGGAATAGCTCAGCTGGCTAGAGCATTCGGTTCATACCCGAAGTGTCGTAGGTTCAAGTCCTATTTCCGCTACCATTTAAAACAGGATAATTTAGTGATTTATTAATAATAAATCATATGCGCCGGAGTGGCGAAATCGGCAGACGCACAGGACTTAAAATCCTGCGGAGCTAACACTCCGTACCGGTTCAAGTCCGGTCTCCGGCACCAAATATCGCGGGGTGGAGCAGTTGGTAGCTCGTCGGGCTCATAACCCGAAGGTCGTAGGTTCAAGTCCTATCCCCGCAACCATTTATTTTTTGGGAAAATAATGTGGCGAAATAGTTCATCTATCTAGAGCAGTGGGTTCATACTCGAAGTATCATAGATTCAAGTCCTATTTCCGCTACCGAATGTAAAAAAATCCACAACCTTTAATTAGTTGTGGATTTTTTATGTTTATTTTTATAACAATGTGGATAAATTTTATTTATATGTTTAAATATAATTTAATATATTTTTCTCACAAAGGCAGTAGAAAAAAATCATTAATGGTAAAATATTACAAAAGTCAAACAATATGTGTCTTACGAAAAACCCAAGGTGATCTCATCAACTGACAATAATTTCCAAGAGACTTTGATATAATTTATTCTAGTAATTGTGAAATTGGGAGGTGCTAAGGGTGCAATACAATTCAGAAATTTTGCCATATAAAAGAGTTAAGAATGTAGGTCTAGAACAAAAGGAAAAAAAACAAATAGAACGGTTATTAATTTTCAAGAATTTAATTTATTTTGTAAGTGCTATGTTAGTAAGTAGGGTACTTTTATTAAATGAAGATAGTACCACAGCTCCTTTTGGAATAGCATTATTAATTGCTAGTGTAATACAATCTAGAAAAATGGTTATTCCCATGTCTTTAGGATGTTTTGCAGGGTATATGTCTTTGTATGATAAGCTCACAAGTCTACCAGAATATTTAATAATTATAGCTTCTTTAATGGTATTGTCATATCTATTAAATAGAAAAAATAAGATAAGAAATATTTCTATTATATTCAGTATAATATCCCTAGAAATTTTACTAAGTGAATTTTTCATCAAACATTTAACTTTAAATGTGGCATTTCTAACTATGTTTTTACAGATGATTTGTATCATTCCATTATATTTTATTCTTGAACGTTCGTTAATATGCGTAAAGGCGTTAAAATCTAAACACTTATTCACAAGCGAAGAAATAATAAGTATATCTATGTTAATATCATTAATATTAGCGGGAACATGGGGAGTAGAGATTTTTGATGTATCCATTAGAAATATTTTAGCGTTAAATTTTATATTAATGATAAGTTATATAAATGGAAGTAATGTAGGTGCTGCAAGTGGTATTGCTATAGGCTCGATTATAGGAATATCATCAGAAAATATACTTATATTTATGAGTGTTTATGGGTTATGTGGATTAATAGCAGGAATTTTTAAAGAAAGTGGAAAAGTTTTAACTAGTGCATCATATGTTATTACATTTTTAATATTGAAATTATATTCTAATATAGATGTTGAATTTAAATTAGTAGAGATTGTGATAGCTACAACTATATTTTTAATTATACCAGGTAAAGTATATGACAAAATAAATTTAGAGTTGGATTGGGAGAAAAAGCAAGATTATTTAAATAAAAATTATATTAATAGAATTAAAGATATGTTATTTCAAAGATTATATGGTTTTTCTAATGTTTTATATAATATATCTGGTAATTTAAATACTTTAGCCGATAATGATAAGCTTGTTATGAAAAATAAAAGTAGTGCTCTAATAGAAAATCTTGCTGATAGAGTTTGTTCTACTTGTCAAATGAATTCTAATTGCTGGAAAAAGGAAACTTATATTACCTACACGGCTTTTGGAGAATTAATACAAAATCATCAAGAGGGTAATAATAAATTGCCACAAGAAATTAATAGAAAATGCATTAAAAGAACTATACTTTTAAATAATACTAAGGAAATAGTTAATAATTACATAATAAATGAGATGTGGAGAAAAAGATTAAGTGAAGGAAGAGAAATTATAGCAGGTCAAATAAATAATATGGCTAGTTCTTTAAAAGAAGTTATGGAAGAGTTTAATTCAGACGTGAAATTCAATAGTGATTCAGAGAAGAGAATTAGAAAAATATTTGAAAATAAAACATTTAAGTATAAGGATATATTTTGTTACGAAGATAAAAATAATAGGTTAAATGTTAAGTTATATTTAAAATCCTGTGGTGGCGCACAATTATGTTCTAAAAAAATATTGCCACTTATAAATGAAGCTGTGGAAAAAAATATGTGTATAAGTGATGATGGATGTGTTATAGATCCTAAAACTAGTATATGTACTATGACCTTTGAAGAGGCTCCTAAATTTTATGTATCATCATATGTTGGAAGACAGTGTAAAAATGGAGAAAAACAAAATGGGGATAGTTATAGTTTTGGAAAAATTTCAGATGGAAGTTATATGTGCATAATAAGTGATGGAATGGGATCTGGACCTGAGGCTAGTGAGGAAAGTAAAGTTGCTGTAGAACTGATTGAAAAATTCACTCGTTTTGGTATTAGTAAGGCTACAGCCATAAATACTGTTAATTCAATAATGTCGCTAAAATTTTCGGAAAATGAAAAGTTTTCTACTCTTGATTTAACTAGTGTGGATTTATATACGGGAGATACTAGCTTTATGAAGGTAGGCGCTGTGCCAAGTTTTATAAAGTCGGGAAAAAATGTTGAAGTTATAACATCCAATACTTTACCGATAGGGGTATTAGATAAGGTGGATTTGGAAGTTACTAATAAAAAATTAAAAAATGGCGACATTATAGTTATGTTAAGTGATGGTGTATTAGATTATGATAATAATAATGTAGGAAAAATTGATTGGATCTTGGATTATTTGAAAAATAGTAATATAAATAGCCCGAAGGAATTGGTGGATGGAATAATTTCCAGGGCAAAGGAGTTAAGTGGAGGAAGAGCAAAGGATGATATGACTGCCATAGTGTGCAAGGTTTATAGTGTATATTAATTTTTTATAGTAGGTTATATCTACAAGATGTGAAGGTGTTTCAACCATACCTTGTAGATATAGCCTATATTTATGTTATAATAAATAAATATAGAATTGTATGGGAGTGTTTAATTTGATTGAAAAGGTTATACATACTATTAAACAAAATAATATGTTCGAAGTTAAAGATAAAGTAGTTGTAGCAGTATCTGGTGGACCTGATTCTATATGTCTTTTACATATACTTTATAAGTTAAAAGAAGAACTTGGTATAACACTTGTTGCTGCACATATAAATCATTGCCTAAGAGGAGAAGAGGCAGATAAAGACGAAGAATATGTTAGAAAATTCTGTGAAAATTTAAACATTGAATGTTTTGTGAAAAAAGAAGATGTACATAAAATCTCTAAAGATAGAGGTATTTCTTGTGAAATGGCAGGAAGAGAAGTAAGATATGAGTTTTTTTCTGAAGTCTTAAATAAAGTTGGGGCAAATAAAATAGCGGTGGCTCACAATGCTAATGATCAAGCAGAAACTATTCTTATGAGAATGTTAAGGGGAACTGGACTTGAGGGGTTAGTAGGAATAAGAGCAGTTAGAGATAATATATTTTTAAGACCAATAATAGATATAACAAGGGATGAAATTGAAAATTACTGTGATGTAAATAATTTAAATCCTAGAATAGATAAGACTAATCTTGAGAATATATATACAAGAAATAAAATTAGATTAGAATTAATACCATATATACAAAAGAACTTTAATTCTGATGTTATTGAAGTTTTAAATAGATTTTCGGATACTGTAAAAATAGATAACGATTATTTAAATAAAATATCTTTAGAAAAATATAATAAATATTGTAAAAGTGAAAAAGATAAAATTATTATGAGAGCTGAGGTTTTTAACGAACATGAAGCTATACTTACTAGAATTATAAGGATAGCTTTAAAAGATCTTAAAGGTAATTTACATAATTTTGATAAAAGTCATGTATATGATATTATTGATATTCAAAAAAAATCTACAGGTAAATTTATAATGTTACCTGAAAATATAAGGGTTTTAAATAGTTATGCTGATATTCATTTATATAAAAATAAGAATAAAATTAATATATATAAAGGAAAAAAAGAGTATAATCTAGTAATAAATAAAGAGAACATATTAGATAATGGGTTAAAAATTACATTAGATATAATAAATAATGTAGAAGATGCTAAATTTAATAAAAGTTCTTTAATTAAGTATTTTGATTATGATAAAATAAACAGGGATATAAAACTAAGATATAGGAAGAATGGAGATAAATTTGTACCCCTGGGAATGAATGGTACTAAAAAGCTTAAAGACTTATTTATAGATTTAAAAATTCCAAAGGAAAATAGAGATACAATACCATTGATTGTATTTGATGATGAAATATCTTGGATTGTAGGATATAGAATAAGTGATAAGTTTAAAATTAATAAAAAAACAAAACGTGTATTGAAAATTAAAATTGAAAGAGAGGCATAGTAATATGAGAAACGACATTGAAAGAGTACTTTTTAGCGAAGAAGAATTAACAGCGAAAGTTAAAGAAATTGGTAAACAAATAACTGAGGACTATAAAGGGAAGGATATTATATTAGTCGGTATATTAAAAGGGTCAGTTCCATTCATGGCAGACCTAATGAAATATATAGAAATTCCTTGTAAGATAGATTTTATGGATGTTTCAAGTTATGGTAATTCTACTGAAACTTCAGGTGTAGTTAGAATACTTAAAGATTTAGAATTTGAAGTTGAAGGAAGAGATATACTTATTGTAGAAGATATAGTTGATACAGGAACTACATTAGAATATTTAAGGACATATTTAAAATCTAAAAATCCAAATAGTGTTAGTGTTGCATGTTTGTTAAATAAACCAGATAGAAGAAAAGTAGAAGTGGATGTAAAGTATTTAGGATATGAAGTTCCGGATGAATTTTTAGTTGGATATGGATTAGACTATGCAGAGAAGTATAGAAATTTACCTTTTATAGGAATACTAAAAGAAAGTGTTTACAAAAAGTAAAAGGGCAGTTAATTGTAAAGGAAAAGTTGATATGATAAAATCAAATAAAAAAATAACCAAAAGATGGGGGGCATTAATGTGAAAAAAAGACTTTCAAGTGTGACGATTTGGATTTTATTGCTTATATGTGTATTTTTTGCTGCTTTGACACTTTTAGAAAGTAATAAAGCATCAGGTACAGTATCATATAATCAGTTTAAAAAATATTGGATTGATAATAAAGTTTCGAGAGTTGAAATAAAGCAAGATGGTAGAACAGTTGTTGGAGAACTTAAAGATAAATCTAAAACACAATTTCAAGTAGTAGTTCCTCAAACACTATTAATGCAAGATATACTTGTAAATAATCCTAAACCATCTGTAGATGTTAAATTTGAGCCTGCATCATCTATGCCTATGTGGATAAGTTGGCTACCTACTATAATTTTAATATTATTAATGATTGGATTTTGGGTTATGTTTATGCAACAGTCCCAAGGTGGTGGTGGAAATAGAGGAGTTATGAACTTTGGAAAAAGCCGTGCAAAACTTGCATCACCAGATAGTCAAAAGGTTACATTTAAAGAAGTGGCAGGTGCTGATGAAGAAAAGGCAGAGCTTGAAGAAATTGTTGATTTCCTAAAAGATCCTAATAAGTATTTAGATATGGGTGCAAGAATACCTAAAGGTATATTACTTGTAGGACCTCCGGGAACAGGTAAAACATTGCTTGCAAAAGCAGTTGCAGGTGAAGCTGGAGTGCCGTTTTTCAGTATATCAGGTTCAGACTTTGTTGAAATGTTTGTTGGTGTAGGTGCATCTAGAGTTAGAGACTTATTCGAACAAGCTAAGAAAAATTCACCTTGTATAATATTTATAGATGAGATAGATGCTGTTGGTAGACAAAGAGGTGCTGGACTTGGTGGAGGACATGATGAAAGAGAACAAACTTTAAATCAGTTGCTAGTTGAAATGGATGGTTTTGGAGTAAACGAAGGGATAATTTTAGTTGCTGCAACAAATAGACCTGATATATTAGATAAAGCACTTTTAAGACCAGGTAGATTTGATAGACAAATATTAGTTGGGGCTCCAGATGCCAAAGGAAGAGAAGAAGTATTAAAGGTTCATGTTAGAAATAAACACCTAGAAGATAATGTTGATTTAAAAGTACTTGCAAAAAGAACTCCTGGATTTGTAGGTGCAGACCTTGAAAACTTAATGAATGAAGCAGCGTTGCTTGCTGTTAGAAATAATAAGAAAAAAATAGGTATGGGAGAACTTGAGGAGGCTATAACAAGGGTTATAGCTGGACCTGAAAAGAAAAGTAGGGTGATTCATGAAGAAGATAGAAAACTTACTGCTTATCATGAAGCAGGTCATGCTATTGTAGCGAAGTTTTCACGTTATTCAGATCCTGTACATGAAATTAGTATTATACCAAGAGGTATGGCTGGAGGATATACAATGCAGCTTCCAGAGAGAGATAAATCCTATGCATCTAAATCAAAACTAAAAGATGACATGGTAGGTTTGCTTGGAGGAAGAGTTGCTGAGCAATTAATTTTAGGTGATATAAGTACTGGAGCATCTAACGATATTCAAAGAGTATCCAATGTTGCAAGAAAAATGGTTATGGAATATGGAATGAGTGAAAAACTTGGAACTATAACATTTGGTAGTGATCACGATGAAGTATTTATAGGAAGAGATATTGGAAAATCTAAAAATTATAGTGAAGAAGTTGCGTTTGAAATAGATAATGAAGTTAAAGCTCTAGTTAATGAAGCTTATAAAAAAGCTGAAAAGATATTAACTGAACATGTAGATAAACTTCATGCTGTAGCTAAGAGGCTTTTAGAAAAAGAAAAAATATCTGGAGAAGAGTTTAATGCTATAGTTGAAGATAGACCATTTAATGAACAAAAAGAAAATGCAATAGATTTAGAAAAGCATGATGATGTGGAAGAAGTTAAAGAGTTAGAAAAAGATAGAGTATCAGAAGAAGAAAAAAATGAGTCTATAGATGCTTTTGCGAAAGATTTAAATTTAGAAGAAAAAAAGGAAATATAATGTAATAAAAAAGTATAGAGTTTTTTATAAACTCTATACTTTTTGTTTGGTTTTATTTATAATTATGGTTAATGAGAGAATTTTCAATAATGTCTATTTTTATAAAAATATATAAATACAACTAAGAGAGGGTGGATTTTATGGAATTTAACGTACATGAAGGAACAAAAGGTTTAATGGAAATGGTTGTTGAAGAACAACATTCTGCAAAAAAAGTAGGATCTGGATTAGTAGATGTTTTTTCTACACCATCGATGATTGCTTTAATGGAAAATACATCTCAAGCAAGTGTAAAGGATAGCTTGCCAGAAGGATATGCTACAGTTGGTATAGAAATTAGTGTAAAACATATGAAAGCAACACCAATTGGAATGAAAGTTAGATGTGAAACTATTCTTAAAAAAGTAGATAGAAAAAAATTAGTATTTGAAGTAGAAGCCTATGATGAAGCAGGAAAAATAGGAGAGGGAACTCATACTAGATATATTGTAAATTCAGAAGAGTTCGTTAAGAATATTCAAAAATAATTAAGAAATATACTTGATTAAGGATAGGAAACGTTATTATATAGAAAAACTAATATAATAACGTTTCTTTATTAATTTGGAAAAGGGGTGCTATTTGAGTAATGAAAAGCGATATTGAAATTGCACAAGGTGCAAATATGAAGAAGATAACAGATATAGCTAAAAATTTAGGATTAGAAGAAGATGATATAGAGTTATATGGAAATTATAAATGTAAAATATCATTGGATGTTTTAAAAAATAGACAAAATAAAGAGGACGGAAAATTAATATTAGTTACAGCAATAAATCCAACACCGGCAGGAGAAGGTAAGTCTACTATAACGGTAGGGTTAGGGCAAGCTCTTTGTAAATTAAATAAAAAAGCTGTTATAGCTTTAAGAGAACCTTCTCTTGGACCTGTATTTGGAATAAAGGGGGGAGCTGCAGGTGGTGGATATTCTCAGGTTGTTCCAATGGAAGATATTAATCTACATTTTACTGGGGATATGCATGCTATAACCTCAGCAAATAATCTTTTAGCTGCTGCAATAGATAACCATATTCATCAAGGAAATAATTTAAAAATAGATTCAAGAAGAATTGTATTTAAAAGAGTTATGGATATGAATGATAGGGCACTTCGTAATATAGTTGTTGGAATGGGCGGAAAAGTAAATGGGTTCTTGAGAGAAGATGGGTTTACAATTACCGTTGCATCGGAAATTATGGCTATATTATGTTTATCTAATAATTTAATGGATCTTAAACAAAAGTTTGGTGAAATTTTAGTAGCTTATAATATTAATGGTGAACCAGTATATTGTAAAGATTTAAAGGTTCAAGGGGCAATGGCAATGCTTATGAAGGATGCTATAAAACCTAATTTAGTTCAAACATTAGAAAATACTCCCGCTATAATCCATGGTGGTCCTTTTGCTAATATTGCTCATGGATGCAATAGTATATTAGCAACAAAAATGGCTATGAAGTTAGGTGAGTTTGCTATCACAGAAGCAGGATTTGGAGCAGACCTTGGAGGGGAAAAGTTCTTAGATATAAAGTGTAGAAAAGGGAATATAAAACCAGATTGTATTGTACTAGTAGCTACAATTAGAGCTTTAAAGCATCATGGAGGGGTAGATAAAGATAAGTTATCAATTCCTAATATAGATGCTTTAAAAGAGGGAATAGGAAATCTTAAAAAGCAAATAGAAAATATGAAAAAGTATGGAGTTCCTGTAGTAGTTGCTATAAATAAATTTATTACTGACAGTGATGAGGAAATAAAATGTATAAAGGAATTTTGCAAAAATGAAGATGTGAAAGTTTCTTTGGCTGAGGTGTGGGAAAAAGGCGGAGATGGAGGAATTAATCTTGCCCAAAAGGTAGTTAAAGTATTAGAAGAAGATAAGGGTGATTTTAAATATTTATATGATGAGAAATTATCTATAAAAGAAAAGATAAGTGTTATAGCAAAAGAGATTTATGGAGCTTCAGAAGTTCAATATGATAAAAAAGTAGAAAAAGAAATTAAGGATATAGAAGACATAGGATTAGATAAAGTGCCTATATGTGTTGCAAAAACTCAGTATTCTTTATCAGATGATCCATCACTTTTAGGAAATCCTAAAAATTTCAAAATAAATGTAAAGGAAGTAAGGCTATCTAATGGGGCTGGATTTATCGTAGTATTAACAGGAAATATAATGACAATGCCAGGGCTTCCTAAAATACCGGCGGCAAACAGAATGGATATCTTAGAGGATGGTACAATACAAGGACTTTTCTAGGATAAGTTTCACTTGACAAATTGATAGCAGTTGTTAAAATTAAAGTGTTATAGTTAAGACGTTAAATTCTAATATAAGAGCAGTTATATACTGCTCTTATAGTTTTATTAAGGGGTGTATGACAATGTTATTTGTTTTAGATGCAGGAAATACAAACATTGTATTAGGAATTTATAAAGGCGAAGAGTTAGTTTTAGAATGTAGACTTGGAACAGATGCTAAAAGAACAGCAGATGAATATGGTATACAAGTGCTAGAGTTATTGTCACATAATAATATAGATCCTAAAGATATAGAAGGAGTAATAATATCCTCTGTAGTTCCCAATATTATGTACTCAATTGAACATATGATTAGAAAATATTTTAATGTTGAACCAATAGTAGTTGGTCCTGGAGTTAAAACAGGAATAAATATAAAATATGATAATCCAAAATCAGTTGGAGCAGATAGAATAGTTAATGCAGTAGCCGCTCATGAGTTGTTTAAAAAACCACTTATAATAATAGATTTTGGTACAGCAACTACGTATTGTGCAGTTACTAAAAAAGGAGATTACTTAGGAGGTGCAATATGTCCTGGAATAAAAATTTCAGCAGCAGCATTATTTGAAAAAGCAGCTAAGCTTCCAAGAATAGAGCTTATAAAGCCATCTCATGTTATATGTAAAAATACTGTTACAAGTATGCAAGCTGGAATAGTTTACGGGTATATTGGGCAAGTAGATTATATAGTATCAAAAATAAAACAAGAAATGATAGAACTTGGAGAAGGAGAACCATATGTAATAGCCACTGGTGGTTTTGCAACTCTAATTTCAGAGGATTCTACAACAATAGATAAAGTGTGTCCTTTCTTAACATTAGAGGGACTTAAAATTATTTATGAAAAAAATAAAGAGTAATAAAGAGTAGGGATATAGATGAAAATAGGAAACTTAAATTTTGAAAACAATGTGTTTTTAGCTCCTATGGCAGGTGTTACGGATATTGCTTATAGAGGATTATGCAAAGAAATGGGTTGCGGTCTTGTATATACAGAAATGATAAGTGCTAAAGGTATGTACTACAATAATGAAAATACAAAAAAATTATTAATGTTAAGTAAAGAAGAAAAACCTGTGGCAGCGCAAATATTTGGAAGTGATCCTTTAGTTATGGCAAGAGCTTGTGAAATTTTAAATGAAGACAATGGTGTTTGTATAATTGATATTAATATGGGATGTCCTGCTCCTAAGATAGTTAAAAATGGAGAAGGTTCTGCTTTGATGAAAACTCCAGAACTTGCTGCTGAAATAGTATTAGAAATGAAGAAAATATCAAAAAAACCTGTAACGGTAAAGTTCAGAAAAGGATTCGATAATGACAATATAAATGCTATAGAGTTTGCAAAAAGAATGGAACAGGCAGGAGCAGATGCCATTGCTATTCATGGAAGAACAAGAGCACAAATGTATGAAGGAAAAGCTGATTGGGATATAATAAGAAGAGTTAAAGAATCCGTAAATATTCCTGTTATAGGTAATGGAGATGTTTTTTCAGCAGAAAAGGCATTCCAATTAAGAGAAGAAACAAATTGTGATGGTATAATGATCGCTAGAGGTGCTATGGGCAATCCTTGGATATTTAAGCAAATACAATTAGCTTTGAATAATGAAGAGGTTATTTATCCAACTTCTGAGGAAAAGATAGATATGTGTATAAGACATTTAAATTTAGCAATACAATATCATGGAGAGCTTAAAGCTGTGAGAGAAATGAGAAAGCACATTGCTTGGTATATAAAAGGAATTAAAAATTGTACGGATATAAAAAATAAGATAAATGTAGAAAAAGAAAGTCATAATGTTATAAAAATTCTTACAGAATATAAAGCTATGCTATAAATTGTTCGTAAATAAATATATTCATTTAAAGGTATGATGAATAAATATAATATAAAATGTAAATAATGATGAAAGTTACAAAGAAATAGATATTTTATATTATAACTTTATTAAAATCAATAATAAAGTAGCTAAAATACATATAATCTTAATAATGGAAAAATATAGAATAGTTGTGTTGACATTAGAAACTTCCTGTTTTATAATTACTTAAACAGTTACCATGTCAATAACACGATAAATTTAAATAAATAATACTTTAAAGGGGAGTAAAAAATGAGTGATTCAAAACAATATATCATGACTGCCGAGGGTGTTAAAAAGTTAGAAGATGAATTGGAATATCTTAAAACAACTAAAAGAAGAGAAATTACTGAAAAAATAAAAGTAGCGTTATCTTATGGGGACTTGAGTGAAAACTCAGAATATGATGAAGCTAAAAATGAGCAAGCATTTGTTGAAGGAAGAATCGTACAAATAGAAAACATGCTAAGAAATGCTAATGTTATTGATGAAAGTGAAATTCCAAAAGACGTTGTTAGTGTAGGTGCTATTGTAAAAGTTAAAGATTACGATTTTGATGAAGAAATAGATTTTCACATAGTAGGTTCAGCTGAAGCAGATCCTATGGAAAACAAAATTTCCAATGAATCACCAGTAGGAAGTGCCTTAATAGGTAAGAAAGTTGGAGATATAGTTAATGTACCAGTGCCAGATGGTATAAGTAAATTTGAAATTTTAGAAATTAGAATCTAATAAAACTGTTTTGTTTTAATACAAACGAATAAATGGAGGGATGCTTCTATGGGAGAAAAGCAATTGACAAAGGAAGAAATAAAGCAAAGAAAGATGGAAGCGAAGAAAGAAGCTGAATTCAATGCTTTGGTAAAAGAAAGAATGCAAAAGCTTTCAAATCTTCAAGAACAAGGGAAAGACCCTTTTGATGTATATAAGGTAGAAAGAACTCATACATCACAACAAATAAAAGATAACTATGATGAATTAGAGGGTAAAAACGTAACTGTTGCAGGTAGACTTATGTCTAAGAGAGTGCATGGTAAAGCAGGATTCTCTGATATTCGTGATAGATATGGAAAAATTCAATTATATATAAAAATTGATGATGTTGGAGAAGAAAAGCTTAAAGAATATAAAACATTTGATATAGGTGATTTTGTATCTATAACAGGAACTGTATTTAAGACAAAAACAGGAGAAGTAACTTTACATATTCTTGATTTTAAATTACTTACTAAGTCTTTAAAACCATTACCAGAGAAGTTCCACGGATTAAAGGATCCAGATTTAAGATATAGACAAAGATACGTAGATTTAATAATGAATGAAGATGTAAGAGAAACATTTATGAAAAGAACTGCTATAATAAAGGCTATTAGAGAATTCTTAGATAATAGAGAATTCTTAGAAGTTGAAACTCCAATTCTTTCTCCAATAGCTGGTGGTGCGGCTGCAAAGCCATTCATAACTCACCATAATGCATTAGATATAGATATGTATCTTAGAATAGCAACAGAACTTTATCTAAAGAGACTTATTGTAGGTGGATTTGAGAAGGTATATGAAATAGGTAAAAACTTTAGAAATGAAGGAATAGATATAAGACATAACCCTGAATTTACAGCTATAGAGTTATATGAAGCATATGCTGATTATAATGATATGATGGAAATTACTGAAAACATGGTAGCTTACGTTTGCGAAAAAGTTAATGGAACTACTAAAGTTATGTATGAAGGTACAGAAATAGATTTCAAACCACCTTGGAGAAGAATTACAATGGTTGATGCTGTAAAAGAATTTGCAGGTGTAGACTTTAATGAAGTTAATACTGATGAAGAAGCTAGAGAAATAGCTAAAGGAAAAGAATTAGAACTTAAAAAAGAGCTTAAAGATTGCACAAAAGGAGACATCTTAGTAGCTTTATTTGAGGAGTTCGGAGAAGAAAAATTAATGCAACCAACATTTGTATGTGACTATCCAAAGGAAAACTCACCTCTTACTAAAAAGAAAAGAGGAAATGATGCATTAACTGAAAGATTTGAAGGATTCGTATACGGAAGAGAAATATGTAATGCATATTCTGAATTAAATGATCCTATAGTTCAAAAAGAAAGATTTGTACAACAACTTAAAGAAAGAGAACTTGGTGATGATGAAGCATATATGATGGATGATGATTTCATAAATGCTTTAGAAATCGGTATGCCACCTACAGGTGGACTTGGAATAGGTATAGATAGATTAATAATGTTCTTAACTGATTCTAGTTCAATTAGAGACGTTATATTATTCCCAACAATGAAACCAACAAAATAGTATAAAGATATTATTAAATATTGCCCTAATTATAGATTTATAATTAGGGCAAAAAATATAATTTTTCTATTGCAATATTATTAAAATATGATATAATAATTTATGTAATGAACGTTCCGCGGTAGCTCAATGGTGGAGCACTCGGCTGTTAACCGATAGGTTGGAGGTTCGAGTCCTCTCCGCGGAGCCATTTTTTATTTTTTGTTAAAATTAGTTTAGCAACATTGAAAATACAATACTAAGTACAATGACAAAGAAGAGTAGTTTTGAATTCTTTTTAGAGAGGTTGTGGATGGTGAAAACAACTAGGAATTTATAATGAATGGAGCTTTGGAGTGCGTTTTTATTTGTAAAGAGGGCTAATAGCCAAAAAGGGTGGAACCGCGGAAGTATGTTTTTCGTCCCTTTAGGTTAATGTAGGTCTTTTTTTTATACGTAAATTTATAATTAGGAGGTAATATACAAATGTCTTTTGAAAAAACTATGGAAAAAGTAGTTGCGCTTTGTAAAGGTAGAGGATTTATATTTCAAGGATCTGAAATATACGGTGGTCTTGCAAATTCATGGGATTACGGTCCACTTGGAGTAGAATTTAAAAACAATGTGAAAAAATCTTGGTGGAAAAGATTTATTCAAGAAAGTCCATATAATATGGGTCTTGACTCAAGTATACTTATGAATAAAGAAGTTTGGGTAGCATCAGGACACGTTGGAGGATTTTCAGATCCATTAATGGATTGTAAGGAATGTAAGGCAAGATTTAGAGCAGATAAATTAGTTGAAGAACATTTGGCGGCAAATGGAAAAGATGATGTTAGTGCTGATGGATGGACTAGTGACGAATTAATGAATTACATAGATGAAAATAATATAGTATGTCCTAAATGTGGAAAGAAAAATTACACAGATATAAGAAGATTCAATTTAATGTTTAAGACATTCCAAGGGGTAACTGAAGATACAACTTCAGAAATTTACTTAAGACCAGAAACAGCTCAAGGTATTTTTGTAAACTTCAAAAATGCTCAAAGAACTTCAAGAAAAAAAGTTCCTTTTGGTATAGGTCAAATAGGTAAATCATTTAGAAATGAGATAACTCCAGGAAACTTTACTTTTAGAACTAGAGAATTTGAACAAATGGAGTTAGAATTTTTCTGTAAACCAGGAACTGATTTAGAATGGTTCCACTATTGGAAAGATTATTGTTGGAAGTTCTTGTTGGATTTAGGAATGACAGAAGAAAACTTAAGATTTAGAGATCATGGAGAAGAAGAATTATCATTTTATAGTAATGCAACTTCTGATATAGAATTCTTGTTCCCATTTGGATGGGGTGAGCTTTGGGGAATTGCAGATAGAACTGATTATGACCTAAAGAAACATATGGAACACTCTGGTCAAGAGTTAACATATCTAGATCCAACTACTAATGAAAAATATGTTCCTTATGTAATTGAACCATCATTAGGGGCAGATAGAGTTGCTCTTGCATTTTTAGTAGATGCATATGATGAAGAAGAATTAGAAAATGGAGACACTAGAACAGTATTACGTCTTCATCCAGCTTTAGCTCCATTTAAAGCAGCTATATTACCATTATCGAAGAAATTATCGGAAAAAGCGTTAGAAGTTTATTCGAAATTAAGCAAGAAATTCAATATAGACTATGATGAAGCTGGTAGTATAGGAAAGAGATATAGAAGAGAAGATGAAATAGGAACACCATATTGTATAACTGTAGACTTTGATACTTTAGAAGATAATACTGTAACAGTAAGAGACAGAGACAATATGACTCAAGTAAGATTAAGTATTGAGGAACTAGAAAAATTCTTAGAAGAAAAAATTGAATTCTAATATAATATTTAAAAAAAAGTTGCTGTTTTATCAGCAGCTTTTTTAAATATAAAAAAACACCGGAAAATATATCCGGTGAAAATAAGGTTTAATTATGGGGATATGTTATGTGTCTAATAAAATTTGGGGAATCACACCATCAAATGTTTACGACACTTCGACAGTATAACATATTACGACAAAATTTTGCAATATGTTATATAAAAGTTTTTATTTTAAGTAAATTCTAATTATTTTGAAAATAAAAAAGAACCAAAAAAGTTTTCTAAATATACAATAAAAATATGTAAAGTGTTATAATTGACTTAAAAATAACACTTTATAATATTAAAGCATTTTGGGGGTTCTTTCATGAAGAAAAATTTTAATGAATTTAAAGATTTTATCAAAGATAAACGAGTAGCGGTTGTTGGGATAGGGATAAGTAATATTCCTTTAATTCATTTTTTGGTTAAGTTAGGAGCGGAAGTAACTGCTTTTGATAAAAAAGATGAAGAAAAACTAGGGGATATAGCTATAGAGTTTAAAAGCAAAGGTATTAAATTAGAACTTGGAGAAGAATATTTAAATAATTTAATAGGATTTGATGTTGTTTTTAAAACTCCATCTATGAGAATAGATAATGAAGCCTTAGTAAGGGCTAAAGAGTCAGGGTCTTATATAACTTCTGAAATGGAAGAGTTTATTAAATATTGTCCAGCTAAAGTTTTTGGGATAACAGGAAGTGATGGAAAAACAACAACAACAACTCTTGTATATAATATGTTAAAAAGCGAAGGTTACAAGACATGGGTAGGGGGAAATATCGGGAATCCTCTTTTTGCAAATATAGAAGAAATGACTAAAGCAGATAAGGTTGTTTTAGAATTATCTAGTTTTCAACTTATGACTATAAAAGAAGATATGAATTGTGCATTAGTTACTAATCTATCTCCAAATCATTTAGACATTCATAAAGATATGGAAGAATATGTAGATGCTAAGAAAAATATATTTAAATATCAAAACGAAAATGATTTATTAGTTTTAAATAAGGATAATAAAATAACAAATGATTTAGTAAATGAAGCTAAGGGAAAAGTTAAGCAATTTAGTATAAAAGAAGAAATTCATAATGGTGCGTACTTTAAAAATGATAAGCTGTTCATTTTAGATAAAGAAGTTTGTGCATTAGAAGAAATAAAGCTAAAGGGGATGCATAATGTAGAAAATCTTTTAGCGGCTTTTTGCTTAGTAAATGAAGATGTAAGTATTAATAATATGAGAAAAGTTGCTATAAGTTTTACTGGAGTTGAACATAGATGTGAATTTGTAAGAGAACTTGACGGTGTTAAATATTATAATGATTCTATAGCCTCAAGTCCAACAAGAACCATTGCAGGACTTAGAGCTTTTGAAAAACCTGTAATTTTAATTGCTGGAGGATATGATAAGCATATACCATTTGAACCTTTAGCTGAAGAAGGATATGATAAAATCAAAGCTTTAATTTTAACTGGGGTTACTAAAGAGAAGATAAAAAAAGCTTTTGATAATGTTATTGAAAATAAACCATATAAAATTCCTATTTATATGGTAGAAAGATTTGAAGAAGCCATTTACAAGGCTAAAGAAATTTCAAAGGCAGGAGATATAGTGACATTATCACCTGCATGTGCTAGTTTTGATATGTTTGCTAATTTCGAAATAAGAGGAAATAAGTTTAAAGACATAGTAAATAATTTATAATGTTAAAATGTATTAGAATATAATAAAATAATTAAGTTTTTAATGCTCCTTCTATTATTCATGTGGAATTTAGAGGGGGTATTTTTATTATAAACATTAAAATAAGAGATATACTTTACCGGGAGTATCACTTTGCGAAAAACAAAGAAATTAAGATATATTTTTAGGAATATGGCTGTAATTTTATAAATCAGATATATTTAGAAAAACATATAGCATATATTCTGATAAGATATTCCTTGTCGTCACGAAGACGACGGAAATCAAGGAAACAACAAAAGAATTTAAATAATTTGAGAAAATTAAAAAATTCAAAAAAAGTTGTTGACAAAGAGATTTCAAATTGATATAATGAATAAGCCGTCGAGAGATGGCGAAAGAAAATGGTCTTTGAAAATTAAACAGAATTAAGGTAAGAAACCAGTCAATAAATTTGAGTAAGATTAAACTTTTAAATTGAGAGTTTGATCCTGGCTCAGGACGAACGCTGGCGGCGTGCCTAACACATGCAAGTCGAGCGATGAAACTTCCTTCGGGAAGTGGATTAGCGGCGGACGGGTGAGTAACACGTGGGTAACCTGCCTCAAAGAGGGGGATAGCCTCCCGAAAGGGAGATTAATACCGCATAACATTATTTTATGGCATCATAAAATAATCAAAGGAGCAATCCGCTTTGAGATGGACCCGCGGCGCATTAGCTAGTTGGTGAGGTAACGGCTCACCAAGGCAACGATGCGTAGCCGACCTGAGAGGGTGATCGGCCACATTGGAACTGAGACACGGTCCAGACTCCTACGGGAGGCAGCAGTGGGGAATATTGCGCAATGGGGGAAACCCTGACGCAGCAACGCCGCGTGAGTGATGAAGGTTTTCGGATCGTAAAACTCTGTCTTTAGGGACGATAATGACGGTACCTAAGGAGGAAGCCACGGCTAACTACGTGCCAGCAGCCGCGGTAATACGTAGGTGGCAAGCGTTGTCCGGATTTACTGGGCGTAAAGAGTATGTAGGTGGGTGCTTAAGTCAGATGTGAAATTCCCGGGCTCAACCTGGGAGCTGCATTTGAAACTGGGCATCTAGAGTGCAGGAGAGGAAAGTGGAATTCCTAGTGTAGCGGTGAAATGCGTAGAGATTAGGAAGAACACCAGTGGCGAAGGCGACTTTCTGGACTGTAACTGACACTGAGATACGAAAGCGTGGGTAGCAAACAGGATTAGATACCCTGGTAGTCCACGCCGTAAACGATGAATACTAGGTGTCGGGGGGTACCACCCTCGGTGCCGCAGCAAACGCATTAAGTATTCCGCCTGGGGAGTACGGTCGCAAGATTAAAACTCAAAGGAATTGACGGGGACCCGCACAAGCAGCGGAGCATGTGGTTTAATTCGAAGCAACGCGAAGAACCTTACCTAGACTTGACATCTCCTGAATTACTCTTAATCGAGGAAGTCCCTTCGGGGACAGGAAGACAGGTGGTGCATGGTTGTCGTCAGCTCGTGTCGTGAGATGTTGGGTTAAGTCCCGCAACGAGCGCAACCCTTATTGTTAGTTGCTACTATTAAGTTAAGCACTCTAACGAGACTGCCGCGGTTAACGTGGAGGAAGGTGGGGATGACGTCAAATCATCATGCCCCTTATGTCTAGGGCTACACACGTGCTACAATGGCTGGTACAACGAGCAGCAAACCCCGCGAGGGGAGCAAAACTTGAAAGCCAGTCCCAGTTCGGATTGTAGGCTGAAACTCGCCTACATGAAGTTGGAGTTGCTAGTAATCGCGAATCAGCATGTCGCGGTGAATACGTTCCCGGGTCTTGTACACACCGCCCGTCACACCATGAGAGCCGGTAACACCCGAAGCCCGTGAGGTAACCGTAAGGAGCCAGCGGTCGAAGGTGGGATTGGTGATTGGGGTGAAGTCGTAACAAGGTAGCCGTAGGAGAACCTGCGGCTGGATCACCTCCTTTCTAGGGAGAATGGAAGCAAAGCTTCCAGACTGGCACTTGATTCTGTTTAATTTTGAAAGACTAAGTCTTTCTGAATGAAGTTAAACATTTTTAATGTTTAACAAAGCGACTATCACTAAATCTATGATTTAGGATATCTGCTTTTGTTCTTTGAAAATTGCACAGTGATAAAGAAACGAAATAACCTAGTTAACAAATAATATTTGTTAATGATATTAAATTAAGTAATTGATGATAGATCAAGCTACAAAGGGCGCACGGTGAATGCCCTGGCACTAGGAGCCGATGAAGGACGTGATAAGCTGCGATAAGCTACATGTAGGCGCACACAGCCTGTGATATGTAGATTTCCGAATGGGGAAACCCATCTAGTTATGCTAGATACTGTATACCGAATACATAGGTATATGGAGGTACACCTGGGGAACTGAAACATCTAAGTACCCAGAGGAAGAGAAAGAAAATTCGATTCCCTAAGTAGCGGCGAGCGAAAGGGGAAGAGCCCAAACCAGGAACTTGTTCCTGGGGTTGCGGATAGATCATAACGCTTTGATTTCTTTAGTTGAAGAGAACTGGAAAGTTCCGTCGTAGAAGGTAATAACCCTGTAGGCGAAAAGGAAAGAAAAGTAGATCTACTCCAGAGTACCACGAGACACGTGAAACCTTGTGGGAAGCTGGGAGGACCATCTCCCAAGGCTAAATACTACCTAGTGACCGATAGTGAAGCAGTACCGTGAGGGAAAGGTGAAAAGAACCCCGGAAGGGGAGTGAAATAGAATCTGAAACCGTGTGCCTACAATCGGTCGGAGCACATTAAAGTGTGACGGCGTACTTTTTGTAGAACGGGCCAGCGAGTTACGATATATAGCAAGGTTAAGCACTTATGGTGTGGAGCCGAAGGGAAACCGAGTCTGAATAGGGCAACTAGTTGTATATTGTAGACCCGAAACCGAGTGACCTATCCATGGCCAGGATGAAGCGGAAGTAAAATTCCGTGGAGGTCCGAACCACGTTGGTGTTGAAAAACCATGGGATGAGCTGTGGATAGCGGAGAAATTCCAATCGAACTCGGAGATAGCTGGTTCTCCTCGAAATAGCTTTAGGGCTAGCGTCGGGTAATTGAGTAGTGGAGGTAGAGCACTGAATGGGCTAGGGGCTGACAACAGTTACTGAACCCTATCAAACTCCGAATGCCATATACTTGTACCCCGGCAGTCAGACTACGAATGATAAGATCCGTGGTCAAAAGGGAAACAGCCCAGACCATCAGCTAAGGTCCCAAAGTGTAAGTTAAGTGGGAAAGGATGTGGGATTTCTAAGACAACTAGGATGTTGGCTTAGAAGCAGCCACTCATTTAAAGAGTGCGTAATAGCTCACTAGTCGAGAGATCCTGCGCCGAAGATGTAACGGGGCTCAAACTTACCACCGAAGCTATGGATGTGTACTATGTACACGTGGTAGAGGAGCTTTCTGTACAGGTTGAAGTCATACCGTAAGGAGTGGTGGACAGTACAGAAGTGAGAATGCTGGCATAAGTAGCGAAAAACAAGTGAGAATCTTGTTGACCGAATATCTAAGGTTTCCTGGGGAAGGCTCGTCCTCCCAGGGTTAGTCGGGACCTAAGCCGAGGCCGAAAGGCGTAGGTGATGGACAACTGGTTGATATTCCAGTACCACCATAATGCGTTTGACAAATGGGATGACGCAGGAGGATAGGATGTGCGCACTATTGGATGTGCGTCTAAGCACTTAGGGTGTTAAGTAGGCAAATCCGCTTAACATTAAGCCTGAGGTGTGATGGGGAGCCTATTTTGGCGAAGTATCTGATTCCACGCTGCCAAGAAAAGTCTCTATGGAGCAAAATGGTGCCCGTACCGCAAACCGACACAGGTAGATGAGGAGAGAATCCTAAGGTCGTCGGAAGAATTATTGCTAAGGAACTCGGCAAATTGACCCCGTAACTTAGGGAGAAGGGGTGCCTACGAGAGTAGGCCGCAGTGAATAGGCTCAAGCAACTGTTTATCAAAAACACAGGTCTCTGCTAAAGCGTAAGCTGATGTATAGGGGCTGACGCCTGCCCGGTGCTGGAAGGTTAAGGGGAATAGTTAGCGCAAGCGAAGCTATGAACTTAAGCCCCAGTAAACGGCGGCCGTAACTATAACGGTCCTAAGGTAGCGAAATTCCTTGTCGGGTAAGTTCCGACCCGCACGAATGGCGTAATGATTTGAGCACTGTCTCGGCAATAAATCCGGTGAAATTGTAGTGCAAGTGAAGATGCTTGCTACCCGCGGTTGGACGGAAAGACCCCGTAGAGCTTTACTGTAGCTTAGCATTGAATTTCGGTATTGTCTGTACAGGATAGGTGGGAGACTTAGAAGCGAGGGCGTCAGCTTTCGTGGAGTCGTCCTTGGGATACCACCCTGACAGTACTGGAATTCTAACTGGAGGCCATGAATCTGGTCACAGGACATTGCTAGGTGGGCAGTTTGACTGGGGCGTCGCCTCCTAAAAGGTAACGGAGGCGCCCAAAGGTTCCCTCAGCGCGGTCGGAAATCGCGCGTAGAGTGCAAAGGCAGAAGGGAGCCTGACTGCGACACATACAGGTGGAGCAGGGACGAAAGTCGGGCTTAGTGATCCGGTGGTTCTGTATGGAAGGGCCATCGCTCAACGGATAAAAGCTACCTCGGGGATAACAGGCTGATCTCCCCCAAGAGTCCACATCGACGGGGAGGTTTGGCACCTCGATGTCGGCTCGTCGCATCCTGGGGCTGTAGTCGGTCCCAAGGGTTGGGCTGTTCGCCCATTAAAGCGGCACGCGAGCTGGGTTCAGAACGTCGTGAGACAGTTCGGTCCCTATCCGCCGTGGGCGTAGGAAATTTGAGAGGAGCTGTCCTTAGTACGAGAGGACCGGGATGGACCAACCTCTGGTGCACCAGTTGTTCCGCCAGGAGCACAGCTGGGTAGCTATGTTGGGAAGGGATAAACGCTGAAAGCATCTAAGCGTGAAGCCCACCTCAAGATTAGATTTCCCATAGCGTAAGCTAGTAAGACCCCTGAAAGACTATCAGGTTGATAGGTTGGAGGTGTAAGTACAGTAATGTATTCAGCTGACCAATACTAATAGGTCGAGGGCTTGATCAAATTAATTATCACTGTGCAATTTTGAGAGAGCAATCTCTTGTTTAATGTTCCGCGATAGCTCAATGGTGGAGCACTCGGCTGTTAACCGATAGGTTGGAGGTTCGAGTCCTCTTCGCGGAGCCATTTAAAAAATAATATCTGGTGATTATGGCTTGAAGGTAACACCCGTTCCCATACCGAACACGATGGTTAAGCTTCAAAGCGCCGATGGTACTGCACTGGAGACGGTGTGGAAGAGTAGGTCGTCGCCAGGTCAAATGTTCCGCGGTAGCTCAATGGTGGAGCACTCGGCTGTTAACCGATAGGTTGGAGGTTCGAGTCCTCTCCGCGGAGCCATTTTTTATTTTTTGACTAAATAAAAATATATTATAATGAAGATCGAGTCTTGTATTTATATACAAGGCTTTTTTTAGTTTATATTATTTTTATAGTAATATAATATGATGATTAAAAATAAATTTAATATATAGCCAAGATAATAAGTAATATTCCTATATATAAGATTTACAATAAAATAGATGGAATATTCTGAAAAATATTAGGGCGTTTAGAGGAGTTATAATTAAAAAGTAGAATATATTATTAATTAATATATTACGGTTCTGTTAATTAATTATGAAAATATAGCTTTAAAAATCACAAAATTACTATACGACTTACTTTAAATAATAAAAATTATATAATTAATATTTTGTGGTATGACAAAAAAGCCTATCTATGTATAGATTTTTAAAAATAAATAGACTTAATTAAAAGCGATAGCGTTAGCCGTTAGGCAGTTAATAACCAATTATTTTTAGCTTTAACTGAATAATTGATTCCTGATACTTCAGCTGGTGTTAAACTACGTAGTGAGGAATGATTACGAATAAAATTATAGTGAAATATAAATACCGATATTAACTTATTGGCGCTATCAAAAGAGTTAAAGCCTTTTAAACCTTTATACCAAGACTTAAATGTTTTATTAAAAGATTCAATAATATTGTTTGAAATATCATCTTTAAAAGATTGTACTTTTATGTGTAATGTATCTTGGAATACTGATTTTATTGGAATATTGTAAGATGGTAATCTATCAGTAACTATGGCTCTAGGAGATCCTAATTTCTTAGCATCGTTAAAAAGGCTAAAAGCTTGTTTAGCATCTCTATATGGGGATAGATGATAAGAGATAATTAATCGACTTTCTGAGTCTATAACAAGCCATAGATAATGTTTCTTGCCATTTATAAATACAACAGTTTCATCTGCGTGCCATTCATCAGAATCTGATAAGTCAATATTATAAAATAAATTATCAGATTTCAATTTGAAATATGCAGCAAACTTTTTAGTCCAACTTGCAATAGTAACATGAGATACTTTTACATTAAATGTTCTAAACAAATATTGAGATATACGTCTTGTAGAACTTTCATTAAGAAAGTAAAGGTCTAAAGCCATTAATATAATATGAATTGGAAAGCGCATACCTTTAAAATTAAGTTTACCTTGGATAGTGGTATTGCTTGAAGGATCTATAGCCGTAGGCTTCGCCACGAAAAAACTATGATTACATTTCTTATCGTTACAACGATAGTTAATATAATTTGAATAATTATGATGAATAAAGGTTCCTTTGTTACAGACAGGACAACGAGGATAATCCTTGAGCTGACGCTCTTTCGGCGTAGCCGATGGTGCAAATTGTCTTTTACACTCTTTGCATTGATATTTTTGATTTCCTTCTTTGTCTTTTCCAAACTTATATAGCTTATGACTGTAACATCTAGGACAGGTAATTTTTTTATTAGCTTTGTTCATTGAGTCCTCTCTCCTTTCTGGGAGGTAATGTTTTTGTGGTGAATCTATTATATTTCAATAGGTTGAGGGGAATCAATGTTCATATAACTTAACAGAACGTATATTACTCAAAGGGGGAATCATAATGAAGTCATATAGCACACATGACTTAAGAAACATAGGTTTTATAGGTCATAGTGGATCAGGTAAGACAACTCTTACAGAAGCAATTTTATATTGTACAAAAACTATTGACAGATTTGGTAAGATATCAGAAGGTAATACCATAAGTGATTATGACCCTGAAGAAAAGAAAAGAAAAATATCAATATCTACAAGTATTGTATCCTGTGAGTATAATAATATAAAAATTAATATTTTTGATACACCTGGATATTTTGATTTTGTAGGGGAGACTATAGAAGCATTAAAAGCTATGGATACTGCTATAATCACATTATCGGGTAAATCAGGAGTAAAAGTGGGAACAGAAAAAGCTTGGGAATATGTAAATAAATTAAATATGCCTAGAGCATTTTTTATAAATAAATTAGATAGAGAAAACAGTGATTTTGAAAAAACATTATATCAATTAAAAGAGAAATTTGGTATGTCTATAGTACCAATTCAATATCCTATAGGAAGGGAAAATGATTTTAGAGGAGTTATAAACCTTATATCTAAAAAAGCTAGAATATTTAATCAAAAGAAGTCATGTATGGAGGTTACAGAAATACCACATGAATTATTAAATAAAGTAGAAGAATATAGGAATATGATAATGGAATCAGTGGCTGAGAGTGATGAAGTATTATTAGAAAAATATTTTAATGAAGGTTTATTAACTGATGAAGAATTATATAATGGCATTATAAAAGGCGCACGAGAGGGTGATATAACACCTGTACTTTGTGGTTCCGCATTTAAGGGAATAGGTATAAATGCATTTTTAGATGATATAATGGCGTGTTTCCCTTGTCCTAAGGAGTGCAATGATATTAAAGGATTTGATTTAGAACAAAATAAAGAGCTTAATATTAATATAGATGAGAATAAACCTTTTTCAGCCCTTGTATTTAAAACTATTGCAGACCCATTTGTAGGAAAATTATCAATTTTTAAAGTTATAACAGGAAAAGTAAAGACAGATGATATAGTATATAATGTAAATAAGAAAAAACAAGAAAAATTTGCTGGTATATATTTCATAAGAGGAAAGGAACAAATACCTACTAAAGAAATTGTGGCTGGTGATGTTGGAGCTGTTCCTAAATTACAGTATACAACTACAGGAGACACATTAACTTCAAATAAGTCATCTAAAGTTTACTCTGAAATGGTATTCCCAGAGCCAGTTATGTCTATGTCAATAATACCAAAATCAAAGGGAGATGAAGATAAAATATCTTCCGGATTAAATAAACTTCTTGATGAAGATCCTACTTTTAAAGTATCAAGAGACGTTGAGAATGCGGATACTATAATATCTGGAATAGGGGAAACTCATCTAGATGTTATAGCAAGTAAGTTAAAGAATAAATTTGGAGTAGATATAGAACTAAAAACTCCAAAAGTTCCATATAGAGAAACTATAAAAAAATCATCTGAAGTGCAAGGAAAGCATAAAAAGCAAAGTGGAGGACATGGACAATACGGAGATGTAAAAATAAAATTTGAACCAAGAAATGATGGAAATCAAGAACTATTATTTATAGATAAAATTGTTGGAGGAGTAGTACCAAAACAATATATACCTGCTGTTGAAAAAGGACTAAAAGAGGCTATGAAGCATGGTGTACTTGCTGGATTTCCTGTTATAGGATTAAAGGCAACCTTATATGATGGTTCATATCATCCTGTAGATTCATCAGAGATGGCATTTAAAGTAGCTGCATCTTTAGCATATAAGAAGGGAATGCAACAAGGAGAACCCATATTATTAGAGCCTATAATGCAAGTTCAAATAGAAGTTCCTAATGACTATATGGGAGAAATTATATCCGATATAAATAAAAAAAGAGGAAAAGTTTTAGGTATGGATGCGTTTAAAAACTTAGAAAAAATAATTGCAGAAGTTCCTATGGCTGAGATGTTTAAATATGCTACTGATTTAAGGGCTTTAACAGGAGGTAGAGGAGATTTTAAAATGACTTTTAAAAGATATGAAGAAGTACCATATAATGAAGTTGAAAAGGTTATAAATAATATTAAAAAATAAAAATTTAAATTATAATTAAATGAGAAACCTATATAATAAGATGATTTTATAACCATCTATTATATAGGTTTTTTTATTAGTAGTTTTCAGATAATACTTCAAAATAGCCCTGAGGATGAGCACATGCAGGACATTTTTCGGGAGCTTCTGTTCCTTCATATATATATCCACAGTTTAGACATTTCCAAAATACAGGTGTTTCTTTTTTAAATACATTATTACTTTCTATATTTGATAATAATTTTTTAAATCTTTTTTTATGATGATCTTCAATTTCTGCTATCATTCTAAAACTTGAAGCTATGTCATTAAACCCTTCTTCATCAGCTATTTTAGCGAAATAAGGATATAATTGATCCCATTCTTCTTCTTCACCATTAGCTGCGGAATTTAGGTTTGATTTAGTATCTCCAAGAGCAACGGAATATGCTGCATCAATTTTTATAGAGTTATCAGGTAAAGAAGGGTCTTCTAGTATATATTTTAAAAATATTTTAGCATGTTCTTTTTCATTACCAGCAGTTTCAGTAAAAATATTTGATATTTGAATATAACCTTCTTTTTTTGCTTTAGAAGCATAATAGGAATATTTCATAGTTGCTTGAGATTCTCCTGCAAAAGCTTTCATTAAATTTTCAGCTGTTTTTGTTCCATTTAAATTTTTCACAAAAATTCCTCCCCATAATTAATATCTTTATTATATTACCTTAATTTTATACTCTTTATTCAAATGAATCAATATAATTATTACTTAATAATAATTATTATAAGAATAATTTATAAAAAATTGAAGAAAATAAGTTTAAACACATCGAAAGGGAGAGCAGTATGTCACAATACTATTTAAAAGTTTTAAACAAAATGAATCTTAGTGATTATAGTAAAATTTATGATTATATGGGTCTAGTTAATACGGAGGATAAATTTATAGTTGATTTAAGTTATAGTAGTTTAGAGAATACAGGGATTATCTATCATATGCTTAAAAATCATAATTTTAATGTTTGTTGTAAAGGAGGAAATGAAAATGAAGGATTATGCATCACAGCTTCCAGAAACAAGTCTAACTAGAAATAATATGAGTAATTTTTATTCTAATAATGATAAAACGTTGACTAGTATAGAAGAAATAGAATTTGGAAGCAATAATATTCATACTGTAGAAGATTCATATGAACAAAAAGAGAAATTAAAGGAAATTTTAAATAAAAGTTTACGTTAATTTTTAATAGTAATACTTAATAAAGATTTATAAACATTAGTATATTAATAGTTTTTTTAGTTTTTAAAGAAGTATCAGATATTTTCATACTAAAAATTATTAATAATACAAAGTATAAATAAAAGATAAGTATTATACATAAAATTCACAAATTATATGTTAAAAATGTGGATAGTCCTATAAATGCAATATTGCATTGTGGAAAACTTTAAAACAAATGACATCACTTAATTTTAAGTGATGTCATTTGTTTTTATAGTACTGGTGATAGTAGTCTTGAAATAGATTCTTTAAATTTAATTATTATAGATCTATGCTCATATAATTGTTTAGTTATTTCAGTACAATCGTTTATATCATTTTTAAATATTTTTTTAAAGTCTGACGATATATTGCTATCATATATAAATGCATTAACTTCAAAATTTAATTTAAAACTTCTAACATCCATGTTAGCAGTACCTACAGAACAAACTTTGCCATCAACTACAATAGTTTTACTATGGATGAAACCTTTATTATAAGCATATCCTTGTGCACCACTTTTTAATAAATCACCAACATAAGATAAAGATGCCCAATATACAAATGGATGATCGGGTTTACTAGGTATCATTATTTTCACCTCAACTCCTGATAAAGAAGCTATTTTTAAAGCTTCAAAAATACTTTCATCTGGAATAAAATAAGGTGTTTGTATATAAATACTTTGTTTTGCCGATTGAATCATTTTTAGATATCCATTTTTAATTTGTTCCCATTCGGAATCTGGACCACTAGATACAATTTGCATACCTATTTCGCCATGGCTATGTTTAGTGGGAAAGTATTTCTTATCAAAGGTTATCTTTTCAGCCGATGCATAACGCCAATCTAATAAAAAACGTTGTTGAAGCGAATCAACAGCACTTCCTGTAACGCGGATATGAGTATCGCGCCAGTAACCAAATTTTTTATTTTTACCTAGATATTCATCCCCAATATTAAAACCACCTACATAAGCTTCACGACCATCTATTATAGCAATTTTTCTGTGATTTCTATAGTTAACACGGATATTTACTAATGGCAATAAGGATGGAAAAAAACAAGCAACCTTACCACCGGCTCTTTTTAAATTATCGAAGAAGTATCTTGGAAGTCGTATTCCACCCATTCCGTCATAAAGTAACCTTACTTCAACTCCTTCTAAAGCTTTTTTAGTTAAAGTGTCTATTATCCTATTTCCAAGGGAATCATTTTTTATAATATAATAAACCATATGAATATGATGCTTTGCATTTTCAATGGCACTTAATAAATCATTAAATTTATCGTAGCCATTAGTATATATTTTTACATTATTATCTTGTGTAAATACAGACTGACTATTGCTTAAATGCATATAGACCATATCTTTATAATTAATCATATTTTTATCTTTAAATTCCATTGTATCATTTGTTAGTTGTTTGCCTTGAACTAATAATTTTTTATGGAATCTATCTTCAGCAGTTTTTAAACTAAACATTTTTCGTCTACTTAAATTTTGCCCTAAAAGAAGATAGAGTATAAATCCAACACCTGGAATTAAAATTAAAACCATTAACCATGCCCAAGTAGCAGAAGGATTTCTTCTTTCAAAAAATATAATTAAAAGGGCGAATATAAGGTTTAAATATGTTAAAAATTTATATATATTGAATAAGGAATGCATGTTTTATAACCTCCAAAGTATTAGTGGCTACATGAATTACAGTTATTACGAGAAGTGGAATTGGAATGACAACCATATTCACAACTAGAACAATTTTTATTTGGAATAACTTTCATCATGAAAGAAGAATTCTTGTATATAATTTCTACACTATTAATATTATTAGCAAAATCTTTATTATATATAAAGGGAATATTTTTTATATATTTAATATTATAATCTTTCCTATCTTGTAAAATATCTAAATATATATCCACCCTAGAAGATTTGCAGCAACCCTTTATGTGAGTTAATCTTACACAATTATAGTCTTTATTGTGATTATTTAATAGTTCTTTTAATTTATCATAAGATTCATGTGATAAAATTATTTTTAACATATAATTTAAATCAGTCCTTATCGTAATAAAATTAATCTTTAATTAAAAAACAAAAAGATTTTAGATAGATATTATTTTAACACATTTATAAATAAAAATGTGTTAAAAGATTAATAAAGCGAATATCATATAAAAAGTTTTAAATTTTAATTATTTAAAATAAAAATTGCTACAAATATATATATTAGGATATAATTTGGGTTAATATATTAAATTATATGTTAATATATTAAATTAGGAGAGTTTAATTAAAAGGGAGGCATTAATATTGAAGGGGACATTTGCAGTTGCAATAAGCTGTATGGATGGTAGAATTCAAAATGCTGTTAGAAAATTTATGAAAAATAAATTTCATGTTGAGTATGTTGACATGGTTACAGAAGCTGGTCCTGATAAAATATTAGCTGAAGGTACAAATGAATTTTTAATAGAATCAATAAAAAATAGGGTGAAATTATCTATAGATAGTCATAGGGCAAAGGCAATTGCAGTAGTAGGACATTTTGACTGTGCTGGCAATCCTGTAGATAAAGAACAACATATTAAAGATATAAAAGAATCTATTAAAAGAGTTGAGTCATGGGGATTTGATAAAAAAGTAATAGGAATATGGGTAAATCATAAATGGAAAGCTGAAGAAGTAGTTTAAAAATTAATTTATATAATAAAAACTTAATAGAAAATTGGGAGGAAACAATATGAAAAAAAATAATGAACTATATCCAGTACTTGTAAATAAAAAATATGGTTATATGGATGACAAGGGAGAAGTTATAATCGATACTATATATGATTATGCAGAGGAATTTTGTGACGATTTAGCTATAGTCGGAGTTGAAGGTAATCTTGGATATATAAATAAAAAGGGTGAGGTTGTTATAGATTTTAAATTTAAAGGAGCAAATGCATTTAGTGAAGATTTAGCTGCTGTTCAATTGGGATATGAATGGGGATATATAAATAAAAAAGGTGAAGTAGTAATACCATTTAATTTTATTGATGCTTATAATTTTAGCGATGGGTTAGCCTTAGTTCAAATTGGTGGTAAACAAGGATATATAAATAAAAAAGGTGAAGTAGTTATAGAACCTAAATATGATTATGCTCATAGTTTTAGTGAAGGAGTTGCCGTTGTTGATATAAATAAAAGATTTGGGTATATAGATAAAAATGGAGAAATGGTGATTCCAGCTAAGTATTTATCAGCAGGGAATTTTAAAGAAGGATTAGCAACTGTAGAAGTAAAAAGAGGATATGGATTTATTGATAAAAACGGTGATATGCTCATAGAACCGGACTATGAAGAAACAGATAGCTTTTATGGAGAATATGCTATAGTATGTAAAAATGAGAAATACGGTTATATAAATAAAAATGGAGAAACAGTAATTCCTACAAAATATGATAACATTGATGTAATGAGTGAGGAACTTATACCAGTTGAAATAGATGGTAAGTGGGGATATATAAACATAAATGATGAAATGATTATAGAACCTAAATTTACTGATGCTTATGAATTTGTTAATGGATTATCGTTAGTAGAGACTAAAGGGAAATTTGGATATATAAATAAAAATGGAGAATATGTGTGGAAACCTCAAAAGTAATTTGAGGTTTTTTATATTTTTATTTAAAAATGTAAAATAATGTGATAAAATTTAAGAAGATGGGTAGTATCCTTTGAGAACTATACCTGAGTGTTATATTAAAAATTTTACATTTATTCGTTGCTCATATCATTAGGAATGAGACTTTTGTATCACTTCGTAAATTTTAATAAAGAGGTGGTGCTTATTGAACATAGGTTTTATTGGAGGAGGACAAGTAGGTTTTTCGTTAGGAAAATATTTTTGTGAAAATGGATTGAATGTTAAAGGGTATTACAGCAGAACCTATAGGTCTGCATGTGAGGCTTCAAAATTCACCAATTCAAGTGCATATAAAAGTTTAGAAGAACTTATAAAACATAGTGATACAATTTTTATAACTACTCCTGATGATGCAATACATGATATATGGAATAAAATATGTAAAAATGATATTAAAGGTAAAATTATATGCCACACTAGTGGTTTATTATCTTCATCAATCTTTTCAAATATAAACTCTTCAGGTGCTTTTGGATATTCTATTCATCCAATGTTCCCATTTTGTGATAAATATAATGACTATAAAAAATTAAAGAAAGCTTATTTCTCAATAGAAGGTAATATAAAATACTTGAATTACCTACATTCTATTTTATCTTCTTTGGGTAATAGTGTTATTTTGATACAACAAAAAAATAAAGCTTTATATCATTTAGCTAATGTTACAGTTTCTAATTTAGTGTTATCTATTATAAATTTAGGATGTAGTTATTTAGAAAAATGTAACATTTCAAATGAGGATTGTATTAAAGCATTATTTCCGCTAATAGAATCTAACGTAAAAAATTTAAAAGAAACTGGATTTTTATATTCTCTAACGGGTCCAGTAGAACGAGGAGATCTGGGAACATTAAAGAGTCATATGGCGGCTATTCCAAATGATGATAAGGAGATATATAAGAACTTATCATTAAATCTTTTGAAGCTATGTAAAATTAAAAATCCTAAAACAAATTATAGGGAATTGGAAGAATATTTGGGGGGATAAAAATGAAAAATACTATAAAAACATTTCAAAAGGCTAAGACTAATAAAGAAAAGCTTACTATGCTTACAGCTTATGATTATTCTACAGCAAAATTAATAGATGAATCAGGTATTAATGGAATATTAGTAGGAGATTCTGTAGGAATGGTATGTCTTGGATATAAGGATACTTTAAGTGTAACAATGGAGGATATGATACATCATATTAAAGCTGTTACAAGAGGAACTAAAAATACTCTTGTAGTTGGGGACATGCCATTTATGTCATATCAGAGTTCAATTTATGATGCAGTAGTTAATGCAGGAAGAATAATAAAGGAAGGTGGAGCACAAGCTGTTAAATTAGAGGGAGGATCTTCAGTTATAAAACAAATAGAAGCTATAGTAAATGCACAAATTCCTGTAATGGGACATATAGGGCTTACCCCTCAATCAATAAATGTATTTGGTGGATTTAAGATACAGGGTAAAAACGAGGAAAGAGCAAAACAGTTAATGGAGGATGCAAAGGCTTTAGAACAAGCAGGAGTATTTGCAATTGTTCTTGAATGCGTTCCAGATAAACTTGCAGAAATTATAACAAAAGAAGTATCTGTTCCTACTATTGGTATAGGAGCGGGAGCTAGTTGTGATGGACAAATATTAGTTTATCAAGACATGTTAGGTATGTTTTCAGATATTAGTCCCAAATTCGTAAAGAAATTCGCAAATGTTGGAGAGCTTATGAAGGAAGGATTTAAAAAATATATAAATGAAGTTAAGGGAGAAACTTTTCCGTCTACAGAGCATTGTTTTAAAGTTGATGATAGTGTTTTAGAAAAATTATATTAGTGTTTTTAAGTATTAGTTATAGGGGGGAGAATGTGGAATAATTTTGTTATTCTACAGAAAAGCTATGATAAGTTTGAATAAAGTTGATGATGTTAGAAAGTATATTAATAAATGGAGAGAAGAGGGATTATCTATAGGACTTGTACCAACTATGGGGTGTTTACACGAAGGGCATAAAAGTCTTATAGATAGAGCAGTGAAAGAAAATGATAAAGTTGTCGTTAGTGTTTTTGTAAATCCTACTCAATTTGGACCAGATGAAGACTTTAATAAATATCCGAGGAATTTAAAAAGTGATATGGATATTTGTAAAAAGGCAGGGGTTAGTATAATTTTTAATCCAAATTATTCTGAAATGTATTGTAATGATGGATCTACCTATGTAAATGTGGAGAAACTAACTGAGGGTTTATGTGGTGCAAAACGACAAGGACATTTTAAAGGGGTGTGTACGGTAGTTAATAAGCTGTTTAATATAGTTAATCCAAGGCGGGCATATTTTGGGGAGAAGGATGCTCAACAGTTAGCTGTTATAAAAAGGATGGTTAGAGATTTAAATTTTAATATAGATATAATAGGGTGTCCAATAATAAGAGAGGATGATGGACTTGCTAAAAGTTCTAGAAATAAATATCTTTCTTATGAAGAGAGAGGGGCAGCATCAATTCTTAATAAGAGTTTAAAATATGCAAAGATGAGTCTTGAAAATGGAGAGAGAGATGTTAACAAGGTAAAAAATATTATAAAAAATAAAATACTAGAAGAATCACTTGCAAAGATTGACTATATTGAGATTGTTGATAGTGTTACATTACAAAACATTAATATAATAGAACGTAATATACTTGTAGCCATTGCTGTATTTATAGGAAATACTAGATTAATAGATAATTTTACTTTCAAATTGGGGGTATAAAAATGCAATTAAATATGTTAAAGTCAAAAATTCATAGAGTTACTGTAACGTAGGCAGAGTTAAATTATGTTGGAAGTATAACTATAGATAGGGCACTTATGAATGCGGCGAATATATTAGAATATGAAAAAGTTCAAATTGTGGATATAAATAATGGTTCTAGATTTGAAACATATGTTATTCCAGGAGAAGAAAATAGTAAGATTATATGTTTAAATGGGGCAGCAGCAAGATGTGTACAAGTAGGAGATAAAATAATTATTATGGCTTATTGCACTATTGAGAGAGAAGAAGCAATAAAATATAAACCTGTTATAGTTATTGCAAATGAAGATAATTCAATTAATAAAATAACAAATTATGAAAGAAATTAGGTAATTAATATATCATATCAAATAGAAGCAGAAGCTGAATACAAAAGGTTTCTGCTTCTGTTTTAATTTTTCCATGACATTAATCTATAGAAGTTGATAGACAGTCGTCTATAACATCTTGTGTAATTAAAAATGGTTTTTTTTCGTTTAGTTTTTCATTAGAATTGTTTGTAGAAGTATTACTTTCTTGTTTTGTATTAATTTCATTAGTCTTATCCATATAAGTTCACTCCTTTTAAGTATTTTAAATATTTAAACTATTTAAAATAGTGTATAAAATTTTAGGGATTATTTATATTATATTATTTACCAATACAAGTTTCAACTATAAAATGGTAAAAATAAACATGAAATAAAGTATAATCTATATGACTTTATAAATATTATTAAAATATAATATATAATATGCACCTTATAATTATAATGTTATACTATGAATTCATTTACAAAATTTTGTTTATAAAAAATTCATAATATAAAATTTTATAGGCTATTGAGTTATATGTATCAATAGCCTATATTAAATCATAAATTAGTATTAGTTTGTTGTTTAACTACAATCTATTTATTTGGAAAATAATTTCCATCATCGAAATTTAGTAAAATTTGTACTAGTTCCTCAGTATGGTGTTTTTCTTCATAAGAAACTAATTTTAAAGTTTCTCTTGCATCTTTACATGGAATTTCTACTATATCTTGATCATATAATATTATGGCTTCAGATTCACCTTTAATAGCTTCTCTTATATAATTTAGAATTAATAAGTCAGTAGGCCCTTTAGTTACATCATAGGAGTGAGGACATTTAAATTTTAACTGTTCCATTGTTCTAATATATTGTTGTTCTTGTTCAGGGTCATATTTTCTAACAAGATTTAAGAATAAACCAAAGTGTCTTTCCTCATCTTTTCTAATTTCATAAATTACCTTATTAACTTCAGGTATACAACATTTAGATAATATTTCACTATATTGATTAATTGCTACTACCTCAGCAATAATATCTTCTCTTAATTTATTTACAAAACAATAAGGATAACCTTGTGGTTGACCAGGAGTAGTATAACTCATAAAAAAACCTCCGTTTATGGTAAATTTTAAACATAACACAAAGTATAGGTAAATAATACGACATGTCCGATGATGTGATGTATCTAACTTAATTAAAAAGGTAATACAAAGTGTTACTTATAATAGTATATTCATTTGGGACAAGTTGGTTACTTGGATTTTCAAATTAAATTTATGATTAATGTCAATAAGACTAAGACATCAAAAAACTGAATAAAAAGAAGAAAAGAAAACTAAATGGAGGGTATTAATTTAATATAGTTCATTATAGAATTGCTATAAAATTTTTTGTAGAGTATAATATGCAAAGTACAATATGTTGTGGTTGGAGGAGTAAAATATGCTATATGTGGTTAAAAGAGACGGGAGACGAGTTCCGTTTGATTCAATAAAGATAACGAATGCTATAAAGGGCTCAGCGGATGAGATAGCTTTTAATTTAAAAGAAAGTGAAGCAATTGAAATTACTCAGAAGGTTATAGAGCAATTAGAAGATAAAAATTGTGATGAAATTTCTGTAGAAGAGATACAAAATATTGTGGAAAGTGTATTACAAGCAAATGGATGTGAAGTTATTTGGAAAACATATTCTAACTATAGAAGAGAAAGAACAAAGATTAGAGAAAAGAAATCTCATTTAATGACGGTTATACAAAAGATAGGTGTAGAAACTGATAGAGACAATGCAAATGTTGGTAATAATTTCAGTTCAAAACTTCTTAGAATAGCAAGTGAGTCCAATAAGTGGCATAACTTAGGAATGATGCCTAAGCACTTAGCAAAACTTCATGAAAACGGAGATTTATATTACCATGATTTAGATTCATATAATTTAACTATAAATTGTTTAAATATAGAGACAGGAAAGATACTAAAAAGAGGATTTAATACAGGATATGGAACAATTCTTCCAGCTAAACGAATAGAATCAGCAGCAGAGTTATCTTGTATATTACTTCAAAGTACTCAAAATGATATGTTTGGAGGTCAATCACATACTAATTTTGATAATGATATGGCTTCTTTTGTAGATATGACAAGACAAGAAATTAAATCAGAATACAGAGAATATTTTGGTGATATAGAAAACTTAAATGCTATTGTAGAACAAAAATTAGAAAAAGTAGTTCATCAGTCTATGCAAGGAATAGTTTATAATTTAAATACTATGCATTCAAGAGCGGGAAGCCAAGTACCATTTAGTTCAATAAACCTTGGATTACCAGATAGTGAAGATGCAGCTATGATTAATAGAATTTTCTTAGAAGAATATGAAAAAGGACTTGGAAAGGGAGAACAACCTATTTTCCCTAACATAATTTTTAGGGTAAAAGCAGGAGTAAATAGAGAACCACAAGATCCATATTATTACCTGTATGAACTTGCATGTAGGGTTGCAAGTAAGAGAATGAATCCTATGTTTATGAATTTAGATGCTGATTTTAACAAAGAATATTATGATAAGGGAATAGTAGCTGCAACAATGGGTTGTAGAACTTATATAATGTCTAATGTAAATGGAGAAGCTGGACCTGAAGCTAGAGGAAATATAGCACCGACTACAATGAATTTACCTCGACTTGGAATACTTGCAAAAGGTGATTTAACTAAATTTTTCTCTTTATTAGATAGTAGATTAAATTTAGCAAGGGAATCATTACTTCATAGATATAATGTTCTTAAACATTTAAAAGTCAAGGATTTACCTTTTGTAGCAGGAGAAAAATTAATGAGAGGTTCTGAAAATTTAGGACCAGATGATTCTATAGAACCTATTTTAAAACAAGGAACTTGGGGAATTGGATTTATAGGACTTGCAGAGACATTAATAGCTTTAGTTGGGAAACATCATGGAGAAGATAATGAAACTTATGAATTAGGGGTTAAAATAGTATCTTACATAAGAGAATTTTGTGATAAATATAAAGAAATTGATAAATTAAATTGGTCTTGTTATGCAACACCGGCAGAAGGACTTTCAGGAAAATTTGTAATTCAAGATAAAAATATATTTGGTGAAATAAAAGGAGTTACAGATAAAGAGTATTATACAAATAGTTATCATATTCCAGTTGGATATCAAATATCAATTAAAAGAAAGATAGATTTAGAGGCACCATTCCATAAAATATGTAATGGTGGACATATAACTTATATTGAGATGGATGGATATCCAGATCCAGAGGATGTAAAATCAATAATAGATTATGCTTATAAGAAAACTAATATAAGTTATATAGGAATTAACTTCCACATGAAGTATTGCAGGGAGTGTGGTTCAAAATTAGAATCTTTTGAGAATCATTGTCCTAAATGTGGTAGCATGAATATACAAGGAATATCAAGGGTTACAGGATACCTTTCATTAGATGAAAGATTTGGAGCTGGCAAGGTTGCAGAACGTAAAGATAGACTTTCACATAATGATGAAGTCCATGTAAATACTTATTAATAAATTTGGAGTGATTAAAATGAATCTTCGTGTAGCTGGATTCTTAGATAATACTATGGTTAATGGTAAAGGAATAAGAAGTACATTATTTCTATCAGGATGCCATCATAACTGTAATGAATGTCAAAATAAACATATGCAAGATTTTCACTATGGTGAAGATATTGATATAAAAGATATTCTTAGTAGAATAGAATCTAATATACCGTTAATCAAGGGCGTTACATTTTCAGGTGGAGAGCCTTTGGAACAAAGTAAGGGATTAACTCTTCTTGCAAAAAAAATAAAAGAACAAAATCTTGATATTTGGTGCTATACAGGATATAAATTTGAAGAAATATTAAATCACAAGGATAGAAAAGAATTGTTGAAATATATTGATGTACTTGTAGATGGAAAATTTGAAAAAAAATTAACTGATGGTGCTAAAAAGTATACTGGTTCTAGAAATCAGAGGATTATAGATGTTAAGGAAAGTATTATTAAAAATAAAGTAATAGAAAGAAAATTTTAATATAAAAATACCGCAGATACGTAATTGTGTCTGTGGTATTTTTTATATTAAATATTTGTATTATTTAAAAGGAAATAGTACATTACTATTAGATTTACATTGCCTATTAATGGTTTCTTCAATTATTTTATAGTAGCATGTGCACCAGTCATTTTCTGGTTCTATTTCATAAGCTTTTTTAGCTAGTGGAAAAGCAGATCCATAATCACCTAAATCTAAATAAACTAAAGCCTTGCCGATATATGCCTCACAATTACTTTCGTCAATTTCAATGGCTTTAGAGTAAGTTTTTAAGGCTTCATCATGATCACAAAGTCCAAGTAAAAGTTCCCCTTTTTCACAATAAGCGTTATAAAAATTTTCATTTAAATTAATGCACTTATTATAATATTTAAGAGCTTCTAAAATTTTTCCAAGTTGGTAAAGTATATATGCTTTTTTATAGTAAAGTATATGGTCAGATTTTCTTTGAGACAAAAGTTTATCACAAAATACAAGAGCTTTTTCAAAATCACCAGACATTAGATAAATTTCAATCATATTAAGGTAACCTTTATAAGTGTCATTACTTATTCTAATATATTTTTTTATACATTTTTCAGCTTCTGAAATTTCAAACATTTGCATATAAGCTTCACCTTTAGCCAAATATATTTCTGCATAATCATTGTTAAGTTCTAAAGCTTTATCAAACATTTCAAATGCTTTATGTATTTTATTGTTTTCAAATAATGTTCTTCCTTTGGATATATAACTCATTATATTATGTTCTAATGTCTCATAGGATTTCAGATTTTTTTCCATACACATTCCTCCAAATAATAGTCTTATTAACATTATTGACAAGTTAAACTTTTTTAAACCTTTATGTTTGTACATTTGCTATAATATATATGTATATGTAAATATTATATTTATAATATAATTTAAGAAATTTTATTTGTGAAAGGAGAAGGATATATGAAAATTAATAATTTAGTAGAGAATATGAGGAAAGATATAATAAAATCAACTCAAGAATTAATATCTATAAAAAGTGTTAAAGAGGACCCAAAAGAAAATAAGCCTTTTGGAGAAGGTCCTGCAAAGGCACTTCAATATTGCCTGGACTTATGTAATAAACTTGGATTTAAAACTACAAATTTAGATAATTACATAGGATATGCAGAATATGGTGAAGGGGACGAATATGTAGGGGTTCTAGGACACGTTGATGTAGTTCCAGAAGGAGATGGATGGTTATATCCTCCTTATGGAGCAGAAATACATGATGATAAAATATATGGACGTGGGACTATGGACGATAAAGGACCAATGGTGGCTTGTATATATGGACTTAAGGCAATAATGGATGCGGAAATTAAGCTTTCAAATAAAATAAGAATAATCTTTGGAACTAATGAAGAAAGTGGTTCAGAGGGTGAAATTGAACGTTATTTTAAAAGTGAAAAGGAGCCGATATCAGGATTTACTCCAGATGCTGAATATCCAATTATAAATGGAGAAAAAGGATTAACTACTTTTGATTTAGTAGAAAAATTTAACGATGAAGGTAAAGAAAATAGTATAGTTTTTATAAAAGGTGGTCAAAAAGCTAACATGGTTCCTGACTATTGTGAAGCAGGTATATTAATTAAGGATTCTAATATAATTATAGATGCTGCAAAAAAGTTTATAGATAAAACAGGTTATGATATAAGTGTAGAAACTAAAGATGAAATGGTAATAATAAAATCCAAAGGAGTTGCAGCTCATGGTAGTCTTCCACAGCTTGGGAAAAATGCTATAATGCAATTATTTATGTTTATAAGTGAATTACAATTAGAGGATTGTGATATAGTTAGATTCATAAAATTTATGAATAAGCATATTGGAATGGAAGTGTATGGAGAATCTTTTGGAGTAGGACTTGAAGATGAAGTATCAGGAAAACTTTCTTTTAATGTAGGAGTAATTAACTTAAATCATCATGAAGTAACTATGACATTAAATTTAAGATATCCTGTTACATGTAAATTTGAAGATATGATGAAAGGTTTAAATAAAACATTAAGTAATACAAATATAAAAGTTAAAAATATGCAACATCAAGAACCTTTATATTTCTCAGCAGATAATGAGATAATTACCACTTTGTCAAAGGTTTATGAGGAACAAACAGGTGACAAAACCAAACTTTTATCAATTGGAGGAGGAACTTATGCTAAAGAAATGCCAAATATAGTTGCCTTCGGACCAATATTTCCTGGGGAACCTGACCTAGATCATCAAGCTAATGAATATATAAAGGTTGATGATTTAATTAAAAATGCTAAAATTTATGCCCATGCTATGTATGAACTTGCAAAATAAGAGTTAAACTTAATAATAGATTAGTTGTTTAAAAATATTAGAATATAATCTATTAAAGTATAATTTTATTATATTTTGATAGATTATATTTTAAGAGAATAGGTGGGAAAATATGGGGTTTAAACACACAATAAAAGAGTATGCTAAATTACCAAGAAGTATTATTGCTATATTTTTTGCAAGAATTATAAATAGTTTAGGAGGGTTTGTATTCCCCTTTTTAACAATATATTTAACTGAAAAAATGGGTATGACATCTGATAGAGTTGGAACATTTATGTTGATGGCAGCCGTAGGAATAGCATTAGGTTCATTACTTGGAGGAAAATTGTCTGATATAATAGGCAGAAAGAAGGTTATGCTAATATTTCAAGCAATGTCCGCTATTAGTTTAATTCCTTGTGGATTTTATGAGTATTCCATGATAACTCCGTGGCTTTTAATATTGTCAGGTTTTTTTGGTGGGGCAGTTCAACCTGCAAGCTCGGCGATGGTAGCAGATTTGACTAATACTAAAAATAGACAAGAAGCATTTTCATTATTATATTTAGGTATAAATGTAGGAGTAGCTGTTGGACCATTAATAGCTGGAATTCTATATAAGAAGTATTTAAGATGGATATTTTGGGGAGATGCTATTACTACTTTAACATCTCTATTGTTAATTATATTTTTAGTTCAGGAGACCATTCATACTAATAATGAGGAAGAAGTAAGTAAGAGTAATATTGATGAAAAAACAGAAGAAGGAAATGTATTTATGGTTATATTAAAAAGGCCATACTTATTTATATTTGCGTTAGTATCTCTTATATATTCACTTGTGTATGCTCAAAGTGGATTTATAATTCCTCTTCAAGTAAAAAGGTTATTCCCAGACACGGGAGCAATGTTATATGGCAGTTTAATGTCTGTAAATGCTATTGTAGTTGTAAGTTGTACTTTTATAGTAATACATCTAACAAGAAAGAATACTGCTATTTTCAATATGGTATTGTCCGGAATATTTTATGCTATAGGATTTGGAATGCTTTTTTATGTTAATGAATATAAGTTTTTTATAATATCCACAGTAGTTTGGACTATAGGTGAAATATTAGCACTAACTAATGAAGGCGTATATATAGCTAATCATACCCCTATGTCTCATAGAGGAAGAGTAAATTCAATTATACCATTAATATCCGGAGCTGGATATGCAATTGGCCCAAAGATTATGGGATCTTATATAAAAAATAAAACTATTAATAGTGCTTGGATAGTTGTAGGAATTTTAGCTATAGTATCTGCTATTATGATGTACATATTATATAAATTCGAAGTTAGCGGAAGTAAAAAGTCAAAAAGAGAATATAAATAAAAAAATAAGTTTGTTAAACATATAAAAAATCCTTTGACTTTGGAAAAAAAGGTGTTAGAATGTTAACAAAGTCGGTATTCTTAAAAGAAACTGAACTTAGAATATACTAAAATTCAGTAATCAAGTTTAGTTTGTTCGACTTATATCCTAAGGGGAATAAGAACGGAGGTAAAGGGTTATGGAGAAGAATTTCTCAATGGAAAAAAAAGAAAAAACAAGGAAGATTGCTGTGTTTGCAATGTTTTCAGCAATATCAGTGATTCTTGGATTTACACCACTTGGAATAATACCTATTCCACCTGTGGCGGCTACAATTATTCATGTACCTGTAATAATTACCGCAATACTTGAAGGACCAGTTTTTGGAGTTTTAATGGGAATAGTATTTGGGGTTATAAGTCTTACAACAGCCATTATGAGACCAACAATTATATCTTTTATAGCATATAATCCGGTTGTTTCTGTACTTCCTAGAATTTTTATAGGATTAGTGGCTTATTATACTTATAAAGCTTTGAAAATAAAAAAAGAGAGCGTAAGAATAGGCGTGGCTGCAGCATTAGGTACAATTACAAATACCATTGGATTTTTGGGGATGGGATATTTAATATATGGTGATAAAATAGCATATGCTATAGGGAAAACACCAGAAACTGTAGGTAAATGGGTTTTGGGAATAGGAGCGACTCATTGCGTACCAGAAGTATTAGTTGCTGTACTTATAACTATTCCAATAGTATTTGCTGCAAAAAAAATAAGAAGATAATTTAATATTATATATAAAAGTAGTAGGACCTAGTGGGTTTTACTACTTTAATTTTTAATTTAGGACTATGTTTTATATAAAGCATAGTCTAAATATGCATAGGGGGAATTGTTTATATGGAAAATATAAATATAACAGATATAGAAGGTATAAAAATTGGACATGCACAAAAATTAGATGGACCTACTGGGTGTACAGTGATTTTATGCGAAAAAGGAGCTGTAGGAGGAGTAGATGTAAGGGGGGGAGCACCAGGCACTAGGGAAACAGATCTTTTAAATCCTATGAATATGGTAGATAAGATTCATGCTATTTTACTTACCGGTGGAAGTGCTTTTGGATTAGACGCTGCATCTGGTATTATGGAATATTTAGAGGAAAATAATGTGGGATTCGATGTAGGGGTTACAAAAGTTCCTATTGTTTGTGGAGCTGCACTATTTGATTTAGTTATAGGCAATCATAAAATAAGACCGGATAAAGCTATGGGATATGAGGCATGTTTAAATGCTAATAATAAAAAAGTTATGGAAGGTAATGTAGGGGCAGGAACTGGAGCAACTGTTGGAAAAGTTTTAGGCGGAGAATATGCAATGAAAGGTGGTTTTGGAGCGTATACATTGAAAGTAGGAGAATTAATTGTTGGAGCAGTAGTAGCTGTTAATTGTTTAGGAGATGTAATAGAACCTAAAACAGGAAATATAATTGCAGGGGTTTTAAATGAAAGGAAAGATAGCTTTAGAAATACTGCAAATATAATGATAAGTAAGTATGACAATGATAAAAATTTGTTTAATGGTAACACAACAATTGGAACAATAGTTACAAATGCTAAATTAACTAAAGCAGAAGCAAATAAGGTTGCTTCTATGGCTCATAATGGATATGCTAGATCTATTTATCCAGTACATACCATGTATGATGGAGATACAATTTTTACCATGGCTACGGGAAGTGTTAAGGCAGATGTGAATGTAGTGGGATTGTTAGCTAGTAAGGTTATGGAGAAGGCAATAGTAAGAGCAATAAAGAAAGCAGATTCAATTTATGGATATAAATGCTATAGAGATATTATAAGTAAATAATATTTTGTATTATAGAGTAAAGATAAATTTTACATATCATAGAAAAACATTAAAAAATAAAGCAAATGAAAGTAATAACAGGATAAAGTTAATATATGATTTATTTTGATAAAAATATTTCTTGAAAAAATGTTTTAGATGATATATAGTATAGCTACAGTAATTAATAATTGTTATTAAGAAATAAAAAATATTAAATAGTAAATTGTAAATAAAAGTTTAATTTTAGGAGGAATATGATTATGAAAAAATTTGTTTGTACAGTATGTGGATATATTCATCAAGGAGAAGAAGCACCAGCATTTTGCCCACAATGTAAAGCATCAAAAGATAAATTTGTAGAAAAAAAAGAAGATGAAAATTTAGAATGGGCAGATGAACACAGAGTAGGTATTGCAAAAGATATAGACCCAGAAGTTATAGAAGCTTTAAGAGCTAATTTTACAGGAGAATGTACTGAGGTTGGAATGTATTTAGCTATGAGTAGACAAGCTGATAGAGAAGGATATCCAGAAGTTGCAGAAGCTTATAAGAGAATAGCATGGGAAGAAGCTGAACATGCTGCTAAATTTGCAGAGTTATTAGGAGAAGTTGTAACAGATGATACAAAAACTAACTTAAAAGTTAGAGTTGAAGCTGAACATGGTGCATGTGATGGAAAGAAAAAATTAGCAACATTAGCTAAGGCATTAAATTATGATGCTATTCATGATACTGTTCATGAAATGTGTAAAGATGAAGCAAGACATGGTTCAGCATTTAGAGGACTATTAAATAGATATTTTGGTTAATTTAAATTCATATATGTTAAGTAATATGTTATAAAATAGACACATAAAATCCCTATAAAAAGATGCCTTGAATATAAGGCATCTTTTTTGCAATGAAGAAGTATATAATTATGAGCAATATTAAGATGAGTGTGGTAATGAAGAAGTATTTTAAAATTAATAAAGTAAAATAATAAAATAGGATATTGAATTTAGATTGCAAAAATAATATCATAAAATAAAAGTCAAAGAAAGACAAAGTCAATAGGAGTGATTGTGTGGCTAGATTATCAGATATAATAGAAGAATTTATAAAAAGTATGTTGAATGAAAGTGAAACAAGAGAACTTGAAATAGGTAGAAATGATTTAGCAAATCAATTTAAATGCGCTCCATCACAAATTAGTTATGTATTAACTACTAGATTTTCTACAGACAATGGTTATTATGTTGAAAGTAGAAGAGGTGGTGGTGGATACATAAGAATAAAACGAATGGAGTATGAAACAAATGAAGCTTTAAGGGAGTTATTTGAAGAGAAAATAGGAAACAATATAACATATGATATAGCATATAAAATTATTGAAGGGTTACAAGAGCGAATTATTATAACAGATAGAGAGTCAAAGATAATGAAAGCAGCTATAAATGATAGAAATTTAATTATTCCAGTAGAACAAAGAAATGTAGTTAGAGCGGAAATATTAAAGTCTATGATAAAAATAATTTTGTTATAAAATTCCAAATAAGTGGTAAAATAAAAGATGAGTGGTTTTAAAAGTTAATAAAGCAAGAGGGGTGGTTTAATGCTTTGTGAATTATGTAAACAAAATGAAGCTACTATTCATATAACAAAGATAGTAAATGGTGTTAAAAAAGAAGCTAATATATGTTCTAAGTGTGCAGGAAATAGTGAAGAATTTAATTTAGTTTCAGATATGGATATTATTACTCCATTTTCCTTTCAAAATATTCTAGGGGGATTAATGGATTATGTAAATGATACCTCTAAGAGTAGTAGGATTGCTGAAATAAAGTGTGAAAATTGTGGAGCATCTTATAGAGAGTTTAAAGAAAAAGGACTTTTAGGATGTAGTGAGTGTTATAAATATTTTAGTCCAGCTATTTTATCTGTAGTAAAGGGTGTTCAAGGAAATACAGAACATATCGGGAAAATACCTAAAAGGTCAGGAAAAGATTTAGTTAATAAAAATAAAATATTAAAGTTAAAAGAAGAATTACAAAAAGCAATTGCATTAGAGGAATATGAAAAAGCCGCTGAAATAAGGGATAAAATAAGAGATATAGATAAAGAAAAATAATAAATATATGGGGGTGAGTTTATGCAAAATTGGATAAATGCCAAAAATGAAAATAGTGACATAGTACTAAGTAGTAGAATAAGGCTTGCAAGAAATTTAAAAAAAGTTCCATTCCCAAATAAATTAACAGTAGATGGTGCAAAAGATATAGTTAATAAAGTAGAGGAAGCTTTTTATGAATTTCCGTATTCAAAAGAAGAGTTTCAATCTATACATTTATGGGAAAATCAAAAAGTTTTAAATGAAGTATATTTAGAAAAACATCTAATTAGCAAGGGGCTTATAAAGCATGCTAAAGCATCGGCATTTATAGTTGATAAAAGCGAAACAGCTAGTATTATGATAAATGAAGAAGATCATTTAAGGATACAGACTATAACAGGAGGTCTTGGGTTTAAGGAGGCTTTTGAGTATATAAATAAAACAGATGATTTTTTAGAAGAAAAATTGGATTATGCATTTGATGAAAAATTGGGGTATATTACTTCATGTCCTACAAATATAGGAACTGGCCTTAGAGCTTCAGTAATGATACATTTACCCATTCTTACACTAAATAAAGATATAGTTAGAATTTTAAATGGTATAACTCAAATTGGCATGACTATAAGAGGATTATATGGAGAAGGATCTAGAGCCTACGGTAATTTATATCAAATATCTAATCAAATTACTCTAGGACGTACTGAGGATCAGATATTAAACAACCTAGAAGGCATAGTTAATCAGGTTATAGAGCAAGAACAGCTAGCTAGGGAGATGATGTTAAATAAACATAAATATGAACTAGAAGATAAGATTTTTAGATCTTTAGGGGTGCTTAAAGCAGCTACTATTTTAACTACAAGAGAAGTCTTGGGGTTGATTTCCAATGTAAGACTTGGGGTGGAAATGGGAATAGTTAAAGATATAGACAAAAGTATTTTAAATAATCTTCTTGTAAATATTCAACCATCTACTATTGAATATTTGGCAGAGAAGGAACTTGTGGATATAGAAGAAAGAGCTAAAAGGGCTAAAATTGTAAAAGAAGCATTAAAGAATGTGAAACTATAATATTTAGGGAGGTGTATACATTTTATGATGTTTGGAAGATTTACAGAAAGAGCACAGAAAGTTTTATACTATGCTCAAGAAGCAGCGCAAATTTTTAAACACGGGTATGTTGGTACAGAACATATTTTACTAGGAATTTTAAAAGAAGATGAGGGAATATCAAAGAAACTTCTTAATGAAATGAATGTAAATGAAGAGAGTGTCTCAAAACTTATTGAAGAATATGAAGGTACAGGTGATATAAATCTTAATAAAAATGAGATTCCTTTAACACCAAGAACCAAAAGATTATTAGAACTTAGTTTGCTAGAATCTAGAAAAAATAATCATAATTATATTACTCCAGAACATATATTATTAGCTATGATAAAAGAATCAGAGGGTGTGGCATATGCTATATTAAATAATCTAAATGTTAACTTTGAAAAATTACAAAAAGAACTATTAAAAGATTCAAATCTAAGTAGTGGTAAAATGGTTTCAGAGAAGATGGAGAAAAATATTAGTCATAATACTCCTACTCTTGATAAGTATGGTAGAGATTTAACTAATATGGCTATAGACGGCAAATTAGATCCTGTAATAGGAAGAGATTCAGAAACTGAAAGAGTTCTTGAGATATTATGTAGAAGAATAAAAAATAATCCTTGTTTAATAGGTGATCCTGGAGTTGGTAAAACTGCTATTGCAGAAGGACTTGCACAAAGAATAGTAAGTGGAAATATTCCAGAGATATTAAAAGATAAGAGGGTTGTGACTTTAGATATATCTTCTATGGTAGCAGGTTCTAAGTATAGAGGAGAATTTGAAGATAGAGTTAAAAAGGTTATGGATGAGATATATAAGGATGGAAATGTCATATTGTTTATTGATGAAATACACACAATTGTTGGAGCTGGTGGAGCAGAAGGTGCAATAGATGCATCTAATATACTTAAACCAGCTCTTGCAAGAGGAGAACTTCAGTGTATAGGAGCCACAACTATAGATGAATATAGAAAATATATAGAAAAAGATTCAGCTCTTGAAAGAAGATTTCAACCTGTTAATGTTGGAGAGCCAACTAAAGAAGAGTCTATACAAATATTAAAAGGACTTCGTGATAAATATGAAGCACATCATGGAGTGAAAATAACAGATGAGGCAATACAGGCAGCTGTTGAACTATCTGATAGATATATAACTGATAGATATCTTCCAGATAAAGCTATAGATTTAATAGATGAGGCTGGGGCTAAAGTAAGAATTAAAAATCTAACAGCACCACCAGATTTAAAAGGATTAGAAGAAGAACTTGAGAAGGTTGGAAAAGAAAAAGAAGATGCTATTACAGTACAAGACTTTGAAAAGGCAGCTTCCTTAAGAGATACAGAAAAAGAATTAAAAGATAAATTAAAAGATTTTAAAAATAATTGGAAAAAGAAAAGTCAGGTAGCCACTCAGATTGTTTCAAAGGAACAAATAGCTCAAGTGGTTTCTACGTGGAGTAATGTTCCAATAGAGAAACTTACGGAAAAAGAAGCGGATAGATTATTGAAGTTAGAAGAAATTCTTCATAAAAGAGTCATAGGACAAAATGAAGCTGTTAAATCAATAGCTAAAGCTGTAAGGCGAGCAAGGGTAGGGCTTAAAGATCCTAAAAGACCAATAGGTTCTTTTATATTCTTAGGACCTACAGGGGTTGGAAAGACTGAATTATCAAAAGCTCTTGCAGAGGCAATGTTTGGCGATGAAAATAACATGATAAGAGTTGATATGTCTGAATATATGGAAAAACATGCAGTATCAAGGCTTGTTGGTTCACCACCAGGATATGTAGGACATGATGAGGGAGGTCAATTAACTGAAAAAGTAAGACGTAATCCATATTCAGTGGTACTTTTTGATGAAATTGAAAAAGCTCATCCTGAAGTATTTAATATACTTCTTCAAATATTAGAGGATGGAAGACTTACAGATTCTAAGGGGAAAACTGTAGATTTTAGAAATACAATAATAATATTGACATCAAATGTAGGAGCATCAACAATTAATAAACAAAATACATTAGGTTTTTCTAATTCAGAGGATGAAGCAGAAGATGAGTACGAAAGAATGAAGGACAATGTTATGGTAGAATTAAAAAGAAGCTTTAGACCTGAATTTTTAAATAGAATAGATGATATTATAGTATTCCATACTTTAAATCAAGAAGATTTAAAAGAAATAGTAAAACTTATGCTTGAAGAAGTTTCAGGTAGGTTAAAAAATAGAGAAGTATATATTGAATTTGATGAAAAAGCGGAAAAATTATTATCAAGTAAAGGTTTTGATAGTGCATATGGGGCAAGGCCATTAAGAAGAACTATAACTAAAACTGTAGAAGATAAATTATCTGAAGAAATATTAAAGGGTATTATAAAAAAAGGTGATCATGTAAAGGCTACAGTTAAAGATGATGAGTTAGTTTTTGAAATGAAAAATTAAAAATCATATTCAATTAGAACCGACAGATATAACCATTGGTGTACTGTCGGTTTTAAATTTATTTTAAATAAATTTGTTTATATAAAAAATTCTTATTTAATACAAATTTATACTAAAATAATGTATAATAATATTTTGTATGAATAAATAGGAGTGATAGAATATGGCTAAGAGCAAAAATGTTTTTATATGCCAAGAATGTGGGTATGAGGCTCCTAAATGGTTTGGAAAATGTCCAGGTTGTGCTACATGGAATAGTATGGTTGAAGAAAAAAAGATGGATACTATAAAGAGCAAAAGAGTTGGCATAACTCAAAACAATAGTAAGCCTGAGAGTATATTAAATATCAAATCAGGAGAATTTAATAGATATGATACTGGTATTATAGAATTAAATAGAGTACTTGGTGGAGGACTTGTTAAAGGATCTTTAACATTAATATCAGGGGCGCCTGGTATAGGGAAATCTACAATATTGTTACAAACGGCTAATAATATTGCATCTAAAGTAGGTAAAGTATTATATGTATCAGGTGAAGAATCGGGAGAACAAATAAAAATTAGAGGAGATAGAATAGGAAATATATCTTCAGAATTATACATTTTATCTGAAACTAATTTGGAATTAATAGAAGAACATATTAATTTTATGGAACCTGTGTTTGTTATTATAGATTCTATACAGACATTATTTAAACCTTCTATAGAATCAGCACCAGGTAGTGTATCTCAAGTTAGAGAATGTTCTAATGAGCTTATGAGAATTGCAAAGACAAAAAATATACCTTTATTTATAGTTGCTCATGTAACTAAACAAGGGGAACTTGCAGGACCTAGGGTATTGGAGCATATGGTAGATACGGTTCTTTCTTTTGAGGGTGAAAGAACACAAGAGTTTAGAATATTAAGAACATTAAAAAATAGATTTGGTACTACAAGTGAAATTGGAGTATTTGAAATGAGACAAGAAGGTCTTAAGGAAATCTTCAATCCATCCGAAGTATTTCTAGAGGAGACTAATTTTAATTCAGAGGGGTCTATAGTAATAGGCATTATGGAAGGAACTCGACCTATTTTGGTTGAAATACAAGCTCTAGTTACGGAAACTAAAGCAATTATGCCAAGAAGAACAGCGGTAGGTGTTGATAATTCTAGGTTAAACTTAATATTAGCAGTACTAGAGAAAAAATTAAAAATACCTTTTTATAACTGTGATGTTTATGTTAATGTAGTCGGTGGCATGGATATTGAAGGGACATATGGAGACTTAGGTCTTGCCCTAGCTTTGATATCAAGTATTAAGGGAAGAAATTTTAAACTTGATAAAATGATAGTTTTTGGAGAAATAGGTTTAACAGGAGAAGTAAGACCTATTTCATTATGTGATAGACTTGTTAATGAAGGTATAAAAATGGGATTTCAGAACATTGTTATACCAACCAGAAATAAGGAAAAAATTATAACTAAAAATGAAAATATTATTGGCGTATCATCATTGAGAGAAGCAGTAAGTAAAGTGTTTTAAAATAGTATATAAAAGAAGGGAGGGGAATATATGAGATTAGAAAAAGACAAGAAGCTTATAAATTTATTAAAAATTACAGCACCTGGGACTCAATTAAGAGATGGGCTTGACAATATCCTAAGAGCAAAAACAGGAGGCCTTATAATACTTGGAGATACTGAAGAAATATTAGAACTTGTAGATGGCGGATTTAATATAGATTCTGAATATAGTCCTTCATATATATATGAGCTTGCTAAAATGGATGGGGCTATAGTATTGAGTAGTGATTTAAAAAGAATACTTTATGCTAATACTCAGCTTATACCACAAGCATCTATTCCTACTTTTGAAACAGGAACAAGACATAGAACGGCGCATAGGGTTACAAAACAAACAGGGTGTATTGTTATTGCAATTTCTCAAAGAAGAAACATAATAACTGTATATAAAAATGATATAAAATATGTTTTAAGGGATAGTAGTGTTATACTTGCAAGAGCTAATCAGGCTATTCAGACATTAGAAAAGTATGTATCTGTTTTAGAGAGGGTTATGAGTAATCTAAATTTACTTGAATTTCAAGACTTAGTTACATTATTTGATGTGATGACAGCCATTCAAAGAACTGAGATGGTAATGAGAATAGTAGATGAAGTTGAAAGATACATAATAGAACTTGGAAATGAGGGTAGACTTATATCCATGCAGCTTAATGAACTTATAAAGAGTGTTGAGGAAGATGGAATACTTGTAATTAGAGATTATTGTCAAGATGGAATGGATCATAATAAAATATATGAACAAATTCAAAATATGTCTTCAGATGAAATTTTAGAATTAGATGCTATTTCTAAAGCGTTAGGATATACAGGAGTTCCATTAGTAGATACTCTAATTTCTCCAAGAGGGTATAGGATGCTTAGCAAAATACCAAGAATACCTGTTAATGTAATTGAAAATCTGGTTAATAATTTTAAAGAATTAAAAGAAGTTATGGAAGCATCTTATGAGGAACTGGATAATGTAGAAGGTATAGGAGAGGCAAGAGCTAAAGCTATTAAAAATGGACTTAGAAGATTAAGAGAACAATTCATGATTGATAAACAAATATAGCACAAAATAAGTTAACTTATTTTGTGCTATATTTGTTTATCTTAAATTATACTTTCCGAGAGTGTTTATTTTGTTATATTCTTTTAGAAGTATATCATATAAATTTAAATCTAATAAGTTACACAATGATGTTAAGTAAAATAGGTTATTACCTATTTCTCTTTCTAGGACATCTCTGCAACCTTCACAGAGTTTCCCATTTAGATGTGTATTTAAATGAGTTTTTAAATTATCTATATTTATATTACTTTCTTCTGGTATAGATTGCTTTGCAGCATCAATTTCTATACATCCACAATTAGTAACTGATTTAGCAATAGCCCTATTTATTCGCCCTTCTGTTTCTTGAAGTTTTGTGATTATATCTAATAAACTTCTGTGTCTTAAAAGAGATTCATCTACTGCATTTTGAAAATCATCAAAAATAACGTCTTTCATAGTCTCAACTCCTTGTGGTAATCAACCAATATATTACAAATTAATTATAAAATGTTTTATGTAGCTTTGTCAACAAAACTAAATTTATAATTTGTACATGTATATATAATAAAGCATTAAATTTTTTATTAATAGGGGGATTAATAAGTTAAATTTTAGTCAAAAATATATATGAAGGAAAATATTCATGAATAAACTATAAACAAATTTTCCTTTAGTTGAAATAACGTATATAATAATATATATTGTTATTACAAAAGTTAAATAATGTTTGGGTTTATATTTATTGAGGAGGTGAACTATATGTTTAAAAAAATATTGAGGGGACTTTTTACTCTAATGGGAATAGCGTTGGGATTCTTGTGCGGTAAGTGGATTCTTCAATTACAAAAATTATCATATTTTGATGATAACGTAATTTTAAAAATTATATTTTTAATTTTTTCTTCTTTGTTTTTAGGACTTATATTGTTTTTGCTTTCACCTGTTTTAAGTTCTCTAATAACTAAATTTATAGAATATTTAGAAGATAGCATACAAAAGACACCTGCAGTAGACGTATTGATTGGGGCTGTTGGAGGTATTATAGGATTGCTCATTTCAATTCCTATAGCAAGTTTATTTAATGAATCTGTTATTGGAAAAATAATTGGTGTAATTATAGTACTTATAGTAGCACTTGTGTTATCGGATGTTTTTGTAAAAAAGAAAGAAGATATAATTGGTTTTGCAATTAATCTTAGGAAACCAGGAAATATTAAAGAAAAAAAAATAAAATCTTCTTACAAGGGAATTCCTAAAGTGTTAGATACATCTGTAATAATAGACGGAAGAATTTTGGATATATGTCAAACTGGATTTATTGAAGGAACTTTAGTTATACCTAATTTTGTTTTGGATGAATTAAGGCATATAGCAGATTCGTCTGATAGTTTAAAGAGAAATAGGGGCAGAAGAGGACTTGATATACTTAATAGCCTTCAAAAAGAGTTAGGATTAGATGTTCATATAACAGATAGAGATTTTCCGGAAATTGAAGAAGTAGATAGTAAGCTTTTAAAATTAGGAAAAGTTTTAAAAGGAAAAGTAATAACAAATGATTACAATTTAAACAAAGTAGCCGGAGTACAAGGAGTGCCGGTATTAAATATAAATGAACTTGCTAATGCGGTAAAACCTGTAGTTCTTCCAGGTGAAGAAATGACATTACAAATTATTAAAGATGGAAAAGAGCAAGAGCAAGGAATAGGATATTTAGATGATGGTACAATGATAGTTGTTGAAGGTGGAAGAAGACACATTGGTGAAGTTATGGATGTAATAGTTACATCAGTACTACAAACTGCCGCTGGGAGAATGATATTTGCAAGACAAAAAAGATAAATACTAAAGAGGTGTTTAGTGTGAGTAATAATTGTGCAATTATAGTAGCTGCAGGTAGGGGAAGCAGAATGAAGGCTGATATAAACAAACAGTTTATAGAGTTGGATGGAAAACCTATTTTATACTATACACTAAAAAAATTTCAAGATAATAACTTTATAGATAAAATAGTGTTAGTTTTAGCTAAAGAAGAAATTGAGTATTGCAAGAAAAATATTTTGAATAAATATAGCTTAGATAAAGTTAAAAAAATAGTAAAAGGGGGATCCACAAGACAAGAATCGGTTATAAATGGTATACTTGCATCGGAAGGTAGCGATATAGTTTTAATACATGATGGAGCAAGACCTTTTGTTGAAGATAGAGTAATTAATGATGGTATAAAGTATGCTAATTTATATGGAGCTTGTGCTTGTGGTGTAAGTGTTAAAGATACAATAAAGGTAAAAAGAGAAGATGGATTTTCTACAGAAACGTTAAAGAGAGAAAAACTATTTTCAGTTCAGACACCTCAAAGTTTTAAGTATAACTTAATATTAGAATCTCATAGAAAGGTATTAAGTGAAAAGATACAAGTTACAGATGATACATCGGTTGTAGAGAATTGTGGCCATGAAGTATACTTATATGAAGGAAGTTATAACAATATAAAGATAACTACGCCAGAGGACTTAGTTATAGGAAAAACTATATTAGAAAATAATTAAAAATATTAACGAAAAGGAACTCCCTCTAATAATTTATTAAAGGGAGTTTATTAAATTATATAAGAAACACTATATTAGTACATAAATATAGTGATTTACTAGTAGAAGAATAAACAATAAATATGTATAATTTATAATAGGGTAGTAAATGCGATAATATACTGAGAAATTTTAGGTTATCATAAATAGAATAAGTGATATATAACTTGTTAGGAGGCAATAAAATGAAACTATTTAATACTATGACTAGACAAAAAGAAGAATTTAAGCCTATAAAAGATGGAGAAGTTAATATGTATGTCTGTGGTCCTACAGTATACAATTATTTTCATATAGGAAATGGAAGAACTTTTTTAGTATTTGATACTATAAGACGATATTTTGAGTATAAGGGGTATAAGGTTAATTTTATACAAAATTTTACGGATATAGATGATAAGATGATAAAAAAGGCTAATGAAGAAAATATAACGGTGAAAGAATTAGGAGACAGATTTATAGAGGAATACTATAAAGATTCAGATGGGTTAAATATAAAAAGAGCAACAGTAAATCCAAGAGCAACGGAATTTATGGATGAAATAGTAGCTTTTGTTAAAGATTTAATTGATAAAGGATATGCTTATAAGGTTGATGGTGATGTATATTTTAGTACAAAAAAATTCACTGAATATGGAAAATTATCGGGTCAAAATTTAGAAGATTTACAAGCAGGGGCAAGAATAACGGTAGATGAGAGAAAACAAGATCCAATGGATTTTGCAATTTGGAAGAATGAAAAACCAGGTGAACCATCTTGGGAAAGTCCATGGGGAAAGGGTAGACCAGGATGGCATATAGAGTGTTCTTGCATGGCGCATAAATTGCTTGGAGATACTATAGATATACATGCAGGGGGTGCTGATTTAGTATTCCCGCATCATGAAAATGAAATAGCTCAAAGTGAAGCTAGAAATGGAAAGGCTTTTGCAAACTATTGGATGCATTCAGCTTATTTAAATATTAATAATAAAAAGATGTCTAAGTCTTTAAATAACTTTTTTACTACAAGAGAGATATTAGAAAGATATGATGCAGAAGTAATTAGATTATTTATGCTTTCAGCTCATTATAGAACACCTTTAAATTTTAGTGATGAGCTTTTAGAGAGTGCTAAAGCTTCTAATGAAAGATTATATAATTCAATAGGAAATTTAGAAAGACTTTTAGATGAAGTTAAAATAGAAAAAATGACTGAAGATGAAAAAGAATACACTAAAGTATTAAATTCATATAAAGAAAAGTATATAGAAAAAATGGACGATGATTTTAATACTGCGGATGCTATAGCTGTAATTTTTGATTTAATAAAGGAAATAAATACACATGTAAATGCAGATTCTTCAAAAGAATTAGTTAACTATTCTTTAGAAATTATAAGAGAACTTGGTATGCCCCTTGGAATACTTCAAAAATCAACAATGCTTGATTTAAATGCTGAAATAGAAGGATTAATAGAACAAAGACAACAAGCAAGAAAAGATAGAAATTGGGCATTGGCTGATAAAATAAGAGATGATTTAAAGGCTAGAGGGATAGTTTTAGAAGATACACCTCAAGGAGTTAGATGGAAAAAAGAACAATAATAATTAAAAATAAAGTGTGGTCATATTAAAATGACTGCACTTTTAAATTTATTGAAATTATAGTATCATTAACTTAATGACGCAATGTATCATAAAGGAGATATTTAAATGGAAATTGACTTTTTGAAAAATAAGTTTACCATAAATGAAGCTATGCAGTTAAATCCTTTAGTATTAGCATTTATAGGCGATGCTATTTATGAAGTGTTTGTAAGAACATACTTAGTTGATGAACATAGAGATATGTCTGCACATAAACTTCATGTAAAGGCAGTTTCTTTTGTTAAAGCACATTCTCAAAGTGAACTAATGAAGGAAATGATGGATATTTTAACTGAGGAAGAATGTAGAATATTTAAAAGAGGAAGAAATGCTAAATCAGGAACAGTGCCTAAAAATGCAGATGTTACAGAATATAGAATGGCAACTGGTTTTGAAGCATTAATGGGATTTTTATATTTGACAAATCAGTTAGAGAGACTTAATGAATTAATGAATATTATTGTGAAAATACATAAATAGATAATTTTAGTAAGGGGTAGAAGAATGGAGTTAAAAGTTAGATTAATAGAACACACACCAAATCCGGAAAAAGTTATAGCATCAGCTGCAAAACTTTGCTATAGTGCTGTTGGAATAGATGATATATTGGAAGGATTAGATGAAGAAAATGTTCAAGGATTTTTAAATAGGTTAATGTCATATGGGCATATGTCACCAATAGAACATGTGTCATTTACATTTGCGGTTGAAGGAGTATCACGTTCTTTAACACATCAATTAGTTAGACATAGAATTGCATCTTATTCACAACAAAGTCAAAGGTATGTTAAATTAAATCAATTTAATTACATAGTTCCGCCTGAGATTGAGAAAAATGATAACGCAAGAGAAATTTTTATTGAAGCTATGGAAAAGAGTCAAAAAGCATATGATGAAATTGTTGATATATTAAAAGAAAAATATATAGATAATGGTATGAAAAAATTAGCTGCTGAAAAAAAGGCTATTGAGGATGCAAGATATGTTTTCCCAAACGCTTGTGAAACTAAAGTAGTTCTTACTATGAATGCTAGAAGTTTAATGAACTTTTTTGAACATAGATGTTGTAACAGAGCTCAATGGGAAATTCATGCTTTAGCAGATGAAATGCTAAAAGAAGTTAGAAAAGTGGCTCCTATTTTATTCAAAAATGCTGGGCCTTTATGTGTTAAAGGAAATTGTCCAGAAGGAACCATGACTTGTGGTAGTGTTAAAGATGTAAGAGAAAAATATTCATAAATAAAACTTTACAATATGAAAGAGGTATCATATGAAGGAATTTAAAAAAAACAACGGAAAAAATAATAATATTGCGAATAAAGAAGAGAGAGAAGACTTAATAGAGGGAAGAAATGCAGTTATAGAGGCTTTAAAAAGTGATAGAACTGTAGAATATGTAATGATTGCTAAAGGAAGCGTTACAGGTTCTATAAATAAAGTTGTAGCAATTGCAAAGGATAAAGGAATAGTAATAAAAGAAGTTGATAGAAAAAAGCTTGATTCAATGTCTATAACAGGATCACATCAAGGTGTAATGGCTATAGTTACTCCGTATCAATATTGTGAGGTTGAAGATATACTTAAGTGTGCAGAAGAAAAAGGTGAGGATCCTTTTATTTTAATATTAGATGAAATTGAAGATCCACATAATTTAGGTTCTATAATGAGAACAGCTGAAATTTGTGGAGTTCATGGGATAATAATACCTAAGAGAAGAAATGTTGGGATAACTCCAACTGTATATAAAACATCAGCTGGGGCTACTGAATATATGAAGGTGGCAAAAGTAGCAAATTTAAATAGATCTATTGATGATATTAAAGAAAAAGGAATTTGGGTTTATGGAGCGGATATGGCTGGAGAAAGTTATTGTTTTCAAACAAACTTTAAAGGGGCAGTAGCTTTGGTTATAGGTAGTGAAGGAAGAGGAATCTCAAAGCTTACAAAAGAAAAGTGCGATGTTTTGGTTAAAGTTCCAATGGTAGGGAATATAACATCTTTAAATGCATCTGTAGCGGCCGGTATCATGATGTATGAGGTCTTAAAACAAAAAATGGAATAGTGTAATATTGTGAGAAACGTATTTGTAGATGGATATAATGTTATTAATAGTTGGCCGGATTTAAAGAAAATTAAAGAGTACAGTTTTGAGGCGGCGCGAAATAAACTTATTGAATTAATGCAAAATTATGGGGCATATAATGGATACAAGATATTCGTGGTTTTTGATGCTCATCTTTTAAAAGGAAGCCTTGAAAAAAAAGAAAGAATGAACAACGTTATAGTAGTATTTACTAAAGAAGGAGAAACAGCAGATAGTTTTATAGAAAGATATGTTAGTAATTTAGGAAGAAAGATAGAAGTATGTGTTGTAACATCTGACTCTTTAGAACAACAAGTTACATTTCAACGGGGAGCCACAAGAATGTCTTCCATTGAATTTTATAATGAAGTTAAGAATACTAATGAGAAAATTGTAGCCAAAACCAAAAAAACTAGTAGTATGAATAGATTACTATTAGAAGACAGAATTAATGAAAAAGTTTTACAAAAACTTGAAAAAATTAGAAAAAGTCGGTAAAAAATCTTGACTATAAATTTCCTTTTAATGTATAATAAAATATATAATGTATATTGCGATATGATTTTAAGGTTAATTCTGCTATATTGGGTGGAGGGGATATTTTGTTGAATAAGATACGCGTTGGCGAAAATGATATAGAAATGGAAACAAATGAAAGGCTAGATGAAGATATAGCTTTGGAAGCAAAACAAGGTGATGTAGAGGCTCAGGAATATTTGATAAATAAATATAAAAACTTTGTAAAAGCCAAAGCAAAGTCTTATTTTTTAATAGGAGCGGATAAAGAGGATATTTATCAAGAAGGTATGATAGGGCTTTATAAAGCAATACGAGATTTTAAACCTGATAAATTAGCTTCTTTTAAAGCTTTTGCGGAGTTGTGTGTCACAAGACAAATAATAACAGCTATAAAAACAGCTACACGACAAAAGCATATACCTCTTAATACATATGTTTCTTTAAATAAACCTATTTATGATGAAGAATCAGATAGAACTTTGTTAGATATATTATCTACAGTAAAAATATGTGATCCTGAAGAATTGGTTATAAGTAGAGAAGAGGTATTAAAAATAGAGAGTGATATTCAAGAGGTGCTTTCAGAACTTGAATTAGAAGTTTTAAATTCATATCTTCAAGGGAAATCTTATCAAGAAATTGCATGTGATTTAGATAGACATTCTAAATCTATTGATAATGCTCTTCAGAGAGTTAAGAGGAAGCTAGAAAAATGCTTGAATAAAAAGGTGAAAAGTTGTTGACAAAAAAAAGTGTAAATAGTAAAATAAATAATTGGTATAGGGCTTTTGAAAAACAGCATATGAGGAGCAACTTTTTTAGGAAAAGTTTGATTCTTAAAAAGGGTGTCATGGGCTCGATACCTAAGGTAAGAAGGAATGATGCCCATGTAGCTCAGCTGGCAGAGCGTCACCTTGGTAAGGTGGAGGTCGCCGGTTCAAGCCCGGTCGTGGGCTCCATGAATTAAAACAGCTGACAACACACCAGGATAGGTTTACGAAAAGGTTAAAAATATTTAATTTAATTAATTTAATTGAATTTAAAAGTGAACAGGAGGAATAAACAATGGCAAGACAAAAGTTTGAAAGAAATAAGCCACACGTAAATATAGGAACAATAGGTCACGTAGACCACGGTAAGACAACAACAACAGCAGCAATCACAATGACATTAGCAAAAGCAGGTGGAGCAGAAGTACAAAACTACGAAGATATCGATAAAGCTCCAGAAGAAAAAGAAAGAGGAATCACAATCAACACAGCACACGTTGAATATGAAACAGAAAACAGACACTATGCGCACGTTGACTGCCCAGGACACGCAGATTATGTAAAGAACATGATTACAGGAGCAGCACAAATGGATGGAGCTATCTTAGTTGTATCAGCAGCAGATGGTCCAATGCCACAAACAAGAGAACATATACTACTAGCATCAAGAGTAGGAGTTAACCACATAGTAGTATTCTTAAATAAATCAGACCAAGTAGACGATCCAGAATTATTAGAATTAGTAGAAATGGAAGTAAGAGAATTATTAAGCGAATACGGATTCGATGGAGATGAATGCCCAGTAGTAGTAGGATCATCATTAAAAGCAATCGAAGAAGGCGACGATCAATGCATCTTAGATTTAATGGCAGCAGTAGATGCATACATCCCAACTCCAGAAAGAGCAACAGATCAACCATTCTTAATGCCAGTGGAAGATGTATTCACAATCACAGGAAGAGGAACAGTTGCAACAGGAAGAGTTGAAAGAGGAGTACTACACGTAGGAGACGAAGTACAAATCGTAGGAATGAAAGAAGAAATCGGAAAGACAACAATTACAGGAGTAGAAATGTTCAGAAAGATGTTAGATGAAGCAATGGCTGGAGATAACATTGGAGCATTATTAAGAGGAGTACAAAGAGACGAAATCGAAAGAGGTCAAGTATTAGCAAAACCTGATACAGTAACTCCACACAAAAAATTCGTAGGTCAAGTATATGTATTAAAGAAAGAAGAAGGTGGAAGACACACTCCGTTCTTTAACGGATATAGACCACAATTCTACTTCAGAACAACAGACGTAACAGGATCAATCGCTTTACCAGACGGAGTAGAAATGGTAATGCCAGGAGATCACATAGATATGACAGTAGAATTAATTACACCAGTAGCAATGGAAAGCAACTTAAGATTTGCTATCAGAGAAGGTGGAAGAACAGTTGGTTCAGGAGTTGTTACTACAATAACTGAATAATTTAACTGGATGTTAAGTTTTAACTTTAAATGAAAAATAAATAATGATGAAGGGACTAGGTTTGAAGCTTAGTCCTTTTGAAAGAAAATGCATTATAAATACATTAAAAATGTATTAAATGTAAAAGATGGTATAAAATTATATATAAAGCGATAATATACAAAAAAAAGTTGACATATACAGTAACTTGTGATAAGTTTGTAAGGTAACGCGCAAACTCAGCGTAGTATTTACAGAGAAGAAATTATATACTACACATGTAAGCAATACCTGTGTGTGTATACGCAGAATATGGAGGTGTAGGTTGTGAGAGTAAAAGTAACTTTAGCATGTACAGAATGTAAACAAAGAAACTACAATACAATGAAAAACAAAAAGAACAATTCAGAAAGATTAGAAATGAGAAAGTATTGCAAATTCTGCCACACGCACACACTTCACAAAGAAACAAAATAGTTATCTGTATTCACTAAAAAAAATAAGGATGTGAATATAATGGCTTTAAATGAAAGTAAAAAGCTTGAAAAGCAGTCATCTGGAGGTATAGTCAAGTTTTTAAAAGAACTTAAGGCAGAGACCAAAAGGATAACTTGGCCACCTAAAGAACAAACGAAGAAGTCTACTATTATAGTTTTGTTTTTTTGTGCTGTTAGTGCTATTATAATAGGACTTATGGATTCTGGATTTAGTAGTCTTTATAAGATTATTTTTAAATAAGATGATATGATAATATTAAAATAAAAGGGAGGTAGGAATGAGAGTTATCTCATTTCCTGAAATATGGCAGAAAAAGTTCGTTGGTATGTTGTTCATACTTACTCTGGTTATGAAAACAAAGTAAAAGTGAATTTGGAAAAAACAATAGAAAACAGAGGATTACACGATCTAATTCACGACATACAAGTCCCTATGGAAGAAGTAGTTGAAGTAAAAGAAGGAAAGAAAAAAGTAACTCAGAAAAAAGTCTTTCCTGGTTATGTCCTTGTGAAGATGATAATGTCAGATGAATCTTGGTACATAGTTAGAAATACAAGAGGAGTTACGGGATTTGTAGGACCTGGATCAAAACCAGTACCTCTAACTGAAGAAGAAGTGTTAGCTATGGGTATAAGTGAAAAAACTATAGATATAGATATTTCAGTAGGGGAAAGTGTAAAAGTAATTTCAGGACCTCTGAAGAGTTTTGTTGCAGTAATACAAGAAATAAATGTTGAAAAACAAAAGATTAAAGCGTTAGTTAATATGTTTGGTAGGGAAACACCTACTGAACTTAATTTTAATCAAATAGAAAAACTAGATTAATCTGCTATAAGACGAAGTCTTACAGTGGGAGAGTTGAAAAAACTCGCATTACCACATATGAGGAGGTGTAAACTATGGCAAAAAAAGTAGTAGGAATGATTAAACTTCAACTTCCAGCAGGAAAGGCAACTCCAGCACCACCAGTTGGACCAGCATTAGGACAACACGGTGTTAACATTATGGCTTTCTGTAAGGAATACAATGCTAAAACAGCAAATCAAGCAGGAATGACAATTCCAGTTATAATTTCTGTATATCAAGATAGATCTTTCAGCTTCATTCTTAAGACTCCTCCAGCAGCAGTTTTAATTAAAAAAGCAGCTGGATTAGAAAGTGGTTCAGGAGAACCTAATAAGACTAAAGTTGGTAAGATAACTAAAGCTCAATTAAAAGAAATAGCTGAAACTAAGATGCCTGATTTAAATGCTGCATCTGTAGAAACTGCTATGAGCATGATAGCAGGTACTGCTAGAAGCATGGGTATAACAGTAGAAGAATAAAATATGTTAAATTAGTGGGAGGTATTCACCGCTAATACCACAAGGAGGAAAGAATATGGCAAAAATGGGTAAAAAGTATGCTGAAAGCATTAAATTAATAGATAAAAATGCTTTATATACACCTTCTGAAGCTATAGATCTTACTTTAAAAACTGCAAAAGCTAAATTCGATGAAACTATAGAACTTTCTATAAGACTTGGTGTTGATCCAAGACATGCAGATCAACAAGTTAGAGGAGCAGTAGTACTTCCTCATGGAACAGGAAAGAAAGTTAGAGTTTTAGTATTTGCAAAGGGAGATAAGGTTAAAGAAGCAGAAGCTGCAGGAGCAGATTATGTAGGAGCAGAAGAATATTTAGATAAAATTCAAAAAGAAAATTGGTTTGAATTTGACGTAGTAGTAGCTACACCAGATATGATGGGAGTAGTAGGAAGATTAGGTAGAGTATTAGGACCTAAGGGATTAATGCCTAACCCTAAATCAGGAACAGTTACATTTGATGTTGCTAAAGCAATAGCTGATATCAAAGCTGGTAAAGTTGAATACAGACTAGATAAAACTGCTATAGTTCACGTTCCAGTAGGTAAAAAATCTTTTGGAAATGAAAAATTAGCAGAAAACTACAATGTATTAATGGAAGCTATAGTTAAAGCTAAACCAGCAGCAGCTAAAGGACAATACATTAAATCAGTAGCTATATCAAGCACTATGGGACCAGGAGTTAAAATTAACCCAGCAAAAGTTTTAGGTTAGTATTGACAACTTAATTTGAATTTGATATAATTCAAAAGGTTCTATTAATTAGATAAGATAATACTCCGCAGACAGTAGGTGCGAAAGCATAACGGGGAACCAACCTACCGAGGATTTAAATATTCGGTATTTTGGATATATTAAGCCTCTTCGTGTCTGGAAGAGGCTTTTAGTTTTTGTTAAGGAGGTGGCTACGGTGGCAGGTAAAAATAGACAAATAAAAGAAGCTAAAGTACAAGAAATAAGAGAAAAGTTAGAAAAAGCTCAATCAGTTGTATTAGCTAGCTATCAAGGACTTAATGTTGAAGAAGATACAGAACTTAGAAAACAATTAAGAGAAGCTGGAGTAGAATACAAAGTTTACAAAAACACATTAGTAACTTTAGCAGCTAAAGAATTAGGTATGGAAGGTATTGTTGAATACTTAGAAGGACCAGTATCTTTAGCAATAGGTTATGATGATGCAACTGCACCAGCAAGAATACTTAATGATTTCGCAAAAGATCATAAGAAATTAGAATTAAAAGCTGGAGTAGTTGAAGGAAAGGTATTTGATGAAGCTGCAATTAAGGAGCTTGCAACAATACCACCAAAAGAAGTTCTTATTGCAAAATTACTTGGCAGCCTAAAAGCTCCAATGTCAAATTTTGTTTACTTATTAAATGCTATAGCAGAAAAAAATGGTTCTGCTGAAGAATAAGAAATAGAATATAACTTATAGAGTTCAAAATAATATGGAGGTGCGATTATAATGACAAGAGAAGAAATGATTCAAGCTATAAAAGAAATGTCAGTATTAGAATTAAACGAACTAGTAAAAGCATGTGAAGAAGAATTTGGAGTAAGTGCTGCGGCACCAGTTGCAGTTGCAGGAGCAGTTGCAGGAGCAGGAGCTGCTGAAGAAAAATCAGAATTTGATGTAGTTTTAGCTAACTCAGGTTCTCAAAAGATCAAAGTTATAAAAGCTGTTAGAGAATTAACTGGATTAGGATTAAAAGAAGCTAAAGAAATAGTTGATGGAGCTCCTAAGACACTTAAAGAAGGCGTAGCTAAAGATGCTGCTGAAGAAATGAAAGCAAAACTTGAAGAAGTTGGTGCTACTATAGAATTAAAATAAGACTTTTATATAATAAAAAGGCACTTATATAAGTGCCTTTTTTAAATGCAACGAACTATCTTGTATATTGACACTTGAAAACTATTATGATATTATAATTTAATGCATGAAAGTATAAACCATAGTGTAATCAGTAATTAACAATTATTGAATGAATATAGTTTTTTTGGTTATACTAACAGGATGAGCGTGTGTCTTCTAGGAATATAAGTTCCTAGAGTGTTACATTTTTTGTTATTCTTATGCGAGGGGTGAAAATTTTAATGGTACATCCTATTCAAATTGGTAAAAGAACGAGAATGAGCTTTTCAAAAGTAAAAGAAATGTGTCCTATGCCGAACCTTATTGAGGTACAATTAAATTCCTACGATTGGTTTTGGAAAGAAGGACTAAATGAAGTATTTGATGATATCAATCCAATACAGGATTACACAGGCAATCTTATCTTAGAATTTATAGATTATAACTTAGATAAAGATGCTATTAAATATTCTGTAGAAGAGTGTAAAGAGAGAGATGCAACTTATGCTGCACCTTTAAAAGTTAAGGTAAGATTACTTAACAAAGAAACTGGAGAAGTAAAAGAACAAGAAGTGTTCATGGGAGATTTTCCGTTAATGACACAACAGGGTACGTTTGTGATTAACGGAGCGGAAAGAGTTATAGTAAGTCAGCTTGTAAGATCACCAGGAGCTTACTATGGTTACGATGTAGATAAGACAGGTAAAAAACTATTTTCAGCTACAGTTATACCTAATAGAGGAGCTTGGCTAGAATATGAAACAGATTCTAACGATATTATATACGTAAGAATCGATAAAACAAGAAAACTTCCAATTAGTATTTTAATAAGAGCATTAGGCCTTGGAAGTGACGCTGAAATTATAGAATGGTTTGGTGAAGAAGAAAGACTAAAATCAACTATAGAAAAAGATAATACAAAGACTAGAGAAGAAGCATTACTTGAGATATATAAAAGATTAAGACCAGGTGAACCACCTACAGTAGATAGTGCAGTGTCTCTTATAAATTCTTTATTTTTTGATGCTAAGAGATATGATTTATCTAGAGTTGGTAGATATAAATTCAACAAAAAGCTAGCTATTTATATAAGATTACTTAATCAAGTAGCAGCGGAAGATGTTGTTAACCCATTCACTGGTGAGATTATAGTACAAAAAGGTGAGACTATTGAAAGAGATAAAGCATTAGAAATACAAAATTGTGCTATAAATGCTGTAAATATTCAAGTTGAAGATAAAGTTATAAAAGTAATAGGAAATAATTTTGTTGACATACATAATTTTGTGGATTTTGACATTTCAGATTTGAAAATAAAAGAGCATGTTCATTATCCTACATTAAAGAAAATTCTTGATAATTATACAGATGAAGAAAGTATAAAGGAAGAAATAAGAAAGAACATACATGAATTGATTCCAAAACATATAGTTGTAGATGACATTTATGCGACTGTTAGTTATGAATTAGGATTACCTTATTCAATAGGTACTATAGATGATATAGATCATTTAGGAAATAGAAGATTAAGATCTGTTGGTGAATTATTACAAAACCAATTTAGAATTGGATTATCAAGAATGGAAAGAGTAGTCAAAGAAAGAATGACTATTCAAGACCAAGAAGTTATAACACCTCAAGCATTAATTAATATTAGACCGGTAGCAGCTGCGATAAAGGAATTCTTTGGAAGTTCTCAGCTTTCACAATTCATGGATCAAACAAATCCTTTATCAGAATTGACTCACAAGAGAAGATTATCAGCTTTAGGACCAGGAGGACTTTCAAGAGAAAGAGCTGGATTTGAAGTTAGAGACGTTCACCATTCTCATTATGGTAGAATGTGTCCAATAGAAACTCCTGAAGGACCTAACATAGGTCTTATTAACTCACTTGCATGTTATGCTAAGGTTAATGAGTATGGGTTTATAGAAACTCCATATAGACTTGTAGATAAGAAAGATGCAAGAGTAAAAGAGGAACTTGTATACTTAACAGCAGATGAAGAAGATCATTATTTAGTAGCTCAAGCAAAAGAGCCATTAGATAAAGAAGGTCATTTCCTAGAAGACAAGATAACAGTTAGAACATTAGAAGATGTTATAGTTGTATCAAAACATCAAGTTGATTTAATGGATGTTTCACCTAGTCAAATAGTATCTGTAGCTACAGCTATGATACCTTTCCTTGAAAATGATGACGCCAGCCGTGCACTTATGGGATCCAACATGCAACGTCAGGCAGTTCCATTACTAAAACCAGCAGCTCCAATTGTTGGAACAGGAATAGAGTTTAAAGCAGCTGTAGATTCAGGGGTATTACCTAAGGCTGAACATGATGGTGTAGTTGAATATGTAAGTTCAACTGAAGTAAGAATCAGAAGAGATGCTGATGGTGGGCTTGATAGATGTAAACTTCTTAAATACAAGAGATCTAACCAAGGAACTTGTATAAATCAAAGACCTATAGTAAGCAAGGGTGAGAAATTAAAAGCTGGGGATGTTTTAGCTGATGGACCATCTACAGATTTTGGTGAAATTGCATTAGGTCAAAATATACGTATGGGATTCATAACTTGGGAAGGATATAACTACGAGGATGCTATGTTAGTTTCAGAGCAACTTGTACGTGATGATATATTTACATCTATTCACATTGAAGAATATGAATCAGAAGCTAGGGATACAAAACTAGGACCAGAAGAAATAACAAGAGATATACCTAATGTAGGAGAAGATGCTCTTAAAAATATAGATGAACGTGGAATCGTAAGAATAGGTGCAGAAGTTAGATCAGGAGATATATTAGTAGGTAAAGTTACTCCTAAGGGAGAAACAGAACTTACAGCTGAAGAAAGACTTCTAAGAGCTATATTCGGAGAGAAAGCAAGAGAAGTTAGAGATACTTCATTAAGAGTTCCTCATGGAGAAGCAGGAATCATTGTTGATGTAAAAGTGTTTACAAGAGAAAATGGTGATGAATTACCTCCAGGAGTTAATGAACTTGTAAGATGCTATATAGCACAAAAAAGAAAAATATCAGTTGGAGATAAGATGGCAGGAAGACATGGTAATAAGGGTGTTATTTCTAGAATATTACCAGAAGAAGATATGCCATTCTTACCAGACGGAAGACCACTTCAAATATGCTTAAATCCTCTAGGCGTACCTTCTCGTATGAATATCGGTCAGGTACTTGAAGTTCACTTAGGATGGGCAGCAGGAGAAATGGGATGGCACATAGCAACACCAGTATTTAATGGTGCATTCGAAGATGAAATTGTAGATTTATTAAAAGAAGCTGGATATAATGCTGATGGTAAAACTGTTTTATATGACGGAAGAACAGGAGAACCTTTTGATAATAGAGTAACTGTAGGATATATGTATATCTTAAAACTTCATCACTTGGTTGATGATAAGATACATGCAAGATCTACAGGACCATATTCATTGGTTACTCAACAACCATTGGGTGGTAAAGCACAATTCGGTGGTCAAAGATTCGGAGAAATGGAAGTTTGGGCACTTGAAGCATATGGTGCGGCACACACACTTCAAGAAGTTCTAACAGTTAAATCAGATGATGTTGTTGGTAGAGTTAAGACTTATGAAGCTATTGTTAAGGGAGAAAATATTCCAGAACCAGGAGTTCCAGAATCATTTAAAGTACTTATAAAAGAACTTCAAGCTTTATGCTTAGATGTAAAAGTATTAAGTGGTGATAATGAAGAAATCACAATAAAAGAATCTGTGGAAGAGGAAATGGAAGAATTAGGTGTTAACATAGAAGGAAATGAAGATGAAATCATTCCAACTACACAACACCAACAATCAAAAGACGATAGTGAAGAAGCTGTAGAAGATATGAATGACATTGATGAATTTGATGAAATGAAGTTAGAATATAATGATCTACCATTAGATGAACTTGAAAATGGGTTAGAGTTAGAAGATTTTAATGATGAACATTAATGTGGAGGGAGGATTTACCCTTGATAGAGTTAAATAATTTTGAGGCATTACAAATTGGTTTAGCTTCACCAGAGCAAATAAGAGAATGGTCGAGAGGGGAAGTAAAAAAACCTGAAACTATTAACTATAGGACTTTAAAACCTGAAAAAGATGGATTATTCTGTGAAAGAATATTTGGACCTATAAAGGATTGGGAATGTCACTGTGGTAAATATAAGAGAGTAAGATATAAAGGTATAGTATGTGATAGATGTGGAGTAGAAGTAACAAAATCCAAAGTAAGACGTGAAAGAATGGGGCATATAGAACTTGCAGCCCCTGTATCTCACATATGGTATTTTAAAGGAATACCATCTCGTATGGGGCTTATACTTGATATGTCACCTAGATCTTTGGAAAAAGTATTATATTTTGCATCATATGTTGTTTTAGACCCTAAAGAAACTCCACTATTAAAGAAACAACTACTAAGTGAGAAAGAATATAGAGAAAGTGTTGAAAAATATGGAGAAGAAGCTTTTGAAGCTGGAATGGGTGCTGAAGCTGTAAAAAATCTTTTAGAAGAAATAAATTTAGAACAATTATCTCAAGAACTAAAAGAAGCTTTAAAGACTAGTACAGGTCAAAAGAAAGTAAGAACTATAAGAAGATTAGAAGTTGTTGAATCATTTAGAAAATCTACTAATAAACCTCAATGGATGATAATAGATGTTATTCCAGTAATACCTCCAGATTTAAGACCGATGGTTCAATTGGACGGTGGAAGATTTGCAACATCTGATTTAAATGATTTATATAGAAGAGTTATAAATAGAAATAATAGATTGAAGAAGCTTTTAGATTTAGGAGCTCCTGATATAATAGTAAGAAATGAAAAGAGAATGTTACAGGAAGCTGTAGATGCTCTTATCGATAATGGTAGAAGAGGAAGACCAGTTACTGGTCCTGGAAACAGACCATTAAAATCATTATCTGATATGCTTAAAGGTAAGCAAGGAAGATTCAGACAAAACTTACTTGGAAAACGTGTTGACTATTCTGGACGTTCAGTTATAGTTGTAGGACCAGAGTTGAAAATGTATCAATGCGGTCTTCCAAAGGAAATGGCCCTTGAATTATTTAAGCCATTTGTTATGAAAAAGCTTGTTGAAAGCGGAGCGGCTCATAATATTAAGAGTTCTAAGAAAATGGTTGAAAGAGTTATGCCTCAAGTATGGGATGTGCTTGAAGAAGTTATATCAGAACATCCTGTATTATTAAACCGTGCTCCTACTCTTCATAGACTTGGAATTCAAGCATTCCAACCAGTGCTTGTTGAAGGAAGAGCAATAAAACTTCATCCGTTAGTATGTACAGCATATAATGCGGACTTCGATGGAGACCAAATGGCTGTCCATGTACCTTTATCAGTTGAAGCACAAGCAGAAGCTAGATTCTTAATGCTTGCAGCAAATAATATTTTGAAACCTTCAGATGGTAAACCAGTATGTGTTCCTACTCAGGATATGATATTAGGTTCGTATTATTTAACAATAGATAAAGATGGTGTTAAAGGAGAAGGTAAAGTATTCTCAAATCCAGATGAAGTTATGATGGCATATCAAACAGGTGCTATAGATATACATGCGAAAATAAAGGTTAGAATGACAAAAGAAAAAGATGGTGAGGTCATAAGTGGAATAATTGATACTACACCAGGAAAGCTAATCTTTAATGATTCTATACCACAAGATTTAGGATTTATCGATAGAAGTAATCCTGAAAATGAGTTTAAATTAGAAGTTGATTTCCTAGTAACTAAGAAAAACTTAGGAAAGATAATAGATAAATGTTATAACAAATACGGTCCAACAGAAACATCAACTATGCTTGATAAAATTAAGGCTAGAGGATATCATTACTCAACTATTGGAGCTGTAACAATATCAGTATCTGATATGACAGTACCAGAAGCTAAAAATAAATTACTTTCTGACACTGATTTAGCAGTAGAAAAAATAGAAAAGATGTACAGAAGGGGATTTATATCTGAAGACGAAAGATATGAAAGAGTAATTGAAAAATGGACTCAAACAACAGAAGATGTTGCAAATGCGTTAATGGATAACTTGGATAGATTTAATCCAATCTTCATGATGGCTGACTCAGGGGCCAGAGGATCTAAGTCTCAGATCAAACAGCTTGCTGGTATGAGAGGACTTATGGCTAATCCATCTGGTAAAATCATTGAGTTACCAATTAGAGCATCATTCAGAGAAGGACTTGATGTACTTGAGTACTTCATATCTACTCACGGTGCTAGAAAAGGTAACGCCGATACAGCACTTAAAACTGCTGACTCAGGATACTTAACAAGAAGACTTGTTGATGTAAGCCAAGATGTTATAGTTAGAGAAGAAGATTGTGGATCACAACATGGATATGAAGTTTCTGAAATAAAAGAAGGAAATGAAGTTATAGAAACATTAACGGAAAGACTTACAGGAAGATATTCAATAGAAGATATCTTAGATCCTAATACAGGAGAAGTTATAGTTCCAGCAGATACGTATATGGATGTTAATTTAGCTGAAGAAGTTGAAAAACGTGGTGTTAAAAAAGTTAACATAAGATCTGTATTTACATGTAAATCAAAACATGGTGTTTGCGCAAAATGTTATGGTATGAACATGGCTACAGCTAATAAGATAAATATTGGAGAATCTGTTGGGATAGTTGCAGCACAATCTATCGGAGAACCAGGTACACAGCTTACAATGAGAACATTCCATACGGGTGGAGTTGCCGGTGCGGATATAACTCAAGGTCTTCCTAGAGTTGAGGAATTATTTGAAGCTAGAAAACCAAAGGGTCTTGCGATAATTTCTGAAGTTGCAGGTACTGTTAAGATAGAAGAAACTAAGAAAAAGAGAATTGTTCATGTAATAGATAATGAAGGCGTGGATAAGAGTTACGATATACCATTTGGTTCAAGAATAAAAGTTATAAATGGAAACAGAATAGAAGCTGGAGACGAAATTACAGAAGGTTCTGTTAACCCACATGATATTTTAGCTATAAAAGGACCTAAAGAAGTTAAAAATTACTTATTGTCAGAAGTACAAAAAGTATATAGACTTCAAGGTGTTGATATCAATGATAAGCATCTGGAAGTTGTTGTAAGACAGATGACTAGAAAAGTCAAAATAAAAGAGTCTGGTGATACAGAGTTTTTACCAGGAACTTTAGTAGATATATTTGATTTTGAAGAAATTAATGAAAAAGTAAGAGAACAAGGTGGAGAAGAAGCAACAGGAGAAATTGCTTTACTAGGAATAACTAAAGCAGCTCTTGCTACAGATTCATTCTTATCAGCAGCATCATTCCAAGAAACGACAAGAGTACTTACTGATGCAGCCATAAAAGGAAAAATAGATCCATTACTTGGATTGAAAGAAAATGTAATAATAGGTAAGTTAATACCAGCTGGAACTGGAATGATGAGATATAGATCGATAAAATTAAATACAGACAAGGAAGAAATTCCAGAAGAATTAATAAATGTTGATGAAGCTTAGTGTTGATTTTATTGACATGAGAAAATTAAAATGATAAAATACATTTTGTGCATATAGATTATGATTAGAGGCATGTTTCAAAGCGTGTCTCTAACATAGTGTATTAAGGGGGCCCTTGAATGGTTAGCAGAATTGAAGGAGAGAAAGTTGTTGGCCTGAAGCAGACTATGAAATATGTTCGAAACAATAAGGGAAAGTGTCTTTATGTAGCGAAAAATGCAGATGGAAAATTAACAGATCCAGTAGTAATGTTAGCCAGAAAAAGATTGCTCAAAATAATATATGTAGATACTATGAAAAATTTAGGCATGTTTTGTGGAATAGAAGTAGGAGCAGCAGTTGCATTACTTATATAATAATTATGCTATAACTAAAATTTATATAGTTTCATAAAATAATCAAGGAGGTGAAGACATGCCAACTATTAACCAATTAGTAAGAAAAGGAAGAAAGACAGCAGAGTACAAGTCAAATTCTCCAGCATTAAAACAATGTCCTCAAAAGAGAGGAGTGTGTACAGTTGTTAAAACAAGCACACCTAAAAAGCCTAACTCAGCGTTAAGAAAAGTAGCGAGAGTAAGACTTACAAATGGTTATGAAGTTACAGCTTACATTCCAGGTATAGGACACAACTTACAAGAACACAGTGTTGTTTTAATAAGAGGAGGAAGAGTAAAAGACCTTCCAGGTGTTAGATATCACATAGTAAGAGGAGCATTAGATGCTGCTGGAGTAGCTAACAGAATGCAAGCAAGATCAAAATATGGTGCAAAAAAACCAAAACAAAAATAGTTAATAAAACAGTGCTATGTCTTCAGCATTGATATATAGATTATATACTTATATTTTGCAGAAGAGAGCGCTTTACGGTAAGGTTACCGAGTACCTATGAATTAAATATGAAATGTTAAGGAGGGAAGAAAAGTGCCAAGAAAAGGAAATACACCTAAAAGAGATGTACTACCAGATCCATTATACAACAGTAAGGTTGTTGCAAAATTAATAAACGGCATAATGCTAGATGGTAAAAAGGGAGTAGCACAAAAAATATGCTATGACGCTTTCGCTATCATGGGAGAAAAAACAGGAAGTGAACCATTAGAGGTTTTCGAAACTGCAATGAATAATGTTATGCCATTACTTGAAGTAAAAGCTAGAAGAATTGGTGGGGCTACTTACCAAGTTCCAATGGAAGTTAGAGCTGAAAGAAGAGAAACATTAGGAATCAGATGGATTGTTGACGCTTCAAGAAAAAGAGGCGAAAAATACATGAGAGAAAGATTAGCAGGAGAATTAATGGATGCTGCTAACAATACAGGATCAGCTGTTAAAAAGAGAGAAGATACACACAAAATGGCAGAAGCTAACAAAGCATTTGCTCATTACAGATACTAATAAAAATTCAATCTTGATTATAAAACTGTTTTGGGTTTCCCAAAACAGTTTTATCCAATTGTAAAATTAAAGATTGTTTCTATAGGACTTATTCATTGAGAGGAGGAAAAGAAATGGCTAGACAATATCCGTTAAACAAATTTCGTAACATCGGAATAATGGCACATATAGATGCAGGTAAAACTACATCAACTGAGCGTATATTATTCTATACTGGAAAAACTCATAAAATAGGAGAAACTCACGAAGGTGCAGCAACAATGGACTGGATGGTTCAAGAACAAGAAAGAGGTATAACAATTACTTCGGCTGCAACTACTTGTTTTTGGAAAGAACACCAAATTAATATCATTGACACACCAGGACACGTAGATTTTACTGTTGAGGTTGAAAGATCTTTAAGAGTACTTGATAGTGCTATAACTATTCTTGATGCAAAAGGCGGGGTTGAACCTCAAACTGAAACAGTATGGAGACAGGCAGATAAATATGAAGTACCTAGAATGATTTTTATAAACAAAATGGATATCTTAGGTGCTGATTTCTATATGTCAGTTCAAACTGTTAGAGATAGATTACGTGCAAATGCAGTGCCAATACAAATTCCAATAGGAAAAGAAGATGACTATCAAGGTCACATTGATCTTATAAAAATGCAAGCTGTTATCTTTGATAAAGAATTAGGAGTACACTACGATGAAGTTGAAATTCCTGAAGAATTAAAAGATAAGGCTGAAGAATACAGATCAGCTATGATGGAAGCTATTGTTGAAACTGATGAAGAATTAATGATGAAGTATCTTGAAGGTGAAGAAGTTTCTGAAGAAGAAATACATACAGCTTTAAGAAAAGCTACAATAGCTAATGAAATAGTTCCAGTACTTTGCGGTACTGCTTACAAAAATAAGGGTATCCAACATTTATTAGATGCAGTTCTTGCTTATTTACCATCCCCATTAGATATACCTTCAATTAAAGGTGTTGATGAAGATGGAAATGAAGTTGAAAGACACGCATCTGATGATGAACCACTAGGAGCATTAGCATTCAAGATAGCTACAGACCCATTTGTTGGTAAATTAGCATTCGTAAGAATTTACTCTGGTATAATGAAGGGTGGAAGCTATGTATTAAACAGTAACAAGAACAAAAAAGAAAGAATCGGAAGACTTGTTAAAATGCATGCTAACCACAGAGAAGAAGTTGAAGAATTATATGCTGGAGAATTAGGTGCAGTTATAGGATTAAAAAATACTACAACTGGAGATACTTTATGTTCAGAAGAAACACCAGTTATACTTGAAAGCATGGAATTCCCAGAACCAGTTATATCTGTTGCAATTGAACCTAAAACAAAAGCTGCTCAAGAAAAAATGGGTATAGCGCTTGCAAAACTTGCAGAAGAAGATCCAACATTTAAAACATATACTGACCAAGAAACAGGCCAAGTAATTATCGCTGGTATGGGTGAACTTCACCTTGAAATCATAGTAGATAGATTACAAAGAGAATTCAAAGTAGAATGTAACGTAGGTGCTCCACAAGTTGCTTACAAAGAAACTATTAAAAATGCTGTTAAAGCTGAAGGTAAGTTTGTAAGACAATCAGGTGGTCGTGGACAATACGGACATTGTTGGATAGAATTAATACCTCATGAAGGCGAATATGAATTTGAAAATGCTATAGTTGGAGGAGCTATTCCAAGAGAATATGTTCCAGCTGTAGATAACGGAATTCAAGAAGCTTGTCAAAGTGGTATATTAGGTGGATTCCCAGTTATAAACTTTAAGGTTAAATGTTACGATGGATCATACCATGATGTTGACTCATCTGAAATGGCATTTAAAGTTGCTGGTTCTATGGCATTCAAAAATGGTATGGCTAAAGCAACACCAGTATTACTTGAACCTGTAATGAAGGTAGAAATAGTTGTACCTGAAGAATACATGGGAGATGTAATGGGAGATGTTAACTCTAGAAGAGGTAGAATTGAAGGCATGAACCCAAGAGGGGGAGCGCAAGTTATATCTGCATTCGTACCATTATCTGAAATGTTTGGATATGCAACAGTTTTAAGATCTAGAACACAAGGTAGAGGAACATACAGCATGGAATTTGCTAACTACGAAGAAGTTCCAAAGAGTATAGCTGAAAAGGTTGCAGGAGAAAATAAATAATAAAATTACTTTAAATATAAATATTAAATTTAAAAGTGAACAGGAGGAATAAACAATGGCAAGACAAAAGTTTGAAAGAAATAAGCCACACGTAAATATAGGAACAATAGGTCACGTAGACCACGGTAAGACAACAACAACAGCAGCAATCACAATGACATTAGCAAAAGCAGGTGGAGCAGAAGTACAAAACTACGAAGATATCGATAAAGCTCCAGAAGAAAAAGAAAGAGGAATCACAATCAACACAGCACACGTTGAATATGAAACAGAAAACAGACACTATGCGCACGTTGACTGCCCAGGACACGCAGATTATGTAAAGAACATGATTACAGGAGCAGCACAAATGGATGGAGCTATCTTAGTTGTATCAGCAGCAGATGGTCCAATGCCACAAACAAGAGAACATATACTACTAGCATCAAGAGTAGGAGTTAACCACATAGTAGTATTCTTAAATAAATCAGACCAAGTAGACGATCCAGAATTATTAGAATTAGTAGAAATGGAAGTAAGAGAATTATTAAGCGAATACGGATTCGATGGAGATGAATGCCCAGTAGTAGTAGGATCATCATTAAAAGCAATCGAAGAAGGCGACGATCAATGCATCTTAGATTTAATGGCAGCAGTAGATGCATACATCCCAACTCCAGAAAGAGCAACAGATCAACCATTCTTAATGCCAGTGGAAGATGTATTCCAACAAATCACAGGAAGAGGAACAGTTGCAACAGGAAGAGTTGAAAGAGGAGTACTACACGTAGGAGACGAAGTACAAATCGTAGGAATGAAAGAAGAAATCGGAAAGACAACAATTACAGGAGTAGAAATGTTCAGAAAGATGTTAGATGAAGCAATGGCTGGAGATAACATTGGAGCATTATTAAGAGGAGTACAAAGAGACGAAATCGAAAGAGGTCAAGTATTAGCAAAACCTGATACAGTAACTCCACACAAAAAATTCGTAGGTCAAGTATATGTATTAAAGAAAGAAGAAGGTGGAAGACACACTCCGTTCTTTAACGGATATAGACCACAATTCTACTTCAGAACAACAGACGTAACAGGATCAATCGCTTTACCAGACGGAGTAGAAATGGTAATGCCAGGAGATCACATAGATATGACAGTAGAATTAATTACACCAGTAGCAATGGAAAGCAACTTAAGATTTGCTATCAGAGAAGGTGGAAGAACAGTTGGTTCAGGAGTTGTTACTACAATAACTGAATAATTTAACTGGATGTTAAGTTTTTACAAGTTAATATAAAATGAATTAAATTGTTTGCAAATATAGAAAAAAGGCCTTTGAATAAAAGGAGAGGGGGACGCCCTTCTCCTTTTGTTTGTAAAAATTCATATTATAAAAGAAATTTTTATAATAAATAAAAAATACTTGTCAAAACAAAAAAAATATTATACAATATAATAGTTGTGACACAGAAAAGGCGATGAAGCAAGAGGTTGCTGGAGATTTCCGGGTTATTCTTTGCTGAGCATGCTTTGATCTTGAATCAGGCGACGGTGTTATGAAATGTGAGGTAGTATTGCTTCTGAAATGCAACACCTGGAACAGTTTACATAATACTGATGTTACATTTTGAATTATTGAAGTATGAAAAGGAGGGAAATTTAATGGCAAATCAAAAAATTAGAATTAGATTAAAAGCTTTTGATCACACAATATTAGATCAATCGGCTGAGAAAATAGTTGAAACTGCAAAAAATACAGGAGCTAAAGTAGCTGGTCCAGTACCACTACCTACTGAAAAAGATGTAGTTACAATATTAAGAGCAACACACAAATATAAAGATTCTAGAGAACAATTTGAAATAAGAACACATAAAAGATTAATCGACATATTAAGTCCATCACCAAAAACTGTTGATGCTTTAATGAGATTAGACTTACCAGCAGGTGTTGATATCGAAATAAAACTTTAATACGTTAATAATTAGGTATTATGATCGTGAGGCGATCCGCTAATATTCTAGGAGGTGCAAGGAGAATGAAAAAAGCTATAATAGGAAGAAAAATTGGAATGACTCAAATTTTCGATGAGAACGGAAAAGTTATCCCAGTTACAGTTGTAGAAGCAGGTCCATGTGCTGTTCTTCAAAAGAAAACAGAAGAAAAAGATGGATATAATGCTATACAAGTTGGATTTGAAGATATAAGAGAAAAATTAGCTAACAAACCTAAAAAAGGACATTTTGCAAAAGCAGGTGTATCTTTAAAAAGAATAGTTAGAGAATTTAGATTAGAAAATATTGATGAATATGAAGTTGGAAATGAAATAAAAGCAGATGTTTTTGAAGCTGGAGATAAAGTTGATGTAACTGGAGTTTCTAAAGGAAAAGGATTCCAAGGAACAATCAAAAGATGGAACTTCCACAGAGGACCTATGGCCCATGGTTCTAAATACCATAGAGCTGTTGGATCAATGGGAGCTGCATCAGATCCATCAAGAACATTTAAAAATAAGAAAATGCCAGGTCATATGGGACACAAAAAATCAACTGTTTTAAACCTTGAAGTTGTAAAGGTAATGGCTGATAAGAACGTTGTTTTAATAAAAGGTGGAATACCAGGACCAAACAAAGGCTACGTTGTAATTAAAAACACAGTTAAAGCTTAATGTTTTTGAGAAAGGAGGATAAAGAATGCCTACAGTAGATTTATATAATAGAGAAGGTCAAAAAGTTGGAGATTTACAATTAGCAGAAGCTGTATTTGCAGTAGAAGTTAATGCAGATGTATTACATCAAGTTGTAGTTGCACAACTTGCAAATAAAAGACAAGGAACTCAATCAGCTAAAACAAGAGCTGAAGTTTCTGGGGGTGGGAAGAAACCTTGGAGACAAAAGGGAACTGGTAGAGCAAGACAAGGATCTATTAGAGCTCCTCAATGGATACATGGTGGTATAGTATTTGCTCCAAAGCCAAGAGAGTATAGAATGGCTATCCCAAAATCAATGAGAAGAGTTGCTATGAAATCAGCTCTAACTAGCAAAGTAAATGAACAAGAATTAGTAGTTCTTGAAAACTTAGAGTTAGAAGCACCAAAAACTAAAGAAATGGTTAAAATGATTAATGCTTTTGAAGCTAAAAAACCATTAATAGTAGTAGCAGAAAGCAATGAAGTTGTTTACAAATCAATAAGAAACATAGAAGGTGCAACTATAGTACCTGTAAACAATATAAATGTTTATGACATCTTAAAACATGATAAATTTATCATAACAAAAGATGCGGTTGCTAAGATTGAGGAGGTGTATGCATAATGTTAAACAGTTACGATTTACTAAGAAAACCAGTAATAACTGAAAAAAGCATGGCTGCTATGGCAGATAGACAATACACCTTTATAGTAGACATACGTGCTGACAAAACTCAAATCAAAAAAGCAGTTGAAGAAGTGTTCGGTGTAAAAGTTGAAGAAGTTAGAACTGCAAGATTTGAAGGAAAAGTTAAAAGAGTTGGAGTACACGTTGGAAAAAGAGCTGACTTTAAAAAAGCAATGGTTAAACTAACTGAAGATAGTAAGACTATTGAATTCTTTGAAGGAATGTAATTTTATACAAAGCAGTTATTGGCGAAATGCCAGATAAGCTACAGAAGGAGGGAATTTAAATGGCAGTTAAAAAGTTTAGACCCATCACACCTTCATTAAGACATATGACAGTTGCTACTTTTGAGGAAATTACTACAGATCAACCAGAAAAATCACTTCTTGTTTCATTAAAGAAGAAAGCTGGAAGAAATGCTCAAGGTAAAATAACTGTACGTCATCGTGGCGGTGGAGCTAAGAGAAAATATAGAATAATAGATTTTAAAAGAACTAAAGATGGAGTACCTGCAAAGGTAGCATCGATAGAATATGATCCAAACAGAACAGCATACATAGCTCTTGTAGTATATGCTGATGGTGAAAAAAGATATATAATAGCACCAGTAGGATTAAAAGTAGGAGACGTTGTAATGTCTGGTGTAGGATCAGATATTAAAGTAGGAAACGCTCTACCATTAATCAACATACCAGTAGGTACAGTAGTTCACAATGTAGAATTACAAGCTGGAAAAGGTGCTCAATTAGTAAGAGCAGCAGGTTCTTCTGCGCAACTTATGGCTAAGGAAGGAAAATATGCTATATTAAGACTTCCAAGTGGAGAAATGAGATATGTAAGAAGTGAATGTAGAGCTACAGTAGGTACAGTTTCTAACTTAACTAACGACATTATCAACATAGGTAAAGCAGGAAGAAAGAGACACTTAGGTTTCAGACCAACTGTAAGAGGTTCTGTAATGAACCCTAACGATCACCCTCACGGTGGTGGAGAAGGTAAATCTCCAATTGGTCATCCAGGTCCACTTACTCCATGGGGTAAACCAGCACTTGGATATAAGACAAGAAAGAATAAGAAATACTCTGATCGCATGATTATTAAGAGAAGAGGACAAAAATAATTAAATAAATTATGAGAAGAGAATTTACATTCTCTTCCTAAAATTTTCACAATGTATGAAGGGAGGACGTTCACTTGAGTAGATCACTAAAAAAAGGACCTTTCGTTGCTAATTCTTTAATGAAAAAAATAGAGGAAATGAACGAAAAGGGCGATAAAAAAGTTATAAAGACTTGGTCAAGAAGTTCAACAATATTCCCTCAAATGTTAGGTCATACTATAGCTGTTCATGACGGTAGAAAACATGTTCCAGTTTATATAAGCGAAGATATGGTAGGACATAAACTAGGAGAATTTGTATTAACAAGAACATTCAAAGGTCACGTAGACAAAACAGAAAAGGGATCACGTGTAAAATAGTAATAGGAAGGAGGAACTATAATGGAAGCTAGAGCTATAGCAAAATATGTGAGAATATCTCCAAGAAAAATTAGAGTTGTTCTTGACTTAGTTAGAAATAAGAATGTAAATGAAGCTTTTGCTATATTAAAATATACTCCAAAGGATGCAGCTACTGTAATTTTAAAAGTATTAAAATCAGCTGTAGCTAATGCAGAAAATAATTTTAACTTAGATGTTAATAAATTATATGTTGCAGAAGCATATGCGAACCAAGGACCAACACTAAAGAGGTTCAGACCACGTGCACAAGGTAGAGCATATTCAATAATGAAGAGAACTAGTCATATTACACTAGTAGTTAAAGAAAGAGCATAGAAGGAGGGAAATAGAGTGGGACAAAAAGTACATCCACATGGCCTCAGAGTCGGCGTTATAAAGGATTGGGATGCAAAATGGTATGCTAATAACCAAAACTTTGCGGATAACCTAATAGAAGATGATAAAATTAGAAAATTTATAAAGAAAAAATGTTTCTCAGCTGGTGTTGCTAAAACAGAAATAGAAAGAACACCAAAAAGAGTTAAGATCAATATTCATACTGGTAAACCAGGAATGATTATAGGTAAAGGCGGTAAAGGTATAGAAGAGTTAAAATCTGAAATACTTTCAATGATAAAAGAAAAGAACGTAATAATTAACATAGTTGAAGTTAAAAGACCAGAAACAGACGCTCAATTAATGGCTGAAAACATCGCTCAACAACTTGAAAAGAGAATATCTTTCAGAAGAGCTATGAAACAAACTATTCAAAGAGCTATGAGATACGGAGTTAAAGGTGTTAAAACTGCTTGTTCAGGAAGACTTGGTGGAGCTGAAATAGCTAGAACTGAGCAATACCATGAAGGAACTATTCCACTACAAACATTAAGAGCAGATATCGATTATGGATTTGCTGAAGCAGATACAACTTATGGAAAAATAGGTGTTAAAGTTTGGTTATATAGAGGAGAAGTTCTTCCTGCAAAGAAAGTAAGAACACAAGAAATTAGCCAATAGGGAAGGAGGAATTAGGTATGTTGATGCCAAAAAAGGTAAAACATCGTAAAGTTCAACGTGGCAGAATGAGAGGAAAAGCAACTAGAGGAAACTTTATTGCTTATGGTGATTATGCTATACAAGCAACTGAATGCGGATGGTTAACAAGTAATCAAATAGAAGCTGCCAGAATAGCTATAAATAGATATATAAAAAGAGGTGGAAAACTTTGGATAAAAGTATTTCCAGACAAACCAATAACTGAAAAACCTGCTGAAACTCGTATGGGTTCTGGTAAAGGTTCACCAGAATATTGGGTAGCTGTTGTAAAACCTGGTAGAGTTTTATTTGAGTTATCTGGAGTAGCAGAAAATGTTGCTAGAGAAGCTATGAGACTTGCTTCACATAAGCTTCCAATGAAGACTAAATTCGTAACAAGAAAAGATTTCGAACAAACGGGTGGTGAAGTAAATGAGGGCTAATGAATTACAAGAGTTGAGAGTAAATACTGCTCAAGAATTGTCAGCTAAATTAAATGATTTAAAAGCTGAGTTATTTAATTTAAGATTTCAATTAGCGACTGGTCAACTAGAAAACCCAATGAGAATAAGACAGGTAAAGAAATCAATAGCTCAAGTTAAGACAATACTTAGAGAAAAAGAGTTAAATGTGATTGAACAGTAGTATACTGAAAGGAGGTAATCCTGTGGAAAGAAGTAATAGAAAGACTAGAATAGGCAGAGTTGTTTCTGATAAAATGGAAAAAACTATTGTAGTTGCAGTTGAAGGAAAAGTTCGTCACCCATTATATGGAAAGACAATTAATAGAACTAAAAAGTTCAAGGTTCATGATGAAAATAATGAAGCTAGAATTAATGATAGAGTATTAATAATGGAAACAAGACCATTATCTAAAGATAAGAGATGGAGATTAGTACAAATCATTGAGAAAGCTAAATAATTTCAATGATTGAAAGGAGGCATTTATATGATACAGCCACAAACTCGCTTAAAAGTTGCAGATAATACTGGAGCAAAAGAGATTATGTGTATAAGAGTTTTAGGCGGATCCAAGAGAAAGTTTGGAAACATTGGAGATGTAATAGTTGCTAGCGTTAAAAGTGCAACACCAGGCGGTGTTGTTAAAAAAGGTGAAGTAGTAAAAGCCGTTATAGTTAGAACTAAAAGAGGAGTACGTAGAGCAGACGGATCATACATAAAGTTTGATGAAAATGCTGCTGTTGTTATTAAAGATGATAAACAACCAAAAGGAACTCGTATTTTTGGACCAATAGCAAGAGAGCTAAGAGAAAAAGATAAAGAGTTCAACAAAATATTATCATTAGCACCTGAAGTTCTATAAAAGGGAGGTGGCTGTGATGGCTAAAGTTCATGTAAGAAGAACAGATAAAGTTGTTGTTATTTCAGGTAAAGATAAAGGTAAAGTAAGCGAAGTATTAGTTGCATATCCAAAAACTAGCAAAGTATTAGTTAAGGATGTAAACATTGTTACTAAGCACGTGAAGCCTAATAGAGAAAATATGCAAGGCGGAATAGTTAAAAAAGAAGCGCCAATCAATAGTTCAAAAGTTATGCTATACTGCACAAATTGTAATTCTGCAACAAGAATTAGCAAAAAACTTTTAGAAGATGGAACAAAAGTAAGAGTTTGCAAAAAGTGCGGAGAAATACTATAGACTTTGAAAGGAGGGTTCACTGATGAGTAGACTACAGGAAAAATACAATAAAGAAGTAATACCGGCTCTTATGGAGAAGTTCGGATATAAAAATATAATGCAAGTTCCAAAACTAGAAAAAATAGTTGTAAACATGGGTGTTGGAGAAGCTAAAGATAATTCTAAGGTTCTAGAATCAGCTGTTGCTGATTTACAACAAATTACAGGACAAAAACCAGTAATAACAAGAGCAAAGAAATCTGTAGCTAACTTCAAGATCAGACAACATATGCCAATCGGTTGTAAAGTTACATTAAGAAAAGATATGATGTTTGAATTTGCAGATAAATTAATGAATATCGCTTTGCCTAGAGTTAGAGACTTTAGAGGAGTATCTGCTAAGTCTTTCGATGGTAGAGGAAACTATGCTTTAGGAATTAAAGAACAAATCATGTTCCCAGAAGTAGAATATGATAAAATTGATAAAGTAAGAGGAATGGATATAATATTTGTCACTACTGCAAACACTGATGAAGAAGCAAGAGAGTTGCTTAGATATCTTGGAATGCCATTTGCTCAATAATAAGGAGGGGAAAACATGGCACGTAAGGCGATGATAGAAAAATGGAAAAAGACTCCTAAGTATTCTACTAGAGCTTATACAAGATGTAGAATATGCGGAAGACCTCATTCTGTTTTAAAGAAATATGGAATATGCCGTATTTGCTTTAGAGAATTAGCATACAGAGGACAAATCCCTGGATGTAAAAAAGCTAGTTGGTAAAAACATAGAGATTAGAAAGGAGGCATACTAAATGGTTATGACAGATCCTATTGCAGATATGCTAACTCGTATAAGAAATGCAAACATAGTTAGACATGAAGTTGTTGAAGTACCGTCTTCAAATGTAAAAAAATCTATAGCTAATATACTAGTTCAAGAAGGCTATGTTAAAGATATAGAAGAATATGCAGATGGAGCAGTTCCAATGCTTAGATTGTCTTTAAGATATAATGGAAAAGAAAGAGTAATAACTGGGCTTAAGAGAATATCTAAACCAGGTTTAAGAGTTTACTGTAAGAAAGATAATACTCCAAAAGTATTAAACGGACTAGGAGTTGCTATTATATCAACTTCTAAGGGAATAATTACAGATAGAGAAGCAAGAAAATTAGGTTTAGGTGGAGAAGTTATTTGTTACGTTTGGTAATTTAATTTAACGCGAATGGGAGGTGCAATTATGTCAAGAGTAGGAAGACTTCCAATAGAAATACCTAATGGAGTAAATGTTACAGTAACACCAGAGAACGTTGTTACTGTAAAAGGACCAAAAGGAGAATTAACTAAGGCTATGCACGAAGATATCAACATAGCTATAGAAGATAATAATATAGTTGTTACAAGACCAAGTGACAATGCTCAACATAGAGCATTACACGGATTAACTAGAGCGTTAATCAATAATATGGTTGTTGGTGTAACAGAAGGATATCAAAAAACACTAGAATTAGTTGGTGTTGGATATAGAGCACAATTAAAAGGAAAAGATTTAGTATTAAATCTTGGATATTCACATCCAGTTGAAATAAAAGCTGTTCAAGGCGTAGAGTACGCAGTTCCAGAAGCAACTAAAGTTGTTGTTAGTGGAATTGATAAAGAATTAGTTGGTTCAGTTGCAGCTAATATTAGAGTATGGAGAAAACCTGAACCTTACAAGGGAAAAGGAATCAGATACGCTGGAGAAGTTATAAGACGTAAAGAAGGAAAAACTGGTAAATAACAGAACTAACAGCAGAAAGGAGTGAATTTCATGTTTAAGAAGGAAAATAGACAAAGAGCTAGAGTTAAACGTCACTTAAGAGTACGTAACAAAATTTCTGGTACAGCTCAAAGACCAAGATTAGCTGTTTTCAGAAGTGAAAAAAACATATATGCTCAAATTATTGATGACGTTGAAAGAGTAACTATAGTTTCAGCATCAAGTCTAGACAAAGATTTCGCAGGTAAAATCGGAAGCAATAAAGAAGCTGCTAAAGCAGTTGGAACTATGGTTGCTAAAAAAGCTATAGAAAAAGGCATAGAAGAAGTTGTTTTTGATAGAGGCGGATATGTATATCATGGAAGAGTAAAAGAACTTGCAGACGCAGCTAGAGAAGCAGGTTTGAAATTCTAAAGAAGGAGGGAAAATAATGAGAATAGATCCTAGCACGCTTAATCTCAAAGAGAAAGTTGTATTTATAAACAGAGTAGCTAAGGTTGTTAAAGGTGGTAGAAACTTTAGATTTAGTGCTCTTGTTGTTGTAGGAGATGAGAACGGACACGTTGGCGTAGGAATGGGTAAAGCCGTTGAAATACCTGAAGCTATAAGAAAAGGTATTGAAGATGCTAAAAAACATTTAGTAGAAGTAGCGATGGTTGACACTACTGTTCCACACATAATCCAAGGTGAATATGGTAGAGGAAGAGTATTAATAATGCCAGCTACTGAAGGTACTGGAGTTATTGCTGGTGGTCCTGTTAGAGCCGTATTAGAATTAGCAGGATTAAAGGATGTTAGAGCTAAATCATTAGGTTCTAATAATCCTAAAAACATGGTCGGTGCAACAATTAATGGATTATCAAGATTAAGAACTGCTGAACAGATTGCTAAATTAAGAGGCAAGACTGTAGAAGAGATTTTAGGTTAGGAGGGGATCAACCTTGGCTAAGCTTAAGGTGACACTAACAAAGAGTATTATAGGTAGAAAGAAAGACCATATAGCTACAGTGAATGCTCTTGGATTAAAGAAAATAGGCAAGAGTGTTATGCACGAAGATACTCCTCAAATTAGAGGTATGATAAACAAAGTAAGTTATCTTTTAAATATTGAAGAAGTATAGTTAGGAAATATTGTTAAGAGGAGGTGTATTACATGAAACTTCATGAATTAAAACCTGCTATGGGTTCAAAGAAAGCTCCTAAAAGAGTTGGTAGAGGAAATGGTTCTGGATTAGGTAAAACTGCTGGAAAAGGTCATAAAGGACAAAACGCTAGATCAGGCGGTGGAGTTAGACCTGGATTTGAAGGTGGTCAAATGCCTTTATACAGAAGATTACCTAAGAGAGGATTCACTAATATATTTGCAAAAGAATATGTAGAAGTGAATGTAAGCAGATTAAACATATTTGAAGACGGAACTGAAGTTACACCAGAAGTATTAAAAGCAAATGGTGTAATCAGCAAAGTTAAAGATGGAGTTAAGATTTTAGGAAATGGTACTTTAGAAAGAAAGTTAACTATAAAGGCAACTAAATTCACTAAAGGTGCTGTTGAGAAGATAGAATCTATGGGAGGAAAAGCAGAGGTGATATAAAATGTCAACCTTACGTAACGCTTGGAAAGTTCCCGAATTAAGAAAGAGAATTTTATTTACATTATTTATGGTAGCAATTATCAGGATGGGAAATCATATTCCTGTTCCTGGAATTGATACCGGTGCATTAGCTAACATAACAAAAGCGGGGACGTTATTTAGTTTTTATGATTTAATGTCAGGTGGTGCATTAAGTAACTTTAGTATTTTTGCTATGGGTGTTATACCTTATATTAACTCATCAATAATATTTCAATTACTAACAATTGCTATTCCTTCATTAGAACAGTTATCTAAAGAAGGAGAAGAAGGAAGAAAGAAAATTCAGAAGTATACAAGATATACGGCAATTGTTTTGGGAGCACTTCAGTCATTTGGTACTTATGCTTTAATAAGAAATCAAGGAGTTGCAACTAATTTAGGTAAATTTGATATATTCTTAATGGTTCTTACATTAACTACTGCATCAACATTCTTGATGTGGCTAGGGGATCAGATAACTGTAAAAGGTATAGGAAATGGTATTTCACTAATAATATTTGTTAATATAATTTCAAGATTGCCAGAAAAAATATTGAAAATAAACAGTCTGCAACAAAATCAGAGTGTTAGTATAGTTCAAGTGATATTCTTGATAGTGTTTACAATATTAATGTTTACTGGAGTTGTTATAGCTACTTTAGCTGAAAGAAGAATACCTATTCAATATGCAGCTAAGAATTCTGGTGGAAGAATGTTAAAAGGTCAATCAACACATATACCTATAAACATGAATTCATCTGCTATTATAGCTATAATTTTTGCTATGTCAGTAATGCAATTTCCAGCAACAATAGGAAGTTTTTGGCCTGAATCTGCTTTTAATAAGTTTATAACTATGAGCAAGTACAGTGTATTTAAAACAAATACATGGCCATATGCGGTCATTACTGCAATATTAGTTATATTTTTTACTTGGTTTTATACTGAAGTTACTTTTAAGCCAGATGAAATGGCGGAAAATATACATAAATCTGCTGGATTTGTTCCTGGGGTAAGACCTGGAGAAGCAACAGCAAGATTTATAGAAAGAGTATTAGTGAAAGTATCAATACTAGGAGGAATATTTGCTACAGTTATAGCTTTAATTCCAATGGTATTTGAATCAATTGGTGCATTTAAAGGAATATCTTTAGGAGGTACAGCTTTATTAATTGAAGTTGGAGTTGCTCTTGACTTTATGAGGGTATTAGAATCTCAATTAGTTATGAGACACTATAAAGGATTCCTAAAATAATAAATAGTAATTGGGAGTTGATATGTATGAGAATGATTTTGTTAGGACCTCCTGGAGCAGGAAAAGGTACTCAAGCAAAATTAATAAGTGAGAAATACTCTATTCCTCATATATCTACAGGTGATATATTTAGAAAAAATATATCAGAAAAAACACCTTTAGGCATAAAAGCTAAAGAATATATGGATAAGGGACAATTAGTTCCGGATGAATTAACTATAGATTTAGTTAATGATAGATTGACACATGAAGATTGTAAGACTGGCTTTTTATTAGATGGATTTCCTAGGACAGTAAAGCAAGCAGAAGCTTTAGAAAATTTCTTGAATAAGAATAATCAAAGTTTAGATACTGCATTGCTTGTAAATGTTCCTAGTAGTTTTATACTTGAAAGAATGACAGGAAGAAGAGTTTGTCCATCATGTGGTGCAAGTTATCATATAAAATTCAACCCTCCTAAAATTGAAGGACTATGTGATGTTTGCAAAGCTGAAGTTATTCAAAGAAAAGATGATACTGAGGAAACTGTAAAAGAAAGAATCGAAGTGTATGATAGACAAACTCAACCATTAGTAGATTTTTATGCGTCTAAGGATCAATTATTTGTGGTTGATGGTACACAATCAATTGATCAGGTTTTTGAAACCATTTCTAATCACATAGAAGGCGATAAATAGATGATAACTATAAAAAATTCCAGGGAAATCGAATATATGCGACAAGCTGGAAAAGTAGTTGGTGAAACCCTAGCTCTTTTAGAGAAATCTGTAAGACCAGGAATAACAACGAAAGATTTGGATAGAATAGCAGAAGAATACATAAGAAAGTGTAATGCTATTCCATCTTTTAAAGGATACTATGGTTTTCCTGCTTCAATATGCACTTCTGTTAATGAGGAAGTTGTTCATGGAATACCAGATAATAGAGTGCTTCATGAAGGTGACATAGTAAGTGTTGACTGTGGAGCTATATTAAATGGGTATCATGGAGATGCAGCAAGAACTTTTGCTGTAGGAAATATATCAAAAGAAGCTGAAGACTTAATTAAAGTTACTAAAGATAGTTTCTTTAAAGGGGTAGAAAATGCTATAGTCGGTAATAGACTAACTGATATATCATCCGCAATTCAGCAATATGCTGAGTCTCAAGGGTGCTCTGTAGTGAGGGATTATGTAGGTCATGGTATTGGAACAGCAATGCACGAAGAACCTGAAGTTCCTAACTTTGGAAAGGCCGGAAGAGGACCCAAATTAGTAGAAGGCATGGTTTTAGCAATCGAACCAATGATTAACATTGGAGAGTTTTATGTGGAAGTTTTATCAAATGATTGGACAGTAGTTACTAGAGATAGAAAATTATCAGCTCATTATGAAAATACCGTGGCCATACTAAAAGACGGGCCTGAAATATTGACTTTAGGTTAATTTGAGGTGACAATTATGAATTATAACGAACTTATAGGAAAAATTGTATGCTCCAAAGCTGGGAGAGATCAAGGAAAACAGTTTATAATATTAAATGTAATTGATAATGAATACGTGAATATTATAGATGGTGATTTAAGAACAGTAGGAAAACCTAAAAGAAAAAAGATAAAGCATTTAAAAATCACTGATGAAGTAATAGAAAATGCAAATGAGCTTTTAATATCTAATGATAGTATTATTAATATAAAAGTAAAAAAGTTTTTGAAAAATAGGGACGCTATTAAGGAGGGTTAAGTACCTTATGTCAAAAGATGATGTAATAGAAATGCAAGGTACAGTGTTAGAAGCTTTGCCTAATGCTATGTTTCAAATTCAGTTAGAAAGCGGTCAAACAATATTAGCACATGTATCTGGTAAACTAAGAATGAATTTCATAAGAATTTTACCAGGTGATAAAGTAACAGTTGAGCTTTCTCCATATGATCTAACAAGAGGTAGAATAACTTGGAGAGCTAAATAGCAAGGAGGGTTAGGAATGAAAGTAAGACCATCAGTAAAACCTATTTGTGAAAAATGTAAAGTTATAAAGAGAAAAGGTAAAGTAATGGTTATATGTGAAAATCCTAAACATAAGCAAAAACAAGGTTAATATAAACATTAAAAAAGTTATCAAAAATAGTTGATAAATTAATAAATTTGCAATATCATGTATAAGTATGATATTAAAAATTAAAAAGTTTATATGCGGCTGCTAATATAAATTAGGATGAAGTTGAAAATTAGGAGGTGTAAATTAAATGGCTAGAATAGCTGGGATCGACCTACCAAAGGAAAAAAGAGTTGAAGTGGGTCTAACTTACATCTACGGGATTGGAATAAACAGATCTCGTCAGATTCTGAAAGAAACAGGAGTTAATCCAGACACTAGAGTTAAGGATTTAAGTGAAGAAGAAGTAAACACAATAAGAGATTTCATCGGTAAGAACTTTGTTATCGAAGGAGATTTAAGAAGAACAATAGCTCTTGATATAAAGAGATTAGTTGAAATTGGATGTTACAGAGGAATCAGACATAGAAGAGGACTTCCAGTAAGAGGACAAAAGACTAAGACAAACGCTAGAACTAGAAAAGGCCCAAAGAGAGCTATTAGTGGTAAGAAAAACAAATAGTAAGGAGGGATGATAAGTGGCTAAGGCAAATACAAGAAAGACTAGAAGAAAAAAGGAAAGAAAAAATATAGAGCACGGTTGTGCACATATAAAATCAACCTTTAATAATTCAATAGTTACAATAACTGATGCAGTTGGTAATGCATTATCTTGGTCAAGTGCGGGAGCTTTAGGCTTTAAAGGATCAAGAAAAAGCACACCATTTGCAGCTCAAATGGCTGCTGAAACAGCAGCAACAAGTGCAATGGAACATGGTTTAAAGAGCATCGAAGTATATGTAAAAGGACCAGGAGCTGGTAGAGAAGCTGCTATAAGATCACTACAAGCTGCAGGACTTGAAATTACTTTAATAAAAGATGTTACACCAATACCACACAACGGTTGTAGACCACCAAAGAGAAGAAGAGTTTAGTATATAGAAACAGGAGGTGTTACTTGAATGGCTAGATACATTGGAGCTACATGTAGATTATGTAGAAGAGAAGGTATGAAACTATTTCTAAAAGGAGATAGATGTTATACAGACAAATGTGCATTTGCAAGAAGAAGCTATGCACCAGGACAACACGGACAAGGCAGAAAGAAACTTTCTAACTATGGAGTTCAATTAAGAGAAAAACAAAAAGCTAGAAGAATCTATGGAATTCTTGAAGCACAATTTAGAAAATACTACGAAAAAGCTGAAACAATGAGAGGAATTACAGGTGAAAACCTATTAAGACTTCTTGAAATGAGATTAGATAACGTAGTATATAGATTAGGATTTGGAAGTTCTAGATCAGAAGCTAGACAATTAGTTACACATGGACATTTCTTAGTAAATGGTAAAAAAGTTGATATAGCATCTTTCAAAGTAAGCGCTGGAGATGTTATAACTGTTCGTGAAAAGAGCAGAGGTACTGAAAAGTTCAAAACTTTTGCTGAAAATCCAAAGACATTACCAGCTTGGTTACAAGGAAATGTAGAAAACTTTGAAGGAAAAGTTATTGCTGAGCCAACTAGAACTGATATTGATGTTCCAGTAAACGAAACATTAATCGTTGAGTTATATAGTAAGTAAGATTGGTAATTAGATGGAATCAGTTGCCCTCAGTATGGTATAATTCATTGAAGGAGGGTTCGTATGTTAGAAATAGAAAAACCCAAAATAGAGTGCGTTGAAGCATCTGAAGACGGTACTTATGGTAAATTTGTTATAGAGCCTTTAGAAAGAGGATATGGAATAACTTTAGGTAACTCACTTAGAAGAATTCTTTTATCATCTTTACCAGGGGTTGCTGCAAATTCAATCAAAATAGATGGCGTTCTTCACGAATTTTCAACTGTAACTGGAGTTAAAGAGGATGTTACTGAGTTAATTCTTAACATTAAAGGATTAGCGCTAAAGATGAATGGCGAGGGACCTAGCACTATATACATAGAAGCACAAGGCCCTGGAGAAGTAACTGCAGCAGACATTATTTCTGATGGTAACATAGAAGTAATGAATAAAGATATGCATATAGCTACATTAGACGATGATGGAAAACTTTATATGGAGATTAACATAGACAGAGGAAGAGGATATGTTACTCAAAATAAGAATAAGAAAGAAGATTTACCAATAGGTACTATACCAGTTGACTCAATTTACACTCCTGTAAAGAGAGTTAATTTTACAGTAGAAAATACTAGAGTTGGTCAAATCACTGATTATGATAAATTAAGTATAGAAGTTTGGACTAATGGAACTATACAACCAGAAGAAGCTATAAGTCTTTCAGCAAAGATACTTATAGAACATTTCAAGTTATTCATGACTCTTACAGACCATGCTGATAATGTTGAAATAATGGTAGAAAAAGAAGAAGACAAGAAAGAAAAAGTTCTTGAAATGACTATAGAAGAGTTAGATCTATCAGTAAGAAGTTATAACTGTTTAAAAAGAGCAGGTATAAACACTGTACAAGAGCTAACAGAAAGAACTATAGATGATATGATGAAAGTTAGAAATTTAGGTAAAAAATCCCTTGAAGAAGTACAAGAAAAACTTGCTGCTTTAGGATTAGGCTTAAAGAAATCCGATGAGTAAAGGAGGATGAAACATGGCACAACAACGTAAGTTGGGATTACCAACTGATCATAGAAGAGCTATGCTAAGAAATTTAGTAACTAGTTTCTTAAAAAATGGTAAAATAGAAACTACTGTAACTAGAGCAAAAGAAACTAGAAACATGGCTGAAAAAATGATCACTCTTGCAAAAAGAGGAGATCTTAACGCTAGAAGACAAGTGTTAGCATATGTAACTGAAAAAGAAGTAGTTAATCATTTATTTGCAGAAATCGCTCCAAAGTATGCAGAAAGAAATGGTGGATATACAAGAATGTACAAAATGGGACCAAGAAGAGGCGACGGAGCTGAAGTAGTTATACTTGAATTAGTATAATACTGTAGAAGGGGATTAAGGATTTCTTACTTAGTCCCCATTTTACTATATCCTTTAATAAGAGTTTAAAAGGAGTATCTATCTTATATGAATGAAAACATAATTGAATGTAAAAATGTTGTATACAGATATGAAAAAAGTGAACAAGAGTCTAAAGTTGCTGTAGATAATGTTAACCTTAATATAAAAAAAGGTGAGTTTTTAGTAGTGCTTGGACATAACGGATCAGGAAAATCGACTTTATCTAAACATATGAATGCACTTTTGCTTCCGAGTGAAGGCACTGTTTATGTATCCGGAATGGATACAAAAGATGAGGGAAATGTATGGAAAGTTAGAAATACTGCTGGAATGGTATTTCAAAATCCAGACAATCAACTTGTCGCTACAATTGTAGAAGAAGATGTTGCTTTCGGACCAGAAAATTTAGGAATACCACCAGAAGAAATAAGAACTAGAGTAGATGATTCATTGAAGAAGGTAAATATGTATGAATACAGAAGGTATGCACCACATTTATTATCAGGTGGACAAAAGCAAAGAATAGCTATAGCTGGTATATTGGCTATGAGGCCTAAATGTATTATTTTCGATGAACCTACGGCTATGTTAGATCCTTCTGGAAGAAAAGAAGTTGTTAATACTATAAAAGATATAAACTCACGTTATGGTATCACTATTGTACTTATAACACATTATATGGAAGAAGCTGTAGAAGCAGATAGAATTGTGGTTATGGACAAAGGAAAAGTTGTTATGGAGGGTACTCCAAAACAAATTTTTAGCAATGTTTCAGTCATGAAGAATATAGGACTTGATGTTCCACAGATGACAGAGCTTGCATATGAACTTAAAAAAAGTGGAGTAAATATAGCTTCAGATATATTAACTATAAATGAGATGGTGAATGCATTATGTCAATTGAAATAAAAAATTTAACACATATATATATGCCTGGATCACCTTTTGAAAGAAAAGCTCTTGATAACGTAAACATAATAATAAATGATGGAGAGTTTGTTGCGCTTATAGGACATACAGGGTCAGGAAAATCTACGTTAATTCAACATATAAATGGATTATTAAAACCATCTAGTGGTAGTATAATTGTAGATGGTATAGATATAACGTCTCCCAAAACTAAATTAAATGAAGTGAGAAAAAAAGTAGGACTTGTATTTCAATATCCTGAGTATCAATTATTTGAAGAAACTATAGAGAAGGATATTGCATTTGGTCCTAAAAATTTAGGCTTAAATGAAGAACAAATATCTAAAAGAGTTAGAAAAGCTATGAATATAGTTGGATTAGATTATGATTTATATAAGGATAAATCGCCTTTTGACTTGAGTGGTGGACAAAAGAGAAGAGTTGCAATAGCCGGGGTTGTTGCAATGGAACCTAAGGTACTGATATTAGATGAACCAGCCGCAGGATTGGATCCTAAGGGCAGGGAGGATATATTAGAAAGAGTTAAAGAACTTAGAGAAGAATATAAAATGACAATAATATTAGTATCTCATAGCATGGAAGATGTAGCAAAAATAGCTGATAGGGTTTTAGTTATGGATCAAGGAAAGTGCATTTTAGATGGTGCAACAAGAGATGTATTTAGAAAAGTAGATATATTAGAAAATGTTGGACTAGGAGTTCCTCAAGTAACTTATTTAGTAAAGGCATTACGGAAAAAGGGATTTAGTATATCTGAAGATATATTTACTATAGATGAAGCTAAGGTGGAAATTCTAAAATTATTAAGGGGAGCTAATAGCCATGATTAAAGATATTACTATAGGACAATATGTTCCAGGAGAATCTTTTATTCATAAATTGGATCCTAGAGTTAAAATATTGTTATCAATAATATATATAATAAATCTATTCATAATAAATAATTTTAAAGGGTATGCATTTGTTATAGTTTTTACAACTATTGCTATAATTATTTCAAAAGTACCTTTTAAGTATATATATAAAGGATTAAAGCCTGTATTTATATTGCTTATTATAACGGCTTTATTAAATATATTTATGACTGGGGGTAACTCCGCAGAGGCTCCGCTTTGGCAGTGGAAATTTTTAAGGATATATAAGGCTGGCTTAGTATTGGCTGGTTTTATGATTGTAAGATTAGTATTCTTAATAGTAGGAACATCTTTACTTACTTTAACAACATCACCTATAGAACTCACGGATGGATTAGAAAAATTATTAAACCCATTTAAAAAAATAGGATTACCGGCTCATGAATTAGCCATGATGATGACTATAGCTCTTAGATTTATTCCAACACTTATGGATGAAACTGATAAAATAATGAAAGCGCAGATGGCAAGAGGTGCTGATTTTGAATCAGGTAATTTAATTAGTAGAGCTAAGAACTTGGTTCCACTTTTAGTGCCATTATTTATAAGTTCTTTCAGAAGAGCTGAAGAACTTGCTATGGCTATGGAAGCAAGATGTTATAGAGGTGGAGAAGGAAGAACAAGAATGAAAGTATTGAAATTAGATAAAAGAGATATGTATGCAACAATTATAACTATAGTTTTAGTTGGTTTATCTATTTGGAGTAGAAGTTTTTATTAGATATAAAACAACAATTTTGCCGGAGTGATTATTATGAAAAAAAATGTAAAGCTTATTATAGAGTATGATGGAAGTAATTATTCTGGATGGCAAAAACAAAAACATTCAATAACAGTTCAGCAGAAGATAGAAGAGGCTATTTCTCAAATTACAAAGACTGATACAGAGATTATAGGGTGTAGTAGAACTGATGCTGGAGTGCATGCAAGAAATTTTGTAGCCAATTTTATTACGAATAGTAGTGTGCCACCATCAAAGTTTAAATATGCCATTAACAGTAAGTTACCTAAAGATATTGTAATAAAAAAATCTAGCGAAGTTTCATTGGATTTTCATGCTAGATTTCATAGCAAGGGTAAAAAATATGTATATACTATATTAAATAGAGAAGAACCACCAACTATTGATAGAAACGTTATGTATCACTTTAATAAGGATTTAAATGTAGATGCTATGAAAGAGGCTAGTAAGTATTTTATTGGTTCACATGAATTTGATTCTTTTTATAAAAAATCAGGAAGTTCAGTTAAATCTACTCTTAGAACTATATATTATTGTGACGTTACAAAATGTGAAGATGTAATTAAATTTACTGTTATAGGTGAGGGATTCTTGTATAATATGGTTAGAATAATGGCTGGTACATTAATAGAAGCTGGTATAGGAAGAATAAAACCAGAGGAAATTAAATTTATTATTTTAGCGAAGGATAGAGAAAGAGCAGGAAGATCACTTCCACCTCAAGGACTATGCTTACAAGAAGTACTATATTAACATACTAAAAATTTAAATATTTTTATGTTTTAGATAAAGTGTGTTGACACGCCAGGCTGATTGTATTATAATATGTATTGTTGTAAATTTCAGTATATAAGACCACAGCCCCGGTCTTGATATAGAAGAAAAAAATACAAGATCAGTTACTCAATAGGAAAAGTTCAAGGAGGGAAAACGATGAAATCATATCTTGCAAAAGAAAGTGAAGTTCAAAGAAAATGGTATGTTATCGACGTTGAAGGAAAACCGTTAGGAAGAGCTGCTAGCCAAGTTGCAACAATTTTAAGAGGAAAGCACAAGCCTACATATACTCCAAACGTTGATACTGGAGATTTTGTTATCATATTAAATGCTGACAAAATAGCATTAACAGGTAAAAAATTAGATCAAAAAATGTTAAGACATCATTCACTTTACCCAGGTGGATTAAAAGAAATATCTTACAAAAAAGCTTTAGAAAGCAAACCAGAATTTGTTTTCCAAGAAGCTGTAAGAAGAATGCTTCCACAAGGACCTTTAGGAAGAAAGATGCTTAAGAAATTAAAAGTATACAGAGGTTCAGAACACAATCAAGACGCTCAAAAACCAGAAGTTTTAGAGTTAAGATACTAATATTTGAAGCTGAAGGGAGGATACATATAGATGGCTAAAGTTCAATATTTTGGAACAGGAAGAAGAAAGAAATCAATAGCAAGAGTAATACTTGTACCAGGAGACGGTAAAGTTACAATAAATAAGAGAGACATTGAAACTTATTTTGGATTAGAAACATTAAGATACATTGTTAATCAACCTTTAGTTTTAACTGGAACTAAAGAAAAATTTGATGTAATTGTTAATGTTAACGGTGGTGGTTTCACAGGTCAAGCAGGTGCTATAAGACACGGTATCACTAGAGCATTAGTTAAAGCTGATGAAACTTTAAGACCAGAACTTAAGAAAGCTGGATTCTTAACAAGAGACCCAAGAATGAAAGAAAGAAAGAAATACGGTCTTAAAAAAGCAAGAAGAGCACCACAATTCTCAAAGAGATAATATTATATTTTATAAAAAACAAGGAAGGCATGCCTTTCTTGTTTTTTTTATATAGAAATATGGAATAACTACATAAATTTTTCTGCCAGTTATTCAAGTAAAACATGTAGAAATAGGACAAAATAATTTATGTACTTCTAATTTAGGAGGGATAAATGTGTTAAAAAAAAGATATGTAGTAAGAAGTATAATAATGTTTTTATTATTTATATGTCTGATAAACGTAAGAACTATTAACTGCAGTGCATATAATGATAAAGAGGAGTCAAATAAAAAGAAGATAATTTTAATTGATCCGGGACATGGAGGTATAGATGGTGGTGCTGTATCTAAAAATGGAACATTGGAAAAAGGGATTAATTTAGAAATATCTAAAAAACTAAAGAAATGCTTAGAAAAAAAAGGTTTTAAAGTGGAAATGACTAGAGAAGAAGATAAAGGACTTTATTCTGATAAAGGAAAAATTAGAGATAAAAAAAATGAAGATTTAAGCAATAGATGTAAAATGAAACTTACCACTAATTGTAATTTGTTCGTTAGTATACATTTGAATATGTTTACTCAAAGTCAGTATCATGGAGCACAAGTATGGTACTCTAAAGAAGGAGAGAGTGCAGAACTTGCGCATATAGTACAACAAAATTTAAAAAGGGATTTAGACAAAAAAAATAATAGACAAGAGAAATGTGCAAAAGGGGCTTACAAGATATTAAGATGTAATAATAGTGTTCCATCAATTCTCGTTGAATGTGGATTTTTATCTAATCCAAATGAAGAAAAAAAATTAAAAGAAGATGCGTATCAAGAGAAAATAGCTAATTCTTTATGCAACTCTATTGAGGAATTTTTTAAAATAAAAAATACTCATTAGTGATACAGATAATATAATAAATGTTTTACAAATATACCATTAGACAGTATAATTACAGATTTATAAAAAACAAAGTTTAGTTATATTACTAATATAATAAGGGGGAAATAGGGAGAATATACTTCCTTAAGTATCAATGATATATATATGTGAAGATTTATCAGAAAGTAGAAAAGAACGTATGATGTTGCAAGATAAGATAATAAAAAAATATAAAATGCCATTACTATCAATAATATTTAACTATATGAATGAAAAAGCTACAAATGAAGTTACATTTAATATAGTTAAATGTATTGAATATATAGTAGATGATATGTTTAGTCCATATATTTTTTTTCACTTATCAAGAGAAAGTGAAGAAGGGTATAATGCTATATTTATAATAAATAGAGATGCATTAGAGTTAAAAAAGATTAGCATAGAAATAGAAGAGAAACATGTATTAGGAAAATGTATTGATATTGATATATATGATAAAGATTTAAAGAAAATAGAACGAGAAGTACTTGGATACTCTAAAAGAAGATGTTATTTATGTAATGGAGATATGAGGAAATGTATAGAGAATAAGAATCACAATAAAAGAGAAATAATAAAATATGCATATGATAAATATGATCAATATATGAAAAGTATTTAGTTAGTAATGGAGAATGATAGTTTGGATTTAATATTAATCTTTCAAATTTTATTTTTATTTAATAGAAAATATTTAAAAGCTGGTAGTTTTTAAAACTCGTATACTTTATAAGGTATACGGGTTTTAAAATTATAAAATAACTATATAGTAGAATAAATATTATACAGTTAATTTTATTATATTTTAAATATATGATAACTATATTTATTATTTTTCAATTAGAAAAACATTTAATATATTTAATAAAATACTACCTATTGATTGTTGTAAAGCAAAAATATATCATAGCAACTGAATTTTACATTAGCATTACCATAAGGAATTTCATAGAAGAGAAATACTATGTTCTGTGTTCATGTGATGATACATATTTTACACTTTTATGGTCTTACTAAAGCTATATTAGGAAAAACCATATAGGCGTATATTCATATATATAATATTTTTAGTTACATATACGTATTTACTATATTAAACACATAATTATATTTGTAAATGTTTTGAAGGTAAGTATTTTTTCTCAGTGTTATATAAAAATAATAATCCCGATAAGAATAAATTATATTAACTTGAAGTTAGTATATACATTTACTTATCGGGACATGATATTTTTTATTATATTTTATTAATTTTGTTCAAGTACCATTTGAGATATATTATTTGAATGGTCTCCAACTCTCTCAAAGTTTGTAAGTAAATCTACAAATATAGAAGCACTTACGGCATTACATGTTCTAGTATTAAGTCGATGAACGTGTTCTTTTCTTAATTGTGTTTCAAGAAGGTCAATATTACGTTCTATTTTAATAACTTCATCAGCAGCTTCACTATCAAATTTTTCTAAAGCAAATATAGTTTTATCTACAGCTGATTTTGTTAGTTCATACATATTTTTTATATCTTCTAATGATTCATCAGAGAATGGTAAATTATCATTTATTTTAACTTCAGCTAGTTCAGCTATATTATCGGCATGATCACCGATTCTTTCTATGTCACTAACTACATGAAATAAAGATGTTATAAGTTCTGACTGCTTTTCTGATAAATTAGTATTTGACAAAGAAACCATATAATCTGTAATTTCTCTATGTAAGAAATTTATTAAATTTTCATGTTCTACTACAGACTGTATTAAATTTTCGTCATTGTTTAAGAAACAAGACATAGAATCTTCCAAGTTATCTTTAGCTATTTTACCCATTCTAGCAATTTCCTTAATTACTTGACCACAAGCAATTGATGGAGTTTCTAAAAGTCTTTTATCAAGATATTCTAGGGTAAGTGCATTTCCATCAGTATCTTCTCCAGGAACCACCTTGTTTACAAATTTAACAAGTAAAGGTATAAATGGAGCTTGTATCATAACATTAGTTATATTAAATAATGTATGCGCATTAGCAATTTCTCTTTCAAGATTACCACCAAATAAAGGAACTATTTTTAAAACTAATCCAAAGGCTGCCATGAATATTATAGTACCTATTGTATTGAAGGTAAGATGTATAATTGATGCACGTTTAGCATTTTTATGAGTTCCTATACCTGCAAGAAGTGCAGTAACACATGTTCCAATATTATCACCAAAAAGGATTGGTAAAGCTACAGCAAGGCTAGTTATTGATCCACTATGAACAAGAGCCATAAGAATACCTATAGTAGCACTACTGCTTTGAACTGTTGCAGTCATGCCTAATCCTACAAGAACACCTAATAATGGATGTTTGCCTATAGTAAGTATTAAATTAGAGAATTCCGGTAATTTAGATAATGGAGTCATAGAAGTTTCCATTAAAGACATACCTATGAATAATATACCAAATCCCAGAATTATATCTCCAATATCTTTAGTTTTTTTCTTTTTAGAAAATAAAACAATGGCAGAACCAATAGCAAGTATTAATGGTGCAACATCTGTTAAATTAAATGCTATAAGTTGAGCCGTCATGGTTGTACCAATATTGGCACCCATAATTACTCCAGTAGCTTGAAACAAATTCATAAGACCTGCATTAACGAAACCAATAGTCATTACTGTTGTAGCGCTACTACTCTGAATTATACCAGCTACAACTGCACCTACAAGTATGGCGAATATAGTTTTACTAGTTAAAGCTTCTAAAATCTTTTTTAGCTTATCCCCAGCAGCTTTTTGGAGTCCATCACCCATAAGCTTCATACCATAGACAAATAATCCAAGTCCTCCTAGTAATCCAAAAATCATTTTGTAGTCCATATGCAATCTCAATCTCCTATCAAATTTCTTTTAATTTTTGATATTAAATTTTAAAAAAACTTATACTAAAGTCATTATAAGTTTATATTAAAAACACAAAAAAATAAAGAACATATATTTAAAAATATAAAAAATATTTAAAAAATATAAAAAAATCAAAAAAAAATGAAAAATTAGTCTTAATAGCATAACCAAGATTAGAATAACATTCAAATTTTTACAATTCAAACAAGTTACAAATATAACCTTTTAAATTATAACATAAAATACAAAATTTTTATAATAAATATAATATATTGATATTCTTATACAATATATTTATGATTAGTGATTATAGAGATGTATGAAAATAAATGAGGTAAGGTGTATTATATATATTTTATTAACAAATAATAATAATGATTATAAGACTGCAATAAATATTTTTATTTGCATAGTATATAAATTCGACAAATTAGCAGATATTATTCATGATTTATTACTAAACTAAAATTTCTAATGTAATAAGTTTAGATGAGTTATCGACAAAAATCTTAATAGGAGGAAGAAGTATGAAGAAAGGTATACCTGCATCTAAAGGATATGCTATTGGAGAAGTTTTATTAAAAGAAAATAAAGAAATTAATATAGTAGAAAAAATTATAGATAATTTAGAAGAAGAGAAAAGAAGATTACAATTAGCCATAGAAAATTCAAAAAAGCAGTTGCAAAAAATAAGAGAAAAAGCTGAAAAAGAACTTGGAAGGGACAAGGCAGCTGTATTTGATAGTCATATGATGCTTCTAGATGATCCAGAATTTACAGGTGCCGTTATAATGAATATAGAATCAAATAAAATCAATGCAGAAAAAGCATTAAGTGATGTAATTGATATGTATATAGGCATATTTGAGTCTATGGAAGATGAATATATGAAAGAAAGAGCTGCGGATGTTAAGGATGTAGGGAATAGAATACTTAATAATCTGCTAGGAAACGGAGAAAACCAAGAAAGTAATTTAAAGGAAAATACAATTATAGTTGCACATGATTTAACACCATCTGATACTGCTCAAATAGATAAAAGTAAAGTTATAGGTTTTATAACCAATATAGGAGGTAGAACATCACATAGTTCAATAATGGCAAGAACATTAGAAATACCCGCTGTAGTTGGTCTTAAGAATATAACACATGATGTTAAAAATGGTGATGTAATAATAATAGATGGAAATAAAGGAGAAGTTATAATAAATCCAGATATATCTGTTATAGATGAATATGCTAATAAAAAGTTAGAATTTGAAAAAGAAAAGCAAGAATTAAAAAAGTTAATGGATGTAGAAACTGTTACGAAAGATGGGAAATATATAGAGGTATGTGGTAATATCGGAAAGGCTAAAGATATAGATCAAGTATTAGAAAATGGTGGAGATGGAGTGGGGCTTTTTAGAACAGAATTTTTATATATGGACAGAGAGAATATGCCTACAGAAGAAGAACAATTTGAGGCTTATAAATATGTAGCTGAAAGAGGAAATGGAAAACCTATAGTAATAAGAACACTTGATATAGGTGGAGATAAAAAGTTGCCTTATTTACCGTTACCAGAAGAAATGAATCCTTTTTTAGGATATAGAGCTATACGACTTTGTTTAGATAGAAAAGAAATATTTAAAGTTCAATTAAGAGCACTGTTAAGGGCATCAGCTTTTGGAAACATAAAAATAATGTTTCCTATGATTTCAGCATTGGACGAATTTAAAGAATCAAAGGAACTGCTTAAAGAATGTATGAATCAGCTAAATAAAGAGGGAAAACATTTTAATAAAAATATAGAAGTTGGAATAATGGTAGAAATACCAGCAGCAGCTATATGTGCTGATGAACTTGCAAAATACGTGGACTTTTTTAGTATAGGGACTAATGATTTAATACAATATACTCTAGCTGCTGATAGAATGAATGAAAAGGTATCATATCTTTATAATCCTAAGCATCCAGCTATATTAAAGCTAATAAAAATGACAATTGATGCTGCACATAAAGAAGGAAAGTGGTGTGGTATGTGTGGAGAAGCAGCTGGAGATGAAGAAATGATACCTATTTTAGTTCAGTATGGATTAGATGAATTTTCTATGAGCGCTACATCTATACTAAAAGCAAAGCAAATTATAATGAAAAATTAATTCAAACATATTAATAATATATAATGGAATGACATAACAAATAGTGAAAATAAGACATTAAATATAATAAAACGCATGGTGTTTATAATAAAATTAAAACACTATGTGTTTTTTTTAATATAAGGTATAATTATATACAAATAGAATTATATTCATCAATATGATAAATATAGTTAAAATTAATTATTAACTATGATTAGGAGGGGTTATTATGAAATTTAATATAATAAGCTTAAAGAAAAAAACGATATATTCTTTATGTGCACTTATGACAATTTCTGCAATAGGGGTTACTGGATGTTCAAGTAGTAAAGATGATATTAAGAAACAAGATATTAGTATGGAGACAAATAAACAAGAAGATATAAATAAAAATGAAAACAAAAAGGATAATATAAAAGAAGTAAAACCCAATAAACAACAAAGACCTTCAGATAAAAAATCAACTAATAAATCTAAAGGAATAATTGATATGAAATTTATAAAGAAAAAAATAAATGAAAAAACAGAACCAAAATTTTCTACAAAGTGGAAAGAAGCAGGTAAAAATAAAATAAGTGCGTGTATAGAAGGAAAAGGACCTGATGCTGAAGAAGAAGGCGTTGGTGAAATATACATTAAAAATTTAAAAAATAAAGAAATGTGGGCATTGAATCTTTCTCAAAAACAACAAAAGGATACTCCGAAATATATAGAATGGTTTGATGATAACAATTTAATGGTGATAATCGGAAGTGCTCATGGTACAGTTTCTCAAGGTGGAAATTTATATAAAGTTAATGTAAATACAGGTGAAACTACTGAAATTTATAATACAAAAGATAAAAAAAGACAAGTGTTATCTGCAAAGCTAAATGGAGACAAATTAAATCTTAATATACTAGTTTATGAAAATGATGATTTATTAGATTCACATAAAGAAAGTAAAACTATTAATATAAAATAATATTAAGGAGGAAAAAATTTATTAGTAATGAGCAAGATAAAAAAGCTATATACAAAAGCATTTACTAAATATGAGCGTGGATATATCGATGATGCTATTGATGTATGTGAAGAAATAATGTCTTTAAATATGAAACATAGACCATCTATAAATCTTAAGGGCTTATTATATTATTTTAAGGGGGATCTTCAAAGTGCATCGGCCCTTTGGAAATTAAATTATGAAGTTAATAATGATAAGGTATCTAAAAAATATCTGGATGGATTAAAAGAAGATGAAAAAATATTTTCTGTTTATGTATCAGCTATAGAATATATGAGGAAAAATAGATTCAATGATGCATTGAATTTACTTAGAAAGTGTAAAGAAAGTGATTATAATAGAATAAATGTAGATAATAATATTGCTACATGTTATATAAAATTAGGAGAATATAATAAAGCTATTGAGTGTGTAAATAGAGTTTTAGAGATAGATGTAAAAAATCCAATAGCAATTAAAAATAAAAAGAAATTAATGAAACAAGGTATAAATAAAAATTTTGTAAAACCTAGGAAAAGCAATGTAGTTTTTATATCAGTAATAGTAATTTTATTAATAGGTGTAGGTATAGCCAGTAAAGATTTTTTAGTAAAGAAGATAAAAAATATATCTAAAAATGATGCTAGGCAAGAAAATATACTAAATAAAAAACAGCAGCAAATAAAAAATAAAGTTATCGATAAAAATACTACAAAAATTAATATTAATGAAAAAGTTCCTAGTGGTGAACTAAATAAAGCTTTAGAGAGTAAAGATTTTAATAAAATTTATGCACTTGCAAAACCATTGAAAGGTAAAAGACTTGATACAAATGAAAAAACTACTTTAAGCAGGGCGGAGGACATTCTTAAAGACCAAGGAGTTAAGTATTTTTATAATACAGGAAGGGAATGTGTAGAAGCTAATGATAAATGGGATATGGCTATAGATAATCTTACAAAGGCATATGATTATGGTAAGGATAGTTATCTATATGGACATATATTATTTATGTTAGGGGTATCATATCAAAATAAACAAGATGTTAAAGAGGCATTGAAATATTATACCGAGTATGATGAAAAATATCCTAATGAAAATTATATACAAGAAGTATTATATAGAACTGCTATTTTATATAAAAATGTAGATTTAAATAAGGCAAAAGAATATGGGCAAAAATTATTAAAAAATTATCCAGATTGTGAATATTCCAATTCTAAGATTAAAGCTATAGTAAGTAAATAGTGCATTTTAAACAAATACGGTATACAATATAGTGTTTTGTATGCCGTATTTTAGTATTAAATTATGGGAACTATAATATAGGAATGTAAATATACTAATAAGGGTGATATTAACACATTTAATAATAATTATTATTTAATAAAAATACTTGACTAAATATGAAAAAAGATGTAAGATTTTATTATACCCCGTAAGGGTATGTTTAAATTGTTTTATGGAGGGATAAAAATGATAAAAGAAATCGGACAATCAAACTTTGCAAAGGAAGTTATAAATTCAGAAGAAGCAGTGGTAGTAGATTTCTGGGCTCCATGGTGTGGACCATGCAAAATGCTAGGACCTGTAATGGAAGAGTTAGCACATGATATGGGACATAAAGCTAAATTTTTTAAAATAAATGTAGATGAAAATCCTGAAATTGCTCAAAAACTTCAAATATCTAGCATACCTAATGTAATGGTATTTAAGGAAGGTAAAGTAGTAGAAAATATGGTTGGATTTAGACCTAAAAAAGATTTTAAGGAAGTTCTTGAAAAACATATTTAGTATATTACACCGACAATGCACATAATAGCGTTGTCGGATTTATTATATACAGGTGGTGAAAAATATGAGTGAAAAGTACGAAATAGCTATTGTTGGTAGTGGTCCAGCTGGGCTTGAAGCTGCAATAAATGCTAAGATAAGAAATAAAAATATAATTATATTTGGAAATAAAGATTTTAGTCCAAAACTTTTAAGAGCACCTAAGATAAATAATTATTTGGGATTTTATAATATAAGCGGAAGTGATCTTAAAAATAAATTTCAAGAACATATAAAACATATGGGAATAGAAATAATTGAAGAAAGAGTTAATGCTATATATGCAATGGGGGAATATTTTTCATTAATGATAAATGATAAAATTTATGAAGCAAAATCAGTAATACTTGCAACTGGTATTGAATATGGAAAGTCGTTAAAAGGAGAAGAAGAGTTCATAGGTAGGGGATTAGGATATTGTGCTACATGTGATGCTCCTCTGTACAAAGACAAAATAGTAACTATTGTTGGTTATAACAAGGAAGCTGAAAAAGATGCTAATTATGTAAGTGAACTTGCATCAGTTGTATATTATGTACCAATGAACAATGAAGAGTTAGATTTAAATGATAAAGTAAAGATTATAAGAGATATTCCTAAAGAAGTAGTAGGAAATAGTAAAGTAACAAAACTAGTTTTAAAGAACGAAGAAATTGAAACAGATGGTATATTTATATTAAAAGACAGTATATCCCCTAATCAATTAGTACCTGGTTTAGAAATGGAGGATGACCATATAAAGGTTGATAAAAAGATGAGAACAAATATAGAGAGATGTTATGCAGCAGGAGATTGTGTAGGAAAACCTTATCAGTATATAAAGTCAGCGGGAGAAGGACTTATAGCTGCATTAACAGCAGTAGAAGAGCTATAGTAAATATAATATATATAATATAGATAAATAATAAAAAGACAGTTCGAAATGCTATGAACTGTCTTTTGCTTTAAGAATTAAATTGTAGATGTTATTTTACTATAAAAAAGACGTGATTACCTATTCTTTTAACGTTATGTTTATTTATATTTTTCATCCAAATGGATGTGGCTATCTTTGGGTTATAGAAAAAAACAGCATTGTTTGTAGGGTCTTTTCCTTTAAGTGCATCCATAACTGCATTGAAACAATGTTTGTCAGGAATTACATCAATTTTTCCATTTCTAACACATGAAAAAGCAGCTTTTTGTTTTACTACACCTTCTATGTTGTTAGGAAAGTGTGAATCTTTAAGTCTATTTAATATAACTGAAGCAACAGCTACCTTACCTTCGTAAGGTTCAGCACAACTTTCTGCATATACAATTTGAGCCATCAAATTTATATCGTTTTTGGTTATGCAGAAATTATCACCCTTAGAATTAAAGACAGTTACAATTTGGGATTCTTCTTTGTATAAAGTTTTAGTTTCAGAATCCTGCATTACCCTTGCGTTAGCATAACAAAATGAAGATGTTAATAATGAAGTTAATGTTATTATGCTAACAAGAATTTTTTTCATTTTTACTATCCTCTCCTTTTAAAATTTGTGGAGTTTAACTTTAAATGGGTTAATGATATTGTGCCCATATTAAAAAAAATAATTCAAGAATTTTTATATTCATTAAAAAAATCTAGAAATTTTCTATAATCTTTTTCAACATTTTCGAAATCTTCTCGAGAAGATTCATATAATTTGTTTATGGAGTCTTTTTTTATAACATCACTAGAATAAGTAAGTTGTTCTGTATTTAAATTATACTTAAGGTTTTGAATATAAGAATGATAGCTTTCAAGTGTTTTTATAAATGATTCATAGGTAGGGGTTCCGTTTTTAGGTATAGTTAAGATTGATAAATTAGCTTTTAAAGCACTTAAAGCACTTTCATTTTCAGCTATATCATTTAATAAAGAACTATAGCCTGTTGAGGTAAGCCCTTGTTTTATATTACCAATATAATCTGTTTTTAAATTATTAAATTTTATCACTATATCATTTAGATAATCTATAAAACTAATAGTTTGTTTTTTTGATATTTCATTATCTACATTAGTTTTTATTAGTTTTTGTATATATTTTTTGAAATCAGCTAAAAAATTTATAGTTTCATTTGGTAATTTTATTTTTACTTTTTTAATAGAAACAGATGAATAATAATTTATAGTATCACTTTTATATTTTTCAAGGGTGTTTAAAAATGAGTTTAAATTTAAACTTTCTTTGTTTTTTACTATTGATATTACCTGTTTATATATGAGTATATTATTTTCAACTCCGTTTATTAAATTTTTATGATTATCAGAATATTTTTTAGTTGGATTTAAATTTCGAATATTATATAAGTTACTTTGTAATGATGATATATTTTTTTGCATAGTATTTAATATTTCTTCAGTATTGAGGTTATCAAGGCCTATAAATTTTTCTACTGAAACATTAATTTTATTTATATTTTCAATTTGAATATTTAAGTTATCTCGATATGTTTTAAGTGATTTATGCATAAAAAAATAATAACTTGCAAAAAAAACAGCTATACCTATGATAATAATAGAAAGAATGATACCTAATATATTTAAATTTTTATCTTTAGATTTTTCCAAGATATCAACTCCTTTGAATTAAAAAACTTATAGTATATACTGAGGATATTATTCTACTATTTCTGAAAAATATTACTTATTTATATAAATTTTTAATTAGAGAATAATAAAAATTTGTTAAATAAATAATCCACATATTATTAATAACTAAACTATAGTGTATAATTAATAATGAATGTTTAAGGTAAGAGGTGAAAGGTATGGATTTTATAAATATAGTCACCAATACAGTTAAAAATATTAGTGTATTTTCTGTATTAGATATTTTAGTTGTATCATATATGTTTTATAAATTTTATATGTTAATGAATGAAACACGTGCAGAACAATTATTAAAAGGAATATTATTTATAATTTTACTTATTCCTATAAGTAGTTTACTTCATCTAACAATGTTAAATTGGATTCTTGAAAAGACACTTACTATAGGCGTGCTTTCTCTTATAATTATATTTCAACCTGAAATTAGAAAGGCTTTAGAACATATAGGAAGAAGTGCTTTTACAGATAAGCATATATTAGAAGATAAAGAAAAAATGGATGAAGTTATAACAGAAATAGTAGATGCAGTAGAAAATTTATCTAAGTCGAGAACAGGGGCACTTATTATAATTGAGCAGACAACAGGACTTGGAGATATAATAAGTACTGGAACTAGAATTGATTCTATTGTTTCTTCTGCATTACTTGAAAATATTTTTGTTGTAAATACACCTCTTCATGATGGTGCATCTATTATAAGAAATGATAGAATTGCTGCATCAGGATGTTTTTTGCCTTTAACAAATAATATAGAAATAAATAAAAAATTGGGAACGAGACATAGAGCAGCTATAGGGGTTTCTGAGATTTCTGATGCATTAGTTATAATTGTTTCAGAAGAAACAGGGGTTATTTCACTTGCTGTTAATGGAAATTTAACAAGACATTATACAAAGGAAAGACTTAAGGATATTCTTATAAAAATAATTACATATAGACAGACCAAGAAGGTAACTTATAGGGAGAAGGTGAAGTCATGGATAAACAAAGCCAGCAAAAAACATTAATTATAAAAATTTGTTGTGTAATTGCAGCGTTTATATTATGGCTATACACTTCTAATGATGGAAATACAATAAAAACAAATAAAATATCAAATATTCCCGTTGAAATTGTAAACTCAGACTACTTAAAACAATCAGGATTTGTACTTTCGCCCAATCAAGACTTTACAACTACTTTAAAAATAACAGGAAAACCGGTAGATGTATATGCTGTAAAACCTGAAAATTTTAAGTTGCAAGTTGATTTGAGTGTTTATGCACTTAAAAAAGGAGATAATAAAGTCCCTATAACTATAGTTAATAAACCTAATAGTAATGTTAGCATTATGAATTATAATAGCATGTGGGTTAATATAAAAGTAGATAATTATAAGGAAAAAACTGTACCAATAGAAGTAAGGGTAAATGGAAGTGCACGAGAAGGTTCTAACAAGACTCCTATTTTAAAAATAGATAAAGCTATAATTAGTGGTGCTGAAGAATATGTAAATTCAGTTCTGAAAGCTGTAGCATTTTTAGGGGAAAAGGGTTTAGACAATGATGTAGATAAATTAGTATCATTAAAGGCTATTGATAAAGATAATAAGGAAGTTAATGAAGTTTCAATAAATCCTAAAAAGGTAAGAGTATCAATTCCTGTAAACAAAGTTAAACAAGTAGGAATAAATATAAAAACAATAGGGGCTTTGCCAAAAGATTATACTTTACAAGGACTTAGGGTGTTAAGTGGGAAGGTTACTATAACAGGTGATCCTAAAGTTTTGTCACAAATAGAAAAAGTTGATACAGAACCAGTAAATTTAAATAATTTAAGAACAGACAATTCAACTATTAAAGTTAAATTGATTATTCCAGAGGGTATAAAAATAGATAGTAATATTGATACTGTAGATGTTGAAGTTAAACTAGATAGGTTGAGTCAGCAGAATATCATAGGGAATTTAGAAATCAAAAATTTATCAAGTGGATTTACAGCTAAGTTAGACAGGACAACAATATCCCTAGTTATATCAGGTGGGAGAAATTCTATAAATGAACTAAGTATTAAAGGCATAAAATGTTATGTTAATTTAAATGGACTTGGAAAAGGAGAACATAAAGTTCCTATAACTATAGATATTCCAAAGGGAGTAAATATAGTTTCTCAAAGTTATAAGGTTGTTAAAGTAATAATTTCTGATAATCAAAGTAGTAGTGAAAATGTGGGAACAAACAATAATCAAGAAGATACTGCTGAGACAAATTCATCTCCTATAAAAAAACATAGATAAAAACATTGGAGGATAAAAATGACGATAAGAATAAACAATATAGTTTTAGACATAAATGAAAATCATGATGTTCTATATAAAAAAGCTGCTAAAAAGTTAAGAATAGATAAAATGGACATAAAGAGTTTAAAGATAATTAAAGAATCAATTGATGCTAGAAAAAAGAATAATATAAGATTTACCTACAGTATTGAAGTGAATTGTGAAAATGAATCTAAAGTAGTTTCTAGAGCAAAAAGCAATGATGTAAAGATTGAAAAAGAAAAGATTAAAGAAGAGTTTGTTTTTGGAAGCAAAAAATTGAATAACAGACCGATTGTGGTTGGAATGGGACCAGCGGGAATGTTTGCAGCTTTATTATTAGCTCAAAATGGATATAAACCCATAGTTATTGAACGAGGCGAAAAGGTGGAGGAAAGAACTAAATCAGTAGAGGAATTTTGGAGAAGTGGAAAACTTAATTTAAACTCAAATGTTCAGTTCGGAGAAGGTGGAGCTGGAACATTTTCAGATGGTAAGCTTACTACGAGAATCAAAGATAAAAGATGTGATTTTGTTCTTGAGGAATTTGTAAAAGCTGGTGCACCAGAGGAAATTACTTATATGGGAAAACCTCATATTGGAACTGATATATTAAAAGATGTTGTTAAGAATATAAGAAATGAAATTATAAGTTTAGGTGGAGAAATCAAATTTAATAGCAAACTTGAAGATATAAAAATAAAAAATAGTAAAATAGTATCAGTAATAGTAAATGGAGATGAAATACCATGTGAAACATTGATATTAGCGTTAGGCCATAGTGCAAGAGATACCTATGAAATGTTATTTAATAGAGGTGTTTTTATGTCTCCAAAGGCTTTTGCAATAGGCGTAAGAATAGAACATTATCAAAACTTTATTAATGAAAATCAGTATGGTAAATTTAAGGATCATCCAAGGCTTAAAGCAGCTGATTATAGATTAGCTTATACTAGTAAAAATACAAACAGAGCGGTGTATAGTTTTTGTATGTGTCCAGGAGGAGAGGTTGTAGCAGCGGCATCAGAAGAAGGAAGACTTGTAACAAATGGAATGAGTTATTATAGTAGAGATAAAGAAAATGCTAATTCAGCTATAGTTGTAACTGTTGGAGAAAATGATTTTATAGGGGATACACCTCTTAAGGGAATGGAATTTCAAAGACATTATGAAAGTCTTGCATATAATTTAGGAGGTGGAGATTACGTAGCACCTGTTCAATTGGTAGGAGATTTTTTAAATGATAGGATTTCAACTAAATTAGGTAGTATAAAGCCAACATATAAACCAGGATATACTTTTAAAGATTTAAGAAAGTGTCTTCCAAATGGAGTTATTGATACTTTAAAAGAGGGATTAGTTGAATTTGATAAGAAAATTCATGGATTTGCAACCGATGATGTAGTTATGACCGGTATAGAGACAAGAACATCAGCACCAGTTAAAATAGAAAGAAATGAAAATCTAGAAAGTATATCTGTAAAAGGATTGTATCCTTCAGGAGAAGGAGCTGGATTTGCAGGCGGAATAATATCAGCAGCTGTAGATGGATTGAAATCAGCAGAAAGCATAATGAGGGAATATTTACCAATATAAAATCAATATTTAAAATGGGGCAATTTGCTTCATTTTTTTTATTTAGCTCTTTTATTATGAGGTTTTGTAACTAAATCGTAGTTGTTATATTGCAAAATATGTAATATAATTAGTTGGAATATGTGTTAATTAGGATAAAAACAAATAAAGAGAGGTACACAATATGAGTAGATTGTTTGGAACGGATGGAGTAAGAGGAATTGCAAATACAGAGTTAACAGCGGATCTTGCATTTAAACTAGGCAGAGCTGGAGCTTTCGTTTTAACAGAAGGAACTCATAAGCCTAAAATATTAGTAGGTATGGATACAAGAATATCAGGAGATATGCTAGAAGCTGCATTAGTATCAGGAATTTTATCAGTTGGTGCTGAAGCTATATGTGTAGGAATTGTACCAACACCTGCAATAGCTTATCTTACAAGAAAGTATAAGGCTGATGCTGGAGTTGTAATCTCAGCTTCTCATAATCCGGTTGAATATAATGGAATAAAGTTTTTTAACAAAAATGGATATAAATTAAAAGATGAATTAGAAGATAGAATTCAAAGTATAATAGAAAATAATTTTCAAGGGGTTCCATCACCAACAGGGGAACACTTAGGAAAAAAAGTTGTATGTGAATCAGCGGAAGAAGATTACATAGAATTTGCTAAATCTACAATAGCAGTAGATTTAAAGGGATTAAAAATTGCTCTTGATTGTGCAAATGGAGCATCTTATAAAACTTCAGTTGAAACATTTAGAGAACTTGGAGCTGAAGTTGTTGTTATAAATAATGATCCAGATGGTGTAAACATAAATAAAAATTGTGGTTCAACTCATCCAGAAGAACTAATGGACTATGTTGTTAAACAAAACTGTGACTTAGGTCTTGCTTTTGATGGAGATGCAGATAGATGCCTTGCTGTAGATGAAAAAGGAAATCTTATAGATGGAGATTTCATAATGGCTATTTGTGGTAAGCACTTAAAGGAAAAAGGACAGTTAGTAGATAACATGGTAGTTGTAACTGTAATGAGTAATCTTGGACTTAGTATAGCCTTTGATGAAGAAAATATATCTACCATAAAGACTAAAGTTGGAGATAGATATGTTCTTGAAGAAATGGTCAAAGATGGTTATAAACTTGGTGGAGAACAATCAGGTCATATAATTTTCTTAGATTTTAATACAACTGGAGATGGACTCGTAACAGGACTTCAAGTTGCTGCAATAGTTAAGGAAACAGGAAAGAAACTATCTGAACTTGCATCAATAATGACAAAACTTCCACAAGTTTTAGTAAATGCAAAAGTTCCTAACAATATGAAGGATATACATGAAAAAGATGCAGAGATAGCTGAAGAAATAAGAAAAATAGAAGAAAAACTAAATGGTTCAGGAAGAGTATTAATAAGACCTTCAGGTACAGAACCATTAGTAAGAGTTATGTTAGAGGGAAAAGATCAAGCTGAACTTGATAAAATAGCACATACTCTTGCTAAAATGATAGAAAAAAAGGCTAATGTGTAAAAATAAATAGTTAAAAGGAGTATTCCCTAAGTGGGAGTGCTCTTTTTATTGGTTGGAATGAAATGGGATAAATGAAACATAATTAATTTTGTTGACGTATAATACAATGTAAAATATAATGTAGAGGTAGCTTATTTGCTACTATTAAAGTTTAAGGGGAAAAATGAAGAAAAATAGAGTTTATAGAGAATATTTAAAAGCGCCAGAACTTAGGAAGAGTTGAACCGGTAAAGATTTGGAGGAGATTTATGAAACACAAAATAAAATTTGTGTAAGTTCGCCTTAACCAAATCGTAGATTTGGAGGCTCACTTAAGTTGACGAGGATGGGGAGAATCGAGGATTCGGCGGATGCCCCACGGTACTTATGTACTACCGATAAAGGCTAGCAAAACTGAAAAGCAATTTTCATCACAAATCTAGCTAGGTACAGTTAAAAGAAATTTCCCTTAAACATAAAAAAAATTTACACAAAAGGGAGAAAAGAATATGTGTGGAATAGTTGGTTATTTAGGAAACAAAAGTGCATCTGAAATTTTAGTAGAAGGATTATCAAAGTTAGAGTACAGAGGATATGACTCAGCAGGTATTGCAGTACTTCAAGATAATGAAATAATTGTTGAAAAACATAAAGGAAGACTTGCAAATCTTGAAACTGCACTTGAAGAGAAAAAACTACACGGGAGTATAGGAATCGGACATACAAGATGGGCAACTCATGGAGCTCCATCAGATACAAATTCACATCCTCATACTAATGAAAAAGAAACAATAGCAGTTGTGCACAATGGAATAATCGAAAATTATATACTTTTAAGAGATTGGTTAACTTCAGAAGGATATAAATTTAAATCAGAAACAGACACAGAAGTTATACCTCATTTAGTTGATTACTACTATGAAGGAAATTTATTAGATGCAGTTATGAAAGCAGTTAAGAAAATGGAAGGTAGTTATGCAATTGGAGTAATATGCAAAAACGAACCTAACAAATTAGTAGCAGTAAGAAAAGATAGTCCTTTAATAGTTGGAGTAGGTAAAGATGAAAGTTTTATAGCATCAGATATCCCAGCTGTTTTAAATCATACAAGAGAAGTATATTTACTTGAAGATAACGAATTTGTTCTTATGGAAGATGGAAAAATCACATTGTTTGATGAAAATAAAAAAGAAATCGAAAAAGATATATTCCACGTAACTTGGAATGCAGATGCAGCTGAAAAAGGTGGATATGATCACTTCATGTTAAAAGAAATACATGAACAACCAAAGGCTATAAAAGATACTTTAACTTCAAGAATAGTTAAGGGAGAAAAAGTTAACTTAGATAGCATAAACATTACAAAAGAACAAATAAAAAATATAGATAAAGTTTATATAGTAGCTTGTGGAACTGCTTATCATGCAGGGGTAGTAGGTAAAGCTGCAATAGAAAAACTTGCAAAAATACCAGTAGAAGTAGAAGTTGCATCAGAATTTAGATATAGAGATCCACTTATAACTGAAAGAACATTAATGATAGTTATAAGCCAATCTGGAGAAACAGCAGATACATTAGCTGCATTAAGACTTGCTAAAGCACAAAATGCAAGAGTTATAGCAGTTACAAATGTAGTTGGAAGCTCAGTTGCAAGAGAAGCTGACGATGTATTATACACATGGGCAGGACCTGAAATTGCAGTTGCTTCAACAAAAGCTTATGTAACTCAGCTTGTTGCAATGTATATAATTGCTCTATACTTTGCTGAAAATAAGGAAAGTGTAAGAAGTACAGAAATAGAAAAAATCAAATCAGAACTTTTAAACCTTTCAGAAAAGGCTGCTGAAGTTCTAAATGATAAAGAGAAGATAAAAGAGTTTGCAAAAGAAGTGTTTGAAGATAAAGATATGTATTTCTTAGGAAGAGGACTTGACTATGCAGTAGCTATGGAAGGATCTTTAAAACTTAAAGAAATATCATACATTCACTCAGAAGCTTATGCAGCTGGAGAATTAAAACATGGACCTATAGCATTAATCGAAGAAGGAACAACAGTAATAGGTCTTGCAACTCAAGAGTATTTATTTGAAAAAATGTTAAGTAACATAAAAGAAGTTAAAACAAGAGGGGCAAAAGTTATAGCAATAGCTATGGAAGGACATGACATAGTTGAAAAAACAGTTGATTCAGCTATTTATATTCCAAGAGTTATGCCAATCATAGCACCAATACTTTCAGTAATACCATTACAACTTTTATCTTACTATGTATCAATAGAAAAAGGTTGTGACGTTGATAAGCCAAGAAACCTTGCAAAATCAGTAACTGTTGAGTAACGAAAACTAAATTTATATAACGCAAAAAGAATCTCTATAAAAGGAGATTCTTTTTGCGTTTAATAAGTTACTATACTAACTCCTATAAATTACAAGTTAATATATTTAGATTTAGAGTATGTTACGAGGCAACTACAGCTTTTGAAAAATACTACATTGCATTACAATGTATAAAATGTTAATATATAACTATAAGTCGTAATACGAGGCATAGGAGGTGATGAAGTGGATAAAGAAATAATGAAAGGGAGTATAGATATATTACTTCTTTCCATTATAAATAGAAATGATACATATGGCTATGAAATTGCTAAATGTATCAAAGAAAAAAGCAGTAATATGTATTCTATGGGGGAAGGTACTTTATATCCAGCACTTAAAAGACTAGAAGGAAAAGAACTAGTAGAATCTTATTGGGAAAAAAGTAGTCTAGTGGGTAGGCGAAAATATTATAGAATAACTGAATTAGGAAAAGAGGTTTTAAAAGAAAAACTCGATAATTGGAATAGTGTAACAAAATTGATTAATATGTTTAAGGGGATGTGAGTATGAAGGAGTTTGATAAGTTTATTAATAATTTTTTAGATATAAGTGGAATAAATGATTTTGATAAAATGGATTTAAAAGATGAGATAAAAGATCATTTAATGCTTTTAAAGTTGGATTACATAAAAAAGGGATATAGTGAGGGAGAGTCTATAAGGTTGGCTATAAGAGATTTTGGAGAAGAAAATTTCATCGGAAGAGAAATAAAAAGAAATTTACCATCTAAAAATAAGGCAAAGATATTTTATAAAGAAGATAAAATCAAATGTATATTAGATATGTTTTTATCATATTATCTATTTATATTTTTATCAGAAATTATTTTTGAAATAGACCATAAAACATTAATGTTTAATATATTGTTAGCCACTATTCCAAGTTTAGTTGGATTTATTTATATCAACATAAAGGTTATTAATAATAACAAAAACATTTATAATCTTAAATTTATTTTAGTATTATATTTTATAATTGAAAAGCTAATAATGAGTAGTTTAGCTTTAATATATTATTATATAAAACCAAGCAAGTTTATTTTGTATGGAGTGTTTAAAAATTATTATGTATTTAATAAAAAATATATAATTTCATATAGTATAGTGGTTATTGTTCTTATACTAATACAGTTATATATAAATAAAAATGAAAGGATGAATATAAAAAATACATGTAATTTAAAGGTTAGTTCTACTATATTAGGAGTCTTATCTTTATTATTAATGATAGCATATTATTTAATTCCAAATAGATGGTATTTTTTATATTGCACAATAGAAAAGATTATACAATCAAATATTGAAGTAGTCAGTAAAAATATAATTTTTATTCTTATTAATAACAAAATCATAATACCTAATTTAGGATTAATAATATTTATATTTTTATTGATTAAAGTATTTAGAAATCAAGTTATAACATTATGCAAAAACAAAGTAAACGAATAAATGTTCCTAATATGAAAATAATAAAATAAGATATTACTTTTTATTATGAAAATATAGGAGGTAAAATATGCAGAAATATATTTGTGATGTTTGTGGATATATATATGATCCATTGGTTGGGGATCCTGATAATGGGATAGCCGCTGGAACAACTTTTGAAGATATACCAGATAATTGGCTATGTCCACTTTGTAGTGTAGGTAAAGATCAATTTTCTAAAACTGAATAGTACAATGTTTACAAATTGGCAATACCTGTGTGTATAATTAAATATGCATAGGTATTTTTATTTTGTGGAGGAGATATATATGAAGGAAAATATATTGATAATAGAGGATGAAGAAAATATAAGGGATATTTTAAATTATTCTTTAAACAATGAAGGATATAGTATAAAAGAGGCATCAACTGGAGAAGAGGGAATAAAAATTATAGAAAATAGTAATATAGATTTAATTATATTGGACTTAATGTTACCAGGTATTAGTGGATATGATGTTTGTAGAGAGATAAATCCCAATTATAAGATACCAATAATTATGCTTACAGCCAAAAATGATATTGTAGATAAGGTTATTGGTCTTGAGCTTGGAGCAGATGATTATATAACAAAGCCTTTTGATATAAGAGAAGTTATAGCAAGGATTAAAGTTTGTTTAAGAAGAATAAAAGAATTGGACAAACAGTATTATGAAGATAAGAATGGAGAAGATTCCCAAAATATAATGAAAATTGATGAGAATATAAAAATATTTATAGATAGTAGAGAAATATTTAAAGATGAAGAAATTATAAATCTAAAACCTAAAGAATATGATTTGCTATATTTTTTAGCAAGGAATAAAAATATAGTTTTTTCAAGAGAACAGTTGCTTGATGATATATGGGGATATGATTTTTTAGGAGATAGTAGAACAGTCGATGTTCATGTACAAAGAATAAGAAAAAAATTAGGAGTTACAGGAAAAAATTCTATTATAAAAACTGTATTTGGAGTTGGATATAAAATGATATAGATTACTGTAGATGAAGTATGAGGTGTTGTAAATATGAGAATATCTATAAAATATAAAGTTGTAGTTGGACTTTTATTTATATTTTGCATAGGATTTAATATGATAAGTATTGTCACTAGTAAAATAATAATGAAAAACAATAAAGAAATTATTAGTAAAGAATTTTTAAATGCTCAAAGAGATGGTACATTTTATGTAAATGAGTATTTTAAACAAAATTCTGTAAATAAATCATTAAAAGGGTTTGAAAATAAAGTTGAAGAAATTACATTTTTACTTTCCGCAAAGCTAGATGATAGGGTGATAGTCTATTCAAATAAGGGAAAGTTTTTATTTGATACTATATATTTTAAGGGAGATATATTTGGAGAAGATAATAATAAATTAATAGATAATAAAAAAGATATTAATTTAGCAATTAATAATAAGTTTGGATATACAATCTTAAAAGATAATGATAAATATATTGTTAATTTTTCTTATCCATTATTTATTGATAAAGATAAGGTAGGAATAATTAGATATACTCGAGATTATTCAGATATATTTTTGTCAGGAAAAAATCTTTTAAATTTAATAAAATTATCAATTTTAATGGTTTTTATAGTGATATTTTTATTTGCTGTATTCTTGTCTAAAAAAATAACATTTCCAATAATTAAACTTAATAATATTTCTAAAGAGATTTCTAAAGGGAATTATAATATTTCAGCTAGTATAAAATCAAATGATGAAATAGGAGAACTTACTGAAAGTTTTGATGTTATGAAAGAGTGTATAAGGAATCAAATAAGTACAATCAAAGAAGAAAGGGATAATCTTAAAAAATCAGAAAGTCATAAAAAAAGTTTCTTCGATAACGTGACACATGAATTAAAAACACCATTAACTGTAATATCGGGATATTCTCAAATAATGATGAATAAAGGATTTGATGATAAAGAGTTTTTTAATAAAGCGGTAAGTAGGATAAAAAATGAAGCTGATAGAATGCATAACATGGTTTTGAAATTACTGGATATATCAAAAAGTGAATCTAAAATAAAAGCTAGATATGAAAGAGTAAATATATCTAATTTAATATATAAATTATGCGAAGACATGGAAGTGAAATCGAAAAAGTATGGAATGAGTATAGATAAAAATATTGAAAATCATGTGTATATAAGTGGTAATTCAGAAGAACTAGTGGAAATGTTTATAAATATTATAGATAATTCTATAAAGTATGGTGATATAAATACAAAGATTAAATTAAATCTTAGAATTAGTAATGGAGTTTGTGTTGTAATAATAGAAGATAGGGGTAAAGGTATACCTAAAGAAAAGCTAAATAAAATATTTAAACCTTTTTATAGAGTTGATAAGAATTATTCAAGGGAAAGAGGAAGTAGTGGGCTTGGATTATATATAGTAAAAAACATAATAAATGCGCATAAAGGTGAGGTTCAAGTACAAAGTACGGAAAATGTGGGAACAAAGGTTATCGTGAGAATACCTAGTATTATATAATAAATTTGTTTACAACTTGGCAATATCTGTTTAAAAGACAGCAATAAATACCTTATATAATGAAATTATTAAGAGGGGGAGGAAGTACTTATGAAAGAAATATTAATTGCAAAAATAGCAGTGCCTACATTAATAATAGGGGGATTAATAGGAGCAAGTTATTTTGGAGAAAGTTATGCAACAGATGTTTCGGATAATCCTATTATAGTTTCCGAGAAAGTAGTAGAGGCAAATAATATTGATAATAAACCACTACAAATAGTTCAAAGGTGGCAGAGTAAGAATATACCAGGATTATCTCAGTTATGGGGTGTGAATTCTAAAGATGAAATTATTGCAGGAATAGGATTAAGTAAAGATGAGTTTGAAAAAAAGTACAAAGATAAAAAATCAGAAGACATAAAAACCATGACTGAATATAATAAGCTTAATGATAATCTTTATGGGAAATTGTATAAAGTAGATTTAAAGTCACAAAAACAATCTTTATTAAAATATCAGGGAGGATATATACAAAATAAAGATGTAGGTGATGGTATTGCATCAGATTGGAAATACATAAACTATGATAAAAATGAGAAACAGTATATATACAATTTATTAGATGGAAAAGAGACTATGTGTAATGATTCAATGAATACAAAGTGGTCTGAAAATGGTAAATATTTAATAGGGTACAGAGAAAATAAAATTTATTTATATGATGCAAAGAATAATATTACTAAAACAATTAAAATAGATGAAAATAAAGTATTTGTTGAGTCAGGAATGTATAGTGAAGATGGAAAGGAAGTTTATTTTATAGGAGAACAAGTTAAAAAAGGAAATGATGATTTTAGACGAGATGGCATCTTTAAAGCTAATATAGAAACTAATGAAATTAAAGAAATTTTATTGCTGCCATATAGAAAAACTACGGACCCAAGTAGTAAAGAAAGTAGTTTAAGTTGTGATAATTACAAAATATTAGATGGTGGTAAAAAAATAATATTATGTGCTATTATCAATGGTAAAAGTGCTTTATATATGTATGATGTAGAAAATAAAAAGTTTTTCACACTTGTAGATACTGTTGAAACAAAACATGGATCATATGGTGTAAGTTTTAGTATATCGCCAGATGGAAATAAAATAGCTTATTCAAATAAGTCAAAAGAAAATGCAGATACCAACAACGGGGATTTATATGTAGCAAAAATAAATGGGCATAGATTGACTAATATAATAATTATAGATAAAAATGTAAATTTAGGAGGTTCTGCAGATAGAGAAGTACTATGGGGTAACAATAGTAAAAAAATATATTTCTTTAAGAGCAACGGGGATATTGATAAAAACGGTAATTATATATCAAGTGAAAATTATATAAATGTGGTTACATTGAAATAATTTAATTATAGCTATACACAATGTTAATAAAAACCTTCACAAATGTGGAGGTTTTTATTTTGTAAGTATTTATTTTTTAGTCAATTTATTAAACATAATAGGTGCGAAGACAGTAACCCATAAACCTAATATAAAGTATCTTATAAATTCTCCTAAATTATTTTGGGGCAAAAATTTTTTTAGTAAAATTTTTATTATAAGAGCTATACTAAGGCCTAAAATATATTTTATTATTTGAATATTTAATGGTTGTCTAACTTCAAAGTTTATATATTTAGTTTCTATAAAAAAGCCTAATATAAAACTACAACCTATGCCAGCCGCTTTAAAATAATCTGGGCAATTGCAAAATATGCAACCAATCATAATAGGGATTAATAATAAAAATAAAATATATTGTTTATTATGTTCTGCATAATTCATTATTTTATTAGATATTACTGCCCATGCAATGCCTAAAATTAATCCACCTGATACATCCATTAGTGTATGAACTCCTAAGTATAGCCTTGATATAGCAATTAACATTATCAAGATAAATCCTATTATATAGAAATAAATTTTGTTTATATTAAGCATTAAAGTTGTGAAAAAACTTGATGAACCTTGAGTGTGACCACTTGGAAATGAGTATCCGGTAGCAGTTTTGGTTCTTAAAGATTTTATTCCATCTTTATTAAATGGTCTAGGAATTTTAAAAATTTCTTTGATAGCACCATTTAAAATCATGCTGGTTAAATATGTAAAAGCCAATCTATAACCTACTTTTTTATTTATACACCAATAAATTAAAGTAATACTTCCTACTAAAAAAATTTCTTCACCAAACATAGTTACAATTTGAAAAAATACATCTAAAAATGGATTGGAGAAAGATTGAAAAAATTTAATAGCATCCATGTATGTTACCTCCTTATAATTAAATTATATTTGAAGTGAAAATTATATCATAATAATTTTAGTTTATGAAATGAATTTTTAGAATAGTATAAAATTTTAATTAAGAATAATAAGGTTTTTATAGTTAAATTAGCATTTGTATAATGTAATTTTTAACATGAAAATAATGGAATAAATATAATTAATGATTAAAATTACAAATTTCTAAAAAAAGCTATTGCAAGCACAAGTAAATAAGAATATAATGTAAAAGTTGGTCAGACCAAAAGGTTTTAATTACAGTTTAAGAAGGAGTGAAATACGTGTTAGTTCCTAAGTTATTTACTTGCATGAAAGGATATACAAAAGAACAGTTTTTTAAGGAACTTATTGCAGGAATTATTGTAGCTGTAATAGCATTACCCTTATCCATTGCCCTTGCAATAGCATCAGGGGTGTCTCCAGAAAAAGGGTTATATACAGCAATAATTGGTGGATTTATTGTATCGTTTTTAGGGGGAAGTAGGGTTCAAATTGGAGGACCTACAGGTGCTTTTATAATACTTGTTTATGGAATTGTACAAAAGTATGGTATAACTGGGCTTACTATAGCAACGATGATGGCAGGTGTATTTTTAATTATTATGGGAGTACTTAAATTTGGGAAGGCTATAAGATACATACCATATCCAATAACTACTGGATTTACAAGTGGTATTGCGGTTTGTATATTTTCAACTCAAATTAAAGACTTTTTAGGATTGAATATAGAAACTGTACCATCACAGTTTATACATAAGTGGGCAGCCTATATAAGTCATATAAATACTATAAATATAGAAACAACATTTATAGGGATTTTATCTATAGCAATTATATTTATATGTCCTAAGATAAATAAAAAAATTCCAAGCACACTAATAGCGTTAATTGTAACAACATTAATAACTATTATATTTAAACTAAATGTAGAAACTATAGGAAGTCGTTTTGGAACAATATCTTCTGCACTTCCTAAAATAGCAATACATAATGTTAATATGCAAATGATAAATGAATTAATTTTTCCAGCCATGACTATTGCAATATTAGCTGCAATAGAATCACTTTTATCAGCGGTAGTCGCAGATGAAATGATTGGAGGGCATCATCGTTCAAATATGGAACTTGTAGCACAAGGAGTTGCTAACTGCTTTTCAGGACTTTTTGGGGGAATACCTGTTACAGGTGCTATAGCTAGAACGGCTGCTAATATAAAAAATGGTGGAAAAACTCCAATAAGTGGAATTGTACATGCTATTTCTTTATTACTTATAATGCTTGTATTTATGCCACTTGTAAAGCTAGTACCTATGGCTTCACTTGCAGCGATACTAATAGTTGTGTCTTATAATATGGGAGATTGGAAAGAATTTATTGAACTTAGAAAAGCTCCTAAAAGTGATGCGGTGGTATTTTTAATAGCATTTTCATTAACAGTAATACTAGATCTTGTAATTGCAATAGGCATAGGAGTTGTTTTAGCCTCATTCTTATTTATGAATAGAATGGCTGACAATACTGAAATAAAGTATTTATTGGATGAAAAAGATGATGGATGTAGCTGTAAAATTTTAAATAGAGTAAGTGATGTTACTAGAGTAGCATTTTATGAAATTAAAGGTCCATTTTTCTTTGCATCATCAGAAAAATTTAATGAAATATCAAATAGATTAAAGAAAAAATGTGATGTTTTAATAATAAAAATGAATAAAGTACCTACAATAGATGCTACAGCATATCGTAAGTTTGAAAGTTTATATGAATTATGTAATAGCAATGGAAAAAATGGTACTGAACTTATTATAGTAGAAGCAAAAGAAAATGTATTTAATGTACTAGACAAGTATGGGTATGTAGATAAAGTCGGAAGAGAAAATTTCTGTGGTAGTATAGACGAAGCTATAGAAGTCAGTAATAAAGTATTGGAAAATAAGAAAAAGATTAAAGATGCACAAAAATTTACAGTTGACATTTGTAGTAGATAAGACTAAAATTAGAACATAAATTTAATAGAGACCTCGGTAGGTGAGGTTACTACAAGGATACGGGTTGCTGCCGTGAAAGAGTGGAAACATTCTGAACAGGTTAGCAGGTTTTGCCGAACAAAGAAGGCTTAATCTAATGCAACTACATTGCCTTGTAGAGCCAAAACTTGAACGAGAAAGTATTGAAAGATAATGCCTTCATCATGTTTAAGTTTTGATGAAGGCTTTTTTTATTTAAAAAATTGGAGGTGAAAAAATGGAATCAGACGGTAGTATTAGGGACAGTGGAATAATAAAAATATATTATAGAAAAAATAAAATAGATATTATCGCAGGTTCTATTTTTTACAAATTATAGATTTCAAATAAACAGGTCAATTATTCTATTTTTTCTATTCTGTATTGTTTTTTTATTCACACGTCCTTAATAAGATATTTTTCTAAAAATTACCGAACGATAAAATGATAATTATTGAGGAAAGGTTAAAAATAAAATTAGTTAACCTTTAGTTTCTTGCTGTCTTTTTTAAGAAAAATGATAAAAGTGAGGTGTGAAATATGATATTAAAAAAATTAAATACATCTATAAGTGGTTTATCACAAAATGAAGTACAAAAAAGAATAGAGAAATATGGATATAATGAAATAGGAACGGAAGCAAAACAATCAGTATTTTTTAAGATACTAGAAAATATAAAAAATCCTTTAAATTTATTATTAATTATACTTGCAATAGTATCATACTTAACTGGAGATAAAACAGCATCAATAGTAATGTTAGTAATGGTAACATTAGGAGTTATATTAAAATTTGTTCAAGAATTAAAGGCTGATAATTCTGCGGAAAAATTAAAATCCATGGTAAGCACTACAGCTACTGTAGTAAGGGATGGAGTAGAAATAGAAGTACCATTAAAAATGATTGTTCCAGGAGATGTTGTTCATTTATCAGCTGGGGACATGATACCGGCTGATATACAACTTATTAAGTCAAAGGATTTATTTGTAAATCAATCAGCGCTTACAGGAGAATCACTTCCAGTAGAAAAAAAGGTTATAGAAGGACAATGGAAAGATGAACTTGAAAATCCTAATCTTTGTTTTATGGGTACAAATGTAGAAAGTGGAACTGCTTTTGCAGTAGTTTTATCTACAGGTAAACAAACTTCTTTTGGAAAATTAAGCAGTAAATTAACGTTAGAAAGCGAAATGACAAGTTTTGACAAGGGTATAAATAAATATACATGGCTTATGATAAAGTTTATATTTGTTATGGTTCCCATAGTATTTTTAATAAATGGACTTACTAAAGGAAATTGGATTGAGGCATTTTTATTTGGAATTGCAGTAGCTGTTGGACTTACTCCTGAAATGTTACCTATGATTGTTACTGTAAATTTATCAAAAGGTGCACTATCTATGGCTAAAAAGAAGGTAATAGTAAAAAAGCTAAATGCAATACAAAATTTTGGAGCGATGGATATTCTATGTACAGATAAAACGGGTACTATAACATGTGGAAAAGTTATACTTGAAAAACATTTGAATATTTATGGAAATGATTCAGAAAGAGTATTGAAATATGGTTTTATAAATAGTTTTTATCAAACTGGATTAAAAAATATAATGGATATTGCAATACTAGAGCATAAAAATGATGGAGAAGATTATTTTAATATTGAAAAAAAATATTTAAAGATAGATGAAATTCCATTTGATTTTGTGAGAAAAAGAATGTCCGTTGTAGTTGAAAATAAAAGAATAGAACATGTGTTAGTATGTAAAGGGGCAGTAGAAGAAGTATTAGGTTTATGCAATAAGTATGAGACTAAAGAAGGTACAGAAGATTTTAATGGTAAAATGACAACTAAAATTGATAATATGATTAAGAAATTAAATGCTGAAGGATTTAGAGTTATAGCAGTAGCGTATAAAATTTTTGATAATAATAAAAAAGAGTACACTCTACAAGATGAGAATGAGTTAACATTACTTGGATTTTTAGCATTTCTTGATCCACCTAAGGAAACTTCTAAAGATGCAATTGCAAAATTACACAAATATAATGTTGATGTAAAAGTTCTTACTGGAGATAATGAAATAGTAACTAAAAAAATATGTGAAGAAGTTAATTTACCTATAGACAAGATACTTTTAGGTAATGAAATTGACAGGATGTCAGATGAAGAATTGGCAAAGGTTTCTGAAAAAACTTCTGTATTTGCAAAGCTATCTCCAATGCATAAAGAAAGAATAATAAAAGCATTGCAAAGAAAAGACCATGTAGTTGGATTTATGGGAGATGGAATAAATGATGCTCCTGCACTTAAGGTATCGGATGTAGGAATTTCAGTAGATACAGCAGTAGATATTGCAAAGGAATCCTCAGATATTGTGCTTCTTGAGAATAACTTACTTGTTCTTGAAGAAGGATTACTAGAAGGAAGAAGAGTATTTGGGAATATCGTTAAATATATTAAAATGACTGCAAGTTCAAACTTTGGAAATATGTTTAGCGTTATTGGAGCAAGTATATTTGTACCGTTTTTACCAATGATGCCACTTCAAGTATTAACTAACAACTTATTATATGATTTATCACAAACTACAATACCAACAGATTCTGTTGATGAAGAGTGGATAGCAAAACCAAGAAAGTGGTCTGTAGATGATATAAAAAGATTTATTATTTACATAGGACCAATTAGTTCAATATTTGATTATACAACTTATTTTGTTATGTTATATATATTTAAAGCTTGGAATAATCCTGCTTTATTCCAAACAGGATGGTTTCTTGAATCATTATTTACCCAAACACTTATAATACATGTAATTAGAACAAATAAGATACCATTCATTGAAAGTAGAGCAAGTAAACCACTTACAATAACTTCATTGTTAATAGTAATTTTAGGAGTAGTATTAGTAAATTCTCCACTTTCAAGTGTATTTGGATTTACAAAATTACCGTTATTATATTATTTAGTATTATCAGTTACACTATTTTGTTATGTTGCTTTAACTCAAGTTATAAAAATGATTTATATTAAAAAGTACAATATAGATTAAAAATATATTATATAAAAATTATTGACTTGCCCCCAACAGATACCTTTATACTAAATGTATAATAATTGTGTTTGGGGGTAATTTTTATGAATATCAAATTAGCATCGGAGAAAACAGGTCTTACTAAAAAGGCCATAAAATATTATGAAAGTGTAGGACTTATAAATCCTAGTAAAAATAGTGAAAATAATTATAGAGATTATACGGAAAAGGATATAATAAAACTTAACTTAATAGCATCCCTAAGAATTTTAGATATACCAATAAGTGAAATTAAATTATTAATAGAAGGTAATAAAACAATTGATAAGGTTCTGACGGATACTCTAAAAACAATAAATGATTCCATAAGTAATCTAGAAAAAAGCAAACTTATTATAAGTAGTATTATAGAAAAAAAAAATAAAGATTTTTATGTAGTTGGAGAAGAAGTAAAAAAATTAAGGGAAACATTAGAGTATTCAATGGAAGAAAAAAGAGAGTATATATATGATAAGTTAATAAGAGTTTTTCCAGGGGATTTTGGTAAAATAATTGTTCTACAATATGAGCCATTTTTGAATATATATATTGATAATGATGAAAAAGAAGAAGCTTGGATCAAACTAGTAGATATTTTAGATGACTTGGAGTGTGTAGATGAGAATAATCCTATGTTCGTCAAATTAGCTAATATGAATAAACAACAATTAAAGGAATGTAGCAATGATATAGAAACTAATATTTATAATATATTAAATGGTGGAGAAGAAGAAATAGAAAAACAGAAGAAAGCTATGATTAAAGCTATAAAATATTTGTATAACAATGAAGAATGGAAAAAGAGTTTTATTGAAAATTGTGATATGGCAAAAGAGATGTTTGAACTTAATGGAAGGGAATTTAATGAATTTGATAAATATCTTCAAATTTTAAGTGAAGATTATAAAAGATATAATGAGATTATGAAGAAAATAAATGATGAAGTAAATGAAGAAGTAAAAAAAGAATTTGGATTTACACGAGAAGAATTTTTAAAGGATTTATATGAAAAAGGTAAAATTAATAATTAAAATTTGTAGTGAAGTAAAAATCGTATATTTAAATAAAGTGTACCCTATGAAGTAGATAAAAAGTCGATTTCATAGGGTTTTTATTTGTAATTATTGACAGAACTGGTTTAATGGATTAAACTAAAAATATAGTTTAATCCATTAAACCAGTTTTAAAAAGGGGAGAATATTATGGGAGAAATAAAGATTTTTGATTCAGAATACAGATTGATGAATATAATTTGGGAAAATAACAATATAAAAAGTAGTGAGCTTGTGAAGCTTGCAAAAGAAGAACTTGGATGGAAAAAATCAACTACATATACAGTTATAAGAAGACTATGTGAAAGAGAGATTATTAAAAATGAAAATACAATAGTATCATTTTTAGTGAATCGTGAAGAAGTTATAAGGGCAGAAACAGAAGAACACATAGATAAGCTGTACGAAGGTTCTTTAAAATTATTTTTCACAACTTTTCTTAAAAAAGAAAAATTAAATAAAGATGAAATTGATGAGCTTAGAAAAATAGTTGAAGAAAATGAAGAAAGGGAGGAATAATCATGCTTTACAGTATATTTTCTAAAGTACTTAGCATGAGTATAACGGCATCTATAGTAGCGCTTATCATATTTATAATAAGATTAATATTTAATAAACGAGTTCCTAAAATTTTTAGTTATGTTTTGTGGTCTTTAGTCCTTATTAGATTACTTGTGCCTATTTCATTTTCATCAGTATTTAGTGTATTTAATGCTATAGATATACCGAAAGATAAGATACAAGCTACATATCAGGAAAACATTAAAGAAACTAAAGAAAATTTATCAAAAGAAAATAATACAGATCATAGTATATTAAGTAATGTTGATAATGAAATTAAAAATACTAAAAATATAAAAGCAGTAAAACCTGCAAAAAACCATATTTTTAAAATTAATAATAAAAAATTCACATATAAAAAATTCATAATCAAAGGATTCCCAATATTATGGATTATAGGCGTTATATTATTATTTTTAAGTAGTATTATTATGTATATCAGAACAAGCAATAAATTAAAAGAAGCTGTTTTATACAAGGATAATGAAATAATAAATGAATGTAGTAAAAAATTATTATTAAATGGCAAAATTAAAATATTTGTATCAGATAGAATAAACACTCCTGTCGTTTGCAATCCTGTAATGCCAAGAATAGTATTACCACTATCTTTAGCAGAAAGTGAAGATAAATTAGCAATAAAATATATAATAACTCATGAACTTGTGCATATTAAAAGATTTGATAATATTATAAAAATACTGGCAGTTTTTGCACTGTGTATGCATTGGTTTAATCCACTGATGTGGATAAGTTTTATATTATCTCAGAAAGATATGGAAATGTCCTGTGATGAGAAAGTTATGGAAATACATGATGAAGATATAAGACGAGATTATGCAACTTTATTAATTAATCTTTCTGAAAAACAAAATATGCTTATAAATGGTGGAATCTTAGCATTTGGTGAAAGTAATATTAAAAGTAGAATAAAAAAAATAATGAAATATAAGAAATCAAGAAAGAGAGTAATAGTAATTGCATTTATTGTTATATTAGCATCAGTTGGAGTTTTAATGTCAAATGCAGAAATTAAGATGAATAAAAATAAAATGGTAGTGAAAAAAACTACTATAAGCAAAAACAATATAGAAAAGAAAATAGATAAAGAAATTGAGGGTAAGATAAAGTTTGAAGATGTGTGTAAAATAAAAATTTATGATCGGATTTCTAAATATAACGAAGATCATATGAAAGATGGGTTATTAATGGATGCAGTTTTAGTAAAGGATAAGCAATTAATAAGTCAAATTATAAGTATGATAAAGGAATCTTCAATAAAAGCTGAAAATAAAGAGATGGAAAGGAAAGACTTAAGAGAAAATGGAGGAACTTTAGGAAGAGTAGTATTATTTAATAAAAAAGGTGAAAAAGAAACTATACCATTATTTTATGATGATATAAGTAAATGGGGATATATAAAATATAGAAAAAATAAAATATATCCTGAATATAGTTTTTTTAATTATGCAAGTAGTCTTAAACTATTTCCAAATATGACTTCAAATGTAGATGGCGGAAGAGAATTTTTTTAAAAAATATAATTATACTACCTGTTTTAAGATAAATTCTATTGAAAAAACTTTACCTAAGGAATTTAAATATAAAATAGGTGATTTTCCAGAAACATTATATTGGATATATGTAAATGAATTAAGTAAAGCTATTGGTCTTAATGTAGAAGAATACTTAGGGGAAAAGGTAATTTGTGAAATTTATTATCTGAAAGAACCATTTCCAAAAGAAAATATTTATATAAATAGAGGAATCTTAATAAAGCATAAAGGAAAAATAATTGGCGCATATATAGATGATGGAAGATTTCAGAGTACTAAAGGCGGCAGCTGTATAGCTATAAATGGAAAATCATATAAAGACTTAACGGGTAAAAAATTCACTGAAGATATTACGAGATTTATTAATACTGAAGATAAACTTTATAAAAAAATAAACAGTATGAGTCCAAGACAAGTAATAAAAACTTATTATAAAGCAATTGATGCACAGGATGAAAGAATCAAATTAGCATGTATGTCTTGTGAAAATATTATGCAAGATATGTCTATAAATATGAAAAGTGATATCCTTTTTAATGATGAATTTAAGGAAAGTCCTATAAAATCTTTAAAATTACTAATGATTAGAGGTAATAAAAATCAAAGTAAAAGTAATTCTAAATGGTATAATATTGATTTCTATATTAAAGTAGAACCTGATAGAACCACTTATGAGGATGGATTAGATAGAAGATTTGTAGAAGTAATAAAAGAGGGAGATTCATGGAAGGTAAATAGTGAGGCCACTGGATTTTAAAAAATAAAAAATCCCCTAACAGATATAATTGTATTTAGTTATATCTGTTAGGGGATTTAAAGAATTAGTAAACAAGGTTTATTTCAAAAATAAGATAAATTAACATGTAACTTCTCTACATCTAACTGTTCTTGGAGTTCCATTTACTTCAAAACAAATACGAGAAATACGTGAAAGCTTCCCCTGAATAAGCACAGAAGGTGGTGTAGTTAAATCATTATATATCCAAACCAAAACACTTGTTGCTCTTGTTGGAAAACTTAATCTTTCAATGTTATTGGGACTAAATACAGGACTGTTCAAAGTGTAGGTATTACCCTGACGAGTAGTATATTGAATAGTAAAATGCACAGGAACCCCTGAAGTATTGTTATCTACTTCTACATAAACACCAGGTGGGGAATTTGGTAATGTTTTTTGTGGACAACAACAGCAACAACAGGGTATAAAATTTTTCATAATATAATCACCTAAATAAAATAGTCAAGAAATTTCTTGCTAATTTATTATATAGTGTAAACAAATATATGGTGATTAATGTCATATAATAAATAAAAAAACTTAAAATGAGTAATTTATAAAGAAATAATCTTATGTTTCAATTAATGAATATAGGATTATTTTTTATTTTAAAACTATTTTAAAATCTAGTACGAATATAATAATGGAATAAATAAAATATATTTACAAGTGATTCTGAGCTAATTGAAAGAGAGCGAAAAATGAATAATGAGAAGAAATTAATAAAACAAATAAAAATAAAGAGTAGTAGAAAAGCCGCAAATGAGCTTATTACTAGGTATTATAAAGAGATATACACGTATGTGTACAAGCAAACTATGGATAAAGAAATGTCCATGGATTTAACACAAGAAATATTTATAAAAATGTTAAAATCCCTAAATACTTATGATGATAAAAAAGCTTCTTTTAGAACTTGGTTATATAAAATATCTACATATAAAATTATAGATTATTATAGATCAAAGCATTATAAATATAAAAAAATATCAATAAATATTGAGGAGACCGAAATTTGCGATTATGGAGATATTTTTATTTCTATAGAATATAAAGAAGATATACAAAAAATTATCAACATTGTGGATAAGTTTGATGAATTAATGCAACAAATATTTAGATTGAAGATATTTGGGGAGTATACTTTTTTAGAAATATCAAAAATTCTTGAAATACCTGAGTCTACAGTAAAGACAAAATACTATTCTCTTATAAGAAAAATAAAAAAGATATGTGAGGAGTAAAAATGGATAGAGAAAAATTTTATATAGATATGCCAGATGAAATTACTATACAAAACGAAATAAACATTATTTTAGATAAGGGATTAAAAGAAAAACAATCTTTTTATAAATACATAAAAAATATGTACAATCAGATAGGATTAAAGAATTTATTTCATGATGCTATAGAAATTATTTTTGTTGTTTTAGTAGCTTTAGGGATATTTACATTAATAGTTCTTCAAGGGGGAGAAATGAATTATAGGGAAGTTAATAAAATATATGTTTTTATAATGATAATATCACCTATCTTGTATTTGGTACTTTCGCTGATATCATTTATAAGTACAAAAGAAAGAAGAACTTATGAAATAGAGATGACTTGTAAATATAATTTGTATCAATTATCAGTTTTAAGAATGCTTATATTTAGCATAGTTTGCATTCTCTTTAATGTAGCAGTTATAGGGACTATTGTTATTAGATATAAAGAGATAAATTTTATAAGAGCTTTTATGATATCTAGTACATCTTTATTTTTATTTTCTTATTCATTTTTATATTTAGCACTTAATGTACCTTCAAGGGTTACTAAGTATTTAGTTATTATAGGATGGATTTTTATTAATTCAATATTATGTTTTATAAATATTGATTTATATATGAATATACTTATGTCCTTACCTATAGTTGTATACGTAGCTGTAACAGTTACATGTGTATATTTTTATATAAAAAAGTTAAAAGAATTTATTAAATTTACAAGTATAAAAGGAGTGATGTAATGTGTTAGAAATAAAGAACGTAGGTAAAAGTTTTGGGGATTTTTGTGCACTAAAAAATATTAATTTAGAATTTGAAAGTGGTGTATATGGACTTTTAGCGCCAAATGGTGCTGGAAAGACAACCCTTATAAAAATGCTAACAACTTTAATATTTCCAAGTGAAGGTGAGATATTGTATAAGGGATGTGACATTATAAAAATGGATGAGGACTATCGTGATATATTAGGATATCTTCCACAGGAGTTTGGATATTACAAAAATTATACTCCTAAAAAATATTTACTTTATCTAGCTGCACTTAAAGGGATAGAGAGTGAGGTTGCAAAGAAAAGAACTACAGAACTTATAAAATTAGTTGGACTTGGAGAAGCTGAAAATAAAAAAATGAAGAAGTTTTCTGGAGGAATGATTCAAAGAGTTGGTATTGCTCAAGCTATGCTAAATGATCCTAAAATTTTAATTTTAGATGAACCAACAGCAGGGCTTGATCCAAAGGAAAGAGTTAGATTTAGAAATTTAATTGCAGAACTATCTAGGGAGAGAATAGTGATTTTATCTACTCATATAGTATCTGATGTAGAGTCAATAGCAAATGAAATTATAATGATAAAAGATAGTTCTGTAGTTTATAAAGATAGTGTTAGAAATATATGTGGCATGATTAAAGGAAAGGTATATGAAACTTATATTGATTTTGAAGATATAGAGGGATTTAGAAAAGAATATTTATCATTATCTGAAAGACAAGAAGAAGGAAAAATGAGAGTAAGATTTATATCAAATCATGAAGGTGAAGATACTTGGGTACCTGTTTACCCTAATTTAGAGGATGTATTTTTATATGTATATAGAGATGAAAATTTAGATTTAGATATGGAGTAAAAAGATATGGATATAAAGAAAAGTGAGTTTAAAAAGATTATAACGTCATCTGTAATAATATTTCTTTTTGTGATATTCAATTTGTTTAATCTATTTATAATATATGAAAATCTAGATCTTAAAGATGATTTTAAAGTTACTCAGGATATTGTTAAAAGATATGGATATAAAATAGATGATAATATGGTGAAAAATTTTAAAAAATACTATAATGATGAAATTAAAAAAATGAATGAAATTACTGAGAAAAGTACAGGTAAGAAGTATAAGAGTGCTTTGGAATTAGCTAATGATTTAAAGGGAGGTGGATATTCATATACTAAAGAAAATATTGATTTTTTTAATAAAGTTAGCACCGAAGAATATTATTACGAATCTATGAAAAATGTTGATAATGAATATAATAAAATGAATGTTATGGATATTGCAGAAATGGAGATAAAAAAATATAAATTACAGGATAAGGCTGCTGAAACGGTAAGAGGGGAATATAGAGATTTTAATAAAAGATTTAAAGAGATAGTTCAAAATAAAGAGTATAAAAATATATTTTTCATAGGAAAGCATAGCCTTTTATTTAATACATTATTTAAAAGTTTTATATATGAAATAATGATACTTTGGGTGCTTATTATGGGATATTTGATTAATTATGAATTTGATAATAATACATATCTTTTAACTTATTCAACTAAAAGAGGGCGTAGATTAGTATGGGACAAGCTTCAAGTAGCTATCTTTACAAATTTAATATTATCCACAGCTATTATAGGATTTGGACTTTTAGCATATTTTATTGCATTTGATTATTCAGGACTTTGGCATGTTCCTATAAGTAATTACTTTAATAGGGAGCAGGGTTTTACTTCAATGTGTTGGTATAACTTATCTTTTATTCAATATATGGTAGCAACTATATTTATTATTTATATGTGTAATTTGTTGTTTAATGGAATAGCATTTTTTATATCTATGTATGTAAAGAATAGTTATATTGTATTTTTTATATTTGTAGTATTTTTCGGAATTTCTATATTAGGGATACCGGGTATCTCTTTAGATAGTAATATGATTTTTATTCTAGGATTTAATCCATTTATGTTAGTCATGAATACAAAAGCATGGCTTATGGAAGCGGGAGCATTTTTTACTTTTAAGTATTACGAGTTAATAACAATAGGGGTATGGGGAGGTATTCTTATTGTATTAAGCATTTTGTCTTTTAATAGATTTAAAAAAAGAGATATAAATTAGGAGGGATATACATGAGGGTAATTTTTGATGAAATAAAGAAAATATTTAATCCTAAAATGGTATTTTTATTGATAATTATAAATATATTAATGTATTTTATGTTTATTGAATTTAGTATAAAATATTTTCCAAACGGTAGACCAGAGGGAGATATTTTTAGAGTAGTTACAGAAATGAGAAAAAAATATGGAACGCACATAGATAATAAAGAGTTTCAGGATTTTAAAAATATATATAATGAGAAGCTTAAGGAAGTAAATAAATATATTAAAGAAAATAAAGAATTTAAAAAGTGTAATATAAATACATATGATGAATTTTTAGATCAATATGATAAGTATGTACTTAGTGATGACAAAGAGGGAGAAGAATTTAGAAAACTTCATAGCAAGATAGTTTTTGATGAAGGTGTAGATTTATTTTGGGAGATACCAGAGCGACAACGTATAATTGAAGATTATGAAAATAAGAATAAAAATATATATAGGGGGTATGTGGATTTAAACTTAAAACGAAAAGATAGAATTAAGGAAATATTATCTAGTGGAGATGAAACTTCGGTATTTCATGATATGATTATTTCAAATTATAATGAGTTAATGAGATATGGAAGTATTATTATATTATTAAGTACAGTTTTTATGATATCACCTGTATTTATTAAAGATAAAAAAAATAAGATTAACTATCTCCAATATACATGTAAAGGTGGTAGAGGAATATTTAAGAAAAAGATAGTAGCTGGCATAATAGCCTCTTTTATAATTACAACAGCACAGCTTACATGTTTTTTCATTATATATTCACATAATAATACGTATAAATTTCTTGATTGTAGTATAAATTCAATTTTCAGTTCTACATTATTTTGGTATGATTTAAGTTTTAGGAAATATATAGTAATTACAGTTATAGCAATATATATGTTAGTATTAGCATTTTCATTAATAGCAATGATGATTTCAAGTCTAGTAAAAAATTATATTGGATTAGTAGGATTTCAAGTACCTATTGTAATTTACACATTTATTTTTATTTTAGATAAAATTATAATGAATATATTTAGTATTAGAGATAGTAAATACTTTTTTGAAATGTGGTATTTATGCATATTTTTAATTCCTATAATATTAATTGTAATAGTATGGAGAAAAGAAAAAGTTTTAGATATAGTTTAATATAAAAAATAACTAGATTATATTAGAAGCGTAGTTCCATTGCTAATATAATCTAGTTATTTTATTTTGACTTAAAATTTTCAGGATTGTTTACATAACTACGAACTATACTTCCGCAATTAATACAAATAACATGATGTATAGGAGTATTTTTAAATATTCTATTTTTACAGAGTAGGTTGGCTTGATAAGATTGATAGCCTTCACCAAATTCTGTTCCGCCACAATAGGGACATTTTGATATATTTACACTTTTCATAAATATCACCTCATATAATTTTTATATAATTAATCCATATATTTATTAACGAGTTTATGATATCTTTCCTTAGTTGAATTTTTTTACAAAAGTATACTAAAGATTAATAACATCATATCATAAAATTCTATAAAAACATAAGAATAACATTAAAAAAAGCTAAGAGCAAGGTTTGGCTATTGTCTTTGGCTAGTATTAATAGTTAAGCTTATATTATCATATGGCCCTGAAAGTTCTCTAAGTATTTTTAATATTGTTTATTTAGAAAATAGAAATATATTACATGTAAATTTTGCATCTAGTGTAGATAAAGATTTTATGGTGGAGGTTTTTCTACAATGTATTATAAAGGAAAAATAATTAATACACCTTGTACTGAGAAAGAACAGGTAGTTTCGCCCACTTTCATGGTGTTGTCGTAATAAGTTCTATAAACTAATATCTGACAAAATAAAACATTTATAGTAATATATTAAGGGTATAAACAAAAGAGGGGGAAGCACAATGTCAGATATAGTTTCACATGTAATACCAATAATATTGCTAATAGCTTTAGGATATTTTATAAAGTGTAAACAAATATTAGATGAAAGTATGCTAGAAGGTATGAAAAAGATAGTTTTAAACATATCTCTTCCAGCAATATTATTTATAACATTTATAAATATGGATATAAAAAAAGAACATTTTTTGATAATGTTTTTAACTTTAGCATTATTATGTGTCTTTTATTTTGTAGGAGAAGTGGTTAATAAAATTAAATTTTTAAGTCATCCACTAAATCCATTTATATCAACAGGATTTTGTTTTGGACTACTTGGAATACCTTTGTTTGGAACAGTATTTGGTACCGAAAATCTTGGGAAAATATCTATTTTTGGAGTTGGACATGAGATATTTATATGGTTTGTATATTATAATTTAGTAAAAATAAAGTTAACACATGAAAAATTATCATTTAAGGTGGTATTAGATTTTTTTACATCACCATTATTATTAAGCATAATTTTAGGAGTTTTATTTAATTTATTAGGATTTGGTGAGTGCTTTAAGGTAAATCCATTACTAAAAGGAATTTTCACAACAATTCAGTACATATCTAATTTAGGAACACCACTAATACTTATAATAATTGGATACGATTTAAAATTTAATAAAAAGTATATGAAACAAAGTATAATATTTGTAATTACTAGAATGATTATTATATTAGCTATAGGATATGGATTTAAGTTTTTAGTATTAGATAAAATTATTGCTTCAGATACAATGTTTAATTATGCATATTTCACATTTTTGATTTTGCCTATTCCATTCTCACTACCGATATTTGTATCAGAGTATGGTACAAACGAAGACAAGGAACTTATTAATAATGCAGTAGTATTGTCTACAGCGGTATGCATTATTGTATTTATAGCGTTTGTAATGACAATATAATAGATTTACAAAAAATAAATTTCTTTGATTTAAGGATTTATTTAATAAAATATGTGTAGTTACCAGTTATGATTTTAACTTTTATACTATCTAAAAATAGAATCTATAGGATTAAAAATAATTGGGATTTAGATCTGCCCATAAGAAATCTGAGAGCCTTTATATTTTTATCAAATAAAAATAACCTATCTAAATATGTAAATTTCACATAATTATATTATTATTCATATTATGTAATAGTATTAATTTATGTTAAACTAAAGAATTTAGAGGTGTAAACTTATGAATTTTGTAGAAATAGTAAATGATGTTTCAAGCTCAATAAGATTTGAAGTAGATTATTTGATTAAAGGAGAAGTTATTGAAGAAGTTACTCCTTATTTTCCTCAAAATATGATTAAAAGAATCGAAATACCATATGATGCTAAGTCTATAAATGTTATGGTGTGGGTACTTCTACCAAATGGACACGATAAAGAGTTTTTTAAAGATGCGTTTGGCAAATCAGAACAAAGATGCTATATAGCTCAAGGAACTGCAACAAAAGCTACTTGTAAAAAAGTAAAATGTTCATCTTTGCCAAGTGTAGATGATGTCTATGCAACCAATAAAAGTGATTCCTCAATCTATCTTGAAAGTATTTATATTATAGATGGTGTAGGATACAAAGACACAACATCAGCTATAAAAGTTGGAAGAGGTGGTACGCTGGTAGTTCCACGTAATGCAGGAAAAGTACAGCTTAAAATATATATGTTGGATAAGCGTTCGACAGGTGAAAGTTGGAGTGTAATTTATAAGAAATCTTATTCGCATCCATTTAAGGTATGTTTAGATGTAAGTGGAACATTAAAAAAACCAGTTGTTAAACAAGTATCTTGTAGTCAAGGAGATAATAATGGACCTAATCCACCAGAAGATTCTCAATGTAAATGTTGTTGCTGCTGTTGTTGTAAATGTTGTAAATGCTGTAATATAACATGTAATCCAAATCAAACTATGAACAATTAAAAATGTGATGATTTTCATAATCATAAGTAGGATAATAATTTATATAAAATAATTATTTAAGGAATTAGAGAACTTAGGTTTATTTAAGTTATAGAATAAAAAGTGTTGATAATTAATTATCAACACTTTTTATTCTCAGATTGTTCAAAAAGCCTCCATGTAATTGGAGGCTTTTACTTTCGTCAAATATCTTTTATGCGATAGCATTTAAAAAGTTGCTAGTTTTGTGTAATGATTTGGTATAAATTTCAATTAAATCATACGAAAAATAGTGCGATAGCACCATGGCTATCTTTTTCATATTCTGAACTGCTGCTGTAAGTAAGCATTGCTCGGAAACATTTTTAATTCCTCGCATGCGACAATAGCGCAGCCCATGTAATTCTTTTGAATCAGCAAAGCTACGCTCTAATTTTTTCTTTACGTTTTTTATAAATACTTTTACCTTTTCAGTTTTAGTAAATGCAAAAATTTGATCCTTATAATCTTCCCAAACATGACGACGTATAGTTCTGTTAATTGATTTATCAGATGTTAAACAATTATTTTTATATTTGCATGAAGCACATTCATCCGCATTACTAACATATTCTTTATATCCGCTTCTTGTAGTGGTTTTGTATTTTAAAAAGAAGTTATTCATACATACATATCCATCTAATTCTTTAATATATTGAAATCTATATTTAGTATACTTTTCTTTAACATGAGGTCCTAAACGGAAACCAAAAACACCTTGATAATTTTTTTCTGAAACTTGCTTACAAATAGGATTTGTAGAATAACCAGCATCAGCTACTAAATACTTTGTATTAAAATTAAACTTTTTTATTTGCGTCTCTATTCTTTTAACATAAGGATCTACATCATTAATATTACCTGGAGTTACATGAACATCAGTTATAATATTATATTTTCCGTCAACAGTTCTATGATCTAAATAAAAAAAACCTTTTGGTTTTCCGTCCCTAACCATATATCCACTGTCTGGATCAGTTGTACTTACTTTTATTTCTTTGGTTTCAGATGTTTTTAGGTCTTTTTTTAGAGGCTTTTTATTATGATTAATTCTATCTTTATTAATATCTTTTTCTAATTCATCAAAGTATTCCTTTGTAGATTTAGTTATTTCTTTTTTTATAAGTTTATGTTTATTAGCGTTAGCTTTTAGATGGGTAGAATCAGTGTATAAAATTTTGCCATCGACTAAATTTCTATTAATCGCTTGAAATACAATGTTATCAAATATTTCTTGATGTATATTTGTATCATTGAATCTCTTTGTTCTATTTTGACTTATGGTAGAATGGCTTGGTATTTTATCAGTAAGTCCATATCCTAAGAACCACCTATAAGCTACATTTACTTGTATTTCCTTTACGAGCTGACGCTCAGAGCGTATACCGAATAGGTATCCAATAAAAAGCATTTTAAATAACACAACTGGATCTACTGATGGTCTACCATTGTCAGGACAATATAAATCTTTAGTTAAATCTCGTATAAACGAAAAGTCTATGAATTTATCTATTTTTCTAAGTATATGATTTTCTGGTACTAAGTTTTCTATATAAACCAGTTCTAATTGATTTTGTTTTCTCTCATTATTAGTAAGCATTTTGCCTCCGTAGGAGCCCTAACGGGCTAAATAATTTATTGGTCTAAATATATATTCTACAGAAGTAGGAGATATCCTTTTTGTAATAAATGTAAAAAGGCTGTTGACAAATTATGTTTATCAACAGCCTTAGAATAAAAAGTGTTGATAATTAATTATCAACACTTTTTATTCTAAGGTATATATGTATTACATAATAAAAATATATTTAAAACTTTTATAAAAAAGATTATTACAATTTTGTAATAATCTTATTTATTTATTTGTAATAATAATCCTTTATAATTTAATTTGTAAGATGAATTCAGGAGGGGGATTTAAAATGGAACTTGTTAGAGTAGAAAATCTTTGCAAAAGTTATGGAAAGGGAGAAGCAAAGGTAGAGGCTTTAAAAGATATAAATATGACAATAAAAAAAGGTGAATTTGTTGCAATTGTAGGACCTTCAGGTTCAAGAAAAAGTACATTACTACATCTTTTAGGGGGAGTGGATATTCCAACTTCGGGTAAAGTTATATTAGATGGAGTTGATATATATTCATTAAAAGAAAGAGAATTATCAATATTAAGAAGAAGAAAGATAGGATTTATATTTCAATTTTATAATTTGCTACCTGTTCTTACTGCTAAAGAAAATATTGAAATGCCGGTGTTACTGGATGGGAAAAAAGTAGATGAAAGTTATATGGAGGAATTACTTAATATACTAGGAATGAAGGAAAGACAAAATCATCTTCCATCAGAGTTATCAGGAGGACAGCAGCAAAGGGTGTCAATTGGACGTGCACTTGCAAATAAACCTTCAATAATATTTGCAGATGAACCAACAGGAAATTTGGATTCTAAAAATTCCAAGGAAATAATTGAACTATTAAGATATTCGGTTAAAAAATATAATCAAACTTTAGTACTTATAACTCATGATTTAAACATAGCAAGTATAGCAGATAGAGTAATTACAATTGAAGATGGAGATATAAAAAGTGATGAGGTGATTAGAAATGAATAGTTATAGTGACCTTACATGGAGACATTTAAAACAAAATAAAAAGAGAACAATACTAACAATAATAGGAATAGTTCTTGCAATATCGTTATTTTCAGGAATAGCAACATTTATGTTTAGTATGCAACAGGGACTTATAGATAAAAAAAGAAAAGAAAATGGAAATTGGGAATTTGAGTATTGTAATTTAAATGTAGATAAAGTAAATAAAATAAAGAATAATTTTGAAGTGAAAGATTGTAGTATAGATACAAAAATGGAAGAGTTGGTATTAAAAGATAAAAAAGATAAATTAATAACACTTAAGAAATGTGACTATAATTCTTTGAACATAGTATTTAAAGTAGAGAATCTGGAGGGCAGATTACCTAAAAATTCATCAGAAATAATTGTGGGGAAAAACATTAAAAGATTATTAAAGAAGAATATTGGTGATGTTATAACTATAGGCAAGAAAGGTGAAGTTAAAGATTATAAAATAGTTGGATTTGATAAAGATTTAGTTGCAGGAAAATATATACTTGCAAAAACATATCTTGATTCTTCTAAATTAAAAAAAGGAGAGTTATATGATGTAAGTGTAAATCTTAAAGAGAAAAAGAATAAAAAAGAAATAGCAAAAAAAATAGGGAATATACTAGGAGCTACAATTGAATGGGAAGGTAGTGGTGATAAGAATACACAGAAAAGTTATGTAAGATGTAATCAAAGTTTACTTCAAGTTATGGGGCAAAGTGTAAATAAAATGTTTAATGTTGCCATTAATACTATGTTAGCAATTGTAATAGGAATTATAATAGTATGTACAGTTGCAGTTATATATAATGCCTTTAATATATCCGTTGCAGAGAGAATAAATGAATTTGGTATTTTAAGAAGTATTGGTGCAACACCTAAAAAAATAAGAAGACTTGTATTTAAAGAAGCTTTTATTATGGGGAGTATTGCAATTCCTATAGGGATTTTAGCGGGATATTTAGGTATATATACTACAATATATTTTCTAAGTAAGTTGAAGAATTTTATTTTTGATTCTACGTTAAATATAAGATTTTATCCACAGATTATAGTGGTAAGTACTATTTTAGGTATAATAACTATTTTATTATCAGTTTTAGGACCTGCAATCAGTGCATCCAGGGTTTCACCAATTGATGCCATTAAAAATTCATCAAATATAAAAAAAGAGAAATATAAGAGAAGAAGAGCTTATTTAATAAAGATTATATTTGGTATTGAAGGTGCGGTGGCCTATAAAAATATTAGAAGAAATAATAAAAGATTTTTAATTACTATTTTCTCACTTGTAATATCTGTAGTTATGTTTATTACGTTTACATCATATATTAATGTTTTTGAAAATACATCACAAAATATTATAGAAGATATAAATTTTCATGGGGCGATTTTTACGCAAAGCAAAAATGCAAGGATAAGTAATGAATTTATAAATGAATTAAAGGGTAGAAAAGATTTAAAAGAAGTTGGAACTATAATAGATGATGAGTCATCATTGTGTATTGAAGAAAAATTTATAAATGAAAAATACTATGAAAAAATGGGAAAAGAAAAACCTAAAGGGGTAAAAATAGGAGACAAAAGGTATTTAAATATATGTGGTGCTAAGTATTGTGCATGGGATAATATTGCTTTAAATGAGGCTAAAAAATATATTATAGATGGTAAAATAGATGAGAATTCTTTAAATAATGGTGGAGTTTTACTTATAGATACTAATAAAAACACTAATAAAGCAAACAATAAAAAAATAATTGATAGAGTATTAAATTATAAAGTTGGGGATGAAATTAAGATTCCTAAGATAAAAAACATATTGGATAATAACGCCGTATATAATTCATCGATGATGGTAAATTCAAAAAATATTGATAAAGAAGTAATCGATGCAATAAATAATAATAGATTTATAACAGTAAAGGTAGTAGGAATTTTAAGTAGAGATGTATTTGATTTAACATCTACAGGAGAACAGAGTAGTTTAATTTTTAGCAAAAATGGATTTAGTAAAGAGTTTGGAGATTATTCTATAAATAAATTAGTATTTAAATATAAAGATAAAGTTGCGAGGGAAAATATTCAAGGATATTTAGAAGAAAGATGTAAGGAATTAAGCTTAAATTATATGGATGTATATAGTTTGACAGAAAATATGAATAATGTAAATAGGCAGATAAGTATATTTATATATGGATTTATTACATTAATTACATTCATAGGAATAGTCAATATAATAAATACAATAACAATAGGGCTTTTACTGAGAAAAAGTGAATTTGCAACAATGTTATCAATAGGAATGAGTAGAAAACAATTAGGTAAAATGATTATGTTAGAGGGAATTTTGCACGGAATAATAGCAAGTATAATAGGAAGTGCCATATCATATGGATTATTTAATATGATGTTAAGGGCACAAAGTAAATATATGGATGCACATGTTAAATTTCCGATTAGTATATTTATAATTGCATGTATTGGAACTATAGTGATAACCCTTATAGCATCTTTAATTCCCTTAAGAAAAATTAAAAATATGAGTATAGTAGAAAATATTAGGGCAAAGGAATAAAAATAAAAAAGACTATTTGAAATATATAATTTATATTTTAAGTAGCTTTTTATTATGTACAGAAATTTTTGATATAATAATTACAGTCTAAAAATTATAAATGGAGGAATTTTATTGAAAAACATTTTGTTAGTAGAAGATGATATGGCACTTGCTATTGGAATGGATTATACATTAAAACAGGAAAATTTTAATGTTATAAAAGCTAAAAATTTAAGAGAAGCGCGTGAAAATTTTAATGAGGAAATGGATTTAGTACTTTTGGATGTAATGTTACCTGATGGAACTGGATATGATTTTTGTAGTGAAATTAGAAGAAAAAGTGATATTCCAATAATATTTATAACAGCTTGTGATGAGGAGGCAAATATAGTATTAGGATTAGAAATTGGTGGGGATGATTACATAACAAAACCAATAAGAATAAAAGAAATGCTAGCGAGAATCAATGCAGTTTTAAGAAGAAAAAGTACGGCAAATAAGGAGCAAAGTACAAAGACTATAGTATCTGGAGATATAGTTGTGGATATTCTTAAAATAAAAGTTTATAAAAATAATGAAGAAATTATTTTAACTCCAGCAGAGTATAAACTTTTAGTAATCTTTATGAAAAATAAAAATAATGTAGTTACCAGAGGAACTCTTTTAGAGAAAATTTGGGATGTAGATGGTGAATTTGTTGATAGTAATACAGTTAATGTATATGTTAAAAGATTAAGAGAAAAAATAGAAGATGATTCTAAAAATCCAATGTATATAGAAACTGTAAGGGGAGCTGGGTATCGTTGGAGGGAAAAAGTTTATGAAAAATAATTATGCTCAGTATTTAAAAAATCCTGAAATAAAAAGTTTTATAATTAAAGTTTTTATATATTTAACACTGTCAATTATAAGTATATCAACTATATTTTATAGGAATGTAGTTAATTTAAATAAGGCGTATGTAAGACAAAACACAATAATTGTAGGAAATATATTGGCTAAAAATCCTAATCTAGAAGAAGAAATTATAAAATTATTTAATAGTAATGATAATTCAAATTATGAATTAGGAAAAAGAAAGCTTGAAAAATATTGTTATGATGAAGAACTTAGCGTATTTAAAAATCCTGTTATTTCAGAATTTTATTATGATAATCTGGTTAGTCTTAGCTCATTTATTTTTTTATGTATGTTTATAGTTGTGGTAATTGCGGTTAAGGAGTTTTTTTACTTCTTTAGAAAAATAGATGAGTTTACAAAAGTAGCAATGGCAGTAGTTGATGGAAAGTTTGATAAAATTAAAGAAGAATATAAAGAGGGAACAGTTTATATTTTTACAGACAAGTTTAATTTGATGATAGATAGAATAGAAAATTACATAGAACAGTTAAAAAAAGAAAAGATATTTAAAAAGAATATAATTGAAGATATATCCCATCAATTAAAAACTCCTCTGGCATCCATTATGATGTTTAATGAAATTATTAGTGATGATAAAACTGCAGATAAGGACAAAAATTATTTTTTAAAATTAAGCTATGAGCAGTTAAAGAGAATGGAGTGGCTTATAATAAACCTTTTAAAACTTGGACGGTTAGAATCTGGAGCTGTTGAGTTTAATATGAAAAATACTCCCCTTTATGTAACTATAAATAAATCAATTTCGTCTTTAGTTGAAAAGGCAAAACAAAAAAATGTAAAAATAATTAAAAATGTAAATGAAAATATAAATTTATATCATGATAGTGACTGGACCTCAGAGGCTATACTAAATATAGTAAAAAATGCTATAGAACATACAGCATCTAAAGGAAAGATAGAAATATATGCAGAGGAAACACCCTTATGTATTTCCCTTTATATAAAAGATAATGGAGAGGGAATTCCTAAAAATATAATAGGAAGAATTTTTGATAGGTTTTATAAAAGTGAGAATACAGTAAATCCTACTAGTATAGGGATAGGCTTATCTATGAGTAAGGCTGTCATAGAAGAGCAGATGGGTTCTATATATGTTGAAAGTAAGGTAGGAGAGGGAACGAAGTTTACTATAACATTTTTAAAGAAGGTTATATGATTTAACTTTTAGGTGTAGTGAATTTAATTATAAAGAATTTATAAAGAAAAATTATATTTACAAAATAAAGTTTAAAATATTAGAAATATAAAGTAAAATATAAATAATATTTAATAATATGAAGAAATATCAAATATGGAGATGAGACTGAAAAATGATAAAAATTGAAAACTTAACTAAAGAATATCATAAAGTATTAGCGGTAAATAATATGAGTTTTGAGGTTAATGATGGAGAAATTGCTGTTTTATTGGGTCCAAATGGAGCGGGTAAAAGTACAACAATTAAGTGTATTAGTGGTCTACTAAGATACAAAGGTAGCATTGAAATTCAAGGGTATAAAAATAAGACATTAGAGGCAAAAAGATTATTTAGTTATGTACCGGAGACACCGGTGCTTTACGATATGTTGACTATATATGAACATCTTGAATATATAGCGAATGCTTATAAAATTGATAACTATGAAAAAAAAGCTGATATTCTTTTAAAACAATTTGAGCTTCATGATAAAAAGGACAAGCTTGGAAAAGAACTATCAAAGGGAATGCAACAAAAGGTAAGCATATGCTGCGGGCTTCTTACAGAGCCAAAAGTTATATTGTTTGATGAACCTATGATAGGCCTTGATCCTAAGGCGATAAAAGAATTGAAAAAAGTTTTTTTAGATTTGAAAGAAAGAGGATGTACGGTAATTATAAGTACTCATATAATTGATAGTATTGATGATATATGGGATAAGGCTATTATAGTTAATAAAGGAAATATAGTTTTTGAAACAACAAGAGAAAATCTTAAGACTAAGGAAGAATCTTTAGAAGAAATTTTCTTTGAAGTTACGGAGGCGTAATATGAAACCTTTATTTTATTTAATGAAAAAAAGTTTTAAAAATTATATGAAAGAATTAAAGAGAAAACCAGCAGCACTTATAGGATATATTGCTTTCATTGTTATTATGGTGGCAGCTGTTGTAAGTAGTTTAAATGGTGGAAGTTCAAATCATAAACATTTTTCAAATTATAGATTTGGATTTATAGTAGGTTTAGTATTAACAGTATTTTTTTATTTAACCATAAAAGAAGGAATAGATAAGGGAGGCTCATTTTTTAGAACATCAGATGTTAATTTAGTATTTACGGCGCCTATATCGCCTAAAAAAGTATTAGTGTATGGAATTTTAAAGCAATTATATCGTACATTTATAATGCTATTTTTTATAGTTATTCAAATACCTAATATGACTAACTGGTTTAATCTTAAAAAGTATGGAGCTATTATAGTAATTTTTGGTGTATTTATTTTTATGTTTACAATGTCTATAATAAGCATTTTAGTATATTCTATTGCATCAAGAAATAATAAAACTAGAGAAGTATTAAAAAAAATATTACAAGCGTCTGCAATAATATTTGTGGGAATTGCATTAGTTGAAGGAATAAAAATTAAAAATATAGCGTTAACAGGGGAGGTTATTTTTAATAGTAGGTACTTTTCATATATACCTATTTTAGGATGGAGTAAAGAAATTTTAATGGCTTGTGTAAATGGAATAAATAGTAGTACATATATATATTCTAGTATTAACATTATTTCTATAGCTGTAATAATTTTTATTATATATAATGTAAATACAGATTACTATGAAGATGTATTAGATGCTACAGAATCTAAGGAACAATTGCTTAGAGATAAAAAAGAAGGGAAATCAGTAAATCTTACTAAGAATGTTAGAAAGATAAAACAAAGTTATAAAGGCACAGGAGCAAAGTGTATATTTTATAGACAAATATTAGAGTATAGAAAATCAGGTTTCTTTTTTATAAACTTTCGTACTATAAGTATTGTTGTAGCAGGATTATTTTTTGGATTTTGTAGTGGATTTAATAATATAATTACTGTATTATATTTTTCTGTTTATATGCTGTTATTTTTTTCTATGCAAGGTAAGTGGGCAGATGAAATTAAGAAGCAGTATATATATTTAATACCAGCAAGTTCTTTTAGTAAGCTTTTTTATGCAACTTTAGCTGACAATATAAAAAGTTTTATTGATGGACTTATATTGTTTATTGTTGTAGGAATTAAATTTAAAACAGAGCCTTTAATAATACTTTTATGTGCAATAACTTATACTACTTTTGGATCAATATATACATATATTGATGTATTAGCAAGAAGAATTTTGAAAATTGAAAGTAAAACTTTGGAGTCTATAATTAAATTTTTATTTGCTATATTTATAGTGGCTCCAGGAGTTACAGTTGCAGTATATTTATATATGACAAATGAGAATATATATCTTATGAAGTACTTAATGTATGTAATTCTAATTGTATATAATTTAATTATTTCAAGTATTATTTTGATTTTTAGTAAGGGCATTTTTGATAATTTAGAGATGCATTAAAAGAAAAAGAACTTGTATAAATTTTACAGGTTCTTTTTAATATATAAATAATCTGAATTAGGGGGAAGTATGTATGGAATATATAAAGGAATTTAAAGAAAAATATTTAAAACAATGTTCAAAAATATATCCAAGTATATTTAATGATGAACCTTGGAATGAAAATTGGACAGAAACGATAGCACATGAAAGGCTAAGAGAAATTTATAATACTCCTAAATTTAAAGGTATAGTCTATATAAAAGATGAAAAAGTTATAGGTGCTATTTTAGGAAATTTGGAGCAGTGGGATAGTGGAATAAAATATTCATTAAAGGAATTTTTTGTAGATAAGAAAGCTCAAGGAAATGGATTAGGTAGTACAATGCTAAAATATTTAGATAAAGAATTAAAAAATCTAAAAATAAAATCCGTTGAATTATATACCTTAAAGGGGAGAAGTACAGAAGGATTCTATAAAAAGAATGGATATATAGTTGATGAGAGTTCAATTATAATGAATAAAAGTTATGATTATTAAAAATTAATATCTTATTAATGTAAGGATATAAAATTATAATTTAATATCTTTACTTTTATACAAGTATAGTGTAAAATTACACTGTGCTTGTATAAAAGTAAAGGAGAAATTAAAAGTGGATAGAAAAGAGTTTATAGAAAAAATTGATTCAAAAATAAAACTTATAAGAAATGAAAGAGATTTTTCACAAGATAGAATGGCAGAAATTATAGGAATTTCAAAAAAAACTTTAGTTCAAATAGAAAAAAGAAGGGCCACACTTGGATGGAGTGGGGCTGTTGTAGTATGTTCATTGTTTAAAGACAGTGAAGTGCTTCAAATGATATTGGGAGAAGATTTAAATGATATAGTAATATCATTGGCTTTTGGTAGATGTGAAGGCAATTATATGAAGACTATGGGTGGAAAGCTATGGTGGAATGATATTAAAAAAGAGGGAGAATATAGACTTCAACAAAATATAGTATCAGGTCATTTTAGGATATTAGATAATGATGATAGAAGGATTTGTTCATCTTTTGATGAGGAATACATAAATAAAAGGATGGAAGAATTAGTAGAAGAGTAATTCAAGATGGAAAATTTAATAAGTGTAAGAAATAATAAAAATTGGAAAATGCAAAATGATAAAAAGTATAATATAAATTAATAAATAATGGTTCTGTTAATTAATTATGAAAGCATAGCTTTAAAAATCATAAAATTACTATATGACTTATTTTAAATAATAAAAATTATACGATTAATATTTTGTGGTATGACAAAAAAGCCTATCCATTATAGATTTTAAAAATAAATAGACTTAATTAAAAGCGATAGCGCTAGCCGTTAGGCAGCTAATAACCAATTATTTTTAGCTTTAACTGGGTAACTAATTCCCACTACTTCAGCTGGTGTTAAACTACGTAGTGAGGAATGATTACGAATAAAATTATAGTGAAATATAAATACCGATATTAACTTATTGGCGCTATCAAAAGAGTTAAAGCCTTTTAAACCTTTATACCAAGACTTAAATGTTTTATTAAAAGATTCAATAATATTGTTTGAAATATCATCTTTAAAAGATTGTACTTTTATGTGTAATGTATCTTGGAATACTGATTTTATTGGAATATTGTAAGATGGTAATCTATCAGTAACTATGGCTCTAGGAGATCCTAATTTCTTAGCATCGTTAAAAAGGCTAAAAGCTTGTTTAGCATCTCTATATGGGGATAGATGATAAGAAATGATTAATCGACTTTCTGAGTCTATAACAAGCCATAGATAATGTTTCTTGCCATTTATAAATACAACAGTTTCATCTGCGTGCCATTCATCAGAATCTGATAAGTCAATATTATAAAATAAATTATCAGATTTCAATTTGAAATATGCAGCAAACTTTTTAGTCCAACTTGCAATAGTAACATGAGATACTTTTACATTAAATGTTCTAAACAAATATTGAGATATACGTCTTGTAGAACTTTCATTAAGAAAGTAAAGGTCTAAAGCCATTAATATAATATGAATTGGAAAGCGCATACCTTTAAAATTAAGTTTACCTTGGATAGTGGTATTGCTTGAAGGATCTATAGCCGTAGGCTTCGCCACAAAAAAACTATGATTACATTTTTTATCGTTACAACGATAATTGATATAATTTGAGTAATTATGATGAATAAAGGTTCCTTTGTTACAGATAGGACAACGAGGGTAATCCTTGAGCTGACGCTCTTTCGGCATAGCCGATGGTGCAAATTGTCTTTTACACTCTTTGCATTGATATTTTTGATTTCCTTCTTTGTCTTTTCCAAACTTATATAGGTTATGGCTGTGACATCTAGGACAGGTAATTTTTTTATTAGCTTTGTTCATTGATTCCTCTCTCCTTTCTGGGAGGTAATATGTTTGTGAGAAATCTATTATATTTCAATAGGCCGAGGGGAATCAATGTTCATATAACTTAACAGAACGTAAATAATTAGAAGGAGAAATGTATGATTAACTTAAAAAAAATTTCATATGTTATTTTAAATATATTGATGTTGCTTGCAGTTATTTTTTCATTAATGATATATACATCACTAAATCCAAATTTACCTTGGTATGAATCTTGTGGAACACAATTTTTAGCCATATTTCTAATTTCAGATCCTATATTAGTAGTTATTTTTTCTGGATTTATTATATTAAAGGTAATGGGATACAAGTTTACTAAGATTAATTTTAGATTACCTATATATATTTTACTGAGTCTTTCACTTCCTTTAATAATTGATGGAAGACTTGGTTTTGTAGCAATATGTTCAGGTATAGTTGTATGTATTATATCAATTATCAAAATAATATTTGATATTGTAACGAATTTCAAATTACAAAATAATAAATTACAAAACTAAAAATATAAATATAAAAACCATATGTTTTAAGCATATGGTTTTTAGTTTAAATAAAAAGCTCGTACACTCCTAGCAATATAATAATAATAGATGATATTAATGGCGCAAATTTTCCAAAAACTTTAGATAAATATTTTTTACCTGTTAGTTCTCCAAGTTTAATTGTTATTATACTAGACAAAAAAGTAAAAAGTACTGTTAAAAATATATTTAGTCCAGCTATACTTGCACCAAGACCTAGACCAAAGTTATTTATGGTAAGTGCCAGTGCAAGAGCAAAGCTTTCTTTAGTATCTATAGAACCAGAGTTGTCCACATCAGCTTGTTCAGGATTGTCCAAAATATTTGATGATGTAATATTAATATTGTCACATGAAGTTTCTGTATTTTTAATATTATTTTCTTTAATAAAAAACTCAACTATTAACCAAATACCAATTGCAATTAACATAATAGAACCAATTGCATTAGCTGATTTTACTGAGAGAAATTTACTTATAGCTAGTCCTATTGACATAGCTATAAAAGTACCTATGCTTGTTATTGCTCCAATTAAGATGTTAATTGAAGGAGTTATGTTTATTTTTTTAATACCATAGGATATGCCTACAGTAAAACTATCTAAATTAGCTGAAAGTGCAAATAATATTATAGCTAAGAGATCCATTATATCCCTCCCACATACTCTATATACTGTTTAATATATTAAGTTGTAGTCTATGATGTTACAAAAGTCAAATTGAAGCTATTAATTATAGGATAATACTATAAAGGAGATAGATTATATAAAAATACAAAATATTAAATAATGCTATTGAAATTGTGGAAAAATTTGGATACAATAGTAATAAAATGCATACAATGTTAAGATGTAATATTATTTAATAGTATTAATTATTGTTAATGTTTTTTATAAACATAACCTTAAAAAACTTAAGTTTAACAATTGATGTTTATTATTTTATATAGTTTAAAATAGATATTTTTAAGATGGAGGTAGTTTAATGGGTTTTTTAAGATGTATTACTGTAAAGAAAAAATTAATATTTAGTTTTCTGATATTGTCTTTACTGATAGCTTTATCAGGTGGAGTTGGGATAAATAACGCTAGACGGATAAATGATAATGCAGAAAGTATGTATTCAAATTCTCTTATTGCATTAAAAAATTTAGACAATGTAAAAATTAATATAGAGAAAGAAAGAGGATATCTTATAAATTTACTTTGCGATGAAACGGTAAGTGAAAGTGATAAACATGAAATTGAAAAATTAATTAATAGTGATTTAAAAGAAAGTAATAAAAATTCTATGGATGCTTATGAAAAAATAGAATCTAACCAGTTAGAAAAAAATTTATATAATGAATTTAAAAATAAACTAGATAGTTATAGAAGTGATAGAAGCAAACTATTTAAATTAGTTTATGCGAATGATCAAAAAGGAGCAATTGATTTATATTTAAAAGAGTTAAAGCCATTAAGAAGTGAACTAAGTACATTATTAGATAAGATAAATAATATGAGTGTTGAATCAGCTAAAACAGATTACAATGAAAATAAAAAATTTTTTAAGAATATAACTATAACATTAACTAGTATAACTATAGTGGGACTAATAATAGCTATTTCTTTGGCAGTTATTATTTTGAAGGATATCATGACTTCTCTTAATACAATAAAAGATTATGCAAAGAGATTATCACAGTATGATATTTCAACTTCAATAGACGTTAAAGGAAAAGATGAGATTAGTAATATAGCAAAAGATTTAAATATAGCACAAGAAAATATAAAAGGTCTTGTAGAAATTATAATACAAAATAGTTCTGATATGAATAAAATGAGTGAAGAATTAGCTTCTACTGTAGATATAATTAAATCTAAGATTAATACTATAGATGGAGCAACACAAGAGATTAATAAGGGAACACAAGAAAGTAGTGCAACAACACAGGAAATAAGTGCATCAGCGGAAGAGGTAAATTCAAGTGTAGAAGAATTAGCTACTAGATCAGTAGAAGGTAGTAATAATGCTAATGATTCAAAAGAAAGAGCTCTTAAGGTTAAAGAATTTGGAGAAAAAGCAATAGAAGAAACTAATGTAATTTATGAAGAAAAACAACAAAAAATATTAAAGGCTATAGAAGAGGGTAAGGTAGTTGCAGAAATAAAAATAATGGCTGATAGTATAGCGCAAATTGCGGAGCAAACAAATTTACTTGCACTAAATGCAGCTATAGAGGCAGCAAGAGCAGGGGAACAGGGAAAAGGATTTGCAGTAGTTGCTGAAGAGGTACGAAAACTTGCAGAAGAGTCCGCAGATGCTGTTCTTACAATACAAAATACAATTTTAAAGGTACAAAATGCTTTTGAAAATTTATCAACTAATAGCAGTGAAGTTTTACAATTTATGGATACGAAAATTAAAGATATATTAGATAACTCATTAAAAGCAAGTACTCAATATTATGATGATTCACAATATGTAAGTGGGATGTCAGAGGATTTGGCATCTATGACAGAGGAAATAAATGCTACAATGAATCAGGTAACAGAAGCAGTTCAAAATATGGCTATAGCAGCACAAGAATCAGCAGAAAATACTCAAGAAATATTAGCTAGTGTAGAAGAAACCACAATTATAATGAGTAAAATTTCTAATGCATCAAAGGATCAAGGAAATCTCGCTCAAACATTAGATAAACTAGTTAAAAAATTTAAAATATAAATAATTAACAAAAAAGCTTATGATTTTCATAAGCTTTTTTTGTATTTTACACAAAATACATGTAAAATATATGAAGATAGATATAAAAAATGTATATAAAGGTTGAAATTTCTCGAAAATAAAAATAAAATATAATATATGAACATTGTTATTTATAAGCTATTTACAATTTAATATCTTACAAATGACGTATATAACTTAGGAGAAATATAGGGGGAATTTTTGTGGAGTTTTTAAAGCGCGTTAGTGTAAAAAGAAAATTAATAATAAGTTTTCTTTTATTAGCAATTTTAATTGGAGTTTCAGGTACAGTAGGAGTTATTAATGCTGGAATATTAAATAATAACTCTAAAAAAATGTATTTTAAATCATTAAAGTCAGTAGAGTATATTGAAAAAATTAAAGACAATTTAGATGAAGAGAGAGCATGCTTATTAAATATTATTTATAATGAAGATATGCAATTAGATGAAAAAGGTAAAATGTTAAGATATGTTACGGAAGAGTTAAAACACAAAAATATAGAGTACTTTAAAAAATATGAAACTATACCTTTTGATGAAGAAGAAAAAAAAGACTATACTGAATTTAAAGATGATTTAGCAAAATACAGAGATTTAAGAGAAGAGCTAACAAGTTTAGTTAGTAAAGGAGATTTACAAGGTGCTAAGACAATTTTTACATCTAGCATTAAACCTGTTAGAAAGCAGGTAGAAAATAAACTTAATGCTATAGTAGATATGAATGTACAGTCAGCTAAGTTGTCTGATGAACAAAATAATAATATATTTAACAATATAATAATAACGTTAGCAATAGTAGCTTTTGTTGGAATATTATTAGCAATATTATTAGCAATAGTTATGGTAAAAGATATTATTGGATCTCTTGAAAGGATAAGAGAATATGCTAAAAGAATGGCTGAATATGATTTTTCTACTCCAATAAATGTTAGAGGAAATGATGAATTATGTATGACAGCATTAGATTTAAATGCTGCTCAAGAAAATGTAAGTAATTTAGTTAAGGATATTCTTTCAGATGCATCTAATATGGGAGCTATGAGTGAAGAATTGTCAGCTACAGTTGAGGAAATTACAAGTAAAGTAACTACAATAGATGAAGCAACAAGAGAAATAAACAGGGGAACAGAAGAATTAAGTGCTGGAACAGAAGAATTAAGTGCATCTGTAGAAGAAGTTAATTCTAGTATAGAAGAACTAGCTTGTAGGTCAACAGAAGGAAGTAGTAATTCGAATGTATCAAAACAAAAGGCTATGGATGTTCAAAAATATGTACAAAAGGCTATAAAAGAAACTAATTTAATTTATGAAGAACGAGAAGAAAAAATATTAAAGGCAATAAAAGATGGAAAAGTAGTAGAAGAAATAAGAGTAATGGCAGATAGTATAGCACAAATTGCAGAACAAACAAATTTACTTGCTTTAAATGCAGCTATAGAAGCGGCAAGAGCAGGAGAACAAGGGAAAGGATTTGCAGTAGTTGCTGAAGAAGTTAGAAAACTTGCAGAACAATCTGCTGAAACAGTTTCAACAATACAAAATACAATAACAAAAGTTCAACAAGCGTTTAGTAATTTATCTGAAAATGGAAATGATTTGTTAGATTTTATGAATACTAAGGTTAAAGAATTATTAGATAGTTCTTTGAAAGTAACCGATCAATATTATGAAGATTCAGATTATGTAAGTAGTATGACAGAAAATTTTGCAGCTATGACAGAAGAAATAAATGCAACAACTAATCAAATAAGTGAAGCGGTTCAAAACATGGCCATAGGGGCACAAGACTCAGCTGAACATACAAATGATATTTTAAAGAGCATTGATGAAACTACAAAAGCAATGAATGAAATTGCTAGAACTTCGGAAAGTCAAGCTGAAATTGCTCAAAAACTTAATGAATTAGTAGGAAAATTTAAAATTTAAAAATCATAAACAAAAGAGAAGATATAAAAATCTTCTCTTTTTTATTATGTAAAAATTAGTATTGACAATGAAATAAAATTGGTGTATCGTATTAATGAGAATGATTATCATTTTAAAGGAGTGGATATGATGAGTGCTTTAATAATAGGAGGAGATAGACTAGGAAGAATAACTGAAGAATTGCATAAAAAAGGTTTTACAGATATTAAACATATAACTGGTAGAAAAGGTGGAGAAAGAAAGATAAGGATTTATTCTCAGATGGAAAAAGCTGATTTAACAATAGTTTTAGTAGACTATGTTAACCATGTTATTGTAAATAATTTAAAAAATAAAATTAATAAAAATAATAAATGTAATAATGTTATATATGCAAAAAGATCTTGGTCACATATGGAAAAATGTATAAATAGTTTTATGACACATAAAAACGAAAATTAAACATATCTGAAAGTTGAACATATCAATAAATTTATTTTTAAAGCTGCACATTTTATGTAGCTTTTATTTTTTTATGCATATATTGAATTAGAATTGACAATTGGTATCAATTAGCTTATACTATATATGAACATATGAATATATGTTCATATATAGGAGGGATAAATGTGGTTGATAATTTAAAGGATGTTGAAAAGTGTAGTTGTAACACAATACACGATGAGATTATAAACAAGGTAAAAAAAGGTATGCCCAAAGACGAAATTTTATATGATCTTGCGGAATTATTTAAGGTTTTTGGGGATACTACAAGAACAAAGATATTATATGCGTTATTTGAAGCTGAGATGTGTGTATGTGATTTAGCTGCATTACTAGGAATGAGTCAATCAGCTGTATCACACCAACTTAAGGTTTTAAAGCAAACTAGATTAGTTAAACCTAGACGCGACGGAAAAGTTGTATATTATTCATTAGATGATGACCATATAAAAAAGATCTTTGATTATGGATTTGCCCATGTAAATGAAAAATAGATAGGAGGTATGATATGGATACTAACGTTAAGAAAGAGATTATATTAGAAGGTTTATGTTGTGCGAATTGTGCATCTAAGATAGAGCGAAGTGTTAACAATATGGATGAGGTAGATAATGCAACAATAGATTTTTTATCAAAAAAACTTATTATAGAAGTAAAAGATAAGGATAAAGTAAATGAAGTTTTAAATAAAACAACCAAAATAGTAAACAATATAGAGCCAGATGTGAAAGTTATATATATGGAAGATTACCATACAAGTAAACAAAATCATAATGGACATGACCATAGTCATTCACATGAAGAAGAAAATAGTAATAAAAAGATTATAAGACTTGGGATAGGAGCAGTAATTTTTGCGGTTGCTACAATATTTAAATTTTCATTTTATACCGAACTAGCTTTATTTTCTATAAGTTATATTTTAATTGGTGGAGAAATTGTATTAAGAGCATTGAGGAATATAACTAGAGGACAAGTGTTTGATGAAAACTTCTTAATGACTGTAGCAACAATAGGTGCTTTTGCTATTAAAGAGTTCCCAGAAGGTGTTGCTGTTATGTTGTTTTATCAAGTTGGAGAGTATTTTCAAGATAGGGCTATTGATCATTCAAGAAAGTCAATAAGTAGCCTTATGGATATAAGACCGGATTATGCTAATGTAAAAGTGAAAAATGATGTGAAAAGAGTTTCGCCAGAAGAAGTTAATATTGGAGATGTTATCATAGTTAAACCAGGAGAAAAGATACCTTTAGATGGAACTATTATAGAAGGTAAATCTATGGTAGATACTTCAGCTTTAACAGGAGAATCAGTTCCTAGAGATGTCGAAATAGGAAATGAAGTATTAGGTGGATTCTTAAATAAAAACGGAGTATTAACTATTAAAGTATCAAAAGAGTTTAAGGAGTCCACAGTATCTAAAATATTAGATTTAGTACAAAATGCAAGTTCTAGAAAAGCTCCTACTGAAAACTTTATAACTAAATTTGCAATGTATTATACACCACTAGTTGTTATGACAGCGATGATTCTTGCAATAGTACCACCATTTATAATTCCAGATGCTACATTTTCACAATGGATATATAGAGCATTAGTGTTTTTAGTTGTTTCTTGTCCATGTGCATTAGTAATATCAATACCTCTAAGTTTCTTTGGTGGCATAGGTGGTGCATCTAGAAATGGTATTTTAATAAAAGGTGGTAATTATTTAGAGGCTCTAAATTCAGTAGAAACTGTTATTTTTGATAAAACAGGAACTTTAACAAAAGGAGTATTTGATGTAACAGAAATTTCTCCTGTAGAAGGGGTAGATAATGAAAAACTGTTAGAATATGCTGCATTTGCAGAAAGCTATTCTAATCATCCAATAGCAATTTCAATTTTAAAGGCTTATAATAAAGAAATTAATAAAGAAAAAGTAGAATCATATGATGAGATATCTGGACATGGCATAAGGGTTAAAGTTGAAGGGAAAGAAATACTTTCTGGTAACTCTAAGCTTATGATAAAGGAAAATATTAAATTTGATAAGATTGATAAGTCAGGAACAATTGTTTATGTAGCAGTAGATAAACAATATTTAGGATATATATTAATATCAGATGAGATAAAAGAAGATGCTAAGAAAGCTATAAGTTATCTTAAAAGTATAGGAGTTAAGAATACAGTGATGCTTACTGGAGATAGTAAAATTGTTGCAGAAGAAGTTGGTGAAAAAATAGGTGTAGATGAAGTATACGCAGAGTTGTTACCGAATGATAAAGTAGAAAAATTAGAATACTTTGATAAGAATAAGTCTTCTAAAGGAAAAATAGTTTTTGTTGGAGATGGAATTAATGATGCACCAGTTCTAGCTAGAGCTGATATAGGAATAGCGATGGGAGGTCTTGGTTCTGATGCTGCAATTGAAGCTGCTGATATAGTTATTATGACTGATGAACCATCAAAAATATACAATGCTATAAAAATAGCTAAAAAAACAAAATATATTGTAATGCAAAATATAGGAATTGCATTAGGCGTTAAATTAATAGTATTAATATTAGGAGCTTTAGGAATAGCTAATATGTGGGAAGCTGTATTTGCTGATGTTGGAGTTGCATTAATTGCTGTATTAAATGCTATGAGAGTGTTAAAAAAAAGTATACAATAAAATAATATAGAGAAATTTTGAGGTGTCATGAAAAGTGGCGCCTTATTTTTTTTTATGTGGTTAAATAAGTAAATAATAGGGAAAGTATAAGCATTGACAATGGTTTACAATACATATTATAATTCACATAATATAGATTGTTGTCAAAATCAAAGATAATTTGTTGAAAAGAGGGAAAACTGTGAAAAAACAAGAAGTCAAAGAAATAATATGTAGGGTAATTGATGAGAATTACGACAAGATTATAGCTTTAGCCAAGAAAATAGAAGCTGAACCTGAATTAGGTTACAAAGAGTTCAAAACTTCTAAAAAAATTACTGATTTTTTTGATGAATTAGGATTAAGCTATACAAATGAATTAGCGCTGACTGGGGTAAAGGCTAATTTGAAGGAAAGTAGTAATGGTCCGAATGTTGGAATATTAGGGGAACTTGATGGTGTAATTTGTTTTGATAGTCCAAAAGCTAATAAGGAGACTGGTGCTTCTCATACATGTGGACATCATTTACAAATGGCAGCTATGTTAGGAGCAGCACTTGGATTAAAAAAATCTAAAATAGAAGATAATTTGCATGGTAATGTAACTTTTATGGCAGTTCCATCAGAAGAATATATAGAGTTAGCTTATAGAAATAAGTTAAGAGAAGAAGGGAAAATTCACTTTTTAGCTGGAAAACAAGAATTGATTTATAGAGGTGAATTTGATGATATCGATATAGCTATGATGTTCCATTCATTAAAAAATTGTCCAGAACCTACAGTTGCAATAGGTGAGACAAGTAATGGATTCTTAGGAAAGACAATTCAGTATAAAGGAAAAGCAGCTCATGCAGCAGAAGCACCACACACAGGCGTAAATGCATTAAATGCGGCTATGCTGGGTATTATGGGTATAAATGCATTAAGGGAAACTTTTAGAGATGAAGACTCTATAAGAGTTCATCCTATTATTACCAAAGGCGGAGATACTGTAAACAGTGTTCCTTCCGATGTGAGAATGGAGTCTTATGTTAGAGCTAAAAATATAAATGCTATGAAGGAAACTAATGAAAAAGTGGACAGGGCATTATTAGCAGGTGGATATGCTGTTGGAGCAGAAACGACTATAAATACTATTCCAGGACATTTACCTTTAAAATGTTCATCAATTATGAATAGTTTATTTGAAGAAAATGCAAAAGAGTTATTGCCAATTGAAAGAGTTATAGATGCAGGACATTTTACGGCTTCTACAGACATGGGAGATGTATCTAATTTAATACCATCAATTCATCCATTTATAGGAGGAGTTTCAGGAAATCTTCATACAAAAGATTTTAAGGTGGAAGATTACAATGCAGCATTAATTCTTCCAGCTAAATTAATGGCAATGACAGTTGTGGATTTATTATTTGATAATGCAAAAGTAGGTAATAAGATTATAGAAGAGTTTAAACCTACTTTTAAAAATAAAGAAGAATATATAGAATTTTTAGAAGGATGTTTTGAGAGGAAGGTGAAGTAATGAAAAATTGGAAAAATCATATTATAGTTCTTTTAATGGTTATTATATCTGAAGCTATAGGAGTAATTAAGTTTAAGATTGGTCCTGGAACATTGGTGTTTTTACCAATGCTTTATGCACTTATAATAGGAATATTCTTAGGACCTAAGTTTTTAAAAATTGTAAATGAAAAAGATATGAAAGATGCCGGAGGGCTTATAACTATTTCATTGATGCTTTTGATGGCTAGGTATGGAACTACAATAGGGCCAACTCTTCCTAAAATAATACAATCAAGTCCAGCGCTTATTTTACAGGAATTTGGTAATATAGGTACAGTGCTTTTAGGAGTTCCATTAGCTGTATTCCTAGGATTAAAACGTGAAGCTATTGGAGCTGCCCATTCAATATCTCGTGAGCCTAATATTGCTTTAATAAGTGATATATATGGATTAGATGGAGATGAAGGAAAAGGGGTAATGGGAGTATATATTTGTGGAACTGTATTTGGAACGGTGTTCTTTGGGTTAATTGCTACATTTTGTGCAGCATATACTCCATTACATCCATATTCATTAGCTATGGCATCAGGTGTTGGAAGTGCTAGTATGATGACAGCAGCAGTAGGTTCATTAAGTGCAATGTTTCCTAATATGCAAGAAACTTTAACTGCATTTGGAGCTGCAAGTAATATGCTATCAGGACTTGATGGATTATACATGTCTTTATGGGTTGCATTACCGTTATCAGAATGGCTTTATAGAAAAGTTTATAAGATAAAGTATGGAATTACAGCTCCACAACCTCAAAAAAATAATGAAAGTTCCAAGGAGGTTTAGTATATGAAAATTACAAAATCCTTATGTATATTAGCTTTGATGGCATTATTATCACTAGTAGGAAATTTAATTGGACCTAAGCATGGAATATTTGATGCATTACCTGGAATGATAATACTTGTTATAATAGCTATTTCCGGAATTACATTGGCAAAGGTTATACCAGGCAAAATTCCCGCAGTAGCTTATATTGTAACAATAGGATGTATAGTTACTTATCCTGGATTTCCTGGAGCTGAAACGGTGACAAAATGTATGACTAAGGTAGATTTTTTATCATTAACAACTCCTATACTTGCTTATGTAGGTATTTCTATTGGAAAGGATCTAGAGAGTTTTAAAAAATCTGGTTGGAGAATTATTATTGTATCATGTGTTGTTTTTATAGGAACGTATTTAGGTTCTGCTGCAATTGCACAGTTGATTTTAAAATCACTAGGACAAATATAAATATAAAAATTAAAAGACCGTAATTTAACGGTCTTTTAATTTTTAATAGCAAATAAAACTATCAATTTGTCTTAAGTCAATTCCGAAGTAAACCCAACGATATCTTATCCATCTAAAACCTGATATTGATTTTTTACCTACGTAAGTTATATAGGACCAAAATGAGTTACCGTTAGTTAACCAAAGATAAGTATATTTATATTTACAAAATTTTATAGAGCCTGGATCAACAGCTTTTACATTTACACCACCTTTAGTTTCAACTTTTGATGGAGTAAATGATGGAGGTGGTCCCATTGGAGGAGCTTCATTGTTTCCTGGACCAGGACCCATATTGCCACCACCTGGGAATCCGAAAGGAGGTGGTCCCGGAGGAAATTGACGAAAACCAGGTCCGAAAGGTGCAAAATAATTGTAAGGTATAAAGTCACTAGAATAAGACATTTTATTATACACTCCCTATAAGTATTACATTATATATTATGTTTTAAATTGTATAAGCGTTAAAAAATTTTTTATATATTGGTTAATATTTTATTTAAAGATAGGTAAGTTAACTTCTATTTGATTTTAGAAAAAGAAATACAATTTGTTAAACTGATTTTGTTACATTCATTTGGAAGATACTCTTTATGCTCTTTTTTTTATGGATTTACAAGAACATTTTACATTTGAAATTTTCCTATTTTTGTAGTAATTTAAATATTAAAATATAATGCAGTGTAAGTATAAATTGATGATAAAAATATATTCTAAAATTGAGTATAACTTAATTTTAGAGATTATTTTAGGAAAGTTATAGAGCAATAGCATTATATTGTAACATAGATAATAAAATGTAAAAAAAATTTGAACTTACTTTTATAATTGAGTTAAAATTATTAGTGTAAATAAAAATGATGTTTTATTGATCTTGATGTATATGATTTTAAGGAGATTTAGGTATGAGTATAAGTGTTAATGATTTTCAACATGTAGATGAATTTATACACGAAGATGAGGAATTCTATAGGAACTTAATAAAAATATTACCGGATGCAGTATTTTTTGAAAAAGACAAAAAAATTATATTTGCTAATGATGAAGGAATAAAACTTTTAGATGGTATAGAAAAAAAAGATATAATAGGAAAAGAAGTAGAAGAATTTATTCATAGTAATTTTATAAAGATTCTAGATTTAAATAAAGAAAAAAATTTAAATAGTGTAAAGAGCCACAATGAAAATATAATAGAACAAAAAATAGTTACATTAAATAATAAGATTATAGATGTTGAGGTTAAATCTATTTATTTATTTAATAAGAATAGGGAGCAAATTAAAGTTGTAATTGTACGAGACATTACAGAGAGAAAAAGATATGAAAAAGCTTTACGCGATAGTGAATATTTACATAGAAAATTAACACAGATGTTACCTGTAGGAGTATTTATACATGATTATGATATAGTAGAGTTTGCTAACAAAACATGTTTAAATATACTAGGTATTAAAGATGAAAAGGATTTACTTAATAAGAGTATTTTTAAGTTTATACATAAAGGTAAAATTAGAGATTCTAAACAGAGATTAAAGACTATATTTGAGTATGGTGAAAAGACGCTTCCGGAATTTTATAATAAGGTTGTTCGTCAAAATGGAGAAATTATAGATGTAGAAACTTGGTCTACAACATTTTATGATGAAAATAAGTTAAAGATATTATCTGTATTTAGAGATGTAACTGAGTACTTAGAAATAGAAAATATAAAACAGAAATCAAATGAAAATAAAAAGTTATTAGATAAAGAACGTGAATTTAATAAAATTAGAACAGAATTTTTTGCAAATTTATCACATGAATTAAAAACACCATTAAATGTAATTCTTAGTTCCCAACAATTACTAGCTTTATATCTACGAAATGGAGAATTTGCTGGAATTGATTATGAAAAAATAGAAAAACATTTAAAAACTTTAAAACAAAACAGTAATAGATTACTTCGATTAATTGATAACCTTATAGATATAACTAGAATTGATTCTGGATTTTTTAGTTTAAATCTACAAAATCATAATATAGTAACCATAATAGAAGATATAACTTTATCAGTGGTTGAATATATTAAAAATAAAGATATAAAATTAATTTTTGATACTGATATAGAAGAAAAATTAACTTTATGTGATGAAGATAAAATAGAAAGAATAATTTTAAACCTTTTATCAAACGCAGTGAAGTTTACTCCAAAAGGTGGAAGGATTAAGGTAAATATACATGATGATGGAGATAGTTTACGTATAACAGTAAGAGATAACGGAATAGGGATACCAAAAGATAAAATACATATAATATTTGATAGGTTTAGACAAGTAGATACATCATTTACTAGAATTTCCGAAGGTAGTGGTATAGGATTATCATTAGTTAAAGCCCTTGTTGAGATGCATAATGGAACAATAAGTGTAGAAAGTGAATATGGAGAGGGAAGTGAATTTATAATTTATTTTCCTATAAATAAACAAATAACATCAAAATTAATTAATCAAAATAATAACCTAGATAATAGCTTAAAAGAACATAAGTTAAAAAAGGTGGAAATTGAATTTTCTGATATATATAATATTTAGCATTAATAAATTATCCTTTAAAATAGGAGAAGTATAATGAATATTAATTTATTTTTATATTTTATAACTCACTTTGAAAAATATCTATATATTATGGTTGATCAATATGGTGCACTTACTTATATGATTATATTTCTTATAGTGTTTTGTGAAGCTGGTTTTATAATATTAGCATTTTTACCAGGAGATTCTTTAATTTTTATAACTGGTACTTTAGCATGCATAAAAATTTTAAATATAAGTATGTTGTTACCTATATTAATGCTATCTGTAATATTGGGTGATATTATTAATTATTCTATAGGTAAATTTTTAGGGAAAAGAATATTAAGGATGAAAAAAAATATATTTTTTAAAAGCGATTATATTAACAAGGCCCATAAATTTTATGATAAGAATGGAAAGATATCTATAGTGCTAGGAAGATTTATTCCAATAGTTCGAGGATTTGTAGCTTTTGTTGCGGGAATTGTAAGTATGGATTTTAATAAATTTATATCATATTCAATAGTTGGAGGTAGTTTGCGAGTTGGAGTATTTTTATTTAGCGGGTATTATTTAGGTACATTTGAAATTGTTAAAAACAATCTTGAAATTATTATAGGAATTGTAATTTTAGTTTCTATGTTGCCGGGTATATTAGGTATTATGAAAAAAGCACTACATAGCTAAATGGTAAAGTTCTTTGGTAATTATAGTATCAAAGAACTTTACCATTTAGTTTTTTTTATATAAGGTTAAAAAGCTATGTTCATATATATTTTTGCTATTGAGAGTTCCATTAAAAGATTCTACAATTTGCCATTGACCCATGTCAAGTTTGGGGAAAAAGGTATCACCATCAAAAGAGTCATTTATTTTGGTCATATAAATTTTTGTCGCATATGGTAAGAGCATAGAAAAAATTTTGCCACCACCTATAACAAAATATTCTTTATGACTTTTTATAAATTTAGTTAATTGGGAAATGTTATATATTATTTCTACATTAGCATTATTGACTGCATAGTTTTGGTTTCGAGTTAAAATTATGTGTTTTCGTCCTGGAAGTATGTTAGGTAAAGCTTCAAAAGTTTTTCTTCCCATAATTATTGTTTTACTTTCTTTTAGTGTAATTTCTTTAAAGTGTTTTAAATCACAAGGAAGATGCCAAGGAAGCGTATTGTTTTTTCCTATAAGATTATTTTTATCAACAGCAACTACAAAACTTATCATATAACGACTCCTTTAAAAGTAAATAATATATATTATACATTATTTACTTTTAAAAATTAAATTTAAAAATTTTATAATTTCATATGCTATTCCAGAAGCTATAAGTGGACCTACTGGGACACCACCTAAAAGTGATACACCAACAATAGAGCCAAGGATTATACCAGTAATGGTGTCTGTACTACCTTTGAGAAAACCAATTCCTTTAGATGCTAAAATTGCCACGATTACTCCTACAAAAAAACATATCAATCCTTTTAGAGTTAAGGAATTTTTTATATTTTCTGTGAACATAGGATTTTTTATTATAGGAATTAGCATCCATATCATTAAAAAAGTCATTCCTAAATTCATAAAATGATTTTCCATGAAGTTAATACATTTTTTATTATTAAAAAAAGAAATAATAAGTATAACTGATGAGGCTATACCAAGACTTTTGTTTTTGCCTAAGAAAGATAAAAAAATTAGTATTGATAAAATTATTTTAGATGACATAATCTATCTCCTAAAAAGTTATATAATTTATAATACTAATTTTTATGTAATTTGTTATTTAGAGTTTTGTAAAGGCAGACTTAAACTTCTTCTTCTATACACACTTAAAACTAATCCTATTGATAGCATATTAAATAAGTTTTCTGGGACTCCATAACTTATAAATGGCATAGATATACCTGATATAGGCAATAAATTTAAATTCATGAGTATATTGAAGATAATTTTAAAAATGAATATTGATGATATACTACAGACTAAAAGTCTACCATAACTATCATTAATATACTTTTTTATTATTATAAGTCTTATTATAAGTGAAGTAACTAAAGATATAATAATAATGAGTCCAATCCATCCTAAAGAGTGAATAATGCAGTTAAGAATAAGTTCTTTATGTCCGTTGCAAAGGAACAAATCATTTTTAGAAAATCCATGTCCAAAAGGTGTTATAGAGTTTAAAATATTGTGCATTATATTATTTTGATATCCAAAACCAGTAGGATCATTTTTAAAGTACATAAAAGCTTTTAATCTATGGAATCGATAAGGCTCAATAATAATTAAACCTAAAGTTAAAGAGGTAATAAAGACTATAGGAGCTATTATAAATCTTTTCTTTATTTTACAAGATGATAAAATCACAATAAATCCTAATGCATAAATTAAAAGAGGAGTTATACAGCCTGACTTAATAAATAAAAATAATGGGATTGCGCATATAACAAGTAATCTTATAACCTTATATTTGTTTTTAAAATCTATTTTATCAAAAATTCCACATAAAGAAATTATAAATAAATATGGAGTTGTAAATATTATCTGTCTAAAAGTATCACCAACTAAAACTGTAGAATACGGTGCTATTTCATTAAGCATATAACTAAACAAAATAATTACAATAGTAGATACAATAAATATATGGGTAGAGTATTTTTTAAAATTTCTATAGTCGAAGTAAAATAGAAAAATTATTAATAGAGTACCGATAACAGATGTTTTAAGAGTATTATGAAATAAAATATTTGAGTTTTCTAAAAGGTTATTAGATTTCATAAAATACATAAAAATAACTCCCGTATTAACTAAGATTAATGTTAAAATCAATGTTATCCAATCAGGTGAACCCTTATGTGCTATATTCAATTGTGTGCCTACTTCTTGAGAATTTCCCATATGTGCAAGTGCTTTATCTAATGCTGTATTAGGAGGTTCGCCTTGTTCAATATACTCATCATAAATATCTTCTATATGTGAGATTAGTTCTTCTTTAATTTCATAATGAGATTCTTTATATTTTATATAAGAGCAAACGGCGTTTATATAATTAGTAATTTTTGAATTATTAATTAGTGACATACTATTGCCTCCCCTAAAATATGATTTATTGTTGATGTAAAAGTAACCCACTCTTCTTTTTTATCTTTTAATTCTAAAGTGCCTTTTTCAGTTATTTTATAATATTTCCTTTTGCGTTTTCCATTTGTGTCATCCCAATAAGATTCCACAAAGTTATTGTTTTCTAATGAATGAAGAATAGGATATAAAGTTCCTTCTTTAAAAGAGAAAATACCATTGGATTTTTTTTCGATTTTTTTAATCATTTCATATCCATACATGGGTTTTTCATTTAATAATTTTAGAATTAGAATTACTGTACTACCTTTGAGAAGTTCTCTATTAATGTTCATAAATATTGTCCTCCTTGACTAATATAGAATTTAGAATACATAGAATTACTATGCATAGAATATATAGGTATATATTACAATGATTTATTTACAAAATCAATATAAAATTCTAATATTATTGAATAATTGAGAATATATTCTTGACATACCATAATATGAAGAGTAAAATAAACTTTAAAATTAAATATAAACGATAAATCTTATCAAGAGAGGTTGAGGGACTGGCCCTATGAAACCCAGCAACAGCTAATTCATAATTTGAATTAGAAATGTGCTAATTCCAGCAGGATGTTTTCCTGAAAGATAAGAAGTGATAGTTTTTTAGTATAATTTAGATTTTATAATCGCTTCTTATATTCATAAGAGGCGATTTTTTATTTTAATAAAAAGGGGGAATAAGTATGATTAATAACTGGGGAAAAGGAACTATATGTATTCAAGGGGGGTATAATCCAGAGTCAGGTGAGCCAAGGGTACTTCCAATATATCAAAGTACAACTTACAAATATAATGATCCAGATGAAGTGGCAGATTTATTTGATTTAAAGGCTGAGGGGCATATGTATTCTAGAATAAGTAATCCTACTGTATCTGCTTTTGAAAAAAAAGTAGCCGAGCTTGAGGGAGGGGTTGGAGCTTTAGCTGTTGCATCTGGACAGTCAGCAACGGCACTTGCGATATTGAATATATGTAAAAATGGAGATCATATTATTTCAACATCTACCTTATATGGTGGAACTCATACACTTTTTTCAACTACATTAAAGAAATTTGGAATAGATGTAACTTTTGTAGATCCAGAAGCAAATGAACAATATATATTAAAAAGTTGTAGAGAGAATACTAGAGCAATTTTTGGGGAGACAATAGGTAATCCAGGATTAAATGTATTAGATTTTGATAAATTTTCAAAAATATCTAAGAAAATAAATGTTCCATTTATAGTTGACAATACTATAGCAACACCATATCTTTGTAATCCATTGAAATTAGGAGCGAATATAGTTGTACATTCTGCAACGAAATATATAGATGGACATGCAACAACTGTTGGTGGAATTATTATAGATGGTGGAAATTTTAATTGGAATAATGGAAAATTTAAAGAATTAACAGAATCAGATCCAAGTTATCATGGAATTAAGTATGTTGAAACATTTAAAGATAGTGCGTATATTGTAAAAGCTCGTGTTCAACTTTTAAGAGATTTAGGTGTGTGTGTGAGTCCATTTAATGCTTTTTTATTTAATTTAGGGATTGAGACATTACATTTAAGAATGGAAAGACATAGTGAAAATGCGTTGAGACTAGGAAAATTTTTAGAAAGTCATAAAAATGTTAATTGGGTAAGCTATCCATTACTACAAAGTCATCCAACTTATCATACAGCCAAGAAGTACTTAAAAAGTGGGGCTAGCGGAATTTTAACTTTTGGAGTTAAAGGAGGAATTGAATCTGGAAAACAATTCATAAGAAATCTTAAACTAGCAGCATTAGTTGTACATCTAGGAGATGCAAGAACGTCAGTGCTTCATCCAGCTAGTACAACTCATAGACAACTTACAAACGAAGAACAATTAGCAGCAGGAGTTACTGATGATTTAATAAGAGTATCTGTTGGAATTGAAGATATAGAGGATATTATAAAAGATTTTGATGAAGCACTAAAAAATATATAAGTGTATTAATGGAAAGGATGAATACAAAATGCCTATAATAATACCAGAAAATCTTCCTGCTAGTGATACTCTTAATGGAGAAAATATATTTGTAATGCATGAAGCTAGAGCACTAAGCCAGGATATAAGACCTTTAAAAATATTAATTTTAAATTTGATGCCAAGGAAAATTCAAACAGAAACACAATTACTAAGACTTCTTGGAAACACTCCATTACAAGTAGATGTAAGATTACTTCATATAGATAAACATGAATCGAAAAATACATCTAAGGAGCATTTATTAAGATTTTATGAGACTTTTGATGATGTAAAAAATGAAAAATTTGATGGAATGATTATAACAGGTGCACCTGTTGAGACATTAGAATACGAAGAGGTGGATTATTGGGAAGAATTAAAAGAAATAATGAACTTTTCTATTAATCATGTTACATCAACTTTGCATATATGTTGGGGAGCTCAAGCTGGATTATATCATCACTATGGTATACCTAAATATAAATTAGATAAAAAAGTGTTTGGAGTATTTAGACATACATTAAATGAAGATGGGGTTCAGCTTTTAAGAGGATTTGATAATGAATTTTATGTACCACATTCAAGACATACTGAAGTTTTGAGAGATGATGTATTAAAGATTCCAGAACTTAAAATATTAGCACAATCAGATGAATCAGGGTTATATATAGTTGCAACTAAAGGAGCTAAACAAATATTTGTAATGGGACATTCGGAGTATGATTCGGATACTTTAAAATGGGAATATGATAGGGATGTTGCAAAAGGTATTAAAGCAGATATTCCTAAAAACTATTATCCTAATGATGATCCTACAAAAAAACCTATTGTAAAATGGAGATCACATGCTAATTTATTATTTTCAAATTGGCTAAATTATTATGTATATCAAGAAACACCATATGAACATAAATGATGAAATTTAATAAATATTGGATACACTTAATAGTTTTTAAGCATAAATTATACTGTGGTGATATATATGAATTTTAATAGATGTATAAATTTTAATAATTATTCATCTCAGCTTTTAGAACAGAAAATTAAGTGTATTTGTGAAAATGAATATGAACTTTTTTTAAGTAAAACTAATGTAGTGGGAATTGGACTAGGTTATAAAACAATTGGTGGTATTTGTAGCTATAGAACGTGCATTAAAGTTTTTGTATCGAATAAGATTAGTTCTAGTAATCTAAATTTTAATGATTTGATTCCTAAAATATATAAGGGGATAGAAACTGATGTTGTGAAATCAGGGGTTTCTATTCCTTATGCTTTAAAGAGTAAAATACGTCCAATGTTATGTGGTTATAGTGTAGGACCTGAAAAATATACCAATACTGGATCAATAGGATGTTTAGTAACTGATGGATTTAGTAGATTTTTATTAGGCAACAATCATGTTCTTGCAAGATCAAATTCTTTGCCTATAGGAACATCTATAATTCAGCCTTCAGGTAAAGATAAAGGAAAATCTAAAAATAATGTTGTTGCGAATCTTGCGAAGGTTATTCCTATAAAATTTAATGGGATTATTGGCAAACAAGAAAATTATGGAGATTGTGCTATCGCAAGATTAACGGAAAAAACTATTGCATCACCTAATATTGCATTAATAAATATGCCTCCACGAGGAGTTAGAAATCCACATGTAGATCAGCAAGTTAAAAAAGTTGGAAGAACAACAGGGCTTAATACAGGAAAAATTTTATCTATAAATACGACTTATAATGTAAGTTATGGGATGAAAAGTGCTTTGTTTAAGAATCAAATAATTACAACGCCTATGGCTCAGGAAGGGGATTCAGGAGCTGTGTTGTTAGATAATAATAACTATATTTTAGGACTTTTACTAGGAGGAAGTGAATTATGTAGTATTTACAATAATATACATGATGTTTTATCATTATTGAGTGTTGCAATTATTACAAGCTAAAATAATAAACTAATAAAATGCCGTCTTGTATAGACGGCATTTTATTAGTTTATATGATCACTTTGAAAGCCTTGTCTTTTTATAGAATGTTTTTTTAATGTTCTATTATGATTTTTGCCTTCCTCACTTGTTATAGGTGTCTGAAAATTACATTTTATCATTCTAGCTAGTTTGTTATCTGGTTGGCTATCCTTTGCCATTAATAATCCCTCCATTCAAATATAGTTTGGATTAATGACAGATTATTATTTATGGGAATTAAAGAAAAAAAGTTAATATATACATAAGATTTTATTAATCAATATAATAAAAGAGATAAGCTTTTGGCGCTAAAGCTTATCTCTTTGCAGAGTGTTGACAATTTAGTATTGTCAAAAGCCTAGTGTCCTAGGCATAATTTATTTTAATGGGGGAATTATGAATAATGTTTGTATCAACTACAACTTATTAAAAGTATTTACAATATAAAAAATTTTAAACAATAATTTAGAAATTTTTTTAAAATTTTTTAAGTTAGTTTGGCAAATCCTTGACCTTGAACTTCAGCGGTATCTGTTATGGATATAAATGCTTTATCATCAATTTCTATTACAAGTTCTTTGATTCTTGGAACTTGTCTTGGAGATACTACACAATAAAGAATATTTATTTTTTCTTTTGTATAAGCTCCTTCTCCATAAAGAATAGTAATTCCTCTATGAAGCTTATGCATTATGGCAGAAGTCATTTCTTGTTGTTTCTTTGTAACTATTATAAGCATTTTTTGTTTACTAAATCCTCTGAGTACCCTATCTGTAAATGCACCAGTAATGTACATCATTATAAGAGTATACAGTCCAGTTTCAATACCTAAAAATGAAGAACCAGCTGATACAATTATAAGATTTAAAACAAAACTTCCGAAACCCACATCTATGTTATATTTTTTTTTCGCAATCATACTTATTATGTCTATTCCGCCAGTTGATCCATGATTTGAAAATATTATTCCAACACCAAGTCCGCTTAAAACCCCTCCATATATAGCATAGAGTAATCGGTTAGTAGCAGAAGGTACGAGAACTTTAGAAAGTGGTTCTGTAAGTATGATTATTAAAGAAAGCGATATGGTACCTACTAAAGTAAAAAACGTAAATTTTTTATCTGTTTTAAAAAAGCATAGAATTAAAAGTGGAATATTTAGTAAAAGCAACGATACACCTACTGGAAGATTAAAAAGATAAAGTAATATCAAACTTATTCCGGACACCCCGCCACTAAGTAAATTGCTAGGTATTAAAAAAAGATTTAGAGCTATAGCATTTAGTAAACTACCAAAAAGTATTAAAAGAGTTTTTTTTGAAAGTTCTTTACATGACATATTTAAAAATTTAACAATCATTTAGCCTATCCTCCTATAAAATATATATTTAGTATACTCATAAAAACTATATAAATTAAATTTGAATAATCTTAAACGATATTATACAAAATATAACCATGAATATCAATTTATTACAAGAAAAACATGGGAGAAGATAGTATGATATTAACATATATTCATTATATGTATTTGATGATAATTTCAATAATAATATTAGCGATAATATTTAGAAAAGATGTTACTTTAATATGTGTTTTAGGAGTTGGGTTAATTGGAATTATATCAACCCATAGCATACTTGAAGGAATCAAAGTAATGTATAAAGCGACAGTCGTTTCAGGTAAACATTTTATTGATGTAGTAGTAATTATATCTATAGTAAATTCTATGGCCAAAGCTTTGAGTGATATAGGAGCTGATAAAGTTATAATTTCTCCAATTAAAAAATTTATGACTAATAAAACTTCAGCTTTTTTTGTTTTAGGATTTACGAATATTATAATGTCATGGTTTCTTTGGCCTACGCCAGCTGTTGTATTTGTAGGTGCTATTATGGTTCCAGCAGCAGTTGAAGCTGGATTACCGATAATTTGGGTAGCAGTTGTAATGTCACTGTTTGGAAAGGGGGTGGCATTTTCAAGCGACTTTTTTATACAAGGCACACCTTCTATAACAGCTAGAAGTGCTGGAATTTCCAATACATTTAAAATTATAAAGGCAAGTTTTCCATTTTGGTTAGTGATGAGTGCTGTTACTATATTAACTACATTTTTTATTATGAAAAAGGATACTGAGTATAGTGAAGTTAAGAAAGATACAGCAAAAGAAATATCTAAAGGGTTATTAGATAAAACAATAGATAATGTTAAAGCAAAAGGAGCTAAGATAGTATCTTTAGCAACCATACTTGGATTTTTGGTAGATATTATAGTTATGAGTCTTTTAAAGATAAGTGGTGATGAGGCTACAGCTTTAATAGGAAGCACATCAATTTTAATATTAATTTTAACATGTTATATAAATTATAAATTTAAAAATATGTTTGAATATTTTACCCAGTATGTGAGAGATGGATTTATATTTGGCATGAAAGTATTTTCACCAATTATTATTATAGGATCTTTATTTTTCCTTGGAAGCAAAAATACTGCACAGGAGATATTAGGACTAAATGCAACAGGGCTTTTAACGGATATAGGTATGTATGTTTCTCAAAGAATACATTTATCTAAGATTACTGCAATAGTAGTTCAAGGTTTTACAAGTATATTACTTGGAATAAGCGGTTCAGGTGTTGGGGGAATTCCGTTAGTAGGAACTTTAGCAGATACTTTTTCTAAGGCTATTGATATTGATTTATCAAAAATAGCTGCATTTGGGCAAGTGATAACTGTATGGATAGGCGGGGGAACGATAATTCCATGGAGTGTATTACCAGTATCGAGTATTTGTGATGTAAGTCCATTTGAGCTTGCAAGAAAAAATCTTATCCCGGTTGGTGTTGGACTAATTGCAACATTTTTATTTGCACTAGTATGGATATAGTAATAGTTGTGTATATAAAATTATTAGAATAATATCGAATCACTTCTTTTAAATGGAATAATATAATGATAAAATTTATTAGGGGGGAGAAAGTTTGAAGAAAATAATAAGTATGAAGGATGTCGTAAATATAGAAAATTTTCAAAAAATTCAAAATGATATAGCTAAGGCAACGGGAGTTGCTATTATAGCAACAGATTATAGGGGAAAGCCTATTACCAAGCATAGTTTATGTACTGAGTTTTGTAATATTATTCGTTCTGATGAGAATTTAAAAGAATTATGTGAAAAGTGTGATTCAAGAGGGGGACTTGAGGCGGCAAGAACAGGCAAACCATATATATATAGATGCCATAAAGGACTTGTGGATTTTGCAATACCTATAATTATTGAAGATCAGTATTTGGGGTCATTAATGTCAGGTCAGATTTTAACTGATAATAGGGAAAGTTTAGAATTAGAAGATATTATTCAATGTAATAATAGTGATGAACATGATGAGATACTTATTAAAGCTTATGAAAAATTAAATATTATACCATTAAAAAAAATAAAAGATATTGCAAATATGATGTTTCATATAGCTAATTACATTGTTGAGGAAGGAAAGTTTAGAATTGTCCAAGGCGAAATTATAAAGAACAATAGTAAAATTGTAAAATATGATGAAGATAATATTAAACTTACTAAAGAATTAAATAAACTTAAGTTAAAAGATATAGAATCATATACAAGTGAAAATTTTATATTTGAAGTATTAAATACTGTTGCATCACTATCTATAATTGAAGGTGCACACAGAACACATGGAATTATATGTGAATTGTCAAAAATGCTAAGATATACTTTAGAGAAAACTAGTAAAATGGTATATCTTGAAGAAGAATTAAGATATATTTCTTCTTATTTAAATTTATATAAAATTAGATTTGGAGAGAGATTAAATTTTAGTATAGATATAGACAGTATATATAATAATGTAAAAGTACCAGTTATGAGTATATACTTATTTATTGATAATATAATATTATATGTTTTAAAAAGAAATCATGGAAAGTTACATATAAAAATAAGTGTAGAACAAAAAGAAAATTGGATAATCATATTAATAAAATATAATTGTATCGGAATTAATAAAAATGAATTATTGGATATAAATAAAAAAGATATATTAATCGATGTAAAAAGAAGATTAGATAAATTTCATATAAGTGATTATGATATTGAAATAAATAGTAATTCATATAAAGATACAGAAATAATAATAAAGTTATTAGGGGACAGGTTATAGGAAAAATGTACAAGCTATTAGTGATTAATGATAATGATTTGGAAGTTCAAGCAATAAAAATAATTCTTCAGTTATTAAAAAATGATATAAAAGTAGTTGCAGTAGCGAAAAGAGGAGAAGAGGGTATAAAATTACATGATAAATTACAGCCGGATATAATAATATTAGGGGACGATATACCAGGAATAAGTACTTTAAAAGCTATAAAAGAAAATGAGAAAGATAAAATAGTGATTATTATTAAAGGATGCAGTAATTCTTATTTCAATAAAGAAAAAAGTGAGTCGAATTGGGATTACTATTTACTAAGACCTATAGAAGAAGAGGAGTTAATAAATACTTTGCAACAATGTATTATAAAGTTGAGAACAAATAAAAATAAAATTAAAGAAAATGAGTTTTTATTATTAGAAACTATAATATCTGGTGAAGAAAAAGAGTGTGAGAAACTATTGCAGGAGCTGATTAAAAGTTATATGTTAATATCCAATAATAATATTGATATATTAAAAGAAAAGGTAATTGGTCTTGTAAGAAGTATTGTAAAGGTATCTCGTAATATAAAGATACAAATAGAACAAGAAAAATATATTGCAAGCATAGAAGGTAAAGAAAACTTAGATGAAATAAAACAAGCGGTAAATACTCTTCTTATAAAAATATTTAATCAGAATCAAGGGAGAAGTATTACTGAAAAATTGACTAAAGGTAAAATTATTAATAAAAATTTAAAACCTTTATTTGAATATATAGAAAAGAATTATAGGGATAAGATTACTTTAGAAGCAGCAGCAAATATGTGTAACCTAAACAAATATTATTTTAGTAAATTATTTAAAAAAAATACTAGTATTAAATTTGTTGATTATATTACTTTATACAAGATAGAGAGAGCAAAAGAAATTCTTAAGAATACAGATGAATGTATAATAAATATTGCTATAGAACTGGGTTACGATGAGTCCGGTTACTTTTCGAAAGTTTTCAAAAAAATAGTTGGGGTAACACCTTCAACTTATAGAAATAAAAATAATTAAAGGCTACTTAAAAAGATAAATAAGTAGCCTTTTAATATACTAATAAAAAATAATACAAAAATAGCAATAAAACACCCCTTTTAGTTAATAAGTGTAGAAAGCCAATAAAGTACAAAGAAATACCAACAAACTTTGTTAAAAAAATATCAAATAAATGTTAATATAAACATATAATAAAAGTAAGATATATTATTAAATAATGATATGGGGGTAATTTTTATGAGAATGTACGATTATCTACTACCAAATGTAAATTTTATGGGAGCTGGGTCAATATCAGTTGTAGGAGAAAGATGCAAACTTTTAGGAGGAAAGAAAGCCCTAATAGTTACAGGTAAATATATAGGAGCTATGAAAGATGGTCCTTTGCAATTAGTAGTTAAATATTTAACAGAAGCCGAGATCGATTATGTTCATTTTGATGGATCAGAACCAAATCCAAAGGATATAAATGTTATAAAAGGTGTTGAAATTTTTAAAAGAGAGAAATGTGACATGATTATAACAATAGGCGGAGGAAGTGCTCATGACTGTGGTAAAGGAATAGGTATTGGAGCTACTCATGAGGGAGATCTTTATGATTATGCAGGTATAGAAACACTTAAAAATCCTCTTCCACCAATAGTAGCAGTTAATACTACAGCTGGAACAGGAAGTGAAGTTACACGTCACTGTGTTTTAACTAATACAAAGAAGAAAATCAAATTTGTAATTGTTAGTTGGAGAAACTTACCTCAAGTTTCTATAAACGATCCTTTACTTATGGTTAAAAAATCACCTAAATTAACAGCAGCTACAGGAATGGATGCATTAACACATGCAATAGAAGCATATGTTTCAAAGGATGCAAATCCTGTAACGGATGCAGCAGCAATACAAGCTATTAAATTAATTTCTACAAATTTACGTCAAGCAGTTGCATATGGTGAAAATCTTAAGGCTAGAGAAAATATGGCTTATGCATCTTTACTTGCAGGAATGGCTTTTAATAATGCTAATTTAGGGTATGTACATGCCATGGCACATCAACTTGGAGGACAATATGATTTAGCTCATGGAGTTGCAAATGCAATGCTTCTTCCTCATGTAGAACGTTTTAATATTATTTCAAATCCTGAAAAATTTGCTGATATAGCTGAATTTATGGGAGAAAATATTTCTGGACTTTCAGTAATAGAGGCAGCAGATAAGGCAATAGAAGCTATGTTTAAATTATCACAAGATATAGGGATTCCAAAAAGATTAAGAGAGGTAGGAGTAAAAGAAGAAGATTTTGAATATATGGCAGGAAATGCACTTAAAGATGGAAATGCATTTAGCAATCCAAGAAAAGGTACAGAAGAAGATATTGTAAACTTGTTTAAATCTGCATATTAAAGTGTATCTAATAAAAAGGGGGCCATATTTATGATAGGGGAAGGGTTTGGAAATCCAACAGAAAGAGTTGAAAAATTGAGGGCACAAATTTTGAATGTAATACCTCATGTTGAAACAGAGAGAGCACTTTTAATAACAGAGTCTTATAAAGAAACTGAAGAAAAGCCTATAATATTAAGAAGAGCATTAGCACTTAAGAATATATTAGAGAATTTGCCTATTGTAATTAGAGAAGATGAATTAATAGTGGGTAGTTTAACTAAAGAGCCTAGGTCTTCGCAAGTTTTCCCGGAATTCTCAAATAAATGGCTTAAAGAAGAGTTAAATAGACTTGATAAAAGAAAAGGCGATGTTTTTATTATTACAGAAGAAGATAAGGAAAAATTAAATGAAGTTTTTGAATATTGGGATGGTAAAACAACAAATGAACTTGCAACTTCTTATATGGATGAAGAAACAATAAGTGCTATGAATGCTAATGTATTTACTGTTGGAAATTATTATTTTAATGGAGTAGGTCACATTTCAGTGAATTATGGAAAAGTAATAAAGGAAGGTTACAACAAAATAATTAAAGAAGCCATGGATCAATTGGAAAATAATGATGATAAAGATCCTGAATATATTAAGAAAAAGCAGTTTTTAGAGAGTGTTATCATAAGTTGTAGAGCTGCAATAGAATTTGCAAATAGATATGCGAATAAAGCTGATGAACTAGCAGAAAAAATGAAAGATATAAATAGAAAAAAAGAATTGAAGGAAATATCACGAATTTGCAGAAAAGTGCCAAAAGAAGGTTCAACATCATTTTATGAAGCTTGTCAAGCATTTTGGTTTGTTCATGCAATAATAAATATAGAGTCAAATGGACATTCAATATCTCCTACTAGATTTGATCAATATATGTATCCATATTATAAAAAAGATATAAATGAAGGTAATATAACCAAAGAATTTGCGCAAGAGTTAATTGACTGTGTATGGATAAAATTAAATGATATTAATAAAGTTAGAGATGAAATTTCAACTAAATATTTTGGTGGATATCCTATGTATCAAAATTTAATTGTAGGTGGACAAAATAAAGGTGGTCAAGATGTTACAAATGAATTATCTTATATGGCATTAGCAGCATCAGCTCATGTTAGATTACCTCAACCATCTTTATCTGTGCGAATATGGAACAAAACGCCTGATGAATTTTTACTTAAGGCCTGTGAATTAACTAGAGAAGGGTTAGGACTTCCAGCGTACTATAATGATGAAGTTATTATTCCAGCGTTAGTAGCTAGAGGTGTTACATTAGAAGATGCAAGAAGATATGGAATTATAGGATGTGTTGAGCCACAATGTCCAGGAAAAACAGAGGGTTGGCATGATTCGGCGTTTTTTAATCTTGCTAGAATAGTTGAACTTGCTATAAGTTCTGGAAAGGACAATGGAAAACAAGTGGGTCCAAAAACAGAATTATTTATAAAAATGAAGTCTTTTGATGATTTTATAAGGGCATATAAAATTCAAATGGATTATTTTGTGAAGCACATGTGTATAGCTGATAATTGTGTGGACATATCACATGCTGAAAGAGCACCATTACCATTCTTATCATCTATGGTGGAAGATTGTATAGGTAAAGGTAAATCTCTACAAGAAGGGGGAGCTCAGTATAATTTTTCAGGACCTCAAGGAGTAGGAGTAGCAAATGTAGGAGATTCATTGATGGCTATAAAGAAGCTTGTGTTTGAAGAAAATAAGATTACTAAGAAAGAGTTAAAAGAAGCTTTAGATAGTAATTTTAGTAATAATCCTAGAATAAAGCAAATGCTAATAAAACAATCACCTAAGTATGGAAATGATATTGATGAAGTTGATGAATTAGCAAGAGAAGGTGCATTGATTTATTGCAAAGAAGTAAATAAGTATATGAATCCAAGAGGCGGACATTTTCAACCAGGTTTATATCCTTCATCTATAAATGTTTATTTTGGAAGTCTTACAGGGGCTACTCCGGATGGAAGAAGTTCTAATGAACCTTTAGCAGATGGAGTATCACCATCAAGAGGTCAAGATACATGTGGACCTACAGCAGCTGGAAATTCTGTTGCAAAATTAGATCATTTTATTGCTTCTAATGGAACGTTATTTAATCAAAAGTTTCATCCATCAGCATTAAAGGGTGATAAGGGGCTTCAAAATTTAGCAGCTGTAGTTAGAAGTTATTTTGATCAAAAAGGTATGCATGTACAATACAATGTAATAGATAGAGATACACTTATTAAAGCACAAGAAAACCCTGAAGATTATCGTGATCTAATTGTAAGAGTTGCAGGCTATAGTGCACAGTTTATTTCTCTTAATAAAGCTATACAGGATGATATTATAAAAAGAACCGAACATGTTATGTGAATATAAATTTGGGAGATATAAAAATGAATAAAAAAGATATTAAAGGATGCATATTTAATATTCAAAAGTTTTCATTAAATGATGGACCAGGAATAAGAAGTATAGTATTTTTCAAAGGGTGCCCAATGTTGTGTTTATGGTGTAGTAATCCAGAATCACAATGTGTTCAGCCACAAATTATGTATAATAAAAACTTATGCGTGCAATGTGGTGTGTGTAACTCTGTTTGTTCAAATTATGCCATAAATTTAAACTCAGAAAATAAAATAGAAAGAGATAAGTGTATTGGTTGCGGTAAATGTGCAGAAATATGTCCATCAGAAGCACTGGTTGTTTCGGGTAAAAGTGTTACTGTAGGCGAGGTAGTTGAAAAATTAAAAAAAGACAGTATTTATTATAGAAAATCTGGTGGTGGTGTAACTTTATCTGGAGGAGAGGCATTATTACAGCCAGAATTTGCAATAGAGCTTTTAAAACAATGTAAATCCCTTGGATGGCATACAGCCATTGAAACAGCTATGTATGTAAGTGATGAAATTGTAGAAAAGGTAGTGCCATATTTAGATTTGATATTAGTAGATGTTAAAAGTATGGATAGTTCAAGACACAAAGAATTTACTGGTGTAGATAATGAAACTATATTAAATAATATAAGGTTAAGTGATAAAATAGCAAAAGAAATAATTATTAGAGTTCCTGTTATTGAGGGATTTAATAGTGATGAAAAGAGCATAAGAGATATTGCCGAATTTGCTAAAACACTAAAAAAGGTAAAGAGAATAGATCTTCTTCCATATCACAGTTATGGAGAAAATAAATATCAAACTATAGGTAGAAATTATTTTCTTAAAAATTTAAAACCTCCGTCAAATGAAAAAATGAATTGTTTTAGGAAGATAGTACAAGGCAGAGGATTGTTTTGTAGCATAGGGGCTTGATAATAAACTATAGAATATAAGGGGTTACTAGATATTATTTTGCTAGTGACTCTTTTTTATTTTGTAACTAATAATAAATTTATAATAACTTTATTAATTTAGGAAAAAATAATCAATATAAATTTATATTAGGAGGATGAAGATGCATAATAAACAGTTATATAAATGTCTTATAGGATTAAGTATTTCATTTATACTTGTTGGATGTGGAATAAGTAATAAACATGATACTGATGATAAAAAAAATGCAGTTTTTACAACAAAGACTATAGCATCTAGAGGGGCAAAAGGAGCAAAAGAAGAAAAAAAATTAAATCTGGAAAAGGTATTAAAGTATGCATTAGAAGATGAATATATCGAGCGTACAAGATGTGAGATGATAAGTGATAAATATGGTGAACAAAAGAATATAGCAGAGATAAAAATGGAACAAAATACTCATATATATAAATTGATAAATTTAATGAAGAAAAATAATATATCTTTACCTGGAGACAAATCTAGAGAATATCTTGGGGGAATTCCTAATACATTATCAGAAAGTTATAAATTATTAGTAGAAAGCAAAAAAGAAAGTATTGAAATGTATGAAAGGTTTTTAAAAGAATATGAGTTGCCAGAAGATTTAAAAAAAGTTTTTGAGCAATTACAACTTGATTGTAAAAAACATATGGATATGTTTTCTGATTATATAAATAAAATTTCAAACAAAAAGGATAATTAAATATGACTACAAGATTAGTTGTAATTGCAGTAATCCCTGGAATAGTATTTTCTTTATTGGTATATTTAACGGATAGATATGATAAAGAACCCATTAAAGTTTTGATTAAAGTATTTATAATGGGTGCACTTGCAGTAATTCCAACAGTATTTGTGGAAAAAATTTTGTTTTCGTTATTTTATTTTCATGGGTTTTCTAAAGTTGTATTTAGTTCATTCATAGTTGCTGGATTAACAGAAGAATTTTTTAAAAGAGAAGTTGTAATGAAAACTGTATTTAAAAAAGATGTTTTTAATGAAAAATTAGACGGAATAATATATTGTATATTTTCGTCACTTGGATTTGCAACTATAGAAAATATAATATATGTAGTTTTTAAGTTTTCGGCTAATTATTACGTAGGATTATATAGAGGAATATTTTCTGTACCTGCTCATTTATTATTTGGTATAACTATGGGATATTATATGTCACTAGGAAAGTTTTCTTTGAAATATAAAACACAGAAAACATTTATGAGAAAATCTTTGATAGTACCAACTATATTACATGGAATTTTCGATTTTATTCTTATGGCTCAGAAAGAATTTTTAGCAATATTATTTTTGCCTTTCGTAGTATATTTATGGCTGATGAATTTAAGAAAGTTAAATAAATATTATTTAGAGTCTAAAAAAGATTTTGAGGAAAGAACAAATAGAAAAAATACCTAAAGTTAAATACAGATAAAAGTTCTAAAATCATATTAAATATTATAAAAATATTATAGTTAGTATTTTTATAAGAGGGGTATAGTTATTGTTTAATAGAGATGTTATTCCTTTATATGTAAATGATAATTTGATAAATAATTTATTCACTGTTGTTGTACAAGAATTTAAAGAAACTATGACTTTAACTACAAGGAGTCATCAAGTTGTTAGGATAGATACCCCTTTAGGAAATGTGATTAAGGGTAAATATGTTCAAGGGAGATTTAATGTAGAATTATTTAATGAGTACTCAAGACAGATGACAACAGAAAGTATTTCAGTAATTGTATGGGCTTTTCTTCAAACAAGGGATATATTAAATGAAAATAATTTATTAAAACAGATAGTGAATCCTATAGATGTTTCAAGTATACAGCCTGAAGACTATATAGAAGTTAAATGTAGATTAAATAAAAATCCACAAATAAGACAAATAGAAGATTTAATTCAATGCTTAAAAATGAAACAAATATTTGATTGTGATTCAAAGGTGAATTTTTCAGAAGTTATACCTGTATTAGCAGATTACTTACAACATTTAAAACAGGAACATTGTTTAAAATATTATACGGATGGTATTTGTGGTACTGATTTTAGGGGGATAATTCCAATACAAATGAAGTATATGCAAGATAACATAAATTATTTAAATGATCTTGATGTGACTATAATGGGAAAAGTACTAAAAACAGCAAAACAAGGTGATAATCATAATATAAATTTATATGGTGGTACTTGCTATGATTATCTAACACAAAAATATATTGATGAATTTAAGAAAAAATACTTAGAAGATACAGTTTTAATGGAGGAGGAAGTTGATAGAAAAATTATAAATGAATGTTGTCCTTTAATTGAAATAGTCCCCTTAGCTATGTATATATAAGTATTGAATTAATTATATTTTAAATATATTATAAGTTTAGTATTTATATATAAATGGAAACTATATAGATTTTATTCGTTAAAAATTTATGATATAATTTTTAAGTGAAATAAATTTTATTCTAATAAGGGGTTTAATTTATGAAGTCAGAGGATAAGCAAAGTTTTATTATAAGACATGGAATATTACAGTGGGGAATCCCTGTTGCAATAGTATATTCTTTTATAATGTCATTTACTGAGAAAGATTTACATAAAGTGGCGTTTATATCAGATTACTTTTTAGACAATTTATTGATATCATGTTTTGGATTTTCAATAGGCGGGTATCTTTTTGGGTATTTTATGTGGAGAAGATATATAAAAAATTTTAAAAGTGAAGAAGACAATATACAAAAATAAAATGGATTAGGATGGCCAATCATTCTAATCCATTTTATTTTTGTATAGAATTTATAAAATAACTTAAAATATTATATGATGAACAATAAATTAGGTAACTTAAGAGATGAATTTCATATACTATTTTGTATAGAGGAGTTTATTTATATAACCTAACTAAAAATAAAATACTTATTTTAGATTCAATATGAGAAAGACCTTGTAAAATATATGGTTTTAGTGGTGTTAATTGCAAATAAAATATACTAATATATGATGAATTATATGCCATAAATTTTATATGGCTATAGTTCTTTTTTTATTGATTAATATAAATTTATCATAGAAAAATCCAGGTTAAAAAATTTTTATATGAATTTATAAAAATTGTTGATTTTTAAAATTTATATTAGTATAATATATGAGGAAAAAGTTTAGTAATTATAAACTTCATGTTTAGTATTAGGCGAAATGAAGAAGGGTGAAGTTATGAAAATAGGCGAAAAGCTTAAGCAACTAAGGATAGAAAAAGGTCTTACTCAAATGGATCTTGCTAGTAGATGTGAGTTGTCAAAAGGATTTATATCTCAATTAGAGAGAGACCTTACATCACCATCTATAGCCACTTTAGTAGATATTTTAGAGTGTCTTGGTACGAACTTAAAAGATTTTTTTAATGATGAAGAAGAAGAAAAAATAGTATTTTCTAAAGAAGATATATTTGAATCAGAAGATAGTGAATTAAATTATAAAGTACAGTGGGTAATTCCTAACGCACAAAAGAATATGATGGAACCTATATTGTTAACTTTAGAATCAAATGGGCAATATAAGAATGATGAGCCTCATGAGGGAGAAGAGTTTGGATATGTTCTTGCAGGAACAATATATATTCATTTAGGACATAAAAGATATAGGGCTAAAAAGGGAGAATGCTTCTATTATAAGCCACGAAAAAATCATTATATATCTAATGCAGGAAAAGGTTCAGCAAAAGTGTTGTGGGTAAGTACACCACCATATTTCTAAAAAGATTTAAAAATAGAGTCTATGGGGGGTAAGGCAGATGGCAGAAAATATAATTGAAATAAAAAATGTTTATAAAGAATTTAATGGAGTGCCTATTTTAAAAAATATAAATTTAAATATAAGGAAAAATGAGTTTATAACTTTATTAGGGCCAAGCGGATGTGGTAAAACTACTACATTAAGGATATTAGGTGGATTTGAAGAGGCTACAGGTGGTGAAGTTATATTTGAAAATAACAAAATTAATAATGTTCCACCATATAAAAGACAGATTAATACTGTATTTCAAAAGTATGCCTTGTTCCCTCACATGAGTATCTTTGAAAATATTGCTTTTGGACTTAACATAAAGAAGGTTCCAAAGGATGAAATAAAAATTAGAGTAAAAAGAATGCTGAAATTAGTTGATCTAGAAGGATATGAAAAAAGATCTATAGATTCATTAAGTGGAGGTCAACAGCAAAGAATAGCAATTGCAAGAGCTTTAGTTAATGAACCTAAGGTTTTATTGTTAGACGAACCGTTAGGAGCTTTAGACTTAAAATTAAGAAAAGAAATGCAAATAGAGTTAAAGAAGATGCAACAACAATTAGGAATAACATTTATATATGTTACACATGATCAAGATGAAGCCTTAACTATGTCAGATAAGATTGTAGTTATGGAAAAAGGTGAAATACAACAAATGGGAACGCCAGAGGATATATATAATGAACCTCAAAATGCTTTTGTAGCTAAATTTATTGGAGCTAGTAATATAGTTGAAGGCGTAATGCTTGAAGATTTCTTAGTAGATTTTGCAGGAAGAAAATTTGAATGTGTAGACAAAGGTTTTGATAGAAATGAAGATATTCAAGTGGTAGTAAGACCAGAAGATATAAAAATAGTGGATAAAGATAAAGGGATGCTTCACGGAGTAGTTGAATCTGAAACATTCAAAGGCGTTCATTATGAAATGATAGTAAAAGAAAATGATAGAGAATGGCTTGTTCACAGCACATTAAAATCAGATGTTGGAACAGTTGTAGGAATGAATATATTCCCAGAAGATATTCATATTATGAAAAAGGCGAGGGGTTAATTATGAAAAAGTGGTTATCATCTCCCTATGTACTTTGGAGTATTTTGTTTATAGTTTTTCCATTATTTTTAGTGCTATATTTTAGTTTTACAGCTGGAGACACTAATGTACACTTTACTTTAGATAATTATAAAGTTCTTATGCAACCACTTTATTTAAAGGTGTTTATGCGTTCAATAAATCTGGCACTTGTTTCTACTGTAATTTGTCTTATAGTAGGATATCCTATGGCAATGATTTTAGCTGATAAGGAAATTAATAAGACAGGTATTGCAGTACTTTTATTTGTTGTTCCTATGTGGATGAATTTTTTACTTAGAACATATTCTTGGATTGCTATTTTGGGCAAAAATGGATTTATAAATACTTTGCTTCAAAATTTAGGTTTACCAAAGTTAAATCTTCTATATAATAGTGGAGCTATTATACTAGGAATGGTATATAACTTTTTGCCATTTATGGTATTACCTATATATACTGTATTATCTAAGATGGATAAAAGTCTAATTGAAGCAGCTAGTGATTTAGGTGCAAATAAGGTTACTATTTTTAAAAAAGTTATATTTCCACTTAGTTTACCAGGAGTTATGTCAGGAATAACTATGGTGTTTATGCCTGCGGTTAGTACGTTTGTAATATCTAGATTGTTAGGTGGTGGACAATATACACTTCTAGGTAATCTTGTAGAACAACAATTCTTAGTTACAGGAGATTGGCATTTTGGTTCATCAATATCAATTGTAATGATGATTTTAATTTTAATTTCTATGCTTATTATGACAAAATTTGATGGTGAAAAAGCAGGAGGTGGAGGACTATGGTAAGTAAAGCTTTAAAAAGATTTTATGCATTTTTGATATTCCTATTCCTCTACGCACCAATTGTAGTACTTATAATTTTTTCTTTTAATAATTCTAAATCAAGAGCTCATTGGGATGGATTTACATTTAATTGGTATATAGAATTATTTAAAGATGAGCAGATATTAAAGTCTTTATACTACACTATAATAATTGCAGTATTATCATCGGCAATTGCAACTGCAATTGGAACTGCAGCAGCTATTGGAATAAATAATATGAAGTCTCTTAGTAAAAAGATAATGTTAAATATTAATTATCTTCCAGTGTTAAATCCAGATATAGTAACTGGTGTAGCACTAATGAGTTTATTTATATTTGTTAAGTTAGATTTGGGATTTTTGACTATGTTACTATCACATATAACTTTTAATATACCGTATGTAATTCTAGCAGTACTTCCTAAGTTAAGACAATTACCTAAGGATACTACTGAAGCTGCTATGGATCTTGGAGCAACTCCATGGTATGCATTAAGAAAGGTTATATTACCTCAAATAAAGCCAGGAATAGTAACAGGTGCTCTTATGGCATTTACTATGTCTATAGATGACTTCGTAATAAGTTTCTTTACAACTGGAGAAGGAGTAAGTAATCTTTCTATAACAATTTACTCTATGGCAAGACGTGGAATAAATCCAAAAATAAATGCCATTTCTACACTATTATTTGGAACAGTTTTGATATTGTTACTAATAATAAATAAGAGATCACCAGAAACTAAGTTGCAGGGAGGAAGTGGGATATAGTGAAAAAAATTAGAAAAATAATTTTAGTATTTGCTTTATTAAGTGTTGCTATGTTTTCATTAACAGCATGTGGAAAAGATAAAAATGCTTTAAATGTTTATAACTGGGGAGATTATATTGATGAGTCAGTGATTAAACAGTTTGAGGAAGAATATCATATAAAAGTAAACTATGAAACTTTTGCTACAAATGAGGACATGTATGTAAAGCTAAAAAAAGGTGGTACTAACTATGATGTGGTAATACCATCAGATTATATGATTACTAAAATGATTAATGAAAATATGTTAGAAAAAATAGATATGAAAAATATACCTAACTTTAAAGATATACCTGGAAAATTTAAAAATCTCGCTTTCGATCCTAAAAACCAATATTCAGTTCCATACATGTGGGGAACTGTAGGTATTATATATAATACTAAGCTTATAAAAGATAAAATAGATAGCTGGGATGCTTTATGGAATCCTAAATATAAGGACCAGATTTTAATGGTTGATAGCCAAAGGGACGCAATAGCAGTTGCACTTAAAAAATTAGGATATTCCATTAATACTAGAAATAAGGATGAACTTAAAAAAGCTGAACAAGAACTTATGAAACAAAAACCACTTGTACGTGCATATGTTGGGGATGAAGTTAAGGATCTTATGGTAGATGAAGAAGGTTCTATTGCAGTTGTTTGGTCTGGTGACGCTGTTACTATGATGAAAAATAATCCAAATTTAAGATATGTTATTCCAAAGGAAGGAAGTAATCTTTGGTTTGACAATATGGTAATTCCTAAAGGAAGTGCACATAAAAAACAAGCAGAATTATTTATTAATTTCATGACAAGACCGGATATTTCATTAAAAAATGTAGATTATATAGGGTATTCTACTCCAAATGCAAAGACAATGGAAATGTTAGATCCTGAAACTAAAAATGATAAAGCTGCTTATCCTGAAGATGAAAAACTAAAGAAGTGTGAAGTTTTCATTGATTTAGGAGATTTCATAAAAGATTATGATAGAGCCTGGACGGAAATAAAAGTTAAGTAAAAAATAAGATGACATCAAATTTTAATGATGTCATCTTATTTTTATTAAATATATTTATATAATTTATTCTTCATAGCCATTAATGTGATTTTTATGCCAATTCCAAGCTGTTTCAATTATTGTTTCAACAGAATTATATTTTGGATTCCAGTTCAATTGCTTTTTAGCACTTTCAGAAGAAGCAATTAATATAGCAGGATCGCCAGGACGTCTTGGGGCAATTTCAGATGGTATATCAATTCCTGTAATTTTTTTAGTAACATCGATAATTTCTTTTACAGAAAAACCAGTGCCGTTTCCAAGATTAAAGATAGCACTATCGCTGCCTGATTGTAATCTTTCTAAGGCTAAGAGATGAGCAGATGCAAGATCTGATACATGAATATAGTCTCTAACGCAACTACCATCAAGTGTAGCATAATCATCTCCAAATATCATAATTTTGTCTCTTTGCTTTAAAGCTACTTGTAATATTATGGGTATTAAATGAGATTCTGGTCTGTGATCTTCTCCAATTTGTCCATTAATATGAGCACCGGCAGCATTAAAATATCTTAATATAGTATATTTTATACCATAAGCTTTATCACACCATTTCAGAATTTTTTCTACAGCGAGTTTAGATTCGCCGTAAGGATTAGTAGGATTAGTGTCATCACTTTCTTTTATTGGTATACTTTTAGGTTCACCATAAGTTGCAGCAGTAGAAGAAAATACTATGTTTTTTACTCCGTGATTTTTCATAGCTTCTAAAAGATTTATTGTAGATACTATGTTATTATCAAAATATTTTAGAGGATTTTCAACACTTTCTCCAACAAGAGAATAAGCAGCAAAATCAATTACAGATTCTATATCATTTTCTGTAAAAATTTGATTTAAAAGTGTTTGGTTTTGTAAATCACCAATATAGAATTTACCACCAAGTAAAGCTGATTTATGACCTTTTGATAAGTTATCTAAAATGACAACGTCTTTTTTATGTTCTAATAAATGAGCCACCATATGACTTCCTATATATCCAGCACCACCGCAAACTAAAATAGACATAATTAAAACCCCCAATTTAAATTTTTCAGAAAACCTTTTCTATATATAAAATATATTACCATAAAAAATATAATAATATCAATGAAAAATTATATATTATTAGAAAATAATGGTTGGTAAATGGGTTCATATATTTAGATAGATTCGTAAAATAAACGCTAATAAAAAGTATTGCATGTGCTAAACATATTTGATAAGATTAATATTAATATAGAAAAGGATTTCTAAGGAGGTGAATTCAAACGACTACAATTAATGACGTAGCAAAAGAAGCTGGAGTATCAATTACAACAGTTTCTAGAGTATTAAATGATAATTATCCGGTAAAAGAAGAAACAAAGATTAGGGTTAAAGAAGTTATTGAAAGATTAAATTATCAGCCTAATCAAATGGCTAGGAGTTTAATTACTAAAAAAACTAGAGTGATAGGTGTTATAGTTCCTGGTATTACAAACTTATTTTTTCCTACTATAGTAGAAAATATTGATAAACATCTAAAAGACCAAGGATATAATATATTACTTTGTAATACAAAGGGAAATGAGATAGAAGAAAAAAAATTAGTAGATCAACTTGTGCAACGTCAGGTAGATGGCATTATTGTAATGGACCCTTCAGAAGAAATTTTAAAATTAGGTTATTATGAAAAATTATCTCGAAAAATTCCTTTGATAATTATTAAAGGCTTAACAAAGGATTATAAATATAATTTTATTTGCTATGATGAAGTAATAGGAACAGAAGAGGCTATTCAATATTTTTTGAAATTAAATCATCGAAAAATAGCTTTTATACGAGGTGAAAAAAGTATATCTTATGATATAAAAGAAAAGGTATATCAGGATATTATAAAGTCTAATGACATAGAGTATGAAAAAATTATTACCGTAGGATCAGGAAATAGTATAGAGGTAGTAGAAGAGTTGGAAGGAAAAATTGTTGAACTTCTAAAAGGCAAGGATAAACCTACTGCTGTATTTGCTTGTAATGATCTTATGGCTATTGGTTTTATTAATTGTTGCAGAAAACTTGGAATAAATGTTCCAGATGATATATCAGTAATTGGGTGTGACAATACTTTAATAGCAAATATAGCGTATCCTAAACTAACATCTATTGACTTAGGTATATCATCAATTGGAAAAATAGCAGGTAGAGAAATTTTAGATTTAATAGATAATGGAATAGGCAAAAGTAAAAAAATAATTTTAGGTACAGAACTTGTTATTAGAGAAAGTTGCAAAAAAATATAAGTATTTATAAATAATTTATTATGCGTACAAGATAGTACGCATATAAATATAAATGTGAGGAAAAGGTTTTCATAAGACAAATATAAATGTGAGGAGAAGATATATGATTAAACAAGATTTAAAACAGAAGTTTATTGAATTATATGGTGAGGGAGATATAAGATTCTTTTTTTCACCTGGTAGAGTTAATTTAATAGGGGAGCATATTGATTATAATGGGGGAGTAGTGTTTCCATGTGCATTGGAGTTTGGAACATATGGATTGGTAAGAAAAAGAAATGACAAAACAGTTAACTTGGTTTCTACTAATTTTCCATTAAAAGTTTCTATAAATCTAAATGATTTAATATATGACAAAGCTGATGATTGGGGAAATTATCCTAAGGGTGTAATGAAGGTAATGATGGAAAAAGGATATACAGTAGAAGGAATGGATATTATGATAAGTGGTAATATACCAAATGGAGCTGGACTTTCGTCATCGGCATCTTTAGAATTACTTATAGCAGTAATAATAAATAATTTATTTAATAATAAAAGTATTGATAGGGTGGAGCTAGTTAAGATAGGTCAAGAATGTGAAAATAAATTTGTAGGAGTTAATTGTGGAATAATGGATCAATTTGCTATAGGAATGGGTAAGGAAAATAAGGCCATACTTTTACAATGCGATAGCCTTAATTACAAATATGCAGATTTACAATTAGGAGATTACTCACTTGTTATAATGAATACAAACAAAAGAAGAGCATTAAATGAATCAAAATATAATGAAAGAAGAGCTGAGTGTGAAAAGGCTTTAGAAATAATTAAAAGTAAAAAAGACGTGAAGGATTTATGTAGTTTAGATTCAACAGAATTTAATGAAATTAAACATTGTATAAGTAATGAAACAATAAGAAATAGAGCAATGCATTGTGTACAGGAAAATGAAAGGGTAAAGCTTGCATATAAGTATTTGAACATGGGCTGTACTGAAAAATTTGGAAGATTATTAGTGGAATCACATAATTCTTTAAAAAATCTATATGAGGTAACAGGAAAAGAATTAGATGTTATAGTAGATGAGGCATTAAAAGTACCTGGATGCATTGGAGCAAGGATGACAGGAGCAGGTTTTGGAGGTTGTGCATTAGCTATTGTTAAAAAATCTGAAGTTGATAATTTTATTAACTTAGTAAATAAAAACTATAAAAGTGTAATTGGATATGATGCAGAATTTTATATGAGTGGTATTAGTAAAGGAACACATGAAATTGGATAACTATTTAATACGTGTAAAAAAGTTGTAATTAAACACATTAAAGGATATAATATAAGAAAAGGTTTTCTAAAATTATTTAAAAGTATTATGTAAATATTATTACTTTAAGGAGGTAGCATGAGTAAAGTAAAAATTGAAGAAGCTTTTTATGGACAATGGGGTAAATGTGTACGAGTTTATAATGAAATTGTTGAAGTAATAGCTACATTAGACTTTGGACCAAGAATTATAAGATATGCAGCTATAGGAAAAGAAAATATGTTTTATGAAGATAAAGAATTTAAAATTACAAACAGCGGAGAACAATTTAATGTTTTTGGAGCTCATAAACAGTGGAAAATTTATGGAGGACATAGATTATGGGTTAGTCCAGAATCTAATCCAAGGACATATTATCCTGATAGTGAAAAAGTACAATGGTCAAATTTAGAAAATGGAATTTTATTACGTGCTAATGAAGAAAAATGGACACAAGTACAAAAGGAGATAGAAATAAATTTAAGTCCTAGTGATTCTAAAGTTACTGTAATACACAGGGTGAAAAATAAGGGAGCATGGCCAATAGTGTTTGCACCATGGGGGTTATCAGTTATGTCTCCAGGAGGAAAAGAAATAATACCTCAATCTATAAGGGAAACGGGATTGCTACCAAATAGACAGTTTGTTTTATGGCCTTATAGTAAAATAAATGATACAAGAGTAAACTGGGGTGACAGATATATAACTATAAAACAAGATCCAAATATTCAACAAGCATTTAAGTTAGGAATTAATAATGAGTTAGGATGGATTGCATATTTTAATAATGAATGTTTATTTGTGAAAAAATATAATAATGTAGTAGATGGAAATTATCCTGATTTTGGAGTTTCTTATGAAACTTATACTAATAATATTATGTTAGAAATGGAGACGTTGGGAGAATTATCAGAAACAAAGCCTAATGAAACAGTAGAACATATAGAAGAATGGTATTTATTTGAGAATGTAAAAATACCAAGTAATAATGATTATGAAATTGAAGAAATAATGAATCCATATATTAATTATATTATGTAAAATGATATAGTGTTAAATTTTGAACGTTATGAAAAGGTTTTCTTTAGTAAGGAGGCATACTATGAATGAAATAAGTATATCAAAAGAAATCGAATATTTATTACAATTTGCTGAGCAGCAGTCAATGATAGAAAAGTTAGATATCATTCCTTGTAGAAATGCTTTATTGGATTTATTTAACCTTAATGAACCTTATATTGGGGGTATTACAGAAAAGTATTTAAAAAATCCTATTGAAATTCTAAAAGAATTATTAGATTATGGCTACAAAATAGGTCTTATACCTGAGAATACAATAATGTATAGAGACTTATTAGATGCTAAAATCATGGGGATTTTAATGCCAAGGCAATCAGAAGTTGCAAAGAATTTTTGGAATACAGCTAAAGATGAAGGAATAAAAAAAGCTACAGACAAGTTTTATGCATTATCTAAAGCTTCAAATTATATAAAAACTGACCGTATTGCAAAAAATCTTTATTGGCGAAGTAATACAGATTATGGAGAATTAGAAATAACTATAAATTTATCTAAACCAGAAAAAGATCCAAGAGATATAGCAGCTGCAAAGTTGAGGGCGCAATCTAATTATCCAAAATGTTTATTATGTATTGAAAATGTAGGATATGCTGGACATGAAGGACATCCAGCTAGACAAAATCATAGAGTAATTCCTATTACAGTAGCACAGGAACAATGGTATATGCAGTATTCGCCTTACTTATACTACAAAGAACATTGTATACTACTTAAAGATGAACATGTACCTATGAAAATATCTTACAAAACTTTTAAAAGACTGGTTGATTTTATAGAACAAATTCCACATTATTTTATAGGTTCTAATACTGATATACCAATTGTAGGTGGTTCTATATTAAGTCATGAACACTTTCAAGGAGGACAACATGTTTTCCCAATGGAAGAAGCCAAAATAGATATTAATTTTAAATATAAAGAATTTTCGGATGTAAATATAGGAATTGTAAAATGGCCTATGGCTGTAATAAGATTATCATCATTAAACAAAAATCAGTTAATTTCACTCTCAAGTAGAATTTTAGACAATTGGAAAGAATATAGTGATTTAGAAGCTGAAATTGTACCATTTAGTGTTGAAGAGGGAATAAAAGTCTATCATAATGCTATAACACCTATAGCTAGAAAAAATAATAATAATGAATTTGAAATTGATTTAGTTCTTCGGAATAATAGAGTAACTAAAGAATATCCATATGGAATTTTTCATCCACATGAAGAATTACATCATATTAAAAAAGAGAATATAGGATTAATAGAGGTTATGGGATTGGCTGTATTACCAGCAAGACTAAATGAGGAAATATATGAAATTAAAAGAATTTTAACTGGAGAAATGTCATACACAAGTGACGAAATTGATGAAAAAAATCCTTTGTATAAACATAACAAGTGGATTTGCGAACTATTAAAGAAATATGGTGCAAAATGCAGTTTAGAAGAAGCAGATGAGTATATAAAAAAAGAGGTTGGAATTAAATTTTTAGAAGTATTATTAGATGCTGGAGTATATAAGAGAAATAAAAAAGGACAAAATCAATTTATTAATTTTATGGCACATATGGGATTTGAGATTTTATAAAAAGGATTATATAGAAAAATTAGTGTGTATTAACTGTTTAGCATATTTATAAATCCATGCACCTTTATAGAAAAGGTTTTCTATAATTTTCAATATATATAAGTTAAGATGAGTATTATGAATTTTTTTATAAACAAAACAGTTCATAATATATATACAAATTAAGGGGGATGAAACATGAGTATTACAATCATTGCATCTTTTATATTTTTTACGGCTTTAGTAGGTATTATTACGTATTTTAAAACTAGAGGAGACAAAGTAGATTCTAAAGATGGATATTTCCTAGGTGGTAGAAGTTTAACGGCTGGGATAATAGGAGGTTCACTACTTTTAACTAATTTAAGTGCAGGTAATTTTGTTGGAATGAGTGCACAAGCATACACTAATAACATGTGTGTAATGGGGTGGGAAGTAACATCAGGTGTAGTATTAGTTTTAGTTGCACTATTTTTAGTTCCAAGATATTTAAAGGCAGGTATAACAACAATTCCTGATTTTTTAGAAGATCGTTTTGATTCTGGAGTTAAAAAGTTTGTTTCAATATTATTTCTATTAGGTTATGTTGTAAATGTATTACCTCCTACTCTTTATTCTGGAGCTATTGCTATGAGTCAAATATTTAATGTTTCAGGAGTATTTGGAGTAAGTTATACTACCGGAATTTGGATTACTGTTTGGGCTATTGGAATTATTGGATCAATATATGCCATTTTTGGAGGATTAAAAGCAGTTGCAGTATCGGATACATTAAATGGTATAGGATTAGTAATTGGTGGATTGATGGTTCCATTTTTCGGATTGGTTGTATTAGGAAAAGGACATTTTCTAAGTGGATTAAATAAAATTATAGTTGAACATCAAGACAAATTGAATGCAGTTGGAACAGTAAGTGATCCAGTACCATTTGCAACATTATTTACAGGGATGTTATTAGTTAATTTATATTATTGGGGAACTGATCAAGCAATTATTCAAAGGGCACTAGGAGCTAAGAATTTAAAAGAAGGACAAAAAGGAGTTATTTTAGCTGGATTTTTAAAAGTATTAACACCATTAATGGTAATTATACCAGGAATTATTGCATTTCATATGTATGGAGCAGGAGCATCAAATCCAGATTTAATGTATTCAAAATTAGTAAATGATGTAATGCCTAAACCTTTGATTGGATTTTTCGGAGCTGTAATGTTTGGTGCCATATTAAGTACTTTTAATAGTGTTCTTAATAGTGCCTCAACATTATTTGCCCTTAATGTTTATAAACCTATATTTGGTAAAAATAAGTCGGATATGGATATAGTAAATGAAGGTAAAAAATTTGGAATAATATTAGCTATTATTTCAATGTTTATTGCACCATTTATTATGTATGCACCAGAAGGTCTATTTCAATATCTACAAACTGTAAACGGATTTTTCAATGTACCTATATTTACTATTATTTTTATAGGATATGCTACTAAAAGAGTTCCAGCTATTGCAGCTAAAATATCACTAACATTTTTCGTATTTACTTATGGTATATTACAATTAGTAATCAAACCAGAACTTCATTTCTTACATCAATTAGCCATATTGTTTATAATTTCATGCATAATAATGCTAGTAATTGGAAAAATCAGACCTAACAAAGAGGAGTATGTATTAAAAGATAAGAAGGTTGTAGATATTCATCCATGGGAACATCGTCATGAAGCAAGTGGTATTGTAATTTTTACAATGATAACAATGTATATTTTATTTTCAAAGATTGGTATTGTAAGTAAGGGTGGAATGCATAGTAAAGGAATAGCTGCGATTATTATAGCTGCAGTTGTAACAATAATATGTGTTAAAATATCAAAGTCTAGAGATAAAACAATACTAAACAATAAGAATGAAAACATTGGTCAATAAAACTAACATATAAAATGAATATTTCTGAAATGGTTTACATGATGTATTTAAGAAATTTAATTACATTAAATTAGATGTAAACCATTTTTAAATATATAAGATTATTAAAAATAGGAAAGAGATATGAAGTTTAATGGGGAAACATTCAAACCATATGAAAGTAAGATAATAAGTTTATAAAAAGGCGGGAATAAAAAAATGGGAATTAAATTTGATTGTAAAAATAAAGTGTTTTATTTAAACTCTAAAGAAATGAGTTATATAATGCAGATAGACAAAATCGGAAATCTTGTTCATTTGTATTGGGGCAAGAAAATAAGGGTTTGTAATCCAGAGAGTTTATTGCAATTTACTATAAGAGATTATGTATCTTATCCATACAAAGAAGACAAAAAAATTTCGTTAGATATATTACCACAAGAATATCCATCGTATGGAACGTCTGATTATAGGACACCTGCTTATCAAGTTGAGGCAAAGGACGGTTCAACAATATCTGAAGCTAAATATAAATCACATAAAATATTTAAAGGAAAGGTAGCAATAAAGGGATTACCATCAACATATGTTATGGAAGAAAATGAGGCGGAAACACTAGAAATAGAATTATATGATGAAATATTAAAATTAAAAATAAAACTTTGTTATACGATATATGAAGAATTTAATGTAATAACTAGATCGGTTTGTTTTATAAATGAATCAGACAATGATATAAAAATTTTAAAAGCGTTAAGTTCCAGTGTAGATTTTAAAGATAATAAATTTGACTTAATGCATCTTACAGGGGCTTGGGCAAGAGAAAGGTACATTGAAAAAATACCTCTTGGAATTAATTCTCAGATTATTGATAGTAAAAGAGGAGCAAGTGGTCATCAACAAAATCCATTTGTTGCATTATTGAGAAAGGATACAGACGAAGATCATGGAGAAGTATATGGATTTAATCTTGTGTATAGTGGAAATTTTATTGCACAAGCAGAGGTTGATCAATTTAAGACATGTAGACTATCAATGGGCATAAATCCTTTTGATTTTAGTTGGTTATTAGAGCCAAAAGAAGAATTCCAAACACCAGAGGTAGTTATGGTTTATTCAGATGAAGGACTTGGGAAAATGTCCAGAACATATCATAAATTATATCGTACTAGATTGTGCAGAGGTTTTTTTAAAGAAAAAGAGAGACCAATACTTGTTAATAATTGGGAAGCTACTTATTTTGATTTCAATGAAGAAAAATTATTAGATATTGCAAAAGAAGGGAAAAAACTAGGAATTGAATTATTTGTTTTGGATGATGGGTGGTTCGGAAAAAGGGATAGTGATAAATGTTCTTTAGGGGATTGGGTTGAGAATAAGAGAAAGCTACCTAAAGGATTAAAAGGAATTGCTGAAGATATAAATAATTTAGGAATGAAGTTTGGATTATGGGTAGAACCAGAAATGATTTCACCAGATAGTGAACTTTATAGAGAACATCCAGACTGGTGTTTACATGTAAAGGATAGAAGGAGATCAGAATCCAGAAATCAATTGATTTTAGATTTTTCAAGAAATGATGTATGTGATTATATTATAAGTACTTTATCCAAAGTGTTTTCTAGTGCAAATATAGGTTATGTTAAGTGGGACATGAATAGAAATATGACAGAAATAGGGTCATCATTATTGCCTTCAAAACGACAACGTGAAACGGCTCATAGATACATTTTGGGATTGTATAGAGTAATGGAGACTATAGTAACGAAGTTTCCAAGCATACTATTTGAGGGATGTGCAGGAGGCGGAGGTCGATTTGATCCAGCTATATTATATTATATGCCTCAAATATGGACAAGCGATAACACAGATGCTATAGCAAGGCTAAAGATTCAATATGGAACAAGTATAGTATATCCTCCTATTATGATGACAGCTCATGTATCAGCGGTTCCGAATCATCAGGTTGGAAGGATAACACCTTTAAAAACTCGTGGAGATGTAGCTATGTTTGGAAATCTAGGATATGAGTTAGATCTTACTGAATTAAAAAATGAAGAAAAAGAAGAAGTGAAAAAACAAATTAGTAATTATAAAGATATAAGAAAATTGGTTCAATTTGGAGAAGTATATAGATTAATTAGCCCATTTAATGAAAATAAGGCATCATGGATTATTGTATCCGAAGATAAAAGTGAGTTTATAGTATATTTTTATAGAATGCTTATGGAACCAAATGCTGAATTTGAGAGATTAAAATTAAAGGGAATTGATCCAAATAAGAAATATAAATTAATAGAAAGTAATTCTATTTACTTTGGAGATGAATTAATGTTTTTAGGAATACCAATTACTTGCAGACATAAAGATTTTGAAAGTGTAGTTTTAAGATTTAAAGCTATAAATTAGAAAAAAAACTCCATACACTTTGGTGGTATGGAGTTTTTTATAAATATATTATTTTATAGAGTTTAATTTTCCTATAATAACATCTTCCATAACTTTTAAATTATTTTCAGCTTTTTCAGATGTATCTGCTTTAGTATATAAGTAAATTTTGATTTTAGGTTCTGTTCCAGAAGGACGAACGGCATACCAACTTCCATCATCAAGATAGAATTTTAAAACATTTGAAGCTCCAATATCCTCGTATCCATTTAAAAAGTCTATGCATTTTTTAAGTTTCATAGTTCCAATTTCATTAGGATAAGATTTTCTATATTCTTTCATCATTCTTTCGATTCTTTGTTGACCTTCAATACCTTCAAGTACAAGAGAAATTTGTTTTTCTTTATAGTAACCATGTTCTTTAAAGATTTCATTGAGTACATCAATCAAAGTTTTTCCAATGCTTTTATAATAAGCGGCAGCTTCACATAAAAGCATAGAAGAACTTACACCATCTTTATCCCTAACAAAAGTACTAGCATTATATCCTATACTTTCTTCATACCCAAAAATAAATTGATATTCACCAGTAGATTCAAACTTAGGAATTCTACCACAAATATTCTTGAATCCAGTTAAAGCTTCAAAGGTTTTAACTCCATATTTTTCAGCAATAACTTTTCCAAGATCTCCTGTAACTATAGATTTTACTATAGCTCCGTTTTTAGGAAGAGTTCCGATTTGATTCATACCTTCAACAATATATTTTATAAGTATAGCTCCAGTTTGATTTCCATTAAATGCAACATATTCTCCATTTGAATCTTTAACTTCTATAGCCAGTCTATCGCAGTCAGGATCTGTTGCAATTAAAAGATCCGCATCTACTTTTTTTCCTAAGGCTTCAGAATATTTAAATGCTTTAGTATCTTCAGGATTAGGATATCCAACTGTTGAAAAATCAGGATCTGGATTTTCTTGCTCAGGAACAACTATTATATTAGTAAAACCTCTTTCTTTTAAAACACGTCTTACAGGTATATTTCCTGTTCCATTAAGAGGGGAGTAAACTATTTTAATATCTTTATCAATGTTATTTCTTATGCTTAAAGATTTAACTTTTTCAATGTATTCATCATCAATATCTTTACCTAGTATAATTAAAAGTTCTTTATTTAGAGCTTCTTTTTCATCCATAATTTTAACATCTTTAAAATCTTTAATTTCATTTATTTTTTTGGTCATTGAGTCAGCTATCATTGAAAGAACTTGTGCTCCATCTTCCCAGTAAACTTTATAACCATTATATTCTTTAGGATTGTGACTTGCTGTAATAATAATTCCAGCAGCAGTGTGCAGTTTCCTAATTGTAAAAGAAAGTTCAGGTGTTGGACGAATATCTTCAAATAGATAAGCCTTTATTCCATTTGCTGCAAGCACAAGTGCTGCTGTTTTAGAAAATTCTTTTGAAAAATGTCTAACATCGTAAGCTATAGCAACGCCTCTATCCATGTATTCTTGACCTTTTTCTTTTATAAAATCAGCTATACCTTGAGTAACTTTAGATATGTTGTAAACATTCATTCTGTTGCTACCAGCACCAAGTTTTCCTCTTAGTCCAGCAGTACCAAATTCTAAATTTTTATAAAATCTATCTTGAATTTCTTCTTTATTTTCTTTTATGCTTTCCAATTCTTCTTTAGTTTTTGAGTCTATAAAATCATTGTTAAGCCATTGTTCGTATACCTTCATGTAATCCATTAAAATCACTCCTTAATTTAAAGTTTATTAAAAAATTTATATATTAATCATGCTTAGGATTTTTACTAACTATATCTATAGCATGTATTAGTGCTTTTAGTATATTTATATTTTCTTGTTTGTTTATTTCATTTAAGGCTCGTGCATATATTTCGCCTTTTGTAGAGGTTATATACTTAGGTTTTATATAATTTAAAGCGCATGCTTTAATATCTTGCGTGCATTGATTACACTTACAAATATTATCGTAGTTATCTAATAATTCTATTAATAATTTATCTACTATTTCTTCCGAATAATTTTTTAATTGGTACATTATATCCCCATCCTTATGTTTTCCAAAATGTTATATAAAATTAACAAACTTCTTTTATAAGTCTTAAAGCATTTTTATAAAAAATTTTTTCTATATCATTTTCACTAAATCCATGTAGTTTTAATGCATGAATAAGTTTATCTATTTTACCTATGTTGGGAATGTCCAATATGGAATCGATACCATCAAAATCCGAACCTAATGAAAGGACATCTATGCCTCCAATATTTTTAATGTGGTCTATATGGTGTAACATATCTTCTATTTTACTAAAATTACCGCCACCTAAAAATTTTCCAAAGAAGTTTATTCCGATTATGCCACCTTTTTCAGAAATTATTTTTATCATATCATCCGTAAGGTTACGAGGGTGATTTGTAATACTTCTTGAATTTGAATGTGAAGCAACAAAAGGAGCTTTAGAATATTTAGCAACATCATAAAAGCCTCCATCTGAAAGATGAGAGACATCGATAATCATATTAAGATTGTTCATCTCATGAATAAGTTCAAGTCCAAAAGGGGTAAGTCCTTTACTCCTAAATTTTGTAATTGCATTTGGATATCCAATTTCATTAGGAAAATTCCAAGTTAGAGTAATCAATCGTACGCCTTTATCATAAAACTTTTTTAAATTGGAAATACTGCCTTTAAGAACAGCACCTTCTTCAATGGTTAAAAAAGCAGATATTTTATTTTCAGATTTATTTTTTATTAATTCCTGATAATTTGTAGCAAGAGATATAGTATTTTTATTTTTACTTATTTCATCATAGAATTTATTAAGCATATTACAGCATACATCGAAGGGATCTTCCTTTGGATTGAGTTCAACAAATAAGGCAAAGAATTGTGCTAATGAGTGTGCATTTTGTAATTTTTTTATATCAACAGAAAAATCATTACTCAGTAATTCACAATTATTAGTATATATTTGGGATATTGTATCACAGTGAAAATCAATGACTTTCATAACGTTCACCTCACATATAAATATATAGCTATATTATATCACTAATTTTTGTAAAAAATAAGTAAAAAATATAAAGCTTGGAGTAATAAAGTTACTATATTGTTGACATATATTTTATTTAATATTATAATTTTCTGTGAATCATATTTTATATATAAGATAAAATATTTGTAAAGATAGAGAAGAGGAGAGTAAGTATAGAGTATTGATTATAGCGAGCTGATGTTGGTGGAAGATCAGTATTAAATCTATATGGAAGAACACCTCGGAATTTCTAACCGAAATTATAAATTTATTTATAAAAGTAGACTTAGACGGGACCAAGCCGTTAAAATTGGAGAGTATAATATTGTACTTATAAAGTGATCATGTTTTGTGATAAATTAGGTGGTACCGCGAATATATAACCTTCGTCCTGATAATATTGGGATGAGGGTTTTTTATTTATACATTGGTAAAAATAAATATAAAATAAAGTAGGAGGATATCAATGGAAACAGTATTAGTTAAACAACTTTACAGAGAAACAGAAAAGTTTGCAGGACAAGAAGTAAAAATCAGTGGGTGGGTAAGAACATTAAGAGCTTCAAATAAATTTGGATTTATAGAAGTTAATGACGGAAGCTTCTTTAAAAATATCCAAGTAGTTTTTGGAGCAGAACTTGAAAACTTTAAAGAAATATCAAAGTATGCTATAAGTTCAAGTATAAGTGTAGAAGGTGAAGTTGTAATAACAGAAAATGCAAAGCAACCTTTTGAAATTCACGCTAAGAAAGTAGTTTTAGAAGGAAAATCTGATGCAGATTATCCACTTCAAAAGAAAAGACATACTTTTGAATATTTAAGAAGCATAGCTCACCTAAGACCAAGAAGTAATGCTTTTTCAGCCGTATTTAGAGTTCGTTCACTAGCAGCGTATGCAATACATAAATTCTTCCAAGATCAAGGATTTGTTTATGTTCATACACCAATAATAACAGGAAGTGACTGTGAAGGTGCAGGAGAAATGTTTAGAGTAACAACTTTAGATATGGATAATCTTCCAAAAGATGAACAAGGAAATATAGATTACAAAGAAGATTTCTTTGGAAAAGAATCAAATCTTACAGTAAGTGGACAGCTTGAAGCTGAAATATATGCTTTAGCATTTAGAAATGTTTATACATTTGGACCTACATTCAGAGCAGAAAATTCTAATACAGCAAGACATGCATCAGAATTCTGGATGATAGAACCTGAAATGGCTTTTGCTGAATTAAAAGATTATATGGATGTAGCAGAAGAAATGGTTAAATATATAATTAATTATGTAAGAGAAAATGCTCCAGAAGAAATGGAATTTTTCAACAAGTTTATAGATAAAGGATTATTAGAAAGATTAGATAATGTAGTTAACTCTAATTTTGCAAGAATAAGCTATACAGAAGCAGTAGAAATGCTTCAAAAATCAGGAGCAAAATTTGAATATCCTGTTGAATGGGGAATAGACCTTCAAACAGAACACGAAAGATATTTAACAGAAGAAATATACAAGAAGCCTGTATTTGTAACAGATTATCCAAAAGATATAAAAGCATTCTACATGAGAATGAATGAGGATAATAAAACTGTTGCCGCAGCAGATCTTTTAGTTCCAGGTATTGGAGAGATAATTGGAGGAAGTCAAAGAGAAGAAAGACTAGATGTTCTTGAAGCTAGAATGGCTGAACTTGGACTTAACAAAGAAGATTACTGGTGGTATTTAGAACTTAGAAAATATGGAGAAACTAAACACGCTGGATATGGTCTTGGATTTGAAAGAATGATAATGTACTTAACAGGAATGAGCAATATAAGAGACGTATTACCATTCCCAAGAACTCCAGGTGTAGCTGAATTTTAATTTATAAATAATAAAGTTAGATAAAGTTAGAGGATTTATCGTTAAATTTATATTAACGATAAATCTTTTTGCTTTTTTGATTATAAAAAATAGAAATCTTGTCAATAATACCAATAACGTAAGTTAGTAAATTAATATATTTTAGTAGGAAAGTGATGAAGTATGTTAAAGATTATTGGAAGACTGATGGGATTAAAGGGAGAAGAATTAAAGTATAATAAAGAAATTCTTATTTTCATGATTATAAGTGCAAGTATATTTTTAATTTTAGGTTTAGTTCATACAAAGCAAGGGTCACAAATTGTGTATGCAAATAAACTAAATGTACTTATGTTATCTAAATCAGAAAATGAAGGAATTAGTAATGATGATATAAATAAGATAATAGCAGATTATAAAGAAACAGTACCTGTAAATATAACTGAATTTGAGGTTTATGATATAAAAGATAGGGTTGATAATTATATAGATGAGCTAAAAGGTAAAAATAATAGAAAACTCAATAAAATTATAGATAAATTAGAAGAAGCCAATAAGTCAAACAAAAAAGAAACACTTATTGAAAATTTAAAACAAATTAATTTAGAAGAAATGCTTAAAAAAATAAGTAAGACAGAGATAACTAAAGAAAAACTTCAGAGTGTAGCAAGTTGGCAAGAAAATATTTTCCTGTCTATAGTTTATTTGGGCATTGCTACAATAATATCATTTGCAGCAATTATCGTAAAAATATTTTGTAATATTGATTTAAGTAGTAATAAAAAAGATACCTCACCTAAAAATTTATATAGATAAAAAAATAAGACTAGTTTAAGTTACAAATGTAAATTTAAACTAGTCTTATTTTAGCTTATAATATGAGTATGCTATAATACAAAATAGAATGTTTGTTCGATAAAATTGATGAAAAATAAAAGAAAAGTTGGTGAAAATCAAATGAGTTTTAGATTTATATATGGGAGAGCTGGAAGTGGAAAAAGTAGATTTTGTATAGATTCTATAGAAAAAAAATTGAAAGACGATGAAAAGAAACCATTAATATTAATAGTACCTGAACAATTTTCATTTCAAGCAGAAAAAAGTGTAGTTGAAAAGATTAAAGGTACAGGAATAACAAAAGTAAGTGTAACTAGTTTTGAGAGAATGGCATATGAAGTATTTAATGAAGTTGGAGGGGCAACCCGTAAGCTTATGAATTCCTCAGGAAAACTTATGATGATTTTCAATATAATAAACAAGCTAAAATCCGATTTGAAAATATTTGGTACAGCAGCAAATCAAGAAGGGTTTACTAATAATATATCAGATATTATAACTGAGCTTAAAAGATATGATATAACACCATCAGAACTTAGAGCCTCTTTAAATCTTATTGAAGAAGATGAATTCTTAAAAGATAAAATAATAGATATAAGTAATATATTTGAAGAGTTTGAGGAAAATCTTCATAAAAATTATATAGACAATGAGGATGAATTAACTCTATTATGCAAAAAACTCGATGAATCTGAAATGTATAATGGAGCAGAAATATGGATAGATGAATTTAGTTCATTTACGCCTCAACAATATAAAATTTTTGAGAAGTTAATAAAAAAGGTAAAACGAATAAATGTAACTTTATGTATGGACTATTATAAACAAATTGATAGTACCGATGTATTTGCACCAACTAAAAACACAGAACAAAAATTAATAAAAACATTAGAAGACAATGGAATTCCTATTGATAAGCCAATAATATTAAATAACACTAATTTAGATAGATTTAAAGATAATGAGGAAATGAGATTTGTAGAAGAAAATTATTTTAAATATCCATACAAGCCATATACAGATAAAACAGAAAATATAAAAATCATAAGAGCAGTAAATCCTTATTCTGAAATTGAAAATATAGCAAAAGAGATAGTAAAAATAACTAAGGATACTGATATAAGATATAGAGAAATTGCAGTTATAAGTAGAGAACTCGATGGATATGAAAAAATAGTAAAAACTATTTTCAATGAGTATGAAATTCCTCATTTTATAGATAAGAAAAAGGAAGTAGATGATAATCCTCTTATTGTACTTATAACATCTGTTATAGAAATATTTAATAAAAGTTGGTCATATGAGTCTATGTTTAGATATTTAAAAACAGGACTTGCAAATATTGAAAAAGAAGATATCGACTTATTAGAAAATTATGTTTTAGCTTATGGAATAAGGGGAAAAAATAAGTGGTCATCTATTTGGGAGTACGGAAATGAGGAAATTTTAGAAAAAATAAATGATATTAGGATCAAAGTATCAGAACCATTAATAAAATTTTATTCTAAAATTAAAGGGAAAACTAATGCAGAGGAAATTTGTACAGCTGTGTATAATTTTTTGTGTAGTATAGGTGTAAATGAAGCTATTGAAAAATGGGTTTATAAATTTAAAGAAGACGGAAATCAACAACTTGTAAAAGAATATAGCCAAATTTGGAATATAGTAATTGAACTTTTAGATCAAGTAGTTGAAGTTTTTAAAGAAGAAAAATTAGAATTAAAGGATTTTGTAAAAATATTATCATTAGGTTTTAAAGATCATAAAATGGGACTTATTCCCCCATCCCTTGATCAAGTTCTAGTATCCGCTGTTGAAAGAGTTAGAACTCATCAAATTAAATTACTTTATATAATCGGAGTAAATGATGGTATATTTCCTGCAATATCTAAAAATGAGGGCATTTTATCAGACAGTGATAGAGGATATTTAAAAAAAGTAGGGATAGAAATTGCGGAGGATACAAAGTCAAAGGCCTTTGAAGAACAATATTTAATATATAGAACATTAACTACAACTGAAAAATATTTAAGACTTTGCTATTCTATAGCGGATTATGAAGGAAAAGCATTAAGACCTTCAATTATAATTACTAGATTTAAAGCCTTATTTCCAAGTATTACAGAGGAAAGTGACAATATTTTGGAGGAAGATAACAAACAAGATATAGAACTTATCTCAAGAGAGATTCCTACATTTAATAGCCTAGTATCTGTAATAAGAAGAGAAGATGAAAAAATAAAGGTACATCCATTTTGGAGTGATGTTTATAAATGGTACAGTGAAAATCCTAATTGGAAAGAAAAAGTTAGTACAGTATTTTCAGCAGTATCATATACAAATGCTGTTAATGATATAAGTGAGGAAAAGGTAAGAAAATTATATGGTAATAGATTGTATTTAAGCGTATCAAGATTAGAAAAATATGCACAATGTCCTTTTGGATACTATATAAAGTATGGATTAAAAGCCAAGGAAAGAAAACTTTTTGCACTGACACCACCAGATTTAGGAACATTTATGCACAATGTTATTGATGAGTTTTCCGAAACTGTGGATAAAAATTGTTTAAAATGGTATGAAATACATAAAGAGTGGTGTGAAAAAACAGTATCAGAAATAGTAGACAGAAAATCTATAGAGGTATCAGGAGGAATTTTTAATAGTTCTCCTAGATATAAATATTTTACTGAAAGATTAAAAAGAGTTTTAATTAAAACAATTTTAGTTATTATAGAACATTTAAAAAGAAGTGGGTTCCAACCAATTGGTCACGAAATTGGATTTGGAAATGAAGAGAGCTATCCACCTATAGAAATAGAACTTTCAAATGGGGAAAAAGTTAAATTAATCGGTAGAATAGATAGAGTAGATAAGTTAGATATGGATAATAAAGATTATTACAGAATAATTGATTATAAATCAGGTAATAAAGATTTTAGTCTATCAGATGTATATTATGGACTTCAACTTCAACTATTAACATACCTAGATGCAATACTTACTAATGAAGAAATAAAGGAGAAAGAACCAGTAGTACCAGGAGGAGTTTTATATTTAAAAATAGATGATCCTATAATTAAAGGAAAAAGAAATCTTTCAGATGAAGAAATAGAAGATGAGATAATGAAAGCATTAAAAATGAAAGGTCTTATATTAGCAGATGAAGAAGTAGTAAAGGAAATGGATAGAAAGATTGAAGGTAATTCTCTTATAATACCAGCTAGAATGAATAAGAATGGAACTTTGGGAAAATCATCTGTAGGAACAGAAGAGCAATTTAAACTTTTACGTGAACATGTTAAAAAGAGTTTAATAAAATCTTGTGAAAGTATGTTAAAAGGAGATATTAAAATAAATCCAATCAGAAGTAAGAATGCTAATGCGTGTGAATATTGTGTGTACTCTTCTATATGTGAATTTGATAGTAATTTTGAAGGGAATGAATTTAAGATACTTCAAGAAAAAAAAGATGAGGAAGTATGGGAATTACTAAGAAAAGAGGGGGAAGAGTCTTGTCAGAAGTAAAGTGGACTAAAGAACAACAACAAGCCATAGATATTCATGGATGTAATTTATTAGTTTCGGCAGCAGCAGGTTCGGGAAAAACAGCAGTGCTTGTTGAAAGAATAATAAAAATGATAACGGATTTAAAAAATCCAGTAGATATAGATAGATTATTAGTTGTAACATTTACTAATGCAGCTGCATCAGAAATGAAGGAAAGAATAGCAAAAGCCATAGGAAAAGAATTAACAAAACATCCTAAGTCAAGACAGCTTCAAAGACAATTAACATTACTAAATAGGGCTAGCATAACAACAATACATTCATTTTGTTTAGAAACTATAAAAAATAACTTTCATTACATAGATTTAGACCCAAGTTTTAGAATTGGTGATGAAACTGAAACTATTTTATTAAAGGGTGAAATCATAGAAGAAATTTTTGATGAATTGTATCAGCCAGAAAATTGTAGTGAAGATTTTTTAAAATTAGTTGAATTTTATAGTAGCAATAGAGATGATTTAGCTCTTCAAAATATGATATTAAATTTATATAATTTTGTAATGAGTTCACCAAATCCTAAAAAGCAGCTTGAAAGTATGGCTGAAGACTTTAATGTAAATAAGGATTATAACTTTGCTAAGTCTAAATGGGCAAAAGTTTTAATGGAAGATATATATATAGAACTTAGTGGACTTAAAAATATGATGGAAGAGGCTATAAAATTAATAAATGATACTGCTGGACTTGAAGTATATCTAGAAGATTTTGAAAATGAACTTGCAATGATTGATGATTTAATCTTAAGTGCAAAATCCTCTTGGAATAGTTTGTATGATGAGCTTTCAAAAATTAAATTTGGAAGATTAAAAACTTGTAGAGGATGTGAAGATAAAAAAACACAAGAAAAAGTCAAAGATATAAGAAATAAAGTGAAAAAACAATTGCAAGATGATATAAAGAAAAAAGTTATTTCATATAATGGTGATGAAATTGTATCAGATCTCATGAATCTTTATCCTATAATGAAATCACTAACAGATTTAGTATTAAAGTTTATGAATAGATATGCTAATGCTAAAAAGGAAAGAGGAATTATAGATTTTAATGATTTTGAGCATTTTTGTTTAGAAATTTTAGGACATGAAGAAGTTTCATTAAAATTAAAACAAAGATATGTTGAAATATTAGTAGATGAATATCAAGATAGTAACTATGTTCAAGAAGCTATCATAAACTCTATAGCAAGGCAAGATGAGGAAACAGGAAAGTATAATAATGTATTTATGGTTGGAGATGTAAAACAGAGTATATACCGTTTCCGTCAGGCAAAACCTGAACTATTTTTAAGAAAATATAATTCTTATTTAGAAGAAGATAATGCAAAGGAAAGAAAAGTTAATTTATTTAAAAACTTTAGAAGTAGAAAAGAAGTATTAGACGGTGTTAATTTTATATTCAAGCAGATAATGTCTGAGAATATAGGAGAACTCGAATATGATGATAATGAGGCATTAAATTTAGGTGCAGATTTTGAAGAAGATAATGAAGATAAATATCTTGTAGGTGGGGCAATAGAACTTAATCTCATGGAAAAGACTAAAGGTGATATAGAAGGACAAGAAGAGGATGATGAAATACTTTCTAATATACAAATAGAAGTAAGGCTAGTAGCTAAAAGAATAAATGAACTTGTAAATCCTGAAATGGGAGAACCTTTTAAAGTTTATGATAATGATCTAAAGGGTTATAGAAATGTGGAATATAGAGATATAGTAATACTGCTTAGAAGTACATCAAGATGGGCACCGGTATTTATGGATGAACTTAAAGAAAAATTAATACCGGCTTATGCAGATGTAGGAAATGGATATTTTGAAAGTGTAGAGATAAAGACGATACTTTCATTACTTGAGATAATAGATAATCCAAGACAAGATATACCACTAATTGCAGTACTACGTTCTCCAATTGCATCATTTACTCCAGAAGAACTTATAGATATTAGATTAGAAAATAAAGATGGAGATTTTTATCAAGGTATATTAAAAATATTAAAAAGTGAAGATGAGAAGCTAGATAGTTTAAAGAAAAAGTGTAATATATTTTTGAAAAAATTAAATTTTTGGAGAGAAAAATCAATTCATATTCCAATAGATGAATTCATATGGTACTTGTACATGGATACTGGATATTATGGATATGTAGGGGCTTTATCTGGTGGAATGCAAAGACAGGCCAATTTAAAAATTCTATTTCAAAGGGCTAGGCAATATGAAAAAACTAGCTATAAAGGACTATTTAATTTTATAAACTTCATAAATAGGTTAAAAGTAAGTAGTGGAGATATGGGAAGTGCCAAAATATTAGGGGAAAATGATAATGTAGTTAGAATAATGAGTATTCACAAAAGTAAAGGACTTGAGTTTCCTGTTGTTATATTAAGTGCCCTTGGCAAAAATTTTAATATGCAAGATTTAAATAGAAGAATACTTTATCATGATGAACTCGGTTTTGGTCCAGATTATATAGATTTAGAAAAAAGAATATCTTATGAAACTGTGCTTAAAGCAGCACTAAAGAAAAAAATAAAATTAGAAAGTTTATCGGAAGAAATGAGAATATTATATGTAGCACTTACAAGAGCTAAAGAAAAACTTATAATGACAGGTGCTGTAAGTAGTATAGAAAAATCATCAAAGCAGTGGGCATATTCACTTCAAGGGGATAATTATAAACTTTCACAATATCAAGTTTTAACAGGAAAAAATTATTTAGACTGGATATGTCCTGTTATTATGAGACATAAAGATGGAGAAATTTTAAGAGAATTTGCTGGAATAGAATCTTTTGAAAAAGTTAATTTAATAGAAGATGAATCTAAGTGGAAAATCAAAGTTAATAATGTAAGTGAAATATTACACAATAATCATAAAGAAGATATAATTTTAGATGATATAGAAGAAATAGAAAATATAGAAGAAACAAGTTCTTTTTATGATGAAATAAATAGCAGATTAAATTTTAAGTATCCATATATTGAATCATCAAAACTACCTACGCTACTTACTGTTACAGAATTAAAAAGAATGAAAAATGCTAGCATGTATGAAGATTATGCAAAGGATATGTATACTCCAAAGCTTGTAAAAAAACCTTCCTTCATGGAAAAGGATAAAAAACTTACAGGAGCAGATAAAGGTACTGCAATGCATGCTGTTATGCAAAAGCTCGATTATAAAAAAGAGTTAAATATAGAAGAAGTTAAAGTTCAAATGGAAAATATGGTTAAAAAAGAGTTTGTTACAAAAGAACAAATAGAAAGTGTTGATCCTTCTAAAATACTAAACTTTTTTAACACAAGTATAGGTAAAAGATTCTTAAAAGCTAAAGAAGTAGAGAGAGAAGTACCTTTTCATATACAATTAAAAAGTACGGAAATATTTGAAGGTTTATCAAAGGATATATATTCAGATGAGCATATTATGATTCAAGGAATAATAGACTGCTATTTTGAAGAAGAAGACGGAATTGTTTTAGTAGATTACAAAAGTGATTATTTTAAAGATGGAGAAGAACAGTCTATAATAAAAAAATATAAAGCTCAAATAGAGTATTATGCTAGAGCAATAGAAGAACTTACAAATAAAAAAGTAAAAGAAAAATACTTATATTTATTTTATGTTGATAAAGAAGTTGAAATAAAGTGAATAATATTCTAAACTATAAAAGCGAGGGGGGATAATCTTGGATATATTAGTAAAACCCATAGAAGAATTTCAAGCTAACGATAAGATAGATGGATTCTTTTTAATAAAATCAGCTGAATGTAGAACAGCAAGCAATAGTAAAAAATATTTAGATTTTACAATAGCAGATAAAACAGGAGAAATAAACGCGAAGTTTTGGAATTACACTGAAGGAGACGAGGATATTTACAAGCCGAATGTCCTTATAAAGGTAAGGGGAAGTGTAACTTTATGGCAAAATAATATGCAATTTAAAATAGATAGAATTAGACTTCCAAAAGAAAATGAAAATGTAAATATATCAGACTTTGTACCATCAGCACCATATTCTCCAGAAAATATGTATGAAGAGATGATGCTGTATATATCTAAAATAAAAGATGAAGATATAAAAAATATAATTAATTATATTTTAGATGAAAATAAGCATAAGATAAGGCATTTTCCAGCAGCTAAAAAAAATCATCATGCTGTAAGGTCAGGTCTTTTATATCATACAACAACAATGCTTAAAGCAGGAGAAAAATTATCAGAAGTATATACTTTTATAAATACCGATTTATTATTTGGTGGAATAATACTTCATGATTTTGCTAAAATGGATGAAATGAATTCAAGTGAACTTGGAATAGTAGATGACTATACAATAGAAGGTCAATTACTAGGACATATAATTGAGGGAGTAAAAAATATAGAAGTTGCAGCACAAAAGGTTGGGGCAGATAAAGAAATAACAATGCTTCTTCAGCATATGGTGTTATCACATCATTATGAACCTGAATTTGGAAGTCCTAAAAGACCAATGATACCAGAAGCCCAAATGCTTCACTTTTTAGATGTTATGGATGCAAGTCTTTATGACATGCATAAGGCTATAGGAGAAACAAATAAAGGTGAATTTTCAAATTCAATATGGTCTTTAGATAAGAGAAAAATATATAGACCACTAAGAGAAGATTTACAAAAAATATGATAAAATTTTATTTTTAAATATCCACGAATTAAGGTTCGTGGATATTTTTTTGCGCGATAAATTACATAAAATTTAAATATATAAATTATATTTATAATGTGGTTTTATATAAATCAAAAGGTTAGTAATATAAAGAATCAAGATAAAATTATATTAAAGAATTTAGGATCAAAAGTAGAATACAAAAATATACAAGAGGGAGTAAATTTAAACTATAGCATTAAATCTAATACAATTAAAGAAGCAATTATTTTAGACAAACCTTCGTCAAATTCTCAATTTAATTTTAGTTTTAAAGTTAAAAATTTAATAGCTAAGTTAAATGATGACAATAGCATATACTTCCTTGATAGTAAGGATACATCAAAAGTAATATTTAATATTCAGTCACCTTTTATGTATGATAGTAAAAACGAAGTGAGTACAGACATAAAAGTAGAGTTTATAAAAAAAGATAATGAGTACACATTAACGTTAATTCCAAATAAAGAGTGGTTAAATGATAAAAGCAGATTATATCCAATAACAATTGATCCAAGTATAGAAACATCTAAGGATATAAATAAGATACATGACAGCTATGTACCAGAGCATATTTCTGAAAAAGATAAAAAGAATAATAAAACTTATGGTGGTGTAGAATTTCTACAAGTAGGTAAGGCACCAGCAACTAGAAGAAATAGAGCGTATATATCTTTTGATATACCTAAAATAGATTCATCCAATATAATAACAAAGGCAAATTTATATTTATGGCTATATGAAGAGCAAAAAACACCAGTACAAATAGATGCTCATAAAGTAGAAAAGCCTTGGGATTCAAAAACTATAGTATGGGAAAATCAGCCAGCAACTAATACTAAGATAGAAGATTATGCTATTGTATCAGGAAAAGCAGGAGGTTCACCATTCAAATGGGATGTAACATCTATAGCTAAGGAATGTACATCAACAGGAAAAAATTATGGTGTAATGCTTAAAGGGCATAATGAAACAGAGCCTTATAGTACATTTATATCATCAGATTGTGAATCGGGACTTACAGAGGGTAGACCTAGAGAAGTTATATATTATACTAATGCTTCGGGACTTGAAAATTATTGGACATATAATACACAAGATGTAGATAGAGCTGGCACAGGGTATGTAAATGATTACAATGGTAACTTAGTGTTTGTACATGATGATTTATCTATGAATGGTAATAGAATGCCTATATCATTAAATCATGTATTTAATAGTAATGAGAAACTTTCAAGTATTGGATACGGAAATGGTTGGAGACTAAATCTGAGTCAAAGAATAGTCTTAGAGAAACAAGGTAATGAAAATAATTATATTTATACTGATGAAGATGGAACGAAGCATTGTTTAAAATATGATGATAAATTAAAGGTTTATAAAGATGATACAGGTATAGATATTACCTTAACCATGGATTGGGCAAATGTTAACGAGACATATAGAATAAAAGATAAGAAAAGCAATCAGTTATTATTCACTAAGTGGGGATATCTATATAAAATAAAGGATAGCAATAATAATGTTTTAACATTAGGATATAATGGGGCAACTTTAAAAAGAGTTTCAGATGGATCTGGAAGAGTTACCTTATTAGATGTAAATCAATATGGATATTTAGTTGGAATAATTGATCCAAGCAATAGAAGAACTAGCTTTGCATATAATGGAGCAAATCTTACTAAGATAACATATTCAGATGGAAAATATAGCGAATATAGTTATGATGGAAGCAATAATTTAATAGAAGCTAAAAATTATGATGGACATAAAATAAAATATACATATTATGGAGCAAGTCCGTATCGTATTAGTAGTATATCAGATATAAATACTAGTGGAAATTTAAGTGAAAAATTAACAGTAAACTATGGATTTAATACAACAACTTATACAGATTCTAGACAAAAAAAGAATATATATCAGTTTAATAATGTAGGAAATACTGTAAGTATAAGAGATGATAATGGAAATGCTCTTTATTATAATTATGATAATAAAAGTTCAGGAAAAAAAGAGGCTGATAATAAGTTATCTCTTGAATCAAAACTTCAAAAACCATCAGTTAATTATTTGAAAAATCATAGTGGTGAATTTGATTTATATTGGTCTACAGGATATTTTAATGGTGCTACAGGAAGTGCAGACTATAGTTCAGAAGAAAAATACTTAGGAAACAGATCTTTAAAAATTCAAAAAAATAATGATCTATCTAGATATTACTTTGGACAAGCGATAACCCTTGAGAAAGGAAAGACGTATACACTATCAAGTTATGTGAAAACCGATGGTATTACTAGTAAAAATGGCAAGGGTGCTACAGTATTTATTAATTATACTGATAAAAATGGAGTTTTACAGAGTATAGATTCAGATTATATTAATGGAACAAATGATTGGCAGAGAGAAGAAGTAACATTTACGTTACCTAAAGATGCATCATCAAATGTTGTGTATGCAAGAGTAGGAATAGTAGAAGAACAAGGAAAAGTGTATTTCGACTGTATGCAACTTGAAGATGGAGAAGCCTCAAATAGATACAATATAGTTGAAAATTCTAATCTAGAGTATGGAAATAATGCACCAGAATTTTGGAGTAAAAACGAACAATGTATTAGTGGATATGATGAATTAATACAATTACCTGATAGTTTAAAATATATAAAACAAAATAAAAATGAACATGCATTTAAAATTTATGGTGGAGCTAGTAAAAATAAAAGTATATATCAAAAAATTAATTTAAAAGGTAAAGCGGGAGATGTTTTTGTTTTAGGAGGATGGGCTAAAGCTGAATCTATTCCATTATCAAAAGATAAAGGAAAAAGATATTTCGCACTTGATCTTGGTATAGAAAAAACAGATGGAAGTTATGAATGGAGAGTAGTACCATTTAACGAAGATTCTACAGAATGGCAATATGTATCTTCTAAAATAAAGGTAAAAGCTGATTATAAAAGTGTAACATTTTATACTATTTATTATGGAAATGAGAATATAGCCTATTTTGATAGAATGCAGTTGCATAAAGAAGAATTTGGAGAAAGCTATGTATATGATAAAGATGGAAATTTAGTTTCATCACAAGACTTAGCAGCTAAAAACTCTAAATTTGAGTATAGTAACAATGATTTAGTAAAATCCATAAGTCCAAAAGGAAATAAATTTACTTATAAATATGATGGGAAACATAATATAACAGAAGCAACATCGGCAGAAAATATAAAATATAGTTTTTCATATGACAAGAATGGTAATCCATTAACAGCTAAAATAGGAGAGACAAATGGGTTAACTTTAGAATCTAAAGCAGAATATACAGAAGACGGGAATTATATAAAATCAATAGAGGATAGCTCTGGAAATAAAGTAAGTTATGATTATGATAAGAACAAAGGAATTTTAAATAAGACTACAGATGCAAAAGGAAATTCAATATATTATTCCTATGATAGTATGGATAGACTTACAAAAGCATCAACTGCATCTGATAAAGTAAGTAATAGTTATACTTATGAAAATGATAAAATAAAATCTATAGGTCACAATGGATTTAATTACAATTTTGAATATGATGCTGAAGGAAATACACACAAAGTAAATGTAGGGAATCAAAATCTAATTACTAACGAATATGATGAAAAAACTAATAATCTTGTAAGTTCTAATTATGGTAATGGACAAACAACAAAGTACAAATATGATGATGAGGATAGACTAACAGAATATTTGTACAAAGATAAATCACTACAAAGATACATATATGATGGAGAAGGAAAATTAGCTACTTTATATGACAATATAAATTATATAAAATATAAATATGATTATGATGTAGCAGGACGACTTAATAGAATAAAAGATTCCAAGGGAAATATAACAAGTTATAATTATGACGCAGACAGTAACTTAAGTAGTTTTCAAGAAAAAATAAATGGAATGGGATATAAAACATCCTATGAATATGACAAAGATAACAAAGTTACAAGCATATACTATAATGCATTACAAACGTTTAGTGGCATGGAATTCTTTCCACTTAATACATCAACAATAGGTTCAAAAGGAACTAAGCCATATGTTGAAAATGATGTAAAATTTGAAAAAGACATAGATAGAACAGTACTTACAACTACTAACACAACAAAATTATTATACGACTTAGGAATAAAACAAAATCAAGGAACTATAGGAACATGGTTTAATTCCAAAGTAACAACAGGATCAAGATACATAATAGCATCAGAAACAAAAGATGCAATTTTAGATATGTATATAGATGATGACAATAAGCTAACAATAGCAGTAAGAAATAAAGAAGGAAAATGGCAAGTAGTTGCACAGTCAAAACAACTACAAGTTAGTACATGGTATTATGGAGCAGTAAGTTGGAAAGTAGAAGGAAACAAATTAAATGTACAGTTATATCTAAATGATGAAGTATATAGTGGAAGCACAACAGACTTCAAAGACTTTACAGGTGCAAAAACAGCTGTAGGAGGACATAATACAGGACAGTATCAAATACAAGGAAAACTAGAAGGACTTAGCTATTACAACAGAGCATTAAATAATGAAGACATCAAAGGAATATATAAAGGTGGAAAAGGAAACCACATAAACTATAAATATGATACCTTAGGCAGAGTAACAGAAAAAACAATAGACACAGGAATAGCCGAAGTAACAACAAAGTATAACTTTGAAAAAGGTAAAAATGGTAACACAACAACAAGAGTAAGCGAAATAGACAATGACGGAAAGAAAATAGCTTACACTTATGATGCCAATGGAAACATAGAAACAATAATAGACAATGGCAAAAAAATAACATACACCTATGATGAATTAAATCAGCTTATAAAAGAAAGAAATGAAATAGAAGAAAAAGAAATAAGCTATACATATGATGTAGGTGGAAATATAGTAGGTAAAACCGAAACAACATTTGGTGGAGATAGCAAAACAACAACTTACAAATATGAAGATAGTAACTGGAAAGACAAACTAACAAACTTCAATGGAAAAGCCATAACCTATGATGGAATAGGAAATCCACTGACCTACGATGGATGGAATTTTCAGTGGGAACAAGGAAGAAAACTAAGTAAGTTAGATGGAAATGGCTACAACATAAGCTACAAATATAATGCAAGTGGAATAAGAACAGAAAAAGAAGTAAATGGAGTTGTAACAAAGTATCACTTAGAAGGGGCAAATGTAACCTTTGAAACAAATGGAAAATATGTAATATACTATACTTACACAGTAAATGGACAACTTATTAGTATGAATCTAAATGGAGAAGAATACTACTATGTTAGAAATGCACAAAAAGATATAATAGGATTAACAGATAAAGCAGGAAAAAGTGTAGTAGAGTATAGTTATGATTCATGGGGCAAACTTTTAAAAATAGTAGATACCAGTGAAAAAGAAGTAGGAAAGAAAAATCCATATAGATATAGAGGTTATAGATGTGATTCGGAAACTGGATTATATTATTTAAATTCAAGATTCTATAATCCAGAATGGGATAGATTTATAAATTCAGACTCATTAGGTGGAAGTACAGGAGAATTATTATCCCATAATACATTTGCCTATTGTAGTAATAACCCAATAGTTAGACAAGATTCTAACGGATACATATGGGATACTATTTTAGACATTGGGTGTGCAATATATGATTTTGCAAGGTTTGTAATGAATCCTACATGGTCTAATGGTGTGGATTTAGCATGGGATGTAGGAGCAGTATTTGTACCTTGTGTACCAGGGTCATATGCTAAAAAAGCATTTAAATTTGCATCTAAAGCTCATGGGTCAGGTAAATCAGTAAAAAGTAGTAGAATATTAGGTAGCTATAAAAAATTAGTTAGTTCAAAAGTTAAAGATGCACATCATATAATTCAAGATGCAGCTATGAGAAATATCCATGGATATAAAAGGAGAAATGCTCCGGCTATCCAGTTGAAAGGTCCTGCTAATAAAATAGGAACACCTCATTATTATGCAACTAAGGTTCAAAGAACTGCAGGAGGGGGAACTTACGGAGCGGAGAGAAGAATAGGATACAAAGCTTTAAGAAAAGCAGGGTTATCAATAGAAGAAGCTAAAAATGCTATTAGAAGTGCAGATAAATATTTTATGGATGAGTTAGGGCTAAATTTAGATTCGATAACTAGAATGCCTGGAAATAGAGGGAGGAGATAACAATATTATGAATATAAAAAAAGTTCTTTTACATGAAATTATACAAATAATTAATAATATACGGGAAAGTAAATACCAAGAACTTAAAAAGAGAGGAATGTTAATTAACATAACAGAGGATGAAATAAAAAAGGAATTAAATGAATATGGGGGTATATTGACTGAAGCTAGTATTGATGAATATGAAGAAGCTTTGGATATTATTGAAATTAGCAATACTAATACATATAAAGTTTATATGGATCTTTGGATAAATGGAATAAGAAGTGATTTAACTATTATTTGTGATATAACAATGAATGATATAGGTAAAATTCTGAATAGCAGTATAGAAGATATACATGTTTTATAAGAGAAGTATAATAGAAAACGTACAAAGGTATATATAAAATTATGAATAATATACAATGTCCTGTATGTGAGCAATATGCTATTGACAAAGTAAAGATAAAAAAAGATGGTGAAATATTATATATATGTGAGGAATGTGACACTGTTTGGAAGGACGAAGAAAGCATAGGAAGCACTAATCAAGGGGAAGATTTTGGAAAATACATGATAAAAAAAGGCTTATCACCTTATTGGGACGAACTTGAAATTATAGAAGAATATATTTAAAAATCAAAAGGATGATTTCTTTCATAGGAATCATCTTTTAATTGGTGTAAAAAATTATAAAAATGTATTAACAATTTTACATTTAAGAAATTCTAAAAAACTTCAACTACAACTGTCAATTCATAAAGACCTTCTCCTTATTTTCTTGGTTCCTATTATAGAACCTACCCCTCCCTCCTAAAAAGGTGCTGGATAAAGCCTATGACTTAAATGATAACCTAATCAGCATGAATCTAAATGGACAAGAGTACTATTATATCAGAAATGCACAAAATGATATAATAGCCCTAAATAATAGTAGGGGAACTACAGTTGCAACATACACATATGACTCATGGGGAAAACTATTATCAATAAAAGATCAAAATGGAACAGACATAACAAATAACAAAGACCATGTAGGATACAAGAACCCTTACAGATATAGAGGATATAGATATGACACTGAAACAGGCTTATACTATTTAAATTCAAGATATTATAATTCTGAATGGGGTAGGTTTGTAAATGCGGATGGTATTATAGGAGAAGCAGAAGATCTATTATCATATAATATGTTTGCTTATTGTAATAATAATTGCATAAATTCTTTAGATTTAAATGGTGAATATGCTGTAAGTATATTTATGACATCGGCCATAAAGTATGGTATTAGGATTATAGGAGCAATAGCATCATCTGAAATAATTATGGGTGTAGCTATAGTAGCAGCATTTATAGGTACAGGTGCGCTAATATATAAGGGGATACAAATTTATAAAGCTTCTTCATCACATGCAGCTAAAACTATTCAAAATAAAAATCAGGATATTTCAAATAATGAAAAAAATACACCTTATTCTCACTTAAAAGATTCTTCAAGAGTTGGTAAAGGTAAAAAATTTACTGCAACACAAAAGAAGAAGATAATTAAAGAAAATCGTAAAAGAAATAAAGGAAAAGTTATATCGGATGATCAGCTTGATCCTTATCAAGAATTAGTTCAACCTAGAAAAAGTCAAAAAGGAGTTACACCACTTCAAAATGAGTGGCAAATAGATCATATAATTCCTAAATCAAAAGGGGGAACAAATAGTTTTGGTAATGCTAGAATTATTTCGCTAAAATGGAATAGAATAAAATGGGATAAATAGGAGGATGTATGAGAACAATTAATTTAAGAAAACAGGAACTATGGAATGGATGTATATTAGCGTCAATAGCACATGCAATTATGGTTTCACACTATAGAGAGATTGCAAATGAGCATTCTTGGGATGGGATAAATTATAGTATACAAGATAGTGAAGGAACAAGGGGAACTATTACATTTAATAATGATTGTTATGTAGGTGTTTTTCGTAATGATAGGAGTGAAAGATTAAATAAAATTGAAATTTCAAAAATACATTCAGAGTATTTTATTGGTGCTCCTAATAGTATAAAACAATTAGCAGATAAGGAGGCATTGCAATATGTATTACAAAATATTAATAATGAAATAATTCCACTAATCACCACTGCGATTTGGGGGAATAATAAACAAGGGTTTTCTAATGATTCTCTTGAGGATTTTATGGATAATGGTGGGTTTTTGATTGAAAATCAAATGATGAATACAGAAGATTCTATAAGAGAATGGAAAGAATATTATGATATGACGGAAGCCCAATGTAATTTACTAAAAAACATATACAATAGGAAAATTAAAAGAACTAATGAAAATCTGTGCCTTACAAAAAATGATATAGATTTAATAGGAACTAGAGATTTACAAGGATTAAATGAAAGTAAGATTGCTTTTGAAGAAATAGGGATAAGATGGGTATAACTAAAATTATAAGGAAATAAAAACACAATATAAGTGAGTTTGGAATTTATAAAAAGATATAGTTAGATGTAAAGTAAGACATTAAATAAATTGCTTAAATTAAAATTTAAGCAGTGCTAAAAAGACAATAGAAATTTATAAGAGCAGAGAAAAGTTGCACCATGAAAGAGTAAATATGATTAATGAAGTTAGGGAAGGAGGAGAAAATAAAAAAAGTATTGCAAATTGTAAAAAATGCCTTAATATAAGGGGTAGACGTAGATATTATTTCTAAAATCACGGGAAAAACTATTTAAGAAATAGAAGAAATTAAAAAAGTACTTAACTAGATATATACAAAATGCATTGGATTATAGTAGAGATTCTATATCCAATGCATTCTTATTGTTAATAAATATAAGAAAATTAGAAGGATTTAGTCATTATGATACTGCATTAAATGATGAAGATATTAAAGGAATATGCAAAAGTGGAAGAGGAAATCACGTAAACTATAAATATGACACTTTAGGCAGAACAACAGAAAAAACAATAGACACAGGAATAGCCAAAGTAACAACAAAATATAGTTTTGAAAAAGGTGAAAATGGTAACACAACAACAAAAGTAAGCGAAATAGACAACAACGGAAAGAAAATAGCTTACACTTATGATGCCAATGGAAACATAGAAACAATAACAGACGGTAGCAAGAAAATAACATACACCTATGATGAATTAAATCAGCTTACAAAAGAACAAAATGAAATAGAAGAAAAAGAAATAAGCTATACATATGATATAGGTGGAAATATAGTAAGTAAAACTGAAACAACATTCAGTGGAGATAGCAAAACAACAACTTATAAATATGAAGATAGTAACTGGAAAGACAAACTAACAAGCTTTAATGGAAAAGCAATAACTTACGATGGAATAGGAAATCCTCTAACATATGATGGATGGAAATTTCAGTGGGAACAAGGAAGAAAACTAAGTAAGTTAGATGGAAATGGCTATAACATAAGCTATAAATATAATCCAAGTGGAATAAGAACAGAAAAAGTAGTAAATGGAGTTGTAACAAAGTATCATTTAGAAGATGATGAAGTAACATTTGAGGAAAATGGAAAAGATAAAATACACTATACTTATGACTTAAATGATAACCTAATCAGCATGAATCTAAATGGACAAGAGTACTACTACATCAGAAATGCACAAAATGATATAATAGCCCTAAATAATAGTAGAGGAACTACAGTCGCAACATACACATATGACTCATGGGGAAAACTACTATCAATAAAAGATGAAAACGGAACAGATATAACAAATAACAAAGACCATGTAGGATACAAAAACCCTTACAGATATAGAGGATATAGATATGACACTGAAACAGGATTATATTATTTAAATTCAAGATATTATAATTCTGAATGGGGTAGGTTTGTAAATGCAGATGGTATTATAGGAAAAGCAGAAGCTCTATTATCATATAATATGTTTGCTTATTGTAATAATAATTACCCTAATATGGTAGATTATAATGGTAGATTTGCTATATGTGCAGGAGTAATAGGCGGTTCATTTATAGTCACAGTCTTGTTTGGAGCAGCGCTAATATTAACAGGAGTATATATATATTACAAGATAGTTAAACCGTTGTTGGTAAATAATAATCCTACTTATAATATTGGGGAAAATAATAAAGAAAAGAGTAACGAAGATAATAAACCGAATAAAAAGCAAAATAAAAGAAAAACAAGGCCTGGTCCAAGGAGAAAAAAGGGTAGACCAGTAAAAAATCCTAACGAAGTTCGTCCCACAGGAAACCATAAAACTACAAGTGAAAGCAAATTACCTATAGATAATCAAGATCCTTCATTAACTTTAGATAGGATTAATGAATTAGGAAAAATAATAGCAAGAAGATTTTATGATGAATTAGGACGTGCCTTAAGGGATGTAGATTTCACTAATCATGGTAATCCTAAGGATCATCCCATAGTACCTCATGTACATATATGGGATTGGGTAAAATAATCTAATTACAAATGAGGAGGTATTTTATGAGTTATACTTACGAAGAATTAATAGAAGATTTGGAAATGGGCATGGAGATTGAGTTTGGGTACAAAGGAGATAGATATGCTATAAGCTGGAGTGATAGAGGATGGCATTTAGCAAAGTATGGTGAAGTGGAACCTCAAACTTTTAAAGGATATGAAGAACTACTACAAAATGGAAAAATTGATTCAAAAAATATAAGGGAGATATGGCCTTATATCAGACCATAACTAATACAAGATTATGTTTAAAATCTAGAAGATTTCATTAAGAATCTTCTAGATTTTAATATAGAGGTCAGGAGTCACACGATGATTTAATTGATAATTGACAATTAATAATAAAATTCCACTTCACTGTGTTTTAATGTTCTAGCTCCTATGAACTTTAAAATAAATACCACTTACGCTATAATATAAGGAAGAAAGGGTGATTAAGTGGTACAAAGATTGAAACCTTTAAACGATTTTATATTCAAAAAACTATTTGGGGAAAACGAAGTAAAAGATAACTTAATAGCATTTTTAAATGCAGTTTTAGATAGAAAAGATAGGGATAGACTTGTAACTTTAGAAATAGTAGATAATAAAGAATTAACTCGTGATCTTATAAATGATAAAACAGCGATACTAGATGTAAGGGCAAAAACAGAAAATGGAACACAAATAGATATAGAAGTACAACTTACAAATCAGCATAATATGGATAAGAGAACATTGTTCTATTGGGGAAAATTATTTAATGAAAAAATATCTAAGGGTGAAGATTATAAAAATCTTAAAAAGGTAATAACTATAAATATACTAGATTTTGAATATATAAATTTAGATAAATTTCATACTAAGTTTCACCTTTGGGAAGATGAATACAAAGAGTATATGCTGACAGACTTAGTTGAAATTCATTTTATAGAATTACCTAAGTTTAATAAGTTAGAAGAAAAGAATTTAAAAGAAGATAGACTTCAAAGATGGTTGACTTTCTTTAATAAAGATATTCCTAATGAGAAATTAAAGGAGTTGATGGAAATGGATAAGGATATTAAAAAAGCAGAAGAAAGACTTGAGTATTTAAGCAGCGATGAAAAGACTATAGAAATATATAAGGCTAGGGAAAAGTCGCTACATGAGAGAGCAAATATGATTAATGGAGCGAAAGAAGAAGGAAGAAGAGAAGGAATACAACAAGGAATACAACAAGGAAGAAATGAAGGAATACAGCAAGTAGCAATTAATACTGCAAAAAACTTATTAATGATGGGTATGGATTCAGAAACTATATCCAAAGTAACAGGATTAAGTATAGAAGAGGTTAAAAGTTTAAAAAATTAAACACCAAGTTATATATAATGCATTGGAGTATAGAAGGAATTCTATATCCAATGCATTCTTATTGTTAATAAATATAAGAAAATTAGAAGGATTTAGTTATTATGATACTGCATTAAATGATGAAGATATTAAAGGAATATGTAAAAGTGGAAGAGGAAATCACGTAAACTATAAATATGATACATTAGGCAGAGTAACAGAAAAAACAATAGATACAGGAATAAAAGATCTTAATGATTTAAAAATAATAAATAATTTGTATAAAATGCATTGGATATAGAGAAGAAATTCTAAATCCAATGCATTTTTAATCCTAGAAAAATATAAACAAATAAGAATATAACTACATAGTTAATTCTCAAAATGATACAATCATAGGTGATTAAAATAACTATAGAAAGGCTTGGGTGAAATTACGTTGTGCTATTGGAGAATAACCAAATACAATCCCATATATAGAAATAAATATGGTGCTTTCTTAAAAGAAGAATGGACATCTATCTTTCATGTTGGTAAGATTTTTGATGGAAAAAAAGTATCTCTAAATGAATATTTATTAATAGAAGAGTTGTATATAAAGGCAATTATTGAATTTATAAATTTCTTAAAAATTTCAAGTTTAAAAGTTTGTGGATTAGAAAAGTATCAAGAAAGTATACAGACGGATAAATATCCTGAAATATATACAATACAAATGATAGAAATATTTAAAACTATTAAAAATGAAGATGATATATCCGTAAACAAAATAGGAGATTTAGTCAAGCTAATATTAAGAGAACATTTATGGTGTAAACTTGAAAATGAAAATAAAATGTTTATTCATTTTGGATATGATTATTATATGTATATAGGGAGCGACAGTAAATGCGATTACATAATAAATAAAATCGAACATATGGGTTTGTTTGTTGAGAAAATAAAATCTCCATATCTGGAGTGATTTTTATATGTAAATTTATGACAATAAAATAAAGGGGAGGTATTATAGAAAATCTTATGTAGATAAAGAAAAGGTTAGTAATTTGAAGGGATTTTTAGAAATACATAAGTATAAAACATCCAACATTAATGAGAGAAGTATAGTAGATTTAGAAACATTTTTCAAAGAAATTATAAATATACCTTCTTTTATGTTAAGTGGAAATATAAATTTGAATGCAGTAATGGATTCGCTATGGGGTGAATTTGATAATCTTGGAGAAGAAAAGGTAGCTGTAATATAGAGAAATGCTAGTGAAATAATGGATAATAATATGAAGCAGTTTCTAGTGAGTATGGATTGTTTTAAAGAATTAAGACATAGTCTATTAACAATTAAATATGGCTTAAACAAGTATCCATTTAGAAGGTTCTCTAACTTTTATTTCCTAATTCACTATCCTAATAAAAGGATTAGTTAAGATATTCGAAAAGATGGGAATTACCTTCGATGAAGAAAATTAGATGGTAGGTGAATCAAGGTGTTAAGAATAGAGTTTTTGGGAGAGTTTTATAATGAAGAATGTAATTTATATTATAATAATGATATTTTATATAGTGGTTATGTTGATGATTTAGTCACATCAATAAATAATTGCTTGGCATTTAAATTAAACTATGGAAAAAATAAAACGTGTATAACAGTTTTAAAGAAATTACAAGATAAAATATTTTTCATCCCTATACAAAATATAAATTTAAATATACATAAAAATATTATAGTTAATATAAGTGAAATTGAGATGGTGTGGGAAAAAATAGGTTATGATTTTGATGATGATATTAATTTAATTAACGAGATTGATAAACGAGAATTAAAATTATTGTGGCTTATAAATAGCAAAGGATTAAATGATTTAGGACTTTTAATAAGCAACAAAATAAAAGATATGATTATAGCAATAATAGATGAAACGTTAAATGCACAAGAGATGTTTTACTTTTGGTTGGATAATTCATGGAACAATATAGAGGGTGAAATAACAAGGACAGGTTTGCATATGAAAAATCCATTAGTTATATATATTGAACATGAGAATAAAATAAATGAATGGATACCATTATTTTATGAAAGAGAAAGAAATATTGTTCTTAATCTTGGATGTGAATGGGGAGTAAAAATATCATTAGAAAAGTAAAATAAGAATTATAGTTTAAACTAAAATAGAGAATAAACTGGAAAAATTACAAAACGGATAAATTCGTAAAATAAAAGTAGATAGAAATTAAATGCTAGAAGTTATTATTTTAGAAAACTTCTAGCATTTTAAGGTACATAAAATATAATATATCATCCATTCGGGTAATAGGAGAAGGCTGGGTAGAAGCAGGTAATTTAAAAGTAGGAGATAAGGTACCTCTATATTCAGGAAAAGTTACTGAAGTAAGTAGAATAAATCTAGAAATATTAAAGAAGCCTGTAAAAGTATATAACTTTGAAGTAGAAGATTGGCATATGTATTTTGTATCACATAGAAATGTCTTGGTGCATAATATGTGTGCTCAACCAATTAAACATAAATATTTTCCTTCTAAAAGAGCTGCAAGACAACGGAAAGAAAATAGCTTACACTTATGATTCCAATGTGAAAGTGGCAAGAAAATAACATACATCTATGATGGATTAAATCAGCGTATAAAAGAAATGAAGTAGTAACTAATTAGGTTCTGTTAATTAATTATGAAAGCATAGCTTTAAAAATCATAAAATTACTATATGACTTATTTTAAATAATAAAAATTATACGATTAATATTTTGTGGTATGACAAAAAAGCCTATCCATTATAGATTTTAAAAATAAATAGACTTAATTAAAAGCGATAGCGCTAGCCGTTAGGCAGCTAATAACCAATTATTTTTAGCTTTAACTGGGTAACTAATTCCCACTACTTCAGATGGTGTTAAATTACGTAGTGATGAGTGGTTACGCACAAAATTATAGTGAAATATAAACACTGATATTAGTTTATTGGCACTATTAAATGAGTTAAAGCCTTTTAAACCTTTATACCAAGACTTAAATGTTTTGTTAAATGACTCAATGATATTGTTTGAAATATCATCCATAAAAGATTGTACTTTTATGTGTAATGTATCTTGGAATACTGATTTTATTGGAATATTGTAAGATGGTAATCTATCAGTAACTATGGCTCTAGGAGATCCTAATTTCTTAGCATCGTTAAAAAGGCTAAAAGCTTGTTTAGCATCTCTATATGGGGATAGATGATAAGAGATAATTAATCGACTTTCTGAGTCTATAACAAGCCATAGATAATGTTTCTTGCCATTTATAAATACAACAGTTTCATCTGCGTGCCATTCATCAGAATCTGATAAGTCAATATTATAAAATAAATTATCAGATTTCAATTTGAAATATGCAGCAAACTTTTTAGTCCAACTTGCAATAGTAACATGAGATACTTTTACATTAAATGTTCTAAACAAATATTGAGATATACGTCTTGTAGAACTTTCATTAAGAAAGTAAAGGTCTAAAGCCATTAATATAATATGAATTGGAAAGCGCATACCTTTAAAATTAAGTTTACCTTGGATAGTGGTATTGCTTGAAGGATCTATAGCCGTAGGCTTCGCCACAAAAAAACTATGATTACATTTTTTATCGTTACAACGATAATTGATATAATTTGAGTAATTATGATGAATAAAGGTTCCTTTGTTACAGATAGGACAACGAGGGTAATCCTTGAGCTGACGCTCTTTCGGCATAGCCGATGGTGCAAATTGTCTTTTACACTCTTTGCATTGATATTTTTGATTTCCTTCTTTGTCTTTTCCAAACTTATATAGGTTATGGCTGTGACATCTAGGACAGGTAATTTTTTTATTAGCTTTGTTCATTGATTCCTCTCTCCTTTCTGGGAGGTAATATGTTTGTGAGAAATCTATTATATTTCAATAGGCCGAGGGGAATCAATGTTCATATAACTTAACAGAACGACTAATTAGTAAAGGAGAAATAGAATATGAACATACCAAATAAAGTAATCCAGTCTTTAATGGAATCAGGATGGTATAGCTCTCGTAATATTGATATTTCAAGCTATGAAGAGGCATATAAGAGTGAAGGTTACAAGATAAGTGAAACTATTATAGAATTTTTAAAGAAATTTGGAGGAGTGGATATAATTATACCAGCTTTCAGAAGACATGAATCTACTGACAAAGTATATATTGACCCTATTAGAGCGATCAATGGGGTTTATAGAGGTAATGTACTTGAGTACGAAAAAAAAATTGGAAAATCAGTTGTTGTCATAGGGGAAACCCAGAATGAACAATTGGTTCTCATAATGGACGAAAATGGAGAGGTTTATGCTGCATTTGATGATTATCTCGCTAAACTAGGTAACAATATTTATGAGGCTTTGGATACCTTCTGCGAAAGCAAACAACCTATAGAAGTGTAGTAGCGGAGCTAAAGTAAGCTGAATAAAGCCTAATTAACTGAAAAAACTTTGAAACATTAAAGCATGGTTAATAAATGATATTAATAGTCATAAGTAAGAAATAAAAACCCTTACAGATATAGAGGGTATAGATATGACATTGAAACAGGATTATATTATTTAAATTCAAGATATTATAATTCTGAATGGGGTAGGTTTGTAAATGAAGATTCATCAGGTGGAAAGTTAGGAATATTGTTATCGCATAATATATTTAATTATTGCAGTAACAATCCAACTGTTAGGACAGATGATAGTGGGTGTGCTTTGTGGATTGTAGGCGCAGCAGCAGGGACTATTGTAGGTGAAGTTGCAGGAGTAATATATTCTTATTGAAAAATAGGAATAGTTAATTGGAGGTATGTTGCCGTTAGCAGGAGCTGGATTAGGGTATTTAGCTGAAGTGGTATATAGCAATATGGCTTTTTCAGCTAACAGTCTTAGATTTACTCAGACAACTGCATCTCATAAATTTAGTAAAGAAGGAAAGTTTACAGGAAAAACTATAGGACAAGTATCAAGGCATATTAGAAAAGAAATTATAAAAGTTAAAGATGTTCCTGTGGAGTATGTTGAAAAAGGTGGTAAAAAATTAATAATTAATACCAGATTTTCAGTGGCTCTTAGACTAGTTAATATACCATTAAAGAAATGGAACTTAGTATATAGGACAGGTATAATTGAATATAAGATGAAAATAACTGACAGGTTGTCAAAAAATAATCTAGACAATCAAAGGACAGAGTTTATAAGAATAATAGGATGTTTTAGTAAAAATATGAGTTGCTTAAAATAGAGAGGGAGAAAATGAATTTTAAAAATACAATATTTAATAAAAAGCGAAAAAATAGTATGATAAAAGTGAAAAAGCTAAAAAGCATTAAAGGATTATCGTAAGAGTTTGATGATTCGCCTCAAATAGTGAGACAAGGAAGGGATATAATTTTAAAATATGATGATGAAATAGAAAATGTGGGACTAGGATGGTATAAAATAATTTTTACTGATGTTATTGCAAAACAGGTTGTTGATGAGGATGGGAACCTTATTAATATATAATCAATATATAGGTACAATATATATAGACATAAAGTTAACAAATCTTAAGCTCAACTATGAACCATAAGGTAATAGGGTTCTTGTAGTTGAAATATTTTCTTTGTAGAATAAGTATCTAATATAAAGCCTTATTTTATACTTTATTAAAGTGCTGTAGGGATGTAGGTTGATTTGGTTAAAAACAAATTAACCTACATCCCATTTGTATGAAAAATTTGTTTAATAGGATAACTTTAGCGATAAGAAATAAAGAAGGAAAATGGTGTGTACTTGCACAATCACATCAATTAAAGGTAAATACATGGCATTATGGAGCATGTAGCTGAAGAGTAGATAACGATAAACTAAATATAAAACTATATACAGACGATAAGGAATATTGGTATCAGACCCCGCTCGATTTTTGTCGAGCACGAAACTTAATTAATTGAAAAGGAGGTGTCTTAGTGATAAATAATCTCACTAAGGATATAAATGAATTATTATATTTTAAAATATGATGTGGATAAATATGAGCAGAATGGAGTTATGGCATATTGTAACAATGATATTAGTATACATCTTGTTACAGACGGAAGATATATAGAAGAATGGGATAATAATATTTCGTTTTATTTCAATCCTTGTGAAGGAAGTGAGATGACAGATTTTATATGCAATACTTTTAGTTGGACTATAGTAAGTGAAAGATTTAAAAACGTTATGGAAACAAATAATATAACTGGGTTTCAATATCTGACTACAACAGTTATAAATAAAGATAACAATAAATCAGAAAAATACTACGTATTAAATGTAATTAAAGTATTAGACGCTATTAATTTAGATAAATCAGAATATATTGATATACCTGGAGTTAAGACGTTTATTACTCGTGTCATTAACAAAGATAAAATTAATGGAGAGGATGTTTTTAAATTAAAAGAAGATCATATTTCAATAATTATATCTGAAAAAGTAAAATCAATAATAGAAGACAATAAATTTACTGGGTTCAGTTTTAGAAAAGTGAAGGCTATTTAAGATAATATTGGTGATGGGATTATTTATGTATCAAGACGTACAAGCATATTATGATTATATACCTAATATTGTAGATAAGAATTTAAGTATAAATGACGGAATGAATGAACTAATAAATTATTGTAATAAAAAATGTGAAAGTGATATTTGGAAGGAATTAAGAGAACTTGATTTTAACGAAGATAAGGAAAGTTTAATAAAGTGGATAGAAGAAAATTTACAAGATAGTCCACCAGAGGATCATATAGATTGTTTATATTTTAATCTAAAAAATGATAGAAATTTTATTTTCATAGTGGACATAAATGAAAAGCAGTATAGCATATTGTAAAGAGTTGATTATATTTTTATAATCAACTCTTTTAAAGTTTTAAAAAAGTAAGTAATAATAAATTTTGTATACAAACAATTTAAGTTAAGCTAGAAATTTTTAATTATAAAATTATTTTTAACATAAAATTACAAAAATATAAATATATTATATATTTAAAGGTAAAAAAATTTCAATGTAGAAATAGTATATTAAGGCATATCAAAGGAAAGAGGGGAGTTCATGAATATTTTATTTGCCACATCTGAAGCATATCCATTTATAAAAACAGGGGGACTTGGAGATGTATCATATGCATTACCAAAAGCCTTAAAAAAAATAGGATTAGATGTAAGAGTAATCTTACCTAAATATAATTCAATACCAGAAGAATATGTGAATAATATGAAAAAAATAGCTGAGTTTACAATTAAGGTTGGTTGGAGAAATAAATATTGTGGTTTATTGGAATTAGAAAAGGATGGAATAAAATTCTATTTTATAGATAATGAGTATTACTTCAAAAGGGATTCAGCTTATGCTCAAATGGATGATGGAGAAAGATTTTCATTTTTTTCAAAGGCAGTTATAGAATCTATAAATTACATGGATGATTTTACACCAGAGATATTACATTGTAATGATTGGCATACAGCAATTTCTATACCTATTTTAAGAGATCAATATTTTAATAATCCTAAATTAAATCATATAAAAACAGTTTATACAATTCACAATTTAAAGTATCAAGGAGTATTTGCTAAAGAGATGTTAAGGGAATTACTTAACTTTGGAAATGAATATTTTTCTGAAGAAAAATTTAAATACTATGATGCAATTTCATTTATGAAAGCTGGAATAGTATATGCAGATGCTGTAACAACGGTAAGTTCAACATATGCAGAAGAGATAAAAACAGAATACTACGGAGAAGGACTTCATGGATTATTGCAAAGTAGGTCTAATGATTTATATGGTATATTAAATGGTATTGATACGGACATAAATAATCCAAGTACAGATATGTATTTATTTGAAAAGTATGATGCAAATAATTTACAAGGCAAAAGTAAAAATAAGCAGGAACTTCAAAGGATGTTAAATCTACCTGAAAACAATGATATACCAATGATAGGAATAGTATCTAGACTTGAAGAACAAAAAGGATTTGATTTATTAAAAGAAGTTATCGAAGAATTATTACAAGAAAATATTCAATTAGTAGTACTTGGGACAGGAGACCAAAAATATGAGGATTTGTTTAAGTTCTTTGCATGGAAATATCCAGATAAATTATCAGCAAATATTTATTTTGATAATTCCCTTGCGCAAAAGATTTATGCTGCATCAGATATGTTTTTGATGCCTTCTAGATTTGAACCTTGTGGAATAGGTCAGCTAATAGCATTAAGATATGGAAGCGTACCAATAGTAAGAGAAACAGGAGGTCTTAATGATACAGTATTTTCTTATAATGAATTTACAAGGGAAGGAAATGGATTTAGTTTTACAAGATTTGATGCAAGAGATATGTTGTATACAATACGAAGAGCTATAGGTTTTTATTATGATAAAGATTTATGGAGTGAACTTATTCAAAGAGGAATGAGAGGAGACTATAGCTGGGAAAAAGCTGCAAGCAAATATGTAGATGTATATAATGATGTACTTAATAAATGGTAAAGTAATGAATATTTAGGAGTGAAAGAAATGAATTTAGATAAAGAAACTATAAAAAAGGATTTTGTGAAAAAACTAATAAATATGTTTTCAGAAGATATAGATGAAGCATCTATACATCATAAATATTTAGCTTTTGGTAGTTTAATTAAAGATTATTGTGCTGAAAATTGGATGAATACAAATAAGCGTTATATAAAAGATGGAGAAAAACAAGTTTATTATTTTTGCATGGAATTTTTAATAGGAAGACTTTTGAGAAGTAATTTATTAAATCTTGGAATAGAAAAGCAAAGTGAAGATGCATTAAAAGAATTAGGTATAGATATAAAAGAGTTAGAAGATGCCGAAATGGATGCAGGACTTGGAAATGGAGGTCTTGGAAGGCTTGCAGCATGTTTTCTTGATTCTATGGCATCCCTTGGTATTCCAGGCCATGGATGTGGAATAAGATATAAATATGGACTATTTGAACAAAAAATAGTTAATGGATACCAAGTTGAAATACCTGATAATTGGTTAAAAGAAGGTAATGTGTGGGAAATTAGAAAAGATAATAAAGCAGTAATAGTTCGATTTGGAGGCGTTGTAACTCCAGAAATGTTAAATGGAAGGCTTAATTTTAAGCATGAAAATTATCAAGCGGTTAAAGCAGTTCCTTATGATACTCCAGTGATAGGATATAAAAATAATACAGTAAATAATCTAAGACTTTGGAGCGCAGAAACTGTAGATGAAGATAAAGATTTAGATTTTTCATTTTTTAAGTATGGAAATTATTCAAAAGCAGTAGAATATAAATCATCAATTGAGTCTATATCACAAGTATTATATCCGGATGATTCGCAGTATGAAGGAAAGGTATTGAGATTAAAGCAACAATATTTCTTCGTAAGTGCAGGAATACAGAGTATAATAAGAAACTTTAAAAAAAGAAATAAAACAATTACAGAATTAGATAAATATATAGCAATTCATATTAATGATACACATCCTTCTTTAGCTGTACCAGAACTTATGAGAATTCTTATAGATGAAGAAGAATTAGATTGGGATGAAGCATGGGATATAACTACAAAGATAATATCTTATACAAATCATACTATAATGGCAGAGGCATTGGAAAAATGGCCTATAAATATGTTTAAAGAATTACTTCCTAGAATTTATATGATAGTAGAAGAAATTAATAGAAGATTTACAGAAGATATTAAAGCGAAATATGGAAATGATAAGTATAAGATAAATAAGATGGCTATTATAAATGAAGGTCAAATAAGAATGGCAAATTTAGCTATAGTTGGAGGACATTCAGTAAATGGTGTTGCAAAACTTCATACTGAGATTTTAAAGAAAAGAGAGCTTTTGGATTTTTATGATTTATATCCTGAAAAATTTAATAATAAAACAAATGGTATAACTCATAGAAGATGGTTAATCCAATCAAATCCTAATTTAGCAAGTTTTATAACTGAGGCTATCGGAGACGAATGGATGAAGAATCCTAAAAAATTAACAGATTTACTAAAATATTTAAATAAGAAAAGATTTATAGAAAGATTATATGAAATAAAGAAAGATAATAAAATAAATTTTGCTCATCAGATAAAGAAAAATTACAATATTGATATAAATCCCAACTCAATTTTTGATGTTCAAGTGAAAAGGTTACACGCCTACAAAAGACAAATGTTAAATTTATTCCACATAATATATTTATATAATAAATTAAAAGAGAATCCTAATTTAGACATAGTTCCAAGGACATTTATTTTTGGAGCAAAGGCATCGCCAAGTTATTATTTAGCTAAAGAGATAATAAAGTTAATAAATACTGTAGGAAATAAAATTAATAATGATAAAGAGATACAGGATAAAATAAAAGTTATATTTTTAGAAAATTATAGAGTATCCCTTGCAGAAAAAATAATACCTTGTGCAGATGTAAGTGAACAAATATCAACAGCTTCAAAGGAAGCATCAGGAACAGGAAATATGAAGTTTATGATGAATGGAGCAATTACTATAGCTACATTAGATGGAGCTAATATAGAAATAAGAGAAGCCGTTGGTGATGATAATATTGTAAGCTTTGGTTTAAGTGCAGAAGAAGTTATGAACTATGAAAAGAATGGTGGATATAATGCAAGAGATTTTTATAATTCTGATAAGCGAATTCATAAAATAATAGATCAAATAACAAATGGATATTTTGGAGTGCCAAGTTCAGAGTTTAAAAATATATATAGACACTTTATGGAGCAAAATGATGAGTATTTTGTATTTAAGGATTTTGATTCTTATATAAAAGCTCAGGAGAAAATAGATGCTTTATATAGAAATAAAGAAAAGTGGTTACAGATGAGTGCTGTAAATATTGCAAAATCAGGAGTATTTTCAAGTGATAATACTATAGAGCAGTATTCAAATGAAATATGGCATACCAATATGTACAAATAGTAAAAGAACACCAATATAGCTAATAATGCATATTGGTGTTCTTTTAAATAAAGTTATTTATTTTTCTTTATGTTATTAGAATTTACAGCAGCGGTTTCAGCGTTAGGAATATATATTTCAAGACCAGTACTTAAAAGTGAGGAATCTGTTAAATTATTTTTTTTCATAATAATATTAACTGCATCATTTGGATTTAAGTTTGGTAAATATTTTTCGGCGATAGTATATAAATTTTCTCCTTGATGCACAATATACTTTGTACATCCTGTTTGGTCCACATCATTTACTGGAATCATTAAATGAGAACCGGCAGTAAGAAATTCTCTATCTTTAAGGCTATTCATAGTTTGTAGTGTTTTAATTGCATCTTCTTGACATTTCCAAGGCATTGTTGTTCTAGCTATGCTATATAAAGTATCACCATCTTTTACTATGTAATCTGAATATTTTTCTGGACGAGCAGATATAGTGTCATTATCTTTGAGATCGATTGATTTATTTTCCTTAACATTATTGTTATTTAAATTTTTATTTGATTGACTTTCTTTTATGCCAATAGAATTGGTGTTTTTATTGGAATGCATTAAATTATTTAAATTTAATGTTAGAAAAAATATTGAAGAAAATAATACTATAGATGAAGAAATAATTATTAAAGTTTTTTTTGTTTGTGATTTCATATATTTTATACCCCTTTCAAAATCAATGTTTATTTTAATAATTGCCAAATATATTTTTTTTAAACTTTAGACAAATAGTTTATAGAGAAATTTTCAAAAAAATATTTAATTATAATAAATTTATTAAATTTAGAGAAAACTAAAATATAAAATGAAAGGATGTGTATATATGCAAACGCAACAAAGCATAGTAGTAACAAATGAATATGGAAAACAAATAGAATTGGAGTTGATAGATACGATTACAATTAAGAATGATAGATATGTAATTGTGTCTATACCAGGTTCTAATAATGCTAATGCTTATAGAGAAATAAGCAGGAAAAATGGCGAAATAGAATATGCTTCAATAGGTTCAGGAGCAGAATTTAAAAGAGTTCTAGATGTTTATAATGCTAAATCAGATGAATAATTAAAGAAATAAGTTTTTATTGGTAGATACATAAAAACATATTAAATTTTATTAATATTAATTTAATAAATAGGCAAAATAATAAAGTCTATAATAAAAAAATCAAACTGAAATGGAGAGATTAATATGAAGGCTAATGTAGATCAAGATACATGTATAGGATGTGGACTATGTCCATCAATATGTCCTGAAGTTTTTGATATGGGGGATGATGGAAAAGCACATGTAACAGTAGAATCAATTGATGATGGATGTACAGAGTCTGCTTCAGAAGCAAGAGGAGCATGTCCTGTGGAGGCTATTGATATAGAAGAATAGATATTATAACAATAATATTAAGATAAGGTATTTAATTAAGAAATCTCCTTATAAATGAATTAATATATTAATCATTTATAAGGAGATTTTAAAATTCATATTAAGTTTATATATTTAATTAAAGTTGTTTTTTAAAGTTTCTACTATTTTAGATAGATTTTCTAAATGATAATTATATACTATATCAAGATCAGGATGTTCTTTATCGATATAAGAGTCAGAAGTAACAAAATTCAGCATACATAGATGGTTATATGCATCTTTACATATATTTAACTGTTCTCTAAGATTGCTAATTTCGATAGATTCAAGTTTCTGACGTGTTATTTCTGACATATAAGAATTAAGTAAGTTTTCAAAGTGTGAAATTTGGTTTTTTAATTTAGATAAATTTATATTTTCCCCTTTATGAATTTGATTTTTAGATAAATCATAAATTATATTTAGGGTATCTTCTTTAACATTATATAAATTTTCAGAATGATCACGCGGAAATACAAAATAATTTACAAGAACAGAAATGAAAATTCCAATGAAAGTTTCTATCAGTCTAAATGTACTGTAAATTAGGGGAGTTTTATTTGTTAAGTTTACCATTATAGCAAGAAAAACTATACAACCAATGGTAATAGATTTATTCTTACCTAATAGGTTACAAATATAAATTACTCCAACTATTCCAATACCGATTAAAACAATATTTCCAGGTTTAATAAGAGCAAGTAAAAGGCCAATTAAAGCACCTATAAAAGTTCCTATCATTCTATTTTTACCAACAATAAAGGAATCTGATACCCATGTCTGCATACAAATTACTGCAGCTATGCATGCATAAAAGGGAGAGTCTATATGAAGTATTCGTATAATTATTACACATAATACAACAGCGATAGATGTTTTAAGATTTCTCATGCCTATTTTTTTCATAAAAATAACTCCTTACATTTAATCTCCTACTCCAAAGTCTGTATTTTCATATAAAACTTCAATTTTTTCTACAGTATCTAAAAATTTATATTCTTCTTTAAACCAACTAATTAATTCAGTATCCCTTTTGACATCAGTTGAGTTTTCAGTAAAGATATTAACTGTACCGTAAGAAAAGTGATTTAAAAGTATATCTATATCTTTTTTTATCATATCTTTTGTTTGACCTTTTATACCTACCATTATGCATACAGAGTCAAAATATTTTTGAACATCTTTATAATCATCGAAAACGGCATTTTTGTTTAAAATTTTATTTCTAAAATTATTATCAAAAGTTTCGATTCCTATTTTAAATATAATAGATGTGTTATCAAAAAACTTTCTCATATCTTTTAATTTATGTCTATAGATCCAATGGCTTTCAAAAAAAAGTTTTTTTATATCTTTAGATATAGTTGTTTCCTTTATTTTATTTAATGTTTCGCTAGGTAAATCAAAACAACTAGCAGAATTAATTACTTCCAAAGTTTTATATATACCTGTAACGTTCTTTAATATATCAGAATTAAGTGCATTCATGTCCGATTCATTTAAAGAATTATCATCTATATAGTCGCAGAAACTACATTTTCCCCAAAAGCAAGGACGAGATTTTAAAAGAACAATTTCTCTTTGATTTTTATTTTTTATAATATTATATCTTTCCATGTTATCACCAGTTTCAATATTTTTAGAATTAAATTTTAAATGAAAATACTTTATTATCATAAGGAGTAATATTAAAAAGTAATTATAACATATAGTTAATTCAAATTAAAGCTATTATATAACAGTGAAAAAAATCAAAAAAAATCGAATTTTGATTGTTAAAATATTGACGGTGTGACTTTGACGTGTTATAGTATAGAAAGAAAAAATAATGATAATTATTAAAACAGATAAAAAAGTATAATATTAATATATATCCATAAATCCTATAAAAAAGTTCTTTGTATGTAGATACAGAGAACTTTTTTATTATAATATATAAAAAACTAATGAATTTTTAATAATTTACTGTGTACCATATTTTACATTTACAATATTTGTGAGATAATAATAACAACTGTAAGTTAAAAGAGGGTGTAAATAATTATGAATAAAGAATTATTGAAATGTATATTAAAAGAAACTCCAGATACAGAAGTTGATTATATACTAAAGATTATTAATAATTTTGTTAGTTATAATGAAATAATAAATTTTAATGATATAGTAACTAAAAATCAAAATATGAAAAAAATAATTCAATATGCTAAAAAAGCTTCAAATACAGATTGTAATATTTTATTACAAGGTAATAGTGGAACTGGAAAAGAGATTTTTGCTAAAGCAATACATAACTATAGTACAAGGGCACAGGGACCATTTATTGTAGTGAATTGTAAAAACATACCTAGCGAATTTGTAAGAGAACAGCTTGGAGGCTATGAAGAGCAAACGTTTACCGATGATGAAATATGTAAGTATCCTGGAATGTTTCAACTTGCAGATAAAGGAACAATATTTTTAAATGATATACAATACTTATCATTAGGAGCTCAACAAGAGTTGTTGAAAATTTTAGAAGAAAATGAAATTAAAATATCTCAAAATAATAAAAGTAGTGCGAATATAAGAATTATATGTTCAAGTGATAATGGTCTTATTGAAAAAGTAAATAATAAGGATTTTAGAGCAGATTTATATTATAAATTAAATGTTATAAATATTAAGCTTATAGATTTAAATGAAAGAATAGAAGATATTCCACTTTTAGCTAAATATTTTTTAGAAAAATTAAATAACAAGAATTTAAATGGTTATAAAGTTATAGATGATGAAGCATTAGAAGAATTTAAAAATTATAAATTTCTTGATAATGTGAGGGAATTAAAAAATTTAATTGAAAAATTATATTATCTTTGTGATGAAAATAACATAACAAAGAAATTTTTCTTTGAAATTATTGGTTACAAACCCATTGAACATGAAAATGATGAAAAAGATTGTAAAAACAATGTTGAATTAAAGGATATTATTCCTATGAAGATTTTAGAAAAACAAAACATAGAAGATGCTTTGAATTATTGTAAGGGAAATGTAGAAAAAGCTTCGAAAATTTTGGGGTTGAGTAGAGCAACTATATATAGAAAAATAAATAAATATGGAATAAATTTATACAGGGATAGATAATTTTTAAAGATAATTTTTTAATAGCTGTAATATAACAGTATATGTTTATAAGAATAAAATTAAGGATGTTAAATAGAGTGTTTAACATCCTTAATTTTTTATTTACAGTATTTATTTATAAGCCTATTTGCAGTGGTTTGAGAAACTTGTAATGCTTTTGCTAGTTTATATGAACTATTATAAATTGAGTAAGCTTCCTGTATAATTTTTTGTTGTGAAATTTCAAGTTTCTTTTTATAAGAAAATTTGTTACATGTTTTTTCTTGCGTAATACGAGTAATCTTACAGTTTTCTAATATAGTTGGTGGTAGGTCTTCTAAAGTTATATTAGAGTTTATTGAGTTTATAATTAAAAATTCAATCATATGTTCTAATTCTCTAATATTTCCTGGCCATGAATAATCTAATAATATGTTCATAGCTTCTTTGGATATTTTTATATTACACTGATGTTTATTGTTAAAATAATGAAGATAATAATTAATTAATGTATATACATCATCAGTTCGTTGATTTAATGGAGGAATACTTATAGTGGCAACAGCTAGTCTGTAATAAAGATCTTCTCTAAATTTATTTTCAGATATTAATTTTGATATATTTTGATTTGTAGCTGCTATTATTCGTGTATCAACATATTTAGGTTTAATTCCACCTAGAGGTAGATAAGTTTTTTCTTGAACGAGTTCTAGTAATTTGGATTGCATTTTAAGAGGGAGTTCTCCTATTTCATCAAGAAATAAGGTACCACCATTGGCGATTTGAACTAATCCTAATTTCCCTTTAGAAGATGCCCCAGTAAAAGAACCTTTTGTATATCCAAAAAGTTCTGATTCAATAAGACTTTCTGGAATAGTAGAACAGTTTATAGTAACGAAAGGTCCATGGTTTCGAGGACTTTTTTCATGTATTATTTTTGCTAAGCTAGATTTACCAGTGCCAGATTTTCCAAGGATTAATATATTTATATTTTTGGAAGCGAATCTTTCAAGTGTAGTATATATTGAACGCATTTGAGGGCTCTTAAATTCAATAGATTTTGTATTTAAGGTTTTATTATTTTGTTGTTTTGTTTGCGAGATTTTTATTTTAGGAATATTATCTCTGAGAACGTTATCATTTGTTATATCTCTACAGTTTTCCATTATATATATAATTTCACCATTTTCATCTAAAATAGGGGTTGAAGTATTTAAAATGGTTCGTCCAACTTTAGTTTTTTGTTCATATGTAATGGGTTTTTTTGTTTCCATAACTACATCAATTAAAATTTTATCTACATATCCATTGTCGCAAACATAGCTAACATGTTTTCCGATAATCTCATTTTTAGGGATACCGTAATGTTTTTCAAATGCATTATTGCAAAAAATAGCTATTCCGTTTTTGTCTGTTACAAAAATTTCATCAAAAGAATTTCTTATGATAGTATCGAAAAAATTTTTGGAATTGTTTTCAGTTATAATATATAGATTTTTATCATTAAAACTGCTCAGTTTAATTTTATAATTTTTTAATATACTATCAAAATCATGAATATTCATACTAATAATATTATTTTTTTTCAGCAAACTTTTAGCAAAATCATTACAATCCATTATAGTGCCTTTCTTATCCGTCAAAATAATATTTGAGACTAATAGATCAAAGTTATTCATTGAAATCACTCCTTGATAAAGTATAAAATTTACATAAAATAAATTAATTTACAATGATAAGGTATAAGAATTATAAATTGTAAGAAGTATATTAAATATACGTCAATACATACTATATTGTTTTATAAATAAAATATTTAAAGTGCATATTAGCTATAAATTTATAATTAAGGTATTAAAAAGATTACATATTAAGAATATTTAGAGATTAGTTTAAAAATATATTAAATGAAACTAGTATAAGTTATTAAAAACTTATGAAATTAAAGATAAGTTATTTTTAACTTGTTTTTAAAATAATTTTAACATATTTAAGGTTAAAAGTCTAAAACAAGATGCAATTACAATATGAAACATAGTGATTTTAGGGGAATTTAAAAAAAATATAAAAAAATATTAATAATAATATATTTGGCATGATAGTTGCTATATAAATAAGCAAGTAAATCACATTACATGAATTCACATAATTGTTCTTTTATGATAAAAGTAGGAGGGGTCCATGTGAAAAAGTTTGATTTAGTGATAAAGGATGGCATTATAGTAACTTCGTCAGATGTATTTAAAGGTGATATTGGTATAGTAAATGGAAAAATTGATGATATCGGAGAAGGCTTAGAAGAGTTCACAGAAAATGTTATCAATGCAGAAGGTAAGTATATTTTTCCAGGAGGAATTGACGCACACACTCATTTAGATATGCCTTTTGGAGGAACATTTTCTAGCGATGATTTTGAAAGTGGCACAAAGGCAGCAGCAATTGGGGGAACTACAACAGTAATAGATTTTGCAGTTCAACCACAAGGAAAAACTCTTCATGATGCAATACAAATGTGGAGAGAAAAAGCTGATAATAAAGCTTGCATAGATTATGGATTACATTTAGCTATAAGTCAAATGAATGATAAAACTCGTGAAGAAATTCCAGAGGTTATAAAGGAAGGATATTCTAGCTTTAAAGTATTTATGACATATGACAATATGATGGTAGACGATATGGCATTTATGGAAATATTAAATTTGGCAAGAGATAATAAAGGGCTCATAGGGGTTCATGCTGAAAATCATTATGTTATAAAGTATCTTACTGATAAACTTCTTTCAGAGGGAAAGATAGAGCCTAAATATCATGCAGAGTCAAGACCAGCTAATTGTGAAGCAGAAGCAGTAAATCGTGCAATAAAATTAGCTGAAATGACCAAAAGTCCTCTTTATGTTGTCCATAACAGCTGTAAAGAAGGCGTATCTGAGATTAAGAATGCTAGAGAAAGAGGAATACCAATAATGGGTGAAACATGTCCGCAGTATTTACTTCTTTCTGAATCAAACTATGAAGAAGCTGGATTTGAAGGTTCAAAATATGTAATGTCACCTCCGCTTAGGGAAAAAGAAAATTGGGATTACTTGTGGAAAGCAATAAAGGATGGAGTACTTCAAACAGTAGCAACAGATCATTGTCCGTTCTTTATGGAACAAAAACGCATGGGTGTAAACGATTTTACTAAAATTCCTAATGGAGCACCAGGTATAGAACTTAGAATGGCGCTTATGTATAGTTTTGGAGTAGCAGAAAATCGTATATCTATTGAGAAATTTGTTGAGGTTACTTCTACTAATGTTGCAAAGATATTTGGTATGTATCCAAAGAAAGGAACAATAGTAGTTGGCAGTGATGCTGATTTAGTGATGTTTGATCCTAATAAAAAAGTTAAGATAACAAAAGAGTTACTTCATGAAAATGTTGATTATACTCCTTATGAAGGATTCGAAATTAAAGGATATCCAGTTATGACATTGTCTAGAGGTGAAATTATAGCAAAAGATGGACAATATATAGGAAAAGAAGCTAGAGGAAGATTTATTAAAAGAGGTGCTCCTAAAATATTATAATTTCAAAAGGGTGAATCGATATGAGTTATATAATGGCTCTTAGTATACCAACCGCTGTTTTGTGTGGAGTATGGTCACTTATAACACCTTCATTAGGGTTAATTGGATGGGCAGGTTTTGCTGGATGTACAACCTATTTTGCATCAGGAAGTCATGGCATTGAAGGAGCTAAAACAACATTATTTACTAATTTATCAGGGGTTTTCTGGGCAATGATGATAATAATACTTAGTAATAAGTTTCATTTTTTAGGCTCAGCTGCAGTATTCACTGGTATTATAACTTTTATTATGTGTATACAAAGTAAGATTAAATATTTTAGTTTTATACCAGGAACATTTTTAGGATGTTTTTCAACCTTTGCGGGAAATGGAAATTGGAAAATGGTAGCGTTATCTTTATTACTTGGAGCATTTTTAGGAATTGCATGTGAATGGAGTGGAAATATAACATATAGTAAATTTGGAGCAGATAAAGAAGATAGTTAAAAAATCATTTGTATGATTTATTATTTATAAATAATAAATAAAATTTAGGTAAATTATATTTAAAAATTGGGTAATTTTAATTTAAGAGGGGAGAAATGAGTATGTCTAATTATGTTAACAGATTAAAGGAATTAGGAGAAAAATATCATGATGATGTAATAGCATTTTCTCAAAGGCTTATCCAAACACCTAGTATTTCGGAGACAGAAAAAGGGGTAGCAGATCTTATCTTAGCAAAACTTAAGGAACTTAATTTTGATGAAGTTTATAGAGATAAAATCGGAAATGTTATAGGTATTGTAAAAGGAACTGAAGATGGTCCTACTATAATGTATAACGGTCATATGGACCATGTTGATCCAGGTGATGTGGAAAATTGGCAAGGTTATGATCCATATGGTGGTGAAGTAGATGTATGTGAAGTAGATAATCAAGATAAAACTGCTAAAGATATGGTTGAATGTATTCATGGTCGTGCAGCATCTGATGTTAAATGTGGACTTGCAGCACAAATATATTCAGGTGGAATATTAGCTCAAATGAAAAAAGAAGGATTTGAATTTAAAGGAAATTATATGTTTGCAGGGGTTGTTGAAGAAGAACCAGCAGAGGCTATTGGAATGACATATCTTATAGATAATACATTTCCTGAAAAAGGATACACATATGATGCTATGGTATCTTGCGAGGCAACTTCACTTAAAATTTATTGTGGACATCGTGGAAGGACGGAAATGCTTGCAACAGTATTTGGAAGAACTTCTCATGGTAGTGCACCTTGGCTGGGAATAAATGCTATATATAAAGCAATGCCGTTAATTAATAAATTAAAAGATGAACTTTATCCTTCATTACCAAGTGATGATAAGTTAGGAAAGTCATCAATTGCATTAACAATAATAGAATGTCTTCCAGGAGCATTATCTATAGTACCCGACAAATGTATGCTTTCAATAGATCGTCGTACAATACCAGGTGAAAATGCAGAAATAGCATTAAAACAAGTACAAGATATAATAGATAAATTAGAAAAAGAAGATCCTGAATTTAAAGCTAAGGTAGAAGTAAAATATGGAGACCATGTTTCTTATACAGGTGTAGAAAATCATGTAGCTAAAGATATGACTGCTTGGAAGATAGCTGAAGATAATCCATTTGTAAAAGCAGCAACAAAAGGTCTTGAAGATGTAGGTCAAGAAGTAAAATACGGATATTGGGATTTTGCAACGGATTCAAGTAAAACGGCTGGAATAGATAAGAAACCTACTATTGGATATTCACCAATGCAAGAACAATTTGCTCATACTCCTTATGACAAATGTCGTATAGATTTTATAGACAAAGCTGTTATAGGTAATGTATCTATATTTCTAAATGTAGTAAATTGTGATGAGGAAGCATATAAGGCATTAGTATGGTAATAAGTTTTAAAAATAGTTTTATTAAAAGTTTATAAATTACTGTTAAATAAAAATAACATAAAGAGGGTGTAATCATGTCAAAAGCATTAGAAGGTTTGAAAGTACTCGACTTGACTCATGCGTATAATGGACCTTTTTGTACAACTTTACTTGGAGATAATGGAGCGGATGTTATAAAATTTGAGCCTCCTAGTGGAGACCAATGCAGAACTTGGAGTCCTATAGATGATAAAAGTGGAGAAAGTGGATTCTTTGCATTTTTAAATCGTAATAAGAAAGGGGTAACTCTTAATTTAAAAACTGAAAAAGGTAAAGAGATTTTTTATAATATGGTTAAAGATGCTGACGTAGTTGTAGAAAATTTTAGAGCTGGAGTTGCAAAAAAACTTGGAGTAAATTATGAAACTTTGAAGAATATTAATCCTAAAATAATTTATGCATCTGGTTCTGGATTTGGACAATATGGACCTCTTGCTAATAGACCTTGTTATGATATTGTAGCACAATCAATGGCAGGAATGGTTAATTTAACGGGATTTCCTGATGCGCCACCAACAAAAGTAGGACCTTCTGTTGCAGATAATGTTACAGGTATATATCTATGTGTTGGAATTCTTATGGCACTTTATAATCGAGAAAAAACAGGATTAGGTCAACAGGTAGATGTTGCAATGTTTGATACAATATTTACCCTTTTAGAAAATGCAATAGTAATAAATACAATGACAGGCAAGATACCACAAAGACAAGGAAATATAGATTCGTCAATAGCACCATTTGATATTTATAAAACAAATGATGGATATGTGTCAATTGGAGTTGGAAATGACAGATTATTTGAACGATTCTGTAAAATGCTCAAGAGAGAAGATTTGCTTGAAGATTTAAGATATAAAACAAATGATCTTAGATTAAAAAATTATTTGCCAGAGTTAAGGGATACAATAGCTGATTGGGCTAAAGATAGAAGTAAATTTGATATTGAAAATATGTGTAATGATGCAGGTGTACCTTGTGGACCTGTGCTAAATATGGAAGAGTCCATAAATCATCCTCAAGTAAAGGCGAGAGAACTTATGGTTCATATGAATCATCCTAAAATTGGAGAAATGTATTTTCAAGGAGTGCCTATTAAGTTATCTAGGACTCCAGGTAGTGTAGATACTCCAGGACCACTTTTAGGACAGCACAATGCAGAAGTATATAAGTTATCAGAAAAAGAGCTTAATAAATTAAAAGAAGAAGGAATTATTTAATTAGTATATTCATGAAATATAGGGGGTATTAAAATGAGAAAGGTTTCGGTTTTAAGTTATAGAATGACTACAGCTGATGCAAATAATCCACAAGGAATTGTTCCAATTGGAAGACAGTTTGACTTTTGGGGAGATGCAGAAACTGAATTAATGATTTTAAATGATGGAGATGAATCTCTATGTCTTGGATATAATGATGTATCTTTCAAAGAAGATATTTTCGTTGGTGAACAATTAGATTTTAAAGCTACTTTAATAAAGGTTGGAAATACATCTCGTACTTGTAGAGTTCAAACTTTTAAAGTAGCATCTCCTGCAAAGAGAATAGGAATTGAAGGAGCAAAAGATACAGACATGTTTTATTATGATGAACCTAAATTAGTAGGAGAAGGAACGGTTGTACTTGTAGTAAAAAAAGAATTACAACGCGGACAACAACCGGATGGAATTATAGTTGATCCATGGAAAGATATTAATTAATAAGAAGATAAATGGGGGTATATAATATGACTTGTTCAGATGTTAATAAAGAATGTTATACAACAACTATGCGTTATAGAATGTCAAGTAGAGATGTATTTTATGGAGGTGGAGTTGTAAATGGAGCTCGTTCTATAACATATATGGGAGATTTAGCTGAAAGGTTAATGGCAAAGGTTTTTAATAATTCAGGAAGATGTATTGGAATAGAAAAAATTAGATTGCATAATCCAGTATTTGCTGGAGATTATATGGAATTTATAGCTAGAGTTATTGAAAGAAATGATAAAAAATTAAAAATAGAATGTCGTTCTTTTAAAGTAGCAGCTATACCAGAAAATCCGGAGTTTGAAAGTTCAATAGATGTTTTAGAAGAACCACAAATATCAACATCTGCAATAATGATATATGAATCATTAAGTTAAAAATATAGATAAATTTATATATTGTTTATAAATACAGGTTGGAACTAAATTGAAAGTTCCAACCTGTATTTATTTTGTATAAAAAAGTTCTAGAGATAATTTTAAGAGAAACAGGATTTCCAAAGAAAGACTATATATTTAAAATTATATAAATGGTAAAATTTAAAAAAGAGTAATTAAAGAAAGGTGATATGTATGAGAATATTACATACTTCGGATTGGCATTTAGGAAAAAATTTAGAAGGAGCAAGTAGGCTCGAAGAACAAGAACAATTCATTGAAGATTTTATCCACATTGTGGATGAAAAATGTATAGATATGGTTATTATTTCAGGTGATATATATGATAATAGTAATCCCCCTGCAAAAGCAGAAAAATTATTTTATAAAGCATTAAAAGGAATATCAAAGGATGGAAAGAGATTAACTTTAGTTATATCAGGAAATCATGATAATCCAGATAGACTATCAGCTGCAAGCCCACTTGCATATGAACAAGGTGTAATAATACTTGGAAAACCTAAAAGTTATCCACAGATTGGAAAATGTGGTGCTCATAATATATTAAATGCTGAAGAAGGGTATATTGAATTAGAAATAAATAATGAAAAAGCAGTTATTATAACATTACCTTATCCTAGTGAAAAAAGGTTAAATGAAGTTTTGTTTGAAAGTATAGAAGAAGAAGATAGGCAAAAAAGTTATTCGGATAAGATAAAGCAAATATTTAATAGTTTATCTGATAAGTATAGGGATGATACTATAAATTTATTAGTATCCCATTTGTTTGTACTAGGGGGAGAGGAGACAGATTCAGAAAGACCTATACAATTAGGAGGAAGTCTTGCTATAAGTGCAGGTATATTTCCGGAAAAGGCACAGTACATAGCTTTAGGACATTTACATAGACCACAAGAAATAAAGGCTAAAAGTAGATGTATATATGCTGGTTCACCACTTCAATATAGCAAAAGTGAAATAGGTTATACAAAGGGATGCTATGTTGTTGATTTAAGTGCTGGTGAAGAACCTAATGTAGAAAGTATTTCATTTAAAAATTATAAGCCTATAGAAGTTTGGAAATGTGAAGGAGTAGAAGAGGCTATAAAGAGGTGTGAAGAAAATAGTGAAAGAAATGTATGGGTATATCTTGAGATAAAAACAGATAAGTATATATCTCAAGAAGATATAAAATCTATGAAAAGATTTAAAAAGGATATATTAGAAATTAGACCTATAATTATTGGTGCAGATGAATTTAAAGAGGATATATTTTGTAATATAAAAGAAAAAAGTATGAAAGAGTTATTTAGGGATTTTTATATAAAACAGAGAAGTACAGAACCAAGTGATGAAATTATGGATTTATTTTTGAGTATAGTTCAGGAGGACGGTGAAGAAGATGAAGCCTAGATTACTTAAAATTAGTGGACTTAATAGTTTTGAGAATCAGCAGATAATAGAATTTGATAAGTTAACTGAAAAAGGGTTATTTGGTATATTTGGACCTACTGGAAGTGGAAAATCTACAATATTGGATGCAATAACAATTGCATTATATGGAAAAATAACAAGAACTAATAAAGGCTTTATAAATACTACTACAAAGAATTTAAATGTAAGTTATGAATTTGAAATCGGTGTTGGAAAAGAAAGAAAAATATATTTAGCTGAACGAAATATTAAAGTAAACAAAAATGATAGATATAATACAAAACATGCACGTTTATTAGAAAAAAGTGCAGAAGGTGAAAGAATTATTGCAGAAGGGCCTACTGAATTACAAAATGAAATACAAAAAATAATTGGACTTACAGTAGATGATTTTACAAGATCAGTAGTATTGCCACAAGGAAAATTTAGTGATTTTTTAAAACTAGGTGGAAGAGAAAAAAGAAATATGCTTGAAAGAATTTTTGCCTTAGAAAAATATGGGCAAGTTCTATCAGAAAAAATAAAAAAGGTAAGAAATATTAATTTAAAAGAAGAAAATATTTTAATGGGTGAACTAAAGAAATATGAAGATTTAACAGAAGAAGGTTTCAAAGAAAAAGAAAGTAGATTAAAGGAGTTACAAAAGGAACAAGATGAACTTAAGATTAAAAAAAGAGATGTAGATAAAAGTTATGAAAAATATAAAGAAATATGGAATCTACAATTAGAATTTAAGGAATTTAAAAATAAGGAATTGAAATTAAATGAAAAATTAGATTATGTAAATTTAAAAAAAGAACAGTTTAAAAAAGGACAAAGTGCGTTAAAAGTGAAGCCTTTTATTGATGAAGTTACTAAAACGTTTATAAGTCTTAATAAAAATTCAGAACAATTAAAAGATCTACAAACAGATTTAAAAAAAATAGAAGAAGAATTATTAATTACAGAAAAGAATTATAATTACTCGTTAAAAGAAAAGGATGAGATGATACCTAAGCTTATAAAAGAGGAAAGTGATTTTAGTAGAGCAATAGAAGTTAATAAGAAAATATTAATTATAGAATCAGAGACAGAAAAGTTAAGAGAAAATTATAAAAATATAAGAGATAAAAAAAATGAGATATTATCAAAAATCAAGTTATTAGTAGATAATAGAGAAAAAATAGTTAAAGAAATAAATGACATAGAAAATAGGATAAATGATATAAAAGTAGATCCTGAGTATAGAGAAAAACTTCAATGGTCACTAGAAAAAGAAAATGATTATAAAAAGTCTTTAGAGAAACAATTAGAACTACAAAAGAAAATATCTGAAAAGCAAGAAAAGATACAAGAAATGTGTAAAGATTATGATGAAATTTTAAAAGTTAAAAATGAATATGATTGTATAGTTAAAAAATTAGAAGTAGAAGATAAGAAACTTATAGAAAATAATCCTGGAGATAATAGTTTACTTCTTGATAAGTCTCAAAAGTTAAATGATACTACTAAAAAATTACAAGAGTTATTAAAAGATAATGTTAGAAAAATAGAAATAGAAGAGTTATTAAAAGAAATTTTAAATAAAAAGATTCCTTTAGAAGAAGAGATTAATTTATTAAAAGATAAATTATTAAAAAATAAAGATTTACTACACGATGTTGAAAATAAAATTGAATATATAAGAGAAAATAATTTAGCTAGTATATTATCAGAAAAATTAGTAGAGGGTGAACCGTGCCCAGTATGTGGTTCAATTCATCATACTAATATAGTTATACCAGTTGATAAAAATACAATAAATAAGGTTCAAAAAGAAAAGCTAGATCTACAAAATATAATTCAAAATTTAAATGATAAAATTACACAGTTATCTATACAAGTTGTAAGTTTAGATAAAGAAGAAGAGCACATAAAAGGTGATTACGTATCATTAACTGAAAAGTTAAAAGATATAGACTTGGAAAAGTTAAGTGAAAAGAAGAAGAAATGTGAATTAGAATTTTTAGAGTTAAAAGAAAAGATTGAAAAATATAGTGAATTAAAAAATAAATTGGAGATAAATATAAAAAATAAAAAAGAAGAAAAAATACTAGTAGATATAAAAGAAACAAGGGTAGCTGAAAATATAAAAAATGAAAAATTAATTCTTAAAGAATTAAATAGTGAATTATTAAAAGAAAGTGAAGAACTAAATAAATTATCACAGGAATATATGATATTAAAGAAAGAACTTAAGGTCGAAAATATACAAATTAAAATGAAAGAGATAATAAGTTTTGAAAAGGAAGCAGAAAATATTAAATGCAAAGAGAAAGAACTTAGAAAACATATTGAAAATATAGATATACAAAAGGAAAAATTATCACAAGAAGAAAAGGAACTTGATATTAAATTAGGGAAAGTAAAGCAAAGTGGAACAGAGAAATCTAAAAGCATTAAAGAATATAAATATGAAGTAGAAAAACTTTGTAATGGTAAAGAGCCACAAGAAAATTTAATTATAGTTACAAATAAAATAAAAGAAATATTGGAAACAAACGATAAATTAAAAGTTAAATTAGAAGAAGAGAAAAAGAGAAAAGATATAATTTATAACGAAAAATTATCGTTAGAAAAAGCAGAAAAAATTTATAATGAAAGATTAAAAGAAGAAGAACATAAGTTAAATATTTCATTAAAAGAAAGTGGATTTAATGATACATCAGAAGTAAAAAAATATTTGTTGGATGAAGAAATACTTTTAAGTATAGAAAAAGAAATTAATGTTTTTGATGATGAAATCAAAAATATTAGAAATAATTTAGAAAGAATTGAAGAAAAGTTAAATGGCGATAAAATAGAATCAGATAAATGGGAAGAATTAAATAAAAGAAAAGAAGAAATAGAAAATATTATAGCAAATAATTTAAAGGAAGTTGCTACACTTCAAAAAGTTATTGAAGACTTAAAAAAAGATTTAGATAATTTGAAAATACTAAGAACAAAAGAAAAGGAATTAGAACATAAATTAAGTCTTTTAAGTGATTTAACAAAATTAGTAGAAGGAAATAAGTTTGTTGAATTTGTAGCAATGAATCAATTAAGGTATATAGCAAGAGAAGCTTCTAGAAGATTAAAAGAAATAACAAGAGATAGATATGCATTGGAAATAGACCTTGATGGAAATTTTACAATTAGAGATGACTTTAATGGAGGTGAACTTAGAGATGCAAGTACGTTGTCAGGGGGAGAGACATTCCTAACCTCATTATCTTTAGCATTATCTCTATCATCTCAAGTTCAGTTAAAAGGAAGTGCTCCACTTGAATTTTTCTTTTTAGATGAGGGATTTGGAACTTTAGATACAGATTTATTAGATGTAGTTATGAGTTCTCTTGAAAGATTACATAGTTCTAGGTTATCTGTTGGAATAATAAGTCATGTTGAAGAGTTAAAAAATAGAGTGCCAATTAAGTTAGTTGTAAATTCTGCAAGTCCCGGTGAAGGGGGAAGTAAGGTAAAATTAGAATATACTTAAAGTAGATTTAATATAAAAAATAATGTATTATATATTTATTAAAAAGATAGTTTTAATGCTATAAAATGTAGAATTAAATACCATATAGCATTAATTAAACCAAAAACATAGGGGGAAAAGTTCTAGTATGGGAAATAGTGATAATACTACGAAAAGGGGTAATGGATGGGCTTTATTGCCACTAGCTGTATTTTTAATTATGTATTTAGTACCATCTATAATTACAAGAAATTTTTATAAAATGCCGGTAAATGTTTCATTTTTAGTAGCTAGTATTGTGGCGATAGTAATAAATAGAAAAGAAAAAATAAATAAAAAGATAGAGGTATTTTGTAAGGGGGCAGGAAACATAAATATTATATTAATGTGTATAATATTTATACTAGCTGGTGCTTTTGCTCAAGTTGCAAAGGAAATGGGGGCTGTAACTTCCACTGTTAATCTTGGACTTACAATTTTACCAGGAAATATATTACTTGCAGGTGTTTTTATTATTTGTTGTTTTATATCATTATCAATAGGAACTTCGGTTGGAACTATAGCTGCACTTGCACCGATGGCACTTGGAGTTGCTCAAAAGACGGGCATACCAATTGGACTTGCTCTTGGGGCTGTAATAAGTGGGGCAATGTTCGGAGATAATTTATCTATGATTTCAGATACAACAATAGCTGCAACAAAAACTCAAGGTTGTGAGATGAAAGATAAGTTTAAGATGAATATATCAATTGTAATACCAGCAGCAGTAATTACAGCAATAATTTTTGGTGCCATAAGTATAGGAAATAATGCTTCAATTGTAAGTGGATATGAGTATAGTATTATAAAAGTTTTACCATATTTAATTGTACTTATTTCTGCATTATGTGGAATGAATGTGATGTTAGTTTTAGTTAGTGGAACTATTTTTGCCGGAATAGTTGGTATGATAACCCATGCCTTTGATATTTGGGGATTTATGAAAGCCATTGAAACAGGTATATCTGGTATGTCTGGTATTATAATTATGTCTTTACTTATAGGTGGAATGGTTGAAGTAATTAAGCATAATGGTGGAATTACATTCTTACTTAATTTAATTACTAAAAGAATTAAAAGTAAAAAAGGTGGAGAATTTGGTATAGCAGCTTTAGTAAGTGTTGTTGATGTATGTACAGCTAATAATACTATAGCCATAGTAATGGCAGGACCTATAGCTAAAGACATTGCTGATAAATATGATATTGATCCAAGAAGATCCGCAAGTATATTAGATACTTTTTCATGCTTTTTTCAAGGGATAATTCCATATGGAGCCCAAATATTAACAGCGGTAGGAGTTGCAGGTTCTATAATATCTCCTTTTGATGTTATGAAATACTTGTATTATCCTTATTTAATGGGGATATGTGCTATTTTATGTATAGTCTTTGGAATACCCAAATCAAAAAATTGTGTAATAATGGAGTCTGTAGAAAAATAAAATTTTATTTAAAAAATATTTTGGACTGTTGATAAACCAAGTTTATTAACAGTCTTTTTAATATTAAATATATACATCTATATTGGAATTTATATCAACTTTTACAATAATTGTGAATAATATAAAGTGTATATTATATATTTATTGCAATTAAAGTAGTGAAAGTTATAAAAGGAGAATATATGAAATGCCAAATATATATCAAGATAAGTATATTTTAGGTCAATCTTCATCTGGTCAAATTCAGGCTAGTGGAGATGAAATAAGATTGGATTTATCACTCAAGGCTAATACAAATAGTATAAGTGGTGGAAATATAAGTGGGACAGTGACTAGTGGTAGTACTCCTGTATCAGGTGCGTATATAAAACTAATGTCAAATACTTATGATCCATTACAACACACAGTAACTGATGCCAGTGGCAATTATTCATTTAAAAATGTAGCGGCAGGAACTTATAATATATTTGCTATAGCAACAGGAATGAGTTTAAATCAAGCTCCGGTATTAACGGTAAAATCCTATCATTATTATACAGTAAATTTTAGTTTAACTGCAGATCCAAGTTCTCAACTTGGTATAATAGCTGGAGATTTAACAAAACAAGGTACACAAGAAGCTATTAATGGTGCAGTTATATCATTATTCTTAAATGAGACAGGAGGTACTCAAACATTAAAAGCTGTAACCTATAGTAACCAATATGGTCAATTTGTATTCCCAGAAGTACCAAAAGCAAGCTATACTGTAAAAATTACTGCTTTGGGATATGACAGCTTATCAGTTGATGTAACTATAAATACTAATGGTCAAATACAACAAGTTGTTAAAGAGATGGTTCCAACTGTGGGTGGTAGTCTAAAAGGTACAGTATCAGGTATTATTACAAATGCTAGTGCTCAACCTATTAGTGGTGCCAATGTTATACTTTATCAAGTTAATACTACAACTCCTAATAATCCATTAACACCTATTGCATTCACTAAAACAAATGCCAATGGTGTATATCTATTTGCTGGTGTTGCAAATGGAACTTATAAAGTAAAATCAAATGAAATACACACAGTTATAGTAAATATTTAGATGAAGAAGAAAACCCACCTATAGACTTAGGTGGGTTATACATATAGTTATTATTTATCATCTATTTTTACAGTATTAACATCTGACATCATAGAGTCTGTAATTACATTTAATTTTTTTGATATATTAAGTATACCAATAATAGATTCATTAACATTTTCTGAAGAAGCCGAAATCTCTTCTGAAGAGGCTGAAATTTCTTCAGAAACTCCGGATATTTCTTCTATAGAAGATAAAATAAGGTCTCTATCTTTTTCAATATTAGTGGTAGAAGAACTTAGTGAATTTAAATTTTGGCTTACTGATTCAACCATAGTTGTTATAGTTTTAAAAGCAGTAATGCTTTTATTTACTACGGAAAGCTCATTTTTAAATTCGTTTTTTATATTTTCAGAATCAGAAACAATGATAGATGTATCATTTGAAATATTGATTAATATATCATTTATATTTTTAGCAGAAATTTTACTTTGTTCCGATAGTTTTCTAATTTCTTCTGCAACTACAGCAAAACTTTTTCCAGAATCACCTGCTCTAGACGCCTCAATAGCGGCGTTTAATGCAAGAAGATTAGTTTGTTCAGCTATATTATTAATTAGGCTTATAATATTGGTAATTTGCTTTACACTATTATTTAATTCATTTATTTTCATAGATAAATTGCCAAAATTATCACTTATTTCATTCATAGAATTTGTGAGATTTTTCAAATCCGTATTACTAGTATTTGCTGTTGAATTAATATTTTTAGTATCATTATCAATTTTTGAAAGCTCTTTTATAACTTGTTTAATTTCATTACTGAAACTATTAAATTTAGTTACAATCTGGGAAAGATTTTCAGCTTGTGTATAAGTACCCTTAGAAGTATCTTGTACAGCAGAAGATACTTGTTCAGAAGATAATGATATTTGTTTTATAGAGTTATATAAAATACTAGAATTATTTTGTATATCTAAAGAATGATTTTTTACATTTAACAGAATTTTATTTAAAAATAATTGCATTTTGAAGGTTTCTCTAGCTATATGTCCCGTTTCGTCATTATAATTTAAATATTTTTCATCTAATTTATCTGTAAGATTACCATCGCCAATTAGTTTTAAATGATTAGAAATAGATTTTATAGGTTTTGATATTGTATTTGAAATAATATAAGTTATAAGTGATACTACTATCAATGAAATAATTAATACTATAATATTTATAGTTTCTATTCTATTAGCAGAGCTCATAATCTCGTTTTCTTCTACAAAAGATATATAATTCCAACCTAAGTCTTTATTAGATGAAGAATGTATATGAACTAAGTAATTTTTACCGTTTGGAAGCGTAGTTTTAAATTCATGCTTTGATGTATTTGAAATACCGGTTAAGCCCTTAATATTTAGTTCTTTAATGTTTTTAAATATAGAACTTTTATCTTTGGGATTAGCAAGAATATTACCATTTTTATCTGTAAGAATAATATATCCACGATTACCTAATTTAATATTTTCAATAATTTTTGATAATTCTTTTGGATTAAAATCTAAACTTAATACTCCTTTAATTGCACCTGAACTTTTTATCGATGTTAAAGCTGAGATTATTAAATCACCAGTAGAGGTTATATGGACATCTGATAAATGGATTTTGTTAGGGTCACTAATAACTTGTTTATACCATTTACGATTTCTTGGATCATATCCATTACTTCTTTTTATAGCGGGATATTTTAAAAATCCTCCATTTTCTGATACTGCCAAAGTCACAGCATCTATTAGTGAATAATTTTTAACAACATTTTCAAAAGTCTTATATAAACGGCTTTCTAATGGATCATTAGAAAGTGGTGTCATTTCTGTATATCCGCTGGAACTAGTTTTATCTATATATGAAGTGATTTTTGAACCTATACCTTCCATGTCAGGATCATTACTTAATAAGTTACAGGTTTCTTTTATTGTAGATACATAGTTAGTTATATCTTTATCTATTTGGATTATTTGTTTTTCAGTTAGATCAATAAAGCTTTTTTTGCTTTCGTTAGAGACACAGCGATAAGTTATGAAGTTTACTATTAATAATAATAATATACATAACGTAATAAATGATAGTATTAGTTTACCTTGTATACTTTTAATGAAGTTGAATCGTATTTTCACAGTATTCCTCCTAGATATTTGTATGATAGTTTTAATATGAATTTTAATTAATTAAATTAAAACAATGTAAAATATATGTTTTATAAGTGCATAATTACATATTAAAAGATTTTATTACATTTTTCAACATTATAAGAAAAAATAATTAAAATAAGAAATAAATATGAAAGTCTAAAAACAATAAAAAAATAAGTGATTAAACTATTGCATAGTTATAATCACTTATTTTTATTAATATAAAAGTTTAGTTATCTTTTCCAAATACTTGTTCCTTTAATTTAATACCTGTTGGAGTTATGGCAAGACCACCTTGGGCTGTTTCACGTAGTTCACAAGGAAGTTGCTTACCTACTTTATACATTGCCCATACTGCTTCATCAAAAGGTATTATGCTTATAATTCCACTCATAACCAAGTCAGCAGTTGTAAGTGCAGATACTGTACCAGAAGCATTTCGTTTTGCACAAGGGACTTCAACTAATCCTGCAACTGGATCACATACTAATCCTAATATGTTTTTTATTACTATTGCACTAGCATGCAAAGCTTGTTCTACAGTTCCACCCATCATTTCTACAACAGCACCAGAGGCCATTGCAGCAGCAGAGCCACATTCAGCTTGACAACCTCCCTCTGCGCCAGAAATTGTAGCATTTTTAGCTATAATAACTCCTATTCCTGATGCTGTAAGAAGAGCCTTTACTAAATCATCATCTGATTTATTTAATTTTTCACCAGCAGAAATAATTACTGCAGGAAGAATACCACAAGAACCAGCAGTGGGACATGCAACTATTCTACCCATAGCTGCATTAACTTCAGAACATGAAATAGCTCTTGCCATAGCCTTTACAATAAAATTTCCTGTTAATGTATTTTTATTTTCAGCATATTTATTTAGTTTTATAGCATCTCCACCAATTAAACCACTTACTGATTTTACTTCATGATTTAAAGCAAAGCTAGTAGAGTCTTTCATTACATTAAGATTTTTTTTCATCTTTTCTAGTACTTGTTTTTCTGTTAGACCACTGTTTTTGGCTTCTGTTTTTAAAGTGTATTCCCATATCGTACAATTTCTTTCTTTACAAACTTCAATAAGGTCTTTTCCACTGTTTACAAACATTTAGTTTATATCTCTCCTTCTATAATTGGATTTATAACTCTAAGTTTTTTTATTTCAGGTATTTTTTTTATTTTTTCAATTATTTCTTCTGGAATTATATTATCAGTTTCAAGAGCCATAGTCGCGGTTGATAAAGCATCTCTATAAACTTTCATTGAGCCTATATTTATATTTTCCGAATAGAGCATAGTAGTAATTTTTGAGATTACTCCAGGAGTATCATTATGATTAGTTATAAGTGTTGGATAATCTCCTTTAAATTCTACAGCTTGACCTTCAATATCAAAAATTAAGATATTTCCTCCTCCTATTGAGGAACCTGTAACCTCACATAAACTACCATCTTTTCGCGTCATTAAGAATTTTACTGTGTTAGGATGGACATCGCCTAAGTCGCCTTCTATAAATTTAATTTGGATGCCTTTTTGTTTAGCTATATAAAATGAGTTTTTAAGATTTTCATCCCATGGATCCATTTTTAAAATACCAGCAACTAGTGCCTTATCTGTTCCATGTCCTTTATAGGTTTTAGCAAAAGATCCATGAAGTATAAATTCAACTTTTTTTATATGTTTACCACAAATAAGACTAGCGAGTTTTGCAAGTCTTGCAGCACCAGCTGTATGAGAACTTGAAGGACCTACCATTATAGGACCTACTATATCAAAAACACTGTAATTTTTCATTGCTATAGTCTCCTTATAAACGAATTATCTATATTTAATTATAAATTAAAATACGAATTTGTCATTATATTTTCATTAGTTAAATACTAAAGTGTAAAAATGTAGAATTTGTAGACTTAATTATTTATAATATTAATGAGAGTATATAAATTAAATAATCTAAATAAACTTTAAAGGAGAAAATAAATGAGTAAGTTGTTACAAGTATTTTTATTATCAGCAGTTCCTATTTTTGAGCAAAGGGCAGCAATACCAATGGGAATAATATCGGGAATAGATCCAATTACAGTATTTTGGATAAGCTTTCTTGGTAGTATGCTACCTGTTCCATTCATATTATTATTATTTAATAAAATATTTGAATGGATGAAAAAGTATGAATTCTTTGACAAGATCAATAATTTTATAGAAAAAAAGATAAGTAAAAATTCAGCTAAACTAGAAAAATATAAAGAAATAGGGCTTATTACATTTATAGCAATACCACTACCAACTACAGGAGTATGGACTGGAAGTGTAGTAGCTGCATTTTTAAAATTAGATTTTAAAAAATCAGTAATATGTGCAGCTATAGGTGCTCTAATCTCAGCTCTTATAATTACAGGAGGAATGGCAGTTTTCCCAGCTGTATATTCTAAAGTTTTTGGTGGATAAAAGAGGAGTGATACATTATGGTAGATTTAATAAAAAATCTTATTAATAATATGGGATACTTTATTTTAATAGCCTTTGTATTGTCACAATGTGAAAGTTTAAAGAAAATCATTGTAAAAGATGAGTTTAATAAAAAAGATTTAGTTATATTGTCTATAGTATTTGGAGGATTTGGAATTCTAGGAACGTATATAGGAACAGAAATTCACGGTGCGATAGCCAATACAAGAATTGTAGGGGTCATGGCAGGAGGAATTCTCTGTGGTCCCTTTATTGGTATTTCATCTGCATTTATATCAGGAATACATAGAATACTTATAGATTCAGGTGGATTAACAGCAATACCATGTGCTATTACAACTATTGCTTGTGGATTTATAGGGGGAGTTCTTCATAAGTATGCAACTCAAAATAATAGGTGGTTATATGGACTTTTAGGAGGTTTAGGGGTAGAAACTTTAGAGATGATTTTAATACTTATATTTTCTAAACCATTTTATGTAGCTTTATCTATAGTTAAGAATATATATATACCTATGGGACTTGCGAATGCAGTTGGAATCTCATTACTTATTCTACTGATTGAAAATATTTTTGAAGAAAAAGAAGAGATAGCTGCAAAGCAAGCGAAACTTTCTTTAGATATAGCGAACAAAACATTACCATATTTCAGAGAAATAAATGCAGGATCTTTTGAGAAGATTTGTGAGATTATAAAAGAAGCTATTAAGTCAGATGCAGTTGCTATTACAGATAAAAAACATGTACTTGCGCATGTAGGACTTGGAGCTGATCATCATATTAAAGGAGCTGAGATATTAACACGTGCTACTGAGGAAGTCATAAAACAAGGTAAAATATTAACATTAACAAATGCTAAAGAAATTAATTGTTCATGTGAATCTTGTCTTCTAAAATCAGGAATTATTGTCCCACTAAAAGAAAGAAAAAATATAATAGGTACTTTAAAAATATATTATGGAAAAAATGATGCTATATCTTTCAAAAATAAGAATTTAGCTATAGGACTTTCACAAATTATATCAACACAATTAGAAATAAGTAAAATAGGTAAACTTAAAGAAATGGCAACTAAAGCAGAAATTAAAGCGTTGCAGACGCAGATTAATCCTCATTTCTTATTCAATTCATTAAACACTATCGCATCATTTGTACGAATAAATCCCAATAAAGCAAGAGAATTAATAATAAATTTATCCACATTTTTAAGATATAATTTGGAAATAGGTGACGACCTTGTAGATGTCTATAAAGAACTAGAACAAGTAAAAGCATATGTATCTATAGAAAAAGCAAGGTTTGGAGAAAAGATATCTGTAGGATATAACATACAAGATAACATAGATATAAAAATGCCTAGTCTTATTATACAACCAATAGTTGAAAATTCTATTAAACATGGAATTTTAAATTCAGGAAGAAAAGGAAAGGTTAAAATTTCTATAGAATTAAAAAGTGATAATGCTTTTGAAGTTATTGTAGAGGATAATGGAGTTGGTATTGAAGAAGAAATTATAAAAAAAGTATATAGTGGTACTATGAAAGAAAATAAAATAGGAATATCAAATGTTAATAATAGATTAAAACTTTTTTATGGTCATGGTCTTAATATAGAAAGGTTGAAGGAAGGTACTAAGGTTTCTTTTATTGTAAAAAGAATAAAGGAGTGATTTTATGAATTGCATTGTTGTAGATGATGAATATCCAGCAAGAGAAGAATTAAAATATTTCATAAATCAAGCTAGTAGTATTGCTATAGATGCGGAATTTGATGATTCTATAGAAGCACTAAAATATATACAAGAAAATAAACCTGATGTTATATTTTTAGATATTAGTATGCCTAAGTTAGATGGTATGGCTTTAGCGCATATAATTAATGATTTGGATAAAAAAATAGTAGTTGTATTTATAACAGCTTATAAGGAGCATGCATTAGAAGCTTTTGAAATAGAGGCATTTGATTATATTTTAAAACCATATTCAGAGGAAAGAATAATAACAACATTAAAAAGACTAGAAAATCTAAAAAGTCAAAGCATTGAAAACTGTATAAAAAATAAAATTGCTCTTAAAAAAAATGAAAAATTAAGGGTTATAAATATTTCAGAAATTTGTTATTGTGAAGCTGATGAAAAGAGAACTTTAATATTTACTAAAGGTGATAAGTATATAGAAAATTGTAGTATATCAGATTTTTATAAAAAACTACCTAAAAATATATTCTTTAAAACACATAGATCATATATAGTTAATATAGATAAAATAACAGAAATAATACCATGGTTTAATAATACATTTATGATTAAATTAAAGGATTTAGACGAGCAAATACCTGTAAGTAGAAATAACTTAAATTCTTTCAAAAAGTTAATGAATATATAAATGCAATTCATTCCCTTATTTTGTTATTTCGTGAAATTTATATCACAATTAACATCTAAAATTCTATAATGAAAGTAAGAAAAAGAATAAAGAATAAAATTTAAGGGGGTAGAGTTTATGGTATCATTCGTATTATCTATGATAGCTTTAATAGTTGGTTATATAGTATATGGTAAGGTTGTAGAAAAATGTTTTGGAGCTAACGATGATATTAAAACTCCGGCTATAAGACTTCAAGATGGTGTTGACTTTGTACCCATGCCGGAATGGAAGATCTTCTTAATTCAATTTTTAAACATAGCGGGACTTGGACCTATATTTGGAGCTATTGCAGGAGCTATGTGGGGACCATCAGCTTTCCTATGGATTGTATTTGGATGTATATTTGCAGGAGCGGTTCATGACTATTTATCAGGAATGTTATCAGTAAGACATGATGGGGCTAGTATTTCAGAAGTAGTTGGTAAATATCTTGGAAACGGTTTCAGAAAATTCATGATAGTATTTTCTGTTGTACTTCTTGTTTTAACAGGTGTTGTATTTGTAAGTGGGCCTGCAGGTATATTACATGGACTAATAGATTCAGTAAGTAAGCAAACATTCTTATATATAATTTTTGCATATTATGTATTAGCAACTTTATTACCAATAGATAAACTAATAGGAAAAATTTATCCTATTTTTGGAATATGTCTATTGATAATGGCTGTAGGTGTTGCAGGTGCACTTATAATAAAGGGTGCTCCAATACCAGAAGTAGTAGGAAATTTAAAAAATATGCATGTAGCACCAGCTGAACATCCATTATTTCCAATGTTGTTTATAACAATTGCATGTGGAGCTATTTCAGGATTTCACTCAACACAATCTCCATTAATGGCTAGATGTATAACTAAAGAAAGTCAAGGAAGAAGAATTTTCTTAGGCGCTATGATAGCAGAAGGTATAGTTGCTTTAATTTGGGCAGCAGCAGCAATGAGTTATTTTGGCGGAGTTCCTCAATTAAATAATTTCATGGTTGCACATAATAACAATGCTGGTATAGTAGTTAATCAAGTTTGTAATGGTCTACTTGGAAAGGTTGGAGGAGCACTTGCAATATTAGGTGTTGTAGCATGTCCTATAACTTCAGGTGATACAGCATTTAGAAGTGCTAGACTTACAATTGCAGATTCAATAAAATTTGATCAAATTAAGATAAAGAAAAGATTAATGATCAGTATTCCTTTATTTGTAGTAGGATATGGATTAACATTAATCGACTTCGGAAAAGTTTGGAGATACTTTGGATGGTCAAATCAAACTTTAGCTACAATAGTTCTTTGGTCAGGAGCAATGTATTTATTAAAGACAGGAAAACAGTATTTAATAGCAATGGTTCCAGCGGTATTTATGACATCTGTATGTACAACTTATATACTAGTTGCACCTGAAGGATTTAAGTTATCAATGGCAATAGGTGCTCCAGTTGGAATAATAGTAGCTGTAATTTGTTTATTGATATTCTTAAAAGTAGTAAGAAAAGTTAAAATAAAATCAGATTCAAATATAGACGCTTAAATATTATTATGAAAGATTTATAAATAAGGTTAAAAGCATGGATATAAGATTTTTATATTCATGCTTTTTTATGCAAAAGGACGTGTAAGAATAAATTTTCATATTAATGTCAAAATATATTTATGTATACAAATATTTATGGGAGGGATTTTTATGGAAAACAATGAGAAGTTAAGTGATACATATAAGAACTTTAAAAATTTTTTAGGTAAATCAGTTTCTAAAGAATTAGAATATTTTATATTGGATTCAACATTTACTAGTGAGTTTAATTATAGAATGAAAAAGTTATTTGATGAAATAAAAAATGAAAATAGAAGAGAAATAGAGTTTAGTATAATTTTTAATACAAAAGGAGAAATATCACTAATAGATAGTTTAATTATAGGTGAATTTATTGCAGATGATTATGTAGTGAATTTACAAAGAAATTATAAAAATGTACAGTTAAATAAAATATTAAAGGAAATTTTAAATGGGTCAGAGAAAGTTAAAAATGATTTTGTGCTTGTTTCTTGTATAGTGTTGTATGATATATTGGAAATGATATATAAGGATATTAAGTGTAGAATAGATATAATACATTATTACGCAAATAAGTATAAGCTAAATATAGAGGATAATAATCATATAGCATCTATAGTTATTATGATACTTATAATGGAGGATATATGTGGGTATATGAATATCGATAAAAAGTTATTAAAAAATTCTATAAATCTTGCAATTTCTTCAAAGAAGTTTTAAGTGTTTCGACATAAAATTTTATATGAATTCATTTTTAAATATAAAAAAAGGATATGAAAGGATATATTTAAAGTTTAATTGATATTAATGTCATAACTTAGGAATAAAAAAATATAATCAACTATTATGAAATGACATGTTTTTTAAAAAAAACATGCTAATATATATTAATAAAGAAGAGTTCAGGGGGAGAGGGACAATGTTGATTATAGAAAATTTATGTAGAAGTGAAGACAGAGAAGATGTGAGATACGATTATTCATATAGAGTTGTAAAAAACAAAGTTGCTTTTCCAGGGATATACAAAGTGCAAATAGAGTCTTATGGAATAGAAGTAGAAAGAAGGGATATTGTAAACGGTTTTCTCGTAAATATCGAAAGAGATTCTGTGAAAAATATAAGTCCTAATAAAGAAAAGGTAATTGCTCTTGTAAAGATGCTTTACAAACACACTGTGTCACCATTACATCTAATTGATATATTAGGTGAATACATAGATAATTATACCATGGACTATGATGAAATGATGAATAATATATGTTCATGCTAAAGAAGGGAAACCTTCTTTTTTTTATTTATAAGGAAAATATTAATTTCAAGATACATTTTTTCATTTATAAAAGTTTCGTTTAGGTGTAAAATTATTATTATAATTTGGAGGTGATTAAGTTTGATTATTGGTATTGGAACAGATATAGTGGAAATAGAACGAATTCAAAAAGCTATAAATAGAAATCCTAATTTTATAACTAAATTGTTTACCAAAAATGAAATAGAATATTTTAAAAGTAGAAATATGAGACCTGAATTTGTTGCCGGGAGATTTGCTGCAAAAGAAGCTGTTTCTAAAGCTTTAGGAACAGGGTTTAGAGGTTTTGAATTTAAAGATATAGAGATAGAAAACAATATTTTAGGAAAACCTATGGTTAATTTAAAGGGAAAAGCAAAAAAGATAGATAAAAAATGGGGTAATTATAAAATACATTTAAGTATATCTCATGGTAGAGAAAATGCTATAGCCTATGCAATTTTGGAGGTGGTAGACAATGGAAATTGTAACAGCTCAAAAGATGAGGGACATAGATAGATTTTCTATTGAAAATATAGGAATACCTAGTATGGTTTTGATGGAAAATGCGGCTTTAAAAGTATTGAAAAATATAGATATGAATGTATTAAATTCATTTACAATCATATGTGGTAATGGAAACAATGGTGGAGATGGACTAGCTTTAGCAAGACATCTGAGTGTTTTAAAAAAACAAGTAGATATATTCATAATTGGTTCAGAAGATACGCTAAGTAAAGATTGTGAAAATAATTATAAAATATTATGTAATATGAATATTAATGTTTCATTTATTAAAGCTGCTGAAGATATAGAGTTCATAAGAAGGTCTATAGAAAGAAGAGATATAGTGATTGATGCTATATTTGGTACAGGGCTTTCAAGAGAGATAAAAGGAATTCACAAAGAAGTAATTTTTTGTATCAATAAAGTAGCTTCATACGTTATAGCCATAGATATTCCATCAGGATTGAATTCAGACACGGGAGAAATTTTAGGATGCTGTGTAAAAGCTAGTAAAACTATTTCATTTCAATTTTATAAAAAAGGGTTTTTAAACTATGAATCTTTCAAGTATATAGGAGAACTTATAGTTGAGAATATAGGAATCCCTAAATCTGTTACAAAAAATTTTTTTATACATGATTATTTAATAGAAAAAGAAAGCATAAAAAATATTATACCAATAAGAGCAAACTATCTTCATAAAGGAGATTTTGGAAGAACAACTATAGTAGCTGGATCAGTTGGATTTACAGGTGCAGCATATATATCAACACAAGCAGCAGTAAGATGCGGATCAGGACTTGTAACCCTTTGTTGTCCAGAAAAAATACAAGATATACTAAGTAATAAATTAGTAGAATCAATGACGATTTCATTTAAAGATAAAGGAAAATTAAATGATATATTAAAAAAAAGTGATTCCATAGCAGTAGGTCCAGGAATGGGAAATAATGAAGGGACTTTAAAAATATTAGGAGATATAATAAGGTACACTGATTCTCCTATAGTGATTGATGCTGATGCTATAAATGTTCTAAAAGATAATCTTCAAATATTAAAGGAAAAAAACAACAAAATTGTATTAACTCCACATGTTGGAGAAATGTCGAGAATAACGGGAATCCCTGTAGATACAATTAATAAAAATAGAATGGATATAGCAAGGCAATTTGCAAAGGAATACGATATTATAGTCCTATTAAAGGGATATAACACAATAATTACTGATGGAATAAATACAATGGTTAATACAACTGGAAATAGTGCCATGGCGTCTGGTGGAATGGGAGATTGTTTAACTGGAATTATAGCTGCATTGATGTCACAAGGATTGGAGGCATTTGAAGCCGCATATGTTGGTGCTTATATTCATGGATATAGTGGAGATAAGTTATCTAAAAATAGATTTTGTGTAAATGCAACTCACATTTTAGAAGAATTACCGTTTTCACTAAAAGAGTTACAAGGTATAAATTGATGATAAGTTAAAGTGGAATAATATATACTAAGGGAGAATAGTATTATTAACATAAAATATATGCTTGGAGGAATTTTATGAGGAAAAAAATTATGCTATTGGCTCTTGGTATTTTCATTATATTAGGTGGTATCTTCATTTTTGGGAATAAAAGTAACAAGGAGATAAATCCTAATGATGCAATTGATTATTTGAAAAATTTAAACAGTTATAGTTGTGATGTAAGCGTACATATAAAAAATAGTAAACAAGAGATAGAAAAGAATTGCAAACAGTTCTATAATAAAAAATTTGGTCATAGATTAGATATAGGTGACAAAAGAATTCTTTTATACAAAGAGAATGATATAACTGTAAGAGATTTAAACAATAATAAACAATATAAAATAGACAAAAATTTTGATGACGTATACAAATTAAGTTTTATAGAGGAATATATAGGATTATTGTATACAAATCAAGATATAGAAAGTTCTTTTAAGACAATAAAAGATAGAGAGTATCAGTTAATTAACCTTACTATACCTGGAAACAATAGGAACATAAACAAAGCTATATTATATGTAAATCTTGAAAATAATAATCCTGAAAAAATAGCTATTTATGACATTAAGGGAAAAGAAATGTTAAGCTTTTTGTATAAAAATTTTATTCCTAATGCAGAAATAGCAGAAGAAGTATTTAAAAAATAATTTTATAATACAAAAGATATGAAGATAATTAATATCTTCATTTAGGAGGTAGTAAAGTGTTTAAGCATTTAAGACCAGTTTGGGCAGAAATTAATTTAGATAATCTTGCTTTTAATGTGAAAGAGATAAAAAAAATATCAAGTAGTAAAGAAATAATAGGTATAGTAAAAGCTGACGCATATGGACATGGTGCATTAGATGTAGCGCCAACACTTATAGAAAATGGAGCTACAGGACTTGCGGTAGCAGTAATTAACGAGGGGGTAGAACTAAGAAGAGGTGGTATTGAATGTCCTATAATGGTTTTAGGATTTACTGCACCTACTTTAATTGATACCTTACTTAGACATGATATTGAGCAGACGGTATTTTCACTAGAATATGCAAAACAGTTATCAGGGGTAGCTGAAAAAATGCATAAAAAAATCAAAATTCATATAGCAGTTGATACAGGTATGGGAAGAATAGGATTTTTACCCAATAAAGAAAGTGTACAGGATGTAAAAAAAATAAGTAACTTACCTAATGTAGAAATAAAAGGTATATTTACACACTTTTCCACGGCGGATGAATCTAATAAAGAATACACATATTATCAATTAAAGAAATTTAATGAGTTCTATGATGAACTAAAGAAAGAAAATATAAATATACAAACTAGGCATATAGCAAATAGTGCCGCAATAATGGAATTATCAGAAACTCAATTTGAAGGGGTAAGGCCAGGAATAATTTTATATGGTTACTATCCATCAAATCAAGTTGATAAATCTAAACTGAAGTTAAAGCCGGTAATGGAGCTTAAAACTAATATAGTTCACATAAAAAAAATATCTTCTGGGAAATATATAAGTTATGGAAGAAAGTTCAAAACAGAAAGAGAAAGTATAATTGCAACATTACCAGTAGGATATGCAGATGGATACACTAGGCTATTATTTAATAAAGCCAAAGTAATAATAAACGGACAATTTGCTCCTATAATAGGTAGAATATGTATGGATCAATGTATGGTTGATATTACTGATATAAAAGGTGATATTAAAATAGGAGACGAAGTAATATTAATGGGACAAGAAAATGGAATTAAAATTGATGCAGATGATATTGCGAGTATGTTAGGTACTATAAATTATGAAGTGGTTTGCATGATTAGTAAAAGAGTTCCGAGGGTGTACATAAAAAATGAAGAAGTGGTTAAGATTAGGAATTATGTATAGTAAGTACAATTAGAATATAGAATATTAAATTTAAGGAAGTAGCTAGATAAAAAACTCTCGTCTTTCTTTGACATTTTGACAAAAATACAAGTATAATATGTGATATGATATATATTTTCTCTATGTTAATTTAGGAGGTACAATAACTCTATGTCAAGTTCAAAGAAATTTAAAATTACTTTATCCAAGGCACATAAAGATGACTTAATAAATATAATAGTTAATAAAGAAAGTATAAAAAAATATAAAAAAAATAGTAAATTAATTAAGACTTATTTAATACAATGTATTAAAGGTAAAAACAAATTGAATGAATTAAAAAATGGCTATAAAGAAATGGCAGAAATTAATTTAGATATTTGCGAAATGGGCTTTGCAGAGGATATGGTAGTATTAAAAGAATATGAAGCTAAGCTTGCGGAGAGTGATTTGCCTGATGACAATTGTAGTAAAAAGAGGAGATATATTTTATGCTGATCTAAGCCCAGTTGTGGGTTCAGAACAAGGAGGAATAAGACCAGTACTTATTATACAAAACAATATTGGAAATAAGTATAGTCCTACAGTAATAATAGCTGCGATTACATCTCAAATAAATAAGGCAAAACTTCCGACTCATGTTGAAATTTCTTCTGAAGAATATGGATTAAATAAAGATTCGGTTGTTTTGTTAGAACAGATTAGGACTTTAGATAAAAAAAGATTAAAAGAGAAAATTGGACATATGTCCGATAAAGATATGAGAAAAGTAGACGAGGCATTATTAATAAGTGTTGGTTTATAAAAAAAAGGGCAGAAATGCCCTTTTTAAAGTTTTATAGTGTATTTTTTTAAATATATTGTTATAATAATTAAAAAGGATAAAAACTAGGAGGAGTTAGAAAATGACAAAAGACATTCTTGAGCTAAAGCAAATTGCTAAGCAAATCAGAAAAGATATTGTACAAATGCTTACAGAATCATGCTCTGGGCATCCAGGCGGATCACTTTCAATTGTTGAAATATTAACAGCTTTATATTTCAAAGAAATGAATATTAATCCAGAGGATGCAAAAAATCCAGATAGAGACAGATTCGTATTATCAAAGGGTCATGCAGCACCAGTTTTATATAGTGCTCTAGCAAGAAGAGGATTTTTCAATCCAGACGAATTAATGACTTTAAGAAAATTTGGTTCAATGCTTCAAGGACATCCTAACATGAAGTATGTTCCAGGAGTAGATATGTCTACTGGTTCATTAGGTCAAGGAATTTCTACAGCAGTAGGAATGGCTATGGCAGGAAAATTAGATAATAAAAATTACAGAGTATATTCAGTACTTGGAGATGGAGAATTAGCAGAAGGTCAAGTGTGGGAAGCAGCAATGGCAGCAGCTCATTATAAACTAGACAATTTAACCGCTTTTGTTGACTATAATGGACTACAAATAGATGGAAAAACAAGCGATGTTATGGGTAGTGATCCTTTAGATGCAAAATTTGAAGCATTTGGATGGCATGTTATAACTATCGACGGAAATGATTTGGAAGAAGTTATAAAAGCAATTGAAGAAGCTAAAACTATAAAAGAAAAACCAACTATGATTCTTGCTAAAACAGTAAAAGGAAAAGGCGTATCATTCATGGAAAATATCGCTAGTTGGCACGGAACAACTCCTAGTAAGGAACAATGCGAGCAAGCATTAGAAGAAATCGGAGGTGAAAAATAATGGCAAATAAGATGGCTACAAGAGAAGCTTATGGAAAGGCGTTAGCAAAATTAGGAATGGAAAATCCTAATGTTGTTGTTTTTGATGCCGATTTATCTAAATCAACAAAAACTTCTGAGTTTAAAAATGTTTGTCCGGAAAGACACTTTAACATGGGAATTGCAGAAGCAAATATGATGGCAGTTGCTGCTGGATTTTCAACTTGTGGTAAAATCCCATTTGCTAGTACATTTGCTATATTTGCAGCAGGAAGAGCTTTTGAACAAATAAGAAACACTATTTGTTATCCAAAGTTAAATGTAAAAGTATGTGCAACTCACGCTGGTATAACAGTTGGTGAAGATGGTGCGTCACATCAATCTGTAGAAGATATTTCACTTATGAGAAGTATTCCTAACATGACAGTTATAAATCCAAGTGATGCAGTAGAAACAGAAGCTGTTATAAGAGCAATAGCTGAATATAATGGACCTTGTTATGTAAGACTTGGAAGAGCTGCTGTAGAAACTATTAATGATAATGCTGACTATAAATTTGAAATAGGAAAAGGTATAACATTAAGAGAAGGAAAAGATGCTACTATTATAGCTACAGGAATAATGGTAGAAGCTGCTCTTGAAGCATATAACATGTTAGCAGAAGAAGGAATTAAAGTTAAGGTTATTAATATACATACAATAAAACCTATTGATACTGAATTAATAACAAAAGCTGCTCAAGAAACAGGAATAATAGTTACAGCTGAAGAACATAGTGTAATAGGTGGACTTGGTTCTGCAGTATGTGAAGTTGTATCAGAAACTCATCCTGTTCCAGTAATGAAAGTTGGAATTAAAGATGTATTTGGTGAAAGTGGTAAACCAAATGAATTATTAAAAGCATACGGTTTAACAGCAGAAGATATAGTTAAGGCTGTAAAAAAAGGAATATCACTTAAATAATATATAAATACTTATATACTAAGAAGGAGCATTTTGCTCCTTCTTTTTTTTATTAAAAATTAAAAAGAACAATAAAACACTAATGCATATAATAATTTAGTGGATATAATAAAGAAAATGTGGGAAAATAAATATAAAAAGTAAATTACAAGATATTTACATAATTTGCTGAAAATATTTTAAATTGTGGGGTGTTGTTATGAAAGAAAATTTCAAAAAAAATATTAAAGAATACACTATTATAACATTAGGTTATGTAATATTAGCTATAGCTATAAAATTTTTTTTAGCGCCAAATAAGATTGCTAATGGGGGAATAACTGGTGTAGCTATTATAATAAATTATTTTATTCCTAAGTTAAGTGTAGGTTTATTAATGGTTATATTAAATGGGGCATTATTTGTATTAGCATTTTCAGCTATAGATGGTAAGTTTGGGGCTAGGACAGTGTATGCTTCAATGGGATTATCTATTTTATTATCTATTTTAGATAAATTTATTCCACCAACTGTTGCGGCCACTCATGACTTGCTCTTAGCTACTCTATTTGGAACATTAATTACTGGAATAGGAATGGGAATAATTTTTAATGAAAATGCATCAACTGGTGGTACAGATATTTTTGCGAAAATGCTTACTAAATTTAAAAATATAGATATTGGAAAAGCTCTTCTTATTGTAGATCTTGTAATAGCATTGGTTTCAGGATTTATATTTTCAGCTGAAATAGGTATGTATGGAATATTATCGGTTATTTTAATGGGGATTATTATAGATTTAGTTATAGAAGGATTAAATTCATGCAAATCAATAATTGTTATAAGTTCAAAAAAAGATATGGTTAACAAGTATATAATGGAGGAATTAGAAAGAGGGTGTACTTTAATACAAGGAAAAGGTGCATATAGTGGAAATGACAGGGAAATATTATTTACCGTTTTAGACAGAAAACAGTTTATACAATTAAAAAATTATATAAAGGAAATAGATCCTAGTGCATTTATAATAGTAAGTGAAGCACATGAAGTCTTAGGTGAAGGTTTTAAGAATATAATTGATTGATAAAATTAATAATATGTTAATTTAAAATCACATACTTTATGTTATAATATATACGTGGTGTAGTATATAATACAAACTAGAATAGGAGTTATATTATGATAGAGTTTAAAAATACGACTAAAATATACGATAATAATATTTTTGCACTTTCCAATATAAATTTAGATATTGATAGAGGAGAATTTGTTTTCCTTGTAGGTTCAAGTGGAGCCGGAAAATCCACTTTTATTAAATTATTATACAAGGAAGTAGACCCTACTACAGGAAGAATAATAGTAAATGGACAAGATGTAACGCAAATTACAAGAAAACAGATTCCTTATTATAGAAGAAAAATAGGAATGGTATTTCAAGATTTTAGATTAATACCTACTTTGAATGTTTATGAAAATGTTGCTTTTGCTATGAGAGTTGTAGAAACACCTTATAGAGAAATTAAAAAAAGAGTTCCGCAAGTATTATCTATGGTAGGATTATCACATAAGTTCAAATGTTTTCCACATGAATTATCAGGAGGAGAACAACAAAGAGTAGCACTTGCGAGAGCAATAGTAAATAATCCTGCTGTACTTATTGCTGATGAACCTACTGGTAACTTAGATCCAGAAACATCACTTGAAATTGTAAAAATATTAAATGATATAAATCATGCTGGGACAACCATTATTATGGCAACTCATGATAAGGGAATTGTAGATAGTATGAAGAAAAGGGTTATAGCTATCGAAAAAGGCATAATAGTAAGAGATGAACAGAGGGGGAGATACGGATATGAAGATTAGTACAATAAAGTATTTTTCCATGGATTCCTTGATAAGCTTAAGAAGAAATAAGACACTTAGTATAGCTTCAATAATTACTGTTTCATTAACATTGTTTATGTTTGGAATATTTCTTTTAACAATGTTAAATGCAAATCAGCTTTTAAAGAATCTAGAATCTAAATTAGAAGTTTCAGTATTCTTAAAAGAAAATGTTGCAGCGGCAGAAAAACAAAAGGTAGCTAGTTCTATTAAGAATATACAAGGTGTAGCAGGAATAAAATACATAACAAAAACAGAAGCACTGCAAAAATTAAATAATCAATTAGGAGAGGAAAACAAAGATTTAATGAAAGGTCTAGATAAGCAGAATCCTCTTCCAGAGTCTTTTATTATAAGAGTAGACGATTCATCTATTATTAAGAGTGTAGTAGAAAAGACAAAGGGAATTAAGTCTGTAGAAAAAGTAGTAGCAAATGAGGACTTAGTAAACCAAATTTCTAAAATAACTAAGGGAGTAAAATGGGTTGGTGGTGTAGCATTGCTTATAATGATACCTATTTGTTTATTCCTTATAGGAAATACAATAAAACTAGCGGTATATGCAAGAAGAAGAGAAGTAAACATAATGAAATTTGTAGGGGCTACTGATTGGTTTATAAGATGGCCATTTATAATAGAAGGAGTAATTATAGGTGTAATAGGTGCTTTGATATCTAGTGGATTATTATATTATGTATATAAAGCTGTTTATCTTAAACTTACAGGTATAATAATGTTACTAAATATATTAACTCCAAGATATTTTGCGATGAATGTTGTATGGATATTTATTATATCGGGAATAGTAATAGGTGGAATTGGAAGTATATTATCTATTAGAAAATTCTTAGAGGTTTAAAATTAAATTATAATATAAAATATTAAGGTTGACTTTTTAAGTCAGCCTTAATATTTATTAATTTTAAGATAAAAGGTATAAATAGTGGGTAATTAACGTAAAAATATAACTAGTATATATGCAAGAGGTGATGAAAAATTGGAACAAAGGGATGGAAATTATAGTGAAAGAGGGTTAAAAAATACCAGTAATAGACGTATATGGTGGCTAATAGTAGCCCTTATTTTAATTTTAACTAATTTTATAACTTATATTTTAGGAACTAGACTTCCTATCAAAGGAACTAGAAGAATTAGTGAAAGAACTTATGAAGAAGTAATGAAGTTTGAAAAGTTGTTTATAGTTAAGAATAATCTAGAGAGATTTTATGATGGCAAAATTAATGAAAAAGATTTGATTGATGGAGCTGTTAAGGGAATGGCAGACAGTCTAAAAGATCCATATACAGTTTATATGAATGAAAAGGAATATAAAGATTTTAGTACTCAAACTGGGGGAAACTATGTAGGACTTGGAGTTCAGATAGGTATAAAAAATGATAAGGTAGTAGTAGTATCTACTTTTGATGATTCACCAGCTAAAAAAGCAGGAATACTTACAAAGGATATAATAGAAAAGGTTGATGGAGAAAGAGTAATTGGAAAAGAATATGATAAAGCAGTAAACAAAATGAAAGGAAAAAGGGGTTCTTATGTTACATTAACTATAACTAGAGAAGGAAAGGGAACTTTTGATGTAAAAATTAAAAGAGAAGAGATAATACTTACTTCATCTAAAGGAGAAATGATTGGTAATAATATAGGATATGTTCAAATAAGCGTTTTTGATGAACACACATTTGATCAATTTAAGAATACTGTTAATAATTTGAAGAAAAATGGAATGAAAGGTATGGTACTAGATTTAAGACAAAATCCAGGAGGATGGTTAACACAAGCAGTTGATATTACATCACAATTCGTTCCCAAGAATAAAGTTTTAGTATCTACAGAAGATAAGTATAAAAACAAAGAGGAATATAAATCAAAAGGTGGAGATCTTATAGGAATGCCTCTTGTAGTATTAATAGATGGTGGAACAGCTAGTGCTTCAGAAGTTTTTTCAGGAGCAATAAGAGATTATGGCATGGGAACTTTAATTGGAGAAAATTCTTTTGGAAAAGGAATAGTTCAAAGTGTTCTTTATGAAAGAAAGTTTGGATTTGGTGATGGTACTGCATTAAAAGTTACTACATCAAAATACTATACACCTAAAGGCGAAAACATACACCATAAAGGAATCAAACCTGATATAGAAATAAAGTACCCAGAAGAATTATTAAAGAAACCTTATGAAAGAAAAAATGATCCTCAATTTAATAAAGCTTTAGAAGTAATTACACAAAAAATTAAATAAACAAAAAGGAGAGGAGAAATAATATTTCATGAATGTTGTAATAAATACATTAAGATCTGTGGCAGATGCTATGGTTACGTCTCCTTATGTGTTTGTATTGTTAATGTTTTTATTGGTATTTTATAGGTATAATAGCAAAATAGTTTCTATTCAAAAGATGATTATTGGAGAAGAAGTTAATTCTGCTTTAGAACTTACAATATCTCAGATTGTATTAGGGATACTTGGAGGGGTTCTAGCAAGTGTAATAACTAGTTATTTAGGAGTGGCATTTGATGAAAATACATCTATAGAATTAATGTTTTTCTTATCAATATTTCTTATGTTTATAAAGCCTAAATATATATGTTTTTCATATTCAGGAGCATTATTGGGTTTTATAAGCATTTTGCTAGAAATTATGAGAAGAATGTACGGTGTTCAAGTAGAGCAACTTAAATTTTTAAATATAGATATTGTAGCATTGATGACTTTAGTTGCTGTTTTGCATCTTGTAGAAGGAATTTTAGTAATGATAGATGGAAGTAGAGGTGCTATACCTATATTTACGAAAAAAAAGGGCAAGATTATTGGTGGATTTGCTCTTAAAAGATATTGGATTATGCCGGTGGCAATAGCTCTTATAGTGAATTCTAATGGATATTCATTAGGAGAAGTTATATCAACAAATAGTTGGAAAACATTTTTAGCACCGTCAACACCTTTAAATTTAATAGCTGGTGCAGCAATATTACTTATGCCATTCTATGGAGTTATAGGATATAGTAGCGTTACTTTTACTAAAGATAAAAAAGAAAAATCTATAATTTCAGGGCTTTTAATAATGCTGTATGGTGTAATATTATTTATTTTTGCTAGACTTGCAATTTTAAATATATTTTTCAAAATATTTGTTGTGATATTTGCACCAACAGCACATGAAGCTATGTTATATATACAAAGATATGGAGAAGTGAAGCAAAAGCCTAAGTATATAAGTGATGAAAGTGGAATTATGGTTTTAGAAGTGGCGCCGAATTCACCTGCTGGTGATATGGGAATAAAGAGTGGAGATGTACTTTTGGGTGTTAATAATAAAAAAGTATTTAAAGAAGATGATATTTTAAAAACAATAAGAGAAGCATCTAATAATGCATGGTTTAAAATAAAGAGATCAGCAGGATATTTGGAAGAAATAAGATATAAAAATAATAGTAATTCAAAGCACCTAGGAATTGTATTTGTACCCATGAATGTACCTAAAGAAAAGGTTGTTTTAAATATGGATGACAATAAATTTAGTGAGGTATTAAACAAGTTAAAACAGAAAAATAAATAATAAATGAGCTTAGAAGGGGTAACCTTTTAAGCTTATTTTTATATCAAAAAAGTTTATATGTTATAATAATACAAAAAAATACATTTTTTAATTGACATAGAAAATTTTAAAGTATAAAATTTATATACGTGAACAAATGTTCTTAGGAGATGAAAAGATGGATAAGTTTAAAATACATTCAGTATATAAACCTACAGGAGATCAACCTAAAGCTATTAAAAGTATATCTAAAGGTATATTAGAGGGGGATAAATTTCAGACACTATTAGGTGTAACAGGTTCAGGAAAAACATTTACTATGGCAAATATTATAGAGAAAGTCCAAAAACCTACATTAGTATTAGCTCATAATAAAACATTGGCAGCTCAATTGACTTCAGAATTTAGAGAATTTTTCCCGGAAAATTGTGTAGAATATTTTGTATCTTACTATGATTATTATCAACCAGAAGCATATGTACCACAAACGGATACATTTATAGAAAAAGATGCATCCATAAATGATGAAATTGATAAACTTAGACATTCAGCTACATCTGCTCTTTTAGAAAGAAAAGATGTTATTGTTGTAGCTTCTGTTTCTTGTATATATGGACTTGGTAATCCAGAAGAATATAAGAAGTTAACAGTTTCATTAAGAGAAGGTATGGAAAAAGATAGAGATGAGATAATTAGGCAGTTAGTAGATATACAGTATGAGAGAAATGAAATTAATTTTGTTCGTGGAACATTTAGGGCTAGAGGAGATGTTCTGGATATATTTCCAGCATCGTCGACTAACATAGGTATTAGAGTTGAGTTTTTTGGTGATGAAATAGATAAAATAAGAGAGTTTGATGTTTTGACAGGAAACATTTTAAATACAAGAAAGCATGCATCGATATTTCCAGCATCGCACTTTGCAACTTCTAAAGAAAAATTAGAAATTGCTATAAAGAAAATAGAAGAAGAATTAGAAGAAAGAGTTAAAGAGCTTATAGCACAAGATAAGTTGTTAGAAGTTCAAAGAGTGAAACAAAGAACTAATTTTGATATAGAGATGATGAGAGAAGTTGGGTATTGTAGTGGAATAGAAAATTACTCTAGAGTTTTGGATGGTAGGAACCCTGGAACGCCACCAAAGACATTAATGGATTATTTTCCAGATGATTTTCTTTTATTTATAGATGAAAGTCATGTTACTCTTCCACAAATTAAGGCTATGTATGGTGGAGATAGATCTAGAAAAGATAACCTAGTTGAATATGGATTTAGACTTCCTTGTGCATATGATAATAGACCTTTAAAATTTCAAGAATTTGAAGGTAAGTTAAATCAAACTGTTTTTGTAAGTGCTACACCGTCGCAATATGAATTTGAACATTCAACAAATATTGCAGAACAAATAATAAGACCAACAGGACTTTTAGATCCAGAGATTATAGTAAAACCTATAAAAGGTCAAATTGACGATTTGTATTCAAATATAAATGAAACTATAAATAGGGGATTTAGAGTTTTAGTAACTACATTAACTAAAAAAATGTCAGAAGATTTAACAGATTACTTAAAAGAAATGGGAGTAAAAACTGAATATTTACATTCAAGCATTGATACCATAAAAAGAATGGAAATAATAAGAGATTTAAGAAAAGGAAAATTTGATGTTCTTGTTGGAATTAATCTTCTAAGAGAAGGACTTGATATTCCTGAGGTAGCACTAGTTGCTATATTAGATGCAGATAAAGAAGGATTTTTAAGGTCGGAAACAGCACTTATACAAACTATAGGAAGAGCTGCTAGAAATTCAGAAAGTAAAGTTATAATGTATGCAGATACTATAACTAAAGCTATGGATAAAGCTATTAGTGAGACAAATAGAAGAAGAGAAATTCAAATGCAATATAATGAAGAACATGGAATAGTGCCTACAACGGTTTTAAAGGATATAAGAGATGTTATTCAAACAAAGGTATCAGAGGATAAAGAAGAGTATATTGTTAATAATAAAAATACAATGAGTAAAGAAGAAATAGAAAAACTTATAAATAAATATGAAAAGGAAATGAAAAAGGTGGCTAAAGAACTTCAATTTGAAAAAGCGGCTGAAATAAGAGATGAAATACAAAAATTGAAGAAACAGCTATAGATATAAAAATTAAATGGATATAGATAAACTTATGAGAAAGGAGTGAAATAAAGTTGAGAAATAAAATTTTTATTAAAAATGCAAAAGTTCATAATTTAAAAGGTGTAGATTTAGAAATTCCAAGGGATAAATTAGTTGTATTTACTGGGCTTTCGGGGTCAGGTAAATCATCTTTAGCTTTTGATACATTGTATGCTGAAGGACAAAGAAGATATGTAGAGTCTTTATCAGCTTATGCAAGACAATTTTTAGGTCAAATGGATAAACCTGATGTGGAATATATAGAGGGACTTTCACCAGCTATATCAATAGATCAAAAAACCACTAGTAGAAATCCAAGATCTACAGTTGGAACAGTTACAGAAATATATGATTATTTAAGGTTACTATATGCTAGAGTAGGAGTACCACATTGTCCTAAATGTGGTAGAGAGATAACGCAACAAAGTGTTGATACTATGGTAAATAAAGTATTGGAACTAGAAGAAAGAAGTAAGATACAAGTTTTATCACCACTAGTAAATGGTAGGAAGGGTCAACATGTTAAAGTTTTAGAGAATATAAAGAAAAATGGATTTGTAAGAGCGAGAATAGATGGCGAAATATACGATCTTCAAGAAGAAGAAATTGATTTAGATAAAAATAAAAAACATACAATAGAAGTAGTTGTAGATAGACTTATAATAAAAGATGGAGTTGAAAGTAGACTTACTGATTCTTTAGAAACAGCATTAAAATTATCAGAAGGTTTAGTTATAATAAATGTAATTGGAAAAGAAGATATATTGTTTAGCGAAAAATTCTCTTGTCCTGAATGTGGTATAAGTATAGATGAATTAGCACCTAGATTATTTTCTTTTAATTCACCTTTTGGTAGATGTGATAGATGTGATGGTATAGGAAGTTTAATGGAGATAGATGAGGATCTAGTAATACCAGATAGGAGTAAAAGTATATTAGATGGCGGAATAATATCATTAGGTGAAGGTGCATTAAAAGAAGAATCTTGGACTTTTAGTATACTAAAAGCCCTAAGTGAAAAGTTCAAGTTTGATTTAAATACGCCTATTGAAGAATTACCTAGAGAAATACTAGATTATATTTTGTATGGATTAAATGGTGATAAAATTAAAGTATCTTATGTAAAAGACGGAGAGCTTGGGATATATGATCATAAGTATGAAGGGATAATAAATAATCTTAGAAGAAGATATTTAGAAACTAATTCAGATTATATAAAGAGACATGTAGAGCAATATATGAGTGATAAGCCATGTCCTAAATGTAAAGGTGCAAGATTAAAACCGGAGGCATTAGCAGTAACGATTAATAAAAAAACAATATTTGAATTTGTTAATATGTCTATTAAGGATGAACTTAAATTTATAGAGGATTTAAAACTATCGGAAAAGAATGTTATAATAGCAAGTCAAATATTAAAAGAAATAAAAAGTAGATTGAGATTTTTAATTGATGTGGGACTTGATTATTTAAACTTAAATAGAAAAGCTGGTACTTTATCAGGAGGAGAGTCTCAAAGAATAAGACTTGCAAGCCAAATAGGTTCAGGACTTGTAGGAGTTTTATATATATTAGATGAACCAAGTATTGGACTTCATCAAAGGGATAATGATAGACTTATAGGAACTTTAAAACATCTAAAAGATTTGGGCAATACGTTAGTTGTTGTTGAGCATGATGAAGATACTATAAGGGAAGCCGATTTTATAGTAGATATAGGACCTGGTGCAGGTGAACATGGAGGAGAAGTAGTTGTAGCAGGAACATTAGAAGAAGTGAAAAAATGCAAAGAATCTATTACAGGACAATATTTAACTAGAAAAAAGGAAATTTTTGTACCGAAAACTAGAAGAGAATCTAATGGGAAATCTATAAAAGTTATTGGAGCTAAAGAGAACAATTTAAAAAACATAGATGTAGAATTTCCATTAAGAGTATTAACATCTGTTACTGGTGTATCAGGATCAGGGAAAAGTACACTAGTTAATGAAATTCTTTATAAAGGACTTAATAAGAAAATAAATAAGTCTAAAATAAACCCAGGATATCATAAAGATATAATAGGAGAAGAAAATATAGACAAAATTATAAACATAGATCAAAGTCCTATAGGAAGAACTCCAAGATCAAATCCAGCTACATATACAGGAGTTTTTGATATAATAAGAGAACTTTTTTCAAATACTCCAGAAGCAAGGATGAGGGGATATAAACCTGGTAGATTTAGTTTTAATGTAAAAGGTGGAAGATGTGAATCTTGTCATGGTGATGGAATAATAAAAATAGAGATGCAATTTTTGTCTGATGTTTATGTTCCATGTGAAGTATGTAAAGGAAAAAGATACAATAGGGAAACACTTGAAATAAAATACAAAGGCAAAAATATAGATGAAGTACTTAATATGACTGTGGAAGATGCACTTGAATTTTTTGAAAATATACCAAGAGCAAGAAATAAGCTTCAAACACTTATGGATGTTGGACTTGGATACATAAGACTAGGTCAACCATCTACACAGTTATCAGGTGGAGAAGCACAAAGAATAAAACTTTCATATGAACTATCTAAGAGAAGCACAGGAAAAACTTTATATATATTAGATGAACCAACTACAGGACTGCATACCGATGATGTAAATAGACTTATAAGTATATTGCAAAGATTAGTAGACAATGGGAATACTGTGGTTGTCATAGAACACAATTTAGATGTTATTAAGAGTTCAGATTATATAATAGATTTAGGACCTGAAGGTGGAGATAAAGGTGGAAATGTTATATCATTAGGGACACCTGAAAAAATAGCTAAAAATAATAATTCTTATACAGGATATTATCTAAAAAAGATGTTATAATAAAAAATAATGATGTATAATAGACTAGCACTATTTTTAATGCTAGTCTTGTAATATATTTTAGTAAGTAGGTGATTACATGCCGTTAATAAGAATAATTTTTAAAGTCCTTATTATTGTCGTAATATATATAATAATAGTTATGGCATTACGAATTATGTACAAGGATATAAAAGGTGGAAACAAGAGAAAAAAAGTTTCAAAGCATTTAGGACTTGAGGTAATGAGAGTAGGAGATGACAGTTCAAACTTAAAAGTTGGATCTGTAATACCGATACACACTAAACTTACCATAGGAAGAAAAGAAGATAATATGTTAGTGTTACATGATCAGTATGTTTCGGGAAATCATGCAGTAGCTTTTGTAAAAAATGATAACTATTATATAAAAGATTTAAATAGTACAAATGGTACATTGCTCAACAATAAAAAATTAGAAAAGACTATGGATTTAAAAGTAGATGATGAAATTATAATTGGTGAGTATGTATTTAAAGTTATTGGTTAGAAAGATTGGTGAATAGCGTTATGAACAGTAGGCGTGATGAAAAGAAACTTTTAAGATTTACCTATATTTTTTGTTTGCTTTGTTTTCTTAATTTAGGTATTTTACATTGGCCTAAAGAAAATTTTGATAAAAACGCAATAATTATTGGATTGATAGTATGTGTACTTATAGCTTATGCACACTTTGTTATTAGAAAATTCTTTCCGGATGGAGATAAGTATATACAGATTTTTGCAAGTATACTTACAATTATCGGAATAGTTCTGTTGTATAGACTAAAAGTTGATTATGCTATAAGACAAATTATATGGTTTACCGTAGGTATGGTATGTTTCATAATGATAGTAGTTTTGTTACCAGATTTAAAACGATTTGCTAAATACAAATATGTATATTTAGTATTTACTATAATTTTAATGGCAATGGGTTCACTTTTAGGTGGAAGAACTCATGGAGCTAGAAACTGGATATCCATAGGTGGAATTGTTTTTCAGCCATCGGAATTCGGAAAAATATTTTTAGTAGCGTATTTAGCATCTGCATTGAGAAAATATAAAAATTATAAAGATTTAATACAACCAGCTGCAGTAGTTATGATATGTCTAGGATTTATGGTGTTACAAAGAGATTTGGGTTCTGCATTAATATTCTTTGGAATGTCAGTTACTATGCTTTACATAGCGACATCTAAATTTAAGTATGTAGCTGCTTGTTTAGGATTATCTGCATTAGGGTCAGTCATGAGTTACAAAATGTTTGGTCACGTAAGAGTTAGAGTATCTATATGGAGAAATGTATGGGCTGATCCTACTGGTGAAGGAATGCAAGTTGTTCAATCTATGATAGCTATAGCTTCAGGTGGATTGTTTGGAACAGGACTTGGACAAGGACATCCTGGATTTATTCCTGTTAGAGAAAGTGATTTTATTTTTGCAGTTTTAAGCGAAGAAATGGGTGGGATTATGGCCTTTGGGGTTATAATACTATATTTCTTATTATTTTATAGATGTATGAGAGCTGCCGTATATATAGATGATAAATTTTCTGCATTACTTGCTGTTGGATACAGTGCAATGATAGCTACTCAAGTGTTAGTTATAGTTGGTGGAGTTGTAAACATGATTCCATTAACAGGAATAACGTTACCTTTGATAAGCTACGGAGGAAGTTCCATGGTAACTACTTTCTTTGCATTAGGTATACTTCAAAAGATTTCAGAGGAGGGAACAGCAATTGAATGATATTTCTAAAAATGTAAAGATGGTTCTTGCAGCTTTCTTACTATGTTTTATTTCACTAATATCTTATATAACATATTTTCATGTGTTTAAGGCAGATGATATTGTAAAAAGTCGTTATAATGCTAGAATACAAGCGGAAAGAAATTCTGTACTAAGAGGTACTATTTATGATAGAAATATGAAAGCTTTAACTGAAACTAAAAAGGTAAGTACTCTTAACCAAAAAAGAACTTACACTGGTGGAGAAGCTTTTGCACAAGTATTAGGATATGTTCATCCTAAGTTTGGAATAACAGGTCTTGAAAAACAGTATGATTCAGTTCTTACAGGTACAGAAACTATGGATTTAAAGAAATTTCTTACTTCAATGAAGGAAGAAGAAAAGATTGGATATAATATTAGAACAACATTAGATTATAAGCTTCAACAAAAAGCGTATGAATTATTAGGAGAGAATAAAGGGTCTGTTGTAGCATTAGATCCTAAAACGGGAGAAGTGTTAGCAATGGTATCAAAACCTTCATATAATCCTAATAATCTTGAAGAAAATTGGAAAAAAATTAATAGTGATAAGGATATACCTTTATATAATAGAGCTATACAAGGTTTATATCCTCCTGGTTCAACATTTAAAGTAGTAACAACAATAAGTGCATTAGATAATATAAGAAATGTTACAAATAGAACATTTGAGGATAATGGAGCCTTGGTTTTCAATGCTAGACAATCATTGAAAAACTATAATGGTCATGTATATGGAAGTTTAAATTTAGGAGAAGCACTTGTAAAGTCTAGTAATGTAGTTTTTGGTGGACTTGGTATAGAATTGGGCAATAGTGCTTTGAAAGGTACAGCTGAAAAGATGTATTTTAATAGTATTATACCTAGTGATGGTTTTATGGCTAAAAAGAGTAAATTTCCAGAATTAAAATCTTATGAAAAAGGTAATATGGCACAGAGTGCTATAGGTCAAGGAGCTGTACTTGCATCTCCAATACAAATGGCAATAGTTGCATCAACAGTAGCTAATAATGGAGTTGTTATGAAACCACATTTAGTAAGTGAGGTTTTAAGTCCATCAGGAGATAGTATAAAAAAGATAAAGATAGAAAGCTTAAATACAGTTACAACTAGTGAAAATGCAGGACTTGTGAAGAAGTATATGAAAGATACAGTAAGTCAAGGAACAGCCGGAGCTGCTGCATTAGATTCAATTCAAGTATGTGGTAAAACAGGAACAGCCGATACAGGTAAATCTAATGAAAAACCACATTCATGGTTTGTTGGATTTGCACCTTATGAAAATCCACAAGTAGCCATTGCTGTAATTGTGGAAAATGGCGGAGTTGGTGGAGGAGTATCTACTGAGATTGCAGGTAAAGTAATAAGAGAAGCACTACGTGGAAAATAAAATAAATGATATAATAAAGTCAAGAAAGTTTAAATCTTGACTTTTTTATATTATATAGAATAAAGAATGCAGAGGAGAAAATATGAAAGGGAAAACTCATGCGGCTATAGGTATGGCAACTTTTATGTCCGTATATGATAAGGTTCCAGGAGGATTTAATTATCTAGGGATAATAATTGTAGGAATTGCATCATTATTACCAGATATAGACCATCCTAAAAGTATGATAAATAAATATATACTTCCATTTAAAAATAAAAAAACAAAAATGGTAATATATATAGCGTTATCAATAATTGTATTATATTTTGATTATATGTATATCAAATCCCCTGTGTTAAAGGCTATAGGTATTGCATTGATATTTGTAGCGGTATCATCTCACAGAAATGGACTTACACATAGTTTGATAGGATTAGTTATATTTACAATAATAGCAAGTTATATAGGAAAGTGTTATGCAATACCGGCCAGTGCTTATTATTTTGTAATTGGGTATGGGATGCATCTGTTTTGCGATATGATGACTAAAATGGGAATTTCTTTATTTTATCCGTTTATAAATAAAAAGTATAAAATGCCTTTTACATACAATGTTAATTCTAAAAGAGGTAATGATTTAGAAGAGTTTTTAATAATAGTTTCATTAGTATACATAATATATAGATTACCAGGAATTTTTTAATAGAGAAGAGGTGTTTTAATATGTTTGATTTTAAATACCAATTAAAGATAATACCAGATAAACCAGGTGTATATCTCATGAGAAATTCATTAGGAGAAGTTATATACGTAGGAAAAGCAAAGGTACTAAAAAATAGGGTGCGTCAGTATTTTCAAAATTCTAAGAATCATAGTAGTAAAGTTAGAGCTATGGTAAAAAACATAGCAGAATTTGAATATATTATTACAGACTCGGAAATGGAAGCATTAATTTTAGAATGTAATTTAATAAAAAAGTATAGACCAAGGTATAATATTCTGCTTAAGGATGATAAACATTATCCGTTTATTAAAATTACAGTAAATGAGGATTTCCCAAGAATTTTTATTACTAGAATTAGAGCAAAAGATGGTGCGAAGTATTTTGGACCTTATCCAGAAACTTCGTCTATTTATGAGACTATAGAGCTTATAAAAAAAGTTTTTCCAATTAGAAATTGTAGGTTATCTATTAAAAGTGATTCAGAATCTATAAAACCTTGTTTAAATTATCATATAAAATTATGTACGGCGCCTTGTGCTGGATATATAAGTAAAGATGAATATGGTAAAACAATAAAAAAAATTATTGATCTTTTAAATGGAAAAGATAATGAGGTAATTTATGAATTAAAAGAAAAAATGAAAGAAGCATCAGAAGAGTTAGAATTTGAAAAAGCAGCAGCTATAAGAGATAAAATATTAGCTGTTGAAAAAATAAGGGAAAGACAAAAGATAATTACTAGTAATTTTGATAATGAAGATTTTATAAATATATATAGTGATGAATTTGATTGGTGTGCTCAAATCTTCTTTGCAAGAGACGGTAAAATAATAGGTAGAGAACATTTTATTTTAGATAAAGGAATATTTGAAGAAAAAAAAGATATAATATCAAATTTTATAAAAGATTTTTATGGTGGTACAGCATTTATACCTAAAAATATATATGTACCGGATATAATGGATGTAGAACTTCTAGAAAACTGGCTTTCAGTCAAGAAGGGTTCTAAAGTTTCTATAAAAATTCCTTTAAAAGGGGAGAAAAAAAAGCTATTGGACTTAGTTGAAAGTAATGCTAAAAATACCCTTGAGCAGTTTAAATTGAAAATAAAAGTTGATAAAGAACTTTATAGCAATATATTAAAGGAACTTCAAAGTTTATTAGGATTAGAAGATATACCAAATAGAATAGAAGCATATGATATTTCAAATATACAAGGTGTAGATTCAGTAGGTACAATGATAGTTTTTGAAGATGGAAAACCTAAAAACAGTGATTATAGAAGATTCAAAATAAAAACTGTTAAGGGAGCTAATGATTATGATAGTATGAAAGAAATACTAATAAGAAGATTTAAGCATGGATTAGAAGAGATAAAAGAAATACAAAAAAGAAATCTTAAGTTAAGTGGAGCAAAGTTTAGTGTATTTCCAGATTTAATTTTAATGGATGGTGGAAAAGGTCAGGTAAATATAGCTTTAGAAGTATTAAAAAATCTAAATATAACTATACCGGTTTGTGGTATGGTTAAAGATGATAAACACAAAACTAGAGGTTTGGTATATAATAATAGGGAAATAAATATAAAGAGTAATAATAAAATTATGCAATTAATTACTAGAATACAAGATGAAGTGCATAGGTTTGCTATAACATATCATAGAAGTCTTAGAAATAAAAGAGTTCTTCATTCTATATTAGAAGATATACCTAATATAGGGATTAAAAGAAGAAAAGAGTTGTTGCAAAAGTTTGGAAGTATAGATAATATAAAAAAAGCTTCATATGATAAATTGTTGAGTACTGATTCTATTAATGAAAAAGCAGCTAAAAGCATAATAGATTATTTTCGTAAGCACAATGATTAGAGAGGGATGGTATCAATGAAATATACTTTAGATGTACATACACATACAATAGCTAGTGGTCATGCATATACAACATTATTAGAAAATGCAAAATATGCTTCTGAAATAGGATTAAAGGTATTAGGAACTACTGAGCATGGACCTAAAATGCCACATGCTCCACATATATGGTACTTTTATAATTATAAGGTATTGCCAAGAAAAATATATGGTGTTACAATGCTACATGGATGTGAGGTCAATGTTGTTGATTATAAGGGAAATGTAGATTTACCTGAAGACATTCTTAAAGAGTTAGATATAGTAATAGCAAGTCTACATGAGCCGTGTGTTGCACCGGGAACTATTGATGAAAATACACAAGCTATTTTAAATGTTATGGATAATCCATATGTTGATATTATAGGACATCCTGGTAATCCGGCATTTCCTATACACGCAGAAGAGGTTATTAAAAAGGCAAAAGAAAAAAATATTTTAATAGAGATAAATAATAGTTCTTTTAAGACATCTCGTATAGGAAGTATACCTAACTGTACTGAAATTGTAAAACTTTGCAAAAAATATGGTGCAAAGATAATATTAGGAAGTGATTCCCATGTATGTTTTACTATAGGAAATTTTGATAAGGTTCAGGAAATATTAGACAGCATAGATATGCCACAAGAATTAATAATAAATAATGATGAGAATAAGCTTATAACACATTTAAAAAATAAAGGGAAATTAAAAGATATAGATCTTTAATAATTAAGATTTATATTGATTACATAATAATAATTGTCAAGGAGAAGCTAATGGTTCAGAGTATGGATATTAATAAAAAATTAGAAAGTATTCTAGATAAAGAAGAGATAAAAAATAATGTCTTAATGAAAAGCTATACTTCATTTAGAGTGGGTGGCCCTGCAGATGTTTTTGTTACCCCTAATAGTTATGAAAAAATAAGAGATGTAATAAAGATTTGCAAACAGTATAATGTTCCATATTTTATATTAGGAAATGGATCTAATTTATTAGTAAGAGATGGTGGAATTAGAGGGGTAGTCATAAATTTTACTAAACTTAATAAAATTTTAGTAGAAGAAACTAAGGTTATTGCAGAAAGTGGAGCAGTTCTTTCTATGGTTGCAAATGCAGCATTAAAAAATGATTTAACAGGACTTGAATTTGCCCATGGAATACCGGGAAGTGTAGGAGGCGCAGTTGCTATGAATGCAGGTGCCTACAACGGGGAGATATGTCAGGTAATAGAAAGTGCCACTATTATTGATAGTGATGGGGAAATTAGAGAAATATGTAAGGAAGAGATGGATTTAAGTTATAGAAATAGCTTAATATTAAAAAATGGATATATTGTCCTTAAAGCTACATTTAAGTTACAAAGAGGGGAACATGATTCTATAAAAGCTAGGATGGATGATTTAATGAGAAGAAGAAAAGAAAAACAACCATTAGAGTATCCATCAGCAGGAAGTACATTCAAGAGACCAGAAGGATATTTTGCTGCAAAGCTTATAGAGGATTCTGAACTTAAAGGGGCTCATGTAGGAGATGCGGAGGTATCTGTAAAACATTCAGGCTTTATAATAAATAAAGGGAATGCTTCTGCAAAGGATATATTAGATTTAATAGAATTAGTTAAAAAGACAGTTAATGATAAATTTCAAGTTGCATTAAATACAGAAGTTAGAATAGTTGGAGAAGATAAAATGAACTAGTATAGTATATTCCTATACTAGTTTTTTTAGTATTAAATTTGTAATTGTTTTATGAAAAAGGGTACTTTATAAAATAAAGAATTTATATAAAAAACATGATATAATAACAACATAGGACTTTATTAATGTAGGAGGGAAGAATATGAGGTTTGTAATTGTAACAGGGTTATCAGGGGCTGGAAAAAGTCAAGCGATAAGGAGCTTGGAAGACTTAGGATATTTTTGCGTAGATAATTTACCTCCAACTTTAATGGGAAAGTTTGCAGAAGCTTGCTATCAAACAGATGGTAAGATAAATAAGATAGCTCTAGTTATTGACATTAGAGGCGGAGAATTCTTTGATGACTTATTTGAGAATTTAAAATATCTAAAAGAGCAAAATTATAGATATGAGATATTATTTTTAGATGCTAGTGATAAGGTATTAGTTAAAAGATACAAAGAATCAAGAAGAACCCATCCTCTAGCACCAGGTGGAAGAATTATTCAAGGAATTGAACTTGAAAGAAGAAGATTAAATGAAGTTAAATATAAAGCTAATAATATAATTGATACTTCTAATATGACTCAAATGCAATTAAGAGAAAAGATTTGGAGAATTTATGGTGATGATGAGCAAATTGAAAATAGACTTATAATAGATGTGTTATCTTTTGGATTTAAATATGGCATACCAGTAGATGCAGATTTAGTATTTGATGTTAGGTTTTTGCCTAATCCATATTATATTCCAGAACTTAAACAGTTCTCGGGTGATGATAAAGAAATACAAGATTATGTGTTAGGATTTAAAGAAACTAAAGAATTTATTAATAAATTAGATGATATGTTAGAGTTTTTGATACCTAATTATATAAAAGAAGGAAAAATACAATTAGTAATTGCTATAGGGTGTACTGGTGGAAGACATCGTTCTGTTACTATAGCAAATGCTATGTATGATAAGTTAAAGGAAAAAGGTCACAAGGTAAGCAAAGAACACAGAGATATAAATGAGGATATAAAAAAGGGTGGAAGAAAACTATGAAAATAGTGCAGTGGTTGAAGCCGGGAATAAAGCTAAAAAGGTGGATTGCACTTGGTAACATGGGAATTTTATTTATAGTATTTGCAGCAGTTGAATTTTTTAATAAAAATATTATTAATAAAAACTATATGTTTTTTTATATTTTCTTAATTATTTGCGGAGTTTGTATTTTATATATTTCTATAAATCAAGGAATTCAGTCAATAATATCCTTAATAAATCAAGGGTATTTAAATATATCGATAAATTCAACAAAACTTGAAAATTTAATTTGTGAAAAAAGACTTCTTGTAAAAGGACCTAAAATAGTTACAATAGGTGGTGGAACGGGACTTTCCACTATGCTTAGAGGATTAAAGTATTATACTTCAAATATAACGGCAATAGTAACAGTTGGAGATGATGGTGGAGGGTCAGGAGCTTTAAGAGAGGAACTTGGTATACTTCCTCCTGGTGATATAAGAAACTGTATATTAGCACTAGCTGATACTGAACCTTTAATGGAAGAATTATTACAATATAGATTTAAGGACGGAAACCTAAAAAATCAGAATTTCGGTAATTTGTTTTTAGCTGCAATGGATGGATTATCAAGTAATTTTGAAGAAGCAGTTCAAAAAATGAGTTCTGTATTAGCAGTGACAGGTAGAGTTTTACCTGTCACTTTGGATGATATGGTATTAAAGGCCAAGTTGAAAAATGGAAATGTAGTAGAAGGAGAGTCTAATATTCCTAATGAAGTTGTATATCAAAATAGTAAGATAGATAGAATATTTATTGAACCGAGTAATGCTAAGGCGTTAAAGGAAGCGGTAGAGGCAATATTAGATGCGGATGCTATAATTTTAGGACCAGGGAGTTTATATACAAGTGTTATTCCCAATCTTTTAGTAAAGGATATTAGTAAAGCTTTAAAGTTTAGTAAAGCTTTAAAGATATATGTTTCTAATATAATGACACAAAGGGGAGAAACAGATAATTATAAGGTTTCAGATCATATAAAGGCTATTTTTAAACATGGTGGAGATGGAATTATAGATTATGTAGCTACTAATACTAAAGATATAAATGATCTTATAATAGAAAAATATTTAGAAAAAAATGCAAAACAGGTTAAGGTAGATGAAAAAAATATAACTGATTTAGACGTTAATATAGTAGAAGGCGAGTTTATAACTATTAAAGATGGATTTGTAAGACATGATCCAGATAAGCTGGCAAAATTTTTAATGGAAACAATAATGGATAAGAAATTACTCTATGATAGAAAAAAAATATTAGAGTACTTTTATTTGTCTCAAAGATTAAAGGAAAACAAGAGAAGTAAGGGGTAGAAAAACATGTCATTTTCTTCAAAGGTTAAAAATGAGATATGTAGATATACAGAATTAAGCAAAGCAGAAGCAATAGCTGAGTTATCAGGTATAATGAAAGTAAGTGGAACTTTAGGATTTAGTGGAGATATGAAAATAAATTTTAGAGTATCCACGGAAAATCCAGCCATTGCAAGGCTTGTGTTTAAAATACTTAAAGATCATTTTAATATTCATACAAAAATTTTTGTTAAAAAAAGTAATTCACTTAAGAAAAATAATATATATTTAGTGGTTATAGATAATAATATGGGTGTTAAGGAACTTTTAAAGGAAGTTGGAGTGCTAAAAGAAGAAGATGGAATGATTACTTTAGATTATAGTGTTCCGCAAGAAATATTAAAAGATGATAATAGTAGAAGAGTATTTATAAGAGGAGTGTTTTTGGGAGGAGGAAGTATTAGTAATCCTGAAAAAACTTATCATTTGGAGTTTGTTACTCATCATGAAGATTATGCAAATGAACTAAGTGAAATAATAAATACTTATGGGTTAAATTCTAAAGTTATTCAAAGAAAAAGTAGTTTTGTAATATATTTAAAAGAGGGCGAACAAATAGTAGATTTATTAAATATAATTGGGGCACATGAATCTCTTTTAGAACTTGAAAATGTTAGAATAATGAAAGAGATGAGAAATAATGTAAATAGACTTGTTAACTGTGAAACTGCAAATCTAAGTAAAACAGTTAATGCGGCAGTAAGACAAATAGGTAGTATTAAACTTATAGAAAAAGAAATTGGGTTACAAAGACTACCAGAGAATTTAAGAGAAGTTGCTGAACTTAGATTAAGTTATCCTAACGAATCATTAAAGGAACTTGGACAGATGCTAGAGCCAGCAGTAGGAAAGTCAGGAGTTAATCATAGACTTAGAAAAATTGAAAAAATAGCGGAAGAATTAAGAAAAGAAGGAAAGTAGGAAGTTCTAGATGTCAAAACATGAAGAAATAATAAAGCATATATCTAATTTAGATGTTGGGGCAAAAATTTCTGTAAGACGCATAGCAAGTAAATTAAATGTTAGTGAGGGAACTGCATATAGAGCTATTAAGGATGCAGAAGTACTCGGAATTGTTTCTACAATACCTAGAGTTGGAACTGTCAGAATTGAAAAAGTTAAGAAAAAGAGTATAACATCACTTAGCTATGCTGAGGTTGTAAATATAGTTGATGGAACTCTTTTAGGCGGAAAAGATGGTATTCATGAACGGTTAAATAAATTTATTATGGGGGCTATGCAAGTAGAAGATGCTAAGAAATATATGCTGCCTGGTTGTTTAGTTATAGTAGGAAATAGAGAAGATATGCAAGAAGAAGCCCTTGAGAACGGATGTGCTGTTTTAATAACAGGAGGGTTTAATTGTAGTGAAAAAATTAAACAATTAGGAAATGAAAAACGTTTACCTATAATATCTTCAACTTATGATAGTTTTGCTGTAGCAACTATGATAAATAGGGCTATATCGGAAAGTTTAATAAAAAAAGATATTATTTTAATTGAAGATATAATGATTTCTGATCCGATATATGTGAACTATGATGACAGCATACAAAGATTAAAAGAAATTATAAGAAATACTAAGCATCAGAGATATCCTGTAGTTGATAATAGTATGAACGTAGTCGGAATTGTAACTATAAAAGATCTTCAGAAGAAAAATGATGAAAAAATATTCATAAAAGATATTATGAGTAAAGAACTTATAACGGTAACAGAAAAAACTACAGTTGCATATGCAGCTCATGTAATGGGATGGGAAGGAATAGAATTATGTCCAGTAGTTGATGGAAGAAAATTAATTGGTGTTGTAAGTACAGAAGATATAATAAAGGCAATTCAACATATAGCTAGACAACCACAAGTAGGAGAGACTTTGGAAGATTTAATACTTAAAAATTTTCAATATGAAGTAGAAGATAATATTATGCATTTTACGGGTAAAATCATACCAGAAATGTTAGATCAATTAGGTACTGCATCGTGGAGTTCTATGAATATGTTATTATCGACTGTTGCAATATTAACTTTAAGACATAGAAATAGCATAAATATTTCCGTGGATAGTATTATGACATATTTTATGAAACCTGTGCAAATGGATAGTATAATTGATATATTTACTAAGGTTATTGATATGGGAAGAAATTTTTGCAAAGTAGAAGTAAATATACATAAGAAAAAAGAATTAATAGCAAAAACTATGCTTTCTGCCAAGATACTAAGATAAAATAAAAAGTTTCTCTTATTTAAAGTTAAATAAGGGAAACTTTTTATTTTAGATTTATTAAATTAGCATTATAAAGATAAATTAAAGGGTAATTTTAATAATTCAATACCAAAATGCAGTTATTATTATTAATTAATCAAAAATAAAAAGCTATCATTGACACATTTTAATGAAAAGAGTATAATTTTTATTAAATTGAAACGGAAATACTAAGGAGGATTTAACATGACAATAGATAAGAAGTTTGATGTTAAAGAAGGATATAAATCAAGTATGGATTTAAAGAAAACCGAGATTGCTATAAAAAAGCTTAAAGATTTTTTTGAAAGAGAGCTTGCATATAAATTAAATTTAATAAGAGTATCGGCACCATTATTTGTTAATGCATCTAGTGGGCTTAATGATAACTTAAATGGTGTTGAAAGACCAGTAGCCTTTGATGCATTAGATATAAAAGATGAAGAAGTACAAATAGTTCACTCATTAGCTAAGTGGAAGAGAATGGCGCTTCACAGATATGGATTTAAACCAGGTGAAGGATTGTATACTGATATGAATGCTATAAGACGTGATGAAGAATTAGATAATATACATTCTATGTACGTAGATCAATGGGATTGGGAAAAAGTTATAGAAAAGAAAGATAGAACTGAAGAAAAATTAAAAGAAATAGTAGAAGGTATATATGAAGTATTTAAAGGTACAGAAAACTTTGTAAATAATAAATATCCGGAAATAGATAAAATACTTCCAGAAAAAATAACATTTATAACTACTCAAGAATTAGAAGATATGTACCCTAATTTAACAGCGAAAGAAAGAGAAAATACTATAACAAAAGAAAAAGGAGCAGTATTCCTAATGAAAATAGGGGATGCATTAGCTTCAGGGGAAAAACATGATGGAAGAGCACCTGACTATGATGATTGGAGTTTAAATGGAGATATATTATTTTGGTATCCAATATTAAACTGTGCACTTGAATTATCATCAATGGGTATAAGAGTTGATGAGGATGCATTAAAGTATCAATTGAAGAAGGCTAATTGTGAAGAAAGAGCAGAGCTTGAATTTCACAAAATGCTTTTAGAGAAGAAACTTCCATACACAGTAGGTGGAGGAATAGGTCAATCTAGAATATGTATGTTTTTTTTAAGAAAAGCTCATATAGGAGAGGTTCAAGCTTCTATATGGTCTGATAGTGTTATTGAAGAATGTAAAGAATCAGGAATTACATTATTATAATATTTTTATACAGAAGCTATTTTTAGTTTCTGTATTTTTTTATTAAAATTTTTTAAAGTTTTTACACAAGCATTTTGAAATTATAATTTTTAATGATATAATCATAGTCGAGTCCTTCTTTGTGATTATTTTAGGTTTTTCATCAAAAATTACGCCCACAAAGTTAGGACTTATTTCTTTTTGTAAAATTTTTTAATAATATATAAGGTTTTACAAGTATATATATTATTTTTTAGAAAGGAGTAGTAGCAATGAAAATTTTATTAGTAGATGATGAGGAATCAATATTAAACTTAGTAAAGATGAATCTTATGTTTGAAAACTATGATGTAGTAACTGCTGAATGTGGAAAAGATGCTATAAAATTATTTCAAAGTGAATTACCAGACTTAATAGTATTAGATTTAATGCTTCCAGATATGGATGGTTTTCAAGTTATACATGAAATTCAAAACATAAATAGTGAGATTCCTATAATAGTTCTTAGTGCCAAAAATCAAATAAATGATAGATTGCTAGGACTTCAATTAGGGGCAGATGATTATATAACAAAACCTTTTGATAGTAGAGAATTAATTTTAAGAATAAGAGCAATTTCAAGAAGGATAAATAAAGTTAAACTAACTACTAATAAAGAAACTAAAAAAATTATAGAAAAAGGGTTTATCAAGATAATGGTTCTTGAAAGACGTGTATTTATTGATTTAAAAGAGGTTAATTTCACACATATAGAATTCGAGATATTAGTACTAATGGTACAAAATGCGTACAAGGTTTTTACAAGAGAAGAGCTTCTAGATAAGATATGGGGATATGATTTTTCAGGAAATACAAGAGCTGTAGATATTCATATCAAAAGAATTAGAAAAAAATTATTAAATCATGAAGAAGCTATTAAAACTATATATGGGGTAGGATATAGGTTTGAGGTATAATGCTATGAAATTTGGAATTAAAAGAAAAATATTATTTATGAATATAGCAGTTTTAATATTATCAATAGCAGGTATATATGTAGTTACAATATATGAACTATATACGAGAATAACAAATAATTCTATAGATATGTTAAAAAAAGAAAGCTATAATAGCCAAGCTTTTGTTATGGAATATTTGCAAAATGAAGATAAATTTCATGTGGAAAAGGTTTTAAATGAAATGAGTCCGTTCATAGCAACGTATTTATCAAGTAAAAGTAAAGTTAGAGTTCAGATATACAATAACTCTTCTATTATAGGAGATTCTGAAAATTATCCTAATATAAAAAAAGATGATGATATAAGTAATGCTTTAAGTGGGAAAAAAGCTTATATAATAAGAAAAATTCAGGGAGAATACTATATCTTATTTTCAAGTCCTATTTATTATAATGATAGTAAGCTTGGATGTATAAGATATATTTATAATTTAGATAAAGAAAATAATATAGTATTTAAAACGATTTTAAGTATGACCTTTTTTGCTGTGATTTCTATTTTATGCTCAATTATACTGAGTAATTCTTTTTCTAATGAAATTGTTAAACCAATAGTTATATTAAAGAAAATAGCAAGACAAGTTTCACATGGTAAGTTTGTAAAGAATTTTGAGATAAACAGTAAAGATGAAATAGAAGATTTATCAAAGTCATTTAATATAATGTCTAATAATATAGAAAATATGATTTTAAAATTGAAAACGGAAAAAGAAAATCAAAAGAGATTTTTAGATAATATAACACATGAGTTCAAGACCCCAGTAGCTGCTATTATGGGTTATTCGGATCTTTTGCTTAGAGTAGAAGATAAAAAGGATACAGAACAATGTATTAAATATATAAAAAAAAGTAGTGATAGATTATTAAATCTTGTTGAACAGTTACTTGAACTATCGTTACTAAATAAAAATGAATTTGAACTAAAAAGAAAATATGTAGATATTAAATCTGTTGTTGAAAATTCTGTGATGCTTTTAAAACCAAGGATGCATAAGTTTGGAATATACGTAAAGTTAAAAATGGATTCTAAATATATAAATATAGATAAAGAAAAAACAGAACAAGTTATACTTAACATTCTAGATAATGCAATAAAATATAGTGAATGTAGTGAAATTATTATAACTATGAATTATGATGAGGATTTTGTTAAAGTATGTATATCAGATAATGGACAAGGTATACCAGAGAAGGATTTAGAAAGAATATTTGAACATTTTTATACAGCTCATAAAAGTTTGCAAAATAAGCATGGAGGTAGTGGGCTAGGGCTTTCTATCTGTAAAGAGATTATGAATAAACAATCAGGAAAAATACAAATAGAGAGTAAAAAAGGAACAAAAGTAATATTAAAATTTAAAAATAAAGAATAAAAAAAGTAAACGTTACAATTTTGACATAATTACGAACGAATTGTGAAAAGATTACAGAGTATCATAATAATAAAATAAGGTGAAGTGAAGTCATGACAAACTTTCAATATAAAAAAATTATATGTTTATATGTTATATCTTTTATTTTAATGGGAGCAATGGGTATATACCTTAGAGAATCAATCACTAATAAGTTAGTTGTATTTGATGATAAGGAACAAGTATTACAATACTCATCTAATTCCATTCCAATAAAAATTCAGCTTTATAGTAAAAAATGGGGCGAGCTCACTATAAATTCTGGTGATTTATTAAAGGAATTTTGGAATCTTGTTGATTCTATGCCTCGAAGTAAGAACTTTTATGATTCTAAAATAAAAAATACTCCTAATGAAATTATAGGAACAATTTTTTATTTGAATGGTAAAAAAAGTACTATGTATTTAAATAATAACTTACGAATAAATGATAGTTATTATGGTGGAGACAAAAGTTCAGCATATATAAATAGGTTAAAAAACTTTATTGATGATATATTTTGTACACCAGAAGTGCTTGCATCTCTTGTAAACGATAAGAATAAGGTAACCATTGTAAATAAGTTCGATGAAGTTAATAAGTGTGGAAGCAATGATAAGGTTTTAATAAAAAACGAAATTATAAAGTTAAAAAGAATAAGCAATAATAAGAAACTTGAAAGAGCTATATGCAATAAAGGAAATTTAAATTATCATATTAGGATATATAGAGAGAATCTAAATGAAGATAATATTAATTCATCAAAATCGAAACCAGGTAATTATGACATAATCAGTATAGATATATATGAAAATAATTATGTTGTAGTTAGAGATTATGGAGAAGAAATAGTAGATTCGTTTTATATGGAAGGTAATTTAAATACTGTTTGTAAGAATATATTAGGAAATTAAGATTGCATATGGGGGAAGAAAAGTGAAAGTTAGTAAAAGGTTAATTAATCTTATAGTAATCATTTTAGCAATAGTTTTAATTATTATTGGATATTTTGCAATTTTGCAAAGGGTCGGTAAACGTTTACCACAATTTAAAGGTAAAAAACTATTGGTATATGTAGCTTTTAATGAGGATGAGGCCAAAGTTTTACTAGATGGTTTTAAAGAAAAAACGGGATGTGATTATTCATTTTTAAGATTTCCAACTGAAAAAGCAGCTGAGAATGTTGTTAAAGAAATAGCACTTCAAAAGGCTGATGTATTTTTAGGGGGTACAGCAGATGCCATTGAGTTATTAAAACTAAATGGATGTTTAGCTAAGTATGTAGTTAAAGATACTGACAGGATGCCTTTAAGATATAGAGATCCCGACGGATATTGGACAGGACTTTATATAGAGCCACTTTCAATAGGAATAAATGAAGAAAGATGGAATAAGGAATTCAAGGGAATTAAAAAACCAACTACTATGGATGAACTATTAAATCCAGTATTTAAAGGAGAAATAGTTTTGCCAGATCCTAGAACATCAGGTACTGGATATACTTTTTTATCATATTTAGTACAGACAATGGGAAAGGAAAAAGCTCTTACATTTTTTAAAAAGTTAAGAAATAATGTAGGTCAATTTACTGATAGTGGGTTTACACCAGCTAAAAAGGTAGGTGTAGGTGAATATTTAATAACGGTTAATTTTATAAATCAGCAATTAATAGTTAACAGTTCAGGTTTTAAAATACAGTCTATTGTACCGGGAAATTGTGGTTGGACTATATGTCCAGTAGCTAAAATAAAGAATAGTCCTAATGAAAAGGTTGCCAATGCTTTTATAGAATATTGTACTACAAAAGAAGCTAGAAGATCATTAAAAGATTTTTCTATGGCAATTCCAACAATAGATGATAATAAAGTAAAAAAAGATGTTAAGGCATATAAATTAAGCGATAGTTATAATTTTAATAGGGCCGCTAAAGATAGAAAAGAGCTTTTAGAGGAACTAAAGAAGATTATGTAAGTGAAAAGAGAGAGGATGATTAAACATGAGTATATTTAAGCCAGCAGCGCATATTAAACGTTTACCTGAAGAAAAAATAGATGCTGCTTATAAAAGATATCGTATACAAGTATTTATAAGTATATATATAGGATATTTAACTTTCTATTTTGTTAGAAGTAACTTCTCAGTTGCTAAGATGTATCTTATAAAAGAAGGATTTTCAATGACTCAATTAGGATTTATAGCATCAGGGCTTGGTATTGCCTATGGTATAAGTAAATTTATTATGGGAAATGTATCGGATAGGTCCAATCCAAGATATTTCTTGGCAGCAGGACTTATTTTATCAGGAGTTGTAAACATACTTTTTGCAACAACTACTAGTATTATGTTTATGTTTGTTTTAATGTTACTTAATGGATGGTTCCAAGGAATGGGATGGCCTCCATGTGGTAGAACTATGACACATTGGTTCTCAGATAAAGAACGTGGTGTTAAAATGTCAATTTGGAATACTGCTCACAATGTTGGTGGTGGACTTATAGCTGCAATCGTTGTTTTTGGAGTAAACTACTTTGGTGGATGGAAGGGTGCATTTTACTTCCCTGGAGTTATAGCAATAGTAATAGGTGTATTATACATGGTATTTGCAAAAGATACTCCACAATCTGTTGGATTACCTCCAATAGAAGAATATAAAAATGATTATCCAGATCTTGTTGTTGAAGTTGAAGATAGAGAAAAAGAATTATCAGCAAAAGAAATATTAGTTAAATATGTATTAAAGAATAAATTCTTATGGTTTATAGCTATTGCAAACGTTTTTGTATACTTTGTAAGATATGGTGTTGTTAACTGGGTACCAACATATCTTGAACAAGTAAAACATTTTTCAGTAAAAGAATCAACATTAGCATTCTCATTATTTGAATATGCGGCAATTCCAGGAACTATAATTGTTGGTTGGTTAAGTGATAAAGTATTCCATGGAAGACGTGCACCTATGGGAGTATTTTGTATGATGGGTGTTGTTGTAGGAGTATTTGTTTATTGGAAGAGTTCAAGTATTGTATCTATTAATATAGCATTATCTTTTATTGGTGCATTAATATACGGTCCAGTTATGCTTATAGGGGTTAGTGCACTTGACTTAGTACCTAAAAAAGCAGCAGGAACTGCAGCTGGATTTACAGGATTATTCGGTTACTTAGGCGGACAAGTATTAGCAGAAGCTGCAATGGGAGCTGTAGTTGATAAATTTAGCTGGAATGGCGGATTTATGACACTAATGGGTGCATCAGTATTATCAATAGTATTCTTAGCACTTACTTGGAATGTACATGATAACTCTAAAGAAGTTGAAGAAGTTGAATGTCAATATAGTTAAATATAATATGATAAATTGTACAGTCACCTGTGGAAAAGGGTGACTGTTTTTTTACATATAAAATATATAAATAAATTATTACAATTAAATAATCTTAAATTTTATTCGATTATATAATAGTATTTATAGGCATACATTTCTACTTATGATAAAACAATTTTTAGGAGGAACAATTATGAAAAAAAATTTTTTGAAAGTTCTATGTTGTTTAGCTATAACATGTATTACAGTTGTTAATGCTGAAACAGTAGCGTTAGCTAAAGATAATGCTAATAGCAATATTAAGTTAGAAAGGGCAGTAAATAGTAAATATACTTTAGGAGAATTAAGCAAGTTATCTTATGAGGATCTTGTAGAGACATTGTCTAATATAAGATGGAATGATATAACAGATTTTATGCAATATAATGAAGGATCAAGAGAGTTTTATTCTGATACTAACAGAGTTCAGGCATTAATTGATGCTTTAATCAAAAAAGGAAGAGAATATACACCGAACGATGATAAAGGAATACCAACATTAATTGAGGTTTTAAGAGGAGGATATTATTTAGCGTTTTATAATAAAGAATTAAAGCAATTAGATGAAATAAGGTATAAGGAAAAGTGTATTCCGGCTATACTTTCAATAGAAAATAATCCTAATTTTTTATTGGGTTCTTATTCTCAAAATGAGATTATAAAAACATTAGGATTATTAATAGGTAATACAACTTCAAATGATATTGTAGTTAATAAGTTAATTCCTATTTTAAAAGGATATAATGATAGTATTAATGAAAGTTCAAGAAACAACTCAGCAGGACAAGCTATTTATAATATTATAAATGGAGTTAATTATTCTATTGATTCGTATTTATTTAAATCCAAAAAAGATATTAAAAGTACATCTTGGTTTGGCAATATAGATGGATTTATAACTGAAGTTGAAAGATTAGCGCTAGTAGGTAATGTTAATCCACAAAATGATTGGATTATAAATAATGGAATTTACTATACAGGAAAATTGGCTAAACTTCATAGCAATAAAAAAATTCCTCAAGGTGTTATTGAAAAGGCATTAAGATTGTATCCATACCTTGGAGAACAATATTTTAAAGCCATTGAAAGTATTAAATATGATTTTAGTGGTACATATTTAAATGGCAGTAAAGTTAATATGAAAGATATAAAAGAACAAGGTAAAAAGCATTATCTTACTAAAACATATACTTTCGATGATGGAAAAATGATAATAAAAACTGGTGATAAAGTTTCAGAAGAAAAAGTTAAAAGACTTTATTGGGCAGCAAAAGAAGTAAAAGCACAATTTCATAGAGTTATTGGAAATGATGAAGAATTGGAAAAAGGAAATGCTGATGATGTGTTAAATATAGTAATCTATAATAATCCTCAAGAATATAAGTTGAATTCTACATTATATGGATATAGCACAGACAATGGCGGTATATATATTGAAAATGTAGGTACATTTTTTACCTATGAGAGAACTCCAAGAGAAAGTATTTTTAGTTTAGAAGAATTATTTAGACATGAATTTACGCATTACTTACAGGGGAGATATTTAGTTCCTGGAATATGGGGACAATCAGATTTTTATAGAGGCAATAATTGTAGATTAACATGGTTTGAAGAAGGTTCGGCAGAGTTTTTTGCAGGTTCAACACGTGAAAATAATATATTACCAAGAAAATCTGAAGTGAGAGGAATTTCAAATGATATTTCACAAAGATTTTCATTAAATAAATTACTACATTCAAAATATGGTTCTTTTGATTTTTATAATTATGGTTTTGCTTTTTCAGATTATATGTATAACAATAACATAGATGTTTTAAACAATATAACTAATTATGTAAAAGATAATGATGTAAAAGGGTATGAGAATTATATAGAGACATTAAGTTCTAATAATAATATGAATAATAATTATCAGCAGCACATGCAAAAATTAATGGATAATTATGATGCATTAACAACCCCCCTTGTATCTGATGATTATATAAAACAGTATCCACGTAAAAATGCTAAAGATATTTATTCTGATATAGAGAAAGTTACAGGATTAAAGAATATAAAAACTGTAGAAGAAAAAGGACAATTTTTCAATACATTTACATTAAAAGGAACATGTATAGGGGATATAAGTAAAGGAAAATTAGAAGATTGGAATAATATGAATTCAAAAGCTAATGAATTCTTAAAAACATTAGATAGCTATAATTGGTCTGGATATAAAACAGTAACGTGCTATTTTGTAAACCATAGAGTAAATAAGTTAGGACAAGTAGAGTATGATGTTGTATTTCATGGAATATTAAATGATGATGTACATGAACAAGTAAAGGAAGATAATGATACAAATAATAAAGACTCAAAAGTTGAAGATAACAAAGATAATATATTAGATGATAAAAAAGAGAGTACTAAAAATCATTCTTTTGAAAATGCATATGGACCATTAATTTCAGATAATAAAATTAGTGGAGAATTTAAAGATGATGATAAAGATATATACTATTTCAATGTAAAGACACCAGGAAATGTAGACATATCAGTAGAAAATAAAGATAATATGAAAATTGCATGGAAGGTAGTTTCTGAAGAAGATAAAAATAAATGTATAGCATATCCATTAACTAGAGGTAAATTTTTAAATGGAAAAATTAATGCTAATAAACCAGGGAAATATTATGTTGTAGTGTATAGATACTCTAATGAAAATGGAAAATATAATTTAAATATTAAGGGCAATTTAGAAGAAATACAAACTAAAGAAGTAGAAGATAACAATTCATTTGAAAAAGCCAATAAAGTTATTTTAAATTCTAATATAATTGGTGAAACTACTAAAAATGATTATGCGGATATATATACTTTTAATGTTGCAAATGAAAAAGAATTAAATGTTAAATTAACAAATTTAGATAATGCCAAATTAAACTGGGTAATTTATAGTGAAGATAATTTAAAACAATATGTATCATATGCACAACAACATGAAGGTATTATGAGTAATAAATTTATAGCTAAGCCAGGAAAATATTATTTATACGTTTATAAAATTGATGAAAATGGTGGTAAATATAAAGTAAGTATAAGATAAAGTATATACATGCAATAAAAAGATCAGAGATTTTCTCTGATTTTTTTATATTACACAGTATTAATGTTTACTTTTTGAGGTATATGAAAATAATTTAAAATAATAAGGTTATGTGATAAAATCTAATATATTGTATTAGTTAGATATGCAATTACTAAAGAAAGGAGGATGAATATGGGAGAAAGAAATTTTGTACATTTACATACACATACGGAATATAGTCTTTTAGATGGTTCAGGAAAAATAGGTGGTTTAATATCAAGAGCTAAAGAACTTGGAATGAAAAGTCTTGCTATAACTGATCACGGAACAATGTTTGGATGTGTAGACTTTTATAAAAAGGCTAAAGAGGCAGGAATTAAACCTATTATAGGTTGTGAAATCTATGTAGCATCAAATTCTATGCACATTAAAAGACTTGATAGTGAAAATAGAAACCATCATTTAGTACTTCTTGTAAAGAATGAACAAGGATATAAAAATTTAATGAAGATAGTATCTAAGGCAGCTATAGATGGATTTTATTATAAACCTAGAGTAGACCATGAATATTTAAAGGAGCATAGTGAAGGACTTATAGCTTTAAGCGCTTGTCTTGCTGGAGAGGTTTCTTATAATTTATTAAATGGAACAAAGGATAAGGCAAGAGAAGTAGCTTTATTCTATAAAGATATATTTAAAGAAGGATTCTATATAGAATTACAATATCATGGCATAGATAAGCAGCTTAGAGTTAATGAAATGCTAGTAGAACTTGCAAGAGAACTAGATATACCACTAGTTGCTACAAATGATGTTCATTATATAAAAAAAGAAGATGCTAAATCACATGAGGTTTTATTATGTATTCAAACAGGAAAGACCTTAGATGATGAAGATAGAATGAGATATGAGCCACAAAAATTTTATTTAAAATCTCCAGAAGAAATGTATGAGACATTTTCTTATGTTTCTGAGGCCTTAGAAAATACTAATAAAATAGCTGATGAATGTAATTTCGATTATGTATTTCATGAATCTAAACTTCCTAATTTTCCACTGCCGGAAGGTGCAGATCATTTTGAATATATGAAAGAATTGTGTTATAAGGGGCTTGAAGTTAGATATCTAGAAGTAACTGATGAATTAAAAGAAAGATTAGAATATGAACTAGGCGTTATAAAGCAAATGGGATATGTAGATTATTTCTTAATAGTTTGGGATTTTTTTAGATTTTCTCATGAAAAAGGAATAATGACAGGTCCAGGCAGGGGATCAGCGGCAGGTTCACTTGTTGCATATACACTAGGAATTACGAAGATTGATCCTATTAAATATAATCTTATATTTGAACGTTTTTTAAATCCCGAACGTGTATCTATGCCTGATATAGATTCTGACTTTTGCTATGAAAGACGTGGGGAAGTTATTGATTATGTAGTTGAAAAATACGGAAAAGAAAACGTATCTCAGATAGTTACGTTTGGAACTATGGCACCTAGAGCATGTATAAGAGATGTTGGGAGAGCCATGAACTATTCTTATGCTGAAGTAGATAGAATAGCCAAAATGATTCCAACGGTTTTAGGGATTACTATTGATAAAGCATTAGAAATGAATCCAGAATTAAAAGAAGTTTATGATAAAGATATGCGTATTAAAGAATTAATAGATGTAGCTAGGGATTTAGAAGGGCTTCCAAGACATACTTCTACTCATGCTGCTGGTGTTGTTATAGCATCCCAACCTTTAGTTAGCTATGTACCACTTTCTAAAAATGAAGAAGCAATAGTAACACAATTTACTATGACTACATTAGAAGAGCTTGGGCTTTTAAAGATGGACTTTTTGGGACTTAGAACATTAACAGTTATAAGAGATGCTATAGAACTTATAAAGAAAAATACTGGGACAAAAATTGACCTGGATAAAATAAATTTTGAAGATGAAAATGTATATAATATGCTTGGAAGAGGAAAGACAGTAGGAGTTTTCCAATTGGAATCAGCTGGAATGACTAACTTTATGAAGGAACTAAAGCCAGAGAGCTTAGAAGATATAATCGCTGGAATAAGTCTTTATAGACCAGGCCCTATGGCTGAAATACCTAAATATATTAAAAATAAAAATAATCCAAAGAATATAGAGTACATTACTCCTAAACTTGAGGGAATACTAAATGTAACTTATGGAGTTATGGTATATCAAGAGCAGGTTATGCAAATTGTTAGAGATCTTGCTGGATATTCTATGGGAAGAAGTGACCTTGTACGTCGTGCTATGTCAAAGAAAAAGCACAAAGTTATGGAAGAAGAAAGAAAGAACTTTATTTATGGTATTGAAGAAGATGGGAAAGTAGTGGTTCCTGGATGTTTAAGAAATGGTATTAGTGAAGATGCTGCAAATAAAATATATGATCAAATGATGGATTTTGCAAGTTATGCATTTAATAAATCACATGCCGCGGCATATGCAGTTGTTGCATATTATACAGCCTATTTAGTGCATTATTATCCAACAGAGTTTATGGCAGCTATGCTTAATAGTGTAAGAGGAAATAGTGATAAAGTTGCAATTTATATAAGGGCAGCAAAACAAATGGATATAGAAACTCTTCCACCTGATATAAATAAAAGCTTTGGAAAGTTTACAGTACAAAATGGGAAAATACGTTTTGGTTTATCAGCTATAAAAAACGTAGGTGAAAATATAATTGATGTAATAGTTAAATCAAGAGAAGAAAAAGGCGAATTTAATTCTTTTGTCGATTTTTGCAATAAAATATCGATGGGAAGCATTAATAAAAGAATGGTTGAAAGTTTAATTAAAGCGGGAGTTTTTGATTGTTTTGGAATTTATCGTTCACAACTTTTAGCTGTATATGAAAAAATAATTGATTCTGTGGTAAACCAAAGGAAAAAAAATATAGAAGGTCAAGTAAGTTTGTTTGGTAGTTTTGATAATGAATTTAAAGATACTGAAATTAAATATCCAGCAATAGATGAGTTTAATAAAAAAAGTAAACTTGCTATGGAAAAAGAAATGACAGGATTATATTTAACAGGGCATCCATTAGAAGATTATGAAGAAATTTTAAAAAATGCAACCAGTGCTAAAACTACAGATATTATTATAGATGAATCTTTAGAGGAAAATCTTATAGATGAGGTATCACTTCATGTGGAAGAACAAAATTCTAAGATTAAAGATGGAGATAAAGTAATTATAGGTGGACTTATTACAAACGTTACTAGAAAAATAACAAAAACTAATAGTATGATGGCGTTTATAACTTTAGAGGATTTATATAGCTCAATAGAAGTTATAATTTTTCCAAAGACTTTAGAAAGATTTAATAACACAATAATGGAAGATGAAATAGTATTAATAAAAGGAAGAGTTACAAAACGAGAGGATGAACAACCTAAAATACTATGTGATCATATAGAAAAAGTTTTTAATTTTTCTAATAAAAAATTCTATATTCAGGTACAAGAAAAAAGGGATGTAAAGCCAACCATAAATGAAATAAAATCTATAGCCATTAGAAATAACGGAAATATACCTATATATATTTGTACAAAAGATGAAAGAAAAAAGTATTTAGTATCAAGAGAGTATTGGGTAAATGATACAGATGAAGTTGCAACTGTATTTAAACAAAGATATGGTAAAGATAATGTGAAATTCATATAAAAATATAATATAATGAAAAACTAAATAAAAATACATAGTATATTTATCTTAAATAAAAACAAACTAATTACATGGAGCTATGGAGTATAAAAAGTAATAATATTGTAAAAATTAAAGATGTTTTTAGTATTTTAATTAAAATTTTGAATGCAAAATTGTAGATATGGTGGTATACTATGTATAGCTAATAAAAAACTTAAAATTAACAATTTATATGCTTCATGGGATGGAAAAAGTCCCAGTGCTTTTGGGAGGTAATGAGTAATGAAAACAATTGCTGTTTTAACAAGTGGTGGAGATGCCCCAGGAATGAACGCCGCAATAAGAGCGGTTGTAAGAACAGGGCTAGACAAAGGTCTCAAAGTAATGGGAATACAAAGAGGGTACAGTGGATTAATAAATGGGGAAATTTTTGAAATGAACCGTCAAAGTGTTGCTGATATAATACATAGAGGCGGGACAATTTTGAGAACAGCTCGTTGCGAAGAATTTAAAACTGAAGCTGGTAGAAAAAAAGGCGTTGGAATTCTAAAAGCTTTTGGAATTGATGGAGTTGTAGTTATAGGTGGAGATGGATCTTTCCAAGGCGCACAATTGCTATCAAAATTAGGTGTTAAAACTATAGGAATACCAGGAACTATAGATAATGACTTAGCTTATACAGATTATACTATAGGATTTGATACAGCAACTAACACTGTGTTAGATGCTATTAACAAATTAAGAGATACTTCATCTTCTCATGAAAGAGTTAGTATAGTTGAAGTTATGGGAAGAGGTTGTGGAGATTTAGCTTTATTTGCTGGAATTGGTGGTGGCGCTGAAAGTGTCATAGTACCAGAAAAAGAATTCAATGAAGATGAATTATGCAAAAAGATATTAGAAGGTAAATTAAGAGGAAAACTTCACAATTTAATAATCCTAGCTGAAGGTGTAGGTGGAGGAGAAGCTCTAACTAAAAAAGTACAAGAAGTAACAGGAATACAAACTAGATTAACAACTCTAGGACATATACAAAGAGGAGGAAGTCCTTCAGCATTTGATAGAGTTTTATCATGTAGATTAGGAGCTAAAGCTGTTGAACTTTTAATTGAAGGAAAATCTTCAAGAGTAGTTGGTTTAAGAAATAATAAGGTGGTTGATGATGATATAGATGAAGCATTATCAATGGAAAGTAAATTTGATGATGATTTATATGATATAGCAGAAATACTATCTTATTAAGATATATAAATATTAAATAAATATAAAAAATTAACTTAAAGGGGAGTAAGTAATTTATGCAAAGAACTAAGATGGTTTTTACAATTGGACCTGCAAGTGAGAACAAAGAATATTTAAGAGAACTTATTTTAGCTGGAATGAGCGCAGCTAGACTTAACTTTTCACATGGTGATTTTGAAGAACATGGTGGAAGAATCAAAACTATAAGAGAATTAAGAAAAGAATTAAACAAACAAGTAGCAATAGTTTTAGACACTAAGGGACCTGAAATCAGAACTAAGGAATTCGAAGGAAAAGTAAAATTAGTTAAAGGAAGCAAATTCACAATATATTGTACAGAAGATGTAATGGGAGATGCTACTAAATGTACTATTACATATACTGACTTATATAAAGATGTTAAACCAGGAAATACTATATTAATAGATGACGGTTTAGTTGGTCTTACTGTAGAATCAATTGAAGATACTAAAATTCACTGCGTAGTTGCAAACAATGGTATTGTATCTAGCAAAAAAGGAGTTAACGTTCCAAACGTAAGCATAAAACTTCCTGCTATAACTGAAAAAGATAAGGGAGATTTAATCTTCGGATGTCAAGAAGAAGTTGATATGGTTGCTGCTTCATTTATAAGAAAAGCAGATGACGTTTTAGCTATAAGAAAAGTTTTAGATGAAAATGGTGGAGAACACATAAGAATATTCTCTAAAATAGAAAACCAAGAGGGTGTGGATAATGTTGATGAAATATTAGAAGTATCTGATGGTATCATGGTTGCTAGAGGAGACATGGGAGTTGAAATTCCTATAGAACAAGTTCCAATAGTTCAAAAAATGATAATAGCTAAATGTAACAAAGCTGGAAAACCAGTTATAACAGCAACACAAATGCTTGACTCAATGATTAGAAACCCAAGACCAACAAGAGCAGAAGCATCAGACATAGCAAACGCTATATTTGATGGAACAGATGCTACAATGTTAAGTGGAGAATCTGCTAATGGAGATTACCCAATTCAAGCTGCTCAAACAATGGCTAGAATAGCTCAAGCTGCTGAAAAATACGTTGATCACAAAGCTAACTTAGAAAAAAGCAAGCTAGAAAAAGTTGACAATATTGCAGATGCTATAAGCTTAAGTGCTTGCACAACAGCTATGGAATTAAATGCTGCTGCAATAATCGTACCAACTAAGACTGGTAACACAGCTAAAATGATCGCTAAATATAGACCAGAATGTCCAATCATAGCAGTAACACCAGATGACAAAATAACTAGAAGATTAGCTATATCATGTGGAGTATACGCATTAACTGCTACAGCTTTCAATTCAACTGATGAAATGATCGAAAAATCTGTTGCATTTGCTAAAGAAGCAGGACACGTTAAAGATGGAGATACTGTTGTAGTAGCTGCTGGACTTCCAATACACGAATCAGGCACTACTAACATGATAAAAGTACACGTTGTAGGAAAATAATCAAAAAAAATAAAAAAAATGCGTTTTAGTGCTTTAAATATTGTTTTTATTTTGGTATAATTTTAATACTATTGGTTAAAATAATTCAATATGAAAGCAACTGATTCCATTCTTAGCATCCTTTTATTAGGGTGCTTTTTTTATATTAAATTATTTTGAAAAATGATTACATTACTAAAAAAACAGTTTATAATATACAAGAGAATAAAAAGATACAGAAAGGTAGAAGATTTAATGAATAAAATTATACCTGTAGAAAAAAATAAGGAATACATTGTAGACATTTCAGCTTTGGGATTTGAAGGCGAAGGAATAGCCAAAATAGATAATTATGCAATATTTATACCAGAAGCAATGATTGGAGAAAAAGTAAAAATTAAAATAGTTAAAGTTAAAAAGAATTTTGCTTATGGAAAATTAATTGAAATATTAGAAACATCGAAAAATAGAGAAATACCAGTATGTGATATTTATAAAAGATGTGGTGGATGTAGTATTCAACATTTTAATTACGATGCACAATTAGAGTTTAAGAAAAATAGAGTTAAGGATTGTTTAGAGAGAATAGGAAAACTTCAAGTTATTACGAAGGAAGAAAAGAATATTAGTTATTTAGACAATAAGTTAGCTATATTACATGATACATTAGGAATGCAAAATCCATATAGATATAGAAATAAAGTTCAACTTCCAGTTGGAGAAGAAAATGGAGAAATTAAAATTGGATTTTATGCACCAAGAAGTCACAACATTATAGATATGGATATTTGTTATATACAAGATGAAGTTGGCGATACAGTAGTATCACTAACAAGAGAATGGATGGAAAAATACAATATAAAACCATATAATGAAGAAAAAAATGTTGGAATAGTAAGACATATAATGATTAGAAGAGGGTTTAATACAAATGAGGTTATGGTTGTTATTGTAACTAGAACAAATGAATTACCGCATAAGGAAGAATTAATTGAATTAATATTAAAAAACATAGATGGAGTAACTAGTATAGTTCAAAATATAAATTCTAAAAAAACTAATGTAGTTTTAGGATTAAATAATATAACGCTATATGGAAAAGAGTATATAAGTGACTACATAGGGGAATTTAAATTTAACATATCACCTTTATCATTCTTTCAAGTTAATCCTATACAAACAGAAGTACTATATAACAAAGCATTAGAATATGCAGCACTTACAGGAAATGAAGTAGTTTTTGATGCTTATTGCGGAACAGGAACTATATCATTATTTTTATCTAAAAATGCAAAGAAGGTATATGGTGTAGAAATAGTAGAAGATGCAATTGAAAATGCAAAAATAAATGCTAAAGAAAATAATGTTAATAATGCTGAGTTTATTGTTGGTAAATCAGAAGAGGTTATACCAAACTTAATTAAGCAGGGAATAAAAGCTGATGTAGTTGTAGTAGATCCACCAAGAAAAGGATGTGACAAATCACTACTAGATGCTATAGGAAATATGAAGCCAGATAGAATAGTGTATGTTTCCTGTGATCCAGGTACACTTGCTAGAGATTTAGCTATTTTAGATGAATTAGGATATGAAACTAAAGAAGTTCAACCCGTGGATATGTTCCCTCAGACAGGGCACGTTGAGAACGTGGTGTTGCTAAATTATAAATAACAAAGATTTGCTTTTTCACTCATAGGCTACGCCTATGAGTTTTTTTTCTAAATTAATGATTTATAAGAAGGCAAGAATCATCAAAAATTAAATCTAAAGCAGTGATATAATAATTGCAAGGTGGTGAGATTGATGACGCACATTCAAGAAATTCAGACAGCATTAGATTATATTGAAATGAATTTACATGAAGAACTGACTTTGGATGAAATTTCTAAAGTTGCAGGATTTTCAAAATTCTATTTTCATAGGATTTTTAAGAGAGAAGTAGGAATTGCATTATATGACTATATCAGAAAGCGAAGACTTACTAGGGCAGCTTCAGTTCTGTTGAATACGAATACATCTATAATCGATATTGCTCTAACCTACCAGTTTGAATCCCAAGAATCTTTCACAAGGGCTTTTAAAAGTGTTTATCAATTACCACCAGGGAGATACAGATCAGCCATTAAGGATTTAATTATGGGGGGAATTAATATGAATAGTCAAAATAAAATAAAAGGTTGGATTATAACAGGGACATCCCCTGAAAAATACCAAATTAGCATTGACGATAAAATATATCACATGGGTTCAAAGGCAGCTACAATTTATTCTGATGCAGACGAAATTTCCATTGAAGAGTATGGCACTATAATGCAGCAAATTAGCGCTAAAACTTTTGTTGGAAAGCGAATGCGCTTTTCAGGTTTTGTAAAAACCAAGGAGGTAGGGGGTTGGTGTGGATTATGGATGAGAATAGATGGCTCTTTAGGTGTTACATTGAAATTTGATAATATGCAAAGCAGGGCAATTACCGGAACAACTGAATGGAATTATTATTCTTGTGTACTGGATATCCCAGAAAACGCATCTATTATCAATATTGGAGTATTGCTAGCTGGTAAAGGTCAAATTTGGTTTGATAATGCTGATTTGCAGGAAGTAGATTATAATACCCCAACAACTGAATTTGTTCCTGAAGAAGTATTTCCAGACCATATTTTGAATCAATCCTTTGAGGAATTTTGATTGATGACATTACGTAATAAGATTAATCTGTTGTTATACATTAGTTGGAGTAGTATATTTAAAATCAAAGAAAAAATTATATATTAATTGAGACTATTTTATACTTGGGGAGTAAGAATATATTACTTATGACCAGTAACTTTCAAGAATTTATGTTAATTATATAGGTATTTCAAAAAATATGATTTACTTAGATTTTTAATGAAATACAGAAAACAGAAAATGAATGATAATAGAAGTAATGAGGTTACTTTTATAAATATAAATTTAATTATAGAACCTAAATTAAATTGTTATCTTGGTGGTCAAAAAAGATTAAATATTAAGTTGTCTACAACAAATAGTGAAAAAGTATTTTTATCGTATAATAAAAACAATATTGAAGTAAATAAATCTAATTCAGAAGAGTAATTAGTTAAAAACATAATTTTATAGTGGGTTTTCTAAAAAAATATATAAATGGATCTTTTAATGATGGGGTATTGAGTAGAATTAAAGAAAGTGGTGGAGATACAAAAAATATAAATACACCCCCCAGAATAGATTGTAAAATCTATTTTGGGGGGTTTTTATTAAAAATATAGATAAATATTTTTGAAAAATTTCACACATTTTATATACTTCGGTTGTTATACATTATGGGAGGTGATTATGTGGCATCACAACCAATAAGGGATATTAAAAATGGTGATGCAGATTTAGCTGAAACCATTGTTAGGGAAAATTATAAAGAAATCTATAAGTACTGTTATTGGAAAATAGGTAATAGTGAGAAGGCTGAGGATATTACTCAAGAAGTTTTTTTTAGGTTCATAAAAAACATTGGTTGTTATTCAGAACGTGGAAAGCCGAGAGCTTACTTATATACCATTGCTAAAAATTTATGCATTAATGAGTATAAAAAATGTAATAGAGAAATTTTAAATTCAGATGAAGTAATCATCAAATTAATAACAGGAGATATTTTTGAAAATATTGTTGATAAGCTTACTCTACAAAAACTTATAGGAGAACTTTCAAAAGAACAACAAGAAGTCATTTTATTAAGATTTGGACAAGGATTAAAGCTTGGAGAAATTGCAATTATAACTGATACAACAAGATTTACTGTTCAATATAGAATAAAAAAATCATTAGGAATTTTAAAGAAAAAATTAAGAGAAGGAGGTATTGACTATGAAAAAAGACCTACAGGAGAGTATTAAATCATTATATGATTCTGTGCCACCTTGTTCAAAAGAAGATGGTCTTGAAGAAACAATTTTAAAAGTACGTCAGTTGGTGGTGCAACCTCAGCAGACTAGAACATCCTTCCCGCAATTCTTTTTTGCTCAATTTAGTTTAATTAGAAAAAAGGTTTGGATAATTCAAATGTTAATTGTTTTATTATGCAGTATAAGATTAGTTTGCTTTTCAGATGGAATTGATACATTAGTCATGATTTCTTCCGCGGCACCATTATTAATAATTGCAGGAATACAAGAAGTAACTAGATCTTATAAATATAAAACCTTTGAAATTGAGTTATCAACAATATATGCATTTAAACAACTTATGCTCACGCGTATTACAATTTTAGGATTAGTTGATATTTTTATTTTAACTATTATGTTAATTTTATCAGGAATAAATCTTAATCTAAATTTAATTGTATTGATACTATATATATTTGTTCCATTTTTGGTTACGTGTTTCACTTCATTATTTATTTTAAATTATTTTAGAAATACAGAGTGTAATTATATGTGTACAGCAATGGGAATAGCTACGGTGGCTTTAATTACAGTTACATCAGCGTTTTGGCCTAATTTATATAAGCCTTCAGCTTATTTATTGTGGGGAGTTTTATTTATAGTTGCATTTATTGGAGTTGTTGTAGAGGTATATAAATTAGGAAAAAATTGTGGTGAAAATTCAGGGTCTATATATACGAGTTAGGGGGAGAGGTTATGGAGCTTACTTTTAATAAGTTAACAAGAAAATTTAATGATAAAATAGCTGTAAATGAAATCTCAACAAAGATTTCAACGGGAGTTTATGGATTACTCGGGGCAAATGGTGCTGGAAAAACAACTCTTATGCGCATGATTTGTGGTGTTATAAATTCTACATCAGGTGATATATTATTAGATAATAATAATATACGTGACCTTGGAGAGGAATATAGAAATTTACTGGGGTATTTACCACAAGACTTTGGTTATTATCCAGATTTTACGGCAAAGGAGTTTATGTATTATATTGCTGCTTTAAAAGGTATTAGTACGCATAAGGCTAAAGCAAGAACAAAAGAATTATTAGAAATGGTAGCATTATCAAAAGTTGCAAATAAAAAAATTGGTGCTTTTTCTGGAGGAATGAAACAACGTTTAGGAATAGCACAAGCTGTTCTAAATGATCCTAAAATATTAATTTTAGATGAGCCTACAGCGGGACTAGATCCTAAAGAACGAGTTCGTTTTAGAAATTTAGTGGCTAATTTTGCAAAGGATAAAATAGTTATTCTATCTACACATATTGTTTCGGATATAGAATATATAGCAGATAAAATTTTTATTATGAAAGAAGGAAATTTTATTATGCAGGGAACTGTTGATGAACTTATAGCATTAGCAAAGGGATATGTTTGGGAGTGTGTAGTTGATTCACGAGAAGTTGAAAAGTATCAAAGTAAATATTGTATTGGAAATTTACATCACTTAAATGGGAAGGTTAAACTTAGAATTATTTCTAAAGAGAAACCAATGGAAGATGCAGTTTCTGAAATGCCAACTTTAGAAGACTTATATCTATATTATTTTCAAGATGAACAGTCTTATGAGGAGGTATAATTAAGTGGTAGTATTAATAAAATATGAACTTAAAAAAATCTTTAAGAGAAAAAGTACTAAGGTGTCTTTAGTAGTTATTTTATTATGGCTATTATGCTTATGCATTATTGTCATAAAAGACCATGATTATACAGATAAAAGTGGGAAAGTGATTAATGGACTAAAATCTATTGAACTAAAGAAAGAAGGGGTAACAAAACATGAAGGATATTTATCTAAAGAGAAATTAACAAATGTATTTAATGATTACCAAAACATAATTAATGACAGTAAAAATTATCAACCTAATTCAAAGTGGTTAAAGAATGAAGCTTTTGCAAAGTATGTTGATAAGTATGAAATTTTAGATCTTTTCCGTGAAGATTTTTCTTATGCTGATACTTTAAATTATGACATTATAGACTCATTACACAGTAAAGATATAAAAGATTTTTATAAAAGACGTGATGCAAAAGTTAAAGAAATATTGAATAAGAAGTATACACATGGGAGCTATTCACAAAGTGAAAAAGAATATGTATGTTCTTTAAATAAAAAGATTTCAAAACCATTTTATTTTAACTATTTTGATGGATGGGAGTCAATTTTAAGACGTTTATTTCAAATAATGGTAATGCTCATTACCTTGGTTATAAGCATATGTGTTGCTCCTATATTTGCATTGGAATATCAAACAGGAGCGGATTCTGTTATTTTATCCACAAGATATGGAAAGAATAAGTTAATCATAGCAAAGATTTTAGCTGTACTTTTATGTTCAACCGTTGTTTATTTTGGATTGGTACTCATAGTTACATTAGGTATGCTATGGTGTTATGGAATAGAAGGGTGGAATGCTGCCTTTCAAGTTATCTCTATTAAATCAGTATATCCTTATTCTGTATTAGAGGTTTATTTACTAGGAGTTGCTATAGGATATTTAGTTATATTGGCATTTTCTTCGTTTATTATGTTATTATCATCAAAAATTAAAACACCATCTATTATGGTCGTTAGTGGATTATTGATTTTTGTGCCAATATTCATTCGAAGAAGTAAGGAAAATCTAGCACTGAATAGAGTGATGAACTTGTTCCCGGGAAATGCGGTTAATACATTTGTGAATTTTTCTTCATATGATACGTATGCTTTTAAAAATATAGTTTTATTAGCACCTCAATTGATAACAATACTATCTGTTATAGGAATTTTTATATTTGTACCTATTGCTTTTTGCAACTTTAGAAATCATGAAGTAGTTTAAAGAGTATATATATTATCTAATAATGAATTATATAGTTGTAAAACGACTTCAGTTTAAATGTTGAAGTCGTTTTTAAAGGTGTGAAAAATAATAAATTATTAGATAAAAAATATTATTTATTAATCATTCTTTTTTCAACTGCTTCAATCATTTTTTTAGTCATAAGTCCACCTATTGGACCACCGGTATAGCCATTTAATTTTGAAGTCTGATTTCCTTTATATTCATCATTAAATTTTACACCAAATTCATTTGCATATTCTGTTTTTAATTTGTCCAATTTATCTTTAGCTTCTGGAACTAAAGGTCTTCTACTCATAATATAACACCTCCATGTAAGTATTAGTTTTCTACGTATATTTAAATATATACTTAGTAAATTGTAGTTTTAAATTTAGTATTTAAAAATTAATATAGTATTTATATCAATTACTTTAAAAAATTCATATATTATCATATGAATTTATTTTAATTTTAAGGATGATGTAACATGAATAACAATTGTTATAATTTGAATCAAAAAATTGCGTATATTACTAGTTGTAAATATAAATATTTTCTTAATAAAGAAAATGTAATAGGTGTAGGACTTGGATATAAAATAAAAAATGGATTTTATACTTGTATAAAATGTATTGTAGTATTTGTGACTAAAAAATTGCCTTTAGATAAAATATCTTCATGTAATCTAGTGCCTAATTTTTATAATGGAATTCCTACAGATGTTGTTGAAAGTGATATTCCTAAAACATCATCTCTAACAACTAAAGTACGTCCAGTAACCGCCGGCTATTGTATTGGTGTAAAAGGTCTTAAAACTGGAACAATGGGATGTCTTGTGGGAAACAGTGATTATGACTATATATTAACGTGTAATCATATTGTTGCAGGTAATAAGCGTGAAAAATCAAAGGTTGTTGTATTACAGCCATCTCCTGAGTATGGAGGAAAATCTTCCAAAGATGTAATTGGAGAAGTAGTATCTTTTATTAAGGTAAACCCTGAAAGTGACTTTAATGATTCGGATGCTGCCTTAGTTTTGACTGATAGAACTAAAGCATCTATAGATATTACTTTTCTTGGACCAATAAGAGGTACAAGCAAAGCAAGAACAGGACAAGCAGTTCAAAAGGTAGGATGTATTAGTGGACTTACTAAAGGGAATATAAGAACAATTAATACAACTATAACAATAAATTTTTTAGGACAAGAAGTTTTATTTAAAAATCAAATAGTTACAACCAAGATGGCTGTTGATGGCGACTCAGGCAGTGTTTTATTAAATAATAATAAGGAAGCTATAGGACTCCTTATGGCTAATGCTAATTCAAATACTGTTTATAATGATATTAACATTATTTTAGACAAATTATATGTACACATTCTTAGACATTAAAGAGAACTATAATAATTATAAATACAAAGGTGATATAAAATGATAGCTTACTGTGATTTAGAGCAAAAAATTAAGTGCATTTGTAATTGCGAATACAAATATTTTCTTAATAAGGCCAATGTGATAGGAATAGGGATGGGATATAAAGAGACAAATGGATTTTGTACTTGTCAAAAATGTATTACTACATTTGTTACTAATAAAATTAAATCTAATAGAATAAATTCAAAAGATTTAATTCCTACTTTTTATAAAGGAATTTTAACTGATGTTGTGGAAATGAGTATTCCAAGAACATGTTCACTTACAAAGAGAATTCGTCCTGTACTTGGAGGGTATTCAATTGGAGTAGATGGTTTAAAAGCTGGAACAACGGGATGTTTGGTAGCAGATAATAAACATGATTATATTTTAACATGTAACCATGTTGTAGCAGGAAATACAATAGAAAAAGTAAATAAAGTCGTAGTACAACCAGCTCCGAAATTTGGAGGTAAAGTTCCTAAAGATGCAGTAGGATTAGTTAGAAAGTTTGTACCAGTAAATGTAAGGGGAGAGTTTAACTATGTAGATGCTGCAATAGTTCAAACAGATAGATCCAAGTCATCTATAGCAATTGCTTATGTTGGACCTATAAAGGGAACTAATTTTACGAAAATTGGACAAAAAGTCAAAAAAGTTGGAGCCACTACTGAATTGACTACAGGAATTGTAAAAACAAAGTTCACAGTTATTATAATAGATTTTTTAGGAAGGCAAGTCACATTTAAAAATCAAACTACAACTACTAAAATGTCTGATGATGGTGATTCAGGAAGTATATTATTAAATGATAAAAATGAGGCTTTAGGAATGCTCATGGGAAATAATTCAACTATTAGTATTTATAATAATATTACAGATGTTGTACAAAGTTTAGAAGTCCATATTCTTAGAAGCTAAAAAAGTAAATTATAATTTTAATAAATAAGCAGTAAGAAATTGAACTCCTTGGAATTAGTAATTCTAAGGAGTTTTTAGTTGAGAGGTAAGGGTGCTATATGAATATTGGAGTAAATTTCATAATGATTATCATACAAATATTTACATTCAAAAATTAGGGTGATATAATAAACATATGATTATAAAATAAACTAACATTAACAAAAGTTATATTTTATGGAGAATATATTTAAGGTGTAAATCAAAAATAAATACTAGAAACCCAATGATTATTTTAAAACTAATATTTATCCATAAGTAGATAAAAGAGGGGGACTTCTAATGGAAAAGTATATTGTAAGTTTAGGAACTGCAATCATGGACGTAACAGGATTTTCGTCTAATTCCATTATATTAGGTGATAAAAATTCAGAATGTTTTGTTAAATTAAGTTCTGGTGGTGCTGCACGAAATATAGCTGAGAATATGGCCAGACTTGGATTAAACACAAAGTTGGTAACAGTAATTGGTGATGATGCCTTTGGATATAAAATGAAAAAAGATTGTGAAGATGCAGGAATTGATTTATCCCATGCAAATATTATTTCAGGTGAAGAATCGGCCACTTATATAGCGTTAATTGATGGAAATGGGGATATGCAAGTGGGACTTACTGATTTACACATTCGTAAAGAATATACTCTTGATTTTATTAAGTCAGAAATAGAGGTTTTTAAAAATGCAGAAATAATAATAATTACTCCTGAAATACCTAGTGAAATAATAACATATATTCATAAAATTTGTCCTAGTGTTCCTATTATGGCAGATGTAGCATCGGTTGATTTAGCGGAAAATGTGAAAAAAAATTTTGGAGTTTTTCATACAATAAAAGCAAATAATCATGAGGTTTTAGCATTAACAGGAATCAAAGTAGCTGATGATAAAAAATTGGAAGCAGCAGCAGATTATTTAATAGAAAAGGGTACAAGTGTTTGTCTATTTACTATGGGAAGCAAAGGAGTTTTTTATAAAGATAAAGATGGAACAGTAATTAGAACATCAACTAAAAAAATTAAACAAGTTACAAATGCAACAGGTGCAGGGGATGCATTCACTGCAGGATATCTTTATTCTTTACAAAATAATAAAGATATTAATTATTCGATACAATTTGCAATGGGAACAGCTTTGGCTACTCTTTTTTATGACAAAGCTAATAATCCTAACATAACTCCTGAACTTGCTTATAATACTTATTTAAAATATAAAAATTAGAGGGGGTAGTATTTATGATTAAACAGATATATTCTATTAGAAAATTTGATGAAGCAGTTGAAACAATGGAGGCTGGTGCTAATAATATTGGTTTAGTTCCAATGCAAAATGCAGGAGTCCCTGCTCATCGTGTACCACTTGATGTGGTAGAACAAATTTTTAGAGAAGCAAGAAAAAGAGGTGTGACTTGTGTATCTATAGCATTGTCTAATATTCCAGATGAAATTATTCAAATTGCAAAAGAAAGTAGGCCAGATATCCTTCATGTTAGTGGGGATCAATATGCTGCTACTGAAGAGTTTGCATCTGAATTTCGTAGACAATGTCCTGGTATAAAGTTAATGCAGGCTGTTTCGGTTAGAGGAAAAGAATCTATTGATGAAGCTATTTCATATTCAAAATATGTTGACTATATAATTTTAGATACAGGACTTGCATCAGATACTGGTATTGGTGCATCAGGAAAAACTCATGATTGGAATGTATCTGAGGCAATTGTAAATGCAGTTAATGTTCCAGTAATTCTTGCAGGAGGACTTGGGGTAGATAATGTAGAGGCTGCTATTCGTAAAGTTAAACCGTATGGCGTTGATTCTTTAACTAAAACTTCAATTATGGGTGAAAATGGGAATATGAGAAAGAACATACCTAAAGTAAAAGAATTTTGCGAAATCGCAGAGCGTGTTGGAAATGAATTGGGATTATAGATAAAAGAAAGAGTAATTTACAATGACAGAAAGAGAAAAAGAAATTTTAAGTTGGATTAAAGAAAATCCAATGATTTCACAACAAGAGATTGCAAATAGAGCCCATATTACACGTTCTTCTGTAGCCGTGCATATATCAAATCTTATAAAAAAAGGTGAAATTTTGGGAAGAGGATATGTTCTTCAAGAAGAATCTTTTGTAACTGTTATTGGAGCAGTTAATGTAGATATAATTGCTACATCAGATAGTATTTTGATAGATGATGATTCCAACCCAGGAAAAGTTGATATTTCTTATGGAGGTGCTGGACGAAATATTGCAGAGAATATTAGTAGACTAGGAGTTAAAGTTGAATTGATTACTGTTCTTGGAGATGACGTTCATGCACAGGAGATTGAAAAAAACTGTAGGACACTTGGAATAGGTTTAAAACATACAATGGTGATTCCAGGAGAAAATACATCTACGTATATTTGTATTAATGATAAAGAGGAAAATAGAAAATTAGCAATTTCAGATATGGAAATTTACTCCAAAATAACTCCAGAATATCTTAGTACTAAACTTGAGATAATTAATCGTTCTAGTTTAATATTAATAGATGCTAATTTATCTGAAAAGGCCATAGATTTTTTATGTGAAAATTGTTGCGTACCCATTTTTGTAGATGCGGTTTCAACAAAAAAGGCGGTAAAACTTAAAAACATATTTTCATCAATATATTCTATTAATTTAAATCGTATGGAGGCAGAGATTTTAAGTGGTATTAAAATTATAAATTATGATGATTTAAAAAAGTGTTCAGATATATTAATTAAGTATGGAATTAAAAACGTATTTATATCATTAGGAAAAGACGGGGTTTATTATGCAAATTATGAAGAAAACAAAAAAATGCCTTATTATTCTTCAAATATTATTAATAATATAGGATGTGGTAATGCTTTTATATCTGGTATTGCTTTTGGATACATTAATGGATATTCAATAGAAAGAATGACAAAAGCAGGATTGGCTGCAACGGCTTTATGCACAGAAGTTAAAGGGGCTATTAATGGTCGAATTTCTGTTGAAAATATTAATAATATCATAAAAGATTAAAAGTAATTTATTTATAAAATAATATATTTTTCCAGAAAAATATTGACATTTAAAAATAAAAGGTGTAATATGTAGCAAATAAAATTTTTAATTAAATTCTGTGAAGAGAAAAAGTAAGATATAATTTTGTTCTAAAGAGAGTTGATGTTTTGGTGAAAGTCAATGTTCAAGATATATTTGAAAATCATCTCTGAGAAGTAAGACTGAAATTTTTAGTAAGTTTTACCGGAGTTTTTCGCCGTTAAAAGAAAAGCGTATTATTTAGTACGTATTTGAGAGCTATAAATATGTAGTATATTATTATATATATTTATAGAATTAGGGTGGTAACGCGATTATACCTCGTCCCTTTTGTTGGGGGCGAGGTTTTTTTATATATTTTTTTAAATAAAACTAATATTTAAGGGGGCATTTTTATGGACATAGAAGGAGATATTATTATGAAACCGAAAGATTAAATAATAAAATAGGGGTGTTTTAGATGAATAATTTATCAAAAAAGAATTTAGTACTTATAAGTTTAATGTTATTTTCATTGTTTTTTGGGGCAGGTAATTTAATATTTCCACCATTTTTAGGTCAAGCAGCAGGGGGAAATACGTGGATAGCTATGGGAGGGTTTTTTATTACAGCAGTGGGTTTCCCAATACTTGGGGTAATAGCTGTGGCAAAATCAGGTGGACTTCATGAACTGTCAAAAAAAGTTCATGGTACTTTTGCAATTATATTTACTGTTTTAATATATCTTTCAATAGGTCCATGTCTTGGAATACCTAGAGCAGGAAGCTTACCTTTTGAAATGGCAGTAGCACCTTTTTTACCAAAGGGATTTATATCAAATACATTAGCATTATTTTTATATACACTTGTATTTTTTTTAGTGGCATATTGGCTATGCTTAACACCATCAAAGCTTGTAAATCGTATGGGAAAAGTACTAACACCTACATTATTGACATTAATAACTAGTATCTTTGTAGCAAGTTTGTTTAAACCATTAGGCGGGTATGGAGAAGCTACAGTAGCATATGTAACGTCTCCTCTTGTTAAAGGATTTTTAGATGGATATTTAACAATGGATACAATAGCAGCTTTAAACTTTGGAATAGTAATATCTTTAGCTGTAAAAGAAAAAGGGGTTAAGGGTAAAAAAGCTATAGTTTCAAATTCTATAAAAGCAGGATTAATAGCAGGAACTTTATTAATATTTATTTATTCTATGCTTGCACATTTAGGAGCAACAAGTGGAGGAAGATTTGGCCAAACAGCTAATGGAGCTCAAACATTGGCAAATATAATGTTATATATCTTTGGAAAACCAGGGGTGGTATTATTAGCAGTAACATTTACTCTTGCTTGTTTAACAACTTGTGTTGGATTAATTACTTCATGTAGTCAATACTTTACAACTATACTTCCAAGAGTTAAATATATAACTTTTGTAAGGGGGCTTGCACTTTCAAGTATGATTCTTGCAAATATGGGACTTACAAAAATACTTGCAGTATCTGTACCTGTATTAGATGCTATCTATCCTGTAGCTATAGTACTTATAGTACTTTCTATGGTAGATGTACTGTTTGGGGAAAGTTCTGTTGTTTATGTTTCTACAATAGCATTTACTAGTATTGTAAGTGTATTACATGCACTAAGTGGTGCGGGATTAAAGTTTGGAGCTCTAGAACAATTATGTAACAGTTTACCGCTTTATTCTCAAGGACTTGGATGGGTTGTACCTTCAGCAGTAGGATTTATACTTGGATTAGTCTTAAAAGTAATTAAAGCTAGAGCAACTCAAAAAACATTAGATATGAATGATATTAGGTAGTAATAAATTTAGACATTTAATATAAAAATATAATATAAAAATCACCTTGAATAAAAAATCAAGGTGATTTTTACTTTGAAATTTCTAAAGATAAATTTTAAAGTTATTAGTGTATAACATTTGTTTTTATTAATTTAACAAATGTTTCGGGAGTTACTATTCTTATTTTAGGATTTTTTAAAATTTTATCCACAACATATTGAACATTATCCACATTTTTACTCCAAACATGTACATAAATAAGTGTATAAGCATTTGAAGTTGATATATTCGTGTCTCCTGAATTAACTCGATAATTAATTTTATTAATTAATTCATCTTCACTTTCCAAATTTGACCATAGTAAATCTCTACAAGAAATTATAGGTTTGTCATTAGACCAAATGATTTCTCCATGATAATTGTCATGTCTATGATAATCAAGGTAAAATAATCCTTGTATATTATTCATTTTGGTGAATTTATCCCAAAGTTTTTTATTATAAAATGATGAATCATCAATGACTGCTACATATTTTTGGTCTACTTTCTTCATGTAAGTATTTAACTTTTTTAAATAAGATGTTAATTTGTTTTCATCAAATTTGCTTGGGTACATATATCCGTTTCCAGATGGAGGAACTATGAAATAATCATTAAAAGAGTAGCAAGTAGCATTTTTGTAATATAAATTAAAAACAGTAGGAGCTAAATAATATATAGAAGGACTTATAGACCAACCTAAGTTAAACATATTTCTTTTAGAAGAACCAAACCATTTAGGAGAACTATAATTACTTCCAAGATACCATTGTTGATTATCGCCATCAGACATAATAAATGTTACATAGTGCACATTTTTTTCTTTAGGTATATCATGTGAAATTTCCTGTGAAAACTTTGTTGAAGGAAAAGAACTAAGTATACTTAAATTGTAAGACCAATCAGCAGCGACTACGCTGACACCATATTTTGAAGCAGTACTTATATTAGTAAATTCATCCGGTCCCCAGCCTAAACAAATAGAATCATTTCTCATAGAAGAAAAGATTTTGTTTCTAAGTGATACATTATTTATGCTATCTTCATAAAAAATCAAAGATTTAGTCATTATAGCATAGTCTCTTAGAGCAGCGGATTTGTCAGGAGATAGTTGAATTACTATAGAGTGATTTAGACCTCGATTCCATAAATTATTGTATGCCCAAGCTTCATCAGTATTTCTACAGTCACCAACAATGTTAGTTATACCATAAAGTTTTACTTTCGATTCTATGGATTCATCAATAGCAATACATTTATTTAAAGAAGCGAGAGAACAAGCATTGTTTATTGATGGATCTTTCTTAGTCTTATTATTATAAATTACATATCCGTGTATATATTTTTTATATATATTTAATAATTGCCATGGGTCTGAAATTATCTCATATGAAACACCATAATTATTTTTTAAGTCATTTAACCATATTTTATAATCTGGTTCAGAAGAACTTAAAGTGTATATTTGAGAAGTACAATGATTGTTAACTATTCCTTGTAGTGTAGAAATCATTGTTTTTTCACTAGATAATAAAGTGTCCTGTAAGATAACATATAGATGAGTTGGACGTTTTGAATTTTTAATATAATAAGAATCTCTATAAAGGTTATTAGAATTTAAACTTATAGAAGAAGGTATACTGGAAGTAGAGTTAAATTTATTATTAAATTTCATTGACAAAATATCCATTATTAGTGAAAAAATTATAATGAACAAAACTATTGTTAAAGAATATAAATTTATTTTTGATTTCTTCATTAGAGTACTCCTTTCTCTATATTATTGTGTTTATAAATTAAAGAGTTTATGTAGTATTTATATTTACGTAGAAGTTATTTATTAGCAATTATTAGATACTTAATATATAATAAAGTCATTACAAAATAAGAAACATTATGATAAATATAGTAATAAAATTTATAGGAGGAACAATTTATGGCAACTGTGAAAATAAGAAAAGTTATATTAGGAGAAGGTATTCCAAAGATATGTGTTCCTTTGATTGGAAAAAATATTGAAGAATTAGAACGAGAAGCTAAAGCTCTTAATGATGTAGAGCTTGATTTAGTTGAAATTCGTGCCGATTTTTTTGAAGATATATATGATATTTCAAAAGTTAAGAATGCAGTTTATAGAATTAGGAATATACTTAAAGATACGCCTATATTATTTACATTTAGAAGTTATCGCGAAGGTGGAGAACGAGAGGTAAGTGATGAATTTTACTTTAAACTTAATACAGAAGTTTCTAAGATGGGACTTATAGATGCTATAGATATAGAGTTATTTAGTGAAAAAATATTAGAATTAGTAAAAATAGCTCATAGCAATAAAATTAAAGTAATTATGTCTAATCATGATTTTGATAAGACGCCTAAAAAGGAAGAAATTATATCGCGATTATTAAAAATGCAGGAACTTGGAGCAGATGTAACTAAAATTGCTGTAATGCCAAAATGTTCATCAGATGTATTAGAACTTCTTAAGGCAACAGATGATATGAAGGTAAGGTATGCAGATCGTCCATTTATTACTATGTCTATGAATGGACAGGGGATAGTAAGTCGTATATCAGGTGAAATTTTTGGTTCAGCAGTAACTTTTGGAGCTATAAAAAAAGTTTCGGCACCGGGGCAATTAAATGTGAAAGAACTTAAAGAAATTTTAGAAATAATACATAAACAATTGAAGTAATAAATGACATATAATATGGAGGATTTTTTATGAGTGAATTAATTTATAGGGAAGTTAAGAAAGATGATTATGAAAGAATAAAATTTCTTATTAATGAAGCATGGAAATTTGAAAAATTTACTTCAAATTTAAATGTAAAAGACAAATCTTTAGAAATATATTTAAGAACATGCTTGTTAGAAAAAAACTATACACAAGTTGTTGAACAAAATGGAGAAGTTATTGGTCTTATTTTTGGAAAAACAAACAATGGATATAATTTTTTGAAAAATATAAAGAATATACCATCAATGATTGTATCTGTTATTCAACTTATATTTGAGAATAAGAAAGATAGAAAAAATATGAGAGAATATTCTAAGGTCCAAAAAGCATATAAGCAATTACTTAAAGAATATAGTGGGAAATTTGATGGGGAAGTTGTACTTTTTGTTGTTGGTAAAGAGTGTCGTGGTAAGGGAATAGGTAAAAGGCTTATGAATAATTTTTTGGATTTTTGCAAAAGAAAAGAACAAAGAAAAATATATTTATTTACAGATACTCAATGTAATTATGGATTCTATGATAATAATGGGTTTAAAAGAATCGGAGAAAAAGATGTTAGTATTAATAACAGTGATGGAGAAATAGAAATGGGTGTATTTTTATATTCATATGATATATAAAGAAATAATAGAGGGTTCTTATAATTAGGAGAGAATATTATGAACAAAATTATGATAATAGAAGATGCTAATACAATAAGAGAAGAACTTAAAACTTTTTTAATTAGATATGGATATGAAGTAGAGGCTCCATGTAAATTTAATAATATTATTGAATATATTAAAACGAATATTCCTGATTTAATATTATTGGACATTAATTTACCTGAGTTTGATGGATATTATATATGCAGAGAAATTAGAAAACAACTAAATGTTCCGATAGTAATAGTTACAAGTAGGGATAGTGATATGGATGAACTTATGAGCATAAATTTAGGAGCGGATGATTTTATAACTAAACCATATAATACTGAAATTTTATTAGCACGTATTGGAGCTATTTTAAAAAGAGTGTATGGAAATTCTATGAATCAAGATATTTTAAATTATGAAGGATTAAAGCTAAACTTATCAAATGGAACTATAACTTATAATGAAAATGAATTAGAAATAACTAAAAATGAAATTAAAATACTTTCATTTCTCATAAAAAATAAGGGAAATATTGTATCAAGAGAATCATTGATGGATTATCTATGGAGTACCGATTTTTTTGTAGATGATAATACTTTATCTGTTAATATAACAAGATTAAGAAAAAAACTTGAGTGTTTAGGACTAAAGAATGTTATAGAAACTAGAAGAGGGTTAGGTTATATAATGCCATGAGTATAAAAGAGTATTTAAAAGATAGAATTACATTTATCATAATTAATATTGTATTATTTATAATAGTATCGGGACTAATGAAGTTTGCACATGTAAGTAATGTAATAATATTTTTAGTTTTTTGTATATGGTTTATGCCTTTTTCAAGCTATATAATAATAGAATTAATAAAAAATAAAGTTTATTATGATGAAATGAAAAAAGTACTTGATAGTTTAGATAAAAAATATTTATTACCTGAGGTCATAAAAAAGCCCGATTTTATTGAAGGAAAATTAGTTTATGAAATACTAAGTGAGACTGAAAAATATATGCATGAATGTGTAAATGAGTATAGAGATATGCAACAAGAGTATAGAGAATATATAGAAACATGGGTGCATGAAATAAAAACTCCTATTGCATCTGCTAGGCTTATTATAGATAATAATAAAAATGTAATTACTCAAAACATAGAAAGTGAAATTAAAAGAGTAGAAGGTTATATAGAGCAAGTATTATATTATTCCCGCAGTACTGATGTGAGTAAGGATTATATAATAAAGGAATTTCAATTAAAACAAAGTGTTATGAATACTGTAAAAAGAAATTCTAGAGATTTTATAAATAAGAAAATTTCTATAGATATTAATAATGTAAAAGGTACAGTATATAGCGATATAAAATGGGTTGAATTTATACTAAATCAGATTATAGGAAATTCAATAAAATATTCTAAGGGTAAAGAAGGAAAGATTGAAATTTATTCAACAATAAATAATAATAATGTAGTGTTAAGTGTGAAAGATAATGGAATTGGAATTGAGCAAAAGGATATGGGAAGGGTATTTCATAAAGGTTTTACTGGTGAAAATGGAAGAAAGTTTGGAAAATCTACTGGAATAGGCCTTTATTTATGTAATAAACTATGTAATAAATTAGGACTAGGAATAAACATAACTTCAAAATTTGGAGTAGGAACTATAGTTGATATTATATTTCCACTAGGAAAATTTACTTCGTTATAAATCAAGGGAGAGTCATATTAGATATGGCTCTCCCTTGATTTATATTAGATTACAAAAATGAAAGAAAACTGAAAGATAAATAAATATGTAAAGATATTAAGTATGGGATAAAATAATATCAGAAAGTTACTAAAGGAGGAAATTAAAGTTGCAAAATATATTACAGGTTGAAAAAATAGAAAAATATTATGGCAATAAAGAAAATGTAACGAAGGCTATTGATAATATAAGTTTTACTATAAATAAGGGGGAGTTTGTTGGTATAATGGGTCCATCGGGAAGTGGAAAAACTACATTACTTAATTGTATTTCTACTATAGATAATGTTTCAACAGGACATATTTTTATTAATAATAATGACATTACAAAATTAAAGTCAAAAAAATTAGAGAAATTTAGAAGAGATGAACTAGGATTTATTTTTCAGGATTTTAATTTATTAGATACCTTAACTGCATATGAAAATATAGCTTTAGCATTAACAATACAAGGAAGAAAAGCTAAAGAAATAGATGAGTTAATAAATAAAGTATCCGAGAAGCTTGGAATAAAGCAAGTGTTAGATAAGTTTCCATATCAAATATCTGGAGGACAAAAACAAAGGGTAGCATCTGCAAGAGCAATAGTTACGGATCCTTCACTAATATTAGCAGATGAACCTACGGGAGCATTAGATTCTAAATCTTCAAGACTACTTTTAGATTCATTTGAAAAATTAAATAAGGATTTAGGAGCTACTATATTAATGGTAACTCATGATTCTTTTACAGCAAGCTATGCACATAGAATTCTTTTTATAAAGGACGGTAAAATATTTAATGAATTAGTAAGAGGAAATGATTCAAGAAAAGAATTTTTTAATAAAATTATAGAAGTTGTTACACTTCTTGGAGGTGATGCTAGCGATGTATTTTAAGATAGCTGGTAATAATGTTAAGAGGAGTATAAAAGATTATACAATATATTTTTTAACTTTAACTTTTGCTGTTTGTATATTTTATAGTTTTAATTCGTTGGGACAACAACAAGCTATGTTACAATTGAGTAGAATACAAGCACAATATATAAAAACATTGGAAATGGGTATGTCTTTTATGTCCATATTTGTATCTATAATATTGGGTGGATTAATTATATATGCTAATAATTTTTTAGTAAAAAAACGCAAAAAAGAACTAGGAATCTATATGACTCTTGGTATGTCAAGATATAGAATATCTAAAATATTATTTTTTGAAACATTTTTAATAGGACTTCTTTCATTAGTTACAGGTTTAGGATTAGGAATAATAGTATCTCAAGGGTTATCAGTTTTTACATCTAAATTATTTGAAATTTCAATGAGTAGTTATACATTTGTAGTATCAGTTAGTGCTATCATAAAAACATCAGTATATTTTAGTATAATTTTTGTTTTAGTAATATTATTTAATACAGTTGTTATATCAAAATATAAATTAATTGATATGATAAATGCTTCTAAGAAAAATGAAAAATTAAAACTTAAAAATCCTACTATATCAATTATTATATTTATAATATCATTAGTTATATTAGGATCAGCTTATTATTTTATAAATAAGGCTGGGGTGAATCCTTCAGATAATAGATTTGTTATCTCTATAATCCTAGGATGTGTAGGAACATTTTTATTTTTCTTTAGTTTATCAGGATTTATATTATTTATGATTGAAAAAAATAAAAGTGTGTATTTAAAAAATTTAAACATATTTATAACAAGACAAATAAATAGTAAAATAAATACTAATTTTATTTCAATAACAGTAATATGTCTTATGTTATTTCTAACTATTTCTACTTTGGCCACGGGATTAAGTTTTAAACATGCATTTGAACAAGGACTAGTTAAAGTAACGCCTTTTGATGCATCTGCAAGAATTGAAGTTAATAAAGATTCAAAAGTTAGAAGTATAAAAGAAGCTTTTAATATAATGGAAATTAAACTTGATAATAATACTAAGTATACTTATTATAATAATTATAGAGTAAAGTTTGATTTAGCAAAGTTACTTGAGGAATATATCGATTCACATACACAACAATATTTTAATTATGGTGGATGGAAAGATGTAGATGCCATAAAAATATCAGAATACAATGAGTTAAGAAAATTAAAAGGAGAAAAACCTATAAATTTGAATAATGATGAAGTATTGATTACATCTAATTTTCAACCATTATCAGAAACTATAACAAATTTATTAAGAGATAAAAATCAATTAAATTTAAATAATAAATTTTATCGTATAAAAAATAAAGAAATAATAACAGACAGTACTAATAATTCTGGAATGGCAATGAATATATTCACTTTAATAGTTCCAGATGAAATATTAAAGGATAATGAAATTAATCAATCTTTTATAAATATAAATTATATTGGCAAAGATAAGAAATCAATAGAAAATAAATTTTTTAAATTATTTTCTGACTTTAGGGATGGAAAATTCAAAAATAAAAAATATGATTTTTTTGTATTAGGACATACAAAAAATCAGCTTTATGAGGAAAGTAAAGGAGTAAGTACAGTAATACTATATATTATAATATATATAGGAATTGTATTTTTATTATCTAGTGCGGCTATACTTGCACTTCAGCAATTATCAGAAGCTAGTGATAGTTGTGATAGATATAATTCATTAAGAAGAATTGGTGTAACTGAAAAGATGATAAATAAAACTATTTTTATACAAACATTAGTATATTTTATTATGCCTCTTGCTTTAGCATTAGTCCATTCTGATGTTGCTATAGGTGTAGTAAATAATTTTGTATCTATACATGGAAAACCTAGTATAGCAGGTTCTACACTAGTTACAACTAGTATATTTGCTGTAATTTATGGTGGATACTTTTATGCTACCTATATAGGATATAAAAATACAGTAAAAAGTAAATAACATAACAAAAGCAGTACTTATGAATAATAAGTACTGCTTAGCTATTATTAGAACATATTTCCGCAGCCGTTAAAGTTTTGACAAGAATTCATCATGCAAGGATTCATGCTTTCAACGCAAGGATTCATGTTTTCAACGCAAGGATTCATGCTTTCAACGCAAGAATTCATGCCTTCAACATAAGGATTCATGCCTTCAACACAAGAATTCATATTCATGGAATCCATACTATAGTAATCGTTTGAAGTCATAGAACAAGGACTACAACAAGAAGAGTTAGAAGATTGAGTAGAACATGGACAACAACAACAACAACAACAACAAGGTTGTTGATTTCCATTGCCACCATTGCCACCAGTACCACAATTTACTTCTTTACAACTTGGTGCAAATGTAGTTCCGTTAACTTGGAAACAGTATTCTCCACTAGTTGGATATATTTTTGTTAGAACATCTGACCATACACCAATAAATTGAGCGATTTGTATTCTTACAGTAAGAGTTGTAGCTCCACTAGGGATATTAATACGTTTAGTTACTCCAGCTCCAAATTCATAACTACTATTAGTATATACTTCTCCTTCAAGTTGATAAGTTACATCAAAACTAGCAAAAAAAGACTCCATTATTTACAACTTGTACATATGAAGGACTAGTATTGTTTACATTACTTGATATATTTGAATAAGTTGCCATAGCTAATCACCTTTTCATCTTAGATTTAGTCAGTTTATTTACTGACACTATAATATATGATGTATGATATATTTTGGTTACATTATATATGTTATATAAAAAGAGACCTTATTTTTATATAAAGTCTCTTTTTATTATTAAAGAAAATTTTATTTATATAATTTAGGATTAGAGTTTTCATTGCAAAAGTTTGAAAAGGGTAAAAAAGTTACATTAGAAAGAAATTGAGATATCATACCAGGAGATGTACAAGGAATTTTATCACAGAATGGCATGAGAGTTATTCCATATGTTACATAACATCTTTCATCATTAGTATCGTAAGTTGAATAAAAAACTGGAATCCAGACTCGAGGCAAAACTGCTATATCAATATTTACATTAATGTTTGTGGAACATTGAGGAATAGAGATTCTTTGCTCTGTGCCTATCGTTAATATACCACTACTGTACTGATAAGTAAGTCCATTATATTCATAGCTACCCCAAAAGCGAGCAAGAAATCCTCCATAATTTATTAAATCAATATAGCCTCTTATTGATTGTTGAATAAAACTTGTACATTTATTCATATAAAATCACCTTATTATATAGTAAAAAATTATTTTATTTATAATAGTATATAGGATGTTAATTATAGGTGTTACATTATTTAAATAAATAAAAAAAGACCAGAGAATATTGATTCTCTAATCTTTTCATTTATATATTGTAATTTATGCATCTAAAGCAAGATCTTTATTATCATTTTTCTTTATTGTTAATGTTAATGATAATAGAATAAGAGCTATTACAGCACCAATCATTATAAAGATAAAGGCACCATTCCATCCAAATTTATCAGCTATAAATCCAAGTACTAAATCAGCCATAAGTTCTCCACATAGGTAACCGCAAAGACCTGAAAATCCAGTAGCTGAACCAACAGCAAAACTAGGAACAACGTCTATTAAGTTCATACCTATTAATAATTGAGGACCATAAATAAAACATCCTATAAATGCAACAGCTATCATAGTTACTAAGTAATTAGAAGTTTTCCAATAAGCTAATGTTGCTAGTATAACACCAATCATACAAATGATGCTAAGTGGAGCTCTTTTTCCTTTGAATAATACATCTGAAAGCCAACCAAGTAATATTGAAGCTGGGATAGCAGCATATTCAAATAAGAACATAGCAGAGTTAGCATTTGCAATTGTAAAGCCTTTTTCTTGTTTTAAGTATATTGGAATCCAGTTTACTATACCTTGTCTTATTAAATAAACAAAAATATTAGCTAAAGCTAAATACCAAACATATTTATTTTTAAGAACATATTTAATCATTATTTCTTTTGATGATAAGTTAGTTGGATTAACTTCTTCTTTAACTTCAGGATAATCATCATTAAATTCTTCAATAGGAGGTAGTCCAACAGATGCTGGAGTATCAGCTCCAATAAAGAATACGAAAAATGCAATTACTATACAAATAGCAGCTGGTACAAAGAAAATACTTTGAAAATATTGTTCACCAAATATGAGTAAAGATAAAGTAGCTATTGGGGCAATAAGTCCACCACCGATATTATGGGATGTATTCCAAACACCCATTTTAAGTCCTCTTTCTCTTTGAGAAAACCATTTTCCGATAACAATTGAACATGGGGGTGCGCCCATACCTTGGAAAAATCCGTTGAACACCATAAGTATTAAAAATAACCAAACTGAACTAGCAAATCCCATCAAAATACTAACTATAGATGAAGCTAAAAGGCCTATTCCTATAAAATATTTTACATTAGATTTATCCGATAAACCACCTAAAATGAATTTACTTAAACCGTATGCTATAGCAAGACCACTACTAATTAAACCTATTTGAGTTTTACTAAAATCAAAATGAGTCATTAAAAATGGTGATGCTACTGCGAAGTTTTTTCTAACTAAATAATATCCAGTGTAGCCTATAAAAATCATTAAAAACATACGAATACGATAAAGTTTGTATGTAGATGCTATTTTTTCTTCTGGAAGTCTACTTTTTTCTGGCGAAGATTTTAGAAAGTTAAACATATAATTCCTCCTTAATTTACTTTAAACGTTTTAACGATTAATGGTAATGTTTTCATTAAGATTACTTAATAAATAATAAATAATAAATTAAACAAGAAAATCTCTTAAATGTTTCATAAATGTAACATTTAAGAGATTTCAATAAAAATGTTTAAATATTAGTTACTATCCCAAATATTCATAATATTATTTCTATCATAAGCAGCTTTTTTGAAACTATAATTTTTAAATATTTCATAGTCCATTGACTTAAAATTTTTAGTTGATGTAGCCATGGAAAAGCTAGATAATTTATTTGCTACTTCATCTGATAAGCAAAAATCTATAAATGCTTTTGTAGCTTCATCATTATTATTATTTTTTATTGCAGCAACTGCATTTACATTCCAACCAGTGTTTTTAGGAATTATATTAATTATGTTCATATCAGATTTAGTCATAATTCTTTGATCACCTAAAAAGTTAACTGTTAAAATATATTCACCTGAAGAAACTCGTTGAATAGAGTTAAAACCACTAATAGTAAGTCTTTTAATATTACTTTTCAATTGTTTTATAAATTTACAAAAGTATTCTTCACCTAATTGTTGATATAAATATGCCATAAAAGTATATCCAGTTCCAGAAGTTTTAGGATCAGGGATTATGATTTTACCTTTGTAAATGGGATTAATTAAATCATTAAAAGTTGTTGGCATGGGTATGTTTTTGGATCCAAATGAGTTATTCCAAGCTTCTTTATTTATGGCTATGGAAAGAGGATCAATTTCAAAACCTGTCCAGTATCCGTCACTATCTATATAATTTGAAGAAATATTTTTGGCGTTAGGAGATTTATATTTTTCTAATAAATTATAATTTTTTAAAAGTTCATATCCATCACAAGTTCCACCTATAAAAATATTTCCTTTAGGATTTGTTCGTTCATCTAAGATTCTCATAACAGCTTCTTCAGTGGGGAGTTTTATGTATTCATATGTACATCCAGTTTCTTTTTTAAAAAGTTCTAAAAGATATTTAGCTTCTTCTTCTCTTAATGCTACATATACTACAATATGTTTATTTCTTAAATCAGGGTAACTTTTTTTAAAAGAAAATATATGTTTAATGGTAAATAACAGTAGTAAAATTATTAAAGAACTAATAAACAAAAATAAATTTTCATTTAAAATTTTTTTCATTAAGATCACCTTTTATATAGATATTTTTTCCATTTTCGTCACCTAAATATTGAATAATTATATAATGTTCATAACTATCCAAAAGAATTATGTTTTCAGCTGTATTTTCCATGTTTTTATCTATGCAAATTCGTAAGTGAAATTTAGGTTTTTCATTTAAATTGGTTTTTAAAAAATCTTTATTGTCACTCATAATTTTAAATTTTTTTAAGCTTTCAATAAGTCTATATTTATTTTGGAGATCTAAAACAGTTTTAATACGATCATTGGAAAATATGATTTCATTATTACTTTTGCTTATTATATTTATTAAATTATTAAAATGATATAATGAATCTACTAGCATATTTCTTAAAGTATTTGTTAAATAAGAATTGCTGTAATAATGAATATTATTAATGATTAGATGACTATTAACCTTAAAAGTATCAGTTTCTCCATTCATGTAAGATATTTTACCTGATATTGAAATTACATTATCGGCAGTTGGTATTGTATTCATTGTTGTATTAGAATTTGATATATTTCTAATGTATTTAAGAATATCATTTAATAAAAATTTATCATTAATTTCTGTAGAACCTAATTTGGAATTAGATAGTATTATTTTAGTAGGTATTCTGTTGTCTAATGTTTTTTCATTATCATTAGAATCAGTTATTATTTGTATTTTATTGTATATAACTTTTTTGTAGTAAACTAAGGATGAAAGACATATAAAAAACATTAATATATACAATAAAAAAATATTTTTCTTTATTAATCCCATAAGTAATCCTTTCTCTTAAAATTAATTTTCATTATTAAAAAAAGTTAATGTTATTTTAGTACCTAGGTCATAGGTACTTTCTATTTTAAATTCTCCATTTTGATTTTTCATAATTTCTTTACATATATTTAATCCAAACCCATTACCCGTTTTACTTTTAGGATTATTAATGTCAAATCCAACTCCATCATCATATATAGAAACTTCAACTTTTCCTTTGTATAAGTTGGAACGTATAATTATATTTTCACATCCACTATATTTAATTGAGTTATCTAATATATTTATTAAAATCTGTTTTGTTTTATTGTAATCTCCATATATAAATAAAGCATCATAATTTTTATCAATGCATATATGATACTTATCTAATTTTATTTGAAATATGTCCAATACCTCTTCAATTATGGCTTTAATGTTTATGTAAGTGTACTCAATTTTAAATTGATTTTGATTAAATTTAGATAGTTGAAGTATTTCTTCTACTAAAGTAAGAAGTCTTTTACCTTCTTTTTGTATAAGCATGGAGCTTTGAAGAATTTTATTTTTATCATCAAGTTTAGGCAAAATTTCAGAAAAACCTATGATAGCTGTTAATGGAGTTTTAAATTCATGTGATATATTATCAAAAAACTTTTTTTGATTTTCTTTTGAACTTTTAAGTTCACATATATATGTTTCTAAACTTTTACTCATATAATTAAATGTATTAGCCAAATCTTCAATTTCATCACCGCTATCAATTATAATTTTTTCCTTAAAATAACCTTTAGCAATTTTATTTGAATGATGTTCTAATGTGGTTAGCGGATTTACTATTTGTTTTGCAAAACTATTTATTAATATAATCCCTATTATAAGTGCAAAAATTCCACATATAAGCATTATTAAAAAAGTGTTATTTACAATTTTTAATGAATCAGATTCTTTTAAAATAAATCTTAAAGTACCACATAATTTATTTTTATAAGAAATAGGACTTGATAAAAATATGTAAGGAACACCATCTATTTTTTTTATTACATAAGCTTTTTTATTTTCTAAAGCTTTATTTATATCTCCATTATATAAACTTATTTGATTTTTAGCAGAATCATATATTAATTGACCAGAAGTATTAAACATTTGAACTCTTAAATTAAATTTTTCACTTAAATTAGTGACTATGAAAGGAGCAATATCTTTTAGAGCATCTTCTACATCATTAACCTTTTTTAAATTTAATATATTCTGTATATATATTTGAGCAGATTTATTTTCGTTTAATAAATAGTCAACAGAATTATTTATTATATTTTTAGAAAGTGTATTAACTGTTATAAAATATATAAAAATTATAATTGGAGCTAATATAATTATATTAGTTAAGATTATTTTTCTTTTTAAATTTAATTTAATATTCATTATCAATTTCTAACTTGTAACCAGCTTTATAGAGAGTTTTTATATAATTCTGGTATTTACCAAGTTTTTTCCTTAATCTCTGAATTAATATATCTACAGCTCGGGTAGTGCCTTCGAAGTCATAACCCCAAACTTTATTTAACAACTCTTCACGAGAAAATACCTTTCCTTTATTTTCACATAAACAATTAAGTACTTCGAATTCTTTATATGTTAATACTATTTCTTCTTTAGAATCTATAATTAATTTTCTTTCTTTTTTTAAAATTTTTAATTTACCAACTAATAATTCATTTTTTTCCTGGAGGATATTTTTATTCATTCTTTTTGAAATAATTTTTATTCTAAGAATTAATTCTGTGCTATTAAATGGTTTGGTTATATAATCGTCAGCACCCAGCTGAAGACCTAGCAGTTTATCATTCATATCATCTTTAGCTGTCAGCATTATAATTGGTATATCAGATATATTTTTTATTTTAGCAATTAAATTAAATCCGCTAATATCTGGTAACATAGCATCTAAAATTATAAGATCAATATTTTCTCTAATTATAATATTTAATGAATCTAACCCTGTTTTTGAGGTAATAACCTCAAAAGATTCAAGTTCTAATGTCATTTTTATAAGTTGTAATATACTTATTTCATCATCAACAACTAGTATTTTCATGTGAACCTCCTTATACAATTAAACGTTCTGTTAAGTTATATGAACATTGATTCCCCTCGGCCTATTGAAATATAATAGATTTCTCACAAACATATTACCTCCCAGAAAGGAGAGAGGAATCAATGAACAAAGCTAATAAAAAAATTACCTGTCCTAGATGTCACAGCCATAACCTATATAAGTTTGGAAAAGACAAAGAAGGAAATCAAAAATATCAATGCAAAGAGTGTAAAAGACAATTTGCACCATCGGCTATGCCGAAAGAGCGTCAGCTCAAGGATTACCCTCGTTGTCCTATCTGTAACAAAGGAACCTTTATTCATCATAATTACTCAAATTATATCAATTATCGTTGTAACGATAAAAAATGTAATCATAGTTTTTTTGTGGCGAAGCCTACGGCTATAGATCCTTCAAGCAATACCACTATCCAAGGTAAACTTATGCGCTTTCCAATTCATATTATATTAATGGCTTTAGACCTTTACTTTCTTAATGAAAGTTCTACAAGACGTATATCTCAATATTTGTTTAGAACATTTAATGTAAAAGTATCTCATGTTACTATTGCAAGTTGGACTAAAAAATTTGCTGCATATTTCAAATTGAAATCTGATAATTTATTTTATAATATTGACTTATCAGATTCTGATGAATGGCACGCAGATGAAACTGTTGTATTTATAAATGGCAAGAAACATTATCTATGGCTTGTTATAGACTCAGAAAGTCGATTAATTATCTCTTATCATCTATCCCCATATAGAGATGCTAAACAAGCTTTTAGCCTTTTTAACGATGCTAAGAAATTAGGATCTCCTAGAGCCATAGTTACTGATAGATTACCATCTTACAATATTCCAATAAAATCAGTATTCCAAGATACATTACACATAAAAGTACAATCTTTTATGGATGATATTTCAAACAATATCATTGAGTCATTTAACAAAACATTTAAGTCTTGGTATAAAGGTTTAAAAGGCTTTAACTCATTTAATAGTGCCAATAAACTAATATCAGTGTTTATATTTCACTATAATTTTGTGCGTAACCACTCATCACTACGTAATTTAACACCATCTGAAGTAGTGGGAATTAGTTACCCAGTTAAAGCTAAAAATAATTGGTTATTAGCTGCCTAACGGCTAGCGCTATCGCTTTTAATTAAGTCTATTTATTTTTAAAATCTATAATGGATAGGCTTTTTTGTCATACCACAAAATATTAATCGTATAATTTTTATTATTTAAAATAAGTCATATAGTAATTTTATGATTTTTAAAGCTATGCTTTCATAATTAATTAACAGAACCCAATTAAACCGGTTACTCACCGTATAAAATTATACACGTTTTGTTTTAGATAAAACAAGTTTTGCTAAAAAATACTTAAAAAAACTATAAAAAAATTATAAAGATTTCATTGAAATTCCACAATATGATATATAATGGAAAAGTGTGTTGGATATGTAATATTAGTATTTATAAAATATTTCAAAAAGGAGATGAATATATGGAATATAATAGACTAAATGAAAATGCTAAAAAAGCTTGGTTTTTATCCAATCTTATTGGATTAATAATTACAGGGGGAATATTGATAGGTTTAAGAATTTATTTTGCAGAAAAGATCGTTAAATATAGTTTTATAGTTAATATAATATTAGGAGTTATATTAGTTATATTGATTTTAGATGTTTTAGTAAATCCTATAATAGAATACAAACAATGGAAATACATAATAACAGAAGATAGAATAGAGTTTGTTCATGGTATATATTTTTTAACTACTACTATAATTCCTATAGTTAGAATTCAACACATTGATATAGAAGAAGGCCCTATAAATAGAATTTATAATCTTGCTAAAATTAATATTCACACAGCTGGAGGTCAACATAAGATAGAAGGACTTCCAAAAGAAAAAGCATTACAAATTTGTGAATATATAAAGGATAGAATTCAAGTAAAGGTGAAAAAGAACTTAGATGAAGAATTAAAAAATCAAAATATTGGTAAAAGTCATAGTAGCATAAAAGATGGAGTGGATGAATAATGGAAAATGGATGTAAAAATCATCCGTATACAATAATTACAAATACTGTACGTGATATGAAAATTGCTATACCTATTATTTTATTAGTTATATTTAAATTTGAAATTGAGCAACTTATAGTAATTGGTGCACTATTAATATTTTTATGTTTTAAGAATTTTTTTAAGTGGAAAAATACTGAGTTTAATATTGAAGATGGAATATTAAAGTATAAATCAGGAATTATATCTAAGAAAAAATTAGAGATACCAATAAATAAAATATCTACAATAGATTTAGGACAAGATATCATTCAAGGAATATTAAATGTTTATAGAGTCAAAATAGATAGTGGTAGTGTTAGTTTGGAAAAAGAAGGTAGCGAAATAGATATAATATTAAAGGAAGATTTAGCTCTAGATATTAGAGATTTTATAAGACAAGCTATAAATCCAATTAGTGATGATAATGAAAATTATCATAATGTATCCCAAAATAGGGGAAGAAATATTAAAGAAAATATACAAGATGAGTTTAGAATTTCTAATAAAGAATTATTTATATCAGCTATTACTAGAAATAATATAGGGTTTGGAATAGGACTTTTAATTGCAGCTCATGAAATTTTACAAAAGATAGATCATATTTTGGATATAAATATATTGAGTAAAGTAGATAAATGTATAGATATGAAAACTGCACATTCTAAGTCTACAGTATATTTTATATATTTTTTAATTATATTATTTATTATATTGCTATTGATAAGTATAATACTTTCTATAATTGGAAGTATTATAAAGTTTCATGGTTTTACAGTATATAAAAAGCATAATTATATAATTATAGAATATGGTCTTATAAGTAAAAAAGCATATTCATTGCCTATAAAAAGTATAAATGCTATTAAATTAAAACAAAATTTTATAAAACAAAAATTTAATTTATATAGGATAGAGGTAGCAACAGTTGGATATGGAGATGAAAGTGGAGAAGAAGCTATAATTTATCCTATAGCCAATAAAAAATTGACAAACAAAATAATTTCAACAATTTTACCAGAGTTTAATTATAGTGTTGAAATTAATAATCCTCCTAAAGAAGCATTAATAAAATTTATGTTAATTCCAATACTTATAACATTTATTATATGCGGAATAATATCATATATAGAAATTAGATTTAGTATAATATTTTTAATATTACCTATAATTATTTCAAGTAGATATTTAAATTATAAAAATACAGGACTTGGATTTAATGATAATATTTTTATATGTACATGCAAAGGGTTTAATAAGGAAACTATTATAGTTAAAATGAAAAGTATTCAATCTATAGGCATGACATCTAATTATTTTCAAAGAAAAAAGAATTTGTGTAGTTATAAAATAGACTTTTACTCTAGTAAGATTAAAGATTTGATAGAAATAAAACATTTGAAAGATCAGTATTTTAGAAAATTAGAGAATAAGATAGAATTTTAGTTACAAATAAATGATTAAAACCTAAATAAAAGACTAGTTGCTTTATGATAGTAATTAGTCCTTTATTTATGTTTACATAATAGCAAAAGTAATTATGGATAATGATATAAATTATTGAAGAATTTTATTAAATTCTATAAATGAATGAATTGTAAACGGTATTTCAGTCCTTGTAAACGCTATTTCAATGGTTTTTAGAATAATTATAGCTTTTACTGATTTACTGATTTTATAATATAATTACTTAAGAAATAAAACGTAAGTAAGTATAAGGACATAACAAAAATTCAAATAGATATTTAATATAGGGGGAGAGTTTATGATGTATGAAATGATATTTTTAGCAATAGGAGTAATTAATTTAGTAGGGATGGCAGCAGTTCTTTTAGCTAGTAATAATGAAGAAGTTAATATGAATGTTAATAATGATAATATAAAAAATAATGATTCAGTTGTATTAAAAAAAGTTAGTTAATTAAAATAATGAATAAATTATAAAGTTTATATAAATGTATAAAAAAGGTACAATAAAACAAAGGTTTTATTGTACCTTTTTTATATATAAATTTATAAAGAATTTATTAAGTTTTTAGTTTAATGATATATATTTAATATAATTATATTTGTTAGGAGGATAAATAAGTGAAGGGAAGAGTACTTGTAATAGAAGATGATATTGAAATTGCCAGTATTATAAGAAAGCATCTTACACGAGAAAATTATGATGTTAATTGGTCGTCTACAGGAAGTGAAGGATTAAAGGATTTTAATAAAGATAAATATGATTTAGTTATTTTAGATATTATGCTTCCAGAAATGGATGGATTCATGGTTTGTAAAAATATTAGACTTATAAGCAATGTTCCAATTTTAATTTTGAGTGCAAAGAAACAAGAGTTAGATAAGGTGAAAGGGCTTAAATTAGGAGCAGATGATTATATAACAAAACCATTTAGTTTAATTGAATTAGAAGCTCGAGTTGAAAATAATATAAAGAGATATAAAGGAGATAATAAAAAGTCACAAAAACAAGATGTGTGGAGTTATAAGCAAGGCTTAAAAATAATAAAAGATGAAATGAGAGTTACTGTTAATGATGATGAAATTGAATTAACTGCTAAAGAATTTGCTCTTTTAGTATTGATGGCTCAAAATGAAAATAAAGTTTTTACTAAAAAGGATCTTTATGAAAATATATGGCACCAAAATAATTTAGAAGGAAATAATACCATAACTGTTCATATTAAAGAATTAAGACAAAAGATAAAAGAAGATGTTAAACATCCTCAATATATTCAAACTGTATGGGGTACTGGATATAAGTTTATTGGAGAGAAAGTTTAATGAGAATAAAAAAGTGGATTATTAGTTCTTATATAATTGTTATGATACTTCCAATAATTATAGGAATAGCTATATATAATGGAATAAAATTTTGTAGTGAAAAAGTAGAATTAGAATATTATTTGAATAGTATAGGAATTGCTGATAAATATGAAAATAGGCTAAGAAATATATCACTTTATGAAAAAGTAAATAAAAATTTAAAATTGGTAGATGATGATGATAAGGAATTAATAGAAATTGAAGTATATGATAAGTATGGAACTATAATGTATTCAACGACAAATTACTCTGAAATCATTAATAGTATACAGTCAGAAGAATTATATAAAGATTTATATATAATTAAAAGAGAAGTTAAATTTAATATTATAAAAAAACCAGTGTTGAATAATGGAGATATAGTAGGATTTTATAAAATAAAAATTTTAAAGGGAAATGTAATAAAAAATATAAACTATGTTACATATGTAGCTATAGGATGTTTTATATTTACATTAATAGTTATATTTATAGTCACAATACATTTTTTAAATAATAAAATTTTGAACCCGATAACTTTTTTAGTGAATGACATGAAACATTATTCACGGGGAGAAAAGAGTAGTCCTTTTAAATACAATAAAAATGATGAAATTGGAGATTTAATAAATCACTTTAATAATTTAAAGGAAAACATACAAAAAAAACAATATGAAATAGAAAAGCAATATAAAGATAAGGAGTATTTAATAGCAGCAATTTCACATGATCTTAAAACTCCATTGACATCTATAAGAGCTTATTCTGAGGCAATATGTCGATATGAAAATTTAGAAGAATACGATATAAAAGAATATAGTTCAATAATAATAAATAAAAGTGACTACATGAAAAAAATGTTAGAAGATCTTTTAACATATACTCTGCTTACTACTGAGAAAAAATTAAATTTGGTAAATGTAGAAGGAGAAGAATTTTTAGAAATGCTCTTTTATGGCTATGATGAGCTTTGTGAAAAAAATAATATAATACTTAAAAAGTCAATATGTGTTTTAGGAAATTATAATGTAGATGTAAATTCTATGATAAGAGTAATAGATAATTTGGTAAGCAACTCAATTAGATATACAAAAAATGGTGGGAAAATTTATTTAGGAGCTTATTCAGAGGAAGTTAAATTACCGTCATTTTTGCCAAAAGAATTAATAGAAGAGGTAAGTAAAAAAATAAAAGATAATATGTTTATATTTGTTAGTAATGATGGGATGCATATACCTAAAGAAGAACAAGAAAAAATATTTAAAGCATTTTATAAATCAGATAATTCAAGAAATAAGGAAATTAGTGGCGGAGTAGGACTAGGGCTTAGTATTGTAAAACTAATTATGGACAAACATGGTGGTAGTATAAAAATATTTTCAAATGAGAGTTTTGGAACTTTAATTGGATGTTTTATAAAAAGAATAGAATAGAGAGGGATGTATATATATGGTGAAAAAAAAGTTAATGTTAATAATGTCTGTGATAGTTATGTCATTTTCAATATTTTTTACAGGTTGTGATAGTAAGTCTTCAATAATTCCAGAAGACATTATAACTAATGTTGTTAACTTAAATAAAGAAGTTAAGTATTTTTATGGAGAAAGTAAAACAGAAAATTATAAAAAGGATAAGAAAATTTCAACTATAAATATAAAAGAGTGGAGTATACCTGGAAATAAAGTAAGAAGAGAAGTTATTAATGTAGGGGATTCGGGAAAAATAGATAAAGCGATAATGACATGTGATGGTAAGAAGATGATTATTTATACTAAAGCATTAGATTCTTATATGGAAAGTACTAATATTGCTAAGGATGATTTTATTAGTAGAAGTCCTAAAAAGGTGGCTATGGATGAGATTGCAAATATAACTAAAACCCATACTATAGAAGTCAAAGGTGAAGAAGAGGTAAATGGAAGAAAAACATATCATTTATATGCAAAACCTAAAAAGGGACAAGAAAATAAATCATTATTTGGAGACGTCAATTATTGGATAGATAAAGAAAATTGGTTTGTTGTAAAATCAGAGTGTGTTAGTGGAGATATGAGGACAATTTCAGAGTATACAAATGTCAATCTTAAACTAGAAATAAATGAAAGTATATTTACACAAAAAATTCCAAATGGAGCTAAGGTTCATAACTTAGACGATAGGGAAAAAGATGAAAATATTACATTAAATGAAGTAAATGCAAAATTGGGTACAAATATATTAATTTACAACGGTATTGATTATAAATTAGATAAGATAAATTATTCAAAGAATAATAAAGAAATAGGTGAAGAGTTTAATCAAATATACACTAATAATAAAGGGGTAGCTTTGTTTAGTATTTCAATGAAAAAGGTAGCTAAAAAAGATAAAAATGATAAAAATATAAAATTACCCGGTATTGAAAGCACTACAGTAAGAGGGGTTAGTGGTGAAATCATGGAAATGAAGAGTTTCAAGAGTATATCTTGGCAAGAAGATGGAATAAATTATGCTGTATTTTCGAGTTCAGTAAATTGTGTATTAGATGATTTAAAAAAGGTAGCTGAAGAATTAGTTAAATCTAAATAATACAAGGAAATATAAATAACTAAAATAAGATTTAATATTAACTAGTTAATATTAAATCTTATTTTATGTAAAAATGTTATTTTAACAATAGGGAAAAAGATAAATTTTTATAGAAAGATTATTGGATTAATTTGGTTAAAAGTATTATAATATACAATGGTGCATATAAATATATGGGTACAATTCAATATATTACAAATAAAGCTTTATTAACACTTTTTAAAGTAAAAAAGAATTAGAAAGTGGGGATGAAAATGATAAAACAAAATGAAACACTTTGGCAAAAGGTTTTAAAAGAAAAGGTTCAGCCTGCATTCTTGTCACCATGTCAAGAACAGTCAAAAGAAGATGATTTTAAGGATATAATTACACAAACATTAAAAAATGTTAATGATCTAAAAGATAGTGATCAGGAAAAGAAATCGTTTTTAGGAGAGGCTAGATGTTGTATAGGAGATGAAAATAGTATCATTGAAGTAAAGAAAAAGTCAAATATACCAGAGAAAGCTACTTCAATGAAAGAAGTTATAAAAGAAGCAAGTAAGTATTTTAATGGAATGTTTAATTGGGCACATCCAAAAGCAATGGTTAATGTAACGCCGCCGGCTGCAATTCCATCAATTGCTGGAAGTTTAATGGGTGCTATGTTTAATCCTAATATAGTAGAACAAGAATATTCAGGAAACGTAGCAGCCTTAGAAATAGAAGTAGCCTCTATAATTTCAAAATTAGTAGGGTATGATTGTGAAAAATCTACAGGTCATTTTACATTTGGAGGAACAGGAGCATATTTGTTTGCTACTAAGCTTGCGTTAACAAAGTGTTTAGGAAAAGAAAGTAGAACTAATGGTATAAGAACGGATGCACAAATATTGGTATCTAAAGTTGGACATTATGCAATGAAAAATTGTAGTGATTGGACAGGACTTGGTACTAATAATGTAAGAACAATTAATCTTAACGAAGATAGTTCTATGAATCTTAGTCACTTAGAAGAAGTTATGGAAACATGTTATAAAGAAGGTAAATCTATAGCAATGATAGTTGTGACTATGGGTACTACAGATGCTTTTGCAATTGATGATATAGAAGGTGTAATGGAAATTTGTGATAAATTTGTTGAGAAACATAATTTAAAAGAAAGACCATTTATTTATGCAGATGCTGTTATTGGATGGGCTTGGAGTGTATTTAATTCTTATGATTTTAAGGAAAATCCTATGGAATTTTCAGAGAATACTTTAAAGGCTATAGAAAAGAGTAAAGATAAAATAAAATATCTTAATTTGGCAGATGCTATAGGAGTAGATTTCCACAAAACAGGTTTTACTTGTTATAATTGTAGTATGATCTGCATGAAAAATAGTAATGATATACAAGTCTTAACTAGAGATAAGGACCAAATGGCTTACTTATATCATTCCAGTGCATATACTCCAGGAGAATATACACTAGAATGTTCAAGAGGGGGAGGTTATGCCCTTTCAGCTTGGTGCAATTTAAAATATTTTGGATTAGAAGGGTATAGAGCTATTTTAGGAAATTTAATAGAAGTGGAAATGTCTCTACGTAATGTTATACGAAAAGAACCTAGTATGGTTTGTGTAAATGGTAATGATAATGGACTAGTTACATTATTTAGAGTTTATCCAGATAGTTTAAAAGATAAAATTAACTTTGATGATTTTGCAAGGCAACAATATAAAAATGAATTTTGTAATGAAAACTACAAAAAAGATTTGAAAAAATATAATGATTATCAAGCAAAGGTTGCTAAGGAACTTGAGAGGCTTATGCTTGAAGAAAATGGACCAGCATTAAGTTTTACAAGCAAGTTTAGGTTAAGTTCTTATGGAGAACCAGTAGCAGCTATAAAAGCGTATCCAATGTCACCTTATATAAGTTCATCAGAAAAAGAACTTAAGGAAGATATAATTAAATTTGTTTTAAAAGCAAAAGAAAATATTAAAAAATTATAAAGTTATAAATGATAATAAAGGCATATATACATGAAATTTCATGTATATATGCCTTTATTTTTATGAATTTTTATTTCAAAAGTTTATTTAAGATTATTTTGATAAAGTAATAATTTTAAAATATATCAAATAAGTTTAATAATGGTTAAATTGATTTGATATAAGGAGTGAAGTAGATGAAAAATGATAAAAAACCTTTAAGTGGTGTAAGAGTTATTGAGTTATCTACATTTGTAGCTGCACCAACATGTGCTAAAGTTTTAGCTGATTGGGGAGCAGATGTAATTAAAGTTGAGGCTCCTTTTGGAGATTCTGCTAGAATAGCAGGAGCTATTTTTAAAATGCCTATAACTGAAGAAGAAAATCCTTTGTTTGAAAATGTAAATTCTAATAAAAGAGGAGTTTGTTTAAATATAAAATCTAAGGAAGGAAAAGAAGCACTTTATAAACTTATTGAAAATGCAGATGTTTTCATAACTAATAATAGAACTGAATCGCTTAAAAGAAATGGTTTATCTTATGAACAATTATCAGAAAAATTTCCTAATATTATATTTGCCCAAATACTAGGTTATGGAGAAAAAGGAAAAGATAAAGACAAGCCTGGATTTGATTATACGGCGTATTATGCTAGAGGGGGAATAATGGGAACACTTATGGAAAAAGATACGTCACCATTAAATCCAGCAGCTGGATTTGGAGATCATCAGGCAGGTATGTTTTTAGCAGCTGGAGTATGTGCAGCTTTATATAAGAAAAAATGCACAGGTAAAGGAGATAAGGTTACAGTAGGATTATTCCATACAGGATTATTTGGAATGGCTACAATGATACCATCAGCACAATATGGAAATAATTGGCCAACAAGTAGAAAAAAACCTAATAGTCCTCTTATGAATGCATATAAATGCAAAGATGGAAAATGGGTTCAGATAGCTATTATAGAGTATGATAAGTATTTTTCTAAATTTTGTAAAGTTATTGAACGTGAGGATTTAATAAATAATGATAAATTTAATACTTTATCAGTAATATCAAGTCATACACAGGATATGGTTGAAATTGTAGAAAATCAATTTGCTAAAAAGAGCTTAGAAGAATGGACAAAAATACTTAATAATGCTGATTTACCTTTTGAAAAAATTCAACTTTGGGAAGATATACTTGAAGATGAACAAGCTTGGGATAATGACTATTTAAGAAAAATTAAGTATGAAAATGGACATGAAGGAATACTTGTAAATACACCAGTTAAATTTCAACAAATGGGTCTTCAAGGCTTCAAGAAAGCACCTAAAATAGGTGAAAATACTAAAGAAGTGCTTTTAGAAATAGGATATTCTGAAGAACAAATCAAGAAGATGAAAGATGATAAAGATATAAAGTAATTTTTAAAATAAAAACTTTTTTTGAGAAGAGAGGAATATGATGGCTTATACAATGGGAATAGATATTGGATCTACTGCATCTAAAGGCATAATTTTAAAGGACGGAATGGACATTATTGCAAAATCAATTATATCAGTAGGTACTGGTACAACTGGACCGGCTAGAGTATTAGAAAGCTTGTTTAAACAATGTCATCTAAATGAAAACGATATCTGCAAGACGATAGTTACAGGTTATGGAAGAATGCATTTTGATAAAGCTGATAAGCAAATAAGTGAATTAAGTTGTCATGCTAAGGGTGTATACCATTTATTTAATAATGCAAGAACTATTATTGATATAGGTGGACAGGATGCGAAAGCTTTGAAATTAGATTCAAAAGGAAGACTTATGAATTTTGTAATGAATGATAAATGTGCTGCAGGAACTGGACGTTTTTTGGATGTTATGGCAAATGTAATGGAAGTTAAAACAGAAAAATTAGCGGAGTTATCTAGTAAAGCTAAAAATGATATAACAATTAGTAATACATGTACAGTTTTTGCTGAATCTGAGGTTATTTCTCATTTATCATCAGGGGTTAGTAAAAGCGACATTACAGCAGGAATTCATAAGTCAATAGCCAAAAGAGTTGCTAGTTTGGTAAAAAGAGTAGGAGTAGAAGATGAAGTTATTTTGACTGGGGGAGTAGCTCAGAACTATGGAGTTGTTAAAGCAATGGAAAAGGAACTTAATACTTCTATAAAAGTATCCAAATATGCTCAACTTACGGGAGCTATAGGAGCAGCTATTATAGCTTTTGAAGAAATTATTAAATAAAAGAAAGAAGGGGTTATTATGGGTCAAAAATCAAAGGCAATGACACTTGTAAAGAATTTATTAGATAATCATTATAAAGAAGTAAATATGGCAAAAGAAAGAGGGGAACTAGTTGGTTGGTCAACATCAATATTTCCTCAAGAGATTGCAGAAACATTTGGATTACATGTATTATATCCTGAAAATCATGCGGCAGCAGTAGCAGCCAAGCACGAATCTTTGAAAGTATGCGAAGTTGCTGAAAGTAAAGGATATTCAATAGATATATGTTCTTATGCTAGAGTAAATTTAGGATATGTAGACTTAAAGAAAATAGAAAGTATAAACATGCCTCAACCAGACTTCATACTTTGCTGTAATAACATATGTAATACCGTTATAAAATGGTATGAAAACATAGCAAAGGAATTAAATATTCCTATGATTTTAATGGATACCCCTTTTAACAGTGAATACGAAATTACTCAAGAAAGAATTGATTATTTCAAAGGACAGCTTCAAGAGGCTATAAGAAAATTAGAAGAAATTACAGGTAAAAAATTTGACCAAAAGCGTTTTGAAGAAGTTATGAAAATATCCACAGAAGCGGGAAATTTGTGGAAAGAATCTATGAGTCTAACAAAGGCTATTCCAGCACCAATGAATGGATTTGAAATGTTTAATTATATGGCTGTTATAGTTTGTGCTCGTGGGAAAAAGGAAACTGTAGAAATTTTTAAGACTCTTATAGATGAATTGCAAGAAAGAATAGATAAGGGAGAAACAAGTTATAGAGGAGAACAAAAACACAGAATCATGTTTGAAGGTATACCATGTTGGCCATATCTAAGTTATAAATTAAGATCATTAAATGATAAAGGAATTAATATGGTAGGTAGTGTTTATACGGATGCGTGGGCACTTCAATATGAATCAAATGATCTTGATGGAATGGCAAAAGCATATTGTAGCATAATGAATAATGTTAATTTAGATAGACAAGTAGACATGAGAGCTAAAGTTATTAGAGATTTTAAGTGTGATGGAGCAATATATCATATGAATCGAAGCTGTAAGCTAATGGATTTTATGCAATATGAGTTAGAAAGAAGAGTAGAAGCAAAAACTAATGTGCCATATATTGGATTTGATGGGGACCAAGCAGATCCAAGGAACTTCACAAAAGCTCAGTTTGAAACAAGAGTACAAGGACTTGCAGAAGTTATGGAAGAAAGAAAAAATGTAGGAGGTGTAAAGCATGAATAGTATAAACAAAATTTTAAATGATATGAAAGAAGTAATTGAAAATCCTAAAATTACTGTTAAAGATTTTAAAAAGAATACGGGAAATAAGGTTGTAGGATGTTTTCCAGTATATTGTCCAGAAGAAATTATTCATGCAGGTGGTATGCTACCTATAGGTTTATGGGGAGGTCAAGTTGAAATAGATTTAGCAAAAACACAGCTCCCTGCTTTTGCATGTTCAATAATGCAATCATGCTTAGAACTAGGATTAAAGGGAGCTTATGATGATCTTTCAGCAGTTATCATTCCTTCGTTATGTGACACATTAAAATGTATCGGGGAAAACTGGAAGGCTAAAATTCCTAATATAAAATTTATTTCTCTTGTTCATCCTCAAAATAGAAAAATAGAGGCTGGGGTTAAGTACTTAAAGAGTGAATATTTAAATATAAAAAAACAACTTGAAACTATTATTGAGAGAGAAATAACAGAAGAAGATTTAAATAAAAGTATAGAGATATATAATGAGCATCGTATGGTTATGAGAGAATTCACTAAAATATGCAATGAACATACGGATATAATTACACCTAAAAATAGACATTTAGTTATAAAGAGTGCATTCTTTATGAGAAAAGAAAATCATACAGAATTGGTTAAGAAATTGATTAATGAACTTAAAAATAGACCTATAACTGAATGTAAAAATAAGAAAGTAGTTTTGACAGGAATACTTGCAGAACCGAATAAACTTCTTGACTTAATAGAAGAAAATAATTTATCTGTAGTAGGTGATAACTTAGCTCAAGAATCTAGACAGTTTAGAGTTGATGTTCCAGACGGAGGGGATGCTTTAGAAAGATTAGCTAAGATGTGGTCAAATATAGAAGGATGTTCTCTTGCATTTGATCCTGATAAGAAACAGGGAGATTTATTAATGGATTTAGTAAAAGAGAATCATGCAGATGGAGTTGTTGTATGTATGATGAAATTCTGTGATCCGGAAGAATTTGATTATCCAATATATAAACAACAACTTGAAAAAGAAAATATTCCTATGCTATACATTGAGATTGATCAACAGATGCAAAATAATGAGCAAGCACGTACTAGAATTCAGGCATTTTCAGAAATGTTAAATCTATAGAATTCATAAATGTAAGTTTCCTAGATAAAATTTAAGTTTTAAGAATATATGCTTAACTTGAGGGGGAATATTAATGGATCTTATTCTAAGTAAAGAGCAGGAGTTTGTAAAAAAAACAGCAAGAGAATTTGCTGAAAGAGAACTTGAACCTATTGCTGGGGATATTGATGAAAAAGGAGAAATTCCTAAAGAAATATGGGAGAAACTTGCAAGATATAATATGATAAGTATCCCTATTCCAAAAGAATATGGTGGCGCAGGAGGAGACTATATATCTTATTCTATAGTTGTTGAAGAAATATCTAAAAAATGTGCTTCTACAGGAGTTATGGTATCAGGCGTAGCATCATTATTTGGATGGCCTATTTTAAAATTTGGAACGGAAGAGCAAAAGGAAAAATATTTAAAACCACTTATAACCGGAATAAAACAAGGCTTCTTTGCTTTAACTGAACCAAATGCAGGAACAGATGCTGCAAGTCAGCAAACAATAGCTAAATGTAGGGGGGATTATTATATATTAAATGGGTCTAAATGTTTTATAACAAATGGTGCTAAAGCAGATTTTGGCATTGTTTTTGCCATGACAGATAGAAGTAAAGGAGTTAAGGGTATATCAGCTTTTATAGTAGAAAAGGGTTTTCAAGGATTTACAATAGGAAAACATGAAAATAAGATGGGGGTTAGAGGAACTAACACTACAGAACTTATTTTCAAGGATGTCAAAGTTCCAAAGGAAAACTTACTTGGTAAAGAAGGAAAGGGATTTAATATTGCAATGGCTACGTTAGATGGAGGGAGAATAGGAGTAGCATCTCAAGCATTAGGAATAGCACAAGGTGCATTAGATGAAACTGTTAAATATATAAAACAGAGGAAACAATTTGGAAAGCCATTATCATCTTTTCAAGGATTACAATGGACGGTATCAGAAATGGCTACGAGAATAAATGCTGCAAGATGGTTAATTTATGATGCAGCTGATAAAAAAAATAAAGGACTTCCATATACAAAAGAGGCAGCAATGGCAAAATTATATGCTACAAGGACAGCTGTATATGTAGTAGATAGAGCTGTTCAGTTACATGGTGGATATGGATATATAAAGGATTATCCAGTTGAAAGAATGTACAGAGATGCTAAAATTACTGAAATATATGAAGGTACAGCCGAAGTACAAAGAATGGTTATAGCAAGTAAGATTCTTCAAGATAAATAGAATATAGTGTATTTATAAAGATATAAACTAAACCCCTGAAATTTTTTCAGGGGTTTAGTTTATATTCTTAAATGTAGTTTATTTTGGATAATTACAATAGCAGCAATTGGGGGTAGTACCATCATTACCACCAACAACACCAGGAGCTAAACAAGGAATTTCAATACACTTAGTAGTGAATAATGTTCCATAGGTTAAAAGGCATATTTCATATGACTTTGTGTAATTAAAATTCAATATAACTATACCTATATAAACACTTACTTTAATATTTATTGCATTTTTAGGAACAATAATTCGCCTTGATGAAAGACTGGGAAGGTACCACTTTGATATAATAAAGTTTTTCCATTAAGTGTATATTGCACAGAAAAATTTGCAATAAAAGCACCGTAATCTAGCAAATTAACATATCCATCTCGAGAAGAAGAAGTGAAAACTGGTAGAGTTGAATTTATACAGATCACCTTAATTAAAAATATTTGTAATTTAGTATATGTGTAATAATAGTTTAAAGTTGTATTATTCGACAAAAGTTAACGAGAAAATAAAATAAAGAATAGAAAACAAAACTAAATAAGTAACTACTTTATGATATAATGGTTTTTAAGATGCGCAAGTACTTTTTATAGAAGCTATAAAAGTTTTAAATTAAAAGTAAGTGCAGATAGCCATTTTATATATTAAATTAAAGTTAGAAGGAATTAGATTTATGAAAAAAATATTAATATTAATAGTATTTATAATAACATTAGGATTAGTTAGATTTGGTGTAAAAGAAATTGTATTAAGAAAACCTCAATCATCAAATAATAGTAATATTCATCAAACAATAGTAAAATCGAATGATGAAAGTATACCTGTAATTATGTATCATTCAATAAAATATGAAAAGGGGAATGGAGTAAGACTTCCTAAAGAAAAATTTGAAGAACAAATGAAATACCTAAAAGAAAATAATTATTCAACTTTAACAATGGATGAATTATATGATTTTTTGAAGAATAATAAAAAAATACCTAAAAAAGCTGTTGTATTAACATTTGATGATGGATATAAAGATAACTATGATACAGCTTATCCTATATTAAAAAAATATGGATTTAAGGCTACTCTTTTTGTAATAACAAATTGTATTGGAACAGGCGAATATTTAACAGCAGATCAATTAAAAGAGATGAATAAAAATGGATTTGATGTTGAAAGTCATACTACAAATCATGAAAAACTAACTGAACTTTCTTATGAGGAGCAATATAAAATATTTTTAGAATCTAAACACGATTTAGAGAAGTTATTAAATAAAAAAGTAAAATATATTGCATATCCTTATGGTAAATATGATGATAAAAGCATAAAGGCTGTGGAAAATGCAGGATACAAGTTAGCAGTAACAACTCAGTGTAAATGGTCAAATAAGAAGGATGGAATATATACGATAAGTAGAGTAGGTATAAGTGGCAAACATGATATGGACAAGTTTATTAAAAAAATAGAGTTTGAGAATTATTGCAGGGTTTACAAATATTTGTTTTTATGATGATCTATAAATTCTATATAAAAAATATTCAAAGATAAAATAATAATATGATGAAAGTTTTAGATTTACATATTTGTATAAGATAAACAACTTGACAACTTGTTTACAAACAATATAAAATCAATAACGACAATAAAATATAAAAATAGGTGTCAGTTATAACAAATTTTTAATTATGAACTGGTGAAAAGGGAAGATGGGTGTAAATCCCACACGGTCCCGCCGCTGTAAATGAGGAGCTTTTTTATGTAAAACCACTGGTGTTATTTATACTGGGAAGGATAAAAAAGTTATGATACTTAAGTCAGAAGACCTGCCTATTTTTGTACACCGATGAACTCTACGGACGATAGGGGGTGTTTTTATGAATTATTATTATAGTTATAATAATATTTATAATTATGTTCTTTTAAGGGCCTCTTGATGTTTATTGGAAGGGGTTTTTATTTTTTGAATAAAAATCCTTTAAACTGAATTGTTAAATAAATAATAAGGGAGAGGTTAAAAAATGAAATTAGGAAAGAAGTATCAATTATTTTTATTAGTTTTATTTGTAGGATTATTTTCAGTCAGAACAGTATATGCTATGCATATAATGGAAGGATATTTGCAACCAGTATGGTGCGCAGTATGGGCAGCTTTATGTTTACCGTTTATATTTAAGGGACTAAGTTCTATAAAAAAGAAGGTAAACATAAATCCTAGAATGAAGATGCTTATAGCTATGGCGGGAGCTTTTGCATTTGTACTTTCTGCACTTAAGATACCATCAGTTACAGGAAGTTGTTCACATCCAACTGGTGTTGGACTTGGAGCTATTCTATTTGGACCATCAGTTATGAGTGTTTTAGGGTTAATTGTACTTATATTTCAAGCATTACTTCTTGCTCATGGAGGGATAACAACTATTGGTGCTAATACATTTTCCATGGCAATAGTAGGTCCAATAATATCATATTATTTATATAAGTTTTTGAGAAAAGTAAATATATCACAGAGTATAGCTATATTTTTAGCAGCTGCATTAGGAGATTTAATGACATATATTACAACGTCTATTCAACTTTCTTTAGCATTTCCAGATAAAACTGGTGGATTTATAGCATCACTTGGAAAGTTTATGAGTATTTTTGCTATAACTCAAATACCTCTTGCAATAAGTGAAGGAATTTTAACAGTAATAGTATTTAATCTTTTATTTAATTATAATAAAAGTGAATTAGAGCAATTAGAAGTTTTACCAAAAAACGTAGTTGAATTACATAGTGAATTAAAGGAGGTATAGTATGAATACAGATAAAAAAACAAATAATAAATCCATGTTTAAAAAGAATTTAATATTAGCAGTACTTGTAGTTTTAATAGCTATAGGTCCGTTGATATTTGCTAAAGGAGCTAAATTTGAAGGGTCAGATGATCAAGCAGAAGATGCTATAACTCAAGTTGATAAAAATTATAAACCGTGGTTTTCACCAGTATGGGAGCCACCAAGTGGAGAAATAGAGAGTTTGTTATTTGCTCTTCAAGCCGCTATTGGTGCAGGGGTGATAGGGTATTATTTCGGATTTGCAAAAGGAAGAAAGAAGACTGATGAAAGTGAAAGATAATGATTTCTATAGATAAATTATCATATATATCAAAACTTAGAAACGTAAATCCTATGGAAAAGTTTATGTTTGCTGTGATTACGATGTTTTTTGGAATTTTTTTAAATAATTTGATAGTATCAATACTTATATTTTTTATAATGTCATTTATAACATTATATAAGGGGAAAATACCCTTTAAATCATATTATAAACTAATTTTAATGCCTTTATTTTTTCTAGTTATAGGTACTGTAACTATTGCAATTAATTTAGGAAATAATAACGATTTTTTATTAAAATTTAGCATATTTACAGTAAATATTGGATGTACAAAGGAAAGTTTATATGAGGCTATACAAGTATTTTTAAAATCTATGTCAGCAGTAACATGTTTATATTTCTTGGCTCTTACAACTCCAATAGTAGAGGTGTTATTAGTTCTAAAAAGACTTAAAATGCCTAAATTGTTTATAGAACTTATGGGACTTATATATAGACTAATTTTCATACTACTTGAAACGATGAACATTATTTATATATCCCAAAAAGGTAGACTTGGTTATTCATCAATAAAATTAGGATATAAATCATTAGGACAATTAATAACAATATTATTTGTTAAAGCCTATAAGAAATCACAAGATATGTACACTGCACTAGAATCTAGATGTTATTCTGGTGAGATTAATGTTATAGAATCAGAATATAATATTTCTTACAGAAATATATTTATGATTATCTTTTTACAGATAGTTTTAGTAATTATAAAGTGCAAATTTGATATATAGCATATTTAATGCCACAGAATGTTAATATAATATCTGTGGCTATATTAAGTTGTGGAGGAAATTCATGAAAGAATATATATTAGAGACTAATAATCTCAGTTTTGAGTATCCGGATGGTACTAATGCTTTGAAGAATATAAATTTAAGTATAGAGAAGGGTAAGAAAATATCATTTTTAGGAGTAAATGGTGCAGGAAAATCTACTTTGTTTTTAAACTTTAATGGAATATTAAAGCCAACTTCAGGTGAAATATTATATAAAGGAGAAAAAATAAAATATAATAATTCTTTTCTTAATAAATTAAGAAAAAATATAGGTATTGTATTTCAAGACCCTGATAATCAACTTTTTTCAGCAAATATTTATCAAGAGGTTTCATTTGGAGCTATAAATTTAGGATTAGATAATAATGAAGTTAGAACTAGAGTAGACAATTCATTAAAAAATGTTCATATGTATGATTATAAGGAGAAAGCAGTACATTTTTTAAGCTATGGTCAAAAAAAGAGAGTATCAATAGCAGATATACTTGTTATGGAGCCTGAAATAATAATACTTGATGAACCAACTTCAAGTTTAGATCCAAAACATTCAAGACAGATAATAGATATATTTGATAAAATTAATGCACAGGGAGTAACAGTTATATTATCTACTCATGATGTTGAGCTAGCTTATTCATGGTCAGACTATATAGTAGTAATGAAAAATGGAGAGGTAGTAAGGTGTGGGGATCCAATAGAAATTTTTAGCGATGGTGAATTTTTACAAAACACATATCTTGAAAAACCTTTGATATTAGATATATATGAAAGACTAATTAATAGTAGATATATAGAATTAAATGATAATATTCCAAGAAATAAAGAGGAACTTTTTAAAATTCTAGGTAATTAAAATATCTCCTACTTATAAATTATAAGTAGGAGATATTTTATATTAAACTTCATAAATATTCATTTCAGATTCTAAGTTAGAAGAAAGCGTTAATAGATTTTTAGAAGAATCTTTAATTTTATTTAATATAGCTAGTTCATCATTAATTGATGTAGAAATTTCTTGTGTGTAATTGGCATTTTGTTCGCATAATTGAGTAATTGATGAAATTTTATCTTTAGTATTTTGAAAATTATTAGATAAAGTTTCAGAGGAATTTAGCACCTTATTTATATCATTAGATATATGAGATACTATAGCAGTGACTTCTTTAAAAGCAGTTATAGCTTCAAGCAGAGAAGAACTTTGATCTTTGATAGTATCATTTACTGTATTTATTTCATTAACAGTATTAGTAACAGAGTTTTGAACATAGTATACTATTTTATCTATGCTTTCAACAGAAAATGCAGATTGTTCTGCAAGTTTTCGTATTTCCTCGGCAACAACTGAAAAGCCTTTTCCATATTCTCCGGCTCTTGCAGCTTCAATAGAGGCGTTTAGTGCAAGAAGGTTAGTTTGCTTTGATATTTTTCCTATAACTTGAACAATATCACTTATTTCTTTGGATTTTGTTTCAAATTCTTTTATTGAAATAACTGCTTTTTGTGAGGCTTTGGTAGTGTCATGCATTTTGTTTTCTTGATTTTCAACACTTGTTTTAATTACGCTTATTGCTTTTAGAGCTTTTTCTGTAAAATTTTTTGAGTTATTCATATTAGTTAAAATATCATTATTATCTTTAGAGAGATTATAAATAATTTTTTCACATTCCTTTATTCTATTGGTTTCTTCATAACATGTATTAGCAATTCTATTTATAGAAATTATAGATTCTGATATTTGTTTTATAGAATTTTGTAATAAAATATTACTTTCTTTTGAACTACTTGTTACATTTGTACTTAAAGATTGTACATTTATTATAGCTGTCCTTAGGTTATTCATCGCAATGTTTAAATTTTGAATCATAGAGTTATTTTTAACCATTTTATTATCTGTAATTTTAAATTTAAAATTATTATTTTGAATGTTAGTTGCGAATTCATTAACTAATATAGAAGGATTAATAAACTTCTTTATATTTTTAATTACTGAAAATACACCAACTAATATTCCAGAAATAATATAAAGTAAAATATTTAACACAAGTTTTTTACCACTTATATCCAAAATGTAAGCTGTTATTATGCCCAAAAGAAATGTACAAGGAATTATTAAAAGGATGGTTTGTATAGCGTATTTCTTTTTAATAGTACTATTATAATTCATGTTAATTAATCTCCTTATAACTAAAAGTTTAACCAGTAAATTTTCGGAAGAATATTGAAAAACTTTACAATGAAAAACTCTCGATTTTCTAAACCGAGAGTTTTATTTAACCTATTCCATTATATATAATCCCAAGAATTAATACTAAAAGAGCTGAGAATATAAATAAATAAGATAGTGGCTTAAACCAATTACCAACAGGTTTTTTACAACCTTTATTTATATCTTTTAATGCATTATCAAATCCATAAACCCACATAAATGTTATAGAGGCTATAATTGATCCAATAGGTGCTAGATAAATAGTAACAAAATCTGCCCAATGTCCAAAACGTGACATACTTAAATCTAAAGGAATACCTATAAAAAATGCAATAACTGCTACAAGTAAAACTGCAAATATTCTTTTAAAATTAAATTTACTTATAAGAGCTTCAGAAGGAGCTTCTAGCATATTCATAGCAGAGGATATTCCAGCGAATATTATACTTAGGAAGAATAATATTCCGAAAAGATAACCTAGAGGCATAGCATTAAATATATGTGGCATAGTTATAAAAAGTAATGATGGACCTGAGGTTGGATCTAATCCAAAAGAAAATACTGCTGGCATTATGATAAATGCTGCAAGTAGAGCAGATATAGTATCAAAAATAGCAACATTCAAGGCTGCAGAAGGTATATCTTCTTTATCTTTTAAGTAACTTCCATAAACGACCATACCTGCTCCGTTAAGGGATACTGTAAAAAATGCTTGTCCTAAAGCCATAATCCAAGTCATAGGTTTAAACAAAAACGCCCAATGAGGAATTAGTAAGTATTTTAATCCTGCTATTGCGCCGTCTAAGGTTATAGATCGTATAAGTAATATAACAAAAACTACAAACAAACCAGGCATAAGGATTTTGTTAGCTTTTTCAATTCCTTTAGTTATGCCCAAAAGAACAATTACTACAGTAAGTGTTAAAGCAAGTAAATGCCATGGAATACTTGATGAAGTTCCGGCGAATGTGTCGAAAAATTTACCTATATTTGTATTATAAATTTCTCCGTTTACAGACATAAAGAAATATTTAAAAATCCAACCAACTACTACTGAATAAAATACTAGAGTACATCCTACTGCAAGTGTAGGAATTACACTTAATATTTTTCCAAAAGGTTTATTTCTTTCATTAAAAGTATCTTGAATTCCTTTTAGTGAACCGCATCTTCTAGATCTTCCAAAACTAAATTCTATCATAAGCCCCGTAGTACCTAAAATAAATACACATATAAAGTAGGGTATGAGAAACGCGGCACCCCCAAATTGACCTAATCTCCAAGGAAACATCCATATGTTACCTAGTCCTATTGCAGAACCTAGACATGCAAGTATGAAGCCTAATTTTCCGGAGAAAGTTTCCCTTTTTTCCATTAAATATATCCTCCTTAAATATTAATTTATTAACAACTATATAATTATGACATAATTTTATCAAAAAGTAAGTATTATTTAAATAATAATATTGTTTATAAAAGCATTTAATAGAACATATACAATACCAAAAGGCATAAAATAGAATATTGCGATTATTTTACTTTTTTTTTGGTAATTTGTAACCTTTTTATATTTATATATACTATAATAATGTTTGGATATTTTTTTATAAAATGATCAAATAATGATTTATAGGTTATATTTAAAGTTTAGGGGGGGCATCATGTCACGCAGAAAAATTAGAGTGAAAAATATTAGAAAGTTCGTAGTTAATATACTAAGTTTATTAGTAATTATAATGATATCAACATTAATTATTGGTCATAGCAAAAAATCTAATAAAGATGATATTTCCCCGGCAACTTTAGAGGTTAGTAATTCAAAAACATTGAATACTACAAAAGAAAATGTAGATAAGAGCAGAAGTAATAATGTATCACAAAATAAAGAAGTACCAAAACAAGAAAACGACAATAATACTATCAAGGATAAGCAAGAAAAAATGAGTTTACCAAATAAAGAATATTTTAAAGACTCATTATTTTTAGGTGATTCAATAACAGAGGCGATGTCTTTTTTTGATATTTTAGACGAACGAAATGTAAAAGGAATTATAGGATTAACAATATCAAAGGCAAAAGCAGCTATAGATAATATGCAAGGCGAAAAACCAAAACGGATATTTATATTATTAGGTAATAATGATATTGGCAATAATATTGAAATGAATATGAATAATTATACAAAATTATTAAATAGGATAAAAACAAAATTACCAGATACCAAAATATATGTTCAAGGAATTTTACCGGTTACAGAAAAAGCCGTAAAAAAAGACAAGTGCCTAAAAGAAGAAAATATAAATAAATTTAATGAAGCTTTAAAAGAGAATTGTCAAAAGGAAAATGTAAATTTTATTGATTTAACTAGTATAGTAGAGAATGCAAATAAAAGCATATATGAACCTGATGGAATTCATTTTAAGGAACCTTTTTATAAGTTATGGTTAGATTATTTAAAAAATACATTAAAAGATTAAGGAGAAAAATACTATGAAAAATTTAAGGAAACAAAGCAAAAAGATTTTAATCACCTTATTTTTACTTATTTTTTCTGCTAGTATTTTTTCAGCATGTTCAAATTCAGCTGAAAGTAACAAAAATGTAGCAATTAAAGATATAAGTGAAAAAATTTCTTCAGTTACAGATGTAGCTCAAATGAAGAAAGGAGATACTGAAAAACTTAAAAAGTTATATAAGATTGATGCTAAAGACGCAGAAGAATTTATTCTTTATACAGCAACTTCAAATATTAAAGCAGATGAAATAGCTGTAATAAAAGTCAAAGATTCAAATCAAGTAGAAGATGTAAAGAAAAAGATGGGTAAAAGAATTGAAAAGCAAAGTGCAAGTTTTAAAGATTATCTTCCAAAAGAATATGATTTAATAGAAAAACATGTGTTAAAAAATAAAGATAATTATGTGATCTTAATAATATCTAAGGATGTTGAGAAAATTGAAAAGGCAATAGATGAGAGTGTTAAATAGTATAGATTACTATATAGCTGTGGAGGTGGACTAGATTTGGTTTTTAGTAGTTTGATATTTATGTTTGTATTTCTACCCATAACACTTATAGTTTATTATTTGTCACCGCGTTGTCTTAGAAATTTAGTTATATTTATAGGAAGTCTTATATTTTATGCTTGGGGAGAACCTGTATACATATTAATAATGATATTTTCAACAGTTTTTGATTATACAAACGGATTACTTATTGATAAGTTCAGACATAAAAAAGGACTATGCAGATTTATATTTATAGATTCCATGGTTATAAATTTAGCTATACTTGGTTTTTTTAAATATTACAACTTCATAATAGCAAATATTAACAATATAATACATGCTAACATAGCTTCGACGGAGCTTCCACTTCCAATAGGAATATCATTTTATACTTTTCAAACAATGTCATATGTAATTGATTTATATTTTGAAAAGGTAGAAGTTCAAAAGAATATAATATCTTTTGGCACATATGTAACAATGTTCCCGCAGTTGGTGGCAGGTCCAATAGTTCAGTATGGAGATATAGCTAAGCAATTACATAATAGAAGAGAAACATTGGGAATGTTTGGGGATGGAGTTGAATTATTTATAACTGGATTAGGCAAAAAAGTTCTTTTGGCTAATAATATAGGTCTATTATGGTCAAGTATAAAGGCAACACCATTGTCAGAGTTATCTGTAGTTAGCGCTTGGCTTGGTATAATAGGTTTTACATTTCAAATATATTTTGATTTTAGTGGTTACTCAGATATGGCCATGGGACTTGCTAAAATGTTTGGTTTTGATTTAATGAAGAACTTTAATTATCCATATATATCAAAGAGTGTAACAGAATTTTGGAGAAGATGGCATATATCATTAGGTTCTTGGTTTAGAGATTATGTATATATACCGCTAGGTGGGAATAAAAAAGGTCCATTTAATCATTATAGAAATTTATTTGTAGTATGGTTTTTAACAGGATTATGGCATGGTGCTAGTTGGAATTTTGTTTTATGGGGATTATACTTTGGAATATTTGTAACCTTAGAAAAGATATTTTTATTAAAATGGTTGGATAAGTGTCCTAAAATTATACCACATATATATACAATGATTTTAGTAATTGTAGGATGGGCATTATTTGAGTTTGAAGATATGCATACATGTATTGGATTTATAGGAGTTATGTTTGGATTTGGAAAGAATATATTAATTAATACCGAAACTATGTATTATATTTATACAAATTGGGTGATTTTTGTGATTTTAATAATTTGTTCTACACCATTTCCAGCAAAGATCATTTCAACTATAAAAAGAAAAATAAAGATTGTTGGATCTATGGCTTTACCACTTGGATATTTAGCCATAATGTTTATTGCTACAGCATATCTTGTAAATGATACTTATAATCCATTTTTGTATTTTAAATTTTAAAAATATGCCCTTAGAATATTTTAAGGGCATATTTTAGAGTTATTTAGATTGTATTTTAGTAGACTGATTTGCGGCTCCAAATATTTCTACAAATTTTATAGAGTAAAGATCACAAACTTCTAAGTCATTTGAACCAGTTGGATTTAATATTATATAGTCAATTCCAACTGATACTAATTTCCCCGAGCGGTCAGTAAGTATGCCAGTGCCTACTAAGAAATCAACTCTTATATTTTTACCTAATTGACTTCTTAAATAACCTTGTAGATAGTTTGGATTATCTTGAACAGGTATATTAGTATTTCCAGCAGCATTAGTTGATGGGGTTGGAATAGGAGTTGGTGGAAATTCCAAAGGATTTTGATTAACAGCTTGTTTGTTACAAGGCATCATAGGATTAGGCATTAAAGGTTGTTGATATGTTCCCATTGGATTCATCATAGGATTTTGAACATCAGGCATTTGTCTATAATCGAAATCTAACCAATTTTCCATGAAATGGCCTCCTTGAAAATTAATATATATTATAATTTTTAAATTATAGGCTATGTTTCAGCGTAAAGTTCAGTTGGGTTATAAAAACAATGTTGTACTACTCTTACTTGGAAAGATCCTGTGCCGTTATAAGGAAAATTATATGGGCAACTAGGTGCAAATGGATTAAAGTACCATAAAGAATAACCAATGTTATATAGTCTATTGCCAGCAAGTGCCCAATCGGCTATATCATAATGAATTTGTTCTGGAGGATTAGCCCAAATAGTTTGAGGATTAGGCTGACCACCCAATGTTGAACGGACACAATCAAATTGTCCTTCTTGATAAATTACTTTTCTAATATCTCCTTGACATATTCTCTGATATTCTCCATATGGAATTCTTACTCTGTTCATAATAACAGTAGCTACGGCTTTCATTCCATCTTCGCCTTCGCCACCGGCTTCACATTTTATAATTCTAGCGAGTAGTTCTCTATTAGAATAAGCCAAAATTTTCACCTCACCAATTTTGCTTATAATATAATGTATTCATTAAGTGAAAAAATGTACATAAAATTTATATAAAATAAAAATTACTTAAATTGTAATTTTAATAATGTATAAAGTATTATAAAAAATAATTAAACTATATTTTTATATTTATGATAAAATATTAGTGTATTACTTAAAAAGGAGATGTTATCTATGAAATGGAAAAAATTCTTTAAAGAATGGATTATTCCAATAGGTTGTGCAGTTATACTTGTTGGTTTAATAAGGTGTTTTTGGTTTTTTCAAGTATCGGTTCCTACTAAGTCTATGTATCCTACAATAAAACCTGGTGATAGGATAATAGTTACAAGAATATATAATAAAGATAAGTTAAAAAGAGGAGATATAATAGTATTTTATTCTAAAGAATTAGAAAATACATTAATTAAGAGATTAATTGGACTTCCAGGGGATAAGATTAATATAGATATAGATGGAAAAGTATACATAAATGGACAAAAGGTAGATGAACCATATGTTGTTTATAATGGAGGAAAAATAGGAGAATATAAAGTTCCAGAAGGGCAATATTTCTTTATGGGAGACAATAGAGAAAATTCATGGGATGCAAGATATTGGCAAAATAGTTTTATATCAGGAGATGATATAAAGGGAAGAGCTAGATTCATATTATTTCCATTCAATAGATTAGGTAAATTTAAAATTGGAGATGCAGCAGCTAAGTAATATGGTATAAAGGTATCAGGAGTTATTCTGATGCCTTTATTATTTTTATAAAATAAAAAAAGGTCATACATGGAGGTGGGAGGGAAATACTAGATTTCTTATTCCATGTATGACTTATGGCTTATATATTAATAATATTAAAAAGATTATTTTAATATATTAGTTTATTTAATTGTACCTACTTAGAATTATTATTCTTACTTTATATTGTATTATTACTTTATTTTAATGTCAATAAAAGTATTAGCATATTTTTAATTTATAAGAAAAATATTTATTTATTAGAAAATTTATTTATAAAATGTTAAAAAAATCTATATAGTATAAAACCTTGTAGGGTATAATTAATAAATGTATAATAATCAATAAAGGTTTAATTAAAAATAGAAAATTATTAGATGTAAATATATAAATAGGAGGCAGATAATGTTTAGCAATAAGAAATTCAAATATTTAATATACTACATCATGGGTGTTATGGGTTTGCTTCTTGTATTAAACTCTGTTCTTAGAAGTACTAAAACTGAACATATAAAATATAGTGCTTTTGAAAAAATGGTGGAACAAAAGAGTATTCAAGAAGTTCAATTCTCAAATGATCAAATAATTATTATTCCTAAGCAGCAAAAAGGTATAAGATCTAAGGTTAAATATACAACTAATATACAAAAACTTAATATGACTCCACTTATAGGAAAGTTAAAAGCGTCTGGAATAGAGTATGATGGACCAATAAGCAATAATGATCCTATCAAGAAATTTTTCATTGAATGGATACTTCCTATTCTAGGATTTATGATTATAGGAAGAATTATATTTGGATCTATGGAAAAAAGAATGGGTAGTGGAGTTATGTCCTTTGGAAAAAATAATGCTAAAATTTATGCTGAAAATGAAACTGGAAAAACATTTGATGATGTAGCCGGACAAGATGAAGCTAAAGAATCTTTAATTGAAATTGTAGATTTCTTACATAATCCAGACAAATATGTGGAAATTGGAGCAAAACTACCTAAAGGAGCATTATTAGTAGGACCTCCGGGAACTGGTAAGACACTTCTTGCAAAAGCTGTAGCAGGAGAAGCTAAAGTTCCATTTTTTTCTCTTTCAGGATCTAGTTTTGTTGAAATGTTTGTTGGAATGGGAGCTGCAAGGGTAAGAGATTTATTTAAACAAGCAGAAGAAAAGGCACCATGTATAGTATTTATAGATGAGATAGATGCAATAGGTAAAAGTAGAGATGGAGCTATTGGTGGAGGAAATGACGAAAGAGAACAAACCTTAAACCAATTATTGGCTGAGATGGATGGGTTTGATGCATCCAAAGGAGTTGTGATTTTAGCTGCAACAAATAGACCAGAGGTCTTGGATAAAGCACTTTTAAGGCCAGGTAGATTTGATAGAAGGGTAATTGTAGATACTCCAGATTTAAAAGGAAGAGAATCTATTCTTAAAGTACATGCAAAGGAAGTTAAAATGTCGGAGGATGTTAATCTTGATGAAATTGCAAAATCAACTCCTGGTGCAGTTGGAGCTGACCTTGCAAATATGGTAAATGAAGCAGCTCTTTTAGCAGTTAAGAAAGGTAGAAAAAGTGTTATTCAACAAGACTTAGAAGAAGCAGTAGAAATAATAATTGCTGGTAAAGAGAAAAAAGATAGAATAATGTCTGATAAAGAAAAGAGAAGAGTTGCTTTCCATGAAGTAGGTCATGCGTTAGTGGCAGCACTACTAAAGAATACAGATCCAGTTCATAAAATTACTATAATTCCAAGAACTATGGGAGCGTTAGGATATACTATGCAACTTCCGGAAGAAGAGAAGTACTTAGTAAGTAAGGAAGAAATGATGGATCAAATATCTGTTATGCTTGGTGGAAGAGCTGCAGAAGAGGTGGAGTTTAATTCTATATCTACAGGTGCATCTAATGATATAGAAAAAGCTACTCAAACAGCGAGAAATATGGTAACAATTTATGGTATGACAGAAAGGTTTGATATGATGGCTTTAGAATCATCTTCAAGTAGATATCTAGATGGTAGACCAGTAAAAAATTGTAGTGCACATACAGAATCGCTTGTAGATGAAGAAACTTTAAGAATTATAAAAGATTGTCATAAAAAATCAATAAATATATTAAAAGAAAATAAAGAACTATTAATTAATATATCTGAGAAACTTATTGATAAAGAAACTTTAATGGGTGAAGAATTTATGGATATGATAAATAGTTTTAAAAAGGATGATTTAATTGAACAATAAAGAATTAGAAAAAGAAATTCAAAAAGAATTAGATTTTGAGATGGAAAAACAAAGAGTTGAAGAAACAGTTGAAATAATAAAAAGAGAGATTAGAAATTATATAGATAAGAGAACTAAGCTTACAAATCATTTAATTGATGCTAGAAAAAAGGCTGTAGAAGAATATAGAGATGATGAAGATAAACTTATAGAGTTCTTTGATCATGAAAAATTTGTAGCTGAGGAAAGTTTTAAGGCGATAGATAGAAGATTTAAAGAACTTAATATTCTCCAGCCTTCACCTTATTTTGGGAAAGTTCATTTAAAGGAAAAAGAATTTAATGAAAAAGAAGATATATATATAGGTAGATTTGGAATTACAGATGAAAATGCTTATGAGCCAATAGTAGTAGATTGGAGAGCACCAATTGCATCATTATTTTATGCGGGAAAATTGGGTGAAGCAAAATACGATGCGCCAATGGGTGAAGTTGGTGTAGATATTTTAGCAAAAAGGCAATTTATAATAAAAAGAGAACATCTTCTAGGGATGTTTGATTCTGAATTAGATGTAAAAGATGAAATTCTTCAAATGGTTTTAAGTAAGAAAGCAGGAGAAAAGCTTAAAGATATAATAATGACAATTCAACAAGAACAGGATAACATAATAAGACAGCCTAGAGAAAAAACATTAATAGTTGATGGTGTAGCTGGAAGTGGAAAGACTACCATAGCCCTTCATAGAGTAGCATATTTATTATATAATTATAGAAAGATATTACAAGATAAAGTTCTTATTTTAGGACCTAATAATATATTCATGGAATATATTTCAACCGTACTTCCAAGTTTAGGGGAAATCGGGGTAAGACAACAAACTTTTAAAGAATTTGCACTGGAAATTTTGGAATTAAGGGATGTAGTAGATTTTAGAGAATATATGGAAAATGTCATAAATAAAAACGAAGATTTTGTAAAAGATATTTTATTTAAGACTTCAGAAGAATATATAAACGAATTAGATAAATTTATAGATGATTTAAATAAACAATATTTTAAGATTGAAGATTTATATTTTGATAAAGAAATTATTGTTGAAAAAGATACTATACAAGAATTATTTAAGTACTATAATTCTATGCCTTTATTTAGAAGAAGTGCAAAAATAAAAAGAATTTTATTTTCAAAGATTAGAGATGTAAGAGATGATAAAATAAGAGAAATAGAAGTGTGGTATAAGAAGGCTATAGCAGATTTAAATAATGAAGATAAAGATTTACAAGAAGGAGACTTATCATATAAGAGAAAGTTAAAAATAAGGGAAACAATAAAAAATGTAATAGAATCTAAAAAAACTTTAAATTGGTTAGATAATGAGAGTTGTACTGAATTATATAATGAGCTTAATAGAAATAAAAAACTTACGATAGATGATTTAGCTCCAATTTTATATTTAAAAATAAAGTTGGAAGGATTAAAATTAAGTGATGAAATTAAGCACGTAGTTATAGATGAAGCGCAGGATTACAGTTTGCTTCAGTTTAGAGTAATTAAGGAATTAACTAATTGCAGTGGATACACTATAGTTGGAGATAAAAATCAGAGACTTATTCCTTTTATAGGAGAGGCTCCTATGGACAATATGAATAAAGTTTTTGATAATATAAAAGAATTTAAATTAAATAAAAGTTATAGATCAACTAAAGAAATTATGGAATATGCTAATAAATATTTAATAGGAGACAGAATAGTTCCTATAGTTAGAAATGGAAAAAAGGTTGTTGAGAAAGAATTTAATAATGAAAAGGAATTAGTACAAGAAATTGATAATACTATTCATAATCTTAGAAAAGAAGGTTTTGATAGTATAGCTATAGTATGCAAAAATCTTAAAGAATCCAAAATTATTAATTCCTTAATAAATAAAGCGACAAATGTAAAAATATTAGATAGAGAAGATATTATGTATAATAAAGGAGAAATTGTTATACCATCATACTTTGCAAAAGGTTTAGAATTTGATGCAGTAATAATGATTAGTGATGATTATACTCAGGAATTAGAAGATAAAATGATGTATGTTATGGCAACAAGAGCATTACATGAGTTGTATGTTTATAAAATAAAATAGAATCTATAATTAATAAATTGATTAGAATTTTGAAGTCAGATGGCAAGGAACATATTGTCACTGACTTCTTCTAATTTCTATCAAGTATAATAGTTGTATTTAATAATAAAATAAAATATAATATATTTTGTTTTTATGAACCATTTTCAAAAAAAGGAGGGAAATCTATGGATAAGTCAAAAGAACTTGGAAAAGAAAAAATATCCAAACTATTATTAAAATTTTTTATTCCAGCTATAATTGGTACATTAGTTAATGCTCTTTATAATATTGTTGATAGAATTTATATTGGACAAGGAGTAGGTTCTTTAGCACTTGCAGCATTAAGTGTAGCATTTCCCATTATGGTTATAACATCTGGTTTTGGAATGCTTATAGGAATGGGTGGCGGAGTTATCACATCCATAAATTTAGGTAAAAAAGATAAGAGTAAGGCAGAAAAAATCTTAGGAAATACTTTTAGTTTGTTATGTATAATTTCTATTTTAGTTAGCATTTTAGCTCTAATTATAAAGAATCCTATATTAAAATCTTTTGGAGCTAGCGAGAATACTATAACTTATGCAAATTCTTATTTATCTATAATATTATTTGGAACTATATTTCAAAATGTTGGTTATGGAATGAATAATATAATACGTTCAGAGGGAAATGCTAAAATTGCTATGCTTACTATGATTATTGGTGCTATGTTTAATATAATATTGGATCCAATATTTATATTTATATTTCATATGGGAGTAAAGGGAGCAGCTATTGCAACAGTTTTATCTCAAATCGCTAATACATTTTGGGTATTAAGACATTTTACAGGCAAAAATTGTTTCTTAAAACTTAGAAGAAAGAATCTAAAATTAGATTTAGAAATTTTTAAATCAATTATTGCAATAGGGATGGCACCTTTTTCTATTCAAGTGGCAGCAAGTCTTGTTAATATAGTTTTTAATAAGGAATTAATGATATATGGTGGAGATTTAGCTGTGGGTGCTATGGGAATAATTAATAGTATAACAATGCTTATAATAATGTCCATAATATCTGTAACACAAGCGTCACAGCCTATAATTGGATATAATTATGGTTCAATGCAATTTGATAGGGTAAAGGAAACCTTAAAAATTGCTGCAATTGCTGCTACAATTATCTCTATAATAGGTTTTATAGGAGTTGAAATTTTTCCACAATATTTAATTGGAATTTTTAATAGAAAAGATGAGGAACTTCTTAGAATAGGGATAGCTGGTATAAGAATTAATTTATTTACATTGCCTATAATAGGATTTCAGATAGTTGGATCTAACTATTTTCAAGCTGTTGGAAAAGCTAAGGTAGCAATTATATTATCATTACTTAGACAAGTAATAATATTAATACCATTACTTATAATATTACCTAGGGTATTTAATCTTAATATTAATGGAGTGTGGATTGCAGGTCCTGTATCGGATACTATATCATTTATGATTACTACTATATGTGTTATAAAAGGAATGAAAGATTTAGACAAATAAACTATAAAAATAGTGGAGTTTCATTATAAATGAAACTCCACTATTTTTATAGTTTTGATCTATATTCTTTTTCATATTTTAATATTTTAGTTATAATTTCATTAAATTTATCTTCATTTTTGCTAAAGTTCATATTTGGAGTATAGCATTCTTCTAGTTTATCATGAAGTGGTTTTTCAGAAGCTAAAATTTGTAGACCTTGATTTAATAAGAAATAAAAATTATCTTTAGATTGCTGTACTTCTTTAGAGTACTTTTCTATAAGGTTAGTATCTAAGCAATCTTCCATTTTAATTTGATTTCCAACGAATTTTTTTTGATTTATTTCATTAGAAGTTAGTACTGCAATATTTAAAGATGGTATTAATATGTGTTCTAATCTTTCTGGAATGAATGGATCATGGAATACATCTACATCAAGACCTCTTTTTAAAGTTTCCTTGTATAAATAGTCTAGTATATCTGTTTTATAAGTACCAGGTCCACCTTCTAGTACATATATTCTTTTATAACCGTCTAGTAATGAGTCAATATAAGTTATAATTCCTTTAGGTGTAAAACTTGTAGCAAATAAATGTCTATCATATCCAACAGAAGATACTTCAAGATCTTGAAGTATTTGATCTTTTAATTGTTCTTTTAAAATGTTTAGTTTTGATTTGTCAATTGCATTTGAATTATAAAAACTCCAATCTTCATGCATGTTTTTAGCAGAAGCAAAATATCTATACACACGAGAGAAAGTTGCTGATATTTCTTTACTTATTTTCATTATGTCATTTCTATATGGTGCAAAACCAGTTTCTTTCCAACAATCGCCCATATTTAATACTTCGTCTATTGCTCCTGGGTGTTTAGGGTCTACTATGTGTGGAGCTGTTCCATCTAATAGAGCAATATTTAATTTCTTTATAACAACAGCATCTAAAGAATCACTATCGGAAGAACAATGATGATATTCAATGTTATATCCTTTTTCATTAAAATATTGACCTACTTTTTTCATAAGATAAGATTTACCTGTACCTGGACCACCTTTTATACAAATAATTCTTTTTGCAAATTCTTGAGGCAATATATAATCAAATAAAGAATAAAATCCTCTTGAAGTATTTGCACCTGGGAAAAAATGTTGAAATTTACCTTTCATTAAATCACACTCCTTTTTAATATCTTATATAAGTATATTAATAGATGTGGATAATTTTTACATTAATTTAAAAAAAGATTATATAATTTAATGAAAATTATATAATCTTTCTTATTAACAAAAACTTTTATCAATTGTTATTATAGCATTGAAATTAGGATGAAGTTTTTTTATTTCATAATCTATCTTTTCACATAAATCTTCTCCGTTAGCAGTAATATCAAAGTTAGTTTTTACTACTATATCAAAAATTAAATTTTTATATTCACCTTCACCAACCATTCTAAAATCATGGAATGATATAATATCTGAAAAACTTTTTAATATAGTCTCTACATAGTTTTTAGTAGAATTTATATCTTTATCATTGGTATTTATAGGATCCATATGTATAACTAAAAACATACTATATTTTTCTGATAATTCTTTTTCAGCTTTATCAATAATTTCATGTATTTTAACTATAGATATGTCACAAGGCACTTCTGCATGAAGAGAACCCATAATTCTTCCAGGACCATAATTATGAATTATTATATCATGAACTCCTGATATATTTTTATATGACATTACATCTTTTTCGAGTTGTTTTATAAATTCAGGGTTTGGTGCTTCACCTAAAAGTGGATTTATTGTATCTTTTACAAGTGAAAATCCTGAATATAGTATAAATAAAGACACAAGTATACCTATATAGGCATCTATAGGAAAATCAATCCATTTAGATAATAAAAAAGATAAAGCTACAGTGCTAGAAGTTATAACATCACCTAGTGCATCTAATGCTGAAGCTTGAAGAGCAGAAGAATTAATTTTTATTCCTATATATTTATTAAACTTACATAGCCAAATTTTAGCTAAAATTGATACTAACAGTAATATAAAGGGTAAAGGTTGAAAATATACTTTTTCAGGATTAGTTATTCTACTAAATGATGATTTAGTAAATTGAAATCCTACTAACATTACCATAAAGGCAACTATTAATCCTGACAGATATTCTATTCTTCCGTGACCAAAAGGATGTTCTTTATCTGCTGGTTTTGATGCCATTTTAAATCCAACTATTGTTATAATAGATGATAGTGCATCAGATAAATTATTAAATGCGTCGGCAGTTACAGCTATACTTTTAACAACAACGCCAATAGATAATTTTAGCAAAAACAGAAATATGTTAATAATTACGCCTACTATACCACCTAAGTATCCATAAGTATCACGAACTTTAGGATTATTTATATTTTCATGATCATTTATAAATTTGGATACTAAAAATTTAGATAACATATAATTTCCTCCATATCTAAGATAATTATGTTATATATAATAACATTTTTATTGTTAAAATAAAATTAATATTTTGTATTATAAAAACTATTATTGCCTTAAATTAACAATGTATTACTAAAAAAAATAATTAGGTGTTAATTTAATAAAAACATATAAGTATTTTTATTAAATAGGTAAGTGAATACCTTGTGCAACTAAGTAAAATATGGTAATATAGGTATCAAATTTCACATATTGTTTTAAAATGGGAGGCGGTAAAGTGAAGAGTAAAAAAATAATGTCTTTAGTTTTAGCGGCTGGAATGGTTTTAGGCGGCGGTAGTATTTCAACTATTAAGGCATATGCAGATACTACAAATAATAATAAAATAGTAGTTGCTCAAACAAATCAAAAAGAGTTACAGAAAAAAGCATGTAATTTAATAAAAATTATAGAAAATAATCCAAGTGCAAAGGATATTAAAGAAGCTAGAAAGTTAATACTTCAATTAAATGATAGAGCATTTAGAAATTCATATAAATTTCTTGTAGATTTTTATACTAATAAAAATTTAGATAAAGGGATTTCTCCAATTGATGTAATTGTAAATGCTTGTAAAAATAGTAGAAATGTTGAGTCAGCAGATTCTACTAGCAATTTTAATATGAATTTACAAGGAAATAATCTATCAAATGAAGAAAAAGAAATTTTTGATAGTATACTTCCAATTATAAATTCCATGGATATATCAGCAGATATTAAATTGAACTCTGCTGAAAATAATAAAAAGGTTAAGTTAAGTGGAGTTCTTCATTTTAAAAACTCTTTGGTGAAAATAGATTCTAAAATATGGGTGGATATGGACATTACAAAGTCTGCTCCTGATATAAAGTATATCATAGAAATTCCAGAAGGATTAAAAGCATTTTTACCAACTTCACTTGCAAATAAAAAATATTTTGTATTTGACATGGCGACTTTATTGAAAAATCCCAAGATTGCTAAGGATAATGACTTACTAGATATAAACAAGCAAATTCAATTATCAACAATGTTTCAAGATAAATTTATTAACGAGTTTGAAGATTTTATTAAAATAGCAGATGCAAATTATGATATTGTTACTCCAATAGATAAGGACAAGTTGAAATGTAATTCTTTAAAAAATATAAAAAATGCTTATGAGATTAATTTAAACAATGATAAATTAATGAAAATAGTTAAACTAGGATTACATGATAAAAATATAGCATCTACATTTTGGGATTGTGTTAATAAAATAGCTGAGTTGGAATCTAATGATTCAAAAGAAAAAATTACTGATGAACAAAAAACAGAAGTAGTAAAGGCATTTGAAGATGCGTTAAATAAGTTTAATAAAGCTGTTCAATGTAACATAAAAAGCACAGTAGGCATTGATGAAAAGGGATATAGTTGCTATAGTAAAGTTACTGTTAATATGTCTATAGATGCAAAAGAAATAGCAAAAGTATTTGGAGCAAAAGAGGTTTCAAATACAAATTCTAAATATACATTAACAGTTAATTGTGATTGTAGTATGAGTGATATAAATAATAATGTAAAAGTAGCAGAAAAGCCTGAAATATCTAAAGAAAATTCTGTAGACTTTTCAGAAATTGTAATGGATGACAATCAAATATAAGAAAATAAATAAGATTATAGTAGAAAACCCCAAGAATTTATATAAAAAATTCTTGGGATTTTATTTGCATATTTTGGTATACTTAACGTATAAAGAATTAAGGAGACTTTAATAAAATATATATTAAATTTTTAAAAAGTTAAGTGTGGAGGAGTTTTTATGGAAAAAAAAATAGCGTTTGCAAATAAGCTTTTGGATTTTATATATGAAAGTCCAACAGCTTTTCATGCAGTTAAAAATGTGAAAAATATACTTGTTCTAAATGGATTTAAAGAATTGAAAGAATGTGATAAATGGTGCATTCAAAAAGGTGAAAAATACTATATAACTAAAAATGATTCTGCTATAGTAGCATTTACAGTTGGAGAAGGATTAATTGAAGAAAATGGTTTTAAAATAATAGGGGCTCATACAGATTCACCTAGCTTCAGAATTAAACCAAATCCTGAGATGATTTCAGAAGGAAGTTATATAAAACTTAATACAGAAGTATATGGAGGACCAATTTTAAATACTTGGCTTGATAGACCACTATCTATTGCTGGTAGAGTAACTTTAAAAAGTGAAAATATATTATTTCCTAAAACAAAACTTGTTAATATTAAAAGACCAATAATGATAATACCTAATTTAGCAATACACATGAATAGAAATATAAATCAAGGAATAGAATTAAACAAGCAAGTAGATACTTTACCAATATTAGGGGTTATAAATGAGGAATTTGAAAAAAATAATTATCTATTAAAAATAATAGGGGAAGAGTTAAATATAGATTATAAAGATATTATTGATTTTGATTTATTCTTATATGAATATGAAAAAGGAAGTATTATTGGAGTAGATAGCCAATTTATATCATCTGGAAGATTGGATGATTTAGAAGCGGTACATTCAGGTGTGGAGGCTTTAGTTAATTCTTATAATTCAAGTGCCACTAATGTTTTAGTATGCTTTGACAATGAGGAAGTTGGAAGTTCAACAAAACAAGGAGCAGACTCTGATATGCTTGCTAATACTTTAGAAAGAATAGTTTTATCTTTAAGTGGTAATAGAGAAAACTTTTTAAGAGCTTTATCAAAATCATTTATAATATCATCAGACTCCGCACATGCAGTTCATCCTAATAAAGGTGAAAAATGTGATCCTACTAATAGACCCAAATTAAATAAAGGACCAGCAATTAAAATAGCAGCTAGTCAAAGCTATACATCTGATAGTAATTCAGCTTCAGTATTCAAAGCTTTATGTGAAAAAGCAGAAGTTCCAGTACAAGAATTTGTTAATCGTTCTGACGAGAGAGGCGGCTCTACTATAGGACCAATATCCTCAACTCATTTAAATATACGTTCAGTTGATATAGGTACACCACTTCTAGCAATGCATTCTATAAGAGAATTATGTGGCGTTGATGATCATTACTATGGTATGAAAGTTTTTAAAGAATTTTATAGTTTATAAAAAAATATATTAAGAAAATAAACTGAGTTATAATTTTAACTCGGTTTATTTTTTACATAAATTATTATATTTTAGAATTAATCTATCAAATTCCGTATTTTTCACATAAAGGAATAAGAAAAACTTCGTTTAGTTACGATTTTGTAAACAAATTATGTTCTTTATGAAGTAAGATTTTAGTATAATTAATTTGTCAAATAGTTATAAATAAAAAAATTGTTAGACAAAATATGACTATGTATAAAATAAGAATTAGTGATAAATATGGAGGGAAGGCTTTAATGAAAAAAAGTGGTTTTACAAAAGTAATAATTGCTATAGTTATCTTTGTTGTTGCATTTTTAAGTGGAAGTAGTATTTATAAAGTTATTAGTAATAAAAAAAATGGTGCTGTTAGAGCATTTAACCAAAATCAAGCAATTATACAAAATGTGAATGTACAAAAAGATTCTATAGAAAGAAAAAATCAATTAAGCAAAGATAAGGAAATGATAGAATATAAAGGAACTATAGAGCACGTGTTTTTTCATCCTTTAATATTAGATAATGAATTAGCGTTTAAAGGACCTAAGTGGCAAACAGATGATATGGATGATTGGTTTGTTACTGTACAAGAATTTAAAAGTATTTTAAATTCAATATATGAAAAAGGATATATTTTAGTTGATCCAAATAAACTATACGAGCCATACGAAAAAGATGGTAAAAAATTATTGAGAAAAAAAACTATAAAAGTACCAAAGGGGAAGAAACCATTAATACTATCTATAGATGATTTATCTTATAATGAGGGAATGAGAAAGGCTACAGCACTTAAACTTATTTTAGATGATAAAGGTGAACTTGCAACCTATAGAAAAGATAGAAATAGTAAAGTTCAAATAGGATATAATGAAACAGTCATAATAATAGATGAATTTGTTAAAAATCATCCTGATTTTTCTCTAGACGGTACAAAAGGAGTAATAGCATTAACAGGATATCAAGGAGTTTTTGGATATAGAACAGAGAGAACTTCTCCAAATCGTCAATCAGAAATAAATGAAGCAAAAAAGATTGCTAATAAATTAAAAGAGAATGGATGGAGTTTTGCAAGTCATAGTTATGGACATAATCCACATGATAAAATTTCTTTAGAAAAATTAAAAACAGATGCAGATCATTGGGAAAGTGAAGTTAAAAATGTAGTTGGAGATACGCAAATTTATATATATCCTCATGGTGATAGTATAAAGGAAAGTGGTCCTAAATTTAATTATCTTCATGGAAAGGGATTTAATTTATTCTATTCAGTTGATAGTGCATCTACTGAAATAATATCAAAAAAATTACCTGTAGTTCATGGTGGAAGATTAGCAATAGACGGTGTAAGTATGAGAAATAGAAGACAGAAATTTTTAAAATTCTTTGATGCAAAAGTAATTTTAGATTTAAAATCTAGACCCAATAGACCTTTTAAGTTTGAATAAAGTTTGTGTCTATAATAAGTGTATGATAACATTTTCTTATAGTATTTCTGTAAAGAGGGGGATAAGAAAATGAAAAAAATTATTGATACTAAATTAAAGGATTTTAAGTTAAGATTTGCTGATGAAAAAGATGCCGGATTAATTCTTCAATTTATAAAAGAGTTAGCTTTATATGAAAAAATGTCCAACGAAGTAATAGCTACAGAAGAAATATTGAGAAAATCTTTATTTGAACTTAAGGTAGCCGAAGTTGTAATTGGTGAATACAAGGATAAACCTATAGGATTTATTTTGTTTTTTCATAATTTTTCAACATTCGTAGGTCGTCCAGGACTTTATTTAGAAGACTTATATGTAAAGCCTGAAATGAGAGGTAGAGGATTTGGAAAAATCATGTTATCATTTTTAGCAAAGCTTGCAGTAGAAAGAGAGTGCGGACGTTTTGAATGGGTTTGCCTTGATTGGAATAAGTCATCTATAGATTTTTATAAGAGTATGGGTGCAGTACCAATGGATGAATGGACTATATATAGAGTAAATGGAAATGCACTAAATACTTTAGCGAAAAAATTTTAATAAAGATAATTTAGCAAATATAGAGTTAGCCGTATACCTACATAGGTATACGGCTATTATATTAAAATTTTATAATTATTTAATTTTAGTAATTATACGATTACTAAATTAATTTTTAATAGAATATAAAAAATAACACATCATAATTATATATAAATTATATTGAAAGTCATATACAGGAGAATAAAGCTATGAATGAGATTAGAATAAATAATTTTCAACAATTTCATAATGCATTAGCTAAATATAAAGATGATACGGAGTGGATATTTAGAGGACAAGGAAAAGCTTCTTGGAAGTTAGTGCCTAAGGCAGGAAGACATCCTTATAATAAGGCTAATGATGAGAAGTTTTTTTTAGCATGGAAAAGAAGAGCAACAGAATTTATAGATATAGAAAAATATGATGATTGGAATTTACTTGCGATAGCACAGCATTATGGTTTTGCAACTAGACTATTAGATTGGACACATAATCCTTTAATTGCAGGATACTTTGCAGTTAGCAAATATTATGATTCGGATGCAGTAATATATGCGTATTTAAATCATAAATCTGTTTTTGCACAAAATAATAACTTATTTAGTCATAGGGGAATATATAAGTTTATGCCAAATGGAGATATTCAGAGAATAGTTAGACAATGTGCAACTTTTACTGTACACGGACCAGCTACTATATCTTTGGATGAAAATATTGAGCATAATTGTTGCTTAGAAAAAATTATAATTGATAAAAAGTATAGAAAAGAATTATTATTTGATCTATCTTATTATGGAGTTAATAGATTGTCTTTATTTCCTGATTTAGATGGATTAAGTGTATATATGAATTGGCATATGCAAAAGGATAATTCATAGGAAATAAAATTTTTTAGTTAAGTGGTAAGAGTAGAAAAAAATCATAATATAATACAAAGTAATAAAATTCAAGTAAGTAAATTAAAAGTATTGTTCAATTATGGAAAAAGATGTATAATTATAGTGTTATTTATTGTAAACGTTTAATGAATGCATTATAAGGGGGATTTAAAATGGAGGAAAGAGAATTAATTCATCAACAAAATAAGTTATTAGTAAAATTAATATGGCCATCTTTATTAGTGGGATTTATTTTGTTTTTAGTATTGAAATTACAAATTTCACAGATATTAATTTTATTAAGCATAGGGGGAGCTATATGTACTATAATGACATTTTTAACTGTTAGAAAAATATTTGTAGTACAAACAATGTATGCATTTATTATTGGTATGACCATATTCTCATACGTATTATTTGAGTATATACCGTATGCATCTATGTATACTGTTATATTCTTTGCACTAATTGTAATTTCTTTATATCAAGATATTAAAGCAACAATAATTACAGGAATTTTAGTTTTAATATTAAATAACTATCTCTATTTTATAAGTAAGGCTCAATTTATGGTTCGAGAATCTATACAAGGTATTATAACATACAATTTGATGATAATGGTAATTCTAGGGGTCTTAATAGTACAACAAAAATTCAATAAAAGCTTAAGGGAAAAAAATATAGAAGCTGAAAAAGAAGCTTTAGTGGCTAAGGATCAAATAGAATCAATTTTAATAGATATAAAAAAATCAGTGGATGGTTTTCTAAAATTTAATCAAAACTTAAAGATAAGTATAATTGATACAAAGGATATATCTAGCAAACTAAGTGATGTATTTAATGAAATTACTAAGAGTATAGAATCACAGGCTAATAGTCTTAATGAAATAAATAATTCGGTTATGAATAATGAAGAAAGAATGGACACTCTTGTTAATGCATCAAATGTAATGAATGATGCTTCAACTAGTACATTGAAATTTGTTAAGGGTGGTACTAGTGAAGTAGAGCAATTATCTCAAAATATGATACAATTAAAAAATATTATGGATTCGACACGAGACAATACAAGAAAATTAGATGAAAATTCTATAAAGGTAGAAGATATATTAAAGCTAATAAATAGTTTAGCAGAACAAACGAATTTATTAGCTTTGAATGCTGCAATAGAGGCTGCAAGAGCTGGAGAACATGGCAGGGGATTTGCTGTGGTTGCTGAAGAAATAAGAAAGCTCGCAGAAAATTCAACTTCTTCTGTTAAGGAAATTTCAGATATATTAGAAAATATACAAACACAAGCTAAAGATGCAGATTCAGCTACAGATTCAGCACAAAATATATTACTATCAAATATGGAGTCATTAGAGAAAGTACAAGAGAATTTTATTAGTATAAATTCAAGTAGTGAAAGTGTAGTTAAAGAAGCTAATGAAGTCAATGAATTTATAAAACAACTAAATGAGATTTCTGTTAATATTGGTAAAGAGATATCTACGATATCAGCAATTACTGAAGAAAATACTTCTGTAATAGAGGATACATTGAATTCTGTAACAAAACAAAATAATGCAGTAAATGCCATGATTAATGTTTATGATGAATTTAATGAATCTATAGAAAATTTACAAAAACTATTTGAGTAAATTGAAAGCTAAATATTAAGTGTATAATAAAATGTAGATATACAAGTAGATAAATTTATAAAAGTAGGTGAGAAATTTGAATAGAGAAAGAATGCTATCTATGGATCCATATATGTTATTAAGTTTTATAAATACAAAGTTAAGAGATGAATTTAGTAGTTTAGAATACTTTTGTGATGATTTTGATATAAGTGTTGATGAAATTAAAGAAAAGTTGTCATCTATAGGATACGAGTATAATTTACAAAATAACCAATTTAAGCTTGCATAATATTTTAAGGAGAAAGTTTGATGAAAGATTATAAAATAGGAGTAATTTCAGATACTCATGGATTACTAAGACATGAGGTATTAGAGATATTTAAAGAAGTAGATATAATTATACATGCGGGGGATGTTGGTAATTCATCTATAATACAACAATTAAAAGATATAGCTCCTGTTGTTGTAGTTAGGGGTAACTGCGATGGTGGAGAACTTGGGTATATATTAAAAAAAACAGAGGTGGCACAAGTAGGAAAAGCAATTATTTATGTATTACATAATTTAGACGAGTTAGATTTAGAACCTAAGGAAGCAGGTTTTAATATAGTGATTAGCGGACATTCACATATGCCTCGTAATGAAAGTATTGATGGAGTAATGTATTTCAATCCAGGTAGTGCAGGACCGCGTAGATTTAAATTGCCTATATCTCTTGGAATGATCTATGTTAATGATGATGAGATAAGAGGAGAATTTATAGAAATTCCAGCTAAATAAAGTATTGCATAAAAATTCTTTTTATGTTAGACTATGAATAATTTAATTGTATATAAATAAAATGAAATATAAATTAGTTACCTAAGGTAGAGGCGCTATAATTAAAAGTATTTACTTGGAGTTGGCAAATGGTGATGAGTAAAGAAAGGAATTATAGCCGAAGAAAATAAAGTTGCAAGTTTGTTTTCTGGCTATGCACAGAATATGTGTATGGTTGTCATATTAAACTAATATGGAGAGCTACAAGGTTACACTAAGTTCGGAGTATATAAATATTGCGACGAGGGTGTTCCTTGTCGCAATATTTTTTATATAATGAAGTATAGGCGTTATATAGATATAACCTGGGGCTATGAAGATATTACGGTTAAAACATTAAGAGTATTAAATGGGGGCTTATAAGATGAAAGTATTTGGAACTATGAAAATTATACACAATGAATTGTATGTAGGTGGTGTAAAATCAAAAATATTAGCAAATAAATATAAGACACCACTATATGTAATGGATGAGGAATTAATAAGAGATAATTGTAGAAGATATATTAAAGGATTTAAAGCTCATCAAGGTATTAATAAAGTTGCTTATGCAGGAAAGGCATTTTTGACACTGGCTATGTGTCAATTAATTAAAGAAGAGGGAATGTGTCTTGATGTGGTATCTGGTGGAGAACTGTATACTGCATATAAAGGTAACTTTCCCATGGAAAAGGTATATTTCCACGGAAATAATAAAACTTTAGAAGAAATTGACATGGGAGTTAAATTTGGAGTAGGAAGGTTTGTTGCGGATAATTTTTATGAGATAGAGAATATAAACAAAATAGCTAAAAAACATAACAAGATTCAAAAGATAATTTTAAGAATAACACCAGGTATAGAAGCACATACTCATGATTATATAAAAACAGGTCAAATAGATTCTAAATTTGGGTTTACATTACTTCAAAATCAGACATTAAAAGCGGTAGAAATGGCAAATGATTTTTCTAATATAGAATTTGTAGGATTTCATTGTCATATAGGTTCTCAAATATTTGAAATAGAGCCTTATAAAGATGAAGTTAAAATAATGCTTTCGCTAATAAAAGAAGTAAATGATAAGTTAGGATGTAAGATAAAAGAATTAGATTTAGGCGGTGGATTTGGGATTTACTATGGTAAAGGAGATTGTCCTAAAAAAATCGAAGAATTTTGTGAAGCTATTTTACAAGAGGCAGATAAGGTTTCAAAGGAATTAGATATAGAGGTACCTGCTTTGGTTATAGAGCCAGGGAGATCTATAGTTGGTAATGCTGGAACTACTCTTTATACCATAGGATCAATAAAAGAGATACCTGAAATAAGAAAATATGTTTCAGTTGATGGTGGAATGACAGACAATATTAGACCTGCATTGTATAGAGCTAATTATGAATGTTTAGTTGCTAATAATGTTAATGCGAATTCAAAAGAGAAAGTAACAATATCAGGGAAATGTTGTGAGTCAGGAGATATTTTACTGGAGAATGTAAAAGTATCACATGCCGAAAGTGGAGATATACTTGCGGTTCTAAGTACAGGTGCATATGGATATTCTATGTCTAGTAATTATAATAAAATACCAAGATCAGCAGTTGTGTTTGTTAAAAATGGAAAGAGTAAATTGATTTGTAAAAGACAATCTTATGATGATTTAATTTATGGTGAATTACAACTATAAATTAAAAAATAAATTAGCTATTCAAATTTAAAATATATTATATAAAAAATAAGAGAAGAGTGATATCATTCTTCTCTTATTTAATTTTTTGTTTAAATGAGGAGAAGTTGGGGCACAATAATTAAGCAATATAAATTTATTTTATAGAATATAATGCAAAAATCATAAAGGAGTGACTTAAATGCTTTATATTATTATAGGGCTTTTATTTATAATTTTAGCTATAGTTTTAAGCATGAAATTTAAAACATGTAGTAGAAATAGTGAAGAAAATATATTAGAGGATATTCCAAGTATAAATATCAGCAAGGAAGAATTAGAAAAACATGCATCTGATATAGCTAATTACCCTGTAACAAAACATACTAATTGTAGAAGAAAATTAATTAAAAGTTTAGATATAAGCTATAAAAAAATAATTCAAGGATATGAGTACATAGATAAAACCATTAAAGAAAAAAAAGAAGTAACGCCAGCTTCAGAATGGCTTTTGGACAATTTGTATTTAATTGAAAAAGAATATAAACATATAAAGTATAATATGCCACAAGCATACTATAAAAATCTTCCTGTAATAAAAAAGGGGATTATGAAAGGTTATCCAAGAATATATCATATAGCTGTAGAAATAGTTTCACATATAAATAGAAAAATCGATGAAGATATAATAGAAGGATTTATAAAAGCATATCAAGATAATACTATTTTAACTAGTGGAGAGCTTTGGGCATTGCCAATAATGCTTAGAATAGCGTTAATACAAAATATAAGTAAAATAACTGATGGACTAGTATATTATTCTAAAGAAAGAATTAAAGCTGATAATATAGCGGATAGAATAATAAGTGCTATTCATCAGGAGAATTCAGAAGAAGAAATAAAAAAAATAATTAAAGAAGAAATAAAATTTAGTACACAGTTTACTGAAAGATTATTAAAAATATTAAGAGACAATGGTGTAGATAATGAAAAAGTAAACAAATGGATATCAGATAAATTAGAAATTAAAGAAACTAATTCAGAGGCTATAGTAAATTCAGAACATATAAAGCAAGCATCTCAACAATTTGCTATGGGAAATTCAATAGATTCTATTAGAGAGATAGAAGCATTAAATTGGAGAGAACTTTTTGAAAAATTAAGTTTTGTTGAAAAATATTTAAGAGAAGATCCATTAGATATATATTCTAAAATGGATTTTAAATCTAGAGATTATTATAGACACAATATAGAAAAAATATCCAAGAAGTTAAATAAATCAGAAATATTTATAGCTAAAAAGGCAATAGAATGTGCTAAAGAAGCTACTGAAGTAGAAGAAAAAGATTATAAAAAACATGTTGGATATTACATTGTAGATAAGGGGTTAAAAAGATTAAAACAAAGAATATATGGGGATGAGAAGGTACCTAATTCTTTTAAAGATAATTTAAAGGAAAATTCTGTTGCATGCTACATAGGAACTATAATAGTTTGTACTTTGATAGTTATGGGAATATTTCTAGGATTAAGTTATATAAATGATGATCAAATAAAGTTATGGAAATATATTATAGCTACAATAGCACTTCTAGTACCATGTAGTGAGATTGTAATTTCTATTTTAAATTGGACTATAACTAATACAATTACTCCTAACTTCATATCTAAAATAGAGTTTAAGAAAGGTATAGGAGAAGATAATAAAACAATAGTAGTTATTCCAACTATTATTAATAATGTTAAAAGGGCAAAACAATTGGTTGAAAATATGGAAGTGTATTTTTTAGCTAATTCAGATGAAAATATATATTTTGCTATTTTAAGTGATTTTAAAGATAGTAATAAAGAAAAAGAAGAACAAGATAATCAAATATTGAATGAATCATTAAAAGCTGTTGAGGAATTGAATAGGAAGTACTCAAGAAATGGTGAAGATATATTTTATTTCTTTAGTAGATATAGACAATTTAATGAAAAAGAAGGTAAGTGGATAGGATGGGAAAGAAAAAGGGGAAAACTTATAGAGTTTAATCATTTAATTAGAGGAGATAAAAATACAAGTTACGATGTTATAAGCTCAGATATAACAGAATTAAGTAAAGCAAAATATATTATAACTTTAGATGCCGACACAGAACTTCCAAGAGGTAGTGCAAAAAAATTGATTGGAGCTATGAGTCATATTTTAAATGAACCACATATTAATAAAGATAAAAAAAGAGTTATACGTGGATATGGAATAATGCAACCAAGAATTGGTATTGATACTCTAAGTAGCAATAAAACTATGTTTTCTAAAATATTTTCTGGAGAGTCAGGAATAGATACATACACAACTGCAGTTTCAGATGTATATCAAGATGTTTTTGGGGAAGGAATTTTTACTGGAAAAGGAATTTATAATATAGATGTTTTTAATTACATGTTAGAAAATGAAATTCCAGAAAATACAGTATTAAGTCATGATTTGCTTGAGGGTTCTTATGTAAGAGCAGGATTAGTTACAGATATTGAACTTATAGATGGATATCCAGCTTATTTTAACTCTAGCAGTAAAAGGCTTCATAGATGGGTAAGAGGTGACTGGCAACTAATTCCTTGGTTAAAAAAGAAAAATTCAATAAATAAATTATCAAAGTGGAAGATGTTTGATAATTTAAGAAGAAGTTTACTAGCACCATCAATAATTGTTTTAACTGCTTTGTCATTTAATATACTTCCTGATGGAACAGATAAATGGATAGTAGCTTCAATTTTAGCGTTAATAACACCACTGATTTTTGATATTACAGAAAGTGTAGCGTCGCCAATAAGAGGAATTAGTTTATCTGGAAAAATAAATAGTAGAAAAGTAGTTATAGAACAGATATTTTTAATTTTCTGTTTTTTACCCTTTAACGCATATTTGATGATTGATGCTATTTTAAGAACATTATATAGATTAACTATTAGTAAAAAAAATTTATTAGAATGGCAAACAGCTGCCGATGCTGAAAAAAATTCTGGTAAAAAATTAAATGATTATATTAAATTAATGTGGCCAGGAAGTTTAATTTCAATAATAGTGCTTCTTTTGGCTTTCAAAGAATCACAAGATACTGGAATGTTTATGATTCCTGTAACCTTTTTATGGTTTATAAGTCCAGCAATAGCTTGCTATATAAGTGCAGATAGAAAGCATAAATCTTGTGAAATTAATGAAGAAAATAAAGAAATGTTAAGAAGAATTTCAAGGGAAACATGGGCCTATTTTGATGATTTTGTGAATGATGAAAATAATTGGTTAGCACCGGATAATTATCAAGAAGAACCATACAAGGGAGTAGCACATAGAACATCGCCTACAAATATTGCTATGGGATTAACATCTAATTTAGCAGCATATGATTTAGGTTATATTGATATGAGCGAAAGTGTAGATAGAATATGTAAAATTATAAATAGCATGGAAAGCTTAGAAAGCTATAAAGGACATTTATATAACTGGTATGATACTATAACAAAAGAACCTCTAATGCCTAAATATATATCTACTGTAGATAGTGGTAATTTAGTAGGGTATTTGTGGGTTGTCGAAGAAACATTAAAGGAATATTTAAATTATCCTTATTTAAATAAAAATGTAAAAAAAGGTATAGAGGATACTTTGAATTTAGCCAATGAAGAAGTATACGAAAAGCTTGGAATCAATGATTTTTATATAGATGATATAAATAATATAAAAAGTTGTAAATTTAATGCAGAAGTTTGGATTAAGATTTTAAAAAACATAACAAATAAATTTATAATTATAGAAGGAAGTAAAAATGATAGTGAATTATATTGGAATAGCAAGCTTAAACAAGATATAAGAAGATATTTATATCATATAGAAATAATTTATCAAATATCAGAGGAAATCGATACTGATATTGTTAATATTTTTACAGAAGTTCCTTTGAAAAATTTATCAGAAGCATTGGATAATGTAATTGAAGAAAAGAAAATTCTTAATTCAAAAATAAATAAGTTAGTTGAAGATGCGAAAGGCAATATAAATAAATTCATAAATGAAATAAAAATATTAATAGATAAGTGTAATAACATGGTTGAAAATACAGACTTTAAGATGCTATATGATTGTAAAAGAGGACTTTTTGCTATTGGATATGATGTTGAAAATGATACTTTGGGAAAGTGTTATTATGATTTATTAGCATCAGAGGCTAGGCAAGCAAGTTTTGTTGCAATAGCTAAAGGAGATATAGATACTAGACATTGGTTTAGATTAGGAAGATCAATGGCACTTATAGGGGTAAATAAAGGATTGGTTTCTTGGAGTGGAACAATGTTCGAATACTTAATGCCATTATTAGTAATGAAACCTTATCCTAATACAATTTTAAGTGAAACATATAGGTCTATTGTTATGGGTCAAAAAAAATATGGAAAGTTAAATAATATTCCTTGGGGAATATCTGAATCTGCTTATAGAGCTTTTGATGTAAGTATGAATTATCAATATAAAGCATTTGGTATACCTGGTATTGGACTTAAAAGAGGACTTAAAGATGAACTTGTAATTTCACCATATTCAACGGTTATGGCATTACAGGTAGATTTAAATTCATCTATAAATAATATTGTTAGATTAATTAAAGATGGAGTAGAAGGAAGATATGGTCTTTATGAAGCTATAGACTATACTAAAGATAGATTACCTAAAGATGTGAGAAGTGCTATTGTAAAATGCTTTATGGTTCATCATGAAGGCATGAGTTTAATGGCTTTGGATAATGTATTAAACAATAACATATTTAGAGAAAGGTTTCATAGCAATCCTAAAGTAAAATCAGCGGAAGTTTTATTACAAGAAAAAGTACCAAATAGGATTATTTATGAGAGACAACAAAAGTTTGAACCGACTGAAAGTAAACAAGATAAGCCTAATATTATTTCTAGAAGATTTATTACATCAAAAACAACTATTCCCAAAATACAGTTAATGTCTAATGGAAATTATTCAATGATGATTACTAATAGTGGTAGTGGATATGGAAAAAGAGAAGACATGACTATATATAGATGGAAGAAAGATGTTACACTTGATGCTAGTGGTATGTTCTTTTATATAAAAGATATTAAGAATGATTATTATTGGAGTACAACATATGAACCATGCAAAAAAGAAAGTGATTCATATGAGGTTATTTTTTCACAATATAAGGCCGAATTTAAAAAGAAGGAAGAAGATATATTAGCTTATACAGAAATCACTGTTTCTAATGAAGATGATGCTGAAGTGAGAAGAATCACTTTAACTAATAATGGAAATGAGCCTAAAGTATTAGAAATAACATCTTATTGTGAGGTTACATTAGCGCCATTTGATGCAGATATAGTTCATCCTGCATTTAGTAATTTATTTATAAGAACTGAATTTTTACAAGAGTTAGAGTGTGTAATAGCAAATAGAAGACCAAGGGCAAAAGGACAAAAAAAACCACATGTTATGCAATGTATTACTATTGATGGAGAAGCGTTAGGTGTAGCTCAATATGAAACTAGTAGGGTAAATTTTATAGGAAGAGATAGAGATTTAGTTAATCCAATTGCCATGGAACATGATATTCAATTAAAGAATAGTGAGGGAGCAGTATTAGACCCCATAATAAGTATAAGAAAAAGAATAAAGATAGAACCAGGACGATCTTGTAGAATTGCATTTACTACAGCTGTAACTGATTCTAGAGAAGATTCTGTAGAATTAGCTAAAAAATATAGAGAATTTACTAATGTTGATAGAGCATTTGATTTAGCATATAATCAAAACATTGTAGATATGAGATATTTAGGATTAAAATCACCTCAAGCTAATCTTTATGAGGAGATTGCTTCAAAAATATTATTTATAAGCGATTCCTATAAAAAAAGAGAAGAATATATAAAAAATGTTAGTAAAGGTCAACAATCATTATGGAAGTACGGAATATCAGGAGATATACCTATTTTACTTGTTATAATAAGAGAGGAAAGTCATATTGACTTAGTTCGTCAATCATTAAATGCACATGAATATTTAACAAGAAAAGGATTGAAGGTTGATCTTGTTATATTAAATTTACAGGATGCAACTTATACTCAACCACTACAGGATGCTATCCGTAATTTGATATCATCAAGTTCTGTAAGAGATAAGGAAAATGTATCAGGTGGAGTATTTTTGAACAATAAATCTACCTTTGAAGAAGAAGATATAAAGTTATTGATGGCTATTTCAAGTATTGTATTAGATGGAGAAAAAGGATTATTATCTAAGCAAATTGATGAAAAAGCAATTGATGATAATCAACAACAAGATATTAATATTGAAAAAAAAGAATACTCATATGAGCCATATGATTTTAAAGTTGGTGAGTTGGAATATTATAATGATATAGGTGGATTCGATTTAGAAAATGATGAATATGTTATCATTTTAAATGAAGGAAAAACAACACCAGCTCCGTGGATAAACGTTATTGCAAATGAAAATTTCGGATTTATAGTATCTGAAAGCGGATCACCTTATACTTGGTATAAAAATAGTAGAGAAAATAAAATTACTACATGGTCAAATGATTGGGTAAGTGATCCACCATCAGAAGTTATTTATCTAAGAGATGAAGAAAACGGAGACATATGGAGTATTACACCAGAACCTATTAGAGATAATAGCAAATATGTAATACGTCATGGATTTGGATATTCAAAATTTGAGCATCAAGCATTTGGAATAGCAGGGGAAGTTACAATGTTTGTGCCTATGAATGAGAATGTTAAAATATGCAGAATTAAATTAAGTAATACATCAAATATAGATAGAAAACTGTCATTAACATATTATGCTCAATTAGTATTGGGGGTTGTTCCTCAAAAGACTAATATGCATGTAGCTACTTATTTAAATGAAAATAAGAAATATATATATGGAAGAAATCCTTATAGTGATGTATTTGGAAACTTAAATGCTTATTTGAAAATTATAGGTGGTAATGAAGAAAGTTTTACTGGAAGTAGAACAGATTTTATAGGCAGAGGAGAGTCATTAGAAGATCCTGTAGCATTAAAAAAAGTAAAACTTTCAAATAATGTAGGTGCTGGAATGGATCCTTGTCTTGCAGAAAGTGTTAAGGTATCTATAAATAAAGGAGAACAAAAAACATTACTTGTAATTTTAGGAGAAGATGAAAGTAGTGAAAATATAGAAAACATTATAGATAAATATGAGAATATTGATAATGCGGAAAATGAATTACAAAATAGTAAGACTTACTGGAAAAAGTTACTTCATACTATTAAAGTAAATACTCCAGATGAAACTATGGATTTAATGTTAAATGGATGGTTATTGTACCAAACAATAGTTTGTAGAATTTGGGCAAGAAGTGCATTTTATCAATCTGGAGGAGCATTTGGATTTAGAGATCAACTTCAAGATGTAATGGCTGCTGGATATGTAGATTCTAATTTTATGAGAGAACATATTTTATATAGTGCTACAAGACAATTTACAGAAGGAGATGTCCAACATTGGTGGCATCCAGTAGTTGATAGTGGTATAAGAACAAGATTTTCAGATGACCTTTTATGGCTTCCATATGTAACTGTAGATTACATTAAAAGAACGGGTGATTATAGTATACTAGACGAAAAAGTAGGATATCTAGAAGATAGACCACTAGAAGAAGGTGAAGATGAGAGATATACCATATCCCGAAAATCTGACAAAATAGGAACCATATATGAGCATTGTATTAATGCTATTGAGAGAGGTTTACACTTTGGTCCTCATAATATACCTCTAATGGGATCAGGAGATTGGAATGACGGTATGAGTGAGGTTGGAAATAAAGGAACTGGAGAAAGTGTATGGCTTGGTTGGTTCATATATAGTATACTAGATGGTTTTAAGGAGATTAGTGAAGTTAAAAATGATAAAGATAGAGTTAAAAGATATGAAGAAATGCAACAATATTTAAAAGAAAACTTAAATAAAAATGCATGGGATGGAAATTGGTATAGAAGAGCCTACTTTGATGATGGAACTCCATTAGGATCTGTAGAAAATGATGAATGTAAAATTGATTCATTAGCTCAATCATGGGCAGTTATATCTGGTGCAGGAGACAAAGAAAAAGTAAAAACTGCTATGGAGTCTTTAGAGAAGTATTTAGTAAAACAAGATACAGGAATGGTTCTTTTATTAACACCACCTTTTGAAAGTAGTAAGTTAGAGCCAGGTTATATTAAGGGATATGTACCAGGAGTAAGGGAAAATGGAGGTCAATATACTCATGCTTCTACTTGGGTTGTTCTTGCTATGGCTATGCTTGGAGAAGGAGATAAAGCATGGAGAATTTTTAACATGTTAAATCCTATTAATCATACTAAATCATATTTCGAATGTGAAAGGTATAAAGTAGAACCATATGTAATAACAGCAGATATATATGGAAGAGAACCTTATGTAGGAAGAGGCGGATGGAGCTGGTATACAGGTGCAGCAGGTTGGATGTATAGAGTAGCTATAGAAGGAATACTTGGGTTAAAGTTTAAAGGAAATCAAGGGTTTGTGATAGAACCTAATATTCCAAATGATTGGAATGGATTTGAGATAGAATATAATAGAGATAAATGTAAGTATATTATAAAAGTAATAAGTGGGGAAGAAGCAAAAGTTTTATTAGATGGAAATGAGCAAAAGGAAAATATAATTCCAATTTTAAAAGATGGAGTTCATAATGTAGAAGTAGTTATAAAAAGAAAATAAAAATAATAAAGGTCAAAAGTAGATTGCTTTTGACCTTTATTTATAAAATTTAATTATTCATCGAAATAGTCATCATTCATTATATCACTTTCATTATCATAGGTATAATCAAATTCTGACCAAGCAATATTGTTTGTTATTATTGGATCTTCAACATTATTTGGAAGTTCAACAGAGCTTTTACCATTTTTAGAGCATGATTTTAATTCTTTTTGGTTACCTTCCATAAAGTCTCTAATATTAGGACCATAAACAGAACTATTTTTTTTTACTCATATTTTTTTTCTCCTCTCATATAAAGAAGTTTCACTAATAGTATTCCACAAAATAATAAAAACTTTAAAGAAAAATATAGTAAACAAAAAAATATAAAACTATCCATATATAACAATATAATTGTTATATATGAGTTTTAGATTTATAATAATATATAATATGTATTTATTCTTAGTAACAAATTAAAATTTCAAATAAAAACACAACTAAATGGAGGGATATTAAAGTGCAAGAAACAGAACAAAAGAAGGTTATTTTTAGCGGAATACAGCCTTCAGGAGATTTAACTTTAGGTAACTATTTAGGAGCGTTAAAAAATTGGGTTAAACTTCAAGATCAATATGAATGTTATTATTGTATAGTTGATATGCATGCTATAACAGTAAAACAACAACCAAAGGATTTAAGAAGAAGAACTTTAGAACTTCTTTCTATATATGTTGCTGCTGGAATTGATCCAGAAAAAAATACAATATTTATTCAATCTCATGTTCCAGCTCACGCGGAGGCAACATGGATTTTAAACTGCAATTCATATATGGGAGAACTTTCAAGAATGACACAATATAAAGATAAGTCTCAAAAGTATGGAAATAATATAGGTGTAGGATTATTTACTTATCCTGTATTAATGGCAGCAGATATTTTATTATATCAAACAGATTTAGTACCAGTTGGAAAAGATCAAAAACAACATTTAGAATTAACACGAGATATTGCAGAAAGATTTAATGGAGCATATAGTCCTACATTTAAAGTGCCAGAACCATACATACCAGAAGCTGGAGCTAAAATAATGGATCTTCAAGAACCATCTAAAAAGATGTCTAAGTCATCTGATAATCCTAATTCATTTATACTTATTATGGATCCTCCAGAAGTTATCAGAAAAAAAATATCAAGAGCAGTAACAGATAGTTTAGGAGTAGTTAAATATTCAGATGAACAACCTGGAGTTAAGAATTTAATGACAATATTAAGTGTAATTAAAGGCAAAAGTTTTGAAGATATAGAAAAAGAGTACGAAGGTCAAGGCTATGCAAAATTTAAGAAAGATGTAGCAGAGGCAATAGTAGAAGAATTGACTCCTATTCAAGAAAAAGTTAAAGAATTAGTATCTAATAAAGAATATTTGGAAAGTATATATATAAAGGGTGCAGAAAAGGCTAATTATATAGCTACTAAAACACTTAGAAAAATGCAAAAGAAAATAGGTTTTATACCTAGATAATATTTATTTTAAAATAAATAAAAAACCTTAAAACTTTATTTATAAATTTAGTTTTAAGGTTTTTAATAATATCTAAATATTAAGTATAAATTTTTCTATAACATGAGCAAGCCCATCTTCTTCATTAGTGTATGTTATGTAGTCTGCAATTTCTTTAACTTCAGAAAAAGCATTTCCCATAGCAACTCCAAGACCTGCATATTTTATCATGTCAATATCATTACCAGAATCGCCAACAGCGATAACTTCATTTGGATTTATACCAAGTTTTTTTGCTAAGAAATTTAAAGAAGAACCTTTATTGATGCCCTTTTTTTGAATTTCTAAAGTTTCAGAAGATGGTTTTAATACTGTAAAATTTTCAAAAAGTTCTTTAGGCAATGTATCTTCATCTAAAATTAAGTTACTGTTTCCATGTAATTTTTCAGGAAAAGTATATTTTATATTAGCTCTTTTTATAATTTTTATTAAATGATCTGCAAAATCATCAGTTTCATTTATATATACTATTCTATTTATAAATGTATTTTCATCCAAAGTTTCAAAATCAGTGATTTTCATAGACATATTAGATAAAAAACATTCAACTTGAGTAGTTAAATTTAAATTAGGGGTTAATATAGTATCTCTAGAAAGAAAATTTAGTGTTATGTTTAAAGTTTTAGTAAGGTTATATAAATAATTAAATTCTTTAAATGTTAGGGAACTTTCAAATATAACTTTTTTATTTCCTAAACATTGAATAAAGCCACCACTACATGCGATTCCATAATCATTATCAGAATCTAGGCCAAGCTTTTCAGTGTATTGTTTTAATCCTTGAATAGGACGGCCAGTTACTAAAACAATTTTTATACCTTTTTTTTTAGCTTTTTCAATGGTTTCGATAGTTTTATTTGAAAGAGTTTTATTATTTTTTACTAGAGTACCATCTATATCTATACCTATAAGTTTATACATTATTTATCCCCCCATTTAAATTTTTATTAGTCGTTTTTATTTAGTATAAATTTATTTATAACATGAGCAACTCCGCTTTCATTATTTGAGTAAGTAATAAAATCAGCAGCTTTTTTTACATCTGGAAAGGCATTATCCATAGCAACTCCAAGACCTGCATATTCAATCATATGAAGGTCATTTTCAGCATCACCTACACATATAATTTCTTCTTTATTTATACCTAATTTTTGACCAAGACATTCAACACCAAAACCTTTGTTAATTCTTTTATCTAGAAATTCTAAGAAATTATCATGACTTCTTACAACAGTATATTTTTCATAAACTTCTTTAGGTAAAGTGTGCATAATTGATGCAATTTTTTCTTTAGGGCCCACAAGTAAAACCTTTATTACCTCTACAGATTTATCTGCATTTTCTAAAGGAATCTCTTCAAAACGAGTCTTGTTCATATGAAGTTCTTTTGCAGTAAATTCATTCATTTTAGGAACTAATGATTTAGTTGGTGTTACTGCATGTATATATACATCTAACTTTTTACTTAATTCATTTAAGTAGCAAAGATCTTCATAACCTAATACTATTTTTGATAAAATTTCTTTTGTACCTGCATTAACAACTATTGCACCATTACAAGTTACGCAGTAATTTTCATCAGTGTTAAGATTAAGCTCTTCTAAGTAATTTTCTATTCCAGTTATCATTCTTCCTGTAGCTAAAACAACTTTAACACCTTGTTCATTAGCTTTTTTTATTGCCTCTTTATTTTCGTCTGTTATTAAATGTTCACTATTTAAAAGTGTTCCGTCCATATCTAAAGCGATTAGTTTATACATATAAAAACCTCCATTATTAATAATTCATTGGAACGGTATGTTACCTGTAATTTAAAAAATATTTATATTGTTTATTTAGGGACTAAAAGTTAAATAATAAATAGGTAGTAATTATTATTATACCTTTATATATCATTTTAAATTCTAACACAGTTATTTTAATGTTTACAACTTTTAGGACGCATATATTTATGGTATTATATATGTTTGACAGGAATTTTTATAAAAGTTAAAATCATAAAGGAACTATAAAAATAAAGGAGAAAGAGGAGACGCAAGTGGCGAATTTGAGAAGTCAAATAGAGAAAAGAAGAACTTTTGCTATAATATCCCATCCTGATGCGGGTAAAACAACACTTACAGAAAAACTTCTATTATACGGAGGAGCTATAAGAGAAGCAGGTTCTGTTAAAGGAAGAAGAGCTTCAAAGCATGCTGTATCTGACTGGATGGAAATAGAAAAACAAAGAGGTATTTCTGTTACATCTTCAGTATTGCAATTTAATTATGATAGTCATTGCATAAACATATTAGATACACCAGGTCACCAAGACTTTAGTGAAGATACATATAGAACTCTTATGGCTGCAGATAGTGCAGTAATGGTAATAGACGGAGCAAAAGGTGTAGAAGCACAAACAAGAAAGCTATTCCATGTATGTAGTTTAAGAGAAATACCTATATTTACTTTTATAAATAAGTTAGATAGAGAAGCGAGAGATCCTTTTGAGTTATTAGAAGATATAGAAGAGGAACTTGGTATAAAATCATATCCTATGAATTGGCCTATAGGATGTGGAGCACATTTTAAGGGTGTATATGACAGAGTTAAAAAACAAGTGTTAATATTTAATGGTGGAAATCATGGTTCTAGTGCGGTAAGTATTCTAGAAGGTGGTTTAGACGATGAAAATATTATAGAGATAATAGGTGAGGATTTACATGAAAAATTAATTGAGGAAATTGAACTTCTTGATGAAGCAGGAGAAGAATTTGATTTGGCAAAAATATCAAATGGAGAATTAACTCCTATATTCTTTGGTAGTGCATTAACTAACTTTGGTGTGCAACCATTCCTTGAAGGATTTTTAAAACTTACACCACCTCCACTAAATAGACATTCTGATATTGGAGAAATAGATGCTTTTGATGAAGATTTTACAGCCTTCGTATTTAAGATTCAAGCTAATATGAACAAGGCACATAGGGATAGAATTGCATTTATGAGAATTTGTTCAGGAAAGTTTACAAAGGGTATGGAAGTATTCCATATGGAACAGGGTAAAAAAATAAAACTAGCTCAACCACAGCAATTCTTAGCCGAGGAAAGAGAGATTGTTGATGAAGCGTATGCAGGAGATATAATAGGTGTATTTGATCCAGGTATGTTCAGAATAGGAGATACGTTATGTTCAGCATCTAACAAATTTAAATTTGATGGAATACCAACATTCGCTCCAGAACATTTTGCAAGAGTTAGAACTGTAGATACAATGAAAAGAAAACAATTTATTAAGGGTATAACTGAAATTGCCCAAGAGGGAGCTATTCAAGTATTTAAAGAGCTTCATATAGGAATTGAAGAAATCATTGTAGGAGTAGTTGGCGTACTTCAATTTGAAGTATTAGAGTATAGACTAAAAAATGAATATAATGTTGATATTAAAATGGAAAGACTCCCATATAGATATATAAGATGGATAGAAAAATCAGAAATTCAACCAGATAAGCTTAATGTAACTAGTGATACTAAAGTAGTTAAGGATTTAAAAGACAAAGACTTACTTATATTTAGTAATGACTGGGGAATAAATTGGGCACTTGAGCATAATAATGGACTTGTATTATCCGATATAAGTAAAGCTTAAATTATAATATAAATATAACAAAAAAACCTTAAGACATTAACGAATAGGTAAAACCTATAGTTATTTATGTTTTAAGGTTTTTATTTAATTTTATACTCTTTCAAAGCTAAATAAATCTATATTAGAAGTATCATTATATAAAATTAAATCTTTTAAAATTTCCGCACCAATTAAACTATAACATATATTATTTCTCCCTAAAGCTAAGTTAAAGTAACAATTATTAAATTTAGGATGTTGTCCTATATAAGGTAAACCATCTGGTGATTCACCATAGGTTTTATTAAAATAATAATCTATATTTAAATCTTTAGAATAATTTAATATATCCTGTAATTTACTTAAAAGATAGGCTGATTTATCTTCATCTGAGCCCCCTTTAAATTCTGATAACATAAGTCTATTGTCTTTAGTAGGTCTAATATAAGTATATATATCATCATTGTCTTTTAAAATAGAGTACTTTTCAAAAAAATCTTTATTTAAATTACAAATAGGTTTAGTGACAATATAGTGGGCATTAAAGAATTCTAAAAGTTCCCATTCTCTAATTAACTTATATGAAGAAAATATATCTGTAAATATAATTTTCTTGCACTTAATATAACGTGAATTAGAAGTTTTCACTTTTATTTCACCAGAAAAATAATCATAACCTATGGCAGTTGTATTTTCATATATTTTGCAATTCTTTTTTTGTGATTTTTTTAAAAGTGTATGACAAAGTTTTAAAGGATCAACTATTATACAATTTTTAAATGTACTAGCATTAGTTGTTGTATCTATATATTTAACATTCTTATGTTCAATAAGATGTAGACAATCATTACAAAAAAGAATATTTTCCAAATTATCCAATGATTTTTTACAAAGGAGATTAGCTTTTAAGGCTTTTTTTTCTCCTATATATTTTTTTAATTCTAATATAGATAAATCAGTAGTACCTTCAATGAAACCTAAACTTCGAGAAATGCTATTTTCAGCGAGAAAATTTTTTTCAAGTAAGATAGTATCTATATTATAACTGGCAAGATAATAGCTTGTTATACAACCAGATATTCCACCTCCTATTATTACTACATCACATGTTTCATTAGAATTTAAAGAAGGATAATGTTTATAATCTTTATTAATTTTAGTCCAGTATAAGTTTTCTTTCATGTTAGGTTCACCCCTTTCAAATAAATTTAAAACTATAAGGTGAATAAAGTAATCATTATAGTAGTATTTACAGAAAGCATGTAATTATAAATAATTATGCATATAAGCGTATGGGTACATTTGCACAACTATTAAATATTCATATAATAGTTTAAAGGGAATAAATTTTAAGGGGGATTTTAGTATGGAACATAATAATAAGAAACAAGTGTTAACATCAAATCGTCTAAAGATTATAGACTTAATTCAAATCGGGTTAATGGCAGCTATAGTTTTTGTTTTAACTTCTATAGTTCATATACCATCTTTTATGGGAGTTATACACCTAGGAGATAGTATGATATTTTTAGGTGCTATATTGCTACGAAAGAAAAAAGGAGCTATTTCAGCTGCTATAGGCATGAGTTTATTTGATGTTTTGAATGGATATATTTTATGGGCACCCTTTACATTTTTTATAAAGGGTATTATGGGATATATAGCAGGTGTTATATGTTATAGAAAGAATTATAATGGTGAAAATTTATTAAATAATTTATTTGGATTTATCGTATCTGGATTATTTATGATTATGTCATATTATTTAAGTGGAGTAATTATGGCTAGATTTTTAATAATGAAAGTAGCAACTATAGATCAAGCATTTGTTATTGCATTAAAAGATATTCCAGGCAATATATCTCAAGTTGTTGGTGGAATAATTATAGCTCTTCCATTGAGCTTAATATTAAAGAAAACATTGAAAAAATAAAAATAAATAATTAACATCATTTTCCTAATTGTTATTTTGTGGTAAAATAATATCATATACGCACCTGCTGTTAATTTATTAAAGATAAAACAGAATAAGTAAATAATTAACTAGATATTTAAAACATATTAATTAATGTAAAATATCAATTGGGGGAATGTGGAAGCATATGAATGACTACGAAGTTGATTCAAAAAATCAACTTGAAAAAAAGTATTTTAAATTAAAAGATGAGTTTGAGACATATCAAAATTTCGCAGAAAGTACTATTCAAATTATAACTAAAAAAAATATAAAACTAGAGAAAAAGTTAGATGCAATAACTAATATTGTTGAAATTAGTAAGTATATAAACTCATTTCTTAGTAATAAAAATTTGATTCCCATGATAAACGATATGATAATAGGAATTTTAGGGGCTACCTATTCATCTATTTATATTGTTGAAAATAAAGAGTTAGTTATAAAGGCTACAAATGTAGAAAACTTAAATTATGATTTTTATAATGATGGGGATTATAAAGAATTATTCAATGGTAAATATTTCATAATAAATTCTAAAAAGCCTTTATTACAAGATGATATTTTAAAAAGTGAAATTCATTCATTGATAGGTGTTCCTATATATATAAGAGAAAAATTTATGGGTTATATAGTTGTAAAACATACTTTAAATAATTTTTTTGGACATGATCATATAAATTTTATTTCAACTATAGCTAATCAGGTGGCAATAGCATTAGAAAATAATTTTTTATATAATCAAATAAGAGAAATGGCAATTAGAGATCCTTTAATTGGAATATATAATAGAAAGCATTTTTTTAATATAATAGAAAAATATTTTGAAAAAAGTATATCTAAAAATTTTGCTATAGTTATGTTGGATATTGATGATTTTAAATGCGTAAACGATTTATATGGTCATCAAGTAGGGGATATAGTTTTAAAGGAAACTGGAAAAATAGTTGTGGACAATTTAGATGAAGATGATATAGTAGGACGTTATGGGGGAGAAGAAATAATTATATATATTTCAAACTACAATAATCCAATAGAAGTATATAAAAAGATTGATAAAATAAGAATGAAAATAAGTGAAAATATAGTAAGATATAAAGGAAAAAAAGTATGTATTACAGCTAGTTTTGGAATTTCTTATTATCCACAAGATGGAGAAAGCTTAAATACTGTAATCGCTGCTGCTGATAGTAGGCTATATACCGCTAAAAGAACAACTAAAAATAAAGTTATTTATAATTAAACAATAAGATTAAATTTTTTAAAATATAACTTAAGTTGAAGTAAAAGCTAGTAAATTTAAATTACTGGCTTTTATAGTATATTTATATGATTTAAAGAGATAAAATACAAAATATGTATATTGATAGAAAATTCAGAATATTATATAATTAAGTTAATAGAATATAAAAATTAGAAGGAGTGGTTAACATGTTGCATGTTTTTTGTGATATAAAAGGGGCTGGAAAGACTAAAGCAATGATTGATTCAGCAAATAATAAAGCCATTAATTCAAAAGGAAATGTGGTTTATATTGATGATGATAATGGACCTATTTTTCAATTAGATAATAAAATTAGGTTTATTTCAACTGAAGAATATGACTTAAAAGATACTAATCATTTTTACGGATTTTTGTGCGGTATTCTATCACAGGATTATGATATTTCTACTGTTTATATAGATGGTTTATTTAATATCATAGAGGGAAAGATAGATAATGCTGCACATTTGTTTTATAGTATGGAAAAACTATCACAAAGATATGATGTTGACTTCTACTTAAATATAAATGCTCATAAAGATGATGTTCCGGAATTTATAAAAAAATATGTTGCATAGTTAATATGGTAAATAAATATATATATTTCCTTGCATTTTAGTAAGTTTATTTATATAATAGTACCTAAATAAATAAAACATAAAGATTATGATGGAAAGAAGTAACTTTATAAATCATGCAGAGAGCTAGTGTTTGGTGAGAACTAGTTGAGGATTAGAGTGAAATACATTCCTGAATTTTATACTGAAAGGTTATAGACTTAGTAGGTGGCTACGGATATCCCAACGTTATAGGGAAATGAGCGAATATGATATTATCATATTAACTTGGGTGGTACCACGGAAAATTTCGTCCCTTTATTTTATATAAAGGGACTTTTTATTTTATAAAAATAAACTAAAATTTAGGAGGAAGAAAAATGGAAAATGTATTTGATACCTTAATGGAACGTGGATACATAAAACAAACAACACATGAAGAAGAAATTAGAGAATTATTAGGAAAAGAAAAGATAACTTTTTATATAGGATTTGACCCGACAGCAGATAGTCTTCATGTAGGACATTTTATAGCTATGATGTTTATGGCTCATATGCAAAGAGCTGGTCATAGACCAATAGCTTTAGTTGGTGGTGGAACTGCTATGATTGGAGATCCTAGTGGAAAGACTGACATGAGAAAAATGCTTACAAAAGAGCAAATAGACGTACATGTAGCTGGTATAAAAAAACAACTTGGAAGATTTATTGATTTTTCAGATGATAAAGCTATATTAGTAAACAATGCGGATTGGCTTTTAGACGCTAAGTATGTAGAGTTTATAAGAGAAATAGGTATACATTTCTCAGTTAATAAAATGCTTACAGCAGAATGTTTTAAACAAAGATTAGAAAAAGGATTATCTTTCTTAGAATTTAACTATATGTTAATGCAAGCTTATGATTTCTTAGAATTAAATAGAAAATATGGCTGTGTTATGGAGCTTGGTGGAGATGACCAATGGTCAAATATGATTGCTGGTATGGATCTTATAAGAAGAAAAGAAAGAAAACCTGCTTTTGCTATGACTTGTAGTCTTTTAACTAATAGTGAAGGTCAAAAGATGGGTAAAACAGTAGGGGGAGCATTATGGCTTGATGCTGAGAAAACATCACCATATGATTTCTATCAATATTGGAGAAATGTAGCTGATGCAGATGTTGAAAAATGTTTATCACTTCTTACTTTTGTTCCAATGGATGAGGTTAAAAGATTAAGCGCCCTTGAAGGAGCTGCTATAAATGAAGCTAAGAAAGTATTAGCATTTGAAGTAACTAAACTTGTTCATGGTGAAGAAGAAGCACGAAAAGCACAAGCAGCAGCTGAAGCGTTATTTAGTGGTGGGGCTGATATGAGCAATGTTCCAACTGTTGAAATATCAAAGGATGCTATTGGAACAGTGTTATTAGAAATTCTTTTAAATGGGAAGGTTATTCCATCTAAAAAAGAAGGAAGAAGATTAATAGAACAAGGTGGACTTTACATGAATGATGAAAATGTAACAGATCCCAATGTTACACTTGAAGAATCTGATTTAAAGGATGGAAGTGCTTTAATTAAAAAAGGAAAGAAAAAGTACTATAGAATAGTTGTAAAATAAAATTATAATTTTTATTATAAATGTGGGCTATGCCCACATTTTTTTATGTATGGTGATGGATAAATACAAATGATAAATAGCAATACTATGAATATTTTCCTATTTATTACGATAATTAATAAATAATATTTTATATTAAGGATGTGAAACTGATGGCTACAATTTCAAATGTTAACAATGCTTATAATGTAAATACAAGTAAAACTCATAAAAAATTATCTTTTGAATTAGGAGAAAAAATTTCAGCTAGAATCATGAATATAGATGGCGAAACTAGTGAAGCCATATTAAAATTATTGGATGGATGGCAATTCTCAGCACAAATAAAAGATGCTATAGATTTCACACCCAATAAATTAATAAGATTTGAAGTAGAGGGTTATGATAGTGGGAAAATATTATTAAAGGTACTTAATGAAGCAGAACAAAAAGTTGAGCAATCATTAGTTGATATTTTAGAAGAACAGGGTGTAAATGTTAAAGATGAAGATTATAATATTCTTCAAAAGATGATAAAATATAATATGCCATTAACTAAAGAAAACATTTCTAAGATGAAAACTTTACTAGAACTTCAAGGTAAGATTAATATAAGCACTCATGAAGAAAATCAATTTATTGAAAGATATTTAGGCAATAAGAATATAAATTTGGAAAGTCAAGAAGGACAAAATATTAAAAATATTTTAAAAGGATTTTTTAGTGAATTTAAAAAATTAAGTACTGATGAAATTTTTACATTAATACAAAGTAATATAGAACTAACAGAAAAAAATATAAAAAGTTTTAATAATATAAATAAAGGTTGTATGCATATATATGAAGATATTATATGTGATGATAATTTGTTGCAAGATTTTGAGGAAGTAGTTCAGTCAAAAGATATACAAGAAGGAAATAATGAAAGTAATAAAGAAAATTTAAATTTAACAAAGAATGAGGAAATAAACAATAATTCTAGTAAAAATACTAATATATATAATTCTAAAGCATACTCCAATGATAAAAATGTAATGGATGGAAAAGAAATTTTGAGAAGGTTATTGGAGTTAGATGTGGAAAGTAATAATGAGGAAAAACAAATTATACAAGATAATAATATAAAAAATAATGTAGTTGATAATTCACAAAAAGAAAATATAAATTTAGATAATCATAAAACTCAAAATATTACAAAGAATAATGAAGAAAAAAATATAATATTAAATGATAATAAGATTGCAGAAGATATAAACAAAGAAGAAGTTTCATTAAAAGACAATATTGAAAAGAAAATCGCAGATAATAAAATAAATAATAATACATTAGAAACTTCTCAAAAAGTTAAGGAAGAATTAAATAACAAAATAAATGATATGAAGCAGATAATAAAGCATGCTCTTGGAGAAAATAATGATGGAAAATCATTAAATTTTGATAAGGTGTTTCAAAATTTACAAGCTAAGATGAATGATTTTAAAGTGTTTAATTCATTATCTAATCAGTACTATTATTTAGATGTTCCTGTTAGTGTTAATGAAAAAGAATATCCATGTAAATTAATAATAAAAGATGATAGAAAAAATGGAAAGCAAATAGATTCAACTAATGTTAAATTTGCAGTTTGTGTTAAGACAGTAAATATAGGGGTTGTAGATGCTTATATAAATGTAATAAATTCAAATATTAATGTAAATATAAAGTGTGAAGAAAATTGGGTTAAACTTATAAAATTAACAAAAGATAAGATAATGAATAAATTGAGTGATCTTGGATATATAGTAGGAGTTAATGTTGATAGAAAACAACAAGAAATGAATTTAGTTGAATGTAATACTTTTTTTGAAGATAATGATTTTTCAAGAATAAACTTTAAAGTATAAGTTAAAAATTGGAGTGTTTATTATGGACAAATCCCATAGAAAAAAGGCTGCTGCTTTAAAATATGAATTAAATTATGATGCACCCATAGTCAGTGCAGCTGGTATGGGGCGTATAGCCGATAAAATTATTGAAGAGGCTAAAAAAAATGAAGTACCAGTAGTATATAATAAGGAACTTGCAGATTTATTAACAAATGTTGATGTTGGAAGTTCTATTCCAGAAGAACTCTATAATGCAGTAGCAGAAGTAATAGCATATATAATGGACGTAGATAAACTTGCTGATGGAAGGTGATAAAATTTGGCGCTATACGCAATATCAGATTTACATTTATCTTTAAATAGTGATAAACCTATGGATGTATTTGGAGAACATTGGTCTAATCATGATGAAAGAATAAAAGAAAACTGGATAAATAAAATTACAAATGAGGATACTGTTTTAATAGCAGGAGACATTTCGTGGTCTATGAAAATGGAAGATGGAATGGAAGATTTAGAATGGATACATAAACTCCCAGGTAAAAAGATTATTTCTAAAGGAAATCACGATTATTGGTGGGGGAGTATAAGTAAGTTAAACAGTTTATATGAAGATATAAATTTTATACAAAATAATTATTTCGTATATGAAAATTATGCAATATGTGGAACTAGAGGATGGAATCCCCCAAGTGATAAATATACTCAACATGATGAGAAAATATATAATAGAGAACAGATAAGATTAAGAATTTCACTAGACAGTGCAAAAAAAGCAGGATATGAGAAAATAATAGTTATGATTCATTATCCTCCTGTAAATGATAAATTTGAAGAAACAGAGTTAATTAAAATATTTAAAGAATATAATGTAGAAAAAGTCATATATGGTCATTTGCATGGTACTTCTTTAAAAAATGTATTTGAGGGAAATCATGATGGTATAGAATATATAATGACTGCATGTGATTACATAAATTTTGATCCTATAAGTATATTATAATAAATATATTGTAAAGAGTTAGAGTAGTTTTTCTAACTCTTTTATTTATCAAAAAGTGATGAAAAAAAGCCTTTCTTTTTAGGCACTGACTGAGAAGAGGAGGAACTAGAGTCATCAGGGATATTTTCAGGAGATTTTAATAAATCTCTTTGATCACGAGCTAAATCTTTAATTTTTCTATCTGCCATTGGTGAAGTAATAACGTTGCCAAGCCATAATAATGCATCCTTGGTATTGTTAGTAAGTCTATTTAATTCGCCTATTAAGTACATAACAGTGAATTTTTTCATTCCATATATGGGGAAATCCTCATTTAAATAAGCTTCTTTAAAGCCTTTTAAAGACTCAATTAGGTATAGTTGTTCATTTTCTTTATCATCTTTAAGTCTATACATCCATGCCAATTTTAAGCAGTTCATAGCTTTTTGACTATATCTTGCGTCCATATAGAAATAATTAAGTAAGGAAAGTTTGTAACGTTCAATAGCTGTATCAACATTATATGGTATAGGATATTCACGTCCCTTCCACCTTGATGAGATATTGTTTGTAATATCATCTTTTTGATAACTACGAATTCTTAAAAAATCTGATTTCATTGCAGAATATCCACAATCATTACATATCCAAACATCATAAAAATAAGGATTTATTAAGTCGTATCTAATAAAAAAATCACTATCTCTACTTTTCATTTTATATGAAGAAGTTTTTATAGCCTTTACAGTAAATTCATTTTCACAAACAGGGCATATAATTTTTTTATCATATAAGTGGCTAATTTCCTTTGGGGTGATGTTATCTTCAAGTTTTTCTGGAGCTAATTCATTATCATTACCATATAATTCTACGTCTTTTATATCTTCAAATCCTAATTTATCTAATCCAGCAAAAAGGTTTTTCATTATTGTAGTTCACCTCAAAATATAAAAAATTTCATATTAATAAATTATAGCAAATTTCTGTATAAAAATCATGTTATTGAAAAATAATTGTTTATATATAGTGCATATATTATAATTATATTGTAAATGTATATGATAAAAATATGAAATACATAAAATAAAGGGTGGGGGATATGGCGGTTAGAAAATGGAATGAATTTCGAATACCCTATGAACAAGCTGTAGAGGAATTAAAGGTTAAATTTAAAAGTATTAGAAGAGAATATAGAAGAAAAAATGAAAATTCACCTATTGAGTTTGTAACAGGTAGGGTTAAAGAATTATCTAGTATGCTTGAAAAAGCAAATAAATTTAGTATACCTATTGAACGTGTTGAGTATGAGTTAGAGGATATAGCAGGAATTAGAATAATGTGTCAATTCGTTGATGACATATATAGAGTTGTTGATTTAATTAGGAAAAGAAAAGATATGCAAATAATATATGAAAAAGACTATATAACAGATGTTAAGGCAAGTGGATATAGAAGTTATCATATAATTGTTAAATATCCTGTAAATATGGCTGATGGAGTTAAAGAGATACTAGCTGAGTTTCAAATAAGAACACTTGCTATGAATTTCTGGGCAACAGTTGAGCATTCATTAAACTATAAATATAAGCAAAAAATACCAGAAGGAATAAAAGGAAAACTTAAAAGTGCAGCGGATGCAGCTTTTAAACTAGATACAGAAATGCTAGAAATAAAGGATGAGATAATGGACGCTCAAAAATTATTTGAGGTGAAATCAAGTCTAGTATCTGATATTATGAATAATATTTTTGCATTAATATCTTCTGGAAGAACAGTTGAAGCTGATTCTTTTCAGAATCAATTAAATGATGTTGTATCGGAAGGTGAAGTTTTTGAATTAAATAACCTTCTTAAGGCAACAGAAAGAAGTTTAAAGATGTATAAGTAAAAAAGCTACAGACATATATTGATATATGTTTGTAGCTTTACATATTTTAAATTTATTTTGCAACTATATTTACAAGTCTACCTTTAACAACTATTATTTTCATGACATTTTTGCCCTCAAGTAATTCTTTAATAGTTTCATTATTAAGAGCAGCTTCTTTTATTTCATCTTCTGTAAGATTAGTTGCTATGTTCATTCTAGCTTTTATTTTACCAAGTATTTGGATAGCTATTTCTACTTCGTCTTTAATTAAAGCTTTAGGATCAAATACTGGCCAAGAAGAAGTAAATATTGAAGGAGTATTTCCTAAAAGTTCCCATTGTTCTTCGGAGAAATGAGGAGTAAAAGGAGCTAGAAGTTTTACATAATCGCATAAAGCTTCTTTTAAGAATTCTATATTTACGTTTTCTTCATTTAAATATTTTGATAAAGAGTTTGTATATTCCATTATTCTCGCAATAGCAGTGTTAAATTGGAATTTATCTGTATCTTCAGTAACATGTTGTATAGCGTAATGTCTTGCATAGTTTAATTCTTTTTCGGATTTTTCCATAGTTGTTTTTGTATTTTTGGAATTATTAAGCTCTGTTCTAGCATCATCTAAAAGTCTTTCGACCTTATCTATAAATCTTCCCATAGATTTTATAGCATCATCTGACCAAGCACCACCTTCAGAGTAAGCAAAACCAAACATTAAGTACATTCTAAATACATCTGCACCAAATTCTTTTATATAATCATCTGGAGCTATAGTATTTCCTTTAGACTTACTCATTTTAAGACCGTCTGGTCCTAAGATTAATCCTTGGTGAGTAAGAGATTTAAATGGTTCGTCAAAGTTTAAATAGCCCATATCTCTAAGAGCTTTTGTAATAAATCTTGCATAAAGAAGATGCATACAAGCATGTTCTGGTCCACCAACATATTTATCTACTGGAAGCATTTTATTAACCTTATCTATATCAAAGGCTTTTTCAGAATTATTATTGTCTACATATCTTAAATAGTACCATGAAGAACATACAAAAGTATCTAATGTGTCAGTTTCACGAGTAGCATGACCACCACATTTAGGACAGGTAGTATGTAAAAATTCTTCACTTTTAGCCAATGGTGATTTACCATCTGGAGTGAATTCTATGTTATAAGGAAGTTCTACTGGTAATTGACTTTCAGGTATAGTTACAGTTCCGCATTTATCGCAATAAACAACAGGAATTGGAGCTCCCCAATATCTTTGTCTTGATACAAGCCAATCACGAAGTCGATAGTTTACTTTCCAATTTCCAAGGCTTTGTTCTTGTAGTTTTTTAACTATAGCTTCTTTAGCTTTATCTGAAGATAAACCATCAAAATCTCCACTATTAACTAGAGGACCATATTCAGTGAAAGGAAGAGAATCTCCACCTTCTATAACTCTAACTATAGGAAGGTCATATTTAGTTGCAAAAGCAAAGTCACGTTCATCGTGTGCTGGAACTGCCATTACGCAACCAGTACCATAAGTTGCAAGTACATAGTCACCAACCCATATTGGAACTTTTTTCCCGTTTATAGGGTTAATAGCATATGAGCCTGTAAATACTCCTGTTTTTTCTCTTGTTGAAGATTGTCTTTCGATTTCTGATTGTTTTTGAGCTTCTATTTTATATGCATTTACAGCTTCTTTATTATCATCTGTAGTAAGAGTATCAACAAGTTCATTTTCAGGTGCCAATACAACATAAGTAACACCATTTAAAGTGTCTACTCTTGTAGTAAATACATCAAAAGTTATATCAGAATTTTCAACTTTAAAAGTTACTTCTGCACCTTTTGATTTTCCAATCCAGTGTTTTTGCATTGACTTAGTTTTTTCAGGCCAATCTAATTCATCTAATTTTTCTAAAAGCTCATCAGCATAATCAGTTATTTTTAAGAACCATTGAGTTAATGCTTTTTTTTCAACTTCAGAATCACATCTTTCACAATGACCATCTATAACCTGTTCGTTAGCTAAAACGGTATTACAGCTAGGGCACCAATTTACAGGAGCATTTTTTCTATATGCAAGACCTTTTTCATATAATTTTAAAAATACCCATTGAGTCCATTTATAGTAATCAGGAAGACAAGTTACTATTTCATGATCCCAATTAAACATAGCTCCCATAGATTTTAATTGTTCTTCCATGTTTTCTATATTTTTCATTGTAGAATCTTGCGGATGAACTCCTGTTTTAATTGCAAAGTTTTCAGCTGGAAGTCCAAATGCATCAAATCCCATAGGTTGGAATACATTGTATCCATTCATTTTTTTAAATCTAGCCCAAGAATCTGTAGGTCCATAATTAAACCAATGACCAGCATGTAATTTTGCTGCTGATGGGTAAGAAAACATTTCAAGTACATATAGTTTTTCACCTGGAGCATTCTCATCAAAATTGTTTAATCCTGATTCTTCCCATTTTTTTTGCCATTTTTTGTCTACTGATGTTCCGTAGTTTCCCATTAAATAACCTCCTTATAGATTAAAAAATATTATTTTAAAATAAAAAAAGCCCTCATCTCTAAACTAAGAGACGAAAGGTATAATTCCGCGGTACCACTCTAATTAAGCTTTAAGCTTCACTTTAAAATTTAACGGTTTAAATCCGTACCTGTTTATCACAGATAAGCTCAAAGGCAAGTTCATATTTTATCAATTCTATCTTACACCAACCGATAGCTCTCTTAAATTGAGTTAAATATTACTACTCCTTATCAAAGCAATAAATATATGACTTTTGTTTTTTAATTATAGAGTAAATAGGAAATACTGTCAAGTGAGTTCGAATATAAACATAATAATAACAATATTATATCAATAAACAGGGTATTATATACAATATATGAGTAAGATTTATCATTAGAGAATATTTTGGTATACTAGTATATAAAGGACATTCATTATTTAAATATGTAAGGAGAGATATATATGGAAAAAGATACACTACAAGAAACATCAATGGAAGAGATGATGAAAGCAATTGATGAGACTATGAAACCGATTTATAGTGGGGATATTGTAGAGGGGGAGGTAATATCTGTATCTACAAATGAGGTTTTAGTTAATATCGGCTATATAAATGATGGAATTATAAAGAAAAACGAAATATGTAATGAAGACGAAGATATAAATAATTTTATAAAGCAGGGAGATAAAATAGAAGTATTTATAGTTAAATTAAATGAGGGAGAAGGAAATGTTGTTTTGTCAAAGAAAAAAGCAGATATAGCTAGAACATGGAGAAATTTAAATAATGCTTTTAAAAATAACACTGTATTAGAAGTAAAAGTAGCTGAGGTAGTTAAAGGGGGAGTAATAGCGTATATTAATGGCATAAGAGGATTTATACCAGCATCTCAAATATCAATTTCTTTTGTTAAGGATTTAACTTCTTTTGTAGAAAAAGTACTAAAGGTAAAGGTAATTGAATTTGATGAAAAGAAAAATAAAGTTGTTTTATCTGGAAAAGAAGTTGAATTAAAAGAAAGACAAAATAAAAAGGAAAAAGTATTAGATTCTCTTAAAAATGGAGAAAAAAGAACTGGTATTGTAAGACGACTTGCAAAGTTTGGAGCATTTGTAGATTTAGGTGGAGTAGATGGATTAATCCATAATTCAGATTTATCATGGAAAAGAGTAAATGATCCTTCAGAAGTAGTGAAAGTTGGAGATAAAGTAGAGGTTTATGTACTTAAATTTGATAAGGAAAAGGGAAAGATTGCATTAAGTTTAAAAGATATAGAAGAAGATCCTTGGAATAATATAATTACAAAACACAAAGTTAATGATATAGTTGAAGGAAAAGTTGTAAAACTTTTAGATTTTGGTGCTTTTGTTGAAATTGAAGCAGGGGTAGAAGGATTAGTGCATATTACAGAAATAACTGATGAACATATTGGAAAGCCTTCTGAAGTTTTAAATATCGGAGATAAAGTAAAAGTTAAAATATTAGAAATAAATAAAGAAGATAAAAAAATTGCATTATCAATTAAAGAGGCTGAAAATAGGATTTCAGAAAAAATTGAAAAATATAATGATGAAGATGAAGGAAATTTTGCTTTTGCAGATTTATTAAAGAATTTTAAGTTTTAATATAGTAATTTATTGATAAATGAACGATTAAAAAGACTATACTTTTAAGGTATAGTCTTTTGGCTGCCCAAGCAGGATTCGAACCTACGGAGTGCCTGAGTCAGAGTCAGGTGCCTTACCGCTTGGCTATTGGGCAATATTTCAAATATTAACATTTATTAATTATATCATTTTTTAATAAAAAGTCAATATTTTATAAGAAATTAAAATTTAGAAGCAAAATGATTATTATAGTATGCAACAAAAAGAGTTAAAATATAATCAAATACGAAGAATAGTATTTCAACAGCACCTATAATAGCATATATAGGAAAATGAATTTTAGATAAATTAAATTCCCCAATAAATAATGTTTTATATAAATAAATTAAGATGAACATAGAAATATTAAAAAATATAAGTTTTAAAAGTAATTCTAAAGGAATATTTCTAAAATGCTCTATATAGTATTTAAAAAAACCATACAATCCAAAGAAAAGTATGTATGTCAAAATTATTCCTTTAGAACCTACAATGAAAAAACTTAAAAGAGAAACAGCTATATAAATTAATATACTAGTTTTAACTCCAATACTAATAATGGAAAGTATTATAATGAAAGAAGTTATTGCCATCAAAGAGAATTTATTTGTTGGCAATATAGAACTCAAATAAATACATATAAAGCTTAAAGCTGTAAGTATACCACCTTTAGTTATATTAGAAATCTTAGACAATTAAATACCTCCTTTAACAACAAGAAATTAAATCACCACCACAACATTCGCATAGACAATCAAGACAATATAGTTTTGCACAACAATTACAAAAATCTGAATCATTTCCGCGAGTATTATTATATTCTTGTCTAAAAGATTGATTTTTGTTTTGAAGCATTCTTAAAGTATTTGTATATTCATTATTATATGGATTTAATCTACATGCTATACTTATATAGTTAAATGCTGCATCATACCAGCCTTTTTGTAAGTTAATTACACCCATTAGATAATTCCACTCAGAGTTATGATCTGTAATGTTATGAAGTTGAGATTCGGCATAAACAAGATCACCTTTGTTAATGTACATCCTTATTTCATCAAAAGACATTGATTTTGTGAAATTACCAAAATCAGAATTTTGATTGTTTGAATTATGATTTACATGGTTTTTAGTAAGATAATCATAAGCTTCATTTAATTCACGCATTTTTTCTTCAGCAAGATCGCGTAGGGGATTATCTCCATATTGATCTGGATGGTATTTTCGAGCTAATTTTCTAAAAGATTGTTTTATTTCTTCTTCTGTTGCATTTTCATTTATTTCAAGAACTTCATATGGATTTCTCATTGTTCATCGCGCTCCTTTTAAATATTATATTCATTTTTTCAAGTAAACCGTAACGAAGAATATTTTCGATTAAATCATAATTTTTTTTATAGGTAATTTTTTAAAAAATTCGTAGCACTCTCTGGCACAATTGCAAAGAGTAAAGTCGATTCTATCCTTTATAGTAAAATTTAATTTGTCATATGGTAAATTATCTATATTCATATAAGTATTAATAGGATTAAATTTATTATTTTTAATATCTTTTTCTAAATCATCATAAGCATCTAGAATGTATATCCATTTTCCAAGATTATATCCTAGCCAATATAAATCAAGCTTATAATTTACATCTTGTATATAATATGAAATAATAAATCCAGTTAAGTCTGCAAATGGATGAGAAAATTCATCTAAATTTTTATTCTTGGGATTAGTTTCCATATTGTTAAGTTCTTTTAATCTTTTTTCTATATAGGTTTTAACATCATAAAAATAACTTATGTCTTTTCTTAAGAATTTGCTTAAAAATATTGATAGAAATTTACTTTTAATTGATTTATCATCATTATAATCATCTAAAAGCTTATAATATGTTAAACATACATTACAAAAGGCTGCATAGTCTAAAATCTCATTGTTCGTTATGAAAATTCTATTTTTTATAGGATGTGCTATACAAGACCCTTTAAAATAGCTAATATTAATATCATTTAATGAATCCAAAAGTATTGCTAAAAAGGTCATATCATAATTTAATGATAGTCTTGGAAGATTTCCAAAATTCTTTTTTATTGATAAGCAAAGTCCGCAATAGTAGGCTTTAAATTTTTCGTAGTCTTTTACTTTTAGTTCCATTTTACTTGGAAAAACATAACCAAACATATTATTTATTTTTTCTTTCTTCAATTATTTGATAGATAGTTTTGGACGTTGTATCTTCCATGGTATATCCTAAAAGTGTAACAATTTCTTTTAGTTCTTCTTCAATAGAAGTTTCAATTTCTATATAAGGGAAAGGACAAAAGCTTTTTTCATTTATATCTATTTCTATAAGTGTATTTTTATATTTATAACTTTCTCTATATTTTTTTATTGATTCAAATAATTTAAGACCTAAAGATTTAAAGATATTTTCTCCTTCAATAGGATTATTGATTTCTACTTCATTTTCATCCATTACTTTATACTTTTCTTGACTTAAAAGTTTTTTTGTAGTCATGTAATATAAATTTTTATTTTTTAATTGATCACTTACTATTCTAATTCTTGCATATCCTTTTTCTTTTAAAAGTTCTCTATTTGGAAAATCAAATATATTATTAATTTGTTCTTCTTGTTTAACTTTAATGGCACCGATATTTATCAGTTTTTCTCTAATGTTAGATACATCGATATCTATTATTCTAGTTTCAATTTCATTCACTTAAATTCACCTCATTTGTATTTATTTTATAATTATAACATAAATGCAAAGTGCTATAAGCTTAAAAAAATTTTTATGTTATAATTATTTTATAGGTTATTATGAATTATTTTAGGAGTGAATAAAGTGGAATATATAAATGATATTAGTATAAATGAAGCTGTAATACATATTTTAGATAATAATGCAGATGAACCCATTTTAAATGAGTATAAGTTAGATTTAAATGATGAAACATATAATTTTTTAACTAAGCATATTCAAAAGTGTTTTAAAGATGAAGAGTTAAAATATGCGATTTTTAATGATGAGAGAAATATAGTTAAGGATATATCTCAAGAATTTTTAAGTCAAGAATGTGATTTTTTAGAAGCATCTAAAGAACTTGCAAAGCAAATGTTTATACTTATGAGGTCAAAGGGAAGTATTGCCTCATGTGATTTAGTTATAGTGCATATATCTACAGAATATGGTTCTATGATTGGAATAATGAAAATGGACTATATAAAAAATTATTTTCATAACATTGAAGTTGTTGATAATAAGATAGGTATTAATATAATACCTCAATATACTGGACTTCCAGGAGGAGGACAAAGGATACAAAAATGTGCGTTTATTAAGCCTATTAGTGATGAAAACTCATTTGACCTTATGGTAATAGATAAACAAACTAAAAATAAAAAAAGTGAGGAATACGGATCCAATTATTTTATAAGTAATTATTTAGGATGTAAAGTAATAAATAATGAAAGAGATATTACTAAAAGCTTTTTAGAAACAGCAGAAAAATGGACCAGAACAAATTTAAAAGAAAATGCAGAGGCACAAGAAGAAGTTAGAAATTCAATTAAAAAGAAGTTAAAAGAAGAAGAAGAATTTAATGTGCAAGAAATAGCTGAAGATTTATTTGAAAATGATACTGTTGTTAAAGAAAGTTTTATAAACTATGTTAAGGAAGAAGGAGGAGTTGATAAAGTAGAGGTAGATAAGGAATGGGTAGAAAAAAAGTTTAAAAGAATACGACTTAAAATTGATAAGGATATAGATTTATATTTAAATGAAGATGCGTATAGTGATAATAGTAGATTTGAGATAAAGAGAAATGGTGATGGAACTATAAATATGGTTATAAAACATATTTCTAACTATATAGAAAAATAAAATTAGAATATATATCAGATGGTTTGTAATAAGAATAGCTATATTTAATTAATTCAAGAATCTAAGTAAAAAAGATCGAATTTTATATTCATATTACTTATTAATTTAAAAGTAAAAGCCTCCATTATATGGAGGCTTTTAAACAAATAAGTGAATGATATTTTAAAATATCATCCATTTTTTAAAAATTTAATATTAAAGTGTATTACTTGATCCAAGAACGTTAGTTATTTTTTTCTTAACTAAACCTTTGATTAATTCTCTTCCAGGTCCTAAGTATTTTCTTGGGTCAAATTCAGCTGGGTTTTCGCCTAATGCTTTTCTAATACCAGCAGTTAAAGCAAGTCTTAAGTCAGTATCAACATTTATTTTACATACTGCCATAGAAGCTGCTTTTCTTAACATATCTGCTGGAACACCCTTTGCTTTAGATGGGATATTTCCACCAAAATCGTTGCATATTTTAACAACTTCAGAATCAACTGAAGAAGCACCATGAAGAACGATAGGGAATCCAGGTAATTTTCTTTGAATTTCTTCTAAAATATCAAATTTTAATTCAGCTTCTCCTTCGAACTTGAATGCACCGTGGCTAGTTCCAATAGCTATAGCAAGAGAATCACAACCAGTTCTATTTACAAAATCTACAGCTTGATCTGGATCAGTGTATATGTGTACATCACTTTGAACATCTTCTTCAACTCCAGCAAGAACTCCTAGTTCAGCTTCAACAACTACTCCGTGAGCATGTGCATAATCAACAACTTCTTTAGTTTTTCTTACGTTTTCTTCATAATCATAATGAGAACCATCGAACATTACAGAAGTAAATCCATTTTCTACACAAACTTTTATAGTTTCAAGATCAGGACCGTGATCTAGGTGAAGAGCCATGTCTATACCAGTATCTTCAGATGCAGCTTCTACTAAAGCTCTTATATATTTAGGACCAGCGTAAGTTAATGCGCCTTTTGATACTTGGATTATTACAGGAGATTTTTCTTCTTTTGCAGCTTCAACGATACCTTGAAGTATTTCCATATCGTTCATGTTGAATGCTCCAATTGCATAATTTCCTTCATAAGCCTTTTTAAACATTTCCTTAGTTGTTACTAATGCCATACTAATTCCACCTTCCAAATAATTATTAGGATTATATTATCTTTAGTTTTATATATTTTTAGAGACTACTGCTATCAAAGCTATTATACCCTATTAACAATATATTTACCATAGCGTATAATGTATTGAAAACGTAAGCATAATAAAAAAATTTAACTAAAAAACGTTCGTGATGTTTACTTTTTGAATTTCTGTAATTTCCTTCAATAAAAATTTGATTTCATGTATAGAAGCTAAAGATTCAACTTTATCCTGATATTTTATATATTGAGTTAATTGTAATAATTCGGAACTTATGGATTCCACATGAACATGATGTATATAAGCAGTAGCCATTTTAGAATCTTTTTCCCAATTTTTGAGGAATGATAAGGAGCTATCGTATGCTTTATTCCAATCATCTTTAGAAACTAATTCTTCTAGTGAGTCTATTTTATCACTATAATAATAATATTTAGTATTGAGATAATGTATTGAAATTGATATAGTAATAATGAGTAATACAAATATTACAAAAGAAGTAAAAATATTTTTCATTTACTAGAATCCTCCTGTTAATTAATATTATCTTTACATTGACAGAAAAATTGTCCACTAGAGTCTAAAGCAGCTATAAAAACCTCCTTTTCAGAAGAAATATTATTAGTTTTTAATTGAGTATAAAGCCAATTTTTATCTTTATGTATTACTTCAAGATTTTTTGTATGAATTTGACCATCTATTATTAGAATTACAGGTAATTTTTCTTCGGGTGCTACTACATTTAAGTCTTGCTTTGTTGCAGGAGTAACTTTAATTTTAGGAATTACAGATAACTGTCCACTAGTTTCTAGTATCCCGTATTCTACATCCGAAATATTAAAGTAACCAGACAGTCTTAATTTTTCCATTAAATCATTAAAACTTAATCGTTGAGTTCCAAGTTCTTTTATATTTATTTTTCCGTGTTCAATTAGTATGCTTGGAGTACCTGTTAAAACAGAACTAAATTTTTCACTTTTTAATTCTATTAATGTTATTAAGGATTGCATTACAAGTAATGTAATTATAGGTATTATTCCATGTATAAGCGGAATTCGTAAATCTTGCATAGGTAATGAGGCAAGATCTGAAATCATAATTGCAATTACAAGTTCAAAAGGTTCTAATTGACCTATTTGTCTTTTGCCCATTAAACGCATAACAAATACAACTAAAATATACAATATAAATGTTCGTACCATTACTATGAACATAAAAAGCCCCCTTTCTTGAGATTATTTTTTCCTAAAAAAATAATTTTATAAGGTAAAGGGCATTTTTTATATAAAAGTGTGAAAACATATTTTTATTATTATTTATGGAGGAGTATTATGAATAAGATAAATATAACTTTAAAAGATAACAAAAAAATTTCTATAAATAAGGGTTCAAATTTATATGAAATATTAAAAAAATCAAATTTAGAAGAAACAACATCAATATTAGGTTGGTTTAATGGAAAAATATATGAATTAAGTCATGAAATACAGGAAGATGGATATTTTGAATTAGTAGATCCTAAAAGAAAAATATCAGTTCTTGCTTATATGAGAACATTACAGTTTATACTTATAAAGTCAGTTAGAGAATTATATCCTGGTGCAAAAGTTCGAATTGAACATTCACTAAGTAAGGGTATTTTCGGAGAAATTCATAAGGAAACTCCATTGACGATTACAGATATAAAAAATATTAAAGAAAAGATGAAAGATATTATAGAAAAAAATATCATAATTCATAAGTTATTAGTTTCTAAAGAAAAAGCAATTGAAATTTTTAAAAGTTATGATATGGATGCTAAATTAAGAATGTTTAAACATGTAGATAATGATAAAGTGACTTTATATGAATTAGATGGATTGTATGATTATTTTTATGGACCAATGGCGTATTCTACAGGAGAGGTACAATTATTTGATTTAATGTATTATGAGCCAGGCTTTATTTTGAGAGGACCAACCATAGATAATTGCAATGAATTACCAAAATTTATTGATCAAAAAAAATTGGCAAAAATATTTTATGAAAGTGAACAGTGGGCACAAATAATAGATGTTGGAGATGTAGGAGCTTTAAATAATCATGTAGTAAGTGGTGATATAGGAAATTTAATAAGAGTAGTAGAAGCTTTTCATGAAAAGAAAGTAGCTTATATTGCTGATATGATTCATAATAGAAAAAATGTAAAAGTAGTATTAATTGCAGGACCATCATCTTCAGGTAAAACTACATTTGCAAGAAGACTTGGAATACAATTAAGAGTTAATGGATTAATGCCTGTTCCAATATCTCTTGATGATTATTTTGTTAATAGAGAGCAAACACCTAAAGATGAATTTGGAAACTATGATTTTGAATCTATATATGCATTAGATTTAGAACTATTTAATAAAAATTTATGTGAACTCATGGAAGGAAAAGAAACTAGGGTACCTGAATTTGATTTTAAAACAGGATCAAGAAGTTGGAAAGAGCAGGTTTTAAAGCTTCCGGATAATGGAGTGCTTATAATAGAAGGAATTCATGGATTAAATGAAATGCTAACATCTTCAATACCTAAAGAAAATAAATTTAAAATATATATAAGTGCATTAACGCAATTAAATTTAGATAATCATAATAGAATAGCTACAACTGATGTTAGAATGATAAGAAGAATAGTACGAGATAAATTATCAAGAGGATATGCGTCAGAAGATACATTAAAAATGTGGCCGTCTATAAGAAGAGGGGAAGAAAAAAATATTTTTGTTTTCCAAGAAGAGGCAGATATTATGTTTAACTCTAGTTTAATTTACGAGCTATGTGTATTAAGAAAATATGCAGAACCTGAACTTGCAAAAATAAAAGAAGATAGTGAAGTGTATTATGAAGCAATGAGACTTAAGAGTTTCTTAAACTTTTTCAAAGATATAGATAAAGATTTGGTTCCTGATAATTCTATATTAAGAGAATTTATAGGTGGTAGTTGTTTTTATAAATATTAAAAATCTTAATAAAAATATACAAATAGGAATGAAACTTTAATAAAATTAATATAATAACTATTGAATATTAAGTATTAAGGTGATCTATTGGGAAGCAGAAAGGTTATAGAATCATACAAAGTAGATATAAATGGTCTTGCAGATTTACTTGGAAAGTTAGTAAGTTCTTATCAAGCGTTGATAGGAAGTAGTGCACAACTAAATGGAATGGCCGCATCAAGAAAAAGTCAAGTTAAGGATACACTTCAAAAAGCGGGTAAAATCGGAGAAATGATAGATGAAATTATAAAGGTTTTAGAAGAAGCTAGTAATAATTATTTAGATTATTGTGAACTAAAATCTGAAATAATAAAAACTACGATTAATGAAAATTATATAATTGCTGAAATTAATGAAGAACTGAGTTTTAAAGAATAAAAAAAGTGTGAATAGAAATCACTACTTTTTTTATTTTGAATTTACTAACCATAAGATATGATAGAATAATCATTAGTATACTTGTAATTAAGACATTAGAATGAGTTTCGATATTAACAAAAGCGTATACAGATAGTAACATACCAGCTAATGTAATTGGTATACCTGTAAATGTACCATCGAAGTCTGAGCAATTATATCTTGCAAGTCTATATGCCCCTGATAATGGAAATAATAAAACTAATAAATATCCTATAATTCCTAAGCTAATAAAATTGTATAGTTGAAAAATTAATATAGATGGTGCAACACCAAAGGAAACAAGGTCAGCAAGGGAATCTAATTCTTTTCCGATATCACTAGAAACATCTAAATATCTAGCGATTCTTCCGTCGTATCTATCCATAACACCAGCTAATAAAATAAATATACAAGCAGTGCTGAAGTTATCTTCAAATGTCATTATTAAAGATATGAGACCACAAGCTAAGTTACCTAAAGTGAAGGCATTTGGTACTGCCTTTTTTATCATTATAATATCACTCCTAAAAATTATTAAATATAAAAAATACTATATGTATTCAATTATATAGTATTTTTCATAAATATTTAAGAGTAAAACAATATTTTTTATAAAAACTTAATATAATTGCAATTTTGAGGAGATAATAAACTTGGGAGGTGTCTTGTATGGAAGTAAAAAATATAATGACAAAAACCGTAGCCACTATAAATCCAGAGGATACAGTGGAACGTGCAGCTCAAATGATGAGTGAATACAATGTAGGTTCAATTCCAGTTTGCAGAGGAGAAGAAGTAGTTGGAATAGTTACGGATAGAGATATTACATTAAGATCATCTGCTCAAGGTAAAAATGTTCATCAGCAAAAAGTTAAAGATATAATGTCTTCAAATCCAGTGATTGCAAATCCTAGTATGGATGTTAATGAAGTTGCAAGATTAATGGGTGAAAGACAAATAAGAAGACTTCCAGTAGTGGAAGACGATAAAGTTGTTGGAATTGTAGCATTAGGTGATTTAGCGGTTGAATCACAGTGCCTAGATAAAAATAAAAATACATTAGGTGAGATATCAACTCCTGCAACTCCTAATATTTAATATTATACAAAAATGTATATTGGATAAATTATAAGCTTATGAATAATTTTTCATAGGCTTTTTTCTTCTTAGAATTAAATAATCTTTCTTAATATAAATTGTTAATTATTAATAACAATATTATAATATATAGATATATGAATAATTTTTACATATATTTAATTATTAATGAAGTAATTAGTAGGAGAGTTGGAATATGAATAAAGTAAAGTTTATTTACAATCCGTATTCAGGTGAAAATGCTATTATAGGTGAAATGGATAATGTTATAATGATTCATCAAAAGCATGGATATATAGTGGAACCTTTTAGAATTTCAAAAGGCTTTAATTTGAAGGCTGCTTTTGAAAACATAGATGATAGCTTCAAATATATATTAGTAGCAGGTGGAGACGGAACAGTAGACAGCGTAGTAAATTGTATGAAGTCATTAAGGATTGATTTACCTATAGGAATTCTTCCTGTTGGAACAGCAAATGATTTTGCTAAAGCTATAGGAATTTCACGTAATATAAAGAAGGCTTGTAAGCAAATATTAGATAGTGAACCTATACCATTAGATTTAGGTAAAATAAATGATAAATATTTTATAAACGTAGCAAGTACAGGCCTTTTTACAGATGTATCTCAGAAAACTGATGTTAACTTAAAAAATACTATAGGAAAACTTGCTTACTATGTTAAAGGAATAGAGCAAATTCCTAATTTTAGAAAACTAAAAATAAAGGTTACGTCTAATCATATGCAATTTGATGATCATATGTATTTAATGCTAGTTTTTAATGGAGAAACAGCTGGAAATTTTCGTTTAGCTTATAAAGCAGATTTAACGGATGGATTACTTGATGTAATTATAGTAAAAGCGGGTATGATAAAGGATATAATAGGATTATTTATAAAAATTCTAAAGGGAGAACATCTAGAAGGAACAAAAGGTATAACATATTTTAAAACAGATAAGTTAACAATAGAATGTTATGAAGATATAGTTACTGATATAGATGGAGAAAGGGGTCCCGATTTCCCTGTAACTATAGAATGCATAAAAGGTGGAATTAAAGTTTTAGGAGTAAAAAAGTAATGATTAGTAATAAATAATTAGTACTTATAATACTTATAAGTAACAATAATTTTAAGGTGAGAATATATTGAAAGGTTACATTTATTTAATACTCTTAATATTTATGTTATTTATAATATATAAAGGTTTTAAGGATAATATAAAAAAATCCCCTCATAAAATAAAAATTATAAGTTCATTTGTATTCATAATCATGGGGATTAGATATTTAACTTTAATTATATTCTTTTTTATGGGGAATATTAGATACTTATATTTATTGAAAGGAAGTTATTTTTTAAATTTTATAAGTATACCATTAATAGGACTCATAACTATATATATAGTTATGAGAGATTATAAAGTTAAATTTTCATATATATTTCCTTTAACGATAGTATTATCAATTATTTATGGATTTATAATATATAAATATCCAGCTATTATAAAAGCGGATATTTTATATGGGTATTATATGCATTTTGAAAAAATTCCGTATTTATATATAATATACATGGTAATAAATGTACTGTTTATAGTTATAACCATGAACATTTATAAGAGTAATTTAGATAAAAAAAATATAATTTTTATAATAAGTTCTTCAGTTATAAGTATATTAGAAGCCATGATGTTTTTAATAGGATATGGAATTTTCATTGAATTGGTAATTGGTGATATTGTATGGATATTAACTTTAGATTATGGCATAAGTAAATTAAGAAGAACAGGAAAATAATTATCTTCCCGTTCTTCTTGTTTTTTTATTAGAAGATTTATTTTTAAAAGTATTTTTTGATTTTCTATTAGAATTACAATCTTCCTTTTTTGAAGAATTAGATTTAGTGTTATTTTTAGAAGTACTATTTTTCTTCTTAAAATTAGTGTTCTTAGATTTTATTTGTCTTGGTGGTATAAGACACTCTTTACCAAATCCGATTAAATCTTCTCTGCCAGCTTTTATAAGAGCTTTTTTTACTAAATTATAGTTTTCGGGTTTTGAAAATTGTAATAATGCTCTTTGCATAGATTTTTCTTCAAAAGTTTTTGCAACATAAATTTTTTCACTAGTAAGAGGATTTATTTCTGTATAATACATGGTAGTTGATAAGCTACCTGGAGTAGGATAAAAATCCTGTACTTGTTCGGGACTATGGCCCATATGTTTTATATAACATGCAAGTTCAATTGCTATTTTCAAATCACTTCCAGGGTGACTTGATATAAGGTATGGAACTAAAAATTGTTTCTTACCTAATTTGTCATTTATAGATTTATACTTAGTTTCAAAGTTTTCGTAAACCTCATTTTTAGGTTTTCCCATAGCTTTGAGAACAACATCATTTATATGTTCAGGAGCAACTTTTAATTGACCACTAATATGATGTTCACATAATTCTTTAAAGAATGTATCTTTTTTATCTGCTATTAAATAGTCAAATCTTATCCCCGATCTTATAAAAACTTTCTTTATTTTAGGAAGTTTTCTTACTTTTCTTAGTAAGTCTAAGTATTCACTATGATCGACTTTTAAATTTTTACAAGGAGTTGGGAAAAGACATTGTTTATTTTTACATACGCCTAATTTCTTTTGTTTATCACAGGCTTTGTGTCTAAAGTTTGCAGTAGGACCTCCAATATCATGTATATATCCCTTAAAGTCATCTAAAGTTGTAAGAAGTTTAGCTTCATCAATAACTGATTGTTGACTTCTATTTTGTATGCTTCTTCCTTGATGGAAGTTAAGTGCGCAGAAGGAACACCCCCCATAACAACCTCTATGACTTGTAATTGAAAATTTAACTTCGTTAATAGCAGGAATTCCACCTTTAGATTCATATATAGGATGATATGTTCTAGTGAAAGGTAAATTATATACTGCATCCATTTCACTTTCGGTTAATGTATCTTGAGGTTTATTTTGAACAATATATCTATTGTCATGTTTTTGAACTATATTTTTTCCGTTTATACTATCTTGCTCGTAATATTCTAATTTAAAGCTTTCAGCATAAGCTTTTTTACTTTCAATGCACTCTTCATATGAAGGAACTTCTATATAATTAGTAACATTATCTAAATTATTAGTTGCATAAACAGTACCTTGTATGTTGGTTATATCTTTTATATCCATTCCATATTTAAGAAGGTCAGCAATTTGAACGACTGTTTTTTCGCCCATGCCATATATTAGTAAGTCTGCTTTAGAATCAAGTAATAGACTTCGTCTAAGTTTATTATCCCAATAATCATAGTGAGAAAATCTTCTAAGGCTAGCTTCAATGCCACCTATAATTATAGGAACGCCTTTAAAAGCCTCACGAGCCTTATTACAATAAACAATTATTGCTCTATCAGGTCTATGACCACTTTCTCCACCGGGAGAAAATAAATCGTTGTGTCTTTTCTTTTTGGAAGCAGTATAATGATTTACCATAGAGTCCATATTGCCTGAATTAATTAAAAAAGCATACTTAGGTTTTCCAAGTTTTCTAAAGTCATCTACACTATGCCAATTAGGTTGAGGTATAATACCTACAGTAAATCCTTGACTTTGTAAAACACGGCTTATTATAGCTGTACCAAAGGAAGGATGATCTACGTATGCATCACCAGTTATAATAATAAAATCTAATTGATCTATATTTCTTTTTTTTAAGTCTTCTTTGCAAATAGGTAAAAATTCTTTGTTTAATTTCATAATATTAAGTACCTCCAAATCTAGTAATAATATTAACATAATAAATCTAAAATATAAATAAGACTTTTTACACATAATACATATAATAATATTAAGAGTATGAATAAAAAATAAAGGAAAACGCTGAATTTTCATTTGAGAGTTAAATAAAAGGACATAAATTAGCAAAATTAATCAAATTCCGTAAATACCTTTGCATTTTGCGAAAAGTATACTATAATTTATTATAGATTGTATTATGCTAGATAAGTTTCTATAGAAAATTATCTTATTTTATTGAAAGAGGTGAGGTATAAATGGAAGGTGGTCCCCTTAGGAGGAGATCTATTAAATTTTTAAAACTAAATAATAAGAAGCAGTATGTAGAGGGAAAAATATTATTAGTGTTTAGGTTATAGAATTGATGATTGATAATTTATAGTTGGTAGTTGAGAATTGATAGTATACTAATGATGGGATTATATGTCAATTGTCAAATATTAACCCTAAATAATAAAGTGGTTTTCCTCTACATATAGAGGGAGGATTATCCATGAAAAAACTTAATAGTTTTTATTTAAGTCAGGCACTCCATAAAAATATTTATGATGAATATGATGATCATATAGGTAAGCTTGTGGATATATATGTTACCACTGGAGAAGGATATCCTAAAGCTATAGGATATAAGGTTAAAAAAAGTGGAGAAATTTATAACTATGAGTTTAGAAATATTGAGGTATTCAATGAGATTGGAAAAATTGTTATAAAGGTAAGAGGGGTAAAAGATATAATTCCATGGGCTTATTCATATCTTTTGTCAGAACATTTATTAGACAAGCAGATAGTAGACGTAAATGGTAAAAAAGTAGTTAGAGTTAATGATCTTATAATGGCAAGTATTACTTCTGATATTAGGGTAATAGCTGTTGAAACTGGATTTTTAGCTTTAAGTAGAAGACGTGGGTTTGAGGGAGTAGTGAAATGTTTTTATAAATTATTTAGAAAGCCTATATATGATAAAACTATAATGTGGGATGATGTTGAGTCATTGGAGATGATTGATGATAGTTTAAAGATATCAGTTCCTTATAGAAGAATATCTGAATTACATCCTGCTGATATTGCTGACATATTAGAAGAATTAGATTTAAAATATAGAAATAAAATATTTGAAAGTTTAGATGAGCATTTAGCAGCTGATACATTAGAAGAAATAGAACCGGAAATTCAAGCAGACATATTAGAAACAATGAATCAAAGTAAGATGTCTAGAATTTTAAATAACATGTCTAATGATGAGATTGCGGATATTTTGGAAGAAGTTGATGAGGAAATGGCAGAAAAGTTATTACTTACACTACAAACAGAGGATGAAGAGAAGGTAAGAGATCTTATGAGGTATGAGGAAGAAACTGTTGGTAGTGTGATGAATACGGATTTTGTTGCGTTCAATGTAAATATTACTGCTGCTGAAACAATAGAACTTTTAAAGGAAATACATCCTGAAGAAAAAATTAGTTATAATATTTATATAACAGATCAAAAAGAAAAATTAGAAGGGGTAGTACCTTTTAGACAATTAATATTTTGTGATGGTAATATGAAACTTAGAGATATAATGAAAAAAGAATTTATAAAATTAAAAGATGATGAAAATATAGATAGTGCTATTACAAAGTTTGTAAAATATGATCTTATAACGATTCCGGTTATTGATAAAGAAGAAAAATTACAAGGAATTGTTATAGTAAATGATATAGTTGAAGAATATTTAGGAGAAAAAATAAAAAGAAAACTAAAAAGAGTTGTTTAATTTATATATTTAAATTTATAAATAAGTGATTACATTGTTAAGGTGTAATCACTTATTTATTTTTACGAGTATTTTTTTTGAAATATGCACAAACTATATGTACAAGATAAAATCATACTCAATATTTTAGGAGGAGACTTTTAATGAAAGGTAGATTGGATTGTAAGAGGATATGTTTACTGGTAGTAGTATTATTGTTTTCATATGCTGGTGTTCCTCGAAATATAATCCCATATTATAATGCTATTAAGACTTCTGTATATAAGTATGGAACTAAAGATTCCATTGTAACGGAAATACAAAGAAGATTAAAAGCATGGGACTATTATGATGGGGAGTTAGATGGTAAATATGGATATGAGACATATTTAGCTGTAAAGGAATTTCAAAGAAAAAATGATCTCACAGTAGATGGAATAGTAGGAGATGATACTTTGGCTTCTCTCGGAATAAATGATGGAAAAGGAGGAGGGCAAAGTACCGTAGCGTCAAATAATGCTACATCCAATAATTCAGATGTAATGTTACTTGCAAGATTAATAAATGGGGAAGCTAGAGGTGAACCATATGAAGGTCAAGTAGCTGTTGGAGCCGTAGTATTAAATAGAACTAGAGATTCAAGATTTCCATCTTCAATAGCAGGAGTTATATATCAACCAGGGGCTTTTACAGCTATAGTTGATGGACAGATAAATGCGGAACTTGAGCAAAGTTCAATTAAAGCAGCGCGAGATGCTTTAAATGGATGGGATCCATCAGACGGAGCGGTATATTACTTTAATCCTGATACTGCGACAAGTGGGTGGATTTGGTCTAGACCACTCATAAAAATAATAGGAAAACATAGATTTTGTAGTTAGATATATCTATAAATTTTAAAAGTTATTGACAATTTAAAAGTCAATTCATATAATAAAAATATAATCCTTAGTAGAATAGTATGAAATACAGAGAAGAAGGAAAGTAGTATAAATTAGATATTCAGAGAGGAAATCGTGTGCTGAAAGATTTCTATATTGAGTTTATATGAAGTGCCCTTTGGAGTTTTGCACCGAAATAAAGTAGGCTGCAACGGTTTTACCCGTTATAGTAATAGAGCATTATAGTATATGAGATAATAGTGCTTGAAAAAGGTGGGATTTTTATTCAAATAGAGTGGAAACGCAGAGTTTAGCTTTGTCTCTAATATTATTAGAGATAGAGCTTTTTTATTTTTAAAAATGGGGTGGAGGTATTATTATGGTTAAATTTTTTAAAACTCTTAAGTATGATATAGACAATGTTTTAGATAATGATCCGGCAGCTAGAAATAGAATAGAGGTTTTGTTATTATATCCATGTATTCATGCATTAATATATTATAGAATAGCACATTTTTTTTATAGAAACAGATGTTACTTTGTTGCCAGATTTATATCACAATTTGCAAGATTTTTAACGGGAATAGAAATTCATCCAGGGGCAAAAATAGGAAAAGGATTATTTATAGATCATGGTATGGGAGTTGTAATAGGTGAAACAGCAGAAGTAGGAGATAATGTAACTCTATATCATGGTGTTACTCTTGGGGGAACAGGAAAAGATAAAGGCAAAAGACATCCTACAGTTGGAAATAATGTCCTTATAGGGTCTGGTGCAAAAATACTTGGACCTATATATATTGGAAGTGATGCAAAGGTTGGGGCAAATGCCGTTGTTTTAAAAGAGGTTCCAGATGGAGCAACTGTTGTTGGAATACCTGGCAAAATAGTTCATTCTAGAACCGTAGATAACATCAAGAAAAAACAATAAATGAAGTAATAATTAAGCAAGAGAGGAAAAATAACTATAAATGAATTGTAAGAAAAAAATTATTGAGTACTGTAATGAATTAGGATTGGATTTAGTTGGATTTATTAAATGTAGAGCTTTTACTGAATTAAAAGAATACTATAGTAAAAGAAAAGAACTAGGTTTTGAAAATGAATTTGAAGAAAATGATATTGACAAACGAATAAATCCATTTATTTATATGGAAAAAGGAAAAACAATAATATCTATTGCTTTTCCTTATTTATATGAACGAATTAATCACTCTAAAATTTATTTCTCAAAGTATACTCTAGGTAGTGATTATCATGAAGTTGTTAGTTCATATCTTCAAAAAATATGTGAGTTTATAGAAACTTTTGGTGGAGAGGCTTCTTATTTTGTAGATAGTAATTGTCTTCCAGAAAGATATATTGCTTATTTAAGCGGAGTTGGATTTGTAGGAAAAAATAATATGCTTATTACAGAAAAGTATGGATCATATATTTTCTTAGGAGAAATAATAACTGATTTAGAATTAGAAGAAGATTATCCAATAAAAAAAGATTGTGGAGAATGTGAATTATGTTTAAAAGCCTGTCCAACAGGAGCAATATCTAATGATATGAATAATAATTCTAATGTATGTTTATCTTATATTACTCAAAAAAAAGATATAGATGATTATTGGTTATCTAAATTTAAGGGAAGAATGTTTGGGTGTGATACTTGCCAAAATGTATGTCCATATAATAGAGATGTTATAAATTCTAATATACAAGAATTTAAACCTTTTGATTTTATGAAAAAAATTAATAGTGATGAGATTTTAAATATGAGCAAAAAAGATTTTAATAGTAAATATAAATTAACGTCTTGTGGATGGAGAGGAAAAAACATAATTCAAAGAAATATGTTAATTAATATGTTTTATTTTAATGATATTGATATAAAAAAAGTAAGAGAATTTTCTTCACCATATGTTCAAAGTTATTACAATAAACTTTTGAAATTTTTAAAGTTATGATATTATATAAACATATATATAGGAAAGGTGGAATTAAGAAATGATATCTCCATCAATGGCTAAACTTATAGGGTTACTACCTAGCAAATGGGTTAGTTTTTTGGCGAATAGAGCACTTAATGGATACATAAATAAATACGCAAATATCAACGTTGAAAACTATGAAAATTTAAATAATATACCTACTCCAGTAATATTTATATCAAATCATTTAAGTAATTCGGATGGTCTTATTTTAAATAAAATACTTAAAAATTTTGATGTTACATTTGTAGCAGGAGTTAAGCTTAGTGATAATGCTTTTACTAAACTTGGAATTGATGTAGTTAAAACTACACCTGTTCATCCTAATTCTCCAGATAAAGAAGGATTAAAAAAAATTATAAGTATTATTAAGGGTGGAAATAATGTATTAATTTTTCCAGAAGGAACAAGAAGCCGAAGTGGAAAAATGATAAAAGGTAAAAAAGGAATAATATTAATTGCCAAAATGTGCAAAGTACCTATTATACCAATAGGTATTACAGGAACAGAAAAATTACTTCCTATAAATATGGAAGGTAAAATGGAACTTGAGAAATTTCATAATGCAGATGTAAATGTTAAAATAGGAGAAATGTTCTATCTTCCAACTAAATTCCAAGAAGAATCTAAAAAAGAATATGATGAAAGATCAATGGATATAATAATGAAAAACATATCGAAATTATTACCAGATGAATATAAAGGTGAATACTTATAATTAGGTGATAAAATGAAAAAGCATGATATAGAAAAAGTAATAGAAGTATTAGAACATAATTATAAGGGAGCTAAATGTGCATTGAATTTTAAAACTCCGTATGAATTATTAATAGCTACTATGTTGTCAGCACAATGTACTGATGAAAGAGTAAATATTGTAACGGGAGAATTGTTTAAAGAATATAATTCACCAGAAAAGATGATCACATTAACTCAAGAAGAGTTAGGACAAAAAATAAAAAGTTGTGGATTATATAAAAATAAAAGCAAAAACATATTAGGAGCTTCTTATGAGATTTTAAATAAATATAATGGAAATATTCCAGGTAGTATGGAACAACTAATTCAACTACCGGGAATAGGAAGAAAAACAGCAAATGTAGTTCTTTCAAATGCGTTTGGAATACCAGCTATTGCTGTAGATACTCATGTATTTAGAGTATCTAATAGAATAGGTATAGCCAAAGGTAAAAATGTAGATGTAGTAGAGAAGGAACTTATGAAAAACATACCCGAAGAAAAATGGAGTGACACACATCACTACTTAATATGGCATGGAAGAAAAATATGTAAAGCCAGAAAACCGGATTGTGAGATTTGTCCAGTAGCACCATATTGTGAATACGTTATCTTATAAATTAAGCAGTTGTTAAATTAACAACTGCTTAAAACGTTATTAAGCTCATTACTAAGTTCTTCTATTGTATAAGGTTTATTAATAACGCCTTTAAATCCATGGTTTTTATAATTACCAATAACACCGCCAGAAGAATATCCACTAGATACAATAGCTTTTACATTAGAGTCAATTTTTAAAAGATGTTTTATTGTTTCCTCACCACCCATTCCTCCTGGAATAGTTAAGTCCATAATTACTAAGTCAAAAGGGTTTTCTGAATTTAAAGCATTTTTATAGAGTTCAATGGCTTCTGTTCCATCTTTTGATAATGTAACAGTATGACCAAGGAACATTAACATTGAGTATAAGATACGGCGTATTTCATATTCATCATCCATTACTAAAATGTTACTTTTACCATGAATTATTTTTGGAGAAGGTGCTTCTATTTCCATTGGTATAATATCACAAGCAGGAAGATAGATTTGAAATATAGTTCCTTTTCCCAACTTAGATTTAACTATTATTTGACCATTATGTTTTTTTATTATAGAGTATGCAGAAAATAAACCTAAACCCATACCAGTTTCTTTAGTAGTAAAATAAGGGTCGAAAACTTTTAATAAATTTTTTTCACTTATACCATGTCCTTGATCTTTAACTGATATAGTTATATAATTACCACCCGAAAGTCCCACAACTTCATTTTCTTTTAGAGTTACATTTCTACAACGAATAGTTATTATTCCTCCATTAGGCATAGCTTGACATGAATTAATTATTAGATTACTTAGTACTTGGTTTATTTGGGATATATCTACTTCAACAGGCCATAAATCATTTGGTATATATATTTTAGGTGAAACATTAGAACCGCTTAGGGATAATGATGTAGTTTCTTTTATTAAGTTATTTATATAGCAGGCTTTTTTTAAAGGATTGCTTCCTTTAGAAAGAGAAAGTAGTTGTTTGGTTAAATTTTTAGCTTGAAGAATGATTTTTTCTATATGTGTTAATTTTTTAAAAACTTTATTTTGTGAATTAATGGTTGTTTTTAACATAGATATATTTCCTAGTATTATTGTTAATATATTATTAAAATCGTGAGCAACACCTCCAGCCAAAGTACTTATTGAGTTGAGTTTTTCCATTTTTAAAAGCTCTTCTTCAGTACGTTTTTTTTGAGTAAGATTTCTTACTATAGAAATAACCTCTTTATCGGATAAGGGAATTAAACGTGCTTCAAAAGAATTTAGACCTTTTTTAGGGACATTTAGTTTATATTCGAATACAATTAATGATTTTGTTTTTATTGATTTAATTATTTCAGATTTAAATTTTAAGCTAATTTTATAAGGAAGAATATCGTCTAAGTTTTTACCAACAAAGTCTTGGGATGAGTGTATGGTGTCTTTTTGGTGATTAATACAAGATAGTAGAGTTCCATGTCTATTGAATTTTAAATATGTATCGGGCAAAGCTTTAAAAAGTGTTTTTAATTCTAGAATATTTTCTTTTAATATTTCTTTTGCGTGTTTTTGTTCAGTTATATCGGTTATAGTAACGAAAATCATGTTGGTATTTTTAGGGCAATTAAGTACTTTGGTCATTCTTAATTTATAATAAAATATATCATTGTTAATTATAATTTTTTTTCTGTAATTAATTCTGTAAATTTATTGTCTATAAAAGATTTAACTTCCGAGCTGAAGTATTTAGGTATTTTCAATTTGGATGTAGTACTAATATTTAAATTTGATACTTCTAATTTTTTAAAAAGATTTTTTCCGCAAGTATTTATATGTTCTATTATGCAATTTTGATTTATTAGTAATATTGGTATATGCAAGTAATCTAATGATGAAAAACATATTTCGTGATAATTCATAAAAAATAATCATCTCCTTTTGCGTGTTAAAAATTTACTTACATGTAAAAATAACTTAGATATAATAATTCTATCAAAATAAAAAAAATCCTCTTAAAAAAGAGGATTTTAGAATTTTAAACTGTAATATGTAAATATGTGTAAAAATACATTAGCATAATACACATGTTTTTACATAATTATTCATATAAACAGTATTGTAATACTAAATTTAATGTAGATATAATAGAATCCATATGTGTTCTTTCATAAGCGTGCGATGCAAAAACTCCAGGACCAATTAAGGCAGTTTTAAGATCCCAACCAGCTCTAAGAGCAGCAGAAGCATCAGAACCATAGTGAGGATATATATCTATTTTGTAATCTATATTATTTTTTTGACATAAATTTATTAATGTTTTTCTAAGACTATAGTCATAAGGACCTGATGAATCTTTAGCACATATGCATACACTATATTCAGAAGAATTTTGATTTAAACCAGGGGCACCCATATCCACTGAAATAAATTCTTTTGTATTATCTGGTATGCATGCAGATGCACCATGACCTACTTCTTCATAGTTACTGAAAAAGAAGTTTATTGTATATGGCAAATTTATATTGTTGTTTATAATATGGTTTATAGTATATAAAAGAATTGCTGCACTTGCCTTATCATCAAGATGTCTGCTTTTTATAAAGCCATTTTCTGTAATCGTAGTTCTTGGATCGAATGCTATAAAGTCTCCTACATTAATTCCTAAGTTTAAAACATCTTCTTTAGAAAATACTTTTTCGTCTAAGATAACTTCCATATTTTCTTCATTTCTTTTTAAATTACGAGCATCATCTCCACTAATATGAACAGATGGTTTGATAGTTTGTATAGTTCCAGAATATTTTTTATTTTCTAATGTTAAAATGGTACAATTTTCTCCTTCAATCGAATTACACATAAATCCACCAACTAAAGTTAGGCTAAGTTTTCCGTTAGATTTTATTTCTTTTACCATAGCACCAAGAGTATCAATATGAGCTGAAAATGTTCTTTGATAGCTATCATTGTTGCCCTTAAGAGAAACTATTATGGCACCTTTGTTAGTTTCCTTATAAGGAACTTTTACTAAATCTAGTTGTTTTTTCACATAGTCCATTACGTTTTCTGTATATCCAGTTGGACTAGGAATAGTAAGTAAATTTTCCATATAATTCATTAAAATTTGTGTATTATAAGTCATAAATTAAATCACCTCTTAATTTAAATTTTACCATAATTTAAAAATAGAATAAATGAGTGAAATTCTATGTGTAACTGTCGAGAATTTGTAGTATAATATATTGGAAAGAGGGGAGAGAATTAAATGGTAAGGAAAAAGAGAAGTGCAGATAATATAAAAAGCACTAAAAAATTAGTTAATGTATCTATTGTATTAATTTTAGTTATAGTTTCTGCCGTTATAAGTTATATACATTTTACTGTACAGAAATTTAATGATCGTATTTTCCCGGGAATTGTGGTGGAAGATGTAAATTTATCAGGAAATACTAAAGATGACGCTGTAAAGATTTTGACACAGAAATACTCTAATGCAATGCTGAATAAAAAAATAAATATTAAAGTTAAAGATAGGAATTATTTTATAAATTATTCGGAGCTAAATGCAAAATATAATATTAAGGATACTGTAGATCATGCAATGAGTTATGGAAAAGATTTAAATATGTTTTCAAAATATAAAATAATCAAAGGTGAAAAAATACAGAAGTATGATCTTGAATTATCTTATAATGTTAAACCGATTGAAAAAATGATAAATAAAATTGCAAAAGAGGTAAATGTTAAACCTGTTGATGCAAGACTTAATTTTAATGGAGGAAGTTTTGCAATAACACCTGATAAAAAAGGGTTAGAGGTAGAAAAAGATAAATTAAAGAAAGAAATCTTAGCTAATCTAAATGATAAAAAACAAGATGTTGTAGTTATAGAAGCTCCGGTTAAAGTTACTGCTTCAAAAGTTACTGGTGAAGTTCTAAAATCTGTAAATGCAGTGCTTGGATCGTACTCAACAAGCTATGCAACATCTGCTGAGCCAAGAGCTAATAATGTTGCTGTGGCTACAAGAAGTATTAATGGAAAAGTTGTAATGCCAGGAGAAACATTTAGTTTTAATGAAATAGTTGGAGAAAGAACCAAAGAAAGAGGATATCAAGAAGCTGGTGTAATAGTAAATCAAAAACTAGAATCAGGTCTTGGTGGAGGAGTATGTCAAGTTTCTTCAACACTTTATAATGCGCTTTTAAAATCAAACATAAAAATGACAGAAAGAGTACATCATACATTCCCTTCTACTTATGTACCTATAGGATTAGATGCGACGGTTGATTGGGGAAATATTGATTTGAAATTTAAAAATACTTTTAAATTTCCTATATATATTGAAGGATATACAGCTGGAAGAGAAGTTGGATTTAATATATATTCAAATTCAGAGTTAGCTAAAACAAAGTGTCAGTTAACTTCAGAAGTATATAATAAAGTTGAACCGAAAACACAATATATAAATGATCCTAATTTACCAGCAGGAGCAACAGAAGTTGTAAAAAGTGCTCATACAGGTTATAGAGTTAGAGTTTATAAAAGTATATATACAAATGGAAAATTTGTGTCAAAAGAGTTAGTTTCAACAGATTATTATGTTCCGGTAAATGGAGTTATTAAAAGAGGAACTAGATAAAAAAAGTATTTTATGTATAAATAGAAACATAGATTAAGTATAAAATAAGGGGCTGTAAGTATAGTTTATGACTATGCTTACAGCTTCAATTTATTTTAAAGATTTTGCTCTTAGTTTGAGTGCTATGATATAATAATTTTATTAAGCTTTAAATTATTATAGTAATATAAGTTGTTATATAGATGAGATAAACTAAGGAGAGATTAACATGACATATAAGCTTATATGTTTAGATATGGATGGAACATTATTAAATACTAATAAAAAAATAAGTGATAGAAGTAAAAGAGCCATAAAAAAAGCTCATGAACAAGGAGTTAAAATAGCTATATCAACTGGAAGAATTTTTACTTCGGCAAAATATTATGCGCATATGTTAGAAATATCCGCTCCAATTATTGCATCTAATGGGGCATATATAAGAGAAAAAGATAAAAATGAAATTATATATAAATCTATATTATCTAAGGATCAGTGTAGAGATATTATAAATATAACAAAAAAATATGATTTTAATTTTTATCTTAATACATGTGATACAATAATATCTTCAAAACCATATCCTAAAGGGTATACTTATCTTGAAATGTCAAATGATCTTCCAGAAGATATGAAAATAAAATTAAAAGTTAACACTGATTTGGAAGAAGAGGCAGTTAAAAGAAATGGAGAAATTATAAAAGCTATATGTATTAGTAATGATAGTGAAATGTTAGAAAAAGCAAGACAAGAAGTATTAAGTTTAAAAAGTTTGGAATTAGTAAGTTCTCTTGGAGATAATTTTGAAATAATGAATAAAGGTGTTTCAAAGGGAAGAGGAGTTCAGGAATTAGCAAAATTTTATGGCTTAACAAGAGAAGAGGTAATATGCATGGGTGATGGAGAAAATGATTTATCTATGATAGAGTATGCAGGGCTTGGAATTGCTATGGGAAATGCACCTGAATTTATAAAGGAAAAAGCAAATTACATTACTGACACCAATGATGATGATGGAGTAGCAAAAGCTATAGAAAAGTTTGTACTTTTTGATTAAGCTATAAAGTATCCTAATAAAAGTGCAATTAATTACATCATATAAATTTAGTATATATAATTTAAAATCAAATAGGAGGAATAGTATAATGGCAAATACACCAAATTTAAATATAGTATTATTTGAACCAGAAATACCACAAAATACAGGGAATATAGGAAGAACTTGTGTTTTAACCAATAGCAAATTACATTTAATAAAACCACTAGGATTTAGTATAGATGATAAAAGTGTAAAAAGAGCTGGATTAGATTATTGGCCTCATTTAAAATTAGAAATACATGAATCTTTTGATGATATGATAAGAAAATACCCAGATGCTAATATTTATCTATCTACTACTAAGGGAGCTAAATATCATCATGATGAAGTGAACTATAAAGAAGGAGACTTTATTGTATTTGGTAGAGAATCTTCTGGATTACCAGATTATATTCGAGATAAATATGTAGAAAATAGAATTAGAGTACCTATGATAAAAACTACTATGAGGTCATTAAATCTTTCAAATACTGTATCTATAGTTGCATATGAAGCGTTAAGACAACTAGGTTTTCCAGAGATGAAATAGGGAGGTAACTACTATGGATAAGATTAAAATAATTACTGATAGTACGTGTGATTTAAATAAGCAAGTTATCAGAGAATATGACATAGATGTTATACCGCTAATAGTAAACTTTGGTGAGGAAAGTTATGTAGATGGTGTAGATATAAATATAAGAGAATTTTTAAGAAAAATGGATGAAGAAAATATATTTCCAACTACATCAGGAATAAATCCTAATAAATTTTATCAACATTATAAAAAGTATTTAGATAAAGGTTATAAGATAATATCAATTCATCTTTCATCTAAAATGAGTGGAACATATCAATCAGCATGTATGGCAAAAGAAATGTTAGAAACTGATGATATCGTAGTGATTGATAGTATGAATGTAACTGCTGGGTTAGGACTTCTAGCTATTAAAGCAGCACAGTTATCTAAAAATGGACATAGTATACATGAAATAAAAAAAGTTATACAAGATACAATTCCTCATGTAAAAAATGCATATGCATTTGCTAGTCTAGATAATTTAGTTAAGGGTGGCAGACTTTCAAAAACTATGGGAGCCATAGGTAATCTTTTAAATATAAAATTGATTTTAGCAGTTGTAGATGGTGAAATGGCTGTTATTGATAAAGTAAGAGGAACAAAAAAAGCAATAAAAACAATAATATCAAGCCTAGAAAAAATGGACAACAATGAATTAAGTATATTACTTCATATAGATAATAATGATATACGTCCTGTCTTAGAAGAAGAACTAAAAGATAAAGGGGTTAACTTCATAGTATGTGATGTTGGATGTGTAGTTGGAACACATTCAGGACCAAATGCTTGTGGGGTAGCATTTATAGAAAAATTTTAAAATAAAAATGTCAGTGGATGCTGGCATTTTTTTATATTTATAAATAAAATTTAAATGATGTAATTTTTGAAAGTTTTTTCTATATTAAATGTGATATACTTAAAATAAGTACATAACTACATTATAAGATGGTGATAAAAATGAAAATGGATTTCAATCTAGAGTTAAAACAAGAACAAAAACTAATAATGACTCAGCAGATGCAACTATCTGTAAAATTACTTCAAATGTCTAATATTGATATTCAAACATATGTTGAAAAAGAGATTCAAGAGAATCCAGTTATTGATGTAGATTATAATATTGAAGATTGTGAAAAAATAAACTATGAAATAGATTACAAAAAATTTTTAAAGCACTTAGATGGTTATGAGCATGGAAATAGAGAATATAGTAAAGACAAGGAATATATATCGCCCCTTAACTTTATTGGTAGTAAAAAATCTTTGAAAGAATTTTTAACAGATCAAATACTAGGACTGAATGATAAAAAATTAAAAACAGTTTGTACCTATATAATTGAAAATATAGATTCAAGAGGATATTTAAATATAGATATTAATGATATACAAAAAGAACTAGGTGTATCTAAAGAAATTTTAAAAGAAGCTCTAAAAATTGTACAATCATTAGAACCCTTTGGAATAGGTGCTAGGGATTTGAAGGAATGTTTAAAAATTCAATTAAAAATGAAAAATATATATGATGAAAAATTAATTTTAATTATAGACAATTACTTAGAATTAATAGCAAATAATAAATATAATATAATAGCAAAAAATTTAAATATAAGTGTAAAACAAGCACAAAACTATGGGGATATAATTAAAACTTTGGAACCGAAGCCTTCTAGAGGTTTTTTTACAGGAGAAGAAGTTAAGTTTATAGTTCCGGAGGCATATATAAAAAAAATAAATGATAAATATTATATTATAATGAACAGTTCATCAATCCCAAAGCTTAATATAAATAATTTATATAAGAATATGTTAAATGATAAAGAAGACAAAGAAGTTAAAGAGTTTATAAAAGGAAAATTGGATAGTGCGGTATTTTTAATAAAAAGTATTAATCAAAGAGAGAGTACTATATATAAAATTTTAGAAAAAATATTAGAGATACAAAAGGATTATTTTGATTATGGAAGAAAAGCATTAAAACCAATGACATTGAAAGATATAGCAGAATTGTTAGAAATGCATGAATCTACTATTAGTAGAGCTATTAGGGATAAATATATTAATACAGATAGAGGGACTATAAGGATAAAGGATTTATTTACAACAAAGATTTCTAGAAATGATAGTTTTGAAGAAATGTCAGTTAATATAATCAAAAACAATATAAAAGAACTTATAGATAGTGAAGATAGAAAGAAACCGTTATCAGATCAAAAGGTTTGTGATTTATTAAAAGAGAGTGGAGTAGAAATATCAAGAAGAACTGTAGCTAAATATAGAGAGGAATTAAACATTTTATCATCTAGCAAAAGAAAACGATTTTAGAATATAATAAGTAGATTTATAAATAATAAGAAGGCATAATAATATAATTATGCCTTCTTATTATTTATAAATATTTTCCTTAAATTACATATAATAAAATTTGTCTAACTTTTTTTACAAAATGTCTTTAAAAAAAGTATTATTTGATTTATAATATAGGTGGGACATTAATTATACTACCGGGACAGCAATAGACCAGAGAGGTGTTTGCAGTGAAATACTTAGATGTCCAGAAAAAAATAGTTCCAGAATTGTTGGATATACTAAATAAACGTTATAATATACTAACTAATATTTATTATAATCAACCTATAGGACGTAGAATGCTTGCAAGTCAGCTAGGTATGGGTGAGAGAATAGTAAGAAATGAAATAGATTTCTTTAAAAAACAAGGTTTAATTGAAATTAATGCTGATGGTATGAAAGTGAATTATGAAGGAAAACAAACTTTAGATTCCTTAAAAATGTTTATCCATGATTTAAGAGGATTATCTGAAATGGAAGAGTTTTTGAGAGAAAATCTAAATTTAAAACATGTATTAGTTGTTCCTGGTGATGTAGATGAAAATGAACTGGTACTTGAGGAAATAGGAAAAAGCGCTGCCAATTATTTGAAAAATATACTAAAAGATAAAAATGTAATAGCATTAACTGGTGGAACAAGTGTAAAAAGACTTGTTGATAATATGCCAAAGTTAAATGAATATAAGAATCTTTTAGTGCTTCCTGCAAGAGGTGGAATAGGAAGAAATGTAGAAATACAGTCAAATACTTTGGTTGCTAAATTAGCGGAAAAATTATCAGCAGATTATAGAATGCTACAACTTATAGATAATGTAGATTATGCGGAAATATATGGAATACTAAACGAAGAAAGCATAAAAGAAGTAGTTGAAAAAATACATAAAGCAGATATATTGATATATGGAATTGGAAAAGCCGATGAAATGGCTAGAAAAAGAGGACTTAAGGAAGAAGAAATTCTTAGGTTAAAAGAAAAAGGTGCTGTAGGAGAAGCCTTTGGATGTTATTTTAATGATAATGGTAAAATAGTATTTTCTACACCAACAGCTGGTATAAAAGGAGAAGATGCTAAAAAGATAGATAAGCTCATAGCAATAGCTGGAGGAAAAACTAAGGCAGAAGCTATTTTGGGAGTACAAAGATATAATCAGAAAAATATTTTAATAACTGACGAAGGTGCTGCAAAAGAAATCATAAATATCATAAAAAAAGAGCACAATACTACAGAGACTTTTAATTAATTAAGTTATAAATTATATAAAATATAATTAATATAAAATTTTTAGGAGGTATTTTTTAATGACAAAAGTAGCGATTAATGGTTTTGGAAGAATAGGAAGATTAGCATTAAGATTAATGATTGACAACCCTGAATTTGAAGTGGTTGCAATAAACGACTTAACTGATGCTGCAACATTAGCTCATTTATTCAAATATGATTCATCTCAAGGACGTTTCAATGGTGAAATCGAAGTTAAAGAAGGAGCATTCATCGTTAACGGAAAAGAAATCAAAGTAGTTGCAGAAATGAATCCTGCAAACTTACCATGGGGACAATTAGGAGTAGATATAGTTCTTGAATGTACAGGATTATTCACAAGCCAAGAAAAAGCTGAAGCTCACATCAAAGCTGGAGCTAAAAAAGTTGTTATATCAGCACCTGCTCAAGGAGATATCAAAACAGTTGTATTCAACGTTAACCAAGACGTTTTAGATGGTTCTGAAACAGTTATATCTGGTGCATCTTGTACTACAAACTGCTTAGCTCCAATGGCTAAAGCACTTCATGATAACTTTACTTTAACAAAAGGATTCATGACTACAATCCACGCTTACACAAATGACCAAAACACTTTAGATGGTCCTCACAAAAAAGGTGATTTAAGAAGAGCTAGAGCTGCTGCTGCTAGTATCATTCCTAACTCAACTGGAGCTGCTAAAGCAATCGGTTTAGTTATTCCTGAATTAAAAGGTAAATTAGATGGAGGAGCTCAACGTGTTCCTGTAATAACTGGTTCTTTAACTGAATTAGTTTGTACATTAGACAAAACAGTTACTGTAGAAGAAGTAAATGCAGCTATGAAAGCAGCAGCTACTGAATCTTTCGGATACACTGAAGAACCAATCGTATCTACTGACGTAATCGGAATTAACTTTGGTTCATTATTTGATGCAACTCAAACTAAGGTTATGGAAGTAAACGGACAACAATTAGTTAAAGTTGCTTCTTGGTATGACAATGAAATGTCTTACACTTCACAATTAATCAGAACTTTAAAATACTTTGCAAACCTTGCAAAATAATTTAATACTTAATAAGAATTTTTAACTTAACATATATCTAGGATTGTAGTATCTACAATCCTAGATTTTTTGTTTTAAAAACATAAAATATACCTTGAAAAGATTGAAGAAAAATAGCAAAATTGGTTGATTTCATACAATTAATATCTTATATTTATATTATAAGATGGATTAAATGAAATAAATAAATCTATTTAAGGCGGGGATCTATATGAAAAAAAGAAAGATAATAGCAAGTATAGCTGCTATTGGAATGATAGCATCTTTAGTTATTAGTTCAAAAGAAAAAGAAAAAGAAAATAAAAAGGAAAATAAAAACAATACTACAGAAGAAGTTTATTAATAAACAAATTAATTTTATGGAAGTTTCAAAAAATCATTTAGCTAGAATTATAGACATAATTATAATTCTAGCTTTTTTATTTTCATTATATGAATAATTAATAAAAAAACTCATATGTATTATTATGAATAAATTGTTAAAAATAAACTTAAAATTACTTGATTTACCATATGGATTATCGTATAGTTATATATATAAATCATATAAAAGGTATTAAAGTATTTAAATTACATGTAAGTAAATTTCAGAAATTTAAACGTTTACTGGAATTTATTTAGAAAATTAGGGGGGATTTATATGAAAAAGAGAAAACTCATTGCCTGTATAGCTACTATTGCTATGGTTGGGTCTTTGTTTGTTGGATGTGGAAATGCAGCAAGCCCAAATGGTGAAAAAAAAGGTGAACCAAAACAAGAACAAAAATCAACTATTAAAGTTGGTTTAGCGACAGATGAGGGAGGACTTAATGATAAATCTTTCAACCAATCCGCAGATAAAGGATTAAAAAAGGCTAAACAGGAATTGGGTGCTGAATACAAACCAATAGAATCAAAGGGAAAAGAAAGTTATGTTCAAAATCTTCAACTTTTATCACAAGACTTTGGAGCTGATTTAACTTTTGGTGTAGGATACCAAATGAAGCAAGCTTTAGATGATGTAGCAAAGGGAGCAAAAGATAAGAATTTTGCAATAATTGATGAAAAGATAAATCTTCCTAATGTTCAATCATTATTATTTAAAGAACAAGAGGGATCTTTCCTAGTGGGTGTTATAGCAGCTAAAATGACAAAGACAAATAAAATAGGATTTATAGGTGGAAAAGAAGGAGACGTAATTGGTAGATTTGAAGCTGGTTATGTAGCAGGTGCAAAATCTATTAATCCTAACATAAAATTTGATATAAGATATGCAGATAGTTTTGCTGATTCAAATAAAGGGTATGAACTTGCAAAATCAGAATATAATGCAGGTTGTGATATTGTAATGCATGCTGCTGGTGGTGTTGGAATAGGATTATTCCAAGCAACATCAGAATTGAAGAAGGCTGGTAAAAATGTATGGGCTATAGGTGTTGATATGGACCAAGCATTAAGTCTTTTAGATGATAAAGGTAAACCACAATATGCTGATGTAATACTTACAAGTATGGTTAAAAAGGTTGATGTTGCTGTATTTGAAGCAGTTAAAGAAGTAAAAGATGGAAAATTCAAAGGTGGTATTGTTAAGAACCTTGGTCTTAAAGAAAATGGTGTAGAAATAGCTCAGTCTTCAAGAGGAAATGTTCCAGATGATATGAAGAAATATGTTAAGGGTAATGTACCTAAAGACATAGTAGAATTATCAGATAAATATGCAGAAGCTATAAAGAGTGGAAAGATAGTTGTTCCAGCAACACCAAAAGAAGCAAAAGCATTTAAAGGTGCTTCTTTAAAATAAAAATTTAATTTTAGGAAACTAGGTAAAAAAGTTAACAGCTAGGTGTATTGGTTTTACATCTAGCTGTTTAAAATATTAGTTATGTATTTAGAGAGGAAGGATATACATGAATAAAGTTGTAGAGATGAAAGGTATTACAAAGGTCTTTCCCGGTACTATAGCCAATGATAATGTAGATTTTGATTTGCTAAGTGGCGAAACTCATGTATTATTAGGAGAAAATGGAGCTGGAAAAACTACTTTAATGAACATATTATATGGTTTATATCAACCAGAAAAAGGTGAAATATATATAAAAGGTAATGAGGTTAAAATAACAAATCCTAATGATGCTATAAAACTTGGTATAGGAATGGTTCATCAGCATTTTATGCTTGTTCATAATTTTACAATAGCTGAAAATATTATATTAGGAAAAGAAACTAAAAAGGGTATCACATTAGATATTAAAAAGGCCAAAGAAGATGTAAAAAAATTAGCAGAGAGATATGGATTTAATATAAATCCAGAGGATGTTATAGAAGATATTACAGTTGGTCAACAACAAAAGGTAGAGATATTGAAGGCTTTATATAGAGGAGCAGAAATTTTAATATTAGACGAGCCTACAGCTGTTTTAACTCCGGCTGAAATAGATGAACTTGGAGTTATAATTGATAACTTAAAGGCTGAAGGAAAATCAGTAATACTTATAACTCATAAATTAAAAGAAGTTATGAAGATGAGTGATAGAGTAACAATAATAAGAAGAGGAAAAGCAATGGGAGTTGTAAATACGAAGGATACTTCTATAGATGAACTTGCAGAACTCATGGTAGGAAGAAAAGTTAAACTAGTAGTTGATAAAAAAGATGCAGCTCCTGGTGATGTGATTTTATCGATAAAAGACTTATATGCTAAGGACAGTAGAAATTTGCCAGCATTAAAAGGGGTAAACTTAGATGTTAGAGCTGGAGAAATAGTTGGAGTTGCAGGGGTTGATGGAAATGGGCAAAAAGAATTAATAGAGGTTTTAACTGGTTTGCGAAAAGGTGAAAGCGGTATCATAAATATCAATAATAATAATGTTATGGGAAAAACTACGAGAGAAATAATGGATTTAGGTGTTGGACATATACCTGAAGATAGACAACAAAGAGGGCTAATCTTACCGTATACATTATATGAAAATTTTATCTTAGGAATTCACCATAAGGCTCCTTTTGCAAAAAATATAATTATGAATTACGGAAAAATTAAAGAACATGCTAAGAAACTCATAAAAGAATTTGATGTAAGGACTCCCAGTGATAGTGTTTCAGCAGCTGCTTTATCAGGAGGAAATCAACAGAAACTAATAGTAGCAAGGGAAATTTCTAAGAATCCTAACCTTTTAATAGCAGCGCAACCAACAAGAGGAGTAGATGTAGGAGCCATAGAGTTTATTCATAAAAGGTTAGTTGGAGAGAGGGATAATGGAAAAGCAGTTTTATTGGTGTCCTTTGAACTTGATGAAATATTAGCTTTATCTGATAGGATAGCTGTAATGTATGATGGAGAAATCGTAGGAATGTTAGATAGAAAGGATGCAGATGAGCAGAAAATAGGTGTTCTAATGGCTGGAGGAAATTTAGAAAATAGTGAAATTGAGGTGAAAGACATTGAAGAATGTAAAGAAAAGCAACACATCTAATAGTCAAGTGATAAATATAATTAAAAATTCTTTAAAAAGTCTTATATTTCCGCTAATCGCAGTTGTTGTATCTATATTTGTGGCTGTATTTTTTGTAATGTGGTCAAAGGGGTATGGAATATCTCAGTATTTTTCAGCACTTACAGATTTATTTGAATTAATATGGAAGGGGAGTTTTTCAACTTCCAGAAATACACTAATTACAATATCATATGTAACACCTTTATTATTTGCCGGTATTGCCAATGCTATAGCATTTAAATGCGGATTGTTTAATATTGGTGTTGAAGGTCAATTTGTAATAGGGATGCTTGCAGGAGCATTACTTGGATTAATACCAGGATTAAATCCTATAGTGCATGGGATTATAATGGTAATTGGAGGTATTGTAGCAGGTGGGATATGGGCAGCAATTCCTGGAGCTCTTAAGGCTAAGTTTGGAACAAATGAGGTTGTTAATACAATTATGATGAATTATATAGCCTTAAATGTAGTAAATTGGGTAGTTAAAAAATCTAGATTTTCAACTGAAAATGGAACAAGTACTCCATTGATTCAAAAAAGTGCTATGCTAACAAAATTTGATGCAGGAACAGAAGCAAATATAAGCATATTTATTGCCATTGTAGTTGCATTAATAATGTATTGGCTATTGTGGAAGACAACTATTGGATATGAAATAAGAGGGGTAGGACTAAATCCTCTTGGAGCTGAATATGGAGGAATAAATATAAAGAAAAATATAATTCTTGCTATGCTTATATCAGGTGCTATAGCTGGTATTGGAGGAGCTACTTATATATCAGGAGCTAGACATCAAATGCAAGATTTAATGGGTCTTCCTGGATTTGGTTTTGATGGTATAGCTGTAGCACTTCTTGCAAGATCTAATCCAATTGGATGTATAGCATCCGCAGTATTATTTGGCGCATTAAAGAGTAGTTCGGCAATATTGCAGTTAAATGAAATACCTAAGGAAATAGTTTACTTAATACAATCAATAGTAATAATATTTGTTGCAACAGATTATATAATTAAATATTTTGAAGAAAAGAAACAGAAGGGAGCGGTAATAAATGAGTAATGGTATGATTGTAGCATTAATAGCCGCAACTCTAAGAACAGCAGCACCACTTATATTTGCAGCTCTTGGAGGAGTATTTTCGGAAAAATCAGGTGTAGTAAACATTGGACTTGAAGGTATGATGATTATGGGTGCTTTCTTTGGGGTACTTGGAACACATGAAACAGGAAGTCCTCTAATAGGAATACTATGTGCTATGTTAGCAGGTGGAGCAATTTCTTTAGTTCATGCTTTCTTAAGTATAAATTTAAGAGCAGATCAAATTATTTCAGGTACTGCAATAAATTTATTTGCATTGGCACTTGCTAGTTTTTTAATAGGACCTATATTTAAAACAGGTGGTCAAACTAATGTAGTTGCTAAGTTATCATATAATTTACCAGGATTTTTAAAGAAGGTACCTGTTTTAAATAATTTAAATTGGTTTGTTATATTGGCGTTAATATTAGTCTTTGTATCTCATTTTGTATTATACAAAACAGCATTTGGTTTGAGAATAAGAGCAGTTGGTGAACATCCAAGTGCAGCAGATACTATGGGAATTAATGTTTATAAGATGAGATATATATGTGTAATTATATCTGGTATTTTAGCTGGACTTGGTGGAGCTACATTATCTATAGGAATGACTCCGTTATATAAAGAAGGAATGGTAGCTGGTCGTGGATTTATTGCTCTTGCTGCTATGATTTTTGGTAACTGGAAACCAATAGGAACAATGGGAGCATGTATGTTGTTTGCTTTTGGAACTGCATTCCAAATGATTGCTCAAGGATTCTCTATAAATTTACCAAATGAGTTTTATCAAAGTATACCATATATATTAACGATGCTTGCACTTGCTGGATTTGTTGGTAAAACAGAATGTCCTAAAGCAGATGGAAAACCTTATATTAAAGGAGAAAGATAAAGAATAATTATTTATGAATTAAAGCAATTAAAGAAACCTTAAGTGGCATATAAAAGATTCCACTTAAGGTTTTTTATAGTATAAATTTTATGTAATTTATGTTATAAAAAAATAATTAGTAGTAAATTTTTTATATATAAAAATTTTAAAATACTATTTAAAAATATCACCAGTTACATTATAATGGAAGTGGGACAAATAATTAAACCCTGGGACTTTAAAAGACCTGCCACGCTGTATAATATTATAAAATAATAATTATAGAAGAGTGTGGAACAATAACTGTTAGTAATTAATAAGTAACTATATTTAAAATTTAAATATTATTAAATTAATAAAATTGGAAGGAGATATGGTTATGAAATTAAACAAAAAAACCGTAGAAGATATTCAAGTTAAAGGTAAAAGAGTATTAGTAAGATGTGATTTTAACGTTCCTCTAAAAGAAGGCGTTATAACAGATGAAAATAGACTAGTAGGGGCACTTCCAACAATCCAATACTTAGTAAATCAAGGAGCAAAAGTTATCCTTTGTTCACACCTTGGAAAACCAAAGGGAGAAGCAAAACCAGAATTATCATTAGCACCAGTAGCTAAGAGATTATCAGAACTATTAAATAAAGAAGTTGTATTTGCAGCAGATGATAATGTAGTTGGAGAAAATGCTAAAAATGCTGTAGCTAACATGAAAGATGGAGATATAGTATTACTTCAAAATACAAGATACAGAAAAGAAGAAACTAAAAACGAAGAAAACTTCTCTAAAGAATTAGCTTCACTTGCAGATGTTTTTGTAAATGATGCATTTGGAACAGCTCATAGAGCTCACTGTTCAACTGTTGGAGTTACAGAATTCGTAAACGAAGCAGCTTGTGGATACTTAATTCAAAAAGAATTACAATTCTTAGGAGATGCTGTTGAAAGTCCAGTTAGACCATTCGTTGCAATACTAGGTGGAGCTAAAGTTTCTGACAAAATCAATGTTATAAACAACTTACTTGAAAAAGTTGATACATTAATCATTGGTGGAGGAATGGCTTATACATTCTTAAAAGCACAAGGATATACAATAGGAAAATCATTAGTAGAAGAAGACAAAGTAGAATATGCTAAAGAAATGATGGATAAGGCTAAAGCTAAGGGTGTTAAATTACTATTACCTATCGACAACGTAGTTGGAGAAGAATTTAGTGCAGATACAACACCTGTAACTACAGAAGATGCTAATATTCCAGAAGGATACATGGGACTTGATATTGGACCTAAGACTTCTAAATTATATGCAGATGCAGTAAAAGAATCTAAGACAGTTGTTTGGAACGGACCTATGGGAGTATTTGAATTTGCAAACTTTGCAAAAGGAACTATAGCAGTTGCAGAAGCTATGGCTGAAGCTGATGCTACAACAATTATTGGTGGAGGAGACAGTGCTGCTGCTGTTAACCAATTAGGATTTGGAGATAAGATGACTCACATATCAACTGGTGGTGGAGCATCACTTGAATTCTTAGAAGGAAAAGAACTACCAGGAATCGTAGCTCTTTCAGATAAATAAAATATATATAATTGAACATATTAAATACTAGGTATTAGGGGGAGGCGGAAAAGTACAAAATGCTATTCCGCTACACCTAAATAAAATTTGGAGGGTGTAAAATGAGAAAAGCAATTATAGCAGGAAACTGGAAAATGAACAATACAATTTCACAAGGAGTTAAACTTGTTGAAGAATTAAAACCATTAGTAGCAGATGCAAACTGTGATGTAGTAGTTTGTCCATCAACTTTATGTTTAGATGCAATAGTAAAAGCTACTGAAGGAACTAATATAAAAGTTGGAGCTCAAAACATGCACTTTGAAGAAAGTGGAGCATTTACAGGAGAAACTGCACCAGCTATGCTTGAAGAATTAGGAGTAAAATACGTTATATTAGGACATAGTGAAAGAAGACAATACTTCGGAGAAAATGATGCTGACTTAAACAAAAAAATGAAGAAAGCATTTGAACATAATTTAACTCCAATCCTTTGCATAGGAGAAACTTTAGAAGAAAGAGAAGCAGATGTTACTGAAGAAGTACTTGCAAAACAAATCAAACTTGATTTAGCAGGACTTACTAAAGAACAAATCGAAGAAACTGTAATAGCTTATGAACCAATCTGGGCTATTGGAACAGGAAAAACTGCTACATCTGATCAAGCAGAAGAAACTATAGCTTTCGTAAGAAAGACAGTTGCAGGTATGTTTGGAGCTGAAGCTGCTGAAAAAATGAGAATCCAATACGGTGGATCTGTTAAACCAGCAACTATAAAAGAACAAATGGCAAAACCAAACATAGATGGTGGTCTTATAGGTGGAGCTTCACTTAAAGCTGCTGATTTTGCTGGAATAGTAAACTTTGATAAATAATATAGAAAACGAAAAATAATATATTGCTATAAGGAAAATGACTAATAAATTTTTATTTATTAGTCATTGACTTACGGAGGTGAATAAAATGGCAAAAAAACCTGTAATGTTAGCTATTTTAGACGGACTTGGATTATCAAATCATAAAGATGGTAATGCATATACATTAGCTAAAACACCTAACTTAGATAAAATATTTAAAGAATATCCTCATACAGTATTAGGAGCTAGTGGATTATCTGTAGGACTTCCAGAAGGTCAAATGGGTAATTCAGAAGTTGGTCATTTAAATATAGGTGCAGGTAGAGTTGTATATCAAGCACTTACAAGAATAACAAAAGCTATACAAGATGGAGATATATTTAAAAATGAAGCTCTATTAAAAGCTGTAAATAATGCTAAAGAAAATAATTCTTCACTTCATTTAATGGGATTATTATCTGATGGTGGAGTTCATTCACATATAAATCACTTAAAAGGGCTAATAGATTTAGCTGCTAAAAGTGGACTTAAAAAAGTATATGTTCATGCATTCTTAGATGGAAGAGATACTGCTCCACAATCAGCATTAACATATATAGAAGAAATAGAAGACTACATGAATAAAGTAGGTGTAGGAAGTATTGCTTCTGTTTCAGGAAGATACTATGCAATGGATAGAGATAAAAGATGGGAAAGAATCGAACTTGCATATAATGCTATGGTACTTGGCAAGGGAGAAGTTGCAACTTCTGCAAAAGAAGCTGTAGAAACATCTTATCATGATAATAAAACAGATGAATTTGTACTTCCAGCAGTTATAGAAAAAGATGGAAAGCCTATTGCTACAATTCAAAATAAGGATTCTGTTATATTCTTCAACTTTAGACCAGATAGAGCAAGACAAATTACAAGAGCTATAAATGATAAAGTATTTGATGGATTCAAAAGAGAAACATTAAACTTAACTTTTGTTACTATGACTGAATATGATAGTACAATTGAAGGAGTAGAAGTAGCTTTTGGACCTGAAAGTTATAAAAATACTTTAGGAGAATATGTAAGCAATCAAGGAAAGAAACAATTAAGAATTGCTGAAACAGAAAAATATGCTCACGTTACATTCTTCTTTAATGGTGGAGTTGAAGAACCTAATAAAAATGAAGATAGAGCATTAATACCTTCTCCAAAGGTTGCAACATATGATTTAAAACCTGAAATGAGTGCATATGAATTAACTGATGAAGTTATAAAGAGAATAAATTCAGATGAATATGATATGATTATATTAAACTATGCAAATCCAGATATGGTAGGTCATACAGGAGTTATTGAAGCAGCAGTTAAAGCAGTTGAAACTGTTGATGAATGTTTAGGTAAGGTTATGGATAAAATACTAGAGAAAAATGGTGCTTTATTTATAACTGCAGACCATGGAAACTGTGAACAAATGATAGATTATTCTAATGGAAAGCCTATGACAGCTCATACAACAAACCTTGTACCATTTGCTTATATTGCAAATGATGCAAAAGAAAAGCAATTAAAAGAAGAAGGAATACTTGCAGATATAGCACCTACAATGTTACAAACAATGGAACTTGAAGTTCCAAAAGAAATGACAGGAAAAAGCCTTTTTAAATAATTTTTAACTTATGTATAGAATGCACCACATGTGTAAAAAATTACAGTAGGCAGTAATAATGCTGTCTACTGTATAATATATATTTTTTATGTTAAATTTAGGAGGTAATGGTTAATGAAAACTTTTGTAGAGATAGTAGACGTTTATGCAAGACAGATTCTAGATTCAAGAGGAAATCCTACTGTAGAAGTAGAAGTTGAACTAGAAGATGGTACAGTAGGAAGAGCAGCAGTGCCATCAGGAGCTTCAACAGGTATATTTGAAGCTGTTGAATTAAGAGATAATGATAAGTCAAGATACATGGGAAAAAGCGTTGAGAAAGCAGTTGAAAATGTAAATGAAATTATTGCAGAAGAATTAGTTGGATTAAATGCATTTGACCAAGTAGCTATTGATAAGATTATGATAGAACTTGATGGAACAGATAACAAAGGAAAACTTGGAGCAAACGCAATGCTTGGAGTATCACTTGCTTGTGCGAGAGCAGCTGCTGAATATTTAGGAATTAGTTTATATCAATACATAGGTGGAGTTAACGCAAAAGTTTTACCAGTACCTATGATGAACATAATGAATGGTGGCTCACATGCTGACAATAACGTAGATTTACAAGAATTTATGATTATGCCTGCAGGAGCAAGAAATTTTTCACATGCTTTAAGAATGTGTGCTGAAATATATCATACATTAAAAAATATATTGAAAGATAAAGGATTATCAACAGGTGTTGGTGATGAAGGTGGATTCGCTCCTAACTTAGATAGTAATGAAGAAGCTATTCAAGTTATAATTGAAGCTGTAGAAAAAGCAGGATATAAACCAGGTGAAGAAGTATTTATAGCATTAGACCCAGCATCTTCAGAATTCTTTAATACAGATACTAATAAGTATGAATTAAAGGGTGAAGGAAGAGAATTAACTCCAGCTGAAATGGTTGAATACTATGCTAAATTAGTAGAAAAATATCCAATAATATCAATTGAAGACGGTATGGCAGAAGAAGATTGGGATGGATGGAAGTTAATGACTGAAAAATTAGGTGGAAAAATTCAATTAGTAGGAGACGATTTATTCGTAACTAATACTAAGAGACTTTCAATGGGTATTGAAAGAAAAGTTGCTAATTCAATACTTATAAAACTTAATCAAATAGGAACATTAACTGAAACATTAAATACTATAGAAATGGCTGAAAGAGCAGGATATACTGCTGTTGTTTCTCATAGATCTGGAGAAACTGAAGATACTACAATTGCTGATCTTGTTGTTGCAGTTAATGCAGGACAAATAAAAACTGGGGCTCCAGCAAGAACTGAAAGAGTTGCAAAGTACAATCAATTATTAAGAATTGAAGAAGAATTAAATACTATGGGTGAATATAGAGGATTAAAAGCTTTCTACAATATAAAGAAATAATATAATCTTTAATATATTTTTTAATAAATGCTTGTGGCTTAATGTCATAAGCATTTATTATATCATAAGGCTTTATATAACTTGCTTTATGTTGTAATTTAATGTATGGTATGATAAAATATTTTTTATAGTAGGTATAGAATGGAATTAATTTAAAAGGAATAGGGAGGTGTATGACTATGCATACATTTTTACAGATAGCAGAAATAATAGTTGGTATAGCTATAATAGCTGTAGTTTTAAAACAACCAGCTAAGGCGGATGGATTTAACTTAGTTTCTTCAGGAAATGATACGTTTTATTCTAAAAATAAAACAAAAACATATGAGTCAGTGTTAGCGAAAACAACAGTTGTTTTAGCAATAATTTTTGCAATAATAACAATAGGATTAACATTAACTGGTAAATAATTATTTAAACATAAATATAATAAATATATTACATATGAAGGAAACATATAAATCTTTTAGAAGATTTATATGTTTTTTTATTTAATAAATTAATATAAATATTAATTTATTATGTATTTTTGTAATATAACTTAATATACAGAAAATGTAAAAGAGCTTATTTTAGTGTATAATAAAAATATACATTTATTATAGCGCTCAAGTAATTATTAATTAAAAAGGAGGAGTAATATGAGTGCGTATTTACCAATAGTATGTGGGGTATTGGCATTAATTTGTGCTTTAACTCTTAGTAATGGCATAATTAAAGAAGATGCAGGTAATGAGAAAATGGCAGAAATATCAGGGTATATCCATGAGGGGGCTATGGCATTTTTAAAAAGAGAATATAAGTATCTTGCTGGATTTATAGTGATAGTATCAATAATTATAATTGTAGCACTTGATTATAAAACAGCACTATGCTTTATATGTGGAGCCATATTCTCAATTTTAGCTGGTTATTTTGGAATGAATGTAGCAACAAAAGCTAATGTAAGAACAGCTCAAGCAGCAAGAACTGGTCAGAGCAAAGCATTAAAAATAGCATTTTCTGGTGGAGCAGTTATGGGATTATCTGTTGTTGGACTTGGTATACTTGGACTTTCAATTTTCTGTTTATTATTTGGAGACAATCCTGATTATATAACTGGATTTGGACTTGGTGCAAGTTCTATAGCATTGTTTGCTCGTGTCGGTGGAGGAATATATACAAAAGCAGCTGATGTTGGAGCAGATCTTGTTGGTAAAGTAGAAGCAGGTATACCAGAAGATGATCCTAGAAATCCTGCTGTTATAGCTGATAATGTTGGAGATAATGTTGGAGATGTGGCTGGTATGGGAGCTGATTTATTTGAATCTTATGTAGGCTCTATAATTTCAGCATTAACATTGGGATATTTTTTATTTCAAGGAGAGCAAGATAAAATAATGTTCCCTCTAATGTTAGCATCTATAGGTATTGTAGCATCAATTATAGGGGTGATTTTTGCAAGAGGAAGTAAGAGTAGTAATCCACAAAAAGCACTTAATACAGGAACGTATATTGGAGGAATATTAGTTATTATTGGATCATTTATTTTTAGTAAAAATACATTTGGAGATTATAAAGCTTTTGGTGCAATATTTGCAGGATTAGTTGTAGGAATATTAATAGGAAAAGTTACAGAAATATATACATCTGATAGATATAAATACGTACAAAGAATTGCAAGTCAATCAGAAACTGGTGCAGCAACAACAATAATATCAGGATTTGCAGTAGGAATGTATTCAACTGTTATACCAATTATTCTTATATCAGTAGGAGTTTTATTTTCATTTTATATAATGGGGGGAACTGTTAATCCTGAACTAGGATTATACGGCATATCTCTTGCAGCAGTAGGAATGCTTTCAACTACAGGTATTACAGTTGCAGTTGATGCATATGGACCTATAGCAGATAATGCTGGAGGAATAGCTGAAATGGCTGATCTTCCACCAGAAGTTAGAGAAATTACTGACAAATTGGATTCTGTAGGTAACACTACAGCAGCAATAGGAAAAGGTTTTGCAATTGGTTCAGCAGCACTAACAGCCCTTGCATTATTTGCATCCTATGCGCAAAAAACAGGACTTGAAGCAATAAATCTTCTTACACCTGTTACACTAGTAGGATTGTTAATAGGAGCAATGTTGCCATTCTTATTTGGAGCTTTGACAATGGAATCTGTAGGAAAAGCAGCAAATGAGATGATAGAGGAAGTTAGACATCAGTTTAAAACAATACCAGGAATTATGGAAGGAAAGGCAAAACCCAACTATAAAAAATGTGTTGACATTTCAACATCAGCAGCTTTAAAAGAAATGATACTTCCAGGAATATTAGCTATAATAGTTCCTTTAGCAGTAGGTATGCTTCTAGGTGTTGAAGCATTAGGAGGATTAATAGGTGGAGCAGTATCATCAGGAGTGTTAATTGCCATATTAATGGCAAACGCAGGTGGAGCTTGGGACAATGCTAAAAAGTATATAGAAGGTGGAGCTCATGGTGGAAAAGGCGGAGATGCACACAAAGCATCTGTAGTAGGAGACACCGTAGGAGATCCATTTAAAGATACATCAGGACCTGCTATGAATATATTAATAAAATTAATGACAATAGTATCACTCGTATTTGCAACACTTATAGCTAATAATGGAGGAATATTATTAAAATTATTTAAATAAATAAAAATTAGTAAATACCATACGCATATTGAAGTTATGCTTATGGTATTTCTTTATGATTTTTTTAAAAAATTAATATAGTTAAATTTACAAATATGATTTTTATGGGATAAGTGGTATAATGTTCAGTAAGCAATAACGGTGTGTATAAGCTAAATATAGTATGATTTCATATATTGTTGAATACAATAAGGTGAAATGTACAAGACTAATAATGAGAAGAAATAATTATGAGAATCATTGATTGGAGGGAAGAAAATGAATATAAAAACTATACTTTTAGGTTTTATGAAAGAGCAAGCATATAAACCTATGGATATACAAGAACTTGCAAGGATATTTGGAATTTCAAAAAAAGATATGAAAAGTTTTAAAGAACTTCTTAAAACGATGGAAAAAGAAGGTAGTATTATTAAAACTAGAACAAATCATTACGGAATACCAGAAAAGATGGGACTTGTAGTAGGAAGACTTCAAGGACATCAAAGAGGATATGGATTTGTTATACCTGAGGATGGAAGTCCTGATCTTTTTGTAATTTCTTCATATATGAATGGTGCTATGCACGGTGATAGAGTAGTGGCTCAAGTTCTTAAAGAAGAAAACAACGGAAAAAGACGTGAGGGAGAAATAATTAGAGTAACTGAAAGAGCTAATGAAACAATAATAGGTGTTTTTGAAGCTAGCAAAAATTTTGGATTTGTGGTACCGGAAGAGAAAAGAATTCATCAAGATATATTTATTCCAAAGGAACACACAAAGGGAGCTAAAAATGGAGATGTTGTAATAATTGATATTATACAGTGGCCGGAAAAGAGAAGAAATCCAGAAGGCAAAGTTGTAGAGGTTTTAGGTAAAAAGGGAGAAAAAGGAATAGATATCTTAACAATAATAAAGAAATTTAAATTACCAGAAGAGTTCCCAGCAAAGGTTAAAAATTATGCATTAAATATACCTCAAGAGATACCAGAAGAAGAATTTGATAATCAAAGTAGAGAAGATTTAACAGACGTTACAATGGTAACTATTGATGGAGAAGATGCTAAGGATTTAGATGATGCAGTATCTATAAAGAAACTTGATAACGGAAACTATTTATTAGGAGTACATATTGCAGATGTATCTCACTATGTAAAAGAAAAAAATCCTCTAGACAGAGAAGCTTTAAAAAGAGCAACTTCAGTTTATCTAATAAATAAGGTAATACCAATGCTTCCAAAAGAATTATCTAATGGTATATGTAGTTTGAATCCTAAAGTAAACAGACTTGCAATGACTTGTTTTATGGAGATAAACGATAAAGGTAAAGTTGTAGATTATAGAATTACAAAAAGTATAATAAAGACAAATGAAAGAATGACATATACTGATGTAACTAAGATATTAAGAGATAAAGATGAAGAAACTATAGAAAAGTATAAGGATTTATATGAAGACTTTAAGTTAATGGAGAAATTATGTGAAATTCTATATAAAAAGAGAATTTCAAGAGGTGCAATAGATTTCGAATTTGAAGAAAGTAAGATAATTTTAGATGATAACGGAAAGCCAATAGATGTAAAACCATATGAACGTGCTATTGCAAATAGAATAATAGAAGAATTTATGCTTGTTTGTAATGAAACTGTAGCTGAACATATGTATTGGACTAAGCTTCCTTTTGTATATAGAATACATGAGGACCCAGATGAAGAAAAACTTCAAAGGTTTAGAGAATTTGCATATAACTTAGGATACTTTATAAAACCAAGTAAAGAAGTACATCCAAAAGCATTACAAGAGATAATTGAATCAGTAAAGGGTAAAAAAGAAGAAACTGTAGTAAATACGTTACTTCTTAGATCATTAAAACAAGCAAGATATGCACCTCAATGCGTAGGACACTTTGGTCTTGCAGCAAAATTCTATTGTCACTTTACATCACCTATAAGAAGATATCCAGATTTAATTATTCATAGAATAATTAAAGAATCATTGGATGGAACTATAGATGAAAATAGATTTAGACAATTAGAAAGTGCAGTAGATTATGCATCTATGCAATCATCTGATATGGAAAGACTTGCAATGGAAGCTGAAAGAGAAGTTGATGACTTAAAGAAAGCAGAATATATGAGTACTAAGATAGGAGAAGAATATACTGGTATAGTATCTTCTGTAACTAATTTTGGAATGTTTGTTCAACTTCCTAATACAATAGAAGGATTAATTCATATAAGTACTATGGATGATGATTATTATGTATATGATGAAGATCATTTATGTTTAGTTGGTGAGAGAAGAAAGAATGTATATAGACTAGGTGATGAGGCTAAAATAAGAGTATCAAGAGTAGACTTAGCATCATATGAAATATACTTTGATTTAATAAAAGATGAAGAAGAAAACGAAGAACATGAAATACCAGAAATGCCTATAGAGAATATAGGAGAACAATTGATTTTATCAGAAAAAGATGAAAGATTAAATGACGAAATAGATAAAATGTTAAATAAGTAAAGACAATCTAGGTAGCAGTTAAATTTAGTCATTATATACTAAATTTTAAGTGCTACCTATTCTTGACTTATAGCTTTCAATAGTATATAATTTATTTCCACAAGAGAGTATATGAAAAGTAGGTGTTTAAATGGCTAAGGATAAAAAAAACAATACCCTTGCACAAAATAGAAAAGCTTATCACGAATATTTTATAGAGGAAACTTTTGAAGCTGGTATAGCTCTTGTTGGAACTGAAGTAAAATCTATAAGAGGTGGTAAAGCTAATTTAAAGGATAGTTATGCAAGTATCAAAAATGGAGAAGTTTTTGTATGTAATATGCATATAAGCCCTTATGAGCAAGGAAACATATTTAATAAAGATCCTTTAAGAGAAAGAAAGTTATTACTTCACAAAAGTCAAATTAACACTTTATTAGGATATACAGCGCAACAGGGGTATACACTAATACCACTTAGTCTTTACCTTAAAAAAGGAAGAGTAAAAGTAGCCCTTGGAGTTGCAAAAGGTAAAAAGAATTATGATAAGAGAGACGCTATAGCTGCAAAATCTGCAAAGCGTGATATCGACAGACAAATGAAAGAAAGAATGCGTTACTAAATTGTTCTATTGGACAATTTTATAAATATATATTATACTATTAGTGTATTAAAAATTGAATATTGTGTAAAAGCACAAACCTAACATGGGGGCGTACATGGCTTTCGACGGGGGTATGTTGTGCTACAGAAGCGAGTCGATGGTTCCCTGGACCAGCGTTAAAAAACTGGGGATTTAAATGTAAACGCAGAAGATAATTTTGCATTAGCAGCCTAATATAGCTGCTCGTTCTACCTAAGAGTCCCACGACTTAGGATAGGGCGTCGACTAGTGGGGAACCGCACCTAGGAAAGCTTTGACCTAGGGACGGAATTTATGAAGCTACTGAAATTTCAATCCTGTCAGTGGGAGTGAAACGTAGGGAATGTCAAAATACTGACTGCACTCGGAGATGCTGTAGTGTTGCTACTTTCGGACAGGGGTTCGATTCATGAAAGAGTCGCCTTATGAAGTGATTCATAAGTGAAAACTTGGCTTTATCGGTGAAACCGTAACATACTAAGATGACGGCAATACCGAGGGGTATGTAGGGAAATCTAACAGCCCCGTATCGACTTATAGGCTTCTAAGTTCTCTAGGGAGAATATGAGGTACTAGGATAGAAGGTTACAACTAAACTATACTTCTATAATACGCCAAGGGGCTTAATTGGAAAATTAAGTTCGAGATATAGTCAGCGCTATTGGAAAACAATGGAACAAAGTGTCCCCTCGCCTCCACCATGAAAAAAAGCTCTATGCAGATTGCATAGAGCTTTTTACCTTGTAAGTATTAATTAAAAAATATGTTTATTTTTTATTAAATTTTGATATAATATAAATAAGAAAAGCTTAGTGCTGGAACACTAAGCGAATCCTTAGAACATTTATTTTGTTTTAGGGCTATTGAATAAAATTTATCGTATAAATTTAAGAGTTTAAAGCACTAGTCTTCTGAGGATGGGTGCTTTTTCTCTTTGCTATTAACTTCTATGTGAATACCAAGAAATTTAATCTTGATAATTAATTTAGAAATAAAAAGATTATGTTTTAAAACTAATTTAATAATATAAATAGTAACAAGGCTTTTCAGTGTTAATTCTAGCATATTCAATACCACCCCCTAACTACGATGAAGTTTCATCAATAGTCCAAGGGGGATAAAACGTTCAAAACCCCCGTAGCCATCCATACTACGGAATCACATATTATAACTTGGATATTATACCATAATTATAAAGAATAAATATAGGGGAATTAAATGGAAAAGGTGATGTTGGAGAAAGTATTTCCCTAATTTCATAAAATGATATTAAATAAGTTTTACATTTATATATTTTAGAGATGACGATGAAGTAATGAATTTAGTAATTGAGTTTAAAAATATACTAAATAATAAACCCATTGATGACATTTTGAACTGAGCCCAATAAAATAGACATTAAGTAAAAAAAAGTCCTTATTTCTAAACCACGCACCTAAATTCAACTGGTGTGTGGTTATTTAATTTTTGCTGAAATCTTTCGTTATTATACCAATAAATATAATTATCAATAGCATTAATTAAATCTGCTTTAGTATGAAAATAAGTTTGATATATTAATTCACTTTTAAGATGACCAAAAAAGTTTTCAATACAGGCATTATCATAACAAATTCCTTTTCTAGACATGCTTTGTGTGATATTATTTTCTTGTAATATATTTTTGCACGAGTGTGATTTATAATGGCAGCCTTGATCACTGTGAATGATAAGGTTGCTTAAATCACACTTTTTACTTTTTTTAAAAGCTTCATATAGCGTTTCTTCCACAAAAGTTATATTTAAAGAAGTACTAAGTTTATAAGAAATAATTTCATTATTATAGAGATCTTTAAGTGCAGATAAATACATTTTTTTACGTGTAGGACCATAATATAAATATGTTATATCTCTAACCCATTTTTCATTAAGTTTTGATGCTTTAAAATTTCTATTAAGTAAGTTTGGTGCAACTTTTCCTTGAACAAGATTTTTGGGATTTATATACTTAAATTTCTTTCTACGAATAACTGATTTTATTCCCAATTTTTTCATTAATCTTTTAACTTTTTTATGATTAACTATAATTCCATAAATTCTTTTAAGGGCAACTTTAATACGTCTATACCCATAAACTTTTTCGATTTAGTATAAACAGATAATATCTTTTCCTCGATTTTTGAATCTTTATTAGGCGTAGCCTTACGGTCAATCCCTTTGCTTGAGCTATCTCACATAGTAAATTAACAGGATACAATGAAGAAATTTGAGATATAATTTCATATTTATCTTTAGTCTTTATCACAACCTTCCTATCAGTAGCAATTTTTTTAAGTACTCAACCTCAGCTCTAAGTTTTTCATTCTCTTGTTCAAGAGTTAAAGGTTGTTTTCGTGGACGTCCCTTATCAATACCTTTAGCTCTTCCACGTCGCTCTTCGAGCCCGGTTTCACCAAATTCCTTATATCTCTTAACCCATAATAAAACACGTTTATTAGAAGATAAACCTAATTGTTTAGCAATTGTAGTACTGCCTATTCCATCTTTTAGATACATATTCACTGCCTTTAATTTTATTTCAAAAGAATATTTTTTTGACATAAAAATCACCCCGTTAAATAGATTTTACAACAGTCTTTTTAACTGTGTCTACTTAACGGGGCTCTCTTCACATTGCATAGAGCTTTTTAATTTATATTCATAAACCTATCAAAAAATCTATTCTTACATTCAAGTATTTTATCAGTATATCTACCATTCCTAGGAGTTACAGATTTATATTCATTGATAATTAATTTTGCACGTTGTTTTTTTACATTTATGACTAAGTAAGGTTCAATATCTTTTAAAAATTCAATAGCATCATTGTATTTAATGATATATGAATAAGAATTTTTATGTTTTTCAATATTATAATTTTTTTTAGAGTTTATTGTACCCATATTTGTTTTAGAATTTATCCAATGCAAAAGTTCCAGTGTTGTAGAACTTATGCTAACACATGGCGATGGAAATTGATTATTATGAAATTTTGTTAGCATGATACTTCCTTCTCCATCTATAATTCCAGCAATATATGCTTTTTCAGTTTCAGTCACTTTAATCACTCCTAGAAATTAGTTTATCCAAAATTTAAGTTTATATTAAATCTAATATATGTAATCAAATTTTATAGCTAAGTATAATAAATAGTATAAAATAAATTAATTGTATATTAAAAAATATAGGTATTTATATAGATTTTGGATATTATAAATAAACCTTATCATTTTACATCAAATGATAAGGTTTATTTACATTTTAATATATTAAATTAACAAAAAACATAGTCATTTTAGTGAAAATGACTATGTTTACGATTGAATGATAACAATAAAAAAATAATATGAATAATGGAGAATATATAATGATTTTTTAGCCTTAGATGAAAGTTTAAAATAATTATTAGAAGGAATTTTATTTAGGGGGATGGGTAGATGGAAAAGAGTTATACTATTCTATTAGTGAAATAGCTAAAATTTTTAATATAACTACCAATAAAATTAGATTTTACGAGAAAAAAGTTTATTGTTATCAATAAGAGAAAAAGACAATGAATATAGAAAATTTAACGATATATAATTAGACTTCAATCTATATTATTGTACAGATCAATAGGATTAACTATTAAAGATATTAAAAATATATTACATAATAATAAAAAAAGAAAATTACTTAACTTATTTTAATAACATGTAAAATAATATTTAACTTTTAAATATTAAACTCACACAATAACAAAACACCTAGATAAGAAAAAACAAGGATGATATAATATTCTTTTAGAATAGTTATAAAGGAGTTACTTCTATGAGATATTATTTAGCACCAATGGAAGGCATAACGGGATACATATATAGAAATGCCTATGAAAAATTTTTCGGAAATGTTGATAAATATTTTACACCTTTTATTGTTACAAATAAAAATATACGCTTTAAGGCTAAAGAATTAAGAGATGTTTTGCCTGAAAATAATGAAGGAATGAATATAGTTCCTCAAATACTTACTAACGATTCAGAAGGTTTTATTAGTATTTCTACAAAATTACAACAGTTGGGTTACAATGAGATTAATTTGAATTTAGGATGTCCTTCTGGAACAGTAGTTTCAAAATATAGAGGGTCAGGATTTTTAGCAAAACGAGAAGAACTTGATAGATTTTTAGATGAAATATTTAAAATAGATAATATGAAAATTTCCATAAAGACTAGAATAGGAAAAGATAGTCCAGAAGAATTTTATGAGTTAATAAAGATATTTAATAAATATCCTTTAGAAGAATTAATTATTCATCCTAGAACTAGGGAAGATTTTTATAAAAATAAACCTAACTTATATGTGTTTAAAGATGCATTATCTTTAAGTGTAAATCCGGTATGTTATAATGGAGATATTTTTACTGTTACAGATTATAAAAAATTAATAGAAACTTTTCCAGAAGTAGAAACAGTAATGATAGGAAGAGGAATATTAGCTAATCCAGGTTTAATTAATGAGATTAAAGAAAATAAAAATTTAGATAAAAAGGTATTAGAAGACTTTCATGATGAAATTTTAAATAATTATAGAGAATTATTTAATGAAGATAGAAATGCAATGTTTAGAATGAAAGAACTATGGGGATATATGATTTATATATTTTCAGATAATAAAAAATATGCTAAAAAAATAAGAAAGGCTCAAAATTTAAGGGACTATAATCAAGCTGTTTCAAGTTTGTTTAGGGAGCAGGAAATAGTAAAGGGAGCTGGATTATTTAATGATGGGTCTATGTCTTAGAAGTTGTTGATTTTTTATAACTTTTTATTATAAGGAATTTAATAATATTAAAACAGAGTTTGAAATTGAGTTTAAAAGTAAGAAAAGTACAAAGAAGGGTATATATTTCTTTGTACTTTAAACATATTATATTTATAAACTTTTATAGTTATTTTGCCTAAATTTTAAGTTTGACACAAATATTTATCTACTCTATAATTTATTAGGTAAATCGGAAAAAGTAAGGAAAGTGATTAATATGATGAATGTTATTAAGACAGCAATTATAACTATAGTAATATCAATTATATCGGGATTATTGCTAGAGTATTTTAAAAATGTAGCACCTAGAATATTATGTAGTATAGGCAAGGGCATAGCTATGGAAATAAACAACAAAAAAGTTTATGCATATAGTATTAATGTTAGTAACCTATCAAAAAAAATAATTCATGACTTAACTTTGAATATTCAAAGTCCACAAAGTAATTTAAAAATTGCAGATGCAAAAATAACAAAGGGTTTAAAATTTGATTCTCTAATAAAAGATGATAATGTAGTAATTGATATACCTTTTCTAAGTAAAGGTGATAAATTTTCAGTTACAGTATATGTAGAAAATAAACATGGATTACGTAATAAACCTATTATTGTAATGAGATCACCTGAGAATTTCAAGCAGGTAGATTCTACAGAGAAAACGGAAAAATTATCATTACTTAATACAAATAAAAACCATGAAAATAAGAAACCTAGTAAGAATAAAAGGGTAATGATATCTATTGCAACTATTATTTTGTTTGTGAGTGTTGGGATTTTATTAAAATTTTGTTTTGAAGGTCTAACTACTAATACCAAAAGTCCTAGTGTGAAACCTGAGGTTAATGAAAAATCTAATGATGAGACAAGAGTATTAGAAAATGAGAAAAATAAAAATATAGATATAAAAACACCAACAAGAAGAAAAAATAGAAATAACGACATAAATACAAATACATTAAAAGAAGAAACAATTAAAAATACGGATGCACATACATCAAAAGGAGAAATAATTAAAAATAAAGATACAAAAGCACCAACAGGAAAAAAAGAAGAAAATACAGATATAAAGCCAACGTCCGGAGAAACAACTGGAAATAAAGATGAAGGAAGTAAAAATACTGATGCAAAAAAATCAAAACCAAAAGAAGGAACAACTGAAAATACAAATGAAAAAACATCAACAGATGGAACAACAGGAAATGGCGGTAACTAATTTTGGTGAGGTATAAGCATTAATTATAATTGAACTAAAAGTAATATAAATTTAAATTTTTAAGCACTAATCCTTGTGAGATTAGTGTTTTTTTGATAAAAAAGCAAATGGTGTTATTACAAATAGGAATTTGAATTAGGAATATTTTGGTGTAAAATAAACTTGATATGATAAAATTTCATATTCAATAAATTAATCAGTTATATGGTATATTTACTATACAAAAGTAGAAAGGATTTAAACATGAACAAAATAAATATACTAGTAATAGAAGATGATAATGATATAAATAAAATGTTATCAAAGTTAATAGAGAAAAAAGGTTATAATGTAAAACAAGCTTATTCAGGAACAGAAGGAATGCTATATATTGAGTCACTAGATTTTCAATTAATTTTGCTAGATTTAATGTTACCAGGAATGACAGGAGAAGAACTAATAAAAAAAATAAGAAAAACTAAAAAATTGCCTATAATTGTGATTTCAGCAAAATTAGATAAAGAGATTAAATTGGAGTTGTTTAAGTTGGGTGCTGATGATTATGTAACAAAACCCTTTGATATTGATGAACTGTCTGCAAGGATTGATGCAAATCTTAGAAGATATATAGATTTTAATAATAGTTCAAATGGTGAAAAAGATATAGTTCATAAAGATATTATTCTTAATAAAGAAGCTAAAGAGGTTTTGGTTAGTGGACAAGAATTATCATTAACTTCTAGAGAATTTAATATATTAGAACTTCTTTTAACTCATCCTAAAAAAGTATTTAGTAAGGCTAATTTGTTTGAAAGTGTATGGGGTGATGAATATTTAGGTGATGAGAATACTGTTAATGTACATATAAGTAATTTAAGAAACAAATTAAATAAAGCAAGTCCAAATGAAGAATATATAGAAACAGTATGGGGAATGGGGTATAAGCTTAAATAAAAAATAAGTAAATCTAATAAAAACATCTTATAAAATAGAAATTTATCTATTTTATAAGATGTTTTTATTTTTAAACTTAATACTTTCTTAAGGATTTCTTTAAGTTTATTTATACTTTTATTTTTAATATAGATATATAAATCAAGTGCAAAATACTCAATTAAAAATTTTATAAATAAATGGAGGAAAATAAAATGAGTGAAGTTTTAAAAGTAGATAATGTTAGTAAAGTTTATGGAAAACAAAAAGTACTTAATGATATAAACATATCTATTGAGGAAGGCGAAATAATAGGACTTGTAGGACCAAATGGTGCTGGAAAAACTACATTAATGAAAATCATAACTGGATTAATTCCAAAATATAAAGGTAATGTTTTTATAAAAGGAAATAATATTAAAGCTAAAAAGATACATAAAACTAAGCAAATAGGATGTGTTATAGAAACACCAGGTTTTTATCCTGATTTAACTGGATATGAAAATTTATTATTCTTTGCTGAAGTTTCAGGATTAAAAGATAAAAAAGAAATAGGCGAGATTATTGAAAGACTAGGAATTAAGAATTATGTCAATAAAAAAGTAAAAAAATATTCACTAGGAATGAAACAAAGACTTGGAGTTGCACAGGCAGTCTTAGCATATCCACCTATATTAATGTTAGATGAGCCTACAAATGGTTTAGATCCTTCTATAGTGCCTGAACTTAGAAAATTTATAAAGTACATGGCAAAGGAAAAAAATACTTCTGTTTTAATATCAAGCCATATTTTATCTGAGATAGAGATTATGTGTGATAAGGTTGTATTTATACAAAAAGGAAACATATTAAGGATTGAAAACTTAAATAAGAAAAATGATGATTTTATTGTAGTTGCATTTAAAAGTAGTAAGGTGGAAGAGTTAAAAGTATTTTTTAATAACAAAGAAATGGACTACAAGGTAATAGGAGAAGATACACTTCAAATTTGTATGAAAACTGATACACAATTAGAGGATTTAACCTTAGAAATAGGTGAAAATAAGATACCTCTTAAAGGAATATATGAAGTAAAGGAAAGTCTTGAAGATAAATACTTGAAAACTATGGGGGACAATTAGTATGACTAAGCTATTAAAATTATCTTTTCTTAATGTTAAAAATATAGTGCATTCAAAAGGATTTATAGGATTAATTATTGGAGCAGTTATATATTCTTTGGTATTTTTTATAGCTGGAAATTCAAGATCACTAAGGCTTCAAACGTATTCTATTGAGTTTGGTCGGTTTTTATATATTGCCATATTATATGGAAGTGTTTCTATTCTTAGAGGAGATATAATTTCTAATACAACTCAAGCTATTTTTACGGGTATTTTTACTAGAGTAGAAATTATGTTATCAAAATTAATATCCTTAATTCTTTTAGGATTAATATTTTATGTAATGGTTGAAGGTGATGCATTACTAATAGGTATATTAGATTATAAAAAAAAGGGTATAGATCAATTTTTTAAAATGCCTCATTTTCAGACAATGTTAGTTTATATTGTGCTTACATTTTCAATGGGTACATTTATGTTTTTAATAAATTCTATAGTTTTAAAAAAAGCAAAAAATATCTTATTTTCAATATTAATTTTAAGTGCTGTAAACTTTAATAATGGATTTATAGTAACTTTAGCATATAGAAATCCTATATTTGCTGAAAAAATTTCGCTTTATGCAAAGACACCCTTCTATATTTGGACAGACTTATTTGTAAGTTTATCAATGAAAAATGTAAATATAGAGCAATTATTAATAAGTATAGTTTATGGATTAATCTTCTTTGGGTGTGCAACATTTATAATAAAACAAAGAGAAATGTAAAAAAATTAAATCTATAAGATTAGAATGGGGGAGTTTTAGTTGGAAAAAATATTGAGTATTATTTCCTTAGAAATAAAGAAAAAAAGATTTATTAAGAGTGTATTACTTGGTATTTTATTAATAATACCTATATTAATATTGATTACGAAGATAAAAAAAGACATTGATAATTCTAATGTAATATTAGGAGTCATTCCGTATATAGTTTTGGCTAATGGATGTTTTTATTTCAATGAAGATTTTGTAAATAAAACAGATAGGATAATTTTCACTGGAATATTTAAAAAATCTGAGATAATGATTTCAAAACTCGCAAGTTTATTTTTTATAAGTTTAAACTATATAGGATTTTATGAAGTTGTTTTAATTTTATATAATTTGTATGTGAAGAAAGGTATAAGTGAATTTATAAATACTAGTAGTATATTAAATAATATTTATGTGGTTTGTATTTATACATTTACATTGGGCACATTTATACTGTTAGTTTCAGTATGTACAAAAAATAGTATATTTGCAGGAATAATAACATACGTTTTTTATTTCAATTTAATATTAGTTATTTTTGAAAAAATATTGAAGTCAAATTGTGGAACAATATTGCAAAGTATAATAAGAAATTCTCCATTTTATATTTTAAACACAGGATTTAATAATTTAAAATATACATGTAGTCAATCAATAATAATGTTAATTAGTGGATGTATATTTTTTAAAATAGCATGTGCTATAATTAATAGAAAAAATATATAATTGGAGAGAATCTATATGGAGGAGAATATTGCACTAAGGACCTTTGGAATTACAAAAAAATATAAAGGTTTAACAGTGCTTAATAATATTAATATTACTATAAAAAAAGGACAAATTTATGGGCTTATTGGTTTAAATGGTGCAGGAAAAACTACATTAATGAGAATTATATCTGGGCTTGTAATAAGTAGTGGTGGAAGTCTTGAATTATTCGGACAAGACAACAAAGAAGAAATAAATAAAGAGCGTAGAAGGATAGGATGTCTTATAGAGGGTCCAGTTTTATATAGTTATAAAAGTGTATATAACAATTTAAAAATTGAAAGATTGCATAAAGGAATACCAGGAAAAGAATGTATAGAAAGAGTTCTAGAATTATTAAATATAGAAGACTTTAAAAATAAAAAAGTGAAAAATCTTTCTTTGGGTATAAAGCAAAAGGTAGGTATTGCAATGGCTTTAATTGGAGATCCAGAATTTCTTATATTAGATGAGCCCATTAATGGTTTGGATCCAATATCAATAATTAAATTAAGGGAATTACTAAAAAAATTAAATAAGGAGTATGGAATAACAATTTTAATATCTAGTCACATATTGGAGGAACTTCATCAATTAGCGGATTGTTATGGAATAATTCATAAAGGAAAATTAATAGAAGAAATAACAGATAAACAATTACAAGATAAATGCAAGGAGTATATTCATATTAAAGTGGATGATGTGTCTAGAGCATCGGTTATATTGAATAAAAAATTATCCACACTAAACCTTGAAGTTTTACCAAATAATGTGATTAAGTTATATGACTATGTGGATAACTCAGGTATGGTATCTAAAGTGCTTATTGAGGAAGGGATATTGGTAAAGGAATTTATAACCATGGGAGATAATTTAGAAGAATATTTTTCAAAGGTTATAGGAGGTAAGCGGAATGTTTAATTTATTAAAAGTTGAAATTTATAAACTAAAGACTTCAAAAACACTTTTAGGAATTTTGCTTATTTGTTTACTTCAAAGTATTTTGTGTCCTATGTTATTTAGTAAAACATTAACAGGTAAAATAGTCTTAATAAGAGTATTAGGAACACAATTATTTTTGGGATGGTTTGTTTTAATAGCAGTATTTATTGCTATATATATTGGGGATGAATTTAGTAGTTCCTGTAGTAGTGGATACATCAAAAATCTAATTAGTTATGGTCATAGAAGATATAAAATTGTTATATCTAAATTTATCAGTGGTTATTTAGGAATTATAATTATAAGTTTAGTGACTCCTATTCTAGTAACTATAATAAATACATTTATGTGTGGTTATGGAGAAAATTTTACATTTACTTCTTTAGTATTTGTATTGAGAGTTATTATTCTTATGACATTTATTTATATTGGAATAGGTAGTATTGGAATTGTGATGTTATTTATAAGTAGAAATGGTATATTTGCAGAAGTAGCATTTGTAATGGTAGATATTTTGAATAGAGTAAGTATGATTTTTGCTATGAGAAATACTTTTATAAATAAAATTTATAGTAATACTATATTTGGACAGGTTAGTACTGCGTTATCGTATAATATTACATTGCTACAAGGAATAAGAGTTATAGTAATATCGTTAATAACAATAGTTATTTCAATATGTTTAAGTATATATTTTTTTAATAAGGCTGATATAAAGTAATGATAAGTTATGTATTTTATACAAAAGAAGGGTGGGTAGATTAATGATTTTAATTATATGCATTTTAATGATAATAATAATAATTTTATTTATTCACCTAATGTTAACTAAAAAAGAAATTAGAAATATAGAAAAACAACTTAAAAATATTAATAAAAATAATGAAAATAATAAACTAACCATTTCTTTAATAAACAAAGATATAGAAAAGTTATGCAAAAGTATAAATGATACTCTTGATTTAAAAAGGCAAAGTAAAAGCAATAATATTAAACTTCAAGGTAAGCTAAAGAAAACTATTGCAAATATGTCTCATGATCTTAGAACTCCACTAACTTCTATTATAGGATATATTCAGTTTTGTAAACTAGAGGATATAGATGAAAAAGAAAAGAATGAGTTTTTAGATATAGCAGAAAAAAGAGCAAATTCTCTTAAAGAATTATTAAATGATTTTTATGAGTTATCATTAATAGAATCTTTAGACTATGAAATAAAATTAGAAAAGATAAATATAAGTAGAATACTTCAGGAAATTTTATTAGGAAGATATTCTGATTTTTTAGAAAGGAATTTAGAACCGAAAATAGCTATACAAAATGATAATATACATATTATTGGAGATAAAAAATCTCTAGAACGTATAATGGAAAATTTATTAAGCAATGCTATAAGATATACAAAGGATAATTTAAATATTTATTTGTCAGTAGAAAATAAAATAGTTGTATTAAGAATTAGTAATAATGTCAACGATTTGGGGTCTTTAGACGTAGAAAAAATTTTTCATAGATTTTATATGGCAGATAAAAATAGGCTAGGAAAAGGTACGGGACTTGGATTATCTATAGTAAGAAGCTTAATAGAAAAAATGAATGGTAGTATAGAGGCTAATAAGCATGAAGGAGTATTAAATATTTATTGCAGATTTAAGTATTGTAAGTAAATAAGTATAAGTTTAAAGGTATAGAGTTATTTACTGAAAGGCAGAAAGGATAAAAACGTACATGCGAATAAACAAACTTCTTAGTAATTATGGTATTTGTTCAAGAAAAGAAGCAAATCGAATTATTGAAGAAAATAGAATAATAGTAAATGGTGAGGTTTGTATTCCAGGTCAGTGGGTAGAAGAATATGATGAAATTCTTATGGATAATGAACCAATAAAAAAGAAAGAAAAAATATATATTGCGTTAAATAAGCCAGTTGGTATTACTTGTACTGCTGCAAGAGAAGTAAAAGATAATATAATTGATTTTTTAAATTATCCAGAATATATTTTTCCAGTAGGAAGGTTAGATAAAGACTCAGAAGGTTTAATACTTATGACTAACGATGGAGAACTTTCTAATAAAATTTTAGAATCAGAAAATCAGCATGAAAAAGAGTATATAGTAACTGTGGATAAACCCTTTGATGATTTATTTATAAAAGCAATGTCAGAGGGTGTTCAACTTAATGGACCTAAAACTAGACCTTGCATAGTTACAAGAATTAATAATGATACTTTTAGAATTATATTAACACAAGGATTAAATAGACAAATTCGTAGAATGACAAGAGCTTTTGGATATACCGTAATAAAATTAGAAAGAATAAGGATTCTTAATATAAAAATTAATGGAATAGATAATGGTAAGTGGAAATATCTTACTGATGAAGAAATAACCGAACTAAGAAAATTTTAAAGTTTTCTTAGTTCGATTTATTTTGAATATTGATAAATAAACAATGATAAGTAGCAATTACATTATCATTAATTAAAAAATTTTCATCATAAAGATTCATAACTTTTTTAATGAACTTTGGAGAAGTACATCTATGATTTTTATTACTATTATTAGCACCTACTTTTTTTATCGAAGTTAAAAAATCTTTACAACTAGGAAAATATTCAGGTATATAAATTTCTTTACCATTAGTAGTCATATCCATGTAAGAAAAATTTTTAATGGAATTACATATATGGATTAAATTTTGTAAAGTATAAAAAGATTGTCCAGCAGAAATAGAGTCTTTTATATGTAATTCTTGAATTGCTTTTTTAAAGCATTCATGCAATTCATAAAATGTTTTATTACCAAAAGTTGAAAAAGAAAGAATTCCATTAGGATTTAATGATAAATACAATTTTTCAAGTGTTTTAGGAAGATTATTAAACCACTGAAATGTTGCATTGGATATAATTAAGTCATAGTTACAATTTAAATTTATATTTTCTATATCAGCACATATAAAATTTATAGATGAATTTTTAAATTTATCTTTAACTACTTCAATCATTCCTGGAGAAATATCAATAGCAGTTATATTAGAATTTGGGAAATTTTCTAATAGAGTTTTAGTCAATGAACCAGTTCCACATCCGATTTCTAAGATGTTTTTTATAGTAGAAGATTTTAAGTTTTTTAGTAAAAAATTTATTAGAATATCTTTCATTTTTCTTTGTACATTTGAATGTTTATCATAAGATTTAGCATTTTTACTAAAATGAATTTTTAGCTGATTTTTATCAATCATTATTTGCAACTCCTTCTATAAAATTTTTTATGACGCTATAGCAATAATCTGGTAAAGTGAAAAATGGAACATGACCAGTATTGTTAATTATCTCTATATGATAATTAGGAATATAATTTTTCATATATAAAGATGCTTCTACAGGGCATATGGAATCATTTTGTCCATGTATTAATAATGTAGGTATAGTTATATATTTTAAATTTAATCTTAAATCTAGGTGCATTAGATAATCTAAACCTAACGATAGAGAATCTAAAGAATCTGATAATAAATCTTTAGAAAAGAGTTTTAAAAATTCAAGATAATATGTGTTATCTAATTCTTCTTTAGAAAACATATTTTTATAAAAATTTAATAAAACATCATTAGGTCTTTTATGAAGTTGAAATTTCATCCTCTTAATGATACGTTTATTCCAGCCTAGAGTATATAAATCATCTTCATTAGAAATAAAACAACTTGTACCACCTATTAAAATTAAATGCTTAATTTTATAAGAAGTGTTAATTAATATTTCTTGTGCCACTAACGAGCCTAATGACCAGCCTAATAATGAAAAAGATTTAATATCAAGTTTATTTATAGTATCTAAAACACGGTTTTTAAATTCATCTAATGATTTAATGTTGTTCCAATCAATATAGATTAAATTAAACTTTTTTGACAAATGAGGAGTGATTTTTTTCCATACTATACTAGGCATTCCCCAGCCAGGTAGTAAAATTAAATAAGGTTTTTTCATGTATTTACTCCTATATAATATTTAATAATTTACCAATGGTTTTTAACTTTTCGATAACTAATTCTAGATCTTTTTTAGTATGTGTAGCCATTAAGGATATTCTTAAACGACTTGTTCCATTAGGAACGGAAGGTGGACGAATAGCTGGTATATATATACCTTCTTTTAATAAATATTTACTCATTTCAATTGTTTTTTCTACATCGCCGATTATTATTGGTATAATTGGAGTTTTAGAATGAGGAATATTAAAATTTAATTCTCTTAGTTTTTTTTGAAACCAAGCGGATAAAGATAATAAATTTTCTCGTCTTTTTTCATCAGATTTAATAATTTCTATAGCCTTTAAAGAAACTGCAATAGATGATGGTGATAATGCAGTAGAGTAAATAAAGCTTCTAGAAAAATTTTTAAGATAATCTATAAGATATTGTTTCCCAGCTACATATCCTCCTTCAGAAGCAATGGCTTTACTTAAAGTTCCCATCATAATATCTATTTCGTTGTGAAGATTAAAATAAGAGGGTGTACCGGAACCATTTTTGCCTAAAATACCTGTAGCATGAGCATCATCTACCATAGTTAATATATTATTTTGTTTTGCTATTTTTACAATATCAGGTAAGGGGGCGATATCTCCATCCATACTAAATACGCCGTCAGTTACAATTAAACTATTTTGAGTACTATACTTGTTAATTTTCATCAGAAGATCGTTCATATCACAATGCTTATATCTAACAAGTTTTGCACCACTTAATATGCAACCGTCAATAATACTTGCATGGTTTAATCTATCAGAAAATATTACCCAATCTTTATTACAAATGGATTGTATAATGCCTACGTTAGCCATATAGCCTGTGTTAAAAATAAGGCTTGCTTCACAATTTTTAAACTCAGCAAGACTTTCTTCTAGTTTTTTATGAATAACTAAGCTTCCGGTTGTTAATCGAGAACCTCCAGAACCAACACCATATTTATTTATTGCATTAATAGCAGCTTTTTTTAAACGAGAATCATTACAAAGACCTAGGTAGTTATTTGATCCTAAAAGTATAAAATCATTTCCTCCAATTTTCACTTTAGGATTTTGAGAGGTTTCTATATATTTAAGAGTTCTATATAACCCATTTTCTTTAGTTACTTTTAATTTTTTTAAAATATGTTCCATGTGAAGAATCTCCTAATAAAAGAATTTTTTATATGTCTTTTTTATAAAATAAACTAATATAAGCATATTGTCAACCTGAATTAAAAATAAAGTTTACAAATCTACAAAAAATTAATGGATTAAACTCATAAAGCTTATAATAATAATCAATAATTTTTATAAATAAAGTAAGTAATTATCGCTAATATAGATGAATATAAATGTTTTATAGAAGTAATGAATATAAGGGGAGATACTTTGAATGAGATATTAGATCCTAATACCATACCTAAATATGTTGAGCAATTACCTATACCAAAAGTATTTGTTCCACAATTGTTAAAGAATCCTAATACTTGTATGGTTACAGGACAATATTATTATGTAACTGCTTCAGAATTTACTCAACAATTATTGCCAAGATGTTTTCCAAAGACTACTGTTTGGGGATATGGTGGAAAAGTTAAAGATTGTTTGACTGGACAAATATATTGTAATTATAGAAGTTACCCAGGGCCAACTTTTGAGGCTACAAGAGGAGTTCCTATTAATGTTCAGTGGGTTAATAATCTTACAGGATATGATCCACTTGCAGTAGATCCGACTCTTCACTGGGCAGATCCTAATGAAATTGGAATGATAAAACCACAAGATGTACCTCCATTTCCACCGGGATTACCAGAAGCACAATATCCTATTCCATTAGTTACACATGTTCATGGAGGAGAAGTTTGTTCTACATTTGATGGACATCCGGAGGCATGGTTTACTTCAAATGAAAAATTAATAGGACCTCAATTTGGCACTTCATTATATCAATATTTGAATACTCAACCATCTACAACATTATGGTATCACGATCATACTTTAGGATTAACAAGAACAAGTGTTTATATGGGACTTGCAGGATTCTATATAATAAGGGATAAAAATAATCCTTTAGATAAGCTAGGATGTATATTACCAGATAGAAAACACGAAATACCATTAGTTATACAAGATCATACTTTTAATACTGATGGAACATTATATTTCCCTAATGTAGGAGACAATCCAGACATACATCCTTATTGGCAACCAGAATTTTTTGGAAATACTATATCAGTGAATGGCATGACATGGCCTAATTTAAATGTTGAACAAACTATGTATAGATTTAGAATGTTAAATGGAGCTAATGCTAGATTCTTTACTTTGAAATTTTCTAACAATATGTCATTCCTTCAAATAGGAAGTGATGGAGGATATTTTGAACAGCCAGTAAAACTTAAAGAACTTACACTTGCACCAGCACAAAGAGCGGATGTACTTATAGATTTTTCTTATTTAAAAAGTGGAACAAAAATCGTATTAACTAATAGTGCTAATGCGCCTTTTTCTAGTATACAAGCACCAAATCCAGAAACGGTAGGACAGGTTATGCAATTTACAGTAAAGGAATGTTATAAACCATTTAAGCTTGTATTACCTAAAAAGCTTAATAATATTCCAATGCTTGTGCCTGATAGACCTAAAAGAGTATTAACATTAGTAGAGATTAGAGGGCCAGGCGGTCCGGTACAAATGTTATTAGATGGTCAAAAATGGATTGCACCTATAACTGAAACTCCTCTTGTGGGATCTACAGAATTATGGGAGTTAGTTAATCTTACTGTAGATACACATCCAATTCATTTACACTTAGTTCAATTTCAATTACAAGACAGACAGGAATTTGATTCTAATAAGTATAATTTTGATTGGTTAAAGTTAAATGGACCTTTACCGTTAAAGAATCCAACAAAAGTAATTGATCCGGGAAGTTATTTGCAGGGGGCTCCTATTCCACCTGATCCGAATGAAAAAGGATGGATGGATACGGTAAGAGCATATCCAGGAAAAGTAACAAGAATTTTAGTGCGTTTTACTCCTATTGATGCGGATCCATCACAGGTTGAGCCAGGTAAAAATTTATATCACTTTGATCCACAGGAAGGCCCAGGATATGTATGGCATTGTCATATATTAGATCATGAAGATAACGAGATGATGAGACCTATGATTGTTATGAATAAGCAAATGCATAACACTAATCAAAAATTATAGAGAATAGTTTTCTTGAAAATTTTTTTATATGAGTGTATTCTAAAAGTTAATTAGAGAAAACTAATAAAAAAGTGAAAAAGAAGGGGTATAATATGTCATTTAAAGTAAGAAAAGTAGCTATAGTTGGAACAGGACCAGTCGGTGCAAGTTGTGCATTTGCATTAATAAATCAATGTATGTGTGAAGAAATATTAATGATTGATTTAAATGAATCTAAATCTAAAGGAGAAACTTTAGATTTAAGTCATGCAATTGAATATATGCCTTTAAGAACTAAAGTAAAAGTAGGAACATATGAGGAATGTAAGGATGTTGATGTTGTAGTAATTACAGCGAGTGCACCTCCAAAACCAAATCAAACAAGATTAGATACATTAGGAACTAGTTCAAAAATATGTACTTCAATAGTAGAACCTATTATGAAGTCTGGATTTGATGGATTTTTTATATTAGTTTCAAATCCTGTTGATGTAATTTCATATCATACATGGAAGCTATCAGGGTTACCTAAAAATAAAGTTATAGGAACAGGAACTTCATTAGATACGGCACGATTAAAAACATTGATTTCAGCAGAACTAGAAGGAATAGATACAAAATCAATACAAGCTTTTGCAATGGGTGAACATGGAGATTCTCAAATGGTTCCATGGTCTAAAGTTACAATTGCTGGAGAATCACTTTTAAACTTAATGAAAAAAAATTCCTCATTAGCAAAATTAGATTTAGATAAACTTGTATGGAAAACAACTAGATTAGGTTGGGATATATATGAAACTAAAGGAACTACTTATTATGGTATAGCAGCATCTGTTGTTGGAATAATAAAATCTATTTTCCATGATGAAAAGAAAGTTATACCTGTATCTGCACTTTTAGATGGTGAATATGGAGAGAAAGATGTATATGCAGGAGTTCCAGCTATTATAGGTAAAAATGGAGTGGAAAAGGTTATAGAGCTTGAATTAATAGATGAAGAAAAAGATAAGTTTAAAAAATCATTAGATATATTAAAAAATTGTATTAAAAGTATAGGATATTAATAAAATACAAAAGTTATATAACTAATTATTTAAGTATAGAACTTTTATTATAAATAGTTTATAATAGTTTTGTAAAAAGAATATATGGCTAGGGGTGCTATATAAGAAAGCTGAGAGATATTTAATATCAACCCTTGTACCTGATTTGGATAATACCAACGTAGGAAAGCTTATTAATAACAAAAATTATTAATATTTATGTAAATATAAGGCTATGTTCCCTGTTGGGACATAGCTTTTTTATTATTGTCAACATATTTAATAAGTATAAGCTTTAGCCTTAAATTTTTAAAAGAAAGGAGAAGATTCTTTGGAATTTACAGAATATTTATTTCAAGAAGTAAAGGAAATTTGGCATGGATATTTAAAACATCCATTTGTAAGAGAAATGGGGGAAGGAATATTACCTAAAGAAAAGTTTAGAGATTATCTTATACAGGATTATTTATATCTTAAAGAATATTCAAAAGTATTTTGTATAGGGGTAGTAAAATCAACTACTATGAAAGATATGAAATTCTTTTATAGATCCATAGAGGGAACAATGGAAGATGAAACACAAACACATATAAAATACTTAGAAGATTTCGGGTTCGAGACTACTGAAGTTGAAAAAATGATGCCCAATTTAGTTAATGTAAGTTATACGGGATATATGCAAGGACAAGCATTAACTGGAGATTTAAAACAAGTAGCAGTAGCTACATTAGCATGTACTTGGAGTTATGATTACATAGGAAAGTATCTTTGGAAAACGTATAAAGATAATTTAGAAAATAATTTTTATAGAGAATGGATAGAATCATATTCATCAGAATCAGGGGACAAGTTTGCAAAAGATTGGATAAATTATGTAGACGATTTATGCGAAAATATATCTCAGGACGAAAAGAAAAAATTAACTACTATATTTGTAAACTGTAGTAAATATGAAATGCAGTTTTGGGATATGGCATATAAAAAATAAATTAAGGAGAAAGTTTCATGATTAATTATATTATAATGGCAATTAGTATACTATTGTTGTTTAGCTATGCATTGCAATTAAAAAAAGAAAAATTTACGACTAAAAAGATGGTTATAGTATCTATGTTTAGTGGATTATCATTTATATTATATATGATACCATTTGTTAAATATCCTCAAGGTGGAGGAATAACATTATTTTCAATGCTACCAACGATGTTATTAGCTATATTATATGGAAATGCAGCAGGACTCACAGGAGGAGCTATATTTGGTTTACTTAAACTTATAAATGGAGCAACGGTAGTACATCCAGCTCAATTTTTATTAGATTACATACTATCAACTATGGCATTAGGACTAGCTGGTTCATTTGGAAGTGATAAAAAGTATAAAATAGCTATGGGTGGATTATTAGCTGTTATATTAAGTGTTTTAGTTAACATAATTTCAGGAGCAGTTTATTTTGGTCAATATGCACCAAAGGGAATGAATGTTTGGTTATATTCTACTATTTATAATGGATCTAGTGCTGGAGTTGAAGGAATATTAAGTGTTGTTTTATTAGTTATACTACCTATAAAAAGATTTAAATTAAATGAATAATATGAGTATACTGCATGTGAAGAATTTACATGCAGTATACTTTTATTATATAAAACAAACAAGAACCAAGCTCTAATTATCGAGGAGAACATAGGAATAGGGATTTTATACTGAATATTCTTTTGTAAACATCAGTAAACTAAAAGTAACCATAAATATAACTATATACAATATTTGCTTAAAATTTAATATATTGTTATCATAATATATGTATTTACCGAAAGCCCTATTATAGATGTTTTAAGGCATCTATAATAAGGTTTTTTTATTATATTTAGGAGGCACGTTTGAATGAAATATAAAAATATTAAATTACGTAGGGAAGTTTTTACATCGGATGCATGGAAGATAATTCAGTGGTTAGAAGATAATCTTATAACAAGATATCTAAATGAACAGCAAAATGTTTGTAAAAGCATTAAAGACATAATATACAGAATTAATATGCCTATATTAACACATCTATTTAATCAAAATGGTACATTCTTCATGATAACAGAAAATGATAGAGAACCAATTGGTTTTTTAAGATTAGTACCCAAACAACAAGTTACAGAGATGGTAATAGTAATAGGAGATAAAGAAAAGTGGGGGCAAGGATTAGGAACGAGTGCCATAATTCAAGGATTAAAACACGCTTTTTTTGAATGGAGAGTAGATGAAGTTATAGCAAAGATTAATTTAAAAAATGAACGATCGAGAAGAGTATTTAAAAAAGTTGGATTTACAAAAGATAGGGAGTTACAAAAGGAAATTCAATATTCAATATCAATCCAGAAATTTTTACAACTAGCTTCATAGTAGTACATATTAGTAAATTATAATAAATTTTATCCATAAATATTTATAATTTAGTTAAATATAATAAATATAAATTATAAATTTAATTAAGAGGATGATTATTATGAAGAGATACGTTATTGTTTCATTAATACATGGAGATGTACAAAAGGTTCATGAAAAATTAGTTCAAGAAATAAGTAGTAAATTTAATGTAAGACCTCAGACACTTCCAATGCATATTACATTGAAAGCACCATTCGAAATAGAAAATATAAATGAAGTTGAGCAAACAACAGAAAAATTTTGTAATAAAAATAATAGGGTAAACATAGATATTAAAGGAATTGGACATTTTAGAGATAATGTTATTTTTATGGATGTTATTCCATCTAAAGAAGCTATACATATGAATAAAGATTATTATAAAGAATTAAAAAAGATAAAAAATCTACAATGGAGTAACAATGAAGGAGAAAAAAGAAAATTTCATTGTACTTTGGCCAGCAAAAATATAAAAAATAAATTTCGACAAATATGGAATTTTGTTATTAATGAGGAAAATAATTTTTCAAGCATTATTGATAATATTGCAATAATGGAGTATAATTTTAGAGACTTCAAGTGGGATTTATACAAAAAATTTAAATTAAAATAGAATAATAAAAATAAGTATGTTATGGAGAAGATGGAAATATGTTAAGTGAAATAATAACACCCGAAGTTATAAAATTAAATGTAGAGTGTAATACTTGGGAAGAAGCTATAAATATTGGGGCGGATATACTTGTACAAAAAGGCTATGTTCAAAAAGAGTATGAAGAAGCTATATTAAATAAACTAAAAGAATTAGGACCTTATATGGTTATAACTCCACATATAGTAGTACCACATGCAAGACCAGAAGATGGAGTTAATAAAACCTCAATAAGTCTAGTAACCTTAAAAAATTCGATAAGTTTTGGTAATGATGAAAATGATCCTGTTAAGCTTATTATTACAATAGCATCAGAAAATAATAGAGACCATATAGAATTTTTATCTGAAATAGTAGATTTATTAAGAAATAAAGAAGATTTACAAAAGATTTTTAATGCAGAGGATAAGAGCATAATAATTGATATATTAAAAAAATATAACTAGTAAAAATATAATTTACACTACAAATATTGTTGATATTTGTAGTGTTTTTTTATTATAAAAAATAATAATACACACAACTAAAAGATATTAAAAATCAATAACAATTGAAAATGAATATCAATAGTGATATAATAAAAAAAGATTTAATTTGAAAAATATAAAAAGGAAGTGTTATTATGGATATATTTCAAAAAATAAATAAAGGTGTAGGTGTAGCGGCGACGGCAATTATAATAGCAGGAGGAATTCCTCAGATAGCACAAGCTATAGATAATGTAAATACCTTACCTAAAATAGAAGCAAAGTCCATATGCAAAAACATTGAAAATTCTATTAAGAACGGAACGTATGAAGTTGATAAGTTAAGTTTGAATTTAAATTCTAATATGAACACAGTTCTGCAAAAGGATAGTAGAGCGTTAGATAAAAAGAAATCTATTAAAAAATCTAAAAAAAATAAATTAGAAGATATTGAGAGTAACAATCAACAAAAATTACTAAATTCAAAAAAAATAAAAAAGGAAAATATACAATCACAACCAAAATCAGAAGAAACAAAAGTGAAAATAAAAACAATAAAGGCAGAAAATGATGAGCCATCAATGTCAGGAACATACTTAGAAAAAGAAGCAAAATATATAAAAGAAAATGGGAAAATATATTGTGAAATCAAACTATTAGCAGTTGATTGGATGAAAAATATAAAGATAGATGCAGATGGAAATGAAGTTAAACATACTGTAAAGGAAACAGGGAAAACACAAGTTATGGGAATGGAGCATAAAGGAGGAATTATAAGATTTGAGGTTCCAAGAGTAAATCCTAAACTAACATTCCATATGTATGTAGTACCAATGTCTAGTAATGTTAAATTTAGAGTAGTAGCGGAAGAACAAAATCAAGATCAAACAAAACCAACAAAACCAGTAGAAAAGCCAAAAGAAAATCAAACAAAACCAGATACTAAGCCAACAACAAAACCAACAGATAGTCAAGTGAAACCAGAAGAAAAACCAACTGGAAATGAGGTTAAACCAAATAAACCGGAAGAAAAACCTGTTAAACCAGTTGATGTAACAACGAAGCCAGATGATAATAAACCGAAATCAGAAGAAATAAAAGTGAAAATAAAAACAATAAAAGGCGGAAAATGATGAGCCATCAATGTCAGGAACATACTTAGAAAAAAGAAGCAAAATATATAAAAGAAAATGGAAAATATATTGTGAAATCAAACTATTAGCAGTTGATTGGATGAGAAATATAAAGATAGATGCAGATGGAAATGAAGTTAAACATACTGTAAAGGAAACAGGGAAAACACAAGTTATGGGAATGGAGCATAAAGGAGGAATTATAAGATTTGAGGTTCCAAGAGTAAATCCTAAACTAACATTCCATATGTATGTAGTACCAATGTCTAGTAATGTTAAATTTAGAGTAGTAGAGGAAGAACAAAATCAAGATCAAGCAAAACCAACAAAACCAACAAAACCAGTAGAAAAGCCAAAAGAAAAGCCAAAAGAAAATCAAACAAAACCAGATACTAAGCCAACAACAAAACCAACAACAGAACCAACAGATAGTCAAGTGAAACCAGAAGAAAAACCAACTGGAAATGAGGTTAAACCAAATAAACCGGAAGAAAAACCTGTTAAACCAGTTGATGTAACAACGAAGCCAGATGATAATAAACCAAAATCAGAAGAAACAAAAGTGAAAATAAAAACAATAAAGGCAGAAAATGATGAGCCATCAATGTCAGGAACATACTTAGAAAAAGAAGCAAAATATATAAAAGAAAATGGGAAAATATATTGTGAAATCAAACTATTAGCAGTTGATTGGATGAAAAATATAAAGATAGATGCAGATGGAAATGAAGTTAAACATACTGTAAAGGAAACAGGGAAAACACAAGTTATGGGAATGGAGCATAAAGGAGGAATTATAAGATTTGAGGTTCCAAGAGTAAATCCTAAACTAACATTCCATATGTATGTAGTACCAATGTCTAGTAATGTTAAATTTAGAGTAGTAGCGGAAGAACAAAATCAAGATCAAACAAAACCAACAAAACCAGTAGAAAAGCCAAAAGAAAATCAAACAAAACCAGATACTAAGCCAACAACAAAACCAACAGATAGTCAAGTGAAACCAGAAGAAAAACCAACTGGAAATGAGGTTAAACCAAATAAACCGGAAGAAAAACCTGTTAAACCAGTTGATGTAACAACGAAGCCAGATGATAATAAACCGAAATCAGAAGAAATAAAAGTGAAAATAAAAACAATAAAAGGCGGAAAATGATGAGCCATCAATGTCAGGAACATACTTAGAAAAAAGAAGCAAAATATATAAAAGAAAATGGAAAATATATTGTGAAATCAAACTATTAGCAGTTGATTGGATGAGAAATATAAAGATAGATGCAGATGGAAATGAAGTTAAACATACTGTAAAGGAAACAGGGAAAACACAAGTTATGGGAATGGAGCATAAAGGAGGAATTATAAGATTTGAGGTTCCAAGAGTAAATCCTAAACTAACATTCCATATGTATGTAGTACCAATGTCTAGTAATGTTAAATTTAGAGTAGTAGAGGAAGAACAAAATCAAGATCAAGCAAAACCAACAAAACCAACAAAACCAGTAGAAAAGCCAAAAGAAAAGCCAAAAGAAAATCAAACAAAACCAGATACTAAGCCAACAACAAAACCAACAACAGAACCAACAGATAGTCAAGTGAAACCAGAAGAAAAACCAACTGGAAATGAGGTTAAACCAAATAAACCGGAAGAAAAACCTGTTAAACCAGTTGATGTAACAACGAAGCCAGATGATAAACCAAATTCCATAATAGATATTATGAAATCAGGAGTTTATGAAATTAAAAGTGTATTTGAAGTTAAAAATGAAGAAGAAAAGGAAATAATAAGTAAACACTTAGATAAAAATATAAATTTACAAATAGAAAACAAAAAATCATATGTGATATTAAAAATAAAGGGTAAAAAAGATAGTATAAAACAAATTATAGTAGATGGAAATAAGGCTGAAGTTGAAGTTATACAGCAAAATGTTATAAAAAAAAATAGATTGTCTACAAAAAATGCAGTATCACTAATGAATGCTACATTTGATGAAGAAACTACCACTATAAGATTTAATATTCCTAAAATAGATTCAAATGTTCAAGTAGAACTGTATGATGAAGAAGCTAAAAAGGATATTAAATTTAAACTTAAACTATATATGAGTAATCATGGAAATATAGATGGAAATTTAAAACCACAGCCAAATCCACAAGAGAAACCACAATCTAATCAAACAAAACCAGTAGAAAATACAAAAGAACAAGTAAAGAAAGAAAAAACAAAACAAATAAAAATAAAAGTATTAAAAGAAAAGTCAAATGAACCATCAATGGCAGGGGAATATTTAGATAAGAATGTTATTTATACAGAAAAAGATAGTAAGAGATTTTTTACACTGACAGTAAATAGAATAGATTGGATGAAAAATATAGCAGTATCAGTGAATGGAAGAGATGTAAGTTATGATAAAAAAGAATCAGGACAAACAGCTGAGTTAACATTTGAAGTTGGAAGTGAGAATTCAGAAGTAATATTACACATGAATGTAGTACCAATGGGAAATGCAAGAGTAGCTTTTAGAGTAATAAAGGATGGTTCAAGCTCTAGTATTAAACAAACTACAGGTAAAACAGAGGACAGAAAGGAACAAAATCAAAAGGACAAAGAAAAGCAAAAAGACAAACTTAAAATTAATGCAAATAAAGATGGAATGTATAGAGTAAACATTAATGTTTTAAAGAAAGATTCAGATGAACCATCAATGGCAGGACAATATCTAAATGGGATTGCAGACTATGAAGTTAAAGATGGAATCAAGTATCTTACATTAACTTTAAATAGAATGGATTGGATGAAAAATGTTGCTGTATATGTTAATGGAGATAAAAAGAAGTATGAAGAAAAGTCTATTGGAAAGAACAGAAGTGAAATTAAATTTGAAACAGATGGTATAGGCGCTGAAGTTAAGCTTGAAATGAATGTAGTGCCAATGGGAAATGCAAGAGTTACATTTAGGGTTGTTCCTAAAAATAGCTCTCTTCAATTAATAAAAGAATATAAAGATTTATCAAATAAAAAAGAAGATGTTAAAGATAATAAGACAACTACCAATGATAAAGATAACAAAAATAAAGATGCATTAGATAATAAACAAGATAGTCAAAAAGATAATCAAAAGGGTAGCATATCAAAACCTAGTGTTAGTAATGAAGATAATAAAACAAATAATGACTCAATGAAGACATCTAAAGAAGATAATAAGAATTCAAGCTCAAATAAGGATGGATTATATGAAATAAATATAAAAACATTAAAAGAAAATAACAATGAGCCCTCAATGGCGGGAACTTATTTAGGAAATAAGGCAAGAATTCAAATTAAAAATGGTAAAAAATATGCCATAGTAACACTAGATAGAAGTGATTGGATGAAGAATATAGATGTGTTGGTAAATGGTAAAAGTGTGAAATATGATGTCATTAATGTAAAATCATCTGCTAATGGAGAAAAAACTACAACAATTAAATTTGAAGTACCAGAATTAAGTTCTGAAATTAAATTTAAAATGAACGTAGAGCCAATGGGAAATGCAAGAGTAACATTTAGAGTTGTGATGCAGAAAGAGACATTTAAATTTTTGCAGAGAAATGAGTATAATCCAAGTAAAGCAGAAGAATATTTAAATAATTTAGCAAATACAACACAAGAAAATAAGGATTATAAAAGTGAAGTTAATACATCAAATACTAGTAAAAACACAAATTCACCAGAATTATCACAAAAGAAATTACCTAAAACAGGATTACCTTTTGGTGGAGGGGTAATTGCAACAATAGGAAGTGTTTTATCTGGACTTGGTATTACATTAATGAAAAAAAATAAGAAGAGGGGAGAATAAAAAAATGAAGAAGAATTTTTTGAAGGTTTTAACAGTAGGTGTTTTAGCTGGGGGGGTTATGTTTTCCTCAGCACAAGCTTTGGTACAAACAGGAAATAATAATTATCCATTAAGATTACAAAGCTCCGTACAATTAGCGAAAAACGATTCTTTAAAAGATGGAACATATACTGTAGGTATACAAGTTTTGAAAGAAAAAGATAATGATTTATCAATGGCTGGTCAGTATATTGGACAAAATATTAAATTAGATGTAAAAAATGGAGTTATATATGCAAATGTTGATATTACAAGATTAGATTGGATGAAAAATATAAACATATTTGTTGACGGTTCAGATGTAAAATATGAAACATCTAAAAAAGGTAGTCAAGCAGGAACTTTGAGGTTTAAGGTTCCAAGTACAAAAGCTAAGATAATGTTTAAAATGAATGTAGTTCCAATGGGCAATGCAAGAGTTGCTTTTAGAGTAGTAATGCAAAATGATGTGAAGGCAGTAAGTGGGTCAGCTACAATAAATAACACATCCAATAATACATCACAAAAAAAATCAGTAGATAATAAGAAAGATAATAAAAATAGTAATACAACTGATAAAAAAGAATTACCACAAACAGGACTTCCAATTACTCAAGCCGAATTACCAATGCTCGGTGGATTAACTACTATTGCAGGAATGTTATTATTGAAGAAAAAAAATAAATAGTTTTATGTATAACTCTATTTTAAGAAAGCTAATGCTTTCTTAAAATGGAGTTTATTTATCAACAAATGGAGGGAGAAAATATGAAAAAAAAAGTTTTATCTCTATTAATGATTACAGTAATAAGTTTTGGATTAGTTGCATGCGGAAGCAAAAATAGTACCAAACAGACAAGTGCGGCTGAAACTAAAATTGAAGATACAAGGATAATTGCAGGAAGTATGGCTGTAGCAGAAATGTTAGCAAAATTAGATATTAAAATCGTAGGAAGACCTACAACTCAGTATGATATATCAGATAAGGTAAAGCAAGTACCTGAAATTGGATTACCTATGAATCCGGATTTAGAAAGAATAAAAGCATTAAAATCAACCGTATATGTAACGTCTGGAGCTTTGGAAGAGATGATAGGAGATAGATTAAAGGAAAACAAAATAAATACTATATTTTGCAATCTAGATTCTTATGATGCTGTAAAGGATACTATAAAAAGTATTTCAGAAAAATTTAATAAGAAAGAAAATGGAGAAAAATTAATTAAAGAAATTAATAATAAAGAAACTAAGATATTAAAAGATGTTAATAAAAACAAAAAAGTTAAAGTAATGATTTTATTTGGAGCTCCAGGACATTTTATGTTATCTACTAAAAATTCTTTTGCTGGAAGCTTAATAGAAAAATTAGGAGGAGAAAATATTGCAAATAAAGCAAATTTTAAAGGGCAATATGTACCATTTTCATTAGAAACTGCATTAAAAGAAAATCCAGATATAATTTTTAGAATGTACCATGGATATATAGATGAGGCAAAGAAGCAAGTTAATGAAGAATTTAAAACAAATCCTCAATGGAAACAATTTAAAGCAGTAAAAGAAAATAAAATATATGATTTAGATCCCAAATATTTTGGAGTTACAGGAGATATAAAAATAGCAGATTCATTAGAAAAAATGAAGGATTATTTATATAAATAACCGGGAATGGTGAACAGTATGAAAAATTTAAGTGATAGATTAAAAATATTAATAATATTATTGTCATTAATAATTTTAGGGTTTTTAGTAATTGTTACTATTGGAATAGGAAGTGTAAGTATACCTATAAAAGATATAATTGATACGTTTTTAGGACATGGAAATGAAATAAATGAAAGTATAATCATGGATATGAGATTGCCTAGAATAATTATAGCTGTTTTTGTTGGCGCTAGTTTATCAATATCAGGAGCATTATTACAGTCTGTTATGAGTAATCCATTAGCAGATCCAGGAATTACTGGTGTTTCATCAGGAGCTAGTTTAGTAGCTATAATAGTTATGATTTACTTTCCTGGATTACATGGAGTATTGCCTTTTATGGCATTCTTAGGAGCAATAGTTGCTTGTATAATGGTTTTTGCTCTTTCATGGGATAATGGATTAAGTTCTATGAGAATAATTCTAGCAGGAGTAGCTGTAAATGCAATTTTTGTAGGTGCGACATCGTTACTATCAGTTTTAAATAGTGATAAAATTCAGGGGATTTTATTATGGATAAATGGAAGTATAGCATATAAGGGATGGAATGATGTAATTTATCTTGTTCCATATAGTATTATAGGAATTGTACTTGCTTTATTTTGTGCAAAAGGATCAAATCTTTTGGCGCTTGGAGATGATGTTGCAACTAATCTTGGTGTTAATGTAAATAAAACAAGAATTTTCATATCGTTAGTTGCAGTTTTTTTAGCAGGAATAAGTACATCAGTAGTAGGTATTATAGGATTTATAGGACTTATAGTTCCTCATATATGTCGGTTAATATTAGGTTATGATTATAAATATTTAATACCCATGAGTGCTACACTTGGAGGAATTCTATTATTAGTTGCAGATACTATGGCAAGATTTATAGCAAGACCTGTAGAACTTCCAGTAGGTGTAATAATGTCTATGATAGGTGGTCCATTTTTCTTATTCCTTTTAAGGAGGCGCAAGTAATATGTTAAAAATAAATGATTTTACAATAGGATACAATGAAAAGGTTATAGTAAAAAATTTTAATTTACATGTAAAAAAGGGTGAAATGCTTACAATAATAGGACCTAATGGTTCAGGAAAATCAACAGTTTTAAAAGCTGTAGGAAGATTATTAAAACCTATGAATGGAGTAGTTTATTTAGATGGAAAATTATTACTTGAAATGAGTAATAAGGAGATATCCAAAGAAATGGCTTGTCTTTCACAACATAATTCTGCTCCAAAAGATATGACAATAAGAAAAATAGTTTCTTTTGGAAGAAATCCTCATAAAAATTGGTTTGAATCATTAAATAAAAAAGATGAGGATATAATTACTTGGGCAATAGAAAAGACTAATCTTAAGCATATGGAAAATAAAAATATTTCAGATATTTCAGGAGGAGAGAGACAAAGAGCATGGATGGCCATGGCACTTGCTCAAAATCCTAAAGTATTACTTTTAGATGAACCAACAACATATTTAGATATAAATAATCAAATAGAAATATTAGAACTTGTTAAAGAGTTAAATAAAAAGTTAAATTTAACTGTAGTAATGGTTTTGCATGATTTAAATCAGGCTGCTAAATATAGTACAGAAGTATTAGTATTAAAAGATGGTGCTATAAAAGCACAAGGAAAGCCAGAAGAAATTTTAGATAAAAAATTAATAAGAAGTGTATATAACGTAGATATGGATATCTTAAAAGATCAGTTTGGAGAAAAAGTTATTTTTATCCCAAAGAAGGTATATAAAGAAAATAAAATGAGAGAGAGATTTAAGGAGCAGTAATTTATGAAAAAAAAGATTATACCAGTTTTATTAATAGTAATAGGCTTAATATTAATTTTTACTGGAATAGGACTGAAAATTTATTCTAAAAATAGAGAAACAAAATTAATAAAAAAATTTAATGAGGAAATACAATTACAAAAACAAAATAACAAATTAAACAACAATGAAAATAAAAAAGATGATAATAAAAAAGAAAACAAAAAACAAAATGTTAATATAGGCAAGGAACTTGCTTTAATAGAAATACCATCTATTGATTTACAGTCTGTAATTGTAGAAGGAATGGAAAAAGAGCAATTAAGGTACTACTTATGTCATTTTGAGAGTACAGCAATGCCGGGGGAAAATGGAAATTTTTCAATAGCAGGACATAGTAGTTTTATTTATAATGAAATTTTAAATCATCTTTATGAAGTTAACATTGGAGATGTAATTAAATTAAAAACTAAAAAAGGTGAATTTAACTATGTTATAAATTACAAATTTATTGTTGAGCCTAATGAAGTTGAAGTTTTAGATCAAAATAAAGATAAAAAGACAATGACTATAGTTACGTGTAGCAATAGAGGAAAAAAGAGATTGATAGTAACCGCCCAAATGAATGAGAAAATATAAGAAACATATTTATGGAGGTGAATTTAAAAGATGGTAAACAAACGACTAATAAACTTAGTTGAAGGTTGCAGAAAATGGGTATTTTTAACTGTATTAATGAATTGGATAAGTTTGATATTAAATATAATATCGATAATTTATATAGGTCATTATATACAATCTACATATTTATATGGGATTAGTTTAAAAAAAGGACTAATGACATTAGGGATTTTAATTTCAGCTATATTTATTAGATTTATATGTAATTATATGGCTGTTAAGTTTTCAACCAAATGTTCTCAGGATGCAAGAATATCTCTTAGAAATGTTTTATATAATAAACTTTTAAAGCTAGGTGTTCATTATAATGAAAGTGTTTCAACATCAGAAGTTGTACAGGTGGCAATAGATGGTATAGAACAATTAGAGATGTATTTTGGAAAATATCTACCACAATTTTTTTATAGTTTATTAGCTCCAATAACTTTATTTATAGTATTAAGTTTTATAAATGTAAAGGCTGCATTAGTATTAATTTTATGTGTACCATTAATTCCTATATCAATAGTGGCAATAATGAAGATTGCAAAGAAGCTTCTTTCAGATTATTGGGAAGTTTATGTAAATCTTGGAGATACCTTTTTAGAAAATCTTCAAGGACTTACAACATTAAAAATTTATAGTAGAGATGAAGATAAAAATCAACAAATGAATTTAGAAGCAGAAAGATTTAGAAGAATAACTATGAAGGTCTTGGCCATGCAGCTAAATTCTATAACTTTAATGGATCTAATTGCTTTCGGAGGAAGTGCAATAGGAATAATAATATCATTAAAAGAATTTTCTATAGGAAATTTAAATATACAAGGTACATTTTCTATTATGCTACTTTCAGCAGAATTTTTTATACCTTTAAGGCTTTTAGGATCTTTTTTTCATGTAGCTATGAATGGAATTGCAGCATCGGAAAAAATATTTAAAATAATTGATTCTCCTTATATAAGATATGATTCTTATGAAGTGAAAAAATTTGATAATATAGATATACAATTTAGTAATGTAAGTTTTGGCTATGAAAAAGAAAGAAAAATTTTAAATAGTATTAATTTAAATATAGAGCATGGAAAAATAACAGCTATAGTTGGTGAATCTGGGTGTGGTAAAAGTACTATTTCTAATATTATAATGGGATTTTATAAAGAGTACACAGGTGATATAAGATTAAATAATATAGAACTTAGAAATATTAATAATTATAAATTAAGAAAAAAAATAAATGTAGTTAATCATAATAGTTATATATTTACAGGAACTATAGAAGATAATCTAAGAATGGGAAAAGATAATGCTACTGAAAAAGAAATTTATAATGTATTAAGAAGAGTTAATTTATATGATTTTGTTATAGGATTGCCTAAAGGTTTAAAATCCCAAATAAAGGAGGGAGGAAGCAATCTTTCAGGTGGGCAAAAACAAAGATTAGCTCTTGCAAGAGCGTTATTATATGATAGTGAAATTTATATATTTGATGAAGCTACATCGAATATAGATGTAGAAAGTGAAGATGCAATAATGAAAGTTATATATGACCTTAAAGAAGTTAAAACAGTTATTTTAATATCACATAGACTTCATAATGTAAGAAATGCTGATAATATATATGTTTTAAGCAAAGGTGAAATTGTAGAAAATGGGAATCATCAAAGCCTTATGGAGAATAAAGATGTTTATTTTAAACTTGTAAGTGAACAACAACAATTAGAAAAGTTAGGAGCTGAGGATTGTGCGTAGACGAGGAATAGTTATAATGGGCAAACTAATAGGTCTTGTAAAACCTTTAGTGCATGTAATGTTTATTACAATAACTATGGGAGTGTTTGGATATTTAGCTTCTATTTTCATAACTATATATGGAGGTATTGGTGTTGTAAAACTTATGGGATTTCAAATAGAAATGTCTATAAAAAATATATTTATTATAGTATCAGTATTAGCAGTAGCAAGAGGGTTTTTAAGGTATTTAGAACAGTTTACTGGACATTATATAGCATTTAAATTGTTAGCAATTTTAAGAGATAGAGTTTTTAAAAAGCTTAGAGAACTTTCTCCGGCAAAACTTGAAGGAGAGGAAAAGGGAAATTTAATATCAATAATAACTAGTGACATAGAATTATTAGAAGTTTTTTATGCTCATACTATAGCACCTATAAGTATAGCTATCATAACATCAATATTCATGACTGTTTATATTGGAAGAATTCATATGTACTTAGGTATAATAAGTGCATTTGGTTATATTACAATAGGTTTTATAATTCCTTATTTTTCATCAAAACTAGGAAACAGAGCGGGACTTAATTATAGAAATTCTGTAGGAAATATGAATAGTTTAATGTTAGATTCCTTAAAAGGTATGAGGGAAATTATAATGTTTAATTTAGGAGAAAACAGGATACAAAATATTGATGATAAAGGAAGAGAGCTAAATAAACAATTAAATATTATAAAGAAACATGAAGGTATAATTAGAGCTTTTACAGATTCAACCATACTTATATATATATCAATTATATTATTTATAGGAATGTATTTATATAAATTAGGTTTAGTAAATTTTCAAGGAGTAATAATTTCTACAATTTCAATAATGAGTTCTTTTGGTCCAGTAGTAGCATTAAGTAATTTATCCAATAATTTAGTTCAAACATTGGCATCAGGAGATAGAGTTTTAAATTTATTAGAAGAAAGGCCTATAGTTAAAGAAGTTAATATAGGAGAAGAAATTAAATTTGAAAATATGGAAGCTAGTAATGTTACATTTTCTTATGATAATAAGAATAAGATTTTAGATAATGTAGATATTAAAATTAATAAAGGGGAAATTATAGGAATAGTTGGAGATAGTGGATGTGGAAAAAGTACTCTTTTGAAGTTATTTATGAGATTTTGGGATGTTAAAAAAGGTAGCATAAAGATAAGTAATAGAGATATTAAAAATATAAAAACTAATTCACTTAGAAATATTGAAAGTTTTGTTACTCAAGAGACATTCTTATTTAATGATACAATAGAAGAAAATATAAAATTAGGTAAGAAAGGTGCTACATTAGAAGAAGTAAAGATGGCTGCAAAAAAAGCTTCAATACATGATGTTATAGAAAGTCTTCCTAATGGATATAAAACTAAAGTAGGTGAACTTGGTGAAAATTTATCAGGAGGAGAAAGGCAAAGACTTGGAATTGCAAGAACATTTCTTCACAATGGGGATGTGATTTTATTAGATGAACCTACTAGTAACATAGATAGTTTAAATGAAAAAGTTATAATAAAAAGTATTAAAGAACAATGTAGTAACAAAACAGTTATTATAGTTTCACATAGAATATCCACAGTTTCAATAGCAGATAAGGTCTATTCTATGTATAATAAGCAAATAGTAGATAGAGAATCGATAAGTTAGTAAAAATAAGTTGAAAATATATTAAATACCACAAGAAATGAAAAAAACACGAGAAGGAAATCTTTACATTGAACATTTTATGATTTAATGGTCATTATTTGAATTTTGTAAAACTAATAAATTTAAGTATAATAATGAATAAAGATTTAATTATGTACAAAAGATAAATGGGGGAGGTATTTAATATGAAAATAGTAGCATGTTGTGGAAGTGGGTTAGTAAGTAGTTTTATAATACAAACAAATGTAGAAAAGGCTTTAAAAGAATTAGAAATCAAAAGTATAGAAGTAGAAGTATCTAGTATAGGATCAGCAAAAAATATACCTGCAGATATATATATAGGTGGAAGAGAAATAGCAGGACAATTATCAATGTTAGATGGAAAAATAATAACATTAAATAATATTATAGATAGTATGGAGATTAGATCAAAATTAGCACAAACATTAAATGAATTAAATTATGCAGAATAAAAATAAACAAAAATTATTTTAAATCCTATGAAAAATCATAGGATTTTTTTGTGCTAAAAGTAGAAATATATATAATAATCTATATTTTTGTAACTGATAATTAAAATATAAATATAATATAGTAGTAGAACAAATATTTTAATATATGTAGGTGATTATAGTGATTAGTACGATGGCAAATTATAGCCAGTGTATAAATGGATATATGAATAAATCGGATGGATATATAAGAGTAAAGAATAAGGGATTATATATTGCAGTAGCTGAAGTGAGATTTTATGTAAATGACAAACTTAAAATTTATAGAAGTTCTAAACTTGTAAAAGGAAAGGGGGCTGAAGTAGATATCCCTAAAAAGGCGCTTCAAATTACACTAGATACGTATTACTATAGTGGTACAAAATATATACCTATTTGTACTAAGTTTTTTGATGATCCAATCAAGGTATGCTATGAACTAATTGGTACTGCTTTTAGTCCACAATGTAATCAAGTAGTATGTGGATCTAATAATGGAGGAAATGGATCTACAACGTGTTGTTGTTGTTGTTGTTGTACCCAATAATATAGTTTAATATAGAAAATAAAAAAGTCTTCATTTTAGTGAAGACTTTTTTAGTAAAATTAAACAACTAAGTAACTTTAAATAATATAATAAATGGTATAATATAATATAACATTCATTATATTATTTAAAATTTATTTTTATAATTACAACATAGAAGTGTTTATTGTTAATTTTGGGAAGGTGATACTAAGTGGGAAGAATAATAGGAATTGATTTAGGAACTACAACTTGTGAAGTTGCATATTTAAATAATGGACAACCTGAAATTATATTAAATGATTTACATAAAAAAATAACGCCATCAGTAGTTAGTATATCAGATGAAAATGGATTTATAGTAGGAGAATTAGCTAAAAGACAGGCTATATTAAAACCAGATAAAACAGTAATAGAAGTAAAACGTTTAATGGGGGAAAGTAATAAAATTAAACTTGGAGATAAAGAACTTTTACCAGAAGAAATATCAGCTATTATTTTGAAGAAATTAAAGGAAGATGCAGAAAAATATTTAGGAGAAAAAGTAACTGAGGCTGTTATTACTGTTCCTGCTAATTTTAATGATTTTCAAAGGAAAGCTACTAAAAAAGCAGGAGAAATAGCCGGTTTAAATATAGAAAGAATTATAAATGAACCTACGGCAGCGGCATTAGCATATGGAATTAATAATTTAAATAATAACGAAAAAATTCTTGTATATGATTTAGGTGGAGGAACTTTTGATGTTACTGTTTTAGAATTATTTGAAGGCGTAATAGATGTAAAATCTAGTAGAGGTAATAATAAGCTAGGTGGAAAAGATTTTAATGAAATAATAGAGAGTTATATTATAAATAATTTTGAAGCTCATTATGAAGTAAGTTTAAAAAATAATATTAAGGCATTAGCATGTATAAAAGAAGCTGCTGAAAAAGCTAAGATTCAGTTATCCGTGGAGGAAGATGTTGAGATAAATATTCCATTTATTGAAGTAGATAAAAAGGGAAATCCTTTAGAGATAAATACAAACTTAACTCGTAGTAAATTTGAATTATTTATTATGGATTTAGTAGATTCTACTGAAAGGATAATTGATAATGCTATAAAAGCAGCAGGTTATACTGTGGATGATATTGATGTTGTAATAGCTGTTGGGGGTTCAAGCAAAATTCCTTGTATTCAAAGATTACTACAAGAAAAATTTAATAATAAAATAAGATATAATGTAAATCCAGATGAGGCAGTAGCATTAGGGGCAGCAGTACAAGCTGCTATAAAAAATGATGATATAAGTTCGGAGAATGGTATATTAATTACTGATGCGTGTAGTCATACATTAGGTACAAGTATTGTAGAAAAAATAGCTGATGGAAAATTTATGGATTGTATATATGACCCTATAATACCTAGGGATACTAAAATACCGTGTACTGAGAAAAAAATATATCATACTATAAAGGACAATCAAACTAGTGTAATCATAGATGTTTATCAAGGTGAACAAAAATTAGCTACAAAAAACATAAAAATAGGAGAATTTATTTTAAAAGGTATTCCTAAAGCACCAGCGGGAAAGGAATCTATAGAAGTATCATTTACCTATGATTTAAATGGTATGCTACAAGTGTTTGCAAAAATATTAAGCACAGGAAAAACTATTAAAAAAGTAATAAATACATCTAAAGAAGACTTTAAAAAAGTAAAAGATGATAATAAAGAAAAAAATAATAAAAAGGATTTAAAAATATGGGAAGAGGCGGAATTATATAATAGCTTTAAGAGTATAGTTATTTTTGCAGAAAAAAAGATAAAAAAAATCAACGATGATAAATCTAGAAAAAAAATAAGAATGGCAATAGATAAGTTAAAAAAATCAGTAATATGTGAGGATAAAGAAGAAGCAGAGAAATATAATGAAGAATTAACAGATTTATTATTTGAATTAGATTAAGCTACTGTTTTAAGGAGTGTAAGCATGGATAAAGTAATAGAGATTTCAGGTATTTATTATAATAACGCACTTAAATTTATACATGAAAATAAAATTTCAAAGGCAGTAGTATATATAAAAAAAAGTTTAAAACTATATTCTAAGGATTTTGAAGTGTTGAATTTAATGGGAATATGCCAATACATATTATGTGATTTTGATAAGGCATACTTTTATTGGAATAAGAGTATAGAATGTAATGATTCAGATAACAGAGCTAAAGAGTATATAAAAATATTAAAAAGTAGAAAATTTAGTAGAATTATAAGATTATATAATGAAGCTTTAGAAGAAATAAAAGATTCACAATATAAAGAAGCCATAGAAAAATTAGAGCAGATAATTGATGAAGAAAAAAATTTTTTAGAGCCTTATATTATAATAGGTCTTTGCTATTATATGTTGGAAAAATATAATACTTCTAAAAAATATATAGAAGTTGCTTTAAAAATAGACAAAGAAAATGAAAAATGTCTATTGTATTTAAGGGAAATAAACGATAAAAGGAATATAAAAATTATTCAGTATAAATCAAATAAAACTTCTAAGGCAGTTGCAAGTATTTCAACACTTTTGGTAATTACATTATTAGGCGTATTATATAAAAATCATAGTAGTTATATTAAGGTTAAAAATAATTTAGCTGAATATGAGCAAAAATACAATATAAATAATGTTGAGTTTCAATTAATTAAAAATAAATATAATCAATTAAATAGTAAGTTGCAAAAAAATCAGGAACAAATTAAAGACAAATTTAATGGAAAAAATGATAATGAGATATTTAATGAATCTATTTTACATTACAAAGACAAAAAATTTAAACTAGCATTAGAGGGATTTACATATGTATCTGATAAAGGATTAGATGAAGCTTTAGTAGCAGAATCAACATATTTTTCAGCAGTTTGTTATGAAAAACTGTTAAATTTAAATAAATCCGAGGAGTTTTATTGCAAATATATAAATAAATATAAAAATAAAAATTATTATGATGATGCTTTATATAACTATGGAATTATGTTATATAGACAAGGAAAAAAGGACAAAGCAAAAGGCATATTATATTTATTACAAAAAGAAGTACCTAATAGTATTTTTATAAACAATATTGTAAAAATGATATTAAATAATTAATAGTTATAGTTGGGAGCGGGATAGGGTGAAGAATATGGATAATCTATATGATATTCTTCAAATAGATGATAAAATACGGGATATAGAAATTAAAAAAGCATATATAAAAATGCTTAGAAAATATCCACCAGAAAAGTGTCCAGAAGAATTCAAAAAAATAAGAGAAGCCTATGAAATTTTAATAGATCCAGTATTAAAAGCAGAGTACAATGCTTTTATCAATCATAAGGATAATATAAATGAGTATAGAAAAAAAGGTAATAATGCATTAGATAAAAAACAATATAGAAGAGCTATATTGTATTATAAAAAAATACTACTTATAGAGCCTAAGCTTACTTTTGCAAAAAATAAATTAGGACTTGTGTTTTTCTATGACAAGCAATATGAAGAAGCTATTATTCAATTTAGAGAGTTAATCCAGTTAAATCCGCATAATAGTATATTTTATAATAATCTTGCTTATGTTTATAAAGAACAACGAAAGTATGATTTAGCGGAAGAATTATTATTAAAATCATATAATATAGATTCTACAAATGAAAAGACTGTTTTGGTATTGGTAGATATTTATATAGCATTAGGTGATTATGAAAAGGGAATCAAATTCATAAACAGATGTATAGAGGAGAATGAATCTGATACTTTTAAAGAAATTATGTATTATTTAAAGTTGATAAGAATATATGTCAATATAAATAATATCAATATGATTTCTCAAATTCTTGATAGAGTTAAAAATATAATTCCTGATGAAGAAAAAGTTAAAGAATATGTAGTATGGAAACTTCAAAAGATATTGGAAGAATTATTAAAAGATAATGATTATGAACTTGGATACAATATATGTGAGAAATTATTGCAAATAGATAGTAAAAGTGAAAAAATATTAAATTTATATAATAAATTTAATGAAATTTTAAAAGTACATGATTTATTAAAAGAATTAGCAAGAGATGAAAGAATTATAGAATGTTTAAAAAAACCTATTATATATTATTTACATTGGAATATTAATAATGAAAAAGAATTTAATAAGAAAAAGAAAAAAAATATAGAGGAAATAAGGGAGAGTATAGAAAATAATTTTATAAATGTATTAAAGAGTATAAATATATTAAAAACTAAATATGAGGTTCTTTATAAATATAAAGAGGAACTTTATAAAGATGCTTATAATATGGCTAATGAAAATAAATTAAAGAATATTAACGAACAAAAATATAGTGAAGAAGTGTGTGCTTGTAATGAAGAAAAAGATTGGCCTATACTTTATAGTACTAATTTAAAAGAACAAAAGAGAAGGTATAAATTAAAGAGAAGATTCAGAAAGATATTATTAGGGTGTGCAGTTATATCGTTAGTATTAGTTATAACGATTTTAAAGTTTCACTTATTTAAAAGAAGATAAATGTTGAATAATAAAAAATCATTTAGTATAATATAGAATAATAATAAAAGAAAATTTAATAAATGAAATAGATAGTGATGGGGAATAGTACATAAAGAGAGGATTTAAAGCGAGTCGTTGAATAGTGAAAGCACGATAATGGATCTTTATGGAATGCAGCCCTTGAATCTCTTATCGAGAAAGAGGAATTATATTATAATTCTTACAATAGAGACAGACGTGACCTCACGTTATGAGGAATGAAACTTATAAGTTTCAATAGAGAGAGTGCTATTTTGCACTAACTAGGGTGGTACCGCGAAACTCCTTCGTCCCTTTCAGGGATGAAGGAGTTTTTTTATATAAATTTAAAAATTAGGAGGTAATTGCTATGGAAGAAATATTGGAGATTCTTGAAAAGAACAGTAAATATAATGCAGAAGAAATAGCGGCTATGACAGGAAAGACTGTAGAAGAAGTTGAAAAAGCCATAAACAAATATGAAGAAGATAATATTATAGTTGGATATCCAGCGTTAATTAATTGGGAAAAAACAAGTAAAGATAGTGTTGTTGCGTTAATACAGGTAAAAGTAACTCCACAAAGAGGAGAGGGATTTGATAAAGTAGCAGAAAGAATTTATAGATTTAGTGAAGTTAAAGCATGTTATTTAATGTCATCTGGTGGATTCGATCTAAATGTTATAGTAGAAGGAAAAACAATGAAAGAAGTAGCTTTATTTGTAGCAGAAAAATTAGCTACTCAAGAAGCAGTTTTAAGTACTTCTACTCACTTTATACTTAAAAAATATAAAGATAAAGGAACTATTTTCGAAAAGAAAACAAGAGATGATAGGGAGGCAATATTTATATGAGATTAGAAGATATGATTTCACCTAAGGTAAGGACAATGCCACCTTCAGGTATAAGAAAATACTTTGATATGATAAATGAAATGGAGGATGTTATATCACTTGGTGTTGGAGAACCTGATTTTGTTACACCTTGGAATGTTAGAGAAGCAGGTATTTATTCTTTAGAAAAAGGGCACACTCATTATTCATCAAATGCTGGGTTTATTGAACTTAGAGAAGAAATCTCAGCGTTTTTACATAGAAAGTATAATCTTGATTATAATGCAGAAAATGAAATTATTGTAACAGTAGGTGGAAGTGAAGGAATAGATATTGCGCTAAGAGCATTAGTTGACCCAGGTGATGAGGTTATTATTCCAGAGCCGAGTTTTGTGGCATATAAAGGATGTACTGTTTTTGCAGGGGCAACTCCTGTAGTTTTAAATCTTAGATCAGAAGATGGTTTTAAATTAACTCCAGAGTTACTTGAAAGTGCTATAACTCCAAAAACTAAAGTTGTTATTGTACCATTTCCTAATAATCCAACAGGTGCAATTATGACAAAAGATGAACTTGCAAAAATTGTAGAGGTTCTTAAAGATAAAGATATAATTGTTTTATCTGATGAAATTTATTCAGAATTAACTTATGATACGAAGCATGTATCAATAGCAAGTTTTCCTGAAATTAAGGATAAAACTATTTTGATAAATGGTTTTTCAAAAGCTTATGCAATGACTGGATGGAGAATGGGTTATGTTTGTGGAAATAAAGTGCTTATAGATGCCATGAAAAAAATACATCAATATGCAATAATGTGTTCTCCTACAACAGGACAATATGCTGCTATTGAAGCTTTGAAAAATAGTGATAAAGATATTGAAGAGATGAATAAAGAATATAACAGAAGAAGAAGAGTTATGGTTAATGGATTTAAGAAAATCGGACTTGAGTGTTTTGAACCAAAGGGAGCATTTTATCTATTCCCATCTATAAAATCTACTGGATTAACTTCAGATGAATTCTGCGAAAAACTTTTAATGCAAGAAAAAGTTTTAACAGTTCCAGGAAATGCTTTTGGAGAATGTGGAGAAGGATTTATAAGAGCTTGTTATGCTTGTTCTATGGATGATATCATGGAAGCATTAAAACGTATAGAAAGATTTGTAAAATCAATTAGTTAAAAAATATTTAGTTATAAAATTAGCCTATAGATAGACAATATAAAAGTTTATCTATAGGCTTTTATTTAATGTTTTTACAAAAATAAAAGTATTAAATAAATGTAAAATAATTTAATGAAAATTCACAAATTAAGGATATAATCAAGCATAATCGGTGAAAATGATATTCGATATTAATTGAAAATCAATATCAAAAAGCATATAATGTAAGGAGGAAATATAAGGATACAAAAAGGAGATAAATTATATGGACATGCTTAAAAGGATAAATAAAGGAGTAGGGGTTGCAGCTACAGCAATTGTATTAGTGGGAGGAATGCCAGTTGTAGTACAAGCTATGCCTAATAGTACAGATATACCTAAAATAGAAGCAAAGGCTATATGTAAAGATATAGAGAAGTCAATTAAAAATGGAAAATATGAAGTTAATGGTTTAAATGAAAAGTTATATTCTAATATGAACATATCTTCACAAAAACAAGAAGAAGCTAATAAAAAAGAAGAGATAAAAGTAAAAGTATTAAAAGATACTTCAGAGAATCCTTCTATGGCTGGAGAATATATAGAAAAAGTTCAACATGAAATTGTGAATGGTAAGCATTATTTAATTTTATCAGTAGATAGCATTGATTGGATGAGTAACATAACTGCATCTATAGATGATGAAGTAGAAGTAAAGACTCAAGAATTGGAAAGAAGTGCGAAAATAACAGCTGACGGTAAAGGAAAAGAAAAAGGAAAAATAAAATTTCAAATAAAAGATTTAAACTCTAAAATTTTAATGCATATGAATGTTCAGCCAATGGGAAATAATAGAGTTGCATTTAGGGTAATTCCAGTAAATGTTAATACTGGTGAACATAATAAAAATAAAACAAACAATAAAGAAATTAAAAAAGATGAAAATAATAAAGTAAAGGATAATAAAAAGGAAACAGGTAAAAAAAAGAATTTACAAAAAAGAGATACTAAAGATAAACAGGATTTAAATAAAAAATCTATAGAAGATGGAGTATATACTATAGGTTTTGAAGCATATCATTTGGAAAATCCACAAGCTAGTTCCATGCTAGGAAACTTTTTTGATAAAAATGTAAAATTAGAAGTTAAGAATGGTAAGAAAAAAATAACTATGTTAAATACTTGTTTTGCTGATGGGGTATTAGATTTTCGTATTGGTTCTGATAACATATTTAAAGAAAGTATAGGAAAATGGTATGGTAAAGCTAATGATGATGGAAAGTACCCGTATAAGACATATGAAATAGAAATTTCAGAATTACAAGACGATTACATGGCGTGTGTACTTGCTGGACCAATGGGCGGAGTAAAAAAAGATATTGGTGATTTTTCAAAATACAAAAAGGCTAAAATAGTATTTAATAATGAATATAAAAAAGGTTGGAATGGATTTGAAAGGGACAAAAAAGTAGTTGATTATAATAAGAATCTTACTACAGCGTTGATAGAGGCTGGCGTAGATAAAGATGGAAATGGTATTATAACAGAAGATGAAATTGCTTCAATAAAAGAAGAATTAAATATTTCTGTAAAATCAATAAAAGATATATCTTTTTTAAAAAATCTTGGAAGTGATATTAAAAGGTTATATTTAATAGGAAATTATATAGATAAGTTACCAGAAGGAATATTTGACAAATTAACAAATTTAGAGGTTTTATATTTAAATGGTAATAATATAAAAGAGCTACCTATAGGAGTATTTGATAAATTAACTAATTTGAAAGAACTTCAACTAAATCAAAATAATATAGAAGAAATACCAAATGGGATTTTTGATAAGTTGGTTAATTTAAAATCTTTAGTTATATCAGATAATCCATTAAAAAAGGCCGATTTTAGTACATTAAATAAGCTAAATAAACTTGAATATTTATCAATAGAAAATTGTAATTTAAAAGAAATTCCAAAAGAAATTTTTAATCTAGGTAAATTAACAACTTTTAATGCTTCAAGAAATAATATTAGTATAGTTCCAAAAGAAATAATTAAATTAAAAGATTTAAAAGAGTTGAATTTAAGTTCTAATTATATAGAGGAGATTCCACAGGAGTTATATACAAATCTTCCTAATCTACAAGTACTTCAAATGAATGATAACTTATTAAAATCAATACCCTTGGATGTATTTTATAAATCACCTAAACTTAGAAGTCTTGATTTCATAATGAATAAATTAGATAAGATACCAGAGGTTCCAAATGAATTCAAAAAAAAGAAAAGCACTTGGGCATATCCTCAAAAAACATATATGGATATAAAATTAAGTGCAAAGGATGGAAAAATAACATGGACTCAAAATTTATCAGGAATGGATATGATAGTTTGGAAGATGATTCATCCGAGTGGAAAGACAGCTACTACTTTAGAGGAATATAAAAAGGAGTTTGAAAAAAAGGAAATACTAGAATTAATGCATGATAATTCTTGTGACCCTACTGTAAAAACAATAATACAAAAGAAGAATTCTAATGGAGATTATACAACTTTAAAACAAATTATATCTGAAGATAAAATAGATGTTCCAGAAATAGTAGAAGATAAAAACATGCAAAATGGTGATGAGTATAGAATAGTAAAACTAGTTTCGGCAAGATCATATAGCATGGATGTATATGTACTTAGAGATGTAGCGTATGCAAAGGCAGTGGTAGGTGCAGATACTAATAATGAACAAGATAATAATATAGCAGATGGAATATATACTGTTGGATTTACTGCTTATAAAGTAGAAGATAGAAATGAAACATCAATGCTAAATAACTTCTTTGATAAAAAAGCTAAATTAGAAGTTAAAGATGGAAAAATGAAGATAACATTATTAAATATTTGTTTTGCTGATGGATTATATGATTTTCGTATAAAAAGTAATGGAAAATTTCCTGAAAGTGTTGCCAAAGGATATGGAAAATTAGATCATAAGGATAAATATCCATTTAAAACATTTGAAGTAAATATTTCTGATATAAATTCAGAACATGAAGGTTGTGTTTTAGTTGGTCCTATGGGTGGACTTGTCAGCGATATTGGAAACTTTGATAAATATAGAAAAGTTATGTTTGTATTTGATAAGAATAATTTAAAAGAGTGGAATGGTTTTGATGAAGATCATAAGAAAATTGATGATGATAAACAATTTAATAAAGTATTGGTAGCGGCTAAGTTAGATAAAGATGGAGATGGAATTGTTACAAATGAAGAGTTAGCTCTTGCAGAAGGAGAAATAAGCCTTCCAAGAAAAGAAATAAAGAATATTTCAAGATTACAATTCTTAGGTAAAAATGTAACTGCACTTGATTTAACAGGAAATGAAATAACTGAACTTCCAGATGGAGTATTTGATAATCTAACAAAATTAAAAAAATTAGATATACATGGAAATTATATTAAAAAACTACCTAAAGGTATTTTTGATAAATTAACAGAACTTACTGAACTCCATATAGGAATGAATCAATTTAAAGAATTACCACAAGGTATATTTGATAGATTAACCAAATTAAAACAATTAAGTATATATAACATGCATACCCCTTTAAGTAAAGTTGATGATAATGCATTTGCTAATCTTAAAAATTTAGAATATTTATCTTTAGAGGAAACAGGAATATCTAAAATACCAGAAAGCGTTTTTGCATTAACTAATCTTCAACATTTAATTTTAAGCAAAAACCAGCTAAAAACAATACCGAAACAATTGTCTAATTTAAAAAAATTAACATGGCTTGATTTAGGAACAAATTATATAGAAAAAATACCGGATGAAGTATATAAAAACTTAAATAAATTAACGATGTTCCAAATTAAAGACAATCAATTAACAAAAATACCTTTAAATATATGGGAGTTAATACCTGAAAATAAGAGATTAGATTGTTCACTTAATAAATTAGCAGTAGTTCCTAAATTACCAGATTCATTAAAAGGAAAGAGATGGATTACAGCTTATCCGCAAAAACAAGCGTTAAAATTACAATTATCAGCTAATGATGGACAAGTAAAATGGGATCAAGAATTATCTGCTTTAGATATCATATGTTGGTTTAAAATTGCAAGTTCATTTGATACAAAGAAAATTCCGGAAAATATAAATGAATATAAGGAACAATTAGGTAAAAAGACACCATTAGAATTTTTAAAAGAAAAAGATAGCGAACCTAGAATAGTAACTGAAATTCAAAAGAAAGATAAAGATGGAACATATAAAACTATAAAAGAAATAGTGAAATTTAATGAGGAAGATAGTGGTAGTAGTTATATTGATTCTGATATGAAAAATGGCGATGAATATAGAATTTTGAAGAAAGTTTATGTTATTTCATATTCATATGAATATTATATATTTACAGATGTTGCCTATGTTAAAGCTACAGTAAACGGAAATAGTAATGAAAAACCAGAAAAACCACGAAATGAAGAGAAACAGGTAATAAACATAGAAAAGCCAGCAGTATATGAAGGAAAAGTAGGCTTTGACAATAAAGAAAATAAGGAAAATGAAAAAATAGCAGCAAAATATGTAGATATGGAACAAAAAATAAATGTTGAAGTGAAAGATAAACAAGCATATATGACAATAAAATTAAAAGGACAACAAAAGGATATTAAAGCTATAAAAGTAGATGGAGATAAAGTTAAAGAATTTGAAGTTATAGGAGAAGAAGTAGTAAAAATAAATAGACTTGCAGCATTAAATGAAGTGTCAAAACCTAAAGTAAAAGAAAATAAAGATAGTACTACTATAAGATTTAAAATACCAAATGAGAAGTCAAAAGTAGAAATTACAATGCACAATGAAGTAGAAGATAAAGATGAAACTTTTGCAATTAAGTTAAAAGAAGATACTATTAAAAAAGTAAAGGATAATTCAAATTATATAGAAAAACCTAGTAATACATCAACTAGTACAAGTCATAAACATAAAAAACACAAGAAAAATACAAAAGAAAACAAAAAAGAGAATGAAGTAAAACCTAGTGAAGAAGTAAAGAATGATAAAGAAAATAAGAAAGATGATAATACGTCATCCAATGATACGAGTACAAAAGAAGAGAAAGATAGCAACAAAAAGGATCAAAATATAAAAGACAATAAAGACACTAAAAAGGATAAGAAAGAGCAAAAAAAAGATAATATCAGTGAAAAACAAGGTTCTGAAGATCCTAAACAAAAAGAAATAGAGAAAAAACAAGAAAATTCTAAGGAAGTAAATACAGAAGATAAAAAGCAACAAAATAAAGATAATCAAAAACAAAATAAAGTAACTAGCAAAGCTAAATCATCAAGTACTAAGAGTACAGAAAGTAAGTCTAATAAAAAAGCTACAGAAATAAAAGAAAAAAAATTACCACAAACAGGTATGCCATTTGGTAGTGGATTATTTGCATCAATAGGAAGTGCTTTGTCTGGACTTGGAGTTGTATTAATGAGAAAAAATAGAAAGAATAAAAAATAGTAAATAATAAAACAAATAAAGAACTGTTGACTAATAGAAAGTCAGCAGTTTTTTATTGCTGAAATATTGAAAATTAAGATGTTTAATTGGTAATATGAAAAAAATACAAAAATGTATAATATTGAAAATAAATATAAATTAAAGTACAATTAAAATGTAAATATAAGCACAATATTAACAAGATATTATAGTTCGAAAGGGGAGAAATATGAATAAAGAAAAAAAATTTTTTTATAGTCCATGGATTACTATTTGGACAAAACCTAGAGAAACTATTAAAAATCTTAAAGATAATACATCAGAGATAATAATATTACTTTTAAGTATATTAGGTAGTGTTAGTATAGAGTTATATTTTAAAGAACTTACTGAAGTGGAAATTTTATCAGGGGGAATAAAGTCAATTATATTAGAGTGTATAAGGAATGGAATTATAACAGGAATAGTTTCAATATACTTATCAGGAAAGATATTTCATATATTAGGGAAACATATGGGAGCTATAGCATCTTTCAAGGAAATAAGAGTAACATTAGCATGGTCACAAGTTCCATTAATATATGCTTTGATTTTACATGTTATAAAAATTGCAATATTTAAACAAGAAATATTTATGGCTAGTTCAGAAATTATAGATGGTAGTATGCTTTTAGCTGTACTTATAAGATTATTTATTATATTGGATATAGTTATTGGTATTAAGCAATTAATTATATTTTTGAAATGTATAAGTGAGGTTCAAGGATTTAAAGAAGAAGATGGGCTTGGAAAAGCAGCAAAATGTACATTGATTTCGTTTGCAATTTGGATATGTACTATAGGTATGATGATTTCTGTATTATCGGTTATTTTTAGTTAAAGTGCAAGAAAGGAAGATTATATGACAAATACAAAAGATAAGAGCTGTTTGTATTTAGCAATAGTTATTTTTATTATTAATGTTATACCATATTGTATTTTAGGTGAAGGATTATCAAGTGCCATACTTTTATTGATTGGGACTAGTTATATAATTATAAATAAGTATAAAATTTTTGCAGATGTATATGTATTAATTTTAATATGTATTACTATACTTGGTGTTATTTCACTAAGTCAAAGTAATAATATATTTTTATCTTTAGAAGGAATATTTACGTATTTATGTGGAATTATTTTTTACATTTTATTTTTTCATTTAAAGGATAAAAAAGAAGAAATTTATGATTATTTTGTATATTTCTTTTCAATGGGAGTTTTTATATCTATTTTATATCAAGGAATATATATGAATAAACGTATATATGGCAATATAGGGTATGTAAATACTTATAGTATTTTGATGGTTTTAGTACTTTATATAAATACTATAAGAGAAAATAATAATTTTAGAAATTTAATAGAGTATGTTTTAATAAGTGGGGTTTTGTATACATGTTCAAGATATACCTTAGTATTTTTATGTATATTTATATTTCTTGAAGTCATGGTTAAATTTAGGATGCATAATCATAACAAAGTAATAATTAATTTTGTTTTATCAATAATAACGTATACTTTATGCTCACAAGTAGGGGGAATGGCAATTATATTTATGCCACCTATAATATATTTAATTTATTACATTAGTGATAATACTAAACTAAAAAACAAAAGAATATTTAGTTTATGTTTAATAATAGTAGCATTGTTTAGTGTATGTTTTTCAAAAGCACAATTATTTTTAAGACTAAAAAACATTTCTATTCATATCCCAGTAGTACAGGAAAGATTAATTTATTATGAAGATTCAATAAAGGCTATTTTATCTAATATATTTGGATTTGGCATAAATTCATATCAGTATAAACAGTATGGAATTCAATCCGCATTTTATGATGTTAAATATATTCATAATTCTTTAATTCAACATAGTTTTGATTTAGGAGTTTTAGGAGGAGTATTATTTATAGTTTTATTTGTGTATGGACTAGTATATATAAATAAAACTATAAAGGATGATAAAAAGATTTACTATGCAATTATGTATTTAAGTATTTATGCTCATAGTATGTTAGAGTTTGATTTTTCATTTTCTATAATAACTATAATAATATCTATGATACTCGCTTTAAATAAAGAAGAACATGACAATAAAGAACTAAAAGATAAGCTAAGCTATAGTATAAATTTTTTAGTAGTAATGTTTTCGGTGTACTTCATATGCTGTAGTGCATGTAATATTTTGGGGAATATATACGAGTCTAGTGGACAACTAAAATTAGCAGAAAAATTTTATAAATGGAACGAAACTATAACTTTTGAGAAAAATTCTGAAACATATATATTTTTAGCACAGGTTTCAAAAGGTGATGATAAAATAAAAAATTTAATTAAAGCTGAAAAATTAAACCCGTATGATCCTAGGATTAAGTTAAACATGGCATTTTTATACGAAAAAAATAATGATTTTTATAACGCAAATAAATATTATGAAAAGGCTCTTGGTATAGAAAAATTTTATGCGGATATATACACTAAATATTTTAGTTTTTTGCAAAAAGCATATAAAGCTACTAATGATAAGATGTTTTTGAATAATCAACAAACTTTAAAAAGATTATATTACAAAAATCTTGAAAAGTTAAATAGTAAATCTAAGTATATGAAAAATCAACTACCACAAAATTTTAATGAGGTTGTAAAAAAGGTAACAAATTAAATTTATAAATATAAAGGTTTAAAGGGGGATGAACATGAGAAGTAAAATTAATAAGAAAATCATAGCATTTTTTATGTGTTATGTGCTGTGCGTATCACTTTTCCCAACATATGCTTTTGCACAAAACAATTCTGTGGAAAAGGGAATCGTAAATAACAGAAGTTTATTAGTTAAAGAGGGAGATTGGTTATATTATAGAAATTCGTATGACGGAGGTTCTATCTATAAAGTTAAAACAGATGGAACACAAAATACAAAAGTAAATGATATTAGTAGTTGTAATATAACAATTGATGGAGATTGGATTTATTTTAGATCACTTGCACCACAAAATAAATTTTACGAATTATTTAGAGTTAAAAAAGACGGAACAGAACTACAGGATTTGAATATTAAAGCACATAAGGAGAAAATTATAGGAGAGTGGATATATTATATACCAGGTACTAATTTTTATGATAGCCATAAGGGACTTTGTAAAATGAAGAAGGATGGAAGCTGTAAAACATCTGTTTTTAATCAAGAAGAAATAGCTTATCCTAATATAAATAATAACTGTTTAATTTATGATTTAGATAAAGTATTTTTCTTAGAAAATGGGAAAAAGTTAGATTTAAATGAGTCAAATTACGCAAGTGATGAGAACTACGACAATTTAAAAGAGATGTTATGTAGTTCAAATGAATGGTTATATTTTAGGCAATATAATGGAAAGTACTATAGAATGAAAAATGATATGAGTAACGAAGAAATAATACGAATTGGTGCACCATCTATTGATAGTTATTATATTGTAAATGATAATTGGATATATAATACACAAACACAATGTCTTGAAAAAATGGATGGAAGCAAGGTAATAGGTAAGAGGACGTTAGGTAAAAATGTAGATTATAGTAAAATTAGAATAATAGATAATTGGATATATTATTATTGTGATGATGGTTTTTGTAGGATAAAAACTGATGGAACCAATAAAACAAAAATTTATAGGTCTATGGATACTAATATAAATGAAAATGATAACTATGTTCTTGGTGGATATAATACTGATAAAAGAGATAACTATATTGTTAGTGGGGATAATATCTATTATATAAATGGTTATGATAAAAGTGAAAAAGCAGTATTAAAGTTTGACTTGAAAGATAAGACTACCAAAGAGTTAGTTCATGAAAATGTAATAGAGGTAAAACCACAGAAACAATGGAAAATAAACTTTAATGAAAATTTGGATAAAAACACTATAAATAAGAATAATATAGTAGTAAGTGACGGTGATAATAAAACATTAGCTATTACAACTACTATTGGGAATGATGGAAAATCAGTATATATAAAGTCTAATGGGAATTATGATCATTGTTGGGATGTTCATAGAATACAGAATGGCAGATTAAGTGGTAAACAAATTTATAAAATAAAGATAACCACTAACGTTAAAAGTGAAGATGGAAAGAACTTAAATAAAGAAGTGGTAAAAAAATTTAAGATTGAAGATGACGGTTATGAAAATTAGATAAAGCATTAATAAAAAGAGAGATTCTGTTTGAATCTCTCTTTTTATTTTAAAAACATGCAATAAACAGAAAAAAAGTGCATAAAACTATTAACAAAAATGCACAAACGTGATAATATAGTGAAGAGGATTTGTATATCATTGTTTATGGAAGGAGAGTTAAAAAATGTTTGCTGAGGAACGACGAGAAAAAATACTTTCCATTGTAAAGACTAAAGGGAGAGTACTTGCAAAGGATTTAGCAGAAGAATTTGGAACTTCCATAGATACCATTAGGAGAGATCTTAAAGTTATGGAAACTCATAGACTTTTGAAGAGAACTCATGGTGGGGCAATACCTCTGTCAAAGGTAAGAAGATTACCAATTGATGATAAACTAAGGTATAATGAGGGTACAGAGCATCAAAATTCTGTAGCAAAAATGGCTGCAAAATATATAGATAATGGAGATACTATATTTATAGGTGGTGCAAGCATACATTATGTTTTGTTGAAATACTTGCCTATGGATAAAAATTATACTGTTGTTACTAATTCATTAACCATAGCCCAAAAGTTAAAAGCTTTAAGTAATGTAGAGACATATATAGTTTGTGGAAACATAAAAAATGACGAAGGTGTAGTGGATGCTTTAGCTACGGAGTTTATAAGAACTTTAAGAATAGATGTAGCCTTTTTAACTGGTGGTGGAATTTCTTCAAAACATGGTCTTAGTAGTGCCACTCCAGAAGGTGCTATATTTCAAAAAACAGTAGCTGAAGTCTCAAGAAGAAAAATATGTCTGGCCAATTTTGATAAGGTAGGTACAGAATTTTTCTCAAAGACTTTAGATATAAAGGATTTAGATTTAGTAATAACAGATTGGGAAGCACCAGAAGAAGAAATTAAAAAAATGCAAAAAGTAGTAAAAGTTTTAATAGCTAAAAAGTTAAAATAAATTAAAAACTTAAAAATAAAGAGAGGAAAGTGAAAAAATGAAAGTTAATTTTTATACTTCTCAAAGAGAATACAATGAAAAAAAGAATGAATTTGATACCGCGATTCAAAGTGTCATTGAAAAAGGAAACTTCATATTAGGAGATAAAGTTGCTGAATTCGAAAGAGCTATAGAAGAGTATACAGGAATAAAACATGCAATTGGAGTTGCATCAGGTACAGATGCATTAGTTATAGCATCAGATATTTTAGGATTTAGTGATGGAGCAGAAGTTATAACATCACCATTTACTTTCCTAGCATCAACTTCATGTGTAGCAAGACATAAAGGAAAACCTGTTTTTGTAGATATTGATGAAGAAACATTACAAATAGATACTAGTAAAATAGAAGAAAAAGTAACAGATAAAACAGTAGGAATATTACCAATTCACTTATTTAATCAAATGGCTGATATGGATAAAATAATGGAAATTGCAAAGAAGCATGACCTTAAAGTTCTTGAAGATGCAGCTGAAGCATTTGGTATGAGATATAAAGGTAATGGAGAACAATACATACACTCTGGTGGTGTTGGAGATTTTGGAGTTTACTCATTTTTCCCAACTAAAACACTAGGCGGTTATGGCGATGGTGGAATGATAGTTACAAATGATGATAAATTAGCAGAACTTGCAAAGCAATACAGAGTTCACGGTGCATCTAAAAAATATCATTATGACCATGTAGGATATAACTCAAGACTTGATACACTTCAAGCAGCTGTATTAGGAGTAAAATTAAAGTATATAGATGAAGCTATTGAAAAGAGAGAAAAAGTAGCTCAAATGTATATTGACGGATTAAAAGATTGTCCTGAAATAAAAATCCCTAAAATAGCTAAAGATCAAAAACATGTTTACTATGTATTTAATATATTAGTAGAAAATAGAGATGGGCTTCAAGAACACTTGAAGAAAAATGAAGTCGGAACTAGTATATACTATCCAAAGCCACTTCATGAACAACAATGTTTTGAATATTTAGGATATAAAGAAGGAGATTTCCCAGTAGCTGAAAGAATAGCTAAAAAGATAATTGCACTTCCAATATATCCTGAAATAACAGAAGAAGAAGTTCAATTTGTATGTGAAACTATTAGAAATTTCTATAGAAAATAAATTATATAAAAAATAATAGACTACATTATTTAGATGTAGTCTAGATACAAAATATTATGGCCAACATTTTGTGAAGTTATATGCAAGATGTTAATTGAAAGGAAGTTTTTATTATGTCAAAGAAAATACCATTTTCACCACCAGATATATCACAATTAGAAATTGAAGGCGTAATTGATACTTTAAAATCAGGTTGGATTACATCAGGTCCTAAAACAGCTAAGTTCGAAGAAGAAATAGCTAAATACTCTGATGCTAATAAAGGTGTTGCAGTATCTAGTGCGACAATGGGTATGGAACTTATATTAAAAGTTCTAGGTATTGGTGGAGAAGGAAATAGTCATCATGAAATTATAACTACTCCATATACTTATACTTCAACTTCAAATGTAATTCTTCATAGAGGTTTAAGACCAAAATTTGTTGACGTAAAAAAAGACAGTTTCTTAATAGATGAACAAAAAATATATGATGCTATAACTCCAAACACAAAGGCAATAATGACAGTTGACTTTGCTGGAGTTCCAGTTGATTATGATAAAATAAGAGAAGTTATAAAAGCTAAGAATCGTGAAGATATAGTTTTAATATCTGATTCAGCACACTCTTTTGGAGCTAAATATAAAGGTAAAAAAGTTGGAGGACAAATGGACTTCCATGTATTTTCATACCATGCAGTAAAAAATCTTACTACTGCAGAAGGTGGTGGAATTACATATAACAATAATAATTTTATGGGTAAAGAAGATTTATATAGAGAATTAAAATATACATCATTAAATGGTCAAACAAAGGATGCTCTATCAAAAATGAAAGCAGGAGCATGGCAATATGACATTTTAACAGATGGATTTAAATGTAACATGCCAGATATAATGGCAGCAATAGGACTTGCTCAACTTGAGAGATATGATGATATGCTTAAAAAGAGAGCAGCAATATTTGAAGTATATACAAATATTTTTAAAGAAAAAGAGTGGGCTATTATACCAGAAGCTAAAAATGATATTATGGAAACATCATATCACTTATATCCATTAAGAATAAAAGGATTTACAGATGAACAAAGATCTGAAGTAATCACAATGATGGCTGAAAAAGATATTGCAGTAAATGTTCACTTTATTCCACTTCCAATGTTCACTCTTTATAAGAACTTAGGATATGATATAAACAATTATCCAAATGCTTATGCACAATATGCTAATGAAATAACATTACCAGTATATTCAACATTAACATTAGAAGATGCTGAGTATGTTGCTAAAGAATTAGTTAAATCTATTGAAAAAGTTTTAGCAAAATAATATTTTTAAGAAAGAAGCGATTATGTCGCTTCTTTTTTTATGCAAATATTAGATAATTATTCATAAAATCAGCTGAAATAAAATTAATAAATATTAGTTATTTATAATAAATTCATAACAAAATAAAGTAATTACAGTAAAACCGTAAAAGTATTATATATCTATGAATTTTAAATAAAAGAATATAGTATTATTATAATGTAGACACAATCAAATACGGGGGTGATACATTATGAATTATAGTGAAAAAAGTTTGAAAATTCACGAAAAAAACAAAGGAAAAATATCGATAGCTTCCAAAGTAAGCGTAACCAATAAAGAAGAATTGAGTACGGCATATACTCCGGGTGTTGCAGAGCCATGTAGAGAAATTGCTAAATGTAGCGATAACGTTTACAAATATACATCTAAAGGCAATTTAGTTGCAGTAGTTACAGATGGGACCGCAGTGTTAGGACTTGGTGATATAGGACCTAAAGCTGCAATGCCAGTTATGGAGGGAAAAGCAATATTATTTAAAGAGTTTGGAGATATAGATGCCTTTCCTATATGTTTAGATACTAAGGATACAGAAGAAATTATAAGAACTGTAAAATATTTAGCGCCAACTTTTGGAGGAATAAACTTAGAAGATATTTCAGCACCTAGGTGTTTTGAAATTGAAAGAAGATTAAAAGAAGAATTAGATATACCAGTATTTCATGATGACCAACATGGGACAGCTATAGTAGTTTTGGCAGGAATCCTAAATGCATTAAAGGTTGTAGGTAAAAATTTAGAAAGTGCAAAAATAGTTATTAATGGAGCTGGATCAGCAGGGATTTCAATTTGTAAATTATTATTATTAGCAGGTGCTAAGAATGTGGTTATGTGTGACTTAAAAGGAGCATTAATAAAAGGTGCTGAGTGGATGAATGAAGCTCAAAAAAATATAGCAGAAGTTACTAACAAACATTTAGAAACTGGAACTCTGAAAGACATAATAAAAGGAAAAGACGTATTTATAGGTGTTTCTGCAGCAAATGTATTAAATGCTGATATGGTATCAACTATGAATAAAGATGCTATTATATTCGCTATGGCAAATCCAGTTCCAGAAATAATGCCAGATGAAGCTAAAAAAGGAGGAGCTAAAGTAATTGCAACAGGTAGATCAGATTTCCCAAATCAGATTAATAATGTTTTAGTATTTCCAGGTATATTTAAAGGAGCATTAAAAGCTAGAGCAAGAGATATAACTGAAGATATGAAGCTTGCAGCAGCTAGAGCAATATCTAGTATAGTTACAGATGATGAATTAAATGAAGATTATATAATTCCAGATGCATTTAACAAAAAAGTTGTTTCAGTAGTTTCTAATGAAGTTGAAAAAGTTGCAAGAAATACAGAAATAACAAAGGAATAATACTAAAAATACAATAAGATAACAAAGCTTCGAAGGTTGGTTCATTAGTTAGTTTATTTAAAATTTAATAATGAATATTAGGAGGCTATTGTATGAAACTTGTAACTAAAATTATGATTGGAATGGGAGCGGGGGTATTAGTTGGTTTAGCCTTTACTACGAATCCAGCTATAGCAGTAACCTATATAAAACCTATAGGAACTTTGTTTTTGAATCTTATTAAGATGACTATAGTACCATTAGTATTTGCATCATTAGTGGTAGGGGCATCTAGTATTGGCGACACTAAAAAATTAGGCAGAATTGGTGGTAAAACCATGATTTTTTTCTTTGTTACAACGGCAATAGCAATAATTGTAGGATTATTTCTTGCAAATATTTTAAAGCCAGGAGTAGGATTATTACTAACTCTTCCAGCTGAAACATCTAAGACAGTAACAAAAGCTCCATCATTAGCGAAAACACTACTTGATATTGTACCCCCAAATCCATTAATGGGACTTGGAAAAGGAAATATGCTTCAAATTATATTTTTTGCACTTGTACTCGGAGTAGGGGCCACAAAGATAGGCAAGAAAGGAGAAGCATTTTTAAAAGTATGTGATAGTTTAGCAGAAATTATGTATAAGTTAACTGAAATGATAATGAGTTTAGCTCCATATGGAGTTTTTGCACTTATAGTACCTGTTATTGCTGAAAATGGACCAAGTGTATTATTACCACTTTTAAAAGTAATAGGTGTTGTATATTTAGGATTTATTATACACTCTGTAGTTGCTTATTCTTTCTCGGTTACTACATTTGCAAAAATATCACCACTAACATTTTTCAAAAAAGTATCACCAGCTACAATTCTTGCATTTAGCACAAGTAGTAGTGCAGGAACACTTCCATTAACTATGGGGATTGTTAAGAAAAAATTTGGTGTATCAGATGGAATATCAAGTTTTGTACTTCCGCTTGGAACAACAATAAATATGGATGGAACTGCAATATATCAAGGAGTTTGTGCTATATTTATCGCACAAGCATATGGAATACATCTAGGCCCGGCACAACAATTAACAATACTTTTGACAGCGCTTTTAGCATCAATTGGAACAGCGGGTGTGCCGGGATCAGGATTTATGATGCTTATGATGGTGCTATCTTCTGTAGGATTACCACTTGAAGGTGCAGCTTTAATAGGTGGTATTGATAGAATATTAGATATGGGTAGAACTGCTGTTAATGTAACAGGTAATGCAGCAGCATCTATTGTTGTAGCCGCATCTGAAGGAGAATTATCAGAGCCATCAGCATAACTTAATATTTTAAAAATATTACATCAATGCAATAAAGCTAGATTTAATTTTCAGGGTATAACTTGAAAGGAGAATATCTTATGAGAGAAATAAGTTCTGAGGAGATAACCTCTGCTATTAAGCAAATAGCTATAAAATCTAATTGTATTCTAAGTGATGATGTAATTAGTGCTTTAAAAGAAAAATATGAAATGGAAGAGTCTAAAGTTGGAAAAGAAATTTTATCTCAAATATTAGAAAATGATAAAATAGCGGCTAAAGAGAAGATGCCTATTTGTCAAGATACTGGAGTAGCTGTTGTTTTTGTAGAATTAGGGCAAGAAGTACATGTAAATGGAGATATTAATGAGGCTATTCATGAAGGTGTAAGACAGGGATATAAAGAAGGATATTTAAGAAAGTCTATTGTTGAAAATCCTTTATACAGAAAAAATACAAATGATAATACTCCAGCAGTAATTCATATAAAACTTGTACCAGGGGATAAAGTTAAGTTAACAATTGCACCAAAGGGTGGTGGAAGCGAAAATATGAGTAAAATTAAAATGTTAAAACCACTAGAAGGTGAAGAAGGAGTCAAGAAATTTATATTAAAAGCTATAAGTGAAGCTGGAGGGAATCCATGTCCACCTATTGTAGTTGGTGTAGGTATAGGAGGAACTTTTGAAAAAGCTGCTTTGATGGCTAAAGAAGCTTTATTAAGACCGCTTAATGATCATAATGAAGATCCTAGAATAGCTAATTTGGAAGATAAATTATTAAATGATATTAATAAACTTGGTATAGGGCCTATGGGACTTGGAGGAAGAACAACTTCTTTAGGGGTAAAAATAAATATACATCCATGCCATATAGCATCACTTCCAGTAGCTGTTAATATTAATTGTCATGCTGCTAGACATGAAACAATTATTTTATAGGTTTAAGGAGATGAAATTATGAGAGTTGATTTACCTTTGACAGAAAAAAATATTAAAAAGTTAAAAATAGGAGATAAAGTTGAATTATATGGAGTGATTTATACAGCAAGAGATGTGGCACATTCAAGGTTAGTGAAATTAATTGAAAAGGATGAAAATTTGCCAATGGAACTTGAAGGTCAAGTTATATTTTATGTGGGACCGGCACCAGCTAAACCAGGTAAAGTAATAGGTTCGGCAGGTCCAACTACAAGTTATCGTATGGATGGGTTTGCACCTATTTTATTGGATAATGGTTTAAAAGGAATGATTGGTAAGGGTCCTAGAAGTAAAGAAGTAAAAGAATCCATAGTGAAGAATAAAGCTATTTATTTTTCAGCAGTTGGTGGGGCTGGAGCATTAATCGCAAAATCTATAAAAAAGTCAACATTAATAGCATATCCAGACCTTGGTCCAGAAGCTATAAGAAGATTAGAAGTTGAGGGGTTCCCAGCTATTGTGGTAAATGATATGTATGGAAATGATTTATATGAAGAGGGACGAAAAAAGTATGAATTAAAATAAAAAGAGTAAATTAATTTTTAAAATATAAATTAGGGGGGAGTTTAAAAATGTTATTTAGATTAGAAAGTGATTCTATAGGAGAAAAGCAAGTACCAAAGTCAGCATATTATGGTGTACAGACATTAAGAGCTTCAGAAAATTTTAGAATTACAGGTTTAACTATACACCCAGAATTTATAAAAGCATTAGCAGAAGTAAAGAAAGCTTCAGCAATTACTAATATGAAAGCGGGAATATTAGAAATAGAAATAAGTAATGCAATAACTAAAGCTTGTGATGAAATAATAGATGGAAAATTACATGATGAGTTTATTACAGATCCAATTCAAGGTGGAGCAGGAACTTCCATGAATATGAATGCTAATGAAGTTATAGCAAATAGAGCTATTGAAATTTTAGGTGGAGAAAAAGGAGATTATAAAGTGGTACATCCTAATGATCATGTAAATAATGGTCAGTCCACTAATGATGTTATTCCAACTGCGGGCAAAATAGCGGCAGTAAGACTTTTAGAATCCATGTTAGAAAAATTATATAAATTGCATGCTGTATTACTAAAAAAAGCTGATGAATTTGATGATATTATAAAAATGGGAAGAACACAAATGCAAGATGCGGTTCCAATAAGATTAGGACAAGAATTTTATGCTTATTCTAAGGCCGTTGAAAGAGATATTAAGCGTATAAAATCAACATCATCAAATTTATTAACTGTAAATTTAGGGGGAACAGCTATAGGAACAGGTATAAATGCTGATGAAAATTACGTTAAAAATATCACACCAGTTCTAAAAGAAGTTACAGGACTTCCTATAAAACAAGCAGAAGATTTAGTTGATGGTACTCAAAATCTAGACTGTTATGTTGAAGTTTCAGGAGTGCTTAAAGCATGTGTTGTCAGTTTATCTAAAATGGCTAATGATTTAAGGTTAATGTCTTCAGGTCCAAGATGTGGATTTAATGAGATAAATCTTCCACCAAAACAAAATGGTTCATCAATAATGCCTGGTAAAGTTAATCCTGTTATCCCTGAAGTAGTTAGCCAAATTGCATTTAATGTTATAGGAAATGATATGACAATTACTATGGCAGCTGAAGCAGGTCAGTTAGAATTAAATGCTTTTGAACCTGTATTATTTTATAATTTGTTTGAATCTATAGATACTATAAGAAATGGAGTAGATACATTTATAGAAAATTGTATTGAAGGTATAACTGTAAATAAAGAACATTGTAGGGATTTAGTTTTTAATAGTGTTGGAATAATAACAGCAATATGCCCACATGTAGGATATAAAAAAGCAGCTTTAATTGCAAAAAAAGCAATTAAAACAGGAAGATCAGTAACGGAAATTGCTATAGAAGAAAAAGTTTTAAGTAAAGAAGATTTAGACAAAATACTTCACGTATATGAAATGACAATGCCAGGTATAGCAGCAAAGGAATTATTAAAAAAATAATGTAAAATCAATAATAAAATTTTTTATAATTACAATTATATTCAAAATACCTTTTTACTAAGCTATAAAGGTGTTTTGAATATGATTTTTTCATAAGTAAAAATAAATTATTTACCAAACTGTAAGGAATATTTAAAAAAAATATGATAATATTTATTATGGATATTGATATAACAAAATATGTTATATTATAAATTTTAATGATATACGTAAGGATGAGTAGCAGATGAAATTACATAAGTTTTTTTTAGCATTTATAATGACATTTTTTATAATTGGTATGTTTGTTATTAATATATTTTCTAAAGATAGGGGATTTTCTGAGTCGGAAAATAGGGTATTACAAAGTAGACCATCATTTTCTTTTCAAAAATTAAAGTCAGGAAAATTTACTAAAGAATATGAAAAATATATAACAGATCAATTTGCATTTAGAGATTTCTGGGTTGGAATTAAATCAAGTACGGATAAACTACTTGAGAAAAAAGACAATAATGGTGTTTATTTGGGAAAAGATGGTTATTTGCTTGAAAAACCTGAAAAAATAGATGGAGATAATGTAATTGACAATATTGATTATATTAATCAGTTTGCAAAAAATAATCCTAAATGTAAAATAAATTTCCTATTAGCACCAAATTCAGTAAAGATATTAGAAGAAAAATTACCGAAATATGCAACACCAGAAGATGAAGAAAATATAATTAATAAAGTTGAAGGAAAGTTAAATTCTCAAAATATTAAATTTGTAGATGTATATGAAGAATTAAAAAATCATAAAAATGAGTACATATATTATAAGACAGATCATCATTGGACAACTCTTGGAGCATATTATGCATATGAAAAACTAGGATATACAATGGGATATAAGCCATTACCAATAAGTGATTTTAATATTGAAAAGGTAACACAAGATTTTTATGGAACACTTTATTCAAAAGGAAACTATAGAGATGTTAATCCTGATTCTATAGAAATATTTAAACCTAAAAAACAAATAGATTTTAATATTAATTATTTTGATAATCAAAAAACAAGTAGTAATATTTATGAGTTTAATAACCTTCAAAAGAAAGATAAATATTCTGTATTTTTAGATGGTAATCATGATTTAGTTACTATAAAAACTATTCAAAAAAATACCATAGACAAAAATAAGATAACTAAAATAACTAAGAAAAAAATTAAAAAATCTATGAGGAAGAGAAAAAGAAGATTAGAAAAAGATAAAAGTACTAAAGTGAAAAAGTTGCTAGTAGTAAAAGATTCTTATGCTCACAGTTTAGTTCCATTTTTAACAAATCATTATGATGAAATTTATATGGTGGATCTTAGATATTTTAATGATAATGTATATGAATATATCAAGAAAAATGATATAAAGGATATACTTTTCTTGTATAATGTGTTGACCTTTACTAAAGAAAGTACTATATCAAAATTAGAGCCACAGTAAATATAAAAAACCTATGGATAGTTCCGTAGGTTTTTATTTTTCTTAAGAAAATTTTAAGATTTTTACTAGTAAATTTGTAAAAAGTATTATTTATAATAAAATCATGGATTAGGTAAGGAGGGATTAAAATGGTATAATTTACAGCGGGGAGGGAGAAAAATGCCACAGAATAATATTTTAGTTGTAGATGATGATAAGGAAATAAGAGAAGCCATAAAAATTTATTTAAAAAATGAAGGATTAAAAGTATATGAAGCACAGGACGGAATAGATGCTTTAATGATACTTCAAGAAGAAGAAATACATCTTATATTAATGGATATTATGATGCCAAAGATGGATGGAATAAAAACTACATTTAAAATAAGAGAAAAAAAAGATATACCAATAATAATGTTATCAGCAAAATCAGAAGACACTGATAAAATTTTAGGACTTAATATAGGGGCAGACGATTATGTAACAAAACCATTTAATCCACTAGAACTTATAGCTAGGGTTAAATCACAGTTAAGAAGATATGTAAAGTTTAGCAATTATAAGATTAATAAAGAAGAGTTAAAAGTAGGGGGAATCATATTAAACAAAATTGCAAAGCGAGTAACAGTTGATGGAGAAGAGATAAGGCTTACCCCTATAGAATATAAAATATTAGAATTTCTTATGGAAAGCATAGGGCAAGTATTTTCAATTGAACAGATATATGAAAATGTGTGGAATGAACCATGTTACAATGCAGAAAATACTGTACCTGTTCATATAAGAAGAATAAGAGAAAAAATAGAAATAAATCCGAAAGAACCAAGATATTTAAAGGTGGTGTGGGGAATTGGATACAAAATCCAAGAACAAATTTAAAGAAACATTAATTTTTATAGTTTCAATTTATTTACTACTTATATCTACAGTGCTTATAAAAAATTCGATTGAAAATGCAGAAGAGAATACTACACCGTATTTTGAGAGTGGATCGTTTGCAACTCGTGTATGTGAAATTTTTAATGGTGTAGCAAAGGAACCAGGAGATTCATTAACTACTGAGGAATTTGAAGAGGTAAAATCCAAATATCAAAGTATATTAAATAACAAACAAAAAGAAATAGAAAAGGAATATGTAGATAGGATTAAGCTTGCAAAAGAAGCACAAGACAATGTATTACTCAATGCATTAACAACTGAAAGAGATAAAAAAATAAGTGATGTAAGAAAAGAAAACTATAGAACTAATGAACAAATAAAACAAGAGATTATAAAAGAAAAAAATACTAAATATGCAAGGAATAAAGAAGAGTTAAAAAAGAAATCAGATTTTAAATATTATATTAAAAATAAATCAACTGGAAAAATAGATACTAATTTAGATGATCCATCTAAGTTAGAATCGGCTATAAGTAATTCAATGCATTATGTTAAGTTACCAGATGGGGATGAGATGAGTAGGTATGGAGATATAAATTCATATTGCAAAGATAATAATTATGAAATGTATTTTATTGTACCCAAAGATATAAGTCAGGACAGTATAATATATGAAGAATACGAGATGTATAAAAGAAATACAAAGCATTTTATACAAAGTTCTATTATATCAGTTATAATACTTGTAATTACTATATTAATATTTATATATATGAAAAGGAATTCTATGGTTTTTGGTGAGAAGTTTCAGCTTATATATAGTAGGTTTATAAAAATACCCTTTGGCATAAGGATTATAATAGGAATTATAATGTTTCCAATGCTAGATGATTTTCTGAGGTATGAAAAATTTTTAATAGGTATGAGATTAAGTAGAGAATTTATATATTTAACAATAATAGCGGTTATAGTTATATATTATGGTTGTTGTGCTTATGATATAAAAAGACTTAGAAATGATAAACAATATTCAAAAGAAAGTTTTATAGGTGAAATATCACAATGTATTAAAGAAAGTTTTATACGTAAAAGTGTATTGTTTAAAGTAATTATATTTTCAGTAATTACTACCGGTGTATCCTGTGCTATATTATTATCTTTTCTAGGCATAGGTGGACCTACATTTATGAATGAATTAATTGTTTTATTTGCATTTTTATACTTAATTATTTATTTTTTCTTGATTGTTCCATGTGTATTAAAAAACATTGGAAAATTCAATAAAATACTTCAAGGAACAAAAAAGATGACAGAAGGTGATTTGAATTTCACAATTGATGTTAAAGAAAAAGGGGCATTAGGTGAACTCGCAAATAATATTAATAATATTAAAGATGGATATGATAAGGCTGTAAAAGATGAAGTGAAAAGTCAAAGATTTAAATCAGAGCTTATAACAAATGTATCCCATGATTTAAAAACGCCTTTAACATCAATAATAAATTATGTTAAATTACTTCAACAAGAGGGATTGTCAGAAGACGAGATAAAAGGATATATTGGGGTTTTAGATAGAAAGGCTGAAAGATTAAAAGTTTTAATAGAGGATTTATTTGAGGCATCAAAGGTATCAAGTGGGGCTGTTGAACTAAATATAGAAAAATTAGATGTGGTGTCATTATTGAAACAAGCATTGGGAGAGTTTGATGAGAAAATACAAAAATCTTCTTTAGACTTTAGAATAAAACTTCCTGATAAATCAATTTATTGTGAATTAGATGGGAAAAAAACTTGGAGATTATTTGAAAACTTAATAAGTAATATTCTTAAATATTCTCAGAAAAATACTAGAGTTTATATTGATTTACAAGAAAAAGATAATAAAGCTATAATTACAATGAAAAATATAGCATCATATGAGATGAATTTTGAACCAGATGAAATATTTGAAAGGTTTAAAAGAGGAGATGAATCTAGAACAACGGAAGGATCAGGATTAGGGCTTGCTATTGCAAATAGTATTGCAGAACTTCAAGGAGGAAAATTAGATATAAATGTTGATGGTGATTTATTTAAGTCTATAGTGGAATTGAAAGTAATAAAGTAAAGCGAAAAGTTATATATAAAATAAAAATACATTTCAAGGTAAGTTAGTACTGCTTTGAAATGTATTTTTTTATTTAAATGAATATAGAAGAATAACTTTCACTAGTTGACAAAATAAACTAAAGAGAATATCATTATTGTAAACTAAATTAAAACATAAAGTTTACAATGGGGAGGGGGAGAAATTAATGAGAACAAAAGATCTAGTGTTAGTATCAATTTTTGCTGCACTTACAGCAGTAGGAGCATTTATTAAAATACCTATTCCTAATGTTCCTTTTACATTGCAGTTCTTTTTTTGTGCATTTGCAGGAATGTTATTAGGTTCAAAGCTTGGAGCATTGTCTCAAATTATTTATGTGGTTATGGGACTTATAGGAATTCCTGTTTTTACGGAAGGGGGAGGACTTATGTATGTGGTAAAACCAACCTTTGGTTATCTTATAGGATTTATAGTAGGGGCATATGTAATTGGATATATAGCGGAAAGAATTAAAGAACTAACATTTTTTAAAGCACTAGGAGCCACTTTGACAGGGTTATTTTTTATATATTTTTTAGGAATTATACATTTTTATTTAATTATGAATCTTTATTTGGGTAAGGCAACATCACTAGGATATGTGATTTATTGGGGTGTATTAGTATGCATAGGTGGTGATTTAATTTTAAGTGTAATTATTGCATTTATATCTAAGAAAACACTTAAAAGATTAAAGATTATGATGTAGATAATATATAAATTTATAATTTAAAGTATTGTTTTGGGGGGATTGTTTTGAATAAAGGGATTTTTGTAGTTGGAACAGACACTGATATAGGAAAAACATTTGTGACGGGAGGACTTTTATATTTATTAAGTAAAAATGGGGTTAATGCATCATATTTTAAAGCGGCATTAAGTGGTGCAGTAGAAAAAAATGAAGAGTTAATTCCTGGGGATACAGAATTCGTATGTAATTTAAGTGGTTTAAAAGAAGAATATTCTTTTTTAACACCGTATGTTTTTAAAACAGCAGTATCACCACATCTTGCATCTAAAATAGAAAAAATACCTATAGATTTAGATATTATAAAGGAAGCCTATAGTAAGGTTAGGGAGAAATATGATTACATAGTAGCAGAAGGTAGTGGGGGTATAATTTGTCCAATAATAGATGAAGAAGAAAATACAGTTTTATTAGAAAATATTATAAAACTTTTGAATTTAGATACACTCTTAGTTGCAAGTTCTGGGCTTGGATCAATAAATCATACAGTACTTACAGTTAAGTATATGGAAAGTAAAGGGTTAAATATAAAAGGTATTATAATTAATGGATACGATGAAAAAAATATTTGTCATATAGATAATGTAAAAATGATAAAGAAGCTAACTAAAAAAAATATAGTAGCGTTGATTCCAAAGGTTGAAGAATCTGAAAATCATGAAAAAATCAAAGAAGTTTTTGATGGTCTAGATTATAAAAAATTAATAGAGTATATAGGGGAGTAAGAAAAATGAATGATTATCAAAGTAGAGATTTAAAACATATTTGGCATCCATGTTCTCAAATGAAAGACTATGAACAGTTACCACCTATAGTAATTGAAAAAGGACAAGGAGCCTATCTTTACGATATAGATGGAAATAAATATTTAGATTGTATATCTTCATGGTGGTGCAATTCTCTTGGACATGCTAATGAAAGACTAAATAATGCAATAAAAGAGCAAATAGACAAAATAGAACATGTTATTTTTGCTAATTTTACTAATATACCAGCCATTGAACTCTCAGAAAAATTAGTTAAAATTGCTCCAAAAGGTCTGGAAAAAATATTTTTTAATGATAATGGTTCTGCATCTGTTGAAGCTGCTTTAAAGATGAGTTTTCATTATCATCAACAAGTTGGAAATGTAAAGAAGAAAAAATTTGTTGCTATAACAGATGCATATCATGGAGAAACTCTAGGTGCATTATCTGTTGGAGATTTAGATTTATATAGTAAGATATACAAGCCTTTACTATTAGATACTTTTAGGGTAGAAGGACCAGATTGTTATAGATGTAAGTATGAAAAATGCAGAGATAATTGTATGGCAGAATGTTTTGAAAAGATGCAGAAGGTAATAGATGAAAATCATGAAAAAATTTGTGCTGTAATAATTGAGCCAATGATTCAAGGTGCTGCTGGAATGAAAATATATTCTCAGTGGTATTTAAAAAAACTTAGAAAAATATGTGATAAATATGATATTCATCTAATTGCAGATGAAATAGCAGTTGGTTTTGGAAGGAGTGGGAAAATGTTTGCATGTGATCATGCAGAAATTACTCCTGACATGATGTGTTTGTCTAAAGCACTTACAGCTGGATATATGCCTATGTCTGTTGTTATGACAACAAATAAAATTTATGATGCATTTTACGATGATTATAATAAAATGAAAGCTTTTATGCACAGTCATACTTATGCAGGAAATGCTATGGCTTGTGCAGTAGCTCTTGAAAGTTTGAAAATATTAGAAGATGATAATATTTTAGAAAAAAACAAAGAAAAGGCAAAATATTTTGGAGAACAATTACATGAACATTTTTGTGGACATAAAAATGTTGGAGAAGTAAGACAATTGAGTTTGGTAGCTGCAATAGAGCTAGTACAAGATAAAAATAAAAAAGAAGGATTCCCTTGGCAAGATAGAGTTGGATATGAAATATATAAATTAGCATTAAAAAAAGGTTTACTATTAAGACCACTTGGAAATGTTATTTATTTTAATTTTCCATATGTTGTTGAAAAAGAGGATATACAATTTGCAGTAAAGGTAGCTAAAGAGTGTATGGAAGAGTATTTTAGATTAAGGGAGAAAAAAACATATGATAAATGAATTATTAAAAAAGATAATAAATGAGGAATATGATATTTCATATGATGAGGCAATGGAACTTGTAGAAGCAGATATAACTGAACTTTTAAATGGAGCTAATAAGTTAAGAAAAATATTTTGTGGAGATTATGTGGAATTATGTTCTATTATAGATGCGAAATGTGGAAAGTGTTCCGAGGATTGTAAATTTTGCGCACAATCTGCACATCATAAAACACAAATAGTTTCGCACTTATTATATAGTTATGATGAGATATTAAAATTAGCAAAAGAGAATGAAAGTGAAGGAGTACATAGATATTCATTGGTTACATCAGGTAGAGGAATGAGTGGAGAAGAATTTAAAAACGTAATTAATATATATAAGAAATTAAAAAAAGATACAAATATAAAATTATGTGCATCTCTTGGAATAATTAACAAAGAGCAATTACAGGATTTAAAAAAAGAAGGGGTAATGAGATATCATCATAATTTAGAGAGTAGTAGAGAATTTTATTCAAAAATTTGTACAACACATTCTTATGATGAAAGAATAGCTACTATAAAAAATGCACAAGATGTTGGGCTTGAAGTATGTTCAGGTGGAATTATAGGAATGGGAGAAAGTTTTGAAGATAGAGTAAATTTAGCTATAGAACTAAAGGAATTAAAAATAATGTCAATTCCAATAAATGTACTTATGCCTATAAAAGGTACGCCACTTGAAAATCAAAAATCGTTAAGCAGTGAGGAAATACTAAGGACTATCGCAATATTTAGATTTTTAAATCCAAAGGCAGATATTAGGCTTGCCGGTGGTAGAAACAAACTTCAAAATTATGGGCAAAAGGCATTTATTTCAGGTGCTTCGGCAACAATAACAGGTAATTATTTAACTACATCAGGTAATGGAATAAAAAATGATATAGAACTTTTAAAGTCACTAGGATTAAAAGTAAATTAAAGAAAAGACATCCCAAAGATATTTGATAAAATTTGGGAATGTCTTTTTCAGTGTTTAAATAATTTCATAAATAAGAAATAATTTCAAAAATTAAATTGAATTCTATTATAAGTATTATATAATGTTTATGTATAAGAAAAATTTGGGGGTGATACATATGACAGTTAAAGAAAGAGTTGAAAACTTAAGGAATCTAATGATAAAGAATGGAATTGATGCTTATATAGTTCCAAGTTCGGATGCGCATCAAAGTGAATATGTTTCAGAACACTGGAAATCAAGAAGATGGATTTCAGGTTTTACAGGTTCAGCAGGTACTTGTGTTATTACTTTAGATGATGCTGGATTATGGACAGATGGAAGGTATTATATTCAAGCTGCAAAACAACTTGATGGATCTGGAATCAGATTATTTAAAGGGGCAGAGCCGGGTGTACCAAGTTATACACAATGGTTAAAAGAAGTTCTAAAAGAAGGTAGTACAGTTGGTTTTGATGGTAACGTAATTTCAGTAGTTACAGTAAGAGACATGGAAAAAGAATTTAAAAGTAAAAATATAATTTTAAAATCAGATAAAGATTTAATAGATGAATTGTGGGATGATAGACCACAAATTCCTGATGGTAAAATATTTATATATGATGTGAAGTATGCAGGAAAATCAAGAACAGAAAAAATAAATGAAGTAAGAAAATATATGAAAGAGAAAAATGCAAATTATTATTTGTTAACTTCACTTGATGATATTGCATGGCTTTTAAATATAAGAGGTACAGATGTTCCACATAATCCAGTTATAGTGTCTAATGCAGTTATAACAATGGAAAAAACTTATTTATTTATAAGTCCTTCAAAAGTATCAAGTGATGTAAGAGAAGAACTAGAAAATGAAAATGTTAGAGTAAAAGACTATGATGAAATAGAAAAATTTTTAAAAACTTTTACAGAAAAAGATATAGTAATTTATGATGCAACAAAAACTAATATACGCCTTTATAATGCTATGGATAAAAAAGTAGAAAAAATACATGAACTTAATATTACAACAGACCTAAAAGGAATAAAAAATGAAGTGGAAGTTGAAAATTTAAAGAATTGTGAAATAAAAGATGGCGTTGCTATGGTAAAATTTATAAAATGGTTAAAAGAATCTGTTGCTAGAGAAGAAATTACGGAACTTATAGCAGAAGAAAAAATTCGTAGTTTACGAGAAGAACAAGAACTTTTTAGTGATATCAGTTTTGAGACTATAGCAGCATACAAAGACCATGCAGCTATGATGCATTATAAAGCAACTGAAGAAACAAATTGTGTATTAAAATCAGAAGGTATGCTTTTGGTTGATTCAGGTGGACAATATTTTAATGGGACAACTGATATAACAAGAACTATAGTACTTGGAAAACTTACGGAAGAAGAAAAGAAACACTTTACTTTAGTATTAAAATCTAATATTGCTTTAAATACTCTTAAATTTTTATATGGTTCAACAGGGTCTAATTTAGATGTAATTGCAAGGAAACCTATCTGGGAATATGGTATAGATTATAAATGCGGTACAGGACATGGAGTTGGATTTTTCCTAAATATACATGAAGGACCTCAAAGATTTAGTCCAGTTCCTAATAATGCAGTATTAAAAAAAGGAATGACAATTACTAATGAACCTGGAATTTATATGGAAGGTAAGTACGGAATCAGAACAGAAAATATGATGCTTGTAGTGGAAGATGAAAAAACAGAGTTTGGTCAATTTATGAAATTTGAATATATAACTTATTGTCCAATTGACCTTGATGGAATAGATAAAGAAATGTTAACTATAGGGGAAGTAAAATGGTTAAATAACTATCATAAAGATGTATATGAAAAACTTTCACCATATTTAAATGAAGAAGAAAAGGCATGGTTAAAGAAACAAACTAGAGAAATATAAAATAATTAATTTAAATTAAAAATGTACAAAGAATATTATGTAGGATGTAGGTTAATTTGTATAAAATCAATTAACCTACATCTTTTTATATATAATTGTTAATTGGTAGCAATTTTAACGTTAAGAGCATTTAAAACAGAACTTATAGGATTTACAACTGTATCTGTAGTTGAACCACCTATAATAAGGCCTACAGAATTATTGTTTAAGTCCATTAGTAATGAACCTGAATCTCCAGGTGAGGACATTTTAGTTGTGAGTATTTGATTTTTATAAAGAATCAATCCTTTTTGTGTACTAATAGTTATTGTTCCACCTAATAGTGTTATATTACCATAAGTTATATTCGTAGTTCTACCAGCTTTCCTAACTGATAAATCTAGAGATGGGTTTATAGCATTTCGGGGTTTACCTAAAATATAAATATTTTTAGAAATTTTGGATTTGTCTGGTATTATAGCTAAAGCTGCATCTACATAATTTGCATGTAAGTGTGTACTTGTGGAAAATTGTAAGGGTATGAATTTATATAAAGAACCTATTAGATCCTTAGGTGATTTCCCATTATCTAGGACAGAAGGTTGTACTATACTTGTTCCAAGTTGGACTGTATTTAGTCCTGCAATAGTATGGTTACATGATAATATATAATAATGTGATAGGTTATCTATCACAATGCATGCTATAGAACCAATCTCTTTATAAGTTGTAGAACTAATGCTATAACCTCCTAGTGTTGGACGAACTCGTGTATTTAATAACTGATGTTTAAAAATACCAGTTTCATATACATCTGTTTTGATTTCTTTATAAAGTTTAGGGATTATTTCATTGGAATTCAATTCATTAAAGGGAAGTTTATTACTTACTAATACTTTAATACATTTTTCTTTAGTACAAAATCCATGAGTTACTTTGTAGCCTAATCCTACGCCTACTACATTAGCTTTGCTTAAAAATGTACAATATTCATTTCTACAAATATAAAGAATTTGTTCATCAATAGTATTAAAATTATTTAAACTACAAGAATTAGATTTCATTTATATCACCTACTATAGCATAGTATGAAAAATAAGTAGAAAAAGACAGCTTTTTTATATAAAAGTATTAAAGAATTTTAATGAAGTTAATAATATATTAAATATCATAGTTATTAGTATTATAAGTATTCTTATAACAGTAAAAGTACCGGTAGCGTTAGGAATATACTTTATAACTACAGGAATAATTTCTTTCTTTGAGGAATTAGGATTTAGAGTATATATGAAAAATAAATGTTTTAATTAAAAAAGACTCAGTGAGGGTCTTTTTTAATTGAAAATAATTATCAGGTTTGATAGTGTAGTTACATAGATTAATTTTATATGGGGGATGACTATATGACAAAAATAGAAAAGGAAAAAGAAATAGTAGAACTTATGATAAAGATTTATTGTAACAAAAATCATAATTCTAAAGAACAATTATGTAATGAATGTAGAGTACTTAAAGAATATGCCCATGATAGACTTTCTAAGTGTAGGTTTGGTGAAAATAAAAATAGTTGTGGGAAGTGCGCTATTCATTGTTATAAAAAAGATATGAGAGAAAAAATAAAAAAGGTCATGAAGTTTTCAGGACCTAGGCTTATTGTATATAATCCATTAGCGTTAGTTAAGCATTTATTTGATAAAAAATAAAGTTTCTATAAGGTTATGAATAAAAATTACGATAAATTAACTAATAAATACAAAAAATAACTATGAAAAAATGGAATAAATAAGAAAAAACATTGCACGTAACTGTCGAATATTGTATAATACATATAAAATTATTATTAATACCAAATTTATCATTATTATATATAAAATAATATAAAAGGTATTGATTGTAATAAAATATATAATATTAAGGAGGGATATGCAATGAAGTTTAAAAAATCAAAATTTAAATTAACGCTTCCAATACTTGTTATAGGTGGATTATTATTTAGTGGTTTAAATAATCACAATATAGCAGTGCAAGATAATAAGCCAATAAAAAGTAATTTGGTTTCGAGTAAGCAAAATGTTTTACTAGCAACTAAAAGTGTACAAGATACTACAGTATCAAATAATAGTGAGGATATAGATAAAAAAGTTTATGGACTATCTTATGATTCACGTAAAATACTATCATTTAACGGAGAAAATCTTGAGAATTTTGTACCGGCTGAAGGATTCCAAAACTCAGATAAATATATTGTAGTTAAACGAGAAAAAAAGAGTATTTCAGATTCTACTGCGGATATATCAGTTATAGATTCGATGAATGATAGAACATATCCTGGTGCTATACAACTTGCAAATAGAAACCTCGTAGAAAATAAACCTGATATAATTTCATGTAAGAGAAAACCAATTACCATAAGTGTTGACTTACCTGGAATGGGTGAAGATGGACGTAAAGTTGTTGAATCACCTACTTATTCAACAGTAAAATCAGAAATTAATTCATTACTCGATACGTGGAATACAAAATATGCTTCAAAATATACTATTCCAACAAGGGTTAGTTACTCAGATGCTATGGTTTATAGCAAATCACAGTTATCTACTATGTTTGGATGTAACTTTAAGGCTTTAAATAAGGCATTAAATATAGATTTTGATTCAATATACAAGGGTCAAAAGAAAGTAATGCTTCTTGCATATAAACAAATATTTTATACAGTAAGTGTGGATGCACCAAATCGTCCATCAGATTTATTTGATGATAGTGTAACTGCTAAAGAGTTAGTGTTAAAAGGAATGAATAATAATAATCCACCAGCATATGTTTCAAATGTTCAGTATGGAAGAACAATTTATGTAAAACTTGAAACAACTTCAAAGAGTGTAAATGTTAAAGCAGCATTTAAAGCATTAATTGAAAATCAAGATATAAGCAATAATTCAGAATATAAGGATATTTTAAATCAAAGCTCATTTACAGCTACTGTTTTAGGTGGTGGAGCACAAGAACATAATAAAGTAATTACTAAAAACTTTGATGAAATAAGAGACGTTATTAAAAATAATGCTGTATATAGTCCTAAAAATCCAGGATATCCTATTGCATATACTACTACATTTTTAAAAAATAATGGAGTAGCAACTATTAATAGTAAAACAGATTATGTAGAAACTACAGCTACAGAATATACTAATAGTAAGTTAGTAATTGATCACAGTGGAGCATATGTGGCTCAATTTGATATAAAATGGGATGAAGTTAGCTATGATAAAAATGGAAAAGAAGTAATTACACATAAAGCTTGGGACGGAAATTATAAAGATAGAACAGCTCATTTCAACACAGAAATATATTTAAAAGGAAATGCAAGGAATATTTCTGTAAAGGTAAGAGAATGCACAGGTCTTGCATGGGAATGGTGGAGAAATATAATAGATGAAAAAGATGTTCCGTTAGCTAAAAAAAGAACTATATATATATGGGGTACAACATTATATCCAGCTCACTCAATAGCAGTTGAGTAAGTAAAATTAAAATAAAATGCATATATCTTTAAATATTTAAGATATATGCATTTTATTTTTAAGAAATTTTACCTTTAAAAATTTTCTTCTTATCAATATGTATGTTGAATTTGTTTTCATATTTTTTGATTAAAGGTAGTTCACTTTCAGTTACTATCGACATAGCAGTACCTAGTTTATCAGCTCTTCCGCATCTACCAACTCTATGAAGATAATCCATAGAATCACTTGGAAGATCTAAATTAAAAATGTGAGTTATATTTTCAACATCAAGTCCACGAGCTGCAACATCAGATGCTATTAAAATTTGATATTTTCCATGTTTGAATCCATCAATAGCTTTTTTTCTATCTTCTTTTGAAGTTTTACCAGAAATAGAATAAGCATTAATCTTATGATATTGAAGTTTTGATGTAGTTATATCAATTTCAGTAGGTTTATTTATAAATACAATTGCACGACTAGGTTTAGTTGATGCTATAAGTTTTCTTAAAATTTCAATTTTGTCCCTAGCTTCACATTGAAAATACATATGAGATATATTAGGATTAATTAAATCCGATGCTTTAACTTTTACAACTTTAGGGTCTTTCATTATATCTTGTGCAACATCAAAAGTTCTTTGGCTTATAGTTGCAGAAACTAAAAGAAGTTGAGTATCACGCATAGTAGTTTTTATTACGTCTTTTACTTTTGATAAATTGCTTTTATCAAGTAGTCTATCGCCTTCATCAAGTACAATAGTTTTGATAGTATGAGCAGATATTTTTCTTTTCTTTATAAGTTCAAATACTCTTCCAGCAGAACCCACGATTATGTGAGGCTTTTCTCTTAGTTTCTCAATTTGTCTTTTAATATTTACTTCTCCAATAATTGGACATGAAGTGATATTACTATTAGAATTATTGGCTAGAGTTGTTATTTCATTATGAATTTGCATAACAAGTTCGTGAGTTGGTGCAAGTACTATAACTTGCATTTCACGTTTTGTACTATCTATCTTTTGAAACAAAGGTAGTAAGTATGCAAGGGTTTTACCAGTTCCAGTTTGTGATTGTGCAATCACATTTTTATTTTCAAGTATTAATGGAATTGACTTTATTTGAATATCTGTAGGTTCCTTTATATTATTTTTTAAAAGTCCCTCTATTAAATTGGAATCTAATCCTAGTTTATCAAATGATACTGTCATTTAAAAATCTCCTCTAATTTAAAATTTTAGTAAAAACTTCTCTAAAAAAACTATTATACTATATATTTTGTATAATAAACAAAGAAATAATCATTCAGTATGATATAATAAAGGAAATTTAAATAAAGAGGGAAAAACATATGAATTTTAAAGAATTTAATTTAAGTAATGAAATATTAAAAACTATACAGATGTTAGGATATAAATCGCCTACAGAAGTTCAAGAAAAGGTAATACCAATTGCCCTTAAAGATAAAGATATTATAGTTAAATCTCAAACAGGTAGTGGTAAAACTGCATCATTTGGTATTCCAGTTTGTGAAAAAGTAAAATTAGAAAACAAAAAACCACAAGCATTAATATTAACTCCTACTAGGGAACTTGCAGTTCAAATAAAAGAAGATATATCCAATATAGGAAGATTTAAAAAAATAAAATGTGTTGCGGTGTACGGGAAAGAACCTGTAAGTATTCAAAAAAACCAATTAAAACAAAGAGTACATATTGTAGTTGGAACTCCAGGTAGAACTTTTGACCATATTGAGAAAGGTAATATGGAACTTAGTGATGTAAGATATTTAATAATTGATGAGGCAGACAAAATGCTCAATATGGGATTTATAGACCAAGTTGAAGATGTTATAAAAAGCTTACCTAAGGATAGAGTTACCATGCTCTTTTCTGCAACTCTTGAAGAAAGAATTGAAAAACTATGTGTAAAATATATGAATGATCCTGAAAAAATAGAGATTGATAAAAAGAATGTTACAACAGATATAATAGAGCAAGAATATTATGACGTTGAGAGTGATAGAAAATTTAGTCTTTTAAACAAAATAATATATACAGAAAGACCTGATAGTTGTATTATTTTCTGTAATACAAAAGCAGAAGTAGGTAGTATAGCAGTTAAAATGAAGAATAAAGGATTTGACACTAAAGCACTTCATGGAGGAATGGAGCAAAAAGATAGATTAGAAGTAATTCAGGAATTTAAAAGAGGAAGATTTCCGTTTTTAGTTGCAACAGATGTTGCAGCTAGAGGAATAGACATAGAAGAGATAACTCATGTTATAAATTATGAGGTGCCAGCAGAGAAAGAAAGTTATGTTCACAGAATTGGTAGAACAGGAAGAGCAGGACACAAGGGAAAATCTATTACTTTTGTATGTGAATATGAAGATAGAAAATTTAAATCAATTGAAGAATATATAGGATATAGTGTTCCTAAAAAGGAAATTCCATCAGAAGAGGAAGTAAATCAGGGAAGAGAGTTATTTAGAGAAAAAAGAAAAGTTAGACCTAAATTAAAAAAAGATAAAAGTCATGAAATAAATAAAAAAATTACTAAAATACACATAAACGCTGGAAAGAAAAAGAAAATTCGCCCAGGAGATATAGTAGGAGCTATTAATAACATTCCTGGTTTAACTTCAGATGACATAGGAATTATTGATGTTCAAGATGCATTTAGTTATGTTGACATATTTGGAGATAAGGGAAGAATAGTACTTAAAAATTTAGATATCATAAAAGGAAAAAAAGTTAGGGTTCAAATAGCAAAAAAATAAAAAATTATACTAAATAAAAGTCCCCCTTTAAGCTATATGGTTTAAAGGGGGACTTTTACTTGAAGTTATAGAAAAATATGTTATTGTTCAATTTTACTAGAAGCATCTTTATCTAAAATTAATGTAACATCATTATGAAGTTGAAGTATGGAGGCAGGTACTTGAGGATTAATTTTTCCATGAATGGTTTTAAATATTGCAGTTGCTTTTGAAGTACCACTAGCTAATAGTAAAATTTTTTTTGACTTCATTATAGTTTTTATTCCCATACTTATAGCTTTAGTTGGAACTTCTTCTTTGGATTTAAAAAATCTTGAGTTTGATTCTATAGTTTTATTATCTAAAGTTACTATATGAGTATTAGGTTCAAAATAGGTATTAGGTTCATTAAAGCCAATATGACCATTTACACCAATGCCTAAAACTTGTAGGTCAATTCCACCAAAATTTTTTATTTTTTCTTCGAAGCTTTTACATTCTTGAAGAGTATCAGTACTTTTACCATTTAATATATTAACATTTTGTAAATTTATATTTATATGTTTAAATAGATTATTCATCATATAGTAATAATAACTTTGAGGATTTTCTTTATCTAGTCCAAGATATTCATCCAAATTAAAAGTTTTAATTTTAGAAAAATTTATAGTATCAGTATTGTATTTATTTATTATTTCTTTATACATTCCAAGTGGAGTTCCACCTGTTGCAAGACCTAGAACACTATTAGGTTTTGAAGTAACTTGTGATAGTAAGATTTCTGCTGCTTTCTTACTCATTTCTTCATAATTATTAACTACTAATATCTTCATTAACAACACTCCCCATAATATATAAATTAATTTTTAAATACTATGTTTCCCTCTACAATGGTACATTTTATATCTAAATTTTTATTGAAAATTACTAAATCGGCATCTTTATTGAGATCAATACTTCCTTTTGTATTAGAAATTTTTAATTCTTTAGCAGGATTTAAAGTTGCAAGATTTACAGCTTCGTTTAAAGTTAGATTTGTGTTATCCAAAATATTTTTTATAGCTGTATTTAAGGTTAGAACGCTACCAGCAAGAGAACCACTTTCAAGGCGAGCAGAATTCTGTTTAACTATTACTTTTTGACCACCCAATTTCCAAGTGCCATCGTGCATGCAACCTGCTTCCATAGAATCTGTTATAAGAATTACGTTATCTTTGCCTTTTAAATTCACTAACATTTTTAAGGCTCCTTTATGGACGTGAATAGTATCAGCTATAATTTCACATTTTATATTATTGCAATTAAATAATGCACCAATTATTCCTGGAGTTCTATGATGAAAGGGTGGCATACCATTAAAAGTATGAGTTACATGATGTATACCTAAATTTATAGCTTCTATAGTTTCTTCATATGTTGCATTTGAGTGACCAATAGATAAAATTATATCTGTACTATTTACGATTTTTTTTATAAAATTGAAATTTTTATCTTCTTCAGGAGCAAGGGTAATTATTTTTATTATATCTTTAAATGGTTTTATAAAATTAAAATTAGGTTTTAGTATAAAGTCTGGATTTTGGGCCCCCTTATATTTATAGTTTATAAAAGGACCTTCCATATGAGCACCTAATATTTTGGCCCCTCCTAAATTTTTATTCATACATGATTTTATACAGGTTAAAGAATTATATATTTTTTCTTTAGACATAGTCATAGTAGTTGGCAAGAAAGAGGTCGTACCTTTACTTGCGATAACTTTACTTATGGTTTGTAATGAATTAAAATCTCCATCCATTACATCTTTTCCACCAGAACCATGAATATGAATATCTATAAAACCAGGAGATATATAATTTCCTTTTGCATCAATAATTTCAGAAAAATCATTTTTATTAATTGAATTTTCATCAACTATATCAATTATAGTTTTATCGAATATTAAGGCTTTATTTTTTAACAATGAGTCTTCGGTTAAAATAGTTCCATTTAAGATACATCTCATAAACTCACTTCCTAAAATTAAATTTTTATAAGATAAATTTATTTTAAAATCATTTCATATTTATATATATCACTTCTAAAAATAGCTTTAGTAAATTCTATAACTGAATTTTGCTTAGTATAAGTTGTTCTACTAAATAATAGAGCAAGTGCATTTTTCTTTTGATTTAAAAGAGTACATTCATAGTCGTTTAGTTTAATGGGTTCTATTACTTGTTTAGCTTTTTCAGGATAGTAATTATATTTTGTTTTAAAAGTTTGGTACAGAGATTTTCCATCTAAAGAATTTTTAGTCATATTACTAAAAAGAGAGTAGGGTAATATAGTAGTTTCTATGGCTACGGGTTCTTTATCAGTTTCTCTAAGTCTTATTATTTCAATTATTTTTTTATTTTGATCATCTAAAGAAAAAATATTTTGTAGTTTTTTTGTAGATTCTTTTATTTCAAAGGATAAAATTTTTGTTTTTGTCTTAAATCCCTTACTATTCATTTCTTCAGTAAAACCTTTAAGTTCAGATAATTGATGCATTTTTTTAGGTTCAGATACAAAAGTACCTTTTCCTTGTTGCCTATGGAGTAATCCTTCATTTACAAGAGCGAGGATAGCTTTATTTACAGTCATTCTACTAACATTTTGAATTTTGCAGAGTTCTCTTTCAGTAGGAATTATATCTCCTGATTTTAATTCATCATTTTCGATTAGTTCTCGTATAATTTCTTTCAGTTGGTAATGTAAGGGTAAAGGATTTTCTTTTGAAACTATCTTCAATTTAAATTCCTCCTAATAAATCTTTTCTTATGGTAATTATTGTAACTGTATATATAATAACATTATATTGATATATTGTATATACCAATTTTAAATTTTTAATTAATTGTAATTTTGCAAGAATAATTCTAAGATAAAAAATGAATTTAAAGGAAATATATTGAAAATATTCGCGCGAACATTTATAATAAAGTTAAACGTTTCCATAATTTACTAAAAGAAGATTAATCTTTTATAAACCACATATGAAAAATACTTAAAATTAAAAACTAATTTTAAGTATGAAAGTATTTAAAATTTTTTTATGAGGTGGTAAATATGAAAACATCTTTTGAGCTTGTGGATTATTTCGTTCTTGTAGGTTATCTTTTATTTGTCCTTATAGTAGGAATCAAAGTTGCAAAAAAAGAAATGAAAGGAAAAGAATATTTTAGAGGAGATGGAACAATTCCTTGGTGGGTAACAGCGGTAAGTTTATTTGCAACTATGTTAAGTCCTATATCATATCTGACACTTGCAGGAAGGTCTTTTAAAGGTGATTGGTCATCATGGGTAGGTCAACTTGGAATATTTGTAGCAGTTCCATTAACAATCATGTTTTTCTTACCTGTTTATAAAAAACTAAACATTGATACAGCTTATGAATATTTAGAGAAAAGATTTGATAAGAGATTAAGACTTCTCGGAAGTTTAATGTTTATAGTTTTCCAAATAGGAAGAATGTCTATAGTTATGTATTTACCAGCATTAGCATTATCATTAGTTACAAAAGTAGATATAAATATTTTAATAGTATTAATGGGAATAATAGCAATAATATACTCTTATGTTGGAGGAATAAAATCAGTTCTTTGGACAGATTTTATTCAAGGAATAGTATTATCTTTAGGTGCTGTATTTGTAGTGATTTTCTTATGTTTTACAGTAAAAGGTGGATTTTCAGAAATTATAAGTATGGGTGTTAAAGACAGTAAATTCTTAGATTTATCATCAATGATGGATATAAATATATTTAAAGAAAGCTTTTTTATAACGTTAATAGGAGCTGGATTTGGAACCTTATCTTCATATGTATCAAGTCAAGATATGGTTCAAAGATATACAACAACAACTAATATAAAAGAAATGAAAAAGATGACATATTTAAATGGGTTATTATCAATAGGGGTTGCAACTTTATTCTTTTTCATTGGAACAGGATTATATGCATTCTATACACAAAACCCAACACTTCTTTTAACTCATAAAGAAGATCAAGTTTTTGCAAGTTATATAGTTAGTCAACTTCCAGCAGGATTATCGGGACTCTTACTTGCAGGAATTTTTGCAGCCGGTCAGTCAACTTTGTCATCGGGATTAAATAGTGTAGCTACTAGTTGGACTTTAGATGTTCATAAAGTTTTAAAAGGTTCTATGGATAATGATAAAGCTACTAGTTTTGCCAAATTTTTATCTTTAGCAATAGGTATAGTATCAATTATTGTTTCGATTATATTGGCACATTCTAATTTAAATTCAGCATTTGCATGGTTTAATGGTTTTATAGGTATGGTTTTAGGTCTGGTTGGAGGATTATTTGGTCTTGGAGTATTTAGCAAAAAGGCAAATTCTAAAGGTGCATTATTAGGTTTTATTGTAGCAGTTATAGTATCTGTTGGAATTAAATATTATACAAAAGTTAACTTCTGGGCTTATTCAATAATAAGTATAGCTGTATGTATGATATTTGGATATATATTTAGTTTAATGTTTAAAGAAAAAGTAAAAGACAATATAAATGAATTAACCATATATGGAATAAGTAAAAATGATTTAAATGGTGAAGAAAATATAAAATTATAAAATAAGTTTATTTATAAATACTACTAGAAAACTAAAATTCTAGTAGTATTTGTTTTATAATGAATATTTTGGTTTAAAAAATAAAAAATTATGATAACATTATAATAAATATAATTAAAAATGCTAGTTTAAATGTAAGTTTAAAATTTAGGGGGGCAAAAATGATAACGCAAGAGGATATAGCGAGAAAATTAAATGTTTCAAGAACTACTGTTGCAAGAGCTTTAAATGGAAATTCAAATATAAAGCCAGAAACAAAAGAAAAAATTTTAAGTTTATGTGATGAGCTAGGCTATGTAAAAAATCCTATAAGTACATCATTAGCTATAAAAAAGAAAAAGAAAGTATTTGCATTTATCATAAAATCTAAAAATATACATTATTCATTAGAACTTATAAAAGGATTAAAAAGAGCAGAACAGGAGTTTGAATTTTATAGATATAGTATAGAAATTATAGAAACAGATATAAATGAACCAATTAAACAACTAGAAGAATTAAATAGAGTTATTAATGAAGAAAAGCCAGATGGGATAATAATAATACCCTTATTAAAGGAAAAAATAAAACAAGTAAAACTACAAAAGCCTAAAATATTTTTTGTAACTTTAGATATAAGTATTGATGAATCTATTGTTAATGTTGGGGTAGATTATTTTAAATCAGGAAGAATAACTGCGGAGGTTTTTATTAACATAATAAGCAAGGGTAAAAAAATATTAGTGTTAGATACAGTTGATGATAGGATATCATCTAAACTTTATTTAAAAGGATTTTTATCTAGAATTAAAGAGGAAGAGAAAGAATTAATAGTGGGTCCAATATATGATGAAAATTTAAAGGAAAATGCAATAGAAATAATAAAAAAACATGTGAACTCTGATATAGAAGGACTTTATAGTACTAGATTTTTGACAGACATAATATTAAACATAGAAAAAATATTAAATCGAAAATTAAAAGTTGTTGCTAATGGGATAAGTGATGTTGTTTATAATTTGATATTAGATAAAAGTATTATAGCTGCGGTAGTAGAAAGGTGGGAAGAAGAAGGTTATATTGCAGCAAAAATTATGTTTAATTATATATACAAGAATTCTAAACCATCATTTAATAATTACATAACGGAAAGTAAAATAATGTTTAGAGAAAACTTGAAATAAATTTATTTTTTCTAAAATAGGAAAAATATTGAAAAAGATTACATAAATAAGTATAATAAAGTTAATGATTTATAAAAATGTAAATATAAATAAGATATAAACTTATTTATATTTTTCATTTTAATCAATTAGATAGTAATTTTTATTTAAAAATGTTCGCGAGAACAAAAACTTTGAAATAAAAAAATAGGAGGGTTAAATAATGAAAGGAATTTTTTCAGCATTACTAGTTCCATATGATGAAAACGGAAACATAAAGGAAGAAGGCTTGAGACAATTAGTTAGATATAATATTGATGTTTGTGGTGTTGACGGTTTATACGTAGGAGGAAGTACTGGTGAAAACTTCATGTTATCTACTGATGAAAAGAAAAGAATTTTTGAAATTGTAAAAGATGAGGTAAAACAAGATGTTAAACTTATAGCTCAAGTTGGATCAATAAATTTAAAAGAGTCTGTAGAACTTGGTAAATTTGCTACGAGTCTAGGATATGATTCCTTATCAGCTGTAACTCCATTTTATTATAAATTTGATTTTGAAGAGATAAAAAATTACTATAATACAATTATTGAAGCAACTAATAATAATATGATTATTTATTCAATTCCATTTTTAACTGGGGTAAATATAACATTAAATCAATTTGGTGAACTATTTAAGAATGAAAAAATAATAGGTGTTAAATTTACTCAAGGAGATTTTTATTTATTAGAAAGATTGAGAAAGGCATTTCCTGATAAATTAATATTCTCAGGATTTGATGAAATGCTATTACCAGCAGTAATTTCAGGAGTGGATGGTGCAATTGGTAGTACTTATAATGTAAATGGTAAAAGAGCAAAAGAAATATTTAGATTAGGTCAAGAAGGAAAAGTTAAGGAAGCTTATGAAGTTCAACATGTTACTAATGATTTAATAGAAGGAATTTTGAGTAATGGTTTATATCAAACTATAAAGGAAATATTGAAGGTTAAAGGTGTAGATGCAGGATATTGCAGACAACCAATGAAAAGTTTAACAGAAGAAAAAATTAAATTTGCAAGAGAGCTTGCAGAAAAGTTTTTATAAATTTATAGATGCTAAAAGAGGTGTCAAAGATGCTAAAAAAAATAAGAGGTAAACTTATAGTATCTTGTCAGGCTTTAGATAATGAACCACTTCATAGTTCTTTTATTATGGGAAGAATGGCACTTGCAGCAAAAATGGGTGGTGCAGTAGCAATAAGAGCTCAAAGTGCACAGGATATAAAAGAAATAAAAAAAGTCACAGGGCTTCCTGTAATAGGACTAGTTAAAAGAAATTATGAAGATTCAGATATATATATTACTCCTACAAAGCAAGAAGTAGATGAGCTACTCACTACAGAGTGTGAAATTATAGCTCTAGATGCAACTATGAGGAAAAGGCATAATAATGAGAATTTAAAAGAACTTATAGACTATATTCATAAAAATAAAAGACTAGTTATGGGAGATATTTCAACAATGCCAGAGGGAATAAATGCAGAAATATTGGGGGTAGATTGTGTTTCAACTACTCTTTCAGGATACACTCCCTATTCTAGACAAGGTGATTCAGTAGACTTAGAGATTATAGAAAAACTTTCCCATAGATTATATATTCCGGTTATAGGAGAAGGAAAAATTAGTACCCCTGATGATTTAAGAAGAGTTTTTAAATGTGGTGCTTATGCAGCTGTTGTAGGAGGTGCCATAACAAGACCACAGCTTATAACTGCTAAATTTGTTGATGCTATAAATTCTGAAAGGAGCTAATAAGTATGATATATGGAAATTTAACAAATAGAGAATCTTTCAAATATCTGCCTAAAGCTATACTAAGGGCGTTTGATTATGCATTAAATAATGATATAGAAAATTTTAATCCAGGAAGTTATGAAATAGATTCAGATAAAATATTTGTAAATGTTGTACAATATGATACCAAGGATATAAAGGAGAGATTTTGGGAAGCACATAAAAAATATTTAGATATGCATGTTGTATTCAAAGGAAATGAAAGAATAAACATTAATTTTATAGATAATCTCAAACAATTAGAGTATGTAGATAAAGATGATTTTTTACCATTAGAAGGTGAGTTTAAATCATCGGTAATTTTAAATAAAAATGACTTTTTAATATGCTATCCAGAAGATGCACATATGACTGCTTTAAAAGTAGATGAAAGTGAAAATGTAAAAAAAGCTATATTCAAGATATCTTTAGATGTACTTTAATTTTTAGGAGAAGTATATGAAATATTTAGGTATAGATATAGGTGGAACAGAAATAAAATATGGAATTGTTGATGATAATGGAAATATTGAAAGAAGCTACTCTAAAGAGACTGAGGCTTTAAAAGGTGCAGATAATCTTATAAATAATATAGAAAATATAATACAAAATATTATTAAAATAGAAAAGATAAATGGAATAGGAATAAGTACAGCAGGACAAGTAAATAGAAATAATGGTCAAATAATTTTCGCAACAGATACAATTCCAGGTTGGACAGGAGTTAAATTAAAGAAAATAATTGAAGAGAGATTTAAAATTCAGTGTTATGTTGATAATGATGTGAATTGTGCTTGTTTAGGATATATGTGGAGGTCAATGGAAGAAGATTATAAAGATTTTATTTTTTTAACTTTAGGAACTGGAATTGGTGGTGCAATTGTAATAAATGGTCAATTGTATACGGGTAGCCACTTTATAGCTGGAGAATTTGGTCATATGACTATTTGTAAGGATGGAGAAGAATGTACTTGTGGATTTAAGGGATGTTTTGAAAGGTATGCTTCCACTTCAGCATTAATAAGACGTGCAAAGAAACAACTAAAATTGCCGGAAGACTTTAAATTAAGTGGAAAATATATTTTTGATAAAGCTAAGAATAACGAAAAAGAGTATATAGATGTGATAAATGAATGGAGCTATGATGTAGCTATAGGAATAAAAAATATAGTTCATATGTTCAACCCTTCTTTAATTGTCATAGGTGGAGGGGTTTCAGCACAAGGTAATTACTTAATTAAATTTATACAAAAGCATATGAATAAAATAATTATGCCTTCATTTTTAAAAGGATTGGTTATAAAAACTTCACCGAGCGGTAATAAAGCTGGAATGCTGGGAGCAATATATGGACTAAAAATGTTATAAATTTATAAAAAAAGTAATAGAAACTAGAATCAAAGACTAGTTTCTATTACTTTTTTATGATGTTACAATTGAAACATTTAGACTAGATAAAACTGTACTTATGGGATTGTACGTGGTAGAAGAATCACCACCAGATACAAGCAGCCCAATAGCATTCATATGGGTATCAAATAAAATAGAACCAGAATCCCCTGATTCACCCATTTTAGTTGTAATGATTTGATTTTTAAATAAATAATATTTATTATTAGTAAATTTTAATAGGCGAGATGCACCTAAAGTAGTTATTTTTCCATAAGTTAGTTCAGAGGTGGATCCTACTTTTTGAACTGATAAGTCAAGAACGGGATGATTAATTCCTTTTATCTTACCTAAAAAGGTGACTTTTCTGGAAAATAAAGAGTTGCTAGTTATTTTAGCTATTGCACAATCTACAATATTTTCAGGGGTTTGGGTTTTAGTTACAATCTTAAGAGGAACAAATTTTGAAAGATTGGCAACAGTATCTGCTGGGTATTTTCCACCGAAGGAAAGACTAGGTTGTACTATTGGAGTTCCGATAGGATTATCATTACAGGATGCTAGAACATGATTGTTACTTAAAACATAATATGCATGAGCATCCTTAACTAAACAACCCAATGTACCATCCAATAATCCTTGAGTGGGTGAAATACTATAACCAGCGGTTATAGGTCTAATTTTATTTTTAAGAGAAAAATTTATATTAAATCCATCTTCAACTATATCAGTTTCAATACCTTTATAGAGAGATGGGATTAAATCTTGAGGTGAAAGTTCATCTTTAGAAAGTTTTTTTGTTGTAAATACTCTAATACATTTTTTATTAGTATTAGTACCATTTTTAATTTTATAGGAAAGACCTACTCCTATCACATTTGTTTTAGCGAGAAAATATTTATACTCATATCTACAAATGTAAAGAATTTTATCAGCGAGTGTTTTAGGTGTGTCAGATTTATATTGTTCTTTAGTATTCATATATATCACCATCAGATAGTTTTTTATATTATAATATGAAGAAATGTGTAAGAATGATTATTAATTTATAATATTATTGTGTATCTTAAAATTATTGACAAAACTACCTAAAGCCTATAAAATATTAACTAATAACTATTATAAATTATTGTTTAAAATATAAAAATTTGTAATAAACATGGTTCAAATTTTTAGAGAAAAGTCTTTAACTATTTGTTCTAAATTTTAAAAATTGTTGCCTAACAGAAAAGATATTAGCTAATCTGAAAGGAGAATGCATTTATACGAAGCTTTGCGACTTTAGGATTTTTATACCCTAAAAGTCTATTTAGTGTATAGATAACTTTCCTTTCGGGAAAGTTTTTTTATTTTAGGAGGAGAAAAATTTGAAAAAAATCGCTGTAATTAGTGCTATTTTAGAAGAACCAAAGGAAACTCAAAAAGAATTCAATGAAATTATATCTAATTTTAAGGGGATTGTTAAAGGGAGAATGGGCATTCCTTTTGAAGAAGAAGGTATATCGGTAATATGTATTACTGTAGTTGGAGAATTAAATGATATAAATAGTCTTACAGGGAAACTTGGAAATATTAAAAATGTATTAGTGAAAACATCAATCGGAAAGAAAGAAATATAACCTATGAAAAAAATAATTGATAAATTATATGAAAATAATTGTTTAAATAGTGAAGAACTTTTGTATTTATTAAATAATATAAATGATGAAAATAAAGAATATTTAATATCTAAGGCCAATGAAACTAGATTTAAGTATTATGGGGATAAAGTTTATATGAGGGGGCTCATAGAATTTACGAATTATTGTAAAAATACATGTACTTATTGTGGTATAAGAGTTTTCAATAAAAAGGTCGATAGATATAGACTGTCCTTAGATGAAATTATACATTCTTGTAGTGAAGGGTATAGATTGGGATATAGGACCTTCGTGCTTCAAGGAGGAGAAGATAATTATTTCACTGATGATAAAATAGTAAAAATAGTAACAAAAATAAAATTAAACTTCCCTGAGTGTGCAATTACTCTATCTATAGGAGAAAAATCCTATGAGTCATATAAAAAATATTACAATGCAGGTGCCGATAGATATCTTTTAAGACATGAAACAGCATCAAAGAAAATTTATGAGAAATTACACCCAGGTATGAGTTTTGAAAATAGAAGAAAGTGTCTTAGAAATTTAAAGGAAATAGGATATCAAGTAGGGGCTGGATTTATGATTGGTATTCCGGGACAAACTAATGAAGATTATGCAGAAGATCTGTTGTTTTTAAAGGAACTAGAACCGCATATGGTAGGAATAGGTCCATTTATTCCGCAATGTGATACCCCTCTTGGAAAAGAGCAAGGTGGTACAGTAGAACAAACTATATTAATGTTATCAATTATAAGATTACTTTTACCACAGGTATTATTACCAGCAACCACTGCGCTTGGAACAATACATCCTATGGGAAGAGAAATGGGACTTAAAGCAGGTGCAAATGTTGTAATGCCTAACTTATCACCTACATCAGTAAGAAAAAAGTATGCATTATATGATGGAAAGATATGTACAGGAGATGAAGCTGCTGAATGCAGAATGTGTATTCAAAATAGAATAGAAACTGCTGGATTTTCTCTTGATATGTCAAGAGGAGATAATAGATTATGGAGGAGAAAATAATATGTTTATTAATCATGAGTATATAGAAGGATTATTAGAAAGTGCTAAAAATTCAACTAATGAAGAAATTCAAAAGGTTTTAGACAAAGCCAAAGAACATAAAGGATTATCACATGAAGATATAGCAGTGCTTCTTCAAATAGAAGACTCAGAGCAATTAAATGAAATGTATAAGATAGCTGGAGACATCAAAAAATCTATATATGGTAACAGAATAGTTGTGTTTGCACCTTTGTATGTAAGTGATTATTGTGTTAATAACTGTGTTTATTGCGGATATCAAAAGAAGAATTGTTTTACAAGAAAAAAACTATCAATGGAGGAAATAAAACAAGAGGTAAGAGTTCTTGAAAGAATGGGACATAAAAGATTAGCTTTAGAAGCAGGAGAAGATCCAGTGAACTGTCCTATTGATTATATAGTAGATGCAATAGGTGCTATATATGATACTCAAGAAGAAAATGGAAATATAAGAAGAGTAAATGTAAATATTGCAGCAACAACAGTAGAAAACTATAAGAAATTAAAAGATGCTAAAATTGGAACATACATATTATTCCAAGAAACATATCATAAGCCAACATATGATAGAATGCATCCGAAGAGTATAAAAGGAGATTATGAATATCATTTAACTGCCTTTGATCGTGCTATGGAAGCTCATATAGATGACGTAGGAGGGGGAGTTTTATTTGGGCTTGCTGATCCTAAATTTGAAGTGTTAGGTTTAATGCTTCATAATGAACATTTAGAAGAAAAATTTGGGGTGGGTTTCCATACAATATCAGTTCCAAGATTAAAAAAAGCAGAAGGAATGAGTCTTAAGGAATTTCCTCATTTAGTGGATGATGAAATGTTTAAGAAAATTGTTGCAATAATTCGTATAGCAGTGCCGTTTACAGGTATTATATTATCAACAAGAGAAACAGCAGAAATGAGAGATGAAGTAATTAAATATGGAGTATCACAAGTAAGTGCTGGTTCATGTACTGGTGTTGGAGGATATAAAGAGCGTGAAGAGGGTAAAGCTGTAGATCAATTTATTTTAGGAGATCACAGAAGTCCAGTTGAAGTTTTAAAATCTTTAATTGATAGTAAATATATACCAAGTTATTGTACTGCATGTTATAGAAAAGGAAGAACTGGAGATAGATTTATGAGTCTTGCAAAATCAGGACAAATACAAAATGTATGCGGACCTAATGCAATTATGACTTTAATGGAATACGTAATGGATTATGGCGATGAAGAACTTTATAGTAAAGCACACGACTTAATTCAAAATGAAATAAAAAACATAAAAAGAGATGATATACGTGAGCTTGTAAGCAATAATGTAGAAAGAATAAAAAATGGTGAAAGGGATTTATTCATATAGGAGGACATTATATGAACAATACGCCAAATTCCAATAGAAAACATGTTGTTTTTTATGGAAAAACAAACTCAGGAAAATCCTCAATTTTAAATGCTATTGTGGGTCAGGAAATTTCTTTAGTGTCTAATATAAAAGGAACTACTACTGACCCTGTAAGTAAAGCTATGGAATTAATTCCTTTTGGGCCTGTATTGTTTATAGATACAGCAGGAATTGATGATAAGAGTGAGCTTGGAAATTTAAGAGTTGAAAGAACATTAAAAACTCTTAAAAAAACTGACTTTGCAGTATATGTAATGGATATAAATAATATAGATGAAAATGAATATAAAGATTTTCAAGAAAAGTTTAAAAAGCATAGAATACCTTATATAACAGTTATTAATAAAATAGATACGGTAAATATAAGTTACATTAATTTTTTAAAATCCAAAATTAAAGAATGTTTATTTGTATCTTCTAGAGATAGTGAAAGTATTTTATATTTAAAAGAGGAACTTATAAAGAGACTTCAAGAGGATGAAGAAAATGAAACTATAGTAGGAGATATTGTACCTTACAATGGTAAAGTTATAATGGTTGTACCTGTAGATTCAGAAGCTCCAAAGGGAAGACTTATACTTCCACAAGTTCAAGTTATAAGGGATTGTCTAGATTATGGAATAAAAAGTTATGTGGTACGTGACACAGAACTTGAATCAGCATTAGAAGATATTAAAGAGGTTGATCTTGTAATTACTGATTCCCAGGCATTTAAAAAAGTTAATGAAATAGTTCCTAAATATATTAAACTAACTAGTTTTTCTATATTATTTGCAAAATATAAAGGCGATTTAAAAGCGTTTATAGATGGAGTAAATAAAATAGAAGAATTAAATGAAAATTCAAAAATACTAATAAGTGAAAGTTGTACACATAATTATTCTCATGAAGATATTGGTAGAGTAAAAATACCTAATTTATTAAATAATCACCTTGGGAAAAAACTTAACTATGAATTTAAAATGGGACATGATTTTCCTGAAAATATAGAAGAATATGACTTAATTATTCATTGTGGAGCTTGTATGGTAAATAAAAAAACAATGGAAAATAGAATAGAAATATGCAGAAAAAAAAATATTAGCATAACAAACTATGGGATTATTTTGGCATACTTAACGGGAATACTTGAACGATCTATAGAGATCTTTAAATTAAAATAATAAAATATATAAGATTTATTAAAGGCTTGGCTTTGTGCTAAGCTTTTTTTATTGACAAAATACTAAAAAAGTAATTGGCATTTGACAATAACTAAATCTTGGATTAAAATTAAAATGGCATATGCTAATAATTTAAATTTATAATTTATGAATGGGGGTGAGAGTACAATGAAGATAGCTGTATCCTCAACTGGAAAAGAACTAAAAGATTTAATGGATGACAGATTTGGAAGATGTACTTATTTTGTTATACATGATAGTGAAATAAATAAAACTAAGTTTATTGAAAATGAAGGACATAAAACGGGAGCAGGGGCAGGTATTGCAGCAGCACAGCAAATTCTTGATGAAGATATTAATGTAATAATTACTGGATATCTTGGACCAAATGCCTTCGATGTTTTTGAAGGATCAGATATAGAAGCATTTAAATGTAGTGAGGTAACAGTAGAAAAAGCTATAGAACTATATAAAAATAACAAATTAGAAAAGTTAGAGTATGCATCACCGGCAAGAAAATAGCATATTGATTTAGTTGTAGGGAGGAAAACAGTGTGAATATTTCTGTATTAAGTGGAAAGGGTGGAACGGGAAAAACTACTATTTCTACTAATCTTGCATATTCAATGAAAGCCAACTATATAGATTGTGATGTAGAAGAACCAAATGGATTTATATTTTTAAATCCTTCTAATATAAAATCTAAAGAAGTTTTTATGGAAAATCCATTTATTGATGATGATAAATGTATCAACTGTGGTAAGTGTGGTAAGGTATGTCAATTTAATGCATTAGTTAAAACTAAAAGGGATATGATTTTATTTGAAAGACTTTGTCATAGTTGTGGAGCATGTGAAATTGTTTGTGAAAATAATGCATTAACATATAGAAAAAGACCTATTGGAGTAATTGAAGAGGGAATTTTTAATAATAATATCTGTAAAAGAGGAATTTTAAATATAAGTGAGCCAATGGCCGTTCCTGTAATAAAAGAGCTTTTACGTGATTTACCTAAAGAAACAAATATAATAGATTGTTCTCCAGGTACTTCTTGTAATGTAGTAACTTCTCTTAAATTTACTGATGCTGCAATTTTAGTAACCGAACCTACAGAGTTTGGTTTGCATGATTTGAAAATGGCGGTTGGTCTTTTAAGAATGTTTAATATACCTTTCGGGGTTGTAATTAATAAAAATACTTCAAAAGATAATATAGTTGTTGATTATTGCAATGATGAAAATATACCTATACTTGGATTTGTACCTTATGCTAGAAAAGCGGCAAAAGCTTATTCAACAGGTAATATGCTTATTGATATAGATGAGTATAAAGAAATATTTAATGATATTTCTGAAAAAGTAAAGGAGGAACTATTGTGGAACTTGTAGTTTTAAGTGGAAAAGGTGGAACAGGAAAAACTACAATAGCAACAGCTATATCAGAACTTGCAAAAGATGTAGTTAAAGTAGATTGTGATGTAGATGCTCCAAACCTTTACTTGTTTTATAAAGGCAGTGATATTGAAAAAAAAGATTTTTATGGTGGCAAGGTAGCTGAGATAAATGATAAACTTTGCACTAATTGTGGTAAATGCCAAAGGGTTTGTAGATTTGATGCAATTAGTAATAACAAAATTGATTCTTACAGTTGTGAAGGGTGTGGAACATGTATAATCGTATGTCCCAATAATGCTATACAACTAAACGAAGAAAAAAGTGCAAATATGTATATTACTAAAACAGATAAAGGAATAATATCAAGAGCTGAGATGGATATTGGAAGTGAAGGTTCAGGAAAATTAATTGCTGAGCTTAGAGAAAATTCTAAAGAATATGCAAGTGAAAATACATTAACAATAATAGATGGTTCACCGGGAATTGGATGTTCGGTAATTTCATCTATTACAGGAAGTGATATGGCACTTATAGTTACAGAGCCAACAAAATCTGGTCTAGAGGATCTTAAAAGAGTGGCTGATTTATGCAATCATTTTAGAATAGTAATGAATGTTTGCATAAATAAATATGATATTAATTTAGATATGACCCAGGAAATAGAAAGCTTTTGTAGAAAAGAAGATATAGATATTATTGGTAAAATTCCATTTGATGACATAGTAGTAAAATCTATAAATGAATTAAAACCAATAATTTATTACGATGAAAGTAAGGCAAATTTAGCAATTAGGGATATGTGGAATAGGTTATATTTGAAAATTGTTTAGTTCATAGGAATTAAATATGAGGATGAAACCTTATAAGATTCTATAATTCAATTTAGAGGTAATTATAAATTTAGTTTAAATAATATACTAGATAAAATAAAAAAAATTAGGAGGAATTTGAAATGAGAATAGCAGTTGCAAGTGAAGGAAATAATGTAAGTGGACATTTTGGACATTGTGCAGGATTTACTATGTTTGATGTACAAGACAATAAGGTGGTAAATAAAGAATATATAGAAAGTCCAGGACATAAACCAGGATTTTTACCAGTATTCTTAAATGAAAAAGGTGCAAATGTAATTATAGCAGGTGGAATGGGAGAACATGCACAAGAATTATTTGCAGCAAACAATATAGAGGTTGTAGTTGGAGCAGTAGGTTCAATTGAAGAAAATGTTGACCAATATATAAAAGGTGAGTTAAAATCAACAGGTAGTGTATGCACAAAACATGAGCATGAAGGACACTGTAACGAATAACATTTAAATTTGGAGGGGAGATAATGGCAAGACCAAAGAAGTGTAGAAGGATAGAGTTTATTCCTGAAAACACTTATTTTACACCTACTGGGAAACAACGGTGTAAAATACAAGAAACAAAATTACAACTAGAAGAACTCGAGGCAATGAGATTAAAAGATATAGAAGGACTAAATCAAGAAGAATGTGCTGAGAGGATGCAGGTCTCACGCCAAACTTTCCAAAATATAATAGATAGTGCAAGAAAAAAAGTAGCTATAGCATTAACGCATGGAAATGCTATAAATATAAGTGGTGGTGATTATACAACTCATCATTGCAGATTTAAATGTTTAAAATGTGGAGAAAATTATCATATAAAATATGAGCAAGATAGACAAAGATGTCCACAGTGTGGTTCAAGTGAAGTTCTTTGTATAAAAAAGATGGATAGTTGCAATAAGATGTGTCACAAATAAGTTAATTTAAATATATATTAAAAACACCTAATGAAAATTAAAAGATATTGTGAAATAATTAGAAATAACTATTTCACAATATCTTTTTATATATTTTAACAAAGCCAAATTTAATAAGAGAAAATCAATAAGATGAAATAATGTTTAATAGTTGGAGGTGCTTTAAACATTATTTAATATCAGTTAAAGATTTAAGTTCATATCCTTGTTTTTTCCATTCTGTTATAACGTTATCTAATATTTCAGCATTAGTTTTTGAAACTGCATGAAGAAGCATAATTGCTCCGTTATGAGTTTTATCTAATATTTTTTTCTTAGCAAAATCATGTGAAGGTTGTTTTTTAGGATCCCAATCAGCATATGCAAAGCTCCAGAAAATAGTTTTATATCCGTAATCCTTAGTGAAAGCTAATGATTGCTCGCTATATTTTCCCATAGGTGGTCTAAAGTAATGAGGCATCTTTTTACCTGTTAATTTTTCAAAATCTTTTTCTACTTCAGATAACTCACGATTAAATTTTTCTTTATCGTGTATTGAAGCCATAGATGGATGATGCCAACTGTGGTTACATACTAGATGTCCTTCATTTACCATACGGTTTATCAAATCAGGATTTGAATCTATATATGGTTTTACCACGAAGAAAGCAGCGGGTACCTTATGTTTTTTTAGTACATCTAATATAGGACCTGTATATCCGTTCTCATATCCTTCGTCAAAAGTTAGATATATTACTTTTTTAGATGTATCTCCTAAGAAATGTGTATCATATTTAGATAAAAAACTAGCTGTTTCAGGTGGTTCTACAGGAGGAACTCCATTTTTAACGTGTTTAAAATACCAATTATATTCTTTAGTATTTGAGTGACTAGAAGCATTAGTAGTTTTCAAAGTTGTAGAAGTGGATATACTATTCTTTGAAGAGGCATTTACTACATTTTTACTAATAATAGATATGGACAATCCACAAATAATTACTAAAGATATAATTATATTTTTAAAAAATTTAGACATTTTAACATAATCACTCCTTTCTTACGGTTAGTATTAACATTAAAAAAAAATTAATTAAAAAATATATTAAATAAAAAAAGTAGAGCTTGCGCTCTACTTTTTTTATTTAATATGCAAATGTCATTTTATCAGAATGAAGTGCTACAGGTTTTGATAAAAGCCATTGATTAGTTACTGTGTTATCAAAGAAATATAATGCACCCTTTGTAGGATCATTTCCACTTAAGGCTTCTAAAGCAGCTTTTTGATCATCAGCTGATGCGGCTTTATTAATCATACCATTTAAAACTGGCGTAAACTGATAATGCCCGTCAGACACTTCATATATTACATTTTTAATTGAGTTCGGAAATTTATTGCTTTTAACTCTATTTATAACTACTGATGCAACACAAACTTTAGTGTTATAACTTTCTCCACCTGCTTCAGCATGAACAAGTCTAGATAAAAGGTCTAAATCATTTTGAGTGTATGGTATTACTGATTTAATAGACTTAGCTTGTCCAGAAGATAACGATGTATTGTTTGTATTCGAGTTAGAAGTTACAGAAGTTGTTGATGGTATTAAAAGTTTATCATTAGGATAAATAAGATTATCCCATTTATTATTTGCACGTCTTAAAGATTCAAGAGATATACTATATTTTTTAGAAATTAAGTATAAAGATTCTCCATATACAACAGAGTGTACTTTAGCTGGAACACTTATAGCTTGTCCAGGATAAATAATATCTCCATCTAATTTATTATCACTTTTAAGTGAGTTTACAGAAGTGTTGAATACTTTACTTATTTTATAAAGTGAATCATTAGGTACTACTTTATATGTAGCTGCAAAAGCTGGTTGAGTAAGTAAAAGTGATACTGACATGGCTGCAATAAATTTGTTTAGATTTTTAGATTTTAACATAAAACTCCTCCTCATTTTGCCTCCGAGGTTAGTTGACGGGTTAGGGTTGAGGTACCCTACTTAATATAAAATAAGTTTCACCCCAAAATAGTTCCCCCGTACTCCAAGTGGAGATTCGGCATAGTATAGGTGTTATTTTAGCAAAACTTCCATAAGATTTCCATGTAAAATATATGGAAGTTAAACCTATTAAAACCTACTAAAATATACATCTATATAAATGATTGGAAATTTACAATAATTTATATATTTGTTGTAAATTTTAATTGAATATAATAACTTAACATCAAATTAAAATTAATTAATCCAATAAATATGAATAAAGAGATTCAATTATCAAAATTGTTTTAAAAAATTATGCTTATATGTTGTTGAAAAATAATATGAAATAGTGTATGATAAACATGAAACCGGTTTCCAAAGTATTAGGGGGAATAATAGTGGCAGTTACAATAAGTGACATTGCTAAGACAGCGAAGGTATCACAGGCAACAGTATCACGAGTATTGAATGATTCTGGATATGTGAAGGACGAAACTAGAGAAAAAGTTTTGAAAGTCATGAAGGATTTAAATTATTCACCAAGTGCTATTGCAAGAAGTTTAACTACAAAGAAAACAAATATAATAGGTGTTATAGTTCCAGATATAAAAAATCCATTTTTTGGCGATGCAATAAAGGGGATAAGCAAAATGGCTGATCAGCATAATTTTAATATAATATTATGTGATGCTGATGAGAACATAGAAAAAGAAATAAAAGCTATAAAGCTTTTAAAAGAACAAAGAATAGAAGGAATAATAATAACCCCTACTTCTGTAGAAAATGAATTTAATAGCAAGTATTTGGCTGCAATTGAGAATTTGGGAATACCTGTAATTTTATTAGAAGGACATGTGAAATATTCTAATTTCAGTGGAGTTTTCATTGATAATGTAGATGGAGCTTTTAAAGGGACAGAAGCTCTTATAAAGAATGGTCACACCAAAATCGCAATTATAACTGGACGTATGAATTCTCAAAGTGCAAAAGATAGGCTTGTAGGATATAAAAAAGCGTTAGCTATCAATAATATACCACTTAAAGAGGATTATATTTTTTATGGAGACTATACAACGGAAAGTGGATATGAGCTAACTTGCAAAATGCTATCAATGAAAGATAAACCTACAGCTGTTTTTGTAAGCAGTAACATGATGACAATTGGGTGTATAAAGAAAATCTTTGAACAGAAATTGTCAATACCTCGTGATATTGCTGTTATGGGATATGATGATTTGGACATGCTAAATTTATTTGGTGTAAATATAAGTTATGTAAGTGTACCTACGATAGAATTAGGGAAAAAAAGTATGAAGATGCTTTTAGAAGAACTAAATCAAGAAAGTAGACAAACTAGAGAAATAAAAAGAGTTATATTGGATGCAGATGTAGTACTTAAAGGTTCCGAAAAAATGTAAGCGGTTACCTAAAAAAGCATATAAAATAATAAAAGTGTAAAAGATAAATAGATAAATATTTAAATTATAATCACGAGATAGGGAGAGATAAAAATGAAATTAAATAAATATATTGATCATACATTATTAAAACCACAAGCAACAGAAGCAGATATTAAAAAAGTTTGTGAAGAAGCTAGAAAATACGATTTTGCTTCAGTTTGTGTTAATACATGCTACACTTCATTAGTAAGTAAAGAATTAGAAGGTACAGATGTAACAACTTGCGTTGTAATAGGTTTTCCTTTAGGAGCTACAACTACAGAAACTAAAGTATTCGAAGCAAAACAAGCTATAGAACAAGGTGCTGGAGAAGTAGATATGGTTATAAATGTTGGAGCTTTAAAAGCTAAAAAATATGACTATGTAAAAAACGATATCCAATCAGTAGTTGAAGCTGCCAAAGGAAAGGCACTAGTTAAAGTAATACTTGAAAATTGTTTATTAGAAAAAGAAGAAATAGTTAAAGCTTGTGAATTATCAAAAGAAGCAGGAGCTGATTTTGTTAAAACTTCAACTGGATTCTCAACTGGTGGAGCAACTGTAGAAGATGTTAAATTAATGAGAGAAACAGTTGGTCCTGATATGGGAGTTAAAGCATCAGGAGCAGTAAGAACTAGAGAAGATGCTGATGCAGTTATAGCAGCTGGAGCAAACAGAATAGGAGCTAGTGCATCTATAGCAATAGTTGAAGGAACAAAGTCAGAAAACGCAGGATACTAAGATTAATTTTAGAACATGTTTTTAACTAATAGAAGTGGAGGTATTAATATGATAGATAGAGTTATTTGGGTAGTTCTTGATAGTGTTGGTATGGGAGCGCTTCCAGATGCGGAAAAATATGGAGATATAGGAGCTAACACAATTGGTAATATATCTAAAGCAATAGGTGGATTAAATGTTCCTAACATGGAAAAACTAGGACTTGGCAATATAGATGAAATAAAAGGTCTTAAAAGTGTTGAAAGTCCAATAGGATGTTATTCACGTTTTAAAGAAATGTCAAATGGTAAAGATACTACTACAGGACATTGGGAAATGGTTGGTATATATTCAGAACAAGCATTTCCAACATATCCAAATGGATTTCCTAGTGAATTAATTGAAGAATTCGAAAAATTAACTGGAAGAAAAGTTATAGGAAATAAACCTGCATCAGGAACAGCAATCATAGAAGAACTTGGAGAAGAACATGTAAATACAGGATCTCTTATTGTATATACTTCTGCAGATAGTGTATTCCAAATAGCTGCTCATGAAGAAATTGTTCCTTTAGATGAACTTTATAAAATTTGTGAAATAGCACGTAACCTTTTAACTGGAGAACATGCAGTTGCTCGTGTTATTGCAAGACCATTTGAAGGTAAAGTTGGAAGCTTTACAAGAACTTCAAATAGAAGAGATTTCTCATTAGTTCCACCATACGATACAGTATTAGATAATTTAAAGAAAAATGATTTAAATGTAATGGCCGTTGGTAAAATAGAAGATATATTCTCAGGTAAAGGTGTTACAGAAGCTGTTCATACTAAAGATAATATGGATGGAGTAGATAAAACTTTAGAATATATGAAAGAAGATAAAAAAGGTCTTATATTTACAAATCTTGTTGACTTTGATATGAAGTGGGGACATCGTAATAATGTTGAAGCTTATGGAAAGGGTTTAGAACAATTTGATGAAAGACTTGCAGAAATAATAAATGGAATGAAAGATACAGATGTATTATTTATAACTGCAGACCATGGTTGTGATCCAACTATGCCAGGAACAGACCACTCAAGAGAACACGTTCCATTTTTAGCATATGGAAAAGCGCTTAAATCAAATGTTAACTTAGGAACAAGAACAACTTTTGCAGATATGGGTCAAACAGTAGCAGATATATTTGGAATTGAACCGATTAGATATGGTGAAAGTTTTCTTAAAGAAATTGTTAAATAGTTAAATAATTAATAATCAAATAATTAATACTAAAAATAATAATCTAAAAAACGCGTTATTAAAAGAAAGGGGTTAAAAACATGGAATTATATAATCAAATTCAAGAAGCAGCAAAATATATACAACAAAAATCAAAATACACTCCAGAAATAGGACTTATTTTAGGATCAGGACTTGGAGCTATTGGAGATAAAATAGAAAATGCAGAATACTATCCATATAGCGAAATACCACACTTCCCAGTTTCTACAGTTGAAGGTCATGCTGGACGTTTAGTTATAGGAACATTACAAGGAAGAACAGTTATAGCTATGCAAGGACGTTTCCATTTTTACGAAGGATACAAAATGCAAGAAGTTACATTCCCTGTTAGAGTAATGAAACTTTTAGGAATTTCTAAACTTATAGTTACAAATGCTGCTGGAGCAGTTAACACTAACTATAAACCAGGAGATTTAATGTTAATTTCAGATCACTTAAACTTAATGGGGGATAATCCATTAATGGGTAGAAACTTAGATCAATTTGGTGCTCGTTTCCCAGATATGTCAAATGCTTATGATAAAGAATTAAGAGGAAAAGTTAAAGAAATTGCTAGTTCATTAGAAATAGAACTTCAAGAAGGTGTTTATGCAGCTATGAGCGGTCCTACTTATGAAACACCAGCAGAAATAAGAATGATTCGTGCTTTAGGTGGAGATGCAGCTGGAATGTCAACAGTACCAGAAGTAATAATAGCTTCACATTCAGGAATAAAAACAGTTGGAATTTCATGCATGACTAATATGGCAGCTGGAATTTTAGATCAACCACTTGACCACGAAGAAGTTATAGAAACATCTGAAAGAGTAAGAGAAACATTTATAAAACTTATGAATGGCGTAATAAAAGATATCTAAAAATATCTAAAATGTTTATATCAGGGGGTAACAAATTATGAGAATGTATGATCTTATTATGAAAAAAAGAGATGGCGGAGAACTTACAACTGAAGAAATAAATTTCTTCGTAGAAGGTTTTACAAAAGGTGAAATACCAGATTATCAAGTATCAGCTATGATGATGGCTATTTACTTTCAAAAAATGAACAAAAGAGAAACTGCAGATTTAACAAGAGCTATGTTTGAAAGTGGAGAAGTAATAGATCTTTCAGCTATCAATGGAATAAAAGTAGATAAACATAGTACTGGTGGAGTTGGAGATACAACAACTATAGTTCTTGCACCATTAGTTGCAGCTGTTGGAGTTCCAGTTGCTAAAATGTCTGGAAGAGGTCTTGGACACACTGGTGGAACACTTGATAAATTAGAGTCTTTCCCAGGATTATCAATAGAAATGCCTATTGAAAAGTTCATAAACAATGTAAATAGTATAAAAATAGCTGTTGCTGGTCAAACTGCAAATCTTGCACCAGCTGATAAAAAATTATATGCTCTTCGTGATGTTACAGCTACAGTAGACAATATGTCATTGATAGCTGCAAGTATTATGAGTAAGAAAATTGCATCAGGTGCAGATGCAATAGTACTTGATGTAAAAACAGGTAGTGGAGCATTCATGAAAACAGAAGAAAATTCATTTGCATTAGCACAAGAAATGGTTGATATCGGAAACCACGTTGGAAGAAATACTATTGGTGTAATAACAGATATGGATCAACCTTTAGGATTTGCTGTAGGTAATGCTTTAGAAATCAAAGAAGCTATAGAAACATTAAGAGGAGAAGGTCCAAAAGATCTTACAGAACTTTGTTTAACATTAGGATCTCATATGGTAGTACTAGGTGGAAAAGCTAAAGATGCAAAAGAAGCTAGAGCAATGCTTGAAGAAGTAATTAGAAATGGCAAAGGTATTGAAAAATTAAAAGAATTTGTTAAAGCTCAAGGGGGAAATCCTGAAAGCGTTGATGATACATCATTATTACCATCTGCAAGTATAGTAGAACCAGTACTTGCTACAGAAGATGGATATGTAAAAGCAATAAAAGCTGATGATGTAGGTATAGCAGCACTTGTTCTTGGAGCAGGACGTGAAACTAAAGAAAGTGAAATTGATTTAGGAGTAGGATTAGTTCTTCACAAGAAAATAGGTGATTTTGTTAAAAAAGGTGAAGCTATTGCAACTGTTTATGCAAACGATGTAAATAAACAAAAAGAATCTGAAAAGAGATTACGTGCAGCTTATACTTTTATTAATGAAAAAGTAGAAACGAAAAAGTTAGTAAGAGGTATTGTAACAAAAGACGGAATAGAAAAATTTTAATACTAAAAAATAAACTTTAACTTTATTGGAAGGGTAGTAATTAGGGAAACTACCCAACCAATTAAGGTATTAAAAAATAGTGTATAGAAATAATATAACATAAAATAATCAAAAAACAAAAGATTATAACAAAAATAACAAAAAAAGGAGAAAAACTATGAGCAGATTTATAGGATTACTAGGAATTGCAGTAATACTATTAATAGCTTACTTATTATCAAATGATAAGAAAAAGATTAATTGGAAATTAGTAGCTATTGGGATAGGATTACAAGTAGTATTTGCATTATTAATTCTTAAAGTGCCTCTAGGAAGAATGATTTTTGAAAAAATCGGTGGAGGAATTGATGCATTATTAGGATTTACAAGAGAAGGTTCAGCGTTTATATTTGGAGATTTAGCTAATAACACTAAATTTGGAATGATATTTGCATTCCAAATACTACCTACAATTGTATTCTTCTCAGCATTCATGAGTATTTTATATCATTTAGGAATTATGCAATTTATAATATCAATTTTAGCAAAAGGTATAGCAAAATTATTAGGAACAAGTGGTGCTGAAACTTTATCAGCAGTAGGTAACATATTCTTAGGTCAAACAGAAGCACCTTTACTTATAAAACCATTTATTAAGAACATGACAAAATCGGAAATAATGACAATTATGGTAGGTGGTATGGCTACAGTTGCTGGAGGAGTAATGGCTGGATATGTAGCTATGGGAATTAATGCTTCTTACTTACTTGCAGCAAGTATAATGGCTGCTCCAGGTGGACTTATGATTTCTAAAATACTTTGTCCACAAACAGAAGAAGCTCCAACAGCTGGAGATGTAAAAATAGATATCGAAGTACAAAGTTCAAACGTTGTAGATGCAGCTTCAACAGGAGCTAGTGAAGGATTATCACTTGCATTAAATGTTGGTGCGATGTTACTTGCATTCATAGCTTTAGTTGCTTTAGTTAATGCATTAATTGGATGGGTTGGCGGATTCTTTGGAGCTGGATACTTAAGTCTTGGATGGATACTTGGTAGATTATTTGCTCCATTAGCATTCTTAATGGGTATACCAGGTCAAGATATAGTTACAGCTGGAGATTTATTCGGAACAAAGGTTGTATTAAATGAATTTGTAGCTTATGCACAATTTTCAAAATTACAAGCAACTCTTAATCCAAAAACTGTAATGATATTAACTTATGCACTTTGTGGATTTGCTAATATAAGCTCAATTGGTATCCAAATAGGTGGTATCGGTGGACTTGCGCCAGAAAAACGTGCAGATATTGCAAAAATGGGTGTAAAAGCAATGATTGGTGGTTTATTAACTACTTGTTTAACTGGTACAATAGCAGGAATAATAGGCTAAAAATTATCTTAGTTTTATTTAATAAATATATTAGGTCTTAAAACAAAAAAATTGTTTTAAGACCTTTTTTTTTACATTAATCGTAAGGTAAATGCAAAAACTATATATAAGTCTGTTCAGTGAAAAGATATATAAGATATAGAAAGGTGGTAGCTAAAATATGAAAAAGAGAATTATAAGTTTAGTTTTAACAGGTGCCATATCTTTAGGTATAGGTGCAGCTGGAGGTGCAGTATGGCAAGAAAATCATAGACAACTTAATGAAGGTAATGTTCTAGCTGTAAATTGGCAACAAACTTCAGGCGAGATTAATGCATTAAGATTACAAGCATTTAATAGTGCTAAAAAATCTATTGATGAAATAGTTAAAAAGCCAACACAAAAACCTTATGCAGTTGTATTAGATATAGATGAAACTGTACTAGATAATTCTATGCATGCAGGTTATTTAATTAATACAGGAGAAAAGTTTACTAATGAAAATTTTAATGAATGGTGTAAAGAAATTAAAGCTAATGCAATAGCTGGGGCAGTAGATTTTACAAACTATGCAAAAAAGAAAGGTGTAGATGTATTTTATGTATCTAATAGAGATCCAAAAGTTTTAGATGAAACACTTAAGAATTTAAAAAAAGTAGGGTTAGCTAATCCTGATGCTGGTCATGTATTACTTAAGCAGGATACAGACAATAAAGAAATAAGATGGGATAAGATAAGAATAAATCATAATTTAGTTATGTATTGTGGAGATAATTTAGGTGATTTTCCAGAAGACACTGCTAGAAAGACTCCTAATGTTAGAAAGGAAGTAGTTAATAAGGTTAAAAATAAATTTGGAGAATACTACATAATATTACCTAATGCTGTTTATGGAGATTTTGAAGCAAGTTTATATAATTGGAATTTTCAAAAATCAGATAAGAAGAAACTACAAGATAGATTAAATAATATTAAATCTTTTAAATAATATACTTAAGTAAATTTTTAAAATTACCCATAATTTATAATTAATTTACATTCATATGAATAAACTAATACAGATATTTATTTTTTTTATGTAAATGATAAAATTTATATAAAGCTTATAATGGGGTTAGAAAGGTGGGAGAATGAGTATGTCCAATAAGGAGAACTTTAAAGAAAATTACGTAAAAAAAAGGACAGAAACTCAGGCCTTTAAAGCTAGTGAGGAGTTAAATGAAGTATTGCATGATAAAGAATCTGGATGTTATAGATCGTGGCAGTTTGCAAATTATAAGGTTAATAAAGATACATTGAAAACCACATATGATGAAATTGTTTTGTGGGGACCACAAGAAGCTATGATAAGACCTGGATGGAAAATAGAAGAGAACGAAGTTACAATACCAAATTTATTTTCTAAGGTAATGGGTGTACATGAAAATATAAAAGAATATAAAAATGAGATAAATCAATTGATACAAGAAACAAACACATTATTTTATAAAAGATTTCCTATAAATAAAAAAAGAATTCCTAAAGACATGAATAGAGTATATAAGTCAGTATTAAATATACGTGGGAAGATAGATAAAGAGAGGTTAATGACATCAAACTATTGGAAATATGAAAAACTTAATCCAATGCTTCAAAATATCATAGCGGATAAGATAATAGAGTTTTGTAATATATCTTCATTTTGGAAACATAAAAATTTTAAAATTAAACTTAGAATGTCATTAATAAATAGAATTATTACATTTATTTCTTCGTTAATATATGATAATACAAGAGATGAGAGGATAATGAAAATATCTATTTTTGCTGTATTAACTAACTTAAGTGATGAGCTATTAGGAATTTTAAAAAATTTTGATTATCCTATGAAAGTACCTAAAATTATTATATATAATAATAACAATAAAAAAAATCTTACTTTTGAAGATTCTATTATACTTATGTTTATGAATTGTATGGGGGTAGATATTATTATTTATAATCCAACTGGGACTAGTGATATTGAAAATTATATAAAAGAAGAAAACTATGATATTCACAGATTAGAATATACTAGAGATAGTCTTCCTTTTAGAAGATTTTTTTAGTTGAAAAGTTATAAATAATAAAATTTTTAGGTTGTATTTATATATTAAAAATTACTTGAATATATTTGTGTATTGTGGTAAATTTAGTATATAGTAAAATTTAATATTTGAAGGGGAGCTTGTATAAGCAGGCTGAGAGTGGAATGTTTTTCCAGACCCTCATAACCTGATTTGGATAATGCCAACGTAGGGACGGTTAGTTTTTTGCATATAGTATATATTTGTATATAATTATATTAAAAATTATACCTTTAAGGATATGAGGGAAGCAATGTAATGTTGCTTCCTTTTATTTTTGTACTTTTTAATTTAGTATAAAAAACCTCACTATGTTGTGAGGTTTTTTTGTTTATTTAATTAATGAACGGAAAGGAGGTGAAAAAATGATTGTAAATGGAGAGAAGATGAGTTTTGAAGATGATATGACAGTAGAAGAACTTTTAAATAAATTAGAATTAAATTCTAGTAAAGTTGTTGTAGAAGTTGATATGGATATAATATCTAAACAACAATATTCAATAAAAAAGGTGAATTTTAATTCTAAAGTAGAAATAATTCAATTTGTTGGTGGGGGTTGATTATGAAATTTGGACAATCATTAAGTAAAAATGAAATGGAATCTATACTTATAGAAAGACATGGAACAATTGTTCAATCAAAAATAAAAAGAACTACAGTGGGTATAGCAGGTCTTGGAGGTCTTGGGTCAAACGTTGCATTAACATTAGCTAGAATAGGTATAGGAAGACTTGTAGTTGCAGATTTTGATGAAGTTGAGCCAAGTAACTTAAATAGACAACAATATTTTTTAAGACATCTAGGGATGAGAAAGGTAGATGCCATAGAAGAGGTTATAAAAGAATGTAATCCTTTTGTTGAAATTGAGAAGGAAAATATTTTTTTAAAAGAGGAAAATATAGAAGAAGTATTTAAAGATGTAGATATTATAGTTGAAGCTTTTGACAATCCACATTCTAAAGCAGTTATTACAAATACTGTTTTAACAAAAATGAAAGATAAAAAATTAGTAGTTGCATCAGGAATGGCAGGATATTATACAGGAAACACTATTTTATCTAAAAAGCTTAGAGAAAATTTATATTTTGTTGGAGATGGACAAAGTGAATCAAAACCGGGAGTAGGACTTATGGCTCCTAGAGTTGCAATAGCAGCTAATCATGAGGCAAATATGGTACTTAGAATAATATTAGGTGAGGAATAAGAGGGGGATATGAATGGATAAATTAGTCATTGGGGGACAAAAATTAAATAATAGATTGTTTATAGGAACAGGTAAATATTCATCAAATGAGATTTTACCCAAAGTTATAGAAAGTTCTAAGGCGGAAGTTATAACGGTAGCACTTAGAAGAGTAGATTTAACATCAGAAGAAAATAATATATTAAACTTCATAGATAAAAAATGTACGTTGCTTCCTAATACTTCAGGGGCAAGAAATGCAGAAGAAGTTGTAAGACTTGCAAGACTTGCAAGAGCAGCAGGATGTGGCAATTGGATAAAAATAGAGGCTATATCTGACAATAAATATCTTCTACCAGATAATTATGAAACAATAAAAGCGACAGAGATTTTAGCAAAAGAAGGATTTACAGTACTTCCATATATGAATCCAGATTTAATGGATGCAAAAAGACTTGTTGATGCTGGAGCGGCTGCGATTATGCCACTTGGATCTCCTATAGGAACTAATAGAGGTCTTAAAACAAAAGAAATGATAAGAATTTTAATTGAGGAAATAAAAATACCAATAGTTGTAGATGCGGGAATAGGTAAACCATCTCAAGCACTTGAAGCTATGGAAATGGGCGCAGATGCAGTACTTGTAAATACAGCATTATCTACAGCAGAAGATCCTATATTAATGGGAGAAGCTTTTAGACTTGCAGTAGATGCTGGAAGAAAAGCATTTTTAGCAAAGGTAGGAGAAGAGAAAACCCTTGCTAGATCTTCATCACCTTTAACAGGATTTTTAAGATAGGAAGTGTAGATAATGAGTTTTTATGAAAAAGTGAAATTATATAAAAATTTTGATTTTGAAGAATTCTTAAAGAATGTAACAGTAGAAAAGATAAGAAGAATATTAAATAAAGACCATATAGATGAAAAAGATTTTTTATGTTTATTGTCTCCAGCAGCTGCAAATTGCTTAGAAGAAATGGCTGAAAAAGCTCATGAAATTTCACTTAGAAACTTTGGAAAAAGTGTAGTTTTATATACACCTATGTATCTTGCTAATTATTGTGAAAATAAGTGTATATATTGTAGTTACAATGCTGAAAATCATATAAACAGAAAAAAACTTACATTTGAAGAATTAGAAAAGGAAGCCAAAGCCATATATGATACTGGTCTAAGACATATTATAATTTTAACAGGAGAGTCTAGATATCATACACCAGTTTCTTATATTGCAGATTGTGTAACAATATTAAAGAAGTACTTCAGTTCTATATGCATAGAAGTTTATGCACTTGAAGAAGAAGAGTATAGAGAACTTATAGAAGTTGGAGTAGATAGTCTTACAATCTATCAAGAAGTATATAATGAAGAAATTTATAAAAAAGTACATTTAGCAGGGCCTAAAAAGGACTATAAATATAGACTTGATGCACCAGAAAGGGCTGCAAGAGCAGGAATACATTCATTAAGTGTAGGTGCACTTTTAGGTCTTGATAATTGGAGACAAGAAGCTTTCTTTAGTGGACTTCATGTACAGTATATACAGGAGAAGTATCCTAGTGTAGAAGTTACAATGTCAATTCCAAGAATTCGACCTCATGTAGGAAGCTTTAATGGAATTATAGAAGTTAGTGATAAAGAAGCTGTTCAAATATTACTTGCATACAAAATATTCATACAAAGAGCTGGAATTAATATAACTACAAGGGAAAGAGCAGAATTTAGAGATAACTTAATTCCTCTTGGAGTTACTAAAATATCAGCAGGTGTATCCACAGAGGTTGGGGGACATTCAACAGAACAAAAAGGTGGTAGCCAATTTGATATTGCAGATAATAGAACGGTAGAAGAGATGAAAATTGCAATAAATAATATGGGATATAATGCTGTTTTTAAGGATTGGCAGAGAGTTTAAGGAGGTAATTAAAATAATTTTTGTAGTTACTAACAGAAGACTTGTACAAGATGAAGATTTTTATACTGTAATTGAAAGAGTAGCTAAAAATAAGATAGATTATTTAATACTAAGAGAAAAAGATTTAGATTATGATGAATTAATATCTGTAACAAAGGATATAAAATTAATAACTGATAAGTATAATGTACCTTTAATTATAAATGGAAATTTAGAAGTAGCTGAAGAAGTACAAGCTTATGGATGTCAGTTGGGGTATGAGACATTAAATAATTCTAAAGAAAAATGCTTAAAATCAAAACTGAAAATAGGAGCATCTGTTCATAGTGTAGAAGAAGCAAAAAATGCAGAGAAAATAGGTGTAGACTATATAATTGCAGGACATGTTTTTGAAACAGATTGCAAAAAAGGATTAAAGGGAAGGGGTATAGGTTTTATTAAAAATATATCAAATTTTGTGAAGATACCTGTAATTGCAATAGGGGGAATAAATAAAGAAAATGTAACAAAAGTCATGGAATCCGGAGCTAGAGGAATTGCTATAATGTCTTCAGCCATGAAAAAAAATAATGTAGAGACTATTAAATGTATTAAAAATTTAATTAACAACAAATCATAATAGTTAATAAAATTCTAAATTAAACATAATTAAATATATAAAAATTATTACAAAATTAACATAAAAATAAAGCCAGTATTTATACTGACTTTATTTGCGTATTTTATAATAATATTCTTTTGTATTATCATTAATACAATCAAATTCAAATCCTAAACTTTTATAATATTCTATAATAAGAGGTAACGCTTTTACTGTATTTTGATTATTACAATTACAGTGCATAAGAACTATTAATCTATCAGCATTAGTATAATACTTTTTAGCATTAGCAACAAAAGTGTTTACAGGAAGTTTTGGTTTTATACCATCTTCAGTACAAACATTCCAATCGTAAATTTTAAAATTATTTTTATGAAGTTTCTCTAAAAGATTTTTATTTAGACGTTTATAGCTTCCACCAGGAAATCTAATAATATGACTTTCATAACCAACAACATCTTTAACTTTTTTTTGGACATCTAACATTTCTTTAATAAAAGAATCATCGTTTCTATATATTTTTTTAAAACTATGGGAATAAGTATGGAGACCGATTGCGTGACCTTCATCGTATATTTTTTTTAATATAGTTTCACGACCTTCTATTTCTTTTCCTACTACAAAGAAAGTAGCTTTTACGTTATGTTTTTTTAAAACATCTAAAAGATCCAAAGTAACTTTAGATGTTGGTCCGTCATCAAATGTTAAGTATACCTTTTTTTTATCATTGCTAGTAGAATTAGATAATTTGGTGTTACATGTACATCCTAGAGATGTAATGTTAAATAAAGGTGATAATATACTTAACATTAAAAATGATACTACACAAAACGTAAACTTTCTTGTTTTACTAAACATTTATATTTTCTCCTTTGTTTATATTTGTTAAGTTTATTGACAAATTATCGAACATGGATTAGATAAAAACTTATTTCATTATCTCCCCAACCTAAATCCCAAGGTACATGATATCTGCTGACAGTATGACAATTTATCATAGGATATCCATGGGAATCAAAATTGGTTACAATAGCAAAGTGATCTATATCTCCTTTTATAGCGTAGCATATTAAATCTCCATAGTTTAATTGCTGTACATATCCACATGGATATTGTTCAGATTTAGTGTTTAAATTTTTAAAAGTACCTCGTTTTATTAGTCTACCTTTTCCGCTATATAATAAGTAGTTTTTGAAAGCATCTGCATTTACCCATGCTTGAGTTCCTTCATTATATCCATACTTACGATTAGAACAATTCCATGTATAGTCATGCTTTAATCCACCAGCCTCTTTATCTCCAATAACTTGGGAAGCAAAATTGGTACAATCACCACCAGAGCCAGTATAGTTTCTATATTTTTTGTTATGTGATAAATCATTTCCACTTCCTATAGGAACTCCACAATATTTATCGGCATATTCAATAGCTTTTTTTCTATTATATCTTCCCTCTTCTGTTAATTTTTTTTCTTTTGGACAATTACCAAGTTTAAAAAGAGGTTTCTTTGGAGGTTCTTTAGTTAAATCTTTTATTTCACCAGAATAAGCTTTAAGAGCATCTTCAAAACAATCTAAATACCAATCGTTATAAATAATAAAATCCCCATTTTTCTTAGTTAGAACAAGAGAGTGATCTAAAGAAACACCAAAAGTATTTGTAACAGGACTTTCATCGTTAGTATAAATATAATTAAATTTATATACTTCTTGTACATTCATTCTTATACCATGAGCAGAGGGAGAAATTTTTTTTACCTTTATAATTGGTTTTACACTTGTAAATTTTATTCCTCTTTGATAAGACCAATCTCTTAAATATTTTACTCTTTTAACTTCATGTTCTAAACCCCATTTACCATATTTTTGGGAAGTATCAAAGTATTGAGGTAGAACAGAAAGATCATGAGTAACAAAGGTTTTACAACGCTCAGTAAATATATGGTTTATTCTATCTTCCAGTTCTTTTTTATTTATGTCTTTTTTATCACCTAATAATGCAACTGTAGAATAGTTATAGTTACAAATTGGATGTATAAAAATACTAAATAAAAACGTCACAAAAAATATTATTTTGAGAAGTTTTGAGCGTTTTATAATCATAAAAAAGAAATCACCTCCAAATTAAAATAATACATTATCAATTTTAGTATATCCATATTATAAGAATTAAAATATAGTATTTAAATTTTTTTATGATAATTTATGGTAAAAAACAAAGTGCATTAATATATTTGAGAATATAGTTATAAATTTATAATGAATGTGGAAGGTAATGATTAATAATGTTAAATAAGAGTATAATAAAAGAGGTATTATGTATTTCCTTTCCTGTAGTTTGTGAGATGTTAGTCTTTACGTTAACGTCTGTTTTTAGTCTTATGATGGTTGGAAACTTTGGTGGAAATGAAGCAGTTGCAGCTGTAGGACTTGGAAATGGAATTATATTTACATTTGCAGATATATTAGTTTCTGAAGGAATATGTATTGGCATTGCGCCATTTGTTGCTAAAAATATGGGAGCAAGAAAATATAAAATAGTAGAAGAATATGCAACTATAGGATTCTTTTTAGGTGTATTAATTTCATTTTTAACTTCATATTTAATATTTACATTTGCAGAAAAAATATTAGTCCTTTTAGGAGCAAAAGGAAACATATTAATTAGCAGTTGCATGTTTACAAAGACTACAGCTATAGCAATATTTTTTTATATGATTACAAATGTTATATACGCTATATTAAGAGCTATAGGAAATACATATGGGCCATTTGTAATATCTTCAATTACAGCATTAATTAAGTTAATTTTAGATGTTATATTAATTTTTGGGTTAATAATTAGTCCCTTAGGCATATTAGGATCGGCAATATCATCTGTAATTTCTCAAGTAATAGGATTTCTTATAGCGTTATTTTATATTTTATTTAAATCAAAAGTTAAATTAAGAATTAAATATTTATTTTCATTAAATATAGAAAAGATAAAGGAATTATTGTGTTTATCTATTCCATCAGGACTAGAAGAAGGTACATATAGTATAGGTAAATTAGTAGGAAATTATATTATTATGTATACAGGCATAGTATCTTTTGCATCTCATCAAATAACTAATTCTATTTATTGTGTATCTGATATGATAGGATTTGCATTTACTACTGCTACAACTTCTCTAGTAGGGATTAAAAGGGGTGCAAGAAGATATACAGAAGCCAATGAATATGTTCATAATGCTAATTTTTGTGCAGTATTTATAATGATTATACTTGCATCAATGTTTTTCATTATGCCAAAAACCATAGTGAGTTTGTTTATAGGAGCAGAAGAGAAAAAAGTTATAATGGTTGCATCAAAGTGTTTGATGATTTCTGCAATGGCACTTCCTACATTAGCTATATTTGCCGTGTATTCTGGAGCATTAAAAGGAATGGGGGATACTAAAAGTTCATTTATTATTTCATTAATTTCAAGCTGGGTTGTAGCACTTCCTTTAACTTTTTATGTTATACGTATTTTAAAATTGCCAGTAATATATGCTTGGTATATAAATGTACTTCAATCATTTGTTGAAGCTGTATTGGTAATTATATGGTATAATTATACTAGAAAGAGAACATAAACCGCATTATATGGTTATTAAAACTAATTATGTTGAATTTCTTCATGCATTTAAATATAATTAATAAGAAGAAGGGAAGGTGTTTACTATATTTTTTAAGATTAAATCTTTTGTTATTGAAAATAAGGATAATATACTAAAAATACTTATATCGATTACTGCTCTTATAATAATTTACTTAGAAGGTAGAAAAGCTTTAGGAAATTTTAATTTAGGTATTATTCTATTTCATTTACATAGGGTGTTAAGAAGAAGTGGCTGGATGTTCTTTTTAGGTGGAATTATAGCCATAATGACAACAACTCTTTATGATTATGTTGTTATAAAATATTTAAAGTATGATTTATCTTTAAAAAAGATTTTTAAAATTTCTTGGATATCTAATACATTTAATAATTTTATAGGATTTGCAGGACTTACGGGTTCTAGTCTTAGAACAGTATTTTATGAAAAAGAGAATATATCATCAGAAGAAACAATTCATATAAATTCCATAATAAATCCAGTAACTCTTGTGGGACTTTCAATATTGACATGGTTAGGAATTTTTAATGTTATTACTATAAAACCTATATTAAATTTACACAAAGTACTTTGGATTGCTATTATAGGCTTGCAAATATATTTGATTATATATTTTTTATTATTCAAAGTACCATGGTTAAAAAGAGAATTTTTATCTGAAGATTTAACTTTAGAAGAGCCAAAGGTTTTAAGAATTGGGCTTGTTTTTGTTTCTATAATAGAATGGATAACAGCAGGAACATTCTTATGGGCTATTAGTATTGCTTTTACTGGTAATATTACTTATTTTGAAGCGCTAGGAGTGTTTGCAGTAGCTGGGGCAGCTGGAATTATAAGTTTATTGCCAGGGGGAATAGGCGCTTTTGATCTAGTATGTGCAAGAGGGCTTCAGTTAATGGGAACCACACCTAATAAAGCTATAGCAATACTTATTGTATATAGAATATTTTATTACGCAGTTCCATGGTTTTTAGGAGTAATTTTATCTTTAAGAGATATGAGAGAAGTATTACCTACAACAGCCATTCCAAAAACATTTTCAAGTTGGCAAAAAGTTTGGGTTAAAAATTATAAAGAAATAAGTGATTTTGGTGTTATAGCTTTATCTATATTGGTATTTTCCTGTGGAGCTATTTTGCTTTTATCTGCGGCAATACCTAGTGTTTCATATAGAGTTAAAATAATATCAAAATTAACATCATTTACATTTATGAGATTTTCTCATAGATTATCAATAATGATTGGAGTTATGCTTGTTGTATTATCAAAAGGTATACGAGAACATTTAAAAAGGGCATATTCTTTAACTATAATATTATTATTATCAGGTTCATTATTTACTTTTACTAAAGGACTTGATTATGAAGAAGCGATATTTTTACTTATAGTTGCAGTATTATTATGGTTTTCACGAAAAGGATATTATCGTGAAAGTGTACCAGTAAAGAGCGGAACTGTAATTTTGATGATTTTAGTAAGTGCTATAAGTATAGGAATATATGCTATGATTGGTAATAGTATTAGTTTTGCATTTACTGGATTTAAAAGAGGTCCTAAAGTTTTTGAAATATTTATAACTGCAAAGCAGTTTACGAGTAATGCAATATATGCATTTATAATTGCGTGGATAGTACTTACAATTTATTTTATTTTAAAACCTAAAAGACCATTTGACCAAAAGATTTCAAATGAAGAATTAGAAAAGTTAAGAGAATTTTTAAAGAAATATGAAGGAAACTATTTAAGTCACTTATTGTTTTTGAAGGATAAAAATTTTTATTGGGCTCAAGATGGAAAAGTTCTTATTGCTTATTCTAATGTAAGAGATAAGCTAGTAGCTTTAGGAGACCCAATTGGAGATGAAGATTACTTTCAAAAAGCTATTGAAGAATTTCAAATATTTGCAGATAAATATGCTCTTTATCCAGTATTTTATCAAGTATCAGAAAAATATCTTACCATGTATCATGAAAATGGATATTACTTTTTTAAGTTAGGTGAAGAAGCAGTAGTAGACTTGGAAAACTTCAATCTAGAAGGAAAGAAAAGAAAAGATTTAAGATTAGTTCGTAATAGATTTGAAAAAGAAAATTTTACATTTGAAATGGTTAAACCACCATTTTCAAATGTATTTATGAAAGAATTAAAAGAAATATCAGATGTATGGCTTAATAAAAGAAAAGAAAAGGGATTTTCTTTAGGATCATTTGATGAGGATTATATTAATAGTGCTGAAGTAGCAATATTAAAAAACCCAGAAGGCAAAATGATAGCTTTTGCAACTATGATGCCTAAATATGATAGTGGAAAAACTATATCCATAGATTTAATGAGATTTGTAAAAGAAGCTCCTAATGGAACAATGGACGGATTATTTTTAAATATAATTCTTTGGGCTAAAGAAAATGGATATAAATATTTTAATCTTGGTATGGCACCATTATCGAATGTAGGCATTGCACCATTTGCACATAAGCAAGAAAAACTTGCTAAATTAGTTTATAAATTCGGAAACTATTGGTATAGTTTTTCTGGACTAAGAAGATATAAAGAAAAATTTACTCCAGAATGGGAACCTAAATTTTTGGCATATCCTCAATTTATGTCCTTACCTACTTTGCTAATAGACTTAGCTTTTTTAGTATCTAAAGGGAAGAAAGAATAAAAGATGTAATTTAAGAAAAAATAATTTTACTTGTATATATAATAAAAATATTTGCAAAGAGGGGAAAACAGTTGAAAGATATATTTACAAAAGATTTAAATAAAGAAGAAAATATAAAAACAAGTTTTATGATAATGAAAATTCTATCAAGGGATTATGGAAAGATAACTGCATATATTGGAGACAAGACAGGAGATATAAAATCTGTAATAGAAGATGAAAATAATGAATTAAATGTAGGTACTGTAATTGATATAGAAGGCAGTATAGATGGAATACTTCAAGTTGAAGAATTTAAAATAAAAACAGATTACAATATAGAAGACTATCTTCCAACAGTTAAAAGACCAATAAATGATATATTCAATGAGATAGAAGATATATCTAATGCAGAGTTTAAAACTCATGAAGTAATAGCTTTGAATAATTATTTCTTTGGAAATAATGAATTTGTAAATAAGTTCAAAAAAGGAATAGGAGGACTTAAACAACATCATAATTATATAGGAGGACTTGCAGAACATACTTTGAACGTAATGTATATGGCAAAAACCCTTGCTTATAGATATGATTGTAGACATAAAGAAATAGCAATTCTTGCAGCTAAACTACATGATATAGGAAAAGTTGAAGAATACTTTGTAGATGGACCTTTTTCAGTAACCATGAGAGGTGAGATGGAAGGACATATAGTTATTGCTATTTCTATGCTAGAAGATGCATTTAGGGAAGGTGGAGACATATATAGTCAAGACTTTAAAGATAGAATGAAGGGATGTTTAGTTCAGCATCATGGCAAGCAAGAATATGGTTCGCCTAAAGTTCCTAATACAGAAGAATCATATATAGTTCATTTCGCTGATTATGTAGATGCCACTATGAATAAAATCTCTCAGGTTAAGGATATTACACAACCGGATACTTGGTCAGAATATGATAGAAGAATAGGAACAAGATTATTTATATAAAATATTAATTTAATAAGTTAAAAAATAATCATAACCCTAAAGAAGGTATTAATATTATTAAATCTTCTTTAGGGTTATTTGAATTTATTAAGATTAGTAACTTTAATAATTATACTTTTAGTATAGAAGAGTGAAAAATAGGTAAAATAAGTTTATATACATTTTCAAGGAATACTAATTTAGGGAGCGTGTTTAATTTGTACTCAACAAGAATAATTGCAGTAGTAATCTTATTAATTCTTATAGGATTATCCGCATTATTTTCAGCATCAGAAACAGCATTAACATCTTTAAGTAAAATAAGAATAAGACAGATGAAAGAAGAAGGCATTAAGAGGGCTGAGATAGTAGATAAACTTGTGGACAATACAAATAAAATGTTGAGTGCAATACTTGTAGGAAATAACGTTGTAAATATAGGCGCGTCAGCTCTTGCAACATCTATTGCAATTAATCAATTTGGAGAAAAGGGAGTGACTATATCAACTGTAGTTATGACGATAGTAGTTTTGATTTTTGCTGAGATAACACCAAAATCATTAGCATCAAGCAATCCAGAAAAGGTATCTTTAGGTGTAGCAAAATACATAGAATTTATAACTGTAGTATTAAATCCCATCGCCGTAGTGTTTACATATATAACAAAAGGAATTTTAAAAATTTTTGGAGTTAATGCGGATACTTCAAAACCATTTATAACAGAAGAAGAATTAAAAACTATGCTAGATGTAAGTCATGAAGAGGGAGTTCTTGAAATTACTGAAAGAAAGATGATATATAATGTCTTTGAATTTGGAGATTCTCAGGTTAAGGATGTAATGATACCACGAGCAGATATTGTAGCTTTAGATATAAACTCAAGTTATGATGAAATAGTGGAAACTTTTAAAATGCAACAATTTTCAAGAATACCTATTTACGAGGAAGAAATAGATAATGTTATAGGAATATTGCATGTTAAAAATTTAGTATTAGCTTCAAAAGAAAATTTTGATATAAGAGATATTATACATGAACCCTATTTTACTTATGAATATAAAAAAACTACTGAACTTTTTGAAGAAATGAGAAAACAAAGAGTTTCTTTAACAATAGTATTAGATGAATATGGAGGAACTGTAGGACTTATAACTATGGAAGATTTAGTAGAAGAAATCGTTGGAGATATAGAAGATGAATATGACGAGCATAATATAGGAATAGAAGTTATAAAGGAAGATGAATATATAATTGATGGAAGTATTAAAATAGATGAGGTTAATGATATGATAGGAACTAATATAGAATCAGAGGATTTTGATACTATAGGAGGTTTTGTAATAGGAGAACTTGGAAGATTTCCTGAACAAGGGGAAATGATAGAATATATGAATGTGAAGTTTATAATAGAAGAAATAGATAGAAATAGAATAAAAAAATTAAAAGTGTTGACTTAAAGTCCAATAAAAATTATGCTATAATTAACATAAAATTATATTTATAGGGGTGTGTTTTTATTGGATCCAGACAGTACGTGGCAGTTAATTATTTTAGTTATTCTTTTATTATTATCATCTTTCTTTTCAGCATCAGAAACAGCATTAATGTCTATAAATAAATTAAGAGTAAGGCATATGATTGATGAAAAAATAAAAGGATCGGAAATGCTTGGCAAGTTAGTTGAAAAGCCAAGTAAATTATTAAGTGCTATATTAATAGGCAACAATGTAGTAAATATAGCTGCATCAGCACTTGGAACTTCTCTTGCTATAACTTATTTTGGAGATAAGGGTGTTGGAGTAGCAACGGCTATAATGACTATTTTAGTTTTAATTTTTGGAGAGATAACTCCAAAATCAATTGCAGCAGGAAATCCAGAGAAAGTTTCTTTAAAAGTATCAAAGCCAATATATTTTACTACGGTGATATTGACACCTTTAACGGCTATATTCACAGGATTAACAAATAAAATAGTTAAGATGTTTGGAGGTAGAGCTGATATGGGCAAGCCTCATATCACAGAAGAAGAATTAAAAACTATTGTTGATGTTAGTCATGAAGAAGGAGTTTTAGAGGTTGAGGAAAGAAAAATGATATATAACGTTTTTGAATTCGGAGACTCGCAAGTTAAAGATGTTATGGTTCCAAGAACTGAAATGATATCAATAGATGTGGATTCTAATTATGATGAGGTTATAGAAATATTGAAAGAAGAACAATTTTCTCGTATGCCAGTTTATAAGGATACCACAGATAATATCATAGGAGTTTTGCATATTAAAAGATTAGTTTTCTTTGATAATTCAAAGGAGAAATTTGATATATATAAGTATATGATAAAGCCTTATTTCACGTATGAATACAAGCCTACAACAGAGTTGTTTGATGAAATGAGAAAAAATAGAGTAGCTATGACAATTGTATTAGATGAATACGGTGGTACAGCAGGCATGGTTACTATGGAAGATTTAGTTGAAGAGATAGTAGGAGATATAGAAGATGAATACGATAATGAACAAAATGATGAAATAAAGCTAATAAAGGAAGATGAATATATAGTTAAAGGAAGTACTAAAATAGACGAAGTAAATGAAATGTTAGAAACTAATATAGAATCAGAGGACTTTGATTCTATAGGAGGGTTTGTCATTGGAGAGGTTGGAAGATTTCCTAAAAAGGGTGAAATTATAGAATTTGATAATATAAAATTTATAATAGAGGAAATTGATAAGAATAGAATAAAGAAACTAAAAATATTAAAAAACTCTAATAAAAAGTCTCAAGGCGAGACTTTAGAGGGTGCGTAAAACAAGTAAATAAACTTTAATTTAAGACTGTAGGTGTATTTATAAAGTACATCTACAGTTTTTATTATATAACCTTTTAAAAATATAATCATATAATAAACTGAGATAAAAATAGTTAAAAATATTAATAGAGGTGATATCTTGGTTATTTATGTTGTAAAACCTGGAGATACTATATATTCTATAGGACAACGATATGGAATTAGTGCAAATAAAATAATAAAAGACAATGAAGTTAAAAATGTAAATAGTTTAGTAGTAGGTCAAACTTTAGTATTACTTCCAGATGACAAAGAGCATTTAGTATCAGCAGGTGAATCTCTTTATAGCATAGCAAAAGATTATGGTACAACAGTTCAAAGTATATTAGGTGCAAATCCAAGTATAACAAATCCTTCAGTAATTTCTGTAGGAGAAGTTATAAAAATACCTTCTACAAAAAAGATTGGAACTATAGAAGTAAATGGATATACTTATCCTAATATTAATATGGATGTTTTAAGAAAAACACTGCCTTATTTAACATACTTAAGTATATTTAATTACGAAGTTAAGGGAAATGGTGATTTATTTAATATACCTGATGAACAATTGATACAAGAAGCTCGAAAAGCAAAAGTAGCTCCTCTTATGGTAATTACAAATATAGATCATGGAGGAGGATTTAGTAGTGACATATTACATTCAATATTTAGCAGTAAAGAAATACAACAAAAACTAACAGATAATATAATACAAACTCTAAAATCAAAAAATTACCAAGGGTTAAATATAGATTTTGAATATGTTTATCCACAAGATAGGGAAAACTATAATAACTTTTTAACTACGCTTACAAAAACTCTAAATAACATGGGGTATATTGTTAATACAGCATTGGCACCAAAAACAAATGCAAATCAACCTGGAATACTGTATGAATCTCATGATTATAAATTTCATGGAAATACAGTAAATCATGTAATTATAATGACTTATGAATGGGGATATACTTATGGTCCTCCAATGGCAGTAGCACCTGTTAATCAAGTATCTAAAGTTCTTGGTTATGCAGTAACAGAAATACCTAGTAAAAAAGTATTTATGAGTATTCCTAATTATGGGTATGATTGGACACTACCATATGTAAAAGGGGTTGCTGCAAAAGTTGTATCAAATGTAGAAGCTGTAGATTTAGCAGTAAAAACGGGATCTGTAATACAATATGATAAAACTTCTGCATCACCATTCTTTAACTACTATGATAATTTAGGTAGAGGACATGTTGTGTGGTTTGAAGATGCAAGAAGTATAAATGAAAAATTAATGCTTATAAATAAATATAACCTTGGAGGAGTTAGTTATTGGACTATAGGAAAATATTTTCCACAAAATTGGTTAGTTCTAAATTCCTTATATGATGTAAAAAAAGTTATCTGATTATAATTACAAGTTCCAAATTACGAGGTTATATTATTTGGAACTTGTAAATTTTCACAAAATTATAAGATAAATTGAAGAAAAAAGTTATATTTAAATATAAAATAAAGAAAAATTAGTGTATAATGGTATTTAAGTATAGTTTTAGTTTGTAGAGGGGAGGAATAGAACATTGAATTATAGAAAAAGTTTTATAATTGTCATGTTAGTAAGTATAGTATCTGTATGTTTTGGAATAAAAGCCAATGCTTTAGATATAGATAATTCTAATGTAGATACTAATAAAACATGGAAGATAACGTTTAGTGATAAGATAAGTTATGATACTGCTGTAAAGCTTATAAAAGTTACTGATAGAAATGGAGAAAAAGTAAATGCTCGTTTGGAGTTATGTAATAATGGAAAAATAGTAAAGGTTAAATCACCTATAAGGGAATATGTTCAAGGGGAAAACTATTCTTTAAATATAGAAAAAGGAATATTTTCGAAAAATAAAGATAAAAAGTTAAAGGAATCTAAAAAGGTTGATTTTAAGGTGAAGTGTGAAAATCCTTTCAAAAATATGGTAAATATACAACCTGGAGATAGTGTGAAAGCTAGTGGTACAACGCAGTACATATTTAATAAAGTGCAGAAAATACCAGAATCTAAGGGGAAGACTTTGGAGGAAAATGGTTGGAAAGTACGAGTAATACAATATAATAAGTTAAAGGATATAAGAGGCTTAATTTCAAGTGGAGATAATGCACAGAGTATAGAACTACCATTTAAACTAAATGGATGGCTTGGAGTATGTGTTGGATATTTAAATGATACCGAAAAAATAAGGATAAAAGTTAAAGATAAAAATATAGATAATACTTATGTAAATTATAATTATAAAGAAGGAAGAAAAAGCAAATATATAAACGAAGCTTTTGTTTTAGCTAATGATTTTAAAGATGATGTTTTAGAAATATGTCCTATAAAAGGGAAAGTAACTAATATAGCATATATAAAATTAGTATCTTTAAGTAATGATCAAATAAAAGCTTATAATGAAAAAAGTACTAAAAGAGGATCGCAAGTAATATATGATAATGATGGTTTTACTGATTTTTTCTGGGGAAGATATCCTACAGTTGAGTCTTTAGAAAGATTACCTTTAAATTTAGTTACTAAGGTTGATGCTGATGAGTTAAATTGGACAGTAGGTACCACTGGACTTTTAAATTATAATAGTAAATATGCAGGAAATGCTTATGAAGATTTTTATAAATATCAGTATGACGTAAGAGAAGGAGATAAACTTGCTAAAAATCAAGTTTTAAATATAATAAATACTTCAGGAAAATCAACATTAGAAGTAGTAGCAAGTAAAGCAAAACAATTAGGATTAAGAGTTAATGCATCATTAAGAATGAACACATTTTATCCAGAAGGATATACTGAGTTTTTAAATGGTTCTATGTACAATGATTATCAGGATTGTCGTCAAAATGGTGGATATATGTTAAGTTACTATTATCCTAAGTATAGAAACTATATTTTAAATATATTAAAAGAAATTTCTTCAACTCCAAATGTTCAAGGAGTAACTTTAGATTTTTGTCGATATCCTTATATTATGGGAAGTGAAGCAAGTTTAGATGAAAAGATAGAAATTATGAATTACTTCATGAAAAAAGTTAAAAAAGAAATACCAAATAAAAAGATTTCTGTAAGATTTCCTTATTTAGATCCTAAATCATATGGATTTGATATTGAAACTTGGATAAAAGAAGGATTGGTTGATAGAATAATTCCTTCTGTTATAAGTTATGAAGAATTCTTTGACGTTACAAAATATAAAAGAATGATAAAAGGAACTAATGTAGAATTATATTTGGGTGTTAGCGCTAATGTTGAAGGTGGAGATGCAACATTAGATTCTGAGAAATTAGATGAAGATGGAAAATTACCAGGAAGTAAATATTTAACTGCTGAAGAATACTTGTATAGATCAGAAGAAGGGTATAAAGCAGGAGTACAAGGAATAGTTATGTTTAATACATTAAATATTTTAGATCTTGAACAAAATGTATCTCCTATGTATAAAATGATAGGCGATAAGATGGCAGTAGATAGATGGTATAAATTAGAGTATCCTTCTTACCTTGTAAATTATAAAGTTGACTGGATTATATAAAAAAACCCCCTAAGGGTAAAACCTTAGGGGCTATTTTTCTGAATTTTGTTCTTTAATAAGACCTTTTCTATATGCAATTAATAACATTTCAAGTTCTCGTATTTGTTTTTTTAAATTTTTTCCTATATCTGTATCAGAAACTCTTTTCCTTGATACAACTTGTTCAAGTATAATAGTAGATGATAATATATCTTTTTCTTCTTCAATAGCTTTTCTTATAGATGAAAAAGGTTCATGAGAACTTAATAAAAGTCCATAAGAATTATAAATCAAAGTATATCCCGCAATGCCTGTCTCAGGTTGATATGCTCTACAAAAACCACCATCAATAACTAGCAATTTACCATTAGCTTTAATTGGATTTTCACCAGCTTTAGTTTTAACAGGAATATGTCCATTAATTATATGAGAACAATTAGGATCAAGTCCAAATTCTTTTAATATGTTAATAACGACTTTTTCGTTTGATCTATATTTGTAATATGGGTTTCTATACTCGATATGAGTTCCTTCATTATCTATGAAATATCTTTCAAATGTAGCCATTTTATATTTACCAAATTCAGGTGAATTAGGACCACACCATAAGTACCATACCATATCCATAGCAAACTTTTTAAGTCGAGAATCTTCCTTAAAGAAAAATGCTTCTCTTGCAAGACAATCAAATTTGTCTAAAAGAGATTTACCAAAGTATTTTTTACCATCTATAGTCACTTCTTTAAAAGTTCCGTCTTCGTTAAGTGGAATACATCCGTGATATAGTAAATTTGAATTATAAATAAGGTACATTGAACCTTTACTATAAAGAAAACGAATATGGCGTTGAAGCTTCTCACTGTTTACAAATGATTTAGTTATTTTTTTAATTAAATCATCTTCTCCAGGTGTTAAAGTATAAGGATTTTTAGGATCTATAGTAGGAAAAACAGTATCATTTAATTTATATATATTTCCATCAAGACTTATAGTTCCTTTTTCATAATTAATCTTATCAAGAAGCAACTGATCATCCATCTTAAACTCAGGATGATTTTTAATAATTTGTCCTTGAAGTTTAAATTGAATTATTGATATTGCCTTATGCATTTTTGATATTAGATTAATTTCATTTTGAGTAAGTTCTTTATTAATAGTTTTAGGAATAAAACTATTACAAGGATCATTTTCATAAATATCCATAGCAAATGTAGCAAGAGGAAGTAAATTAATACCGTAACCGTCTTCAATTGTGTTTAAATTAGCATATCTTAGAGAAATTCTAAGAACATTACAGATACAAGCTTCAGAACCAGCTGCTGCACCCATCCACAAAATATCATGATTTCCCCATTGAATATCTACTGAATGATGTTTCATTAAAGCTTCTAGTATAATTTCTGCACCAGGACCTCTATCATAAATATCTCCTATAATATGAAGTCTATCTACTACAAGTCTTTGAATGACTTTGGAGATAGCAGTTATAAATTCGGGTGCTCTATCAATGTCAATGATAGTTGAGATTATACCATTATAATACTCTTGTTTGTTAATTGTTCCATCGTGTTCGTGAAGTAATTCTTCTATTATATAAGCAAAATCATGTGGTAAAGCTTTTCTAACTTTAGAACGTGTATATTTAGAAGAAACTGCTCTACAAAGTTCAATTAGCCTGTACAAAGTTATCTTGTACCAATCACTTAAATCCTTTTCACACTGCTTTATAAGTTCTAACTTTTGCTCAGGATAATAAATTACTGTTGCTAAAGTTAATTTTTCACTATCTCTTAGAGAGTTTCCAAAAACATCATCTATTTTACGCTTAATAACTCCAGAAGCATTTTTAAGTACATGAGTAAAAGATTCATATTCTCCATGAATGTCACTTAAAAAGTGTTCTGTACTTTTAGGTAAATTTAAGATAGCTTGCAAGTTTACTATTTCAGTACTTGCTGATGAGATATCTGGATATTGTTTTGCGAGCAACTTCAAATATCTTAAATCCCTTTTAATTAAATCTAAATTATTTTCGTCACAGAAGGTCATCCCTTTTCCTCCCCCTATATAAATATTGATTCATCATATTATATCATATTATTGCGTTTGTGAAAGGTTAAAAAGATTAAAAGTATATCACAAATAAAAAAATGATACTCATTTTTGAGTTAAAAACAAAATTAGCATACACTATTTATACATAATACTACAAATACAATGAGGCGCTTTTAATGAAAAAGTGAAAAATTTATATTTATATGTATAATGTGATAAAATTAAATAGAAATATTTTTAGTGAATTATATATAATTTATATTTAGCGTAGTATTTAAAGGAGAGGAATTATGAACATATTAATTATTGAAGATGAAGATAGGATGCGAAAGTTGCTTAGAGATTATTTTAAAAAAGAGGGGTTTTGTGTATTTGAAGGTGAAAATGGTATAGAAGGACTAGAAATATTCAAAAGCAATAATATTAATATAGTTATATTAGATATTATGATTCCTTATTTAGATGGATGGAAAGTATGCAAGAATATAAGAGAATTATCAAAAGTTCCTATAATAATGCTCACAGCAAAAAGTGAAGAAGAAGATAAGCTTTTGGGATATGAATTAGGAGCTGATGATTATGTTACAAAACCTTTTAGTCCTAAAGTTTTAGTGGCAAAGGTTAAAGCATTACTTAAAAGAAGTATAATAGATATAAATGAAGAAAAAAATATCATTAATTATAATGGACTTGAGATAAATGAACCTTCAAATGAAGTGAAAATAGATGGAAAAGTTATAGTATTATCACCAAAAGAGTATGATTTATTATTATTTTTCGTTAAGAATAAAGATATTGTATTAAGTCGAGATAAGCTTTTAGATAGAGTATGGGGATTTGATTATGATGGAGGACTTAGAACTGTTGATACTCATATTAAAAGGCTTAGGGAAAAGTTGAAAAATAAAGCTGATTATATAGTAACTGTAAGAGGCAAGGGATATAAATTTGAGGTGAATTAATGAGAAAAGGAATAATAAGAAAAAGTATTACATTAAAATTGTTTATAGCAACAGCTATATTTTTTATAATTTTCATAACAACTCAGATTATGTTGCAATCTTTCTTTTTTCAAAGCTTTTATACTAATAAAAAGGTAAGTACTTTAAAAAACAATTTAGAATTTTTGGAGAGAAAGTATCGTATAACTTTTAAAAGTGCAGAAGGAAGTATCGCTGTTATAAAAAAATTTGAAGAAGACAATAGCGCAAAGGTAGTTGTATTAGAAAATAATGGTCTTTTAAGTTATATAACGGATAATAAAGAAGAGCTTAAAGATTCTAATAAAATAAGAATAATTCAAGCTATAATAGAGCAATGGACATCAAACCCAGAGGCTTTTAAAAATCTTCAAGAGAAAGGTAAGACAATAACATACATATTTAATGATCCATACTATAATTTAAAACATATAGTTGCTATTGATCCAGTGGTTATAAATAATAATGTAGGAAAGGTTTTGTTTGCGGTGTCATCTCTTCAACCAGTAGATGAAGCTGTAAAAGTAATGAAAGAATTTTTTATATATACATACATAGTTGCTATAATATTGATTTTGGTATTATCAACTATGTATTCAAAGATGATATCAAAGCCTTTGGTTAAGCTTAATAAAACAGCACTTAAAATGGCGAAGCTTGATTTTGATGAAACATGCGAAGCACATGGTGAAGATGAAATAGGAAATCTTGGAGATACTTTAAACTTTTTATCACGAAACTTAAAAGAGGCTTTATCATCATTACAAGAGAGTAATAAAAAGTTAAAGAGGGATATTGAAAAAGAAAAAGAATTAGAAAGTATGCGAAAAGAGTTTGTAGCATCTGTATCCCATGAACTTAAAACCCCTATAAGTTTAATTGAAGGATATGCTGAAGGAATAAAAGATGATATTATGGAAGAAGAGGATAAGGAGTATTATATAGATGTAATAATTGATGAAGCAAGAAAGATGGGAGTACTTGTAGCAGATATGCTAGAGCTTTCAAGACTTGAATCTGGAACTCAAAAAATAAATATAAAACCTTTTATTATTGATAATATTATAAATAGTGAAGTAAAAAAATTAAATAAAATAAATGAAGATAAAAATTATAAAGATAGAATTAATATATTAGTAGATTTACAAAAAGAAGTAGAAGTTGTAGGGGATGAAGATAAAATACATCAAGTTATAACTAACTTTCTTACAAATGCTATTAGATATACAAAGCCAAAGGGTAAAATATATATAACATCAAAAATATATAAAGATAAACTATTGGTGGAAGTAGAAAATGAAGGGGAAAATATAAAAGATGAGGAACTTACAAAGATATGGGATAAGTTTTATAAATTAGATAAATCTCGAAGTAGGAGTCTTGGAGGAACAGGGCTTGGTCTTGCTATAGTTAAGAATATATTAAAACTTCATAATAGTGACTATGGAGTTTCTAATACAGATATAGGAGTAAAATTTTTCTTTACATTAAATAAAAAAGATATACAAATATAAAACTCCCTAGATTATTGATTAATATAATCTAGGGAGTTTTGTTATTCACTTAAAGTTAGTTTTAAAGTTTTATTTTTACCATCTCTATTTACTTCAACGTCTATAACGTCTCCAGAATTATGTTTTTGTTTTATAGAATTCATTTCTTCAACTGTTTTAACACTTTTCCTATCAAATTTAATAATTATGTCACCAGGAGTTATGCCGGCTTTTTCAGCTGGGCTAAATTCTTCAACTTGTTGAACATACACTCCCATAGGTAACTTATATTGTTTTGCGATTTTATCATCTATGTTTCTTACCATAATACCCATTTTTAAAATCGGTTTTATAAGATTTTGAATTTGAGGTTTAACTGCATTAATTGGAATTGCAAATCCTAATCCTTCAACTTGACTACCACCAATTTTAGCACTATTAATACCAATTACTTGACCATAAGTATTTACAAGAGCACCACCACTATTACCAGGGTTTATTGCAGCATCAGTTTGTATAAAATTTTGATTTTGTCCTTCAATAGATACTTTTCTATTTACAGCACTAATAACACCATAAGTTACAGAGCCAAGAAATTGTTTCCCAAGAGGATTACCAATTGCAATAGCAGGATCACCAACTTGAATATTATCAGAATCACCGAACTCAGCTACAGCAGGTACTTTAACTTTTTCAGTTAGTTTTATAACTGCAAGATCCATAGCAGAGTTATAATTTACAACTTTTGCAGGTATTTCTTTACCTTCTTTACCATTGTTTAAGATAACAGAGATTTGTCTTGCACCATTTATAACATGATAGTTAGTTAAAATATAACCATCTTCGCTAAAGATAATTCCAGATCCCATACCTTCTTGTGTTTCAGGAAATCCAAACATATCTACAGAAGAAATACTTTTAGTAGAAACACCAACAACAGCTGGACCCACTTGTTTTACAATGCTTGATACAGACATTGGTACAAGGGATGCTCCAGATTTATTAGGTAAAGGTGTCTTTTGCGTCAATTCTTGTTTAGCATTCTTATTATTGTAGTATTTTATTGTTCCTATAGCTGAAACGGTACCTCCTAAAGATGCAGAGATAACTCCAATTAATATATAAGAAAGAAATTTTTTACCAATACCCTTTCTATTCTTTTTAACTGTACTATTTTTAATTTCAGATGAATCCACATCTATAAAATCATGCTCTTTATAATCATTATTCATATATATCCCTCCTAAATATATGTAAACTATATTGTTAGCTTCAATGTAGTTTTATATTAATACTCTTTTGTTACAACTTTGTGACAAATAAAAAATTATCTTTTTAATAATAGAGCATTTATTTCTCCTCCTATTAAAATAATTATAGAAGTTAAAAATAACCAAACCATAAGTATTATTACTGCTCCTATACTGCCATAAAGTCTTGAGTAGTTAGCAAAATTATCAACATAAAAAGAAAATCCAAGGGATACGATAATCCATCCGATAGTAGCAAAGATAGACCCAGGTAATACCTCTCCAAAGGTTAACTTACGACATGGCGTTAATTTATAAATTACAGCAAATATTAATATCATGAAAATAAGCATTAAAAAATATCTAAATACATTCCAAACAAAAAATAAATTATCAGGTAAAGAGAAGAATTTCATAATCTTATATCCAATAATATTTCCTAATACTAAAAGAAAAAGAGAAAATATAATTAAAAAAGTTAATATTATAGTAGTTATAATTGCCATAAGCTGAAGTTTAATAAAAGAACGTTCTTCTTTTTCTCCATAAGCTTTATTTAAGGCTCTAATTACTGCTTTAAAACCATTTGAAGCTATCCAAATAGTTATTATAAAGCTAAAAGATAGTAAATTTACATTTTTAGATTCTAAAACTTCATTGATAATAGAGTAAACTAAAGTGTAAGCACTTTCAGGAATTATATTTTTTAATGTAAATAGTACTCTATCACTTTGTATAGTGCTATAACTTGTTATTGTAAATAAAAAAATTAGAAAAGGAAAAAAAGAAAGTAACAAACTATAGGCAAGTTGAGAAGCTAATGCAAATATCTCATCTTTTTTTAAATTGTAGAGCAATTGAAAAATAGTTTTCTTATTTTTAAATCTATCCAAAGTATATAACTCCTTAAAATTGATTTTTAATACATAATCTTAAATTATATATTACTAAATATTATACCTTAATATTCCTTGAAATATTAAAAGATATAAAATAACAAAAATATTAAAGGTGAATTAAAGAACAAGGGAAGATTAGAAGGTAATAGATAACATATACTTAATATGAAATTATGTGTAAAATATGAATAAAGTACATTTATACATTTAAATTAGAAATAAATATATAAATATCATAAAAGTAAAAAAAGTGTTAAGTAGTATTGCATTTTATGGTAAAATAGTTTAAAATCAATTCGATAAGGAAAAATTTATATAAAAAAATAATATAAATTACCAAAGAATTATTATTTTACCTTACAAAAAGGTCTAGATATGTTATTTATGAATAAAAAACCAATACATATTTTAAAGTAATTTACATATAGGTAATCAAAAAGGCAATCATAGCAACATTTACCATGAATAAAATATTTATTTTTTGTTGATAAATGGGACAAAAACCTATATAATAATAATTGTATTGTAAATGGTAAATTAACTTTAATTTACTAATCAAAGAAATTAGACTCAATAAATCAAAATTATATTATAAAATATATAATTTTACTTATTGAATATATGATATTTTATATAGTATTTATGATTGTGTAAAAAATTGGGATAGAGATATCCTATATATTTTTACTTTTATTAGGTGGATTAAATTAGTATATATATTATTTTTGCCTAATATATATAAAATATTCATAAACAGTTAAAAGGTTAATAATTTTTTATTATATTTATAAATAAAATATCAAAATGGGAGGGAACGAAAGTGATAAAAAGAAAAATGAGTGTACTTCTAGCAGCTGTTGTAGTTGCATCAGGAGTAGGAATGGCTAAACCAGCATTTGCTGCAAATGTAGGTGCAAAACAATTACCATCTATAAGCTATATAGCACCACAAAACACTTTAGCAACTGATAAAGAACCATTTTCATTTGCTTTAGAAGCTGGAAACTATGAAGGGGATGTACAATACAGAATCTTCATTCAAAAAGATGGTGGAAAATGGACTGAATTAACTAATGGATACAGTGAAGCTGTTAATGCTAAAATCCCATATATTCCACAAGTTAAGAAAAACCTAGAAGCAGGAAAATATAAAGCTTCAGTTTGGGTAAAGAGAGCAGAAGTTAAAGAAGGAAATAACAAAAGTAAGTTTGGTTCATATGATACTTATTATGTTAAAGAATTCTCAATAAAAACTGCGGATTCTTTTAAAGGAAGAGCTGAATTAGGTGATTTAGGAGTTAAAGACACTTATAAAGTAGGAGAAAAACTTACTTTAAAAGGACATAAAGGAAGTCAATATAAATTACACATATACGATCCATCAGCAAAAACTAGAAAAGAAGGATGGATTATAGATAAAACTTATGAAACTGGTGAAGCAACAAACTATACATTCACAAAACCAGGAAAGTATTTAGTAGACGTTTGGGGAATGAGCACAAACCCTACAGATGCTGTTAAAACACAAGGATATGGTGGATGGAAACTAAAGGTTGTTACAGTTGAAGAAGGACAACAAGAAGTTAAAGCAAACATAGAAATTTCTGATGGAATAACTGCATTTGATAGATATGTAAAAGCAACATTAAATGTTAGTGACCCAGAAAACTACAAAGTAACAGTTTGTGGAAAAGAACTTAAGTTTGTAGCTAACAAAGGATTCTTCCAAGGGGTAGTAGCTCAAACAGATGAAAAAGAAATTAAAGCTAATGTTAAAATTGAAAAAATAGGTGAAAAAGTTGAAGTTCCAAACTTTAAAGTTGAAGAAGTATCAGCTGGAGTAACTGCATTTGATAGATATGTAAAAGTAACATTAGACACTAAAACTCCAGAAAAATTCAATGTAACAGTTTGCGGAAAAGAACTTAAATTCGTAGCTAACAAAGGATTCTTCCAAGGGGTAGTAGCTCAAACAGATGAAAAAGAAATTAAATCAAATGTTAAAGTTACTGTAAAATAATTAGACATTTAAATAGAAACTTAAAATAAATAATTAAAATCAAAAGGTATTTTTAGGGAGGTAACAATAATGTCAAACAATAAGACACTTAAAGTATTTTCTTCTACAGCAGTAGCAGGAATGATAGCAGCAGCTATGATGTCTTCTCAAGCATTTGCAGCAGTAGATGCATATTCAGTTAAAGTAGGAGACGAAGTTTATAAATATGATAGAGTTGAACTTGAAAAATCTTTCTTAGATTCTAAAGCAGGAGATAAAGCTGCATTATATGAAGATTTCACTAAAAAATTAGGTGAAGCAAAAGGATTCTATGCATTCAATGATACAAAGAACGGATATGTAGATTATAATTCAATTGAAGCTAAATTCTTAGAAGCAAAAAATGCTGGACAAAAATTCGATGTTAATGCATTCACTGAATCTAAAGATGCTAAAATCGTTGAAGTTAAATCTGTTAAAAAAGCAGTAGTTAACAAAGATGGAAAAATTGAATATGTAACTGATTCAAAAGAAGATGAAAAAGGGGAATTAAAAGTTACGTCTGTTGAAGCTTTAAACTTAAAGCAAGTTAAAATTGAGTTTAATAAAGCAGTAACTGACACTGATAAGAAAGATGATATAGAAGATAAAACTAATTATACATTAGAAGATAAAGATAATAAAGAAATAACAGATGCAGTAGAAAAAGTTAGAATGAGTGATGATAAGAAATCAGCAATTATTACACTAAGAGATGCTGATAACAGAGATGATTCAAAAAGAAAATATTCTATAGTTGAAAATCAAGAAAAATCTATTTTAACTATTGATGATAGTGTAACTGGTAAAGAAGTTAAAAAAGATATTCGTTTTGATGATGTACAGCTTCCTACAGTTGAGAATATAGATGTAGTTGGGAAAGATACAGTTAAAGTTACATTCTCAGAACCTGTTTCTCCAGACACTGAAAAAGATGATTTTGAAATTGAAAATGGAGATATATCAATTAGCAGTATAGAAAGAGTTAACGATAATAAAGAAGTAAATATAGTTCTTGGAACTAATTTAAAGGATAAACAATCAGTAAAAGTAAGAGTAAAATCAACAGTTATGGATTATGCTGGTCTTATAACAAATGCAAAAGAAAAAAATGTTGTAGCAAAAGAAGATACTAAAGCACCAACTGTTATAGGATTTAAAGATATTGAAGCAAATAAGGTAACTTTAGTATTTGATAAAGATATTAAGATTAAAGGTTCAAATAGTAATGATGTAAGTCATGAAGACTTAGATAAAATATATCATGCAACTGATAGTAATATAGCTGAATCAGCTACAATAGATGGAAAAGAATTAAAAATCGTATTTGAAGATAATCTTTCACCAGGACAATCATATATAAATATTAAATCTGGACTTCTTGAAAGCAGATGGGAAGTTGAAAACGACAAAATTAGAACTAGAGTAGAAAGACCTGAAGATAATACAAGACCTGAATTGGTAAAAGTTGAACAAGATAAAGATTCTAATAAAAAAATCAAAATAAGATTTTCAGAAAAAGTTAACGTTGGAACTAAAGGTAAAGATGAATCAGCATTAACTACGAAGAATTATACTTTAAAAGATGAAAACGGAAAAGAATGGGATATAGATGAAATAAAGCAAGATGGAGATAGCGAAAAGGAATTTATTCTACACCTTTCTCAAGATTTAGATGAAGATTTAGAGTATAAATTAACAATTAAGAATGTAGAAGATAAATATCAAAATGCTATAAAAGAAGTTACTAAGAAATTTAAATCAGAAGATAAAGATTCAGTAGATCCAGCAGATGTTAAAGTTACAGTATATTCAGTTGGAACAAATGATCAAAAAATAGTTGTTGATTTCGATACTAAAATGACAACAGACAAAGGCAGATATTCTATCAATGATATAACTAAGTATACATTAGTTTCTGAAGATAAGATATTTGGCGAAAAATCAGCAATAAATCTTTCCGAATTATATAATTCTAAGATTAAAGTAGTTAAAGATGGTAAGGCAGTAGAAATAGCTATTCCAGGTAAGAAAATAACAGGTAATAAAGAGTTAAAAGATAAACAATATAATTTAAAGAAAACTGATAAGTTAAGTCTTCAAATTGATAGAGTTGCAGATTCTAAAGGAAATATTACAGATAGAAACTTTGTAATTGATGGAGCTAACTTTAAGATTTTAGAAGAAGGAAATGCTAGTATAGGATTTGATAAGGATTTAAAACCACAAGCATTTACAACTGATGAAATTAAATTCCAATTTGATGATAAAGTAAAATTCAATAATAAAGATGTTAAGGTTATAGCTGCTACACCACAAAAAATTAAAGAAATTAAAGAAGCTTTAAAAAAAGGTTCAAAAGAATATGTTGACAAAATTAAAGAGCTTAAGAAATTTGAAAAAGGAATGAGCGAAGCTGAGCAACAAGAAGGTATTATTTTACCAATTGCTAAATGCCAAGATAATTCTGCTTCCGGAAATACACAAGTTAATATAAAACTTGATAAGGCATTAGCTGATAAAAAATATGATGATAGTGATTTAGATCACATCTTAACATATGATGGTAAATTTGCAGTTCGTAATCATGAAACTGGTAAGAGTACAAATGCGAAATTAGATGTTTTTGTTGTTATAGTACCTAATGATGGAGAAAAAACATCAACAGATAATGATTATGATGAAACATTAAAATTAGGTGTTACTAAAGTAGTAGATAAGATAGCACCAGCTATTGTTGATAATGCTAACTATGCAGGTATTGATAATGGAAAGAAAGATGTTGCATTCTATAGATCAGAAGATGGAAAAAATGCTACTATAGTATTAACATTTGAAGAAGCAATAGATAAAAATTCAGTATCTAATGCAACAATATCTTTAAGCAACAGTGATTTCAAAAATACCGTAGTTGATTCAGTTATAGTTGATGAGAAAGATCCTACTAAAGTAGTAGTAAAATTAAGTAACATGGTTGATAATGATAAGAAAGTTATTAAGGATATTAAAGGAAATGCTATAACAGTTAATAAACTTTCAGATATGGCTGTTGATGAAGATGATATAGCAGATAGAAATACTGTTAAAGTTGGATCTGTAAATTTAAATAAAAAATTAGAAAAAGATCCATATGCAGAAAAAAAAGAAGATAAAAAAGTAATTACAAAGGAAGAAAGTAAGAAAAATCAAGATGAATTAGCTAAAAATTTAGGCGATAAAGTAGAAGTTAAAGGCACTAATATAGAAATTAAAGCTGGTGCTGATGATACTATAGAAACTGTATTTGCTGCTGTAACTCCTGAAAAATTAAAAAATGCTTTAACTGAAAGTGATAAAGTAACAATTAAAAAAGCTTTAGAAAAAAAAGTTGATTTCAAAAATAAGTCTTTAGAAGAAGTACTAAAAGACAAGAAAATGGCAGCTATAAAAATATCAGCTATAAAAGATGCTATTAATGGAATAAAATTAGAAAGTGGAAATACATTAGTTTTAAAATAATAAACCTCGGTGCCAGGCACCACTTGATATATGTCGGAAAATGATATTTAACATGGAACCAGTCACCACTGGAGTTAGATAGAAAAATTTTGAAATAACAACAATAAATTTAATAAGAATGTAATAGAGCGGTTCTTATTAAATCTCGGAATCTGCAACAAGCTTTTTCAGACAGTTACAATAATTGAATAAGGATGGACTTAGTTCCATTCTTATTCAGCTATTATATTATACAATATAAAGAGAACGGAAATTAAGAAATAACATTTCAAGACCAAATCAAATCAATACTTCAAATCATAACTTCATAAAAGTTAGAACTTATCACTGACGTAAAAAGGATGCTACTTCGTAGCATCCTTCAGATTGTTCAAAAAGCCTCCATGTAATTGGAGGCTTTTACTTTCGTCAAATATCTTTTATGCGATAGCATTTAAAAAGTTGCTAGTTTTGTGTAATGATTTGGTATAAATTTCAATTAAATCATACGAAAAATAGTGCGATAGCACCATGGCTATCTTTTTCATATTCTGAACTGCTGCTGTAAGTAAGCATTGCTCGGAAACATTTTTAATTCCTCGCATGCGACAATAGCGCAGCCCATGTAATTCTTTTGAATCAGCAAAGCTACGCTCAATTTTTTCTTTACGTTTTTTATAAATACTTTTACCTTTTTCAGTTTTAGTAAATGCAAAAATTTGATCCTTATAATCTTCCCAAACATGACGACGTATAGTTTTGTTAATTGATTTATCAGATGTTAAACAATTATTTTTATATTTGCATGAAGCACATTCATCCGCATTACTAACATATTCTTTATATCCGCTTCTTGTAGTGGTTTTGTATTTTAAAAAGAAGTTATTCATACATACATATCCATCTAATTCTTTAATATATTGAAATCTATATTTAGTATACTTTTCTTTAACATGAGGTCCTAAACGGAAACCAAAAACACCTTGATAATTTTTTTCTGAAACTTGCTTACAAATAGGATTTGTAGAATAACCAGCATCAGCTACTAAATACTTTGTATTAAAATTAAACTTTTTTATTTGCGTCTCTATTCTTTTAACATAAGGATCTACATCATTAATATTACCTGGAGTTACATGAACATCAGTTATAATATTATATTTTCCGTCAACAGTTCTATGATCTAAATAAAAAAAACCTTTTGGTTTTCCGTCCCTAACCATATATCCACTGTCTGGATCAGTTGTACTTACTTTTATTTCTTTGGTTTCAGATGTTTTTAGGTCTTTTTTTAGAGGCTTTTTATTATGATTAATTCTATCTTTATTAATATCTTTTTCTAATTCATCAAAGTATTCCTTTGTAGATTTAGTTATTTCTTTTTTTATAAGTTTATGTTTATTAGCGTTAGCTTTTAGATGGGTAGAATCAGTGTATAAAATTTTGCCATCGACTAAATTTCTATTAATCGCTTGAAATACAATGTTATCAAATATTTCTTGATGTATATTTGTATCATTGAATCTCTTTGTTCTATTTTGACTTATGGTAGAATGGCTTGGTATTTTATCAGTAAGTCCATATCCTAAGAACCACCTATAAGCTACATTTACTTGTATTTCCTTTACGAGCTGACGCTCAGAGCGTATACCGAATAGGTATCCAATAAAAAGCATTTTAAATAACACAACTGGATCTACTGATGGTCTACCATTGTCAGGACAATATAAATCCTTAGTTAAATCTCGTATAAACGAAAAGTCTATGAATTTATCTATTTTTCTAAGTATATGATTTTCTGGTACTAAGTTTTCTATATAAACCAGTTCTAATTGATTTTGTTTTCTCTCATTATTAGTAAGCATTTTGCCTCCGTAGGAGCCCTAACGGGCTAAATAATTTATTGGTCTAAATATATATTCTACAGAAGTAGGAGATATCCTTTTTGTAATAAATGTAAAAAGGCTGTTGACAAATTATGTTTATCAACAGCCTGAAGGATGCTACTTCGTAGCATCCTTTTTTCTTTTGCATTCTTTGAAAAGTAAAATTATATTTATAAAAATACTTATAAATAATGTGCAATAATCTAAAAGTTTCTAAAAGCATTGTAAAAATTTACGATAATAAAACTATCAATAAATTTTAACTAGGAGGATGAAGATGAACAAAAAAAAGTGGATAGGGGTATTATCTATTGGAGCAATATTAGGTGGTTTTGTATCAGCAGGAATTCCTATTACTGCTGAAGCTGTTATAAATGCTTATACAGTTAAGGTAAAAGATGAAATTTATAAGTATGATAAACAAGAATTAATTAATGATTTTTTAAATTTTAAATGTGGAGATAAATCGATATTATATGATGATTTTGCTAGAAAGTTAAAAGAAGGACATGGATTTTATGCATTTCAAGATACTGAAAAAGGGTTTGTGGATTATTATGATATAAGTAATGCTTTTCTAAAAACTAAAGAAGAAAATAAATCTTTTGATGTTGAGGAATTTATAAAATCTAAAGAAACTAAAGTAATAGAAGTTTCATGGGTAAAAAAAGCTATAGTTACTAAAGAAGGAGAAGTTAAATATGAAACTCCTTTAAATGATGATACGAATCATAAAGAAAATGAAAATAAAGATAAACAAGATGATGATAAAAGTGAAGATGTTGTAAATAAGGATAGTCAAAGTTCAGAAGATAAAACAAGTCATCATAAAAATAAACATAGCCACAAAAGTAGTTCAGATGTAGCACAAAAGGACAAAGAAGCAGTAGAAAAACAAAAACAAGAACAAAAGGACAAAGAAGCAGCAGAAAAACAAAAACAAGAACAAGAACAAAAGGACAAAGAAGCAGCAGAAAAACAAAAACAAGAACAAGCACAAGCACAAAAGGACAAAGAAGCAGCAGAAAAACAAGAAGCTAAAAAAATAGCTAAAGAAAATAATAGATTAATAGAAGAAGTGAAAAATAATATAAAACTTGGAGATCTAACTAATGTAAAAAACAATTTAACATTGTTCACTAAAGGAGATAATGGAGTTAAAATTGTATGGAAATCGGATGATGAATCTATAATAGAAAATGATGGAACAGTTATAAGACCAAATGCAGATGAAAAAGATAGAAGGGTTACATTAGTAGCAACTTTTATGAAAGATTCAGTAATTTCAACTAAAGAATTTCAAGTTATAGTTAAAGCACAAGAAAAGCAATCAGTAAAAACAGAAGAAGAGGAAATAGCAGAACTATTAAAATCTGATAAAAAAATAGAAGTTAAAACGCAAGAAAAATTTAATAATGTAATGAAAGAGGCAATTTCTCAATTAAAATCAACTTATACGATATTGGTATCGGAAAAGGATTATTCTAAATATAATTTTAATAATTTTCAAAATATGATGATTGAAATGGGTGGGAATGATTTTGGAAAACCAAGTATTTCTACTGCAGGAGGTAGCGTTCAAGTTAAAGATGGCAAAATACCAATGACTATACTATTTACTTATAAAAAAAATATAGATGAAATAAAAAGTCAAAGACAAGCTACAGAAGCTGCTGTTAAAAGAATTGTTAAGGAAGTTGTAAAAGATGATATGACATCAGTTGAAAAAGAATTAGCATTACATGATTATGTAGTTAAGCATGCTGACTATAACATGGAGGGTCTTAAGAAGAATCCGGCAGATTTAGAAGATCACAGTGCATATGGAGTGTTGGTTTTAGGTAAAGGGGTATGTGAAAGTTATGCAAAGGCAATGCATTTATTATTGAATGAAGTAGGAATAGAATGTAAATATGCAACTGGATATAAAAAAAATAAGGATGGAAGTCAAGGTGGAGGACATGCTTGGAATATGGTTAAATTAGATAATGAGTGGTACAATTTAGATGCTACATGGGATGATCCAGTATCAGATAGGGTTGGAAGAAGTGATAAAGATGTAGTAGTTTCACCAGTTATTCATACATATTTTAATGTTACTGATGATATTTTCAATAAAGACCATATTAGAGGAGAATATGAACAGAAAAATTATCCCAAGGCTAATGGAACGAAATATTCTTATGATAATTTAGATGTGGACGAGTTTACGAATGATGGTACAAAAGTTCCAAAAGTAACAAATAAAGAAGAATTGATCGGACAAGTTAAAGAAGCAATGAAAAACAAAAAAACAGTTTTATATGTAAGACTTAAAGGATTCAAAATGACTCAAGAAGAATTAATGAATGAGCTTGGTAAAGTTTTAGATGGAAATATATATAAGAGTTATGGCGTATCTCCTACAGATGAAAGTCATGCTTATTGTAATTTTGTATTGAGATAATTCTTAGATACTTTGTAACATTTCAAATACATAAAAGCCAATGAAAATTTTCATTGGCTTTTTAGTTAAAATGCTTTTTTATAAATATTTAAAACGTCTTCTTCAGTTAGAGGAGGATAAGTTCCTGCAGTTTTTCCACCTTGATTTATTATACACTTATGTGCCATCTCAGAAAGACTTTCTTCTTTTATTCCAACTTCTTTTAAAGTCATAGGTATTCCTAAAGATTTTATAAAGTTACGAGTACATTCAATGGCCTCTTTTGCAGTTTTATATTTGTCTTCATCTAAAGATAAATTCCAAACATTTATTCCATAAGCTGCAATATCAGCTACAGTATTATCATTTAATATATATTCCATCCAAACTGGAGTCAATATTCCAAGTCCTACACCATGAGTTATATCATAATATGCACTTAATTCATGTTCCATAGCATGAACAGACCAGTTAGTTTTTTTACCATAACCTAAAAGACCATTAATTGCAAGACTTGAAGCCCACATTAAATTTGCACGAGCTTCGTAATTTTCAGGTTCTTCTAGGACTAGTGGTCCATAATGGAATACTGTTTTTAAAAGTCCTTCTGCAAATCTATCTTGAATGAATGCTCCTTTAGTTGGAGTAAAATAAACCTCAAATATATGACTCATTATATCAACTGTTCCAGCTGCAGTTTGTCCTTTGGGAACAGAATAAGTATAAGTAGGATCTAAAATTGAAAATTTAGGTGCTATAGCTGGTGCAGCTGTTGCTAATTTTTCATTTGTATCAATATTACTTATAACTGCACAATTATCCATTTCAGAACCAGTTGCAGATAAAGTAAGGATTGTAGCAAGTGGTAAAGCTTTTTTTATCTTTACTTTTCTAGTAAGAAAATCCCAAGGGTTTCCATCGTAATAGTAACCAGCAGCAATAAATTTACTACAATCGATAACACTTCCACCACCAATAGCAAGTATAATTTCAATATCATGTTCTTTGCAAAGGTTAATTCCTTTTTGTACACTTGTGATACGAGGATTTGGATCAACTCCCGAAAGCTCTATGAAATCTAAATCGTTTTCTGTTAATATAGAAATTACATTTTCATATAATCCATTTTTCTTGATACTTCCACCACCGTAAACTAAAAGTACTTTATTACCATACTTTTTTAAATTTTTCCCAAGTGATTTAATTTGACCTTCTCCAAAAAATATTTGAGTTGGGATATTATAATTAAAGTTAAGCATTTTCATTCCTCCTGATATTTAAACTTATAGAATAAATTATACCATAAAATTTTAAGACTTATATATTGAAAAAAAGAAGGAGTGCTATTTTAAAGAGTGCTAAAAAAGGGTGTTTTATTTTAAAAATATTGTTTTAAATGAATTTAACTAAAAAAAGTTCAAAAAAACATTAAGATAAGGAAAAAAAAGTCGAAATATAATATATACAGAAAATTGTATAAAAATCAAATTTTCAATTTAAAATTAAAAATCGGGGAGAGAATGAAGATGATAAAGAAAAAAAGAATAAAAGAATTTTGTGTAGCTGCGACATTAGGGGGAGCTTTAATGGTAGGATTACATACTACAGCATATGCGGTTATAACAGATTATGCTATTAAAGTAAATGAACAAATTTTTGCATATAATCAAAATGAATTAGAACAATCATTTTTAAACTATAAATCTGGAGAACAATCAAGATTATATGAAGACTTTCGTTCTAAATTAACTGAAGGCAATGGATTTTATGCATTTAAAGATGATAAAAAGGGATTTGTCCCATATGAAGCTATAGAAAAAGGATTTTTAAAATCAAAAGATAATAATAATAAGTCTTTTAATATAAATAAGTTTGTAGAAGAGGATACATGTAAACCAGTTGAAGTTCAAACAATTAAAAAAGTTAGTATTGATGAAAAAAATCAAATTCTAATTAAAGAAAATAATACTACGGATAATAAGGAAGTTAACAAAGAAATAAAAAAAGAAGAAAAACCTCAGAATACTTCAAGTAGTTCATCACGTAGAAGATCATCAAGTAGTAGTTCATCATCTAAAGAAGTAAAACCAGCAGTAAGTAAAGTACCAGAAGTGAAAAAAGAAGAAAAACAACCGTTACCAGTAGTAATACCTGAAGGAAATAAAGAAGAAGTAAAAAAAGTAATAAGACTAGAACCTCAAATTTCACAAGGGAAAGTTTCAATAAAAAGTGAGATAACTCAAACAGCTCAAAGACCAAGATTAGCAAACTATCAAGTTACTACTATTATAATTGAAGGAACTGTAGAAAATGATGGAGTGTTTGAAATTGCTGGAGAAAGAGTAGAAGTAAAAAAAGGTGATAGTTATTCAAAAGTAGCTGATAAAATATATAATAAATTTAAAAACAATGGAAATTGGGAAGTAAGATTTAAATATGTTCAGGCTGGATATAAAGCAAATTTAACATTTACATCTAAAGAATTCAAACAACATGTGGACTCTTTGGTTATTAGTGGAAATGGAATTAAGTTTACATTTACAAATGAACAATATGGAAGAGTAGCTATAGCTGAAAGAAGAGAGAGTTGTACAGTAACTGTATTAAATAGTTGTGAATCAAATAATACTTTAAAAATTAAGGTATCATCTGATATTCTAAGAAAAACTTTTGCAACACTTTCAGTAGAAATAAAAGCAGGAGATAGTAAGGAAAAAATAGCTGAAAAAATATCCAATGAATTAAAGAAAAACGCTAATATAAATCAATATTTTACTGTTAAGAATGATGGTTCACGAATAATATTAACTGAAAAATTAGCAGATGATATTAATCTTACAGTAACAACAGGGGAAATAGAGAATAAAATTGTTAATCCAATAAAAGAAGAAGTAGATAAACAAAAAATTGAAGAAAAGAAAAGAGCACAAGCTGAAAAAGAAAAACAGGATAGACAAGCACAGGCACAAAAACAAGATGAAGTAAAAAGACAACAACAAGAAAAAGAAGAACAAGTTCAAAGGGAAAGAGAAGCAGCTGAAAAAAAAGCAAAAGAACAACAAATTGAAGAAGAGAAAAGAGCACAAGCTGAAAAGGCAGAACAAGAAAAGCAAATACAAGTTCAAAGAGATAATGAAGTAAAAAGACAACAACAAGAGGAATCTCAAAAATTAGCAGAAGTAAAATCAGATGTACGAATAAAAAGTGAGATAACTCAAACAGTTCAAATACCAAGCTTAGCAAACTATCAAGTTACTACTATTATAATTGAAGGAACTGCTGAAAATGATGGAGTATTTGAAGTCGCTGGAGAAAGAGTAGAAGTGAAGAAAGGGGACAGTTACTCAGAAATAGCTAATAAAATATATAATAAATTTAAAAATAATGAAAATTGGGAAGTTAGATTTAAATATATACAAACAGGTTATAAGTCAAATTTAACATTCACATCTAAACAATTAAAAGAGCATGTGGAATCTCTAGTTGTTAGTGGAAATGGAATAAAGTTTGCACCTGCTAATGAAGAATACGGAAAATTAGCTATAGCTGAAAAAAGAGAAATTTGTACAGTAACTGTATTAGACAATAGTAAATCAAATAATACTTTAAAAGTTAAAGTATCATCGGATGTTATAAATAAAACTTTTGGAACAATTTCAGTAGAAATAAAAGCTGGGGATAGTAAAGAAAAAATAGCAGAAAAAATAACAAATGAGTTGAAGAAAAATCATAATATAACTCAATATTTTACTGCTAAAAATAATGGTTCACAAATAGAATTGACTCAAAAAAGAGCCAATACATTAAATCTTAAAGTAGAATTGATATAAAAAAAAACCTCCATTAGCGGAGGCTTTTTTTATGATTCAATAGAACTATTCTTTTTTAATAATTTTGTATTAAAGTAATCAACTATCATTGCAATTGATTGGTCACCAGAAATATTACAAGCTGTACCAAAACTATCTTGAGCTACATATAAAGCTATCATTAAAGCGAGCATAGATTCATTAAATCCAAGTATAGATTGTAGTACTCCTAGAGCTGCCATAACACATCCACCTGGTACCCCTGGTGCTGCAACTAAAGATACCCCAAGCATTGCTATGAATCCAGCAAATAAAGATAATGTTATAGGCATTCCATTTAACATCATAACAGACATAGCACAAAGAGTTAATGTGATTGTGCTACCGGACATGTGTGTAGTTGCACAAAGTGGAATAACAAATTGTCTAATTCCTTTAGAAATCCCCATCTTTTCAGAACATTCTACATTTACAGGTATAGTTGCAGCAGAAGATTGAGTTCCTAAAGCGGTTAAATAAGCTGTGATTTGTATTTTTAAACATTTAAATATGTTTTGTTTACTCACAATACAGCCAATAGAAAATTGAAATAATATAATGATAATATGGCATATTATTATTATTACAAAAACTTGTCCGAAAACCTTTAGTACAGCTGATGATTTCCCAGTATACGTCATGTTTGCAAATATTCCAAGAATGTACAAAGGGAGTAATGGAATGATAATATTTGATATTACTTTTGAAACTATTTTTTGAAAATCTACGGCTATTTGTTTTAAAATATCACTTTTTACAGCTGATATTCCAAGCCCTAACAAAAATGAAAATATAAGTGCAGTCATAACTCCCATTATCGGTTGCATTTCAATGTTGAAAAAAGGTTTTAAGTCCTCAGTAGCTTTTCCCATAGTAGTGGCAGTAGATGGTGTGATAATAAAATCAAGCACATTTACTCCAACGCCATATGCAAAAAATCCAGAAATTAATGTGAATAAGTAAGCGATTCCAACGGTAATACCAAGAAGTTTACCAGCGCCATTGCCAAGTTCTGCAATACCGGCTACTATAAAGCCTAAAATGATTATAGGTATAACAAATCCAAGAAAGTTTCCGAAAATAGAACTAATGGTTACGAAAAAACGTACTACATTTAAGCATGTGAAATTACCTATTATAATACCTAAAATAATACCTAAGAGAATTTTAGGTATTAACCCAAATTTAATTCCTTTTGACATTTTAACCCTCCTATAAATTATAAATAATTTTAAATGCTCAAAATTTTTAAATGTTTATAATTAAAATAAATATATATTGAATAATTTTGAGTATTGTAACTAATTGTAGCAAAAAACTCGTGATAAAGGAAGAAAAAATTTATCAAGGTGCTTGACACCGCCCTAAATACAGTGACAGTACCGGAAAAATACTGTTCGATGGAGTATAATAACTATAATAATAAAAAGAATTGAGGTGAAAATATGCTTACATCAATGAAGGTAGCATGGAGATTTTTAATGAAAAGAAAGATTCAAAGTATAGTTATAGTACTATCAATTGCTATTGCAGTTTCGGTTCAAATATTTATTGGTTTATTAAGCAAAGGTCTTGAGAGGACTCTACTATTTAAGATAGTAGGAAATGCTCCACATATTACAGTGTATGCAAAAGGGGGTGCAATACATGATTGGAAGGAAAAAATAGACAAGCTTAAATTACAAAATATAAAAACAATAGCTGTAGTTCCAAATGTAGATACACAAGGATATGCAAAACTTAAGGATATTACAGAACCAATAGTTATAAGAGGTTTTGTGCCACAGGATGCAAGTAAGATGTACAAAATAAAAGATAAAATATATGAAGGAAAACTTTTTAAAAATGATAATGAAGTAATACTTGGAAGTGATTTAAAAGAAAGATTGGGGGTTTCATTAGGAGATAAAATAAACATAGTAACACCTTGGGGAAAAAGTAAGGAGTTTGTTATCACAGGATTTTTTGATTTAGGTAATATAAAATTAAATAAATCGTGGGTAATGGGAACTTTAACTGCTGCGCAAGATTTTTCGGATTTAAAAAAGCACAATAAAATACGTTCAATTGAAATTTCAATTAAAAATGCTTATGATGTCGGAAGTGAATCTAAAAATATACAAAAACTTTTAAATGATAAAAATTTAAAGGTGGAAAATTGGAAGGAACAAAATAAGCTTATTGTAAGTGGATTAATGGGTCAAAAGGTATGTACAATTATCATACAATTTTTTGTGCTTTTGGCATCTAGTCTTAGTATAGTAAGTGTTCTTAGTATAAGTGTTGTCCAAAAATATAAAGAAATAGGCATATTAAAAGCCATGGGAATGAAAGGTAGAAAAACAGCTCTTATATTTTTCTTTCAAGCTTTATTTATAGGAGTTTTAGGAACATTAATAGGAGTAGCATTAAGTATGCTTTATATTAAAGGTTTTAATAGATACATATTAACAGACGAGGGAATTCCTTTAGTTAATATTATAATAAGTAGGGAGTTTATTTTAAAATCTTCTATACTAAGTTTACTATCTTCGGTTTTTGCATCCATATTTCCATCTATAAAATCTTATAAGTTAAATCCAGTGGAGGTTATAAAAAATGGATAATATAATAGAACTTAAAAATATTAATAAGATATATGGAAAAAGGGTAAAAACTAAAGTTCTAGAAAATATCAATTTATCAATAGAGGAAGGATCTTTTAATTCAATTATAGGCTCTTCTGGTAGTGGTAAAACTACTCTTTTAAATTTAATAGGAACTCTAGACAAGCCATCCAGTGGAGAAGTATATATAGATGGGAAAAGAGTGGATGAAATTAATGGGAAAAAATTAGCTAAAATAAGAAATGAAACCATAGGATTTGTATTTCAATTTCATTATCTTTTACCAGAGTTTAACGTAGTAGAAAATGTATTGATGCCAAGTAGCATAAAAAGTTTTTTCATAGGAAAGCAAAAGAGACAAAGGGCAGAAAAACTTTTAAATATGGTAGGGTTATTAGAATTAAAAAAGAAAAAAGTTTATGATTTATCGGGTGGACAACAGCAAAGAGTAGCAATTGCAAGAGCTTTAATGAATAATCCTAAAATAATTTTGGCAGATGAACCCACAGGAAATTTAGATTCAAAATCAGCACAGGAAATATATGATTTATTTAGAAAGATAAATAGAGAGTACAATACTACATTTATTATAATTACCCACGATAATAGAATAGCAGAAAAAACAGATAGGATTATAAAAATACAGGATGGAAAAATAAACGCTTTGTGATATAATTGGTTCTGTTAATTAATTATGAAAGCATAGCTTTAAAAATCATAAAATTACTATATGACTTATTTTAAATAATAAAAATTATACGATTAATATTTTGTGGTATGACAAAAAAGCCTATCCATTATAGATTTTAAAAATAAATAGACTTAATTAAAAGCGATAGCGCTAGCCGTTAGGCAGCTAATAACCAATTATTTTTAGCTTTAACTGGGTAACTAATTCCCACTACTTCAGATGGTGTTAAATTACGTAGTGATGAGTGGTTACGCACAAAATTATAGTGAAATATAAACACTGATATTAGTTTATTGGCACTATTAAATGAGTTAAAGCCTTTTAAACCTTTATACCAAGACTTAAATGTTTTGTTAAATGACTCAATGATATTGTTTGAAATATCATCCATAAAAGATTGTACTTTTATGTCGAAGTGTATCTTGAAATATTGATTTATTGGAATATTGTAAGATGGTAATCTATCAGTAACTATGGCTCTAGGAGATCCTAATTTCTTAGCATCGTTAAAAAGGCTAAAAGCTTGTTTAGCATCTCTATATGGGGATAGATGATAAGAGATAATTAATCGACTTTCTGAGTCTATAACAAGCCATAGATAATGTTTCTTGCCATTTATAAATACAACAGTTTCATCTGCGTGCCATTCATCAGAATCTGATAAGTCAATATTATAAAATAAATTATCAGATTTCAATTTGAAATATGCAGCAAACTTTTTAGTCCAACTTGCAATAGTAACATGAGATACTTTTACATTAAATGTTCTAAACAAATATTGAGATATACGTCTTGTAGAACTTTCATTAAGAAAGTAAAGGTCTAAAGCCATTAATATAATATGAATTGGAAAGCGCATACCTTTAAAATTAAGTTTACCTTGGATAGTGGTATTGCTTGAAGGATCTATAGCCGTAGGCTTCGCCACAAAAAAACTATGATTACATTTTTTATCGTTACAACGATAATTGATATAATTTGAGTAATTATGATGAATAAAGGTTCCTTTGTTACAGATAGGACAACGAGGGTAATCCTTGAGCTGACGCTCTTTCGGCATAGCCGATGGTGCAAATTGTCTTTTACACTCTTTGCATTGATATTTTTGATTTCCTTCTTTGTCTTTTCCAAACTTATATAGGTTATGGCTGTGACATCTAGGACAGGTAATTTTTTTTATTAGCTTTGTTCATTGATTCCTCTCTCCTTTCTGGGAGGTAATATGTTTGTGAGAAATCTATTATATTTCAATAGGCCGAGGGGAATCAATGTTCATATAACTTAACAGAACGATATAATTTTTGGGGAGGAGTAATAATGAAACTAAAAAATAAATTTATAATAATGGGTACAATTGCCTTTGGTTTAGTAGGTAGTACAAAAGCATTTGCCATAGATAATTCTTCAATTAGACAAATAATAGAACCTAAAAATGCAGTATCAGTAGATAAAGTATGGAAAATCAATTTTTCAAAGCAATTAAATAAAGACTCTGTTACAAAGAACTCAATAAAAGTTTTAAATAAAAATGGACAAACAATAGAAATGAATTTCAAGATAGCATTTGATGAAAAATCAGTAGAGATAACACCATTAAAAGATAAATATAAAAAAGGTGAAACATATTCAATTATAATAGCAAAAGATTTAAAAGATAAAAACAATAAACCATTGAAACAAGAAACTAGAATGAAGTTTACAATAGAGAAGGAAACATCAAATGGAAGTTCAAGCTCAGGTGGTTCTTCAAGTAGTTCAAGTGCAAGTTCAGGGAGTCAAGTAAAAGTAAGCCCTGCTGTAAAAAGTGCCCGTGAAGGTTTATTAAGAATTAAACCCATAGTGAAAAGTAAAGGGCAAAAGGATTTAGTTGATTATTTAGTAAATACACTTGACAAAAGAATAAGTAATAATGATTATAAAGTAAATTCAGAAGAAGTAAAGAAAAAATATAAAAGTCTTCCATTAGCAGAACAAGAGAGTTTTAAAAATGTAATTTGTGCTACATTTACTATCGGAGAGTTAATGGATATAAGAGATGCCTTAGGAGTTTAAAGAGAAAGGAATTATTAGTATACAAATAAGTATATTAATAATTCTTTTTTTTATACATAAAAATATTATGGAAAAATGTTCTAAGGGTTAAAGTGATTTTATTTATAAAGTTATGGAAAAACATATCGAAAAATCTAATATAGAATAAATATTCTTAAGATATAATTTACAATAAAGTATATATATAATATAATTAGTAATGAGATTAAAAAATGGTAAAGGAATTATTCAATGTAAAATATTATAATATTACATATACGATTCCAGCTAACTAGAATGGAGGAAGCAGAATGGAAGATGAAATAACATTGGATCTTAGAGATTTTTTCTTTATTTTAAGAAAAAGAGCTAAGTTAATAGTAGCTATTACTTTAATAGCTACAATATTATCAGGCATTATAAGTTTTTTTGTAATAAAGCCTACATATGAAGCAACTTTAAGTGTTTTTATAGGGAAAAATGAAAATGAACAAAGTCAAAAGGTATCATATGATAATTCGGATGTAATGATGTATCAAAAACTTGTAAAAACATATGCAACTATTGCAAAAACTAACGATGTTTTAGAAAAGGTAATCGAAAAATTAAAATTAGATACTACTACTAAAAAGTTAGATAAGATGATAGAAGTAACACCACAACAAGATACTCAGATAATGGATATAAAGGTTCAAAATAAAGATCCAGAAAAAGCAAGAAAAATTGCTGAAACTCTTACACCAATCTTTATAGAAAAATCTAAAGTTACAATACCAAATGGTAATGTTCAAATATTAGACAAGGTACAAGTTCCAGAAAAGCCTATAAAACCACATAAAATATTAAATGTTGCTATAGCCTTCTTTTTAGGACTTATGGTATCAGTAGGATTAGTTTTTATGCTTGAATATATGGATAATACAATAAAAACACAAGATGATATAGAAAAATATCTTGAAATTCCAGTCCTTGGAACAATACCAAATCATTTAACAGAATAGAGAGAGGAGTTTTTTCATGCTTATTGTAGAAAAGGAACCTAAGTCCATTGCAGCGGAAGCATATAGAACTTTAAGAACTAATATACAATATTCCTCGTTTGATAAGGAATTAAAAACAATAATAGTAACGAGTTCAGGGCCATCTGAAGGTAAGTCTACAACTTCAGGTAATTTAGCTTTATCTATGGCACAGTCAGATAGGAAGGTATTACTTGTGGATTGTGATCTTAGAAAACCAACTGTACATAAAAAGTTTCATATATCTAATGAAAAGGGGCTTTCTAATTATTTAGTTGGAGAAGCTTTATTTGAAGAAGTAATAGTTAAATATAATGAAAATTTATCTTTGCTTCCAGCAGGAACTATTCCTCCTAATCCAGCAGAAATGGTAGCATCTAAAAAAATGAAGAGTTTTTTAGACTCTTTAAAAGGAAAATTTGATTGTGTATTAATTGATACACCACCAGTAATTGCGGTAACAGATGCACAAATCTTATCTACAGTTGTAGATGGGGTACTTCTTGTAGCTGCATCAGGACAAGCTGAAAAGGAAGCGGCTACAAGGGCAAAAGAACTTTTATTAAAAGTAAATGCTAATATATTAGGAGTAGTTTTAACTAAAGTTCCTTTAAATGAAGGAAAAGGATATGGATATAGTTATTATTACTATTATGGAAATGAAGATGAAGAGTCTAAAAAAGGGAGAAGACATAAGAAATGATAGACATGCATTGTCATATACTTCCTGGTATTGATGATGGTTCTAAAGATGTTGATATGTCGATTAAGATGCTAAAAATAGCGGAGGAGGATGGTATAGATAAAATAATTGCCACTCCTCATTTTTATAGAGGACATTTTGAAAATGAATATCAGGATGTAGTAAAAAAAGTAGAAGAATTAAATAAAATAGCTTACGAAAACAAGATTAACGTAAAGATATTTCCTGGGCAAGAAATTTATATAGGTAAATACACGCTTAAGTATTATAAAGAAGGAAAAATAAAAGGACTTAATAATAGTAACTATATGTTAATTGAGTTTGCCATGATGGATTATCCAAAGGATGCACTAGATATAATATACGAATTAAAGGTACAAGGAGTTAAACCAATAATAGCTCATCCAGAAAGGTATATGTATGTACAGGATGATTTATCTATTTTAAATGATTTTATAAAAGAAGAATGTTATTTTCAGGTTAATGCAGGAAGTATAAATGGAGTCTTTGGAAAGAAGGTTCAAAAAACTTCAATGAAGTTTATAAAAAATAATATTTGCGATTTTATAGCATCAGATGCTCACACAACAGGAAGAAGATCACCAAAATTAAAGAAAGCTTTAATGACAGTACATAATGAAAATAAAAGTATTTATGAGAAAATAGTTGCAAATAATTCCAAGTTGTTAAATGGTGATAAACTTTGTTATGTAAATGAGCAAATTAAAGAGAAACCAAGTTTTTTTAGGATTTTTAGGAGAAAGTGAGAAGTGCTTTTATATATTAAAATAATATAAAAGCATATGTTATTTAAAAACAATAATAAAATAATATAAGAGGTATATTATATATATAATGTTAAATTGTGATAAGTGGGTAAGAAAAGTATAAATAATAAAGTTTGTTTCTATCTTTAAATAATGTTAATTATAATAAGAAAATTATTGATTAGAGTAGAAATGTTTAAATTTTAAAATGCATAATTAAAATTTCTATAATTTAATTTATAAGAATTATTGTTTCATTATTAAAAAAATAAAATTATTTTACATAAAAATAATTGCTATATTAAGTAGAAAGTATATAAGGATTAATAATTGTTCTAGAAAGGTGATTTCAATGAAATTAACAGAAACAGATTTAAGAGAAGTACAACATAAATCTATTGAAATATTGTTATACTTTAAAAAATTTTGTGAAAAGCATGATTTAATATTTTATTTATGTGGGGGATGTTGCATAGGAACAATTCGTCATAAAGGGTTTATTCCTTGGGATGATGATATTGATGTTTTTATGCCAAGAGCTGACTATGAAAAATTAGCAGCTTTATGGGAAAAAGAAGCTGATACAGAGAGATATTCTTTAAGTCGTTCTAATGAGAAAATCAATTATCGGCATACAGATACTACAATTCAAGATAATCATACAACATTTATAAATAAGCATAGTATGGATTTAGATATTAATCATGGATTGATGCTTGATGTCATACCACTAGATGGATGTCCATCTTCTTCATTTAGTAGATTTTTTCAAATCATTTATGCTATGACATATTCGTTATTTAATGCTCAGAGATTACCAGACAACCAAGGGAAAATACTAAGAGTTCTATCTAAAATAATATTATCTATATTTAGATCTTCAAGATTACGATATAAAATTTGGAGTTATTGTGAAAGACAAATGACAAAATATAGTATAAAAGAGAGTGAGTATATTACAGAACTTGTTACTGGATATAAGTACTTAAAAAATAAATATCCAAAGAAAATTTTTGAAAAGCAAGTATATAAAGAATTTGAAGGATATAAGATGCCAATTCCGAGTGGATATGATACCTATTTGACTATGGCTTTTGGAGATTATATGAAATTACCATCAAAAGAAGAACGTGTTCCAAAGCATAACACTGTATATGTAAATTTAAATGAGGGATATAAAAAATTTAAAATATACATTACTGTATTAATCAAAAGGATTGTATTAATCAAAAAGGTGGAAAGTTACATGAAAGGCAGCTATAAGAAAAAAGTAACAACAGAAGAATTTAATCTCCGCAAGCTACAATTAAAATCTCTTAATATTCTATTATATTTTAAACAGTTTTGTGATCAATATAAGTTGAAATTTTATTTGTGTGGAGGATGTTGCATAGGAGCAATACGTCATAATGGATTTATTCCTTGGGACGATGATGTAGATGTATTTATGCCTAGAGATGATTATGAAAAACTTCAAAAATTATGGATAAAGTATGCTGATAACAAAAAATACGCATATTGCCGTACTAATAGAAAAGAATCATTTGAAACTATGCTTACACAGATATCAGATAATAGTACAACGTTTATTAAAAGTAATTTAAAAAATTGTGATATTAATCATGGTATTAAACTTGAAATTATACCGTTAGATGGAGTTCCTAATTGTAAAATAAAACGAAAAATACAAATGATATGGGCTATTATATTTTGCTTATTTAATAGACAGTTTGCACCTGAAAATAAGGGTAAGCTGGCAAATTTAATAGGAAAATTTTTATTAAAGATATTTTATAGCCAATCAATCAGATTTAAAATATGGAAATTTGCAGAAAAGCAAATGACTAAGTATGGAATTAATGAGAAAACAAAATATGTAACAGAATTATGTGTTACATATAAATATATGAAGAATGAGTATCCTAGAGAATTTTTCAGAGAAGCAAAATATGTAAAATTCGAAAATTATATGATGCCAGTTCCGATTGGGTATGATGGTTATCTAACTATGGCATTTGGGAATTATATGAAGTTGCCACCAATTGAACAACGTATACCTAAGCATGATACTATTTATGTTAATTTAAATAAAAGTTATAAAAATTTTAAAGGAAAATACTATTGTTTAAAGGAAGAAAAGATTTAAGATGGAGGAGATACTATGATTTTTGGAGCAATTTTAGCAGGGGGGGTAGGGTCTAGGATGAAGATAGCTGATATTCCTAAACAATTTCTACCCTTGGGAGATAAACCCATTATCATACATACGTTGGAAAAATTTATCATTTGTTCAAAATTTCATAAAATATATATTGGAGTACATCCACAATGGTTATCATATATGAATGATTTAGTAGAAAGATATATTGATAGTAGAGATAAAGAAAGAGTATGTATTATTGTTGGAGGTAAAGATAGGAATTCAACTATTTTTAATATTATTGAAGGAATTGAAAATGATTATGAAATAAATGACGGAGATATTATTGTTACACATGATGCTGTTAGACCTTTTGTAACTTTAAGAATTTTAAATGACAATATTGATGCTGCATCAAAGTATGGAGCATGTGATACGGTTGTTAATGCAACTGATACCATTGTAGAATCGCTTGATGATAAAAGTATATCAAATATTCCCCCACGTAACTATATGTATCAGGGTCAAACACCTCAAAGTTTTAATATTTCCAAGTTAAAGTTAATATATAATGATTTGTCACAGAATGATAAAGAAGTTTTAACGGATGCCTGTAATATTTTTGTTAAAAGAGATCAGTATGTGCATCTTGTTAAAGGAGAAGTATCAAATATGAAAATAACGACAGTTAATGATTACGAGGTAGTACAAGCTATGATAGGAGGAACAAAAAATGATTAATTATATTTACCAGCTTGTTGCACCCAAAATTATTGCTGTTAAATATGTAGATATTAATGTGAAGAATAAAATACTTGTACGACCTGAATATATGGCTATATGTCATGCAGATCAAAGATACTATTTGGGACAGCGAAGTCCTAAAATAATGAGAAAAAAATTACCAATGGCTTTAATACATGAGTGCTGTGGAAAGGTTGTTTATGACAGTTCAGGCACGTATGAAAAGGGACAAAGAGTTGTAATGATACCCAATACGCCAACAAGTGATAGTGATGTTATTTTCGAAAATTATCATAAAGGTTCCTATTTTTTATCAAGTGGGTATGATGGATTTATGAGAGAATTAATTTATATGCCATTGAATCGAGTAGTACCTTATGATGAAATTAAACCTCAAATAGCGGCTATTACAGAATTTGTTAGTGTAGCAGTACATGCGATTACTAGATTTGATATGATAGCACACAAAAAGAGAGAAATTATAGGAATTTGGGGAGATGGAAGTTTATCATATACTGTCGCAAGTATGGTTAAGGAGTTATATCCATTATCAAAAATAGTTGTAGTGGGAAAACATGAAAATAAGCTTTCTCATTTTTCTTTTGTAGATAACACATATACTATAGAGTATTTGCCAAGTGATTTTGAAGTGGACCATGCTTTTGAGTGTACAGGGGGAGAAGGCAGTTATTATGCTATAGATGATATTATTAATTATATTAATCCGCAAGGCACTATTGCTTTAATGGGGGTTTCTGAGAATAAAGTTCCAGTTTATACTAGAAATGTTTTAGAAAAAGGATTAATTTTTGTAGGATGTAGTCGCTCTGGAAAAATGGATTTTGAAAAAGCAATTGAATTAATGAAAAAACCTAATATACAAAATAGACTAGCTACCATAGTATATGAGGATAAGCCTGTGTCAACGATAGATGATATACATAAAGTTTTTGAATATGATTTAACAAGACCATTTAAAACTGTTTTTAAGTGGTGTATGTAATATATAAGTATATTTTACAAATGAATATAGGTGAAGGTGGTAAAATGAAAAAAACTATAACTTTTTTAATGGATTATTTAGGTAGTGGTGGAGCCGAAAGAGTTACATCCATATTAGTGAATTATTTTTGTAACAATGATTATATTGTAAATATTGTTGTTTGCAATAGAAATAGAAATGATTATGTTGTAGATAAAAGAGTAAATGTGATTTTTCTTCCAGAGGTAAAGTCTAATTTTAAGCTTGTTAGAGCTTATAAAAGATATATATTTTTAAAGCAGTGTTTAATGTCTTTAAAAAGTGATGTAATTATTTCATTATGTAACGCGTGGGCGGAATTGAGATTAATTTCAACTAGACAAACAAAAAAAAGTAAATTAATTATGTCTGAAAGAAATGATCCATACAGTCATCCGGAGTCTTTAATTATGAAAAAAATAAGAGATTTTAATTATCGTTTTGCAACTATTATGGTGTTTCAAACGCAGGGGGCTAGGGAATATTTTCCGATGAGTATACAAAAAAAAGGAATAGTCATTCCAAATCCAATTAAAGAAGATCTTCCAGAACCTTATAAGGGAGAAAGAAAGAAGGTAATTGTTAATTATTGTAGATTACATAAACAAAAGAATTTGACTATGTTAATAGATGCTTTTAATATTTTTTCTAAAGAATATAAAGAATATAATTTAGAGATATATGGAAGAGGAGAACTGAAAGAATCTCTAAAAGAGCATGCTATATCTCTAGGGCTTAAGGAAAAAGTTTTAATTAAGGATTTTGAAAAAGATATACATAATAAAATAAAAGATAGTGCTATGTTTGTATCATCATCTGATTATGAAGGGATTTCGAATTCCATGTTAGAGGCTTTAGCTATAGGATTACCAACTATTTGTACAGATTGTCCAGCGGGGGGAGCTAGAATGGTTATTAACTCTTTTGAAAATGGAATATTGGTTCCTGTAGGAGATACAAAAGCGCTATATGAAGCGATGAAGTATATGCATGAAAATCCTAAGGAATCAGAAAAAATGTCTAAAAATGCTACTGAAATAAGAAATAAGTTAGCAACTGATGTTATATGTAAACAATGGGCTAAGTTAATATAAAACGAAATGGAGTTTTAGTATGGAAAACAATAATATTCAAAAACATAATCATAATAAAGATGATATGGCAATTATATCTAAAATTTCATTGTTAATATTTTTTACAATTGCATTAAATGTTGATTTTAATAGTTCAGAAATAGCTTGGTGGGGAAGTTTTGTTTTTGTAATTGCAGGACTATTTATACATATTCTAAAAAATGGATTTATTATTAAAAAATATTCTTTTAAATACATAGTGTGGAGTATGATATTTATAGGATTTAGTGTATTTTCTGTTTCTTGGGCATTACAACCACAGTTTTCAATTGAAGTTATAAAAAAGATGATAATAAGAAGTTTAGTTCTATGGTGTATATCTATAATGTGTACTAAAAAGAAAAATTTTATTACTATATTGAAATTATTTATTATTGCAAGTTTGATAAATGAAGCATATATATTTTCAGTTATCGATATTAAAACTATTGGTAGTATGAGAATTGGTGCAGGAAGTTTAGGAGAAAAGTGGAATGCAAATGATATAGGCATGATAATGTCATTCGCGGCTTTTATGGCCACCTTTTTATATAGATATGAACAGAAAAAATCTAAAAAGTATGTATATTTAATTGCAATCATACTTTTGGGTGTAATAGTTGTATTTACGGGATCTAAGAAAGCAGTATTTATATTTAGTTTTGCTTCATTGTTATTTTATTATATTACTAGCAAAAATAAGCTTGGTGCAATGGTCATAGTATTATTAGGAGCTATTATAACAATATATTTAATTATGAATGTCCCTGTTTTATACAATATAATGGGTGAAAGAATAGAAAAGCTATTTTTCTATTTTACTGGAAATGGTAGTACAGATAATAGCACTATGTTAAGAATTCAGATGATAGAGGATGGATTTAGCTGGTTTAAAGATAAATTTATTATAGGATATGGAATAAATAATTATAATGAGTTATACGGATCTATGACAGGATGGTATACATATTCTCATAATAATTATATTGAGCTGCTAATAGATCTTGGAATTGTTGGATGTATCATATACTATTTTTCATATATATATATATTAAAAAATACATTAAAAAGAACAAAACAATTATTTTCAGCATTTTCATGTTCAGCTGTTATAACTATATTAATATCTGAATTAGGTCTTGTAAGTTATGATGTGTTATATGTACAATTATTAATTTGCCTTGGGTTTGCAGCGATTTCTATAGATATTCAGGAGGAGAATACTTGTGAAGAAGGTTCTAAAGTTAATTAGAAATCCTAAAAAAATAGTTTATGTAATGATAAAAAGGGGATTTCTAAATTGGCTATCAGATCAGACAATTTTAAAAATACAGTTTAAGTATGAAATGGGTAAAAAATTAAATTTAAAGAATCCTAAAACATTTAATGAAAAGTTACAATGGCTTAAATTATATGACAGAAATCCACTTTATACTAAGTTAGTAGATAAGTATGAAGTGAGGGAATATATAGAAAAAGAAATTGGTAAGGATTATCTTATTCCTTTAATAGGAGTGTGGGATAAATTCGAAGATATAGATTTTACTAAATTACCTGAGAGGTTTGTATTAAAATGTACGCATGATTCAGGTAGTGTTTTTATTTGTACTGACAAGAGTAAATTCAATATAGACGAAGTAGAAAAAAAAATTAACAAGGCATTAAAAAGAAATTATTATTATTTTGCAAGAGAATGGCCATATAAAAATGTTAAGCCAAGAATTATATGTGAAGAATTTATATCTGACAAAGAAGCATCACCAGATGATTATAAAGTGTTATGTTTTAATGGAAAAGCTAAATTAATAGGAGTACATATTGATAGATATAGTAATCATAAGTTAGATAATTATGATATACATTGGAATAAGACGTTAATAGGAAAAGATGGGCCTATGTCAGATTTAGTGTATGATAAGCCTATAGAATTTGAAAATATGATTATGCTTTCTGAAAAATTAGCATCTGAAAAAAGTCATGTTAGGATTGATTGGTTTATAGTTGATAATAAGTTATATTTTGGAGAAGTAACTTTTTATGAAGCTGCTGGATTTGATCATTTTGATAATGAAGAAGATGATTATCTACTAGGTAGTTGGATAAAACTTCCTAAAGGCGTGAGAAAATAAATTTATTAAGGGAGAGTTCATAAGATGAATTTATTAATAGGCGGAGATTTGGTTCCTACAGAATCCAATATAGACTTATTTAATAATGCTGACATAGAATTGTTGCTGGGAAAAGAATTAATAAATATATGGGGTATATGTGACATAAAAATATTTAATTTAGAAACACCTCTTACTGATGAAGAAAATTGTATACATAAGTATGGTCCTAATCTTATTGCACCTATAAGTTCAATTAATGGAATTAGAGCATTAAGCCCTTCTTTAGTTACATTAGCTAATAATCATATTCTTGATCAAGGAGAAGAAGGACTTAGAGCAACTGAAAATGTATTAAAGCAAAACAGTATACCATTTATTGGTGTTGGACAAGATCTAACAAATATGATTAAGTTTCATATAATTGAAAAAGATGGGGTGAAGATAGGAGTATACGCATGTGCGGAACATGAGTTTACAGTTGCTACGGAAAATAGTGCTGGAGCCAATCCATTTGATCCATTAACTACTTTAGATGATATATGTAATTTGAAACAGGAATGTGATTATTTAATTGTCCTTTATCATGGTGGAAAAGAAGAGTATAGGTATCCATCACCGTATTTACAAAAAGTTTGTAGGAGGATTGTTGATAAAGGAGCAGATATAGTTATATGTCAACATAGTCATTGCATTGGATGTATGGAACAATATAATGAATCACATATTGTTTATGGCCAAGGAAACTTCATATTTGATGCATGTGATAATGAGTTTTGGAATACCAGTTTATTAATAAAAATAGAAGTAGAAGAGAAGCTGAATATAGAATATATTCCTATAGTTAAAAAGGAAAATTGTATTAGATTAGCTACGGAAGAAATGAAAAGAAACATACTAGCTGATTTTAATAAACGTTCAGATGAAATACTACAAAAAGGGCTTATTGAAGAAAAATATAACGAGTTTGCAAAAAATAAAATACAATTCTATTTAAGAAGTTTTTGTGGATTTGGAAAGTGGTTATCACGAATAGATAGGCATCTGTTAAGGGGAAGGTTATTGAGAAAACTGTATAATAACAATCAAATATTAAAAATACAAAATTTTATTGAGTGTGAAGCACACAGGGAGCTAGTGTTAATGGGATTAAAAGGAGAAAATAATAGTGGAACAAAAAAGTCTTACAAATAAGTTTATAAGTGCAACTAAGTGGTCTACAGTTACAGAAATAGTAGCAAAGTTGGTTACACCTATTACTAATATGATTTTGGCTAGAATAATTTCACCAGAGGCTTTTGGGGTGGTGGCTACTGTAACTATGATAATGAGTTTTGCTGATATGTTTACAGATGCAGGATTTCAAAAATACTTAATTCAGCATGAGTTCAAAAGTGAAGAAGAAAAGTTTAAAAATGCTAATGTGGCATTTTGGACTAATTTAGCTATATCATGTTTTTTATTAATGTTTATTATAGTATTTCGTAATAAACTTGCTTCGATGGTGGGAAATCCTGGGTTAGGGAATGTTATTTCAATATCATCTATTCAATTAATATTAACATCCTTCTCAAGTATACAAATGGCACTTTATAGGAGAGAATTTGATTTTAAAACACTTTTTATAGTTAGATTAGTAGCTATTTGTATACCATTTCTTATAACTCTTCCATTAGCTTATGCCAAGTTAAGTTATTGGTCTATTATAATCGGAGGAATTTGTATACAACTTTCAAATGCTATTATTTTAACAATTAAATCAAAATGGAAACCACGAATTTTCTATGAAGTACAATTATTGAAAAAAATGATAGGGTTTAGTATTTGGTCACTAGTTGAAGCTATATCTATATGGGCTACTGTATGGGCAGATATGTTTATTATAGGGAATTCTTTAAACCAATATTATTTGGGAATTTATAAAATAGCTACTGCAATGGTAAATAATATAATGTCTATAGTGACAGCTGCTATTGTTCCTGTACTTTTTTCAACATTGTCGAGATTGAAAGATGATAATGAACAATTTGAAAATATATATTTAACGACGCAGAGGGCTGTTTCTATTTTTATATTTCCACTTGGATTTGGAATATATTTATATAGTGATTTAGCTACACAAATAATATTAGGTAGTAAATGGGGAGAGGCGAGCTATGTAATAGGAGTATGGGCTTTAACCAGTTCCATAATGATAGTTCTTGGAAATTTTTGTAGTGAGGTGTATAGAGCCAAGGGAAGACCGAAATTATCCTTTATAGCTCAAATGTTGCATTTAATAGTTCTTGTTCCAGCTTGTATGGTAAGTTCAAGATATGGATTTAAAGCATTAGTTTATTCGAGGTCCTGGATACGTATGGAGTTTATATTAATTCATTTAATTATAATGAAGGAAGTAGTTGGTTTTTCTATATTAAGAATGTTTAAAAATATTAAGGCTACGGTAGTTTCTACATTGATTATGGGATGTTTTGGATATGGTGCAAAACAATTGCATTCAGGAATAATATGGAGTATTACTTCTATACTAATATGCTCATTAGTGTATTTTGGATGTTTATATTTATTTTCTGATATTAGAAATGAGATAAATATAGTAATTAGAAAAATAAGATCAAAATTAATAAAATTATAAACGTAGTGAATGTTTGAAGAAGGTGATAATTTGAAGCGGCAAGAAAAACTTACAAATATAACGTTATTGAGTGGTATAGCTATTATTTTAGTTATACTAGGTCATAGTGGATGTATATATGCTGGAAAATGGAATTATAATGTGATTTATAATAAGTCCACAGTGCTTAAGTATATAACGTGTTATATTTATAGCTTTCATATGCAGTTATTTGTTTTTTTATCTGGGTATTTATATTCCTATGGAAAAAGATATGGCAAATATAAAAGGTTTAGTGAAATTGTAATAAAAAAAATTATACGCCTACTAACACCATATATATTAGTAGGAAGTTTACTTGTAGTACCAACACAAATAATTTTTAAATTAGACAAAGTTGAGAAAAGCTATTTAAAAAGAGTAGTTTATGAAATATTTTTAGCACATGAACCAAGGTATCTATGGTTTATTTTAATGTTATTTAATATATTTATTATATTTTATGTTATTGAAAAACATTTAAATAAGAAAAACATTGTTATTAATCTAGGTATATTTTTTATTGTTTCTGTATTAGCATCCAAATGTCCTAATATATATGAAATAGATAAGAGTTTTCAATATTTATTATTTTTCTACATTGGATATGTTTTTTATGAAAATAAGAAAGTAGTTACTTTAGTTAAGGATAAATATATATTACTATTTACAATACATATATTAATGTTTAATTATTATTATTTTATAATTGATAATGTAAACATACCTTCTAATAAACTTATTTTATTTAATCTTTTTAATATAATAATTAGGAGAATGATTGCTTTTATAGGGGTGGGATTTGTTTTTAGTACAATAGAATTTTTAATTAGTAGTATGGATAAAAAAGGATGTATTTTAAATGATGTTAAATTATTTAAAAATTTAAGTAAATATAGTTATTTCATATATTTAGTACATCAACCTATAATGCTAGTAATATTAAAAAATATAAGATGGTTACAAATTAAACCTATTGTTGTATATAATGTTTTATTTTGGTGTACTCTAATGTTATCCATTGGTTTTGCTAAAATATATTATGGTATAGTGTATATTTACAAACATAAATGGACTAAGGAAATTAAAGCAAACCAAGAAGCAATGTAAAAATGAGTTATATTGAGGAAGGGGATTAAAATGTACAAAATAGCAGTAGCTGGGACAGGGTATGTAGGATTAGTGGCAGGGGTGTGTTTTGCAGAAGTAGGACACCAAGTTACATGTGTAGATATTGATGAGAGTAAAGTTAATTTAATGAAAAAAGGGGTTTCACCAATATATGAAGCTGATTTAGAGGAATTGATGAAAAGAAATCATGATAAAGGTAAGCTTAATTATACTACTGATTACAAATCAGCATATAAAGATGCAGATGCTATATTTATTGGTGTTGGAACACCAGAACAACCAGATGGCTCTGCAAATTTAAGCTACATAGCTACCGTTGCAAGACAAATAGCTGAAAATGTAAAAAAAGATTGTCTTGTAGTTGTTAAGTCAACAGTACCTGTAGGTACTAATGATAAGGTAGAGCAGTTTATAAGAGATTTTTTAGTTAATGATGTAAAGGTAGAAGTAGCATCAAATCCTGAATTTTTGGCACAAGGCTCAGCAGTACATGATACGCTTTATGCAGCAAGAATTATTATAGGAACGGAAAGTAAATGGGCAGAAAACTTGCTTAAGGAGATATATAAACCATTTAATTTGCCAATCGTATCTGTAAATAGAAGATCAGCAGAAATGATAAAATATGCATCTAATGATTTTCTTGCTCTTAAAATATCTTATATGAATGATATAGCAAATCTTTGTGAACTTGTTGGAGCGGATATTCAAGATGTTGCTAAAGGTATGAGTTATGATGAACGCATAGGAAGTAAATTTTTAAATGCTGGTATAGGATATGGTGGTTCTTGTTTTCCAAAAGATACAAAGGCACTTGAATATCTTGCAAGACAGAATGGATATAATCTTAAAACTATTAAAGCAGCCATTGATGTAAATAAAGAACAAAAAACGATGTTATATAAAAAGGCGTGTAGAAGATTAATTACGTTTAATGGTTTAAAGGTAGCGGTGCTTGGACTTACATTTAAGCCAGGAACAGATGATTTAAGAGAAGCACCATCTCTTGAAAATGTACCTTTACTATTACAACAAGGTGCACAAATTTATGCTTATGACCCAGTAGGTAGCGATAATTTTAGAAAAATATATCCAGAAGGTAAGAATGGACAAGGTATTATAAATTATGTGGATAATATAGAAGATGCGTTAAGAGATGCTAATGTATGCTTTATATTTACTGAGTGGGGTGAAGTTAAAGCTGTTACTACGGATGATTACAAGAAACTTATGAAAATACCTTTAGTATATGATGGTAGAAATTTATATGATGCTGAGCTAATGTATAATTCAGGTATAGAATATTATTCTATTGGAAGACCCTATATAAAAACTATAAAATCTATTTCAGAAGCAGCAGCAACAAAGGGGGTATAAAGTTGAATTATAAATCGTTAGATGTAAATAAGACATATTTGGTTACTGGAGCAGCAGGATTTATAGGGTTTTATTTATCTAAAAAGCTTTTAGAAAAAGGTTGCAGAGTAATTGGTATTGATAATATAAATGATTATTATGATGTAAATCTTAAATATACAAGATTGCATGAACTTGAAGCTTTTGAAAAATTTATTTTTATTAAGGGTAGTATTTCAGATAAATCTATGATTATGGATACATTTAAGAATTGCAAGCCTAATATTGTAGTAAACTTAGCTGCTCAAGCCGGTGTAAGATATTCTATTGAAAATCCGGATGTATATATTGAAAGTAATATAGTTGGATTTTTTAACATTCTTGAAGCATGTAGATATAATAATGTAGAACATCTTGTATATGCATCTTCAAGTTCAGTATATGGATCTAATAAAAAGGTACCATTTGAAGAATGTGATTTTGTGGATAATCCAGTATCACTTTATGCAGCTACAAAAAAATCTAATGAATTAATGGCACATACATACAGTCATTTATATAATATACCTGCCACTGGACTTAGATTTTTTACAGTATATGGTCCAATGGGAAGACCTGATATGGCTTACTTTGGTTTTGCGAATAAATACTTTAAAGGTGAACCCATAAAGATATTTAATAATGGGGATTTTGAACATGACTTATATAGAGATTTTACTTATATAGATGATATAGTAGAAGGGATTCAAAGACTATTAAGCAACCCTCCTAGTAGATTAAGTGAGAATTCTGTACAAGAGATAGCGGCTCATAGGGTATTTAATATAGGTAACAATAATCCGGAAAAATTAATGACATTTATAACAACATTAGAGAAATGTTTAAGTAAATCATTAGATAGAAAAATAATTTTTAAAAAAATATTTGAGCCTTTAAAAGCAGGAGATGTACCAGCTACATATGCTTCAACTGATAAACTTCAAGAATATATAGGTTTTAAACCATCAACTAGTATAGAAGAAGGATTACAAAAGTTTGCAGAGTGGTATGTTAAGTATTATAAAATAAAGTAATTTTCATAAAAACCAAATATGACTTAAAAAACCTAAGTATAGAAAAATTTACTTAGGTTTTTGTTCTTAAAGTGATATAATTAATAATAAATTAGTATGGTATCGATATTGTTTTAAAAATATATACTTAAAGATAGTAAAGAGGAATATAGATGAAGAAAATATTTATGGTTTTATTTGTAATTTTCTGGATGGGGTTTATATATCATAATTCAGCAACAATAGGAGATGAATCCAATAAGAAAAGTTATAGTATAGTTAATAAAGTAGATAAAATAAAAGAAAATACTGAAATTAAAAATAGTATTAAAGAGCATAAACCAATAAACAAAATTGAGAGTAATCAAAAACTAAACAGAATTATACGAAAAAATGCTCATTTATTTGAATATTTAGTTTTAGGAATTTTACTGTGTGTAGTATTGTTTTTATGTTCAAGTATAGAAGGAAAACATAAACTTATATACATATTATTTATTTGTTTATTTTATGCAGTAACAGATGAATTTCATCAAAACTTTGTTCAAGGTAGATCATCAAGTGTAAGTGACGTTTTAATTGATTTTAGTGGAAGTGTATTCGGAATTATTATATATTTATCTTATAAAAAGGTACAACAACTTAAAGGGGGAAGGTAAACCATGAGACATAAAAAAAAGATTACAATAGTTTCCGTACTAATATTAATAGTAGGTATATTTTCTTATATGTTATTTTCTAAAAATGGGTATAAGGAATATACAAGTAGAGAATCTTTTGCAAATTTAGTGGATATTTTACTAGATAGTACTAATGGAAAAGAGAAAATAGACATAAATGAAGAAAGTATAAATTCGATAGCCTCAAGTTATCTACAGCAAGGAATAAAAAAAGGCAAGATAACTATAAAAGGATTTAATGCAAATATTTCTAAAGATAAGATAAAATTTTTAATTCCAGTAAAGTACAAATCATTACCCTTGATGTTATCAAGTGAAGGAAGAGTAGAATTAAATAATGATAAAATAATATATACATCAGAGTATTTTAAAGTAGGAAAATTACCTATTCCAAAGGAAAAAGTAATAAGTTACATAAAAAAAATGAATAATAGTAAACTAAAAATTGAAGATGATAAATTTATAATTAATTCTTCTTTACTAGGTGGTAAAGTACAAATTGTAGATATTCAAGATGGAAAGTTTACAGGTAAGATTAAAGATAACGGTAAGAAATTAGTAAGTAGAGTGGATAAAGCCATAAAGAAGTTTGAAAGTAAGGATATGGAGCAAAAAATAGAACAAAAGATAGAAGAAAAAATAAACTCTAAAGATTCAAAATCTATTGAAAGCAAAATGAATGGGAAAATACAGAACGAGAAATTAAATAGTACAACTAATAAAAATACTGGTATAGCTAAGGGCAGTAGCAGTAAAGGTTCTTCACTTGGATCTAAGGAAATGCAGATGATATCTATAATGAACAGTACGATTTCAAAACTAGATTCAAATATTTCTTATAATTACTGGCCAGATGTAGAGAGAGTAATGGGGATATATGATACGTTACCTTCAGCAGAAAAATCTAAATTTAAAAATCAAGTATTTAACTATGTAGATGTAGTTAAGGCTAAAGATATAAAACATAGACTTGGAAAATAGTAATTAATTAAAGGGTGATTATTCTTTGAGGAATAGTCACCCTTTAATTAATTAGTAAAGTTTTTTTCTATGGATTTAAGATACTCTATAAATGGTCCTTTAAGATCCTCTCTTTTTAGTGCAAATTCTATAGTGGCTTCAAGAAATCCTAGTTTATCTCCAACATCATATCGTCTTCCATCGAAGCAATAAGCATACATAGCTTCATTTTTAATTAAAGTACAAAGGGCATCTGTAAGTTGAATTTCTCCACCTTTTCCAGGCGCAGTATTTTCTAGAATATTAAAAATTTCTGGAGTAATTATGTATCTTCCAAGAATAGCAACATCAGATGGGGCTTCATCAACGGAAGGCTTTTCAACTAAATGTTTTACTTTATAAACTTTATCTTCAATATGTAGACCATCTACAATTCCATATTTACATACATTTTCTTTAGGAACTTTTTGTACCCCAAGTATGCTTGTTTTATATTCATTAAAGCAATTTATAAGCTGTTTTAAACAAGGAACTTTACTATCTACAACATCATCTCCAAGCATAACAGCAAAAGGTTCATTTCCTACAAAAGTTTTAGCACAACTTATAGCATGTCCAAGACCTTTAGGTTCTTTTTGTCTTATGTAATGAATATCTACCATATTTGAAATGCTACGAACCATATCTAGCAAATCTTTTTTATTGTTATTTTCAAGTTGTAATTCAAGTTCTACGGATTTATCAAAATGGTCTTCTATAGCTCGTTTATTTCTTCCAGTTATAATTAATATCTCTTCTATACCAGATGCTACCGCTTCCTCGATTATATACTGTATAGTAGGCTTATCAACTATAGGTAACATTTCCTTTGGTTGAGCTTTAGTTGCAGGTAAAAATCTTGTTCCAAGACCTGCTGCTGGAATTATAGCTTTTTTTACGTTCAAGACAATCACCACCTTTTTTAAACAATATAGTTTTATTATACACTTTTTAGAGTTAATTCGCCATAATAACTATATAATGGTATAAAATTGCGAGCTTTTGTATATTGTACATAAATTTAATATTTTATTTAATAGTTATTAAATAAAATATTAAAAAATAAATGAATTTTCAATAAAAAAGTTTAGAAAAAGATTGTGTAATACGATAATATATATTATGAATATTAAATTTTACTATGGAGGTACGACATGATAAACAAGACAAAAATTAAAACATTATCAATTGCTACTGTTTTAGGGATAGCTTTAGCAGGAGGAGTTACAACAAATGCTTATGCTTATGGTAATAATGGATTTAGAAGTGTAAGCAGAGTAGGAGCTAATAGAACAGTAGGGCAAGCAGTGGTAAATAATAAAAAAGAATTTTATGATGTACTTAAAAGTGCTTTAGAAAAATTTCAAACTAATGTATCAATAAAAGTTACAAATTATAATAATAGAGATTATAATTTAGAAATTGTTAATAAGATTATGGCAGAACATCCGGATATAAATTACGGGTATTCAGGCATAAATGGAAATATATATGGTTACCCAAATAATCCTGAAAAGACATTAAATCTTAATATAAGTTATAGAATTGATAAAAATACAATGATAAGGGAAAAAGCAGCTGTACAAACAAAAGTACAAAATATTATACAAACAGTTATAAAACCTGGCATGTCTGATGCCGAAAAGGAATTAGCTCTTCATGATTATGTGGTTAAAAATGCGGATTATGATGTTAGAAATTATCGTGCAGGAATTGTCACTGCAGAAGACCATAACGCTTATGGGGTTTTAGTTAATAAAACAGGTGTATGTGAAAGTTATGCAAAAGCTATGTATGAGTTATTAAAAGCAGCAGGAATTGAATGCAAATATGTTGCTGGATATACAAATCAAGGTGGTGGACATGCTTGGAATATCGTTAAATTAGATAATGAGTGGTACAACTTAGATGCTACATGGGATGATCCAATATCTGATAGAAATATATCATCTGGAAATCAAAGTATGATTCCAGTTAGTCATAAATATTTTAATGTACCAGATAATATTTTTAATAGAGATCATAGAAGAGGAAATTTAGAAAGAACATATCCAGCATGTAATGGAACAAAATATTCTTTTGAAAATCTTAATATAGATGAGTATACAGGTGATGGTAAATTATTTACAAAGGTTCAAAATGTACAACAATTAGATAATGAAATATTAAAAGCGTTAACTAGTCATGAAGATACTTTATGTATAAAATTAAAAGGACTAAACATTAACTTAAATCAATTAATGAATAGAATGCAAGTAATTGCAAGAAACAATAGAATATATGGATTTGGAATGAGAGCATCAATGTCTGATTCATATATTAGAGTTAATTTAAGCTGGCAATAGAAATCTATATATAAGAGTAAATATTGAAGAAACTACTATAGTTAAATCATTGTAGTTTCTTTTATTTTAAAATAAGAATTATTGTATAAAAGGATTTGAAATAATTTAAGAGAACAATATATTAATAATGTAAAATGAAAAATATATAAATGTTAACTTGTACCTTATATAATATGTTATTATACTATATAAGAAAATTAATACTGTGGAGGGATTTTATGAAACATAAATCAATTAAAAAGATAGTATCGTTAGTTTCTATATTAGCAATATCAGTATCACTTGTTGCTTGTGGTAAACCAAAGCCTGTAGAGCTTCCTAAAGATCCAAAGCAAAAGGTTGAAGACAAATCTATGAATGAAAAATTACAAAAAGAAAAAATAGTAAATGGAAGCAAGGTATACATTTCAGGAAATACTATTGTTGGAGCTGTTATAATGAAAAAAGATGTTCCAGAAAAAGAAGCAAAAAAGCAGGCACAAGATTTAGCAAATAAATATGCTAAGGAATTAAAATCAGAGTATAAAAATCTTCAAGAGGAATATAAAGGAATGAAGATAAATGTACAAGTAGTTCAAAATGGAAAAAATTTAGCAAATGTATTAATTGAAAAATAGAATAGTTAAATATTTTTATTTAAAGATCATAAGAACTTCTAATCTTATGGTCTTTTGTTTTATTAAAATTAAAAAATATAAATAATATATGAAAAAAATATAATTAAATGTAAAATTGTAACGATATTATATTTATAGTTAAACTTTATATAAAGATTAAGTTGTCACATGAGGAAAAATATAAAATTTTATAACGGAGGTAGGAGTATTATTATGAACAAAATATTAAGTAAGTTAAAAGTTAAAACTAAAATTATTATGCTATGTTCAATTATGTATTTTTTTATATTTATAGTAGGTATTATTGGATTTCATAGTATGAAGGTAATGAATAATAACACAGATAGTTTATACAATATAAGATTGATGTCTGTTAAAGTTTTAAGTGACAATAGGACAGCAGCAAGAAGAGTTGGAATGGACATCTTAAAATTAGCAATAAATAATGGAGATTCTAGGGTTCAAAAAAATCTATATGATGACATAGAAAAAACTAAAATACGATTTGAGAAAAATTTAGAAAATTATAAAAAAATAGAAACAGATAAAACAAAATTAAATGTATTAGATACGGTAATAAGTGAGTGGAATAAATATATAGATGGGGTTGAAGAAGTTTCTAAAATTTCAATGGAAAATAATGAACAAAATTCAGAGGTTATAACTAGATTAAAAGTTTTAAGTGATGAATTTAAAATAGCTCAAGATGATTTAAGAGAGTTATCAGAAAATACTATAAAAGATGCGGAAACTGCATATAATGAAAGTAAAAACCAGTATAAAAGCAGCATAGAAAAGTTTTTAATATTGTTTTTAATATCAATAATTATAGGTGTTGTAAGTACGTTAATTATTTCTAGAAATATAAATAATCCTCTTAAATATATAGTTGGTTATATAAAAGAATTGGCTAAAGGTGATTTTTCAAGTGATATAGAAGGTGAATATTTAACTAGAAAAGATGAAATGGGAGAAGTTGTTTTAGAGATAAATAAAATGAAGACTTCTATAAAAGAAATAATTTCGGCTGTTGGACAAGAATGTAAAAATAGTGTTGAAAGTAATATTGATGTTGTTGAAATTATGGAAACATTAGATAAGAATATAGAAGATGTTTCATGTACTACTCAAGAACTATCAGCAGGACTTGAAGAGATGGCTGCATCAGCAGAAGAAATGAGTGCAACGTCAAATGGAATAGAACAAGGTGTTGAAAACATTAATTTTAAAGTTAAGGAAGTTTCAAATAAAACTTTAGAAATTAAGGATAGAGCTAATTCATTAAAAGATACATCTGAAGAAGCAAAACAAACAGCTATAGATATATATGGCAAAAACAAAGAAGAGTTAGTACAAGCTTTAAATGAATGTAAAGAAGTTCAAAAGATAGATGCTCTCTCAGAAGCTATATTAAATATAACAAATCAAACTAATTTACTTGCATTAAATGCAGCAATTGAAGCTGCAAGAGCAGGGGAAAGTGGTAGAGGATTTGCAGTAGTTGCAGATGAAATTAGAAAACTTGCTGAGGAATCAAATCATACAGCAAATGAGATTCAGAATATAACAAATGTTGTTTTAAAATCTGTTGAAAATCTTGCTAATAGTTCAAGACATATTTTAAAATTTATAAATGAAAAAGTTATGAAGGATTATGATAATTCTCAAAAAAGTGGAGAACTGTATAGTAAAGATGCTGATTACTATAGTGAAGTAACAGAAGAATTAAGTATTACATGCGATGAGCTTTTAGCACATGTTAAGAATTTAATGGAAGCTATAAATAATGTTGCTGAAGCTTCTAATGAAGGAGCAGAAGGAATAACTAATATATCAGAAAAAATGCTTACAGTGTCTAATAAGTCCAATGGAGTATTAGAAAAAGCAGGAGATTCTAAAAAAGGTTCAGAGAGACTTATAGAAGAAGTAGCTAAATTTAAAGTGGAATAAGGATAATTAATTAAAGCCAGTAAAAGCTAATTAGCTTTTACTGGCTTTAATCCTGTTTCTAAAACTGACATTAATTGATAAAAGGCATCTTCAAGTTGATTTTTATATCCATGAGGTTTGCCTTCAAGAATTTTTAAAAGATCTTTATATTCTATTCCTAGTTTAACATTTATGTAATTTAACATGGATTCTGATAAATTGATAATACATAAAATAACGAAGTCTAAAGATAAGAAATCTTTTATTTCACCTTGTTTTTGTCCATTGATAACTAAATTTTCAATAAAAGTTTTTCCATTTAATGAATTTAAAATTTTAGTTGGTTCAATATATCTATTATCAACAGCACTTCTTAAAAATTTACTTATAATTGGAAAAGTCAAGTCGAATTTCATATAGTTAAAAATAACACTTCTGTATATTTCAAAAAAGTTATTGCCATTGATATCTATGTGACGTTCCAAGTAATCTATTTTTTTATTAACCGCATAATCCAATAAAAAGAAATATAAATCCTTTTTGCTTTTAAAATATCTATAAAAGCTACCTTTGGCTATTTCAAGTTCAGTAATAATTTTATTCATAGATGAAGTTTCAAAACTATGACATGAGAATTCTTTTAGAGATATATCTATTATTTCTCTTTGTCGTTCTCTTGGTAAATTTAAAAAAGTTTGTTTTGGCAAAAAAATCACCTCCTTGATAAGTGACTGGGTAGTCACTTAATACATTGTAAGTATAAAACAATTGGTGAAAAATGTCAATATAAAAATACCTTAAGATAATATTAGAAATATTGACATGATTTTCTTACTATGGTAATATTGTTTTAGATTATGCGACGAGGTGGTCGCTAAAAACTTCTGGGGGGGAGTTCTATGAAAAAAATAATTTTACTTTTAGTCACAGCATTGATGATTTTTCCTATGACTGGGTGTAGCAAAAAAGTTGTAGCTGGAGAAGAAGAAAAAGTATTACCAGTGAAGGTTATGGGTGCATCACAAAATGAAAATCCTATTCTTCTTAAGTATTTAGGTAATACAAATTCAACAGACAATATAAAACTTAGTTTTAAGTTACCTGGAAAAATTGCTGAACTTAATGTTAAAGAAGGAGACTACGTAAGTGCAGGTCAAGTTATAGGTAGACTTGATTCTAAAGATTATAACTTTGCAGTAGATGGAGCAAGGGGACAACTAGAAGCAGCAAATGGGCAGGTGGCAGCAGCAAATGGGCAAACGGCAGCAGCTAGTGGGCAAGCGGAGGCTGCAAAAGGGCAGATGCAAGCAGCTCAAAAACAAATAGCCATGGCACAAGCTAAAGTAGATGCAGCAAAGGCACAGTATGATAAGGCTTTAAATGGTGCTCAAAAAGAAGATATTAATAGGGCTAGATTGGCAGTTAAAAATGCTGAAGACACTTATAATTACGCTCAACAAAGTTATGAGAGAATAGAAAAATTATATGCAGAAGGAATTGTATCAAAACAACAATTAGATGATATTAAAATTAAAAGAGATAGTGCTAAAGTAGATTTAGATAATAAAAAAGAACTATTAACTAAAGCTGAAAACGGAGCTAGAGATGAAGATAAACAAGCAGCTTTAGCAGGATACAATGCTGCTAAAGCACAATTAGAGGCGGCAAGAGCTCAATATGGTGCAGCACAAGGACAATATAATGCGGCACTAGGACAAAAAAATGCAGCACAAGGACAAAGTAGTGCAGCACAAGGGATGCGAAATTCAGCTCAAACTCAATATGAATCAAAACAAAGTATGCTTGATGATACAAATTTAAGAGCAAGTGTTTCAGGATATGTAGTAAAAGTTTTAAATAAATCAGGCGAAAATGTAGCGGCCGGATATCCTGTTGTAGTAATACGTACTGATGATCAAGTTATAGATATACAAGTTGCGCAAAATGATATTGAGAAAATAAAAGTAGATACAAAAACAGATATATCAATTAATGATATAAAAACAACTGGAAGTATTGTTGAAATAGAACAAGTTCCTGATCCTAAAAGTAGAACTTATAAAGCAAAAATCAGAATGGATAAACAAGTTCCAAAGGATAAATTTTATGTTGGAACTGTAGCAAATGTTAGTATTAAACTAGCAGAAGAAAAAGGAATTTGGTTGCCAGTAACAGTTGTTTTAAATGATGGAGAAGATTATGTATATACAGTTGAAAAAGGAAGAGTTGCAAGAAAAAATATAACTATATCTAGTATATTTGGAGATAAAGTTTTAGTAAAAGGAGTATCAGTAGGAGAACAAGTTGTAACAGAAGGGTTAAAAAATATAAAACCAGGTTACAAGGTTAAAATAGCAAAATAAAAGAGGTGGAAATATGTCAGGGTTAGTTGAGAGTGCGATTAAACACCGAAAGATAACCATATTTTTGACTGTATTAATACTAGTCTTTGGATTAGGAATATATAGAGTAATACCCAAACAAGAAAATCCTGATGCTTCTGTTGGAATAGCAAGAGTTTTAACTATATATCCAGGGGGAACTCCAGAGGATGTTAAAAATTTAGTTACTAAGAAGTTAGAAGATGCGGCATCAGAAATTGATGGGTTTGATTATGTGGAATCATATTCTAAAAACAGTGTGTCTGTTTTAATTGTTTATTTAAAAGATACTGCAGATGATGATAAAGCTTGGAGAGAACTTAGAGATAAGATAAATGATAAAAAAGCAGAACTACCTGCCGAATGTTTTCCAAGTCAAATAAATACAGATTTAGTTTCAACGGCTGGAATGATAATAAGTTTATCAGGAGATAACTATTCTTATGATCAATTGGATAGTTATGCAGAAGAAATCAATAGAAAGCTAAGTAAGATAGAAGGCGTAACAAGCTTTGATATTGATGGTAAACTTGATAAACAAGTTAAAGTTGATGTTGATATGGATAAACTTAAAAATTATCCAATATCATTGGAAGATGTAACAAAGGCACTTAAGGTGCAAAATGTAAAAATACCACCAGGAGCTATTGAAAGTAAAACTTCAAAAATAGATGTAATTACAAGTAATGGATTTGATTCTATAAAGGATATTGAAAATGTAGTTGTTTATGTATCAGAAGATAGTGGTGCTATAGTAAGACTTAAAGATATTGCTAAAATATATATGGACTATAATCAGGATGATGTTAAGTATAAACAGGATGGTAAGAAATCTATTTTGCTTACAGGTCATTTTGAAGATAATAAAAATGTAGTTTTAATTGGTAAGGATGTTAGACGCGAAATAGAAAAAATAAAGAAAACACTACCTAATGATTTAAACTTCTATGAAGTTTTATATCAACCAACAGATGTTGATAATGCAGTTTCTGATTTTATGACTAACCTTATAGAAGGTATTATATTAGTTATTGTAGTAATATTTGCAGGGGTTGGAGTTAGAAACTCTATAGTAGTTTCAGCGGCACTGCCAATATCAATACTGTTAAGTTTTATTATGATGCACTTTGCTGGAATAAAAGTACATCAAATATCAACTATGGCTCTTATTATTGCCCTGGGAATATTAGTTGATAATGCTATAGTAATAAGTGATGTTGTTCAAGTTAAAATAAATCAAGGTGTAGATAATGTAAGGGCAGCATTAGAAGGTGCTAAGGAATCATCAATACCTATATTTACATCTACACTCACAACTGTAGCCTCTTTTGCACCATTACTTACAATACCGGGTGTTCCAGGGAAATATGTTGAAAGTATACCTAAGGTTGTTATAATTTCACTTATTGCATCTTATATTTGTGCAATGCTTATAACACCTGCACTTGCAGCTGTATTTTATAAGAAAGCTACAGATGCAAAACAAGGTAAAGTTATGAAAAAAGTTGAAGTTTTCTTTGAAAACTTACTAAATTTGGGACTTAAAAAGAGGAAGATGACAATTTTAATTTCTGTAGGAATGCTTATAATAGCAGGAATTATTGGAACAACGTTAGGACTTCAATTTTTCCCATATGCTAACAAGAGTATGATGTATATAAATACTTCAATAGAGAAAAAAGGAGATATAAAAGCTACAGAAGATATAGCAAAGATTGTAGAAAGGGTATTAAAATCACAACCAGAAATTACAAACTATTCAACAGGAGTTGGAGACGGACTTCCAAAGTTCTGGGTTGCAATGCCACCGGCAGTACCATCTAATGATTTTGCTCAAACTAAGATTGATTTTAATCTTAAAAAGGGCGGAAGATTTAAGAATAATGCACAATTTGCAAATTACCTTCAAGAAAAATTGGATGCTGAAATTGTTGGTGCTAAGTGTACAGTATATCCTCTTCAATATGCATTACCTAAAGAAGCACCTATTGGTATAAGAGTTATAGGGGATGATATGGAAAAATTGTATGCAGCGTCAGAAAAACTTCAAAGTGTAATTAGAGAATTTGATGGTGCCACTAAGGTTCGTGATGATGCAGCGGATAGAACATATCAATATAAAGTAGATATTGATTCTGATATGGCATCACAACTTGGAATTATCAAATATGATATAGAAAGACAAATAAATATTTCATTAAGAGGAACAGAAGCTTCAGTATATAAAAAGAATGGTAAAGAATTTAGTATTATGGTAAAGAGTGATATTGATAGTAAAGAAAAACTTGAAAATTTAGCTATAAAATCAACTCTTGCTGGACATAAGGTACTATTAAAAGAAATTGCTACTATTAAACTAGAAACACAAATAGATACTATAAAAAGATATAACAAAGAAGATTGTATAAATGTATATGCAGATATTAAACCGGGTGGAAATGCAGTTGATCTTCAAGATAAAATAGAAGAAAAATTAAAAAGTGTAGATTTACCAGGTGTTAGATTAGAGTTCTTTGGAGAAAAGGCAGATATAGTAAGATACTTTGGTACACTAGGTCAATCAGCAGGTGTTGCTATTTTCTTCATATATATAATCTTGCTTATACAGTTTAATTCGTTTATGCAACCATTTATTATTTTCTTAACTATACCATTGTCATTGATAGGATCTATATTTGGATTATTTATATTTAGACAACCGTTATCACTTATGGCACTTATGGGAATTGTAAGTTTGGTTGGTGTAGTTGTTAAGAATGCAATACTTTTAATTGAATATATTAATAAAGCAAGAAAAGAAGGATATTCTTTAGATGATTCTTGTATGGATGCTATGAAAAAGAGATTCAGTCCTATTATATTAAGTGCGTTTACAACAGTTATGGGACTTGCACCTATAATACCATCTGGAAATCCTATGTTCGTTCCTATGGCAGTTGCCTTGATGTGTGGACTTATAGTATCTACATTATTAACACTTATTATTATACCTGTGTTATATAACTTAATTGAAAGTTCAATAGATAACTTTAAAGGAAACCATAAAGGTGGATTTAAGTTTAAATTTGGTCGTAGAAAAATGAACAAGGGAAATACTTTAGAGGGATGATAAATATGAAGAATAAAAGATTATTAAAAATCTTAACTTTAGGTATTACATCCATGTTCTTAGGAGGGGTAGTACTAACTGCAAGTGCTACTTCTTCAAAAGAATCGCTTAATTTATCAAGAAATGAAGCTGTAAATCTTGCGATAAAGAATAGCAATGATATTAAAAGGGTTGATACGGGAGTAGATACTTTAGTAAGAAAGTTTAAGGATGCTAGAGATTTAAGTGATAAGGTAAAAGAACTTCAAGATAAATTTGATGATTATAAAAATGCCTATAAAAAGATAAATAGTCCCGAGTTTAAAGCTGCAAAAGAAAAACTCGAAGGTGCTATTAATGGGTATTCAAAAGTGGATAAGGCTTTAAAAGATTTAAATGAAAAGTTAGCATTAATAAGTAAAATACCTGAAGATAAACTGACTCCTGAGCAAATCAAACAAAAAGAAGCAATAAAACAGGGAATTGCACAGGCAGAGGGTAAGAAAAAATATATAGAGAATCAGCTTAAAGCAAGTAATATGAGTATTGATGATGCGAAGAAAAAATATGATGAAATTCAGGCTAAACTTGCAGAATTTGAGTCAGGTAAGAAGTTTTTAATTGAACTTTCAGAGCAAGGTACTGGGCTTGAATATCCATTAGTAGATATAAAAACAGGGGAACCTTTAAAATTATCTCAAAAGGAAGAATACTATGATTTTAAACGTCCTCAAGAAATATGGAATCTAGTTCAATGTTTACTTGAAAAAGCTGTAAAACAAAAGGATCTTGTGAAATCTATTGCGGGAGTTCAGGTTAATGAAGCTTATACAAAGATTATTTATGGTGAAGATGGATATGGAGTTAAAAATAAGTTATATGAAAGAATGACAAAAGGATATAATGATATAACTAAAAGCTATGAAGTTGGAGAATCTTCTAAACTTCAAAAAGATATAACTAAAATAGCTCTTGATAAAATAAAATTAGATGTAGAATCATTAAAAAGAACAATAGAAATTGGGAAAATTCAATTCAAAAGTTCTTTAGGCGTTGATTTGACTCGTGATATGCAATTAAAAGACAAGATAGATAAAAAGATAAAAGAACCTAAAGGCTTTCAAGAATATTTAGATTCTGCATTTAAAAATAGATATGAGATTTTTAGTGCTGATGTAGATGTAAGAGAATGCAATAGAAGTTTTGATACTATTAAAGATTATTTTTGTGATGATGATTATGAGTGGCTTAATATAGAAAAACAATTAGATGAGGCTAATATAACTTTAAGTGAAGCAAAACGTAGTGTAAAAAAAGATATAGAAAAAAGATATATAGATGTTAAACAAAAGAAAAAAGAAATAGATATGAATTTAAAAAAATTAGAAAAGGCAAAAATTCAGTTAGATGCCGCGAAAAAATCATATGAAATAGGAGTAAAGGCTATAGGATTGACTTGGGATGCAGAACTTGGAGTTTCAAAGGCTCAAATGGATTATGATGCATCTATTAGAGAATATCAAATATCTCTTTATGAACTTGAAAAAGCAAGTGGTATAGGAATAGATATAAAAAATGTAGAATCTTTTAAAGAGGAACTAAAAGTAAAAATTAATCAAATTAAGGGGGGAGATGATTTTTTATGAATAAAAAAGCGAAAATGATAACTACATCAATAGTATTAGTTTCAGCTATGGCTTTAGGTGGGAGAGTAGTTTTTGGTATAAATAATAATTCCCCCCTTAATATAAATGATGTAATTGAAAATGTTGTATCAAATAATGCAGATATTAATTTATATAAAGAAAAAATAAGAGTTAAAGAAAAATGGTATAATCATAAAGAAGAAAAAAGAAAAAATGATCTCCAATATGATGAAGATATTAAAAAAGATGTGTTGCCATTAAAAGAAGAAATAGATATAGGCAATTTAGAGTGGGAGAGAGGACAAACTCAAGATAAAGTAGTTGTTGAAGCTAAAGAATTATATTATAAAATTTTAATTCAAAATCAAATGATAAATATACAAGAAAAAAAAGTTGAACGACTAAAAAAAGAATTAGAAAATAAAAAGCAAAAAATTCAAGTTGGTACAGAGGCAGCAATTAGTTTGGTGGGAGACGAAACTAACTTAAAAAATGCACAGGTAAGACTTGAAGAACTTAAAGCGGATAGAGAAAAATTTGCATTAAAGCTTAATATGAAAATGGGTACACCTGTTAGTGGAGAAGTTAAGTTAAAAGATGCAGAAGTACCAAATGAAACTTTTAATATTAATAATTTAGAAAGTGTCATAGATACTATGATGAAAAAGTATCACACAATAAAATCTTTAGAAAAAGAAGAACATGCAAAGATTCAAGAGAAGAATATTACTCATCAATATGCCAATGCTCAAAATGATGATGAAGTTGCTAAACATCCAGATAGAAATTATAAGTCTAAAGAAGATGATATGGAAGATGATTTAATTGAAATTAAATATAAAATGGATGATGAAAAGAAAAATATACAATCTAAAGTGAGAATAGATTATAACAATATATTAAATCTTCAAAATTCTATTGAAGCTAAGAAACTTGATGTTAATAAAGCTGAAACTTTGTTAAATGCTGAAAAAGTACAACTTAAAGTAGGTAGAAGTACACAGATACAAGTAGATTCCAAGGAAGAAGATTTTTTAATGGCGAAACTACAGTATGAAAATGCAAAGCTTGATTATTATGTTGCAGTAGAAAATTTTAAAAACTATATAAGGGTAGCTTTATAATTATTAATTAATGTAGAAACTCTCTTTTGAAAATGTGATATTTTATGAATCACATTAATATCAAAAGAGGGTTTTTTGTAGGTAGATTTAACTATAATGATATATGGTTTAAAAAGGAGTGATATAATGAAAAAATTTTTTTTAAAATCTATTTCTATTATGTGTTCGTTAGTTCTTGTAATAATTTTAACAGCGTGTGGTGCTAAAAAAAGTAATATTACAAGTAATAAGAAAGATGTATGTAAGCCCGAAAAAGTATTATTAGTTAAAAAAGATGATATATGTAAATCAACTATGTTAACAGGGGTGTTTGTTGCAAAAGGAGATGTTATTGTTGTTCCTAAAATTGTAGGAATAATAAAAGAGATGCCTATAAAATTAGGAAGTAAGGTTAATGTAGGTGATACTTTAGCAGTTTTGGATAATAAAGAAGTAAAGGATAGAATAGATCAAACCAAGGCTGCTATGGATACAGCGAAGGTTGCAGTAGAACAATCTAAATTAGGACTTAAACAATCACAAGATGCTGTAAATGTTGCTAATTCTAGTTACAAAATAATAAAGGCAGAATATGAAAAGATAAAATCAAAGGAATTAGATAATTTTCAACAAAGTTTAAAGAATCAACTTGATGAAGCAGAGATTAGAGTAAACCAATGTTCAAAAAGTGTTGAAAGTTCAAAAGAGTTTGTTAAGCAATCAGAAACTACCTATGAAACATCTAAAAAGCTATATGAACAAGCTCAAAAAGCTATGGAAGATATAGTAGTTAAAGCACCGATTAGTGGCATTATATCTATACTAAGTATAAAAAAGGGGGAAGTAGCATCCAATGCTAGACCAATAATGACAATGGTTAATGTTGAAAAAATACGTGCAAATATAGAAATACCTGAAGGAATCATAAATAAAATAAAGATAGGTGATAAGTTAGACACATATATAGTTCCTCTTTCTAATAAAAAAGTTATAGGAACTGTTATGGCTGTAAATTCAGCTAAAAAGTCTAAGAGTAAGGTAAGTACTATAGAAGTTGAAGTAGAGAATGAAGATTCAAAAATAAAACCTGGAATGTTTGTAAATGTTAAAATTAATACTGATTCAAAAAAAGATGTATTAGTAATAAAAAAAGAAGCAGTAATAAGTAAAAATGGACAAAATATCGTTTATGTAAATAAAAGGGGAGAAACAATTGCTCAAAAAGTTACACTAGGCATAGATAATAGTGAGTACGTAGAGGTGATAAGCGGTTTAAAATTAGGAGATAAGATAGTTAAAAAATAACAAGAATTTATAGAAATAAGAAATAGCTTTTAAAATTATGAATTTTATAGGATATATTTGAATCCAATGGTTATATTGTAGTAATTTGTATTTTAGTATAGTATTATATAATATATATTGGTAAAATACCTAATAAAAAACGAAATTTGGCATAACATTTTCGAAAAGGTATACGAAAATAGTACTAATATATTATATTTAAATAAATTAATAGGGGGGAAGGAGATTGAAAAATAAGCTTAAAACAGGGATTTTAAGTTTAACTATCTTAAGTATGTTTTTAAGCATACCTAAAATTACATTCGCTGCAAATGATGATATTAAAGATTCTGAATGTGAACTAAGATATAGAAAAGATCCTGTACAAGAAAATAAAGAATGGAAAATAAAGTTTAATAAGGAGTTAGATTCAAGTAGTATAAATAGTGATAATATAATACTTCAAGATGAAGATGGAAAAAAGATATATGCTAGTGTATCTTTAGATGAAAAAGATAAAGATAAGAAAACAGTAATTGTAAAACCTAATTCTATATTTAAGCAAGGAAAAAAATATTCAATAACTATCAAAAAGGATGGGTTTAAGGCAAAAAAAGATGAGAAGAAAATAAAAAAATCTGTTAGAATGTTTTTTTACATAAAAAATGCATATGCAGGATTACCTTGTGAAGATGGATTAATTGTTGTAAGAAATATGGTATATTCAATAGATTATTTAGCTAAGAATTCAAAGTTGAAAAATGAAATATTAAATGATTCTTATACTATTTATTATTGTTATAGTGTCACAGAGCAAAAGGTAAAAGATATATTTGGTAATGTGGAACTAGATAAAGATAAAGTTCATCCACATTATGATAAAATGATTTATGTAAATGAAAATGGAGAAAAATCAATTTATGAGTGGGATAATACAGAAGAAGAGTATGAATTAGTTGGGGTAGGAGTAGATGCAGATATAACTGTAAATTCTTCTGCTAAGGTTATTACTGTTAAAGTAAAAAATGTCCAAGGAATAGAGGATGCTGTTTATTTCAAATTAGCACATAGTAATGATGTAAAGAGAATAGGAGAAACAATAGCATTTACATCTAAAGATTTAGTAGAGTCTATTTTTATATTAAATTATAATAAAAATATTATTGCTACAGGTAAGTTGAATACTCAATTTTCTACTAGTAGAATAAATAGTCTTAAAAAAGTGGGGGATACAAATAAAGGAAATACAGCAGGGAATATAAATAATAACGGATATGTTGTTGAAGATCAAGAAGGATATGTTTTTTATAATAATACTGGCGATAGAAATAGTTTATATAAATTAGATTCTAATGGTATGTTTAATAATGCTATTGCAAAGGATAATGCGCAGTATATAAATGTAATAGGAGATTGGGTTTATTATTCAAATTACTCTGATAAAGGAAGCCTATACAAGATAAAAACTGATGGTACCGTAAGACAAAAGATTTCTGAGGATATGGCATCTTATGTAACTGTATCAGGAGATTGGATTTATTTTTGTAATCATTCCGATGGGGGAAGGTTGTACAGAATTAGACCTGATGGAACATCAAAAAGCAGAATAAGTCAATCATTAAATCATGAAAGTGCTTATATTAATGTTTCGGGAGATTGGATATATTTCACAGATGTAACGGATAGACATAGACCATATGTTATTAATACAGATGGAACTTATATTGCCAAATTAAGTGAAGAATGGGCAAATTCTATTCAAGTTTATGGAGAATGGATATTTTATACATCAAGTACTGGTGTTTTAAGTAAGGTTAAAAAAGATGGAAGTGGAAAAATTATTCCAATAAAGGGTCAAACAAGAGAGTTTGATAAAGGATTTCATTTAAATGTAGTCGGAAGTTGGCTTTATTATAGTAATTATCTTGATGGAGGTAAGTTATATAAGATTCGTACAGATGGAAGTGGTGAAAAACATAAATTAGTAAATGATATAGTTGACTATATAAATATTGTAGAAGATCAGATATATTTTACATCTAAAGGTAAACTGTTTAGAGTACCTATAGATACAGATGGAACTATAAAACCTCAACAAATAAGTAAAAGTAACGGTCAACATAACATAATTCAAATGGATGATTTAAAGGCTACAGTAGCTTTTGAAGATGTTAATATGAAATTAGTGGATATGGAAAATAAATATCTACCAGAAAAAGTTCCAGGAATTATGGATGATAATACTATGCATCAGTTTTCAGTAGATTGGGATAGAAAACATGCAACAGCAAGAAATGGAATTAGAACTTATATTGGAGATGTTATAGGATATAATAGAAAGGTTAAATTTGAACTTACAATACCTTCTGAAATGTTAAATGAGAGTAATACTATAACTGTATATAATAATCCGGATAAAAATGCTGATGTTCTTGTTGTAGAAAATTTATATGATAACAACTTAGTATCAACTCCACCTAAATTAAATGTTGGAGATTTAGTAAGTGTTTATGACAATAAAGATTGTACTAAACTTTTAGGCAAGGCTGTTGTGGTAAGAGAAGGAAAATATAATAAGGCAACAATTCAAAGAATAGAGCTTGACAAATATGGTCAAAGAAGTGCATGGATTACGGTAACAAGACTAGGTAAAGCAGAAAGTAAGCCAACTGAAGTTAAGCATGGTGATGTACCGGGTATATCAAAAGCTGAAGATCTTGATAATCAAGAGAACTTTAGATTTTATACGAAGGGCTTGGGTTTAGGAGTGGATGGAAGAGATTTAGCAATAACTGAATGGGCTCCATCTCAAGTTATGGGTAAATCAGAGTATTATATATATGCTTTAGCGTCTGGTAAATTAGATATAAGTAAAGATGATTATAAACCTATAGCCACTATAACAAAGAATGATAAAAAGTGGCAAGGAGATAAAGAATTAAAGAATGATAGTAGTAAAAAAGATTTGAAGAAAGGTAAGTATAATATATTTATTGTTGGCAATTTTGAAGGAGTGGCATCAGAGGATAACAGAGGAAAAAGACCATGTGTTAAAGGAGCTGCTTGTAGTGATGAAAAAACTTTAGATGTTACGGAAGAAGTTTTACCAAAAACTATAACTTTAAAAACTAAGGGGAGTGTTAAGTCTGGAGAAGATATCATTCTTAGTAAGGCACCAGCATTAGGTGAGCAAGTATGGTTAATACCAACTAATTCTGCTAGAAGCATAATGGAAAAAGTTGAAAATTGGCGTTCAGAGAATAATGTACAATGGCCTATGAATGAATTAAGAAATATAGGTACTTGCTTAGAAGGTGATGGTTTTACAAGTGAGATTAAAGCTCCTAAAGGTATGGACCCTAAGAATCAAAATTATAAGGATATAGAATATAATGTTCTTGTAGTAAATAAAATAGGTTCAGCCGGATTTTCGAAAGAGCACATAACAGTAGACAATAAGCCACCAGAGTTATTCAATGAATTTGCACATGAAAAAGATACTACAAATAGATTGCAAATAGGTACTATAAAACCAGAGGATGGTTTTAAAGTCAAAGTGTTTGATGAAGGATCAAATTTAAGTACAATAAATGATTCAGTAAGTGTTTATATAGTAGAAAGAGGAGTGGAAGATTTCACTAAGGAATTATTGGATACAGCAGTTAAACAGAAAATAGGAAAAGTATTTAATGTAAATAAAGGTATACCATATTCATGTAATGTCAGTGGACTTGAAGCAATTACAAAAGAAGAATTTGAAAGACATTATAGAGGAGCAGGACCAAATGGAACAAATTTAACAAATTATAAAGTGTTAGCAGTAGATAGAGCAGGAAATATATCGACTATACCAATATACTTTAACATAATAGTAGATACGGAAAAGTTGGGACTGTTAATAAATAAAGCAGATCAGTATTTATTTATGTTAAATGATGACCAACATAAGACCTTAGATTCTGTATTAAAACAAGCAAAAGATTTATTAAGCGTAGCTACTCAAAGAAGACAACGTGATATAGATTCTATGTGTGATAAATTAGAAAGTTCTATGGAAAAGGTAGGAGTTCCAGGACTTACAGCTGATCATAAGAGAATATCAAAAGCGGTATCAAATGGTATATATTTAAAAAATGAAAATGGAGCATATGTTAAACAAGGTAGCACTATAGATTCAAACTTAAAACTAGATTTAACAACTCCAGTAGATGGAAAGGTTAAGATTCAATGGGTAAGTGATACACCAAGTGTTATAAAAAATAATGGTGAAATAATTAGACCATTAAAGAATAAAACTGTTAAATTAATTGCTACTATTTCTTATAATAATGAAGATAATACTAAATTTATAAGAGAATTTAATGTAACGATAAAAGGTGTAGACATTGTTAGTCAAATATTGAATGCTTCATATGATGATGCATCTAAAAAGGTATTGGTAGAATTTTCGAAAGCTAAGGAAGATACATTTGTAGATTGTTATAGGGTTATAATTTCTAAAAACACAATCAATAATCCTAGTAGCAGTAATGGTATAAAGGTTGGAACTAATGTTAAAGATGATATATTAAAATGTATAGGAATCCATAAAGACATTGCGGGTAACCCATTGATGCCAGGTACTTATTATGTTTATGTAGTATCTGTAGCAAAGGATAATAGAGGGGTTATAGTATCACAGTACAGAACTTTAATAGTGCCTAAAAAGAGTTAATAAATATAAAACTAATATAAAAGACCAAGAATTTTTCTTGGTCTTTTGTATTGATTAAAAAACATAAAATGGTAAAATTATATAAAAACATTGGTAAATTATGAATATATCAAAAATCAATTTTAAATATTTTTTAATTATGATATACTTGTAAATATGGATTACAAGGAAAAGATTAGTTAATTTATAAATATGGAGGTAAAATTAATGTCAAAAAAATCTAAACAAGGAAATGCTATTAAGACAGAGATATCTGTTCATCCAGGAATGGAAGGTAGTATTTCTAAGTTTCAAATGGAATGTCTTGAGGATGAAATAAAAATACTTCCAGATATAAAAGACGGTGAAGTAGATGTAAATACCGATTTCTTTTTTGACTTGGGGGATAAATATGAAGCTAGTGTTTTTATAAGAAATGGACTAGCTACAGGTATAAACTTAGAAAAGATACCTTTTATTGTTTTAGGAAAAAATGATGAGGAGTTAGGAAGAAAAGTATTTAATTTAAGAGAAGTTGGAGAAATACCAGCACGAAGTGTAAGACCATGGAAAATTTATTTTGAAAAGGATGAATTAGAAGTTGGAGAAAATAATCTTAAAGATTTAAAAATAATTTTCGATAGTAGACTTAAGGCTGCTGGAGTAGTTAAAGTTAGATATGAAAATCTTCCTGGTGGAATACAAGGACAAGAAAGAAAAAAATATGAAGATTTTCTAGAAAACTTACCCTTATTAAGAGAAGGACAAGTTACTATGACGGCCTATGATGTACATATTACTGAAGAAGGTAAAATAGCTGTTGAATTAGTAATTAGAAATGGAAGACATAATGGTGTTGATGTAGAGAGAGTACCGCTTTCTGTATATGATGCAAATCATAAGTTAGTGGTATCTGGTGTATTCTATTTAGAAGATGTGTCTATAAGTCCAATTAGTGCTAAAGTATATTCATTCTCATTTTCTAAAGAAGAAATATTAAGAGAAGATTTTGATCTTAAAAAGTGGACAGTAGAGTTTATGTTAAATAGTAATGTTAATTAATAGTAAAATTTGCAAACAATTAATAATAGATATATTAATCAATATTAGTAATTAAGGAGTGAAATTATATGAATGAAAAAAGAAAAAAAATAATGAAGATAATTATTGCCATAGTAGCATTAGCAATGATTATAAGTACTTTTGCAGGTATATTTGGAACCAAAAATTCTAGTAAAGAAGATAAAACTGTTACAAAGGAAAATATAAAGAAAGAAGATAAAAAAGAAATAAATGAAAAAGTAAGTAAGGATATACCAGAACAAGCTAAAAAAGATATTCAAAATGCTAAAGTTCAAATTAACGGAAACGTTGTAAATGGAACTGTAGTTTTAAATCAAGAATTAAATCAAGTACAACTAGATAAAATTGCAGAAAGTTATGGCAAAACGCTTTCAGGGAAATATAAAGATAAAGAAATAAAAGTTAAAGTTATTCATAAAAATCAGGTAGCATCTGATTTTAGTACATCTAATATTAATGTAGGAAAAGGTCTTCCAAAAGCTCAAGTAGAAATAGCACCAGGAGTTGTTATGAGTAATAGATATGTAAGGGTAACACTTGATACACCTACTCCAGAAAAATATTCTGTAGAAGTATTGGGTAAAAAATTAGAATATCGTCCTAAAAATAAATATTTTCATAATGTAATAGAATCGTATGATGAACAAGCTATAAGAAAAGCTATAAAGATTACTGTTAATAAATAAATTTTAATATAAAGAGGGGAGTTTTATTTATGAAAACAAAGGCATTAGTGGCTTTTGCAGTAGCTGGAGTTATTTCGTTAGGTATAGGTGTAAAAGCTTATGCTAAAACAGATGCATACCTAGTTAAGGATAATAGCAAAAATATAGTTTATGAATTTAACAAAGATGAACTAGTAGGATCTTTTTTGAATTCTAAAAGTGGTGAAGATTGTACTTTATACAATGAATATATGAAAATTTTTTCACGTAATGGATTGTATGCATTCCATGACGATACAAAAAAATATGTAGATTATAAAGAGGTAGAAGAAGCTTTTCTAGATTGTAAAAATAGTGGGAAAGGTTTTAACCTAGATGATTTTACAGAAAAAAAAGGAAAATCAATGACAGGTATGCCTAAAAAAGTTACTAAAGTTACTGCACCAGGTGGAAAAATAGTGTATCAAGAAAAAGAAACAGGAAGTTCAGAAGAAGTTGGAGATTTAGAAGTAATAAGTATTGAGTAGTTAAAAATTTTAAATACTATAAAATAATAAATCCTAAAGATAATTTTAGTTATCTTTAGGATTTATTATTTTGTTTATAATTAAAAAAATAAAATATCATTATAAAATAACCAATATATATGCAATAAGTGATGATTAAATGATTAAATTTTGTGTAATTTGCAATAATATGATGACAAAATATCATCAAGAAGTTATAATTATTAGTATAAAATTTAAAATATTTAAAAAAATAATTAAATTTAGAACAGGGGGATTAAAATGGTAAAAATAAAAAATATTTGTATATTAATAGCCATGTGTATTTTTTGTGGTTTATTTTCAGGTTGTTCTAATAAAAAACAAGTTTCTGAAAAACAAATAAGAAATCTTATAGAAAATAATATAGAAAAAAATAACAAAGATGAATCAAATAAAGCAGGTTCATTAGATAAAAAAACTATAGTATTTGTAGGTAAAGCTGAAGGAGATAAGTTTATAGAAGAAATATCAAAATCGGTTGAAGAAATTTGTATCGATAAAGGATACAATTTTGCAAAGCATTCATGTGAGGATTCTTCACAAATAGTAAATGACCAAATGCAAACATTGCAGGAATTACTCATTGCTAAGATAGACGGAATAATTTTAGTGCCAGGTAGTAGTACTAGACTTATTCCTGTATTAAAAAGTATACAAGAAGCTAAAATTCCTATAGCAATAGTGGATACAGCTATAGATAGTATGGAAGCTAAAATATATGGATTAAGAGATATTCCTTTTATAACAATAGATAATGAAAAAGCTGAATATGATATTACTAAAAGTGTTGTAGACGAGATGATATCATCAAAAATTAATGTAAATCCACTAATAATATCAGGAGATTTAACGGGAGCTAATGCAGTTCAGCGTAAAGATGGAGCAATAAAAGCACTTAATACAAGTGGAATATCATCTATAAATGTTGAAGATGGCAAATGGAAGATAAGTAAAGGATATTCTATAACGAAGACATATTTAGGACAAAAACCAGATATAAATTTAATTATATGTGGAAATGATGAAATGGCATTAGGAGCTATACAATATTTAAAAGAAATTAATAAAACTAATGTAAAGGTTTTAGGGTTTGATGCAAATAGAAGAGCTATACAAGCAGTTAAAAAACGTGAAATGAAGTTTACAGTTAAACAAGATGGTAAAGAAATGGGAAAGGTTGCATCAAATATAGTAATAGATTTAATAAATAAAAAAGATGTATCTAATGTAATAAATATAAAAACTGAAGTAATAGATTATAACAATATTCATTAAGAGCAGGAGGGAATCTTATGAGAAGCATTAAGACGAAGTTAATAGGCATATTTTTAATAATAATTTGTTTTATGTGTATAGCAAGTGGACTTTTAATTTTTAATGGATTAAATTCTCAAAAAAAATACAATGATTTAACAAATGACATAATTCTTGTTGGACAAGTTCAAAGTATAACAGAAAATATGACTAACTGTTTTAAAGACATGATAAAGGAAGATGATTCTAAAAGCAATGAACTTAATAAAGAATATATTAAGTCAAAAAGAGAGTTAGAAGATATAATGACATTTTTAAATGATAGAGTTAAGTATAATAAGAGCAAAATAGTATATAAAAAATTAAAAAATTCTACTGATGAGTTAAAGGGTACTTGCGATAAAGCTATTGAATTTATAAATAATGGTAAACTAGCACAAGCAGATGAACTTTCTGAAAAAGCTACAATACAAGGTTCGTTTACTAATAAACAAACAGGTGAACTTATATTAACTGAACTTGAAAATTTATATTTTATACAGAATGAGTTAAATCATTCAACAAAGTTAAACAATATTATAAGTATAGTATTACTATTAGTAGCAGTAGGGGTAAGCTTAGGGCTTGCCATAGTATTTTCAAATAAACTTAGCAAGCATTTGTTTCATCTTTCTAAATTTACTGAGGAAGTGGCGAAAGGAAATCTTAGTTATGAACTTGAAGCTATAAATTCTAAGGATGAAATAGAGGAATTATACAAATCTTGCGTTGAGATGAGAGATTCTTTAATAGATATTATAAAAGGTATATTTGAAAATACTGAAAAAATTACAGGATCATCAAATGATTTAACTATTAATATGAATGAGAGTAAGAAGGCTAATGAATCTATAGTCAATGCTATTATATCAATAAATAATATTGCAGATGATCAAATGAAAACTGCGGAAAAACAGGTAAGCTTAATTCAAGAAACAAATAAAGAAATGAATCTTATAATAGAAAATACAGACAGTATGAAAGATAAAATTAAAAATTCTCAAGAAAGAACTTTAGAAGGACAAGAATTAATTAGTAATATGATGAATCATACTAAAGAAGTTAATAAAACTATAACTGATTTGAAAGAAAAAATGAATTCTTTAAATCAAAAGTCTAATGATATAGAGGCTATAATAAAGTTAATTACTAATATAGCAAAACAGACAAATTTACTTGCACTTAATGCGGCTATTGAATCAGCAAGGGCAGGGGAAATGGGAAAAGGATTTGCTGTAGTTGCAGAAGAAGTTAGAAAACTTGCTGAACAAACTGCAGAAGCATCAAATGGAATTATAGATACTATAAATGAAATACAAAATGATACTAATAATATGACTGTTAGTATGGAGAAAAGTGAAAGTCAAATAATTGAAAGTAGTACTATGGCAGATAAAATAAGATATGCATTTGAAGAAATTAAGAATGCTAATGAAAATGTTAATAATGGAACAGGAGTAATATTTAATAGCATAAAAGAAAGTGCTGATAAGATAGCAGAGGTTAGAGAATATATAGATAAGTTATATGAACAGGTGAATAATTTATCTGAAAATACTCAACAGACATCAGCAGCTGCACAAGAACAGTTTGCAGGAATTCAAGAAATATCTAATTCTTCAGATATGTTGAATGATATGTCAATAAATATGAAAAAGAGTATTGAAAAATTTAATTTTTAATCAATAATATAATGTAATAAGTAAAAGACTTACCTCATATTTAATAGTATATATTTTAAAGTTAATCTAAATAATATATTTGTAAATTTAAATAAGAAATGGGGAGGTCTTAATGGAAGTAATAAGAATATATTCATTATTTATGATTGCATTAGCATTGGCGTTAGATGCATTTGGAGTATCATTGAGTATAGGGCTAAATTCGCAAGTTAAATGCAGAAATAAAATTTGGTTTTGTTTATCTTTTGGTTTTTTTCAGTTTATTTTATCTTTTATAGGTGCTTACCTAGGGTTTTTGTTTAATACATATATATTAGCGATTCCTCAGTTAGTAGGTGGAGTAATAATGACTATAGTAGGATTACTTATGCTTAAAGATGGAAAAAAACAAGAAAATAAAAATGCAATTATAAGTAAAAGAATGTATTTTATATTGGGTATTTCAGTAAGTGTAGATGCAGCAGTTATTGGATTTACAGTATTAAGTAATATAATGAATAAGTTAATATTAATTGAAGCAACATTTTTTATAGGTATTATAACATCGATATTATGTCTTTTTGCATTTCTTATAGCAGGGTATTTAAGAAGAATTAATATTGTATCAAAATATGCAAATTATGTTGGTGGTTTTATTTTAATGTTATTTGGTTTAAAAATGATATTTTTTTAGTAGAAGTTTAGAAAGAATATATATGGATATAATTTAGATAAATAACTTTAAAATATAGGAGTGAACATAATGAATAAGGTAATGTTTATAGGAAGAACTACAAAGGACATTGAAGTTAAAAAACTTAAAGAAAATAATAAATATGTCACTACTTTTAGATTAGCTGTAAATAGAGGGTTTTTAGGAAAGAATGGAGAAAAGTTAGTAGATTTTATTCCTATAGTTGCTTGGGATAAAAATGCAGAATTATTAGCTAAGTATACTAAAAAGGGAAGTCGTGTTAATGTAATCGGAAGACTTCAGATAAAAAGTTATGAAACTAGAGATGGTGTTAGAAAATATATGAGTGAAGTTGTAGCACAAGAAATACATATTTTAGATTGGAAAAATAAAGAACAAGAAGTTGGTTAAGGGTAATAAGCTATCTAATAAGTTTTCATTAGATAGCTTATTAAATTTTTAGTTCTATATAAACGATTTACCGAAATATATATATATGCTAATATTAATATAAGTTTAAGAATGACAATTTTAGTATTATAAAATTTTATTGGGTGATAGAATGAATATAGAAAAATATCTTAAAGAAAATAATATAAGAAGTACTAGGGGAAGAAAGTCAATTTTAAAGATATTAATAGAAAGTGAAGAACCTTTAGATGCCGAATATATTTATGATAAATGTAGGCAAAATAAAGAGAAAGTAGATTTATCTACTGTATATAGAACTTTAGAATTATTAGAACAAAAAGATGTAATAAATAAATTTCCTTTAGATGATGGAAGATATAATTATATTTTAAAATGCAAGTGGCACAAACATACTATAAAATGCGATTTCTGCAACAAAGAAGTTGAGATTGATTGTCCAATGATACAAATTAAAGAAATTATAAAGAATAAAACGGGATTTACTTTGTTAGATGAAGAATTTAAGTTTCGCTGTGTATGTGAGGAATGTAAAAAAGATAATAAAAATAAATAAAATAATATAAAAGGTAGGGATTTTACTATGGATTTTGCAGCATTAGTATTAATGGAAGTAGATAAGGATAATAAATTTATAAAGGAAATGGGAAGTTATGAAGTACATGAAGGAGCAGAGTATATTTCTAAATTTTATTATAATAAAGACAGTAAAAAAGTAAGCATATATTTTGATACACATAAAGATGTAGAAGAGTGGGAATATACAGCTATATATGAACTTTTTGATTTAGAACTTTTTGAAGATAAAGGTTATGAAATAGATGAAAAAGATGATGAATATAACCCAACATGGATACTTAAATTTAATTATATTGAAGAACATAGTGATATGGCACAAAAATTAGGAGAAGTTTGCGAACTAATAAAAGCTGAAATTGAAAAGGCTTTTGAAAAAGCAGAAAAAAATAAGGAAGAATATATTTAAAATAAAAAGATTGGGGTGTGTATATTGACAGAAGTAACAAGATTAAAGACTAGAGATGAAATTGAAGCAGATGATAAATGGGATATAGAAAAGGTATATTCTACTACAAAAGAATGGGAAGAAGATTTTAATAAATTAAAAGAAAAAGCTAAAGGATTTGAAGAATTTAAAGGAAAGTTAAGTGATCCAAATAAATTATTAGGATTTTTAAAGTTAGATGAGGAAGTGTCAAGGCTTGGAGAAAAATTATTAGTTTATGCATTTCTAAAAGGAGATGAAGATACAGCTAATAATGCTAATCAAGCTTTAAAAACTAAAATAGAAATGTACTTTTCAGAACTTTCTTCTTTAAGTGCTTTTTTTGTACCAGAAATTTTATCTTATGATAAAAAAGTTATAGAAGATGCAATAAATAAGTTGCCTGAGCTTAAAGTTTATGAACTTATGTTAGAAAGAATTTTAAAAAGAAAACCGCATACATTAACAACACAAATGGAAGAAATGCTAGCTACTGTTTCAGATGCTTTAAATGCACCGTCAAATATTTTTTCAATACTTACAAATGCTGATATGACATTCCCAGTTATAAAAGATGAAGAAGGCAAAGATGTGGAACTTACAGAAGGTAATTATTCAATATTTATAAAATCTAAGGATATAAGAGTAAGAGAGTCAGCCTTCAAAGCTTTATTTAATACCTATAAACATTTTAAAAATACTTTAGCTACATCTTTAACAGCTTCTATAAAGAATTTTTCTTTCATGGCTAAAACAAGAAAATATAATAGTTCTATAGAAAGTTCGTTAGAACCTAATGATATACCTATAGAAGTTTATGATAATGTAATTAAAACTATAAATGAAAATTTAGATAGCTTGCATAGATATGTAAAGATTAAGAAAAAACTTTTAGGCCTTGATGAAATTCATATGTATGATTTATATGTACCTGTAATTGATACACCAAAGGCACATATAGAATTTTCTAAGGCTGTAGAAATGGTTAATGAGGCGTTAAAACCTTTAGGAGATGAATATCTTAAAATTTTTAATAATGGAATAAAAGATAGATGGATTGATATCTACGAAAATAAGGGAAAGAGAAAAGGAGCTTATTCATGGGGAACTTATGATACTATGCCTTATGTTCTATTAAATTACAATTATGAACTTAATGATGTATCTACATTAGCACATGAAATGGGGCATTCTATTCATTCTTATTATTCAAGAAAGGAACAACCATATGCATATGCAAATTATACTTTGTTTTGTGCAGAGGTTGCATCTACTGTAAATGAAAATTTACTTATAAATGATCTTATAAAAAAGGAAACAGATGAAAATAAAAAATTATATTTAATAAATACTCAATTGGAACAAATAAGAACTACTGTATTTAGACAGGTAATGTTTGCTGAGTTTGAAAAAACAACTCATGAAAAAATAGATAATGGAGAACCACTTACTAGTGATGAGTTATGTAAAATTTATCATGATTTAAATGTAAAATATTTTGGACCTGACATGATAATAGATGAAGAAATTGATATGGAATGGGCAAGAATACCTCATTTTTATAGTGATTTTTATGTTTATCAATATGCTACAGGATATTCAGCAGCTAATTCTTTTGTAAAACAGATATTAGATAAAGGAGAAGAAGCTGTAGAAAAATATAAAGGATTTTTAAAAGCAGGAGGCTCTGATTACCCTATAAATATTCTAAAAAAAGCAGGCGTTGATATGACAACACCTAAACCTATACAAGATACTATTAATAGATTTAATGAATTGCTAGATATGTTAAATTAATGAAGAATTTATTTAAATTTAAATAAATATTAAAAATAGTGAAAAATTGTAGAATTTGTAATATAATAATAATATAAAGTCTAAACATGGAAGCAAATTATATTATTATTGAGGTGTATAGATTAAATGAGATTAGAATTTATAAATAGAGTAAGTGAAGGTGAGATTTTAGGTAAAAATATCTTTACAAATGAAGGTGGAATATTATTAAGAGCAGGTATTAAGCTTACAAATCACTATATAAATAAATTAAAACAATTAGGTGTATTATATTTATATATACAAGATGAACAATTAGAAGATGTAGATGTAGAAGATAGTCGTCTTGTTAAAATTAAGCAAGTCGCAATGAAGAGTATGAATGACATTGTAAAGAACATACATCAATGTAATTATAAAAAAACAAAAGATTCATTAACTATAATTGAAAATTTAATGGATTATATTATTGAAGATGGTGATGTTAATAAAAGCTTGTATGATATAAAAACATATGACAATTATACTTATGTTCATTGTGTGGATACTGGAATAATGGCTGCATTTTTAGGATTATCTTTAAATTTTCACGAGTATGATCTTAAGGAACTTGGAAAGGGTGCTATACTTCATGATATAGGAAAGACTCAAGTGCCACTCAAAATTTTAAATAAGAATGGTCCTTTAAGCGATGAAGAATTTGCTGAAATAAAAAAACATCCTATATACGGAAAGAACATATTAAGAAAGAATTTTAGAATTTCAGATATTGTTCTAAAAGTAGTAGAGCAACATCATGAAAGAGTGGATGGAACAGGATATCCTTATGGATTAAGGAATAATTCTATTTCTAGACATGGAAAAGTGGCTTGTATTTGTGATGTTTATGATGCATTAAGTAGTGACAGATGCTATAGGAAAAAGATAAAACCTAATGAAGTTTATGAATTCATATTAGGGCAAAGTGGAAAGATGTTTGATTGTGATATAATACAAAAATTTAAAGATACTTTTGCTATATTTCCACTAGGATGTTGTGTTAAATTATCTAACGGAATAGAAGGATATGTAGTAAAACAAAATAAGGGATTTCCTGACAGACCAATAATAAGAGTAATATATAACTCTAAAACAAAAGAATCTATTCCATTTTATGAAATAAATTTGTTAAAAAGTTTAGATATTACTATTACTTCTGTTGTATAATAAGTAACAACATTTGCTTAGGTAAGATTAAAAAATACCTATTTAAGTGTTGTTATTTATATTATGAAATTATTGGAGGATGGTATGAAAAACAATATTATTAAATATATAATAAATGAACTTAATAAGCATACTGAGTGCAATATAGAGGAATTTAATTCTAAAAATAATGAAAAAAACTTTTGGGGTATTAGTAAAACATTTGGAAAATTAACAGAATATATTGTATTTTTAAGAGAAAGTGAGTTTAATAGTTTGGACACTAAATTTATTTATAATAAAAATTTAGATATTATACTTACTACAGTTCTTATAGTAAATGAAGATAATGATAAATGCAATTGGAATGTAATTGCTGAAAACTATAAAAATAATATAATTGTTATAAGTGAGAAAAAAAATACAGTATTATATTTTTCTAAAAATACAGTAACTTTAGCTTCGCAGATTCAATATATACTTGAAAATATGAAAAAATCAAAGTCAATAAAAGATAAAATTTTTAATTCTAAAATAACAACTGCATTAATTATTATCAATATAATTGCATACATAATAACTGCTATACTTTCAAAAAATATTTTAGATAGTGATATTAGAGTATTAATTTTTCTGGGAGCCAAAGAGAATACTCTTATAGCAAGTGGGCAATATTATAGATTGATTACATGTATGTTTTTACATGGTGGTCTTATGCATTTAATATTAAATATGTATGCGTTAAAAGCGTTAGGACCTATGATTGAAAAAAGTTATGGTAAGATGAAGTATGTTATAATATACTTAGTAGGTGGTCTAATATCGTCTATTTCCAGCTATATTTTTTCAAATGGAGTATCTATAGGGGCATCAGGTGCAATATTTTCACTTTTAGGAGCAATACTTGTACTTACAATTAAAATGAGAAGTGTGGCAGGAAAAGATGTAATAAAAAATGTTGTTTCGGTAATAGTTATTAATATTTTCATAGGACTTGCCATACCTAATATAGATAACTTTGCACATATTGGAGGGCTTTTAGGAGGAGTATTTTTATCAATTATACTCAATACTAAGATTAATAAAAGATAGTTATCAAAGAAAATATTTATATTTATGAGCGGGAGGAAAAGATGAAAAAGTACATACCAGAGATAAATGGAATTTTAAGAAGTAATATGATTAAGGTCCCAGAAATTATAAGAGAGGCTAGTGGAATCATTGTTCTTGGTAAAAGAATAAAGTCTCTAGTTTTTACAACAGATATTGCACTTATAAAAAATACAAATGCTGACGCGATAATGGCCGTTTATCCATTTACTCCTCAGCCTGTAATAACTGCAAGTATAATGCTAGGAACAGATAAGCCTGTATTTTGTGGTGTAGGTGGAGGAATAACTACTGGTAAAAGAGTTGTTAATTTAGCATTAGATGCTGAATTTAAAGGGGCTTTTGGAGTAGTAGTAAATGCACCAACAGCTAATTCTGTTATAACTGGAGTAAGAAAAACTATAGATATTCCTTTAATAGTTACGGTAATATCTGAAAAAGAAGATATTAAGGCAAGAATAGATTCAGGAGCAAGCATTTTAAATGTATCTGCAGGAAAGAGAACGGCAGAAGTTGTAAGAAGTATTAGAAGTAGATTCCCTGATATACCTATAATAGCAACAGGAGGATCTAATGATGAAAGCATAAAGGAAACCATAGATGCTGGAGCAAATGCAATTACTGTAACACCACCATCTTCAGAAGATATTTTTGCTGAAATAATGTTAAGATATAGAAAGCAGTACGAAGAAAACGGAGAAATAAAGCAATATTATTAATAAAGTAAAATGCTATGCTTAAAAATTTAAGCATAGCATTTTAAAGTTAATTTTATCTAACTATTTATGAAAAATTTAATATTTGTTGTAATTTTTCATCATATAAAGTTTCTTCGTTAAGAAGAGTTATAGCTAGATTTTCTAAAATATTTTTATTGTTAAGTAGTATGGATTTTGTTTCATTATATAGATTTTCTAGGGTTGATTTACATTCGTTTATTAACATATCTTGAGTTGAGGAAGAAACATTACCTATTTCTGATAATGTAAGCAGACCTATAGATTTTCCCATGCCATATAAAGTTATCATGTTGTTTATTAATTTTGTAGAATGTTTTAAATCACTATAAGCACCAGTAGTTATTTTATCTTTTCCAAAAATAATTTCTTCGGCAGCTCTACCACCTAAAAGAACCATAATTCTGTTTAATAAGTATTCCTTACTTTGATACATTTTATCTTCGGGAATACTTAAAGTATATCCACCAGCACCTTTAGTAGTTGGTATTATAGTTACTTTAGAAAGTTTTTCGTTAGGAAGAACTTTAGCGGATACAAGAGCATGTCCAGCTTCGTGGTAAGCTGTAATTTTTTTATCTAAATTTTTTATATGATCTCTATCTTGTTTTTCATATCCTGCAAGTACTATTGAAAAGGCATTATGAAGATGGATATCTTCTATATACTCACTGTTATCTTTACAAGCAAGAATAGCAGCTTCATTAACTAGATGTTCAAGTTTTGCTCCAGAGAACATAGCAGTTTTTTGTGCCCAAAGATTAATATTTATATTTTTACAAGGTTTATCTTTTAAATATAAATTTAATATTTTTTCTCGGGCAATAATATCTGGAAGAGATACTTCTACATGTCGATCAAATCTACCAGGTCTAAGTAGTGCACTATCTAGCATATCAAGTCGGTTGGTAGCAGCTATAACAACTATTCCATCCGTTTCTTTAAATCCTGACATTTCTGTTAAAAGTGCATTAAGTGTTTGATCTCTTTCATCAGAACCACCAGCAGTTGAATTACTTCTTTTCTTACCGATAGCATCAATTTCATCTATAAAAATAACTGCTTTCCCGTGAGAGCGAGCCTTTTTAAAAAGTTGTCTTATTCTACTAGCTCCAACCCCTACGTATATTTGAACAAAGTCTGATCCAGACATGGCGTAAAATGGTACATTAGCTTCTCCTGCAACTGCTTTAGCAAGAAGTGTTTTCCCTGTTCCAGGTTCACCATATAAAATTAATCCTCTAGGCATTTTAGCACCGTAAGATTTATATTTTTCAGGAGATTTAAGAAAGTCTACAATATCTTTAATACTTTCTTTAGCTTCTATATTTCCAGCTACATTATCAAAGGTAAAACCTGTATTGCCTACCACATTAGTCTCTAGAGAATCTAAAGAAGATCCTGTTTTAGAAGTTTGACGTGTAGATTTTATAGCAATAGCGATTAAACCTAAAATAGATAGTAATAAAAAAATATTTGGAATAATCTCCATTGGGCGCATAAAGCTACTTTCTTTAACAGATATTCCGTTCTTTAACATAAGCTCTTTGAAATTGTTATTTCTAGGGTTGTCGGTTTCGTATATTTTTCCGTTATTGAGTTTTATGCTTAATTTTGATGAATCTGTATAATATACAGTAGAAACTTGCTTGTTTTTAAAGTCTTCTAGAAATTTATTGTAAGATTCGAAAGTTTTAGGACGTAAAAAAGATGTATTAACAAATATGAAAATTAAGGATAATACTAAAGTAATTAGTGAAATAATTGTATACTTACTTTTAAATTTATTCAATATATCACCCTTTCTAGAGTATAAAATTCTAAAATAGTGTTTTCGTTAGAGTAAGTATATTAAAAATTTAAGCACATGTCCAATGGAATTCATAATATTTGCTAATGTAATTATTGGCCATAGTTCCAATGTTCATTATCTCATTGTACAAAGGTAGGATTTTGTGTATACTTTAGATTAGATGTAAGAATATGCTATTGAAGGGGGGAAGCTCTTATATATTGATATAAGAGAAAGTTATATGAATATATCTAATATTAATGTTAGAATAACCGAGAAAGATCTTTTAAGTATAATAGAAGATAACTTAAAAATTAAAGAACTTAATATAAATAATATAGAAATTGGAGAACTTATAAAAGTAAGAGGAGTTTATAAAAAAGGCATAAACATTAAATTTGAAGCTATTTTAGGGTTAGGGAGTATAAAAGATAATGTCCTTAAGTTAAGAATTTTTAAATTGAAAGTTGGAATATTTCCTATATGGACAAGTCTTGTTAATATTATTGTAAAAAATATATTAAAGAATTTTAAAGATATTGGTATTACTTTAGAAAAAAAACTTATATTTATTGATTTTAATATATTGTGTAATTATATACCATCTGTAGATTTTGTTTTAAAACATATAACGTTATTTAAAAATAGTGCAGAAGTATATGTTGAGAATTTAGTATACAAGGATGATAAAGAAGTTTTATCTTTAAGTGATTTAAAAGATAAAATAAGTAATGAAAAAAATGAAGATATAAATAATGATGAAGCAGTAACTAAGCAAGAAGATGGATACTTTAAAATTAGAGAAGATGTTAAGTGCAAGTTTTCCAAGGAATATGATGCTATTGGAGAATATATTTTATTAATACCAGATATTATGGTTTTATTATATAGACTTATGAAGGATTATAGAATAGATAAAAAATTAAAGGTATCAATAGGTAGTCTTATAGCATATTTAGCACTACCAGTAGATATTATTCCAGATTCAATTCCTATATTAGGCAAGATAGATGATTTTGGAATAGGCTTTATGCTTTTGGATAAAATTATAGATAATATTCCAGAAAAAATAATTTTAGAGCATTGGCAAGGAAGAGTAAATATTATAACTAAAGTAAAAGAAGTGAAGGGTATATTGTTTGATTCATTAGGTAGAAAAAATACTCTTATGGCTTTAAATGGATGTATAGTAGGATTAAAAAAATTAATAAGGAAAAAGAAAAAAAGTTATGAAATAATACAAATAAGTTTAAAATATAGTTCATAAGGAGATAGGAGTTATGGCAAAAAAGATATATGCTATAAAAGAAGGTTTTGATAATGAAAAAAATATATTAGTTAAAGATAAATTAGTAGATTCTTGGAGTGAATGTTTAAAATATGTGAAAGGTGTAAAAGGTGCTAAATATAAAAGTTTTACATCTATTAAAGAAGCGGAAGAATACTTATCAGATGGTGAAAATCTTTTAAAAAAAGGAATAGATGAATATCCGCAAGATATACCTAATTTTTATGTGGATGGAAGTTATAATTCCGGTAGTGGTAAATATTCTTATGGTTTAGTTATGGTTGAAGATGGTGTTGTAAAGTACATAGAAAATGGATCGGCAGAAAATAAAACTGGTAAGGATGTAAGACAAATAGCTGGTGAACTTAAAGGAGCAATAAGATCACTTCAATATGCAGCAGAAAATAATATTAAAAATATTGTATTGATACATGATTATGTAGGTGTTTGTTATCATGCTACAGGTGTATGGCAAAGAAGAGAACAATCCTCTGAAAAGTATTATAATGATTTCAATTCAATAATAAAGGAAAATGATATAAAGGTTATTTTTGTAAAAGTAGATAGTCATACTGGAGATTTATATAATGAGATGGTAGATGAATTTGCCAAGGCTGCTGCTGATGTAACAATAAAAGGAGAAACAAAAAAATATTTAAAAGACAAAGAAGTAGTTGTAAAAAATATGGAAATTAAGAAAAAGTTCTTAGAAATATTAGAGAATGATTGTATGGAAAATATAATCATAGATGAAAAGTACGAAAAAAATAAATGTAAAATAGAAACTAAAGAAGATTATATAAAAACACTTATTGAATTTATTAAAAATGACAAGGAAAAAGCTAAAGTATATGTACAATCATTAGATAGTAATAAAAAAAATAGCCTAATTAACTATTTAATAGATAATTATAAGTTATAATGTTTAAAAAAATGTTATTTGCACAACCTATAATTAAGGATATGACATTTAATATATCTGCTAAAAATTTATAAGTGGGGTGTAAAAATATGCATAGATTTTTAAGAGGACTTACTACTGGTGCCATAATCGGAGCTACTGCTGGTATTATGATGTCACCACAGATGGATAAAAGAACTAGAAAAAAACTTATGAGAAGTAAACGACATATGATTCATAAAGCTGAAAATATGGTTGAAAATCTAACTGATTGGCTAAGTTAAAACAGTGGAAAAATTATAAATAAATGTTATAAAACAATAAATATTATGAAAAGCAACACAATAACCCAATTAAGTGGAAAATTGGGTTATTTTTTTAATTTTTATCTATTTTTTTTGCTGAAAATGATTTTAATATGCTATAATATAATAGAAGTTTGTTACATTATTAAGTATTATTAAATTTGATAACTAGAATAGATCAAAGGAAGATGCATTTATGGAGATATTGTCTTTAGGAGAAAAAATTAAACGAAGAAGAAAAGAACTTGGAATGACGTTGAAGGATCTAGCAGGGGATAGAATTACTCCGGGACAAATAAGTTTAGTAGAATCAGGTAAATCTAACCCAAGTATGGATTTATTAGAGTATTTAGCAAATTCTCTTAATATATCTATAGAATATTTAATGGAATCCGAAGAAACTCAAGCTGAAAAAATTTGTACTTATTATGAAAATATATCTGAATCACATATTTTTAATAATCAATTAAATTTAGCAGAGCAATATATAGAAAATGCTATATTTTATGGTGAAAAATATAATTTAGAGTATAGAAAGGCTAAAAATTTATACTTAAGAGGCGAAATTTATACGTTAAGAAAAGAACTAGGCATGGCTCAACAGTTGTTTTTATCTGCTAATGTAATTTTTATAAAAGATAATTATTATGAAGACATAATTAATACTTATATAAAGTTAGGATCAATAACTTTAGACATGCAAGCATATTATTCTGCATGTAGTTATTTTCATCAAGCAGAAAAGGTATATGAAGATAACAATTTAGGAAATGATTTTTTAATTGGACAAATCTATTATTATATTGCTAATACGTATTTTAAGTTAGAGGATATTGATAAAGCTATAAACTATTCTTATTTAGCTAATACTAAATTTAAAAAGATAAATGACAAGAAAGAATATGCAAGATCGTTAATGTTGTTATCAAAGGAGTATAGCGAAAAGGGAGATATAGATAATGCAATAAAATATTCTAATAAAACTTTAAAAATATTAAAGGAAATTGATGATTCACAATATATAGCTCAGATTGAAAATAATTTAGGAAAATTATTCTCTGAATTTGATAATATAGAAGAATCATTTGTTCATCTGAATAAAGCGAAACAGCTAAGAGAAGAGTTTAAAGATGTTGGATACATAGAGACTCTTGAAAATATATGTACAAACTATATAAAATTAAAGGAATTAGAAAAAGCTAAAATAGTTCTAGAAGAAATATTAGATAATAAAGAAAATGGAGACAAGTATACCCTTTATAAATACTATTTATTAAAATATAGAATAGATATGTTAGAAGAGGAATTTAAAAAAGCTGAAAATACTTTAATATTAGCATTAAAGTATGCAGAAATTACTGAACTTGAGGATGAGTATGCTGAGATATCTATTCTTTTAGGGAAATTTTATATAGAAAATGGTAAGGATAAAGAAGCTGCTAAGTATTTAAGTGCAGGTGTTGAGGCATTTAAAAAATTAGGTATCTTAAAATAGCAGAATATTGGATGGGTGATTATATGGAAGTTCTTTCAATAGGGGAAAAGATAAAAAGGGCGAGAATATATAAGGGATATACATTAAAGGATGTATGTGATAATAAAATTTCAGTTTCTAAACTTAGCTGTATTGAAAATGATAAAGTTGTTCCAGAAAGTTGGATATTGGAGTATATATCTTCAAAGTTAAATTTGGATATAGAATATCTTAATGAAGATGTAGAAACTCAGATAAATAAAAATATAAAGCAAATAATAAAGAACAGTGATTCAGAAGATTATGCAAAGAAACTTAAATATAATTTGATTATTGCTGATAAATATGGACATTATGAATTAGCAGTTAGTATAATGCATCTTATATTTAGATATTTTATAAATAAAAATAATTTAAAAGAAGCACAAGAATTAATAGGAAATTATTATGATGTTTCTAATAAATCTAATGATGATTCTTGCAAATATACCTATTATATGGATATAGCTACGTTATTTTATAAAAACAATGAATTTTATCAAGCTTCTATTTATTTTAGAAATATAAGAAAGTATGCATCATATGGAGAAGAAAATAAGGTAATCGCATATAGTATATATGGAGAAATAAAATGCTATATAAAAATGGGATATTTTAATGATGCATATAAATTAGCTGATAAACTACAATTGTTATTAGAACATGTTTCTGATAATTTGAGAAGAGCTCAAATATATCAAACATTATCTATATTATCACTTAGAGAAAATGACGGAAAGTTTGAAGAGTATGAAAAAAGTACATATGAATTGTATAAAGAACATAAAGACTATACCGCTAGAGCTATATTTGATTTTGCATCAACTATGTTTTCTATTGGAGAAAGCAATAGGGCAATTGATTATATAAAGAAAGCTATGAAGGTATATCCCTATAATGATAAGGAAAATTTAGTGAAATTTATGTTGAAGTGTACGGAGAAACTTATAAAAAACAATATTCTTGAAGAATCAAGTTCTTTAGTTGATACTACTTTAAATTATGCTATTAAATTAAATAATATAAAATTTATTGAAAAGTCATATTATTTAAAAGCTATGCTTTTAAAACAACAAAATAATTTATTAGCAGCTGAAATGTATATGAATTTATCACTTGATAGTTTAGTTAAGTTTGGAAACAAAAAAGAGATATACGATAGATATATGATAATGGGAGAAATGTACTATAAGATAGGATCAGTTAAAGAATCTTTAAAGTATTTTACTCTTGCAATGGCATTGCAAAAGAAGCTATAAATAAAAAAATACTACAGTATCTTAAAAATTTTATGAGAGGGAATTTATAAGATACTGTAGTAGGTGATTGCTAACTAAGTTCTCGCTTAATTATAAATTCTTTTGCTTTTAGTTCATAGGTATCATCTAATTTAGGAAGTGAAAATTTACCGTATTTGTTTTTTAAGGCTAAAGAAATTAGTCTATCAGCTAATTCGGGATTTTTAGAAAGTAATGATCCATGAAAGTAAGTACAAAAAGTATTTTTGTATATACATCCTTCTGAATGATCTTCTCCATTATTTCCAAAGCCCAAAAGAACTTTACCGAGAGGTTTTAAAGATCCAATATATGTCTTGCCCGAATGGTTTTCAAATCCTACATAAGTTTCTTTGAATTCTTTATTATATATTACGGTATTTCCTATAAATCTTTTTTTTCCAGAAGTTGTATATATATCTAAAGCATTTAATCCTTCTAATTCTTCACCAGATGGAGTTACATAGTATTTTCCAAGTAATTGATATCCACCACATACAGATAAAAATACTTTATTTGATTCTATGTATTCAATAATGCTAGATTTCTTGTTTTTCTTTAAGTCGTTAGATACTATAGATTGTTCATAATCCTGACCACCGCCAAAAAATACAATATCGTATTTTTTAGGATCAAATTTATCATTAAGTGAGACATTAAATACATTAGTTTTAATACCTCTATTTCTAGCTCTATATCTTAAAATTAATATATTTCCTACATCACCATAAACATTAAGAAGATCAGGATACATATGACAGATATTAAGTTCCAAAATATCACCTCACCATAATTTCTTTATATATCCTTTATTATTTAAAAATTTTCTAAAACTTGTCATAGCAGTATAAGTAGCTAAAAGATATATCATAGAATCGTTACAACTTTCTATATTATCTAAAAGAGTTTCGTAATTATGACATATACAAAATAAATCTTCATCAAATCCTGCTACTTTTAATCGTATACCCATATCATATAATCGTATACCTGATACCATAATATTATGGATGTTATTATTATTTAAATCTTCAAAATCCACGTCCCATATCCAAGAAACATCTTTACCATCTGCATAATTGTCATTTAAAAGTAAAGCTAAACTTTTATTTTTATCATCGAGTTTTATAGATTTTAAAGCTTCATCAAATCCAGCTGGATTTTTTACTAAGATTATTTTAAGATTTTTATTGTTAATTTTTATTAATTCTTGTCTTCCAAAACTACTCTGTAAATTTTTAAAGGTAGTACATATAATAGAATCTTTTACTCCAAGTATTTTACCTACTGAAAATGCACAAAGAGCATTATAAATGTTATAAGTACCTGCTTGATTTATATAATAATCTTTATTATTGATTTTTACTTTAGATCCATTAGATGATAAATTAATTATGCTATTGATTGAATAAGTTAGACTTGGCCTTTTGTATCCGCAATTTGGACAATAAAAATCTCCAAGATGGTTATATGTTATAAAGTTATATTCATAAGGATGTTTACATATTTTGCAAAATTTAGCATCAGCATTTAAAGGTGGTTGACTTACAGTGTTAATAGGAGAATCAAATCCATAATACAATGTTTTATTGTTAATATTTAAGTTTCCAAATAAAGAATCGTCACCATTTAAAACTAAGATAGAGTCAGGAGAATTATGTATTCCATCTAAAATTTTATTTAAAGTTGAGTAAACTTCACCATATCGGTCTAATTGATCTCTAAATAGATTAGTTATTGTTATTATCTCAGGATGTATATATCTGGTGATATATTTTACATTTGCTTCATCTACTTCTAAAACACAGTATTTAATCTTCGAGTTGGAAAAAAACTTAAAATTTTTAATAAAGCAAGATATAATCCCTGTATACATATTTGCACCTGTATCATTTGTTATAACATCAAAATTATTATTTTTTAGTATAGTGTAAATCATACTAGTAGTGGTAGTTTTCCCATTGGTTCCAGTAACTAAAATAACCTTGTAATTTTTTGAAAGTATACCTAATATATTTTTATTAAATTTTAAAGCTACTTTACCTGGAAAATTTGTACCACCTTTATATAATAAATTTGAGACATTCATAATAAATTTTGAAAACATAATTCCTAAAAATGTTTTAATATTAATGACTAAGCACCTCCATCCTATTAATGAATTATGTACTAATTTATTGAATTTATTCAAATAAGGGATAATAAGATTTTAACACGTAATTAGTTAAATGGAAATAATTTACTTAACGCCAAAGTATGATTCAGTATAGCTTTTTTAAATAAAATATAGTATTAAAAAACAAAAAAACTAGTAATTTTTATATGAAAAAATAAAAATACTAGCTTTTTACAATGTAAATTGTCAATAAGTTTTTTGAATGAAAAGTTTATTTATTAATATAATTTTTTTAACATATGTTATAATATAATATTATTCCATAGAAACTGTATTAAAATTGCCATCGATATTAATATCTAAGTTTAATTTTTTAGATAAGTTATTAATTTTATTTAAAATATTAGATTTTTCATTTCCTTGTGCTGGAGTTGGACAATAGTCATTTTTATAATTAACAGATGAAATTTTACATGGTATTATTTTAAAATCATAAGATTTTAAAGTTGAATCACTAATTTTAAATTTTATCTGAGTTATAATAGAGTCTTTATCTCTAGGGTTTTTATTTCCTCCAAAGGCAAAGTTGCCCATGCTATAAAATATAAGTTTGTTATTGTATTTTTCGATGCCTTGAAGTACATGAGGATGGTGTCCTATTATAAGATCAGCTCCATTATCAATAGAATAATGAGCTATATTTTGTTGAGTTGTATTTGGTGTATAATTTCCTTCATTTCCCCAATGAAAGTTAATTATGACTATACAATTTTGTTTCTTTAATTTATCAATATCATTCTTGATTTTTTCTAATAAATCTGGAGTATCAGAAAATCCTTTATATCCTAAAAATCCAAATTTTATGCCACGTATTTCTTTTATCCATATATTATCTTCCCCAAAAAAATTAATGTTTTCTTTTTTTAGAGCTATCTTAGTGTCCTCAAATCCTTGTTCTAAATAATCTTTTATATGATTATTGGATAGATTCACTCCCTCTATATTTGCAGAAGTTAAAATTTTAGCGTACTCCATAGGGGCTTTGAAAGTAAATCTTTTTACAGCTTTGGCATTAGAAGTAGTAAGTGTACCTTCAAAATTAGCTATGGTTATATCATCATTTTTAAATATAGAATTTACATTTTTAAAAACATATGAGTAGTCATTATTATGTTGTTTTAATACATGAGGAAGAGAACCTTCATAAGAATATTTATCATCTCTTCCAAGAGTACAATCACCTACTGATGAAAGTAAAATTTCTTCTGATTTTTTAAAAGAACTAGCTTGTCCATTAGAAGAGGTTTTGCTTTCTTTACCTTTAGATGATAATTCTAAAGAAGAATTAGTGTTAGATGATGTATTTTTAGGATGAGAGGTTACCTTAAATAAAGAGTATACTTTGTGAGTAATATTTCCACCTAAAAATCCTAATATAAAGACGAAAGAAAAGAAAATAATAATTCTTTTTAATTTTTTAGATTTATGTTTTTTTTTATTAATCCTTTGTGTGTTCATTTTTAGCCTCCTGATAACGTAACTTAAATTACATTATAATATATTTTAATATAATTAAAGGTAACAAAATGGTTATAAGATTAAATAATTAATAAAAACTGTCATATTATTAATATATTTTGGAAAATTAACCTCTTTGTATCTTTTTATAGTTTAAGACTTGATAACATATTATTAAATTTAATACTTTGATTACAGATAAGAATATTAAAATATGATTTAAATATGAAAGAAGTGATTTTAAAATTGAAAGATATAAAAGGTAAATTAGGTTATTTATTAGGGATAATAAGTATTTTATATTATATAGGTTTAGGTAGGTTTTCAGGAATAATAGGATTTCATATGATTTGGTTGTTCTTAGGTGTTTTTGTTATAGTATTTCAAAGATTTAAAGAGCGAATTTTAAAATTCTATAAAAAAATAAATATTAAGTTTAGAACAGTGATAATATTTTTTATAGTTATAGGATTAAGTTCATTTATTCTTATAGAAGGTCTAATAATTCATTCCGCAATATCCAAGACAACTGATGAAAAAAAATATATGATTGTATTGGGGGCAGCTGTTCATGGAGATTATATGTCATTAATATTAAAGAAAAGAATGGATACCACATTAGAGTATTTGAAAAAATATCCAAATACAAAAATAATTGTATCAGGTGGAAAAGGACCTGGTGAGTTAATTACAGAAGCAGAAGCTATGAAAAGATATTTGATTCAAAATGGTATAAATCATGACCAAATTATAAAAGAAGAGAAATCAAGAAATACTGCAGAAAACTTTAAGTATTCTTTAGAAATATTGAAGCAAAGAGAAAAAAAGGATAATCCATCAGTATGTGTAGTTACAACGGATTTTCATATGTTTAGAGCAAAGTTTTTAGCAAAAAGAGCAGGGATTAATGTCCATGCAGTACCATCAAAAGGTTATTTATCATCAGCACCTAATTATTATATTAGAGAATACTTTGCAGTTATACATTCATTTATTTGTGATAATGCAAAGTAAGAATCCAACTTATTCATGTATGTAAATAAGTTGGATTCTTTTATTTTAAAACTAAAAAGTAATTTCATAATATTATATTGAAAGTGATTTTTGTTTAAAATTTCCTTGAATATCATTTACTGATGAAACTGTTACAAAAGCATGTGGATCAATGCTATTTACGATAGATTTTAAAGAGTTAAGCTGTATTTTTTGTACTACAACATATATAAATTTTTTATCTGTATGGGAGTAGCAGCCATAAGCATCTAAAAGGGTAACACCTCTACCTAATTTTGTTTTTATAGATTCTATTATAGGTTCAGGATTTTCTGAAATTATAATGCATTGTCTTGAAGAGGCAATGCCTTCTTGTACAGCGTCAATAGTTTTAGATCTTACAAAACTCATAATAATTGCATACATTACTGAACGAGGTCCTAAGGTTAATGATAAAAAGATATATATTAAAATATCTTGAGATAGCAAAATTTTAGTTAAAGGGAATGATGGAAACTTACGTTTTATCATTTTTCCGGATATATCAAGTCCTCCGGTAGAAGCTCCTCCCATAAATAATATAGCCATTGATAATCCTGAAATTACACCTGTAAATATAGTAGCGGTTAGTAAGTCACCTATAGGCTTAAAATGAAAAGCAGAGTTCATAAAATCTATCATGAATGAAGAAATTACAACTATAATACCACTCTTAATCGCAAAACTTTTACCGAGTAAACTATATCCAAAAATAAACAGAGGAATATTCAAGCAAAGGGTTGTTAAGCCGATTGGAAGGTTAAAAAGATGTTTTAAACCTAATGAAATTCCAGTGAGTCCACCTGTACCAATATTGTTCGGGACTAAAAGAACGGAAATATAAAGTGAGTATATAAGACAACCTATAACAAGTAATCCTATATCTCTAAATAAATTTTTCATAAAAATTCTCCTCTTAAAATATATTTAAAATAGCATTGAAGTAACGCTTAAAGTATTCATAAAAAATATAACTTCTTTATTTCGCATTAATAGTAGCATAAATATAAATAACACTCAAAGCGCAATTTTTCATAATTATAGATGTTTAAAGGCTGTAGTAGTGAAATATAAAATTTAGTTGACATTTCAAAGGTATTTACACAAAATGCTCGGAAATAATGCAAGCATGAAATTTAATGAAAGAGAAAATTCATACTTAAAATAATAACTATGTTTTTTTCAGAAATTACTAAAAAAAACTACAAAGATTTACTAAAAATTAAATATACTCATTACTAATCTTTCAAAAAAAATCTCAAAAATTAAAAAAATATATAAGTACAATAAATTCTGAAAAGAGAGACCTCTTTTAATATTTTGTGAATTAATAAAAATGTGGTATTATGTGGCATTGTGTGGTATTATGTAATATAGACATTAGGCTATGATTAACTATGTATTAAGTGTTGGTTATATCTTGGAAGAATTTTAGAAAAAATACATATTAAACACATATAATAATTAAATGGTTTGATATATGTGTCTAATATATATTAGAAGAAATTTTAGCAGATATTAAAAAAATACTAAATATGTAGTTTTAATTTGCGATAATAAAAAGCATGTAATAGATTTTATAAATACAATTCAAATAATTTAGATAAATTGAAAAAAAAGTAAGTGAAAAATTTGTCAAAATAAATTGCGCATAATGTAACACAAGCCGAATAGATTGTGTTATTATATATTATGTTATTTTGTATTTCTTAAAAATAGTTATATTTTTTTGTTAAAGTTGATAAAGTGTATAGTTATAATGCAACTAGTTTTAATAAATTTAATGTATAACTATAATTTAAATTAAAGATTCTTAAGTTTTATGAATTTTTGTATTGAGTTTTTTTCTATACAAATTTCATGCACTGCTACACACTTAGTATTATATTTAAGTAAAGATAGGAGGATTTATATGGAACTTTTAACTTTTAAAAGAGGTGTCCATCCACCTCATGGTAAATATCTTACCGAAAATAAAGCTATTGAAGACTTAGATCCAAAAGAACTATTAGTGTTCCCTATGTCTCAACATATAGGAGCACCAGCTGAATGCTTAGTTAAAAAAGGAGATAGAGTGTTAGTTGGACAAAAGATAGGTCAAGCTAATGGTTTTATTTCTGCTAACATTCACAGTAGTGTATCAGGTACAGTTAAAGATGTAAAATCTGTACTATTAGCTTCAGGAACAAAGTCGCTTGCTGTAATAGTTGAAAATGATGGACAATATGAAGAGGGTGAATTTACAAAACCTAAAAATTACACTGATATGACTAAAGAAGAAATCATAGAGCTTGTTAAAGAAGCTGGTGTAGTTGGTATGGGAGGAGCTACTTTCCCAACAAATGTAAAACTTGCTCCGCCACCAGATAAAAATATTGATGCAATTATATTAAATGGTGCAGAGTGTGAACCTTATTTAACATGTGACCACAGATTAATGCTTGAGGAAACAAATATGATAGTAGAAGGACTTAAGATAATACTTCATATGCATCCAAATGCAAAAGGTTATATTGGTATAGAAGATAATAAAAAGAATGCTATTGAAGCATTAAGAAATGCTACGAAAGATATTCCCAATATAGAAGTTAAAGCATTAAAAACTAAGTACCCTCAAGGTGCTGAAAAACAATTAATCTATTCAGTAATGAAAAGAGAAGTTCCTTCAGGAAAACTTCCAGCAGATGCAGGATGTATAGTTCAAAATGTTAACACAGTAAGAGAAGTATACAATGCAGTTGTAAATGGAAGACCTACTACATCAAGAGTTGTAACTGTAACAGGTGAAGCTGTGAAGAATCCTAAAAACTTAAGAGTTAGATTAGGTATGTCTTACAGAGAACTTGTAGAAGCTTGTGATGGATTTAAAGAAGATCCAGTTAAAGTAATTTCAGGTGGACCTATGATGGGTATGGGTATATCTACATTAGACGTACCTGTAATTAAGGGATCATCAGGAATACTTTGCTTAACAGAGAAACAAGCTGTTTTACCAGACGAGTCAAGCTGTATTAGATGTGGAAGATGTGCAGAAGTATGTCCTATGTTCTTAATACCATCAACACTTGATTCAGTTGGAAGAAGAAATGATTATGAAGAATTTGAAGCAAATCATGGTTTAGATTGTATAGAATGTGGTTCATGTACATTTGTATGTCCAGCGAAACGTCATTTAATTCAATCAATCCGTACTTCAAAGAGAACAGTACTTGCAAATAAAAGAAAAAATAAATAAGGAGTGAATGTCAATGGCTGAAAAAATGTATACAGTATCATCATCTCCTCATATTCGTGACAACAGTTCAGTTCAATCAATAATGAGAGATGTAATTATTGCATTGTTACCAGCTACTGCAGCAGGAATATATTTCTTTGGAAAAGGTGCAATCGCTGTAATTCTTACAGCAATTATATCTTGTGTTGCTTCAGAGTGGATATGGTGCAAACTTGCAAAAACACCAAATACAACAAAAGATTTAAGCGCAGTGATAACAGGTCTTTTGCTTGCTTTTAACGTTCCACCAACATTACCATTATGGATGGTTGTTGTAGGATCAATATTTACTATGATTATAGTTAAGTGCTTATTTGGAGGTATTGGACAAAATATCGTAAACCCAGCACTTGCAGGAAGAGCATTTTTACTTGCTTCATATCCAGTTGCTATGACAACATGGACAAATCCAATTGATGGAACAACAGGGGCTACTCCTCTTGCGATATTAAAGGGAGCAGAAGCAACAGGTGCACATTTACCATCACTTACACAAGCATTCTTAGGTCAAGTGGGAGGATGTATTGGTGAAACATCAGCACTTGCATTACTTATAGGATTTGCTTATCTATTATATAGAAGAGTTATAACTTGGCACATACCAGTATGTTATATTGGAACAGTAGCTATACTTGGCGCTATCTTCGGAAGAGGCGATATGGGAGCTATGTCTGGTATTTATGAAATAATGGTTGGTGGTGTAATGCTTGGTGGTATATTTATGGCTACAGATTACACAACTTCACCGATGACTAAAAAAGGACAAATAATTTTTGCCGTTGCAGCAGGATGCTTAGCAATGATTATACGTAAATTTGGTGGATATCCAGAGGGATGTTCTTACTCAATTCTTATAATGAATTTAGTAGTACCACTAATTGATAAGTATGTAAAACCAAGAACCTTCGGAATTGGAGGTGCTAAATAATGGAAAATCAAAACAGTAGTAAAGAAATATTAATGTTAGGATTGAAGTTATTTATAATTACTGCAATAGCAGGACTTATTTTAGGTTGGGCTCATAAGGTTACATTAGCTCCAATTAATGAGCAAAATATTAAGACTAATAATGAAGCTATGAATGAGGTTTTACCATCAGCAAAGGAATTTGCTAAAATAGCAGCTCAAGAAGTACAACCAGGTGAAAAAGTAGAAAAGCAATTATCAAAGGAAAATCCTATTGTTGAAGTTAACAAGGGACAAAATTCTGGTACTGAAGCTGGATACGCTATAAAAGTTGCAACTAAAGGTTATGGCGGATTAATAGAAATGATGGTTGGTATTTCAAAAGAAGGAAAAGTTGAAGGAATAAAAATACTTGCACATACTGAAACACCAGGTCTTGGAGCAAAAGCACCAGAACCAGGTTTTGCGGATCAATATAAAGGAAAATCAATTGATAAGCCTCTAGAAGTTGTTAAGGGTGATGCATCAGGAGATAATCAAATCTCTGCAATAACAGGTGCTACAATTACTTCAAAAGCAGTAACTAAAGGTGTTAATGATGCAGTTGAATATTATAATAAAGAATTGAAAGGAGGTCAAAAATAATGGGCGTTTTAATAGAAAGATTAAAGAATGGTATTTTCACTGAAAATGTAACATTCGTTCAAGTTTTAGCTATGTGTCCAACACTTGCTGTAACATCTAGTATTAAAAATGGTGTAGGTATGGGACTTGCATCTACGGTAGTTCTTATGGGTGCAAACTTTGTTATATCATTACTTAGAAAGTTTATACCAGATAAGGTTCGTATACCTGCATTTATCGTCGTTATTGCTGCCTTCGTTACATTACTTCAATTCTTATTGGCAGGATATGTACCAGCATTAAACAAAGAATTAGGTATATTTATACCACTTATAGTTGTTAACTGTGTTATATTAGGACGTGCGGAATCATACGCTTCTAAAAACGGGCCTATAGCTTCTATTTTTGATGGTCTAGGACAAGGACTTGGATTTACTTTGTCTCTAGCAGTTATTGGATTTGTTAGAGAACTTCTAGGTACTGGTAAAATATTAGATGGAATCAATCCAATTCAAATATTACCAAGCCCAACTTTAATATTTGTTCTTGCGCCGGGTGCATTTATTACCCTTGGAATATTAATGGCTATCATGAATCAAATGAAAATGAAAAAGAAATAGAAATAGAAGATAATAGGAAAGAAGGGTGAATAGATAATGGGTATATTTACGTTAATAGTATCTGCTTTATTAGTAAATAATATGGTACTAGCTAAGTTCCTTGGTATCTGTGCATTCCTTGGAGTTTCTAAAAAAGTTGAAACTGCAAAGGGTATGGGTATGGCAGTTACTTTCGTTATGGGATTAGCATCAGTTATATCTTATATAGTTTTCAAATTTATACTTGTGCCATTAGATATTAAATATATGTCTACTATAACATTTATATTAGTTATAGCGGCCCTAGTTCAATTTGTTGAAATGTTACTTAAGAAAACTATGCCAGAACTTTATAAAGCATTAGGAATATTTTTACCACTAATAACTACAAACTGTGCTATCTTAGGTGCAGTTATCATAAACATGAATGAAAATTATAACTTAATTCAATCACTAATATTTGGAGTTGTTTCAGGGCTTGGATGGATGCTTGCAATAGTAATTCTTGCAGGTATTAGAGAGAGAATGGAAGCAAACGACAAAATGCCAGAAGCGGTAAAGGGATTACCAGCATCATTAATCACAGCAGGATTAATGGCAATTGCATTCCTTGGCTTCTCAGGCCTAGTATAAGGAGGGGACTTTAATGAAAGATATATTATTTCCTATACTTAGCTTAGGTGGACTTGGACTTCTATTTGGTTTAATACTAGGTTATGCATCTAAGAAGTTTGCAGTTCCAGTTGATCCAAAAGTACCTCTAATTAGAGAATGTCTTCCAGGAGCAAACTGTGGTGGTTGCGGATTTGCAGGATGTGATGCTTACTCAGAAGCAGTAGCAAGTGGTGCAGCACCAACAAATTGTTGCCCAATTGGAGGGGCAGAAGCAGCAGCTAAAATAGCAGCTGTTATGGGAGTTGAAGCTGAAACTTCAGAACCTAAAGTTGCATATGTTAAATGTCAAGGTACTTGCGACAATGCTAAGAATAAATATAATTATTATGGATTAAAAGATTGTAGAGAAGCTATGAACGTTCCAGGAGCTGGAGATAAGGCTTGTAGCTTTGGATGTTTAGGATACGGAAGCTGTGTTAGTGCATGTAAATTTGATGCAATTGAAATAGTTGATGGTATTGCTAAAGTTAATAAAGATAACTGTGTTGCTTGTGGTGCATGTGTATCAACATGTCCAAAAGGCGTTATTGAATTAGTTCCTCAAAAACAATTAGTAATTGTATCATGTAATTCACATGATAGAGGATTAGATGTTAAGAATACTTGTTCTACAGGTTGTATAGGATGTGGACTTTGTGTTAAAGCATGTCCAAAAGAAGCTATTAAGCTTGAAAATAATCTTCCAGTTATTGATTACAGTAAATGTGTAAACTGTGGATTATGTGCTATGAAATGTCCAACAAAGGCTATACAAAACTTCCGTAAGCCTGTGAAGAAAGCAGCGCCAGTTAAAAAAGAGGAAGTAAAAAAAGAAGAAGTTAAAACAGAAGAAAATTAGTATAATATAAAAAATACTCCCTTACAATAAAGGGAGTATTTTTTATATTATTATGTTTATAATTTAAATTCAAATTTGTACTAATGTGATTTCGATGCAACTAAAATTGCATTTTGATGTTGAGGATCTTTTTTACCGTCCATATGTCTTGTACTGTTTAAAAAATGTATATCAAAGTGACCATCCATATCATTGTTTTTAATAACATCTAAATTTTGTCCTCTTCCAAATCCGGCTGAACGATTATTGACCATTACAAAGGCTGGAGAAGAATCGAGTCCTGCATGTGGCATAGCGCTCATGGAGGCAGCAAGACGGCGTCCATCAATTTCTACAATAACAGGTCTTCTAGTCCATGAAAATCCATCCCAGATTTCTTTAATTATTTTAGTGTCTTTTTTTGTTAAAGTTTCTGTATCGGCATGATTTGTACCCATGGTTCTTTGAACATTAAAACTTTTATGTGTATATACATCTATAACTTTAGCTTTAGAATCTCTTTTAAATATTTGTTTAGCTGTATTCCAATCTAACAATTCAACTTGTTTTTCTGAAGTATTAATAGTAGATGGTTTATATATATCATTTGCAGGAGGTGTGCCGCCTCTGGAATATATAATTCTACTAGGATATCTAATATTCTTATTAGAATTATTTAAAAATGGTATTTTAGAAAATTTATCATAAGGATATATATTAGATGAATTATTGAATGTTCCGTTGTTTATATCACGTAAATTATTACATATAAGATCAGTAACATTTGTTGATATATATGTATTTGTGTTGTAATTCAAATTTGATAAATGTTGTGTTTTGCTATTTTTATACTTATAGCATAACGTAATTGTACATAGAATTAAAATTAAAAATCCTATAGTACGAAATTTTATATTTTTTAACATATAAATCTCCTCTCAATGCCTACATAGTTATACTTAAAAAAGGTACTTTGTTATACTCAAATGAATTAGGCAGAATTTTAAAAAATTTCATTAAACATAATTATATTATATAAAAGTAATATGGTGATGAATAGTGTAAATAATTAGATACATATCTTATATTAATCAATTTTATTATTTTTATTCTCAAATTACATAAATATAGAATAAAAACACTATATTACACTAGAACACATATTATATAAGCAAGTAAAGGTAAGAATTATAAAAAAGTTATGTGTTGTAATCTATATTTTAATACAATATTTACAAAATAAGTTATAGTCTATATAATAAAGTTAATGATATCATATAAATTTAAGTTAATACTATAAGTTATATAATCTCTTTACTACATTTAGGAAGGAGATTTTTATATTACCAAGGAAATTAATAAATATATTGATATAAAAAATATTTAATAAAATGATTAGAAAATAAATTTTAATGGAGGTGGTAGTTGTGGAGTCAAGTCCTTTACCCAAGGCACATCTGAAAAATGTTATTAAATCCTCAAGAGCCATAACTATCATATTTAGGATTGTGGCTTTCGTGGAAAGATAGGAGGGTCACAAAATGAAAGAATTAATATTAGATTTAATTAATAAAAATAGCTATGCAGAAGCTAGAAATTATCTTTCAAAAATGAATGTAGTAGATATAGCAGAGTTTATGGAAAATTTGGACAATCAAAAATTGCTAATAGTATTTAGAATACTTCCAAAAGAAATAGCATCAGATGTATTTTCGTATATATCAAATGAATTACAACAATATATTATTGAATCTATTACAGATAAAGAAATTAAAAATATTATAGAAGATTTGTTCTTTGATGATACTATTGATCTTGTAGAGGAAATGCCATCAAATGTAGTTAATAGGATTTTAATAAATACTGATGAGGAAAGAAGAAAACTTATTAATCAATTTTTAAACTATCCAGAAGATTCTGCTGGAAGTATAATGACTATAGAATATGTGGAATTAGGAAGATATATGACAGTAAAAGAGGCAATTGCACATATAAGAGAAACTGGAATAGATAAAAGAACAATTCATACATGTTATATAATTAATGAAAATAGGAAATTAGAGGGTGTTGTATCCATTAGAAATTTAATATTAAGTGAAGAAAATGATATCGTAGAAGATATAATGGAAACACAAGTTATATATGCACATACTATGGATGATCAAGAAAAAATAGCAGGGTTATTTAAAAAATATGATATAGTTACTATGCCAATTGTAGATAGAGAGTGTAGACTTGTAGGTATTGTTACTATAGATGATGTTGTAGATATTATAGAACAGGAGAATACGGAAGATATTCAAAAGATGGCGGCAATGGAACCATCAGAAGAGGAATATTTAAAAACTAGTGTATTTGTGCTTGCAAAAAATAGAATAGTGTGGTTATTAGTACTTATGATATCTGCTATTTTTACTGGAAATATAATAAGAAAATTTGAAAATGTACTTCAGTCTGTAGTTGTATTAGCGTCGTTTATTCCTATGCTAATGGATACTGGGGGAAATGCAGGTTCACAATCTTCAACTCTTATTATTAGAGGGCTTGCTTTAGGTGAAATTAAATTAGATGATATATTCAAGGTACTATGGAAGGAATTAAGAGTAGGAGCTATTGTTGGAATAGTCTTATCTAGCGTAAATTTTATAAGAATATATTATTTAGATAAAGTTAATATTTTTATAGCATTAACAGTATGTATAAGTTTATTTTTCACTGTGATTTTAGCTAAATTTGTAGGTGGTATGTTACCTATTATTGCACAGAAACTTAAGGTAGACCCTGCAATTATGGCAAGTCCTTTAATAACTACTATGGTGGATGCAGTGGCGTTAATTATATATTTTAGTATGGCCACTACTTTACTTGGAATATAACAATATTTGTATTAAGTATCTTATTAGATTTACATTGGTATATAGATGAAGATAAATACATGAAAATTTAAATGATATAGTAGATTGAGTAAAGTTTAAATATGAGATGACTTTTATATATTTAAACTTAGAAAATAGAATGTTTACAAATATATTTAGCTATATAAAGAATTCTAAAATTATTTAAAATGTATAAGTGTATTATAATAAATGTTATAATACACTTATTTTATTATTAATTTAAAAACACAATTAGAATTATATTTCAATAATAATAAAGAATTGTAAAAAATTAAATTTATGTAGAAATAAGTGGTAATTATGTGATATTATATACACATAAACTATTTTCAATTAACATATCTAATATATATTTAACCTAAATATATAATAAAAATTTTAAAATCCCCCAGTTACAATATTTACATCTAAATTAAATATAATTTTAAGGAGAGCTGAATTATGAGCTTTTTTAGAAATGTGAAAGTAAAGAAAAAATTTACTGCAGTATTTTTAGCTATGACTATTTTTATAGGGATAGTTGGAGGAATTGGTATAACCTCGCTTAAAAAGGTAAATAAAAATTCTCATTCAATGTATGCTGTTAATTTAGACTCTATATATAGTCTTATGACTATAAGAGCTAATTGTCTTAGGATTATGAAGAATATGCTAAAACTACTATATGAAAATAATCCTAATGAAGTCCCAGAAATTTTAAATGCTATAGAAAATAATTCAAAACAAAATATTAGACAAATAAATAATTATTGCAAATTACCTAAGTCCAATGAAAAAGAAAAAAACCTAGCAGAAGGGCTAGAATATAAAGTTAAGGAATATAATTCTTATTGTTATAAGTTATTAGGATTATATAAGAAAAATGATATACAAGAGGCTATAAAATTGTATCCTGAATATTCAACTAAAGCAGATGCTATGTTTACGGATTTAAGAGGAGTTTTAAATATAAATTTAGATGAGGCAAAACAATGTGATTTAAACAATTATAAATCATATAAAAGCACAAATGTATTTATATGGGCGATACTTTTAATATGTATATGTATTGCAACTATGTTAGGATACTTAATGGCAAAGGATGTAAACGATGTCTTGAGTAGAATAAAAAGTTTTGCTCAAAAATTAGCTGAGTGTAATTTTTCTACACCTATACAACTTAATAGAAAAGATGAATTTGGAGATACTGCTTCATCACTTAATATTGCTCAAAATAATGTAAAAGAACTTATTAAAAATATTAATAATAATTCTATAAATTTAAGTAAAGAAAGCAACTTACTATTGTCTAATATAGAAAATATGTCAGAGAGAATTGATGGAATTAATACATTTACGAAGATAATTTCAGAGAATGCACAAGAAGCAAGTGCAGCATCTGAGGAAATCACATCATCTATAATAGAGGTTGATAATAGTATAAATGAGCTATCATGTAAGGCAGTGGATGGAAATAAGGAATCTAAGAATATAAGTAATAGAGCTATTTCTATAGAAGAACGAGCAGAAAAAAGAAGCAAGGAAGTTAGAAGGTTATATAAAGAGAAAGAAGAAAAAATAATTATAGCAATTGAGGAAGGTAAAGTTGTAGAAGAAATAAAAGATATGGCAGATAGTATATATAATATAGCATCACAAACTAATTTATTAGCGTTAAATGCAGCAATTGAAGCATCTAGAGCAGGTGAAGCAGGAAAAGGATTTGCAGTAGTTGCAGATGAAGTGAGAAAGCTTGCAGAGAAGTCATCTACTACAGTAAATACAATTCAAAATATTATAGATAAGGTAAAGTGTGCTTTTGATAGCCTTTCTGTTCATTCAAAGGAAGTTATACAGTTTATGGATAATGTGGTTATTGAAGATAATAATATCATAATTGATATAAGTGAAAAATATAATAATGATGGAAAGTTTATAAGAGATATGTCCGATGACTTAGCTTTAATGTCTAAAACATCAAAAAATATTATAGGACAAGTAGCTGAATCATATAATAGTTTAGCTGTTAGTATGGAGAAGTCGGCAGAAAATTCTGAAGAAATTTTATCAAATATTAATAAAGCTAATAAGGATATAAAGGAAATTCATAAAACTGTTAAGAATCAATCAGATTTGGCTGAAAAACTAAAAGTGATGATACAAAAATTTAAGATAAATTAACTTAATGGAGGAATAAATAATGAATGAATCAAAACAATGGTATTATGAATGTAAAGCAAAAAAAACAGTTAAAAAATTATTAGAGAAAAAGTTTGATGCAATGTATGTAAATTCATTACAGCAAGCTAAAGATGAAGTCTTAAGGTGTATAGAAAAAGGAGCATCTGTAGCTATGGGAGGGTCAGTTACTTTAAATGAAATGGATATGATAAATACCATAAGAAATGGAGAATACAAATTTTTTGATAGATTTAATCCAAATTTAACATTTAAAGAAGAGGTTGAAGTATATAGACAAGGTATGCTAGCAGATTATTTTATTACAAGCACAAATGCTATAACTGAAAATGGCGAACTTGTAAATATAGATTGTACAGGAAATAGAGCAGCAAGTATGATATTTGGCCCTAAAAAAGTTATAGTAGTTGCAGGTTTTAATAAAATTGTAGAAAATTTAGATGATGCTTTAAAAAGATTAAAAAAAATAGCTCCTATGAATTGCAAAAGATTAAAAGGACATAATGTTACACCATGTGTACAAACAGGAGAGTGTACAGATTGTGACATAAAACAAAGAATGTGTAACTATATATCTATAGTAGAACATGGTGGGAAATTTGATGGAAGATTTAAAGTTATAATAGTAGGAGAAGAAGTAGGATTTTAATAAATGGATAAAAAAACTAAAAAAGTAATTGACTTCTTAAAATGGTTATGATATGATTGCATTGTAGCAAGAAAGAGGTAAGTATTGAAAGAGTAAATCGATTTACTAAAGTGATTTACTTAGTATTATAAGGGGGAGAGTTGTTGTGGATATAAGATATGCTAATCATCCAGAAGATTCAAAGAAGTATACTACGGAGGAACTTAGAAAACATTATCATGTAGAAAATATATTTAAGAAAGACGAAATATATTTAACTTATAGTCATGTTGATAGAATTGTTTTTGGTGGAGCAATGCCTGTAGATGAAGAGTTATCCTTAACAGCAGGAAAAGAAATGGGAGTTGATTTTTTCCTACAAAGAAGAGAAATGGGAGTAATAAACGTTGGAGGAGAAGGAAGTATAATACTTGATGGCTCTGAATATGAAATGAAAAAAAGAGATGGATTATATATAGGAATGGGAATAAAAGAAGTTAAGTTTAAATCTAAAGATAAGAGTAATCCGGCTAAATTTTATATAAATTCTGTGCCAGCACATAAAAGTTATCCAATAGTAAAAATAGATATAAAAAATGCAAATCCTGTACAATGTGGAGAACAAGAAAACGTAAACAAAAGAACTATATATCAATATGTTCATCCAGCAGTATGTGAAAGTTGTCAATTATTAATGGGAATGACAGTGCTTGAACCAGGGAATGTATGGAATACAATGCCATGTCATACTCATGAAAGAAGAATGGAAGTTTATTTCTATTTTGATATGGATGAGGATACAAGAGTATTCCACCTAATGGGAGAACCACAAGAAACTAGACATATAGTAATGAAAAATGAAGAAGCTACTATATCTCCAAGTTGGTCAATACATTCAGGCGTAGGTACTGCAAGCTATACATTTATTTGGGGAATGTGTGGAGAAAATCAGACATTTGATGATATGGATCATGTGAAAATGCAAGATTTAAAATAATTAATACATTTGAAGTAATAAAAAAGTAATAAAGAAGTAATAAAAAAATAAGGTTTAGAGGTGAATATGAATTGGATTGCTCATTAAATGAATTTTCAATGGACTTCTTTTCATTAAAGGATAAAGTAGTTATAGTTACAGGAGGAAATACTGGACTTGGTCAAGGATATTCAGTAGCCTTAGCGAAGGCAGGAGCTGATTTATATATTCCAACTTATGATACTGATTGGGATGATACAAGAAAAGCAATAGAAGCAGAAGGAAGAAAAGTTGAATTTATTCAAGTAGATTTAACTAAAAGAGAAAATATAGACAAAGTTGTAGATGGTTGTATGAAAGTCTATGGAAAAATAGATGTTTTAATAAATAATGCAGGTACAATAATAAGAACTCCTCTTCTTGAGTATAAAGATGAAGACTGGGATAAAGTTATGGATATAAATATAAATGCTGTATATCATTTAAGTCAAGCTGTAGCTAAAATTATGGATAAACAGGGATATGGAAAAATAATAAATGTAGCTTCAATGCTTGCATTCCAAGGGGGGAAATTTGTTCCACCATATACAGCAAGTAAACATGCTGTTGCAGGACTAACAAAAGCATTTGCTAATGAATTAGGTAGTAAAAATATACAAGTAAATGCAATAGCACCAGGATATATAGAAACTGCAAATACAGCACCGATAAGAGCTGATAAAGAAAGAAATTCAGAAATATTATCAAGAATTCCAGCAGGCAAATGGGGTAAACCATTTGATTTAATGGGAGCAATGGTTTTCTTGTGTAGTAAGGCAGCAGATTATATGAATGGACATATATTAGCTATAGACGGTGGCTGGTTAGTAAGATAGTAAAGAAGGAATGTATATGATAAAAAAAATAGACATATTAGAGAGAATAGTTGATATTGGGGTTGTTGCTGTAATTAGAGCAAACTCTACAAAAGAGGCAATAAAGATATCAGAGTCTTGTATTGAGGGAGGCATTCCAGCTATAGAAGTAACATTTACTGTTAAAGATGCAGATAAAGTTATTAGGGAACTTAAAGAGGAGTTCCCTAGTAATAAATTAATAGTAGGAGCAGGAACAGTGTTAGATAGTGAAACAGCTAGAGTTGCTATTTTGAATGGAGCTGAGTATATAGTTAGTCCATCATTTGATTTGGAAACAGCAAAATTGTGTAATAGATATCAAATACCATACATGGCAGGTTGTATGACTATAACTGAGATGATTAGAGCCATGGAAGCTGGAGTGGATATTGTTAAATTATTTCCAGGAAGTGCTTATGGACCATCTATAGTAAAAGCTATAAAAGACCCTATACCTCAAGTTCCAATAATGCCGACAGGCGGAGTATCTTTAGATAATGTTAAAGAATGGATAAAAAATGGTTGTGTAGCAGTTGGAGTTGGAGGAAGTTTAACCTCAGGAGCCAAAACTGGAAATTATGAGCTTATAACAGAGACTGCTAAAAAGTTTGTAGAAGAAGTTAAACAAGCAAGAAATTAGGTGACATATATGAAAATGAAAAATAAAATAGTTACAATGGGCGAGATAATGCTAAGACTTTCTCCTCAAAATAATAATAGAATTATACAGGCACAATCTTTTGATGCATATTATGGGGGAGCAGAGGCAAATGTTGCAGTGGCCTTAAGTAATTTTGGTATGGATACCTATTATGTAAGCCAAGTTCCACAAAATGATATTGGAAAAAGGGCTATACGATATTTAAATGAAAATGGAGTTGATACATCACATGTTATTTTAAAGGGAGATAGATTAGGTATTTATTTTTTAGAAAAAGGAGTATCGATAAGACCATCTAAAGTTATATATGATAGAGATAATTCTGCTATTAGTAATGTAGATGAAGACGATTTTGATTTTGACGATATATTTAAGGATGCACATCTTTTTCATATATCAGGTATAACACCAGTTTTGAGTAAAAAATGTTTAAATTTAACTAAAAAAGCTATAGAAGTAGCAAAAAAATACGATATAAAAATTAGTATAGATTTAAATTATAGGAATAAGCTTTGTGATTATTCAGAATTTGCAAGTATAATGAAAGATTTAATAAAAGATAGTTATATATGTTTTGGATGGATAGAGAAGGATATAAAAGATGATTATAAACCTTTTGAATATAGTAAAAATATAAATTATGAGTATTTTCAAAAATGTTTTGAGTATATGCATAAGGAACTTAATGTTGAAAATGTAGTAACTACATTAAGAGAAAATAAATCAGTGTCTAAAAATTCTTTAATCGCTATAGGGTCAAATGGAGAAAAAATAGTAACATCTAAAGAATATACCTTTGATATATTAGATAGAGTAGGGGCGGGAGATTCATTTGCCGCAGGGGTATTATACAAACTAATAAATGATAAATCAATTGAGGAAGCGATTAATTTTGGAATAGCATCATCTGTAATAAAACACACTATACCAGGAGATGCAAATATAATAACTAATATAGATGAAATAGAATGTATGGCAAGAAATGAAGGATTTAATATTCAAAGATAAATGTTTTTGAATATAGATTGATAGATAGTAAATCGATTTACTAAATTAAAAGGAGGATATTATAAGTGAAAAACATAAGTATCGAAAAAATAAAAGATCCTAATAAGTTTTGTACACAAAAACTATTAACAAAACAAGCAATAGAATCAGCTATAAATGATGCAATAATAATAATAGAGAGAAATATGAAAAAGTTTAGTGATAAAGATAAATATCCTAGTTCTTGTTGTAAAAATAATAAGTATGATGTAATCGATAACAGTGAATGGACAACAGGATTTTGGCCAGGAATGTTATGGCTTGCTTATGAATATACAAATGATGATAAATTTAAGAAATTAGCAGAAAAAGATATAGAATCCTTCAAGGATAGACTAGATAATGATTATGCTCTTGGACATCATGATTTAGGATTTTTATATAATCTTTCTTGTATAAGTGCATATAAGTTAACAGGAAATAAAGAAGCACGACAAATAGCATTGAATGCTGCTGATTATCTAGTAGGAAGATTTCAAGAAAAAGGACAGTTTATTCAAGCATGGGGTGAGCTTGGAGCAGAGGATAATTACAGATTAATTATAGATTGTTTACTTAATATACCTTTACTTTATTGGGCTACAGAAGAAACAGGTGATAGAAAATACTATGACATAGCTTATACTCATTACAAAACATCTTGCGATACAGTTATAAGAGAAGATGGATCTAGTTTCCATACATTTTATTTTGACAAGGAAACTGGAAAGCCAACAAGGGGAGTAACAAAACAAGGATATAGTGATGATTCTAGTTGGGCAAGAGGTCAAGCTTGGGGAGTATATGGAATTCCACTAACATATAGAGCTACAAAAGATTCAAGTGCAATTAATATTTATAAAGCCGTTACAAACTATTTTATAAATAGATTACCTAAAGATAATGTTTGCTATTGGGATTTAATATTTAATGATGGAGATGATCATGTAAGAGATTCATCCGCAGCAGCTATAGCAGTTTGTGGTATGCATGAAATGAATAAATTTTTACCAGAAGTGGATGAAGATAAGGAAACATATAAATATGCAATGCATTCTATTTTAAAATCATTAATTGATAATTATGCAGCTAAAAAAAATACAGATTCAGATGCGATTCTATTACATGGTGTTTATGGATGGCATGCAAATAATGGAGTTGATGAAGGTAATACATGGGGAGATTATTATTACTTAGAAGCTTTAATGAGATTTTATAAAGATTGGGAAATATATTGTTAATATATTAGAGGACATAAGTAATTTTTCAGCAGACAGTTTATAAACATTCCGAATAATTATTAAAAGCTAATAAAATAGGTTCTGTTAATTAATTATGAAAGCATAGCTTTAAAAATCATAAAATTACTATATGACTTATTTTAAATAATAAAAATTATACGATTAATATTTTGTGGTATGACAAAAAAGCCTATCCATTATAGATTTTAAAAATAAATAGACTTAATTAAAAGCGATAGCGCTAGCCGTTAGGCAGCTAATAACCAATTATTTTTAGCTTTAACTGGGTAACTAATTCCCACTACTTCAGATGGTGTTAAATTACGTAGTGATGAGTGGTTACGCACAAAATTATAGTGAAATATAAACACTGATATTAGTTTATTGGCACTATTAAATGAGTTAAAGCCTTTTAAACCTTTATACCAAGACTTAAATGTTTTGTTAAATGACTCAATGATATTGTTTGAAATATCATCTTTAAAAGATTGTACTTTTATGTGTAATGTATCTTGGAATACTGATTTTATTGGAATATTGTAAGATGGTAATCTATCAGTAACTATGGCTCTAGGAGATCCTAATTTCTTAGCATCGTTAAAAAGGCTAAAAGCTTGTTTAGCATCTCTATATGGGGATAGATGATAAGAGATAATTAATCGACTTTCTGAGTCTATAACAAGCCATAGATAATGTTTCTTGCCATTTATAAATACAACAGTTTCATCTGCGTGCCATTCATCAGAATCTGATAAGTCAATATTATAAAATAAATTATCAGATTTCAATTTGAAATATGCAGCAAATTTTTTAGTCCAACTTGCAATAGTAACATGAGATACTTTTACATTAAATGTTCTAAACAAATATTGAGATATACGTCTTGTAGAACTTTCATTAAGAAAGTAAAGGTCATAATACTCATTTATAATATGAATTGGAAAGCGCATACCTTTAAAATTAAGTTTACCTTGGATAGTGGTATTGCTTGAAGGATCTATAGCCGTAGGCTTCGCCACAAAAAAACTATGATTACATTTTTTATCGTTACAACGATAATTGATATAATTTGAGTAATTATGATGAATAAAGGTTCCTTTGTTACAGATAGGACAACGAGGGTAATCCTTGAGCTGACGCTCTTTCGGCATAGCCGATGGTGCAAATTGTCTTTTACACTCTTTGCATTGATATTTTTGATTTCCTTCTTTGTCTTTTCCAAACTTATATAGGTTATGGCTGTGACATCTAGGACAGGTAATTTTTTTATTAGCTTTGTTCATTGATTCCTCTCTCCTTTCTGGGAGGTAATATGTTTGTGAGAAATCTATTATATTTCAATAGGCCGAGGGGAATCAATGTTCATATAACTTAACAGAACGATAAAATATTTTAGGAGGAGTTAATATGAAAAAAGTAGAAAAAATTATGGACCCTAATAAGTATTTAAGTCAAAAGTTATTAACAAAACAAGAAGTAGAAGTAGCAATACAAAAGTGCATAAAAGCAATAGAAAATAATATGAAAAAATTTAATGATGGTGATAAATTTCCTGATTCATCTAGTAAAAGATATAAGTATCCTATAATAGATAATTCTGAATGGACAACAGGATTTTGGACTGGAATGTTATGGCTTGCCTATGAATATACACAGGATAACAAATTCAGAGAACTTGCAGAAAAAAATGTTTATTCATTCAAAAAGAGATTAGATGAAGATTATGCTCTTGGACATCATGATTTAGGGTTTTTATATAACTTATCTTGCATAAGTGCTTATAAACTCACAGGAAACAAGGTTGCAAGACAAACAGCAATAAGTGCTGCAGATTATTTAATTGGAAGATTCCAAGAAAAAGGTGGATTTATTCAAGCATGGGGTCCATTAGGTGCTAGAGAAAATTATAGATTAATAGTAGATTGCCTACTTAATATACCTCTACTTTATTGGGCTACTAAAGAAACTGGAGATGAAAAATATTATAATCTTGCATTTAGACATTATAAAACTTCTTGTGATTCAGTAATAAGAGATGATGGATCTTGTTTTCATACATTCTTCTTTGATCCAGAAACAGGAGAAAAGGTAAGAGGGGCAAAGAGACAGGGATATAGTGATGATTCCGCTTGGGCAAGAGGACAAGCATGGGGAATATATGGTTTAGCATTAACATATAGAGCCACAAAAGATACAGATGCTGTAAACGTTTATAAATCTATTGCTAATTTTTACCTAAACAGATTACCAAAAGATTATGTTTGTTATTGGGACCTAATATTTAGTGATAAAAATAAAAAACCTAAAGATGCACCAGAAACACAACCAAGAGATTCATCATCAGCTGCTATTGCAATTTGTGGATTAAATGAAATGCAAAAATATATACCAGAAACTGATGAAGATAAGGAAGTATATAAGTATGCTATGCATTCAATATTACGTTCTTTAATAGAAAATTATACACCAAAAGAAAACAATGAATCAGAATCACTTATATTACATGGAACATATGCTTTACATGAAAATAGAGGTGTAGATGAAGGAACTATATGGGGTGATTATTATTACTTAGAAGCATTAATGAGATTTTATAAAGATTGGGAATTATATTGCTAGAAAATAAGCTAATATAAAATAATTCAGTATATCGCAGTTTTTAAAGGCGATATACTGAATTAAGTAAATAAAAAATGCATTAATTTATGCATTATGATTTTGAAAGGAAGTGTATGCAAATGACAATAAGTTTAGGTCAGGCTCTTTTAATAGGAATATGGGCAGGTTTTTGTCTTGCTGGCCAGATGTGGGGAATATATACAAATCGTTCTCTTGTACTTGCATTAGGGGTAGGGGTTATTTTAGGAGATGTACCTACAGCTCTTGCTATGGGTGCAGTAGGAGAAATTGCATTTTTAGGATTTGGGGTTAGTATAGCGGGAACAGCGCCTCCAAACCAAATAGGTCCAGGAATTATAGGTACTTTAATGGCTATTACATTGAAAGGTTCAGGAATGACCCCAGAATCGGCATTAGCATTATCGTTTCCTTTTGCAGTAGCTGTACAATTTTTAGTTACATTATCATATACATTACCATCTCCTATAAGTTCAATTGCTACTAAATTAGTTCAAAAAGAAAAGTTTTTCCAATTTAAGGTTGTTTCACATATAACTATATACTTGTTATTTATAGTAGGTTTTGCAGTAGGATTTTCTTCATCAATAAGTATGCACACAGTACAACAACTTGTTAATGCAATACCAGCTCCACTTATAAAAGGATTAACAGTGGCTGGAAGTATGTTGCCAGCAGCAGGATTTGCAATAATATTAAATATTTTAAGTAAAGGACAAGTTAAGTATTTACCATTTGTTTTCTTAGGATATGTATGTATTTCATATTTGAAGCTTCCAGTTATGGGTGTAACTTTTGTAGCAATAGTATTTGCTCTATATGATTATTTTAGTAGAGAAATGAAGAAGAGCAGTAGCGAAAATGCAAAGAAGGAGGTAACACAATAAGATGAAAGATAGAAAGCCAGTATTAAAATGGAGAGACTATTTAAAAATATCTTTACGCTCATATTTTTTACAAGATTCATTTAATTATGGTACTTATTTAGGAGAAGGATATTCATATGTTATTTTCCCAGCATTACAGAAAATATATGCTGATGACAAAGAAATGCTTAAAAAATCAACTATAGAAAATATGGAGTTTTTTAATAGTAATCTTCAAATGTTACCTTTTTTAACCAGTTTACATTTAGCTATGTTAGATGCTGGAGAGACTCCTGAAAATGCTCGTTCAGTAAAAATGGCATTGATGGGACCAATATCAGGTGTAGCAAGTTCTACATTTCAGTTTGGACTTGCACCATTGTTTTCAAGTATAGGTGCTGGACTTGCACAACAAGGATTAATTATAGGACCAATATTATTCTTTTTAGCTATAAATGCATGTATACTTTTCACAAAAATCTTTGTTGGATATTCAGGATATAAAATAGGAACAAGTGTTATAGAAAGCTTAAAAGAAAAAATGGATTCAATTTCACATCTTGCATATATTGTAGGTATTACCGTTGTATCTGGACTTGCAGTATCATTTACTAAAGTAAAGTTAGGCATTAAGTATGTGTCTCAAATGCCTAATGGTAAAGAAAACATTGTATCATTACAATCAATATTAGATAAGATTTCTCCTAAAATGTTACCAGCATTGTTAACAATATTGATGTTTATTTTACACCGTAAATATAAATGGTCTGTTTATAAGATGTTAGCATTAATTTTTGTTGTTGGTATATTAGGTTCTATGTTAGGAATATTTGTATAATAGAGGTGAATATCCTATAGTAAAAAGGGAGGATTCAATATGGGGAAAGTAATAGTAATAGTTTTTGGAGTAACTGTTATCCTCTACTATATTTATGGGATTATAGTTTTACCAAAAGTAAGACACAGAAAGATAGTTGAACAACAAAATAAAATGGAAGAGTTTCAAAATCAGTTAAAGGTAAGTGATAATGTGTTAACTATGGCGGGTATATATGGAAGCATAGTTGGAATGAATAAAAATATTGTATCGCTAGAAATAGCACCTAAAACTATAGTGAAAGTGGATAAAACTTCAATTGTTGCAACAACTAAAAATATACATTAATTATTAAAATGTTAGGAGATTATTGGGAGATTAATTTTCTAACATTTTTTATTGAGTTATACATAATAGCATTGCTAACTTGAAAGTTAAGAATTCAATTAGTATAATTTTATTAGTAAGTAACAAGTTGAAGGAAAGGATTAAATATGGTTGATAAAAAGCGAAAATCCAAAGTAACAATTAGTGAAGTAGCTGAAAAGGCGGATGTTTCAAAAACTACAGTATCATTTTATTTAAATGGACGATATGAAAAAATGTCAGCTGAAACTCAAAGTAGAATAAAAAAAGTTATTGAAGAGATAGGATATAGCCCAAGTACAGTAGCACGTTCATTAAAGCTAAAAAGAACAAATTTACTTGGAGTTATAGTTGCAGATATAAGTAACCCTTTTAGTAGTTATATTGTAAAAGGTATAGATGATATTGCAAGGAAAAATAACTATCAAATAGTTGTTGGAAGTACTAATTTTGATCCAAAACTTGAAAAAGTTTATGTAAATAAAATGTTTGATGTAAGAGTAGATGGATTTATAATACAACCAACTATGGAATCAAGGGATGTTATTCAAAACTTAGTTGATGATGGACATAACATTGTATTATTAGATAGTATTTTTGAAAATTTCAAAGGTATATTTGTAAAAACTAATAATTATGAGGTTACATCAGAAGCTATAAAAGAGCTAATTAATAAAGGGTATGAAGAATTTGTTTTTGTTTCAGAAAGTATTCAATTATTAGGTCCACGTATGGAGAGAGCTAATAGTTTTTGTGAAACATTATCAAAGTATGGGAAGTCATACTCAATACAAACTTTTTCATCACCAATTAATGAAGAAGAAGTTTATAATAAATTAATGAGAAATATAGATTTTTCAAAAAAGACATTATTATTTGCATGTAATGGACGAATATTAGAAACGATATTTAAATTAGCAAAAGAAAAAAGATGGTCCATGCCAGATCCAATAGGAGTTATTGGATTTGATGATTGGGGATGGCAAGACCTAACTTATCCTACTGTATCTGCAATAGAACAGCCAACCTATAATGAAGGTAAAATAGCAGGACAACTTTTAATAGAAAAGATAGAAGAAAAAATTAATGAAAATAGTGTAAAGGTTTTAGAATGTAAGATTAATTGGCGAGAATCTACTAAATTATAATATACAAATTATAAATATCAATATATCTTGACAAATATAAAAAAGTAATAATATAATGTTCTGTGAACATAATATTATGATAAAATCAAAGAAGAGGAGAGTATCTTTTTAAGGTATTAAAGCGAGCAGAAGATGGTGTGAGTTCTGTAATATTTTATTTAGAGAAAAGAACCTTGGAGAAGCTACTAAGTTGTATTATAAATTTATTGAAATATAATGAGGTAAGCCGTTGACTGCGATAAAGTTTTAAAGGGGACTTAATTAGTCAACTAGAGTGGTACCGCGGATATACCCGTCTCTATATTTTATAGAGGCGGATTTTTTATTATATTTATGTTTTATATATGAGAAAATGTACATAATTAAAATGAGGAGGAAATTTACATATGGATTATAAAAAGATTATAGCTGAAAGAATTAAAGAAAATGTAGAATTAGATTTAAATACAATAGAAGGTCTTATAGAAATACCTCCAAAGTCAGATATGGGAGATTATGCATTCCCTTGTTTTCAATTAGCTAAAACTTTTAGAAAAGCTCCTAATATGATAGCTGAAGAATTAAGTTCAAAAATAAATAATGAAGGTTTTGAAAAAGTTGTAGCTTTAGGACCATACCTAAACTTTTTTATGGATAAAGGATCTTTTGTAGCAGATACTTTAAATAAAGTGTTATCAGAAGGAGAAAGATATGGTTCTTCAGAAGAAGGAAAAGGAAAAAATGTTACTATAGATTATTCATCACCTAACATAGCTAAACCTTTCCACGTTGGACACTTATTTAGTACATCTATAGGAAATTCTTTATATAGAATGTTAAATTTTGAAGGATATAATTCTATAGGAATCAACCATTTAGGAGATTGGGGAACACAATTTGGTAAGCTTATTTCTGCATATAAAAGATGGGTTGACCAAGATGCATTAGAAAAAGACCCAATAAAAGAATTACTAAGAATTTATGTTAAATTCCATGATGAAGCAGAAAAAGATCCATCACTTGAAGATGAAGGAAGAATGTATTTCAAAAAGCTTGAAGATGGTGAAAAAGAAGAAGTTGAACTATGGGAAAGATTTAAAAACTTAAGTTTAAAAGAATTTAAAAAGGTATATGAACTTTTAGGGGTTAAATTTGATTCATATGCTGGAGAAAGTTTCTATAATGACAAGATGGATTCTGTAATAAAAGAAATAGATAAAAAAGGAATACTTGTTGAAAGTAATGGAGCTAAAGTTGTAATGATGGATGATGAAAATATGCCTCCATGTATAATTGTTAAGGGTGATGGAGCTACAATATATGCAACTCGTGACCTTGCAGCAGCTTTCTATAGAAAGAAAAATTATGATTTCTATAAGAGCATATATGTAGTTGGTTCAGACCAATCACTACACTTTAAACAAGTATTTAATACAATAGAAAAAATGGGATATGATTGGGCTAATGATTGCAAACACGTAGCATTTGGACTTGTTAGATTTGCAGATAAAAAGCTTTCAACAAGAAAAGGTCAAGTTATATTCTTAGAAGATTTATTAAATGAATCTGTGTCAAAAACACTAGAAGTTATTAATGAAAAAAATCCACAACTTAAAAATAAAGAAGAGGTAGCTAAAAAAGTAGGTATAGGAGCTGTTATATTTACTTACTTAAAGAATAAAAGAGAAAAAGATATAGTATTCAACTGGAATGAAATGTTAAACTTTGAAGGAGAAACAGGACCATATGTTCAATATACTTATGCAAGAGGAAAGAGTATATTAAGACGTGCTGGAGAAGTTCAAGGAGAAGTTAATTTTGCAGCATTAAATTCACAAGAAGAATTTAATCTTGTTAAAGTTTTAGGAAATTTAAAAGAAGAAGTTTTAGGTGCTATAGATAAATTAGAACCATCAATTCTTACAAGATATATAATTGATGTTGCTAAAGCATTCAATAAATTTTATAATGCTCATAATATTATGGCTACAGAAGATATAGCTGTTAAAAATGCTAGATTAAAGCTTGTAGAAGCTACATGTCAAGTAATTAAAAATGGACTTGACTTACTTGGAATAGAAGTAGTAGAAGAAATGTAATTTTAGAATAATAAAATAAGCTATAGATGATTTTTATCATCTATAGCTTATTTTTGTATTGAGGTGTTATAATTATTAGTATTAATACTATGATAAATATTGTATAAAAAGTATAAATCAACTAATAAATAGGGGGTTTACCTATGAAAAGAATAGATAAAGTATATTCGTATATTAAGGAAAAATCTCAACAATACACTATAGAGGATTTAAAGCAAAAAAGTGGATTTAGCGCTCAATTTATTGGAGAAGAACTTGGAATACTAAGAAATAATGTTAGTAAAGATTTAAATGAACTTGCAAGAAAAGGAATTGTAGTAAAAATTAAAGGAAGACCAGTATTATATTTTGAAAAAAAGTGTATTGAAAATTTAATACACATTAGAATAGAAGATGGTCCTGTGGAAATAGAAAATTTAAATACTCTTATAAAACAAGAAGAATATGAAAAAAAATCTCCCTTTGATTATTTAATTGGCGCAGAGACTAGTTTAAAAAATCAAATAGAACAAGCTAAAGCAGCAATATTATATCCACCAAATGGATTACATACATTAATTGTTGGACAAACAGGAGTTGGAAAAACACTATTTGCTAACATGATGTATAGTTATGGTAAATATGTAGGGAAGTTTGATGAAAAATCGCCATTTATAGTTTTTAATTGTGCTGATTATTATAACAATCCACAGTTGTTGTTATCACATATATTTGGACATATTAAAGGGGCATTTACTGGAGCTGATACTGAAAAAAGCGGATTAGTTCAAAAGGCGGATGGAGGAATTTTATTTTTAGATGAAATACATAGATTGCCACCAGAAGGACAGGAAATGATATTTTATTTTATTGATACAGGAACATATAATAAATTAGGTGAAACTGATAGGAAAAGAAAAGCAAATGTGTTTATAATAGGTGCGACAACAGAGGATCCAGCTTCGGCATTATTAAAAACATTTATAAGAAGAATACCTATTATGATAACAATACCAAGTTTTGAAGAAAGAAATTTAGAAGATAAAATAAATATAATAGAATATCTTTTATCAAATGAATCTCATAGAGTTAATAAAACTATAAAAATATCCTGTGATGTAATAAAGGCGTTAATAGGAAGTGCGTCTTTTGGAAATATAGGACAATTAAAGTCTAACATACAGCTTATATGTGCAAGAGGTTTTTTGAATAGTATAAAAAATAATAAAGAAATTGAGATAGATTTAGATATGCTTCCTAATAATATAAAAAACGGACTTATATCAATAGCAGCTAAAAGAAAAGAAGCTGAAGAAATATCATATCTTATACCTTCAAATTTAACAATAAACCCTAAGATTTATAAGGGATTTTTAGAAGATGATGAATATGAATTACCATTTAATCTTTATAAGATAATAGAAGATAAGGTTGCTATACTTAAAGAAGAAGGTATGGATGATGAATATATAAATAAATTTATAAGTACAGATATAAATATTCATATAAAGTGTTTTTATGATAAGTTTAAAACAGATGTAAAAAATAGAGAGAAAATATTAAAAATAGTAGATCATAATATTTTGGAGTTTGCTGAAGAAATACAAAAATTAGTGGAGAAAATGTTAAACAAGAAATTCAATGATCGATTTTTATATGCTTTGAGTTTACATTTAGGAGCATTTTTCAATAGAGTGGATAAAAATGTGAATTTAAATAAAGTAAAAATAGAAGGAATTTCAACTAATAATCCTAAAGAATACGAAGTTGCACTTCAAATAAAAGATAAAATATATGATAAGTATCATATAGAGGTTCCAGAGGTTGAAGTAACATATCTTACATTATTATTAAGTTCCATTCAAGATACTCAAAATTTAGGTCATGTAGCTATTATAGTTGCTGCTCATGGAAGTAGTACTGCAAGCAGTATGGTAAATGTGGCACAACAATTATTAGGGGATAAAAATATTATAGCAGTAGATATGCCACTTGAAATTAATCCAAAAGAAGTATTGAATTATATGATAGAAAAGGTTAAAGAAATAGATAGGGGGAGGGGAATACTTTTATTAGTTGATATGGGGTCTTTATGTAGTTTTGGAAATATAATTATGGAGAAAACTAATATACCTATAAAGACTATAGATATGGTATCAACACCATTAGTATTAGAAGCGGTTAGAAAAGCCAGTGTATTTGATATGGAATTAGAAAATATATATAATTCATTAAAACAGTTTAATGGATATGAAAATGATATGCATATTAATAAAAAGATTAAAGGTGTAATTGTAACTATATGCTCTACTGGAGAGGGAACCGCTTTAAAGTTGAAAGAATTGGTAGAAGATATATTATCAAATATGATAGATGAATCTATACAAGTAATTCCAATTGGAATGAAGAATATAAAAGAGGATATCGAAAAAATAGCTAGAGAAAATACTATATTAGCATCTGTAGGAATTGTAAATCCTAAAATAGATGCACAATTTATATCTTTAGAGTCTCTTATTGATGGAAGAGGTGAAAAGATATTGAGAAGTATATTAAAGGGGCAAAAAGTTGATGTTGAAAATAAGGATGGAAATATAATAGTTAAAAAGTTATGTTTTGATACTTTAAATCAAGTGTTAACTTATTTAAATCCTAATAAAGCTATAAGTGTATTAATGGATTTTATTACTTTATTACAAGAAGAATTTAAAACGGAATTTACAAATTCTATGCAAGTAAGAATAATAACACATGTAGCATGTGCGCTTGAAAGAATGATTACAAAAGATGGTTTAATATATAAATATGATAAGCAAAGATTAGATAAAGTAATTATAGATAAAGTGATTAAAGCAAGTTCAATATTTAAAAAGGGCTTAAATATTGAACTTACAGTAGATGAAATATATTTTATTGTTGAGATGTTTAATTAAAGTAGTATTATTAATGTGATTAAGTGTATTATAATTTTAATAAAGTGTACTTAAAATAGAGTATGTGTGTATTATTAAAAAAAATAAAAATAAAAAATGTTCTTGACCAAGATAAATAAATGAATTGGCTTAAGAACATTTTTTAATACACTTTTTTGGCATAATAATTGCTAAGAATATAGATAAGATATAAAAACTGTAAACAAAATGGAGTATTGTAATAATACTAAAGGAGGCAATATCAATGATAGCTTTAATTATAGCTACACATGGGGATTTTTCACAAGAAATAGTAAAATCGTCGGAAATGATTTTTGGTAAACAAGAAAATCTAGAAGTTGTAACTTTTAAAACAGGTGAAGGTGTAGAGAATCTCATAAATAAATATCATGAGGCTATTAAAAACTTGGATACTGAAGATGGAGTATTATTTATAGTTGATTTATTTGGAGGAAGTCCATTTAATGCTGCTAGTAGACTTATGATTGAAAATAATAATATGGATATTATAGCAGGTGTAAATCTACCAATGCTTTTGGAGGTTTATGGATCAAGAAATTCTTCTTCGTTAGAAGAGATTGTAGATATAGCAAAAAATAGTGCAATTCAAGGAGTAAAATCCTTTAGAAGTATAATAAGTTCAAATGAGGAGGATGATTTATAATGAAAATAGTATTAGCAAGAATTGATGACAGATTAATCCATGGTCAAGTTGCAACAATATGGACAAAGGAAACAAAATGTCAAAGAATAATAGTTTGTAATGATGATGTAGCAAAGGATGAAATAAGAAAGACTCTTTTAACTCAAGTGGCACCTCCAGGAATAAAGGCACACGTTGTAAGTGTAGATAAGGCAGTAAGAGTTTGTAATAATCCTAAGTATGCTGATGATAGAGTATTATTACTTTTTACAAATCCAACGGATATTTTAAGAATGGTAGAGTCAGGAATTAATATAAAAAGTGTTAATATAGGTGGGATATCATTTAAAAATGGTAAAAGACAACTGACCTCAGCAATTTCAGTAGATGAAAAGGACATAGAATCATTTAAAGCTCTCAATGATAGAGGAATTGAACTTGAAGTAAGAAAAGTTGCTTCAGATTCAAAAGTAGATATGATGACATTACTTTAATAAGTTTTAATAAGAAATAACTTTATAGCAATGTTACTTATATTTACAGGGTTGAACGTGATTAGAAAACGATTACCAATGATGAATAATTTATAATGGATACTTATTGATGAAAGTTAAGTTGTAATATGTAAATAAAATTAAAGGAGGTCTAAAAATGAGTACTATACAAATTATATTTATATTTATATTTTCAGGTATAGCTGGTATGGGAAGTGTACTTGATGAATTTCAAACACATAGACCATTAATTGCATGTACGTTAGTTGGACTTATATTAGGAGACTTAAAAACAGGTATTATAATAGGTGGAACTCTTGAAATGATGGCACTTGGATGGATGAATATCGGTGCAGCCATGGCGCCAGATTCAGCTCTTGCAAGTATTATATCAACAATAATAGTTATAACAGGAAAGCAAGGAATAGGAGCAGGTATTGCAGTGGCTATTCCAATAGCAGCTGCGGGTCAGGTGTTGACTATATTTGCAAGAACAATTACTGTGTTTTTCCAACATAGAGCAGATAAGTATGCTACAGATGGAAACTGTGCAGGAATAGATAGATGTCATATAGTAGCACTTTTTATACAAGCATTACGTGTAGCTATACCTTCGTTAATTGTTGCGATGTTTGTTGGAACAAATGCAGTACAAAATATGCTTAATGCAATTCCCAAAACAGTAACAGGAGGACTTCAAGTTGCAGGTGGGTTTATAGTTGTTGTTGGATATGCCATGGTTATTAACATGATGGAAGCGAAATATCTAATGCCTTTCTTTTTCTTAGGATTTGTAGTCGCAGCATTTACAAACTTTAACTTAGTTGCACTTGGTGTACTTGGAACAGTAGCTGCTATCGTATATATTCAGCTAAGTCCAAAATATAATAAGATACAAGTAGCTACAACATCAAATACATCTATGGACGATGATTTAGATGACGAATTAGATTAAGAATAAAGGAGGTATAATAATGTATAAAGATACAGAAAAGAAAATAACTAAAAAAGACCGTATTAGTATGTTTATTCGTTCAAATTTTCATCAAGGTTCATGGAATTTTGAAAGAATGCAGGCTTTGGGATATTGTTTTGAGATGATACCTATAATTAAAAGATTATATAGTGGAGAAGAAAGAAAAAAAGCTTTAAAAAGACATTTAGAGTTTTTTAATACTCAGCCTTTTGTAACATCACCAATACTTGGAGTTACAGCTGCAATGGAAGAACAAAAAGCAAATGGAGCACCAATAGATGATGGAGCTATAAATGGTGTTAAAATAGGACTTATGGGACCACTAGCTGGTGTAGGAGATCCAATATTTTGGGGGACTTTAAGACCCGTACTTGCCGCACTTGGAGCATCTATTGCTATGGGAGGAAGTTTACTTGGACCTATATTATTCTTTTTTATATTTAATATATTACGTTTGGGATTTAGATGGAGTTCAATGGAATATGGATATAATAAAGGAACTGATATAGTTAAAGATATGGCTGGAAATAAGCTTCAGAAATTAACTGAAGGAGCTTCAATATTAGGGTTATTTGTAATGGGAGCTTTAGTAAGTAAATGGACTACAGTTAACATACCAGTAGAAATTTCAAGGGTAATGGGATCAGATGGAAAGGTAATAGTAACAACAGTTCAAAGTATATTAGATCAATTAATGCCTGGGTTAGTACCATTACTATTAACATTCCTATGTATGAAGCTTCTAAAGAAAAAGGTAAATGCAATATGGATAATCTTTGGATTATTTGCAGTGGGTATTATCGGATTTAAATTTGGTATACTTAGAATGCCTACTAAATAAAGTATGAAGTCCATATAAATTTATATAAATTATATATAGGAGGAGTTGGTTTATGAGAATCAATATCCTCCTTTTATAAAATTATTTAAAAAGTAATCATTTTATTGTAATATATATCTATACATAAATAATAAAATGGTATTTAATTATAAATATACCATTATGCATGAGGTGAGGACAATATGTATCCATTAAAATTTGAAAATTTGTATTATGACAAGATATGGGGAGGAAGAGATTTAGAAAGATTTAGAACTAACTTGCCAGAAGGCAATATAGGTGAAAGCTGGGATGTTGCATGTCATAAAAATGGCATGAGTATAGTAGCGAATGGTGAGTTTAAAGGTATAAGATTAGATGAACTTATAGAAAAACAAGAAGATAAGCTATTAGGAACAAAAATAAAAAAAGATTGGTTTCCGCTTCTTATTAAGCTTATAAACGCTAAGGATAAACTTTCAGTACAAGTTCATCCCAATGATGAATATGGCAAAAAAGTTGAAAATGATATGGGAAAAACAGAAGTATGGTATGTAGTTGAAGCTTTTGAAGGTGCTAATTTGGTAGTTGGAACTAAGGGGAAATGTACAAAAGAAGAATTTAAGATGGCTATAGAAAATGGAGAACTTGATAACCATCTTAATAGAATACCTGTTAAAAAAGGTGATGTATATTTAGTAAAAAGCGGACTTGTTCATGCTATAGGTGAAGGTGTAATAATAGCAGAAATCCAACAAAATAGTGATACTACCTATAGAGTGTATGATTATAATAGAGGAAGAGAAATTCATGTAAAGAAAGCATTAGATGTTATAGATTTAGATTTAGAAGGAAAAAGAAGTGAAGGTATAGAAATTAAAAAAGATGGATATACAAAAACATATTTATGTTTTGGAAAAGATTTTTCATTAGAACTTTATGATATTGATAATTATGCAGAAGAGAATAGTGATGAAGAAAGATTTTTCATATTTACTTGTGTAGAAGGACAAGGAGAAATTTCATATGAAAAAGGAAAAGAAATTATAAATACTGGAGATAGCATTTTAATTCCTGCATCACTCGGTAAATATAAATTTATAGGTAGTATGAAAATTTTAAAGAGTTATGTTCCAGATGTAGAGAAGGTTGAAAAAGAAATATCAAGTGTAATTGAATATTAATTGTTATTATAAAATATAAATAGTGTATATAGGAAATCATATATCTTGTAATACTTAATTCATTATGCAAAATTAATGATGGTTGAGCAAGATATATGATTTTTTAATGAAAGTTATAATTAGGTAAATGGTTTGCACATACATACATATAAGAATATAATGTATAAATGGAGGTGAAAACAGCACTATGATTGAAATACAAAAGGAAAAAATATTAGATTTTAATGCTGATGTATATAAAAATCTTTTAGTGAATAATACTATATTTTTTGATATAGAAACTACGGGTTTTGATAAAGAAAAGGCTAGTGTTATACTTATATCTGGAGGATGGTTTGATGAAAATAATAAGTTTATAATTAAACAGTATTTTGCAGAATCCTTAGATGAAGAGGTACAATTACTAGAAAGTTTTAAGAAAGATGTTAGTAAATTTCATGCATGGTGTTCTTATAATGGAAGAGCTTTTGATGAGCCTTTTATAAAGAAGAGAATGGATATAAATAACATAGATTTTACACCACCACAGGATCATATAGACTTATATAGATTAATAAGACCATATTATAAACAACTAGGTATGGAGAGATGTAATTTAAAAAGTGTAGAGAAATATTTAGGAATAGATAGACAAGACCAAATTGATGGTGGAATGTGTGTAGAATTATACTATGAATTTTTAACTAATAAAGATATAAGATTAAGAGAAGTGATAATGCTTCATAATTATGAAGATGTATTAAACTTACCTTTTATATTCAAACTTACATATGATGTTAAAAAAGATAACAATTTAAAAAGAGAAGATTGTATTACTAAAAGGCAATTAGATTATTTAAGATACTTATTAAGAAAAAATCAAATTACTATTAAGAGTGATTTAAAAAGGATGTCTAAAAAAGCAGCATCTAGAATTATAGATAGTATTATAAGAGGAGAAATAGACATTTCTAAATTTAATGATATTATAAATGATAGTTATTAATATAAAAAATAATGTCCATGTGTTACATATACATTGGACATTATTTTTATATTAATAAAAATTTATTTGTTGTTTTCTATGTTATCTTTTTCTGAGTTTTTTTCTTCTGAATCTAAATTATACATAGCACAGTGAGATGAACAACTTCCGCAATCACATCCACCACCAGAGGCTTTTTTCTTAAAACTTCTTACAAGTATAAAGACTGCAAGAATACCAAGTATTATTACAAATAGTTTTTCCACAAAAACACCTCTTTTACATAATAAATTTAATACAAGTTACATGATAAAATTTCCTATATTATAGACTAAAAACGAAATTCCCCAAGCTAAAATAAGCTGGTATACAACAGAGAAAATGGTCATTTTATTTCCAAATTCTTTTTTCATTGTTCCTATAGTTGTTATACAAGGAGTGTATAAAAGTGTAAATGTTAGGAAAGCATAAGCTGAAACTGTTGTAAAATATTGAGGTAAAAGCACTTGAAGATTACCTCCAAATATAACTTCCATAGTACTTACAACAACTTCTTTTGCCATAAGTCCAGCAAGTAGAGAAACTGAAGACTGCCAATTTCCAAATCCTAAAGGTTTGAATATAGGTGTTAATGCTCTTCCTATATATGCAAGAAAGCTATTATTAATTTCAGTTAATCCTGAGAAGTTGAAGTTTGATAATATCCAAACTAAGATGGATATTGATAAAATAATTGTTCCTGCTTTTTTTACAAATCCTTTTCCTTTGTCCCAAGTGTGTAATAATAAGTTCTTAGGTTCAGGAAGTTTGTATTCAGGTAGTTCAATAATAAAAGGTTCTTCATCTTTTTTAAATAATGTATTTTTAAATAGAAGCCCTATTATAAATGCAATAACTATTCCCAAAATATATAGAGAACAAACTATTTCAAATTGGCGTCCAGGAAAGAATATAGACGTAAATAGTGCATAAACAGGAAGTCTTGCATTACAGGACATAAGTGGTACTAATAATGCAGCAAGTTTCCTATCTTTTTCACTTTCAAGTGTTCTTGCTGACATTATAGCAGGCACTGAACATCCAAAACCAACTAACATAGGAATAAATGCTTTACCTGAAAGACCCATTTTTCTCATTAGTTTATCCATTAAGAAAGCTACTCTTGCCATATAACCGCTATCTTCAAGTAAAGATATACCTAAAAATAAAGTTAATATAATTGGAAGGAAGACTAATATAGAACCTACACCTCCAACTATTCCATCAACTAATAGAGATTTAAACCAAGGACTATTAGTTGCTAGTAATGAATTTAGAAAAGGTATAAGTTGTTCATTTAGTATATCATCTAAAAAGTCTGAAAGTGGCTGTCCAACCCATGTAAAAGTAAATTTAAATATTATAAGCATTATGCCTATAAAAATTGGATAAGCAAGAAATTTATTTAATAATATTTTATCTATTTTATCCTTTATAATTAGTGTATCTTTAGATGATTTAGTTATACATTTATTTAAGATAGACTCAATATAAGAATAAGTTTCTTTTTCAGTATTAAATTCAGGATAATTAAAATCATTATCATTAATAACACCAGAATTTTGAGAGTTTAAAAGACTCTCTTTTAAATCATTCAATCCTTGTCCCTTAGAAGCTGACATAGGAAATATAGCAGTTACACCAAGTTCATTTTTTAGTTTATCCACGTTTATATTTATGCCTTTTGATTCAGCTACATCAATCATGTTTAAAACAATAACTATAGGTTTATTAAATTGTCTTAATTGAGTAGTAAGATATAAGTTTCTATCTAAATTAGATGCATCTACTATATTTACAATTACATCTGCATCTCCTGTTAATAGAAAATTCTTAGAAACCTTTTCTTCATTAGAATAAGTATCCATTGCGTATATACCAGGCAAGTCCACTATTTTAATGCACTTGTTTAAATATCCTTCTTTTCTTTCTACTGTAACGCCAGCCCAGTTTCCAACATATTGATTGGACCCAGTCAAAGCATTAAATAAAGTAGTTTTTCCTACGTTGGGATTACCAACTAATGCTACTGTTAACATTTTAGTCCTCCTTCAAAGTAATGTTTTTAGCATCTTTTTTTCTTATGGCTAGGTCAAAACCTCTAACGCTTATTATAATAGGATCTCCTAAAGGGGCTGAAGTTTTAAATGTTACTCCAGTACCCTCAATACATCCTAAAGCTAAAAGACGTTTTGAAAGTTTTTCATCACCATGTATATGTTCTATAAAACCCATTTCACCAGGTCTTAAATCTAATATGCTCATTATGTACTTCCCCCTAAGTGTAAATATGAAAATCATTATCAAGCAAAATATATCATCAATTAAAGTGATTGTCAATAAAATATGAAAGTATGGGGTGTAGTAATGGTTTCCAAAATAAAAATTATGAAAATGTTCACAAAGCATAGAAAATATGAGATAATAAAAATATTGATATTTTAAATAAAGCTTATGCATATCTAGAAAAGAGTGATTTAGTGATTAAAAGAGAAAATAGTATAAAAATTGATGACGAGTCTAAAGAGTTTGCACTAAAAATTGATGGGAAAGATGATATATATAAGGATGCAATATTTTTTGATCTTGAACATTATCTTTACAAGAAGCCTATATGTATAGGAGTATTTGGGTGTTGCTATTTTGACAACGATAGTCATGAACTTAAAGTTACACAATATATGATTGAAAATAAAAAAGATGCACCGGAAATATTAAAATTATCAGAAGAGTATTTTAAGGAAATGTATGAAAAGTATAATAAAAAATATATTGTTACTTTTTCAGGTAATAATGATTTTAATGTAATTGAGTATCTATATAATAAAAATAAAATAGAATTTAATATAGATGAGCATTTTAAAAAGGTTGATCTTCAAAGAGAATACGAAAAGCTTATGGGAGAGAACATAGGACTTAAAAATTTAGAAAAGAAATTTGATATAATGAGAGAAAGTGAAGTTATAAGTGGATCAAATTTATCTAAAACATTCTGTAAGGTAATGAAGGATTTTGATTATATAAATAGAATGCCAGAAGAAAAACGACAAAGAATTCTTTTATATAATGAACAAGATGTATCAAGTTTGTTTTATATATACTTGCAATGGAAAAAGTATTTAAAAAAAGAAGAAAAAAATCAATAGTTTTTATAGTCTTGACAAAGTCCCCGGATAATTGGGGGCTTTATTTTTATCTATTATTGGCAATAATATCAAATAGTTAAAATTATAAGTAAAGGAGATTTAAAAGATGAGCTTACAAGTATTTGTAATAGGTTTAATAATAGGAAGTTTTCTGAATCTTTGTATATGTAGAATACCTAAAAATGAGTCTATAGTTTATCCAGCATCACATTGCACAAGCTGTCAAAATAAAATAAAACCATATGACTTAATACCTATTATAAGTTATATAATATTAAAAGGAAAATGTAGATATTGTGAAGAAAAAATCTCCATTAATTCACCAATTATAGAGTGTCTTACTGGAGTGATTTTTTTAGGAGTATATTTAAAGTATGGATTAACAATAGAATTTGTAAAATATTTATTTTTATGCAGTTTTTTAATTATAATTGGATGTATAGATTATAATACAACAGAGGTATATTTTAGTACTACTAGTATTGGAATTATAGTTGGAATAATATTTATATTAATAAATTGGTATTTAAATTTGCCAATTAAGACGTATTTTTTAGGAGCTATTATTGCAGGAATGGTTATTAGTTTAATTATAATATTAACTGATGGAATGGGATGGGGAGATGTAGAGATATGTGTTCTTTCGAGCATATATTTGGGGGCAAGATTAACAATTTTAATGCTTTTTTTATCATTTATAATAGGAGCAATAGTGGGTGTTCTACTTATTATATATAAGAAAAAAAGTAGAAAAGACTACATAGCATTTGGACCGAGTATAGTTATTGCTACATTAACTACTATATATGCAGGAGAAAATATTATAAAATGGTATTTAAATATTGGATTATATTAGTAATAAAAAACAAGATACCCGAAATTTCTTCTAGCTTTAGAAAGAAATTTCGGGTATTTGAACACTAATTTGTAGTTTTTATATTTTTACTATGAAGCATAAGTGTAAAAAAAAGTCCAATAAATGCAAGTATTGCAGATGCTATAAACATATGTTTAAATCCTGCATTAATTGTGCTTTGAAAAGCATGTTCTATAGTAGCTCTACTATGTTCTATTTTATTTAAATAATCCACTTTAAAGTTAGCTGCAAATGGATTTCCATGAGGTATCATCTTATCAATCATAGATGATGAAAACTCTTTAGTTTTATCTACTATAGTTGATATATCTGCTGATTTAAATTTATCAATCATATTAGGAGAAATGGCTTTTGATATATCAATATTTCCAGCGCTTTTAGGTATATTTAAAGGAGGCATAACCATTTTTATATTCTGAGTTACGTTTTTAGATGCTTCAACAATGAAGTTTACCATTATATTTGGAGAGAGTGTAACACCTATTGAACGAATTAAGGACAATGTTGATAATGCTGAAGCTGACTCAGACTGAGATACATAGCTTAACATTAAATAGTTTAATGGTGTTCCCATAGTAAATCCCATTCCAAATCCCATAAATGCAAGTCCTATAAATATATTTATAAAAGTTAAATGAGAAGTTACGAACAATCCTAAGAATAAGGCGCCTATAATAGTACATATAAATCCAATGGACATTATGATTTTAGCTGAATATTTATCAATGATTTTTCCACCTAAAGGAGCCGCTATTCCTGAAAATATAGCCATAAGGGTAACGAGGTATCCACCACTACCAGTCTTGATTTTTAACACATTTTCTGCAAATTGAGGAACAAAAACAACGCCCATAAGTCCAGTTCCAACTATAAAACTTATTATAAGAGTTAGAAGGATTTCTTTGTTTCTAAAATATTTTAAATTTAATATAGGGTCTTGTGCTGTTTGTTCTATTAAAATAAATATTGGTAAAGCTATGATAAATATTAAAAGAAAAGGGTATACAGATGTACTTTTAATACTGTCTTTAAAATGGAAGAAATTTAGATTAGTTAAAGCATACATAAGAGATGCTATAACTATACTTAAAGTAACGCTTCCTTTTAAATCAAGAGGACCTATGACATCCGATTTACTTTCCTCTAAATTTGTACTTAGAAGTAATATAATTATACTAATAGGAATGTTTATAAAGAAAATCCATCCCCAATGGTCATTTCCTGCTATGTTCAGAATAGTAGATCCTAAGGTTGGTCCAAGTATTGTAGCAATACCATATATAGAACCTACAAGTCCCAGAGCAGTTCCCCGTTTTTCTTTTGGAAAGCTTTGTCCTATCATAGCTGTTGCAATTGGCATTATTCCTCCACCACCAAATGCTTGAATTATTCTTGAAAATAGTAGTAATTTAAAATCACCAAAAAAATTATTAAGACCACAAAGTGTTGAACCTAATACAAAGATAAGAATACTTAGATTATAGACTTTTTTTCGGCCATATATATCTGATAATTTACTTGAAATAGGCATAGAAACTGCATAGGATAATGTGTATATAGTAATCATCCAAACTCCAAGATTTTCACTAATGTTTAGATTATTACTTATTATAGTTCTGGCAGGAGATACTATACCGCTATCAATAGCGCCCATAAATATACCTAGTAAAAAAACAATAAGTGCTGTTGAATGATTTTTTTTAGTCATATAAAAAGACTCCTTTCATTGAATGAACTATGTTCATATAAAGATAAAATATATAAATATATAACTGCATGCTATATATTTATATATTCAAGAAATTATACAATTGTTCAAAAGATATATAATGAGTTTTGGTAAGGTAAAAAAGATTTGAAACTATAAAATGAGCAAAATCATAAGAATTTACATCTTTTTTGATGGTTCCATTATTTTTTTCTATATCAATAAGCTCACTAAGACATTTATATAAATTTGAAAAATCTGTATTTCGTTTACATTTTGTACCCTTTACAGAAGAAATCTCATAAAATACAGAGATATAATCTCCTAAAAATAAATCAAAAGATTTATAAATTTGTTCTAACTTTTCTTTAAAAGAAAGACTATTATTTTTTAGTTGTTCAATAAGATTTATACTTTTATTAAAGTCATTTTTTAATATTTCCATAACTAATTCATCTTTTGTAGAAAAATAATTATAAAATGTTCCTATTCCTATATTACAACATTTTGCTATTTGACGTATGTTTAATGATTTGTAATTTTCTTTTAAAAGAATTTTTTTGCTTTCTTTTAAAATAGTATCTTTAACATTTTCTAATATTTTAGGCATTCAAATAAACCACCTTTTTATAAATTGCATTGGTATTATATCACTTATCTGATTAATGTCAATATATTTTAACAAATATTGACAAAATATCTAGGAAAATTATATAATAAAAAATATAATACTATTATAGTACACGGAGAGGAGAAGAGTAAAGTGTTTACTCCCATAAAGAATACAAAAGTTTATGAGCATGTAATAAACCAAATTAAAGAGATGATTAAGGATGGAACATTAAAAGGAGGGGACAAGCTCCCATCAGAGAGAGACTTAGTAGAAAAATTAGGAGTTAGTAGAGCATCTATAAGAGAGGCATTAAGGGTATTGGAGATAGTAGGGATAGTTGAGTGTAAACAAGGTGAGGGGAATTTTATAAGATCAAATTTCGAAGATACTTTATTAGAACCATTGTCTATTATGTTTATGCTTAATGATTGCAAATTAAAGGAGATTTTTCAGCTAAGAAAAGTTATTGAAATAGAAACAGCTGCATTAGCTGCTAAACAAATAACTGACGATGAAATTATAGAAATAAAAAAGATAATTACAGATATTGAAATTTCAGAAGATGAAGATGAAAAAGTTAAATTAGATACTAAGTTTCATTATGCTGTTGCTAAAGCCACTCAAAATTTTCTTATAGTAAGTATACTAAATAGTGTATCTACTCTTATGGATTCTTTCATTAAAGATGCAAGAAAAAATATTATTAGTAAATTACATAAAGATGATATTGATAAACAACATGAAGAAATATGGGAAGCATTAAAAACTCATAATCCAATTGCAGCTGCAAGTTCTATGAGAAAACATTTGGATTTAATAAATCAGGATTTAACAAGTAGAGGAGCGTGATACTCTGATCTGAAATATTACATGTATTTCAGATCAGAGTATTATTTATCGACATTATTGTTAAATAAATAACAAACAATAACACCAAAAATATGTTTTAGAAATTTATGCTAAAAGTATTTAATGGGCACTTGTTGGAAACGTTATCACGCGCTATATTTTCGGTAAAATTTGAAATGTTAAAAAAATAACAATTATAGAAATTGTGTGAACATTATGATAATATGAAATTAAAGGAAAGATGGTCATACCAATTAATAAATTAACTAAAATTTAGAATTCATTTTGGAGGGGAAAATATGAATATGTATTTATTATGTTTAATAGCACTTATTCCTATAGTATGGTTAATGGTATCATTAGGTGCTTTAAAAATGCCAGGACATAAGACCTGTCCAGCTACTCTAGCTTTAATAATTGTACTAGCAGTTGTAGTATGGAAAATGCCAATATTAGATGCACTTACGGCAACGCTTGAAGGTACAGCACTTGCAATTTGGCCAATCATGTTAGTAATCATAGCGGCAGTTTTTACTTATAATCTTTCTATGTATACAAAAAGTATGGATATTATAAAGAAAATAATGACAAGCATTACAACAGATAAAAGAATCCTAGTATTAATACTAGCTTGGGGATTTGGAGGATTCTTGGAAGCAATAGCCGGTTTTGGAACAGCAGTTGCAATCCCAGCAAGTATTATGGCAGCTTTAGGATTTGATCCAGTATTTGCAGCAATAATTTGTCTTATAGCAAACACTACTCCAACAGCTTTTGGAGCTATAGGAATTCCAGTATCAACTCTTGCTAAAGTAGCAGGATTAGACCCAGGAATGCTTAGTTATGCGGTTGCGCTTCAACTTGGAGTATTAATAGCAATAGTACCAATATTATTAGTAATGATAACAGAAAAGAATGTAAAAGCAATAAAAGGAGTATTTGGTATATCTCTAGCTTCAGGACTTGCTTTTGCAATACCAGAAGTATTAGCAGCAAAATATATGGGAGCTGAATTACCAGCTTTACTTGGAAGTATAGTTTGTATGGGAGTTACTATATTAATGGCTAAAGTGTTCTATAAGGATACAGCAGCTAAAGATGTTGAAAAGATTTCATTTAAAAAAGGAGTAATAGCTTGGATACCATTTATTTTAGTATTCTTGATAATAATTGTTACAAGTCCATTATTCTCAACAATTAATACTGCATTATCACAAATAAAAACAGCAGTACCTATATACACAGGTCCAGGAGCGAAACCGTATACATTTAAATGGATAGCAACTCCAGGTACTCTTATAATAATAGCAACATGTATAGGTGGATTAATTCAGGGTGCCAAATTTGGTGAAATTATGAAAGTGTTATTTGATACAGCAAAACAAATGACAAAGTCAGCTATAACAATAGTATCAATAGTTTCACTTGCTAAGGTAATGGGATACAGTGGAATGATAACTGCAATTGCAGCTGTATTGGTTAAGATAACTGGAGGATTTTACCCATTCATAGCACCAGTTATAGGAGCCCTTGGAACATTTGTAACAGGTAGTGATACTTCAGCAAATGTATTATTTGGAGAACTTCAAGTTCAAGTTGCAAATTCATTACATTTAAGTCCATATTGGCTTGCAGCAGCTAATACAGGTGGAGCTACAGCAGGAAAGATGATCTCACCACAAAGTATCGCGGTTGCAACAGCGGCTACTGGAATACAAGGAACAGAAGGTAAGATACTTAATGGAACACTTAAATTCTGTTTAGCATATGTAATCATTTTAGGTTGTATTGCTTACTTTGGAGGAAGTTTTGCTCCGCAGTAAGATTAAAAATAAAAAGATAACATAGATATAATAAAAATGGTAGGATGACTTACCTTAAATTTTAAATATCTGATTGGGGGATTAATTATGGAAATTCTAGTTTGTATTAAACAGGTACCTGGAACAAGCAAAGTCGAAGTAGATCCTATTACAGGAGTACTAAAGAGAGACGGCATAGATTCAAAAATGAATCCTTATGATTTATTCGCCCTAGAAACAGCCTTTAGAATTAGACAACAAAAAGGCGGAGAAGTAAATGTAATAACAATGGGCCCACCTCAAGCTAAAGAAATAATAAAAGAAGCTTTTATGATGGGGGCGGATGAAGGTACATTACTTTCAGATAGAAAATTTGCTGGTGCAGATGTACTTGCAACAGCGTATACAATATCTCAAGGAGTTAAAATGACAGGAAATCCTGATCTTATAATATGTGGTAAACAGACAACAGATGGGGATACAGCTCAGGTTGGACCTGAAATGGCAGAATATTTAAAAATTCCACATGTAGCTAATGTCAGAAGAATTGTAGAAGTTAAGGAAAAGTCAATAACAGTTGAAATGGATATGCCTGAAACAGTAGAAATACAAGAGATTAAGTATCCATGTCTTATAACTGTAGAAAAGGATATTTTCACATCAAGACTACCATCTTATAAGATGAAGTTATCAACTAAAGAAAAAGAAATCAAAGTATTTGGATTAAAAGATTTTGAAGATATAGAAGAAAATCATTATGGATTAAATGGTTCGGCAACACAAGTTGAGAGGATATTCCCACCAGAAGTAAATACAGATAAAGAGATGTGGGAAGGAAATGAAGAAGAGCTTACTGATAAATTGCTAGAAAAACTTAAAGAACTTAAATTTGTATAAAACTAGAATATATATTTAGAACCTGGTACATGGAACTTATAATTCAGTATAAAAGGTTCCTAGCACCTAAATAAGACCTATTGCTTTAAAAAAATCAAGGGGGATTTATTATGGGAAAATTAGTTATTCATGAAGATAGATTAAACAAAGAAGTTATTGAAGAGTTGATAAAAGTTTGTCCGTTTGGAGCTATGGAAGAGAAAAGTGGAAAATTAGAAATATCTGCAGCATGTAAAATGTGTAAGCTATGTGTTAGAAAAGGTCCAAAAGATGTAGTTGAATATGTAGAGGAAGAAATTCAACATATAGATAAAGATCTTTGGAAGGGAATAACAGTATATGTTGATCATGTAGAAGGAGAGATTCACCCTGTAACATATGAGCTCATAGGAAAAGGAAAAGAACTTGCAGGAAAGATAAATCATCCAGTATATGCTTTATTTATAGGTCATAATATCAAAGATAAAGCAGAAGAGTTATTACATTACGGAGCAGATAAAGTATTTGTTTATGATTATGAAGAACTAAAGGAATTCAGAATAGAACCATATGCAGCAGCATTTGAAGATTTTATACAAAAGGTTAAGCCATCATCAATTTTAGTTGGAGCAACTACAGTTGGTAGATCACTTGCACCAAGAGTTGCAGCTAGATTTAAAACTGGGCTTACAGCAGACTGTACGATACTTGATATGAAGGAAAATACAGACTTAGTTCAAATAAGACCAGCTTTTGGTGGAAACATAATGGCTCAAATTATAACTAGCAATAATAGACCTCAATTTGCCACAGTTAGATATAAAATATTCTCACCTTTAGAAAGAAATGAAGAATGTAAAGGGGAAATTGTAAACTGTGAAATGGATTCAAATAAGTTTGAATCAGGAATAAAAGTTCTTAGTATAACTAAAAAAGAAAAAGAAGTAAGTATATCTGATGCAGAAGTTATAATAGCAGCAGGTAGAGGAATTAAATCAGAAAAAGATATGAAACTTATTGAAGAACTAGCTAATAAGTTAGGTGGACAAATAGCTGGAACAAGACCTCTTGTTGAAGCAGGCTGGATAGATGCAAAACAGCAAATAGGACTTAGTGGAAGAACTGTCAAACCTAAATTAATAATTACTGTAGGAATTCAAGGATCAGTACAATTTGTAGCTGGAATGAATAATTCAGATACAATAATTGCTATAAATAAAGATCCAAATGCTTCAATATTTAATGTAGCACACTATGGAATAGTTGGAGATCTTTATGAAATAATACCAAACTTAATACAACAATTAGATAGGGAAGAAGCGATAACAGAAGTTGCTTCAAGTTTATAAGGAATACTTAAAAACAAATTACGGATTTATATAAGAAGCTATCCCTTAGCTTCTAAAATGGGGAGGTTATAGCAATGTGCGAATACAAAAAAATAGATAATAAAGACTTAGAATTCTTAAAATTAGTAGTAGGTAACGATAATGTCCTATATGGTGATGAAATAAATGAAGATTATAGTCATGACGAATTAGGTGGAATAAGTAATTATCCAGATGTTTTAGTAAGAGTTCATTCAACAGAAGAAGTTTCTAAAATAATGAAATATGCATATGAAAATACTATACCAGTAGTTGTAAGAGGTTCAGGTACAGGACTTGTAGGGGCTTCCGTTCCACTACATGGAGGAATAATGCTTGAAACTACTGAAATGAATCATATATTAGAATTAGATGAAGAAAATTTAACTCTTACATTAGAACCAGGTGTACTTTTGATGGAAATAGGAAAATATGTAGAGGAAAATGATCTTTTCTATCCACCAGATCCAGGTGAAAAAAGTGCTACAATAGGTGGAAACATAAGTACAAATGCTGGAGGAATGAGAGCTGTTAAATATGGCGTTACAAGAGACTATGTTCGTGGTCTTGAAGTAGTTCTTCCAAATGGAGATGTTGTACAGCTTGGTGGAAAAGTAGTTAAAAATAGTTCAGGATATAGTTTGAAAGATTTAATTATCGGTTCAGAAGGTACTTTAGGTATAGTAACAAAAGCTATATTAAAATTATTACCACTACCTAAAAAATCAATAAGCTTACTTATACCATATAACGATATAGATACAGCAATTGAAATGGTTCCCAAAATTATAAAATCAAAGGCAGTACCAACAGCAATAGAATTTATGCAAAGAGAAGTAATACTATGTGCTGAAGAATATTTAGGAAAGAAATTCCCTGATACTTCATCAGATGCATATCTTCTATTAACATTCGATGGAAATAGTACAGAACAAGTTGAAAAAGACTATGAAACTGTTGCTGATCTTTGCTTAAAAGAAGGAGCATTAGATGTATTCATAGTTGATACAGATGAAAGAAAAGAATCTGTATGGTCAGCTAGAGGAGCATTTCTTGAAGCAATTAAAGCATCAACTACTGAAATGGATGAATGTGATGTTGTTGTTCCAAGAAATAAAGTAGCAACATTTATAAAATATACTCATGAACTAGAAAAAGAGTTTAATATGAGAATACCAAGCTTTGGTCATGCTGGAGATGGAAATTTACATGTATACATTTGTAGGGATGATTTAAATGATAAAGATTGGAAAGATAATTTAAGTAAATTGTTTGAATGCATGTATAAAAAATCAGAAGAACTAAATGGACTTGTATCTGGTGAACATGGAATTGGTTATGCTAAGAAAGAATATATGTTTGAACAGTATGGAAATAGTTATATGAACATAATGAGAGGTATTAAGAAGGCTTTTGATGAAAAAAATATTTTAAATCCTGACAAAGTGTGTCGTTAATTTGATCCCTTTCAATACTCAATTAATATAGATAATCTGGTGGCGAATGCTGCCAGATTTTTATTATTTTAAGCAAAATATAGCAAAAACAACTTAAGGTATGGTGGTAAGTGTAGTATAATATTTATAAAGTTTATTATGTAAATGGAGGAATAAATATGAAATACAGAAGAGGTATTGCACTGATGATTGCAAGTGTATTTACATGTGCTTTAACACCTATTAATTTTGGTAATAAAAATGTACAAGCTACAGAAATTTATACAAAATATGATAAAAGATCAACTAAAGTAGAAAATAAATATGATATTGAAGAAAAGGTGTTAAAAGTAAAACAATTTGAGGATTGTACAGTAGTTTTGACTAAGATGGCGTTGTATTTTATAAAAGATGGGAAAGCTAAGAAATATGATTTTAGTAAAAATGAAATATTATGTTCTACAAATATTCAAAGAGATGGTAGATATGTATATGTATCTCCATATAAGAAAAATGGACAATATGAAATATTAACAATAGATACTAAGAATTTATCTAGTAAAATTACTAATGTGAGTAAATATGTTGATATTAACAATAATAACAAACTACAAGAATTTCTTATAGACAACAATAAAAATATATGGTTATCAATATATGAAAGTAATAAAAAGCAATATAAATTATTAAAAATTAGTGATAAAGGAAAAGAAGATACAAAAGAAAAATATGTTATAAAAGAAAAATATGTTATAAAAGAAGGAGAAAAGGATATTTATAATAATGCTATTATAAATATAAAATTTGATAATAGTGGAACAGTATATTTCAAGGTTACACAGATTGATAAAACTGGAAACAATCAATATATATTAAAAAGTATATCAAAAAACGGAGAAGAAAAAAATATTAGGCTTAAGAATGATATTCGAGATTATGTTATAGATGAAAATGGATGTATTTGGATTATATCTAAAGAAAAAATAGAATATTTATCACCAAGTGGAGAGAGGTTAAAATTATTTAATGGTAAAGATATAAAGGATATAACTGTAGATAGTAAATATAATGTTTGGATTTTGGATAATGATAAAATCAGAGAAATTTATAATGATAAGATTAAAGAAGTCTATAATGTAGCAAAAGATAGTAAAGAATTTAGTGTATACTCAAAAGATAATATTGTTATAAAAAATACTAGAGGATTTACAATAAAGATAAATGGACAAGATGAAGAAGTTTCAGTGGATAGCTATGTTGGAAATTCTGCTGTTGTATTAAAAGATAAAGATTCACAAATTAGAATTTTAAGTGACGAATATGATGAGAAATCAGATTATAAAATGGATGATGATGTTGTATTAGATGTTACTTTAAAAGACGATAAATTTATTTTAAATAATAAGATAAGAACTAATTTTTCAACATATTGTAATTCCATGGTATATAATGGAGAAGTATATTTAGTAAAGTATAATACACTTTATAAAGTAAAAAATAATTCTATGGAAGAATACGTTAAATTCAATAAGGAAGAATATAATGAATTTGCAAGTAGTGTAAGCGTTGATAAAAATGACAATATTTATATAGTAGGAATAAAAAATATTTATATAATAGATAAGGATAAAAATGTAGATAAAATTTCTTTATCAAAAATTTATCCAGATGAAGTAGCTGATGAAAATATATTATTAAAAGATAAGAATAAAGATGTATATGTAGTTACACGAACAAGAAAAGGTATAAAATTTAATAAATTAGATGGTAAGAATTTTAGAACAATTAACTACAGATTTCAAGATGGAAAAGAGCCAATAAATATATTTTTAAATGAAAAAGATGAATTTGAATTTGTATACAAAGATAATAAAAATGAATATAAAGTTTATAAACTAGATGAAAACTTACTTCCACAAGAAGATACTAGATTTAGTAATGAAGGCTTAGGTCTTATGAAGACTTATAATGAAATTAGAGGTTTAAAAAAGACTGATGATTCTAAATTAATATTGTGGATTGGAAAAAATATGATTTATACTAAAAAACGAGTAGAAGAAAAGTTTATAGGGCTTTATGATATTGGATCAAATGATATTATAAATAGTATGGTTAAAGGAAAAGATGGACGAGTGTATCTTGGAACTTCTAACTCAGGGGTTATATGTTATGGACAAAGAATAGATAAAAATCCAGCTAATTATAAAGAAATAGTTCTAAAACAGGGTGATAAGGTTGATAAAGATAAGGAATGGACTATAAGATTTAACAAGAAATTAGATAAAAATAGTATAAATGAGGACAATATAATTGTAGTAAGAGAAGATGGAGAAATAGAACCAGTAAAACTGAGTCTAAATGAAGATGGAACTTCAATTAAAATTACTTCGGAAAAAAAGTATAAGGAACAACAAAATTATTATATATTTATAACTAAAAATATTAAATCAGAGTCTGGAAAAAAATTAAAAAAAGATATATACGGAAAATTTACAGTTGCAAAGTCTAACAAAATTGAGGATGTAGCAAAATTTGAAATTATTGAACCGGAAAATATGGATATTAAGAATAAAGAAGTTATGAAAACTGTCATTAACAAATGGAAAGATAAAATTGAAGATGAAGGACGCCTAAAAAATAATATATTAAAAGTAGGAAAAGTTTCAGTAAAAGAAGTTAAGATAGCGGATGATACAGCATATATATTATTTAATGCTGAAATTTTAAATAAAGTTAATGATAAAATAGAAAAAAGTGAAAAGAATATCGGATTGAATTGCAAAAAGGTTGATAAGTCTTGGAATATAATTAAATAATAAATATGCATAAAAAACCCTCTCTATAATATATAGAGAGGGTTTTTTATAGTTATTAAGCAGTTGCTTGTTGTAATTTTTCGATTCCGATTCTAATTCTTCTTAAAGATTCTTCTTTTCCTAGAATTTCAGCAAGTTCAAAAGCTCCACCAGGTGAAGAAGCTTCTCCAGATAAAGCAGTTCTAACAGGCCAGAAAACAACTCCATTTTTAACTTCTAATTCTTTAACTAATGCATAAATTACATCATTAAGATTATCAAAAGTCCAATCTTGTAAATTTTCTAAAGCAGGAAGTGCTTTTTCTAAAGTTACTAATGAATTTTCAGAATTAGTCTTCATTTTTTTATGAGCATATATTGAAATATCATAATCAGGTAATTCTTTTACAAAGCCTACAAGTTCAGGTATTTCAGTAAATACTTCAATTCTAGTTTGTACTTGTTCACTTAATTTTAATAAGTTGTATTTTCCCATTTCTTCTTCTGTGAAAACTTCTTTATAGTATGGTAATGCATACTCATGGAATTCTTCAAGGGAAAGTTTCTTTATATATTCGCCATTCATCCATTTTAATTTTATAGTATCAAATATAGATGGGGCTTTATGAATATTTCTATAATCAAATTGTTCAACTAATTCTTCAAGAGTAAATATTTCTTGATTAGTTCCTGGATTCCATCCAAGAAGAGCTATAAAGTTTACAACTGCATCTTTAAGATATCCTTTTGCAAGTAAATCTTCAAAAGATGCATCTCCATTTCTCTTACTTAATTTGTTATGAGCATCTTTCATAATTGGAGGACAGTGAATATAAGTTGGTATATCCCATCCAAAAGCATTATATAATCTGTTGTATTTTGGAGCAGAAGATAAGTATTCATTTCCACGTACAACGTGAGTTATTCCCATTAAGTGATCATCTATAACATTTGCAAAGTTATATGTTGGAAGACCATCTGATTTGATTAATATCATGTCTTCAAGTTCTGAATTATCTACTGTAATTGTTCCGTAGATTTCATCTTCAAAAGTTGTTTCACCATCTAAAGGATTCTTTTGTCTTATAACATAAGGAATACCTAATGCTAATTTTTCTTCAACTTCTTCTTTAGAAATATTTCTACAATGACCATCATATTTAAATGTACCAGATGTTTCTTTTAATGAATCAAGTCTTTCTTTATCGCAGAAACAGTAATAAGCTTCACCTTTTTCAACTAATTCTTTGGCATAGCCTAAATATAGTCCACGTCTTTCACTTTGAACGTAAGGACCTACAGGACCGCCGATGTCCGGACCTTCGTCATGTGTTAATCCAGTCATTTTTAGTGTTTTATATATTACATCAACTGCACCTTCAACGTATCTTCCTTGATCTGTATCTTCAATTCTTAGTATGAACTTACCATTGTCATGCTTTGCAATAAGATAAGTATAAAGTGCTGTTCTCAAGTTTCCAACGTGCATATATCCAGTTGGACTTGGTGCAAATCTTGTTCTAACTTCATTTGCTGACATCTATTTTCACTCCCATATTTATGTATATTTAAATAACCTTTATATGTAATAAAAGGTATATTAAAATCCTAGTTTAATGATATACTAAGGCATAGGCTGTGTCAATTATTCAGGAAAATTTATATGAATTTAGATGACATTATAATATAAACATAGTATACTAATATAGAATTTTCATATTAATATTAATTTTAATTATAAAATTAAAAATTTATAAAGGAGAGAATAAAATGTACATAAGTGATTCAGATAATAATAAAAACATTGTAAAATATTACTTGTATTTACTAGGATTATTATCTATAGGATGGATAACTTTTTTTATTATAAAATTAAGAGATAGTTTTGTTACTGGTGGAGGAAAATTTGATAATATAGCAATTAATTATGTTTCAAGTATTAGAAACCATACTCTTAATAAACTAGTAGTTATAATAAGTAAAAGTGGTGATACAATAACAGCTATAATATTTACTATTTTAGTATTTATGTTTTTCTACATAATAAGAAGAAAAAAAGAAGCTTGGTTTTATTCTATAACAGTTTTAACAATTGCGATTATTAGTCAAGTGTTAAAATTTATAGTTAAAAGACCAAGACCAACAGGAAATTGGCTTGTAAACATACATGGATATAGTTTCCCAAGTGGTCATTCTGTATTATCTATGACAGCTGCTTTACTTATAATATATTTTGTTTTAACAAGTTTCAAAAATAGGGGAGTATCAGTAATATTAAGTATACTTATATATATTTATGGTTCGTCAGTAGGGCTTAGTAGAGTATATGTGGGTGTTCATTATATAAGTGATGTAGTTGGGGGTTGGACTCTTGCAACTATATGTGTTTTTATAAGTTTATTAATATTTAATAAAATAAATGATAAAGAATCTACTAAATATATATTATAAAATAAAGTTTAAGGGTTATCTTAAAGAAATTTTTAAGATAACCCTATTTTTATACTTATTTTATACTTAATTGTGGAATTAATCTAATGCAAATAAATCCATAATATGGTAATATTGTATATGTAAATTATTGGAAAGGAAATGGGGGGACTATATGGAGGACAAGTTAATTATTATAGATGACCTAAGTAAATTTTCATCGAAGTCTGTTAAGACCCGAAGTTCTCTGGAAGAATGTATACTTAAAATATTGGGATATACTTTTATGTTTTATGTAATGAGATTAATTTTTATAATTCCAATATATATTTTTTCCAGTGGAAATATGAGCTTGTTTAAACTTTATAATAATCGTTATACGTATAATACTCCAAGCTATAATGATATATGGGCAAACTTTAATAAAGCTTTCTTAAATGTTTTTCAAAATAGAGATTATTTAATTAAATATATGATTATAAGCTTTATAGTTTTAAGTGTATTATTTATATTAATAAGTAATTCTCCAATAGGAATACTTGTAAGTTTTTTTGTAATAATAATATCACCATATATAGTATATAATGTGTGTTTACCTATAATATCTTTTTTATACGTACCTTTAAATTTTATATGTTTATTTATTGATAACTGTTTACCAGAAAGGATACCAATAATTCAATTATGGGGAATCCTTGGTTTTATATTTGGAATTATACAAGTTATAAGGAAAAGTAACAAAAAAGCCATTATTACTTTCCTTATAATATTAATAATATGTTTTGCTATAACTAACTATAAGTTTTGTATACAGAATGCATTTCCTCTTAAAAGTTTTTTCTAAAAAATCAATTTATATATACAGTAGTTTTTTTAGGTATATTGTAATAAATAAATTTTGCATCATTTATGGAAAGTCTTATACACCCATGAGATAATTTAGCTCCTAGTGTGCCATTTGCAATGCTTCCATTTCTATTTAGCAATATTGTATGGAATAGATAATCTCCATTTATTTGAGTGAAATATTTACACATTAATTTAGAATTATTTTTAACAATGAAAGATTCACCTTTATTTCCAATACAAAAAGTTCCTTTTATTGTAGGGGTAGAGGATTTGCCAACAGTGCAGGGGAGTGTCTTTATAAGTTTCCAATGATGATTATATCCTTTAAATATATAAGTTTTAGGTGTATTAGTATTTACCCATATATAGTAGTCTGTTACACTATTTGAATTTCTTTTGTTTATAAAATTTTCAAAGTAATTAGAGCTATCAACGGGAGAAAAAATATTATCTTTGGAATTATACATAGTTTTTTCCGTTGGCTCTAAATCTAATTTTTTTAAAGTTGATTTGCCGGGTATACCGTCTCTAGCTAAATCATTTCTTTTTTGAAAGTCGTAAATTGCAGTTTCAGTAGAATCACCAAATATTCCATCCGAATTTATTTTATATCCAAATTTATTAAGTTTTTGTTGTAATGTTTTAACCTCATTTCCACGTGAGCCTAATTTTAAAGGTGTAAATTTTTTTTCTTTAATTTCTGATACCGCGGGATTATTTTTATTTTTCTCTAGGGTATTTTTATTTTGAGATAATTTTTTTTCATAAGTATTATTTTCAATGCTATGGGATTCTGTGTTTATACTTTTTTTAATTAATGAATTTTTTCTGAAGGTTTTTCCATATACCCTAATGCTACACAATGAAGTTAAAGAAAATATAAAGATAAAAAATAATATTATTGCATTTCTTTCACATTTCATAGTATTCCTCCTATCATATTTCAATATATGGAATTGATTGATAATATCAATATATGAGTTCAATAGAAAAATAGTAATGATTTAAAGAAATATATTATTTTCAAAAAAGGAATATTTCACAAGAATAAAAAATAACATATATAGGAAAAACGTTAAGAGGGGTTTAGAGTATGGACATAAAAAATGTAATAATAAAAAAGATAGAGGAGTATAGAGGGAGTATTACTAATTTTCTTATTGATATGATAAATATACATAGTGTTACTTATAATGAAAAAGAAGTTGCATTAAGAGTTAAAAAAGAAATGGATAAAGTTGGATTTGATGAAACATTCATAGATGGAATGGGTAATATTATTGGAAGGGTAGGAAACGGAAGTAAAGTTATAGCTATAGAAGCTCATATTGATACAGTAGATGTAGGGGATGATGATTTATGGAATCAAAATCCGTTTAGTCCTGAAATTAAAGATGATGTTATATATGGAAGAGGTACACTTGAGCAAAAAGGTGCTATGGCGTCAATTGTATATAGTGCTAAAGTTATTAAAGATTTGCAGCTTACAGGGGATTATACGGTTTATGTAATAGGATCTATAATGAAAGAAGAATATGATGGAGAAGCTTGGAAATATATAATAGAGAAGGATAATATAAAACCTGATTTTGTAGTTATAACTGAACCTACAAATTTAAATATTCATATAGGCAGTAGGGGAAGAGCCGAAATAGAAGTTATTATAAATGGATTAAGCACTGATTCGGGAGATTGTATAAGGGGGATAAATGCTATTTATAAGGCTCTTCCTGTAGTTAAAGATTTAGAGAAATTAAATCAATTATATAAAAGTGATATTTTAGGAAAAGCATCTATTTCTGTTAATAAGATATCTTGTAAAAGTCCGTCTAAATCATGTATATCAGATAAATGTATTATCAATATTGATAGAAGAATGGTTTTAGGAGAACATATAGATGATATTATTAAGGAATTAAGTTGCTTAAAATCTATTAAAAATTATAATGTTAAAATAAATACATCAAATAAGACAACATATACGGGATATAGCTATAGTGCCAATAATATCTTGAGACCATGGATCATAGATAAGGATAGTTTTATATTAAAAAAGACCATTGAAGCATATAAAACCATGTATGATACAGAGCCACAAATAAAAAAATGGATATTAACTACAAATGGAAGTATAACTTATGGTATGTTTAAAATTCCGACTATAGGTTTTGGTCCAGGCAAAGAAATATTGGCATATAGTCCAAGGGAACAAGTTTCAATAGAGGACTTGATAAAAGCTTGTGCATTATATTCAATATTACCTTTAAAGTTAAGTACAAAATAGATATTATAGAGTTATATAGGAATTACCATCGAGGGGTATTAACATTTGTAAAGGAGGATTACCACTTGAATTTCCAACAGTATAAAGAGTATAAAATCTATTAGGTTTTAACACTATGTTTGGTATTGTTAAAATAACTTTGTTGGTTCCAGTTGGTTTAGCTTGGATTGTATAAGTACCTGTTTTTATTGGGGTATAGTCTGTTCCTTTTTCAAATGCCACATCTTTGAATAGTGTAGTATCATTAGGCAAAGTTATATCTAGATTTGGAGTATCAGGAGATAGATGTACAAACTTAATATAAGCATTATTTGGGGGAATTGGAAGTTTAGGCTCTTCATAAGGAAGTACATGAATATGTCTAAGTGTATTTCCAAGTGCTAATGTCAAAATTTTATCAGAAGGTATTTTTATTCGAGTATCAATAATAGGAGATGAGAGTTTTCCAGCAGGAAAAACCTTTATATTATATAGACCGGGTATTATGGATATATATTGAGTAAAGTCCTTATATTTTAAGTTAGCAGTTATTGGTTGATTGTTGAAATATATATCTACTGCTGGTGTATCAGGTGATGCATGAAGTAGTCTTATAAAAGATTTAGTTTTAATCCTCCAATAAGGATATAAAGTCATAGTAATATTCATCCTTTCAAAATATTTATACATAATACAATATGTTCACGTAAATGTATTTGTGATATATGATTTAATTATTATGTTGACGTAAATGTTGGGTAAATGTATAATTTTATGAAATAATATATAAAAATACTTTTAGGGGGAAGAGAAATGTCAGATATAAGATTAAAGAAGTTGGCTAGATTATTGGTTAATTATTCAGCTGAAGTGAAAAAAGGGGACTTTGTACTTGTACAATGTGAAAATGTATGTGAGCCTTGGATGGTTGAAGTAGCAAAAGAGGCTATAATTGCAGGAGCACATGTAGAAACTAAATTAAATTCTCATGAAGTAGATCAAGTAAAGCTAAAATATAGTACTGAAGAGCAATTGCAAGAAGAAAATTTTATACAAAAGATTGCTTTAGATAAGGCAGATGTGTGGTTAACTGCATGGGGAACTAAGAATACTAAATCAAATGCCAATATTGATTCTAAAGTATTAAAATTAAGTGCTAAAGGAGCTACAAGTTGGAGGGAGATTTATTCAAAAAAAATGGGGGATGGATCACTTAGATGGTGTGGAACCCAATTTCCAACTTATGCAGATGCACAAGAGGCTAGTATGAGTCTTGATGAGTATGAGGATTTTGTATATGGAGCTGGTCTTTTGGATTCGGATGATCCAGTACAAGAGTGGAAAAAAGTAAGTGAATATCAAGAAAAATGGGTAAAATATCTAGACACAAAAAAGAAATTACATATTATTTCAGAAGGAACTGATATAAAAGTAAATATAGAAGGAAGAAAATGGATAAATTGTGATGGCAAAGTTAACTTTCCAGATGGAGAGGTATTTACATCTCCTGTTGAAGATGGAATTAATGGATTTATAACTTTTAGTTTTCCAGGAATTTATATGGGAAAAGAGATTGAGGGAATAAGATTAGAAGTTGAAAATGGTAAGATTATAAATGCAACAGCAAAAAAAGGAGAAGAACTCTTAAAGACACTTTTATCAATTGATGAAGGAGCTTCTAGATTTGGAGAAGTTGCTATAGGAACTAATTATGGAATTAAAAAGTTTACAAGAAATATGTTATTTGACGAAAAAATAGGTGGAACTATTCATATGGCAATAGGTGATTCTATGCCAGAAGCAGGTGGAAAAAATAAATCTACTATTCATTGGGATATGCTTTGTGATATGAGAAATGGTGGTAAGATATATGCAGATAATGAGCTGTTTTATGAAAATGGAAAATTTATAGAAAAAGTATTATAGTTTTATGAAGAAAAAACTGCTGATTAAGTCAGCAGTTTTTCTAGAACATACGTCTATTTCTTCTACCTCTTCTAAATTTATTTGATATAAATTTAGAGATGAAGATAATTAATCCGATTACTATAATAAATCCAACACCTAAGCCTAAATATAAAAGTATGTTATCTTTTATTAAACTTGAAGAAGAAATTGTAGGATATAAATCATAAGTTTTAGTTGCAGTTCTTTGTTTTAATACTAATTTACCAATACTCTTGTTTTTACTTAAATGCCCTATACCTATATCTGGTAATTCAAATTCAGTTTTAGTTTCCGCTTTATTGAATTCATTATCATAGTAAGTAACATCTTCTTTTACTGTTACAGGAACATTAATTGTTTTTGTAGGTCCGAAAAATTTTAAAGGTCTATACTTTATAGATAAAGTTTTTAATTCAGTATCTGCTTTATAAAGAGCTACTTGTTTTGCTGAATATGCCCAATTGATAGTTTTGGCCATATCATTAAATACATATGTATCATTTTTATCGTAAGCTGATTTCATTACAACTCCAATAAGGATTCTACCATCCTTATTAAACATAGCTACTAAACATCTTCCTGCTTTAGAAGTATAACCGGTTTTACCGCCTATACACACTGCATCAGATACAGGAACATCTTTAATATTAATACCTGTCTTAGAATTAAAATTAGAATCTAAAGTTTTACCTAGCAGTTTATTTCTATTTTCAGGGTAACCAAGAACTCCATTTGTTAGTTCTATTTTATCTTTTTTTAGATTCATAGTTTTTCTTACCCATTCATTTTCATAAGCTGCTCTACCTATAACACTTAAATCATAAGCTGAAGTATAGTGGTCTGTAATTCCATTATCTAACCCATTAGGTGTTACAAAATGTGTATGTGTTAAACCTAGTTTTTTAATTTTGTCATTCATCATCTTGGCAAAATTTTCTGTGTTTCCTGCTACATTGTCAGCTATCATATAAGCTATATCATTAGCTGAATGTAGAAGTAATCCTTTCATTGCATCATCAGCACTCATCTTATCGCCTACTTTAAGTTGACCCTTAAGAAAGGAACGTAAAGTATATTCAGGTTGTTTTGAAGCACCATCGGTATATGTAAGTATATCAGTAGGTTGCTTATTTTCTGCTAATAATAAAGCTGTTAAAAGTTTAGTAGTACTTGCTGGATACATTGGAGATGTATCAACATCTTTAGCATATATTACTTCTCCAGTTTTAGCATCAACTACAATTGCAGATTTTCCAACTACATTTGGGGCATTAAGATTAGCAGCGAAGGCTGTTGTACAAAATGAAAGAAAGATTAATGTTGTTAGTAATAAAGTTGAAATTTTACGTCTCAAAGTCCATCTCTCCCAATATAAATTTTATGTATTTATAATAGATTTAAATACGATTTTAGTATAACATTTTAATATGTTATAAACAACAAAAAAAGTAATATAAAGAGAGTGGAAGAGGAGAGTTTTTTATGAATAATATAATAAGTATATTTAAAAATAGAAAGGGGGAATCTATAGAAAAATTTAAAAAGAGTTCTGTTATGATATTGATTAAAGAAGAGGAAGGAGAAATTTATGTAGTATTTGAAAAAAGAGCGTTAAGTTTAAGAAAGCAACCGGGAGATATATCACTTCCAGGGGGAGGAATAGAGGAGGGGGAAACACCTAAAGATGCTGCAATTAGAGAAACATTTGAAGAATTAAATATAAATAAAGAAGACTTTGAATTTATTGGAGAAATGGATTATCTTATAACTCCATTTAATTCTATAATATATACATTTGTTGGTAAAATTACAACTGATGTAATTTATCCAAATAAGAATGAAGTTGATCACATATTTAAAGTACCATTGAAGTTTTTTATTGAAAATAAACCTGAAAAGTATGAAGGAATGATAAAGCAACACTATAAAGATGATTTTCCTTTTAATCTTATTAATGGTGGAAAAAAATATAAATTTAGTTCGAAAAAATATTATCAATATTTTTATAAATATAATGAATATGTAATATGGGGATTTACTGCAATGATAATTAAAAGATTTATAGAGATAATTAAATAATTCTTATTGATAAAAATGGATATTGAGGATAATATGGTTTTATAAACGAGTTATTATAAATATTATTTAATAGGAGTGAGATTATGGAAAACGTACATACTTGGCACAATAAAACTTTAGGAGAAAAGGTAGTTAAAGCATTAAAAGAAAATTATTTTGATGCAATATATTTTGAAACAAGAGAAGAAGCAGCTGAATATATTTTAAAAAATATAAATCATGGTGATAGTGTAGGATTTGGAGGATCAATTACAATACAATCATTAGGAATAAAGGATAAATCAATACAAAAAGGAGCAAACATATTAGATCATGGAGATCCCAAACTTACTTTAGAAGAAAAATCACAAGTTAAAAGGGCACAATTGACAAGTGATTTATTTTTATGCAGTAGTAATGCTATTACTATGCAAGGAGAATTAGTAAATGTGGATGGTGCTGGAAATAGAGTAGCAGCTATGACGTTTGGTCCTAAAAAGGTTATAGTTGTAGCAGGAGTAAACAAAATTACTCATGATGAAAAAGCGGCGCTAGAAAGAATAGAAATTTTAGCTGCACCTAAAAATGCTAAAAGACTTTCACAAAATACCCCGTGTGTAAAAACAGGAGTATGCATGAATTGTAAAAGTGAAGATAGGATATGCAGAATATATTCCGTTATGAAAAGAAAGCCTATGGGAGCAGATATAACTGTTGTAATAATAGGAGATGAAATGGGATATTAAAAATTAAAGATAATAAAATTATTTTAGTTATTGGGGAATTTTTGGAGGGGAATGTTATGAAAAATAATTTAAAAAAGATAGCATCAATAGTTATATTATCAATAATTTTACTGTTTTCGATTTCTTTAGTTACTAAGAGCAAGGTTTATGCAAATCCTAAAAACAGTGTTAGTGTGGAGAAACAGAGTACAACGAAAAATAGTGAATCTAAACAGGGAAATTTAAAAAAGCAGAATAAAACAAATGAAAAAAAACATATATCAAAGCAAAAGATAGGTATTGGAGTAGGGATAGTTTTTGTGGTTTTAGTTATAGGACGTGCTATAACTCCAAAAGAGGCGTTTAAATAAAATTAGATAGAAATATTGAACTAAATTTTAAAAAAACAGAAAAAATTTTGAAAAGGTATTCAAAATTTACAATTAATGGTTTATAATATACTTATTCATATAAATTTAGGGGGTATTATATATGGCTAAGTGTCCGTTTCTATCTACTTATAAAAATAGAGTAAATTGTTTTAAAGAATGTCCATTTCATGAATATGAAGATTCAAATGGAGAATGTCCATTTATGTCAATTGATATGCAAGAAAGCGTAAAAAAAGATTATATTTATAATGAAATATTTAAAAGTCAAAGTATTAATCTATTAGATGAATTGTATGAAGAAAAGAATTTTACTAAGATATTTCAAAGTGTTTAATATATATAAAGTGACTGTACTTCATAAAGAATTAATATATCTTTATAAAGTACAATCACTAAAGTTTATTCATATAAGTTTGAATACTTATCAAGTAAATCATGTTTTAGAGTCCAAAGGTCTGTTGAAAGATCTACATAGTAAGTATGAGGATTTTCAAAACGTAACACTTCTTCCCAAAGCTTTTTAGTTTCTTTTTTCACAATGCTTTGTATTTTTTTAACAGTAGGACTTTCATAACAAGGCTTACCTTTAGAAAATATTTGAACCATTAAATCCTTGGCATAATATTTAGTTAATTTTTTTCTTTTCCAAGTATGAACTGGATTGAATATTTCAAGTGGTTTAGAAAAATCTAATTGTTCATCTCTGAGACAGATCAAATCTGCTAAAGCTGTATCAGTGTTTTTATCAAACAGTCTATAAATTTTCTTAAAACCAGGATTTGTTATTTTAGCTTCGTTTTCGCTTATTTTAATTTTAGGTATTATCGCTTCGTTATCTTCTATAGCAACTAATTTATAAACACCACCGAAAACTGGTTCAGATCGAGCAGTTATTAATCTTTCACCAACACCAAAACTATCTATTTCTGCACCTTGGCTTAATACATCTGTTATTATATGTTCATCTAATGAATTAGAAATTATTATCTTAACATCAGGAAAACCAGCATCGTCTAGTAGTTTTCTACATTTTTTAGTAAGATAAGTAATATCGCCACTATCAATTCTTATTCCCTTTGGTCTATATCCCATAGGTATTAATACTTCATTAAATACTTTGATAGCATTTGGTATACCTGATTTTAATACATTATATGTATCTACTAATAATACACATTCACTAGGATAAGATTTTGCCCAAGCTTCAAAGGCTTTATATTCAGTAGGGAAAAGTTGTACCCAGCTATGAGCCATAGTACCAAGACATGGAACGTCAAACATTTGCTCTGCTATAGTACAAGCTGTTGCATTACATCCTCCTATGATAGCGGCTCTTGCACCATAAATTGCACCATCGTATCCTTGAGCACGTCTTGAACCAAATTCCATTACTGGTCGTCCTTCAGCGGCTCTACAAATTCTATTTGCTTTTGTAGCAATTAAGGTTTGATGATTTATAGTAAGTAAGATCATAGTTTCTATAAATTGCGCTTGGATTATAGGTCCTCTAACAGTAACTAATGGCTCACTAGGAAAAACAGGGTTTCCTTCTGGTATGGCCCAAACATCACATTCAAATTTAAAGTTTTGTAGGTAGTCAAGAAACTTATCTGAAAACATTTTCTTATCTTTTAAATATTGTATGTCTTCATCTGTAAATTTTAAAGTAGAAAGATATTCTATAAGTTGTTGAACTCCTGCCATTATACAGTATCCGCCACCATCAGGAACCCTTCTAAAATACATATCAAAGTATGCTATTTTTTCTCCTACATTATGGTCAAGATAGCCGTTTGCCATAGTTAACTCGTAAAAATCTACTAACATAGTAAGATTTCGAGTATTTTTAATACTAAAAATGTTGTTATTCTCCATTTATTTCCCCTCTAACTAATAAGTCTTTTTAAATTCTTCATGTATATACACTTATTTAATCACATATTATTTTAATCCTTTATTAAGATTATTACAACAATTTTTAATTTGTAAAGGAAAATAATGAAAAAATAAAGAATATTATTTATATATTTAGAAGTATAAATTAGGATTATAAAAATGCATATACAATTATATGATATACTTTATATTATAGTTTATACATTAACAGGAAATGTAAAGTGGGTGCAAAAATGATAGAAAAGAGTATTTTGAAAGAATTTTTTTATTTAAGAGATAAAATAATTGAATATAGATATAAAGAATTAAATGAAGAACAACTAAGGGCAGTTTTAAGCAATAATAGAAATTTGGCTGTAATAGCATGTCCAGGAGCAGGAAAGACAACTACACTTATTAGAAAAGTAGATTATTTAGTTACCTTTGGGCCAATATATAAAACTAAATATTATCCAGAGAGTTTGAATAAAGAAGATATAGAAATTTTAAAAGAATATATAGATTATAATAAAGTTAATAAAAGATTAAATTTTTTATTAAGACAAAAGGCTATAAATCCTAATAATATAATGATTATAACTTTTACAAGAGCTGCAGCTAAAAATATGAAAAAAAAGTATAAAGCTTTAGGAAATCATAAAAACTCACCTTTCTTTGGGACGTTTCATGGTCTTTTTTATAAAATATTAAGCAGGGTAGAAAATAGAATAAATATAATAAGCACTTCAATAGCATATAAGCTTATAAAAGGAGTGTTATCTACTTATTTGGATGAAATAAGCGATGAAAAGGTTAAGGAAACTTTAAATTCAATATCATATTATAAAACAATTAATGAAGATAAAGATAAGTTTTCTCCTAAGATAGATAAAGATATATTCTTAGAATGTTATAGAACATACGAAGATTATAAACTTAAAAATAATTTGTTGGATTTTGATGATCTTCAATTAAGATGTAAGTCTTTATTTATGAAAAATATTAAATTACTTAATGGATATAGGAATTTTTTTAAATATATACTTATAGATGAATTTCAAGATTGTGATGAAATTCAAATAGATATATTAAAATTATTAAATGAAGATAATTCTATTTTTGCAGTTGGGGATGAGGATCAATGCATTTATGGATTTAGGGGATCAAAACCAGAATGCATGGTTAATTTCGATACCCATTTTAAAGAGGGAAAGAAGATATTTTTAACTACTAACTATAGGTGTCCTAAAAGCGTAGTTAATATTTCAGATAATCTTATAAAAAATAATAAGATGAGAAATGATAAAATATTTAATGCAAATAAGGAAGAAATGACTAAAATAAATGTGATGAATTACATAGATGAAAGAAATCAAGCAGATAGTATATCAATAAATATTATGAAATTAAATTCTGTTAGTGGATATAAATATGAAGATAATGCAATTATTTATAGAACCAATGTAGAAAGCAGAAGCATAATAGATTCATTTATTAGAAAGAAGATACCTTTTAAATTATTAGATAAAGAGTACAATTTTTTTGAACATTTTATATGCAAAGATATAATTGCATACTTAAAATTAAGTATAGATTGTGCTGATAAAGAAAGTTTTCTTAGAATAATAAATAGACCATTTAGATATATAAGTAAAGTAAATTTAGAAAAAGTTAAAAAAAATAATTCGGGACAAGATTGTTTTGAAATCTTAAAAGATAATGAGAATATACCTCCATTTCAATTAAAAAAGATAGATGAGATAAAAAAGGATATACAGTATTTAAATAAGATATCGTTGGCAGGTGCCATTAATTCTGTTTTAAATAATTTAGAATACTATGAGTATTTAAAAGATTATAGTATAAAATTTAAAATGGATATATCAGAATTAGAAGAAATTTTAGAGGAATTTATATCAGCTTCTAAAGATTATAATACTATAATAACTTTTTTAGCTCATATTAATGAAGTTGAATATGAAATAAAGAATAATAAAAATGATGAACAAAAAAGTGGTGTTATATTGAGTACAATTCATGGAGTTAAAGGAATGGAGTTTAAAAATGTATTTATTTTAAACTGTAATGAAGAGAATATACCACATATAAATAGTATAGAAACAAATATAGAGGAAGAGAGAAGACTTTTTTATGTAGGGGTAACTAGAACTATAGAAAATCTTTGGTTATGTATATGTAATGATATTAGGGGCAAAACTAAGAAGACATCTAGATTTATTGAAGAGTGTGATTTATCTATAATATTTAATAATTTATTTAAAAAAGATGATATGGTGATTCATAAGAGTTTTGGAAATGGAAAAATAATAAGTGTTAATAACAATATTATAAAAATATTATTTGAAAATAATATTATAAGAAGTTTTGATAGTTTAGTATTATATAATAATGGTTTGATAGAAAAATTAGTATAACTTATTTGGCGGTTTTGAAAAAAATATGAGTTATAAAAGCATAATTTGTATATAATAATAATGGGTAAAATGTTGACAATTTTATTTAGATTATGCTAAACTGTTGAAGAAAAGTTTGTTAATTATTTGTTGTAGTTAGTATCAAAAATAATATTTAAGCGGGGTGTAATAAGGTGGTTCCTTTTAAAAGAGTCTGGGAAGATGCTATAACAATGGTTTCTAAGGATGAAATTAAAGACATAAATATAGTAGAAACATATAAGGGTGGATTTGTAGTAGAAGAAGATAAAGATACTGAATTTATAAATAAGGATGATTTTGTATACTTCTGGAGTAAAATGATATGTAATAATGAAGTTTTAAAAGAAGAAGTATCAAGTGGAAGAAAACTTAAGTATGTTTATGAAATAGTTAAAAAATTACCTTATATTAGTGAAAATGCTAATGGCTTAAAACTAGTAGATTAAATAGGAAAAAGTAACTAAAGGGTTTATTGAATAAAACAATAGGATAATATATAATTTTATTAGGCTCATATTCTAAGAATATGAGCCTTTATAATGTGTCAAAAGAGGGAGAGAGAAGATGAAAATTTTAGATATAAATCCTAAAGATATAATATTTGCTTTGGATATTGGAACTCGCTCTATTATAGGTAATGTAGGTATCGTAAAGGATAGAAAATTTCATACTCTATGTGAAAAATACATGGAACATGAAGAAAGAGCTATGATAGATGGACAAATCCATGATATAAATTTAGTAGCAAGCACAGTTAATACTGTAAAGAAGTCTATTGAAGAAGAGTTAGAAATAGAAATTAAAGATGTAGCTATTGCAGCAGCAGGAAGGTTTTTAAGAACAACAGAAGTAAGTGTAGATATACAGTTAGATGTAAATAAAGAGATAGATGGAGAAATAATAAGAAGTTTAGAACTTACAGCTGTAAAAAAAGCAGAAGAAGAGATAAATAAACAAACACAAGGAAAACTTTATTGTGTTGGATATAGTGTTAAAAATTATTATTTAAATGGGTATGTTATATCTAATTTATTATCTCAAAGAGGAGAAAATATAGCAGCAGATGTAATTGCAACTTTTTTGCCAAGATCTGTAGTTGATAGTTTATATTCGGTTATGGACAAAGTTGGGTTAAATGTTACAAGTTTAACATTAGAACCTATTGCGGCAATGGAAGCTGCTGTACCTAAAAAATTAAGATTACTTAATATTGCATTAGTGGATGTTGGAGCTGGTACATCTGATATAGCTATAAGCAGTAATGATAGTATAAGTGCTTATGGGATGGTTCCAATGGCTGGGGATGAAGTTACAGAAGCGATAGTTCAAAACTTTTTAGTAGATTTTAATACAGCCGAAAAAATAAAGATTGCATCTTCTAGAGGGGAAGAAATAAAATTTGTAGATGTTTTAGGAATTGAAAATAATATTTCAGCTGAAGAGGTTAATAAAATTATAAAGCCAGTTGTTGATAAAATAGCTGATGAAATAGGAAAGAAAATAATAGAATTAAATGGTGGAAAATCACCTAATGCGGTATTCTTAGTAGGTGGAGGAGCTCATACTTATAATTTTAGAGAAGCTTTAGGAGAAAGTTTAAATTTATCTGAAAAAAGAATAGGTATTAAGGGAAGAGAGGCAGTTATAAATTGTATTAATTATAATGAAGAACTTGGAAGTGCAGGAGTTACTGTACTTGGAATAGCACTTGTAGCTATTAAAAAATCTGGACATGATTTTATAGATGTTGTTTTAAATAATGATGTAATAAGTCTATTCAATTCTCATAAGCATACAGTTATGGATGTAATGATGCAATCAGGAATTAGCCACAAAACTCTAATTGGGAAAAATGGAAAGAATATAAGGTTTGTTTTAAATGGAATTACAAGAGTTGCGTTTGGTACTCTAGGTAAAGGTGCAGATATATATGTAAATAATAAAAAATCAACTATTGATACTGAGGTATCAGAAGGAGATAAAATTAAAGTTGATTTTGCAAAAGATGGGAAAGATGCATCTCCTAAAATAATAGAGTATGTGAGAAATATTAATTCTATAAGTTTTTATATAAATGATGAAATAGAAAATATTTATCCTGTAGCTTTTATAAATAATAAAAGATGTGATTTAGAAGAAATAATTAAAGAAGGAGATGAAGTTAAAATATTATTTCCTTCAACTTTAGGAGAATACATTAAATATTATGAGGAAGATAATCATTATTTGTATTTCTTAAGAAATGAACAAATCCATAGTAGTTATGTTATAAAAGAAGGGGATAGAATTTATAAGAAAAAAAATGAAGAGTTAATAGAAGAACAAGATAATAGTATTAAAGAAATTAGTGAAAAGGGTATAGAGGACGAAATAATAAAAGAAGACATAAATGAAAAAGTTAAAAATGAAACACATATAAAAGAAAACGAGTATAATTTACAAGAAAGTAATGAAGAAAATATTTTAAGGGAAAGTTTAGACATAGAAAGTAAAGTTGAAATTGAAGAAACTGATAAAGATAAATTAGATGCTTTGGAAATTTCAAATGATGATTTGAATATAGTAGTTAATGAAAAACCTGTTACATTAAGCGGAAAAGATAAATATGTATTTGTTGATATATTTGATAATATAAAGTTTGATTTAACAGTTTCCCATGGCAATTTAATACTTCTTTTGAATGATAAAAAAGCTGGATACTATGATGAGCTTAAAGAAGGAGATATTGTAAAAATATTTTGGGATAATATTTAAAAGGGAGTAAAGTAATGCAAATATTAAAAAAAATAAGTGAAATAGAGAATGAGTTAATAAGTATAAGAAGAGATTTTCATATGAATCCAGAACTAGATTTTGATCTTCCTAGAACAGTAGGAAAAATAGAAGAGTTTTTACAAAAAGAAGGTATAGAATATAGTAAAACATCTAAAAATGGAATTTGTGCTATTATAAAAGGAAATGGAGACAGGACAATAGGTATAAGAGCCGATATGGATGCTTTACCGATGGAAGATAAAAAAAAATGTGAGTATTCATCTAAAATAAAAGGAAGAATGCATGCTTGTGGACATGATGTTCATACTACTATACTTTTGGGAGTTGGAAAAGTTTTAAATTCTATAAAAGGTGAATTGAAGGGTAATGTTAAATTATTTTTTGAACCAGCAGAAGAAACTACAGGTGGAGCTATTCATATGATTAATGAGGGAATTCTTGAAAGTCCTTCAGTGGATGCTATAATTGGACTTCATGTAGAACCTAATATAGAGACAGGTATGATAGGAATAAAAAGAGATGTTGTAAATGCAGCATCAAATCCATTTAATATAAAAATAGTGGGTAAAGGTGGTCATGGAGCATATCCACATAGTACTATAGATCCAATAGTAATAAGTGCAAATGTAATAACAGCCCTTCAAAATATAGTTAGTAGAGAAATACCTCCTACAGATCCAGCGGTAATAACAATTGGTTCAATTCACGGAGGAACGGCTCAAAATATAATTCCAGAAGAAGTTGAAATTTCAGGAATAATGAGGACTATGACAAAAGAGCATAGAGAATATGTGAAAAAGAGATTAGTTCAAGTTGTTAAGGGAATAACTGAATCTATGAGGGGGAAATGTGAAATAGAAATTCAAGAAAGTTATCCATGTCTTTACAATAATGATGGTGTAGTGGATATTCTTGAGGATTCAGCAAAAACTATAATTGAAGAGAAAAATATAATAAAATTACAAAAACCAACTATGGGTGTTGAAAGTTTTGCATATTTTTCAATGGAAAGACCATCAGCATTTTATTATTTAGGAACTGGAAATAAAGAACTACAATTAAACTATCCTCTTCATAGCAATTATTTTGATGTGGATGAGAAATGTATTTCTCTTGGAGTTGCTATACAATGTGCTACTGCAATAAAGTTTTTAAATGAATAATTACTATACTTGCAGATTAATATAAGCTTAAATAAATATTAATCTGCAAGTATAAATAAAATAATTAAGTTGTAAACTTATATTTATTAGTATATAATTTTTGTATTGTGTCGAAAACCAGGGAACATTAAGAGAATATAATGAAGTGTTATACGGAGGTATAAGATGAGAATTGAGATAGGACCAAATGAAGCGGGACAAAGATTAGATAAATTTTGTAGAAAATGGTTAGAAGATGTGCCGCTAGGAGCAATATTTAAAGCTCTTAGAAAGGGAGATATAAGAGTTAATGGCAAAAAGGCAAAACAAAATTATTTTCTTCAAGAAGAAGATATAATAGAAACAAAATATATTGAAACATATAAGCAAAATAAGAAAAATATGCCTAAGAAATTTCAAGAAGTAGATTTTAGTTCAATAAAGATAAGTTATGAAGATGAAAATATGCTTATTATTGAAAAGTGGCCTGGGGTTTTAGTGCATTCAGATAAAAAAGATGGAGAACCTACGCTTACTGATTATGTATTATCATATCTATTTCAAAAAGGGGATTATGATCCACAAAAAGAGGTTACTTTTACACCAGCACCTTGTAATAGATTAGATAGAAATACATCGGGTATGGTTATTTTTGGAAAGAACTTCAAAACTTTGAAAATTTTAAATGCGATGATTAGGGAAAGAAAAATAAAAAAATACTATAATGCTTTAGTAAAAGGAAAAATAAAAGAAGGTTATTACGAAGCTTACATATCAAAAGATCAAGTAAATAATATATCAGAAATTCATAAAGAGAAAAAACAAAATTCTAAAAAAATTGCTATGGAAGTTAATGTTATAGATACTGTTGGAACTTTTTCATTTTTAGAATTAGACTTATTAACTGGTAGAAGTCATCAGCTTAGAGCCCATTTAGCTTACCTTGGAAATCCAATAATAGGTGATGATAAATATGGTGATAAGAAGTTAAATAGTTTTTTTAATAATAAATATGGATTGGATTTTCAATTTTTGTATGCATATAAATTAATATTTAAAGATTGTCCAAATGAACTTGCTTATATGGAAAATAAAATTATAACAGAATCATTACCTCCAATATTTAAAAAGGTAAAGAAAGATGTTTTGAAATTTTAGGGGAGTTTTAATATGAAGAAACAATCAACCACTAAAGGGTTTGCCATATTATCAGCAGCGGGGATAATTGTAAAACTATTATCCCTTTTATATATCCCTTTTTTAAAGAAAATAATAACTTTAAATGGATATGGAATATATGGTGCATCTTATAAGATATATGTATGGATATATGTTCTTGCAAATTCAGGAATTCCTGTTGCTATATCCAAATTAGTATCTGAATATATGGCTTTAGAACACTATAAAGATGCCATAAAAAGCTTTAAAATAGCACGATTTATGATGCTTATTATAGGAAGTGTAATGAGTTTGTTTATGTTTGTATTTGCAGGACCATTAGCAAATGCTATAGGCTATCCCAATGCAAAGTTGTCTATAATGGCTCTTGCACCTACTATATTTTTTACATCTATTGTATCAGTTTATAGAGGGTATTTCCAAGGAAGAGGAAATATGTCTCCTACGGCTATATCCCAAATTTTAGAGCAAATAATAAATACTATATTTACGTTAGTGTTTGCAGCGGCATTTATGAAATATGGAGTGGATGCTGGATGTGCAGGAGGTACGCTCGGAACTTCTCTTGGAGCATTTATTGCAGCGCTATATCTTATAGTGGTATATGAAAAGAATAAAGTGATTAAAGTTCCAAGAGGACATAAATATGAAGATAAAAGTAGACATACAAATAAACAATTATTTAAAAGAATAATTGTTTATGGATTTCCATTGGTTATATGTGTAGGACTTCAGTATTCAGGAGATATAATTGACCTTGGAATAGTTAAAAGAAGACTTCTTCATTCTGGATTAACAGATGTATTAAGTAATGAAAAGTGGGCGTTATTTAATATGTATAGAACACTTTTAAGTGTTCCAATAACTATGGTATCTGCTCTTGCAGCAACTGTTCTTCCAGCGATATCTAGTGCATATTCAATAAAGGACAAGAATGGTGTAAAAAATAAAGTAAATTATGCTTTTAGATTCTGTTTCTTAGTTGCAGTGCCATCTGCTATTGGACTTGCAGTATTAAATGATGGAGTATTTCAATTATTATTTAAAGAATCTCAAGGGGGAGTATTCCTACTTTATGGTTCGGTTGTATTAATATTAAATGCAATTGTTTTAATACAAACATCAATATTACAAAGTATTGGAAAATTGTATGCATCTACTTTATTTATGGTAGCAGGTGTAGTCGGAAAGATAATTACTAACTATGTATTAGTAGGTATTCCTGCAATAAACATACTTGGAGCTATATTTGGAAACATGGTATTTTTCTTGATACCTTTAATTCTTAATTATATGCTTATAAATAAAGTACTTAAAATTAGAGTTAATTTATATGTTCATTTTATAAAACCATTTTTGGCATCTGTAATAATGGGAGTAGTGGTTTTTGGAACTTATATTTCCTTTAAAGTATTATTACTTAGAGTACAAGTTTTCGGATATATGAATGATGCTATATCTACAGTTGTTGCAGTAGTCATTGGTATGTTTGTATATGTATATGGGCTTGTATTAGTAGGAGGAATAACAAAGGACGATATGAATGAGCTTCCTACTAAGATAACAAAATTAATGCCAAAATCTCTTTTAACGAAAATTAAATAACAATTTAAAATACCTAAGTAGTTTTTCTACTTAGGTATTTTTTAGTTGCTTTTTATAGTTTTATCTAATATGAAATTAATAGAAAAGAATAATATAAATCCTAATATAATTATGGTTGAAATTTTTAATTTGAATAATGTATTTGGTATTATATTATTCATTATATTAATGATAAAGTAGATTAATAAGCTTAGTAAAATATCTATAATGATATTCCCTAAAGAGAATTCCATATAACATTTTTTCTTTATTTCATGCATGTTCATAATTAAACTAGTTATAGAGGTAATCAATAAACTAAGACCATATCCTAAAATGTTTATACTAGGTATAGAAGTTAAAACATACAGAAGAACAAGTTCTTCAATGGCTACAATTAAAGAATTTCTAAGTAAAACGCCTTGTTTCCCGAGACCGTTTAAAATACTAAATGTTGTTGAAGATACATAAGTAAATGGGGCAGATATTGCTGCAAATTTGATATAAGTTCCAAGATCATCACGTGCAAATAAAAGTTTTCCTAAAGGTGTTGATATACTGAAGCAGATAATTAAAGTAGAAATTCCAATTAAAAAAGAAATTTTAATAACTTGTTTTAATCTTTCTTCTAAAACCATATAGTCTTTTCTTTCTACAGTTTCAGCAATGTCAGGAATAAGGACTATAGACATAGAGGTTATAACTACAAGAGGAAAAAATATTATTGTAAGAGCCATTCCAGAAAATTTGCCTATCATACCTAAAGAAGTTGTGTGGCTAAATCCTGCAAGTAAAAGTCGTCTTGGTAGTATAAGAGTGGATACTGTAGATATAGCTGTTGTAAGAAATCCATTTACACAAAGAGGTACGGCCATGAATAATATATCAAATAATAATTGAGGACTAGCTTCCATTGGATAATCTTTGCAGTGATTTGAAAAATCTTTAGTTTTACTGTGTCTGTAAAATATATATAATAATAGGAAGCTTACAAATTCACCAGCAGCTAAAGCGGCATATACTGCTGTTACTGTATATTCTATTTCTTTTACTGGCAACAGTTTTATTACTAAAATAGTAACAAGTATTCTTATAAACTTTTCAAATATATCTATGATAGAAGGGGTAGTCACATTAGATATACCATAAAAATATCCTTTTATAATGGATGAGAGTGCTACAAATATTAAAGCTATACATATTAATATTAAACTATGTATACTTCTTGAGTCTTTTATTATTTTTAGACCTATGTAATTTGAGTTTAAAGAAACAAAAACAGCAATAAAAATAGTCCAAATTAAATCAAATATTATAGTTACGTGTATGCATTTATGAAGATTCTTACAGTCATGTTTGGTATAAAATGAAGAGGCTTGTTTTGAAAGAGCGGTTACCATACCACCACAAACTAAACAACAAAAAAGATCATATATAGGCATTATAAGAGCATAAAGGCCCATTCCTTCTGCACCAAGTTCTCTAGAAAGTATTATGGAAAAAACAAATTTTAGGATTCCTGTTGTAGAGTTTGAAAGAGTCAATAGTATGGAGTTCTTTAGAAATTTATCATTATTCATATATATAACCTCACATTTTTCAATTGATAACAATAATAAATATGTGAAGGATATATATTATATGCAATTTTTAAATAAAAGTGATGTAAAAAAATGAAAATAAAAAAATAAATTGAGTCATGAATAGAACTCAATTTATTTTTTACTATTTTGATTTCCCAATACCGTCAACTATTACTGCACAAGATGCATCACCAGTTATATTAACAGTTGTTCTTAACATATCAAATATTCTATCTACTGCTATTAGTATTGGAAGTCCTTCAACTGGTATTCCAGCAGAGATTAACACTGCAACAACTAAAAGAGAAGGTCCAGGAACACCAGCTTGTCCAATAGAACCAATAGTTGATGTAAAGATAATAGCTATATATTGATGTACTCCTAAGTCAATTCCAAACATTTGAGCAAAGAAACAAGAAGCAAGAGCATAATATATTGCATTACCATTCATGTTAATGGTAGCACCTAAAGGAAGAACAAAAGATGTTGTTTCTTTTGCAACGCCTAATTCCTTTTCGCATATTTCCATACTTACTGGAAGTGTTGCCATAGATGAGGCAGTTGATAATGCTAATAATTGAGCTTCATATATCTTCTTAAAAAACTTAATAGGTGATGTTTTAGAAAATAATTTTATACATCCACCATAAACTCCAAATGTATGAATTAGTAAGGCTAATATAAAAATAATTAAAAGTTTTGCTATTAAGAAAAGCACCTTATTTCCAAAACTTCCTGTAGCATCAGCCATTAATGCAAAAACTCCAATAGGAGCTACATACATAACTTTAGTTATTACATATACAAGAGCATCTGTTACTCCACTAAAAAAAGATATTACAGTATCTTTACGATCATCTTTTAAAGATGCAATTCCGAAACCAAAAAATAAGCTAAAAAATAATATAGCCAATATATTTCCTTGAACTAAAGATTCAAAAGGATTTATTGGGATAATTCCTTTTATAGTTTCCCAAAATCCTGGCATACCACCTTTATTAGCATACTGAAGTGAAAACATAGATGTTACAGCAGTTTTGTCAATACCAACACCAGGCTTGAAGATTTCTCCGAATAATAATCCTAGGGTAACTGCTATTGCTGTTGAACCTAAATAGTAGGCAAAGGTAGCAAGTCCCATTTTACCAGCTGATTTTGAATCTCCAATAGAAGCGGCTCCAGATATAATGGAAGTGGCAACTAAAGGTATAACAACCATTTTAATAAGTTGCATAAAAACATCACCAAGGGGAGCGAATATAGAAGCCTTTTGACCCAATAATGATCCAACTACAATACCAAGTATCATTGATATAATAATCCAAACGCCTAAATTACAAAAAACTTTTTTCAGTTTTGCTTGCACAAAATACACCTCATTTATTTATGATTTTATATAACAAATTTCAAGCATATATAGATATATTAAGATAATTTAATAATAAAATCAATAAAATAGTGATAAATTTAAAGAAATTTATATTGTGGAGTTTAAAATTATTAAAAAATAACAAAATTTAGATTTTGAGAATATACTTCATGGATAAAAGTATATTTTATATGAGAGAAATTTTTGATATGGAGGTAATATGAAGAGATTTTTTAAAGCTTTGATTATAATTATAGTTTTCACACTTAGTGTTATTTTTCTCAAAAAATATAGTTTAAAAGATTATAATATTACTTTAAAAGACGATAATATTAATGTGAATTTACAATACAAAGGAATGAAAGATGCAGTAGATTTTACTTTAGATAAAGAAAATAATTATTATATAGCTTATAAGGATAAAATACAGTTAATAGACAAACGTGGAAAAAGTTTTGATATATTAAAAAATAAAAACTTAAAAATAACAAGTATAGAATTTTATAAAAACAAGTTGTATTTTGCTAGTGGTACATCCGTATATTGTTATGAATTACATAGTAAAGATTTTAATGAAATAATAAAAGATATACCTAACTTTGGAGATTATAAAGATTCTATTATAAGAATAAATAAAGATAAGCTATATGTAACAGTAGGTTCAGCTACAAATTCAGGTGTAGTAGGTGAAGATAATAAGTGGCTTCAAAAGTATCCTTTTGGACATGATATATCTCCATACAAAATAACTTTAAAAGGTACAAATTTCAAAAATGGAAAAACAGGCGCTTTTTTAAATTATGGAGCTAATAGTATAGAGGGTCAGATAGTTCCAGGACACTTCCCGGGAAATGCTTCAATTGTTTTATATAATCTAGATGATAAAAAATTAGAAAATTTTGCTTGGGGTATAAGAAATGTAAAAGGAATAGATTTTGATAGTAAAGGAAAATTAATAGTATCAATAGGTGGCATGGAAGATAGAGGATTAAGACCTATAAAAGGAGACAAAGATTATATATATGTTATAAATAAAAAAAGATGGTATGGATGGCCCGATTATAGCGGTGGTGATCCTGTGCATTCTCCAAGATTTAAGCGTAAAGATAATAAAAGTATTAAGTTTGTATTGGATAATCACCCAACTACTAATCCAAGTGCTCCTTTATATACTCACAAAACATTGGGTACATTAGGTAGTCTCATAGTAGATAAAAGAGGAATAATAGGGGATAAGGATTCTATTTGTTCTTATGATACAAAAGAAAAAAAATTATTTTCACTAAATAAACAAGGAATTTTAAAAGATAGGGTAGAATTTAATAACAAAATTAATATAAGTAGTATAAAATATATAGACGATAAGATTTATTTTTTAGATTCTAATGAAGGAAACATATATAATATAGATGGTACTAATATTAAAGACAATAAAGTAGACAATAAACCTATAATTACGTTTATAATAATTGTAAGTTGTATTTTAATATTTAGTATATTAAAAATTACAATTTCTAATTATACTAAAGAGAAGAAGTAAAAATTATTTACATCTAAGGAGAATGAAGTATAGTATGAAAACATTAATGGAAAGAGCTTTTGGAAGAACAGCAAGAGGCTTTATGGGTGCTGTTAATCCAATAAAAAAAGTAATAATTAAAACGCACTGTATTACGCATAAATATATAAATAATAAGGCATTACAATTATTAAAAAATCAAGGATATACACATGAATATAGATGTTTAAAAAAATATATAACTGACATAAATGCAGGAGTTACTTGGGCAGACCAAGATATGAAAAGCATAAATCATTTTTATCATTTCAATCAAAAAAAAGGTTTGTATGGGTTTTCAAATGCGTTAGAAGAATGCAGAAAATACTACAGATTATCTTTAAAGTACTTAGACTTAGGAGAACTCCATAAAAGTATGTTTTATCTAGGAGCTTCATGTCATCTAGTGCAAGATGTAACGGTGCCTCAGCATGTAAATAATAGACTTCTAAAAAAACATAGAGATTTTGAGTTGTGGATAATAAAGCAGGTATTACTTGGATATAATTTTGAAACTCAAAAAGATATTAAAAGATATAAAAGTATAGAGGAGTATATACAAAAAAATGCATCTATTGCCAATAAAGTTTATTTCAGGTATAATGGTATTAGAAGTAAAGAGGAAAAATATATGAATGTTGCTTGTGCAATAATAGAAGAAGCACAATTAACTACAGCAGGACTTATGATTGATTACTGCGAAAAATTTGATAAAACAATTTCATTATTTAGATAATATCTGAGTTTAGAGAGGGTATTTCTTCCGGTGAGTGGAGGAGATATCTTTTTTTTGTAGAAATAATATAATAACTTACATTAAATGGAATATAGCTAATTGCAATAACTTAAGAAAATAGAAAGGTGGATATAAGGTGAATAATGAAATTGTTATTAATATGAAAGAACAAGTTTTTTTAGGGGATATATTAGATATAGGATCAGATAATTATGGAGTTATATATAAAATTTACAAGAATAATAATTCGGATTTTAATGTAGAATATTTAGATAATAAGGAACAGTTTAATGGTATAAAGCATAGTTCCTATGATACATGTGTTATGTTTCTATCTTTTAGCAGTATAGTACTAAAAACAAATAAAAAAAAGTTTATAAAAAAGATTTATGATTATTTAAAGGAAGATGGAATTATATATATATGGGATATAGATAAAGGATATGGAAAAATTTTTAATAATAAAATAAAAGTAACTATGTTAAATGATATAGAAAGGCAAATTAACTTTAAGGAGTTTAATATACTTAAAAATAGTTCATTAAATAGTATTAAAGATGTATTAAACAGTTTTTTTGATATAATAGAGTCTAGGTGTTTAGATAGAGTATATTATATTAAGGCACGAAAGAGAAGGAGAAATGATTATGAAAAAATTGAAAGTATTACTAGTGGGAATAAACTCTAAATATATACATTCAAATTTAGCTATTAGATATTTAAGAGCATATACTAAAGATTTAAATTATGATTGCAATATCAGAGAATTTTCTATTAATGATAGAGAAGAAAGAATATTAAAAGAAATAATAAATGAAAAACCTAATATTATAGCTTTTTCATGCTATATATGGAATATAGAACTTGTAAAAGAATTAGCAAATTTGATAAAGCTAGTTAATAGTGATATAAAAATAATTTATGGAGGACCGGAAGTAAGTTTTGACGGAAGAAAATTCTTGGAGTCAACCCCTGGAGAGTATGTAATAGAGGGAGAAGGAGAAGAAACTTTTAGAGAACTTATTAAATTGGAAATTAACAATGAAAGCAATAAAATATTACAAAACAATTTAAAAAATTACGATGAATTAAAACAGATAAAAGGGTTATTTTATAAAATTGAGAATAAGGTGTTTTATAATGGAAAAAAGCAAAATATGGACATGAATCAAGTTATATTTCCTTATGAAGAAGAGGACGATTTAGAAAATAAGATAGTATATTATGAAGCTTCAAGAGGATGTCCTTATGGATGCAAATATTGTTTATCTTCTGTAGATAAAAATCTTAGATTTAGAAATATAGATAGAGTAAAGCAAGAATTAAAATATTTTATAGATAAGAAAGTTAGGCTTGTAAAATTTGTAGATAGAACTTTTAATGCTAATGAAAAATTTGCAATAGATATATGGAAATTTATAGTTGAACAGAATACAGATACAAAATTTCATTTTGAGATATCTGCCAATATACTGACTAAAGGTCAGATGCAAATATTGTCAAAGTCACCAAAAGGAAGATTACAATTTGAAGTAGGGGTACAGACAACAAATAATAATATTTTAAAAAACATAAATAGACATGTAAATTTTGAAAATATTCAAGAGAAAGTAGAAGAAGTACAAAAATTACATAATATAAGTCAACATTTAGATTTAATAGCAGGTCTTCCAGGAGAAAATCTTGAATCTTTTATAAAATCATTTAATGACGTTTATTCAATTAAGCCAGAAGAAATACAATTAGGATTTTTAAAGCTACTAAAAGGATCACCGATGTTAGCAGAAAAAGATAAATGGGGAATGAAATATTCACCATATCCACCTTATGAAATTTTAAGTACAAAAGATATTAGTTATTATGAATTATTACTATTAAAAAAAGTAGAAGCTATGGTTGATAAATATTATAATTCAGGAAAATTTAATACTATATTAAGTTATTTTGAATCCAAATTTGATACTCCATTTGAATTTTACTATGAATTAGGTGAGTTTTTTGAAGAAAAAGGATATTTTGATAGGAATATTTCAGGAACTGACTATTATAAGGTATTTTTAGAGTTCAACAGTGAAAAACTAAAAGCAGATAATGAGATACTAAATGATATAGTAAAATACGATTATCTTAAATATAATAAGAAAAATTGGATTCCTAAATTTTTAGAAAGAAATATTGATAAAAAGTTAAATAATGATATTAAAGATAAAATAATAAATGAAAATCCTAAATTAAATAAAAATAAATTATATCTTCATCAATTTAATATAAATGTAAATTATTTCATAAAGAGTAACGAGGTAGTAAGAAAAAAGACTTATTTAGTATATGATGGAGAAAATGAAGATAATATTATTGATGTAACTAATGAAATATAATTAAAAATTCACCATAAGACTAAAGTTTATTAAACAAAGTTTTATGGTGAATAATTTAAAATGTTAAAAGTATTAAAACTTATCTAATTTATAATTTTTATAATTGGGATTTCATAAATATAGATTATTAAAAATTGTTATTAATACTATATAAAGTATTAATATATATTTAGTAGTAAACTACTATTATAAAGATAAAGGTGGTGATACTTTGGCATTAGAGGCTATCAAAGAAATACAATCTTCCGAGGAAGAAGCTATGAAAATTATAAAGTCAGCACAATTAGAAAGCAATGAGATTATAAAAAAAGCTTATAAACAAGCAGACGATGAATACAGAAATATTATAAACAAATGCAAAAATCAAGCAAAACAAATTTTGGATGAGTCTATTACAGATGCAAAAAATGAATGTATACCAATATTGAACCAAGGAAAACAAGATGTTGAAAGTATAAAAAGTATTTCAGCTGAAAAAATAGAAAAGGCAGTAAATTTAGTAATTGAGAGGATAGTGAATATCAATGGCAATAGTTAAAATGAATAAATTTACTCTGTTTGCCTTTGAAAAGGAAAAAAAAGAGTTACTAAGAAGCCTACAAGAATTTGAGGGAGTTCAATTTATAGATCTTAAACCTAATCTTAAAAATGAAGAAATGAATTTTTTTAGATTAGTAACTTCAGATAAGGATATATTAGAACTAGAAAGTGAACTTTCTAAAATTAAATTTTGTTTAGATTATCTAAAACCTTATTTTGAAAAAAAAGGAGCATTTAGTGTTTTAAAAGAAGGGAAAAAAACTATTACATTTAAAGAACTTGAAAATATTGCAAAAGAAGTAGATTGGAATATAATTTATCAGGAACTAAAATTAAGAGAAAATAGAATTAATAATCTCAATAATGAAAAAACTAAAATACAAACAGATATTGAAAATATATTACCTTGGGAAAATTTTGATGGCGATTTTGGAGAATTAGATGGGCTCAAATTAACCACATATTTTCTTGGAACAATCCCAACTAGCTTAAAAAATAAGTTTTTAGAAGAAATTAAAAATAGTAATGAAAAATTTTATTTTGAAACAATCAATGAAACATCAGAAGAATTATATGTTTTAATAATAGGGTTAAAAGAACAAGCGGATAATATAATTAATATTTTAAAAACATTTGGATTTTCAAAAATAAATGTAAAGTATAATGGTAATCCCAATAAAATAATAGTATCTCTAAAAGAAAAGCTTGGTAATATAGATAGAGAAAAAGAAAATATATTTAATGAATTAAGAGAGTTTAAAGAATTTGAAGAACAATTACAAATTGTATATGAATATTATTCTAATGAATTATTTAGAGAAAAAGAAGAAGATAAATTTTTAAGATCAGATAATGTAATTGTAATACAAGGGTGGAATACTATTTCAAGCAATGAAATTTTGGAAAATATTGTTAAAGAAATATCAAAAAATTCCTATTATTTAGCTTTTGAAGATAATGTAGAAGAAGATGTGCCAATAAAATTGAAGAATAACAATTTTGTTGAGCCATTCGAAAGTATTACAGAAATGTATTCGCTTCCTCAGTATACAGAAATAGATCCAACACCTATAATGTCCATATTTTACTTTATCTTTTTTGGAATGATGCTTTCAGATGCAGGATATGGATTAATTATGATAATAGGTACATTAATTGCTTTAAAGTTATTTAAATTAGATAAGGGTATGAAAAATTTTATGAAACTATTTTTATATCTAGGAATATCTACAACTATATGGGGTGCTATATATGGAGGATGGTTTGGTGATGCTTCAGCTCAGTTTGTAGGAAAAGTAGCACCATATTTATTAAGTCCATCAACACAGATAATGGCTGTACTTGGCTTAGCTGTAGTGTTTGGAGTTATACACATATTTGTTGGACTTGGAATGAAGGCATATGTTTTATTGAAAAAAGGCAAAGTTTTAGATGCTATATATGATGTTGGGTTATGGTATATATCATTAATAGGTATATTTTTAATGGTTGCAGGTATTGGTGGTGCAGTGGGAAAAATAATGATGATAGTGGGTTTTGTAGGTCTTATACTGACACAAGGAAGAGATGCAGATACGTTTGTTGGAAAACTAGGTGGTGGTTTATATGGACTTTATGGAATTACAGGATATATTGGAGATATAGTTTCATATTCTAGACTTTTAGCATTAGGACTTGCAACTGGATTTATAGCAAATGCATTTAATTTGATGATAAATTTAATACCGGCTCCAGTTAAGTATTTTGTTGGACCTATAATATTTGTAGGTGGTCATTTATTTAATTTGGGAGTAAATGCACTGGGAGCATATGTGCATTCTAGTAGATTGCAATATTTGGAGTTTTTTAATAAGTTTTATGAAGGTGGAGGAAAAGTATTTACTCCATTTAAATCAGTTAGCAAATTTATGGTGGTAACAAATGAAGAAAATAACGGAAATAGAAAATAAATATTTAATATTTGGAATTTTTTCAATATTCATAATATTAAATGAATTCCAAATGAAAACAAAGTTTGAATTTGAGGAGGAATAAATTATGAAAACATTTATGGAATTTATGATTCAAAATGGAGGAATGATTCTTACATTATTAGGTGCTGGACTTGCAACTTTTTTACCAGGAATAGGATCAGCTAGAGGAATAGGGATAGTAGGTGAAGCAGCAACTGGAGTTGTGACTGAAGATCCTGATAAATTTGGTAAAGCCCTAATTCTTGAATTATTACCAGGTACACAAGGATTATATGGATTTGTTACTACAATTATAATTCTTTCAAAAATAGGTTTAATTACTGGAAAACTAGTAACTATAAGCTTAGGGACTGGATTTCTTATATTCCTTGCATCACTACCAATTGCTTTTGCTGGTTGGAAATCAGCTATTTCACAAGCTAGAACAGCAGCGGCTGGAATGACAATATTAGCAAAAAAACCTGAACATGTTATGAAAGGGGTACTTTTTGCAGTAATGGTCGAAACATATGCATTATTAGGGTTTGTATCTTCTTTATTAATGATATTATTTATTCAAATATAGTAAGGTTAGGATGTGTATGTAGATGTCTAATATTGAAAATTTGACTAATAAGATTATAGAAAATGCAAAATCTACTGCAAAAAATCTCATAGATAAAGCCAAAGAAAAGGAAACTAATATAATATCTAAAAAAGTTAATATGGCTGAAAAGGAAAAAAATATAATACTATCTAAAGCAAAAGATGAATCACAAATAAAAAAACAAAGAATTATTTCTAATGCTAAATTGAAAGCTAGAGACATGAAATTATCAGCCAAAATAGAAATGTTAGATGAAGTATTTAATGCTTCTATAGGAGAGTTAAACCGGATGACTACATCAGAAATGTTAAATTTTATAAAAAATAGTATTTTATCATCAGAAATAGATGGGGATGAAGAAATTATAGTTGATATTAGTAATATTGTAGTTACATCTCAATTTGTAGATGGATTAAATAAAGAATTAAGGTTAAAAGGAAAGATAGGAAAACTTAAATTAAGTTCTGAAACTAGAAATATTGGTGGGGGATATATACTAGCTAAAAATGGTATAGAAATAAATAATACTTTTGATTTTCTAGTCAAATCTTTAAGAAATGATATAGAAGCTGAGGTAGCAAAAGTTTTATTTAGTTAAAGGAGGATAGCTGATGAATAATATCACATATGTTCAGGCTGTTCCACGAATAAGAGCAGTTGAAAATAAACTACTTGATAAAGCTAAAATACAAAGATTACTAGATAGCACTTCTGCAAGTGAGGCTTTTAAGGTATTAAAAGAAACGAGTTACGGACTTATAATGGGAGAAATTAAAAGACCTGAAGATTATGAAATTGTATTAAATAAGGAGTTAAAAAAATTATATTTTTTTATGTATGAAATATCTCCTCAAAAAGATTTAATAGATATTATGTGTATTAAATATGATTATCATAATATAAAGGTATTATTGAAATCAAAAATTTTACAGAAGGATTTTAAAGAAATTTTGATGCCGATAGGAACAATAAATATTAATAATTTAACTAATTGGATATTAAATGAAGAATATAAAGAACTCCCTGAACTAATGAAAGAATCAATAAAAAAATCAATGTATGAGTTTAAAGAGGATAATGATCCTCAAAAAATAGATACAATAATTGATAAGTATTTATACATGGATATGCTAATGAGGGCCAAAAGGTTAGATAATTGCTATATATTAAAATTTTTAAAAATTAACATTGATTTAGCTAATATAAGAACATTAGTTAGAGTAAAAAAACAAAACAAGTCTAGAAAATTTTTAGAAAATGTTTTAATCGATGGTGGTTCTATACAATTAGAAGAATTACTTGATATATATAATCTAAATATTGAAAGTATATCAAGTAAAATTCAATATACTGATTATGTTGATGTTATAAGAGTTGGAATAGAAGAATATATAAAAACTGAAAATTTAAAAGTTTTTGAAAGACTCTGTGATAATTTTATTATGAATTTTATAAAAGATGCTAAATATATTAGCTTTGGACCAGAACCGTTGATTTCATATATTTTAGCCAAAGAAAATGAAATTAAAATAATTCGGATAATAATGGTTGGAAAACTTAATAACATTGATCCTCAGGTAATAAAGGAAAGGTTGCGTGAGATTTATGTATAAAATAGGAGTTGTTGGTGACAAAGATTCTGTATTAGCTTTTAAAGCTATAGGAATTGATGTATATCCTGTTTTGGAACCCATAGAAGCTAAAAAGATAGTAGATAAAATGGCTATAAATAAATATGCAGTTATATTTGTTACGGAACAGATAGCTAAAAATATAGAAGAAACTATAGAGAGATATAATAAGAGGACACTTCCAGCAATTATATTGATTCCAAGCAATCAAGGATCTTTAAATATTGGGATGCAGAGAATCAGAGATAATGTAGAAAAGGCGGTAGGAGTTAATATTTTATAAGAAAGAAAGGAAGGGAGATAACTTGAAGACGGGAAGAGTTATAAAAGTTTCGGGACCTTTAGTTATAGCTGAAGGAATGGAAGAAGCTAGTATATATGACCTTGTTAAAGTCGGTGAAAAACGACTTATAGGTGAAATAATCGAAATGAGAGGCGATAATGCTTCAATTCAAGTTTATGAAGAAACTACTGGACTTGGACCAGGAGCTCCTGTGATTTCCACAGGGGAACCTTTAAGTGTTGAATTAGGACCTGGACTCATAGAATCTATGTTTGATGGAATTCAAAGACCTCTTAAAGCTATATCAGAAAAAGCAGGTAGTTATTTAACAAAAGGTGTTGAAGTACCTTCATTAAATAGAGACAATAAATGGCATTTTGTTCCTGTTGCTAAACATGGAGATAAAGTTAAATCAGGATATATATTAGGAACTGTAAAGGAAACAGAAGTAGTAAATCATAAAATAATGGTTCCTTATGGTATTGAGGGAGAAGTTATTAACATTTTTGAAGGTGATTTTACTGTTGAAGATGTAGTTGTAGAAATAGATACTAAAGATGGTATTAAAGAAGTAAAGCTTATGCAAAAGTGGCCAGTAAGAAAAGGAAGACCATATGCTAAAAAACTAAATCCTGAAGCCCCACTAGTTACAGGACAAAGAATTATAGATACATTTTTCCCAGTGGCTAAAGGTGGTGCAGCTGCAGTTCCAGGACCATTTGGAAGTGGTAAAACTGTAGTTCAACATCAACTCGCTAAATGGGGAGATGCTGAAATAGTTGTATATATAGGATGTGGTGAACGTGGAAATGAAATGACAGATGTTCTTAATGAGTTTCCAGAACTTAAAGATCCTAAAACTGGAGAATCTCTTATGAAGAGAACGGTATTAATAGCAAATACATCAAATATGCCAGTTGCTGCTCGTGAAGCTTGTATATATACAGGCATAACTATAGCTGAATATTTTAGAGATATGGGATATTCTGTAGCACTTATGGCAGATTCAACTTCTCGTTGGGCAGAAGCTTTAAGAGAAATGTCAGGAAGACTTGAGGAAATGCCAGGTGATGAAGGATATCCAGCTTATTTAGGATCAAGACTTGCTGACTTTTATGAAAGAGCAGGGAAAGTTATATGTCTTGGTGAAGATGAAAGAGAAGGTGCCATTACTGCAATAGGAGCTGTATCTCCTCCAGGGGGAGATTTATCAGAGCCAGTAACACAAGCTACATTAAGAATAGTTAAAGTATTTTGGGGATTAGATGCCCAATTGGCATATAGAAGGCACTTTCCAGCTATAAACTGGTTGAATTCATATTCATTATATTTAGAAAGCATAGGAAGATGGATGAATAAAAGTATATCTGATGAGTGGGTGAAGTTAAGAACTAGAGCTATGTTGCTTTTACAAGAAGAAGCAAATCTTGAAGAAATAGTTAGACTTGTTGGTATAGATGCTCTTTCTGAAATGGATAGATTAAAGCTTGAAGTAGCAAAATCTATAAGAGAAGATTATTTAATGCAAAATGCATTCCATGATGTAGATACTTATTCATCATTAAAAAAACAATATAAAATGTTAAAACTAGTTCTTGCATTTCAGGATGATGCAGAGCGTGCTTTAAAATCAGGTGTATATTTAGATAAAATAACGTCTATGTTAGAGATGAGGGATAAAATAGCTAGAGCCAAATTTATACCAGAAGATAATATTGATAAGATAGATGAAATAAGGAAGGAGTTAAAAGAAGAAATAGATAGGTTAATAGCGGAAGAAGGTGTTAAGAGTGTTTAAGGAGTATAAAACTGTTAGAGAAGTAGTTGGACCTTTAATGCTAGTAGATGGAACACGAGGAGTAACCTACGATGAATTAGTTGAAATAGAGTTACAAACTGGTGAGTTAAGACATGGTAAGGTTCTTGAGATTTCTGAGGATAAAGCATTAATTCAGTTATTTGAAGGATCTACGGGAATAAATTTGAAAGATACTAAAACAAGATTTTTAGGTAGACCTCTTGAAATTGGATTATCTGAAGATATGCTTGGAAGAGTATTTGATGGACTTGGAAGACCAAAAGATGGAGGTCCTAAGATAATTCCAGAAGAAAAACGAGACATTAATGGAGAACCATTAAATCCATTTTCAAGAGATTATCCATCAGAATTTATCCAAACAGGTGTATCTGCAATTGATGGCCTTAATACTTTAGTAAGAGGACAAAAATTACCAGTATTTTCAGGATCAGGTTTGCCCCATGCTGAACTTGCAGCTCAGATAGCAAGGCAAGCGAAAGTATTAGGATCTGATTCCAAATTTGCAGTTGTATTTGCTGCAATGGGAATAACTTTTGAAGAAGCACAATTTTTTATAGAAGATTTTACACAAACAGGTTCAATAGATAGAACGGTTTTATTTATGAATCTTGCAAATGATCCAGCAGTTGAAAGAATAGCAACTCCAAGAATAGCACTGACTACTGCAGAATTTTTAGCTTATGAAAAAGGTATGCATGTACTTGTAATAATGACTGATATGACAAACTATGCAGAAGCATTACGTGAAGTATCGGCGGCAAGAAAAGAAGTGCCAGGAAGAAGAGGATATCCGGGATATTTATATACAGATCTTTCTACATTATATGAAAGAGCAGGAAGGGTAAAAGGAAAGCCGGGTTCAATTACACAAATTCCTATACTTACAATGCCAGAAGATGATAAAACTCATCCAATTCCTGACCTTACAGGATATATAACAGAAGGTCAGATAATTTTATCAAGAGAATTATATAAAAAGGGAATAATGCCGCCAATAGATGTACTTCCATCATTATCAAGACTTAAAGATAAAGGTATAGGAAAAGACAAGACAAGAGAAGATCATGCAGATACTATGAATCAGTTGTTTGCAGGATATGCACAAGGTAAGCAAGCTAAAGAACTTGCTGTAATACTTGGGGAATCAGCTTTATCTGAAACTGATAGAGCATATGCAAAATTTGCAGATGCATTTGAAAAAGAGTATGTATCTCAAGGATTTAATACTAATAGGACCATAGAAGATACATTAAATCTTGGATGGAAACTACTAAGAATACTTCCAAGAGTAGAACTTAAGAGAATTAGGGATGAGTACTTAGAGAAATATTTAAACACAGAAGAAGGTGAGTAAATATGGGTAGGCTAAATGTAAATCCAACTAGAATGGAGCTTACAAGACTAAAAAAAAGACTTACTACTGCTGTGCGTGGACATAAACTTTTAAAAGATAAACAAGATGAACTTATGAGAAGATTTATAGATTTAATTAAATATAATAATGAACTAAGAAAAAGTGTGGAAACAGAACTCGCAGATTCACTTAAAGATTTTGTAATGGCAAGAGCATTAATGTCAGCAGAAGTATTAGAAGAAGCCATAATGTATCCAAAAGAAAGGATATCAGTAAATGTTAGCACAAAAAATATAATGAGTGTAAATGTACCAGAAATGAAGTTTAAAAGATTACTTGAGGATGATGAGGGTAGTATATATCCTTATGGATATGCTAATACTTCTGGTGAATTAGATAATGCAATAGAAAAACTGTATAATATACTTCCTAAATTATTAGAGCTTGCAGGAGTAGAAAAATCTACTCAATTAATGGCTGATGAAATTGAAAAAACAAGAAGAAGAGTTAATGCACTTGAGTATATGACTATTCCTAGACTTCAAGAAACTATAAGATATATACAAATGAAACTAGAAGAAAATGAAAGAGGAGCACTTACTAGGTTAATGAAAGTTAAAAGTATGCTTGAAAATCAAAAAGAAAGTGTATAAAAATAGGAAAGACAGGAAATTAGATAAGGATAATCAATGTTATATTAGTACGTTGATTATCCTTATGTTATTTTATATATAAATATTGAATGAGAGTTTTTGTAGAAAAAATAAATTTTAAAATATATAATATAGTATAGAATGTATAAAATAGTTCAAGGAGAGATATAAATGGCAATTAAGGATATAGTTACAACAGAGAATAAATTATTAAGAAGAAAAAGCAAAAGAATAGAAAGCATAGATGATGAGGTATTAGAATTAATACAGGATTTAAAAGATACATTATATTCAGCTGATGGAGTTGGACTTGCAGCTCCACAAATAGGTGTTTTAAAAAGAGCATTTATAATAGACTTAAGAGATGGAAATGGTCCGTTAATTTTATTAAATCCTAAAATACTAAAAAAAATAGGGAAATATGAAGATGGTGAAGGGTGTTTAAGTTATCCAGGTTATGAGGGGATAGTTGTACGTCCTAGAAAAGTTATAGTTTCTGGAATCAATGAAAAAGGTGAAAGTGCGCAGTATGAAGCTACAGGGTTAATGGCTAGAGCAATATGTCATGAAACAGATCATTTAGATGGGATACTATACATGGATTTAGCTAAAAAGATGTATAAAATACCAATACAAGATGAAGAAAATTAAAATAAATTATATATAACAGATAATCAATTAAGATTGTCTGTTTTTGTTTTTATAATGACAATATTTACATATACCAACCTTTAATATATACTAGTGTATATACACTAGTATATATTAAAGGAGGATATTTATGAAAAACAATGTAAAAAAATTGACTTCTGGAGCATTACTTACAGCATTATCTATAATAATACCTATTTATTTTGGAATATTAAGAGTTCAGATAGGACCTTTTACGGCAACGTTAGGAGCACATGTACCAATATTTTTTTCTATGTTATTTGGACCATATATTGCTAGTATAGTGGCATTGGGATCAGCTCTTGGGTTTTTGATAACTTCACCTTTAGTGGTTGCAGCTAGAGCACTTATGCATGTTTTTGTAGGATGGTTAGGGGGGATATTAATAAAAAAAGATATTAATTTAAAAAATGCTATTTTAATTACAGCTCCATTACATGGTATATTAGAAGCTATATCAGTTATACCATTTGGATTTACAGTATACAAGATATTGATAGTAGTTGGTTTAGGATCCATGATTCATCATATAGTAGATGGAATAGTATTCAATGTTATAGTCAAGGCTATGGCAAAGACAGGAATAACAAATTCTTCAGTTAATAAAATATTATGATATAATATACATATATCATAATTACAAGGTTTTATGGAAAATTATTTATGAAGGAGAATATATATGGAAAAAAAGATAATTCATATGACTGAAGATAATATACAAAAAATTTTGTCAGAGTTAAAAGAAATACAAAGTTTAGCTGGAGAGGACATTGTTAAATTTAGAATAAGTCAGTTATCAGAGATTATTTATGAAATGTCAAAAATAGATTCAAAAGATTCACTAGAACAAATGATATATAAAAAAATGAAAGAGGCAACTACTAAAAACCCAGAACTAAATGTCAAACTATATATGCTTTATAGAAACTTAACAGAAGGTAAAATTTCTCAAAAAGAAGCAAGAGAAGCATATGATATATATGTACAGATGTATCCTTTTGATACTTTGGTATATTAAGTATATAGGAATATATATGAAATAAATATTTATTTCAAGTATATCCAGATAGAATTATTGATAAACATTTAAAGTTTTTAGAAAAGTCTGATGATTTTAAAATTATACACAAAGTTAAAGATTTATAATAATAAGATAATGGTTTAATTGCACTAATTTATTATGAAAAACTAAATTTATAAAAGTTAATATTTATTTAGATTTTTATAAAAGATAAGATATAATCGTGGATAAACTAGATAGTATGGGAAAAGATATAAATGAGTGCAATTGAACTATAAAGTATAGTTGATTTAATAAAATAATAAGATATACAAACTATTAGTATTAGATTTATTAAAGGTTAACATTATGTTTTTGGAATAATAAATATTATATGAATATAAAATAAATTAAGAAATTATCTTATATAGCACTCATAAAAATGTAGATTTTAAACATGTTTTTAGTTAACGCTTATATATTATTATATAGTTTACAGAATCTAGTTTAAAGGAGGAAAGATTTATGGGCGCTATTAAATTAAAAGATGATATATATTGGGTTGGGGTTAAAGATCCTAATCTTGAAGTTTTTGATATTATAATGGAAACTAAAAAAGGAACTACATATAATTCTTATATTATTAATGATGAAAAAGTAGTTATAATAGATAGTGTTAAGGATGGATTTTGGGATAAGTCCATTGAAAGTATAAAAGAAATTATAGGAGATAAAAAAGTTGACTATATAGTAGTTCAACATACAGAATTAGACCATAGTGGATCATTGATTAAATTTTTAGAAGAGTATCCTGATGCTACAGTTATAGGAACTATTGCTGCATTAAATTACTTAAAAGAAATTGTGAATAAGGAATTTAAAGGAAAAAATATAAATGAAATTAAAGAGTTAAATATTGGAAATAATACATTAAAGTTCATTTCAGTACCTAACTTACATTGGCCAGATACCATGATTACATATATTCCTGAACAGAATATATTATTTACTTGTGATATTACTGGGGCACATTATTGTACGTTAGATGGATGTATTGAAAGCGATTTGGATGATATGGAGTATGTAAGAGAGTTTGAATACTATTTTAATTGTATAATGGGACCATTTAAGAAGTTTGTTTTATCTGCATTAGATAAAATAAAAGATTTGAAAATAAATATGATAGTTCCAAGCCATGGACCGGTACACAAGGATAAAAATGTAAATAAGGTTTTAGAACTTTATAAAGTTATGGCTACTGAAAATATTAAAAAAAGTAATGTGCAAATTTTATATGCTTCTGCTTATCATAATACAGAAAACATGGCGAAGTACATAGGCCAAAAATTAAATGAAAAAGGTGTAAACTCACAAGTACATGAAATAACAGAAATAGGTATTGATAAGGCTGTGGAATTAATTAATGGTTCAAATGGATTCATTATAGGATCACCTACTATGAATCAAGATGCTGTTGAACCAGTGTGGAGAGTTTTAACATCAATATGTGTAATATCTAATAGGGGAAAAGTATCAGCAGCCTTTGGATCTTATGGATGGAGTGGAGAAGCTATTCCAATGATTATAGAACGATTAAAATCTATGAAATTAAAGGTTGTTGAAGACGGATTTACATTTAAATTTGTACCATCTGATAAAGATTATAAAAATGCTGATAAATTTATAGAAAAATTTATTTCTTTGATTAAATAATTATATAAAAGTTTTATAAAAATACTCACAAACAGAGTTTTATTTGTTTGTGGGTATTTTTTTATATATCACATTTAAGTATTAAGCATAAATGATTTTATTGTTTATTAAAAAGTTGTCTATGTAAGATTTTATTTTTTTCATATTCTACAAGAAGCTTGTCTAATTTACGACTGCAATCAACAACGATATCATCTGTAAGAGAATGGCAATACAACAAATTATGCAGGTTTTCTCGACAAGTTCGAATTTTGTATTCTAAAATATTTATTTTATAAACCATATTGTTACACTTCCTTTTAAATACTGTAACTATATTTTGACAAAAGTATAAAAAAATGTCAAGAAAAATAATGCCAAATTTATTTGCAAAAAGTCTTAAAAAAGAACAAGAAACATAAAAAACAAGTTAAATATTAAAATAGAGTATATTATTTTCAATGAAAACTTGTAATATACAATAAATGTGATATAATAATTATGTAATTTGGCTAAAAGTGCTACATTATATCGAGAGAATATAAAAAACAAGTGTAAATATACTGTTTATATAAATTTGGAGGGTAAAAAATATGAAAAATTTAGATGTATCTATGGGATTAGTTAGAGTAACAGAAGCAGCTGCATTAAATGGAGCCAAGCTTATGGGAAGAGGAGACAAAAATGCTGCTGATCAAGCTGCTGTAGATGGAATGGAAAAAGCCTTTAATATGATGCCAATAAGAGGAAAGGTAGTTATAGGGGAAGGCGAGATGGATGAGGCTCCTATGCTTTATATTGGACAAAGTGTAGGGGTTGGAGAAGAAAAAATGCCTGAAATGGATATAGCAGTTGATCCTATAGATGGAACGGTACTAATTGCTAAAGGATTACCAAACTCTATTGCTGTAGTAGCTATGGGACCAAAGGGAAGCTTATTGCATGCGCCAGATATGTATATGCAAAAAATAGCAGTTGGTCCAGGAGCGAGGGGATCAATAGATATAAATAAATCACCTAGAGAAAATATTATAAATGTTGCTAAAGCTCTAAATAAAGATATAGAAGATTTAACAGTAATAGTACAAGAGAGAGAAAGACATAACTACATAGTTGAACAAGCTAGAGAAGTTGGTGCAAGAGTTAAATTATTTGCTGAAGGAGACGTGGCAGCAATACTTGCATGCGGTTTTGAAAACACAGGAATAGATTTAATGATAGGAACAGGTGGAGCACCAGAAGGAGTAATAGCAGCAGCAGCTATTAAATGTATGGGGGGAGAAATACAAGCAAAATTAGAACCTCATACAGATGAAGAAAGAGAAAGATGCAAATTAATGGGTATAGAAGATATAGAAAAAGTTCTAACAATGGATGATTTAGTTATGAGTGACGATGTATATTTTGCTGCAACAGCACTTACTGACAGTGATTTATTAAAAGGGGTTATTTTTTCAAAGGGTGATGTTGCAACTACACATTCCGTAGTAATGAGATCCAAGACAAGAACTATAAGATTTGTTGAAGCTGTTCATTGTGCTGAAAAAAGTTGCCTTTTATAAATTTTATATATGATTATATTGTTTAATAGAAAAGATTTGTCTTTTATAAAAGATAAGTCTTTTTTATTATTAAAAAATTGTAATCATAATTACTTTTATTAAAACAGGATATAATGTAAAATATATATAATAAATGGATAAATTATATTGATTATTATGTAATAAAAGTAAATATATTTTGAAAAGGTGAGAATTTATGAAAATAACTGTTGAAGATATAATAAAGGATTTAGAATTAGAAATTTTAGTTGAGGGAGAAAAAAATACAGAAATAAAGACAAGTGATATTAATAGACCAGGACTTCAATTTGCAGGTTTTTATAGTTATTTTGCTAATTCAAGAGTTCAAGTTATAGGAAATGCAGAATGGAGTTTCCTTAAAAATATGCCTATAGAACTTACTAAAAAAAGAATGAAGAAATTTTTTCAATTTGATACACCATGCATAATTATTGCAAGAGATTTAGAGCCACATCCGTTACTTATAAAAAATGCAAAATTGAATAAGAGATGGGTTCTTAGAAGTAAGCTTTTAACTACAAAGGTAATAACAAAATTAATGAATTATTTAGATGTAAAATTAGCTCCAGAAACCAGAATGCATGGAGTTTTAGTAGATGTTTATGGTATAGGAATTTTGATAACAGGTGAAAGTGGTATAGGTAAAAGTGAAACAGCATTAGAACTTATTAAAAGAGGACATAGACTAGTAGCAGATGATGCAGTTGATATAAAAGAAATAGATGGAGTTTTAAGAGGTACATCTCCTTATATAACATCTGGTATGCTTGAAGTTAGGGGTATGGGAATAATAGATATACCATCACTTTATGGATTGAGTTCTGTATTACAAAGAAAAACCATTCATTTAGTTATATATCTAGAACAATGGAAGTCAGATAGAAACTATGATAGATTAGGAATAGATGATGAATTTTTAGAAATACTTAATGTACCGGTTAAAAAATTAACTGTACCAATAAGACCAGGTAGAAATTTGGCTGTTATAATCGAAGCTGCAGCAGCTAACTATAGGTATAACTTAATGTCAGAAGTGTCACCAGTTGAAACTATAAATAATAGAATGGAACAGGTGATGAATGGTGAAAGAGAAGGATAGAATTAGAAAAGTAATAAAAAATAAGAGAAATTCTTTAAATAAAATAGATAAAGCAATTAAAGATGAAGATATATTTAATAAAGTAATTGAAAGTCAAATTTATAAAAAATCAAAGGTCATATTTATTTATGTAAGTTTTAATGGCGAAGTTGACACTCATAGAATTATAAAGTATTCATTAAATAATGGAAAAGTTATATGTGTTCCTAAAGTTATACCTAAGAGTAAATACATGAATGCTGTTAAAATCAATTCATTTGATGAACTAATAAAAGGAGCATATGGAATTTTAGAACCTAAAAATTCGTGTGAGTTAGTAGATGAAAATGATATAGATTTAGTTTTTATGCCAGGTATGGCATTTGATAAAAGTGGGAGAAGAATAGGCTATGGAGGGGGATTTTATGATGTTTTTTTAGAAAAGATAAATAATAAAGTTCCCAAAATAGCATTAGCGTATAGATTTCAAATTTTAAACAGTATTCCTTGTGAAGAACATGATATTAATGTAGACAGAATAATAAGTGATTAATGGGATAATACTAATAAAAAATGATACCTTTATACAAGGATGATGTATAAGTGAAAATTATAGATATTTTAAATGGGTTTATTAGAGCAGATGAAGATTGGAAGATAGGAAAAAGTAATTATTGGATATTAGCTAATAAGGAAGAATTAAATGCTCTTCAAAATAAAATAGTTTTTGAAGAGCGAAATTTAGATTTTAATAATGTTCCAGATGATAGTACATCAAAAATAGTATTTTTTGATAGCTGTATGTTTTTAAGGTTTAATATACTAGCTTATCGAAATGAAATTATTAAAAGTAGAGAATTAGATATATACTTAGGAAAAGATTATATACTAACAGTATATAATAATAAAATTACAGTTATTCGAGAGCTTATTGAAGATATAATAAATTTAAAAAATTGTTTTATATTAAAGAAAAATCCTAAACCTGCTATGGTTTTATATTATATTCTAGACAGGATAATAGTTAAAAACTATGAAATAATGAGTATTATAGAAGAAAAAGCAGATAAAATAGAAATGGAGATATTAGAAAAACCATCAAGACATCATGCAGATGATTTAATACATTTAAGAAGGCAACTGTATAGAATAAGAAAATTTTTAAATCCTATGAGGTATATAGGGGACAGTTTATTAAGTAATGATAATTCTGTAATTGAAGAAAACGATATAAAGTATTTTAAGAATATTAACATAAAGATAAATAAGCTTATGAATAATCTTGAAAGTTTAGTTCAAAATTTGGCCTTAGTAAGAGAAGCATTTGAATCGGAGATATCAAATAAAACCAATGAATTTATGAAAGTATTTACTATAATTACAAGTATATTTCTTCCTCTTGAATTGATAAGTGGTGTACAAGGAATGAATTTTAAAAATATGCCTTTTAGTAGGTCTATTTATGGGTATTATTATACAATAGTACTAATGATAATAGTTACATGTATTCTTATAAGTATTTTTAAAATAAAAAAGTGGCTATGAAAATTATTCTTAATTACAAGTTTGTGATATAATGGAGAATGAGGCTTATTAAGTAAATAAAATAGGAAAATATATTAAGGGGGAACTAATATGGCACAAGATAAATCTCAATTAGAAAAAAAATATGAGTATGCCTGGGATAAGTATTCTGAAGAAGAATTAAAAGAAGTATTTTTACTAAATGAAAGATACATAAATTTTATGTCAAATTGCAAAACAGAAAGAGAATGTATAGATGAGTTTGTAAAAATTGCAGAAGATAATGGATATAAAAACATTGAAGATGTAATAGAAGAAAATGGAAAGTTAAATCCGGGGGATAAGGTTTATGCAAACAATATGGGGAAGACTTTAGCCATGTTTGTAATAGGAAATGAACCTTTCGAAAGAGGATTAAGTATATTAGGTGCACATGTAGATTCACCTAGACTTGATTTGAAACAAAATCCATTATACGAAAATACTGATTTAGCTTTATTCGATACTCATTATTATGGAGGAATAAAAAAATATCAATGGGTTACTTTACCACTTGCAATTCATGGAGTAATCGTTAAGAAAAATGCAGAAGTAGTTAAAGTTGTTATAGGAGAAGATGAAAATGATCCTGTAGTTGGTATATCAGATCTTTTAATTCATTTAGCTGGCAGTCAAATGGACAAAAAATTAGCTAAAGGTGTAGAAGGAGAAGACTTGAATATATTAATTGGAAGTATGCCAATTAAGGATAAGGATGCTAAAAATAGAGTAAAACAAAATATATTAAGATTATTAAATGAAAAATATGATATAGATGAAGAGGATTTTGTATCAGCGGAATTAGAAGTTGTACCTGCTGGACGTGCAAGACACTACGGATTAGATAGAAGTATGGTTATGGCATATGGTCATGATGATAGAGTTTGTGCATATACTTCATTTGAAGCTTTATTAAATGTTGAAAATCCAGAAAAAACTTGTGTAGCTTTATTAGTTGACAAAGAGGAAATTGGAAGTGTCGGTGCTACAGGAATGCAATCAAGATTTTTTGAAAATACAGTAGCAGAAGTTATGAATCTTGTAGGAGGTTATAGTGAATTAAAATTAAGAAGAACTCTTACAAATTCAAAAATGTTATCATCTGATGTAAGTGCTGCTTTTGATCCAAACTATCCATCAGTAATGGAAAAAAGAAATTGCGCGTATTTTGGTAAGGGTGTAGTATTCAATAAATACACAGGTGCAAGAGGAAAGTCAGGTTCAAATGATGCTAGTGCAGAATATATGGGTGAAATTAGATCTATGATGGAAAAGCATAATGTATCGTGGCAAACTGCAGAGCTTGGAAAAGTTGATGAAGGTGGCGGTGGAACTATAGCATATATACTTGCTGAATATGGTATGAATGTTATAGATTGTGGTGTTGCTGTACAAAATATGCATGCTCCATGGGAAGTAGTATCTAAGGCTGATGTATATGAAACTATGAGAGCATATTGTGCATTCTTAAAAGAAGCATAATAAAAAATAAAAGGCATATATGCCTTTTATTTTTTATATAAATTAAATTGCACCACTATTAAGAATTATGTAATCCTCAACGGCCTCACGATATTTTTCGTTAACTATGTCTTCTAATAAAAAAGGACTATGAGTTTTAGGGTTAATGCTTCCAGTTAATATTCTATTTGCAATAATTTCTACTACTTTTTCATTAGTAGAGTTGTTAAATATATTATTTGTAAAATGTGAGAAATTCATTTGAATATAACCTCCTTTATAAGAATAATATAATTATGGTGCATTAATGATTATAAATTCAAAAGTCTTAAAAAATTTTCAAGATTAGTTCCAGTTAAAATGGCATCTCCTATGTAACCATGTTTAGTATCTGTTTTTCCTAAACCATGATAGTCTGAACCGCCAGAAATATGCTTGTTATATTTTTGAGCTAGGGAAATAAATTTTTCTATTTCACCTGGTTTATTTAAAGGATAAATAGCTTCAATGCAATCAAAATCATATTGTAAGATTTCTTCTACAGGAGATTTTTTTATAAGTGTAGGATGTGCAAGTGAGGTAATTGCATTAGCTGATTTTAAAATAGAAAGTCCTTCTTTTATTGAAATTTCTTTATTGGGTACATAGGCTGGACTATCATTTCCAATTATATTATCGAATATAAAGTCAAAATCATAAGGGTAACCAGCTTGGATTATAGCTTTTGCTATATGAGGTCTTGCGATTACACCTTTATTAGCCTTAAGAATTTTATTAAAATCTAATTCGATATTAAAAAATTTATATAAGTTATTTAATATTTTTTTAGCTCTTAAGATTCTAAAATCTTGTATTTCTTTAAGATAATTTTGAAAGAGGGAGTTTTTATAAGAATCATCTTTAAAATATCCTAATACATGAATACTTTCACCATTATATCTTGTGGAAAGTTCTATTCCGGGAATGATTTTAATACCTAATTTTGTTCCTGAAACTATGGCTTCTTCTAGTCCAAAGGTATTATCGTGATCTGTAATGGATATAATATCAAAGCCATCATTTTTGGCTAATGTAACTAGTTCAGTAGGAGATAATTTGCCGTCAGATGCTGTAGTGTGTAAATGGAAATCACCTTTTTTATACATAAAATTCACCTCTAATTAAAAAATAAACGACTTTAATAGTAATTATACACTTAATCAAGCCATATTATAAAGAAATAATAATCTAATTTTTAAAATCATCTATTTTTTACAGGGAAATTTGGTAGAATATATAATATGTAGATATTAAACTAGGAGGTACGTAAATGGAATTGAAATTAAACAATGAGTATCATGGATTTAAGTTTATAGAAGAAAAAGAAATTAAAGATATAAATTCAAAAGCAAGAATATTTTATCATGAAAAAAGTGGTGCAAAACTCTTAAATCTTCAAAATGAAGATGACAATAAAGTTTTTGCAATAGGATTTAGGACACCACCTGAGGATAGTACAGGTGTTCCTCATATTATGGAACATTCAGTACTTTGCGGTTCAAGAAAATTTCCAATAAAAGATCCATTTGTTGAACTTGCTAAAGGATCATTAAATACTTTTTTAAATGCTATGACATTTCCAGATAAGACGATATATCCAGTAGCAAGTAGAAATGAAAAAGACTTCTTCAATTTAATGGATGTATATCTAGATGCTGTATTTTATCCTAATATATATAAACATCCAGAAATATTAATGCAAGAAGGATGGCATTACGAATTAGATAATAAAGATGATGAGATTACCTATAAAGGGGTAGTATATAATGAAATGAAAGGTGCTTTTTCATCACCTGAGGATATATTATTTAGAAGAATACAAGAAACTTTATTCCCTGATACTACTTATGGTGTAGAATCTGGTGGTGATCCAGAGGTTATTCCGGAGCTTACTTATGAACAATTTATAGATTTTCATAAAAAGTTTTATCATCCTTCTAATAGCTATATATATTTATATGGTGATGGTGATTTAGATAAAGAACTTAAATTTATAAATGAAGAATATCTAAGTAGATTTGAAAAAATCAGTATAGATTCTCATATAGATATTCAAAAACCATTTGGAGAGATTAAAGAAGTTGTAAGTGAATATCCAGTATCACAAGGAGATTCAGGTAATGATAAGACTTTCTTTAGTTTGAATTTTGTGTTAAAAGATAATAATCCAGAAACTTATCTAGCATTTGAAATATTAGAGTATTTATTATTAGAAACTCCAGCTGCACCACTAAAAAAAGCTCTTATACAAAATGCTATAGGAAAAGATGTATATGGATATTTTGATTCGGGAATACTTCAACCTGTATTTAGTGTAGTTGTTAAAAATGCTAATGAAGGTAGAAAAGAAGAATTTAAAAATATAGTATTTAACACATTAAAAGAACTTGTATATAAAGGAATAGATAAAAATTTAATTGAAGCTTGTATTAATATAAAAGAATTTAAGTTAAGAGAAATGGATACAAGAAATTATCCAAAAGGATTAATATACTATACTAAAGCTATGGATAGTTGGCTATATGACAAAGATCCATGTATGTATTTAGAATATGAAAATGTATTAGAAAAAGTAAAAACAGCATTATCTACAAATTATTTTGAAGAGCTTATAGAAAACAATTTAATAAATGTTGATCATGGGTCATTATTAATTTTAAATCCTAAAGCAGGTTTAGCTGAAGAAAATGATGAAAAATTAAGAAAAAAATTAAGTGAATATAAGGCATCACTTTCTGAAAAAGAAATAGATAATTTAATAGATCAAACAAAGGCTTTAAAAGAAAGACAAATGAGTGCAGAGAAAAAAGAGGATTTGGAAAAAATACCACTACTCTCATTGGAGGATATAAACAAAAAAGCTGAAGAGTTTTCTTTAGAAGAAAAATCAATTTTAGACAATAAAGTTCTTTTTCAGCCTATGTTTACAAATAAGATAGCTTATATAAAATTAGTTTTTGATACTACAACTGTTAAAGAAGAGCTCGTTCCTTATTTGGGATTATTATCAGGAATACTTGGAAGAATAGATACAGATAAATATAGTTATGGAGATTTATCAAATGAAATAAATATATATACTGGGGGAGTAAGCTATGCTCCAGTTACATTTATACAAAATAATACTAATGGAGATTTTATGCCTAAATTTATAGTAAAATCTAAGGCATTGGTTGATAAAGTTCCTAAGTTACTAGAAATTATAGAAGAAGTTTTACTTAGGACAAATGTAGAAGATAAAAACAGGCTAAAAGAAATTATTCAGGAAATGAAATCTCGTTTAGAAATGCTTATTTTTGATGCAGGACATATTGTTGCTGCAAATAGACTATTCTCATATTTTTCAAAAGTGGCTAAATATGAAGAATATATATCTGGTTTAGAATTTTATAAATTTGTAGAAGAAATAGAAGAGAATTTTGATGATAAGTTTGAAGAGGTAGTGGATAATTTAAAACAAGTACAAAAGATTATATTTAATAGAAGAAACTTGATTGTAAATGTTGCAGTAGAAGATAATGAGTATAATGAAATAGAATCTAGTTTAAATGAATTTTTACAAAAATTAAGTAATGAAAAACTACAAAGCTATGAATATAGTTTTGATTTTAGTAAAAAGAATGAAGGATTATTAACTCAGGGAAATGTACAATATGTAATGAAAGGATATAATTATAAAGATTTAGGATATACGTATAAAGGAAGTATGCAAGTGCTAAAAACTATAGAAAGTTTAGACTATTTATGGAATAAGATACGTGTGCTTGGTGGAGCATATGGAGCATTTGCAAGCTTCGGTAGAAGTGGTAATCTATTTTTTGGTTCTTATAGAGATCCTAATATAAAGGAAAGTTTAAAAGTATATGATGAGGCAGAAGAATATTTAAGAAATTTTGATGCAGATGATAGAGAAATGACAAAATACATTATAGGAACTATAAGTGGTTTAGATACGCCATTAACTCCAGCATCAAAATCAGAAAGAACCTTATCTTATTATTTAAGCAATATAACTCAAGAGGATATACAAAAAGAAAGAGATGAAGTAATAAATTGTAGTAAAAATGATATCCGAGATTTTGCTAATATGGTTAAGGATTGTATGAGCGAAAATTATATATGTGTTCTTGGTAATTCTATAAAGATAAAAGAAAATAAAGAATTATTTAATGAGCTTGTAGAAATATTTAAGTAAAAGATAATATAAATAAATTAAAAGCAACTTAAACTTGTAGGATTAAGTTGCTTTTAGTTTTAAGTAGTTATGGCTTTAAAGTATTTTGTTTACTGAAAAAAGCATTTTTACATAGATTATATATACTAAATCTAAAAGGTATATTTTTAGTACTTATGTAATCCATAGGAAAGTCTCCATCCCAAGGTTGAACAGATAAGTATTCAGAATTATATACATTAATTACATACTTTTCTTTACTTTGGGGAAAAGAAAAAAATATTTTATATTTAGGTTTTTCATTAAAAGAAGACGAAGGGGTTATAAAGTTAGGTTTTTTAAGTTCCTTAAAAAAACTACATATTATTTTTATATCTTCATTAGAAATATCTTGGCGTTTATAAAAATTTGTGTCTAATATTTTTACTTCGTATTTATCATATAAGCTTAAATTTTTTACTAGTAAATTGGTATAATAAAAATTGGCAGGTTTCTTTCTGTTAAGATACATTTTGCTACTTATTAAAATAGAACCTATTAATGCTAATACAATAAATATAAAACTTCCTTTTTTCAAAACCTATTCACCTCGTTTTTATTTATATAAATAAAAGTATGATTACTAAGTATATATTATTACAAATAAAAGAAGACTAAATCTTAATTTCAAAGATTTAGTCTTCTTTTTAGGTACTAATCATTTAATATATTATTATCTATTAATTCTTCACAAAAATTATTATCTAAAGAAGTTTGCTTATTAAAAATAAGGTATGTAACTACAAATGTCACGAAACAAGGAAGTACCCATATAAACCCTAAATTAGATAAAGGAATTTTATGCACAATATCTTTAACTAAATAAATATTAGGATTTATAGAATTCATAGTACTTAAAACCGAAAATAAAAGAGTTACATAAACAGTTATAGATATAACTTTAGTATTTTTAATTGTATTTCCTAAAAGATTTAATAAGATTATCACTATTACTACTGGATATAATATATCTAAAATAGGTGATGCTAAAGATACAATTATATCAACACCATTTAAAGCAATTATCATACTTATTATACATATAGTTATAGCATTAAATTTATAAGATAATTTGCCTTTAGATAGTTTAGCAAAAAATTCAGATGCTGTAGCAGTAAGACCAATAGAGGTTGTTAAACAAGCAAGTCCTACAGAAATACTAAGAGCAATTGTTCCAAAAGATCCAAGTATATTTTTAGATATTTCAGTTATTAATCCGGTTCTAGTTATATTAGAATTGAATAAAGTAGTAGTTTGCGAACCTAGATATAAAAGTCCACCATATATAAAACTAAGTCCTACAACAGCAACTATACTAGCGGTAATAGTTGTTTTTATTATATCATTAGATGTTTTATATCCTTTTCTTTTTACAGAAGTAATAATAATTGATGCAAATATTACTGATGCCATAGCATCCATTGTTTGATATCCTTGCAACAACGAATTTGAAAAAAGATTATTAAAATTAGTATTGGTAATTGGTCCTATAGGAAAAATCATTCCTTTTATAATTATTAAAGAAAGCATAAGTATTAAAATAGGCGTTAAGAATTTACCTATATTATCTACTATAGAGCTTGGCTTTAAAACGAAAGCAAGTACAACGATGAAATATATTAAAATTATAATAAATGGCTTTATAGATGGAAATAATGGGTGTATGCTTAATTCAAAGGTCGTAGCAGCAGTTCTAGGAATTGCCACCATAGGGCCTATAGCAAGTATTAATGCAGTAGTAGTTATTAAGGAAAATTTCTTTCCAACTTTACTTGCCATTACTTCGAAATTGCCTCCACTTTTTACACAAGATAAGATACCTAGTAAAGGAAGTCCAACACCTGTTATTAAAAACCCTAGTATTGAAAGAAGATATCCATCTCCAGTTTGGCGTCCTAGTGCAGGAGGAAATATTAAATTACCTGCCCCAAAAAACATAGCGAAAAGTGCGAATCCAATCACCAAATAGTCTTTTACTCGTTTGTTCATAAAAATCCTCCTTGTTGACTATATATTTATGATAATATCATAAATAGGAAGTGAATACTAATAAAAAATTAAAAATAATTTGTTTTTATATTAAATTTTCAAGAAAAATACTAGTTTTTTTATGAAAATTATATCGAAAAATGGGTAAAATAATAAAGATAATATATAAAACATATAAGGAGGAAGCTATTTTGGGAAATAAAAAAAGTAAAAAATCTGGAATGATAACAGAAAAGCTTTCAAGAGAATATGACAAAGTTAATATGGAAGCAGCAGAAGATATGGGTATGCCTGGAACAGATAAAAAGAGAAAAGCAGGTAAAGGTAGTGCTATAAATCAATTTAGATAATTAATATAGTTTGAATAGTTAAAAGGTTAGAGTGAAATCTAACCTTTTTTATTATTTAAAAATATATTTTGAACATAAATAATAAAATTCACAACTAAATTTATTCATTATTATTTTACGAACTATTGTAAATATACAACCATATTATAACTATGAGAAAGAATATATAAAGTACATTTAGTTAAAAAGGATGTGAATTTTATGAAGTATGATGATGATCAAAGATGGTATATGACATGTAGATGGGAAAATTGCAAATGTAATGATGAAAATTATAATTGGCAAGATGACTTCACATGGGGTAACAAGTATGATTACAATGACGATTTTCAATGGGAATGTCAATATGAATGTGATCACGATAATTGTAATAATTATCCGGGGTTCCCATTAATACATTCAAATTGTGAGTTTAATGAGGAGGAAACTGATGGTAGCATAAAAAGTATAGAAGAAATAGAAGAAGTAGAAGAAGTACATGGAGATAATGTACAAGGGCTACAAGGACCACAAGGACCACAAGGACCTCCGGGGCCGGTATCAAGTTGGATAAAAAAAACTTGTGTAGAACCAATGGGGTATGTATTAGAACAATTGATGAAGATGGAAGTAGATGACTTAGAAATTGGAACAGAAAAACAAGGAACTATATTGAATTGTAGAATAATATATGTAGAAGAATCACTTGTTAAGATTCAAACACAATATAATTATGTTGTAATTCCTATTTATGAAATTATAGGATTGTATTCTAACAAGATGAAAGATATTTTATTAATGAGTCAACCTGAAGAAGAACAAGGTGAAGATGCGGAGTGTTGTGAAGGTTCATTAAGAAAATATCTATTAACTAAGGTGGGGGTAGCGCTAAGAATAAATACTTGTGGTACTGATGAGTTATTTAGAAGTATATATGGAACAATAACTAAAGTTGGTAAAGGAACTTTAATTTTAAGTAACAAGATGATTATACAGATTAGTAAGATAGTTTGTGTTGAAGAAGAATTTGAGTAATATATAATACAATTATAAAAAGTTATTAAAGCTACTGAGTGTTTATAAATCAGTAGCTTTTTTTAGTGAAGTTAGAATAAAAGTGAAAAAGTTATCTATATATCACCAAAATGTGACAAATTCATATTATAAATCAGGGGGGAATAAATATGAATATTTTTTCTTTGATTATAGTAGCAATAGTTGGTGAAGCTGTATGGGAAAATTTGAAAATGATATGGCAAAAAGGTAAACTTTGTTTTGATAAAGTTGGTTCTTTAATAATTAGTATAATATTAGCATTAGATACTGGGATAGATATATTAGCATTATCAGGAGTCCCAACTAGAATCCCTTATGTAGGCACTATTCTTACAGGTATAGTGATTTCTAGAGGTGCAAACTTTACGCATGATGTAGTATCTGCAATAAATAATATTTATCAAAATTCTAAAAATACAGGAGGAAATTTAGAAAGTAAAGAAGATACAAGTAAATCTAAGGAGAAATAGATTTATAATTTAATATATATATAATAATCCAAGCTAAAAGCTTGGTTTTTTATTTAGTTGAAAAAATATCACATAAAATTAGTTAAATATTTAATACTACATAATGAGGTGAGATATATGGATGATAAGATAAAAGAAAAAATGAACAAATTAGAACAAGAAATAAAAGTTTTAAAAAATAAAGTTGAGGATATGGAGGAGAAAGAAGAGTTTACAGGTAATATTGTATTTAGAGAACCAATAAAAAATTATTATAATAGATAAAAACTAGAATGAGCTTTATTTTTAAAGCTCATTCTAGTTTTTACTTTATCAATATAGGGTTATATATACCTATAGAATGTTTTTGAAGTGCTGGACCATTTCCTTTAACTTCTATTATTAGTTTTTGTGTATTTTGTATATCTAAATCAATATTTTCAGGAAAAGCTTCTGATTTCCATGATTTATCATAAACTTTTTCATCATCAGCATAGATTTTTACAGAAATTGATCCATTAGAACTTCTACTAGAAGTTTCTATTCCTATAGTACCTTTAAAACGTCTATACTTATTTAGAAGAGGGTATTCTAAGTGCATAGAACTTACTCCATCTGTATCATAAAAAGCTATACCATGTCCATAAAGATTACCTATATTATCTTTAAGATTTTCTTTTATTGGAGAAAGTGATACATTAGGTTCTATGGTTTTATTATCATATAATGTATTGAAATTAGATAAAAAATTCGATTTTTTAAAATTCATGTAGCTTATATCTTTTCCTAAATAGTAAATCTCTTCTTTGATAGTGTTAAAGTACATATAGTATTTTTTGTTATTGTTTAAGAAAAGTTTTAAGCAATATCTAGTATTGGGTTCATAGTTATTAATTGGGGTAATTGTTATAGAATTATTGCCTGATATATTAATATTAACAGGTATAAATTTATTATCTTTTTCAATTACTGCACCATCTATCTTATCTAAAGATATTTCTTTTGAAAAGTTAACCTTCCAAGACTTGCTTAATGATACATTATATTTTTCATTAAAGTTAGTCCAATTACTACCTATAGGTTGTGCAAAAGCTCTTGTATTAAAGAAACATATTATCAGCATAAATATCATAAATCTGGATAATATTTTTATATGTTTTTTCAATGTACTTACCTCCTTTAAGCAATGATAAGTTATTATACATTTTATTTTACATTTTGTAAAATGTATATAATATTCAAAAATTGATATTAATAATGAATAATATTCATATGTATAAATATTATTCAAAGTAAGTAATTATATGTGTTTTGTATAATGTGAATTGTTGAAATTTAAAATTTTGTTTTTAGAGAAACACAAAAAATTATATATATAAAAATAAAAATTTTCTATGAATTTTTTAGTTTCATAGAAAATAAGATAGCGAAAATAAATTTCACTATCTTATTATTTGCCAGGGAAAAGGGCTAATCTTCTTTGTCTTTTTCTTTAGAAATATAATCTTTGATTTTTTTTACATCACCTTTTATATCTTTTAATGCATTAAATTTTTCTGTGAGTTTTTTTATTATATTTTGATAATTTTCTTCACGTTGTTCTTGTTTAGAATCTCTTTTTTCTTGAGCTTTTAAGATATAAAATATAAGAACTACAGTTAAGGCTGCCCAAATTCCTTGAGATGATGCAAGTTTTATAAGCTCTGTTTCCAATAAAAATCACCTCCAGGTTTAAAATAAAGGATCAACCTAATAACATATTATGATTTTAAATTTTGAAATGATAGACTTATTTTTACATATTAAAATAAAAAATAATGTATTTTGATTATAATGTTTTCAAAATGTTGCATACGCAACGTTTTTTGTGATATACTCTTTTTCACAGTTTTAAAATGATTTTAATATAATGTTGAGATGGAGGTGGAGTTATATAGATGCAAAAATATGCCACAGAATCTATAGGAAGATACATAAGTCATTTTTTTAGATTAGGTTCAAGCTTTCTCGGAAAAGAATATAGAAAGTATGGTATAGGATCTGGTCAGTATCAGTTTTTAATACAATTATATTTAGAAGATGGTTTAAGTCATGATGAATTAACACAAAGATTGAGTATGGATAAGGCAACTACTACTAGAGCGATATTAAAACTAGAACAAGAGGGATATGTTAACAGAGTTTTAAATCCAAATGATAAAAGAAAATATTATATATATTTAACAGATAAGGCCAAGTTTCAAAAAAAAGACATTTTTAATATTTCCGATAAATGGGAACAAAAATTAGTACAAGGATTAAGTGAAAAAGAAGTAGATGACCTTATATATATTTTAAGAAAGATTGCTAAAAATAATCCAGGATATTTCTTTAAAAATGAAGAAGAAAATAATTAAAATTTAATTGAGTGGTGATAGAATGAATAAAAAATTAATAATATCTAAAACAATATTATTTGTACTCATAGTTTCTTTTATAATAGCTTTTCAAAAAATATTTGGAATAGAAAATACCCTTATAGGGGTAACTGTTATAACAGCAACTTTGATGTTATTGGAAGAGGATTTAACTGTATCTCCGTTTAAATACTTTATATATTTTATGGGAATTAATTTATTGCTTGGAGTCTTAGCTTTTGTAGCAAGTTTAAATTTATGGTTAGGTATTGTAGTGAATTTTATAGCTATGTTTATTATAGGGTTTTTATTTTGTTATGATTTAAAAAGTAATTTATATATTCCGTTTGGATTACAATATTTATTTATGTTAAGTATGCCTGTTTTAAAAAATCAATTTGTAGGTAGATTAATTTCATTAGTATTTGGAGCTGCATTTATTGTGGTTATACAACTAATATTTAATAAACACAGATTAACTAAAGCTAGTAATAAGATTGTGGAAAGTATACTTGAAAAAATTATTAATAAGCTACAACTAATAAGTGATAAAAATCTAGATACTGATATAGATAGTGAGATTGAAAAGGAAATAAAGCAAATAAAGAAACTTATATATAGTAAAAAGAAAGATGGATTTTATTTAACAGAGAGTGGACGAATTAATCTGGGCATAGTGTCTTTATTAGAAAGCATAAATTTGTCTATAAATGATTTAAGGAATGATTATAAAGAAAATAGTTTACAGGAAATTTTACAATATTTAAATAATAAAATCAAGATCTTATATGAATATAAAAAAAATGTAGAAAAATTAAATATTATTAAGAAGGAAGTAAAAGAAAATTTAAGTTACAAGAGTTATAATAATTTAAGTGAAAAAAAAATATTAATAAATTTAGATATATTATGTGATTATTTTGTACAACTTTATAATTTAGAAAATCAGAATTATATTGATAAAACTAATCCTGTTCCTTCTGAATTTAATGTTATGAATGTACTAAAAAGAAATTTTACTGCTAATTCTTTGAAATTTTCATATGCATTTAGATTAGCTATATGTGTTTCAATATCAATATTTATAATGGATTATTTTAAAATACACGAAGCTAGATGGATGGCATATACAGTTTTTTCAATTGTTCAACCTTATTCAGAACATTCAAAGATAAAATCTTTACAAAGGTTAAAAGGAACATTGATAGGTGGAATAATATTTATTGTATTATTTAGTATATTTAAAGATCCAATTATAAGATCTGTAATTGTAATAGGTGCAGGATATATAGATGGATATAATACCACTTATGATAAAAAGATGATTTGTGTTACTATTTCTGCATTAGGAACAGCAGCTGTAACTGCTAGCATAGGATCAATATTGGGGTATAGAATTTTATTTGTTTTATTAGGATTAGTAGTTGCATTAATGGCAAACAAGTTTATATTGCCATACACATTGAAGGATTCAACCGAGGACTTAATGTACATGAGTGATTATATTATGGATAAGTTAATAGAAGAATCTAAAATGTATATATCAAAAAGAAATAACAAATATACTATAGAAAATTTATTTATAATATTTTCTCTTATAGAAGATAAGTTAAATTTAAACAAATTTTATAAGCATATAAAGGATTATGAACAACATTTAAAGAATAAGAAAAAAGTAATAACAAATATATATGAAATATATATTTGGGCTGAAAATGATAAAATTTTATCTAGTAAATTCAAGGAAATGTTGACTAAAATTAGTAATAATGAGATGAATTATTGGGGAAATACTTCTATTAACAAAAGCTAGCTTGTACAAAGCTAGCTTTTATTGATAGAAATTAAGTATTTAGTTATAAAATGATGAAAAATGAAAATTAATTTGTTTTATTTTTATTTTTTAATACTTCAGAAGATAAATCTTTAGAGTTATCATTTTCTTGTAGTATAACTTTGATGTCTTGTAATTCTCTAAAAATTTTTTTTAAAAGTGTTTCTTGTTCATTAGTCATAATAAAAACCTCCATTAAAATAATTAATGCTGTGTTAATTATTTTTGAGTGGGAATTTTGTTATAAGAGATCTTAAATACTAATTGGGGGTATTATACTATAAAAATCAGTATATAGAATAATACTATAAAACACTACAGAACTATGTTCACATTATATTAAAAAAATATATATAATTAAATAAAAAATATTTAATTTATAGATAATTAAGTATGGTAATTAGTATTTAACATATTTATAAATATTAAAGTTTTGATAATTAATTAACACATTTAGCGCATCAATATGAATTATAATACAAAATATTAAAAAATAATACAGGGTATAAAATGAAATATATGAATAATAATGAAATAATTCAAGTTAGTTCAATAAAATTGTTAATGGATTGTTTACGAAATATTAATAAAGTATAAGCCTATTTAAAAGTGGTTCGGACATGAGTTTGTCTGTGTATATATATGAATTATGTTCATCTGCCAGATAAATATGTCCGCAGTACACATATATATATTTTAATGTAGTGAATTAAAATGATAAAAATTTAACAACTATTTTTACAATAAATATAAAAAGCTGTTGACGAATATGTTTGTCAATAGCGTGAGTACTTAAATATATCAAGTGTTTATTTTATGAAATTAGATATGTATAAATAAGAAATTTATGTATATAGAATATAAAATAATAAAATTTTAGTGCATTTGAGGTGCTAAAATTAATATAGTTGCAATTAAGTTATTAAATATATGTGCAGCTAGGGGATATGATAAGTTGTTTTTGTTTTTGTTTTTTATATATAAAATAGTCATTGCAGTTCCAATTAGTATATATTGTTTAATTGCTAGAATACCATCTAATGTAAATGTATGAATATGAATAATTCCAAAAGTAAGAATTGATAAGGTACATAATATCCATTGTGGTATTTTATTTTGAAGTTTTCCAATTAAAATATGTCTAAATATAATTTCTTCTACGAATGGACCCAAAATTACAACTATAAATATTGGAATAATAGATGTAGAGAGAAATTTGTTTACTAAATCTTGGTTTTGTGTTAATTGCTTTGTTCCTGGAATAATAATAAAAATGGTCGAGCAAAGCATAATTAGACAAAAGGTTAATAGGGTTATACCTGAAATTTTCCAAGGGTGTAGCAGAAATTCTTGGAAATCTTCATATAGTTCTTTTCTAAATACAACAAAAGCTAAAACAGTATACGATATTATATAATATCGCATTTGTAGATACTATAAGTATATTTAATATTTTCAGTGCAATAAATTCTATAAAAATATATAATCCTGTGTATAGAATTAATTTTTTCATTATTAATCCTCCTAACTATGGAAAAAGTTCTGTTAAGTTATATAAATATAGATTTACCTTAATTTGTTGAAAAATAATATATTTTATATAAAAAATATATAGGAAAATAATAGTATATATAAAATTAGGGCAATAAAAAAACTCCTTAGTATAACTAAAGAGTTGTAAGTTTATGGTGCCGAAGGCGGGACTTGAACCCGCACGCTGTTGCCAGCGACGGATTTTGAGTCCGTTGCGTCTGCCAATTCCACCACTTCGGCGTGCTTTACGAATAATATACTAACATGTTTTTATAAACTAGTCAAGGATATTTTTAGATTTATACTAAGTTATTTCATATTTTAACCTATTAAATATGATATATGTATTTTAAATAATTATAGAGTTCAAAAAAATCCCTTATTTCGTGATTTCTGTACAAAAATTTTAAAAAGGGATATAATGTAAATACAATATTAAAACATATTGTCAAAAATATAAATAAACTTTATTTATATTAGTTTAAAATTATTGTATTTGACTCTTATAATATAAAGTTCAATTTTAAAATTAAGAATTATGTAGTTGGTGATTATTATTGTAAAAGAATATTGTGGGGGGCAATATGAATGAATCAAGAGGAGAGAAGAGTATACATAAAAAGAGAATTGGAATTTAATAAAAAAGTTGAAATAGAAAATTTAAGTTTGAGATTAAGGGTTTCAGAAATGACTATAAGGAGAGATTTGGAATACTTAGAAAACAAGGGAGTTTTAACAAGAGTATCTAAGGGTGCAATATTAAATTTAATGAAAAGCCCTGATAAAATTGATGATAGTTTAAGTATTAGAAACAATCAGAATATCAAAGGAAAGAAAAGAATAGCTAAATATGCAAGTAAGATAATTGAGGATGAAGATATAATATATTTAGATGCTTCAACTACAATTTATGAATTATGTCCATACATATTAGATAAGCATCTAACCATTGTTACTAATTCAATTAGGATAGCTGAATATTTTAATACATCTAAGAATATTACTGTAATGTTAGCAGGAGGAGTATTAAGATATGGAACACTTTCTTTGATTGGAGAAGATACAGAAAAATTTTTAAAACAGTATAATACTAATAAGATTTTTATATCAGGAAAAGCTTTATCCTATGAAAATGGATTAACAGATATTAATATGTTTGAAATAAATACCAAAAAAGTTGCTATAGAAAATACTAATGAAGTTATAGTTTTATTAGATTCTACTAAGTTAAATAAAACTTCTTTACTAAAAATTTGTGATATAAAACAAATTTCTAAAATTATAGTAGATGATCTTAAAACTCTTACGGATGAAGAAGAAAAAACATTGCAGTTTATAAGAAATAATAATATAGATATTATTATAGCTAAATCAAGCAATAGAATGTTCTAAGGTGCTAATAAAGTGCTTTAGAACATTTTTGTTTGTACAATACATAAAGTTGTGAAATATTAACATGAAAATATGTAAATATTTATATAAAGCATGTAAATGTGAAGAAAGTATAGTAAAAATATGGAAAATATCTAAATTTAAACGATTTCATCAATAGAAGAGGTTTGAGAATATTAATAATGTTCGCTAATATTAAAATATAGGTGTTGTAAATTAACAACACGTTAAAAAATAACACTTTCATTGGAATGGGGGTATTATAAATGGAAAAATATAAAGAAATGACAAATGAACTAGTAGTTGACTATATTAAAAAGATAAATATATTTCCTGGAAATCATAAACTTTCAAGTGAAGAAGTTGGAGATGGAAATTTAAATTATGTATTTAGAGTAAAAGACTTAGAAAGTGGCAAATCAGTTATAGTAAAACAAGCATTACCTTATTTAAAAATAGCTGGTGATGGATGGAAGCTAACTTTGGATAGAAATAGAATTGAGTCAGAGGCAATGCAATTTCAAAATGATATGTTAGAAGGTTCTGTTCCTAAAATATATCATCATAGTGATATATATGCATTAACAGTTATGGAAGACTTGGGGGATATGGAGGTTTTAAGAAAAGGTTTAATGTCAATGAAAAGATATCCCAATTTTCCGAAACAAATAGGCAAGTTCATGGCTAAAAATTTATTTTTATCATCAGACATGGGGATGTCACCTTCTGGAAAGAAACAAAGAGTTGGTAATTTTATAAGTCCTGAACTTTGTGATATAACAGAAAAATTAGTTTTAAATGATCCATATATGGATTCAGAGTCTAACAATGTAAACGAACACATAAAAGAGCGTGTAAAGGATTTATGGAGTAATAAAAAAGTACGTCTTGAAACAGCAAAATTAAAAAGTATATTTATGACTAAGGCAGAATCTTTACTTCATGGTGATTTGCATACAGGTTCAATATTTATAGACCAAGAAAAAGCTGTTATTTTTGATACGGAGTTTGCTTTTTATGGACCTTATGGTTACGACATAGGACTATTATTAGCTAATATAGTTTTAAATTATGTTTCATGGGAAGGAAGAGTAGAAAAAGATAAGGGAGAAATAAAAGAATATAGACAATATTTATTACAATTAATGTCTGATATATGGGATGAGTTTTGTAAAGAGTTCAAATATCTATGGGAAAAAGAATCTAAAGATATAATAACTACAGTAGAAGGTTATAGAGAGTATTATATAAAAAATTTATTACATGAAACTATAGGATTTTGTTCATGTGAGGTTATGAGAAGAATTATAGGAATGGCACATGTTCCGGATTTGGATGAAATAGAAGATTTAAAGAATAGGGCAAAAGCTCAAATACTGGGATTAGAGATAGCACAAAATATGCTTTTAAATAGAAATAATATAAATTCGTTTGAAAAATTTATAAAATTAATAAAAAATGAAACTAAATAATAGAGGGGGAGTTGGATATGTCAGAATTATTGGCAATTACATGGAATGATGAAAATGATGAACTTGTATTATTAGATCAAACTAAGTTACCAAATGAAATTGAATATATTACGTATACAACTGTAAGTGGAGTATACGATTCTATAAAAGATATGGTAGTTAGAGGAGCGCCTGCTATTGGAGTTACTGCAGGATATGGAATGTATTTTAGTGCTAAGAATGCACCAGAAAATTCTTTTGAAGAGTTTTACAAGAAACTAGAATCTGATGGAAAATATTTAGATTCGAGCAGACCAACAGCAGTAAATCTTTCATGGGCAATTAAAAGAATGCTTGATAAAGCTAAGGAGTCTAAAGATTTATCAGTAAAAGATATTAAAAATGTATTGAGAGATGAAGCAAAATTAATTCATGAACAGGATATAGATATATGCAGAAAAATTGGTGAAAACTTAATAACTTTATTAAAGGATGGTATGGGCATATTGACTCATTGTAATGCAGGTCAACTTGCAACATCTAAATATGGTACAGCAACATCACCAATGTATCTTGCTAAAGAAAAAGGATGGAATTTTAAAGTATATTCTGATGAAACAAGACCTAGGCTTCAAGGCTCCACATTAACAGCATTAGAACTTCAAATGGCTGGAATTGATGTAACTACTATTACAGATAACATGGCAGCTATTGTTATGTCACAAAACAAAATAGATGCTGTAATAGTTGGATGTGATAGGATAGCTGCAAATGGAGATACTGCAAACAAAATAGGAACATATGGAGTTTCTATTTTAGCTAAATACTTTGGTATTCCAATGTATATAGCAGCACCAACTCCAAGCATTGATTTAAGTACACCAACAGGAAAAGAAATTCCTATTGAAGAGAGAAATCCAGAAGAAGTTACTTGTAGATTTGGAGTAAGAACCGTTCCAAAAGATGTAAAGATTTATAATCCATCATTTGATGTAACAGAGCATGAAAATATAACGGCCATAGTTACAGAAAAAGGAATAGTTTATCCTCCTTTTAAAGAAAATTTAGAAAAATTATTTAAATAATATAAGCAAAAGGAGATAAGATATGGGTGGTGTAATACATTATATTTTAAATCTTGGAGCTGCAGTGTTCTTACCTTTCGTTATGATTATAATTGGGTTAGTAGTTAAAATGAAACCTAAAAAAGCTATAATATGTGGATTGACTTTAGGAATAGCATTTACATCTATAAATGTAGTACTTACATTTATGTTTAATACTATTAGTCCAGCTGCAAGTGCATTTGTGAAAAGTACGGGCATAAAGCTTACTACTGTGGATGTAGGATGGTCTCCGGTTGCAAGTGTTGCTTGGGCATGGCCATATGCATTACTTGTATTTCCGATTCAAATAGGAATAAATTTAATTATGTTAGCTTTGAGATGGACTAATTGCTTGAATGTTGATATGTGGAATGTATGGGGAAAAATATTTACAGCGGTATTGGTAGTTGCATTAACAGGAAACATTCCAATAGCACTTATTGTTGCTGGAATTGAAGTGATATTTGAACTGAAAAATGCAGATATAATACAAGGTTCTATGTATCGATTGTCAAAAATTAAAAATGTTACATGTCCACATGTAATGAATTTAGAAGCTGTTATTTTAGCCCCTATAAATAAATTATTAGATTATATTCCTGCAGTTAATAAAGTAAATTTGGATGCTGATAGGTTAAAGGAGAAAATAGGTGTTTTTGGTGAAAATAGTGTAATGGGATTTATAGTAGGGATTTTAATAGCAGCCTGCGGAAAATGCAGTGTTCAGGTTATATTGCAAACAGGAGTAGGGGTTGCTGCATCACTTGTATTATTCCCAATAGCAGCAAACTTTTTTATAGATGCTCTTGGACCAATTGCAGAATCAGCTGGAAATTTTATGAAGCAAAAGTATAAAAATAGAGATTTTTATATTGGAGTTGATTGGTCTATTCTTGGGGGAAGATCTGAACTATGGGTTATATCTATATTGCTTGTCCCTGTTGAATTATTATTTGCTATATTATTGGCTAAGATGGGTATAAACAGTGTATTACCTTTAGCTGCAATTATAAATGTTGCAGCAACGGTTCCGGCATTAATTATAACAGAAGGTAATCTAATTAGAATGTTTATAATGGGTGTGATAACTACACCTATATATTTAGTAGTATCATCAATATTTGCACCAATGATTACTAATTTAGCAATACAACAAAAGACGTTAACTGTTCCAGCTGGACAAATGTTAACTTATTATGGAACAGAGGGTCCAGAATTTAGATGGGCTTTAGTGAATGCTGCTAATATTGTAAATGGAAAAATGATTGGGGTTATAGCATTTGCAGCTTTTATAGTATTATTTTTCTGGTATAAAAAGTATATGAAGAATAGAGAAGAACAAATAAAAGATATTAGTATAAAAGATGGAGAAAAGACATGTTAGAGAATTTGAAAAAAAAGTTAACTGATATTGCTAAAAAAGCTGAAAAAGAAGGTTTATGTAAACACAAATCAGGCAATTTTAGCATTAGAGATGTTGAAAGTGGATATATTGTAGTAACCCCTTCAGGAGTTTCAAGAGAAAAATTAACCTATGAGGATATTTGTATAGTAGATATAAATGCAAATTTAATAGAAGTAAAAACAAAAGTAAAACCTACAAGTGAACTGCTTATGCATTTGGAAGCGTATAAATGTAGAGAGGATATAAGTGCAATTGTTCATACACATTCTAAGATGGCCACAGCTTTTTCAGTATTGAATAAAGAAATACCTCCTATAGTGTATGAGGCTGTGAATGTAGTGGGGAATGATGGAACAATAAAGGTAGCTCCATATGCAAGACCAGGGACAGTTGAGTTAGCAAATAGTATTAAAGAGCTTATAAAAAAATCAGACGTTTGCTTAATGGCTAATCATGGGGTGTTAGCGGTAGGAGGTAATATAGATGATGCATTATTAAAAGCATCATATGTTGAGGAAATTTCCGAAATATACTATTCGGCACTTATGATAAATCAAGGAAAAGAGCCAAAAACAATTTCGACGGAAGAATTAGAAAAATGGAAGTATCCGGACGAAATAAATTTAAGAGTTAATTGAATATTTATAATAAATAGTGTAAATTGCATCTCAAATATTAGATATCAAGCTAATACTTTAGAGGTGCTTTTGTTTTTTAATGAAACTACACTATAATATTTTCATACCAACTCATAGTATAGAATTTTATACAATTAAATTATAATCTAAAATATGTTATATTAAGATAAGTATTATTATATATAATAGAATTAATAAATAATAAAGGGTGAAATTATGGGTAAAAGTAATAAATTATTACATGTTATATTTTTTATAATATTTATTATGTTTTTTATATGGTCTTCAATTAGTCCTATGGATAGATTTACTTGGTTTTTAGAAGTTATTCCTGCAATAGTTGGATTTATAGTAGTAATCTTAACATATAAACAGTTTAAACTTACAAATATAGTGTATATTTTGATTTTAATACATGCTATTATTTTAATTATTGGTGGACATTATACCTATGCTGAAATGCCATTTTTTAATTGGCTTAGAGATACGTTTTCTCTTGAAAGAAACTATTATGATCGTTTAGGACATTTTGCACAAGGATTTATACCTGCTATAGTTAGTAGAGAAATACTATTACGTAAGTCAATATTAAAAAGAGGAAAAATGCTTAATTTTATAATTATATGTATATGTCTTGCTATAAGTGCTACATATGAACTTATAGAATGGGGTGTGGCAGAAGCAACGGGAACAGCTGCAGAAGCGTTTTTAGGTACTCAAGGTGATGTGTGGGATACTCAATGGGATATGTTCTTAGCTTTAGTTGGAAGTATAGTTGCTCTAGTTAGTTTAAGTAAAATACATGACTCATTTTTAAGGAAACTTGGTTATACTAAATGATAATAGAGAGGAATTAATTAGTTTTATTGATATGGTTATATAAAATTAGTAAACTAATTTTATAGTTTTTAAAATAATTGTATTAATTACAGTTAATATTGGAGGGTTATAATGAATAAAGAAAGATTGTTAATACTTGATGGTCATAGTCTTATGTATAGAGCTTTTTTCGCATTGCCACCACTTACTAATAAAGAAGGAATACATACTAATGCAATATATGGTTTTATAAAGATGCTTTTAAAAATGAAAGAGGAAATAAAACCTAATTATATAGTAACTGCTTTTGATAAAAAAGCCCCTACTTTTAGACATAAAGAATATGAGGACTATAAAGCTGGAAGAGCAAAAATGCCATCAGAATTAAATGAACAATTTCCTATAGTTAAAGAAATTTTAAATAAACTTGCTATAAATATATTTGAAATTGATGGATTTGAAGCGGATGATTTAATTGGTACACTATCTCAATTTGCAGAAGAAAAAGGCATAGAGGTATACATAGTAACAGGAGATAAAGATGCTCTTCAACTTGCAACGGATAATGTAAAGATAGTTATAAATAAAAAAGGTATGAGCGAAAAAGAAATATATGATAGAAATAGAATGATAGAAGAATATGAAGTTACTCCTACACAATTTATAGATGTAAAAGGTCTTATGGGAGATAAATCAGATAACATCCCGGGTGTGCCTGGAATAGGAACTAAAACTGCCTTTAAACTCATAAAAGAGTATGGAAGTATTGAAAATGTTTTAGAGAATGTTGAAAATATTAGTGGTAAGAAAATGAAACAAAATCTTATAGAATATAGAGAACAAGCTATATTTAGTAAGAAACTTGCAACTATATGTACAAATGTTCCTATAGAAATTGACTTAGAAGAAATAAAGTCTAAAGAAAATTATGATATAGAAGGTGTTAGGCAATTATTTGAGAGTCTTGGATTTAAAAGTTTAATTCAGAATATTGCTAGTAGTGATAATCAAGAAGAGTCCGAAAACAATGAGGAAAAGATAGAAGAGATAAATATAAAAGTAGAATCTTCTAATATAGAAACTGTTGATGAATTATCCAATTTATTAAGTGATATAAAAGATACAGTATATTTTCAAGTAGAGTGCGTAAATGAAAATGTATATTCAAAAATAGAATTTAACACTATCTATATAAGAAATGAAGAAAAGATTTATGTTGTTAATATAAATAAAATAAAAAATGAAAACTATGATAAGTACTTAGAACTTATAAAAAAATTATTTGAAGATGAAAATATTAAAAAAATATCTCACGATATTAAAAATATATATGTGATTTTACGTAAATATGATATTGATGCAAAAAACTTCAGCTTTGATACTAAAATAGCGGCATATTTACTTCAGCCTTCAAAATCAGATTATATATTAAGAGATATAATATTAGAAAAGTTATCTATAAATATACATGAATCAGATGAAGAGAGTAAAATAAAAGAGACTTATTGCATAAAGGAAATATATGAAAAATTACAAAAAGAAATAAAATCAGCTAATATGGAAGAGTTATTTTATAATGTAGAATTACCTCTTGTTAAAGTGTTAGCGTCTATGGAATGTGAAGGGTTTAAGATAGATAAAGATAGATTGACAGAAATAGGAGAAAAATTTAAGGTTAAGATTGAAACGCTAGAAAAAGAAATACATGAATTTGCAGATGAAGATTTCAACATAAAATCTCCAAAACAATTGGGGAAAATTCTATTTGAAAAGTTAGATCTACCTGTAATTAAAAAAACAAAAACAGGATATTCAACTAATGCAGAAGTACTTGAAAAGCTTAAAGATAGTCATCCTATAATATCTAAAATAATAGAGTATAGACAAATTACTAAATTAGATTCAACCTATGTTGAAGGTTTAAAACATGTAATTGATGAAGATGGAAAAATACATTCTAGTTTTAATCAAACAGTTACAACTACTGGAAGATTATCAAGTACAGAACCTAATCTTCAAAATATACCAATAAAATATGAAATGGGAAGAGAAATAAGAAAAGTATTCGTTCCTAATAATGAAGAATCAGTTATATTTTCTGCCGATTATTCACAAATAGAATTAAGAGTTCTTGCTCATATTGCCAATGATGAAAAACTAATTGATGCATTTAAACATCATAAAGATATTCACACAATAACAGCATCAGAAGTTTTTAAGGTACATATAGACGAAGTAACTCCTCTTATGAGAAGTAATGCAAAGGCAGTAAACTTTGGAATTGTATATGGTATAGGTGCATTTAGTCTTTCAAAAGATATAAATGTATCAAGAAAAGAAGCTAAGGAATATATAGATACTTATTTTAGTAGATATCCTAATGTAAAAAAATATATAGATGAGATAATAAGCAAAGCAGAACAAGATGGTTTTGTAACAACAATAATGAATAGAAAAAGATATATACCAGAAGTACAATCTAGAAATAAAATAGTTCGTTCTTTTGGAGAAAGACTTGCTATGAATACCCCAATTCAAGGGAGTGCAGCAGATGTAATAAAACTTGCAATGGTACATGTGTATGAAGAATTAATAAAAAGAAATTTGAAAAGTACCCTTATACTTCAAGTTCATGATGAATTGATATTAAATGTATATAAGGATGAACTAGAAGAAGTTAAACAAATGGTAGTGGATAAAATGGAAGGTGTAATGAATTTATTAGTACCGCTAGAAGCTGATGTGAATGTTGGAACAACGTGGTATGAAGCCAAATAAAATTATAAAATAGAGTATAGAAAGTAGGTGCCTTATAGTGTAAAATGAAATTTGGTACCTACTTTATAATGCTTAAAATTAAGGGGGAGAGTTATGATAAAGATTGGATTAACAGGGGGAATTGGAAGTGGAAAAAGTACTGTATCTAATATTCTTAAATCTAAAAATATTCCTATAATAGATGCAGATCTTATTTCAAGAGAAGTTCTACATATATATCCACAGATACTGGAAGAAATCAAAAATGTTTTTGGAAAAGATTTTATAGATGAAAAAGGAAATCTAAAAAGAAGAGAGCTTGGCAATTATATATTCGGTAAGAATGTTCTTAGAAAAAAATTAGAAAACATAATAATACCGTATATAAAAAAAGAGATATTTAAAAGAGTTGAGGAATATAGTAATTTACATAAGAAAGTATGTGTTGTTGATGCCCCTACATTAATTGAACACCATATAAATGAAAGTATGGATGTAAATATATTAGTTTGGGTAGATGAAAAAACACAAATTGAAAGAGTTAAAACTAGAGATAATATGAGTGAAAAAGAAGTTTTACAAAGAATAAATTCTCAAATGTCTTTAGAAGAAAAAAGTAACTATGTAGATTTCACTATAGATAATAGTGGGTATTTAAATGCTACAAAAGAACAGTTAGATGAAATTCTAGAAAAGGTTATGGAACATTAGGAGGAAAAATGAAAAAGAGAAAGTTGACGGCGATTTGGATAGTACTAATTATATTAATTGTAACTGCTATTAATATAAAGCCTATAGGAAGGAGGCTATATCCAATAAAATATAAAGATTACATAATGAAATATTCAGAAGAATATAATTTAAATCCTTATTTAGTATCAGCAGTAATAAAGGCTGAAAGTAATTTTGAAAAAAATGCAAAATCTAATAAAGGTGCAATTGGTCTTATGCAATTGACCCCATCTACAGCAAAATGGGCTGCAAAAGAAATGAAAGTTAAAAATTTTAAAACTGATATGCTTTATAATGAGGAATTTAATATTAAAATGGGTTGTTGGTATATAGACAATTTAAAACAAGAGTTTAATAATAATATTAAATTAGTTCTAGCAGCTTATAATGGTGGAAGAGGTAATGTTAAAAAGTGGCTAAACAATAAAGAAAATTCAAAAAATGGAGTAGATTTGCACTATATACCATTTAAAGAAACAGATAAGTATGTAAAAAGAGTAGATGTAAGTCAAAAAATATTTGAATTTTTATATACTAATGATAAAGGATATATTAAGGCTATGAAAGAAATCATATCAAGTTATTTTTCATAAGACTATTGACAATGTATGTTATGATGGTATAAAATTATTTATACAATTATAATATATATGCAGGAGTGGCGGAATGGGCAGACGCGTACGTTTAAGGGGCGTATACCGTGAGGTGTATGGGTTCAAGTCCCATCTTCTGCACCAACAATAAGACACATAGTTGATTATGTGTCTTAATTTTTTAATTTACATATGAAAATTATTTTGAGCATGTATAGGAGGAAATATGGACAAGTACTTAATAGTAAATACGAAAATTTTACCAGAGGTTTTTGAAAAAGTATTACAAGCGAAAGAGCTTCTAAGAACGGGTAAAGCAAAAGATATAACAGAAGCGGCTAAGGTTGTAGGTATAAGTAGAAGTTCTTATTATAAGTATAAAGATTTTGTATTTTCTGTTTTAGAAGGAACTCATGTACAAAAGGCAACTATTGGATTGTTATTATCACATAAAACTGGAACGTTATCAAGAATATTAGATAGAATAGCTCAAATTAATGGTAATATACTAACTATAAATCAAGATATTCCTGTAAATAATGGGGCAAGTGTTACTATAACATTTGATATATCAAATATGAAAATGGAATTACAAGAGTTTCTTAATGAGATGAAAAAGATGGACAATGTAGTTAAAGTATCTTTAATAGCTATGGAATAAATGAGTAAAAGTGTGTTGAAAATCAAAAGTTAAGCATACCCTATAATGTAGTAAATTATTTGGAGGTATGTATTATGAGCTTTGATAGAGAGGACACTTTTGAAAAAAGTATAGATGAAAATTATGATATGGTTCCTATTAATACTTATATCAAACAAATGAATAAGCAGAGTATGTTTTCACAACTACCAAGACAGTATGAAAACAATTATCAAATTCCTCAGCAAAATTATGATATGTCAGTTAATAATGAAATTAAACCTATGACATATTATAAAATGGACCATAGTTTAATTGATGATAGTGCGGAAGATAATTATGGTTTTAGAAATCTTAATTTACCTAACAATTATGGAATGAGAATGATGGAAGAAGACGATGAGTATTCCGATGATAAATCTCGTGACCTTGATTATGATGATTTTGTAGACGTAAATAATATGTTAATGAAAATTGAAAGATACAATCCTGGTATTTTTCAATTTTTAAGAAGATATGGTATGTCATATGAGGATGCAAAAAAGATTATAAAAAAGATTATAACAGTAACTCTCATGTATGAAAATGATTAATAAAATATATTAATTTCAAATAGGAACTTTATTTTAACCTTTAAGTTTAGAAAATATAAACTTAAAGGTTATTTTTTTAAAAGGAAAATTTTTATTTGTGTAGAAATAAAATTAAAGAGGTGTAGTATATGTTTGATATTAAATTAGAATTTGATAATATAAAAATTTTCAGTATAGAAAAAGAAGATGTAAATCCAATATATAAATGGATTCGATGCAATGATCAATATTTACAAAATGAATGTAATGAAAATATAACCTATGATGAGTTTTATGAACATTTTTTAGAATATTATTTTAGTGAATGTGAGTTTTTCTTAAAAATAAACAAAAAAAATAAATTGATAGGAATATTTAAAGGAAGGACTGAGTTTAAAAATCCTAATGAGGTATGGATAAAATATTTTTTGATAGATAAAGAGTATAGAAATTATGGATTGGGAAGTAAAGTTTTAAATGAAATATTAAAATATTTTTCTAATGATTGTGGAATATTTAATTTCTATACTAACATAGAAGATGGCCAAAGTAATTGTATAAAATTTTTGCTTAAAAATAATTTTTATATATTAAATAGTCTTAATGAATTTGATATAAAAAATATTGTATTGAAAAAAAGAATAATAAAGACATAAAAATAATTTTTAAGTATAAAAAGTAGTGATAATAAATATTATTAAAGTATACGGAAACATAAGTTGAATTTTATATGGGGGTATAAAAATGAAGTATACTAGATATGACTTGAAGAAAAATAATAGAAAAAACAACGGTCTTTTCTTTATAGTTTTAATCTGTGTAATATTGATATTAGCATTCCTTTCTGGAACGATGATATCTAATTTATTTATAAAGAAGCCTAAACAAAATGATGATGTTGGAAAAAAAGCTGTACAAAATATAACTGAAAAAAATAATAGTAACAAAAATAAGGACAAGAGTATACGTGAAATAGATGATTTTGTAATTATACAATGTGGGGTATTTGCAAATGCAGAAAATGCTAATGTTTTGAAAGAAAAATTAAAATCTTATGGTACTCCATTTATAGTACAAGAAAATGAAAAGAATAAGGTTATACTTGGCATATATTCAGTAGTTGAATTTCAAAACGTAGAAAAAACATTAAAGCAAGAAAAAATTGAATTTACAAAAGTTAATATAAAACCAGATTTAAGTAGTAAAGCAAACTTACAAATTGCTCAAATTATAGATGCACAACTTCAAATATTACATAAATTTTCGAATGACAAGGTAAAGTCTGTACAAACTAAGCAAATAAAAGAGTGGTGTTCAAAGTTAGAGCAAGTTGATAAAAATGAAAAAAAATATGATTTATTAAATCAACTAAAAGATAATATGAAAAAGTTACCTCAAGAAGTGAGAAAAGAGAAATTAGAAGAAATTAATAGTTATTTATACAAAAATATAAAATTATTACAGTAGATATTGTGTCAGCCATTTAGAACATCATTCAACAAATTTGGATGATGTTATATGAGTAAATTTAATAAAATAATATCCATATATACTTGTTTAAGCGCTTATTAAGTGATAAACTATATAGGATAAAAAGTTAAAAGGGGAATATAGGGTGAGAGGCAATAATAAGAGTGGTTTTTTTGTATTTATTATTTTACTAGGAGGCATATGTGGAAGCTTTATTGGTGAAATTTTAGGTAATAATATAGGCCCCCTAAGCTTTTTAAAAGCTACATATCCTATCGGTACAGCTAGCCCATTTGTATTAAATTTAAAAGTAGTTGAAATTACATTTGGAGTAAATTTCTATGTGAACGTAATGGCAATTATAGGTGTTATTATTGCTATATTGTTGTATAGAAAGTATTAGGAGTGATTATTGATGAGGATTGTATTAGCATCTGCCTCAGAAAGAAGGCAAGAGCTTTTACAAAGAATAACGAATAAGTTTGAAGTTATAGTGAGTGATTTTAAGGAAGAAACTGTTGATTTTGAAGGAAACTTTGAAAGTTATGTAATGAAACTTGCAAAGGGAAAAGCAATGGCAGTAGCTCAAAATTTATGTGACGATGCAATAGTAATAGGCTGTGATACAATAGTAGCTTTTAATGGAAAAGTATTAGGAAAACCTAATGATGAACTAGAAGCTTTTAATATGTTAAAAGCGTTAAGTGGGAATGTACATAAAGTATATTCTGGCATCGCTGTTATTGACACTAGAAAAGGTAATACTAGAATAGAAAGTGTATGTACTAGTGTTAAATTTTCGTCTCTTACCAATGAAAAAATAAAAGAGTATATATCTACAAGAGAACCTATGGATAAAGCTGGAGCCTATGGTATTCAAGGCTTCGGAGGAGTTTTTGTAGAAAAAATAAATGGAGACTATTATAATGTAGTGGGACTTCCATTAAATAAATTAGATAAAATGTTTTGGGAGATGGGGGTAGATTTATAAAAAAGGAGTATATGTAATGTATAACACTTTTAAAATTATGGATTTACCTCAAAGTGAAAGACCAAGAGAAAGACTTTTAAAATATGGTGCACAGTCATTATCTAATAGCGAACTTATTGCTATAATATTAAGAACTGGTTCAAGTAATGAAAATGTACTAAACTTAAGCAGTAGAATATTAAAGCAATGTGGAGGTCTTAATGGTCTTTTGACATTGATGCCTGAGGATATGATGACCTTAAAGGGAATTGGAAAGGCAAAAGCTACGCAAATTATAGCTATAGGTGAACTTGCAAAAAGATTTAAGGCGTATAAATCAGGTGATATATACATAATAAAAAGTCCAAGAGATGTAGCTGATATGGTTATGGATGAGATGAGATATTTTAAGGAAGAACATTTAAGAGTAATAATGTTGAATACTAAAAATATAGTTATAGCTTGTAAGGATATTTCAATAGGAAGTTTAAATTCTACCATTGTTCATCCGAGAGAAATTTTTAGCTATGCTATTAAGAAAAATAGTGCATCCATTATAATATGTCACAATCATCCATCGGGAGTGTGTACTCCAAGCTCAGAAGATATAGACGTTACAATAAGATTAAAAAAATGTAGTGAAATATTAGGAGTTAATTTATTAGACCATTTAATAATTGGCCATGGTAATTATATTAGTTTAAAAGAAAAGAATATTTTGTAGTTTTAATGTTGAAAGGAGAATTTCAAGTGGGATTTTTTGGTATGACTAAAGATATGGGAATAGACTTAGGAACAGCAAATACATTAGTTTATTCTAAAGGAAAAGGTATAGTTTTAAGAGAGCCTTCAGTAGTTGCTATAAATAAGGTTACAAATAAGGTTTTAGCTGTAGGGGAAGAAGCTAAGCAAATGATAGGAAGAACTCCTGGAAATATAGTAGCAATTAGACCTTTAAAAGATGGTGTTATTGCGGACTTTGATGTTACAGAAGAAATGCTAAAAAGTTTTATAACTAAAATATGTTCAAAATCAGCATTTACAAGTCCAAGAGTAGTTGTATGTTTTCCAACAGGAATAACTGCTGTTGAAAGAAGGGCTATCGAGGAAGCTAGTAAAAGAGCAGGGGCTAGAGAAGTTTATCTAATGGAAGAGCCTATGGCAGCAGCTATTGGAGCAGGACTTCCAGTTCATGAACCAACAGGAAGCATGGTTGTAGATATCGGAGGAGGTACTACAGAAGTAGCTGTTATATCACTTGGTGGTATTGTTACAAGTAAGTCATTAAGAATAGCAGGAGATGAATTAGATCAAGCAATTATAGCCTATATCAAAAAAGAATATAGTCTTATGATAGGTGAAAGAACTGCTGAAAGTGTAAAAATGGAAATAGGTTCGGCTTATCCAACAAATAAGGATGAAGATGAAGAAATTGAAAATAAAGAAGTTGTAGAATCCGTAGAAGAAAAAGAAGAAAATAAAGAAGACAAAAGCGAAAAAGAAGCTGTTGTAGATTCAGAAAAGAAAAAATCTAAAGTTAACATTGTTAATGGAGAAAGATGCATGCAAATAAGAGGTCGTGATCTTATTTCAGGACTTCCAAAGGTAATACAAATAAGCGAAGTAGAAGTTAGAGGAGCTTTAAAAGAGCCTGTAGCAGCTATCGTAGAGTCTATAAAGACAAACCTTGAAAAAACTCCACCAGAACTTGCAGCTGATATTATGGACAAAGGAATAATGCTTACTGGAGGAGGAGCTTTATTAAGAGGACTTGATAAGCTTATCCATAAAGAAACACACATGCCAGTACACATAGCCCAATCACCTTTAGACTGTGTTGCAGTAGGCGCAGGAAAAGCTTTAGAAAATATAGACAAAATGTCTAGAAAATAAAATAATAACTATATGAGATTCTTAAAAAATAAACTGACAGTAACTGTTATTGTGCTGTCAGTTAGCTTTTTAATATTAATTGGTTATACTGTAGGAAAAGAAAAAATGTCTACTGCAGGAAATGGTGTGGGTGTTGTTTTAAATTCAGTACAAGGTGTTGTGTATAAGTTTAATAGTAAAGTAAAGAAAAGTGCTAAGTTTCTATTCCATTTTAAAGATGTAAAAGAAGAGAATAAAAGATTAAGAGAAGAAAATGTGGTTTTAAAGGATAAAGCACTTAAATATGATTCTTTAGCCAAAGAAAATGAAAGATTCAAGAAAATGGTTGATTTTAAAGATCAAAGATCGGAATATGATTACATAGGTTGTGAGATAATAGGTAAAAGTGGAGAAAACTGGCTAGATGGATTTGTTATAAATAGAGGTTCAGATGATGGTATACAGAAGAAAATGGTAGTTGTAACTGGAGAAGGCTTAGTAGGCCAAGTAACTTCTGTAGCTAATAAATGGTCTATAGTTCAATCCATAATAAATGAAAATATACAAGTTGCAGGAATGCTTAATAGCACTAGGGAAAATGATGGTGTTGTTAAGGGATATAAAGATTATAGTAATAAATTATTAGCAAAACTTTACTTCCTTCCATTAGATTCTAAAGTTAAAAAAGGTGATACTGTTTTAACATCAGCATTAGGAGCATTGTATCCTAAAGACATAAAAATAGGAACAGTCATTGATGTAGAAGAAGATAAGGGTAAGCTAGTTAAAAATGCATTAATTGAGCCAAGTGTTGATTTTAATAGACTCGAGGAATTGTTCGTAGTAGTTTCTAAAAATAAAGATGGTAAATATTAAGGGGATATAAAATGAAGAGAGTATTTACTGTAGCATTTTTATTAATATTATTCACCATATTGGACAATGCATTGATGCCTTTTTTATCGTTTAAAGGTGTTTACCCTAGTATAGTATTTGTTTTTATAGTTTTTTATTCTATAATCAATGGAAGTGTAAGTGCCATATATTTAGGATGTATATCAGGATTATTACAAGACGTATATTTAATGAATGGTATTGGAATAAATATGTTTATAAATATGGTTATTTGTTTGATTTCTGCTGAAATAGGAAAAACCATATTTAAAGATAAAGCTGTGATACCTGTAATAACATGTTTTTTACTTAGTATATTAAAAGGGATTTTAATGTTTATAATTTTATATATAGTAGGGCAACGGACTCATATAAATATTATATTATATATAAGCTTATATAATATGATTATCTCAATTTTAATATACAAAAAAGTTTTTAAACTTTGTCAAAAAGATTTTATGGTTAAAAAATGGAGATTTTAGAAATGGTGATTGATGATGATAAGGAAATTTAGAAGACGTAAAAATTTGATCACGAAAAGAAAAAATAATAAATTTGACAGATATGTAGCATTAACAGTAGTAATGATATTTATTTTTTCTATGATTTTAACAAGACTTGCCTATTTACAGGTAGTAAAAGCTGATGAGTATAGAGAATTAACTAGTAAAAAGTCTATTAGAAATATACCTATTACCCCGCCAAGAGGAAACATAATTGATTCTAAAGGTAAGGTACTTGCAGAAAGTAGTCAAGGGTATACTTTAACTTTTACAGAAACTGATGAAAGTAAAGAAAACTTTTTTGCAACAATGCTCAAAGTATTTAAAATCTTAGAAAAAAATGGAGAAGTACAACAAGATGCTTTTGAATTAAAAATAAATCCTTTTAGATTTGAATTTAATACAGATAATGAGAAGGCAAGAAAAGCTATTGAGTTAAGATTTAAAAAAGATAGAGGAATGGATGAAAAGGTAGTAAAGGAGTTATTTAAAGATAAAAAACAAGAAGAATTAACAGATGAAGATAAGGCTAAAATAAATGAGGCTTTGTTAAAGAAAACTCCGGAAGAAACTTTTAATTATTTATTAGATTTATATAAGATAAATGATGAGGAAACTAAAGAAGTATATACAGAACTTTTTAATAAAATAAGAAAAGAACCTAATGGAGAAAGTCGTTTTAGTGAATATTTAAAAACTTATGATGTTAAGGGAAAAAATGAAAAAGACCAATATGATCAATTATATAAAAACATGAATAAAGAAAATGCTTTTGATCAATTAGTAAGGTCATACAATATAAATACTAAAAGATTTTCTTTAGAAGAAAAGCGAAAATTTATGGTGGTAAAAGATGCTATAAAACTTCAAAGCTTTTATAGTTTTAAACCCGTAGTTATTGCATCAAATATTAAAAGAAATACTGCATTTATATTTATGCAACAGTATGAAGACTTACCAGGTATAGAGGTTACAGTTGATCCTATAAGAGTATATCCTTATAATGAAGTTGGATCTAGTTTTCTTGGGTATCTTTCTAAAATAAATTCTTCTCAACAAGAGAAATATGAAGAAAAGGGATACGATCCTAGTAGTGATTACATAGGTTCAAATGGTATAGAAAGTGCTTTTGAGAGTACTTTAAGAGGATCTAAAGGAACTAAAATAGTACAAATAAATAAGTATGGAAGAATAATGAGGGAACTTGGAAGGAAAGAACCTTATCCTGGAAAAACTGTTCAGCTTACAATTGATACGGAATTACAAAATACTACAGAGCAATCCTTGAAAGAAGGCATGAGAATGCTACAATCACAAGGTAGACATGGAGACGTAGATACAACAAATGCTACAAGAGGAGCAGCTGTAGTAATAGATGTTAAAACAGGAAAGGTACTAGCAATAGCTAGTGAACCTGGATTTGATCCGAATTATTTTGCAGTGCCAGGTAAACTTACACCAGAACTTCAAAAACAATTTTTCCAACCTGATTTAGGACAATTTGGAAGAGAGTATGTTACTAAGCTGCTTAGAAGAAGTTATGAAGCTAATCAAGCATATAGTGGAAAATCAATAGACGAAATAGTAGATATTTTATTTCCGTTAGATAAAAGTATAGCAAATAATAAAACTATAAGACAGGATTACTATGATTTATATCCAAAACCTTTATATAATTATGCTACAAGCAGTCTTGCGCCTCCGGGATCTACATTTAAGCCATTAACAGCTGTAGCTGGCTTGGAGGAAAATGTGATAACACCATATGAGACTATTAACTGTCCAAGTATATTTACTAAGCATGGATACAAAGGAAAAAACTTTTTGAGTAAAAGTTATTCAGGTGTAAGTGTAACAAAGGCATTGGAACAATCTATTAACTATTTCTTCTTTGAGGTAGGAGACAGATTATATCAACAAAAGAAGTATAATGATGGATTTGATGCACTTGCTCATTATGCTTGGAAATTTGGATTAGGAGCACCTAAAGGTGTTAAACCAGCTACAGGTATTGAGATAAATGAAAAATTTGGTCAGGTATATAATTTAGAATCTGGTAGAAAAATTTTCTCATCACTTTATATGAATACGCTAGCAGACCTTATATCAAGGGGTACAGATACAAGATCACCTAATTACAGAGTTCATTATATAGGAATAAATATTAATGATGTTTCAAGTGATTCCAAAGAAGTTAAAACTCTTAAATCAGATTTAAGAAATGAAATAATTGAAGAGATGAAATATAAGAAAAATGGTACAGATAATATAAAGAATATGTTAGTACAACTTTCTACAAAGGATTCTATATTAAAAGCTAAGTATGATTCTGGATATGATGAATATGCAAATAAGTATTCAGGTGATTTAAGAAAGAAAATGAGCAGAGAAAAGTATATTTCAGATCAAATAGAACAAGCAACATTGGCTATATCATATTCGATAGATGATGGTAACTTTAATATAAATAACCAAAATAATGTTTATGATGCTTCTATAGGTCAAGGAACTAATCAATTTACTCCTGTTCAGATGGTTAATTATATAGCTACTTTGGTGAATGGTGGTAATAGATATAAAGTTCATTTAGTTGATAATATTTTAGATCAAGATGGAAATAAGGTTAAAGAATTTAAACCAGAAGTTATTGAAAAAATAGATCTTAAACAAAGTACCATTGATATTGTAAAGGCAGGTATGAGAGATGTTGTTAATGAAGGTACCGCAAAAAGTTATTTAAAAAGTTTCCCAATATCAAATGGTGCGAAGACAGGATCAGCAACTATATCAACCAAGCTTCAAGATTTAATTGGAAGATCATCTTATGGTGTATTTGTAGGATTTGCACCTTTCGATAATCCAGAAATAGCTGTTTGTACCATTGTATTTGATGGTGGACATGGTGGAGAATCAGGAGGAATAGTTGCAAGAGCTGTATATGAACAATATTTTAAAGAAAGACTTCAAAAAGAATGTCCTGGATATAAACCTATGTTCAATTATGAACTTAAGTCTAATAAAGAAAATGCTAATATCAAGGAAGATGATGCAGATAAAAAAGTAGTACCTAATAATGAATCACAGCCTGTAAGTAATGCTCAGAAAAAAGAAAATGAACAACCTCAAAATCAGTCTGAAACAAAAAATGATGGACAATAAAAAATTAATATGTTATAAAAAAACCAGATAGATTTATCTGGTTTTTTGGTGTTAAACTATATAATATATAATTATACACATAAGAAATAGATAGAATTTTATTATACATAAAAGAAGGAATTAGTAAAAAGGTGTTGAAATATATTAAGTAAGGCTGTTATGGAGGTTTAATATGGTTAGGGACAGAATATTAATAAAAGGAAACAGAGACGGCTTAAATGTTATAATTGATATGAACAAGTTTCAAAATTTTGATGAGATGATTGAAAATTTTATAAAAAAGTTGTCTATAGGTAAAAAATTTTATAAGGGATCAACGATAACAATTACAACTCAATTAAAAGAATTTAATGAAAAACAAATAGCAAGATTTGAACAAGTCTTATTTGAAGATTTTTTTATAAAAGATTGTATTTTTCAAGAAATGCAAGAAACTAAAAGTAAAATTTTTACTGGAGTTTATGAGGGACGTACAAAATTTTATCGTAGAACTTTGAGAAGTGGACAAATTATAAGATATCCCGGAAATATAGTTATAGTAGGTGATACAAATCCAGGATCAGAAGTTTATGCTGGAGGTAATGTAATAGTTATAGGAAATTTATGTGGAGATGTACATGCGGGAGAATCAGGTAATAAGAAAGCAATAATAGCTGCTTTTAGACTTCAACCTAATATTCTTCAGATAGCAAACATAATGACTAGATCTCCAGAAGATGGAGTAAAACCTTCATATCCAGAAGTTGCCAAAATAAAAGACGGGATTATAATAGTAGAACCTTATTTACCTAATAAATTTGTATAATGGAGGAAAGAAGTATGAGTGAAGCAATAGTAATAACATCAGGAAAGGGTGGTGTAGGAAAAACTACTACTACAGCGAATATAGGAACTGCACTTGCTTCTCTTGGCAAGAAAGTGGTTGTTGTTGATGGAGATACCGGTCTTAGAAATTTAGATGTTTTAATGGGACTTGAAAATAGAATAGTATTTACACTGCTTGATGTTATAGAAGAAAGATGTAGAATAAAACAAGCCCTTATAAAAGATAAAAGATTCCCTAATTTATGTTTATTACCTACAGCTCAAACAAGAGATAAAAATGATGTAAGCACAGAACAAATGCTTAGTTTAATAAAAGTACTAAAAGAAGAATTTGATTATGTAATAATAGATTCTCCAGCAGGAATTGAACAAGGATTTGAAAATGCAATAATAGGTGCAGATAGAGCACTAGTTGTAGTTAATCCTGAAGTTACATCTGTTAGAGATGCAGATAGAGTTATTGGAAAATTAGATGCAAAAGGCATAGAAAATCATCATTTAATAGTAAATAGATTAAGTTATGAAATGGTGAAAAAAGGTGATATGCTAGATGTAAATGATATTTTGGATAGTCTTGCAATTAAATTAATTGGAGTAGTTCCAGTGGATGGAGAGATAACTGTAGCTACAAATAAAGGAGAGCCTGTTGTTCTTAATGAAAAAGCTGTATCTGGTAAAGCTTTTAAAAATATTGCAAGAAGAATAATTGGAGAGGAAGTTCCGATTCAGACGTTTGCCGATCATCAAACAGGATTTTTAGCATCTTTAAAGAAAATATTTAACATTAGATAGATAATAGGAGGAAAACAAATGGATTTATTTAAATTATTTTCAGGAAAGCCTTCCTCTAAAGAAGTTGCAAAAGACAGACTTAAACTTATATTAATTCATGATAGATCAACTATTGCTCCTGAACTTTTGGATATGATGAAGAGTGATATATTAAGAGTTATTTCAAAATATGTAATAATAGATGATGAAGAGGTAGAAGTAAGGCTAACAAAAACAGAAGAAGTTGAAGCTAGTTCTCCAGCACTTATTGCTAGTATACCTATAAAAAAAATGAAGCAAAGATAAAAAGACAAAGCTATGCATAAATTTTGTATTTGTGCATAGCTTTTTGTCAGTTATGTGATATAATTTTTTATATATAATGGAGGGATAACAAGTGCTAGAAAAGTTTAAAATAAGTAAAAAATTATTAAGGCAATTAGACTTTGGAGTTATAATTACATGTGTAATAATAGTGTTATTTAGTTGTGTAAATATATATAGTGCTACTTTTAGAAATGTAGGTATTTATTATGCTAAATTACAATTTATATGGATGATTATAGGGGCATTAGTAGTTTATGGCATACTTCTTGTTGATTATGTTATTATAGGAAATTATGCTAGTATAATTTATTGGGCTGGTATAGTGTTGTTATTACTAAACGACTTTGTATTAGGAAGTACTCATAAAGGTGCTAAAGGATGGATTGGAATAGGCTCTCGTGCTATTCAGCCGTCAGAATTTGCAAAGCTTGGAATGATAATAATGCTTGCAAAACTTTGGGATGATATAGATGGAAAAATAAATGAGCCTAAAAATTTCTTTAGATTAGCTTTTTATGCTGTATTACCTATGACTCTTATAGTAATTCAACCTGATATGGGAATGACGATGGTTACATTTTTTATAGCATTAGGTATATTTTTTATAGGTGGACTTGATTTAAAGGTAATTTTAGGAGGGCTTTTAAGTATATTTGTAGTTATTGTAGGGGTTTGGAATTCACCGTTGATGCCTGCATATTGGAAAGGTAGATTATCTTCTTTTATAAATCCAGAAGCTCATGTTCAAGGAATGGGATTTCAGCTTAAACAATCTTTAATGGGAATAGGTTCTGGTAATATACTTGGAGAAGGATTTAAAAAAGGACTACAAGTATCGGGAAATAATATCCCAGAAGCTCATACAGATTTTATATTTGCTGTAGTAGGAGAAGAATGGGGACTTATAGGAGCTATATTTCTTTTATGTTTGTATGGTTTCTTAATTTATAAATTTATAAAAATAGCAAAAAACTCTAAAGACATTTTTGGTACTATAATAGCTGTTGGAGTTATTTCAACATTCTTGTTTTCTATATTCCAAAATATAGGAATGACAATAGGACTTATGCCAATTACAGGTATAACTCTGCCACTTATGAGTTATGGAGGTAGTTCCATCCTATCGAATTTTATGTCAATAGGATTAGTTTTAAATATAGGAATGAGAAGAAAAAAGATCAATTTTTAGGGGGGAGTAATAATGAGAATTGCATTAGTAGCACATGATGGTAAAAAAGATGATATGATTGATTTAGTTAGTAGGTACAGAGAAGTTTTTGCGCAACATGAGTTGTTTGGTACAGGAACTACAGGAAAGCTTATAAATGAAAAAACAGGATTAAATGTTACAAGGTTTTTATCAGGACCTTTAGGGGGAGATCAACAAATAGGAGCTAAGGTTGCTGTTGGAGAGATGGATATGATAATCTTTTTAAGAGATCCATTAACAGCACAACCACATGAACCAGACATTTCGGCGCTATTAAGAATATGTGACGTTCACTATATACCGCTAGCTACAAATGTAGGTTCAGCTGAGGTGTTTGTAAAAGCACTTTCTGTTAAAAGATAATATAAACAAGATAATATATATGAAAAGAGAGAGATTATTGGGAATCTCTCTCTTTTTTATGTGCGCCCAGCATGGGCGCAATCTATAAGGTGAAAGTCCTGAACGCCGAAGGTGATATAGGCGTTAGCCAATGACAAGGGTGTCCATCGTGAGGTGGAATCTGAAGGAAGTCGGATGGCAAAATTCCGGTCTGAGGAATACGAATCACATAAGAGGCTGATTATAGCTGGATGAGTTTGCATAACAAAACAAAGTCCGTATCACCCAAAAGTTATTGCAGTATATGTGGCAGATATATGGAATGAAAGATTGCGTTCTTACCTGGGGAGGTCTGATAGATATATCATTAAAGGATGAACTTCCTACATGATAACCTACATAGTGATATGTAACTGAACTATCAGAAGTCAGCAGAGGTCATAGTACCATACTATGTGCACGTAGTGCGGGAAGGACTGAACATTAGGAGGTTTTCAACTTTGAATAATTCAAATAAATTACAATATAAACGTCAAGATAATAATGAAATTTTCCGATCATTTAAGGGTGTAGTTTTTTACTCATCGTCATCTTTAAAGTGATCTTTTAAGCGATAAGACTTTCCATTAATAGGTACAACATGAGCATGGTGCAAAACTCTATCTAATATAGCATTTGCGATGATAGGATCATAAAAAATATCATCCCAAGCATTGAAATTTATATTAGTTGTTAAAATTGTACTTTTTTTCTCATATCGCATGTCAATGAGTTGGAAGAATAACTTAGAGTCTTCTTTATTTATCGGTAGATAGCCTAATTCATCTATTATTAGGAGCTTGTACTTACTAAAATGTTTAAGTCTAGAATCTAATCGATTCTCTAAATTTGCACGTTTTAATTGCTGTAATAAATCATGACATTTAATAAAGTATGTACTATATCTACGTTTTGCTGCCGCAATTCCTATAGATGTAGCAAGGTGCGTTTTTCCTACTCCACTAGGACCTAGGAAAACTATATTTTCTTGTGTATTTAGAAAGCGTAATGTTAAAAAATCTAATATCTGATCTTTATTAATGCTAGGTTGAAAGCTGAAATCAAAGTCTTTAACCTCTTTTTTATGAGGAAAAGCGCCTACTTTTACCATAGATTTAATCATATTTGCTTCTTTAAAATCTATTTCATAAGCTGTAAGCTTAATAAGAGCATCAACAAAGGATAAATTATTTTTAGTAGAAAAATCAATGACTTCGTCTAAATGATTAATCATTTGTTTAAATTTTAAATACTCTAGATTTTTTATAAGTTGTGTATATGCACTATTCATTTTTATATACCTCTCCTATTAAATTTAAATTTTGTCCTAGCTTTCTTCATCATTTCATATGAGCTTTTATTAAATGTTAAAGCACTAATCTCAGCATAATGTTCTGCATGATAATTTAATTTTTGATTTTGTATATCATGAATAGTAACTAATTTTGTGCTATAATACACATGTAATTGATGATCATATACTTGAAGTTTTAGTCGTTTACCTATATATTCTGGTGGGACAGAATATTGGTTTGATTTGTATGAAATCATGCTTTGACTATTTACTTTAACAGATGTGGTGGTTATTTTGTAAAGATTTCTTATCTGATCTTTAGGCAGTTTTGATAAGAAATCTTTTTCTTTCTGTAAATGTAATATTGGTATTTTACCTGTTGATGTATGACATTTACTATTAATTCTATTGTTTAAATCTGAAACAAGTTTGTGTAATTGCTCATAGTTTAATGTTCCATTATATGCTCTTATTTCATCTAATAATTTCATAGGAGCTTCTACTTTGGCTTTGGTGTTAGGTCTACCTGCTACGCAAGGGTGAACTTTAAAGCCGTAATCTTTTGCAAACTGTTGAAATTTATTATTTACTTTTCCTTTAGAATAATTAGTTCTAGGTAAATCCATAACAGTTTTCATATTGTCCGTTAATAGTTCCTCCGGAACTCCTCCAAAAGCTTGAAATGATTCATCAAGAAAAGAAAATAACACTTCTTGTGTTTTATCGAGAGATAACTTGTACACTCTAAACCTCGAATATGAAAGTATTAATACAAAGACATTAACACTAATAATTTCTCCGGTATTTAAAACAAATTCTATGTTTTCTTTCCAATCTAGTTGTGCTTGTTTACCTTTACCTGTTTCATACCTCATAGGCGCAGCCTTCGATAGATGTCCTTTTCTTCTGCTATTAAAATAGTGACTAAATTCTGGATGATTGGAGATATACCTTCTAAAAGAAGATTGAGCACAATCTAATCCATAGTTATCTCTAAGATACTGCCACAGAATCCGTTTATAATAAAATATTTGAATAGAATCTTTACCAAGAAGTTTTTTGATAATAGGTTCAAAATGGTCTATTTTAGATTTACGATTTCTAGTAGTAGGTTTTACATATCCATTTAAATATTTACCTACGGTGCGTGGATCAACGCCAAGTTCTCTAGCTATTTGACTTTTATTTACTTTCAAATTATTTTCCTCCATAATTAAATTTAATTTATGAAGATCCTCTAACTTATCTATTTGTATTTCAGAATTAATATTCATTTGTATAATCATAATTACCTCCAGTTTAAATGTTGGTAATTATAGTATTATACATAAATCTAATTCTTACATCCTTAAATGATCACTTTCTTGCATTCCCATAATAGCACTTATATACAAAGAAAGCAGACAACTCAATATAGAGGTCGCCTTGTGGAAGTAGGAGTGGAACTTCAAGGTAAACGAGGGGCGCAGAGTAATAATTTGGCGTTAGCAAAGGGAGAAAGAGAAAACAATGTAGTAGATGATACTAATAATCTACTTGAAAAGGTTTTAGTTAGAGAAAATATGCTAAAAGCTATGAAAAGAGTAGTTGCCAATAGAGGAAGTCATGGTATTGATGGTATGAGAGTCGATGAACTCCGAGGGTTTATTATCAAAAATTGGCTAACAATTAAGCAAAAGTTATTAGAAGGAAGGTATAAACCTTCACCAGTTAGGAGAGTGGAAATACCAAAACCTGACGGTGGAATTAGATTGCTTGGAATACCTACTGTACTTGATAGATTAATACAACAGGCATTAGCTCAAGAACTTAATAAAATTTATGACCCTACCTTTTCGGATAATAGCTATGGATTTAGACCAAATAAAAGTGCTAAACAAGCTATATTAAAATCAAGACAATATATCAATGAGGGGCATAAATGGGTTGTTGATATAGACTTAGAAAAATTCTTTGATAAAGTTAACCATGATATATTAGTGGAAAGACTTTCAAGAAGAATAAAGGACAAAAGGGTACTTAAACTAATTAGAAATTATCTTAAATCTGGAATAATGATAAATGGATTGAAGGTAAAATCAGATAAAGGTACACCGCAAGGTGGTCCATTAAGCCCAATACTTGCTAATATTATGCTTGATGAAGTAGATAAAGAACTTGAGAAAGAGGTCATAGATTTTGCCGATTTGCAGATGACTGCAACATTTATGTCAAAAGTAAAAGGCAGGATTAAGAGTTATGGCAAGTATAAGAAAATACTTGAAGGTTTATTAAAACTTAAAGTTAATGAAAATAAAAGTGCAGTAGATTTTGTGACGAGAAGAAAATTTCTTGGATTTTCATTCTATTTTGCAAAAGGCGGAGCCAATATAAGAATACATGAAAAGTCATATAAAAGATTCATAAACAAAATAAGAAAATTAACAAACCGTAATAAAGGTATAAGTATGGAATATAGAGTTTATATGATTAACCAATTAACGATTGGATGGATTAATTACTTTGGAATAGCGAAAGCTAACGCTAAAATACAAAAAATAGATAGTTGGATAAGAAGAAGGTTAAGGAGTTGTATTTGGAAACAATGGAAAAAGGTTAAAACTAGAGGACGAAACCTCATAAAACTAGGTCTTTCGACCTATAAAGCATGGGAGTATGCAAATACAAGAAAAGGCTATTGGAGAATATCCAAAAGCCCAATTCTTGATACAATCTTAAACAACAAATATATTGAAAATCTTGGTTACAGAAGTATATCTAAAAGATATCAGCTAATACATAATTCTTAATGAACCGCCGTATACCGAACGGTACGTACGGTGGTGTGAGAGGACGCTAAATAAAATAATTATTTAGCTCCTACTCGATTATTTATTAGAATTATGATAAACGATTTCATTTTGCTGTATTATGTTATTGAGCTTATCTTTAAATTTTGCCATTTGTTCATCAATATCATTCAAATCATATTTTGAAACATTATAATGTAAATATATATCTTCGAATGATTTCGCAATCTTTACTAAATCTTTATTAGTTTCTATAAACCTTGAAAATTTATTACTATTACGAGCATTTTTAAATTTAAATATGTCTTCTTTTATAGTATTTATTATGTCTTCTTCATTTTCAAAAGTTGCAATAGGCATTGAATAAGGACATATTCTTTCTAGAAAGTACTTGTTTTTTCTGTTAATATGGTATATATACTTGAATTTTATTGAGTCTATGCAAAAGTCTACATAGCGAATGGACCCTTTCATTTTATAGACTGTTGCACCTAGTAGTTCAAGTTGACACTTTAACATAGATTCTTGTACTGACATATATTTGTCCATAATAACACCTCCTATCATAATCTAATTATAACATATAAATTGACATTAAATTGGTAATTCTCTAAAGATAAAATACTAATAAGTATACTGTGGATATGCATATTGATGTTAACATTAATGGAAATCCTACTTTGAAATAATCTTTAAATGTTATCTTATGACCACTTTTTCCTGCAATACCAATTACGATCAAGTTAGCAGAAGCACCTACTATGGTACCATTTCCACCAAGACAAGAACCTAATGATAGAGCAAACCAAAGAGGAAGCACATTCATATGTCCAGCAATAGACATAGCCTTAATTAAAGGAATCATTGTAGCTACAAAAGGAATATTATCTATAAATGATGATGCTATTGCTGATATCCATAGTACTAATATAGCGGAAAAAAGTAAGTTACCTTTAGTTAAAGCTAAGGTTTTTCCTGCTAGAAGATTCATTAGACCTACTTTTTCTAATACACCAGTCATTATGAATAAACCAATAAAGAAGAAAAGAGTTCCCCATTCTACTTCTTGAAGAATTTCTTCGGGATCAGTTTTGCTTATTAGAAGAAGAATAGATGATCCTACAATAGCTACAGTAGCAGATTCAAATCCTAAAAATCCGTGAACTAGAAATCCTAAAAGAGTAAAGGCTAAAACTATTAGACATTTTGTTAATAAAACTCTATCTGTTATTGTTTTTGATTCATCTAAATTCATAACTATTTGTTTTTTCTCTTCTGTAGTATGAACATCTTTTTTATAAATATATTTAATTAATAATATATTTACTATAAATATTACAATAACTATTGGAGATAGATTTACAATGAAGTCCATAAATGTAAGATTTGCCGCACTACCTATCATTATGTTTGGTGGGTCACCAATTAGTGTAGCAGTACCTCCAATGTTAGAAGATAGAATTTCAGACATTAAAAATGGGATAGGATTTGTATCCAATGTTTTAGTAACGACTAAAGTTACAGGAACAAGTAATAAAACAGTAGTTACGTTATCGAGTAGTGCTGAAAAAGTAAAAGTAATTAGTGAAAATACTACAAGGAGAGTGATTGGATTACCTTTTGATAGCTTGGCTGCTTTAATTGCTACATATTCAAAAACGCCAGTGCGTTTGGTAATGTTTACAATTATCATCATTGATACTAATAATCCTATGGTATTAAAATCAATTTTTGCAAAAGCTTCTTGTTGAGATATAAATTTGAAAAGTAGCATAAGAGAAGCTCCACCTAGTGCAGCAACAACTCTATTAAGTTTTTCACTAATAATTAATGAGTAAACTGCTAAAAATATAATTGTTGGTATTAGCATATAAATCCTCCTTTTCATTTGTATATAACTATTTGATTATAACATATAAATATGAATAAATGTAAAATTATATAAAAATATATAGTTAATATGAAGAATAGTAAAATAATGATAAAAGGTGGAGGCTAGTAAGTTGATACATTATACATTTTAATTATTTAACGTAGGTAGTGTGAAGAAATTCATGTGCCTTTTTTCCGAAAGGTTCTCCTAAAAATTCTTTATAAATTTTCAGTACATAAGGATTTTCATGTGATTTTCTTAAAGGCTTATTTCTATCTTCTAAGTAAAGTGCTTCAGATCTTTTTTCAATTATTGATTGATGTTTTTTCATAAAGGGTTGTAAGCCGGAGCCAATACATCCACCTTGGCATGCCATTATTTCTATTATGTGATAATTTTTTTCACCAGCTTTTATAGAACATAGAACTTTACGTGCACTATCAAGTCCGTTTGCAATAGCAATTTTTATGATTTCTCCATTAATATTTATTTCTGCTTCTTTAATTCCCTCAAGACCTCTGGTTTCTTTAAATTCGAAAATGGGTATAGACTTTTTAGTAAGTAATTCATAAGCTGTTCTTATAGCAGCTTCAGCTACACCACCAGAAGCTCCGAAGATTGTACCTGCACCTGTAGATTCTCCTAATGGATTGTCAAATTCATCGTTTTCTAATGAAACAAAATCGATTTCATTTTCTTTAATAAGTTCTGCAAGTTCTTTTGTACTAATAACAATATCTACATCCCTTATTCCATTTGTAGTCATTTCTGGTCTAGCTGCTTCGTATTTTTTTGCTAGGCAGGGCATAACAGCAACTACTATAATATCATCAGGGTTAATATTCATTTTATTGGCTAGATAAGTTTTGGCTATAGTTCCGAACATTTGTTGTGGAGATTTACAAGTTGAAGGTATATCAGCAAGATCATTGAAATCATGTTCAAAAAAGTTTATCCAACCAGGACAACAACTTGTAAGTATAGGTAGTTTTCCTTTGTTTTTTAATCTGTGAACAAATTCCGTAGCTTCTTCAACTATAGTTAAATCAGCAGCAAAATCTGTATCAAATACTTTATCAAATCCTAATGCGCGTAAAGCAGAAACTAATTTACCGGTTACAAGTGTACCAGGCTCTAGTCCAAAGTATTCACCTAATGTAGCACGTATTGATGGAGCCACTTGAGCTATGATAAGTTTATTTTTTTTATTAAGAATATTCTTTAAATTTAAGGTAAAATCAATTGTAGGTAATGCTCCCATAGGGCAAGCAGAAATACATTGGCCACATTTAACACATTTTTCTGTATCGATAACATGTTTTTCTTTGATTTTACCAGATATACAAGATACAGGACAAACTTTAGCGCATTTAGTACATCCTATACATTTATCAGTTATTTGGAAATAAAAACTATCATTTAATTTTTGTTTTTTTTCTTTAAAAGATGAACTATTATCATAAGATGAATCTATCATATAAAAAAGCCTCCTTGTTGGTTCTTCGATTGTTACAAAAATAACATTATATTAATATAATTTATTCAAGAAATAATATAAATATCCTTCTAAAATTTATAAAAAATTTAAAATGGTATAAATAAATACGATATGAAAAGCTTTACTGGATACAAAATTGCATTTTTAAAAGAGTATTAAAGATTAGCACATGGTTAAAACATTAACATAAATATTAAATGTTAAGTAGACGGTTATAAATTGGAACTGATGTATGTACGTAGAATATTATATATTAAGACTAAAAATTAAGTGTTTGTTATCATAAGATAAAAATAGGAGGGACAATTAAGTATGAATGATAATAATGTAATTATACAAAATTCTGATAATTGCTGTTGTAGATGTATACAATCTAAAGTTTTATCAGTATGTGAAGGTGAAAATATTAAAACTACTGGAATTAATGGACCACTAGTAGCTAAGGTACCAGTAATATTAGGAGAAAAAGAACTTAGTATTGATCTAGAAGTTAATATAGGATTACAACAAAATTGTTATGAAATAAAGGAAGGTAAAAAGAATGTTTGTTTAACAGCAAGTAGATTATTACCTACAGCAGGAAAAATAGAAAATGGGGTTTTGAAATCTGGAAAATTGTTTTTGGAAGGTTATATAAGAGAGAATATACAGTATTCTACGGTGGAGTGTATTAATAAATATGAATCTATCAATTGTAGCAATGGCAATATAATAAGTGGGGATATTAGGTATACTACAATAGATATTCCATTTAATTGTGTTACAGAAGTAGAATATTCAGTTGAACCTCAGGTAAGTCCTAAAAAGAATGATACTAATAACAATTTAAGTACAATACAATCTGTTAATAAATCTATGGATAATTATCAATATCAGCAAAATTTTGAAAATACTATTTTTTATGTAGACAAGCCTTATTGTGAAATAAAGCAAGCTAAAATAGTTGAAAGCGATTCATGTAAAAAACTATGTATTACAAATAATCAATCTAAATATAAAAAAATAGAAAAAAAAATGGTACTTTACTTAACGGTAAGAATTTTACAAGTACAGCAAGTTAATATAGTAAGATCATTAAATAATATAGGATGTTAATGATTTTATTAATGACAAAATATAATATATATCAGTGCTTTTGGTTCAAAATATATCACAAATGAATATATTATTAGTGAATCAATCAATGAGAGGATACCATGAAGAAAAAGAATAAAAAGGATAATAACAACAAAAGTAAAACAGATAATAAAAAAAATAATTATAATAATATAACTAGTATAGAACAAATGATTTACACTATAAAGATTATATTGAAATATTACAATAGAATGAGTGGATATAGTAAAGGGTATTTAACAAAAGAGTATGTAAGAAAAAAACGTAAAATTATAAAAAATTCTACTAATAAAGAAGATAAAAAGGATTGTAAAAAAAAGGAGGAAAATGTAGAGAATAAAGATAAAGAAAAGAATGATATAGAACTCATAGAAAATTTAAAACAAGATGATATAAATAGAGATGATAAGGTGATAAATATACCTATTATAGTAGCTGAAAAATATATAGATATTCCTATTCAAGAAAAAATTCAATTAGATAATTTGGCATTTGAAATTAATGAAATAAAAAATGATATATACTTAACCAATTACAAAGTTATTCCGAATAAAATAGAAAGTGAAAACACATGCACTGAAGGAAAGGTTTTTATTAAGGGAAATATTGAAAATAAAATTCAATATAGCACAGTACAAAAGATAAATTCAAATAGTGTTAGTGGAGAAATTAAGTATAAGGTAGTATATATTCCTTTTGGATGCACTAGTTTTATTAATTTTCAAATGCCGTTAACTGTAAATTTTCAAAGTGAGTTTACTGAGGCAATAAAATGTAATATGAAATCAGCAGAAGTATTTGGAAGTAATTTATATGAAGTTGAGAATGAACTTATTAGCCATAGTTTTAAGAGTTTTAATGAGAAAATTATCTTAAGATTACATTTAATATTTATTCAAGAAAAAAAGGTAAGTATTAATGGGCTTTTATAGCCAACATATATTAAAATAATTTCAATAATTAATAAAGCTATAAGGATTATTAGTAGCTTATAAAAGATATCTAAGTATTTATTCTGACTCATAGTAGAACTCCTAAATTAGTATTATATAATTATTTTATGCGCTTTTATGGATTTATATAATGAGTAATATAAACAAAATTCTGATAATAATAAATAAGTGACATAAATTACAAAATAAGGTATAATTAGTATTAGTAATTAAGCGAGGTGATTAACTTGTTGCATTATGAAAAGTCTTCTATAGTACTTATGCCGCAAAGTACTCATGTAGTATTTTGTTACTATAATATATCATCAATGACTATAAAAGATTTTGAGGATATATATGGGGAAGATTCTTGGAAAAATTCTAAACCGGTATTGAAAGTATATGAGGTAGATGATGGAATAGCAAAAGAGATAGAAACAATTTATTTAGATGTGTTTGCTGATAATTGGTATATAAATTTAGGTAAAACCAATATTCATGTATTTGTTAAGTTAGGAAGAATATTGGCTGATGACAAATTTATATCTATTGCAATATCGAATACAGTTATAACTCCAAGAGAGTGTAAATCTGATAATACTGATATATGTTATATAGATATTTCTAAAGATTATAGAGAAGATACAGGAGAAGTGTTACCTATTTATGATGATGAGTGTGATTTTGAAAAAAGACGAAATGAACCTAAACCATACCCATTTACAAGTCCAAAAAAAAATATAAACGCTATCCATTAATATACAATTCATCAAAACATTTCTATAATAAGTCTTTGGAAAAATATTTTGAAAAAGTTTTAAGAGAATATATGATAGGGTCCTCAAAATAGAATAACTTGTTAGGAGATGAAAATTTGAAAAAGGGATATGTATCGATAATATTACATAGTCATATGCCATTTGTAAGGCATCCAGAACTTGAAGATGCATTAGAAGAAAGATGGTTATTTGAAGCTATGAGTGAGTGTTATATACCTTTAATTAATGTATATGATAACCTGATTAAAGATAATGTGAAATTTAAAATTACTATGTCTATTACACCGCCTCTTATGGCTATGTTAGAGGATGAATATTTAAATAAAAGATATCTAAATTACTTAGAGCAATCTATAGAGCTTTCTGAAAAGGAAATTATAAGGACAAAAAATAATGATGAGCTTAATAAATTAGCACATTTTTATAATGAAAGATTCAATAATATATTAAAAATATATAAAAGTTATGATGAAAGACTTATGAATGCTTTTAGAAAATTTGATAAATTAGGACATCTCGAAATATTAACTTGTTCAGCAACTCATGCATTATTACCATTACTTACAATAAACCCCGAAACTATAAAAGCACAAATAGCAACTGCGGTTGAATCTTATACAAAGTGTGTTGGTCATCCACCTAGAGGAATATGGCTTCCTGAATGTGCTTATACTTATGATTTAGATGACGTACTTAAAAAATACGGAATAAAGTATTTTATATCAGAAAGTACAGCTGTATTAAATGCTTCTTCAAGACCTAAATATGGAACGTATACACCTATAGCAACACCAAATGGAATATGTGCTTTTGGAAGAGATATGGAATCATCAAGGCAAGTATGGAGCAGTTTTATGGGGTATCCGGGAGATTTTAATTATAGGGAATTTTATAGAGATATTGGTTATGAAGCTCCTATGGAATATATTGCACCTTACATTAATAGAGGTGGAATAAGAATTGACACTGGAATAAAGTATTATAAAATAACAGGTAAAACAGAAGATAAAATATATTACAATAGAGATATGGCACTGAAAAAGGTAAAAGATCATGCGGGACATTTTGCTGATGGGAGAAATGCTCAATTAGAATTTGCAAGTGGGTATATGGATACAGAACCGATAATAATATGTCCTTATGATACTGAATTATATGGACATTGGTGGTTTGAAGGACCAGATTTTATAAATGAATTTATAAGAATGTCATCAGAAGATTGGACTAAATATCAATTAATTACACCAGGAGATTATATGGAAAAGCATCCTATAATACAATGTTCAAGTCCAAATCCGTCTAGTTGGGGAGAAAATAGTGATTATTCTGTATGGTTAAATCATTCTAATCATTGGATATATAGAGAACTTCATAAATGTGAACAAGCTATGATAAGGTTAGCTAATACCTATAAAAATCCAGATAAAACTATAAAAAGAGCATTAAATCAGGCCGCAAGAGAACTTATGCTTGCAGAGTCATCAGATTGGCCATTTATAATAAAAAATAATACAACTGTAGAATACGCAGTAAAGAGAGTAAACTCGCATATAGGAAGATTTAATAAAATATATGAAGATATAAGTAAAAATTCTATAGATATAAAATGGTTAAGTAATATAGAAAATTTGGACAATATATTTCCTAATATAAATTATAAAGTATATGCTTCATAAACATAAATTAATTAGACATTAAAATCAAGTTAAAATTGATTTTAATGCCTTTTTTATTAAGATACTTTTTATTTTGGCAAAGTTAAACTATAATAGTTTTTATAAATTAAATTTAAAAAGGAGAATATATGGATAAAAGTATTTTTGACTTAAAAAAATATACATTAAATAATGGAATTAATTTAATAACTATAAGAAGAGACACTCAATTAGCTGCTATTAATTTAGGAGTTAAAATAGGTTCAATATATGAAGGCAAAGATGAAAAAGGAATTGCTCATTTTGTTGAACATATGTTGTTTAAAGGAACTAAAAATAGAGACAATAAAACACTAAATGAAGAACTTGAACAAAGAGCAGGAGACTATAATGCATATACAGATTATACTTCTACAGTATATAGTATAACTGCATTAAAAGAAGAGTTTGAAAAATCTTTAGAATTATTTTCAGATATGGCGAAAAATTCAATTTTTCCAAAGGAAGAAATGGAAAAGGAAAGGGGTGTAATATTAGCTGAAATAAGAACCAGTAAAGATGATATAGAAGACTATAGTTATAAAAAGACAGTAGAATATGCTTTTAAGAAGAGTCCTTTAAGAATAAACACTATAGGAACAGATAAAAGTGTTAAAGCTTTTACTAGAAAAGATTTGGTTGATTTTTACAATGAATATTATGTTCCTAACAACACTTATATAACAGTAGTTTCTTCAAAAAATCATGAAGAAGTATTAAAATTGGTAGAAAAATATTTTTCAAATTGGACGTCTAAAGAAGTAAAAAGAAGTGAGGTAATTTCTGAAAAAAATATTTCTTGTAAAAAAGTTTCTTATAAAAAGGATATAGAACAAAGCACTATAATATATTTATATACATTTCATGATTTAAATAAAAAAGAAGAATTAGCACTTAGAATACTTAATTATAAATTAGGAGAAAGTGCAAATTCATTATTATTTAGAAAGTTAAGAGAAGAAAAGGGACTAGCTTATGATATATATTCAGAGCTAGATGCAACTAAGAATGTTAAAATTTTAAATATTTATACTGCTGTAAATGAAGAAGATGTAGAAGAAAGTTTAAATCTAATAGATAGTATTATAAATGATATAGTTAATAAAAAAATAATTTTGGATGATAGAAGTGTGGCACTCATGAAAAAGGTACTTAAGACAGCTGTAGTTGAAACATTAGAGGATTCGACAGAACTTGGTAATTATATTCTTCACCAAGTAATGGATAATGCTGATATATATGAATTTGTAGATGATATGAATAATATGGAGAAATTAAAAGGAGAAGATATATATAAAGTTGCAAGAAAAATTTTAAAAAATCCTACAATACACATATTACTTAGCGAAAAGAGTGATAAGTAGTGGAAAGATTAATAACTAAAATAGAGATTGGAAAAAAAAATAAAAATAGAGTTAATATATATTTGGATGAAGAATTTGCTTTTGCATGTAGTGCAGACTTAGTTTATTACTATAAGTTAGCAAAGGGTACAAGAATAGATGAAGAATTTTTAGATGAAATTGTTGAAGAAGATAATTATTTAAAAGGAAAGAATTACGCACTTAAATTACTTGAAAAAGGATATAAATCAGAAAAAGAGATATACAATAAGCTAACTTGTAGAGAATATAATGAAAAATCTATAGCTAAAATAATGAGTTTTTTAAGAGAATATGAATTTGTTGACGATAAAAGATATTGCAAGCTATTTGTAAATGAAAAATTATATTCGTATGGAAGAAATAAAATTAAATATCTGCTAATAAAAAAGGGAATAAACAATGAAATAATAGAATATACAATAAATAATATAGATGAAAATATAGAAAAACAAGTAGCTGTTAAATTAGCTGAAAAAAAATATAATTTATTAATTACTTCAGAAAAAAATTATAAAAAATTGTATAAAAAAATTGGTGATTATCTTTTAAATAGAGGATATAATTATGATATAGTAAGTGGTATTTTAAACAATATAATAAGAATAGAGGATACAAACAATGATAATACCATAGGAGGAGATTTACAAGAAGTGGCAGAAAAAAGATATAGAATAGTATGCAAGTCAGAAAAAGATCCTATAAAAATCTATAGAAAGCTTAGTGCATATCTTATGCGAAGAGGGTATCATTGGGAAGATATTAAAAATACGTTAAAGGGAATAGTGGAAAATGAATAATGCAATTAATTTTATCTCAGAAAATCCCATAGATATTATGTTATTAGTGATATTTGCGTATCCTATAATAAAGGGATTTTTGTTTAAATTCTCTTCTAAAAATTTAAAAAATGATATAGAGGATGCGGGAAGTTATGTTTCTTTTATAATAGGATCTATCTTAGGTGCATATATGACCAAAAGTATTTTTATAGAAAATAATAAAGGGATATATAAAACCATATATGATTGTATTCCTAAAAATATTATATATTTAATAGAAGGAAAACCTATAGTTATATATGTAGTTTGTATGCCAATTGTTATTTTTATAATCTACAAAATAATTGATATTATAATAGCATGTATAAATAGGATTACATTTTATCCTCTTTTAGATGGACTTGAAAGATTATTAAGAGAAAAAAGTAATTTTATTAAAAGAATTATAGGAGCAATATGTCAAACTCCAAAATCAATATGTTTTATTTTACTTGCAACATTTTTCTTAAATGTTTTTAGTATGCTTGGAATTAATCAAGATTATAGTAGAAAACTTGAAAAATCAGATGTATATGCATTTGTTTCAAGAGAATTTATAAGCCCTATTACTAATTCAAATATTGCAAAGGAACTTCCTAAAATAATAAATAATTCTTTCAAAATTGTAGTTAAAAATGATTCGCAAGAATCCACTGAAACCAATGGAATAGGAAGTAAAACAATTGTTTATTATAATGGAATAACATTGAATGAGGGATTACGATCTAATAACGAAATAAATGCTTTTGCAAAAAATTTAGTTAAAGATAAAAATAGCCAAAAATCAAAAGCTAAAACAATATACGACTGGATTGGAAAGAACATAGACTATGATTATAAAAAAGCAGATAGTATACTAGATAATAATTTTGCTATGAAATCAGGTGCTATTAATACTTTTTATACAAGAAAAGGGATATGTTTTGATTATGCTTGTCTTTATGCAGCAATGGGAAAGGCCAATGGATTAAAGGTTAGGGTAATTACAGGTGAAGGATTCAATGGTTCTAATTGGATTAGTCATGCTTGGAATCAAGTATATGTAGAAGATGAAAAAAGATGGATTAATGTTGATACTACTTTTTATAAGGGCGGAAATTATTTTGATAGTTCAATATTTAATTTAGATCATAGACAAGCAAAAATAGCAGGATAAAAAAAGTTCTAATTACTCATTTAGTAATTAGAACTTTTTATTTTTATAGTTATTAATTATTAGATTAATAGCTTTTTCACAATCATTATCGTCATTATTTAAAGCCCAAGCAGTATTAAAATTTACTAAAGCTCTTTTATTATCTTTTAACATAGAGTAGCAATATCCTAGATTAAAATAGTAACGGCTATCTCTTTTTTCTAATATTGCAGATCTTAAAAGAGGAATTGCTCTTTTATAATCTCCTAGTTTAATAAAACATACTGCTGTATTATACAAAGAAGCAGTAGTATTTTCTTTATATTCTATAGCTTTTTTATATATATCTATAGCTTTTTTATATTCTTTTTTATTATAAAGATTATTAGCATTTTCAAAGTAACTCATAGTATCCTCCTTAAAGTTTGGATAGAAATAATTAAACATAAATAATTTATACGTATATTTAATTATTATCGCTTTAAGGAAAATTTATTCATATTTCTATAATTTAGTTTATATGATATTGGTTTTTAGTTATACGTTTTTGGAAAATAGCTACTAGTTCATACATTAAAAATGCAAGAATTGAAAGTATTAGTATACTCATCATAACCATATCTAATTGAGAAATTTGACCACCAAATATTATTAAGAATCCAAGACCATTTTTAGCTACTAAGAATTCACCCATTATTACGCCTACCCAAGAAAGTCCTACATTTATTTTTAATGACGCTATTATAGTAGGGATTGTGGCTGGAATTACAAGATAGCGTAGTATTTGGAATTTAGTTGCGCCAAAGGTTTTAAGAAGTTTAATTTTATCTTCGTCTATTTCTTTAAATCCATTTAATATATTTAATATTGTTACAACAATGGAAATTAAAACGGTGATTAAAACAATTGCAGATGTTCCATTACCAACCCAAAATATAATAATAGGAGCAAGTGCAACTTTAGGTAAGGCATTTAGAACTACAAGGTATGGATCTAGTACTTTGCATGCAAAGTCTGACCACCATAATAGTATAGCGATAATAGTACCAAGTATTGTACTTAAAAGAAAACCTAGTATGGTTTCGAAGCATGTTATAGAAATATGTTTAAACAAGGTTCCTTCACTATAGATTTTAATTAAGCTTTTCCACATTCTTGATGGTGTGCTTGTTAAAAATGGATCTATTAATTTCATGTCTCCAGCTATTTCCCAGAAAGCAAAGAAAAGTACTAATATTAGCAATCTTGTAAATATAACCTTTTGCTTATTTTTTTTACGGTTTTTAAATATTTTTCATGTTCTAAGCTGTAGTTATTCATTAGAATCAATCTCCTTCCAAATGTCGTTGAAATAAACTCTAAATTCAGGATCTTCTCTAGATTTAATAGGAGAATTATACTTAGCCGACAAATCAACAGGAATTTCTTTTTTTATCATGGCAGGACGTTTTGAAAACACAACGACTCTAGTTGACATTGATATTGCTTCTGATATATCATGAGTTACCATGATAGCGGTTTTATTTTCTTGTTTTATTATTCTAAATATATCATCACTTGCTTTTAATCTACTTTGATAGTCAAGAGCTGAAAAAGGTTCGTCCAACAATAAAATATTTGGATCTACAGCAAGAGTTCTAATTAGAGCAACTCTTTGCCTCATTCCACCGGATAATTGGCTTGGAAAGTGATTTCTAAAATCCCATAGGTTATAATTTTTTAATAATTTTTTTACTTGTTCTTTATTTTCATTATTTAATGTATTTTGAATCTTTAGTCCCAAAAAAACATTATCTAATACCGTAAGCCAATCAAATAAGTGGTCTTTTTGAAGCATGTATCCTATTTTTAATGATGATTCATTAAGTTTTTTATTATCTATTAAAACTTCACCTTTAGATGGAGTTAAAAGTCCAGCTATAATGTTAAGTATAGTAGATTTTCCACAACCAGATGGACCAACAATACTTATAAAGTCTCCGTGGTATACAGAAAAGGTAATATCTTTTAATGCTTCAGTTTCACCTTTAGTAGTATGGTAATTTAAAAATATATGGGACATTTTTAATTCTTTCATGAGATATCAACTCCTAAGACTTTATAATTTAGTATATGTTACATGAATAAAAAAGGACAATGTTAAATATCAATAGATAATATAATAGATAGATTGGAATAGATAGCATGAATTTATATGAAGATAAATGGTTAAAAGTGGCATAAAAAGAATGAAAGCAAGTGTTGAAAAAAATTAATAATAATTTTATAATATATTGAAAATCTATTGGATTTATATACAAATACTGCTATCTAATAAATATAGTTATTTTATATACAAAATATTGGAAAGAGTAGGAAGGAAAATATGAGAGAAATATTATATTTTGGATTAGATGTAGGATCAACAACGGTTAAACTAGTAGCTTTAGATGTAAGAAATAATCTAATTTATGGAAAGTATAAAAGACATTTTTCCGATATAAAAAGTACAATTATTAATCTTATGGAAGAGGCGTACTTAAAATTTAAAAACTATGATATAAGTATTATGATAACAGGTTCTGGTGGACTTGCAGTTTCTAGATGGTTAAATGTATCCTTTATTCAAGAAGTGATTGCATCTACTAAAACCGTAGAAAATATTATTCCAGAAACTGATGTAGCTATAGAACTTGGCGGGGAAGATGCAAAAATAACTTATTTTAAAAATGGTGTAGAACAAAGGATGAATGGTACTTGTGCAGGTGGAACTGGTGCATTTATAGATCAAATGGCAGTACTGCTTCAAACAGATGCTGAAGGGTTAAATGAACTTGCAAAAAAATATAAAGTAATTTATCCTATAGCATCTAGATGTGGAGTTTTTGCAAAAACAGATATTCAACCACTTTTAAATGAAGGGGCAGCGAAAGAAGATTTAGCTGTTTCAATTTTGCAGGCTGTGGTAAATCAAACTATAAGTGGACTTGCGTGTGGTAAGCCAATAAGGGGAAATGTAGCTTTACTTGGAGGACCATTATATTTTTTATCAGAGCTTAGAAAAAGATTTATAGAAACTTTAAAGCTTAAAGAGGAACAAGTTATATTTCCTAATAACTCACAATTATTTGTTGCAATGGGAGCGGCATTAGGAGCTAGGGAAGAGAAAAGTATTACATTCAAATCACTTTATGAAAAATTGCCTAAACTAAGGGAGAATGTTGATAATGAGGTAACTAGATTAGAGCCTTTATTCAAGAATGAACTAGAACTGCAAACTTTTAAACAAAGGCACTCACAATGTAAAGTTAGAAGAGATGAGTTATCTAATTACAAAGGAAATTGTTTTTTAGGAGTAGATGCAGGTTCTACTACTACAAAGATAATATTAATAGGTGAAGATGGTTCTTTATTATATTCGTATTATGGAAGTAATGAAGGTAAGCCTCTTGAGATTACAGCAAAAGTTTTAAAAGATATATATAGTAAATTGCCTGAAAGTTGCAATATAGTAAACTGTGGAGTTACAGGGTATGGTGAAGGGCTAATTAAGAATGCTTTAAAAATGGATATAGGTGAAATTGAAACTATAGCACATTATAAAGCAGCAGAATTTTTTTTGCCAGGTGTAGAGTTTGTTTTAGATATTGGTGGACAAGATATGAAGTGCATGATGATTAAAAATGGAGTAATTGATAGTATCATGTTAAATGAAGCTTGTTCATCAGGGTGTGGTTCATTTATCGAAACTTTTGCGAAGTCTTTAGATATGAGAGTAGAGGATTTTGCAAATGCTGCGGTACTTGCAAAAGAACCTGTGGATTTAGGGTCAAGATGTACTGTATTCATGAATTCTAAGGTTAAGCAAGCACAAAAAGAAGGGGCAACTGTGGGAGATATATCAGCAGGATTATCTTATTCAGTTATAAAAAATGCTCTATATAAGGTTATAAAGCTTAGAAATCCAGAAAAAATGGGAAAAAAAATTATCGTTCAAGGTGGAACTTTTTATAATGATGCCATTCTTAGAAGTTTTGAGATTATATCAGGAAGAGAAGTAGTAAGACCTGATATAGCAGGTCTTATGGGAGCTTTTGGAGTAGCGTTAGTAGCCAAAGAAAGATATGAAAAAGGTCATAAAACTACGTTGATTTCCATAGAAGAGTTAGATAGACTTGAAGTTAATTCTAATCTAAAACGTTGTGGAGGATGTGGTAACAATTGTCTTTTAACTATCAATAAATTTTCTGATGGTGGAGTATTTATATCAGGAAATAGATGTGAAAAGGGCTTAGGTAGTGGAAAAGCAAAAAAAGACATACCAAATCTTTATGAATATAAATATAAAAGATTGTTTAATTATACGCCACTTACTAAAGAAGAAGCTCAAAGAGGAACTGTTGGAATTCCTAGAGTTTTGAATATGTATGAAAACTATCCATTTTGGTTTACTTTTTTTAATGAGCTTGGATTTAGAGTAGAAATTTCAAGAAGATCATCAAAGGATGTATATCAACTTGGAATGGAGACTATACCATCAGAGTCAGTATGTTATCCAGCAAAACTTGTTCATGGTCATATAATGGATTTAATAAAGAAAGATGTTGATATGATATTTTATCCATGTATTCCATTTGATAAAAAGGAAGAAGAAGGAGCGGATAATAACTATAGTTGTCCAATAGTAACTTCTTATCCTGAAGTTATAAAAAATAATATGGATATTATAAGAGAAAAAAATATTAAATTTATGAATCCTTTTATAGCTATGAACGATAAAGAGAAACTTTCAAAGCGACTTTATTATGTATTTAAGGAATTTCAAATTTCCAAACGAGAAATTGATATTGCTACTGAAAAGGCATGGCGTGAGAGAGAAAATTTTAAAAATGATATAAGAAATAAAGGTGAAGAAGCATTAACATACATGAATTTAACAGGGAAAAAGGGTATAGTTCTTGCAGGAAGACCTTATCATGTAGATCAAGAGATACAACATGGAATAGGTAACTTAATTACAGAATATGATATGGTAGTATTTACTGAAGACTCTATAGCACATTTAGGAAAAGTTAAAAGACCTTTAAGAGTTCTTGATCAATGGGTATATCATTCTAGGTTATATGCAGCTGCAAGTTTTGTATCAACAAGAAAAGATTTAGAACTTGTGCAGTTAACTTCATTTGGTTGTGGATTAGATGCAGTAACATCAGATCAAGTAGAAGAAATCTTAAGAGGTAACAATAAAATATATACTTTAATAAAAATTGATGAGGTTAGTAATTTAGGGGCTATAAGAATAAGAATGCGGTCATTAAAAGCTGCTATGGATGAACGAGATAAAATGGGAATAAAACCTGAAGATAACTATAAACCTATGTTAAAAGTACCATTTACAAAAGAAATGAGAAAGAACCATACTATTTTAGCTCCCCAAATGTCTCCGATACATTTTAAGCTTGTACAAGAGGCCTTTTTATCATCTGGATATAATGTGGAAATACTTCCATCAGTCGATAAAGGTGCTGTAGAGACTGGGCTTAAATATGTAAATAATGATGCTTGTTATCCATCTATTATTGTAATAGGACAATTAATAGAAGCTCTTCAATCTGGAAAGTATGATGTTAATAATACTTCTCTTATAATAACTCAAACTGGAGGAGGATGTAGAGCAAGTAACTATATAGGTTTTTTAAGAAAAGCTTTAAAAGAAGCAGGATATTTAAACATTCCTGTTATATCTTTAAATTGTGTAGGACTTGAGGATAATCCAGGTCTAGAAATATCCTATACTATGATTAAAAAAGGGATATTGGCTTTAGTATTAGGAGATCTATTTATGAAGGTTTTATATAGAGTTAGACCTTATGAAAAGATAAAAGGTTCTGCAAATTTATTGTATGACAAGTGGAATGAAAAATGTAAAGAAGTTATACGCAGTGGAAATTTTAAATTAGCAAAACAATATATTTATGATATAGTTAAAGATTTTGATAATCTAGAAATACTTGATATAGAGAAGCCTAGAGTAGGGGTTGTTGGAGAAATTCTTGTTAAATATCATCCTACAGCCAATAATGATATTGTAGGTATATTGGAAAGTGAGGGGGCTGAGGCTGTAGTTCCGGATCTTATGGATTTCTTTTTGTATTGTGCATATGATGAGACATTTAAATATAAATATTTAAACGGTAAGCTTAAGTCAAAGATAATAAGTGATATTGCTATTTGGTATATAGAATTGTTTAGAAAAGATATAAGGAAAGCTTTAAAGGAAAGTAAAAGATTTACACCACCGGTAGAGATAAGGGAACTTGCAAAAGAAGCAGAACCTATTTTATCAATAGGAAATCAAACAGGAGAAGGCTGGTTTTTAACAGCTGAAATGATAGAACTTATAAATTCAGGGGTTAAAAATATAGCATGTCTTCAACCATTTGCGTGTCTTCCTAATCATGTAACGGGAAAAGGGGTTATAAAAGAATTAAGAAGAAGATATAAGGATACCAATATTGTTGCTATAGACTATGATCCTGGTGCAAGTGAAGTAAATCAAATAAATAGAATTAAATTAATGCTTGCGGTAGCTTTTAAAAATTTAGATAGTAATAAAATAGATTTGATGCATAGCATGGTAAGTAAAACTATGGAGGAAATCGCAAGTGATAAATAAAAAATATCCCCTATGAAAACATAGGGATATTTTTTATTTCATTACATTCTCTGCAAATGTTGTATTAACGATTGATTTAAAATTAGGACGTTCTTTAATTAAGTCAGATTTATAAGATTGAATTACATCCATGAGTCTATTTAAATCATCAGATTTTATAATAGGATTTGGGGCAAAGGCATTTATTTTTTTATAGTTTTTAACAACGTTTGATAGTATATCCACATTACTTCCAGGGAAGAAAGATGCAATTGATTTTGCTATATCTTCATTGTTATGATTAGCAACCCATACTTGAGCTTTATATATAGCTTTTGTGAACTTTTGTATTACTTCAGGATTTTTCTTCATGTAAGATTGAGTGGCAAAATAACAAGTGTAAGGAAGTGAACCGATATTTTTTCCTATAGAGTCTACTATAGATCCACCATTAGAATCTTCAAGAACACTTGCATTAGGTTCAAATAATGCTACATAATCACCAGTACCAGCTTTAAAGGCACTAGATGTAGCTGTAAAATCTAAATTGGTTATTAGCTTTACATCTTTATTAGGTGTTAGTTTATGACTCTTAAGAACATATTCAAGGCTCATTTCAGGAACACCGCCAGGTCTTCCTCCTATAATAGTTTTTCCTTTTAAGCTATTCCAATCAAAGTTTTTTGTTTTATTTCTTCCAACTAAAAATGATCCATCTGTTGCTGTTAATTGAGCAAATAAAATAGGTAAGTCTTCACGTTTTTGATTATATATATAAATTATTTGTTCAGGTCCACAAAATCCTATATCGGAGCTTCCAGATAAAACTTGTTGCATGGTTTTATCTGGAACTATTACCAAAAGACAAGTTATCTTTTTGCCTTCTAATACCACCTATAGGAACATGGGAAGAAGCGTTAAAAAGATTTATTTTTAATGTTGATGTTTTACTATCCCATACAATATAATTAATAATTTCTAAAAGATATGAGCGAAGTTTTTCAGTGTCAGTTGTAGAATCACAAAGAGTTTTGAAGTTTTTTATTTTAGAATTAATTTCATCAATGGAATTTGCATTAGAATTTGTGTTTTTAATGGATTTTTCTAAAGAGTTTATTTCTTTTTTTGAAGAAGTGTTTTGTTTATTTAAATTATTAATTTCCTTTTTGAATTCTGAAATAATAGTAGGATCGTCATCTAGAAGGGCTAATTTTCGTATTAATCCATGGATTATTTTATTATTATTTTCTATTTCTTTTGAAAGCTTATTTTGTTTTTCTTTTATTGAAGAAAGGGCATTTTTATTATTGATTATATCATCATAAGCTTCTATAAGGTCATTTAAAGTAACACCTTTTATACTAGATAAAACTAAATCTTCAGCTTTGTAGGCATTTAACATTTTACTACTACATCTATTTGAAGCTCTATTTTTTAAATTACATCTATAATACTTCTCGTATTTACCACTCTTAGGATTATTACGACTCCATGATCCCATTGTACTACCACATTCATTGCAAACTAAAAGACCAGATAAAAGAAATTTGTTTCCAGTAGCACTCCTAGGAGAGGATTTTTTACTATTCAAGGAATTAATGTTTTGACATTTAATCCATACATCACTTGAAATTATTCCTTTATGTTTTCCGACGGATACAATCCATTCACTAATAGGATTTGCTTTTTTACCTTGTTCTCTCTTATTATATGTGATAACACCATGTTTCCCATCAAAATTGCCACAAAGTATTGCACCTTTATCTTTAAAATATTTATAGATTTTTTCATCAGCATAAGTGTAAACAGGATTTTCTATAATTTGTTTTATAGTCCCCTGTGAAAACTCTCCTCCATTTTTTCCTTTATATTTATGGGAGCAAAGATAGTTTGCAACTGAGGGAAAACCTTTCTTTTCTAAATATAGATTAAAAATTAGTTTTATAAGTTCAATTTCTTCGGGGATTTCAATTAGTTTATACATTTTTTTATTTTTACCATTAAAGTCTATATAATTAATAGCTTCGGACTTAAAGCCAAGGGGAGTAGTACCACCGAGCCAACGACCTGTCTTTGCAAGTTCAAACATATTATCTCTGATTCTTTCAGCAATGGTTTCACGTTCAAGTTGTGCAAAAACAGATGCAATATAAACCATTGCACGACCAATTGGTGTAGAGGTATCAAAGTGTTCTTTAATTGATACAAAATCTATATTATGCTTTTGAAGGATTTCAAGAGTAGAGGAAAAGTCAGCTACATTACGAGATATTCTATCAAGTCTATAACAAATTAACATAGAGAATTTATTTGATTTTGCAGCTTGTATCATTTCTTTAAATTTAGGCCTATTAGTATTACCACCACTGAAACCTTCGTCTTTATAATATAAAAATTCTGTAGCACCAGCACGAGTACCAAATTCCTTACAAAGATGAATTTGATTTTCTATGGATTCTCCTTTGTCTGTTTCCATGGATTTTCTAGCGTATATTGCTGCAATCATTAAAGCACCTCCATAGTAAATTAAAGTACCACATTAAAGTTTATGTTATAGTGTAATTTAAAAGAATAAGAAATAAATATAAATGAATATATTATATTTATCTATGTAACAATTAATACTTATAAATAATATAATAAAGTGGTATAAGTATATTTAAATATACTTTTGAGGTGATATGTATGAATAATACAATGATACAAAATAGTTGTAATGATTCTTATGTACAAGTTACTAACTATGGAGGATATTTTGCTGAATTTTATGTAAGCTATATTTCTAATGGACAACCTATTAAAGAAAGCAGTGGTGTATTTGCACTTGGAGAAACACGAAAAATCCAGATTGAACCAGGAACAGAAGGAGTTCTTTTGCAAATAGATGTATGGTTCCTTAGTGCTCCTAAAACTATATATAATAAGTATATAGAGACTTATACTTCTGATTGTTTTAGATTATATGGAAGTATATTTAATCCATCTGTTGCTAAAGTAGATTGTACAGATGATGATCCACCATGTTATTCAGCTTGTTGTAATTGTTGTAATGCTTATAATGTATGTCAGTGCCGCAATTTATATAAATGACGTATTTACCTGCTAAAAAATGTAGTATGATTCAATATATTAAAATGGCATAAGTTGTTTTAGATTTATATATAAATAAAAAAATAGTAGATTTAAAAAAAGTGTAAGAATAAATTATTAGTTTGTATATCCATATAATTATATTATTATATGGACTTCTTTATAGGTACAAATTCAACTGAATTATGATTTTAGGTAACCAAATTACCAAAAATCAATATTATATAGTGGAATAATATTTTTATTGGTGACTTTATGAGAAAAAGTAGAGAGATTTCAGTAGAATTTAGGTGATCTAGTATGTGTAGTTTAACAGAAAAAATTTTATATATTTCAAATATGGAGTACAAATTTTTTTTAAATAAAGCTAATGTAATTGGAGTGGGTCTAGGATATAAAATAAAAAATGGATTTTGTTATTATAAAGAGTGTATTAAAATTTTTGTAACTAAAAAAATTGCTGAAAATAAACTTTCTGATAATGACTTAGTTCCAAAATGCTTTAAAGGAATAGAAACAGACGTTAATGAAATTGGATTTCAAAGTATGTATTCTTTAAGAGATAGAAAGAGACCTGTTACTGGGGGGTATAATATTAGTCCAACAATAGGTGCGGAAAGTGGAACTTTAGGATGTATAGTAACTGACGGTAAATACTACTATGTACTAAGTAATAATCATATTCTTGCAAGTAACGGAAAGACACCAATAAATTGTCCAATAATACAACCTAGTCGTAAATATAAAGGAAAAGACCCAAATGATATAATTGCAAATCTTTCAAAATATATAATAATTAAAAAGTCTACGCCTACAGAAGTTGAAGAAAACTTTGTGGATTGTGCAATAGCAAAAATAACAAGAAGATCATATATTTCCACTAAAATTACATTTTTAGGGCGTATAAAAGGTACAAAGGCTCCACGGCTTTATGAAAAAGTTCAAAAGGTAGGATGTACTACAGAATTAACTCAAGGACAAATATCATCTATTGGGACAACTATTATTACAGATATTATGGAAGAGCAGACTTTATTTAAAAATCAAATAATAACTAATAAGATGGCAAGTGGAGGGGATTCCGGTTCTATATTATTAGATAAAAATATGAATGCTATAGGACTTCTTATGAGTGGGGGTAGTTCGAGTAACACATATAATCCTATAAGTGCAGTATTAGATAGTTTGAATGTTAAAATAGTTGTAGGCTAATTTGTGTAAAGACAAATTAACCTACATTTTTTTCTATCTTTATTTTTAACATTCCAATGGATTTTCTAGGGTGTATTGATTGTTGCAATTATTAAAGTTTATGTTATATTTTAATTTAAAAGAATGTTATTGTAACAAAATTACTGAAAATCAATATTATATAGTGGAATAATATTTTTATTGGTGATTTTATGAGAAAAAGTAGGGAGATTTCAGTAGAGTTAAATTATCCAGAGAGTGAAGAAGATTTAAGAGAATTACAACGTAGAAAAGCTAGAATGATTATTAAGATATTAAAATATAAATATGGTGATATTGAATTAGACAAGTTTATTAATAGTATTAGAGAAAAGACGCAGTAATATTCGTGAGAGTATTTGTTAGTTGAAGTATGGATTTCTATAAATTAAAATAAAATTCAGATTAGAAATTGAAAAACAAGATATTAAATATCATCATAGAATAAGGAGAATTTATGTGTATATTAGCTAAATATGAACCAGCATCTAATGTAGGAAAGTATAGTTGGGACTATAAATTAGAACATGAATATAGTGCATTAGATAAAATTAATATGTGTTTAATTGAACTAGAAGATTTAAAGGAATTTACAGATAATCATAGAAAACATTATTATGCTATTGCTCCATTAAGGGGAGATGGTAAGATTAGAAGAAAATTAAAAGAAAAAGAGTTTATAAAATATAATTGGATCAAAATAGATTTTTTGGATATACAAGAAGAATCAAAGAACTATTTTGAAACTATAGAAGATAGAGTTACATCATATTATTTTACTGAAATCAATAAAGACACTAAATTTCATTACATAAATAATAATTATTTTGAATGGTACAATCTATACATAATTGTATCTGAAAAAGAATTGAGTGGTTATGAGATTAATAATATGTTTTCACAAATCTATTATTTTAATATGGTTAAATCCAATTCATTATTTGATTATATAATATTAAAAAATATTGGATTTATTAATCTTGACGTATCTTTTTTTCATGAAGAATATAGTCATGAAAATCAAAGGATTGGCAAAGGTGAAAAGATACTAATGTACTATTATCCTAGGAATTTAGAGTAGATGGATTAGAGCTTAGAATTAAAAAAGTTAAGAATTATAGGGAGGATATATAATCAATACTATATGCCTTTGCAAATAAATTTTTAAGTGGGAAAGATTTAGAAAAAGTAAAGGAGGAATTGAGAATGACTGAACTTGGCAAAAGTTTGATACAAGAGGGAATAGAAAAGGGTAAAGATGAAGGCAAGAAAGAAAAAATTTTGGAAGTAGAAAAAAAGCAATAAAAAAGGGATTAGATAACCAAACTATAAAAGAATTAACTGATTTAGATATTTAAGAAATTAAATGGATAAGAGAAGTATTAAAATAAAAATTATTCTTTAGTTATTTCCTAAAAACCCCCACCTCCAAACTCTTAAAATTTAAACTTGTGTTTTGAACATACGAGCATCAGCACCTTGACCGGTGGAAAGATCAATATCTAAGCCTTGTTCTTTGAAAAAACCTTCATTTATAGCAACATACATAGGAGCATAAAATACAGAACGAACAACTTCATTTAATCTAACCTTTTGTAAGTTAGTTTCTTTTTTTTGTCCACATCCTGTAAATAGTAGAGACGTTAAAAGAAACATAATAGCTAAAGATGTACTTAAAATTTTTTTTCTCATAAATTGAAAATTACCTCCTAATATTGGTTATGTCACTGTATTATATGTATTGAGTTTTTTAGAAGTGAATAAGAGTATAAAATAAAAATAGCTAAACCTAGATATAGTTTTAGCTATTTTTCAAAATTATTTCATAAAAATATAGTTTTTAGTTATAAATTTATAGTTAAAATCTTAAAAGTACTAAGTTAAAAGCTTTTTGATAAAATATGAAATTCAAATTACCTTTCAAGTATACAAGTCTATTTACAAAATCAACGCCTAATTCACCTATAATACCTACACCTGATATAGTTAAGTTAATATTTAATTTTGGATGTTGTGCATCAAGTTCAGTATCAACTATAGATACGCCTGAAAGTGTTATTTTTATTTTAAAACTATCTTTATAAATATCACTTGGATCTATATTATAGTTAATCTCCCAGTGAAGAGGTCCCCAATCTCCACTAGTTTCTCCATTTGAAGGTGGTGGTGTACCTACATTGTTACAATGACAACAGCAACAACAACAATTCATACAACATTGTGAAGGTGTCATGCAATATTGTGTAGAGGGCATACAACATTGTGTAGGTGCAATATAAGATTGTGTAGGATACATGCAAGAGCTTGGACAATACATTTGATTAAGACATTCATTTGACATCATATTTACTTCCTCCTATATTAAGAGAATTATTTATCTTTATTAATATTAATATGTGGAAATTAAACAAAAGGTTACATAAAAATCATATTAAGTTATAAAAATGACACTTTAAAATGTAAAAAAGTGTTATATAAATTCTAAAAATAATTGCTAGGTTTAAGTATTAAAGGTATCATATTGTTCAGAATTAATTATGTAAGTAAATAATAAAAAATTGGAGGGTATAAAATGATTTATACTATTGCATTTAATCCAGCTTTAGATTATGTAATTAAAGTGGAAGATTTAAGGTTGGGAAATTTAAACAGAACAGATTTTGAAGGAGTTTATCCTGGAGGTAAGGGGATTAATGTTTCAATAGTTTTAAATAATTTAGGAATAGAAAATGTAGCATTTGGATATATAGCTGGATTTACTGGGGTTGAGATAGAAAAAAGGGTTAATGAGCTAGGATGTGCAACGGATTTTATTAAATTAGATACGGGAATGTCCCGAATAAATATAAAATTACAATCTAATGAGGAAACAGAGATAAATGGGAAGGGTCCCAAGATAAGTGAAGATGATCTAAATAACTTATTTAATAAATTAGATAAGTTAAATGAAAAAGATTTTTTAATCCTATCAGGAAGTATTGTAGATACTATTCCTCAGAATATATATGAAGTTATAATGGCAAGACTTAAGGAAAAGGATATAAAATTTGTGGTAGATGCTACTAAAGAATTATTGTTAAGTGTACTAAAATATAAACCATTTTTAATTAAGCCTAATCATCATGAGTTAGGAGAATTATTTAATGTACAACTTAAAAACCAAGAAGAAGTAATTTCCTATGGTACAAAACTACAAAAAATGGGTGCTGAAAATGTACTTATTTCTATGGCTGGAGATGGGGCTATATTTATTTCTTCTACAGGAGAAGTCATGAGAAGTACTGTGCCAAGAGGAATATTAAAAAATTCTGTAGGGGCTGGAGACTCTATGGTGGCAGGATTTATAGCAGGATACATAAAAAATAATAGGCTAGATTATGCATTTAGAATGGGAGTTGCAACAGGCAGTGCAAGTGCATTTTCTGATAAATTAGCCACAAAAGTAGAGGTTGAAGGTTTGCTAGATCAAGTAAAAATATTTTAATCTAAAAGAATACGTACCACTATGTAACAATATTCGACTTAATAGAATATTATATATTAGCAAGAGAAATCTTGACTATGTAATTTATATAAGGTGATATTAAATGATAGAAACTTTAAATATAAATGAAGTTCAAAGCTATTCAGATAGTTCAAATAATAATAATTATGTTCAAGTAACTAACAATGGCCAATTTACAGCTAGATTTATCATAACTTATGTTTATAATGGAACACAAGTTACTGCTAATAGCGAAAATTTAGCACCTTGTTCAGTGAAAAAAATTAATATACCTTCATCAGCAAATAATGTTACAACAGTAGTTCAAGTAAATGATTCAACTAACTGGGTTCCAATTTATAATAATGTTGCTGCTAATGGTTTAGATAAGTTAAACTTGGTATTATCAGGAACTATACAAGCTCCTCTATGTACTGTTATTCCAAATGTTCCTGATGTAGGGGATAGTCCTAATCCTACAATGGCTGTTGTACAAACAGTAAATCCTACAGCAGCAACTGTAGGTCAGTGTATAACAGTAACAGTAGCCGTAACAAATCATGAAGGAGTTACAGCTAATGGAGTAAACTTACAGGTACAAGCTCCAGCTGAATCAACATTTATTCCAGGCTCTTTAATGATTGCTGGTGTACAATCAAATCTTTCAGAGTTTCCTACAGGTGGAATAACTTTAGGAAATATTCAAGAGGAAGCAACAGTTACAGTAGTTTATCAAGTATTATATAATTCAGTTCCTCAACAAGCTAATGGTCCATTATTAACTGCTCCACAAATAACTTATAGCTTTACAGGTAGCAATGGTTCAAATCAAGCAGGAACACTTACTGGAACAACTGGAACATTAACAGTAACATCTGGATGTCAACCTCCTACTTGTAATCCATGTTGTTGTTGCTGTTGCTGCTGTTGTCCAAGCACTTCAAGTATGTATAATTCATATAATCAATGTATGTAACAGTGATTTTTATTAATAATTGGTGTATTAATTCTAGTTACAAAATAATATAAAAAAGCTAGTTCAAGTCTACAATGTCTTGAACTAGTTTCTTTTTATTTCCATAGATTAAAGTATACCCCCTTATAATAATTAAGTTATTTTTTTAGGTAAGGGTGGTTTATTATTTCCATTTAGAATATAAATCTGGACGTTTTGCCTTTAGTATTTTAAAAAACTTTTTAGAAACTTTTAGTCTTCTAAGACCATTAAGCATATGTTTGGGGTATTTTTCTTTTCGAGTACAATTATTTTTTAATCCTATGACTTTTAATTCTCCATTTTTATTTATAAATATGTGAGAGAGACCTGTATCTAATCTAATGAAGCCAAGTTTTTCAAAAGTTTCGATAATATCTATTAATGATAATGCAAGATCTTCACTTAGATTATTTTTTCTTATATAATCAATTATACAAATTCCGCGGACATATTCTCTTAATATATATCCTACTCTATATTCAAATACTTTTGGAAAATATTTATTATTATTAGCGTATTTTAATATTAAGTATTCTCGTCTGCAATTATCAACATTTTTGCAGATTTTTAATACCCTATTATTAGGTGTTAAATAGATTAATTCAGTTTTACTTCTATGGAGAATTTTACATTTGTAAATATCTACACCTGCTATTATTAAATTTTTCATATTAATACCTCATTTATTAGCTTACCTTTAAATAGCATAAGTTAATATATATTTATAAAATAAAAACTCTTATTATTACAGTATTCCTTTAATATTTAATTAGTGAAAGTAAAAAAACTTGACACTTAAAAAAATAAAGGTATAATAAAAAATAATTGTATAATTTAAAGACATGGAAAAAGAGGAGTAAAGATAAGGAGTATTAAGAGAAGAAAGTTCATAGGCTGAAAGACTTTCTATATAAATTATCTTGAAGGTAGCTTTGGAGTTTCTTTATTGAAATTATAGTAGATAAAGACGGTGGTCACATCGTTAGTTTAAATGAGTGCTTGATTAATTTCAAGAATTAAGGTGGTAACGCGCATTGTCGTCCTTTTACGGATGGACAGTGCTTTTTTATTTTACATAAGATTTATAATAAAAATGTTTAAAATATAAATTTCAAGGAGGAAAAATAATGGCAGAAGTTAATATTGCAAAGACTTATGATCCTAAAGAATTTGAAGATAAGTTATACGAAAAGTGGGAAGAAAAAGGATATTTTACACCAGAAGTTGATAAGACTAAAAAACCATATACAGTAATGATGCCACCACCAAACATAACAGGACAATTACACTTAGGGCATGCATTAGATGGAACTCTTCAAGACTTTTTAATTAGAACTAAAAGAATGCAAGGATATAGTACTTTATGGTTACCAGGAGAAGACCATGCAAGTATAGCAACTGAAGTTAAAGTTGAAAAATCTCTTTTAGAACAAGGATTACATAAAAAAGAAATGGGAAGAGATGCATTCCTTGAAAAAGTATGGGATTGGGCATATAAGTATAGAGACAGAATTAAGACTCAATATCAAAAACTAGGAATTTCAGCTGACTACACTAGAGAAAGATTTACAATGGATGAAGGATTAAATAAGGCTGTAAGAAAAGTTTTTGTTGAATTATATAATGAAGGATTAATATATAAAGGAAACAGAATAGTAAACTGGTGTCCTAAATGTCAAACTGCAATATCAGATGCAGAAATTGAATACGAAGAACAAAACGGACATTTTTGGCATATAAAATACCCAGTAGTAGGTAGTGATGAATTCTTAGAAATAGCTACTACAAGACCAGAAACATTACTTGGAGATACAGCAGTTGCTGTTAACCCAAATGATGAAAGATATTCTCACCTAATAGGTAAAACGTTAATGCTTCCAATAGTTAATAGAGAAATACCTATAGTTGCTGATGAATATGTTGATTTAGAGTTTGGAACAGGAGCAGTTAAGATAACTCCAGCTCATGATCCTAATGACTATGAAGTAGGAAAAAGACATGACCTTCCACAAATAGTTGTATTAAATAAGGATGGAAGTATAGTTGAAGGATACGGAAAATATTCAGGACTTGACAGATATGAAGCAAGAAAAGAATTAGTTAAAGATTTAGATGAGCAAGGATACTTAGTGAAAATAAAAGATCATGCTCATAACGTAGGAACTCATGATAGATGTGGTAGTACAATTGAACCTATGACATCTGAACAATGGTATGTAAAAATGAAACCTCTTGCAGAACCAGCTATAAAGGTTGTACGTGAAGGTGAAATTAAATTTGTACCTGAAAGATTCTCAAAAACATATTATAATTGGATGGAAAATATACAAGATTGGTGTATATCAAGACAATTGTGGTGGGGACACAGAATACCAGTTTGGTATTGTAAGGATTGTGGAGAAGTAATAGTATCTACAGAAGATCCAACTAAATGTTCAAAATGCGGAAGCGAACATTTAGAACAAGATAAAGATGTACTTGATACTTGGTTTAGTTCAGCATTATGGCCATTTTCAACACTTGGATATCCAGAAAAAACAGAAGATCTAGAATATTTTTATCCAACAAATACACTAGTTACTGGATATGATATTATATTCTTCTGGGTAGCTAGAATGATATTCTCAGGACTTCATAGCATGAAGAAGATACCATTTAATACTGTATTAATTCACGGTATAGTAAGAGACAGTGAAGGAAGAAAGATGTCTAAGTCATTAGGAAATGGTGTTGATCCACTTGAAGTAATTGAAAAGTATGGTGCAGATGCATTAAGATTTATGTTAATCACAGGTAATGCTCCAGGAAATGATATAAGATACTACGAAGAAAAAGTTGAAGCTGCTAGAAACTTTGCAAATAAAATTTGGAATGCATCAAGATTTGTTATGATGAACCTTGATAAAGATCTAATGGATAAGTATAAAGATTCAAAAGAATATACTTTAGCAGATAAATGGATATTATCAAGAATTAACACAGTAGTTAAAGAAGTTACTGAAAACATAGAGAAATTTGAAGTTGGTATAGCAGCACAAAAAACATATGACTTTATGTGGAATGAATTCTGTGACTGGTATATTGAACTTGTAAAACCTGTTTTATATGGTGAAGATGAAAAAGCTAAGGGCATAGTGTTAAATGTATTAAATGAAGTTCTAAAGAAAGGACTAAAATTATTACACCCAGTAATGCCATTTATAACAGAAGAAATATATACAAATCTTCCAAATGCAGAAGAAACAATAGTAACATCTGCTTGGCCTGTATATAATGAAGAGTTAAGTGATTCAAAAACTGAAGAACAAATGAATTATATTATAGAAGCTATAAAATCTTTAAGAAATGTAAGAGCTGAAATGAATGTTCCGCCTTCAAGAAAAGCTAAAGTTGCAATTTATGCAACAGAAGGAAGAGATGCTTTTGAAGAAGGAAGAGTTTACTTTGAAAAGTTAGCATCAGCATCAGAAGTTACATTTATAGATTCAAAAGAAAATGCACCAGAAAATTCAGTTGCTGCTGTAACAAAGGGTGCTGAAATGTTTATGCCACTTTTAGATCTTGTAGATGTTGAAAAAGAATTAGAAAGATTAAATAAAGAAAAAGAAAAACTACAAAAAGAAATAGAAAGAGTTGAAAAGAAACTTTCTAATGAAAAATTTGTAAGTAAAGCTCCAGAAGCTGTTGTTAATGAAGAAAAAGAAAAAGGTAAGAAGTATAAAGAAATGTATGAAGCTGTACTTCAAAGAATAGATAGCTTAAAATAATTAAGAAAATGCATCGGTAATTTTACCGATGTATTTTTTCATTAAGCTTTGATTTGCTAAAATATCCTCCAAGTCCAGTAAGCAGTATAACAATTAATACGGATAAGTACATTATATAGTCTCCTAAAATACTAAATAATTTTATATTTGGGATAATATAATATAAAGGTAAAAGAGGCATGGACCAAGGAACTATAATCCACATTGGTGAACCATCAGGAGAATTTAATAGAAGTATCAATGATAATAGGGAAGATACTATGCCAAATATTGAACCTAGTATACCAACAATTAATCCTCCTTTAAAACCTAGAGAATTATGGTATCCCCAGTAAAACCATAAAGTTAAAAATCCTAAACTTATAAATATATTAATTTCTGAGTAGCAACAGAATAGTATATAGATGGAGGATATAAATAATAATTGAATTCCTTTTTTAAAGTAATATTTCACAGTTGAAGCCTCCTGTATAAAGTGTGGGTTTAGGTATAATGTAACACAAAGTGTAAAATTACACAATGATATTATGAATGTTAATTTATATAAAAATTTTTTACTTTAGCTGAATATTAAAAAATATTATAATAAAATATAAGTTAAAAGTTTAAAACAAGAAGCTAGTATAAAAATTTATTTAATGAAATTGGGTGAAAAATTTGAATTATAAAGAAGCTATGAATTATATAGAAGATTCAGCAAAATTCAGTATAAAACTTGGATTAAGTAGAACAGAAAGAATACTAGAGATTTTGGGTAATCCGCATAAAAAGATTAAGTATATACATATTGCAGGGACTAATGGAAAAGGCTCTATAACAGCAATGCTTTCCTCTGTTTTGATAGAAGAGGGGTATAAGGTGGGGATGTATACTTCTCCATATATTGAAGAATTTGAAGAAAGAATACAGATAAATAATACTAAAATATCAAAAGAGGATTTAGCTTACGAAATTACAAAAGTATATAATGCTGCAAATCAAATAATAAAAGAAGGTTATAGCCATCCAACTCAATTTGAAATAATAACTTGTGCTTCATTATTATACTTTTTTGAGAAAAATGTAGACTATGCTGTTATGGAAGTTGGACTTGGAGGAAGACTTGACTCAACAAATGTAATAAAGCCAATCTTAAGTGTTATATCATCAATAAGTTATGATCATATGAAAATTTTAGGAAGTACCTTAGAAAAAATAGCATATGAAAAGGCAGGAATAATAAAAGATGAAGTGCCTGTTGTATTATATCCTCAACAGGAAAATGTTGAAAATGTAATAAAAGATGTATGTAAAGATAAAAGATCAGAACTCATAAAAGTACCTAGTGATTGTGCTGAATTTTTAATATGTACTGATAAAATTTTAAATAAGGGGGAAAGGAGAGTACAAAATATTATTATTAATACTAAAAATCAAAGATATAATATAAATCTTTCTCTTTTAGGTAAACATCAATTATTAAATTGTGCTACTGTAATATATGCTATCGAAAAGTTAAGAAATTTAGGGGTTTTAATAAGTGATACATCTATTACACAAGGACTGCTAAAGGTTAAATGGATGGGAAGATTTGAAATATTAAAGAAGAATCCTTTGGTAGTTATAGATGGTGCACATAATATAGATGGAATAAAAAAACTAAAAGAAAGTATTAATCTATATTTAGAATATAAAAATGTTATATTAATTTTAGGCATTTTAACGGATAAACAAGTAGAAAATATGGTTGAAGTAATTACACCTATGGCTGACAAAGTTATATGTGTAACTCCTCATAGTGATAGAGCTGAAATTGCAACAGAGTTGATGAAAATTGTAAAAAAATATAATGAAGATTGTGAAGCTGTAGAAAGTTATGAAGATGCGTATATGAATGCTCTTAAATATTGTGAAGAAGACGATTTGCTTTTAGTTTCTGGTTCACTTTATATGATAGGAGATATGAGAAAGATTATAATTAAAAAGTAGAAAAAAGCCGATTTTATTCTATAAAATCGGCTTTTTTTAAGTGTTTTTAATATTTTTATTATTCAAGCGGTTTAATACGAATTTTTGAAGTAGTGTTTTTATTACAGCTATTATCGGTACTCCTAGGAACATACCTAATACTCCGAATGTACCGCCACCTACAGTGATAGCTAGTATTATCCAAAATGGACTTACACCTACTTTATCTCCTAAGATTTTAGGACCTAGAACCCATCCATCAAATTGTTGAAGTACAAGTATAAATATGAATACCCATAATGCCTTAATAGGACTAGAAAATAGTGTTATTAAAACAGCGGGAATCATACCTATAAATGGTCCAAAATAAGGTATCATATTGGTTACGCCAACAAGTAAGCTAATTAATAATACATAAGGTGTTTTTAATATTCCAAGGCCAATAGCACATAACAGACCAATTATTAAAGAGTCTATAGATTTACCAATAATATATTGAGAAAATATTGTATTTACTTCACAACCAAATATAAGAAAAGAATCAACTGATTTTTTCTTAAATAAAGAATATAAAAAGTCTTTTATATTCTTTTGAAATACTTCTTTATCTTTTAATATGTAAACAGATATTATAAAGCCAAATATCATTTTTAAGAATGAAGAAGTTATATCTATGGCTTTAGTTAATGCTACATTAAGAAAAGAATTTAGAGAAGCAGTTAATGTGGCTGTTATGCTTGATAAACTCTTATTGGCAAATTGTATAAGTGTAGTATTATTTGATAAATTAAATCTTGTGATTGTTTCATAAAACCAAGTTTGAGTTTTTCGTACATATGTAGGTATATTATTAGCTAACTGGTCAACATTGTTTATAATAGCCGGTGAAATAATAGTAACTGTTAATGTTATAAATCCAATAAGTAATAAAAATACTATAAGTATACTAAAGTTTCTTTTGAATTTAAACTTTCTCTCAAAGTATACCATTATAGGATTTAATATGTATGCTATTCCAAATGCCCAAAAGAATGGGGTTAGTATAGCTAATATAACACCAAAAGAGCCTGCTAAAATTTCTATATTGTTAATTGCTTTGAAAATAAGGGCTAGAATAATAAAAATAGGTATTAGGTTTATATAAGGAATTTTATTTTTCCACAATAAATATATGCCTCCTTTTACTTAAACTCTCAACTGATTATATCATCAAATTATATAATAATAAAGCGGTATATTTTAAAAAAAATATACCGCTCAATCAAATGCTATTAGCAACAACAGCAGCAACAGTAGTTTAATAGTGGAGCACATGCAGCGCCACCAAAGCCAATGCCACCGCAGAATAATATTATTAATAAAAGTATTATCCAAAGACCATCATCATAGCAAGGGTATGGGCGGTAACCAGCCATAAATACCCCTCCTTTCATTAGGAGATATTATGGAAGGTAGGACTTCTCGGCTTGTCCTATCAATATATAATATGTAATATGTACAAAAAGTGTTTCTAAAAAGTGTAAAAAATAAAATATTTTTATAAAAATATTTTACAAGTGGAGGAAAATCAATGAATAAGCTAAATCATAAGTTTTATAAACGAAATACTATAGAGGTAGCTAAAGAATTATTAGGTAAGTATATTGTAATTGATGAAAAAAATGAAAAGATGATAGCTAAAATAGTTGAGGTAGAAGCATATTTAGGAATTAATGATAAAGCAGCACACTCGTATGGTGGAAGAAAAACGGAAAGAACTAAAGTCATGTATGAGGATGGGGGCTGTGTATATATTTTTCGTATATATGGTATGTATAATTGTCTAAATATAGTTACTTCACATAAAGAAATACCAGAGGCGGTACTTATAAGAGCGGTAGAACCTATAAGTAATATAGATAAATTTATCTTGAATAGATTTAAAAAAAGTTTTAATGAATTAACTAAATATCAGCAAAAAAATATAACTAATGGTCCAGGAAAACTTTGTATAGCTATGAATATAACAAAAGAACTTAATGGAGAAGATTTAACTTTGGATAAAATATATATATTAGATAATAAAGAAGAATTTGAGATTGTATCTTCTCAAAGAATAGGTATTGATTATGCCGAGGAAGCAAAAGATTATCTTTTAAGATTTTATATAAAAGATAATAAGTATGTATCTAAAAAATAGATAGATTTTAAAGTGAATGATATAAGATTAAAGAATTTAAAAATAGAAAAAAGGATAAGTCAAAATACAGTATAACGCTTATGATATATAGTCATTTTGATTTATCCCGTGCTATTTTTATTTTGAAATTAAAGGTTTTGTGATTCTTTAAGTTCTTCTAAGGCTTTAGCTAATTGATCAGGACATGAAGTACCTTTACCTCTACAGTTAATTCCACGAAGTTTTTTTATTACAGTATCTATATCCATACCGTCAACTAAACTAGAAATTCCTTTTAAATTTCCATCACATCCACCTACGAAAGAAATATTTTTTAATGTATTATTTTCAATTTCAAAGCTTATTTCCTTTGAACAAACACCTTTTGGGTTATATGTATACAAAATATCATCTCCTTTAAAATACTAATTTATATTATAAAAGATTAGTTTGTTAATCACAAGTAAACTTTTATAAAAAATTACAAAGGATAATACCATATTTACAATCATTCACATATTATACTGTGAGGGGGGCGAGAATATGAGTAAATTATATGTATGCAATACACATTCGGATGATATATCTGTCGTAGATATAGAAGAATTTAAAGAAGACAGAAAAATACATTTTGAATCTTCTACCTTTGAAAAAGTAGGACCCCATAGCATTTGTAAGTATAAAGACAAGCTACTTGTAGCTAATATTTATAGTAACACTATATCTATATTTGATAAAAAAGAGGAAAAGGAATTAGATAGTTATTTTATAGGGATGAATTGTAATGATGTTGTAGTGTATGAAAATAAGGCCTATGCAATATGTGGAGATTCCAATTATGTTGTGGTATTTAATTTAGAAACTAATCTTATAGAAGAAGAAATTCCATGTGGAGATTTCCCTAAGAGTATAGAAATTAATAGACAAAAGAAAATTATACTTATATCTAATTTTGAAAGTGATAGCATTACTTTAATTGATTTAGAAGATATTAATAATGTAAGAGAATTAAAAGTAGGAGCCTATCCAACAAAAGCACTATTTACAGTGGATGGGGAACATATTATAGTTTGCGAGAGTAATATGGGAGGTGATATAAGGGGTAATGTAAGCGTTGTTTCATTAAAGGGATTAAAGCTATTTAATAGGATATTAGTTGGAAAGTATCCTGTGGATATGTATATAAATTCATCCTGCGCATTTGTATCCAATTTTGGAGAAGGAACAGTAAGTATAGTCGATATTAATAACTATAAAGAGATAAACAAAATAAATGTTGGAGGTATGCCTAGTGGAATTATAAAACTAGGAGATAGTATATATGTAGGAGATAATTATAACAATCTACTAATAAAGGCTGATTTAATAGAAGAAAATAAAAAAGTCATATCCATAGGAGGAGAACCTACTGGTATGACGTATATATAATATCCTATTTAATATCATTTATAAGGACTTTTATAAGCTTGTAGTAAATTTCTGAAGGATTTTCCTTCCAATTTGCACATAAAGCTTTAGCTTGTTCATTCGAAGCTACATTTAATTTTAAATCAATTAAAATAGAGTTATTTTCAATAGCTTTTAAATTAACAATGTAGTTATTACCTTCAATTGTATATTCGGAAGAAATAGTTATTTCCTTTTTTATATTTTCTAATTGCTTTGAAAGATAGTCGTCTATTGCTTTCATTTTATCTTTAGATATACGATTTCCAAATAATGATAATACTTTTAAACCTTTACTTGATATGACTATTCTATGCTTACCTTCTTGTTCTATTACGTTTATGAAGGAAGCATTTTCTAGTTCGCTTAAATATTCTTGAAGAGTAAAATAATTAATAAAATTATTTTCTAAAATTATTTGGGTAATTTGATTGTTTGAAATAGGAAGTTTTATATTTTCTAATAAATAAAGCAAAAGAAGCTTATCTTCAACTAAATCTGAGGTGTTGTTAAACACGTAATTCTCACTCCTTTTAGTTGTAGTCATAGATTATTATAACATAAAAAGAGATAAAATAAATAAGAGGTTGAAATTTAAATTTTTTTATTTTGTATTTTGTGCTATAATATGGAAAAGATAACAACTAAAAATTGGATTAAAGGAATATTTATCTTAACTTATATATATAAATTCAATAAAGCTATTATATAAGTTAGGAGGAAATATGAATATACAAACATATTTAGAAAAAATTAAAAAACACCAAATACTTATTGTTTTAGGGGTATTTGTATTTTTGGCGGCATTTTTTCTTGGGGTTAATTTCAAGAATCTTCAAGCTATGTCTAGGGAAAGTAAAAAATATCCTATTTATTCTGTTGATACTAATGAAAAAAAAATAGCTATTACTTTTGATACTAATTGGGGAACTAATAATACAAAAAAAGTTTTGGATATTTTAGATAAGTATGATGCAAAGGCAACTTTCTTTTTAATGGGAACGTGGATAGATAAACATGAAAATGAGACTAAAGAAATCTTTAATCGAGGTCATGAAATAGGAAATCATTCTAATAGTCATGCAGATTTTACACTAATATCAAGAACTAGAATAATAGAAGAGATTGCAGCTACAGATGCAAAATTAATGAAATTATTAGGTAAGGGGACGGAAGTGTTTAGATTTCCATCAGGTTCATATAATGAAAAATCATTAGAAATTGCAGAAAGTACTAATCATTATTGTATTCAATGGAATGTGGATAGTATAGATTGGAAAGAACAAGGTGCAGATATAGAATACAATAGAGTTATGAAAAAGATAAAACCAGGCTCTATTTTATTATTTCATGATAATGCAAAGTATACACCTGAAACTTTGCCAAGAATTTTAAGTGATCTAAAAGCAAAGGGATATCAATTTGTTAAAGTATCGGATTTGATATATAAAAAGGGTTATTACATGGATAATTCAGGTACTCAAAAGCTAAAATTAAAATAGATATTGAAATATAAATCAAAATTGTATTATAATGGAAAAGGAACTAATATTAAGATAACTAATAAAAACATATTTAAATAAATTTTTATGTTTTGTTATATTTTCAAATTTATTTGAATATTTATATTTCAGTAAGATAAATAAAAAAGAAAACTAAGGGAGAGAGGGGTTAAGATGGACAATTTAATGTTAAACAACAAAATATATTTAGAGGGGACTTGTATATCAAATCTTGAATTTAGTCACGAAATGTATGGCGAAGGTTTTTATACATTTAAACTTGGGGTAAATAGACTTAGTGATGTAAAAGATGTATTACCTGTAACTATTTCAGAAAGATTATTAACAGAAATAGAAATAAAAGAAGGAGTGGATTTAGTAGTTGAAGGTCAATTAAGATCCTATAATAAATTTATAAATGGATCTAATAGATTAATACTTACGGTATTCGCAAGGGATGTACAACCATGTATTGAAAAAAGTAAAAACCCAAATCAAATATTCCTAGATGGTTATATATGTAAAGAGCCTATTTATAGAACAACTCCTTTTGGAAGAGAAATTGCTGATATATTATTGGCTGTTAATAGACCATATAATAAATCAGACTATATTCCTACAATTTCTTGGGGTAGAAATTCCAGATTTTGCAAAACCTTAAAAGTCGGAGATAATATAAAAGTATGGGGAAGATTACAAAGTAGAAAGTATCAGAAAAAATTAGGTGAAGACGAAGTGATAACAAAGACAGCTTATGAAGTTTCTATTTCTAAATTAGAGCATGCTGATGAATTTGAGAATGAACAGGATGAATCAGTAGAAAATTTAGCGGAATAAATAAAAATACTTGGCTTTCGCCAAGTATTTTTATTTTCTTAAATCATCCATTAATTTAGTTTTATCCTTAGTTTTGCTATCAACAGTTTTGATGATTTTAGCAGGGCTTCCAGCTACAACTACATTTTCAGGTATATCTTCTACAACAACTGATCCGGCAGCCACAACAGAGTTTTTACCAACACGAACACCTTCAAGTATAACGGCATTAGCACCTATTAAAACATTATCTTCAATTTCACATGGTGATTTACTAGGTGGTTCTAGAACACCTGCAACTACTGCACCAGCTCCTAGGTGAACATTTTTACCTAATTTCGCACGAGCGCCTAGTACAGCGTTCATATCTACCATTGTACCTTCGCCAATTTCACATCCTATGTTTATTACAGCTCCCATCATTATAACAGCATTTTTGCCGATTGAAACCATATCCCTAATGATTGCACCAGGTTCAATTCTAGCATCTATATGTTTTGTATCAAGCATTGGTATAGCTGAATTTCTTCTATCTTGTTCTATTTTATATTTTGTTATTAATGTTTTGTTTTTATCCAAAAACTCTAATACTTCTACACTTTCACCAAATAATATGTAGAAGTTATTGTCACCGTAGCATTCTATATTATCAAATTTACAATCTTTAAGATTTCCATCTACATATACTTTAAGTGGAGTAGATTTTTTTGCTTCTTTTATGTACCTTGCAATTTCGTATGGATTTGTTAAATCGTAATTCATTCCATAGCCTCCTTGTATGTTCAAATATAATGTATATTATAATCAATATTATGCGTAAATGAAAGCAAAATATATAAAAAACAAATATGAAATAAAAAATTCTTACATAATATAATTGTTATGATTGGTCATATGGACATATGTATGACAATAAAGTAAAATTTATAATAATGAAATTTGAAATATTAAATATAACATAAATTAAATTTTGAAATGAGGTATTATTTTATGAAAAAGTTAGTTTCTAATCATGTAGAAAATATTGAAATATCAGGCATAAGAAAATTTTATAATAAAGTTGTAAAAATTCCAGATGCACTTTCTCTTACTTTAGGTCAGCCAGATTTTAATGTGCCACAGAAAATAAAAGATGCAATGATAAAAGCTATTAATGAAAATAAAACTGCATATACATCTAATGCTGGTATAGAAGAACTAAGAGAAGAAATATCAAAATATTTATATAGCAATTTTAATATAGCTTATGAGAAGGAAGAAATATGCTTAACTATAGGAGGAAGTGAAGCTTTACTTGCCACGTTTATGGCATTTATAAATGAAGGAGATAAGGTGCTTATACCAACTCCCGCATATCCTGCTTATGAAAGTTGTGTAAAACTTTTAGGTGGTACAATAGTTAATTATGAATTAAATGATGATTTTTCTATTAATCACATAAGACTTAAAGAAATTATAGAAAAAGAAAATCCTAAGATTATGGTGTTATCTTATCCATGCAATCCAACAGGTGCAATATTAAGTAAGGAAGATAAAGAAAAATTATATGAATTAATGAAAGAAAAAAATATTTTAATCATAAGTGATGAAATATATAGTTCACTTTGTTTTGAAAAAGAATATAATTCCTTAGGTCAATATGAAGATATTAAAGAAAAAGTGATTATTGTAAATGGGTTTTCAAAGATGTTTTCTATGACAGGACTTAGACTTGGATATGTTTGTGCTCATAAAAAGAATATAGATAGCATTATTAAGGTTCATCAATATAATGTATCTTGTGCACCATCAATTGTTCAATGGGGAGCATTAGAAGGCTTGAAAAATTCACTTGATGATGTAGAAAACATGAAAAATGAGTTTATAAAAAGAAGAGATTACTTATATGATAGATTAAATGCAATGGGATTTGAAGTAAATATGCCTAAAGGAGCATTTTATATGTTTCCAAGTATTAAAAAATTCAATATGAGTAGTGAGGAATTTTGTGAGAGATTATTAAACGAAGCAAAAGTAGCTATTGTTCCTGGATCTGCATTTGGCAATGGCGGAGAAGGTTTTGTTAGAATTTCTTATTGCTATTCAATAGAAAGAATTAAAGAATCCATAGAAAGATTAGAAGCGTGGATTAATACTTTATAAAATAAAATGATTATATTTATAAATATTATATTTATAAATATAATCATTTTAAATTGCAAGAAAATTTAAATATGGTCAAGAAATGAAAGAAAAAATTCATAAAATTAAAATAGTGTATGTGACACATTTACGCTTGTAAATGCATAAGAATAATTAGATAGATAAAAATTTTGTTTAATTTCCATATGTTTAAAAAAATATTAACAATATTGACCAAAAGTTCAAAATGTGGTATGATTTTTAGAAATAAATAATAAAATTATTAATACAAAGTGATAAATTTTAAAATTATATATTTTTATGAAAAAAATGTATTTATGAAAGAATACATATGAAAATTTTCATTTTGTATTATAACTGAATTTATATTTATACATGAAATTCAGAGTTAGGTTTTAAAAATAAAAAGGGGGAATTTAAGTGAAGAAGAAAGTACTAGCGGTACTGCTAACTACAGCTTTAGCGACAACTATGTTGTTTACTGGATGTGGAAGCAAACAAGGGGCAAATGGTGCTGGAAATAAAGCAGCACAAAGTGGAGGAACATTAAATGTTGATTTAGCTGAAATTAAAACTTTAGATTCAGCTCAAGGTCAAGATACAGCATCAGGAACTGCTGTAAATGCGGCATTTGAAGGATTAACAAGAGTAAATAACAAGAAGGTAGAGCTTGCTGCAGCAAAAGAGTGTAAAGTATCTGATGATAAAAAGACATATACTTTCACATTAAAAGATTTGAAATGGACAGATGGAAAGCCAGTAACAGCTAAGGATTTTGAATATGCTTGGAAGCGATTAGTTGATCCTAAAACTAAAGCACCATTTTCAACATTTATAAATGGTGTAGTAAAAAATGCTACTAAAATTTCTACTGGAAAAGGTAAATTAGAAGAATTAGGAGTTAAGGCTAAAGATGATAAAACTTTAGTTGTAGAACTTGAAAAACCAGTTCCATATTTTGAGGAGCAATTAGCTCATACAGTATTATTTCCTCAAAGAAAAGATATAGTTGAAGCTCAAGGAGATAAATATGGTTCAGATCCAACTAAAATGGTATTTAATGGACCTTTTGTAATCGAAAGTTGGCAAAAAGGTGGTAAAACTATATTAAAGAAAAATGATAAATATTATGATACAGCAAATGTAAAGATTGATAAACTTACGTTTCAATGTATAAAGGAATTACCAACTAAGTATCAAATGTTTTCATCAAAGCAATTAGATGTAATTCAAGGAACAGGTGAGTATGCAGAAAAGTTAAAAAAGGATGCTGATGCTGGTAAATGTAATTTAAGAGTAGGAAAGTCACTAAGTTCATTTTATATGATGTTTAATATGAATGGTAAAAATAAACTTCTTATGAATCCTAAAATAAGACTGGCGTTATCTTTAGCAATTGACAGAGAGACATATGTAAATAAAATTTATAAAAGAGGATTTGTATCATATGGACTAATTCCAGATACAATGAAATGTGGAGATAAAGATTTTAGAAAAGAAGTACCTGAACCACTAAAAGCAATTGTAAATCAAAATAAAGATCCAAAAGCGTTATTTATAGAAGGTTTAAAAGAACTTAAAATGAATCCAGATCCATCTAAATATACTTTGAATTATATGGAACAAGGTAGTGATGCTTTTTATAAACAATGTGCTGAGTATTATCAAAATCAATGGAAGACAAAATTAGGAGTTAATATAACAATTAAACAACCAGCTAGCTTTGCGGATTATATAACAAAATGTCAAGCGGGAGAATTTGAAATAGCAATGTCAGGATGGATTGCTGATTTTAATGATCCATTTAGTATGATGTCATGTTTCATGAAGAATGATGGTAATAATCATAGTAAATATTATAATCCAAAGTATGAGGAAAGTGTAAAGAAGGCAGAACAAGAAAGTGATTCTAGTAAAAGATTAGAACTATTTAAACAGGCAGAAAACATTCTTGTAGCTGAAGATGCTGGAATAGCACCTGCTTTTAGTAAAGATGTAAGGGTTGCAGAACAGAAAAAATAAAAGGAATTCAAAATCCATCATGTGGTTGTGAATATGAATTTAAGTGGGCAAGTATTGAAAAATAAATTTAAATTCTAGATGAAAATTATAAATACTACAACGAAAATCAATCGTTGTAGTATTTATATATAAATTTTTATTATACATAGTATCATCATAATTATTTAATTGAATAATGTTTGATATGTACTTAATTAATAAATGTAAAGAGGGGGAAAACAATGGCTAAATATATACTAAAAAGAATAGGTTATATGTTAGTAACACTATGGGTTATAATAACAGCAACTTTTTTCCTAATGAATAGTATACCTGGAGATCCGGTTATGGTAAAGGCTCAAAAATTGCCTCCGGAAATGCAACAAATTATGAGAGAACAATATGGACTTGATAAGCCTTTAACAACTAGATATGTTATATATCTAAAAAATTTAACTAAAGGACAATTAGGAGATTCTTTTATAACTCCTGGATATAATGTTCAGGAGATTATAGATGAAAAGTTTCCCAATTCTGCGAGATTGGGAGTTCAGGCAGTGTGTATTGGGCTTGTTATAGGTGTGATTTTGGGTGTTGTAGCTGCATTTAGAAGAAATACCAATGTTGATTTTATTGTCATATTTCTTGCGATATTAGGTGTTTCTATACCAAGTTTCGTTCTTGCGGCATTACTTCAAAAAGGTTTTGGTGGAGGAGTACTTCCTATAGCAGGATGGTATGATCCTGGTGATGGAATAGAAGGAATTAAATTTACTATACTACCAACATTAGCTTTGTGTTTTGGTAGTTTAGCAACATATGCTAGATATATGAGAACTTCAGTGTTGGATGTTATAGGAAAAGATTATATAATTACTGCTAAAGCAAAAGGACTTTCACAAACGGCAATTGCATGGAAGCATATAATTAGAAATGCTATATTGCCTATAATAACTATATTAGGACCTCAGCTTGCAGCTATAATAACAGGTTCTATAGTAATAGAAAGAATTTTTGCTATTCCTGGAATAGGAAATTCTATGATAGATGCAATACTTACAAATGATTATAATATCATAATGGGGTTAACTATCTTTTATTCAGCTTTATACATTGTAGCTTTATTAATAGTAGATATTATGTATTCGGTGATAGATCCAAGAATAAGACTAACAGGCGAAAAAAGATAGGGGGATTGTTTGAATGATGGAATTAAAAAAAGATCAATTTGAAGTGATAGGCTGTAATGATGAAAATTCAGAAGTTATCTTAAGGCCAAACATGACATATTGGCAAGATGCTTGGAGACGACTAAAACAAAATAAAGTAGCCATGTTTTCTATGGGACTACTTTTAGTAATAATAGTTATGTGTATAATAGGACCGCATATTACTAAACATGGTTATTCAGAACAAATAGCAGAAAATATCAACTTAGAACCTAATGGTGAGTATTGGTTTGGGACAGATAATTTAGGAAGAGATATATTTTCAAGGCTTTGGTTAGGTGGAAGAGTATCAATTGCCATTGGTGTATTGGGTACTATAATAGAAGTTATTATAGGTTGTATATATGGTGGAATTAGTGGATACTTTGGTGGCAGAGTAGATGATATAATGATGAGAATAGTTGAGATATTAAATAGTATTCCTTATATGATAGTTGTTATTATACTTTCTATATACTTAGGTGCTGGCATGGCATCATTATTAATTGCTTTATGTATAACTGGATGGACAGGTATGGCTCGTATGGTGAGAGGGCAAGTTCTTCAGTTAAAACAATCAGAATATGTATTAGCAGCTCAAGCATTAGGAGGAACATCTTCAAGAATAATATTAAGACATTTGATTCCTAATACTATAGGAATAATAATTATATATATGACTTTTGATATACCAGGTTTTATATTTGCAGAAGCTTTCTTAAGTTTTATAGGACTTGGAATAAAGCCACCGGCTACAAGTTGGGGTGCGATGTGTGCGGCTGGTCAATCGGTAATGGATTTTTATCCATATCAATTAATATTCCCAGCTGTGGCTATATGTTTAACAATGCTTGCGTTTAATTTATTAGGTGATGGATTAAGAGATGCGTTAGATCCAAAACTTCGTCAGTAAGGAGGAAAAAATATGACTAAATTGTTGGATGTAAAAAATTTAAAGGTTTCTTTCCATACTTATGCTGGTGAAGTTCAATCTGTTAGAGGAGTAAACTTTAGTTTGGAAAAAGGAGAAACTTTGGCAATTGTTGGTGAATCAGGATGTGGAAAGACAATAACATCAAAAAGTATAATGAGATTGATTCCAATGCCACCTGGAGAAATTAAAGAAGGATCAGAAATATTATTTGAAGGAAAAGATATTGTAAAAATGTCAGAAAAGGAACTAAGAGATGTAAGGGGTGGGAAGATAAGCATGATATTCCAAGATCCTATGACTTCTCTTAATCCAACTATGAAAGTAGGTAAACAAATAGCAGAAAGTTTAATTATTCATAAAGGAATGAAAAAACAAGAAGCTATGCAAGAAGCATTAAAAATGCTAAAGATTGTAAATATACCTAATGCAGAGAAAAGAATTAATCAATATCCTCATGAGTTTTCGGGTGGAATGAGACAAAGGGTTATGATTGCTATAGCTCTTGCATGTGACCCTAAGATATTAATTGCAGATGAACCTACAACTGCGCTAGATGTAACTATACAAGCTCAAATAATGGAGCTTATAGCCGATCTTCAAGAAAAGTTGGGAACAGCAGTTATATTGATAACTCATGATTTAGGGGTTGTTGCAAGTGTTGCTCATAGAATACAGGTTATGTATGCGGGTCAAGTTGTAGAAAGAGGAACTACTGATGAAATATTCTATAATCCAAAACATCCATATACATGGGCGCTATTGCAGTCAGTTCCAAGGTTAGATACTAAGAATAAAGATAAATTATATTCTTTAAAAGGAACACCACCAGATTTGGTACAGCCTCCAAAGGGATGTCCTTTTGCTTCTAGATGTGAATATTGTATGAAAATTTGTAAGGATGCTATGCCAGAGATAACTAAGATCAGTGATACACAGGAGGTTTCATGTTGGTTACAACATCCTATGGCACCAGAGGTAATTCCTCCAATAAGTGTAGGGGGTGGAACTAATGAATAGTGATAATTTAAATAAAAATAATAATGAGCATTTAGTAGAAGTTAAGAACTTAAAGAAATATTTTAAAGTAGGTAAAAATGCTACATTAAAAGCAGTAGATGATGTAAGTTTTAATATAAAAAAGGGTGAAACTTTAGGTTTAGTTGGAGAATCAGGATGTGGAAAGACTACTTGTGGTAGAACTGTACTTGGACTTTATTCTGCAACAGAGGGTGAAGTTTTATTTGAAGGTTTAAATATACATGGACTTAAAGGAAAAGATAAAAGAGATTTTACAAAACATGCTCAAATAATATTTCAAGATCCATATGCTTCATTAGATCCTAGAATGACAGTAGGAGACATAATAGCAGAGGGAATAGATATTCATGGGTTATATACTGGTCAGGAAAGAACAGATAAGATTTATAAGTTACTTGATCTTGTAGGATTGAATAAAGAACATGCTTCAAGATTTCCTCACGAATTTTCAGGGGGTCAAAGGCAAAGAATAGGTATAGCAAGAGCCCTTGCTGTTGAACCTAAATTTATAGTTTGTGATGAGCCTATTTCAGCTCTTGACGTTTCTATACAAGCTCAAGTAGTAAACTTACTTATTGAACTTCAAAGAAAATTTGATTTAACGTATCTCTTTATAGCACATGATTTATCTATGGTTAAGCATATTTCAGATAGAGTAGGTGTTATGTATTTAGGAAATATGGTGGAGCTCGCTGATAGTGAAAAATTATATTCAAAACCACTTCATCCATATACTCAAGCTTTACTTTCAGCTATACCATTTCCAGATCCAGAAGCTGAAAAATCAAGAAATAGAATAATGTTAGAAGGTGAAGTACCTAGTCCAATAAATCCTAAACCAGGATGTAGATTTGCGGCAAGATGTAAATATGCTACAGATGAATGTACAAATAAAAGACCAGATTTTATAGAAATAGAGCCAGGACATTTTGTTGCATGTCATTTAGTGAAGTCTTCTAAATAATACTCTTAAATAAAAAAGACTTAAGATAATGAAGAAAATAAGCTTCGTATTTTAAGTCTTTTGTTTATATACAATTAAAATAAGTATTATAAAAAGCCATTATACATATGTATAATGGCTTCAGGCTGTTGATAAACATAATTTGTCAACAGCCTTTTTACATTTATTACAAAAAGGATATCTCCTACTTCTGTAGAATATATATTTAGACCAATAAATTATTTAGCCCGTTAGGGCTCCTACGGAGGCAAAATGCTTACTAATAATGAGAGAAAACAAAATCAATTAGAACTGGTTTATATAGAAAACTTAGTACCAGAAAATCATATACTTAGAAAAATAGATAAATTCATAGACTTTTCGTTTATACGAGATTTAACTAAGGATTTATATTGTCCTGACAATGGTAGACCATCAGTAGATCCAGTTGTATTATTTAAAATGCTTTTTATTGGATACCTATTCGGTATACGCTCTGAGCGTCAGCTCGTAAAGGAAATACAAGTAAATGTAGCTTATAGGTGGTTCTTAGGATATGGACTTACTGATAAAATACCAAGCCATTCTACCATAAGTCAAAATAGAACAAAGAGATTCAATGATACAAATATACATCAAGAAATATTTGATAACATTGTATTTCAAGCGATTAATAGAAATTTAGTCGATGGCAAAATTTTATACACTGATTCTACCCATCTAAAAGCTAACGCTAATAAACATAAACTTATAAAAAAAGAAATAACTAAATCTACAAAGGAATACTTTGATGAATTAGAAAAAGATATTAATAAAGATAGAATTAATCATAATAAAAAGCCTCTAAAAAAAGACCTAAAAACATCTGAAACCAAAGAAATAAAAGTAAGTACAACTGATCCAGACAGTGGATATATGGTTAGGGACGGAAAACCAAAAGGTTTTTTTTATTTAGATCATAGAACTGTTGACGGAAAATATAATATTATAACTGATGTTCATGTAACTCCAGGTAATATTAATGATGTAGATCCTTATGTTAAAAGAATAGAGACGCAAATAAAAAAGTTTAATTTTAATACAAAGTATTTAGTAGCTGATGCTGGTTATTCTACAAATCCTATTTGTAAGCAAGTTTCAGAAAAAAATTATCAAGGTGTTTTTGGTTTCCGTTTAGGACCTCATGTTAAAGAAAAGTATACTAAATATAGATTTCAATATATTAAAGAATTAGATGGATATGTATGTATGAATAACTTCTTTTTAAAATACAAAACCACTACAAGAAGCGGATATAAAGAATATGTTAGTAATGCGGATGAATGTGCTTCATGCAAATATAAAAATAATTGTTTAATATCTGATAAATCAATTAACAGAACTATACGTCGTCATGTTTGGGAAGATTATAAGGATCAAATTTTTGCATTTACTAAAACTGAAAAAGGTAAAAGTATTTATAAAAAACGTAAAGAAAAAATTGAGCGTAGCTTTGCTGATTCAAAAGAATTACATGGGCTGCGCTATTGTCGCATGCGAGGAATTAAAAATGTTTCCGAGCAATGCTTACTTACAGCAGCAGTTCAGAATATGAAAAAGATAGCCATGGTGCTATCGCACTATTTTTCGTATGATTTAATTGAAATTTATACCAAATCATTACACAAAACTAGCAACTTTTTAAATGCTATCGCATAAAAGATATTTGACGAAAGTAAAAGCCTCCAATTACATGGAGGCTTTTTGAACAATCTGAAGCCATTATACATATGTATAATGGCTTTTTAAGTAATGTTAGTTAGAGTTAAGCTCTTGATTTTATAACATCATCCATTGAGTATAATCCGGCATGTTTACCTGCCATGTATTCACAAGCTTTTAAAGCTCCTATTGCAAATACATCTCTTGAAGATGCTGTATGCTTTAATTCTATAGTTTCTCCGGCGCCTGCAAATAGGATTTCGTGTTCTCCAACAATGGAGCCTCCACGAATAGCATGTATTCCTATTTCGTTTTTTTCTCTTTTTGAAATTCCATCTCTTCCTTTATTAAACACTGTTTCGGATGGTATTGCGTTTTTTATAGTATTTGCTAAAAGTAGGGCAGTTCCGCTTGGGGCATCTACTTTTTGATTGTGATGTTTTTCTATAATTTCTATATCGTAGTTTTCATAAAGCATAGCACTTATATCTTTAAGAATATTGTTTATTAAGTTTATTCCGATAGACATATTTGCTGAATGAAATACAGGTAACACTTTACTTATTTCATCAATTTTTATTAATTGATCTTCGGTATAACCGGTAGTGCATAGTACAAGTGGAAGATTTTTATTCTTACAATATTCTATTAAAAAATCTAAAGCATCTGGTCTAGAAAAGTCTAGTACAACATCAGCTTGTAAATTGCATTCTGAAATATTGTTAAAGATAGGATATTGGCAAGTGCTATCTTGTAATTTATCGATTCCGGCTATGATTTCTAAATTTGAGAAGTTAGATACGTTTTGAGAAATCATTCTTCCCATTTTACCTAAACAACCGCTTAAAATGATTTTTGTCATTGTATCTAGTCCTCCTTTAGTAAAGTTTTATAGTTGTCTAAAGCATCTTTTAATAGTTTTAGATTATTATCTTCCATACCGCATAATGGAAGTCTTAGATTACCTACGTTCATTTTCATTAAGTTCATGGCTGTTTTGATTGGAATAGGGTTTGTTTCTATAAATAAAGCGTTAATTACATTTAACATATCTAATTGTAATTTTAAAGCTTGTTCGTGTTTGCCATTCATATAAAAATCACACATATTATGAACTTGAGTTGGATATATATTTGCAGCGACAGATATTACACCAGCTCCTCCAAGTGAAAGAAGAGGGATGATTTGATCATCATTTCCTGAATAAAAGTCGATTTTATTTCTACACAAAGCTTTCATTTCAACTAATTGAGAAAAATCACCACTAGCTTCCTTGATGGCTACAACATTTTTTAAGTCGCATAATTTTAAAAGAGTATTTGGAGTTATATTAAGACCAGTTCTTGAAGGAACGTTGTATAATATAATTGGAACATTAATAGCATCATTTATAGCTTTGAAATGTTCTAAAATTCCCTTTTGGGTTGTTTTGTTATAGTATGGAGTTATTACAAGTACTCCATCTACTCCTATATTTTCTGCCCATTTACTCATATTTATGGCAGAAGATGTATTGTTGCTACCTGTACCTGCAATTACAGGTATTCTGTGGTTTATAACATTAACAGTAAACTTTATTGTTTCTTTTCTTTCTTCTTCAGTCATGGTTGAAGCTTCACCGGTAGTACCACAAATTATGATTGCATCAGTACCAGATTCAACATGCCAATTTAAAATTTCTTTTAACTTTTCAAAGTCTACTTTGCCATTTTTAAAAGGAGTAATTAGAGCAACTCCAGAACCTTTAAATAAAGTCATTTTTTATCCTCCTTGAAGCAATTATTTCATTGAAATTATTTTTTCAGCAATTTGAATAGCATTAGAAGCGGCGCCTTTTCTTATGTTATCCGCTACTACCCAAAGATTTAATCCGTTATCTAAACTAAAGTCACGACGTATTCTTCCAATATATACTTCATCATGACCTTCAACTTCTATTGGAAGAGGGTATACTAAATTTTTAACATCGTCTTTCAAAACTACGCCGTCGGCGTTTTTATATAAATTAAAAATGTCTTCTATTTCGAAAGGTTTTTCTAATTCTACGTTTATACTTTCACTATGTCCATAAAATACAGGAACTCTAGCTGTTGTTGCAGTTATTTTTAAATCATGGTCATGGAAAATCTTCCTTGTTTCATCAATCATTTTCATTTCTTCTTTTGTATAACCATTATCTAAGAAATCATCAATGTGAGGTAAAATATTTCCAGCTATAGGATGTGGGAATTTTTTTGGATCCTCTCCGTTATATCCATTTTTTAAGTCGTTAAATCCTCCAACACCAGCACCTGAAACTGCTTGATAAGTAGAATAAACAATTCTTTTTATTCCATACTTATTGTAAAGAGGTTTTAAAGCTACTACAGCTTGAATTGTAGAGCAGTTTGGATTTGCAATTATACCTTTGTGTAATTTTATATCTTCAGGATTAACTTCAGGTACAACTAAAGGTATTTCAGGATTCATTCTCCAAGCGCTACTATTATCAATAACTACTGCATTATATTTTGCAAAGATTGGAGCATATTCAAGACTTACAGATCCACCAGCTGAAAATAAAGCAAAATCTATTTTTTTATTCTTTATATTATCTTCTTTAAGTTCTTCAACTATAATATCTGTATCCTTAAATTTAAGGGTTTTTCCAGCAGATTTTTTAGAAGCGAAAAAATAAAGATTTTTTATTGGAAAATTCCTTTCACCTAAAACTTCGATAAATTTGTTTCCTACCATACCGGTAGCCCCTACTACGGCAACATTGTATTGCATATTAAAATCCCCCTATGTTAATTATATTAGTTATTTCATTCAAATTTTAAAATATATTAACGTACATTAATATAATTATACAACGTAAATAAAAAAACACAATTATTTTTATTAATTTATATCTAAGTAGTATATGTTTGCTTACAAACTGTTAATAAATTAGATTAAAGATTAATATTAATGTAGTTTGGTTGAAAAATATTTTGATACTTCATAGTATGTATTCTAATTAAAAAATGATAAGGAATATTTTTGGATTAAATTTAATTTTAGGGGGTATAAAACATCCTACTAAGTGGAAATAATAATATTATTAGTCTACAAGGGAGGAATTTAAAATGGGGAGAACACCTTTGAAAAAAGTTATAAAATCAAAATTAAAATCTAACACAGAGTTAACGGAATTAGAAAAATTAAGAGAAAAAGTAAAATATGAAATAGCAGAAGAACTTGGTCTAAAAGATAAGGTGGATAAAGAAGGCTGGGGAGGACTTACAGCGGAGGAAACTGGTAGGATTGGGGGGATTATGACTAAAAGAAAGAGAACTATGAAAATTCCTAAAAATGAGGAAATACAAAATATAGATGAGGGAAAATAATATATTATTCAGAAAATGATTTGATTTTTTATACTAATATATATTATATTAATCAAGGGTTATAGATAAAAATTTACATTATATATTATTACAAAAATATCATAAAGGGGGGAAGTAATATTATGAGTTGTTATAAAGAATTTGCTCATATATATGATAAATTAATTTATGGGGACATAGATTATGCTAAATGGGCTAAGGTTATAATAAGCATATGTGAAAAATACAATCTATCTAAAGAAGATTATCTTGACTTAGCTTGTGGGACAGGAAATATGACAAAAGAATTGGCTAAGGAATTTAAACATATATGGGCAGTAGATATGTCTCAAGAAATGCTTACAGAAGCTGAAGAAAAAATGAGAAAAGAAAAAATAAAAGCAAAGCTTGTATGTCAGGACATAAGTAATCTTAAATTGAATAAAAAATTTGATTTAATAACATGTGCATTGGATTCTACTAATTATATATTGGAAGTAGAAGATTTGAAAAATTATTTTTCTTCTGTAAAAGACCATTTAAAAGAAGATGGTTTATTTATTTTTGATATAAATTCTTATTATAAGTTAACTAATATTTTAGGAAATAATATATATAACTATGATGAAGATGATGTAGTATATATATGGGAGAATTTATTAGAAAAAGATATTGTAGAGATGTATATAACTTTCTTTATTAAATCAGGAGATATGTATAAAAGATTTGATGAAGAACATAGAGAAAGAGCATATACAGAAGAATTTCTTGAAAAGTTATTAAATGATATAGGTTTTAATGTAGAAAAAAAATTGGATAGTTATGAAAGTGAAGAAATAAAGGAAGATACAGAAAGAATAGTTTACATACTAAAAAAACAATAGGAGGTAATAAATTATGAGTGATAAGCTTATAAAAGCAACTGCAAAAGATGGACAGGTTAGAATAATAGCAGCTGTTACTAAAAATTTAGTAAATGAAGGAGTAAAAATACATAGTTGTGCACCAACAGCTGCTGCAGCATTAGGAAGGATGTTAACTGCAGGAACATTGATGGGATCTATGTTAAAGTCAAATAGTGATGTTGTTACTATAAAAATTGATGGTGGTGGTTCTGCTAAAGGAGTTACAGTTACGTCATATGCTGATGCACATGTTAAAGGGTATATAGGTAATCCTTCAGCGGATTTGCCCCCTAATTCTATAGGAAAACTAGATGTAAGTGGTGTTATAGGTAAAAATGGTAGCTTGTTGGTAATTAGAGATTTTGGACTTAAAGAACCTTATGTAGGAAATGTGCCAATATATACAGGTGAAATTGGTGATGACATAGCTTATTATTTTACAGTATCTGAACAAACACCTACAGCGGTAGGGCTTGGAGTTTTAGTTGATAAGGATTTAAGTATAAAAGAAGCTGGCGGAATAATAATACAAATGATGCCAGGTGCAGATGAAATGTTAGCGGACCTAATAACATATAGATTACAAGACTTGGGATCTATTACTAGCTTTTTAAGCCAGGGTAAAGATATATATGATATGATTAATTTCTTATTTGATGATATGGATCTAAAAATATTAGAAGAAATAGAACCTAAGTATACTTGTGACTGCTCAAGAGAAAGAATAGAAAGGGCATTAATTAGTATAGGTAAAAAAGATTTAAATGAGATATATGAAGAAGGTAAATCAGAAGAAATAGTATGTCATTTTTGTGGAGAGCATTATAAATTTACTCATGAACAAATAGGAGAAATATTAGAAAATTTAAATAAGTAATATAAAAAATCATATAAAGATTATATGAATAAAAATAGGATTCTATCTTTTAAAAACAGTATCAGTGCTTGTGATTACAGGTTTTGAATGATTAGGTAGAATCCTTATTTTTTATAAAAACACAATAAAATAATTATATAAGATATTATGAGATATAAAGAATAAATTGGAGAAAAATATGTTTAATTTCTTAAAATGAGACTTTATTCTGTTGACATATACGTGTAGATTTTATATTATATTAATGCGCTCGGCGTTAAGAAATCAAGAAACAAACTTGAGAAAAACGAATGAGAGCAAAGAGTTTTGAAAAATCAAGAAAAAAGTTCTTGACAAGCTAAAAACTCTAAGATATAATAAAAACTGTCGCTGATGACATGGGCGCATAGCTCAGCTGGGAGAGCATCTGCCTTACAAGCAGGGGGTCACAGGTTCGAGCCCTGTTGTGCCCACCATTTCATCAGAAACATGTGGCCTAGTGGCTCAGTTGGTTAGAGTGCCGGCCTGTCACGCCGGAGGTCGAGGGTTCGAGTCCCTTCTAGGTCGCCATTTTAAAACTTTGTGGCTGGATAGCTCAGTCGGTAGAGCAGAGGACTGAAAATCCTCGTGTCCCTGGTTCGATTCCTGGTCTAGCCACCAAAATGCGGGAGTGGCTCAGTGGTAGAGCGTCACCTTGCCAAGGTGAACGTCGCGAGTTCGAATCTCGTCTTCCGCTCCAAAATATAAGGCGCTATAGCCAAGTGGTAAGGCACGAGTCTGCAAAACTCTGATCCCCCAGTTCAAATCTGGGTGGCGCCTCCAAATATTTTTGGAGAAATAGTAACAAAGTTAAGTTCGATGAATAGTATAAATGTATAAGGCGCTATAGCCAAGCGGTAAGGCACGAGTCTGCAAAACTCTGATCCCCCAGTTCAAATCTGGGTGGCGCCTCCAAATAATCAATTAAATATTGATACAATGAAAAGCTCTTGATTTCAAGGGCTTTTAGCGTTTTTAAGGATTTGAGATTGTTTTTTTTAGAATGTTTTAAGATAAGAATATGGAAATTTAGTTAATGAAATGCACACACCTTAGGAAAATTTATAGGGGTGTGCATTTTTTTAGTGGTGTGTGCACAATTTAGCGGAAATAAAAAAGATGATAATATTAATATAGTATATTTTAAAATTTATGAATTTGATAAGGAGGATGAGAGATAGTGGCTGTTACAATTGAAAAAGTTGATGATAACTATATAATGGTAAGCTTTAAGTATAGCTATGATAATGTTTCAGCAATTAAAAAAATAGAAGGTAGCAGATGGAATGAAGCGAAGAAAGCATGGGTAGTACCAAATACTAGTAAAGCCATACATGCAATATCTGTAGCTTTTTGTGACGAAGATATTATATTTGATTCATCGGTGGATTTGTTTGATTTATAGTTGGTGGTTTTTAAGTTTTTGTATTTAAGAAATGAAATATGTTTTTTGTAAGGGTGTTTTATAATTGTGGAATGTTGGGTGAGGGTAGAGAAGGTGTAGCCAGTGGATATGTTTCCACACACAGGGCACATTATAACACTAAATGGAAGGAGAAAAAATATGAACCTAAATATTCATATTAATATAAAAGCATCACAGGAGGTAACTAATTCATTTACTTAATTTTATCTACAATCCTGATAAATTTCTTATATTTCCTTGTTAAACTGTATACATAACGGACAAGATGGGTTTTAAGATGATTGCAAAAAACATTAAAGGATTTCAAATTAAACTTTTTGCTCTTATATTCATGATATTTGACCACATATACTACTTTTGAATGTACAGGCAAAGTCTCTGTAATATTTTCATGCATTGGTAGATTATTAGCAGGGGGAATATTTCTATTTTCAATAGTTGAGGGATATACTCATACTTTAAATATGGAAAAATACTTTTAAGAATATATATAATTTCTGTATTTATGACATCTATAAAATACCTAATTCAACTATTTCCTCAACTAAAAAGATTGGATGATTTTTGTCTTAAAAATGGAATGTTTTCAACCTTTGTAGTATTATTTTTTATATTTAAAGGCATTGACTATATAAAATCAAAAGAGAAGCTTAAAGGCATAGGGCTAATGTTACGTCCGTTTATAAGTGCTATTATGGGAATGCAAGAAAGTGATCATTTAAGGATGTAAGAATTAGATTTATGTATAATACTATAATTACCAACATTTAATAAACTGGAGGTAATTATGATTATACAAATGAATATTAATTCTGAAATACAAATAGATAAGTTAGAGGATCTTCATAAATTAAATTTAATTATGGAGGAAAATAATTTGAAAGTAAATAAAAGTCAAATAGCTAGAGAACTTGGCGTTGATCCACGCACCGTAGGTAAATATTTAAATGGATATGTAAAACCTACTACTAGAAATCGTAAATCTAAAATAGACCATTTTGAACCTATTATCAAAAAACTTCTTGGTAAAGATTCTATTCAAATATTTTATTATAAACGGATTCTGTGGCAGTATCTTAGAGACAACTATGGATTAGATTGTGCTCAATCTTCTTTTAGAAGGTATATCTCCAATCATCCAGAATTTAGTCACTATTTTAATAGCAGAAGAAAAGGACATCTATCGAAGGCTGCGCCTATGAGGTATGAAACAGGTAAAGGTAAACAAGCACAACTAGATTGGAAAGAAAATATAGAATTTATTTTAAACACAGGAGAAATCATTAATGTTAATATCTTTGTATTAATACTTTCATATTCAAGATTTAGAGTGTACAGGTTATCTCTCGATAAAACCCAAGAAGTGTTATTTTCTTTTCTTGATGAATCATTTGAAGCTTTTGGAGGAGTTCCGGAGGAACTATTAACGGACAATATGAAAACTGTTATGGATTTACCTAGAACTAATTATTCTAAAGGAAAAGTAAATAATAAATTTCAACAGTTTGCAAAAGATTACGGCTTTAAAGTTCACCCTTGCGTAGCAGGTAGACCTAACACCAAAGCCAAAGTAGAAGCTCCTATGAAATTATTAGATGAAATAAGAGCATATAATGGAACATTAAACTATGAGCAATTACACAAACTTGTTTCAGATTTAAACAATAGAATTAATAGTAAATGTCATACATCAACAGGTAAAATACCAATATTACATTTACAGAAAGAAAAAGATTTCTTATCAAAACTGCCTAAAGATCAGATAAGAAATCTTTACAAAATAACCACCACATCTGTTAAAGTAAATAGTCAAAGCATGATTTCATACAAATCAAACCAATATTCTGTCCCACCAGAATATATAGGTAAACGACTAAAACTTCAAGTATATGATCATCAATTACATGTGTATTATAGCACAAAATTAGTTACTATTCATGATATACAAAATCAAAAATTAAATTATCATGCAGAACATTATGCTGAGATTAGTGCTTTACAATTTAATAAAAGCTCATATGAAATGATGAAGAAAGCTAGGACAAAATTTAAATTTAATAGGAGAGGTATATAAAAATGAATAGTGCATATACACAACTTATAAAAAATCTAGAGTATTTAAAATTTAAACAAATGATTAATCATTTAGACGAAGTCATTGATTTTTCTACTAAAAATAATTTATCCTTTGTTGATGCTCTTATTAAGCTTACAGCTTATGAAATAGATTTTAAAGAAGCAAATATGATTAAATCTATGGTAAAAGTAGGCGCTTTTCCTCATAAAAAAGAGGTTAAAGACTTTGATTTCAGCTTTCAACCTAGCATTAATAAAGATCAGATATTAGATTTTTTAACATTACGCTTTCTAAATACACAAGAAAATATAGTTTTCCTAGGTCCTAGTGGAGTAGGAAAAACGCACCTTGCTACATCTATAGGAATTGCGGCAGCAAAACGTAGATATAGTACATACTTTATTAAATGTCATGATTTATTACAGCAATTAAAACGTGCAAATTTAGAGAATCGATTAGATTCTAGACTTAAACATTTTAGTAAGTACAAGCTCCTAATAATAGATGAATTAGGCTATCTACCGATAAATAAAGAAGACTCTAAGTTATTCTTCCAACTCATTGACATGCGATATGAGAAAAAAAGTACAATTTTAACAACTAATATAAATTTCAATGCTTGGGATGATATTTTTTATGATCCTATCATCGCAAATGCTATATTAGATAGAGTTTTGCACCATGCTCATGTTGTACCTATTAATGGAAAGTCTTATCGCTTAAAAGATCACTTTAAAGATGACGATGAGTAAAAAACTACACCCTTAAATGATCGGAAAATTTCATTATTATCTTGACGTTTATATCCGTTTATAATTAAACTATGCTGTTGGATTTTTTATTTAAGATTTTATACCGATGAAAATTGGAAACTGTACTTATAATGAAGGAACTTTTCAAAGTGAACCTATGATTAAGGCTTATGGGATTGGAAATGTAATGATGATGAAGTTGCTGTAAAAAAGGTTGAGGGATATGTAACTGTAGATTCAATTCTAAAGGATGCTTATAAAGATGAGTATTTGAAAAATTAAGATATGATTGGGGAGTTTTAAATGTTTAAAATGGGAGAAGATGTTAGTAAAATGGAAATTTGGGTTAATGAGGTGTGGATATAGAAATGATTTTATATTATAATTGGATTCACAGTGGTATTTTAAGGTAAAATATAAATTGTTTGTATAATATACAGATAAATAGTGATTGGGAGGGAAAAAATGACAGAAAGAGAAAAAATGTTGGCGGGTCTGCTTTATGATTGTGGCGATAAAGAGTTAATAGAGCAGTGGCATAAGGCTAAAAATTTGATGCGTGATTATAATCTAACTGATTCAGAAGATAGATTAAAGAAACATAATATATTAGAAAAACTTCTTGGAGGATATGGAGATAATTTATGGATTACAACACCGTTTTATGTAGATTATGGCAATAATATTTATTTTGGAAATAACTGTGAAGTAAATATGAATTGTACATTTTTAGATGATAACAGAATTGAAATAGGTGATAATGTACTTATTGCACCTAATGTTCAGATATATACAGCGTTTCATCCAACAAATGCAAAAGAACGTTTTGGAGAGTGTAAAGAGGATGGTTCTTTTGTATTTTGTAAAACTCAAACGGCACCAGTGAAAATAGGCAATAATGTATGGATTGGTGGTGGTGTTGTTATTTTACCTGGCGTTACAATTGGAGATAATGTTGTCATTGGAGCAGGAAGTATTGTAACGAAGGATATTCCTTCAGATATAATTGCTTGTGGAAATCCATGTAGAGTTATTAAAAAGAATGTATAAACAAATTTCAATTTTGGATTAAATAATATAATATAAATAGTAAATTTATTAGGTTACTTAGTATTAAATTATAAAGAAAGATTTTGGTGGGTTATATGAAAATTTTTATAAACAATACAAGGGATAATGACAGACCATTCTTTCTTGAATTTAACTGAATATGGGTATAAAGTAGAAAAAATATCTATGAAAGAGAGACGGTCATTTTCAATAAAATAGATTAATAACCTTTAATTTATAGGGCAAATCAGTAATATAATAAATCATATAAATTTTGTACACTAGTATTAAATAAGCAAGGTTATATTGAATTCGCAACTTTGCTTTTTTCATACCCCAATTTAAATGAGTGGAATTAATACAATGATATTTATCTATGACAAGAAAACTACCAAAGGGATAATGGTTTGGGAGTTTTAGATGAAATAATAAGCTGCTTTGTTATAGAAGAACTTAATGGAGATTATGAGTTAGAACTGGAATATTCAGCTAAGGCAAGAAAATCAAAATATTTAAAAGAGTACTATGGTATTATGTCCAGGATGCTGTTCTAAGACCATAGCACTATAACTTAGATATAAGAACGTAAATCATGATTTTTACTGTTGGATGTGTTTTTTATTGTTAACATATTCCGAGAAGTCCTAAGATTATACCTAAAAACATCACACCAAACATTACTATATTAATGTTTACTTTTTTACGTAGTAAATAAAATGCTAATAAAGTAACACATAAAGGAACTATTCCTACAAATAATTGATCCAAATATTTTTGTATCATCATAACATTCTTGCTTCCAGCAACACTTACTTTAAGGATTGTTTTAAATTTTACGTTAGATGCAGTCATTGAACCCATCATTATCAAGCCAAGCATACTTGATGCCTTTGTTAATATTTTCATTCCACCACTTGCATATAGTTTTTGAATAAAATTTGCACCCACGGAATAACCGCTATATAGTGAATAATAATGTATTAAAAATGCCGGTATATTGTATAATAATAAGAATATAATTGCTCCTAGTGCCGAACCTGAACTTGCTAATGATATACCAATGCCTGCTGCAACAACTCTTAGTATACCCCAGAAAAATGAGTCGCCTATACCTGAAAGTGGTCCCATTAGAGAAGCCTTAACTGCTGTAATAGAATTTGCATCAAAAGTTTTATCTTCACTGTTTTGACGTTCCATTGATGTTACAAGTCCTATTATAAAATTATTTAAGTGCATCGTAGCATTGAACCAAGTAGTGTGACGAACTAAAGCATCAGCCTTTTCTTCATTTGTTTTATAAAATCTGTTAATAACGGGTAAAAGAGTATACATAACGCCTACTGCATGATATTGAGTAGCACCAGTACGGCTAGCGTTAATTGTCCAAGAACGCCAAAATACTGAGCGTAACATTTTTTTATCTTCAATTGATAAATTTTCTTTAACATTCATCATGAAAAAAAGTCCTCCTCTTCATCTTCTTTAGTCATTTGTCCGGATACTTTTGAACCAATGGCAGGTATATTTGCTATCTGTAAATCACGTTGACTTGTTGTAATGCATAAGATTATCCCAATAGTAGCTACAGCAACTGCAGGTAATTTTAAGTAAGCAGTAAGTATAAATCCTAATAAATAGAACACAGCGAGTTTGTTATCCCATAATAACTTCATTAACATTGCAAATCCTACTGATGGAAGAAGTCCACCAGCTGCACTTAAACCATTCATTAATCTAGCTGGTATATTGGCTACGAGAACATTGATAGGACCGCTGCCTGCTAATATGCCAAAGAAAGATATAGCTGATATAATTAAATAATATAATACCCAAGTACCATAGTGTAATGCTACAATCTTTTTCTGGTTATTTTCTCTTGCTGCTTTGTCTAATGATGGAGCGAAGACATTCATAAGTACATTCTTTAAGAACATAACTACAAAAGCTGCTAACATACCAATTGGTATAGCAAGTGTGATAGCTGCCTTTGTTTCAACATGAGATATAATTGCAAAGGTTGTTGCTAACGTAGTAGCAGTAACTGGTTCAGCGGCTATAACACCGCCAATGTTTACGTTACCTAAAAATACGGCTTCTAATGAAGCTCCCATTAAAATACCAGTTTGAATATCTCCCATTAGAAGACCTGTTACAAGGCCAACTACTAATGGCCGTTCCATCATACTTTGACCTGTTATATAGTTACCAGCAAAGCAAATAAATACACTTAGTGCTGCCATTAATGCATGCATTAACATATTTGTTACCTCCTTGTATAATTTAGACATAAAATTAAATAAAAACTTTCTTTGCTTCTATGAATATTAATCCAAATATTTTTAATATTATTTTAATTATCTTTGTCTAATATGGCATGTATTTAATATTTAAATTAAGTTTTTAGAGTCCATATAGTTAAATATTGTATTATATTATCTTAAATAGAGGATACAAATGTAAAGATTTCAAAAATAAACAAATCATTTTTTAAGATATAAAGAGTCTAGCAGCTAATATACTTATATAAGTAAATATTTTTAAATAATAACCTTGTTATAATTGAGATAAAGCCTTCTTTAAATCTATTTGCGGATTGTTTGGAAGTACTTGGTTATAAGTTTTTACATGAGTTAATTTAGAAAGTTCATGTGCAGCATTTAATTCTTCAGAACTTAACTGAACACTTGGGAATACCATTACTTTATCTTTGGGATCAGATTTATCAAAACGTCCTGCATTTGCAACATTTACTGTTTCTATATCTTTCACATTCTTAGCTATTTTAGTAGCATCAGAGACCTTATTTACTATTACAAACATTTTTTTATCTTTGCCACGTGGGTCATTAAATATTTTTATTGAATCATCTACAGAACGTATAAGAAGTTTCATTCCACTTGGAACTGCCATCTTCAATGTCATTTGCATTACTTCGTTTTTGGCTGCATCATCATTTGCAACTACTAATAGTGGAGTGTTAAGCTCTTTTGTCCATACTACTGCTACTTGACCATGTATTAAACGGTCATCAACACGAATTTGTGTAATCATTTTATTCCTCCTTTTTAGTAACTTGATTAATAGCTTGCAGAATTTTCGAAGCATTTTAATTATTTAGATCTGATTATAAAAAAGGTTTTATAAAAAATCTTTTTCTGTATCATAATTAGATATTTTTGTTGATACAAGAGTGACTTGACTTTCGACAATAGATTTTTTTATATATTCTTCACTAAACGCATCTTCTACAGAAAATAACAATGAAAGTACTATTGCCAAATTTACATTTGAAATAATGAATACGTTTTTACTTTTGTTAGTTAAAACTTCGGTTACTGATTTTTGATTAACACTACCACCAAATAAATCTGTGAATATAATGCCTTGCTCATCATCACTGATGCTTTTTATGAAGTTAACAATTTGGGGAGTATAATCTTCATCCGTAATATATGCATTTATTACTTCAACTGCATTGCCTTTGTTGGCTAGTATATCTAACGAACTTTTAATACCATTTGCTAATTCTCCATGACTAGCTATTAAATATTTTTTTTTCATATAAAATCACCTCTTTGTTTTGGGGTTTTGCTAAGCTATCCGTTCATAGCTTTTCATTTTAAAATGCACCATATATTACATATTCTATTATCGCAGACAAGGAAAAAGAACAAATTTAAATTTAAGCTGAACTACAATAATTCTTTAAATATTTAAGTGAAAAGGTTACTAAAGTATCTGAAAGTAATATTGGCAATCTCTAAAAAAAGAAATGCAAATAAAAAATAATAGAAATTTGTATTGGTGATTTTACAATACAAAAACATTCTAATTTTCATTAGAATCAGGCTGTTGATAAACATAATTTGTCAACAGCCTTTTTACATTTATTACAAAAAGGATATCTCCTACTTCTGTAGAATATATATTTAGACCAATAAATTATTTAGCCCGTTAGGGCTCCTACGGAGGCAAAATGCTTACTAATAATGAGAGAAAACAAAATCAATTAGAACTGGTTTATATAGAAAACTTAGTACCAGAAAATCATATACTTAGAAAAATAGATAAATTCATAGACTTTTCGTTTATACGAGATTTAACTAAGGATTTATATTGTCCTGACAATGGTAGACCATCAGTAGATCCAGTTGTGTTATTTAAAATGCTTTTTATTGGATACCTATTCGGTATACGCTCTGAGCGTCAGCTCGTAAAGGAAATACAAGTAAATGTAGCTTATAGGTGGTTCTTAGGATATGGACTTACTGATAAAATACCAAGCCATTCTACCATAAGTCAAAATAGAACAAAGAGATTCAATGATACAAATATACATCAAGAAATATTTGATAACATTGTATTTCAAGCGATTAATAGAAATTTAGTCGATGGCAAAATTTTATACACTGATTCTACCCATCTAAAAGCTAACGCTAATAAACATAAACTTATAAAAAAAGAAATAACTAAATCTACAAAGGAATACTTTGATGAATTAGAAAAAGATATTAATAAAGATAGAATTAATCATAATAAAAAGCCTCTAAAAAAAGACCTAAAAACATCTGAAACCAAAGAAATAAAAGTAAGTACAACTGATCCAGACAGTGGATATATGGTTAGGGACGGAAAACCAAAAGGTTTTTTTTATTTAGATCATAGAACTGTTGACGGAAAATATAATATTATAACTGATGTTCATGTAACTCCAGGTAATATTAATGATGTAGATCCTTATGTTAAAAGAATAGAGACGCAAATAAAAAAGTTTAATTTTAATACAAAGTATTTAGTAGCTGATGCTGGTTATTCTACAAATCCTATTTGTAAGCAAGTTTCAGAAAAAAATTATCAAGGTGTTTTTGGTTTCCGTTTAGGACCTCATGTTAAAGAAAAGTATACTAAATATAGATTTCAATATATTAAAGAATTAGATGGATATGTATGTATGAATAACTTCTTTTTAAAATACAAAACCACTACAAGAAGCGGATATAAAGAATATGTTAGTAATGCGGATGAATGTGCTTCATGCAAATATAAAAATAATTGCTTAACATCTGATAAATCAATTAACAGAACTATACGTCGTCATGTTTGGGAAGATTATAAGAATCAAATTTTTGCATTTACTAAAACTGAAAAAGGTAAAAGTATTTATAAAAAACGTAAAGAAAAAATTGAGCGTAGCTTTGCTGATTCAAAAGAATTACATGGGCTGCGCTATTGTCGCATGCGAGGAATTAAAAATGTTTCCGAGCAATGCTTACTTACAGCAGCAGTTCAGAATATGAAAAAGATAGCCATGGTGCTATCGCACTATTTTTCGTATGATTTAATTGAAATTTATACCAAATCATTACACAAAACTAGCAACTTTTTAAATGCTATCGCATAAAAGATATTTGACGAAAGTAAAAGCCGCCAATTACATGGAGGCTTTTTGAACAATCTGACATTCTAATGAAAATTAGAATGTTTTTTTATTTGTAAATATATAAAATTATAAAAATAAAAATGTAAATATTTATTACACAATAATAAATATTTATAATAAAGATTTGCATTTGATTGTTATTAGAAATGATATAATTGAATTTGTAGGATTTATAATCTTAGAATACTACCTCTATCTATTAATTTACCTTCATTTAAAAAAATAGGTTCAACTTTATGCTTTTTTAAAAAATCAAGCACTTCTGTGCCATAGGCATAATATTTTAAATCCCCATAAAATGCAAGAACATCTTTTTCTATTAGTCCACATGTTCCTCCTATAAAACCATAATTTAATCCCGGAAGAAGTATATCTCCAGGAGGAAGTAATAATATATCTATATTTTCGTTTTGCAAAGATTTAGCTATATTTTTATCACTGGTTATTATAGCATTATCATTTACTATAGCTGTAGAACATTTTGAATATCCTTGTTTTGTGTTAATTAATTTTTTGTTTAACATTTTAATCTCAGATAAAAGATTTTTATCGGTATAATTTAAATAGTGTATAAAGTATTTAGAAAAATTAACAGCATTTAAAACTATATCTTGAGGATATTTATTTGAAAGAGAAGATTCTGATATTATTACGTTAATATCTAGTTTTTTAAGATCTTCAATAAATTTAGGGGGAATATCTTTATGGACAATAATATTTTTTTCATCAATTATGTGAATTTGTATATCAGGATGTCCACATATAGCATAATATAATTTATTAGAAGAAGGACAAGCTAATAAATCATATCCTAGTTTTAATAAAGAGTTCTCTTCTTTTTTAGATATTCTATAATCTACAATTAATTTTTTCATATTCATCACCAAAATTAATATAGCATTTTTAAAATAAATAAGTCTACAAAATATAAAATTTTATTTGTATTGAATAGCCTTTTATTTTAAACACATACTAATTCCAGGAAGGAGTGTATTGTGTGTTATTATTGACAATAATATGTGACGATAAAGAGGATATAGTTGATGGGCTAAACGAAATGAAAAGATACTTTGAAGAGAAAAATTTCATGCTTGGAATTTCAGAAAGTATGAGTTCGGGATTACACTTTATTAAAATATTTTGTAGTGAAATTGAATTGAGTTCTAAACTGAAAAATAAGTTTAGTTTATATATAGCTAATATTATATATAACATTGTGGTAAAAGAATTTTATAGAGAGGAAATGTATTCCTATTTAACAGACTCATATTTTTTCTTAAAATACGAAGAGATGCAAGAGGTTATAAATAGAAGTATAGAGATATTAAGTAATTCAGAAAAAATCACTGATGAAGATACCATTTATTGTATGAATAAAAAAAATGATATAATAGATAAGATAAAAGAATGTATCGATGAAAACGACACTATAAATATAAGAGGATTTATTACTTTTAGAATGAAGGAATTAAGAAAAGATTTTGAGTGTATAGTAAGTAAAGTTGTAGAAAAATATATGGCTAAAAAAGAATATGATGAGTTTATAAAATTATTAAAGTATTTTGTTGATGTTCAAGAAAGTAAAATAAAAGAACTTAACATTATAATACAAGATGATGGAAGTTATTTAATACAAGATGAAAACAAAAAAGATATGATGGAAGATATGTTTAAAGAATTATCAGGTATTAATTCTACTCAAAATGTTGAAGATGATGATTTAATTATAAGTGGTTTAATAACTTACTGTCCAGAAAATATAATAATTTACAATAAGGAAAACTCTAAGAATAAAGAAATGATAAATACTATCGAAGAAGTTTTTAAAGGGAGAGTTAAGTTTTGTGAAGAAAGTAAAAACTGCAACAAAGTAAAAAATACAATAAAAGTATAAATAATAAAATTATTGACAGTTTAAAATATTAATACTATAATTTATAAAAAAAGATATATTAAAGACAGTGATAAGGAAGAGTAAATAAATTACTGTTCTAAGAGAGGAAAATCCATAGGCTGTAAGATTTTCTGTTCAAGTATTATTGAAAACCACCTTTGAGTCGAGTATTGAATTTTAGTAGATATTTTCCGCTACAAGCGTTAAAAGTAATGAGATAACAGTAGAAATATATGTTTTTATACATGTATAATTGGCTATTGTTAATTTGGGTGGAATCGCGATACTACTCGTCCCAGTTTTGGGGCGAGTTTTTTGTTTTTTGATTATAATTAATATACATAGTTTAGCAAGGAGGAATAAATATGATAAAAATAACATTAAAAGATGGAAAAGTATTAGAAATGGAAAAAGGATTAACTGTTTCAGAAATAGCTGCAAGAATAAGTACTTCATTAAGAAAAAAAGCTTTAGGAGCTAAAATAAATGGAGAAAAAGGAGAACTTATGGATATTATAAATGATGACTGTTCTCTAGAAATACTTACTTTTGAAGATCAAGAAGGTAAAGATACTTTAAGACATACAGCATCTCATATACTTGCTCAAGCAGTAAAAAGATTATATCCAGATGTTAAATTAGCCATAGGACCTTCAATAGAAAATGGATTCTATTATGATTTTGATGCAGAATTTTCTTTTACACCAGAAATACTTGAAAAAATAGAAAAAGAAATGAACAAGATAGTTAAAGAAAATTTAGAACTTAAGAAATTTACTCTTCCAAGAGATGAAGCAATTAAATTTATGAAAGAAAGAAATGAAGACTATAAGATAGAACTTATAGAAGATTTACCTGAAGATGCTGTAATTTCTTTTTATGAAGAAGGGGAATTTGTAGACCTTTGTGCAGGTCCTCACGTTCCATCAACAAAAGAAGTTAAAGCTATAAAATTACTTTCAGTAGCTGGAGCTTATTGGAGAGGTAATGAAAATAATAAAATGTTACAAAGAATTTATGGAACAGCATTTACAAAAAAAGCTGATCTTGAACAACACCTTCATATGCTTGAAGAAGCTAAGAAGAGAGATCACAGAAAATTAGGAAAAGAATTAGGATTATTTGATCTTAAAGAAGAAGGTCCAGGATTCCCATTCTTCTATCCAAAGGGAATGATATTAAGAAATACTTTGGAAAATTATTGGAGAGAAATGCATGAAAAAGCAGGATATGGTGAAATAAGAACTCCAATTATACTAAATGAAAAGTTATGGCATCAATCAGGACACTGGGATCATTATAAAGAAAATATGTATTTTACTAAAATAGATGGAGAAGATTATGCAATAAAGCCAATGAACTGTCCGGGATCTATATTAGTTTATAAGAGTGATCTTCATTCTTACAGAGAATTGCCTATAAGACTTGGAGAATTAGGACTTGTTCATAGACATGAATATTCAGGAGCATTACATGGTCTTATGAGAGTTAGAAACTTTACTCAAGATGATGCGCATATATTTATGACAAAAGAACAAATTACTTCTGAAATATTAGGAGTAATCAAAATGATAGATAATTTCTATGGTTTATTTGGATTTGAGTATTTTGTAGAGCTTTCAACTAGACCAGAAGATTCTATGGGAAGTGATGAAGATTGGGAAGATGCAACAAATGGTCTTGTTAAAGCGTTGAATGAAGCGGGGCTTGAATATAAGATAAATGAAGGAGATGGAGCTTTCTATGGTCCTAAGATAGATTTCCATTTAAGAGATTGTCTAGGAAGAACTTGGCAATGTGGAACAATTCAATTAGATTTCCAAATGCCAGAAAGATTTGATTTATCTTATGTAGGAGCAGATGGTGAAAAACACAGACCAGTAATGGCTCATAGAGTTATATTTGGAAGTATTGAAAGATTCATTGGTATTTTAACAGAGCACTATGCAGGAGCTTTCCCAACATGGCTTGCACCAGTACAAGTTAAAATAATGAACATCACAGATAATCAAGTAGAATATTGTAAAGAAATAGAAAAGACATTAAAGGAAAATGGAATAAGAGTTGAACTAGACCTAAGAAATGAAAAGATAGGATATAAAATAAGAGAAGCTCAACTTCAAAAAATTCCTTATATGCTAGTTCTTGGAGATAAAGAAATGAATGAAAATACTATAGCAGTAAGATCAAGAAAACAAGGTGATTTAGGAGCAATGCAACTAGTTGACTTTGTAGCTATGGTAAAAAAAGAAGTACAAGAAAAAACTAATAATTTATAAAAGAAAAGTGTTGACAATATAAAAATCGTATAGTACAATATTATTTGTTAAGAAGAGACTAAGCTGTTTCTCACCTTACAGCATTGCTAGTAAGGTTATACATTCATTTTGAGTTTAAGAATTATTAGTATGAATTGTATAGGACGGCTTAAAGCCGTCCTTTTTAATTTGTATTAGAATTAATATATAGTCTATAATTGATGAATTGTAATATATATAAGTGAATTATAGAAGTTTTAAGTTTTTTCGGAGGTGAAAGAATATTAAAAAAGAAAGCCTTATCAATGAACAGATAAAAGATAAAGAAGTAAGACTTATAAGCGATGATGGAGAACAATTAGGAATTGTAAGTACTAAAGAAGCTCTAAAGATTGCAGAAGAAAAAGAGCTTGATTTAGTAATGATATCAGCAAATGGGAATCCATCAGTTTGCAAGATAATGGACTATGGCAAATACCTGTATGAACAAACTAAAAAGGTAAAAGAAGCCAAAAAGAAACAAAAAATTGTAAGTATAAAAGAAATTAGACTAAGTCCAACAATCGAAGAACATGATATAGAAATAAAAGCTAACAGAACAAAAAAATTCTTACAAGATGAAAACAAAGTTAAAGTTACAGTAAGATTTAGAGGAAGAGAAGCTGACTATTCCTATAAAGGAAAGAAGATATTAGATCTATTTGTATCTAAAATAGGAGATGTTTGTATTATCGAAAAACAAGCAAAACTTGAAGGTAGAAATATGATTATGATATTAGCTCCAAAAAGAGCTTAGATTGAAAGGAGGAAACTAATATGCCTAAAATGAAGACACATAGAGGTGCAGCAAAGAGATTTAAGAAAACTGGAAGTGGAAAACTTAAGAGAGCTAAAGCTTTCAAAAGCCACATATTAACAAAAAAATCATCTAAGACAAAGAGAAATCTTAGAAAAAGTGGACTTGTATCTGAGGCTCAAGAAAAAGTAATGAAGAAATTATTACCATATATATAGTATAGATCGTACAAAAGGAGGTTTGTTTAATGGCAAGAGTAAAAAGAGCGATACATGCTCGTAAAAAACATAAAAAGATATTAAAACTTGCAAAAGGTTACTATGGAAGAAGAAGTAGAACTTTTAGAAATGCTAACGAAACTGTATTAAGAGCAATGAATTTTGCTTATGTAGGAAGAAAGCTAAAGAAGAGAGATTTTAGAAGACTTTGGATAGCTAGAATAAATGCAGCAACAAGAATGAATGGATTATCTTATTCAAGATTCATGAATGGATTAAAACTTGCTGGAATAAATATGAACAGAAAGATGCTTTCAGAAATCGCTATAAATGATGAAAAAGCATTTGCTGATTTAGTAGAAGTAGCTAAAAAGCAATTAAACGCTTAATAAAATGCGGCCTTAGAGCTGCATTTTATTTTATTTTGACAAAAGAATTTTAAGTGGTATAATTTTTAATAAATGTATATAATTAGGGGTGACAAATTTGGAAAAAAGATATAAAAGAAGGTTAACTCCTGTTCAAACATTAGCACTAGGATTTTTTATAGTTATTATGGTTGGAACTATGTTATTGATGTTGCCTATAGCATCAAAGTCAGGGGTTATAACTCCTTTTGTTGATGCACTTTTCACCTCAACTTCAGCAGTTTGCATAACGGGACTTACTACCTTAAATACAGCTGCACATTGGAGCTACTTTGGTACTACAATTATTATTATACTTATACAAGTAGGGGGACTAGGATTTATGTCCTTTGCTACTTTAATAGCTTTACTTTTAGGTAAAAGAATTACGTTAAAGGAAAGACTAGTCATGCAAGAAGCAATGAATTCATTCTCACTTCAGGGACTTGTAAAGCTTGCAAAGTATATACTTATTTTCACATTTTCTGTTGAAGGAATAGGTGCACTTTTCTTATCTACTAAATTTATTCCTATATATGGCTTATTAAAAGGGATATATTTTAGTATATTTCATTCTATTTCTGCTTTTTGTAATGCAGGTTTTGACCTTACAGGAGATAGTCTAGTTCCATATGCTACTAATACAGTGGTGATACTTACAATATCATTATTAATAATTGTAAGTGGATTAGGCTTTGCGGTATGGGCTGAAATATATAATTATAAAGGAGTAGGCAAATTTTCTACACATTCTAAGGTAGCAATTTCTATGACAGCGTTTTTAGTAATAGTTGGATGGGGTTTAATGTATTTATTTGAGATGAAAAATCCACAAACTATTCAACATATGTCGATAAAAGGAAAACTTTTATCTTCTTTATTTGCCTCTGTATCACCTAGAACAGCTGGTTTTTATTCAATATCTTTACCAGATATGACCTTGGCTGGAAAGGTTTTAACGATGATACTTATGTTTATTGGAGGTTGTCCTGGAGGAACAGCAGGCGGAGTTAAAACTACAACTATAGGTATTTTGTTAATGACAGTGATATGTGTAATTAAAAATAGAGAAGATACACAAATTTTTGAAAGAACTATAGGGAAAAATTTAGTATATAAAAGTTTTGTAATAGTTACAATAGCAATGGGTGTTGTAATAATGGATACAATGATATTGTCATTTACAGAAACAGGAGCATCATTAGAATATATTCTATATGAAATTACTTCAGCTCTTGGAACAGTTGGGTTAACACTTGGGCTTACTCCACATCTTAGCATTATAGGAAAACTTCTTATATGTGCTACCATGTACATAGGCAGAATTGGACCACTTACTTTGGTTATGGCATTATCTAGTAAAAAGGATAAAAGTTTAATAAAATATCCAGATGGCAAAATATTAGTTGGATAGAGGTGGATACATTGAAAAAAAGACAATTTGTAGTAATTGGTTTAGGTAGATTTGGAAGTTCTATTGCAAAAACACTTTATTCCCTAGGAAATGATGTTTTAGCTATTGATTTAAATGAAGAAACCATCCAAAATATAGCAGATAGTGTTACTCATGCAGTTCAAGCAGATTCTACAGATGAAAATACCCTTAGAACATTGGGAATAAGTAATTTTGATGTAGGTGTTGTTACTATTGGATCTGATGTTCAAGCTAGTATAATGACAGCTCTATTAGCAAAAGAACTTGGAGTTAAATATATACTTGCTAAAGCTCATAATGAGGTACATGCAAAAGTTTTAAAGAAAATAGGAGTAGATAGAGTTATATTCCCTGAAAGAGATATGGGAGTTAGGGTTGCACACAATCTAGTATCTTCAAATATCTTAGACTATATAGAACTATCTCAAGATTACAGCATAGCAGAAATTTCAAGTCCACAGGAATGGCATGGCAAAACGCTTAAAGAATTAGATATGAGATCACAATATGGAATTAATGTTATGGCATTAAAGAGAAATAATGAGGTTAATATTTCTCCTTCAGCAGATGATATTATAAAAACAGGAGATATTATTGTAGCTATAGGTGGAATAGAAGAACTTAACAGACTAGAGAATAAAATAAAAAGATAGAGGTTGACCTTTATGAATAAAATTGAAAGCAAAGATAATTCATTAATTAAAGATATAAAAAAATTAAGTAAAAAAAAATATAGGACTCAAGAAGCAAAATTTCTTGTAGAAGGATTTCGATTTGTTCAAGAGGCATTAAAATCTACTTTTGAAGTTCCATATGTTTTGATAAGTGAAGATGCCAATGAAAAATGTGATTCATTTAATATATATGAACTTATTCAAGATAACACTAAAGTTTATTTAGTAAGAGATGATATTTTAAAAGAAGTGTGTGATACTAATAATCCACAAGGAATTTTAGCTGTTGTAAATAATAAAGTTATGGAAATAGAAGACCAAGAAGGCTTCTATGTCTTAGTTGATAGAATACAAGATCCGGGTAATATGGGAACTATAATTAGAAGTGCTAATGCTAGTGGAGCACTTGGTGTAATAACAACTAAGGGGACTGTTGATGTTTATAACGATAAAACTTTGAGATCAACTATGGGATCTATATTTAAAATTCCTATAGTAGAAGATAATGATTTTGAAGTTTTAAAAAATTTAAAATCAAAGGGATTTAAAGTAGTAGTTAGTTCGCTAGACACCAAAAATAATTTTTATGATATAGATTTAACGGGAAAATCTATAATATGTGTTGGAAATGAAGGAAATGGAGTAAGTGACTATATATATGAACTAGGCGATGAAAAAGTGAAAATTCCTATGCCTGGTGATGCTGAGTCTTTAAATGCTGGAGTTGCAGCTAGTATAATGATGTATGAAGTGGTAAGACAAACTCAAAAATAACATTAATTAAAAATTTATTTGATATTTTACATTATTATGGTTATAATAATATTTAAGTCTAAATTTAGATAAAGAACAACATATTTTAAACTATGATAGAGAGAGTAAATATAGGAATTTTTCAAGGGAGAAAAAGTCGTAGACTGAAAGCTTTTTCAAAAGGAATATATTGAAGTTCACTCTGGAGTTCTAATTGTGAAGTTAGTAGCAGTTAGCGGCATATGTCGATAAAAGTTTGAGAGAACTGAAAAAAATTTCAGTTAATAAGGGTGGTAACGCGGAATAACTTCGTCCCTAGTATTTTAGGGGAGGAAGTTTTTTTACGTCCAAAAATATAATGGAAAGGAGTATTAAAATGAAAGAAAAATTACAACATATCAAAAATACTGCTTTAGAAGAATTAAATAAGATATCAAGTAAAGCAGATCTTGAGAGCATTAGAGTTAAATACTTAGGAAAAAAAGGTGAGCTTACTCAAATATTAAGAGGAATGGGCGCATTATCAGCAGAAGAAAGACCTATTATAGGAAAACTTGCAAATGAAGTTAGAGGAAGCATCGAGGGCTTAATTGAAAAAGCTACATCTAATATTAAAAATAAAGAAAAAGAAACTAAATTAAAAAATGAGGTAATAGATATATCAATGCCTGGAAGAAAGCAAATAGTTGGAAGTAAAAATCCACTTCAACTTACTCTAGATGGCATAATGAATATATTTGTTTCTATGGGATTTTCTATAGAAGAAGGACCAGAAGTTGAAAAAGATTATTATAACTTTGAAGCTTTAAACATACCTAAAAATCATCCAGCTAGAGGAGAACAAGATACTTTCTATATAAATGATAATGTAGTATTAAGAACTCAAACTTCTCCAATACAAGTAAGAACAATGGAAAATGAAAAACCACCAATAAAAATGATAGCACCAGGAAAAGTTTATCGTTCAGATTCTGTTGATGCTACACATTCACCAATATTTTATCAAATAGAGGGATTAGTTATCGACAAAGGAATAACTTTTGCTGATTTAAAAGGAACTTTGGAATTATTTACAAAAAAAATGTTTGGTGAAAAAATGCAAACCAAATTTAGACCTCATCATTTCCCATTTACAGAACCATCTGCTGAAATGGATGCCACTTGTTTCGTATGTGGAGGAAAAGGATGTAGTGTTTGCAAAAACAGTGGATGGATTGAACTTTTAGGTTGTGGAATGGTTCATCCTGATGTATTAAGAAATTGTGGTATAGACCCAGAAGAATATAGTGGATTTGCTTTTGGATTTGGACTTGATAGAATGGTAATGCAAAAATATGAATTAGATGATATAAGATTATTATATGAAAGTGATATGAGATTTTTAAATCAATTTTAGAAGAACAATACATAAGGGAGGAAGTTTAAATGTTAGTACCAATTAACTGGTTAAAAGACTATGTTGACATAAATATATCACCACAAGAATTAGGTGATGCATTAACTCTTTCAGGTTCAAAGGTGGAAGAAGTTATAGTAACAGGTGATGTAATTAATAAAGTAGTAACAGGAAAAATAGTAAAAATAGAAAAACATCCAGATGCAGAAAAATTATCTATATGTCAAGTAGACATAAATGCAGAAGAACTTATTCAAATAGTAACAGCTGCTACAAATATGAAGGAACAAGATATAGTACCAGTAGCATTACATGGTTCAACTTTAGCAGATGGAACAAAGATAAAAAAGGGGAAACTTAGAGGGGTACCTTCTAATGGAATGTTCTGTTCTGAGGAAGAACTTGGAATAGCAGGAGATGAACCTGTTGTAGGGCTTATGATTATGCCAGAGGAAACTCCACTAGGAAAAGAAGTAAAAGAAGTTATTAATCTTGCAAAAGCATCTATAGATTTTGAAATAACATCAAATAGACCCGATTGTTTAAGTATAATTGGTATAGCTAGAGAGACAGCTGCAACTCTTGGAATTGATTATAAAACACCAAATACTGAGTACACTGTTCAAAATAACGAAAATATAAGTAATTCTTTAAAAGTAGAAGTTAAAGATGAACTTTGTAAAAGATACATGGCAAGAGGAGTTAAAAATGTAAAAATAGCTCCATCACCTAGCTGGATGCAAGAAAGGCTATTAGATGCAGGAGTAAAACCTATAAATAATATAGTTGATATAACAAACTTTGTAATGATAGAACTTGGTCAGCCAATGCATGCTTTTGATAGGAAACAAATATCTTCTAATACAATAGTAGTAGAAAGAGCTAAAAATGGAGAAAAATTCATAACTTTAGATGGAGAAGAAAGAGAATTAAATGAAGAAATTCTAAACATTAAAGATGGAGAGAGAACAATAGCTCTTGCAGGTATAATGGGTGGACTAAATTCAGAGGTTAAAGAGGACACTACAGAAGTAGTTTTTGAATGTGCTAATTTTGATGGAACTAATATAAGAGTATCTTCTAAAAAATTAAATTTAAGAACTGAAGCTTCAGGAAAATTTGAAAAAGATTTAGACCCTAATGCTGTAGAATTAGCTATGAATAGAGCATGTCACTTAATACAAGAATTAGGTGCTGGTGAAGTTATGGAAGGTACTGTAGATATTTATCCAAACAAAAAAGAAACTCATATTTTAGAAGTTGATTCAAATTGGATAAATAAATTTTTAGGTACAGAGTTATCAAGAGAACAAATGAAAGATTCATTAGATAGATTAGAGCTTGCTACAGAAATAAATGGAGATATGTTAGTTATAACTGTACCTACATTTAGATGTGATATAAATATAAAAGAAGATGTAGCAGAAGAAATAGCAAGAATATATGGTTATAACAATATAAAAGCTACAACTCCAAGTGTAGAAACATTAAAGGGTGGAAAAAATCCAAAACAATTATTACAAGATAAAGTTGTTGATACACTAATAGCAAGTGGACTTAATCAATCAATTGCATATTCATTTGTAAGTCCTAAAGTATTTGATAAAATTTTAATACCTCAAGAAAGTGATTTAAGAAAAGTTGTTACTATAAGAAATCCTTTAGGAGAAGATTATAGTATAATGAGAACTACATCAATACCTTCTATGATGGAATCATTATCTAGAAACTATTCAAGAAGTAATAGTGAAGTTAGATTATTTGAAATTGGAAAAGTTTATATACCAAATGAAGATGAAAATGAACTTCCAGAAGAAAGAAATATTATTTCTTTAGGTATGTATGGAAATGTTGATTATCTAGATTTAAAAGGAGTAGTTGAAAATATACTAGATAATTTAGGAATAACAAAGGTTAAATTCCAAAGAGAAAGTGAAAATCCAAGTTTTCATCCAGGAAAAACAGCTGCACTTTATATTAAAAAAGATTTTATAGGAGTAGTTGGTGAAGTACATCCTGATGTTGCTGAAAATTATGAAGTAGATGAAAGATGTTATGTAGCAGAGCTTAATATGGATGTATTATTTAAATATGCTCAAACTGAAAAGAAATATGTAGAACTTCCAAAATTCCCAGCTGTTACAAGAGATATAGCTATTTTAGTAGATAGAGATATATTAGTACAAGAAATAGAAGATACAATTAAAAATCAAGGTGGAAAGCTTTTAGAAAGTGTTAAATTATTTGATGTTTATCAAGGAAAGCAAATTCCGGAAGATAAAAAGAGCATAGCATATGCATTAGTTTATAGAGGAGATAGAACATTAACAGATAAGGATGTTAATAAAGTTCATGATAAGATAATAAGAGCGCTTGAGCATAAGCTAGGAGCAGAACTTAGATAATTCATATTTCATATATTGAGAAAATGTGTTAAAATGTAAATAAATAGTTTTTGAATTTATCTAAGAGGGTGTTCAAATGAATATAGTAACTGTTAAAATAAATGGTTCCGAATACAATCTAAAAGGTGATGAAAGAGAAGAATATTTACATAAAGTTGCAGGTCATGTAGATAAAAAAATCATCGAGATTTTAAATAAGAATAAAAAGCTTAGTATATCAGATGCCTCTGTTTTAGCAGCTATAAACATAGTTGATGAAAAGTTTAAAGTAGATGAATACTGTGAGAATTTAGAAAGACAAGTTGAAGAAGTTAAAAAGTCAGAAAGTGTATTCAAAACGCAAATTGAAGATCTGAAAAAGCATATAAAGAATTTAGAAGAATATAATGCAGAACTTCAAACAAAATTAGAATCAACCAAGAGTGGAGAATACATAAAGCAAATAGAGGATGAAAATAAAGGATTAAAGGATGAAATAGAAATCCTAAAAGAAAACGTAAAAAAATATTTAAATGAAAAAACTGATTTAAAATCAGAAAATAAGGATTTAAAATTCCAAGTTCAGTCCTCTAAATATAAGATAATGGATCTTCAAAATAGACTTATTGAGAATCAGATTGATCTTGTAAAAGTTAAGAAAAAAGAAAATCCGTTATTAAATATAAAATAGGAAGTCCCTATTAAGTAAATATAAATGGAAACATTATAAAATTTACTTAATAGGGTATTTTTATTTATAAAACAATTTACTTTTTACAATTTATATTATTATAAAATGAGCTTGGAAAGTCAGTAACTAATATAGTTATATTTATTATAGTTGATCCAAGATTTGAATTACTTAGTAATATAGAAAAGTTATCTGTACCTAAGAAATTTACTTTAGGAGTATATTTGAAGAAACCATTTTGTTCAATAGCTGCATATCCATTAGAAGGTTGAGTTTTTATAGAATACAATAAAGAATCTGATCCTAAATCACTAGCTAGAATTTTCTCATATAGAGACATATTTTTATAAGTTTGATATACTATATTTTTAAGTGCTATTGGATTAACAGTAAAAATGTTAGTGTCAATGGTAACAGTATTACTATTAATGGTTTTAGTTAGAATTCCAATAGGACTATTAAAAGTATAATTTATAGTGAAAAAGTTAGAGTAATTTGAATTAATATTTGGATGAGAGTCAACTGAGGTAGAGTATTTTAATATAATAGAATTACTGGGTTGTATATTACCTAAAATTATGTCACGATCTATAGAAGAACTTGGGTATGGATTACCGTTAATAGTTAATGAATCTGGTATATATACTAATCCTTTAGGAAGCTTAGTAAGAAAAATAGAGTTATTAATAGGAATAGAAGTATTATTATCTATTGTAGCTGTGAAGTTTATAGTATCTCCAATTATTACAAAAGATTTATCAGCTTTTAAAATTAATGTTGGTTTTGCAATAATAGATGGAGAATAAGTTACTACAGAATTACTACCTATATTGTTAGCATTTTCTCCATTAGCATCTAGGTATTGATAAGTTATATTAATTAAATTTGTATAGGAATTACCTGATACTGGTTCAGAATCTACAATAGTAGTGAAATTTACTATAGTACTGTTACCATGATTTATAACTCCTAAAGAAACATTAGAAAGAGGATCACTTGAAGGAATATTATTAATAGTTAAAGAGCCGGGTTTATAGGATAGACCATTAGGAAGTACATCCTTTAAAATTACATCATACATAGGATTAGTATTAATATTACTAGAAGGATTAGTAACTGTTGCAGTATATAGTATTTCATCACCAATAGATTGTACATAAGTTTTATTTGCGGTAAGTGTCACTGTAGCTGTAATAGGAAGGTTAAGAGTAATAGTATTTGTATTACTATTCATAGTTGTAGATAAATTTCCAACAGGACTATTAAAAGTGTAGTTTGTGGTGAAAAAACTAGAATAAGTTGAGCTAGTATTAGGAGGAGAATCTACTGTAGCAGAATATTTTAGAACAATAGAGTTAGCTGGCTGTATAGCACCTAAAGGAATATTATTTATAGAAGAACTTGGATAGGGGGTATCATTAATAGTTAATGAATTTGCTACATATGATAGACCTTTTGGTAAACTTGCTGAAAAAATAACATTTTCTAGAAGAGTAGAAGTATTATTAGTAATAGTAGCGGTATAGTTTATAGTATCTTTAATTAATACATTAGATTTATTAGATTCTAAATTTAATGTAGGCTTTATGATAATGGATGGAGAATAAACATCTACAAAATTACTAGTTACATTCCCAGTATTTTCTCCAGTAGCACTTTGAAATTTATAAGTAACATTAACTGAATTGGTATATATATTTCCTAAATTTGGCTCTGATTTTACAACGGCTATAAATTCTACAGTACTACTATCGCCATGATTTATAGTGCCTACAGAGACATTAGAAATAGGATTACTTGAAGGAACATTGTTAATAGTTAAAGAACCAGGTTTATAGGATAAGCCATTAGGAAGAATATCATTTAAAACTACATCATAAATAGGATTATTGTTAATGTTACTATTAGGATTAGTAATTGTTGCAGTATATTGTATTTCATCACCAATAGATTGTACATAAGTTTTATTAACAGCAAGGGTAACTGTAGCTCTAACAGGAATGTTAATAGTTATAGTATTAGTATTGCTATTAACAATATAATTTAAATTTCCAGCGGGACTGTTAAAACTATAATTTATAGTAAAGAAATTAGGATAAGTTGATCCGGTATTTGGTATAGAGTTGACTTCTGCTGAATATTTTACTATAACTGAATTACCAGGTTGTATATTTCCAAGAGCAATATCATTTTCGAGAGAAGTTGCTGGATTTGGGGTACCATCAATAGTTAATGATCCAGTTTTAAATGATAATCCGTTTGGAAGTATATCATTGAAAATAGAATTATCAATAATAGTAGAAGTATTATTGATAATAGTAGCAGTATATTCTATAGTATCTCCAAGCATTACAGAAGTTACATTAGAAGATAAATTTAATGTTGGTTCTATTACAATAGCAGATGAATAAATAGTATTAGAATTACTATTGGCAGTATTAGATTGTTCTCCAACAGGACTTTGGAATTTATAATTTAAAGTAGATTGATTTACATATTCAACTCCAGTAGCAGGTTCTGTATTTACATCAGCTGTAAACTTAATAATTGTGCTTGCACCATGAGCTAGAATATTAGGTATAGTTATTCCAGTTTCTGGGGAATCATTTGAGTTATTACTATCAATTGTTAAAGTACCAGACTTATAAGATAAACCACTAGGTAATATATCAGTTAAAACCATATTTGTCATCGCATTTGTATTTACATTGCTAGCATTGTTAGTAATAGTTATAGTGTATTCAACGGTATCTTTTCCTGGAGTAACAATATTTTTATTTGTAGTTTTGGTAATAGTAGGTATTATAATAATCGCATCTGTATATATAGAATATCCATCACTTGTATATTCATTATTGTAAGGAATACTATTAAAATTAGCTTTATATGAAATTTTGGCGAAATTTTCATATTCTTCTCCAGTAGTTGGAGCTGAATTTACATCAGAGGTAAACAAAATTTTATTAGTTTGCCCAGGAGTTAATGTACCTAAAGGTACGCCTGATGTTACAATGTCTGAGGAACTATTAGCACCATCAATAGATACACTGTTGCTGACAAAAGAAAGACCAGAAGGAAGTAAATCAGTTAATAAAACATTATCAACATTAACGGTAGAATTATTTGTAACATTTATAGTATATTGAACTGTATCTCCACTAGGATTAACAATTTTTTTTACAGAAGTTTTAGAGATGTCTACCGGAGCTGAATAAATTGTAATTTGTCTGCTATATCTATCTCCAGTATAGTCTCCGCCAGAAGGACTAGCAAATTTATAATATATATCTCCAAAAATTACATATTTATCTGGGAATTTCATTGGTTTAGCATAAACTTGAGCTAGGGCTTCTACTACAATATCTTCTCCTACTTTTAGTCCTACAAGAGCAAAACCATTATCTATACTAATATGACCTTGATTAACTCCATCAACTGTTACAGAACCAATTACGCCTGTCAATCCATAAGGTAAATCAGCTTTTATTAATATATAATTAGCGTCTGCTTCTCCTGAATTTGAAATACGCATTGTAATTTTAAATGTATCACCAATAGAACCTACTATATATTTAGATACATTAATTAAAATAACTATACTTGGAGATTTTATACTTGTTACTAATGCAAAGGCGTTAGGATAATAGTTATCATGCGAACTTTGAAATTTTAATGTAGCTTCTGTTTGAGAATTGACTACAGAAGAGTCAACATTTATATTTGTAATATCCCATCCTTGACGACCACCAGGAATATTGGTAGCTGTAAGTATATTATGATTTCTATTTCCAAAAGTTCCTGAGGTATCTATATATCCATTATTTCCATTAATTTGAGAGCCAAAGAAGTTATCTGATGGATTATTAGGACCAGATAATACTGTTAAATTAGAAGAACTAGGGCCAAATAAAACTTGATCACCTTTAACATTAGCAGATGCTTGCATAGCACTTACTAAAAATCTTGAAGTATTTGCACGTGGAGCTGGTTTAGTTTCAAAATCTCTAAAAGTTGTTTCATAAACAGTAGAAGAACTTATATGATGAATACCATAGTAAAAGTTTATATATCTAGAATCATATAGTTCCGGATTTTTATATATTACTACTAATGTCCATCCGCAACAGTTGTATACATTATTTGATGGAGAAGTTGTACCTACAACTTGACTGACTGTATAGGTTCCATTCCCAGCAGGCATAACATATCTAGTTACATTTGCTAAATGTGAATACAGACCAACTGTAAAAAATGGATTTACAAAATTAGTTATATCAGCACTGAGATTATAGGGGGTATTTTTATTGGGTACTGTAAATTTAATTTTGTTGGTTCCAGCATCAATTAAATCAGTTCCTGGAACTTTATAAGTTCCACCCCATATTAAATAAGCAAATTGAATTTCACTTCCTGTACCTAAATTTAAAATAGCTGAGGAGGAATTTTCAGATATATTTAAAGTGGTTCCATTAGGATAAGTAGGTACAACAAGACCTGTATTAGTAGTTATAAACGCGCCTATGGCATCAGCGGTACCCATGTCTTGACTATCAGTAGCTTTACTAAGGCCTAATGTGTTTCCTATAAATGCAATATTACCATTAATTACATTATTATAACGTGATTCTAAAGCCAAAAAATCACTTCCTTTTTATATATTATCAATATTATAATATATATTATGATATTGATGTTATTAAGTTCTATACAGAGTATTTATAAATATATCTAAGAAGTTTATTTGAATTAGATGACAAAATTTTATTTTAATTAATAATAAGAAAGTCTTAGAGTAAGACTTTCTTATTATTTTTATATAAGCATTTAAATTATTTTCTGCAACGAATAGCATAATCCAACGATTGAGCAAATTCTTCAACTAATAAGATTACAGTTATCAAAGTTGAGTTTCCTAAATTATTAGTTGCAGACACAGTAAATCTATCAGTTCCTACAAAGTTTACTTTAGGAGTATATCTAAATGTTCCATATTCATCAATAGCTGCAAAACCATTAATAGGAGCAGTTGTCATAGTAAATGCCATAGGGGAATTATTAATGTTAGCAGCAGTTAGAGTTTCTTTAATAGAAGTATTTTTAGTAGTTTTATATATATAATTTTTAAAAGCCATTGGTTTGACACTTACATCATTATTAATAATGTTTACAGTATTACTATTAATAGTGTTAGTTAAGTTACCCATAGAACTCTGAAAATTGTAATTTAAAGTTGTATAGTTAGTATATTCTATACCAGTATTAGGTGGAGTAGTTACATTAACTGAAAATGTTATAGTATGAGAACTATTTTGATGCATATTAGGAAGAATAACTCCTGTTGTTAGAGAATGTGATGAAGGAACTTCATCAATTTTTAGAGTTCCTGGAACATATTCTAGACCATTTGGTAATATATCAGTTAATACAGGATTTTCAATAGGAGTAGAGTTATTATTGGAAATTAATATTGCAAAATTTATAGTATCTCCAGTAGATACATTATCTTTATCTACAGATAGAGATAGTGTAGGTTTTACAAGTATATTATTTGGGTATAAGTCATTAGTAGTTGTTACATTATCTCTAAAGTTAGAACCATCAGGAAATACATAACTATAGGCTATAGTTACGGAATTAGTATATGGTAAATTATTACTAGGAGGAGATATAACAGTAGCAGTATAGTTGATATTGGTAGTAGAATTAGGGTTAAGATTATTAATGTTTATTCCTGATATAATAGAGTTAGAATTAGGAATACCATTTACAGTTAAAGAGCTAGGGTTATAAGATAATCCTGATGGTAAAGTATCTTTTATATTGGCATTACTGATATTTAATAAAGGACTAGAATTTCTAGCAGTTATAGTATAAGTTATTACATCACCTACATTAGCAAATTTAGGATTAGAAGATTTAATGATTTCTGGATTAGGCACAATATCACTGGAATATATGGTATTAGTTGAAGTAACAGTGTTTGATAGATTTCCAGCAGGACTATTGAATTGATATGCTATATTAGCAGTGTTAACATAACTAGTTCTATTGGCAGGTTTTGCATTAATAGTGGCAGAGAATTCAATAGTAGTTGTTTTATTTGGAGTTATATTGCCTATAGATATTCCTTCTATAGGAGAACCATTGTTAGGAGTATTATTTATTTTTAAGGATCCAGAATTAAAAGATAAACCGCTAGGAAGAATATCAGTTAAAGTCACGTTAGTAAGAGGAGTTGAGTTACTAGTATTTTCAGCAGTAATGGTATAAGTGATAATATTACCAACAGATGCAACATTAGTATTAGCAGTTTTTATGACGTTAGGAGTAATAACAATAGAATCATAATAAATAGTATTATTTGTTGTAACAGAACTAGTTAAAGTAGTAGAATCAGGAGATTCAAAACTATATTGGGCAGTAGCAGTATTTACATATTTTAAGGCACCGCCAGAAGGAGCAGCAGTAACATCAGCAACGAAAGAAACAGTAGCATCACTATTAGCAGTAATAGTAGGGATAGAAATACCAGTAGTAGGATTAGCAGAAGGTTGAGAAACACTATTAACAGTTACGGAACCAGATTTAAAGGTTAAACCAGAAGGAAGAGTATCAGTTAAATTAACATTGGTAATAGGTTTAGTGGCATCAGGATTATGAAAATTAATAGTGTAAGTTACAGTATCATTTATAGCTACAATATGCTCAATGGCATTGCTAGTATTATCAGTTTTGGTAATAGTAGGAGTAATGATAACAGATTCAGGATAAATAGTATTGTTTGCTGTAACAGAGCTAGTTAAAGTAGTAGAATCAGGAGATTCAAAACTATATTGGGCAGTAGCAGTATTTACATATTTTAAAGCACCGCTAGAAGGAGCAGCAGTAACATCAGCAACAAAAGAAACAGTAGCATTACTACTAGCAGCAATAGTAGGGATAGAAATACCAGTAGTAGGGTTGGCGGACGTATCAGGAATACTATTAACAATTACAGAGCTAGATTTAAAGGTTAAACCAGAAGGAAGAGTATCAGTTAAATTAATATTGGTAATAGGTTTAGTAGTACTAGGATTATGAAGAGTAATAGTGTAAGTTACAGTATCGTTTATAGCTACAATATGCTCAATGGCATTGCTAGTTTTATCAGTTTTAGTGATAGTAGGAGTAATGACAACAGATTCAGGATAAATAGTATTGTTTGCTGTAACAGAGCTAGTTAAAGTAGTAGAATCAGGAGATTCAAAACTATATTGGGCAGTAGCAGTATTTACATATTTTAAAGCACCGCTAGAAGGAGCAGCAGTAACATCAGCAACAAAAGAAACAGTAGCATCACTATTAGCAGTAATAGAAGGAATATTAATACCAGTAGTAGGGTTAGCAGAAGGTTGAGAAACACTATTAACAGTTACGGAACCAGATTTAAAGGTTAAACCAGAAGGAAGAGTATCAGTTAAATTGATATTGGTAATAGGTTTAGTAGTACTAGGATTATGAAGAGTAATAGTGTAAGTTACAGTATCGTTTATAGCTACAATATGCTCAATGGCATTGCTAGTTTTATCAGTTTTAGTGATAGTAGGAGTAATGACAACAGATTCAGGATAAATAGTATTGTTTGCTGTAACAGAGCTAGTTAAAGTAGTAGAATCAGGAGATTCAAAACTATATTGGGCAGTAGCAGTATTTACATATTTTAAAGCACCGCTAGAAGGAGCAGCAGTAACATCAGCAACAAAAGAAACAGTAGCATCACTATTAGCAGTAATAGAAGGAATATTAATACCAGTAGTAGGGTTAGCAGAAGGTTGAGAAACACTATTAACAGTTACGGAACCAGATTTAAAGGTTAAACCAGAAGGAAGAGTATCAGTTAAATTGATATTGGTAATAGGTTTAGTAGTACTAGGATTATGAAGAGTAATAGTGTAAGTTACAGTATCGTTTATAGCTGCAATATGCTCAATGGCATTGCTAGTATTGTCAGTTTTAGTGATAGTAGGAGTAATGATAACAGATTCAGGATAAATAGTATTGTTTGCTGTGACAGAACTAGTTAAATTAGTAGAGTCAGGAGATTCAAAACTATATTGGGCAGTAGCAGTATTTACATATTTTAAAGCACCGCTAGAAGGAGCAGCAGTAACATCAGCAACAAAAGAAACAGTAGCATTACTACTAGCAGCAATAGTAGGGATAGAAATACCAGTAGTAGGGTTGGCGGACGTATCAGGAATACTATTAACAGTTACGGAACCAGATTTAAAGGTTAAACCAGAAGGAAGAGTATCAGTTAAATTAATATTGGTAATAGGTTTAGTAGTACTAGGATTATGAAGAGTAATAGTGTAAGTTACAGTATCGTTTATAGCTGCAATATGCTCAATGGCATTGCTAGTATTGTCAGTTTTAGTGATAGTAGGAGTAATAACAACAGACTCAGTATAAATAGTATTATTAGCTGTAACAGAGCTAGTTAAAGTGGTAGAATCAGGAGATTCAAAACTATATTGGGCAGTAGCAGTATTTACATATTTTAAAGCACCACCAGAAGGGGCAGTAGTAACATCGGCAACAAAAGAAACAGTAGCATTACTACTAGCAGCAATAGTAGGGATAGAAATACCAGTAGTAGGGTTGGCGGACGTATCAGGAATACTATTAACAATTACAGAGCTAGATTTAAAGGTTAAACCAGAAGGAAGAGTATCAGTTAAATTAATATTGGTAATAGGTTTAGTAGTACTAGGATTATGAAGAGTAATAGTGTAAGTTACAGTATCTCCTACAGCAACAACATGAGGAGTAGCATTACTAGTTTTATCAGCTTTAGTAATAGTAGGAGTAATAACAACAGACTCAGTATAAATAGTATTATTAGCTGTAACAGAGCTAGTTAAAGTGGTAGAATCAGGAGATTCAAAACTATATTGGGCAGTAGCAGTATTTACATATTTTAAAGCACCACCAGAAGGGGCAGTAGTAACATCGGCAACAAAAGAAACAGTAGCATCACTATTAGCAGTAATAGAAGGAATATTAATACCAGTAGTAGGGTTAGCAGAAGGTTGAGAAACACTATTAACAGTTACGGAACCAGATTTAAAGGTTAAACCAGAAGGAAGAGTATCAGTTAAATTGATATTGGTAATAGGTTTAGTAGTGCTAGGATTGTGAATCGTAATAGTGTAAGTTACAGTATCGTTTATAGCTACAATATGGGGAATAGAATTACTAGTTTTATTAGCTTTAGTAATAGTAGGAGTGATAACAACATCTTCAGAATAAACAGTATTAGTTTTAGTAACAGTATTAGAAAGACTAGCTCCACTTGTAGTTTGGAAAGTGTAGTCAACTTCAGCAGTATTAATATATTTAGAATTACTTGCTGGAGGGTTAGCTACAGTAACTGAAAATTTAACAGTAGCAGATGAAGAAGGATTAATAGTACCTAAAGAAATACTAGGAGGTAGACTAGAACCAGGAGTAGAAGATCCATTAACATCTAAGGAATCTGGTTTAAAAGTTAATCCATTAGGAATAGTATCCCTTAAGGCAACATTTGTAATAGATTTAGTTGCATTATTATTTTCAATAGTAATGGTGTATTCTATAGTATCACCTATAGTAGCTACATGAGCAATAGGATTACTAGAAGTATCACTTTTAGTAACAGTAGGAACTATAAGGTCAGAAGCTGGATAAATAGTATTATTAGCTGTAACTGAACTAGTTAGTGGTGTAGAATCAGGAGATTGGAAGGTATATTCAGCAGTAGCAGTATTAGCATAACTTGAAGCACCACCAGAAGGAGCAGCAGTAACATCAGCGACAAAAGAAACAGTAGCGTTACTATGAGCATCAATATTAGGAATAGAAATACCAGTAGTAGGATTAGCGGATGCGTCAGGAATACTATTAACAATTACAGTTCCTGTTTTAAATGCTAAACCAGAAGGTAGAGTATCAGTTAAATTAATATTGGTAATAGATTTAGTGGCATCAGGATTATGAACAGTAATGGTGTAAGTTACAGTATCACCTATATCTACAATATGATTAGCAGCATTACTAGTTTTATCAGCTTTGGTGATAGTAGGAGTAATGACAACAGATTCAGGATAAATAGTATTATTAGCTGTAACAGAGCTAGTTAAAGTGGTAGAATCAGGAGATTCAAAACTATATTGGGCAGTAGCAGTATTTACATATTTTAAAGCACCACCAGAAGGGGCAGTAGTAACATCGGCAACAAAAGAAACAGTAGCATCACTATTAGCAGTAATAGAAGGAATATTAATACCAGTAGTAGGGTTAGCAGAAGGTTGAGAAACACTATTAACAGTTACGGAACCAGATTTAAAGGTTAAACCAGAAGGAAGAGTATCAGTTAAATTGATATTGGTAATAGGTTTAGTAGTGCTAGGATTGTGAATCGTAATGGTGTAAGTTACAGTATCGTTTATAGCTACAATATGGGGAATAGAATTACTAGTTTTATCAGCTTTAGTAATAGTAGGAGTGATAACAACATCTTCAGAATAAACAGTATTAGTTTTAGTAACAGTATTAGAAAGACTAGCTCCACTTGTAGTTTGGAAAGTGTAGTCAACTTCAGCAGTATTAATATATTTAGAATTACTTGCTGGAGGGTTAGCTACAGTAACTGAAAATTTAACAGTAGCAGATGAAGAAGGATTAATAGTACCTAAAGAAATACTAGGAGGTAGACTAGAACCAGGAGTAGAAGATCCATTAACATCTAAGGAATCTGGTTTAAAAGTTAATCCATTAGGAATAGTATCCCTTAAGGCAACATTTGTAATAGATTTAGTTGCATTATTATTTTCAATAGTAATGGTGTATTCTATAGTATCACCTATAGTAGCTACATGAGCAATAGGATTACTAGAAGTATCACTTTTAGTAACAGTAGGAACTATAAGGTCAGAAGCTGGATAAATAGTATTATTAGCTGTAACTGAACTAGTTAGTGGTGTAAAATCAGGAGATTGGAAGGTATATTCAGCAGTAGCAGTATTAGCATAACTTGAAGCACCACTAGAAGGAGCAGCAGTAACATCAGCGACAAAAGAAACAGTAGCGTTACTATGAGCATCAATATTAGGAATAGAAATACCAGTAGTAGGATTAGCGGATGCGTCAGGAGTACTATTAACAATTACAGTTCCTGTTTTAAATGCTAAACCAGAAGGTAGAGTATCAGTTAAATTAATATTGGTAATAGATTTAGTGGCATCAGGATTATGAACAGTAATGGTGTAAGTTACAGTATCACCTATATCTACAATATGATTAGCAGCATTACTAGTTTTATCAGCTTTGGTGATAGTAGGAGTAATGACAACAGATTCAGGATAAATAGTATTGTTTGCTGTAACAGAGCTAGTTAAAGTAGTAGAATCAGGAGATTCAAAACTATATTGGGCAGTAGCAGTATTTACATATTTTAAAGCACCGCTAGAAGGAGCAGCAGTAACATCAGCAACAAAAGAAACAGTAGCATCACTATTAGCAGTAATAGAAGGAATATTAATACCAGTAGTAGGGTTAGCAGAAGGTTGAGAAACACTATTAACAGTTACGGAACCAGATTTAAAGGTTAAACCAGGAGGAAGAGTATCAGTTAAATTGATATTGGTAATAGGTTTAGTAGTGCTAGGATTGTGAATCGTAATGGTGTAAGTTACAGTATCATTTATAGCTACAATATGGGGAATAGAATTACTAGTTTTATCAGCTTTGGTAATAGTAGGAGTAATAACAACAGAATCTCCATAGATAGAATTAGGTGTTGTAGCAGAACTAGTTAAAAGTGTAGAGTCAGGAGATAAGAAACTATATTCAATGGTAGCAGTATTAAGATATAAGAACTTAACTCCAGTAGGAGGACCAGTAACATCAACAATAAATGAAACAGTAGTAGTAGTTCCAGGTTTAATATCAGAAATAGGAATACCAGTAGTAGGATTAGCAGAGGAATCAGGAGTACTATTAATAGATACAGAACCAGATTTAAAGGTTAAACCAGAAGGTAAACGATCAGTTAAAGTAATATTAGTTAGAGATTTAGTAGCATCAGGATTACGAATAGTGATAGTGTAGGTTACAGTATTACCTATAGAAACAACATGATTAATGGTACCACTAGTTGTATCTTCTTTTCTGAAATCAGGTATTATAATAACAGAAAAAGGGTAAATAGTATTGGTGGCTGTTACAGTATTAGTTAGGACTGTAGAGTCAGGAGCTTGAAAGCTATACTCAACATTAGCGGTATTAACATATTTTGAAGTACCGGAAGAAGGATTGGAGGTAACATCTGCAATGAAAGATATGGTAGCATCACTACTAGGTAAAATGTTAGTAATATTAATACCGGTAGTAGGATTAGCAGATGATTGAGATGTACCATTTATAATTACTGAACCGGTTTTGAAAGTTAAACCAGAAGGCAATACATCTGTTAAATTAACATTAGTGATAGGCTTAGTGGCATCAGGATTGTGAATATTAATGGTATAAGTTACAGTATCACCTATAAGAACAACATGTTCAACGGTATTACTGGACTTATCTGTTTTAGTGACAGTAGGAGTAATAACAATGGATTGAGGATAAATTGTATTAGTACTTGTGTCACTTTTAGTTACAGTATCTACAGTACCAGGAGTTACAGTATCATTAGTAATATCAAAACTATAATCTATTTTGGTTGAGTTAATATATCGAGTATCTCCAGTTGGCTCTGCATTAACATCAGCAGTGAATTTGACTTCTATAGTTTGACCAGCATTAATAGCACCTAAAGAAACACCTGTAGTAGGATTACCAGAATTAGAAGTGCCACCAATAGTTAAAGTATTAGATTTGTATGATAATCCAGTAGGTAGTGTATTAGTTAAAATTACGTTTTTAGCATCTACAGTTCCAGAGTTTTTTACAGCAATTGTATAGTCGACAGTATTTCCAATAGATACAATTTGTTTGTTAGTAGTTATATTTAAGTTACTAAATATAGGAGTATCTATATCTATTTGAACGCCAAGTGCATTAACAAAATATTCACGAGCAGCAGCTTTAAATTGTAGAACAGCATTAGTTTGATTATTAGTTAATTTACTTGTAGTATTTACATTTGTAATATCTTGACTTTGGCGGCCCCCACTGATATTAGTTGCAGTTAAAATATCTTGATTTCTATTACCAAAAGTTCCTGAAGTATTTAAATTTCCATCATTGCCGTTAATTTGAGAACCAAAAAAGTTACTTTCTAAATTACGAGGTCCTGATAAAGGTGTTAAACTAGATGAATTAGCACCAAATAAAACTTGATCACCTGTATCTGTGGCTGAACCACGTAAGGCTGATAGTAATATCCTACCTTCGGTAGTTCCAGAAGTCGGTGTTTTGAAATTGGTAATATTTATATTTGTAGTAGAATTAGGAGCTATGGCTTCTATATTACTATATAATGCTAGATATCTAGATGGAAGAGATGAATTTTCATAGGAAACTGCTAAAGTCCAACCACAACTATTATCAGAGTTATTTAATGATTGAGTTGTTCCAATGACACCACTTACTGTATAAGTTCCTGATAAAGCCTTTTGGACAAGAGAAGTAACATTAGCTCTTCTTATATAAAATGTAGCATTACCTGAATCAGTAGGTTGAAATCTAGTGACGGGGGTAGGGGTGTAAGAACTATCTATAGTCACTGCTTGAGGTGGAGTTGTAGGAATAGTAAAACTAATTGCAGTAGTATTTACAGCAGAAGTATGATCTTCACTTTGTACCTGACATGATCCTCCCCAAATTAGTTCAGCATATAAAATAGTACTCCCAGAAGGTATATTTAATACAGCAGATGAAGAATTTAAGGAATACGTTGATGTAGTACCATTAGGATAAGTACTAACACTAGATGTAGTATTATTAGTTATATAAGCCCCTATAGCGCTTTCGGTACCCATATCTTGGGTGTTTAAAGCTTTACTTAATCCAAGGGCATTTCCTGTGAATGTAATAGCAGCATTAGCGTTTTTTGAAAAAATAGGAATAATAGGCATAAAAATCTCCTTTCCTTTTTATAAAAATATTATTCTATTAACATGGTATGAATATAATAGAATTAAGTTTCAATATTTATAAAATAAAACTAGATAATAAAAGAACGTTCTTACTTTGGTTAAGAACGTTCTTTTATTATCTAGTTTTATTTTTACTTTTTGCAACAGATAACATAATCCAACGATTGAGCAAATTCTTCAACTAATATAATTACAGTTATATCAGTTGAGCCACCTAATCATTAGTTGCAGATAGGGTAAATTTATCAGTTCCCATAAAGTTTACTTTAGGAGTATATATAAATGTTCCATATTCATCAATAACTGCAAAACCATTAATGGGATAATTTATCATAGTGAATGACATAGGGGAGTTATTAATATTAGCGACAGTTAGAGTTTCTTTAATAGAAGTGTTTTTAGTAGTTTTATATATATAATTTTTAAAAGTTATTGGATTAAATTGAACTTTATTATTTATAATATTTACAGAATTACTATTGATAGTATTAATTAAATTACCTATAGGACTTTGAAAACTGTAGTTTAAAGTTACATAGTTAGTATACTCTATACCAGTATTAGGTGGAGTAGTTACATTAACTGAAAATGTTATAGTATGAGAACTATTTTGATGCATATTAGGAAGAATAACTCCTGTTGTTAGAGAATGTGATGAAGGAACTTCATCAATTTTTAGAGTTTCTGGAACATATTCTAGACCATTTGGTAATATATCAGTTAATACAGGATTTTCAATAGTGGTAGAGCTATTATTAGAAACTAATATTTTAAAATTTATAGTGTCTCCAGTAGATACATTATCTTTATCTACAGATAGAGATAATGTAGGTTTTATAATTATATTACTTGTATAAACATTATTAGTAGCTACTACATTGTTACTATAATTAGAGCCATCAGAAAGTACGTAGTTGTAGTTTGTATTTACATAATTAGTATATTTTAAATTACTATCAGGAGGAGCTGTAACGGTAGCAGTATAACTAATAGTAGTGGTAGAATTAGGGTTAAGATTATTAATGTTTATTCCTGATATAATAGAGTTAGAATTAGGAACACCATTTACAGTTAAAGAGCTAGGGTTATAATATAATCCTGATGGTAAAGTATCTTTTATATTGGCATTACTGATATTTAATAAAGGACTAGAATTTCTAGCAGTTATAGTATAAGTTATTACATCACCTACATTAGCAAATTTAGGATTAGAAGATTTAATGATTTCTAGATTAGGCACAATATCACTGGAATATATGGTATTAGTTGAAGTAACAGTGTTTGATAGATTTCCAGCAGGACTATTGAATTGATATGCTATATTAGCAGTGTTAACATAACTAGTTCTATTGGCAGGTTTTGCATTAATAGTGGCAGAGAATTCAATAGTAGTTGTTTTATTTGGAGTTATATTGCCTATAGATATCCCTGCTATAGGAGAACCATTGTTAGGAGTATTATTTATTTTTAAGGATCCAGAATTAAAAGATAAACCGCTAGGAAGAATATCAGTTAAAGTCACGTTAGTAAGAGGAGTTGAGTTACTAGTATTTTCAGCAGTAATGGTATAAGTGATAATATTACCAACAGATGCAACATTAGTATTAGCAGTTTTTATGACGTTAGGAGTAATAACAATAGAATCATAATAAATAGTATTATTTGTTGTAACAGAACTAGTTAAAGTAGTAGAATCGGGAGATTCGAAGTTATATTGAGCGGTAGCAGTATTAACATATTTTATATCACCAGTAGAAGGAGCAGCAGTAACATCAACAACAAAAGAAACAGTAGCATCACTATTAGTATTAATAATAGGAATAGAAATACCAATAGTAGGGTTGGCAGATGTTTGAGGAATACTATTAACAGTTACGGAACCGGCCTTAAAGGTTAAGCCAGAAGGAAGAGTATCAGTTAAATTAATATTAGTAATAGACTTAGTAGTACTAGAATTATGAATAGTGATAGTATAAGTTACAGTATCACCTATAGAAACAACATGAGGAATAGCATTACTTGAATTATCAGTTTTAGTGATAGTAGGATTAATAACTATAGAACTAGAGTAGACATTTTTAGTAGCTATTATACTATTATTTAAAGAATTACCATCAGGAGCTAAGAATTCATAATTAAGAGTAGCTAAATTAACATACTTAGAATCGCTAGCAGGATTACCAGTAACATTAGCAGTAAATTTAATAGTGATAGTAGAACTTGGATTAATATTACCTATATTTATAGAAGTTAAGCTATCAGATGAAGAAGTACCATTAATAGATAAAGAACCAGTTTTATAAGTAAGTCCTATAGGAAAAGTATCATTCAAAATAGAATTTCTAATAGTAGAAGAACTATTATTATGAATGGTTATTGTATAGTCGATAGTACCACCAATAGAAACAGTATCAGGAACTATATTACTAGATACAGCAGTTTTAGTCATAGTAGGTGTAATAATAACAGAATTAGAATATATAGTGCTATCTGTAGAAATAGTATTTTGTAAGGTAGTACCATCAGGAGCTAGATATTTATACTGAAGGTTAACAGAATTAACATATTTAAAATTACTAGCAGGACTAGTAGTAACATCAGCAATAAATTTAATAGTAGTAGTAGAATTAGGATTAATAGTATCTATATTTATGGAGGCCAAGTTATCAGAGGAAGGAATATTGTTAATAGTTAAAGAGCCATTTTTATAATTAAGCCCGGTGGGAAGAATATCATTTAGAACAGCATTTATAATGGAAGCAGTATCATTAGTATTAGTAATAGTAATGGTATAATCAATAGTATCTCCAATTGCTACAATGTTAGGGACTGTATTGCTAGATATAGCAGTTTTAGTCATAGTAGGAGTTATAATGACGGAACTAGAATATACAGTATTAGTAGCTGATACACTATTATTTAGAGTAGTACCATCAGGAGTTAAAAATCCATAATTAAGATTAGCAGAATTAACATATTTAGAATCACTAGCAGGATTACCAGTAACATTAGCAGTAAATTTTATTGTAGTAGTAGAGTCTGGATTAATGGTTCCTATATTCATAGAAGAAATATTATCAGATGAAGAAGTACCATTAATAGATAAAGAACCAGTTTTATATACGATTTCACTAGGGAGTGTATCATTTAAAACAGCATTTATAATAGAATTTGTAGCACTAGGATTATTAATTATAATAGTGTACTCAATAGTATCTCCAATGGTAGCAGTACTAGGACCTGAATTACTAGATACAGCAGTTTTAGTCATAGTAGGTGTAATAATGACAGAACTAGAATATACAGTATTGTTAGTTGATATACTATTATTTAAAGTATTGCTATCAGGAGTTGAAAATTCATAATTAAGAGTAGCTAAATTAACATACTTAGAATCACTAGCAGGATTACCAGCAACAGTAGCAGTAAATTTAATAGTGATAGTAGAACTTGGATTAATGTTACCTATATTTATAGAAGTTAAGCTATTAGATGAAGAAGAACCATTGATAGATAGAGAACCAGTTTTATAAGTAAGTCCAATAGGAAGTGTATCATTTAAAGTAGCATTTTGTAAAGAGGATGAGGCACTAGGGTTATTAATAGTAACAGTGTAATCAATAGTGTCACCAATTCCAGCAGTATTGGAAACAGTATTGCTAGATATAGAAGTTTTACTTATATTAGGAGTTATAAGAACAGAATCAGAGTATATAGTATTATTTGCTGTTACATTATTACTTAATGCAGTACCATCAGGAGCTAAAAATTCATAATTAACCACAGTAGAATTGACATACTTAAAGTCACTACTAGGAGTGGCGGTAACATTGGCAGTAAACTTAACAGTAGTTGTGCTATTAGCATCAATATTACCTACATTTATAGATGTTAAACTATCGGATGAAGGAACATTATTGATGGATAAAGAACCAATTTTATAAGTAAGTCCAGTAGGAAGAGTATCATTTAAAATAACATTTTGTATAGTAGAAGATGTACTAGGATTAGTAACAGTAATAGTATAATCAATGGTATCTCCAATAGCAGCGATATTGTGGTTAGCATTACTAGATGTAGATGTTTTTGATACATTAGGAATGATTACAATGGAGTCAGAGTAAATATCGTTGTTAGTTGACATAGAATTACTTAAAATAGTGCCATCATTAAGTGTAAATTCATAGTTGATATCAGCAGAATTAACATATTTAGAATCGCTAGCAGGGGTTCCAGTAACCTCAGCAGTAAATTTAATAGACTTAAGAGTATTATAATGTATAGTACCTATGTTTATAGAAGATAAATTATCTGATGAGGGAACATTATCTATATATAAAGAACCAGGTTTATAAGTTAGACCTGATGGAAGAATATCTTTTAAAATAGTATTAATCATAGTATTAGAGTTATGACTAGATGAATTGATATTAACTATATTAATAGTGTAATCAATAGTATCTCCAATAGCAGCTACTCTTTGAATGGAATTATTAGTTACAGCTTCTTTAGAAAAAAGAGGTATTAAAGCTATAGATTCATTATACATAACATTAGGAGTAATTTCAAAATCTTTAACTAAGTATCCACTAGAAATTTTAAATGAATAATTTAAATTAGCACGATTTATAAAAGTATAGCCACCACCTGTAACGGGAGCATCTACAGTAGCAGAAAAATCTAAAGTAGTAGATTGATTGTGATTGAGCTCCTTTAAAGGAACAACTTGTGTAACATCCTGTGGGTACGATATACCATCGATTTTTAAGGAATTTGCAACAAAGGAAAATTCAGGAGGTAATATATCTTTTAAAGTTACATATTGAGCTAAAATATCACCGGTATTTATGATCTTTATAGTAAAATTAACACTATTACCTACTTTTACATATTTTTTATCTGCGGTAATAGTTGAAGTATCAAATACAGGGGCACTTATATCTATTTGAGTGCCAACAGCACTAATAAAATATGTGTCATTTGTAGTATTAAATCTTACATTGGCTGAGGTTTGATTATTGGAAAGACCAGGGGATGCATCTACATTTGTAATATCAATTCCTTGACGACCTGCTATCATATTAGTTGCAGTATGAATATCTTGATTTCTATCTCCGAAAGTACCAGACGTATCTGTATTTCCAGTATCATCGTTAATTTGAGAACCAAAAAAATTATTAACTAAATTTTGAGGACCAGATAAAGGAGTTAAGTTTGTTATGTTAGGTCCCAATAAAACTTGGTCACCTGTAATTGTAGCATCTCCATTTAAAGCTGCAAGTAAAAGTCGACCTTTTGGAGAATTATATATTGGAGTAGTAAAATTTGTTTTACTAATATCAATAGGCGTTCCAACATTAACAAAATCTACACCTATCGATAAAGAAAAATGTCTTGCAGGTAAAAATGAATTTTTATATAGGACAGCTAGTAACCATCCACAGCAATTAAGAGAGTTTTCATATTGAGCTATAGTACCAACTACACGAGAAACCTTGAATGTACCTGGATATTTTATATAACTAGTTACATTTGCCCAGTTAGTATATAATGTATAGGGTTGACTAGAAGTAGCTCCGAATATAGGATATCTCTGTTTGCCACCAGGAGATATTTTTTGAGTTTCATAGGTAATAGAAGATGAATTAGAATCACTAGTAGGAAACTCAAAGTCAACGGGGTTTCCTACTAGTGATTGATAATCTTGAGATCCTGACATTCCATATCTTACGATGGAACTTCCTCCCCAAATTAAATAAGCAGATTGTATGATAGAACCTTCGGGGATATTTAGTACTGCTTTAGAAGAATTATTGTCTATAAATGTTATAGTACCTTGAGGATAATTAGTAACATTCGTACTTGTGTCAACAGTTGTATACGCACCTATAGAATTAGATGTTCCAGCATAATAGCTATCAGCTTGTTTACTTAATCCTATAGTATTTCCTGTAAAAGTCATACCACCAGTAATAGTAGTTTCATATTCTGGGTATAATGTCATAATAATCTCCTTTCTAATGTTTATATATTATAAAAATTTAGTAATATAATATGAATGAATATAACTTAGGTTTCAAAAATAAAACTATATTAAATATTATTTTTACAACAATGTAACTCATTAAAAGAATTAGGAAAATCCTTTATTAATATGGTTATTTTTGAAATACTAGGACTGCTATCTCCAGCATGTATTAATATACTAAGTTCATCTGAACCTATAAAATTAACTTTAGGGGTATATTTCCATGTGCCATTCATATCTATTTTTGCATATCCATTTTTGGGGGATTTAAATAATCTATATTTTAAATTATCATTATTGAATGTAATAGAAGTTATTGCTCCTGTAATAGAAGTATTTTTATAAATAATTTTTTCATTATTAAAAGTTATAGGTTTTAAATCGGGAGGATAAGAATTGGAAGTATTATCGCAATATATATTATTTGTAGCAACAACACTACTATTTAATAGAGTATTATTTGGAGATAAAAATTCATAATTTACAATAGCAGAATTTGTATAGGCAAAACGGCTGACTTCTGCTACAAAATTTGTTATAATGCTACCGTTAGAAGAAATATCTCCTAAAACAATTCCAGTTTCTATATATCCTGATATAGGTTTTTGATTAACAGTTAATGAATCAGATTTTATTGATAAACCATTTGGTAGTGAATCTTTAAGGATAATATTTTTAATAGTTTTATTACTAGGATTTTTAATAGTTATGGTGTAATTAATAGTATCTCCTATATTAGCAACATTAGGATCAGAATTACTGGATATAGCAGTTTTGGATACAATAGGAGAAACATAAACATCTAAAGAATTTACAGTATTTGAAGTTGTAATAATATAAGGTAAAAGTCCATCAGAAGTATTGAATCTATAGCTTAAAGTAGTAGAATCAGTATATTGAGAGTTTATATCATTAGGTTCAGAATTAACTTGTGTTTTAAATTTTACAATAATAGTTTGCCAAGGATTTATAGAATCAAGAGTAATTCCATTATTAATGGTATTATTTACCAATACATCATTAATAGTTAAAGAATTAAGAACATATGAAAATTCAGTAGGAAGTTTGTTAGTCAAAAATGCATCGCTAATAATATTAGGTGTAGTATTATTAATAGTTATAGTACATTCAACAATATTATTTATAGAAACCATAGTAGAATTTGCTGTAATATTAATATTAGGTTTTACAAGTATAGATGATGAATATAGCTTGTTGATATTACTTTTAGATGTAGCTGATATAGAATTAGGTGGACTTCCAATTTCATAGTTTACTGAAGCAAAATTCATATAGTAAAAGTTGTTATTAGAATGGGAATTTATCTTAGCTTTAAATTTAACTAGTAATATTTGAGATGGGGTCAAATTACCTAATTTTACTCCTGTTATAGGAGAAGAACTTGAAGGAGTCCCATTTATAGTTAAGGAATTAGGTACATATGAAAATTCAGTAGATAAATCATCTATTAAAACTAAGTTGTTGAAAGTAGTTGAGGTATTATTAGGTATAGAAATAGTGTATTCCACAATATCTCCAATGTAAGCAAATGTTGGTGAAACACTTTTATTTATATCAGTAATTTCAGGAATAGTGCTTCCAGATTGATAATTTATAGTATTAGTAGATGTAATGGTATAAGATAGAAGACCATCATCAGTATTAAATTTATAACTTAAATTAGCAAAATCAGTATATTGAAGGTTTGTATTAGTGGGTTTAGAGTTAACTTTAGCTTTGAATTTAATTGTAATAGTTTGCCATGAATTTATGGAACCAATATAAATTCCATCTTCAGGATTAGAACTTACTGATATATTGTTAATACTCAAAGAATTTAAAATATATGAAAATTCATTAGGTAAAGAATTAGTTAAAATTACATTTTTTATGGTATCAGTTGTATCATTATTAATGTTTATAATATATTCCACTATATCATCTAAGGATACTATAGTGGGATTTGAGTTAATGTTCATATTGGGCTTTATAATTATAGATGATGAATACAACTTATTTATATTACTTTTAGATGTAGCTGATATAATATTGGGTGTAGTTCCCACTGCATAATTTACAGTAGCAGAATTTACATAGTAAAAGTTATTGCTTGCTTGTGAATTTATCTTAGCTTTAAATTTAACTAAAATTGTTTTAGATGGAGGTATATTACCTAAAGTAACCCCAGTTATAGGAGAATCATTAGAAGAAACTTCGTTTATAGTTAAAGAATTAGATACATATGAAATTTCCTTAGATAATGTATATATCAAAACTAAATTTTTAAAAGTAGTAGAAGTATTATTAGGTATAGAAACAGTGTATTCTACAATATCTCCAACAGAAGCAAATATTGGTGAAGCAGTTTTATTTATATTGGTAATTTCAGGTATATCTCCTCCAACTAAATATTCTATATCATTGACAGTTGTAATGCTATAAGGGAGAAGCCCATCATCGGTATTAAATTTATAATTTAAAATAGCAGAATCCGTATATTGAGAACCACTATTAGGTTTAGAGTTAGCACTAGCTTTGAATTTGACTATAATAGTTTGCCAAGAATTAATAGTGCCAAGATCAATACCTGTTTCGAGATTAGAATTTATTGATATACCATTAATAGTTAAAGAGTTATCAACGTATGAAAATTCATGAGGAAGGTAATTTATTAAGATTATATTTTCAATAGTACTAGTTGTAGTATTGTTAATATTTATTGTATATTCAACTATATCTTTTAAAGAAACCATATCAGGGTTTGCAGTTATAGTTATATTTGGTCTTATGATTATAGATGATGAGTACAATTTATTTATGTTACTTTTAGTTGAGGCTGAAATAATGTTTGGTGCAGTTCCAACTTTATAATTTAAAGTGGCATAGTTTAAATAGTTGAAATTATTACTAGACGCTGAATTAACATTAGCCTTAAATTTAACTAAAATTGTTCTAGATGGAGGTAAATTACCTAAGGTAACTCCAGTTACGGGGGAATCACTAGAGGAACTTCCATTTATGGTTAAAGAATTACTTACATACGAAATTTCGTTGGAGAATGTATCTGTTAAAACTAAATTATTAAAAGTAGTTGAAGTATTATTAGGTATGGAAATAGTATATTCTACAACATCTCCAATGGAAGCAAATAGTGGTAAAACAGTTTTATCTATAGAAAGCTGAGGAACTTCTATATCGATTTGTAGTCCGAATAAATTTAGCAAATAGTTATTATTAGTAGTAACAAATTTAAATATACCCGAAGTTTGAAAATTTGTGAGTCCAGGAGATGCATCTACATTGGTAATATCCCATCCTTGCCGACCTCCAATCATGTTAGTGCCACTTAGTATATCTTGATTTCGATCTCCAAAAGTGCCAGATGTATCTATATTTTCATTATCATCATTAATCTGAGAGCCAAAAAAATGATTAGTTAAATTTCTAGGACCAGATAAAGGAACTAAATTATATTCATTGGGACCAAAAAGAACCTTGTTGTTACCTAAGGTAGCTGAAGCATGCATAGCACTTAAAAGAACCCTACCTATTTGAGTTGTTGATTTTGGTGTTTGTGAGAATGAGGTTGTTATACTAAAAGGATTAGAAGAGGTAACTTCTTCTAATCCAGTATAAATAGATATAGATCTAGCAGGAAGGTATGGACTAGTATATACAACAGCTAGTGTCCAACCACCACAATTATTGGAATTATCAGTAGCTTCGCTTGTTACGGGAAATTCAGCTACTGAATATTCAGCACTCATACTCTTTTTAATTTCATTTGTAACTATTGCGTAGCAATTGTAAAATACTACATCTTTAGTCTTATCCGTAAAATAAGTTCTATCTTGAAAAATATATTCTGTAGGAAAAGAAGGGTCTACAGCTCTTAATCTTACATTATTTGAAACAGGAGATATTCGATTTTCACCTGGAACTTTACAGCATCCTCCCCAAGATAGCGCTGTAAATGCAACATCACACCCTTTGGGAATCTTTAGTATAGCTGTAGAAGAATCTACTAAATAATTCAATGTTGTATAAGGTGGATAAGTTGGGACTTGAAGATAATCAAGATTACTAGCCATAAGTGCACCTATAGAATTAGCAGTGCCTGCATTTTGAGAGTTTTCTTTTTTACTTAATCCAATTGAGTTTCCAGTAAAAGTAATTCCGCCATTAATAGTTTTGGAGAAAATTAAATTATTGGGCATAAAAAACTCCTTTCTAAATATAAATAAGTAAAATAAGTTCTTAAAAGTATAAAAAAAATATTAATATACTAATCTTTATAACGCTATGATAATTATAATTATCACAGCGTTATATTTAATAATTTCTGCAACAACAATTTAGAGAATCAAAGGATTCAGGAAAATCGTTAACTAGTACATTTATTTTTGATATAGTTGAACCATTGGATTCATTAGTTATAGTTACAGAAAAAGAATCTGTGCCTGTAAAATTTACCTTTGGGGTATATACCCAGGTACCATCAAGATTTACTTTAGAAAAACCATTAGTTGGGGGAGTTTTAAGTGTATATGTGAGTACTCCATCAGTTGGATTAACAGATAGTATAGAACCAGTCACAGGAAGATTTTTATAAGTTACTTCATCAAAATTAGATGATATTGGGTTAAATATAGTAGCACGATTACTTATGCTATTTTCATGAATAATTAAATTGTTTGACATGATAACTCCTTTCTAATAAATAGATTATTGGAATCTATTTATATTTTAAATTATATTTAATAGCAATAATAAGGATTAGTATTAATTTTATATTTACATAATTGATGTGGATAAACTATATTACAAGGACAACAATTTATTGGATCTTGATTTGCAAACATGTTTTTAATTAGTATAGATATAGTAGATATAGAAGAGTTACCACTAGAATCTATTACACTTACGGAAAATTCATCTTGTCCTATAAAATTAACTTTAGGTGTATATTGCCATCTACCATCAGAATTTATATTTGCAAATCCATTTGTAGGAGGGGTATTGAGAGTATAGTTAGTTATAGTAGAGGTTGAGCTTACTCCTAAGATTTTACCCGAAGTAGGAGTATTTTTGTAAGTTGCTTTTTCATAATTAGGAACTAAAGGAGGAAAGATATTAGTAGCTTTTATATTTTTTATATGAATTTTATTACTTCCATGGAAAGTACCAACGCTTGTTGTAAAGTCATAGTTTAAGGTAGCAGTATTTGGACTTGATTTTGAAATAGAGCCAGGATTCAACATGTTACCACTGAATTTAATTATGGATGAATTACCAGGAGTAATAGTGTTAAGATTTAATACTTCATTAATATTATTTAAAGAAGGATTAGAATTTATAGTTAAAGAATTCTTATTATATTGAATATTTTTGTTAGGTAAGATATTTAATTTAACATTATTTGCAGCAACAGATCCATCATTTTTAACACTTAAAGAATAGTTAATACTTCTAATATTATCTACAGATTTACTTTTAACATCTTGAGATATAGTAACAATAGGTGCATTCATATCTATTTGAATACCAATAACAGTTGGAATATATATTTTTTTAGTAGTTGATAATTTTATAATAGCGGAATTTTGAGAGTTAGTTAGTTCTTTAGATGCGTCTATACTAATAATGTCATAAGTTTCATTATCCATATAATCTAGCAGATTAACTAACTTATCTTTATTAGTTCCGAAGAGAACTTGTGCTCCTTCTTTTAGATTATTTCCGTTTAATGTACTCATGAAAATTTTAGATTTAGTTTGTCCAGTTGATGGTGTTTCAAACTTAGATATAGGTATAGATATATTAGAAGTATTATCTATAACATATCCACCTACATATAAGTTTAATTTTCTAAAAGGAAGTTTAGAATTTTTATATATTACAGCTAAAGTCCATCTATAATCATTATCAGAATGAGTTGACGAAGGGAGTATAGTTATATTTTTTATTTTATATAATCCTCGTGGATAATTGGATATATAATTGGTTATATTACATGAATTACAATATATAGATACATCTTTATAAGCAAACATTTGTTTGTTTTGGGGATATATCTTTATAAAATCATTTTTATTATCAGGTAATTGAAGGTTTAATGGTGAATTTACTATGTCATTGTAATCTTCTCCTAAGGATTTATACATTCCTCCCCAAATCAATTCTGCATATATTATTTGAATTTCATCGGGAAGATCAAGAACCGCGGAAGACAAATTATTAGAGAGTGTGTTTCCAATAAATGCAATTGAACCATTGGTGATTGTTGAAAATACATTGTTAAAAGACACTGTTAAATAGCTCCTTTCTAATAAAAAATTAAAATGTAAATATATTAATATAATTAAATGCATTTTATTAATATAAGACAAATAATTTAATTTAAAATAATAATAGTTATGAGTAAATATATAAGCCTACTATATATACTATGAAAAATTAAATATTTAGTTTCTAAAAGTATTTAAAAAACTTTTAATATATTTAGTACAAAAAATCAATGTTATTAATATAATGTATTGATATATAAATATTTTAAATTTTGGGAGAGGAGAGTTGAGCTTGAAAAATAAGTTAGAGTTACAAAATTGTATGGAAGATTGTATGGTGGGTTTTAAGGTTTTTGGAATATGTAAGCAACAAGATTGTTTGGTACCTTCTCTGGGAGATTGTTGTCCTAAAGGAGATAAAGTTCCTATAAAACCTGCTAGAAATGGTACTGAATTTACAATAAAAATATTAAGTGAGGACAAAACTCAAACAGTAAATATAGCTCCAGATGAGTTGTTCTGTTTACCGGTGTCTATAGATAGCATGAAAATAGTTCCAGATAGTTTGCAAACTCAAATAATAGTTAAAAGTATAACTAGAAATAATTATTTAAATGATGAATATTGGGATATAGTAGTAGAGTATAAGTTCAATTATGCAATACAACTAATGTATACTAATGGGAAATTGGCAGACATGACAATACAATCAACTCCTGTTACAGCTGTGCAAGCTTATAGTACTTATGAAAAAAAGGTTACATTATATGGTGCTAAAGGCGGTAAAGGAGTTACTTTTTCATTAGGAGGATTACCAAATATTAATGCTGAAAAACCTACACATTATATACAATCTAAAGCTGATATATTAGAAGCTAATATTTGCCAATTGCCTAAATTACCAGAATGTGTACCTAATGGATGCCCACCACAATGTAATGCTGTTTGTGTTACTATAGGATTATTTACTATAATTGCTTTAGTTAGAATTGTAAAATATAACAATATTTCTTCGGGACCTTGTATTATTCCAGATTGTAATCAAAATATACCATGTAAAACATTTAATGAAATTCCATTTCCATTTGAACAATTTAGTCCTAATAATCCTAATAAAATGTAAAAAGGTATAAATATGATATATTTAGATAATGCTTCTACTAGTTTTCCAAAACCTAATGAAGTTTATTATGAGGTTTTGAATTGTATGAAAAACTATTCTGCTAATCCTGGGAGAGGTTCTTATAATATGGCAATAAGGGCAGAAGAAAAAATAATAGAATGTAGGGAAAGAATTTGTGATCTTTTTAATATTAAAAATGTTATGAATATGATTTTTACAAGTAATGCAACGGAGAGTCTAAATATAGTGATAAAAGGCATTTTAAAACCACAAGATCATGTTATAAGTACTTATATAGAGCATAATTCGGTTTTAAGACCCATAAATACTATGAAAAAAAAAGGTGTAGAAGTTACTTTGCTAAAAGTTGATAAACAAGGATATATAGATTTAAAAGAATTAGAAAGTTCAATTCAATATAATACTAAAGCAATAGTAATAAATCATGCATCTAATGTACTAGGAACTGTTCAAAATATAGAGAACATAGGTAGAATAGCTAAAAATAATAATATTATTTTTGTTGTAGATGCATCCCAAAGTGCGGGAAGCATACCTATAGATATTAAAAAATATAATATAGATTTTTTAGCTTTCCCAGGACATAAAGGGCTTTTAGGACCAGAAGGAGTAGGAGGATTGTATATTAATAGTGATATAGACATTATCCCTTACACTGAAGGAGGTACTGGAAGTGAATCTCAAAGTATAAGTCAACCTGAATTTTTACCAGACAAATTTGAAAGTGGTACTAAAAATACTCCCGGAATTGCAGGACTTTGTGAAGGATTAAAATTTATAAAAAAGATTGGTATAGAGAACATAAGAAAACGTGAGATAAATTTGTGTAAATATTTAATAGATGCTTTAAATAAAATACCTAAAATAGTTATATATGGACATGCAGATTTTGACAATAGGGTGCCTGTTGTATCTTTTAATATTGAAAATGTAGATAGTTCTGATGTTGGATATATATTAAATAAGAGTGATATTTGTGTTAGAACAGGATACCATTGTGCACCTTTAATTCATGAAATAATAGGTACAAAAAATAAAGGAACTGTAAGAGTAAGTCCAGGATATTTTAATACAAAAAAAGAAATAGATATATTGGTAGGGGAAATTAAAAAGAAACTAGAGAATATATAATAGTTCTCTAGTTTCTTCAGGTTGTTGATAAACATAATTTGTGAACAACTTTTTTTACATTTATTACAAAAAGGGTATTTCCTACTTCTGTAGAATTATATATTTAAATAAATTCTTTAGCCCGTTAGGGTTCCTACGGAGGAAAATGCTTACTACTAATGAGAGAAAACAAAATCAATTAGAACTAGTTTATATAGAAAACTTAGTACCTGAAAATTATATACTTAGAAAAATAGGTAAATTCATAGACTTTTCCTTTATACGAGATTTAACTAAAGATTTATACTGTACTGATAATGGTAGACCATCAGTAGACTCAGTTGTATTATTTAAAATGCTTTTTATTGGATACCTATTCGGTATACGTTCTGAGCGTCAGCTCATAAAAGAAATACAAGTAAATATAGCTTATAGATGGCTCTTGGGATATGGATTTACTGATAAAATACCAAGCTATTCTACTATATGCCAAAAAAGGACAAAGAGATTTAATGATACAAACATACATCAAGAAATATTTGATAACATTGTGTTTTAAGCTATTAATAGAAATTTAGTTAATGGAAAAATTTTATACACTGATTCTACTAATATAAAAGCTAACGCTAATAAACATAAACTTATAAAAAAGAAATAACTAAACCTACAAAGGAATACTTTGAGGAACTAGAAAATGATATCAATAAAGATAGAATTAATCATAATAAAAAACCTCTAAAAAAAAGCCTAAAACATCTGAAACTAAAGAAATAAAGGTAAGTACAACTGATCCAGACAGTGGCTATATGGTTAGGGATGGAAAACCTAAAGGCTTTTTTTATTTAGATTACAGAACAGTTGATGGAAAATATAATATTATAACAGATGTTCATGTAACTCCAGGTAATATTAATGATGTAGATCCTTATGTTAAAAGAATAGAGACGCAAATAAAAAAGTTTAATTTTAATACAAAGTATTTAGTAGCTGATGCTGGTTATTCTACAAATCCTATTTGTAAGCAAGTTTCAGAAAAAAATTATCAAGGCGTTTTTGGTTTCCATTTAGGACCCCATGTTAAGGGAAAATATACAAAGTATAGATTTCAATATGTTAAAGAACTAGATGGGTACGTGTGTATTAATAACTGCTTTTTAAAATATAAAACTACTACAAGAGAAGGCTATAAAGAATACGTTAGTAATGCGGAACAATGTGCTTCATGCAAATATAAAAATACTTGCTTAACATCCGATAAAGCAAGTATTAGAACTATACGTTGCCATGTTTGGGAAGACTATAAAGATCAGATTTTTGCATTTGCTAAAACTGAAAAAGGTAAAAGTATTTATAAAAGACGTAAAGAAAAAATTGAGCGTAGCTTTGCTGATTCAAAAGAAATACATGGGCTGCCCTATTGTCGCATGAGAGGAATCAATAATGTTTCTGAGTAATGCCTACTTACAGCGTCAGTTCAGAATATGAAAAAGATAGCCATGGTTCTATCGCACTATTTTTTGTACATATTAATGCAAATTCATACCAAATTAACACATAAAATGAGTATCTTTTCCAATGCTATCGCATAAAAGAATTTTGGCGTAAATAAAAGCCTCCAAAGGTGGAGGCTTTTTGAACAATCTGAAGAAACTAGAGAATATATAATATTTCTCTAGTTTCTTTTATATAAATTTATATCAAGAAATTTTTTGTGAAAATAAATTTAGTTTATTACTAAGTTAATCTTTTTCAATATTAAGTTGAGTAGTTAAAGATGAAATCATTTTTTCATAGGTTATTAGTTTGTTATTTAAATTTTTTATGATAAATTTATAATCTTTTATTTCATTTTTTAAATAGTTTATACTATTTTTATTTTTATTATTATTTTTTGTGTTTTTATTATTATTTTTAGGAGTAGTATTATTAGATAATTTTAAATCGTAAAACTTTTTTTCAAAATCAGAGATAATTTTTTGTTTTTGTAACAATAAATCTTTTAGTTCTTTTACCTTAGAAGTGTTTATTTCTAGTTTTAGTTTCTGATTTAGTAGAGAATCATATTTTTCTTTTAATAATAAATAATTACTTTGTATATTATTTAGTTTATTAAATGTTAGTGCAGAGTTATTTTTTTCTTTTTGTATTATATGGTTTAGTTCATTAATTATTTGTTCTTTATTTGAAAGTTTTTCTTTCATATTAGTTATATATTCTTTTGTATTTTCGGCAATGTAGTTGTCATTTTTAAATTTGGGGTTTATTTCATAATATTGCTTTAGTGAATTTGATAGTGCAGTAGGAAAAAAAGTTAGTCCATTATTAGGAGTAATGTATAAATAATTAATACAAGTATGTTTATTATTGGATTCATCATAATAAGAAAGATAAGAGGTTTTTAATAATGAGTTAGGTAATGATTCTGTTTTGATATTACTCACATTTAATCCATTATCATTAGAAAAGCAACTATAAATTGAATTATTATTAATCCACATGTCCCAAATAGTATCACCTAATTTAAAAAAACAAGGAAAGAATATATCTCTTGTATTTTTAAATATAGTAATATAGTTTAAATCCAGAAATAGTCCTGAACAATGAATTAAAAAATTTTGTGAATTAGAGTTTTTAATATATAAGATATGAATTGTATTGTTATTGCAACATAAAGAGAAATCTTTATAAGGTGTTATATTTTTATCTATTGTGTAGCAATCTGACCATTTATAGTTTTGGCAATTAAATATTTTATATACTAATTTATAGTTCTTATCTAGTTTTTCATATAATACTACCAAACTCCCATTATCCAAAATACTTATTTCAAATGGTTTATCTAGGTTAAGTATATCAGTATCTATACTAATAGGTTTAGAAAGGTTTAAATCTAAATCAATTGTTTGATAAAAAAGAGTTTGGTTAGAATTTGAAGTTAAACTAAGGCTATAAAAAATATGAATTTTATTATAATAATATAGAGCTTTTATTGTAGCTTTTTTTAGTACATTACCTTTCCATTTAAGAATTTTCATATGTTCCCATGTTTCATTTGAAAAAAGACTCATTACAATGTTGCCTTCATTAGTTTGATATATTAAGCATAATTGGTTTTTAGGAAGAAGTACAGTAGCAAATGAATCATTACAGTGTTTTTGTAAAATTGAAGCAGCAGACCATTTTTGATCAATAAGCTGTCTGTAAATAATACCCAATTTTTTATTGTGTGTTATATTCCATAAATTACCATGAAACATTCTTATTGTATAAAATTCATTATTTGATAGTTTCATAAGTATCTCCTTTTATAAAATTGATTTTTATAGAATATATGATTGTTTGTATTTAAAAATTCTTATAAAAGTTTTTAAGATATATCACATAAATAGGAATAAGACATATTATGTTATTAGGGATTATATATATTAATAAATATTTATAGGAGGATAGATATGGAAGATAATTTAGATGTAAAGAGTTTGCCTAGAACTAAAGATTCTACAGTCCCAACTGAAGAATGCGTAATAGCCATGAAAGTGTATGGTAAATGCAGACAACAAGATTGTTTGAAACCAGACTTTGTTGCACCAGAAGTAGGTGTTGAATCAATACCTATAAATGCTTCAAAAAGTGGAGAAGATTTGAATATTCTTAAAATAGCAGGTACTACCCTTACAAAAGCTATACCGACATCAGGTATAATATCATTTAATCCTAATTTAGTAGATAGTGTACAAATAGTAGAAGGAAGTTTTGTAATATCAGATATAAAAATATCAAACATACAAGCACAAAACCTTTTTGTATCAGATGGATATTGGAAGGTTACTATAAGATATAGATTTAGTTATAGATTAAATTTATTAGATGCAAATGGAAATATTTTAAATATAGGATTAGGACCAGCAGCTACAGTAACTAAGACCCAAAATTATATCTGTGCATACAGTGAATATGAAAAACAAGTAGTATTATTTGGAGGAGTAGGGGGTAAGGATGTAGTTTTAGCTTCTAATTTATTTGCAAACAATGGTCCATATTCTTATCAAAACGCACCGTATGTATTAGTAGAAGCTAAAGCAACACCTCTTGCAATAAATGTTGGAACAGTCAAAGATCCCTGTAGTGCTCAAGTATGCGGAAATACTATAATAGGTGTAACAATTGGATTATTTACAATAATTAAATTGTTTAGACTCGTTAATACGACAATGTTAACCAATGGACCATGTGATATACCTGTATGCAATCCTATAATTCCTGGAGATCCATGCTCATTTTTCAATGAAATACCATTCCCATTTGAAGATTTTGATCCAGCATCTAAGTAGATATAGTGAAATGATTTTTTATATAAGACTGTTGACAAATTTAATATTGTCAACAGCCTTTTTACATTTATTACAAAAAGGATATCTCCTACTTCTGTAGAATATATATTTAGACCAATAAATTATTTAGCCCGTTAGGGCTCCTACGGAGGCAAAATGCTTACTAATAATGAGAGAAAACAAAATCAATTAGAACTGGTTTATATAGAAAACTTAGTACCAGAAAATCATATACTTAGAAAAATAGATAAATTCATAGACTTTTCGTTTATACGAGATTTAACTAAGGATTTATATTGTCCTGACAATGGTAGACCATCAGTAGATCCAGTTGTGTTATTTAAAATGCTTTTTATTGGATACCTATTCGGTATACGCTCTGAGCGTCAGCTCGTAAAGGAAATACAAGTAAATGTAGCTTATAGGTGGTTCTTAGGATATGGACTTACTGATAAAATACCAAGCCATTCTACCATAAGTCAAAATAGAACAAAGAGATTCAATGATACAAATATACATCAAGAAATATTTGATAACATTGTATTTCAAGCGATTAATAGAAATTTAGTCGATGGCAAAATTTTATACACTGATTCTACCCATCTAAAAGCTAACGCTAATAAACATAAACTTATAAAAAAAGAAATAACTAAATCTACAAAGGAATACTTTGATGAATTAGAAAAAGATATTAATAAAGATAGAATTAATCATAATAAAAAGCCTCTAAAAAAAGACCTAAAAACATCTGAAACCAAAGAAATAAAAGTAAGTACAACTGATCCAGACAGTGGATATATGGTTAGGGACGGAAAACCAAAAGGTTTTTTTTATTTAGATCATAGAACTGTTGACGGAAAATATAATATTATAACTGATGTTCATGTAACTCCAGGTAATATTAATGATGTAGATCCTTATGTTAAAAGAATAGAGACGCAAATAAAAAAGTTTAATTTTAATACAAAGTATTTAGTAGCTGATGCTGGTTATTCTACAAATCCTATTTGTAAGCAAGTTTCAGAAAAAAATTATCAAGGTGTTTTTGGTTTCCGTTTAGGACCTCATGTTAAAGAAAAGTATACTAAATATAGATTTCAATATATTAAAGAATTAGATGGATATGTATGTATGAATAACTTCTTTTTAAAATACAAAACCACTACAAGAAGCGGATATAAAGAATATGTTAGTAATGCGGATGAATGTGCTTCATGCAAATATAAAAATAATTGCTTAACATCTGATAAATCAATTAACAGAACTATACGTCGTCATGTTTGGGAAGATTATAAGGATCAAATTTTTGCATTTACTAAAACTGAAAAAGGTAAAAGTATTTATAAAAAACGTAAAGAAAAAATTGAGCGTAGCTTTGCTGATTCAAAAGAATTACATGGGCTGCGCTATTGTCGCATGCGAGGAATTAAAAATGTTTCCGAGCAATGCTTACTTACAGCAGCAGTTCAGAATATGAAAAAGATAGCCATGGTGCTATCGCACTATTTTTCGTATGATTTAATTGAAATTTATACCAAATCATTACACAAAACTAGCAACTTTTTAAATGCTATCGTATAAAAGATATTTGACGAAAGTAAAAGCCTCCAATTACATGGAGGCTTTTTGAACAATCTGACTGTTGACAAATTTAATATTGTCAACAGTCTTATTATTTTATAACAAAATATTAAAGTAACATATTTATGTAATTTTAAATATTATAGTAATAGAGGAGGGGGAGTATGGATAACTCATGTATAGTAGTTTTTAATTCATCATCAAATAGTATTCATATGTTTAAAATATTAAAGGATCAAAGATTAAGTGTTGATCTTATATCAACTCCGTGTACAATATCGTCTGGTTGTTCTAGAGCTATAAAATTTTCTTTGAGTGATTTAGATAAGGTCATAAAATCAATAGAAGAAGATAAAATAATTGTTAAAGGTATATATGAAAAAGTGTATACTTCAACTGCTTTTTACTATAAAAAAATATATTAATTAAGAAGAGGCTGTCTTCAAGTCAAAAATTATTAAATTTAAGACAACCTCTTTGTTATTTATTTAAAAACTTCAGATAAAGTTAAAAAATAAAAGGAACCAGTATAAATTCCAGCAGTTTGAATAGAGGTTGTAAATCCAATGTCATTTGAAAGAATGAAGTTATAAGTTAGTGTAGTACCTGGACAATGAATACTAGAATTTTTGATGATGCCGTTAAGTATATTATTAAGTAAAATTTCAAAAATATTTTTAATGTTATTATGTTGTATTTTTATAAATTAATATAAGTATTGTTGAATAATATATATTATATAATAATGGAAGCAAAGGATTGGAATTTAGATAATGAAGTATTAGTACGCTAATGAATCTTAATGTAATTTGGGTGTTATAAAAAGGTTGTCTTACAGTTGGCAAAACCCATCTTATAGACAACCTTTTTATCTATTTAGAAACTTCTGCTATTGTTAAAGAATAGTAATCATCAATTACAACTCCACCAGTTTGAGTTGCACTTAAAAATCCATTATCATTTGAAATAATGAAATTATAAGTTATTGTCGTACTAGGGCAATCTATATCAAGATCAGAACATACATTTGGACATATAGAAGAGAGAGGATTTAAATCTAACCATTCAAATGAAAAATTACCAAAATGCTCGAGATTGGCTAGATAATTTGCACCACTTGAATAGAACCCTGTTTCATATATAAGTTCAGTATAGCCATTTATTGTTCTTGTAACATCTAAAAGTAAGATGCCAATGTCACTTCCAGCAGTAGTATCATTTATGGTAAAATCAACAGATCCACTTAGAAGTACAGAACTATTAGGATATTGCAAAGTTATGGGTATTGATTCAAGTGTAGCTTTAGAAGCTTTAGTACCAGTAACAGTTGTATTTTTAGTAGCGTCTTTTGAGATGTTTTTAATATTTAAAACTCCTGTTTTTAGTAATAATCTTTGTGTCAAGATGATACCCCCTTTTAAAAGTTAAATTACTAATTTATTCAACTATATTAATAAGGTATGTCCCAATTTTATTTTGGAATTTCAGCTACAGTTAATGAATAGTAGTCTTCACGACCTATACCTGCAGCTTGGGTGTTATCAGCAAATCCATCAGTAGCGATTTCAAAAGTATAATTTATTGTAGAATTATCACATAGGGATGAAGAAGGAGTGTCTAACCATTGAAATCCAAAATTATTTACTATATTTGGAGTAGGGTTAGAGGCTATAAAGGGAACATTATCAAGTTTAAATCCTGTTTCATATATGACTGTATTTACTCCATTGATAGGACGCAAGATGTCTAGATACAAAGGCCCCATATTTGTGTTTGCTGTAGAGTCTGATATAAAAAATATGACTGTTCCCATTAATAAAACAGAACTATTTGAATTATTTAAAGTTATAGGAATAGTTTCTATTATCTTTGATGATGGGGTTGTACCAGTAAGAACTATAGGATTACCGGTTTCAATCTTAGAAATATTTTTAAAGTTAGTAAAGCCAGTTTTTAAAGATAAGTTTTGTAGCAATGATATTACCTCCTTTAATGTTTATATAAATAACAATTTATACTTGTTTAGGTATCTCAATTAAATTTAATGAATAATAATCTTCTGCGACAACTCCGGCAGATTGAGTAGCAGAACCTAACCCGGTTGTGGAAAGATTAAAAGTATAAGTGATATTGGCGGCTGAACAATTATCGCTAAGGTTAGTGCATGTATTAGAACATAAAGATGAAGTTGGATTTAGATCCAACCAATGAAATTTAAAGTGTTGGAAAGAACCTATACCGGCTAAATATTCTACACTATTCATTACGAAATTTTGGAATAAAATAGGTGTAGTATTTCCATTAAAAGTTCTTAAAACTTCTAGTTCTAAAGGACCTATATTAGTTGCAGTAGCTGTTTCTTCATCTGTTATAGAAAAATCAATTACTCCAGTTAATAGAATAGAATCATTAATATTAGTTAAATCTATAGAGAGTGTTTCAAGTGTTTTTGTTTGTGGTGTAGTACCTGTTAATGTAGTATCTGTTGTAGCCTTTTTAGAGATGCTTACGATATTGTTAATTCCTGTTTTTAAAAGTAAATTTTCTAGCAATTTAATACCCCCTTTTTTAGTATCAATATATATTATGAAGAATAAAGTTATTTAGTTACTTAATATAGGTTATTTACGGTTAATAAGCTCCCCATAATATTTATGGGGAGCTATATCTAACATAATCGTTCAATTAGTCCACAAGCAATTCTTTTTCCGGAGTTACCGGAAGGTTGTGTTCTATAGTCATCAGGATTTTCGTGGATAATTACTGATAATCCGATAACATCTTTAGGTTTAAATCTATCTGTAAAAAAGCACATTTTACATAGTCCATGATTAGAGAATAAAACAGGGAAATCCCCTGCGTGGTTACCATGAGGTTGATTGTCTGGATTCCAGTGACCACTTGCGCATGTAAAAGGATTGTCAGGGTCACCTATATCACAACAACCTACAGAGTGAACATGAAAACCAAAAGGACCTACAGGTTGTGAAGTCGCAGTTGCAGGTTTATAAAGTGGGAGTCCATGAATGCATACTGAAACTTCTGTGCCACATGGTACAGAAAAGAAATATACAACTCCTTTTAAATTGGGATGATGAGGGCTACCATTTACATGAGCTACTGCATTTGTATTACATGTAGATGGACAGCAACAATGTCTATAACAAGGATCATACCCACAATAAGGATTACACCCGCAACTAGAATCTAAATTGGAATTTTCAAAGTTAGGATACATAAACATACCTCCATAAAAGTTAGATAATACTACATATTATGCGAGGTTATTTTTAGGTGTTAATAAAATATATATCATATGATAATAAACATGAATAAAATACCTAGGTTGTTTAAAGGTGCTTTCTTTTGTTATAATGTATTACTAGGTGTAACGATAGATCGAGGAGAGATAACTTATGAATAAAATCGAATTACTAGCTCCAGCAGGAACTATGGAAAGTCTTTATGCAGCAGTACAAAATGGTGCAGATGCAGTGTATCTTGGAGGAGCAAAGTTTTCTGCTAGGGCTTATGCTTCTAATTTTGATGATGAGAATATGATTAAAGCTGTAGAATATTGTCATTTAAATGATGTAAAGATTTATGTAACAGTAAATACTTCAATGAAAGAAAATGAAATTAAGGAAGCATTGGAGTATGTAGAGTTTTTATATAAAATAGGAGTAGATGCTTTAATAATTCAAGATACGGGGCTTGCAACTCTTATAAAGAGAAATTTCCCCAAATTTGAATTACATGCATCAACTCAAATGAGTATACATAATGCAGAAGGTGCAATGTTTCTTAAAAACTTAGGATTTTCAAGAATTGTTCTTGCAAGAGAACTAAAGGTGAAAGAAATAGAATACATATCAAAAGATTTAAACATAGAAACGGAAATCTTTATTCACGGAGCATTATGTGTGTCTTATTCAGGTCAATGTCTTATGAGTAGTATGATAGGTGGAAGAAGTGGAAATCGTGGACGTTGTGCACAACCATGTAGGCTTCCTTATGAAATTATAGACATGAAAAGGAAGAAAAAAGCAAAAGGATATATTTTAAGTCCTAAAGATGTTTGTACCATAGATAACATAAAAGAAATTATACAAAGTGGAACAACTTCTTTAAAGATAGAAGGTAGAATGAAAAGACCAGAATATGTAGCAGGGGTTGTTTCAGCATATAGAAAAGCAATAGATAAAGCTAATGTTGATATTGAAAGTGAAAGAAAAAAATTACTTCAATTATTTAATAGAGAAGGATTTTCTAAAGCATATTTATTTGGCAACGTAGGAAGAGATATGATGTCATATAGATTTCCTAAAAATACTGGAGTATTAATAGGAAAAGTAAATAGAGATTTATCAATTGAATTAAAAGAGAATATAAAACTTCAAGATGGAATTAGATTTGGGGGAGAAGGATTTACTATTTTTAAAATAGTAAAAGGTTCACAAAATGTAGAGGAAGCTTTTGTGGGAGATAGAGTAAAGCTAAAGCCTACTAAATATAAGGCGGGGGATTTATTATATAAAACTTCAGATACTAATCTTTTAAGTTTATTAGCTAAGTCTTATGAAGATATATATGGAAAGAAAAATTCTATAAGTTTATCTGTTAGTTTTAAAGTAGGGGAGCCGTTAACTTTAAATACTAATTATAAACAAAAAGAATATAAAATTTCAGGAGAAGTAGTTCAAAAAGCTGTAAATAAGCCAATGGATAAAGAAAAGTTAATTAAAAACTTAAATAAGACAGGAGATACAGCTTTTGCTTTTGATAAAATTGAGTTTACAACTTTTGAAGAAGGATTTATACCTGTATCTTCAATAAATGCAGTTCGTAGAGAATTAATAGATAGTATTATTAATGATATAAAAACTAATGATAAAAGACAATTTAACAATGATTTAGATTTAAACTTAAATATAGATGATGATAAAGATGTAGATTTAATTGGGAACTCAATAATTACTGTTACAACAACTGAACAATTAAAAGCAGCACTGGATTATGGCTTTAATAATATTGCTGTTGAAGTATCTATTAGACATTGTGATATAGATTTAAGAAAAGTAGACTGTGAAAATTTATATATAAAAACATCAACTATAATCAAAGAAGAATTTGAAAGCGTGAGCATGTTTATAGAAGATAATATAGATTTAATAAAAGGAATAATAACATCTAACTCAGGAATAATAAATAGATTTAAAGAAAAAGTTCAAATAATAGGTGATTATAAATTAAATATTTTTAATAGTTATAGTTTGGAATTTTACAAGGAAATTTTAGATGTTGCAACATTAAGTTTAGAACTAAATAAGAAGGAAATAAGGGAAATAACTAAGAAGACTAAATTCCCATGTGCTATTATGGTATATGGTAAACCAGAACTTATGGTTAGTGAATACTGTCCAATAGGAAGTGTATTTGGTGGTAAAGATAGAAAAAAATCTTGCAGTGGAGAATGTTTAAAAGGAGATTATATATTAAAAGATAGAATGAATGCTGAAATGCAAGTAAAGACAGATAAATATTGTAGAAGTCATATATATAATTCTACTCCTATTAATTTAATATCTAATTTAGATGAGATTAAAGCTTCTAATATTAATATATTTAGATTAGAATTTTTAAGTGAAGATTATGATGAAACTTTGAATATACTTAAGAGTTTCAAAAATGAAAGATTTCAAGGAGATTTTAAGAATTATACCAGAGGACATTTTAAAAGAGGTGTAGAATAACATGAATCATAAAGCTTTAAGGGTTTTAGAGTTTGATAAAATAAAAGAAGAATTAAAGAAATATACTCAAACATCAGCGTCAAAAGACTTAATTGATGAACTTCAACCATATAAAAATGCATATGAAGTACGTGAACATTTAATGGAGACAAAAGAAGCATTTGAGATATCTATAAAAAAGGGAGATGCTCCTTTTCAAGGATTATATGATGCAAGAGAAGGAATATCAAAGGCGCAAAGAAAATTTACTCTTCTTCCAGTACAACTTCTTAGAATTGCAAATTTATTAAAATGCTCAAGAAGATTTAAAGCATATGTTAAAAGTGATGATGAGAATGAGAAATATACAGTATTAGAAAGCATTACAGAAGGAATTGTACCATTAAGTGGACTAGAAGAAGAAATATTTAAATGCATAATTGGAGAAGATGAACTTTCAGATAGAGCAAGTACTACTCTTTTTAATATAAGAAGATCATTGAAGGATAAAACAAGTTCTATAAAGTCTAGGGTTAACTCTCTTATTAGAACATATTCTCAGCATTTACAAGAAAATATATATACAGTGAGAGGCGAAAGATACGTACTTCCAGTAAAGGTTGAACATAAGGGTGCTGTTCCAGGACTTGTACATGACCAAAGTTCATCAGGAGCAACCTTATTTATAGAGCCTATGAGTCTTGTTGATTTGAATAATGAAATAAAGGAATTAAGACTTAAAGAAAGAGATGAAATAGAGAGGATACTTACAGTTCTTTCAGGAAAAGTATACGATAATATAGATGTTATTAAAGTTAATGCAGATATACTTTGGGAGCTTGATTTTATATTTGCTAAAGCAAAGTATGCTGCGAAATTGGATGCTATTTGTCCTACTATAAGTGAGGATGGTCACTTTAATATAATAAGAGCAAAGCATCCGCTTATAGATACAAAGAAAGTAGTTGAAAATAATATATATTTAAGAGAAGGTATAACATCTCTTGTAATTACAGGACCTAATACAGGTGGTAAAACAGTTACTTTAAAAACTGTAGGACTTATGCATATAATGGCAATGAGTGGCCTTATGATTACAGCAGCACAAGGGTCAACTATAAGTTTTTTCAAAGAGGTTTTTGCAGACATTGGTGATGAACAAAGTATAGAACAAAGTTTATCGACATTTTCGTCTCACATGACTAATATAGTGAATATTATAGATAATGCAGATGAAAATTCTTTAGTTTTATTTGATGAACTTGGAGCAGGAACTGATCCTACAGAAGGAGCTGCACTTGCTGTGTCTATACTTGAAAACTTAAGAGAAAGAAATACAAAAGTAATAGCTACAACTCATTATAGTGAACTTAAAGCATATGCACTAAAAGTAGATAGAGTTGAAAATGCATCTGTAGAATTTGATGTTGAAACATTAAGACCTACATATAGACTTCTAATAGGAGTTCCGGGAAAATCTAACGCTTTTGAAATATCTAAAAGGCTCGGTCTTCCAGATTATATAATAGAAGATGCAAAAAAAGGTATTGATGAGGAAACTCTTAAATTTGAGGACTTAATACAATCTCTTCAACACAAAAACATTAAAGCACAAGAACATGCAAGGGAAGCTGAGGGTGCAAGAGAAGAAGCTGTTAAACTTAAAGAAAAATATGAAAATAAACTAGATAAGTTTAAGGATATAAGAGAAAAAGCAATTTTAAATGCTCAAAAGGAAGCTAAAGAAATTATTAAAGAAGCTAAAGAAGAATCAGATAAAATTTTAAAAGATATAAGAGAACTTGAAAGAATGGGTTATTCTTCAGATGTCCGTAAACTTTTAGAGGAAAATAGAAAAAAATTAAAAGAAAAATTAGAAAAAACGGAAGAAAAGTTAAACAAACCAAAGGAAATTGGTGAACCCATTGATAAAGTGGCTGAAGGTGATGAGGTTTATCTTCCTAAATTTGATACAAAAGTTATGGTGCTTACAAATCCTGATAGCAAGGGTGATGTTCAAGTACAAGCAGGAATTATGAAAATAAAAGTAAATATAAAAGATTTAAGAAAAACAAAAGAGACAAAAATTGAGAAGAGACAAAGAAAGAAGAGAGAAGTTAGCTTAAACTTAAAATCTGTAGCTTCATCAGTTGATTTAAGAGGAATGGATTCACAGGAAGCAGTATATACTGCTGATAAATATTTAGATGATGCTTGTATGGGTGGACTTTCTGAAGTTACTATAATACATGGTAAGGGAACAGGAATACTAAGAAATTCTATAAATGATATGTTAAAAAGACATCCTCATGTAAAAAGTTATAGACTTGGAAATTATGGTGAAGGTGGAAATGGAGTTACTGTAGTAGAACTCAAATAGAATTATATAGAGAGGTTTTATTATGATAGTTATAAGTGCTTGTCTATGTGGAATTGATTGCAAATATAGTGGGGGAAATAATTTACATCCTAAGGCTTTAGAATTTTTAAAAGAAGGTAAAGCAATACTAGTTTGTCCAGAACAAATGGGAGGACTTACAACCCCTAGAACTCCATGTGAGATAATGGGCGGAGATGGAGAAGACGTATTAAATGGAGAAGCTAAAGTTATAAGCAAGGAAGGAAAAGATTGTACCAAAGAATTTTTAAAGGGTGCTTATGAGGCTTTAAAAGTTGCAAAAGAAGTAAATGCTAAAAAAGTAATTTTTAAATCTAAAAGCCCTTCTTGTGGATTTGGGAAGATATATGATGGAAGCTTTAGCGGGAATAAAATAGATGGAAATGGTGTTACATCAGCACTGTTTCTTAAAAATGGTATAAAGATAGTTACGGAAGAAGAATTATAAAAATGAACAATTAAAAAAGAAATAGCATATATAAATAGGAATTAATAACATAAAACATTATATTTAATAGTAAAAAAATGTAGGTAAATTTACTTTATATAAATTTACCTACATTTTTTTTATACTATGCAGTTTGAAGGGTGCCTTTGTCCATTTTAAAAAGCTCATCACATAATATATCAATGTCTTCTTTATTGTGACTAGTAAGTAATATGGTTTTGCCTTTATTTTTTAAGTCTAAAATTAAATTTCTAATATTTTTTACACTGTCAAAATCCAGTCCATTCATAGGTTCATCTAATATAAGTATAGATGGGTCTTCCATTATGGCTTGAGCTATTCCAAGTTTTTGTTTCATACCTAAGGAATATTTTTTTACTCCTTTTTTATTATTAGGATCCAGACCCACTTTTATTAGTGAATCCTTAATTTCTTTTTCGCCTATTTTACCTTGGATATCTGCTAATAATTTTAAATTTTTAACAGCAGTATAATTAGGGATAAATCCAGGGTCTTCTATTAAGACACCCACATTCTCTGGAAAGCTAGTATCTTTGCCTATTTCTTTTTCATTTACAAAAATATTACCTTTAGTTGGTTTTATTAGTCCACAAATAGCTTTAAATAGCATACTTTTACCGCAGCCATTATGGCCTATGATTCCATAGATTTTATTTTTTTTAATATTCAAATTAATATTATTTAGTATAACATCACCTTTGATGTCTTTTGTTAAATCATTGATTTCTATAACTGTTTCTTTCAAAATAAAATACCTCCGATTATCTAAAATCTTTTTTCTTTAAAGTTATAAAAGATAAATAAATGCTCAATAGTCCAAGGATTAATAAATAACAAATAGACCACTGCACTGTAAAATTATTCAAAGCTAAGTTTATAATTGAATGCTTAAAGAAAATGAGCTGTTCTCCAAGTAGCCAAGGAATTATAGAATTAGGAATAATATTGTTAATAAGTGGTTCTGACACAATCAGGCATATGAACAAATAACCATAAATTGATTCGTTATTAAATAGGCTAAAATTAAGAAGGATTAATGATAATACTATTAATCCTAAAAACAATAATATAAACATAGACATTGTTATTTTATACACAGACCAGGAGCTCGTACCATTTAAAAGTATATTTTCACTTGCAAATTTACTTATGCAATTTTCTATTTTAAGTTTAGTTAAAAGTCCTACTAGTAATGTCACTATATAAAAAGTTATACAATATAAAAATGAAAATATTGATATAGATATTATTTTACTAAGTAACCATTGAGATAATGATTTAGTTCTAATTAAAGAATATAAGTATCTTCCTTGCCATTCTTTATAAAAAAAGTTTCCTATAAAAAACATGAATAAAATAATAGGTAAAAACCATTTTAAAAAATCCATAATGGTATTATTACAAGGTCCTAAAAAATTTATTAAAAAAAGGTCAAATATATTAAGGTTTGCCTTGGATATACTTCCTGTATTCAACATAGAATATGAATACATTGATATAATGAAAAAACAAGAAATAGTTATTAAAATTATTTTTAAATTTATTAATGAACATAAATCTTTTTTTATACAATTTTTAAGCATCATTATTTTTTATCACCACTATTCAAATCACAATTTCTTAATCTAAAATTTGATATTAAAATTAGTATTAAATTAAAGAATATAAAAACTAATAGAGAAATAATAAAACCATTACTAGAATAATACATTGAGTTAGGTAATGATACATTTGTTCCATATGAAAGATAATTTAAATAATTAGGTATATCAATAACAGGATTCAGACCAAAGATAGTTAGTGCCCATACCAATATTACAGGTAACAACATTAGTTTTCTTCTTCCAAAGTATACAAAACTTATGAGTATAATGACTCCTAATGCTCCAAATCCTAATATAAGTAATATTAAACTACATATCAAAGCAATGACAGGATTTTGATATGTTACAATAATGTTTTGAGGTAGTAAGGCGAAAGCCTTTGCAAAAGCACTCCAGGTGCCATTGTATGGAATTTGAAGTGAACTTATAAAAGCAACTATAAATTGAAGCATAACAAATATAATTGATATTATGTATATTATAATAATTTTACTTATGATCCATCTTGTAGTTGAACCCATTTTTATTAAAGAAGAACTATTAAAACTTGAAGTTATTGCGAGTATCATAAGGTATATTATTATTGGAGTATAAAAATATATTACAAAATGTTGTTCAGTGAAAGTATTAAATAATACATCAATTTTATTAAAAGATTTTTTAATACTAAATGATTTATATAAAACATCATGAATTGCACAAATGCTTACAATAAACAAACTAGATATTATAGGAATCCATTTATAAGAAAATATATTTTTGTAAAAATCTAATCGAACTAAGTTTAATAGTATATTTCTCCTTTTAGTCATAGCAATCTTCCTTTATCAAAGTATAGTAATATAATATTATAGCACTAATTGAAATAACTATAATAGATGGTATAAGTATCCTAATAAAAGCAAAGCTATGAAGTACATATGGTGCAAATGCTTCAGTAGATGATATAAGAGAAAAACCTAGTAGTTGAAATAAAAAACTATTTATTATGTGATATAAAAATGGTATTATTAAAACAATAAAAATATTAGTTGCAATTAATGAAATTGCATATGAAAATGTAGCCCAGATAAATCCATGCAAAAATCCCCAAAGACAGAAAATTAATATATAAATATTAGGATTGCTTTTTATAAGATAAGAAAAAGGATCTTTTGATATTAGAACTACACGATTACTTACCTGTGAGGGAGATAGAAAAATATGTTTTAATACTAAAAATAATATTAATGAAGATATAAAAATAACTAGACCGCCAGTAATTCCATTGGCAATACCTTTAGCAATTAAATAATTACTTTTGTCAGCTCGTGTATATACACATTTTAAAAAATGGTTTTTTCGTTCTACTGATAAAGTATATGCATAAGGAATAGATGCTAATAGTGGAAAAAATATTGAAAAGTATCCTTGACCTCTTGTCCACAGTTCTACGTAACAGTAGCTATTAGTATGTTGTAGCCATTCTGATGACCGAATAAAACAGCAAATGATTCCTAGGATAATACAAATTAAAAAGCTTCTATTAATAAGGGATCTTTTTAATTCTAATTTTAAAAGTTTGAACATAAATATCACTTCCTTATTAGTTTAAAATTTCAAAAATGTTTAGATAAACTCCTAAATATATATTTAGGAGTTTATCTAAATTTACCTAAATCTATCTTAATTTGTTATCTGGGCTCCAACTTCCATAAGCGTTAACGTATACTATTGTACTTCCAGGAGTGTCGAAACGTAGGCGTGTTGTTTCTCCAGCACCTATTGCATTAGGAATTTCAACTCTATATCCAGAAGAAATTGTTTGAAAGTTACTTGGCTTTCTTCCATCACTTGTTTCAATTCGTACATATAGTTCTTTGCCACCTCCTACATGTGTGCAATTACAAATTGCTTCCTCATTAGAATGAGCTTTAATTATATTAGTATTAGAATATGTGTGACCTCCAAGTCGTGGAACATCTACATTGAATTTATTAATTTGAATTTCTCTTGCATAGGCTATGTTTGCTGAAATTCCACCGATTAGTAATGTTGCTGCTAAAACTAAAGAACCTAATTTTGTTTTTTTTCATTTTTATCCCTCTTTCTAAAAATAATTGTAAAAATTGAATTATATGCACTTGATGTAAAAATAATACAATACTTCTACAAAAAAGTAAATATATTTACAAAAAGTAAATAAATTTAAAAAAATCACAATAGTTAGAAAATTATCTAAATGAATATAAAACCAATATGTATATTATTCTCTTTTATGCTAATAATAGAAGGCATAGGAGGGATAATAATGGAAGTGTTAAAGGCTGAAGAGAGAATCAAAAATTCTGTGCATTCTGCTAGACGTGAGAGAAAAAAAGGAATGGTTCCAGGAGTGCTTTATGGAGCTGGAATGCAAAATCTATTATTCGAAGTAGGAGAACTTGAGCTAAATAAGGAAATTTTAAAGCATGGTGAGCATGGAGGAATTAATGTAGACATTAATAATAGAAAGCATCAAGCCATAGTAAAAGAAGTGCAAAAAGATCCAGTAACAAAAAAAATAATTCATGTAGATTTACAAGAAGTAAATAATGAAGAAGTAGTTCAAACAGAAATTCCTATAGTATTTAAAGGCGGAGAATTGATATCTAAAAGAGGAGATACTATTCAAAAAGAAAAGTCTAACATAAAAGTTAAAGGGAAATACGATGATATACCTAGCTGCATTAATATAGATCTTTCTAGAATGAGTGCAGGAGATGTTTGTAGAATAAATGATGTAGAAATGTCAAGTGAAATTACATGTTTAGATGATATGGATACTATTTTAGCTGTTGTTATGGGTAGAGCGGATAATAGACCTGATACAGATGAACTTGAAGCAATTTCAGAAGAGTCAGTACCAGAAGAATAATTTCATATATTTTATTAATATAAACATTAAGCTTATAAAGAAAAAAGCTATTGATAAATTATTTTTATCAATAGCTTTTTTCTTTATAACAGTAAAGTTTTCATTTATAAATAGAATATGGTATAATTTGGAATGAATGTGAAAATATGAAACATAGTATTGATTAATTGATTATAGGAGGGAAATGCAGTGAATTATTTAGAAAAGTATAATGAGTGGCTTGAGTCTAGATTTATTGATGAAGAAACTAAAAAAGAATTAAAAAATATAGAGGATGAAAAGGAATTAGAGGATAGATTTTATAAAAATTTAAATTTTGGTACAGGTGGACTTAGAGGGGTTATTGGAGCAGGTTCAAATAGAATGAATATGTATACTGTTACAAAAGCTACACAGGGACTTGCTGAGTATTTATTAAACAAATATAAAGATGAAGCTATTTCTGTAAGCATTGCATATGACTCACGAATAAAATCACAAGAATTTGCAACTTCGGCAGCTTTAACTTTATGTGGTAATGGAATTAAAGTTAATCTTTTTGAATCTTTAAGACCAACACCTATGCTATCATATACTGTAAAACACTTAAAATCTAAAGCTGGAATAGTTATAACAGCATCACATAATCCCAAACAGTATAATGGGTACAAAGTATATGGAGATGATGGTGGACAAGTGACAGATAAAAAAGCTAAGGAAATTATAACTTATGTTGAAAAGATACAGGATTTCTCAAAAGTAAAATCTATGTCATTGAATGATGCAAAAGCTAAAGGATTACTCAATATAATAGGAGAAGAAATTGATAATGATTATATTGAAAGTGTAAAGAAGTTAACAATTAGAGAAGGTCTTGTATCAAAAGATGCAAAAAAATTAAAAATTATATATACTCCAATTCATGGTAGTGGCAATGTCCCTGTAAGAAGAGTTTTAAGAGAACTTGGATATGAAAAAGTGTTTGTTGTAAAAGAACAAGAACTTCCAGATGGAACATTTCCAACAGCAGAATATCCTAATCCAGAAGTTCCAGCGGTTTTTGATATAGCTTTAAATATGGCAAAGGACATAAGACCAGATATAATATTTGGAACGGATCCTGATTGTGATAGAATAGGAGCAATTGTAAAAGATAATAATGGAAAATATGAAGTGTTAACAGGTAATATGATGGGGGTTTTACTTACAGAGTATATATTATCTTCACTAAAAGAAAAAAATAAGATGCCTATTAACCCTGTAGTGATTAAAACTATAGTTACAACAGAAATGATAAAGCCTATTGCTAAAAAATTTAATGTAGAAGTTATAGATGTTTTAACCGGATTTAAATATATAGGAGAAAAGATAAAAGAATTTGAAAATGACAAAAATAAAAATTATGTATTTGGCTTTGAAGAAAGCTACGGATATTTAGCGGGTACTTTTGTAAGGGATAAAGATGCTGTTATTGCAGCTATGATAATATGTGAAATGGCGTTGTATTATAAAACAAAAGGAATGAGTCTTTATGATGCTCTTATGACTTTATATAATAAATATGGATTTTACAGAGAAAGATTAGTGTCTGTAAATCTAGAAGGTATAGAGGGTCAAAAAAAGATAAACAATACTTTAGATAAATTAAGAAATATAGATAACCTAAAAATAAATGAAGTTAATATTATAAAGAAATATGATTATGAAAATAGTATAGTAAAGGACATTTTAACAGGTAGAGAAGAAAAGATATCTCTTCCTAAATCTAATGTACTTAAATTTGTATTAGAAGATAATTCGTATTTTGTAGTTAGACCATCAGGAACAGAGCCTAAGATGAAGATATATATGGCTATTATAGGAAAAAGCTTAGAAGATGCAGAGAATAAAATGGACAAATTCAAAGAAAATGTTATGAATTTAGTTGATGAAACTATGAAAAATAGGTAAAATATAATTTTAGTATAAAGAATTAACTGTGCTTTAAAGTACAGTTAATTCTTTATTTACAAGAAAATATATTAAAGATTATAATGTAAACTATATAGTATAATATAGTTAATAAATTACTTAAAGTTGGAGGATGAATATGGACGTAAAAGCTCGTTTTAAGGATAAACTTTCAAATTTATTATTTTTACAAATGAATAAAGAAAGAGTAGAAAAAGTTTTTAACACAAAATTAGAGACTAATGAAGAAGTTTATATGCCAGTTGCAACAGAGGATATAGTGCATAAAGTTAAAAACAATGAAGATGTGGATAACATTCCAGTAGCGTTTTTCATTGAAGGAATGTCATATGTACTAGGAGCTGATGAAAAATTTAAATACAATGATATTTATGAAAAAATAATTTTAAGTGTACCTAAATCTAGTGAATTTATAAAAGGAAGAATAGCAAATTATGTTAAAGAAAAAAAGTATGAAGAAGCTTATATTATTTTAAAAGGACTTTCTAAAGTGGAAAAAACAGAAGAAATATATAATAAGCTCATAATGCTTGCTGATAAGCTAAGAATTTTAAATAAAGAGTATGTGGAAGAAGAGTTAGAGGTTATAGACAAAGCAAAATTAATAGAAGGATATGCAATGCCTTATTTATATGAAGCATTAATAAAAAAAGATAAAGAAGATTTTTATGGTGCTTTATTTGGAATAAATAATTATATTGCAAAAGGTGGAGTGGAAACCCCTGAGATATCAGAACTAAAAAACTCTCTTAAGATTGTTAATGATTATGATGAGGGTAAAAAACTTGTATATGATGAACCACAAAAGGCACTGGATTTATTAGTACCATTATTGAGTGAATTAGGAGATAATGCGGAAATATATTATCATATAGCCGTTGCATATAGAATACTTGAAAATAGTCCTAAAGCAATACATTATTTAGAAAAATCTATGGAGATAGATAGTTCTTATCCTGAAGTGTTTAATGAACTTGGAATAAATTATGCATGTCTTCAAGATTTTGAGTCTGCAATAGTATATTTAAGAAAAGTGTTTGAAGTTACAAGGTCCATTGAGGTATGTACTAATTTAATAATGTGCTATATAAATATAGGAGATTATAAACAAGCTAAAGCACATCTTGAAATAGCAGAAAAAATAAATAATGAAGATGAAATAGTTAAACAGTTAAATAATATATTAAAAGATGCGTAAAATATATATTATGAAAATATATATTTTGTTGAAGGGAGATGTTTGGTATGAAGGTAAAAAAGGCCATAATACCTGCAGCTGGACTTGGAACTAGATTCTTGCCAGCAACTAAAGCACAACCCAAGGAGATGCTTCCTATAGTAGATAAGCCAACTATACAGTATATTATAGAAGAGGCAGTAGCATCAGGCATTGAGGAAATATTGATAATAACTGGAAGAAACAAAAGGGCTATTGAAGATCATTTTGATAAGTCTGTGGAACTAGAAGATATTTTGGAAGCTAAGGGAAAAGAAGAACTTTTAAATATGGTAAGTGATATATCAAATATGGTCGATATATACTACATACGTCAAAAAGAACCTAAAGGTCTTGGTCATGCAATAAATTGTGCTAAGACATTTGTAGGAAATGAACCTTTCGCAGTTATGCTAGGTGATGATGTAGTAGATAGTGAAGTTCCTTGTTTAAAACAATTAATTAATTGTTTTAATGAATATAAAACAACTATAGTAGGTGTTCAAGAAGTAGATAAAAATAGTGTAGATAAATATGGAATAGTTGAAGGATTTCACATAGAGGATAATGTATATAAAGTAAAAGATTTAGTTGAAAAACCACAGATAAATGAAGCGCCATCTAATGTAGCAATTTTAGGTAGATACATAATAACTCCACCTATATTTGATATATTAAGTAAAACAGCACCAGGTAAGTCAGGAGAAATACAACTTACGGATGCTCTTAGAACTTTAATAAAACAAGAAGCTATGTATGCGTATAAATTTGAAGGAAGAAGATATGATGTTGGAGATAAACTTGGATTTTTAGAAGCTACAGTAGAATTTGCTTTAAAAAGAAAAGAATTACGACGTGAATTTATGAAATATTTAACAACTATCAAATATAATCCTAAATTTGCAGAATTATATAAGGAAATAAACAAAAAATAGAATATATTGAGTTTTAGTTTATGATATAATAGACATGAATTGTATATAAGTTACAAAACATGTCTTTTGTATTTATATATTAAATTATTAACAAAAAACATTGAATAATTTTAAAAATGATGTAAAATGATTTAGGTAGATAAAATAAGAATCGTTAAGGATGTGATGACTTGAAAAGTAATAAGAAGTTTTTAGTATATGATATTGTGCTAGTAACTTTCTTCTTATATTTTGCTCTATTATTGAGATTTGAATTTAAAATACCTCAGGAGTATATAGGTTTTTTTAAAGTATCTATAGTTCCTGTTATCGTTATTACGATAATTTGTAATGGAGTATTTCACTTATATGATTATATATGGAAATATGCATCAGTTGATGAACTTATGTCAATAGTGTATTCTGTATCGCTTTCAAATATAATATTTATATTTTATAGCTATTTTATAAGTTACAAATTATTGAGCTCTGTACATTATAGATTTCCAGCTACTGTACATATAATTTTATGGGTTTTATCTATATTAGCTTTAGGTGGAACTAGGTTTATGTATAGAATAGTTGGAAGAAATGAAAACACAGAGTTACTTAATAATAAGGTTTCAAATGTATTGATAATTGGAGCTGGAGATGCTGGTGCAATGTTGATAAAAGAAATTAAAAAGCATCAATCTTTGAATTATAATATAGTTGGACTTATAGATGATGATTTATCAAAAATAGGTCAAGTAATAAATGGTATAAAAATATTAGGAACAAGAGAAGAAATAACAAGAATATGTGAAAATAACAATGTTGAAGAGATATTTATAGCTCTTCCATCAGCCCCATTAAAAGAAAGAAAAGAAATTTATAATTCATGTAAAAAAACAGGGTGCAAATTAAAAACGTTACCTGGTATATATGAAATAATTAATGGAGCTGTTAATATAAGTCAATTGAGAGATGTAGATATTAATGATTTATTAGGAAGAGATCCTATACAGCTTAATAATGAAAATATAAATGAATACATAAATGGAAAAGTTGTATTAGTTACAGGGGGAGGAGGCTCTATAGGCTCAGAACTTTGTAGACAAATAGTTAAGTTTAATCCTAAGAAATTAGTAATCTTAGATATATATGAAAATAATGCATATGATCTTCAGATGGAATTAAGGTATAAATATCCTGAACTTGATATGGATGTTATAATTGCGTCAATAAGAGATTTTAAAAGATTACAAGAGGTTTTTGAAAAGTATAAACCTTATGTAGTGTTCCATGCTGCTGCACACAAACATGTTCCTTTAATGGAATCAAATCCAGCAGAAGCAATAAAAAACAATATATTTGGAACTTACAATGTAGTAAAATGTAGTCATATTTATAAAGTTAAGAGATTTGTTCAGATAAGTACAGATAAAGCAGTAAATCCTACTAATGTTATGGGAGCTACAAAAAGGTTTTGTGAAAAAATCATTCAAGCTTTTGCGAAAGAAAGTGAAACTGAATATGTGGCAGTTAGATTCGGAAATGTTCTTGGAAGTAATGGTTCCGTAATACCTCTATTTAAAAGACAAATAAAAGAAGGTGGACCCGTAACAGTTACTCATCCTGAGATTAATAGATTTTTTATGACTATACCAGAAGCTGCGCAGCTTGTAATTCAAGCAGGTGCTATGGCAAGAGGTGGAGAAATATTTGTTCTTGATATGGGTGAACCAGTTAAAATAGTAGACTTAGCTAGAGACCTAATTAGACTATCAGGTTTAAAACCAGGCGAAGATATAAAAATTGAGTATACAGGACTAAGACCTGGGGAAAAACTATATGAAGAGCTTTTAATGGATGAGGTTGCATTAACATCTACAGAACATGAAAAAATATTTGTTGAAAAACCTATGGGATTTAATATAAGTTATATAGATGAAGCACTAAAAGATTTTAAAGAAGTTATTGAAGGTGACAAAGAAGGAATAATTAAAGTACTTTCAGATAAGGTTCCAACTTATACAAGAAAAAAATAACAGTTCCATTGGAAGATTAAGTTACTGCATTTATATAAACAATATGATAAAATAATATAGTGAAATAAATCACAAATAAGTAATATGACAATAAACAGTAATTAGTTTTATAAAATTAAATAAAATAAACCTTAAGTAATATTTAGGAGGAAGTACAATGTCAACATTAAAAGAAGAGCTTTTATTAAAACTAGAGAATAAAACTGCAAAATTAGGTGTAGTAGGTCTTGGATATGTAGGACTACCTTTAGCGGTAGAAAAAGCAAAAGCAGGATATGAAGTAATAGGCTTTGATGTACAAGATTCAAAAGTAAAATCAGTTAATGAAGGACATAACTATATAGGAGATATATTAGATGAGGATTTAAAAGACTTAGTTGAAGCAGGAAAATTAAAAGCAACTACAGATTTCTCATTTGTATCAGAAGTAGATGCAGTTGCAATAGCTGTTCCAACACCTCTTGATAAATTTAAACAACCAGATGTATCATATGTAGAAAATTCTACAAGAAGTATAGCAAAGTATATACATAGAGGAATGCTTGTTGTACTTGAAAGTACAACTTATCCTGGAACAACAGAAGAAATAGTAAAACCTATTTTGGAAGAATCAGGATTAAAATGTGGAGAAGATTTCTTCTTAGCATTCTCACCAGAAAGAGTTGACCCAGGTAATAAGCAATTCAAAACAAAAAATACTCCAAAAGTAGTAGGTGGAATAACTGAAGATTGTACAGAAGTTGCTGCTGCATTATACAGTAATGTATTAGAAGGAGATATCCATAAAGTTTCATCACCAGCAGTTGCTGAAATGGAAAAGATACTTGAAAATACTTTCAGACACATAAATATAGGGCTTGTAAATGAAATGGCTATATTATGCAAAAAAATGGGAATAGATATATGGGAAGTAATAGAAGCTGCAAAAACAAAACCTTATGGATTTATGGCATTTTACCCAGGTCCAGGTCTTGGTGGACATTGTATTCCACTAGATCCATTCTATTTAACATATAAAGCAAGAGAATTTGATTACCATACAAGGCTTATAGAAACAGCTGGAGAAATCAATGATTTCATGCCAGAATTTGTAGTAGACAATTGTATGAAACTTTTAAATGGTGATAAAAAATCATTAAATGGAGCAAAAGTTCTATTAATGGGTGTTGCTTACAAGAAGGATATTGATGATATGAGAGAATCTCCAGCGTTAAAAGTAATAGAGCACTTAGAGAAAAATGGAGCAGATGTAATGTATAATGATCCATATGTTCCAAACTTTAAACATGGTGGAAAAGAATATACATCAGTAGAATGGGAAAAAGCTATTGATGAAGCTGATATAGTTGTAATAACAACAGATCATACTGATTATAACTATGAAGAAATAGTTAAGAGAGCTAAGATATTCTATGATACAAGAAATGCTTCAAGTGCTGTTAAAAACAACAGAGAAAAAATACACAAACTATAGAATTAAGATTTTAGGATAGACTCTTTTGAGTTTATCCTTTATTAAAATTAAGGAGTGATACTAATGTCAAAATTAAAGTTTGCAATTATTGGTTGTGGAAGAATTTCATATAAACATGTTGAAGGATTAGTAAATAATAAAGAAGAAGCTGTACTTGTAGCTACTTGTGACGTTGATATAGAAAAAGCTAATGCTAAAAAAGATGAATACATAGAAAAAATGGGTGAAGACCTTAAAGTAAGTACATATGAAGATTATAAAGAAATGCTTGAAAAAGAAGATATAGATGTAGTTACAATAGCTACAGAAAGTGGATATCATCCTGAAATTGCTATTTATGCAATGAAAAAAGGAAAGCATACTGTAGTTGAAAAGCCAATGGCTTTATCAATAGATGATGCAAATGAAATGATAAAGGTTGCAAAAGAGAATAACGTTAAACTTGCAATATGTCATCAAAACAGATTTAATAAACCAATCCAAGAATTAAGAGAAGCTTTAGAAAATAATAGATTTGGAAGACTTATAAACGGTACTGCAAGAATTCTATGGAATAGAAATGAAGGATATTACAAACAAGCTCCATGGAGAGGAACTTGGAAACTTGATGGTGGTACATTAATGAATCAATGTATACATAATATAGATTTACTTCAATGGATGATGGGTGGAGAAATCGATACTGTATATGCTCAATGTGATAACTTTTTAAGAGACATAGAAGCAGAAGATTTTGGTGCAATAGTAGTTCGTTTCAAAAATGGTGCTATTGGAATAATAGAAGGAACAGCATGTGTATTTCCTAAAAACTTAGAAGAAACTTTAAGTGTATTTGGAGAAAAGGGAACAGTATGCATAGGTGGTCTTGCTGTTAACAAAATAGAAACTTGGAGATTTGAAGACGGAAAAGAAAATGAAGAAGAACAAATATTAAAAGCTCAAGAGGGAGATCCAGATTCAGTATACGGAAAAGGTCATACTCCATTATTTAAAAATGTTATAGATGCAATAAACAATGATGTTGAACCTTTAATAAATGGAGAACAAGGCAAGAGAGCTATGGCAATAATTCTTGCTGCTTACAAATCAAGACTTACTGGAATGCCTGTAAAATTTCCATTTGATAATTTTTCAACTTTAGATATGGAAAAAGCTTTTCCAAAGAAAAATAGATAGAATATAAAAGTGAGGATATAAATATGAACTATATTTCTGAAAGCGCTAAAGTAGGTAACAATGTAAAAATAGGACACTTTGCAGTTATAGAAGACAATGTTGTTATCGGAGATAATTGTATTATAGGAAATAATGTAGTAATTCATGAAGGTTCATTGATTGGAAATAATATAAGAATAGATGATAATACTGTAATTGGTAAAACTCCTATGAGATCAGTTAATAGTATATTTAAAGACGATAAAAAATACGAACCATGTAAAATTGCTGATGAGTGTTTAATAGGCGCCGGAGTTATAATTTATTGTGGATGTAAAATAGGAGAAAAAACTCTTATAGCAGATTTAGCAGTAATAAGAGAAGATGTAACCATCGGTAACAGAACAATAATAGGAAAAGGAGCTACTATTGAAAACTTCTGCAAGGTAGGATCAAACTGTAAAATACAAACTAATGTATATTTAACAGCTTATTCTGAAGTTGAAGATTATGTTTTTATGGCTCCATGTGTTGTAACATCTAATGATAATTATGCAGCTCGTTCAAAAGAAAGATTTAACCATTTTAAAGGAGTTACTATTAAAAAAGGTGGAAGAATAGGAGCAGGAGCGGTAGTATTACCAGGAAAAGTTATAAACGAAGATGGATTTGCAGCAGCAGGTAGTGTTGTTACAAAGGATGTAGAAAATGCTACTATAGTTGCAGGAAGTCCAGCTAAAAAGTTTAAGAATGTTCCAGAAGATCAGCTTCTAAAAAATCAGTAATTTATAAAATATTAAAATAATTCGCTTAAAGTTAAGTGAAGGCTTAGTATTTAGAATCTAAAAACCTCAGAAAAACTTAAGAGCAGAAGCTTTAGAAAAGCTTAAAGAGTTTTTCTTGGCTTTTGCTTAAAAGTTAATCTGGGGTTTTTAAATTTAAATAAATAGAAAATTAATAGAAGCCTAAATCTTATTATTACTGATTATCTTTTTATAGAAGTGGTGGTGGTAGAGTGTATAAAGATAAAAAAATATTAGCTATAATTCCAGCTAGAGGTGGTTCAAAAGGTATACATCATAAAAATATAATGAAAATTTGCAATAAACCATTAATAGCTTATTCAATTGAGGCTGCAAATGAATCTAAATATATTGATTATATATTAGTATCAACAGACGATGAAGATATAAAAGATGTTTCATTAGAATATGGAGCTAAGGTTCCTTTTTTAAGACCTAAAGAAATATCTGATGATAAAGCTAAGTCTATTGATGTAGTTTTACATGCTATAGATTATTTAAAAAAGTATAATGAAGAATTTGATTATGTAGTATTACTTCAGCCAACGTCTCCACTTAGAACAATGGAGGATATAGATAAGGGAATAGAGAATATTATAAATAGCAAAGTTGATTCTCTTATAAGTATATGTGAATGTGATGAAAATCCAGTGCTTATGAGAACAATTGAGAATAATAAATTAAATACAATTTTTGAATTTAAAGGGGACAACTTAAGAAGACAAGAATTACCTAAATTTTATATTTTTAACGGAGCTTTATATATTAATAAAGTAGATATGTTATTAAATGAAAAAGCGTTTGTAAATGAAGATACAATGCCATTTATCATGGATAGATACAAATCCATTGACATAGATAACATGCTAGATGCTAAAATTGTAGAACTAATTTTAAAGGAGAACAAAAATGATTAAAATAAGAAATAAAATTATCGGTAAAACTATACAAAATAATTATAATTGTTTTGTAATAGCTGAGGCTGGAGTTAATCATAATGGAAGTATTGTGCTTGCAAAAAAGTTAGTTGATAAAGCAGTGGAGGCAGGAGTAGATGCAGTTAAATTTCAAACTTTCAAAAGTGAGAAATTAGTTACAGGTTATGCATCAATGGCTAAGTATCAAAAAGATAACATAGGTATAGAAGAAAGTCAGTTTAATATGTTAAAAAAACTAGAGTTATCTTATGATGAATTTACTGAGTTGAAAAAATATTGTGATGAAAAAAATATTATATTTATGTCTACGCCGTTTGATTTTGAGAGTGCTAAATTTTTAAACTCTATTGGTGTGGAAGTATTTAAAATAAGTTCTGGAGATTTAACTAATATACCATTATTGGAGTATATAGCTGAATTTAATAAACCTATGATACTTTCATCAGGTATGGCTACACTAGGGGAAGTTGAAGATGCCGTTAGTGCTATAAGAAATAAAGAACTAGAAGATATAGCGGTATTGCATTGTACATCTAATTATCCTGCGCAAATAAGTTCTGTAAACTTAAACGCTATGAATACAATAAAAAATGCTTTTAATGTTATTGGTGGATACTCAGATCATACTAAAGGGATTTCAATACCAATAGCAGCGTCGGCACTTGGAGCCGAAATAATAGAAAAGCATTTTACTTTAGATAAAGAGATGGAAGGGCCAGATCATAAGGCATCTTTAAATCCAGAAGAATTAAAAGAAATGGTACAAGAAATAAGGAATGTTCAATTAGCATTGGGAAATGGTATAAAAACTTTTACAGAAAATGAAATAGATACTATGAGAGTTGCAAGAAAAAGTATAGTAGCTAAAAATTTCATTAAAAAAGGTGAAATTATAGTTAAAGAAGATTTAGATTATAAAAGACCTGGAGATGGACTTTCACCTAAATATTATAAGTATATAATTGGAAAAAAAGCTAGTAAAGATATATCAATAGATACTCAAATAACTTTAGAGTCGGTAGAAAAATAAAAAAAGGGTGAATTAGTAGTGAAGAGAAAAATAGCAGTAATAACAGGAACGAGAGCGGATTATGGGATATATTACTCAGTTTTAAAAGCTATAGAAAACCATAAAGGTTTAGAATTACATTTAATAGTATGTGGAATGCATCTTTCGCCTGAATTTGGAATGACAATAAATGAAATAGAAAAAGATGGATTTAAAATAGATGATAAAATAGATACAATTTTATCATCTGACTCAGGTGGAGCTATGGCTAAATCTATAGGAATAACTTTGATGGGATTGACTCAAAGCCTAGATAGAATAAAACCTGATGTTTTATTAATATTAGGTGATAGAGGAGAAATGATGGCTGGAGCACTTGCTGCAATTCATATGAATATACCGGTAGCTCATATACATGGTGGGGAAGTTACAGGTACAGTAGATGAATCTATAAGGCATTCTATAACAAAACTTTCACATATACATTTTCCTGCTAATGAAGATAGTAGAGAAAGAATAATAAAAATGGGTGAAAAAAAAGAGAATGTCTATGTAGTTGGAGCACCAGGAATAGATTATATAAAAAATACAAAGTACCTTTCAAGAGAAGAGGTATTAGGAAGATTTAATTTAAAAGATGATAAGATTTTTATACTTACACAACATCCAGTTACCACAGAAAAGGATATGGTAGTCGAGCAAATAGAGGAAACGCTAAGTGCTATTGTGGAGCTTGGCATTCAAACAATAGTTTCTTATCCTAATAGTGATAATGGTGGAAGAGAAATAATAAAGGTTATTGAAAAATATAGAGAAAAATATGATTTTCTTAAAGTATTTAAAAATTTAAGCCAAGTAGAATATTTAAGTCTTCTAAATACTGCGGATATAATGATTGGAAATTCATCATCAGGAATAATAGAAGCGCCAAGTTTTAAATTACCAGTAATAAATATAGGTACAAGACAACAAGGAAGACTTAGAGCTTGCAATATAATAGATGTAGGATATAATAGAAAAGAAATTTTAAATGCAATAGATAAAGTGCTTTATAATGAACAATTTAGAGAAGAGTTAAAAAAATGTGAAAATCCGTATGGAGATGGGTATTCTGGTGAGAGAATAGCCGATATTCTAAGTAAAATAGAGATAAATCAGCAGTTGATACAAAAAAGAATAACTTATTAATAAAGTAGGTTAACATTTAAGAGGGGTTTTTATGGATAAAATTATATTAATAGGGGCAGGAGGACATTGCAAAGTAATTATAGATATAATTAAAAGTACAAGAGACTTCAAAATTGTAGGAATTACAGATGCAAATACCCATGAGGAACAAATATTAGGAGTACCTATTATAGGCAATGATGATATTCTTGAAGATTTATATTATCAAGGTGTAAAAAATGCATTCGTTTGTATAGGATCTTTAAATAATATATCTATAAGAGATAAGATTTACTATAAGTTAAAAAAAATAGGGTTTAAAATACCTAAATTAATACATAGAGATGCTATAGTATCACCTTATTCTAAAATTAGTAATGGAACATGTGTTATGGCTGGAGCTATTATAAATGCTGGGGCTATTATAGGTGAAAATTGTATAATAAACACTGGGAGTATAATAGAGCATGATTGTTTTATCGATAGGAATACTCATATTTCCCCTGGAGCTTCATTAGCTGGTGGATGTAAGGTAGGATACAATTCACATATTGGAATCGGAAGTACCGTAATTCAAGGAACTGAAATAGGAGATAATGTGATAATTGGAGCAGGTACTGTTGTACTGCATGATATTGAAGATAATGTTACAGCGGTAGGAGTTCCTTCAAAAACGATAAAGCGTAGGTGATTTTGTGAAGTTTTCAATGGATATGTATTGTGTATCAGATGATGCAACAATAAAAGATGCAATGGAATCAATTGATAAAAACTTAATAGGAGCTGTTTTTATTACAAACAAAGATAAAAAGGTAATTGGTGTTGTAACAGACGGAAATGTAAGAAGAGCTATATTGAAAGGTTATACTATAGCGGATAGTGTAAAAAATATATATCATAATGATTTTAAATATGTAAATAACCTTGTTAGTAAACAGAAAGTTAAAGAAAAAATGTTAAAATATAATATAAGACAGTTACCTTTATTAGATGAACAAGGTAAGCTAATTGATTTATATTTTTTGGATCATATTATATCATATGATAAAAAAGATAATTATGTTTTCATTTTAGCAGGAGGACTTGGTACTAGATTAAGACCCCTTACAGAAAAGATACCAAAACCTATGTTGAAAATAGGTGGAAAACCTATGCTTGAAAGAATAATTGAACAATTTAAAGGATATGGGTTTGTGAACTTTATAATTTCTATAAATTATAGAGGTGAAATTATAGAAGATTACTTTAAAGATGGTAGTGATTTTGATGTTAATATACAGTATGTAAGAGAAGAAAAAAAATTAGGTACAGCGGGCTCTATAAATCTAGCTAAAGAAAAATTTAATAAGGATTTCTTAGTTATAAATGGAGATATATTAACAGGAATAGACTTTGAAACTATGTTAAATCATCATATAGAAAATAAATTTGATATTACTGCAGGAGCTAGAAATTATGAAATGAAAGTTCCATATGGAGTAATGATTACAGAGGATAAGATTATAAAGTCGCTAGAAGAAAAACCAACCTATAATTTTTATATTAACAGTGGTGTATATGTACTTAGTAAAAATGTCATTAATTATATACCTAAGGATACAGAATATAATATGACTGATTTAATAGAAGATGTTATAAAAGCTGGTGGAAGATGTGGAACTTATAATATAACTGAATATTGGTCTGATATAGGTCATATTGAAGACTTTAAAAAGGCTAATGAAGATGTAAATAAGTTTTTCTAAAACTAAAATTAAATTTATAAAAGGGTGTGTAGTATGAACTGGAATGGAAAAAAAGTTTTAGTTACAGGAGCAGAAGGATTTATAGGAAGTCATTTGACAGAAAGATTAGTTGAACTTGGTGCTGATGTTACAGCACTAGTACAATATAATTCTTTTAATAATTGGGGCTGGATTGACACTTTTGATAAAAATATAAAAGACAGTATTAAAGTAATAACCGGAGATGTTAGAGAATATGACAATGTAAAAAGAATGGTAAGTGGACAAGAAGTGATAATGCATCTTGCAGCTTTAATTGCAATACCATATTCATATTTATCTCCAATGGCGTATGTAAGAACTAATGTAGAAGGAACAACAAATATTTTAGAAGCTTGTAGAGAAGAAAAAAATATTCAAAAAATAGTGCATACTTCAACAAGTGAAACTTATGGAACAGCGCTGTATGTCCCTATAGATGAAAAGCATCCAATGCAAGGGCAGTCACCATATTCAGCATCTAAAATAGGTGCAGATAAAATGGCTGAAAGTTTTTATAAATCATTTAATTTGCCAATTGCAACAATAAGACCTTTTAATACTTATGGACCACGACAATCTGCAAGAGCTGTAATACCTACTATAATATCTCAGATATTAGCAGGAAAAAGAGAAATAAAATTGGGTAGTCTAACTCCAACAAGAGATTTCAATTATGTAAAGGATACAGCAGAGGCTTTTGTAAAAATAGCAGAAAGTGATAAAACTATTGGAGAAGTAATTAATGCTGGTTCTAATTATGAAATTAGTATAGGAGATACAGTTAAGAAAATAATAGAATTAATAGGGCATGATGTTAAAGTTCTTTGTGATGAAGAAAGAATAAGACCAGAAAAAAGTGAAGTAAATAGATTATGGGCAGACAATACAAAAATCAAAAATCTTACTGAGTGGACTCCTAAATACAGTATTGATGAAGGATTAGCAGAAACTATTGAATGGATAAAAAATAATATGCAATATTTTAAAACTGATATATACAATGTTTAAAAGAGAGGAGAGAGTATCATAATGATACCTTTATGTATACCAGATATTAGAGGGAATGAATGGAAATATGTTAAAGAATGTATTGACACAAACTGGGTTTCATCAGTTGGAAGCTATGTAAATCTTTTTGAAGAAAAGTTTGCAGAGTATTTAAGTGCACATAGTGCTGTTGTAACAGTTAATGGAACAGCAGCTATTGAGCTTGCACTTTTAACATTAGGAATAGGTTCAGGAGATGAAGTAATAGTTCCATCTATGACATTTATATCACCTGTAAACACTGTAAAGTACGTAGGTGCAACACCAGTGTTTTGTGATGTATGTCGAGATACTTTTGTTATGGATGCGAGTAAAATAGAAGAACTTATAACATCTAAAACAAAAGCAATAATACCTGTTCATATATATGGTCATCCTGTAGATATGGATAAAGTAATGAAACTTGCTAAAAAATATAATTTATATGTAATAGAAGATGCAACTGAAGCGTTAGGTTCTAAATATAAGGGAAAAAATGTTGGAACTATAGGTGATATTGGAGCTTTTAGTTTTAATGGAAATAAGCTTATAACAACAGGTGCAGGAGGAATGTTTGTAACAAATAATGAAGAGTACGGCAAGAGAGCTAAGTTTCTATCAACTCAAACAAAAGTAGTTTTAGAAAATAAAGCTTTCTATCATCCAGAAGTAGGATATAACTTTAGAATGCCAAATCTTCTAGCAGCATTTGGAGTTGCACAATTAGAAAATATTGATGAATATTTAAAAATTAAAAGAGAGAATGCAAATTATTATAATGAGTTATTAAAAGATGTAAAAGGAATTACTCTTCCAGTTGAAAAAGAATGGGCTAAAAATTGTTATTGGTTATATTCTATTTTAGTAGAAGATGACTTTAAGATAACAAGAGATGAACTTATTAAGATTTTATCTGAAAATGGTATAGAATCAAGACCATTTTTCATGCCAGTACATGATATGCCTCCGTATGAACAATGCTTACATGGTAGCATGGATGTGACTAATGAAATTTCTGCTAAGGGCATAAATATTCCAAGCTCAGTTTCACTTACTAAAGAAAATATAGAATTTATATGTTCTGTAATTAAATCAATATAAATGCATTATTAGCAAATGATTTTATATGGATATATTTAATTTTATAGTATAATAGCTTTATCTGTATAAAAAAATAATTTAATTACAATGACTTTAATGTAAAGGTTCTGTTAATTAATTATGAAAATATAGCTTTAAAAATCACAAAATTACTATACGACTTACTTTAAATAATAAAAATTATATAATTAATATTTTGTGGTATGACAAAAAAGCCTATCTATGTATAGATTTTTAAAAATAAATAGACTTAATTAAAAGCGATAGCGTTAGCCGTTAGGCAGTTAATAACCAATTATTTTTAGCTTTAACTGAATAATTGATTCCTGATACTTCAGCTGGTGTTAAACTACGTAGTGAGGAATGATTACGAATAAAATTATAGTGAAATATAAATACCGATATTAACTTATTGGCGCTATCAAAAGAGTTAAAGCCTTTTAAACCTTTATACCAAGACTTAAATGTTTTATTAAAAGATTCAATAATATTGTTTGAAATATCATCTTTAAAAGATTGTACTTTTATGTGTAATGTATCTTGGAATACTGATTTTATTGGAATATTGTAAGATGGTAATCTATCAGTAACTATGGCTCTAGGAGATCCTAATTTCTTAGCATCGTTAAAAAGGCTAAAAGCTTGTTTAGCATCTCTATATGGGGATAGATGATAAGAAATGATTAATCGACTTTCCGAGTCTATAACAAGCCATAGATAATGTTTTTTACCATTTATAAATACAACAGTTTCATCTGCATGCCATTCATCTGAATCAGATAAATCAACATTTTTTAATAAATTATCAGATTTCAATTTGAAATATGCAGCAAACTTTTTAGTCCAACTTGCAATAGTAACATGAGATACTTTTACATTAAATGTTCTAAACAAATATTGAGATATACGTCTTGTAGAACTTTCATTAAGAAAGTAAAGGTCTAAAGCCATTAATATAATATGAATTGGAAAGCGCATACCTTTAAAATCAAGTTTACCTTGTAGATAGGTATTGCTTGATGGGCTTATAGCCGTAGGCTTCGCCACGAAAAAACTATGATTACATTTCTTATCGTTACAACGATAGTTAATATAATTTGAATAATTATGATGAATAAAGGTTCCTTTGTTACAGACAGGACAACGAGGATAATCCTTGAGCTGACGCTCTTTCGGCGTAGCCGATGGTGCAAATTGTCTTTTACACTCTTTGCATTGATATTTTTGATTTCCTTCTTTGTCTTTTCCAAACTTATATAGCTTATGACTGTAACATCTAGGACAGGTAATTTTTTTATTAGCTTTGTTCATTGAGTCCTCTCTCCTTTCTGGGAGGTAATGTTTTTGTGGTGAATCTATTATATTTCAATAGGTTGAGGGGAATCAATGTTCATATAACTTAACAGAACGAATGTAAATATTAGGAGGGAAACATGAGCAAAGTTAAATTGGCTAGATTTGCAAGTCAAATTATGATAATTACAATTTTAAGTAAAGTAATGGGATTTTGGAGAGATGCATTGATAGCCAAAGAATTTGGAGCTACATATCAGACTGATGCTTATATGATGTCACTTACTATTCCAAGTATACTTTTTGGATTATTTGGTTTAGCAATTACAACTACATTTATTCCAATGCTTACTAAAAGTTTAAAGGAAAAAGGCAAAGGAAATATGTATGAGTTTGCGAACACCGTAATGAATCTGATAACTTTACTTGCAATTGTAATAGGAGTTCTTGGGTGGATGTTTACTCCACAGTTAGTTAAACTAATAGCTCCTGGATATAAAGGCGATGTCTATAACTTAACAATTCAATTAACACGACTAAGTGTAATTAATGTAGTTTTTATAAGTTTAAATAGTGGATATACTGCTATACTTCAAACATTAGATAATTTTGTTGCACCATCCCTTGTAGGGGTAGTTATGAATGTATTTATAATTGGATATTTATTATTTGTAAAAGATACTACTATTATGGGACTTACTATAGCAACAATAATAGGTAATGGAAGCCAAATATTAATACAAATTCCTTGGCTTATAAAGAACAAGTACAAGTATTCGTGGAAAATTAATTTTAAGGATCCACGATTAAAGGAAATGATGGTTTTAATTTTACCAGTGTTAATTGGAATTGGGATAAATCAAATAAATACATTTGTAGATAATAATGTAGCTTCTATACTTCCTAAAGGAAGTGTATCGGTATTACAGTATGCAAATAGATTAAATTCTTTAGTTTATGGGATTTTTGCAACATCAATAATTACTGTAATTTATCCAACTCTTGCAAAATACATAAATGGTACAGAAATTAAAGAAGATTTCAAAAAGTATTTAAGTAAAGCAATAAATAATATAAATTTAATTATGTTTCCAGCAACAGTAGGAATTATTGTTTTAAGAACTAACATAATAAATGTTGTATTTAAAAGAGGTGCTTTTGATGAAAATGCTGTTAATGCCACAGCAATTGCCTTGCTTTTCTTAGCAATAGGAACGGGAGTTTTGGGTATTAGAGATATCTATAATAGAGCTTTTTATGCTATTCAAGATACAAAAACACCAATGAAAAATAGTGCTATTGGTGTATTTACTAATGTAGTTTTAGATATAGCATTAGTAAAAGTTATGGGAATAGGAGGCTTAACTTTAGCAACTACAATTTCTATAATTGTAAGCACTATCTTATTGGCAGTAGATTTAAGAAAAAAAATCGGAAATATAGATGCTGTTGCAGTACTTAAGACAGGCGGTAAAATTTTCACAGCTTCTGTAATTATGGGATTGGTAGTTTATGTGATTAATATTAATGTAGTGAAATTTATTTCCGGAAATAGAGGACAAATGGTATCATTAATGTTATGCGCTGCTGTAGGATGTATAGTTTATGCCATAGCAATAAATTTATTTAAAGTTGAAGAGTACAATGATATTAAGAGTCATTTATTAGGAAAATTAAAAATTAAATAAAATATTATAAAGGAGTATTAAAATGAGACAAACAGATAAAATATCCTTCGGTCTGAAAACATTTCTGTTATTAACATTATATTTTTTATGGCTTGAAATTGCCATACCATTTAAAATTTCAGTATTTAAAGTATTTTTACTTATTTCAGTAGTATTATTTTTTGTGAAATTATTATTTGACGGAAGATATATGATAAGAGGCAAAATAAGATTTAGCAAAGTAAATTTACTTTTATTTTTTATATTAGGATTATACATAGTTATAGATTTAATAGGGATGATATATTCTCCTGTAAAAACTTTTGCATTTACTAAATATGCAGTAGTAATACCTATGGTTGTTTTGATTTTAATGTTTTATTTTACAATTGAAACTAAACAAGATATCAATAATATTTTATTAGCTATGGGATTAGGTTCAATAACAATTGCATTGTATACATTACTAGCTTATTTTGTATTTACTGGAATAAAAGTTTCTTATTATACTCAATTATCATTGATAAAAGATTATAACATTTCTTCTACTTTAATATTAATGGGTGCAGTTATAACATTAATAATGATAATTCAAAGTAAGTTTCAAGGAAAAACTAAATTTATATTATTTACATTAGTAAGTATAATTTGTTCACCAGTAATATATTTAAGTGGTTCAAGAAGAAGTCTTATATTAATATTTGCAGAAGGTGCTGCAATAGTTTTATATTACTTATTTGCATCTTTTAGAGACAGAAAAAAATTCACTAAGACTATAGGATTAACTATTATTATGTTAATATTCACATCCTTAAGTGTTATAGGAACTCAGACATTGCTTAAAACACAATCACAAGAAATAAAAAAGGATAAAATACTTAATCCAATGCATGAAAATGATTTATCAGTTAAATATGAATCTCTTCAAAATGGTAGAGCGTTAGTTAGAAGAGAATATATTTGGGGATTAGCATTTAAAGATATAAAAAATTCTAATTTTAAACAAAAGTTAATTGGAAAAGGTTCATCATATGATTGCTATATGTATACTTATGTTTATGAAAAAGAGATGAATAGTTTATATAGTGGAAAAGTAGGTAAGCTTGGTGATATGCATCCTCATAATGGTTTTTTATCAGATTTATTAAATGGTGGAATAGTAAAACTTATAGTAAGCATAGGAGTTTGGATAGCAGTATTGATCCAACTAATAGTATTACTTTCAAAAGATATAGACAAACTAATGCTAGTTTTATTATCATGGGGAACTATATTTAGTAACATGATGATGTCAGGAAGATACGGATATATATATTATAAAGAATTTTGGATGACACTATTAATTACTTTTATATTTATAGAATTAAAAAATTATAATAACAAAATAAGTGATATATAAATTTATCTTGTTAAATAAGAGAGGTTAAGCAATGGATAGGAAAAAATGTATATTTCACATACCATATAAAGTGAGCCCTGATATAGTATCAGGGTCTCACATAAGACCTTTAAAAATGTTAAATGCTTTTAAAAATATAGGGTATGATGTAGACGTTATAATGGGCTATGGTCAAGAAAGACAGAAGGCTATAGAGAATATAAAGTGCAATATAAAAAATGGACAAAAGTATGATTTTTTATATACAGAAAGTTCAACAATGCCGACTTTATTAACAGAAAAAAATCATATTCCTAAATATCCATTTTTAGATTTCGGTTTTTTCAAATATTGTAAAAAAAATAATATAAAAATAGGATTGTTTTATAGAGACATACATTGGAAATTTGAACAGTATAAAAATAATGTAGGAACAGCTAAAAGAACAATATCTACCATATTTTATAATTATGATCTCAAAAGATATAAAGGATTAGTAGATGTTCTATATTTACCATCTAAAGAAATGTTTAAATACTTAGATATGAACTTTACTGGAAAAGTGGAAAAACTTCCTCCAGGAAGTGAAGAAAATGATAAAGTAGATTTAAGTAAATTACAGAATGATGATTACTTAAATATATTTTACGTTGGAGGAATAAGTACAGAACTTTATGATATTCAAGAATTATTTAAAGTAGCAAATGAATTGTCATGGGTAAAACTTACCGTTTGCTGTAGAATGGGAGATTGGAATGCAATTAAAGATGTTTATTCAAAATATTTAAATGATAGGATTAATATTATACACAAATCAGGTGAAGAATTATATCCATATGTGAAACAAGCAGATATACTTAATTTGTTTATAAGACCAACACATTATTGGGAATTTGCAGTACCTGTAAAACTATTTACGTATATATCTTATAAAAAGCCTATTATTTCAGCAAAAAATACTGTAACCGGTAATTTTGTAGAAAGTAATAATATAGGTTGGTCCATAGACTATAGTAAAGAAGAACTAATAAATACATTAACTCGAATAAAAAACAATAAAGAAGAAATATTAGAGAAGACTAAGAATATGGAGAAAGTTTTAGAAGATAATACTTGGAATGCAAGAGCTAAAAAAGTTGTTAAAGATTTAGTAGCTATGGAGCAAGGAGGGAAATAATATGAGAATATGTTATTTAGCTGACGCAGGTAGTGTGCATACAAAAAAATGGTGTGATTTTTTCAAAAATAAAGGATATGATATACATGTAATATCATTAAATCCTGGAAAAATTGATGGAGTTACTGTACACTCCTTAGATATTAATACTGAAAGAGTTAAAAATGGTAGCAGTTTTTATAAAACAAGGTATGTTTTTAAAATATTTAAGATTAGAAGTATTTTAAAAAAGATTAAACCTGATATCCTACATGCACATTATGCTTCAAGTTATGGATTGATTGGAGCATTGCTTAATTATCATCCTTATGTAATATCTGTTTGGGGAAGTGATATTTATGAATTTCCACTAAAAGGTAAAATGTTTGAAAAAATAATAAAATTTAATTTATCAAGAGCGGATAAAATATTATCAACAAGTAAAGCTATGGCTGTAGAGGCTCAAAAATATGTAAATAAACATATGTATATAACTCCTTTTGGTGTTGATAGGAATGTATTCAAACCATTAGAAAATGTTAAAGATGATTGTAAAGAAAATATTTTAATAGGAACTGTAAAAACTTTAGATCCTAAATATGGGATGAAATATTTAATTAAAGCTTTTGCTATAATAAAAGAGAAGTATAATAATGTTAAACTCGAGATAGCTGGAGACGGAAATGAAAGAAACTATCTTGAGAATTTATGCAATGAATTGAAGATTCAAGATGATGTTAAGTTTTTAGGTCGTATAAATACCGAAGAAGTTGTAAAGGCATTTAACAGATTTGATATAGCAGTTTTCCCATCTAATAGTGAAAGTTTTGGAGTAGCAGCGGTAGAAGCGCAAGCGTGTGGTGTTCCTGTTATAGTAACAAATGTAGGAGGACTTCCAGAAGCTACATGCCCTGGACACAGTAGTATAGTTGTAAATAAACAAAAACCTGATGAAATTTATGAGGCTTTAAAAAAGTTAATAGAAGATGAAAGCTTAAGAAAAGAAATGGGGAAATATGGTGTAAAATTTGTTGCTGAAAATTTTGATGTCACAGATAATTTCAATTATGTTAACAGTATATATGATGAAATTATTGATGAGTTCAATATTAAATAAAGTTTATACATCAAAGAGGACCTTGAATTTTAAAAGGAGAAATCAATATGATTGGTGCTTCAGATATATTGTTAGATATAGAAAAAAAGTTTAATTTATTTGATTTGGAATTAAGGGAATTTAGATTTTGGTGGATGAGCAGATACAAAATATATGAACTAATTAGAAATATTTTAACTAATAAAAATAAAATTAGCAGCGAAGAAGCCAAGATTATTAATTTAAAAAAATCTCTTTCAAATTTTAAATATTTAAAAAGTTTTAAATTAGTAAGAAATAAATATTATCATTCAGAGATTTTATGTGTTTCAGGAACTACTTTAAGAAGACAAGTTATAGAAAATAAACGTTTTGATGTAATCTTTGATTTCATCGGAAAGTATGATAAAAGTAACTCTTATGCTATTTTAAATACTTTAAGTGGAAATGGATTTATAGAAAATTACTATACTCCTAGATGTTATAATATGTCCAATTTGACTTTAGCCAATCAGTTTGTAAAAAAATTATATAAATTCGAATTAAAATCTGAAGAAATAAGATATATTGAATATAAATTAAAAAGAGTTGAAAATTATTTAAAAGAAGAATATAATATAAATTTGGATTTATGTAAAATAGTATGTGAGCAAACAACGATTTTATTAAAAAACTATAAAATAGCTTATAATATAATAAAAAAAGTAAATCCCAAAGTATTGTATGTAGAGTGTGCGTATAGCCCAACTCATCTTTTATTTGTATATGCAGCTAAAAGTTTAAAAATACCAGTAATAGAATTTCAACATGGATTAATTAGCGATAAGCATATTGGGTATAGGTATAATGAAAAAACATATGATTTAGATCCAGTACCAGATTATATTTGTGTATATGGTTCTCATTTTGAAAATATAATACGAAAAATGAATCCAAATTTACAGATAAATATATTGAAATATGGAAATCCACTATTATATGAAGAAATCTTTGAGAGAAATAATACTACAAATATTATTGATATTGAACAGACATATGAGTATTTAGTTACAACTCAAGGTGGAGAATTTTCTAAGTATTGGACTAGGTTTTTAAAACGATTATTGGAAGTTGATAAAGAAAGCAAAATATTACTGAAGGTTCACCCTAATGAAGTAATGTTATATAAGCAACTATATAGTGATATACTAAGCAATCCTAGGGTGATTGTTGCTGAAAATTATAACATATATGATTGCTTAAAAAGAAGCAAAAGGCATTTATCGTGTTTTTCAACGTGTCATTATGAAGCTTTAGTTTATAATGTACCTACATATGTGGTAAAGTTTCCAGGCTGGGAACATGTACAAAATCTACGAAATTATAATGTACAGTATTTTAATACAGCTGATGAATTTGTGTCTTACATAAACACAAATAATGAAGAGATATTGTTTAATAAGTTTAAAAAAGACTTTTATGATATTGATAAGAAAAGTATAGATATTAATGAAGTAAAAGAAAAAATAGTAAAAATCAATAATCTATTTACTAAAGGTATATAGAAGATACTTATAAAGGTAGGTATTATAAAATGGAAAAACTAAATACAGTTTCTATAGTAATTCCTTGTAGAAATGAAGAAAATTATATAGTGGAATGTTTAGATTCATTTATAAATCAAACTTATCCTAGTGAACTATATGAAGTTCTTGTTTGCGATGGATTTTCTGATGATAAAACAAGGGATATAGTAAAAGAATATAGTAAAAAACATAGTAATATAAAGCTTCTTGATAATGAAGGACGTTCTGCCCCTAAGGGGATGAATGTAGGCATAAGATATAGTAAAAAAGATATTATTATTATATTTGGAGCTCATGCTTATGCAGATAAGGATTTTATAAAGAATAATGTTAAGGCACTAGAAAATCCAGAAGTGGGTTGTTCTGGTGGTCCAATAAAAACAATAAGTGAAAATGAAAAGGGAAAAGCTATTGCCTGTGCAATGAGTTCACCTTTTGGAGTAGGAAATGCATTATTCAGATTTGCTCAGAAAGAGATGTTTGTTGATACAGTAGCTTTTGGAGCATACAGAAGAGAAGTGTTGGATTCAATAGGATATTTTGATGAAGAGTTAGTTAGAAATCAAGATGATGAATTGAACTATAGAGTAGTAAAAGCAGGACATAAAATACTTTTATCACCTAAAATAAAATCAGTATATTATAGTAGAGGTTCACTTGCAAAACTTTGGAAGCAATATTATCAATATGGATTTTGGAAGGTAAGAGTAATGCAAAAACACGGTAAAACAGCATCTATACGTCATTTAGTTCCTATGGCATTTGTATTAACAAATTTATTAGGTATTATTTTAGGATTATTTTTTAAACCAATACTATGTTTATGGGGAATAGAGATTATAATGTATTTACTATGCGACTTTATAAGTTCGTTTAAAGTATCAAAGGGTAATTTAGGTCTTATGAAGTATATGCCAGTAATATTTCCAATATTACATATTAGCTATGGACTAGGTTTTATCGGTGGACTTTTTGGATTCTATGTATTTAAATCTGATAAAATGATACATAAAAATACTAAGATGTCGAGATAAAATTAATATAGAAAAGATAAATGTGGTAAATTTATTAGCACGCAATCTGCGTGCTAATTTTGTAATTATATATTAAAAGAGGTGACAGTGTATGATTAAGAAGTTAGATAACTTTGTACGTAATTTTGATTTTTTAACCTTTGCTTTATGTGTATACGTTATATTTATGCCATTAATTCCAGATGAACTTATTGTAAATGGAACAAAAGTTAAAGGCGATCAAATATTAGTAGTATTTTTTATGATTTATTCAATTAGAATACTAAGATATAAGAATACTTTAATGACTTGTGTAAATGGTATAAAAAAATTCTATAGAGATTCTATATTAGTATTTATGGGAATCTTATTTTTATCTATGATATTTTCAGTGAAGTATGCAAAGAACTCGCATTTAGCACTTACTGAAACTTTTAGATTTATAACTTATATTGCTATGTACTTTGTTATAAAATATGAGATGAAGAATAAAAAAGCTCTAACAAAAGTTATAAATAGTTACATATTTTCATGCCTTTTAGTAAGCGTTTTTGGAATAGTACAATACTTTACTAAAATAGGATTAGATAAAAAATTTATATATAATAATAATTATTCTGTTGGTCTTAGAATAACATCAACTATTGGAAATTCGAATAGTTTAGGAGCATTTTTAATAGTAGCTATATTTCCCTTAATAATGATTTCTATTTGTGAAAGATCTAAAGTAAAAAAATCATTTTATATTTTAACTACATTGACAGTAATAGTTACAATAATATTAACTTTTTCTCGTAATACTTGGATTGGATTTGTTTTAGGGGTAGTTCTTTTAATAGTTATGTATAATTGGAGATTAATATTTTTATTATTGGCTACAGCTGGAGCTGGACTTTTAGTACCATCTGTACGAAAAAGATTTTTTGATTTTAAAGGACTTATTCATGATCCACGTGTTAAGCTATGGAAAATGGGAGGTAAAATGATAAAAGATCATCCTATATTGGGTGTAGGTAATGGAAACTATTACACCTTATTTGGGGAATATGGAAAGAAATATCCAGAACTATGGTATAATAATCATATAAATTTTCCTTCACATAATTCATATTTAAAGGTTGAAAGTGAGCTAGGAATAGTTGGTATAATATCATTTGTTATGCTTCTTATATCTACTACAATTAAAATAAAACAATTTTCTAATAGAGTTTCAGATAAATTTTATAAATATTTTTATAGTGGATTTTTTATCTCGGTTATAATATTTTTAATAATGAATATATCAGATAATTTATTTTTCGTGCCAAAGGTGTGTATGTATTTTTGGATTTTAGTTGCTATAGCGCAATCAATTGTTCACAATAAATTAGATCAATAAAATTAGTATATAACAATATAATAATTAAGAATAACTTATTAATGGAGGATGTTTTATGGATGCAAAATCTATCAAAATTGATTTAGAAAAGGATATTAAGAAAAAAAGTTTTCAATTTGGTATGAAAAGATTAATGGATATTATATTATCTCTTATTGGAATAATTGTACTTATACCAATATATCTAATAGTATATATTGCTATCAAAGTAGATTCTAAAGGACCTGCTATTTTTAAACAAGTCAGAGCTGGAAAAGATAATGTACCTTTTAAAATATATAAATTTAGAACTATGGTAGTAAATGCAGAGAAAAAAAGATCTCTTGAAATTGAAACTCAGGATATTGAAAATTTTGTTTTTCAAAGTAAAAGCGATAATAGAATAACAAAGGTTGGAGCATTTCTTAGAAAAACAAGTTTAGATGAATTACCTCAATTATTTAATGTTCTTATAGGAAATATGAGTTTAGTAGGGCCTAGACCTGAAATACCTGATGTAGTTAAATTCTATCCTCCAGAGTATGCACAAAGACTGTTAGTTCTTCCTGGAATTACAGGACTTGCTCAAATAAGCGGTAGAGGAGAAATAGAGCTTGGGAAAACAGTATATTTTGACTTAACTTATATTAAGAATTTTTCAGTAGGATATGATATGAAAATTTTATTTAAGACAGTACTAAGTGTATTCAAAAGAGAAGGAGCTTTTTAGGCGGGTGATAATATGTTTACGAATATTTTAAATTATAAGATATTTAATAAGAATAAGAAACAGCTAATGAAATATATAGAAAAATTTGATAAGGTGAATATAATATCAGGAAATCCTGAAGTGTTATACATGGGAATTAAGGATAAGTTTTTGAATGATATTTATACAAGCTCAAATTCAGTTATAATTCCAGACGGGGTTGGTACAGTACTAGCCTCTAAATTATTGAAAAGTCCTGTAGAAGAAAAGATAGCGGGAATAGAGGTTATGGATGAGATAATTAAAAACTGTGAAAAAGAAAACAAAGGGATTTATCTAGTAGGTGCAAAACAAGAAGTACTAGATAATTGTATTTTAAACCTTGAAAATAAATATCCAAATTTGAAGATAGAAGGAAGTCATAATGGATATTTTGATTTAGAAAATTGTTCTGATATAGTGGAAGATATAAAGAATAAAAGTCCATATGCATTATTTGTTGCTATGGGGTGTCCAAGACAGGAGATATTTATACAAAATAACTTTGAAAAACTCCCTTGTAATATATTTATGGGAGTGGGAGGAAGTTTTGATGTGTTTTCTGGAAAGGTAAATAGAGCTCCTAAATGGATGATAAATTTGGGACTAGAATGGCTTTATAGAGTTATAAAAGAACCATTTAGAATTAAAAGGTTAGCGGTTATACCTAAATTCTTAGCATGTGTGATTTTACATAAGAATAAGAAATCTACTAATTAGTTTACCAGGGTGGTGTCTAAAATCAATAAAATAGCTAAAAATTTATTATCTGTAGGTTTATCTAGTTTAGTAGCACAATTGCTTACATTTTTAATGATAGCATATTATGCTAGAATTTTAAGCATTGAGGGATTTGGAAGAATCAATCTTGCTCAGTCTATAATTACATATTTTACAATGATAACTTTATTCGGATTTCAAACATTAGGTACAAGAGAGATTTCTAAAAATGAAAATAATAAAGAAGAATTGTTAGGTAATATAATTATAACAAGAATTATAGTAGCTTTAATATGTTTTTTAGTGGTGATGGGCATTGCTTTTGCTACGAATAAAGGAGTTGTATTTAGAAACATACTTATTGTTTATGGATTAACATTATTTCCTTTAGCATTTAATATAGATTGGTTTTATTCTGGTATACAGCAAATGCAACATAATGCTATGTATAATGTTTTAAAAAGTGGAGTACCATTTTTATTAATTTGTATTTTATTTAGAAGCGAAAAAAATATAATATTTATACCAATGTTTACTTTGTTTGGACTTTTATTTGCAGCCATCTATCATATAATAGTTTTAAAGAAAAAAACTTTGCTTAAAATATCATTAAAAATAAATAAAAAACAAATTACAAAATATATTAAATTAAGTATTCCCTTTTTAGTATCTGGATTACTTTCAATGATAAATTGCAATGTAGACTCTCTAATAATAGGTTTTACTAGAAGTGAATATGAACTTGGAATATATTCATCAGCATATAAAATTATATTTTTCTTAACAAATTTAATAGCAGTTATTTTTACGCCATTTTTTCCGCTATTAATAAGTTATTATCATGAAAAAGATGTAGACAATTTAGAAAAAATTGTTAAAAATTTATGTAAAATAGTTATTTTAATAGGAGTGCCTGTGTTAGTAGGTGGAATTATTTTATCAAAAGAAATAATTGTTTTGTTATTTGGACAAAAATATGTGGAAGCTTATGCACCTTTTATAATATTATTGATATATATATTAATATTATTTATGAGAGAAAACTATGGTTATAGTTTAAATGCTTGGAATAAAGAAAATAAGTATTTGAAAAGTGTAGTTATATCTGCTTTAACAAATTTAATTTTAAATTTAATATTTATTCCTATGTATGGAATTATTGCTGCTGCTATGACAACACTTGTATCGGAAATATTAAACTTCTTTATTATGAGAAAACATTCTATAAAAATAGTAAAAACAAATTATATTACCAATTTTATTAAAGTAATAATTCCAGTAGTCTTAATGGGTAGTATTGTTTGGGGACTAAAGTATTTGCATATTAATGTTGTAATAAATATTGTTTTAGCAATTATGATATATTTTATAGCTATTATAATTACTAGATATGTTACCATAGATGAATTAAAGAGTTTTGTAAAAAAATAGTTAAAACTTAAGTGGGTGATGGTTTATGAAATATTGTGTATTATATCCTAATACTAAAAATGTTAATTTAGTTAAAGAAATGGGAATGATTCCATATAAACTTCATAAAAATTTTGGGTACGATTCTAAAATAGTTTGTTATAATTTAGATGAATATACATATTTAAATGAAGAAGTAAAAGGATTAAAAATAGATTTTTTAGATAAAAAGTATAATAATTATAGTTTAGATGGTTTAAGATATTTGAAAAAACAAGCTAAAAATATAGATGTGCTTCAGATATTTCATGTAACTTTATATTCTCTTTTATATGCATTTACATATAAAAGATTAAATCCTAAAGGTAAGATATATCTAAAATTAGATTGTAGTCATAAACTAGTTGATAAAATACTATCTTTAAATAGTATAAAATATAAGTTATTAAATAAGTATTTGGATAAAGTAGATTTAATAAGCGTAGAGCAAAAAATACTTATTAAAAAATTGAAAAAAATATTACCAAATCAAAGTCGTAAGATGATAAATATTCCAAATGGTGTTGATTATAAGTATTTAGAAGAAAAAAATATTTGTTATGATTTCCTTGAAAAAGAAAATATAGTTTTAAGTGTTACTAGAGTTGGAGCTGAGGAAAAAAATACACAAATGCTATTAGAGGCATTTACAAAAATTAAAAATATAGAAGAACTCGGATGGAAGTTAGTAATAGTTGGTCCTATAGAGGAAGAATTTAATAAGTATATAGAAAATTATTTTAATAATAATCCTAAGATGAGAAATTTAGTAGAATTCAAAGGTTCTATAAGTGACAGAAAAGAACTATTTAACCAATATAAAAGAGCAAAAATTTTCTCACTTACTTCAGAATTTGAAAGTTTTGGAATCGCATTTATAGAAGCAGCAGCATTGGGTGATGTTATTGTTTCAACAGATGTAGGAATAGCAAAGGAACTTATAAGTGACAAAAATGGTTGCCTTGTAAAAGTTGGAGATACAAAATCTCTTACCGAAAAATTACAAGAATACATGTTATGTGAAAATCTTAAAGAGTATTCAGAACTTACATACAATATTTGTAAAGAAAAATTTGATTGGGATAATATAATAAAAAATCTTAATGAAAATATAAGTAAGTTTTGCTAGAAACAATAAAGTTGAATAACAAGCACTTCTTATACAAATAATAAAGTAAAAGGAGTGTGAGTTCATGGAATTTTATGATGTAGTTAAAAAAAGAAAAAGTATAAAAAAGTTTGAACAAGAAACAATTGAAAGAGATAAATTACTCAAAATAATAGATATGGCAATGAGAGCTCCATCTTGGAAGAACATGGCACCATATAAATTTATAATTGTAGAAAGTGAAAACATTAAACAAGATATTGCTAATGCTATAGAAAATAGAACTAGTGCAGCAGCTGAATCAATTATAAATTCACCGATGACTATAGTTGCGGTAGCAGATCCAGATGCTTCTGGAGATGTTAACGGAAAAGAAATGTATCTTATTGATACTGCAATAGCTATGGAACATTTGGTTTTAGGTGCTACAGATGTAGGTTATGGTACTTGTTGGATAGCAGCTTTTGATGAAAACAAAGTTAAAGAAACTTTAAAAATACCACAAAATTTAAGAGTTGTTGCATTAACTCCACTAGGAATCCCGACATCATCAGCAGAAGAAGAGCCACACAATCCTAAAAAGGATATAAATGATTATTTATACTTAGATAAATGGGATAGACATTATATGGATTCAAATGTTAAAGTTTTAATAAATCATTAATAATAAATATTATATAATAAAAATAGCCTAAAACATATGTTTTGGGTTATTTTTATTATATAAATAATATATTATACATATCATTTATAAATATTAGAATTAATTAAAGTATAAGAGTTTTACAGGAAGTCCTTTTATTGTTGACATAACATGTTAAGATAAATTAGAATAATAATATTGCTTGAAGAAAGGAGTTATGAAATTGCAAAAAAAAATGTTACTAGAAGAATATATAAATAAATTATCATCAGAGGAACCTACTCCAGGGGGAGGAAGTGCAGCAGCACTTGTATCATCATTAAGTAGTTCGTTATCGGCTATGATGCTAAACTTAACTGTTGGTAAAAAAATGTATGAGAGTTATGATGATAAGTTAAAAAAAGATATTGATAAAACTTTAGAAAAATCAAATGAATATAATGAGTTGTTTTTAGATTATATGGATAAAGATGAAGAAGCTTTTTTAACATTGATGAATGCATTTAAATTACCTAAAAATGATGATGAAGAAAAATCTATAAGAAAAAAAGAAATAGAAAAAGGTTACGAAAAGGCATTAATTATACCATTAAATTTAGCAAGAGAATCTTTAAAGTTTTATAAAGAAATATTTACTACAGTTAAATATGGTAACCCTAATCTAATATCAGATGGAGGGGTAGCTGCTATATTGTTATATAGTGCCATTGAAAGTTGTATGTTGAATGTTAAGATAAATTTAAGTGGAATCACAGATGAATCAAAAAGAGAAGATATAATTAAGGAATGTAATAGTATATTAGAGAAAGCATTAAATTATAAAATAGATATAATGGAAATTGTAGAATCAAAAATATAGTTCTAAAATTTGATTGAATATATTTATTTAACTAGTTGGAGAGATGAAAATGTATGACCTTTTTTTTGGACAAATTAAATGAACTATATAATATAATTAATACACCTATAGATAGAATATTTAAAACTATGGCAATAGATAAATATAAAAAGGTTTTAAATATAGGTAAAGAAAAATTTTCTGATACATATATGGATTTAAAAGAAAAACAAAAAATAAAGGAAAATGGTGTTGTATATACTCCCAAGGAAATAGCTAATTATATAGTTGATAATGTTATTTTTAAAGAAGATATAATAAACAATCCATATATAAAGATACTTGATCCATCTTGTGGATGTGGGGACATTATAATAGTATGTTATGAAAAATTAAAAAATATTTATGAGGAAAATTTAGAATTCATAAATGAAGTGAATAGAATTAATTTAAGAAAAGAAGATATATCTAAACATATAGTTAAAAATAATTTATATGGATTTGATATAGATGAAATAGCACTTAAAATATTAGCCATAGATTTATTTGAAGTAAGTGGTTGTTTTTATGAGAACAATTTTAAAAAACAAGATTTTTTGTTGGAGAAGTTTAGTGAAAAGTTTAATATAATAGTAGGAAATCCTCCTTATGTTGGACATAAATCTATAGATAAAGAATATGCAAAAAAACTAAAGGTGAATTTTAAAGAGATATATAAAGACAAAGGTGATATTTCTTATTGTTTTTTTCAACAAGCTATTAACAATTTAAGTAAAAAAGGAAGATTGTCATTTATAACATCGAGATATTTTATAGAATCACCAAGTGGAGAAGAACTTAGAAAAATATTAAAGGAAGTTTGTAGTCTTTATAAGATAGTTGATTTTTATGGTATAAGACCTTTCAAGAGGATAGGAGTAGATCCAGTTATAATTTTCTTGACTAATGAACAAAATATACAGGAAGAAATACAAGTTATAAAGCCACAAAAAGTTTCTAAAAAAGAAGAAAGTAACTTTTATAAGTCATTGTTTTTAAAACAAGGGGAGTGTTATAAAAGTTTTTATATAAATAAAAATTATCTAAACAATAAAGGGTGGATATTAAGAGATAAAAAAGAAAGGGATATAATATCTAAGATAGAGGAAATAAGTTTTACTCATTTATATAATATTTGTGATAGTTATCAAGGAATAATAACAGGATGTGATAAAGCATTTGTAGTAGATAATGAAACAATTATAAAAGAGAATTTAGAAAAAGATATTATAAAGCCTTGGATTAAAAGTAGCTATATAGATAAAAAAGAAGTACATATAAAAGATACATATTTGATATATTCAGATTTAATAAAGGATACCAATGAATATCCCAATATAGTAAAACACATAAAAACTGAAAAAGATAAACTTTCAAATAGAAGAGAATGTAAAAAAGGTGTACGAAAGTGGTATGAACTTCAATGGGGAAGAAAAAAAGAGATTTTTGAGAAAGAAAAGATAGTGTTTCCATACAAAGCCAATAGAAATAAATTTAGTATAGATTCAAAAGGATGTTATTTTAGTGCTGATGTTTATTCATTAATTTTAAAAGAGGGAGTACCATTCACTTATAGGTATCTAATTTCACTATTAAACAGTAAAGCATATGAATTTTATTTTCAAAGCTTTGCAAAAAAGTTAGGATATAATTTATATGAATATTATCCTAATAATATAATGAAATTATGTATTCCAACAATGGGTGATAAAGAAGAATTAAATGAAGATGACATCAATACAATATTTAATTTTAGTGAAGAAGAAATAAGTATAATAGAAGATAATTACGAGAAAGGTATTTAGTATATGATTACTAGATACCTTTTTATTAACAAATAATTTATTTTACAAAAGAAGGAAATTAATCAATATTATAGAATTAGTTAATAAAGATACTATATTTATTGTTATAGGAGGTATAAAATGAAGCTAAAATTTGAAGAAAGAGAAGATATTCTAATAGTACATATGGACGGTGAATTAGATCATCATACTGCTGAAGAGGTTAGAAATAGATTAGATGATAGAATTGAAAGAAATGGAGTTAATAGACTTATAATGGACTTTTTAAATGTTAGTTTTATGGATAGTTCAGGTATAGGAGTTGTAATAGGAAGATACAAAAAAGTTTCTACTAGGGGTGGAAAAGTATGCATGATAGGTGCTACAGGAGCGGTTAAGCGAGTATTCGAATTATCAGGAATCTTTAAAATAATTCCGTTATATGATAATGTAGAAGAAGCATTAGCGAATATATAGTGGGGGGAAATATGATGAGTCATAACAAAATGAAAATAGAATTTTTAAGTAAATCACAAAACGAAAGTTTTGCAAGAGTAGCAGTTGCAGCTTTTATATCTCAATTAGATCCTACCATAGAAGAAATTACTGATGTAAAAACGGCTGTATCAGAAGCTGTTACCAATTCTATAATACATGGATATGGGGATAAAGAAGATGGTATAGTAACAATTGAATCAGAAATAAATGATAGAGAAGTTACTATAATTATTAAAGATAATGGTATAGGAATCAAAAATGTAAGTGAAGCTATGGAACCATTATATACTTCAAGACCAGATCTTGAGAGATCAGGAATGGGGTTCACTGTTATGGAGACGTTTATGGATGAATTAAGAGTAGAATCAACAGAAGAAAATGGTACAAAAATTATTATGAAGAAGAAGTTTAAATCTTTAAAATAAATTTTAGGGGAAAGGAGGAAAAACCTTGAACTTGGTTTGCGTATGCTATGAAGGAAGGTAATGCTAAGACAAAGAAATGTGAGAATTATAAAGTGAATTTAGAATTAATAAAACAAGCAAAACTTGGGGATAAAAAGGCTGTAGATCAACTTGTACAAAAAAATTTACCACTTGTATCAGCTATAAGTAAAAAATTTTTAAATAGAGGATATGAGTATGAAGATATATTTCAGATAGGTTCAATGGGACTAATAAAAGCTATAAACAATTTTGATTCTAGTTATAATGTACAATTTTCAACTTATGCAGTACCTATGATTATGGGAGAAATAAAAAGGTTTATTAGAGATGATGGACTTATAAAGGTTAGTAGAAGTGTAAAATATACGGCAAAAAAACTTCATTATGATAAAGAAAAATTAACAAAACAATTAAACAGGGAACCTAGTATTGAAGAACTTTCTAAATTTTCAGGTATAAGTAAAGAAGAAATAATATTTTCATCAGAAGCTATTAATGAACCGAAATATTTATACGATACTATTCATCAAGATGATGGTTCACCAATATATCTTATTGATAAGGTAGTAGTAGATGATAAAGGGGAAATAGACGAATTAGATAAAATAGCTTTAAAAGAAGCTTTAAGTAAATTAGACCAAAGATCAAGGCAAATTATAATACTTAGATATTTTAAAGATATAACACAAGTTAAGGTAGCTAAAATGCTCGGAATTAGTCAGGTGCAAGTATCAAGAATTGAAAAAAAAGTTTTGAAAAGTATGAAGGAAAAATTAAGTGGATAGTAAAAAGGATGCATATTTTTGTATCCTTTTTTTTATGTGCGCCCAGCATGGGCGCAATCTATAAGGTGAAAGTCCTGAACGCCGAAGGTGATATAGGCGTTAGCCAATGACAAGGGTGTCCATCGTGAGGTGGAATCTGAAGGAAGTCGGATGGCAAAATTCCGGTCTGAGGAATACGAATCACATAAGAGGCTGATTATAGCTGGATGAGTTTGCATAACAAAACAAAGTCCGTATCACCCAAAAGTTATTGCAGTATATGTGGCAGATATATGGAATGAAAGATTGCGTTCTTACCTGGGGAGGTCTGATAGATATATCATTAAAGGATGAACTTCCTACATGATAACCTACATAGTGATATGTAACTGAACTATCAGAAGTCAGCAGAGGTCATAGTACCATACTATGTGCACGTAGTGCGGGAAGGACTGAACATTAGGAGGTTTTCAACTTTGAATAATTCAAATAAATTACAAAGAAAGCAGACAACTCAATATAGAGGTCGCCTTGTTATAAACGTCAAGATAATAATGAAATTTTCCGATCATTTAAGGGTGTAGTTTTTTACTCATCGTCATCTTTAAAGTGATCTTTTAAGCGATAAGACTTTCCATTAATAGGTACAACATGAGCATGGTGCAAAACTCTATCTAATATAGCATTTGCGATGATAGGATCATAAAAAATATCATCCCAAGCATTGAAATTTATATTAGTTGTTAAAATTGTACTTTTTTTCTCATATCGCATGTCAATGAGTTGGAAGAATAACTTAGAGTCTTCTTTATTTATCGGTAGATAGCCTAATTCATCTATTATTAGGAGCTTGTACTTACTAAAATGTTTAAGTCTAGAATCTAATCGATTCTCTAAATTTGCACGTTTTAATTGCTGTAATAAATCATGACATTTAATAAAGTATGTACTATATCTACGTTTTGCTGCCGCAATTCCTATAGATGTAGCAAGGTGCGTTTTTCCTACTCCACTAGGACCTAGGAAAACTATATTTTCTTGTGTATTTAGAAAGCGTAATGTTAAAAAATCTAATATCTGATCTTTATTAATGCTAGGTTGAAAGCTGAAATCAAAGTCTTTAACCTCTTTTTTATGAGGAAAAGCGCCTACTTTTACCATAGATTTAATCATATTTGCTTCTTTAAAATCTATTTCATAAGCTGTAAGCTTAATAAGAGCATCAACAAAGGATAAATTATTTTTAGTAGAAAAATCAATGACTTCGTCTAAATGATTAATCATTTGTTTAAATTTTAAATACTCTAGATTTTTTATAAGTTGTGTATATGCACTATTCATTTTTATATACCTCTCCTATTAAATTTAAATTTTGTCCTAGCTTTCTTCATCATTTCATATGAGCTTTTATTAAATGTTAAAGCACTAATCTCAGCATAATGTTCTGCATGATAATTTAATTTTTGATTTTGTATATCATGAATAGTAACTAATTTTGTGCTATAATACACATGTAATTGATGATCATATACTTGAAGTTTTAGTCGTTTACCTATATATTCTGGTGGGACAGAATATTGGTTTGATTTGTATGAAATCATGCTTTGACTATTTACTTTAACAGATGTGGTGGTTATTTTGTAAAGATTTCTTATCTGATCTTTAGGCAGTTTTGATAAGAAATCTTTTTCTTTCTGTAAATGTAATATTGGTATTTTACCTGTTGATGTATGACATTTACTATTAATTCTATTGTTTAAATCTGAAACAAGTTTGTGTAATTGCTCATAGTTTAATGTTCCATTATATGCTCTTATTTCATCTAATAATTTCATAGGAGCTTCTACTTTGGCTTTGGTGTTAGGTCTACCTGCTACGCAAGGGTGAACTTTAAAGCCGTAATCTTTTGCAAACTGTTGAAATTTATTATTTACTTTTCCTTTAGAATAATTAGTTCTAGGTAAATCCATAACAGTTTTCATATTGTCCGTTAATAGTTCCTCCGGAACTCCTCCAAAAGCTTGAAATGATTCATCAAGAAAAGAAAATAACACTTCTTGTGTTTTATCGAGAGATAACTTGTACACTCTAAACCTCGAATATGAAAGTATTAATACAAAGACATTAACACTAATAATTTCTCCGGTATTTAAAACAAATTCTATGTTTTCTTTCCAATCTAGTTGTGCTTGTTTACCTTTACCTGTTTCATACCTCATAGGCGCAGCCTTCGATAGATGTCCTTTTCTTCTGCTATTAAAATAGTGACTAAATTCTGGATGATTGGAGATATACCTTCTAAAAAGATCAGATTGAGCACAATCTAATCCATAGTTATCTCTAAGATACTGCCACAGAATCCGTTTATAATAAAATATTTGAATAGAATCTTTACCAAGAAGTTTTTTGATAATAGGTTCAAAATGGTCTATTTTAGATTTACGATTTCTAGTAGTAGGTTTTACATATCCATTTAAATATTTACCTACGGTGCGTGGATCAACGCCAAGTTCTCTAGCTATTTGACTTTTATTTACTTTCAAATTATTTTCCTCCATAATTAAATTTAATTTATGAAGATCCTCTAACTTATCTATTTGTATTTCAGAATTAATATTCATTTGTATAATCATAATTACCTCCAGTTTAAATGTTGGTAATTATAGTATTATACATAAATCTAATTCTTACATCCTTAAATGATCACTTTCTTGCATTCCCATAATAGCACTTATATACAAAGAAAGCAGACAACTCAATATAGAGGTCGCCTTGTGGAAGTAGAAGTGGAACTTCAAGGTAAACGAGGGGCGCAGAGTAATAATTTGGCGTTAGCAAAGGGAGAAAGAGAAAACAATGTAGTAGATGATACTAATAATCTACTTGAAAAGGTTTTAGCTAGAGAAAATATGCTAAAAGCTATGAAAAGAGTAGTTGCCAATAGAGGAAGTCATGGTATTGATGGTATGAGAGTCGATGAACTCCGAGGGTTTATTATCAAAAATTGGCTAACAATTAAGCAAAAGTTATTAGAAGGAAGGTATAAACCTTCACCAGTTAGGAGAGTGGAAATACCAAAACCTGACGGTGGAATTAGATTGCTTGGAATACCTACTGTACTTGATAGATTAATACAACAGGCATTAGCTCAAGAACTTAATAAAATTTATGACCCTACCTTTTCGGATAATAGCTATGGATTTAGACCAAATAAAAGTGCTAAACAAGCTATATTAAAATCAAGACAATATATCAATGAGGGGCATAAATGGGTTGTTGATATAGACTTAGAAAAATTCTTTGATAAAGTTAACCATGATATATTAGTGGAAAGACTTTCAAGAAGAATAAAGGACAAAAGGGTACTTAAACTAATTAGAAATTATCTTAAATCTGGAATAATGATAAATGGATTGAAGGTAAAATCAGATAAGGTACACGCAAGGTGGTCCATTAAGCCAATACTTGCTAATATTATGCTTGATGAAGTAGATAAAGAACTTGAGAAAAAGAGGTCATAGATTTTGCCGATTTGCAGATGACTGCAACATTTATGTCAAAAGTAAAAAGGCAGGATTAAGAGTTATGGCAAGTATAAGAAAAATACTTGAAGGTTTATTAAAACTTAAAGTTAATGAAAATAAAAGTGCAGTAGATTTTGTGACGAGAAGAAAATTTCTTGGATTTTCATTCTATTTTGCAAAAGGCGGAGCCAATATAAGAATACATGAAAAGTCATATAAAAGATTCATAAACAAAATAAGAAAATTAACAAACCGTAATAAAGGTATAAGTATGGAATATAGAGTTTATATGATTAACCAATTAACGATTGGATGGATTAATTACTTTGGAATAGCGAAAGCTAACGCTAAAATACAAAAAATAGATAGTTGGATAAGAAGAAGGTTAAGGAGTTGTATTTGGAAACAATGGAAAAAGGTTAAAACTAGAGGACGAAACCTCATAAAACTAGGTCTTTCGACCTATAAAGCATGGGAGTATGCAAATACAAGAAAAGGCTATTGGAGAATATCCAAAAGCCCAATTCTTGATACAATCTTAAACAACAAATATATTGAAAATCTTGGTTACAGAAGTATATCTAAAAGATATCAGCTAATACATAATTCTTAATGAACCGCCGTATACCGAACGGTACGTACGGTGGTGTGAGAGGACGCTAAATAAAATAATTATTTAGCTCCTACTCGATAAAAAATTTTCTTGTTTAAAAAATAAAATATTGCTAAAAATAACTTTAGATACAGTATAGAAAAAAATATGTAAGAGGGTATGGAAGATGAAGATAAAAGAAGAGGAATTAAAGCAAAAGTTTAAGGATTTAACGGAACAAGAAACTCCGAAGTCTAATATATTAAAAGATTGTTTTAGAGCTTTCATAGTTGGAGGAATTATATGTGATGTAGGACAATTTTTTATGAATTTTTATTTAAAACTAGGACTTTCTGTTGAAGATACAGGTGCATATGTTGCTATAACGATGATTTTTATAGGTGCGTTACTTACTGGAATTGGAATCTATGATAAAATTGGTGATTTTGCAGGAGCTGGTTCAGTAGTACCTATTACAGGATTTGCAAACTCTATTGTTTCTCCAGCAATGGAATTTAAAAAAGAAGGATTTGTATTTGGAGTAGGTGCAAAAATGTTTATTATAGCAGGACCAGTTTTGGTATATGGTATTGGTTCTTCTATAATTGTAGGGCTTATATATTATTTTATTAATTTATAACATATACAAATGAAAGTAAGGCAGGTGTAACTTATATGACAAAAAGAGTTGGAAAACAAACTATAATATTAGAAAATAAGCCGAGAATAATTGCTACAACTAGTGTAGTAGGACCTAAAGAAGGGGATGGTCCTTTAAAAGATTATTTTGATGTTATACTCAATGATGATTTAAATGGAAAAGATAGTTTTGAGAAAGCAGAAAGTAGTATTATGTATAGAGCAGTTCAAGAAACTTTAAAAAAGGTAAACTTACAAGAGAAAGACATACATTACTTAATAGCAGGGGATTTATTGAATCAAACAGCTGCATCAAGCTTTGCAGCTAGAGACGTTGATATACCCTTCATAGGATTATATGGTGCATGTTCTACTATGTCTGAGTCATTAGGTGTAGCATCTATGCTTGTAAATGCTGAATATGCTGATTATGCAATAGCATCAACATCATCACATTTTTCTTCTGCTGAAAGGCAATTTAGATTTCCTTTAGAAATGGGAAGTCAAAGAACTCCTACGGCACAATGGACTGTAACAGGATCAGGAGCAATGCTACTTGCAAGAGAAGGAAATTTTCCGTATACAACTTATTTTACAGTTGGAAAAATAAAAGATTATGGGCAAACGGATACAAGTGATATGGGATCAGCTATGGCACCAGCAGCTGTTGATACATTAAAACAACATTTTGAAGATACAGGAAGAAAACCAGAAGACTATGATTTAATAGCTAGTGGAGATCTTGGAAATTTGGGTAAAAAAATCACTGAGGAATTATTAAAAGAATATGGATATGATATATCACAAAATTATATAGATTGTGGAGATGAAATTTTTGATAAAGAAAGACAGAAAGTAAATTGTGGTGGAAGCGGATGTGGATGTTCAGCAGTTGTAAGTTGTGGATATATATATAAGAACATGTTAAAAGGTAAGTATAAAAAGGTATTATTAGTTTCTACAGGAGCATTAATGAGTTCTACTACATCTCTTCAAGGAGAAAGTATACCTGGAATTGCTCATGCAGTATCAATAGAGTTTGGAGGAAATTAAGAATGAATGAATATATTATGGCCTTTGTAGTAGGAGGGCTAATATGTGTAGTTGCACAAATACTTATGGATAAAACAAAACTTACACCTGGAAGAATTTTAGTAGCTTTTGTAACGGCAGGAGTAATATTAGGTGCTTTAGGTATATATGAACCATTGGTTAAGTACGGTAAGGCAGGAGCAACTATTCCATTACCTGGATTTGGATATAATTTGGCTAAATCAGTAATGAAAGAAGTAGATAAAAGCGGATTTTTAGGAGTATTTACTGGAGGAATAAAAGGTGGAGCAGGTGGAATAGGAGCAGCTATTATATTTGGTTATATAATGGCCATTGTTTTTAATCCTAAGACTAAATAGTTAAATCACTAATAAAAATGGATGTTACTTTAAAAGTAACATCCATTTTTATTAGTGATTTTTAAATAAATCTTTTAAATTTTTAGGTTTCTTTTTAACATTAGTAATTAGGTTTTTTAGTATTTTTTTTATTATCAGTATTATCATTAATAATATTATTGTTAGTAGTATCATTAATGTTAGAATTACTATTTTCTGTATCTGTTGTATTGTTATTATTATTTGTTTCAGAATCTACATCAGTATTTTCTTCCGTTGAATTTTGATCAGATTCAGTATTATCTTTTTTAGGTTTTTTATCTTGAGAATAGTGATAAGAAGAATTATCTTGTCTACTTGGTAATACATACATCTGATCAGCTAAATAAACACCAGGGTTATAATCTCTTTTTATAAATACTCTATAATCTGTTAAGAATGAAGGAGTATATGAGCCTGCAATATGACCATTATATCTATTTACTCTAGCTGATACATGAATATTATCTTGTTCAGTAGGTACAGTTCCTTTAATAAATAATTCATTATATACTTGACTTCCACGTGGATCTTTATAAGATAAATCAGAAGGAAGTAATCCAGAAACTCTATCTACTTCAGCTTTCACTATGTTATCGGGCATTTTAATATCTGTAACAGGTAAATTTTCAACAGCTTTATTCATTATTTTACCAAAAATTGCAGCTGCATCACTACTAGAAATATTTTGACCATATTTATTTTCTAGCCATACTGAGCCAGAATAATATGGAGTTAAACCACAGAACCAAAGATTTTTAGATTTAGTAGAAGTCCCTGTTTTACCAACAAGAGGTATTTGACTAGTGTAGGTATTATTTATACGAGTCGCGGTACCTTCTTTTACTGGACCTTTTAATAAATCATACATAATGTAAGCTGATTCAGGTGATAATACTTGAGTTGTTTGAGTTTTTGTTTCAAGTATAGTGGCACCATTTCTATCTACAACTTTTGTATAGAGTCTAGGAGAAGAGTATAAGCCATTATTTCCAAAAACTCCATAAGCATTAGCCATTGTAAATGTATTTGTACCACCGCTTAATTCACCAAGAGCTAAAGCAGCCATACTATGCTTATCTATATTATCGAAAGTTAATCCAAATTTTTCACCATATTTTATACCAGTGTTTAATCCTATTTTATCTTCAAGTTTTACTGCAAATACGTTAACAGAATTTTTTAAAGCATCTCTTAATCCTAGATATCCGGAATAAACTCCATTAGCATTTTTAGGTTGCCAAACTGTTCCAGGAGAAGAGTACTTTTTAGACATTGTATCAGGTAATGGAGAATCTTCAAGTACTGTACATGCAGTAGCCATTTTACTATCTATAGCAGGAGCATAAACAGTTAATGGTTTTATACTAGAGCCAGCTGGTACTTTAGCATTAGTAGCTCTATTAAATGATAAAGCAGGCTGTTCTCCTCGACCACCTATGATTACTTTGATTTCTCCAGTGTGATAATCTGTTAACACAGCAGAAGCTTGAGGCTCTTTAAGTCCATCTTTGCCTTCCTGAGATAAACTGTTTAATTTATCATCTTCATTTATAAGTTTTTGAGTTTCTACTTGAAGATTTTTATTCATAGTGCTATAAATTTTTAAATTTCCGTTTACCAATAGTTTTTCTATTTCATCGTCACTATAATTATATATTTCTTTAAGATCTTTTTTTACATTATCTATAACAGGTCTAGTAAACCATTCAAAATTATATTTTTCATCAACATTGGCAGGTTTATGAATAGTATAATGTCCAAGTGTTTGCAAAGACCTATCTTCTGTAACGCCAAATTTATCTGTATCTAATTCAGCTATAGCCTCAATATATTGGCTTTCACTAATATATCCATTTTCTTTCATTTTAGAAAGAACTGTTTTAGTTCTATTTATATATTTGGAAGGATCTTTTTTAGAGGTACGCGAATATGGATAATATACTGACGGACTTTGAGGTAGTCCAGCAATAAATGCACATTGAATAAGATCTAATTTATTTATGGAAACACCAAAGTATTGGTCAGCCGCTGCACCTACTCCTATAGCTCTACCACCTAAATAGATTGTATTTAGATAAGTTTCCATAATAACTTCTTTACCAACCTCTTTTTCTAGCTTAGGAGCTAGATACCATTCTTGAACTTTTCTTCTTACTTTATCATTTAGTGTATTACCGTGAGTTTCAAATAACGTGTTTTTTATTAATTGTTGGGTAATAGTAGAGGCACCTTGAAGTCCAGAATTTCCTTTAAGCATATTTTTAATGTCAATTAAAAAAGCACCTGCAATTCTTTTAAAGTCAATACCTTTATGTTCAAAAAATCTTTCATCTTCTATACTTACAAAAGCATTTACAAGATTTTTTGGAAGTTCATCATATTTTACTAGAATTTTTTTCTTAGATGTAATTATATTATCAATAAGTTCACCTTTGTCATCATAAATTTTAGATGCATCACTTGCTGCTACAATTTCATGTATATCTAAATCTGGGGCAGTCTTCATAACAGCTAGGACTAGTCCACCAGCTACAATTGTAGATATTATAAATAATGATAAAAGTGATATTAATATAATTTTAAAAGGTTTAAACTTTTTTTTCTTAGTTTTCTTGCTGGATGTTTTTTTAGACTGAGAACTTTTAGTTCCTTTACTTTCAGTCATACAAATATTCCTCCTTAATATACTAAATAGCACAACGATTAAACAATAGTATATAATAAAATTATACACTATCACTTTTGTTTTGGTAAAGTACATAGTACAAATAATTAATATACATTATGCTTAAATTAGTGCATATATGTAAATTCCATGTAAATAAAAATTACTATGACAAAAGCATAGTAATTTTTATTTTGAAAGATTAATTTTGTTCCCAGTTAAATACGTAAGGTATATTTCTGTAATAATCACCGTAGTTAAGTCCATAACCTACTACAAAGACGTCAGGAATTTCAAAACAACAAAAATCTGGTTTAATATCTGCTTTTCTTCTTTCAGGTTTATCTAAAAGCACACAACTTTTTACACTGTTTGCACCTAAAGATTTAGCATGTTCTACTACAAATTTCATAGTGATACCAGTATCAACTATGTCGTCTACTACAAGTACGTCAAATCCTTTGATATCATCTGGTATATCATGAACTATTTTCACATTACCAGAAGAAGTTTCATTATGACCATAGCTTGATGTTGTCATAAAGCCTATTTTAGTTGGAACAGTTATTTGTCTAACTAAATCTGCAGTATATATAAAGCTACCTCTAAGTAATGATAGTACATAAAGTTTTTTGCCTTCATAATTAGAAGAAATTTCTGCACCTAATTCTTTGATTCTGTTTTGAATTTGTTCTTCTGTTATAAGAATGTTTCTTTTTCCGTTTTCCATTGCAATCCTCCATATTAGATATTTAGAGTATTAATTATATTAAATTAAAATAGCGTAAAGCTTTTTAAAATGGAAGTTTTATTCCTTAATAATTAAAAATATATTATACATATTAACAATATTTTTGCTATTTTTCAAGGGTTTTTGATATATGCTTTTAAGACAAACTACTAAAATATATCGAAAATAAGATATAAATGGTTTAATTTACATTATAAAATATATGATGAATATATTTCTAATGAAATGATATCCATTATTTGATATAATTATTATGCGCAGAATATAAATGAAAAATTATTAAAAAAAGGAGAAAATTATACATTAAATTACCAAAATAGATATACATATTATTAAAGATTCTAGAAATTTTTCTAGAATCTTTTTGCATATAAAGTTAAATATATATAGTATATGATAGCATGTAAAATAGTATTTCAATTGTAAAATACTATTTACAATGGTATTTTGATAGTATAAAATAGTATAAAATTATATGAAAGTTGGAAAGGTTAATATTATTATAAAATATAGGATAATTGAACAAAATAAATATAAATTACTCTAAGTTAAAGAGAGGGAAAAAAATGATACTTGGAAATTTGGAAGGTATAAGAAAGACTATTTTAAAAAAATTAGATGATATATATGAGTTTAAAGTAGATAGACAGAATATATCTAATGAAGAAATTATCGATATAATATGTGAAGTTACTAGTGAAATAAACAAAGAAATAAGCGTTGCTATAGATAGAAAAGGAAATGTATTAAGTGTAGCTGTAGGTGATAGCAATACTGTAGAAATGCCTATAATTGATATAAAGTCAAAAAAATTATCAGGGGTTAGAATAATACATACACATCCTAATGGAAATTCAAAATTATCAGCGTTAGATTTGTCAGCGCTTATATCTTTAAAATTAGATTGTATGGTAGCGGTTGCAGTAGAAAATGGAAAATGCAAAGACATAACAATGGGATTTTGTGGAATACACGACAATAAATTAGTTGCTGAAGTTGCTCCTAATTTAGAACTTTATAAAGCTCTTGGTGTAAATATACTTACTATAATTAAAAATATAGAAGAAAACTTAGTTGATAATGAAGTTGAAGAAGATAAGGGAGAACGAGCTATTTTAGTTGGAATAGAAAATGAAGAAAGTTTAGATGAATTAGAGGAACTTGCAAAAGCATGTAATGTGGTTACTTTAGATAAAATTCTTCAAAAAAGAATTAAAATAGATACTGCATTTTTTATAGGAGAGGGAAAAGTAGAAGAACTTTCGATGTTAAGGCAAGCGTGTAATGCTAATCTAATAATATTTGATGATGAACTAGCAGCATCCCAAATTAGAAATTTAGAAAATGCAACAGGTACCAAAGTTATAGATAGAACTACTCTTATTCTTGAAATATTTGCAAGAAGGGCTAGAACAAAGGAAGCTAAAATTCAAGTTGAACTTGCACAGTTAAAATATAGATTACCAAGACTTATAGGAATGGGTACAGTATTATCTAGAACAGGTGCTGGTATAGGAACTAGAGGTCCTGGTGAGAAAAAATTGGAAATAGATAAAAGACATATAAGAGAAAGAATATATGATCTTAATAAGGAACTTAGTAAGATAAAGAAAACTAGACAAATTCAAAGAGATAAAAGAAGTAGAGAAAATATACCTAAAGTTTCTTTAGTGGGATATACAAATGCTGGTAAATCTACTTTAAGAAATAAATTGTGTGAAATTGCATCACCAAAAGATGTATATCAAAAAGAAGAAGTATTTGAAGCAGACATGTTATTTGCGACTTTAGATGTTACAACTAGAGCATTAATACTTCCAGATAATAGGTTGATAACTTTAACAGATACTGTAGGTTTTATAAGGAAACTTCCTCATGACTTAGTAGAAGCGTTTAAATCTACTTTAGAAGAAGTTATAAATTCGGAGCTATTGTTACATGTAGTTGATGCATCATCAGAAAGTGCATGTAAGCAAATTGAAGCTGTAAATTTAGTATTAGAAGAATTAGGTGCAGCTGATAAACCTATGATATTATTACTTAATAAAGTTGATACAGCTAGTAATGAAAGGCTATCTAAATTAAAAGAAGAGTATAATAATTTAAACATACTTGAAATATCAGGAAAAAGCAATATAAATTTAGATTTACTTTTAGAAGAAATCTGCAAAGTTCTTCCTAATCCTTTAAGAAAAGTAGAGTATTTAATACCATACAGTGACAGTGCAAGTGTTGCGTTACTTCATAGAAGTGCTAAAGTTATAGAAGAAGAATATGAAGAACAAGGTACAAGAATAATAGCTATGGTTGATGATGAAATATACAATAAATGTAAGGCGTATATTAAAAACAATATATAGATATTTAGATAAAAACATCGGAGGGTATATAATGAAGACACTAATAAAAAATGTAGCAATAGTTACTATGAATGATAATGAAGAAGTTATAGAAAATGGATATATTCTTATAGATGATAACAAGATTCAAAAAGTATGCAGTGGTGAACTTAAAGAAGATATTAAAGATGCAAAAGTAATAGATGGTAGAGGATATTGTGCGATGCCAGGACTTGTTAACAGTCATACTCACGCAGCTATGACACTTCTAAGAGGGTATGGTGAAGGACTACCTCTTATGAGATGGTTGAATGAAAAAGTATGGCCTATGGAAAGCACATTTAAAGATGAGCATAGAGAAATAGGAAATAAACTTGCATATATTGAAATGTTAAGAAGCGGTACAACAACATTTAATGATATGTATTTTAAATTTGATAAAATGTTAGATACTATTAAAAGCTTTGATATAAGATGTGTGCTTGGAACATCATTATTAGGAGATGAATGGGAAATTCAATTAAAAGAAGCTATTGATTTGAAGCAATTAGTAGAAAAAGACTATAAAAATAGTCTTATAAAAACAATGATAGCTCCCCATTCACCATATACATTATCTCGTGAAGCTTTAGTGCAAACAGCAAGAGCTTCAAAAGAGTATAATGAAAATATTCATATACATGTAGCTGAAACTTTAGATGAAATAAATATAATAAAGGAAAAATATAATATGACACCAGTGGAGTATATGGTTGATACAGGTATATTTGATAGTAAAGTTATGGCAGCACATTGTGTACATTTAACTGATAATGATATAGATATTATAAAAAATAAAAATGTAAGTCCTATATATAACCCACAAAGTAATATGAAACTTGCAAGTGGAGTTCCAAGAATAATTGATATGCTAGATAAAGGAATAAATGTATGTATGGGTACAGATGGAACATGTAGTAATAATAATCTTAATATGTTAGAAGAGATGGAAACAGGGGCATTACTTCAAAATCTTTTCTATAAAGATACTACTAGATTAAGTGCTAAGACAGTTTTTAAAATGGCAACAGTTAATGGAGCAAAGGCACTAGGAATAGAAAATCTAGGTTCAATACAAGAAGGAAATATTGCAGATCTTATAATGTTAAATATGAATAAAGCAAGTATGATTCCATGTCATGATATATATTCAAATATAGTATTTTCAGCAAGTGGAAATGAAGTTGAATATGTAATAATTAATGGAAAGCTTGTAATGGAAAAAGGCGAACTTATAAATATTGATGAAGAGAAAATTTTATATGAAGGAAAGAAATTTTGTGAAAAGCTATAGAAAAATATATTAAGATAAATTATAAATCAGTATAAATTAGGGGGGGTTTAATGCTGAATAATATAGAAAAATATCAAAGAGCATTTTCATCTTTAATAAATAAACTTAAAAATAATGAATCTATTCTTGCAGCTATGGTTTTTGGTAGTGTGTTAACGGGGGACCTGTGGGAAGGATCAGATATAGACTTATTTGTTATATGTAAAAATAAGATAAATAATAAAGGAAGAATTTATACTGAAGAAGAAGGTATAAAAGTACATATAAAGTTAATAAGTAAAGAGAAATTTTTAACATTATATGATGAAGAACTAGCGGGTGGTTTTATTCACAGGGTATTTTTATCATCAAGATTAGTTTTTTCAAAGGATGATGAAGTTACTAGTAAGTATGATATAGGAAGATACTATCCAGATATTGATAGAGAAAAATGGAATATGGTTTATTTTAGTGATTTATTAAAGAGTATAGAAGTATGTAAAAAATATTTAGCTAACAATGGAACATACATGGCATATAGTTCAGCAATAAAGGCTATGGAAGATTTTTCGAAATTATATGTTAATTCTTCAGGGTATATGATAAGTAAAGATGTTATGACAATGGCGACTAATTTAAATGACAAATTAAGAGAGCTCACTGATGAATTATTTTTTGTTACTAAAGAAGATATGTATGAGATAATTAATGAAGTTATTAATTTTTTAGAGGAAGATATAAATATAAATATAAAAAAATATACTGCATTATTGTTAGAGTTTATGAAAGAGCAAGAAGTTCCATTAAGTTCTGAAGATATATTAGTAAATGAATTATTCAATAATCTTAATATTAGATTTGAAAGATTGTTGAATAGAATGCTAGAAAATGGCATAATAAAGAGAAAAAATAGAAATTATAAAGATGAAGAGAACAACGTTTTAATAAGTGAAAATGTATATTTTATTTAGTATTTATTTGGCATACATGAATTTAACATAATGTATGCCAAATTCATTTTAATTAAAGGGGTAAAGATGATATGGACAAATACTATATAAAGTTTAAGGAAGATGTTCCGAAGTACATACAAATTGTAAATCATGTAAAAAAGTTGATCTATCATAGAGAGATTTTAGATGGAGAAAAGCTTCCAGCTATTAGAATTTTATCGAAGAAATTAGGAGTAAATAATGTAACAATAGTAACTGCATATAACAAATTAGAGGTAGAGGGGTTTGCTATTCAAAAAATAGGTAGTGGTACTTTTGCAAAAGGAAGAGAAGATAATAAAGAATTTTTAAAAGAATATTCTAATATATACAGAAAAATAAGTAGTGGATATCTAAAAGATTACATAGATTTTACAGGGGAAACTACTAGCGGTAAGTTTTTTCCTGTAGATACTTTTAAAGAAGTATTAAATAAGGTTTTAGATAGAGATGGGGCAGAATCATTTACTTATCAAGATTCATTAGGATATGAGGGACTTAGAAAAAGTATCAATAAAAACTTCTGGAAAAATGAAATAGATAATGAAAATATACTTATTGTATCGGGAGCTCAACAAGGAATAGATATAGCAGCTAAGGCAATAATTAATATAAATGACTATGTTTTAGTTGAAAAGCCAACATATAGTGGAGCGTTAAATGTTTTTAAAAGTAGAAGAGCAAATATATTAGAAGTTGAAATTGAAGAAAATGGCTTAAATATGAAATTATTAAGAAAAATATTAAAGAAAAATAAAATAAAATGTTTTTATATAATGAGCTATTTTCAAAATCCAACTGGAAATACATATAGTACTGAGGATAAACTACAAATCTTAAATCTTGCAGAAGAATATAATTTTTATATTATAGAAGATGATTATTTATCTGAATTAATATATGATGAAAATATAAAGTATGACAGTTTTAAAAGTTTAGATATATATGATAGAGTTATATATATAAAAAGTTTTTCAAAAATATTTTTACCGGGTATAAGAATGGGATATTTAATACCACCGAAAGTATTTAGTGAAAGTGTTCAAAATTGCAAAGTGAATACAGATATAACTACATCTAGTTTAATGCAAAGGGCATTAGAATTATATATTAATGAAGGTTATTGGAAAAGGCATATGGCGTTTTTAAATGAGTCATATAAAAATAGATATTATTATATGAAAGAGTGCATTGAAAATATTTTGAGTGATAAAGTAACTTTTAAGAGTCCTGGTGGAGGTCTTAATTTTTACTTAAAAATATCTAATAGTATAAAAATAAATGCTATAGAGCTTTTTAATAAATGTAAAAATAATAAGGTTATAATAACTCCGGGAGTACTTTTTTATAAAAGTATTATAGATGGAGAAAAATTTTTTAGAGTGGGATTCTCAGTAACAGGTGTAGAAGATATAAAAAAAGGTATAAATATAATAAATAAATTATTAGTGCAAAAGGGTGAATGAAATTATGAGAAAGGGACTTGTAGAACTTGACTGGAATAAAATAGATAAGTACAGTAATGAAGATATAACTTATTTTTTATTTGTTGAGGGAAAGAGCATAGACAGTATATGTAAAATAAGAAATATTGATAGGACTACAGTTCAAAATCATATAATAGAGGGAAAAATAAAGTATAGATTTTTAACGAAAAGCAAAGACTCCAAAGAATTTTTTGCTACTATATCTAAAGCAGGAAAAGCTGATAAAATCCAAGTGCTAGCGTCTTTAAACAAAGAAAATAGAAGAAAACTTATAAAATTTATAAAAAATAATTACAAAGATATGTACCCAAAAGACAAAGAATCCGCTGTGTGGATACTTGGAGAACTTAAAGATATAGAAGGATTAGACATATTAATGAAGGCTTCAGTGCATAAATTTGTAAATGTAAGAAGAATGGCAGTATCAGCTATGGGAAAACTTGAAAATACTAAATGTGAAGTTGCATTAATAAGAGCTTTAGATGATGAAAATGCCCAAGTTATAATGTATTCTATTAAAGCACTAGAAAAAATAAAAAGTTTAAGGGCAAAAGAAAAGATAATTAAGATAATGAATAGTACTTCTAAAGAATATTTAAAAAGAACTGCATTAATGTATATAGAAAGTATGGATAATATTTCAAATAGAAAGGGGAATGAGTATAAGTGAGTTATTTTACTATAAAAGATGAGTCGAGAGAAGAATTTGAAGAAAAAAAATCAGTTTTTATAGGACATGCTAAAAGAGTTCATACTGAAGAAGAGGCAAGAGAATTTATAGATAAAATTAAAGCTAAATTTAAAGATGCAAGACATAATGTTTATGCATATATAATAGGTGAAAATATGGGTATACAAAGGTATACTGATGATGGTGAGCCCCAAGGTACTGCAGGAGTTCCGGTTTTAGATGTTATAAAGAAAAATGGAATAACTGATGTAGCAATAGTAGTAACACGATATTTTGGGGGAATTCTTTTAGGTACAGGAGGACTTGTACGCGCATATTCAAAAACTGCTGCTATGGCTATAGATAAATCAGGTATAGTAGAGAAAGTAAAAGGATTACCATTACATATAAATTTAGATTATGATCTATTAGGAAAAGTACAATATATATGTGGCCAAAATTTATGGCATATTGAAGATACTGAATATACCGATAAAGTTAGTATAATCATACTAACAGAAACAAGTAACTGTGAAAATATAAAGAGTAAGGTTACTGAAGTGACTTCTGGAAAAACTGAATTTATAGAAGGTGAAGAAAAATATTATTTTAAATTAGAAAATAGATTGTATGAAGATGAGGATGAAAATTAGTAGTTAACTATAAGAAAATTTGAAATAAAAATGGCATATATGATATAATATTATGCGATTGTGGAACTAATGTTTATTAATGTATATTAAAAATATATTATATATGATGAGAGTTAGGAGGAGTTTTTATGTCAGGACATTCAAAGTGGCATAATATACAAGCTAAAAAAAGTAAAAATGATGCTGCAAAGGGAAAGGTATTCACAAAAATAGGTAGAGAGCTTATATTAGCAGCAAGAGATGGTGGATCTAATTTAGATACAAATGCAAAATTAAGAGATGTTGTTGCAAAAGCAAAGGCAGCTAATATGCCTAACGATACTATTGACAGAGCAATTAAAAAAGGCGCTGGAGAACTTGAAGGAATAACTTATGAAGAAATAGTTTATGAAGGCTATGCACCAGGTGGAGTTGCAGTAATGGTAAAATGTCTTACTGATAATAGAAATAGAAGTGCAGCAAGTGTAAGACATAAATTTGATAAATACGGTGGGAATTTAGGTGCAAATGGTTGTGTGTCATACATGTTTCAAAGAAAAGGACAATTAGTGATAGAAAGAACTGATGAAATTGATGAAGAAGAATTAATGATGCAAGCATTAGAGGCAGGAGCAGAAGACTTTAATGCAGAAGAAGAAGTTTTTGAAATTACAACTGATCCTGTGGATTTTTCAGAAGTACGTGAAGAACTTGAGAAAAATGGGTATAGTTTCTTAGAAGCAGATATTACAATGATCCCAGATGTTATGACTGCAGTAGATATGGAAACAGCTCCAAAAACTCAAAAGCTTTTAGACATGCTTGATGATGATGATGATGTACAAGATGTTTATCACAATGCTGAATATCCAGAAGAATTTGAAGGTTAATTAGGTTAAATACTTACCGAGTGTTATTGGATACACTACTATAATTATAAAAATTTAATATAATAAGGTGACATTTAATAAGCCTCCTTTGTTGTAGTTTATATAATATTTAATATGATATAACTTTAGCAAAGGAGGTTTTGTTATTAATTTAGTGAGATGTTACAATGGAAACTTTTAAACTATCTAAGACTGTATTTATAGGATTAAAACATGATGCTGAATCAGCTCCACTAAAAAGAAGACCTACGGCGTGATGGCTTGAATTTACTAATAGAGAACCTGAGTCCCCTGCTTCAGCCATTTTAGTTGTAGTTATTTGATTTTTAAACAAACATTTACCTGCTTTGAAATTTACAGAAACTGTTGATCCAATACTCAGTATTTTTCCTGTAGTCAATCCTGTACTTCTACCAACTTTTTTTACACTTTCACCTAATACAGGAGAAGTAATACCTTTTATGCTACCAATAATGGCAAGTTTAGATGAAACTAAGGATTTATCATTTACTTGAGCTAAAGCACAATCAATATAATTTGTGGGAGTTTCTTTGTGGGTTATAAATTTTAATTGAGCATATTTTGATAGAGTTGCAACTTTGTCATCAAGAGGTTGTCCACCATCTTCAATACCTGGCTGTAATACAGGGGTACCAATAGGCAGGACATTTCCATAAACAAGAACATGATTATTACTTAGTATATAATAGTGTTTACCATCAGTTACTAGACATGCCATGGAACCGCTTCTTATACCACTAGAAGGACCTATGCTATATCCACCCAAAACTGGACGAGCTTTTGTAGTTAATGAAGAAGCTGAAATATTACCACTTTGAACTACGTCGGTTATAAGTCCTTTGAAATGTTCAGGAATTGATTCATTTGGTGGTATTTCATTAGGTGGAATTTTAGTAGATACAAGTACTTTAATACAAGGGATAAACTTGCAAAAACCATTAGTTATTTTATAGCCTAGACCAACTCCTACTACATTACGTTTATTAAAAAAATACTGGTATTCATTACTGCAAACACATAAAATTTTTTTATAAATCATGCAACAATTATTCATAATAATCACCTTTAATATATAATATGTTGATTGATATTAAAGATTTAATAAATTTTCATTAAAAACTCCAAATGGAATTATTATTACTACTTATGGAAATTTTGTTTAAAAAGATATTATTTAATAATGAAAAATTTAAAAATATAATTATTATTTTACATAATTAATATAAATATAGAATATTATATATTAATTATATGAAATTTAAGTGGGTGATATAATTGAGTAATGATAATTTAGAATTTGATAAAAAAGTTCTTCAAATTTGTTGTGATGATTATATGGACTTTTTTAACAAGGCAAATGTAGTAGGAATAGGATTAGGAAAACAAGTTAGTAACCGTCAGTTTACTGGAGAAAAATGTATTACTGTATTTGTTTCAGGTAAATTTCCAGAGGATCAATTAGCTAAAGAAGATTTAATTCCACGCACATATAAAGGAATTAAAACTGATGTACTACCAAGTGGTCCAATTTCAACTTGTTCATTTACAGGTAAAATTAGGCCTGTAATTGGAGGATTTGGGATAAGCCCAACAACGAGTAATGAAGTTGGTTCAGTAGGGTGTTTAGTAAAAGATAAGAATGGATATTATATATTAAGTAATAATCATGTTCTTGCTAATACCAATAAAATACCATTAGATACTACTATAGTACAACCAAGTATAAAAGATAGAGGAAAGAATCCTGAAGATGTAGTTGCAAAACTTACTAAATTTGTTCCGATAGAGTTTAAAAGTAAGGATAATGTTCCTGAAAATTATGTAGATGCTGCTATAGCTAAAGTAATCAATGAAGAAGATGTATCTTCTAAGGTTGCTTTTATTGGAGAAATCTTAGGAGTAAAACCTGCAAAATTAGATCAGTCTGTAGTTAAGGTCGGAAGAACTACTGAGCAAACATTTGGGTTAGTACTAGCTGAAGGAGCAAGTATTATTGTAGAATATGGTGATGAAAAGGCAATATTTAAAAATCAAATAGTTACAACAAAAATGACCAGTGAAGGAGACTCAGGTAGCTTACTTACGGATTCTGAAGGATATGCCGTAGGACTTATATATGCTCATAGTCAAAAACATTCTTATCATAATAACATATCTGATGTTTTAGAAAAATTAGAGGTTACATTAGTTACTAAAAATACGTAAATATAAAATTAATAAGAAATGAAAATCTCATTTACTATTGTAAATATTGCTTAAAAATATTTACTTAGTAATTGAGATTTTTTTATGAATTTGTATAATTTGTCATAAAAAGTTTTTATAAATACAAAATTCGTTGTCGAAATAGTGAAAAACATCATAGTATATAGTAAAAAATATATATTATGGTGATATAAATGAAAAATATAAATTATAGAGAATTGGAACAATTTAAGTGTTGTACTAAAGAAGAAAAAATTTGTTATATATGTGACTGTAAATATGAGTATTTTTTAAATAAGGCTAATATAGTAGGTGTAGGACTTGGATATAGGATTAAAAAAGGAATAGTAACTACGGAGACATGTATTAAGGTGTTTGCATCTAAAAAAGTTCCAGATAATGAATTATCACCAGATGATTTAATACCTCCAGTTTATGGAGGTATTAAAACTGATGTAGTTGAAAGTGGAAGTTTTAAAGGGCTAAGTCTTACAGATAGAATTCGTCCTACATTATGTGGATATAGTATAGGACCATCAGCTCAGAATTATATTGGTACCTTAGGATGTTTAGTAACAGACGGACATGATAAATTTATATTAAGCAATAATCATGTTATAGCTGGGTTTAATAGTCTTAAAATAGGAACTTCAATACTACAACCTGGGGGAGATAAGAAGGAGGATGAAATAGCACAGCTTTCAAAATTTGTTCCTATAAAATTTATTGAAGGAAGAAGTATGCCTGTAAATTATGTAGATTGCGCTATTGCTAAAGTAACAGATGAGGCTAATGTATCTCCTGAAATTGAGTCTATTGGTATACCTAGAGGCATAAGAGGGCATAAATTAGGACAGTTAGTTAAAAAAGTTGGAGCAACTAGTGAATTAACTACAGGAATAATAGAAGATGTAAATATAACAACTACCATTAATGCAGGCTCTAAACAGTTTTTAATTAAGAAACAAATATTAACTAGTGCTATGGCAAAGCCAGGAGATTCAGGAGCTGTGTTACTAAATGATAATGATTATGTTGTAGCATTGCTTATGGCTGGAAATGATGATTATACGATTTTTAATCCTATTCGTAGAGTTTTAAATTCATTAGATGTAACTATTGTTAGTAAGTAATTTATAGAATAGATTGAAATTAGAAAAATATATTTAACTATCAAATTTTAACTTGAAGGTTCATATTATACTAGTGCATATACTTTTTTATTAATGTAATGCTGATTTTATTAAAAATAAATAAGCTTAGTTTATTAAAAAGGAGGTATAAATGAACCATAATTGTTGCTTAAGAAATTTATGCATGCTAGACGAAAATATTCTTTATATTTGTCATAATGAATATTGGAATTTTTTAAATAAAAAAAATGTTGTAGGTATAGGATTAGGTTATAAATTTATCAAAGGAGTGCCTACATGTATAAAGTGTATTGTAGTACTAGTTTCTAAAAAAAATTCTATAAATGAATTAACAAGTAAAGATATAATTCCTAAAGTATATAAAGGAATTTTAACGGATGTAATGGAAACAGGTGGCATTAATATGTCATGTTCTTTAAATAAAAGAATTAGACCAGTAGAAGGTGGATATAGTATTGGTTCTGCAACAAATAAGGAATTTGGATCGTTAGCATGTTTGGTAACTAATGGACATCTAAAATATATTTTAGCTAATAATCATGTTATTGCCAATGAAAATAAAGCATCACTAGGAAGTCATGTATTACAGCCTGGAATTAAAGATGGAGGAGTAGTTTCAAAGGATACAATTGCTAATTTATCAAAATATATGCCGCTAAAATTTTTTTCACTTGGAAAATTTCCTGAAAATTATGTTGATTGTGCAATAGCTGAAATAACAAATAGTTCTATAGTATCTTCTAAAATAGCATATATAGGTATTCCTAAGGGCACGAAAATTCCTAAATTAAATGAAAATGTTCAAAAAGTTGGAAGAACAACAGAGAGAACACTTGGAAAGATAATATCTGTAGGATTTACAAGTATTATAAAGTATGATTCTGGAAAAGCATTATTTAGAGATTTAATAGTAACAACTAAAATGTCTGATAATGGAGACTCGGGAAGTTTGTTAATGGATGATAAAGGATATGGAATTGGGCTTCTTTGTAGTGATACTCCATCTAATACTTTTTATAATCCAATTCAAATGGTTTTGTCTATTTTGGATGTTAAAATTGTTACTAAGTAGTAATGAAAAATAAGGTTATTGCTTAGTAACAATATTTTAAGAATAAAGGTGAGTTTTATGAATTGTAAGTGTTTTAATTTCTTTGATGAATATAAAAAACACCAAAAATTAAATTTATATAAAGATATCAATATTTTTTAAGTAAGGCTAATGTGGTTAGTGTTGGATTAGGATATAAACATATAGATGGTGTTTGAACTTATGAATCAAGCAATAAAGTATTTGTTACTTTATTACTTGATTCTAAAGGAGAGCAAATTCTACTTGTACTATTAATTATTGTGATATAAGTAATGTCCTAAGGATGCTAAATGTTTCTCTTGTTACTAAATGAAGTTATAGGTTGGTGATATAAATGAATTGTGATTTTTGTTTAGAAAATAATTATTCTAATAATATCAAAAAAATGTTGTATATTTGTGATTGTGAATATAATTATTTTTTTAATAAAAAAAATGTAGTTGGAGTAGGAGTAGGTTATAAGATAATAAATAATTTTTATACTTCTAAAAAATGTATTACTGTATTTGTATCTGAAAAAGTAGATCAAAATAATTTACCACTAAAAGATTTAATTCCAGCAGTTTATAAGGGGATTGAAACTGATGTAGTACAAAGTGGTTACTTTGTAGGAGCATCTCTAACACAGAAAATTCGTCCTGTACAAGGAGGATATAGTGTTGGACCTGAGTCAGCTTCAAATATAACAGGAAGTCAAGGATGTGTGGTAACTGATGGAACTAGAAGATATATGTTAAGTTGTAATCATATTATTGCTCATGAAAATATGCTTCCTAGAAATACGCAAATATTACAACCATCTTTAGGGGATGGTGGAAAGACAACCAAAGATGCTGTTGCATATTTAACTAAATATATTCCTTTGAAAAAGAAAACTACACTTAATTCACCAGAAAATGATGTAGATTGTGCAATTGCAAGAGAATATGAGCCTGGTATACTTTCTTCAAAAATTTACATTATTGGAGATCTTAAAGGTGTAAGTGCGCCTAACTTAGGTAGAAAAGTGGTAAAATCAGGTAGAACCACTGCGTATACTGAAGGTTCAATAACTACAATAGGTGCTACTGTGCAAGTAAAGCTTGAATTAGGAATATATATATTTAAACATCAAATAATTACTACTTCAATGGGACAAGAGGGAGATTCAGGGGCCGTTTTGGTAGATGAAAATAAAATGGCGGTAGGCCTTTTGTGTGCGGTTGCACCATCTGCTACCATATATAATCCTATGAATATGGTTTTAAGTAGTTTAGGTGTTCATATTGTAACTGGGTAGAAATTTATAACTTTAATTGGAGATATTAGTAAAAATAATATATGTATGATATTTATGAACTTATAAAAAGAGCATCTAATGAGGTGATAATTATGGAGGCTAATATTTATAACAGTTATGTATTAGATGAATTTATTTTATATATTTGTAGAAATGAATATAAATTTTTTTTAAGTAAGTTAAATGTTATAGGAATAGGATTGGGATATAAAATAACTAGACAAATTACAACCTGCAAAAAATGCATTACAGTATTTGTAAGTGAGAAAGTTCCTGAAAATGAATTACAATCAGATGATTTAATTCCTTTGGTATATAATGGAGTAATAACTGATGTAGTAGAAAGTGGAGTTATAAAGAATTGTTCTTTAACACAAAGAGTTCGTCCAGCTATTCCAGGTTATAGTATAAGTGCAGCTGAATTAAATGCATCAGGAACATTAACATGTTTAGTAACGGATGGAAAAGAAAAATATATATTAGCATGTAATCATACAATTGCTGGCGAAAATAGATTTCCAATAGGGGAACCTATAGTACAACCAGGTATTAGCGATAAAGGTAGAGTTCCTAAAGATGTAATAGCAATGCTTAGTAAATATATTCCTATACAATTTGAGGGATATATATTTACACCTGAAAATTATGTAGATTGTGCAATAGGAAAAGTAGTTAAAAGAGATATAGTATCGTCTAATATTGCTATAATAGGTGAACTTAAAGGAGTTAAGAATGTAAATATAGGTGATGTTGTAAAAAAAATTGGTACCACTACTGAATGTACTGAAAATAAGATATTAGGTGTAGGTATTACAATTAAGATAAAAATGGATACAGGAATAGCCTTATTTAAAAATCAAATAGCCACAGGGTTAATGACTAAACCAGGTGATTCTGGAAGTATTGTAGTTGATAAAAATAACTATGCTGTAGGTGTAGTTATTGCGGAAGGAATAAAAAATACGTTAATTACTCCTATGAGATCTGTTTTAAAAAGTTTGAATGTGGAGATTGTACTTTAATAATAGATAAAAACTCCTTTTAATTAAAAAAATTTAGATAGTATTGTAAATTTTTTAATTAAAAGGAGTTTTTGTTTGGATGAATTTTCTATATGAAATAATTAGTCGGAATATTCTATATATTAAGAGTAATCCGAATTTAAAAAATATTGTAACAAACTAGGAAAATGTCGAAAAATATGATAAACTTTTAAAGGTAATTTATTGATTCATAGAATACAAACATAAAAGGGGAATTTTATGGTAGAGATTAGTACATTAGGAGCGCTAATAGGACTAGTTACAGCAATATGGATGATATTTAAAAAAGTTAATCCTGTTTATGCAATGGTAGGAGGAGCTTTTGTAGGTGGAATTATAGGTGGAGCTACAATTACTGAAACTGTAGATATTGTAGTGCATGGTGCGCAAAGTATTGTGCCTGCAGTTTTAAGGGTTTTAACTGTTGGAGTTTTTGCTGGAGTCTTAATTGAAACTGGAGCTGCGGATAAAATTGCGGAAACAATAATACAAAAGCTGGGAGAAGAAAAAGCATTAATGGCTATTATTCTATCATCTTGTATTATTTGTGCTGTTGGAGTAATAATACCTGTTACTATAATTACAGTGGCACCTATTGCTTTAATAATAGCAAAAAGAGCAAATTTATCTAAATCATCTATTCTTATAGCAATGTTAGGTGGAGGAAAATCTGGAAATATAATGTCACCAAATCCTAATGCTATAGCTATAGCTGATGGTTTTAAAATCGATTTGTCAATGTCTATGTTAGGTGGAACAATCCCAGCGATATTTGGAATAATAGTTACGTATATAATAGCTAAGAAATTAGCGCATAAAGGTGATATAGTTATAGATGATGGCATGATTAAGCAAGAGAAAAAGCTTCCAAGTTTTAAAGAAGCCATGGTTGGACCATTATTTATAATTATAATGTTAGCTTTAAATTCTATTTTCACTTTAAATATAGATCCTATGATAATTTTACCTCTTGGAGGACTTATAGCAGCTATTTCTATGGGCGAAATTTCTAATTTCAAAACGTATATGTCTAATGGACTTTTAAAGATGGAAGGAGCAGCAATTCTTTTGCTTGGCACAGGAACAATTGCTGGTATAATATCTCAATCTACTTTAAGTGATGACATAATTAATATCATTAATTATTTTGGAATCTCAGGTGTTTTATTGGCATCTATATCAGGAATACTTATGGGGGGGGCTACTGCGTCTATAACAGGAGGAGCTGTAGTTACAAGTTCTGTATTCAGTAACTCTATACTACATATGGGAGTAAATCCAGTAGCAGCGTCAGAAATGGTACATACAGGAGTTTCTGTAATAGATGATTTACCACATGGTAACTTATTTCATATTAGTGCAGAAAGCGTATCTTTTAGTATTAAACAAAGAGCCAAGCTAATTCCATATGAAATATTAATTGGACTAGCTATGAATATTGTAGCAACAGTGTTCTATGGTTTCATTATTAATTAAACTAAAAATAACCTTTTATAAAGGTTGTTTTTTATTTTTTGAAATGAAGCCATTAATTAAACATATAAGTAACTTATGTATAGAATTTACGTAATTGCAAAATATAAATTTCTCTTAATTTAAAATATTAATTAAGTATTAATAATATATTAAAAAAAATGTATATTATTGACGAACAAAAAGCAAAGTGATACTATGTTCTTTACTTAATTGAATTAATATAAAAAAAAATTTTTGCTATAAAATGAACAATGTTCAAAAGATGTGCACAATAAATTGAATAAAATATAAAGCATACTTGTATGTATCTTTTATAAAAGGAGATGAAGGCATATGATGAAATTACTAAAGTCTTTAAGTGAATATAAAAAAAGTGTAATTGCAATTTTAGTATTAATTTTTTGTCAATCTATAAGTGAGTTATATTTACCTAATTTAATGTCTCATATAGTTGATAAAGGAATAGTTAATGGAGATACTAGTTACATTTTAAAAGTAGGTGGAGTTATGCTAGGAGTTGCTGCTATTGGGACAGCTTGTGCTATTACGGCAAATTTAATATCTTCAAAAGTAGCAACAGGATTTGGAACGGATATTCGAAATGAAGTATTTACAAGAGTGCAAAATTTTTCTGTAACACAATTTAATAAAATAGGTACAGCATCTTTGATTACACGAACTACTAATGATATTAATCAAATACAGCAAGTACTTATAATAATATTCCGTATGATGGTTAGTGCTCCTTTAATGCTAATAGGTGGTATTATAATGGCGATGTCAAAGGATGTTAAATTAACATCTATATTACTTGCAACTATTCCTATATTAGCTATTTCTATATTTATTATAACTAGAAATGCTATACCATTATTTAAAGCTATGCAGTTAAAATTGGATAAACTAAATTTAGTATTACGGGAAAAGCTTAGTGGTGTTAGAGTAATACGTGCTTTTAATAAAGTGGAAATAGAAAAAAAGAGATTTAATAAAGCAAATGATGATCTTACAGATACAGGTATAAAAGTTAATAAAATCATAGCTGTTCTTATGCCGGCTATGATGATCATTTTAAATCTTACAACTGTAGCTGTAGTTTGGTTTGGTGCCAAACGTATAGATATTGGAGAAATGCAAGTAGGAGATCTTATGGCGTATATTCAATATGTTATGCAGATAATGTTTTCGTTAATAATGGTTTCTATGATGTTTGTTATGTTACCACGTGCTTCAGCTTCTGCTACTAGAATAAATGAAGTTCTCGATATTGAGTGTGAAATTAAGAAAAATTATAATATTGAAAGTAAAGATAAAATACATGGATATGTGGAGTTTAACGATGTTTCTTTTGCTTATGAAGGATCAGAAGAACCAGTTATTAAAAATGTTTCATTTAGTGCAAAACCTGGTGAAGTTACAGCTATAATTGGTAGTACAGGCTCAGGTAAATCTACACTTATGGGTCTTATTCCTAGATTTCATGATGTTACAAGTGGCAGTATTTTAGTAGATAAAATAGATGTTAGAAGTATGGATGATAAGATGCTTAGAAGTAAAATAGGATTTATACCTCAAAAAGCAATTTTATTTACTGGAAGTATATCTGATAATATAAGATATGGAAAAGAAAATGCAACTGAAGATGAAATTAAAGAAGCTTGTAGAATAGCTCAAGCATCTGAATTTATATCAGAAATGAAAGATGGATATAATTCAATTATAGCGCAAGGAGGAACCAATGTATCAGGCGGTCAAAAACAACGAATTTGTATTGCTAGGGCATTAGTGAGAAAACCACAAATATATATATTTGATGATAGTTTTTCAGCATTAGATTTTAAAACTGATGCAAAACTTCGTATGGCATTAAAAAATGAAACAAAAAATTCTACTGTAATTATTGTAGCTCAAAGAGTTAGCACAGTTATAGATGCAGACAGAATTATAGTTTTGGATGAAGGAAAATTAGTAGGAATGGGAAAACACAAAGAACTTTTAAATAATTGCGATGTTTATAAAGAAATTGTAGCGTCACAGCTTTCAGAGGAGGAGATAGCATGAAAAATGGTGCAAGAAGTCCAATGGGAGCAGGAATTACAGTGCAAAAAGCAAAGGATTTTAAAGGAACGTTAAAGAGGCTTGTAGGATATTTAAAGCCTCACATATTTAAGATAATAATGATATTTTTAATGGCTATGTTGAGTACTATATTTAGTATTTTAAGTCCTAAAGTTATGGGGAAAGCTACAAATAAAATATTTGAAGGTGTCATGCTTAAATTTAAAGGGGTGCCAGGTGCATCAATCAATTTTACTTATATATATAAAATAGTATTAATTTTAATTGGATTATATATAATAAGTGCAGTTTTTGCATATTTGCAGCAGTATATAATGGCAGGAGTTGCTCAAAATACAGTTAGAGAGATGCGTAAAAATGTTGATGAAAAGTTATCAAGATTACCACTTAAATTTTATGATTCAAAGACTAATGGAGAGATTTTAAGTAGGGTTACTAATGATATTGATAATATAAGTACAACTCTTCAACAGAGTATAACTCAACTTATAACATCTATAATAACAATAATAGGAATTGTTATTATGATGTTTACTATTAGTCCAGTAATGACTTTTGTTACATTTTTAATTTTACCAATTTCAATTTTAGTTACAAGACCTGTAATATCTCGTTCACAAAAATTCTTTTCAAATCAGCAAAGATATTTAGGAGAATTAAATGGACATGTAGAAGAAATGTATACAGGACATAAAGTAATAAAAGCTTTTAATCGTGAAGATAAATCTATAGAGAAATTTAATGATATTAACAATAGATTATATGATGTAGGATGGAAAGCTCAATTCATATCAGGTATTATTATGCCAATTATGAATTTCATAAGCAATGTAGGATATGTAGCTATAGCTGTAATAGGAGGAATATTTGTTACTAAGGGAAGGATAAATATAGGTGATATACAAGCATTTATTCAATATTCAAAACAATTTACACAACCAATAAATCAGACTGCTAATATAGTTAATATACTTCAATCAACTATTGCTTCGGCGGAACGTGTTTTTGAATTATTAGATGAACAAGAAGAAATACCTAATAGCGAAAATGCTAAAACAATAGATTTACCACAAGGAAATGTAAAATTTGAAAGTGTGGATTTTGGATATAAAGAAGGGATTACTCTTATTAAAGATATGAATATTGATGTAAAAAGAGGACAAACTATAGCAATAGTTGGACCTACAGGTGCAGGTAAAACTACATTAATAAATCTTCTTATGCGTTTTTATGAAATAAATAAGGGGAAAATAAGTATAGATGGAATAGACATTAGAGATATAAAGAGAGAAAATCTTCGTAACATATTTGGAATGGTACTTCAAGATACGTGGTTATTTAATGGTACTATAAGAGAAAATATAGCATATGGATGTGACAATGCAACAGAAGAAGAAATTATAAAAGCATCAAAAGCAGCCCATGCTGATTATTTTATAAGGACTTTACAAGATGGATATGACACTGTATTAAATGAAGAAGCCTCTAATATTTCACAGGGACAAAAACAATTATTAACTATTGCTCGTGCAATACTTTCAAATCCGTCTATTTTAATATTAGATGAAGCTACAAGTAGCGTTGACACAAGAACAGAGCTATATATACAGAAAGCTATGGATAATTTAATGAATGGCAGAACAAGTTTTGTTATTGCACATAGATTATCTACTATTAAAAATGCTGATTTAATCCTTGTTATGAAAGATGGATCAGTTATTGAACAAGGTAATCACAATGAACTTATGAATAAAAACGGATTTTATGCAGATTTATATAATAGTCAATTTAATAACTAAAAATTATATATTATAAAGAAATAGTAAATAGAGACTAAAAATAAGTTTTAGTCTCTATTTTTTTAGTTTTATTTTAATTTATTTAGTTTTAATAGAAGTAGCTTGGTTTTGAGATGCTTGATTTTGCATTTGATTTTGTTGTTTTGTTGTTGTTGTTGTCCTTGCGCTTGATTTTGTTGTGTGTTAGTGCCTCCTTTTAAACTACTTATGACATTAGGAAGTTTAGTCATCATGTCATTAATATTTACATTAGTTCTTTGAGATACTGGGAGCATAGAAACACAATCTTTATCAATAACTACAACTGCATCGGTAGCTATTTTAGCACCAAGTCCTACACCTTCAGCAGGACAAGAACTAGGATTAGTTTTATTTTTAGGAGAATTATTTCCACTACCATAACCTAAAGAAACAGATACTACAGGAACTAAAGTTTTGTTTTCTACAGTTAAAGGTGTTCCCATCATGCTTTCATGTTTTACATAGTCTTCTACTTTTGTAAATACAGTATTCATATTATCAGAAAAATTATTATTTAATTGCATATTAAATCCTCCTTATATATTAAATAAAATAATAAACTTAAAAGCCTATTATTTATTGGCATAAGAAATATTATTAGAAGACATATTAAATTTATTTTTGAGAATTTGTGTTAATGTATATAATAAATTTAAATGTATTTTACCGGAAGTATTAAAATATGTTATATCAGAATTAAAATTTGGATAATTGATTATATGATTTTTATCAGAAAAACAAGGTATTAAATTTATAAGTCCACAAATCATACCAGTTATACTAGGATCCTTAAAACCATAGAAAGTTTTTATATCTATAAATTCTACCTTTAAGTTTTTTATTACAGTTAATTTATTGCTATTTGATTTATTTTGGGATTTGTTAAAGGTTAAAGGTTTAGTTTTTACTAATTTATTATAAAAATATATATTTAACGTTAATGTTCCTGTATTATCACAAACAATTTTACCGTTTAGAAGTTCATTGAGCCAAGAAAATAATATATTAAAATTAAAAACATTATATGAATTAGCATTAAAATATATTTTAAACGGTATTAGTGCTAATAATATTATTATTAATAGAATTAAAGCTATAGTGGTAATAATAAAAATGTACATAATAAACATCTCCTAAAATACGTTTGTATTAATAGTATGTTGATTTTATTATGAATTATTAAATTAAATTATGCTAAAAATAAAATAAACTAGAAACTTAGTAGTTTCTAGTTTATTTTTTAAAATTATCTAAATATAATATGCGCTATCAAAGTAATAACTGGTAGGGTTATCAGTGTTCTTTCTATAAATATTATGAATAGTTCTTTAAAATTTACAGGAATTTTAGAACCTATTAATAATCCTCCAACTTCAGACATATATATAAGTTGGGTTACAGATACAGCAGCAATTACAAAACGAGTAAGTTCACTTTTTATTGTACTTGCAGCAATAACTGATGGAAGAAACATATCTGCGAATCCTACAACTAGCGTAGATGAAGCAGCATTTGCTTCAGGTAAATGAAGCAATTTTAAAAATGGAATAAAAGGAGTTCCGAGCCATTGAAATATGTGAGTGTATGTAGCTATTATCAAAGCTAAAGTACCTAAAGCCATAACTACTGGAGTAACACCAAGCCACATATCAAATACATTTTTAAATCCATCAATAAAGAATTTTTTTGCATCATTATTTTTGTGAGCTCTTTGAACAGCTTGTTCAAGGCCCCAAGAAAAAGAAGAATGACCACTCGGTATGGTTTCGTTAGTATTAGAATTTTTATTATTATAAAAAGTATCAGTTTTTCTTGAAAGAGGTGGTATTCTAGGTACAAGGAAAGCTGCAACCATACCAGCTAAAGTTACTGTAAGATAAAATGGAACGAACATATCTTCAAGTCCCACTTGACGTATTACTAATAATGCAAAAGTTATAGATACTGCTGAAAAAGAAGTTCCGATTATAGCAGCCTCTCTTGCAGTATAAAAGCCATCTTCATATTGTTTGCTAGTTAAAAGAACGCCAATAGTTCCATCTCCAAGCCAAGAAGCTATACAGTCTACTGAAGAACGACCTGGAAGATTAAATATAGGTCTCATTATTTTAGTAAGCATAGTTCCGCAAAATTCCAATAAACCAAAATCTAATATTAAAGGTAAAAACAATCCAGCAAATAAGAACACTGCAAATAATGCTGGAAGTAGACTATTAAGTAAAAGATTGCCTGTATCTTCAGAATAAATAATAGGAGTACCAATTTTAAAATAAGTACATATTACAAAAAATCCACCTAAAATTCTAGTTATAAACCATAGGGGAGTTATATTAAAAAGTCTTTCTAAGTAATCATTATTCATTATAAATGAAGGTTTAAATATTTTTGTAGCTACAGTAATTGCAAGTGATGCAATTATAAGTATAGTAGTTACTAGTGGTAAATAAGAATTTAATAATCCCTGAAGTGCTTTAGAAAGAAAAGCTACTGGAATTGTGGTTTTTCCATCTAACTTTAAAGGAGTCATAAATAGGAATACGCCTATAAAAGATGGTATAAAAAATTTAATATAAGATTTTAATGGATAGTTCTTTTTAAATTTATCCTTAGTTATTTCTGACATAATATCCTCCTTAAAACAAACTAAAAAAGTTGAAATCTTATTATACATATATACATAATCAATTTTATATTTATGCAGTTGTATTTATAATAATACAACTATAGTTATTTTTCAATAGGAGAATGTATATTTTAATGGAATTTAATTCATTTAAACGGTTCTGTTAATTAATTATGAAAATATAGCTTTAAAAATCACAAAATTACTATACGACTTACTTTAAATAATAAAAATTATATAATTAATATTTTGTGGTATGACAAAAAAGCCTATCTATGTATAGATTTTTAAAAATAAATAGACTTAATTAAAAGCGATAGCGTTAGCCGTTAGGCAGTTAATAACCAATTATTTTTAGCTTTAACTGAATAATTGATTCCTGATACTTCAGCTGGTGTTAAACTACGTAGTGAGGAATGATTACGAATAAAATTATAGTGAAATATAAATACCGATATTAACTTATTGGCGCTATCAAAAGAGTTAAAGCCTTTTAAACCTTTATACCAAGACTTAAATGTTTTATTAAAAGATTCAATAATATTGTTTGAAATATCATCTTTAAAAGATTGTACTTTTATGTGTAATGTATCTTGGAATACTGATTTTATTGGAATATTGTAAGATGGTAATCTATCAGTAACTATGGCTCTAGGAGATCCTAATTTCTTAGCATCGTTAAAAAGGCTAAAAGCTTGTTTAGCATCTCTATATGGGGATAGATGATAAGAGATAATTAATCGACTTTCTGAGTCTATAACAAGCCATAGATAATGTTTCTTGCCATTTATAAATACAACAGTTTCATCTGCGTGCCATTCATCAGAATCTGATAAGTCAATATTATAAAATAAATTATCAGATTTCAATTTGAAATATGCAGCAAACTTTTTAGTCCAACTTGCAATAGTAACATGAGATACTTTTACATTAAATGTTCTAAACAAATATTGAGATATACGTCTTGTAGAACTTTCATTAAGAAAGTAAAGGTCTAAAGCCATTAATATAATATGAATTGGAAAGCGCATACCTTTAAAATTAAGTTTACCTTGGATAGTGGTATTGCTTGATGGGCTTATAGCCGTAGGCTTCGCCACGAAAAAACTATGATTACATTTCTTATCGTTACAACGATAGTTAATATAATTTGAATAATTATGATGAATAAAGGTTCCTTTGTTACAGACAGGACAACGAGGATAATCCTTGAGCTGACGCTCTTTCGGCGTAGCCGATGGTGCAAATTGTCTTTTACACTCTTTGCATTGATATTTTTGATTTCCTTCTTTGTCTTTTCCAAACTTATATAGCTTATGACTGTAACATCTAGGACAGGTAATTTTTTTATTAGCTTTGTTCATTGAGTCCTCTCTCCTTTCTGGGAGGTAATGTTTTTGTGGTGAATCTATTATATTTCAATAGGTTGAGGGGAATCAATGTTCATATAACTTAACAGAACGATTTAAACAAAAGGGAGGTTTTTGTATGAAAAATATATTTAAAATTAATGGAAAAAAAAGTTTAAAACTAATATTATATTCATTAATAATAACATATATTGTTCCATTTATAGCTATATTTATAAGCAAAGATGATATTAATATATATAATGAACTTATAAAGCCTAGTTTTGCACCACCATCAAAAGTATTTCCAATTATATGGGGAGTACTTTACTTTTTTATGGCTATTGCTTTTTACAGAATATTACTTTTGAGAGATCAAGGTAAAAATATAAAAAATGCTAAAAAGTATTATTTAATCCAGTTATTTCTGAACTTTATTTGGATTATATTGTTTTTTAAGTTAAGACTTTATGGATTAGCTTTTATAGAACTTTTAATATTGCTAATATTTATACTTTTAACGACTTTTCAATTTTATAGCGTAGATAAATTAGCTTCTTTTCTAATGATACCATATATAATTTGGGTGTGTTTTGCAGGAGTGCTTAATTTTTATATATGGGTATTTAATGAAATGTAAATATAAATATAAATATCAAGCAGTAGTTAGCTACATTATATATTTGAACTATATTATTTTAAAGCAGATAAATTTATATATGGGATAAAATTAATGAAACATAAAGACAAAAGATAAATATTATATATTAAATGGAAAAGGGTGATAAGTATGTCATCTAAATATAAAATTAGTGTCAATAAGAATACGAAAAGAAAGAAGATAAAGAGTGAAGAACAGATTTATATACAAAAGTTATCACAGAAATTACTTAAAAATGCTAAAAGGCTTTTTAAAATAGCAGTTAAATTAGCATTTATAGGAAATGGTATGTTAAGTTTTAGTGATGATAAGGAAGATATTATAAAAGCTGCAATTATAAATTTTTTAGCAGCATGTATTTTATTTGTAGCTACTATTTTTCAATTTGTACAAAATTATATAAGTAAAAATTCAATACCTAAAGCTCTTAATAATAATAAATTATGGGGTAGTATTATTTCGCTTATAGGAACTATTATTTTAACTAGAGTGTTAATTGAAGAATATGAATTGAATTTACCAGCAGAAGAAATAGAAGATGATGTATTTGAGTAAAAGTTAAATGATTAGCATTAAGTATACGGGTACAAGTTAAGGTATACTTTCATATTATGTATGGATATTAAAATTTAGGAGGTACAATTTTAATGGCATATATAAGAAATTATATGGGTCCATATGATAATTATGTGAATAATAATCAATATGATTCACAGAAGGTATTACCATTAATAAAAAGTTCCGTTGAAGGTGAAAAAGAAGATGAAATGTTTTATGATTATTTAATCAAATTAGCTCCTACTCAGGAACAAAAAGATATTATAATTTCCATAAGAGACGATGAAAGAAAACATAATAAAATGTATAGAAATATTTATAAGGATATAACAGGAGAAGAAATAGTAATAAAAGATGAAGAAAAGTTTAAAAAACCAGAATCATATATTGCAGGAATAGAACAGGCACTATTTGGAGAGCTACATGCTGTAGAAAAATACAGAACAATACTTCATATGCTTCCACCCTATAGTGTGTATAGAGATATGGTATTTGAAATTATAACGGATGAAATAAAACATGCTATAAAATATAACTATATCCTTTATTTAAACTGTTGTAAAAATAAAAAACTTAATTTAAAAAATATTAAAAAAGATAAAAAGAATAATAAAGAAAAAAATGAAAAAATGAAAAAAAGAATTAATGAATTTGGAGAAAATGTAGCTTTAGCAAGTAGTACTATGGTAAATAGAGCAAAAGAAAAAATAAAGGATGAAAAATTAGTTGAAAATATTCTTGTTCCAGGATTGGTTTTAGGTATAAGAAGTAGTTATATTGGTATTAACAAAGAAGAACAAAATAAAATAAAAGTTGATATGAAACAAGATTTATTAATTAGATATGTAGGAGAAGTAGTTGGAACTGTATTGGATAAAGTTAGAGATAAGGTAGATTTAGATAAATTTATGGGTGAATATATTCTACCACAGTTAATGAAAGAAGAGTAGTTTAATAGAAAATAGAAGCTGTGACATAGAGGTCATAGCTTCTATTTTTTATTAAATTAATTAGAAGGAAAGTGAATAACTTTAGATGACTTGGCAATAATATCCTTAAAGGGAAGGAGAGATATTATGTCAAATAAAAAAGTATTTATGATTGTCAGTACTATTTTAATAAGTGTTACCTTAGTTTTAGGATATTACATAGGAAGAAACACAAAAACTAGAGGATTAGGGTTATATAATAATAAAGGAAAGAAAATAGTTGCTCATGTTACTGAAAATGAAAAAGAAAGTAAAGAGAACTTAAAGAAAGTAGCGAAGGGTAATACAGAAATATTTTTTGAAATATATGTAAAAGATGATAGCAGTAGTATTATGTTAGAAAGAAATAGAAAAGCCAAAGATGAAAAATTGGAAGGGAAAACAGTAGCAGAAATAAAAGAAAAATATAAAAGTCTGGGATATGTTTTAAGAAGTATTAGAGATGACAGAATAGAGCTAGTTAGAAAAACTAACAAGTATAAACCCAATAACTATGTGCTTTTAGCAGAAAATAATGAAATAGTAATAGCTAAAAGTGATGATAAAGGAAATGTTTTTGATAAAAAGGGTAACATACTAGATAAAGAAGGAACAGGAGCTAATGTAAATTGTTTAAGGGATCAAGATATAGAGAAACTAGTAAAAGGTGATGAATGTATGCAATTTGCAAGTATTGATCAATTAAATAATGGTATTATGAGTTTTGATATAAAATATGAAATGCCTGAATAAAGACATTTCATATTTTATTTTAATGTTTACCTTTAAGAATTCTTGATAATTTAAATGTAAAATGTTAAAGTAATATATATTGTATTTATACGGAAAAGATTCTAGGAGGTAATATTTTGTTTGAATATATAAAGGGAATTTACATAAGTTTAAATAAGGATTATATAGTAGTAGAGAGTAATAATATCGGATATAAAATATATACCTCTGGAAATACTATGGCAAATATGCCTAATATAAATGAAAAAGTAAAAATCTATATAGAACAAATAGTTAGAGAAGATTTTATAGGAATATACGGGTTTTTAACTGAGGAAGAAAGGGCTATGTTTAATTTACTTTTAACGATAAACGGAGTTGGAAGTAAGGCCGCCTTATCATTACTTTCCATTAGTAATGTATGTAGTTTAAAAAAATCTATTCTATCGGAAGACTATAAAATGCTTACAAAGGCTCCTGGAATAGGTAAGAAAATTGCTCAAAGAATAACTTTAGAACTTAAAGATAAAATAGAAAAAATATATGAAGATAGTTTAGAAGAAGATAATGATATAGATAATTTATCTAAGAACTCTACAAGAAAATATGATGAAGCTTTAGAAGCGTTGATAGCTTTAGGGTTTTCACAAAAAGAAGCTGAAAAAGCTTTAAAAGATATTGATATAACTAAAGGGATTGAAGAAATAATAAAAGATAGTTTAAGATATTTAATGAATTAGGGGGAGTAGATATGGAGGATAGAATAGTTTCTGCTTCTTATAAAAGAGAGGACTTTGATGTAGAACATTCATTAAGACCTGAAAAACTTAGTGAGTATATAGGTCAAAGTAAAGTAAAAGAAAAACTTAATATTTTTATAGAAGCAGCTAAAATGAGACAAGAAGCGTTAGATCACGTACTTCTATATGGACCTCCAGGACTTGGGAAAACTACTTTAGCCAATATAATAGCAAAGGAAATGGGAGGTACTTTAAAAGTTACATCAGGACCGGCCATTGAAAGAGCAGGAGATATGGCGGCTATATTAACCTCATTAAATGATTATGATGTATTATTTATAGATGAGATTCATAGATTAAACAGAACAGTTGAAGAAATTATGTATCCGGCTATGGAAGATAATGTTCTTGATATTGTAATAGGAAAAGGTGCCGCTGCAAAATCTATAAGACTAGATTTGCCGAAATTCACTTTGATTGGTGCTACTACAAGGGTGGGGCTTTTAACTTCTCCACTAAGAGATAGATTTGGTGTTTTGAGCGCAATGGAATTCTATAATGAGGATGAGTTAAAAGAGATAGTTTTAAGATCTTCAAAAATTTTGGGTGTAGTAACAACAGAGGATGCGGCTTTTGAAATTGCTAGAAGATCAAGAGGTACACCAAGAATTGCTAACAGAATTTTGAAAAGAGTTAGAGACTATTGCGATGTTAAAGGTAACGGGATTATCGATATTAATATTGCTCAAAGTGCTTTGGAACTTTTAGAAATTGATGGGGAGGGATTTGATAATATAGACAATAAAATTCTTGAAGCTATAATTGATAATTTTAAAGGTGGACCAGTTGGACTCGAGACTTTAGCATATTTTGTAGGTGAAGAATTAGATACTATACAGGATGTATATGAACCATATCTTCTTCAAAAAGGATTTGTAATTAGAATGCCAAGAGGAAGAAAAGCAACGGAAAAAGCTTATAGACATTTAAAAAGAGATTTCAATGAACAGACTAAGCTAACTTAAGAGGAGTGACAATAGTGAAAGTTAAAGATTTTGATTTTTATTTACCAGAGGAATTAATTGCTCAACATCCTATGGAAAAAAGAGATGAGTCAAGATTAATGGTGGTAGATAGAAAAAGTGGACATAGAGAACATAAAATTTTTAAAGACATATTAGGATATTTCAATGAAGGAGATTGTTTAGTATTAAATAATACAAGAGTTCTTCCAGCAAGACTTATAGGAGAAAAAGAAAATACAGGCGGAAAAATAGAGTTTCTACTTCTAAAAAGAATAGAAGGGGATAAATGGGAAACTTTAGTTAAACCAGGAAAAAAAGCTAAGATCGGAGCTAGATTTGTTTTTGGTTCAGGAGAATTAAAAGCAGAAGTTAAAGGTATGGGTCAAGATGGTAGCAGAATAATTGAGTTTGAATATGAAGGCATATTTGAAGAAGTTTTAGATAGATTAGGACAAATGCCATTACCACCTTATATAACAGAAAAATTAGATGATAAAGAAAGATATCAAACTGTGTATTCAAAAGAAAAAGGTTCAGCTGCTGCGCCAACAGCGGGGCTTCATTTTACAAAAGAACTTTTGAAGGAAATAGAAAACAAAGGTGTGAAAATTGCGTTTGTAACACTTCATGTAGGTCTTGGAACTTTTAGACCAGTTAAAGCTGAGGATATTGAAGAACACCATATGCACTCGGAATATTATACAATGTCAAAAGAAACCGCGGATATTATTAATGAAACTAAAGAAAATGGTGGAAAAATAATTGCAGTTGGTACAACATCATGCAGAACTCTTGAAACTATAGGCGATGAAAATGGAAAAGTTAGAGAAACATCAGGATGGACAGATATATTTATGTATCCAGGATATAAATTTAAAATAGTAGACAGATTAATAACTAATTTCCATTTACCACAATCAACATTACTTATGCTCGTAAGTGCATTTTCGAGTAGAGAAAATATAATGAATGCATATAAAGAAGCGGTTGATGAAAAGTATAGATTCTTTAGTTTTGGAGATGCTATGTTTTTAAAATAAAAGATTTATGGACAAAAATTAACAATGATAACAGGAAGGGGAAAATAAAGTGTTTAAATTACACAAAAAGGACGGAAATGCTAGAAGAGGAGAATTTACAACTCCTCATGGAGTAATACAAACGCCAGTATTTATGAATGTAGGTACACTTGCTGCCATTAAAGGAGCGGTATCTACTATGGATTTAAAGGATATAAGATGCCAAGTAGAATTATCTAATACATATCATTTGCATCTAAGACCGGGTGATAAAGTTATAAAAAAATTAGGTGGACTACATAAATTTATGAATTGGGATAGACCTATTCTTACAGATTCAGGTGGATTTCAAGTTTTTTCATTAGCAAAAATGAGAGAGATTAAAGAAGAAGGAGTTTATTTTAGATCACATATAGATGGTAGAAAAATATTTATGGGACCAGAAGAAAGTATGCAAATTCAAAGTAATTTGGCCTCTACTATAGCTATGGCTTTTGATGAATGTGTAGAAAATCCTTCTCCAAGAGAATATGTGCAAAAATCTGTAGAAAGAACTACAAGATGGCTTAAAAGATGTAAAAAGGAAATGGATAGATTAAATTCATTAGATGATACAATAAATAAAAAGCAAATGTTATTTGGAATAAATCAAGGTGGAGTTTATGATGATATAAGAATAGCACATGCAAAAGAAATTGCTAAACTTGATTTAGATGGATATGCTATAGGTGGTCTTGCAGTTGGAGAAACTCACGAAGAAATGTATAGAGTCATTGAAGCGGTAGAACCGTATTTGCCACAAGATAAGCCAAGATATTTAATGGGCGTGGGTATTCCAAGCAATATTTTGGAAGCGGTTTCAAGAGGGGTAGATTTTTTTGACTGCGTTCTTCCAGCAAGAAATGGTAGACATGGACATGTGTTTACTAAATATGGTAAAATAAATTTATTAAATGCAAAATTTGAGCTTGATAATAAACCTATTGATGAAGAATGTGATTGCCCTGCATGTAAACATTATACTAGAGCGTACATAAGACATTTATTCAAAGCTAAAGAAATGCTTGCTATGCGTCTTTGTGTACTTCATAACTTATATTTTTACAATAAACTTATGGAAGATATAAGAGAGGCAATAGATGGTGGATATTTTGAAGACTTTAAAGCTCAAAAATTAGAAGAATGGGGAGGAAGAGCGTAAGCTCAGATTCCTTTCTTTAAATATTAATAAAAATTACGAAAGAAGGTGAAAAAATGTCAAAATCATTTATGCCTATATTATCATTAGTATTTGTTATGGCCATATTTTACGCAGTTGTTTTAATTCCTGAGAAAAAAAGAAAAAATAAATATAAATCTATGCTAAATGATTTAAAAGTAAATGATGAAGTTGTAACAAGAGGTGGAGTTGTAGGTAAAATTGAAAGAATTCACGATGACTTTATTGTAATTTCTACAGGACCAGATAAGGTTAAAGTAAAAATAACTAAAAATGGAGTAGGGATAGTTATAAATAAAGAAGAAAGCAAATAATAGAGTACTAAAACACCTCCTATTTACATAAATATTAGTTAAATAGGAGGTGTTTTAGTTGGAAAGTAAGGGAAATGCCATTTATATTGGACAAGGGGTTATGAGAGGATTCTTTTTAACACTAACTTTGCTTATTGTGTATTCTTTCATATCATATTTTACTAAGTTTAACTCAAAAATAGATTCGGTATTTTTTGTAGTTGTAACTGCCCTTAGTGTTATGTATGGTGCACTATATTCTGTGAAAAAAATTAAAAGAAGAGGATGGATTGCTGGATTTTTGGTATCATTATTTTATATCCTTATAGTTTTTTTAGTATCTGGATTTAGTGGAAGAGGATTTGGAATAACAAGCTATGGAATACTTAGGATGACTTTAGCTATTTTTGTAGGTACACTTTCGGGAATGCTTGGAGTAAATATATAAAATTCCTTTATTTAATGATTAAACTATGATATAATCTTACAGGATAATTTTATAATGGGAATGGAGGAAGTGCTATGAAACATATTAAGACAATTAACAAAAAAAACATAAAAGAAAGTTTAAATAGACCAGGATGCAAAGAATGTGCTAACTCATGTCAATCAGCATGTAAAACATCTTGTACAGTTGCAAATTTAGCTTGCGAAAACTAATTAAAAGATTAGCAGTAACTAAGCAGTAACCTAGGTTACTGCTTTATGTTTATATAAGGAGGAAAAAAAATTGGCTTTAATTCATAAATTTATTCAAGATGGACAATGTTTTGTTTTAGATGTAAATACAGGTGCTGTACATATAGTGGACGAGCTAGTTTATGATTTATTAGATGATGAATCTTTAAGATCAGAAGAACAGCTTATAGAGGAGTTTAGTAACAAATATTCTACAGAGGATATAAAAGAAGTATATGCAGAAATAGCAGAACTTAAAAAAGAAGGATTTTTGTATTCAGAAGATACTTATGAAGAAATTGCAAGAAACAGTATGAAATCAAAGGATTTTATAAAAGCATTATGCCTTAATGTAACTCATGATTGTAACTTAAGATGTAAGTATTGCTTTGCTGATGAAGGAAAATATCATGGTGCAAGAAAAGTAATGTCACCTGAAGTTGGAAAGAAAGCTATAGACTTTGTTATAGCTCATAGTGGTCCTAGAAAAAATATAGAAGTAGATTTGTTCGGAGGGGAACCTCTTATTGCAATAAAAGAGATAAAAGAAATAATATCTTATGCAAGAGAACAAGAAAAAATTCATAATAAAGTAATAAGATTTACTATGACAACTAATGCTCTTTTGTTAAATGATGAAATAATGGAATATATGGATAAAGAAATGGGCAACATAGTATTAAGCATTGACGGAAGAAAGGAAAGTAATGATAATACTAGAATAAGAGTAGATGGAAGCGGAACATATGATGCAATACTTCCTAAAATAAAAGAAATGGTAGATAAAAGAGATAAATCAAAACAATATTATGTAAGAGGTACATTTACAAGAGATAATACTGATTTCTACTATGATGTAAAACATTTAGCAGATTTAGGATTTGAAGAAGTATCAGTTGAGCCAGTTGTTCTTCCAGATGAACATAATCTATCTTTAAGAGAAGAGGATCTACCAACTATATATGAAAACTATGATTTATTATACAAAGATATGCTTAAAAGATATGAAGAAGGAAGAGAATTTAAATTTTATCATTTTAACATAGATCTTCAAGGTGGACCTTGTGTATACAAGAGGATATCAGGATGCGGAGCAGGTCATGAATATATAGCTGTAACTCCGGATGGTGATATATACCCATGTCATCAGTTTGTTGGAAATGAAGATTTTAAAATAGGAACTATATATGATGAAGATGAAAAATTAAATTTCGATATTGCAAAGCAATTTAAAGAAGCTCACATATATAATAAACCTAAGTGCAGAGATTGTTGGGCAAAATTCTATTGTAGTGGAGGTTGTCAAGCAAATAACTTTAATTTCAATGGTGATATACATAAACCTTATGAAATAGGATGTAAAATGCAGAAGAAAAGGATAGAATGTGCTATAGCGTTAAAGGCAACTAAAATGGACAAATAGTACTTATAATGCCTATTATTGACTATAATATTTAAAAGTAATATAATAAGATATATTCTGCGCAAAAAGATGCTTTTAAAGGGGGATAAACATGAGAAATGGAAGAAATTCTAAATCCCAAAAAACCAAAAGCACCGCACTATTTATTTTAGCAGTACTAGCAATAGGAATACTAGCATATAGCGGTTTCTTTGGAATAAAAAATATTTTTGGGTACAGAGTTAAATCATTTAGTGAATCTATAAATAAAGGATTAGATTTACAAGGTGGTATATCTGTATTAGAAGAGATTAAAGGAAAAGATGTAAAAAATGAGACCATAGAAAGAACAATAGAGTTACTTTCTATGAGAGTTAACCCTGAAGGGGTTAAAGAAACTTCTGTTCAAAGGGAAGGTAAAAACAGAATTAGAATTGAAATTCCAGGAGAATTTGATTCTAAAAAGGTACTTGAGAGTATAGGTAAGACTGGTAAATTAGAATTTAAAGGTCCAGATAATAAAGTTATATTAACGGGTAGTGATGTTAATAAGGCAACAGCTTATTATGATGAAACACAAAGACCTACAATATCACTTGAACTTAAGCCAGATGGAGCTAAGAAGTTTGCAGAGGCAACACAAAAATTCTTAGGGAAAAGAATAACAATATACATGGATGGGGAAGTTTTAACAAGTCCTAATGTTCAATCGGTAATTACTGGTGGTAAAGCTACAATTACTGGAAGTTCAACTATGGAAGAGGCAAATCGACAAGCAAAGATAATAGAATCAGGAGCTCTTCCTGTAAGCTTAGAAGCAGTAGAGTTTAAAACAGTAGGGGCAACATTAGGTGCTAATGCATTACCTTTAAGTATGAAAGCTGGTGCAATAGGTATAGGATTTATACTAATATTCATGCTATTATACTACAAAGGACCAGGTATTATGGCTGACATTGCGTTAATATTTTATGTAATAATAGTATTAGGGGCATTTGTTGTATTTAAAGTTACACTTACACTTTCAGGAATTGCAGGATTCCTTCTTACAGTTGGTATGGCGGTAGATGCTAATGTACTTATATTTGAAAGAATAAAAGAAGAATTAAGACTTGGAAAAAGTTTGAATGTTGCAGTGGATGCTGGATTTAACAGAGCACTATCATCTATTCTGGATTCTAATATAACAACAATTATAGCGGGTGTTGTATTGTATTATTTAGGTTCTGGTGGAGTTAAAGGATTTGCATTAACGCTTATGATTGGTATAGTGTTAAGTATTTTCACAGCACTTACAGTTACAAGAACATTAATTAAATTAGGTATGAATATGGGACTATTAAGCAGAGCTTCCCAATTTGGTATCAAAAGGGAGGGGAAATAGATGCTTAAAATTATAGAAAAAACAAAAATATGGTTTGCTATTTCCTTAATAGTAATAGTAATAGGAATGAGTTTTTTAGGAGTTAAAGGGTTAAACTATGGTATTGACTTTAAGGGAGGTACTATAGTTACTATAGAAATGGGAAATAGTTTTAATCAGAAAATAAAAGAACAAGCTGATATCATAATAAAAAAATATGATAAAACAGCTTCAAGTTACATAGCCAATAAGACTCAATTAGAGATAAAGAGTAATAATTTAGATAGTGGTTCTATAAATAAAATGTTTGGTGAGTTAAAAACTAAATATAAATTAAAAGATAATGCTTTAGTATCTCAAAATAAAGTTGGACCTTCAGTTGGTAATGAACTTAAGAAAAAATCTTTAGGAGCATTAGTAATAGCAACAATAGCTATGCTAATATATATAGGATTTAGATTTGAAATTAAGTTTGGAGTTGCGGCTATTCTAGGGTTAATACATGATATATTAATTACATTAGGAGTGTATGCAGTAACACAAATACCAGTTAATACTCCATTTATAGCAGCTATGCTTACTATAGTTGGATATTCTATAAATGATACAATAGTTATCTTTGATAGAATAAGAGAAAACAAGAGAAAATTAAGAGGAAAAGATATGGTTGAAATTGTTAACTTAAGTATTACTCAAACCATGTCAAGATCTATAAATACTGTTCTTACAACATTATTTACGATAGTAGCAGTATACGTATTTGTACCGGCAGTTAGAGATTTTACTTTCCCTCTAATAATAGGTATAGTATGTGGAGCATATTCTTCAATATTTGTATCAAGTCCAATTTGGATATTGTTAAGAAAGTTTGGAAAAAACAAAGACGCATAAAATTATATACAATAAATAAAAAGAAGCTAATTCTAATTAGAATTAGCTTCTTTTTATTTATTGTAAAAAAATATGTATTTAATGACATATTTGATTATTGTCAAAAAAATATTTGTAATAATTAAGAATTTAAATTATAATATTAGTTGCTTCCTATAAATTTTGGGGGATTGTAATATGAAAAATGACTATTCTTGTAACAATTATTTAAATTTAATAAATACAAATGATTCATTTTCTTTAACAGAAGTTGAAAAAGCTTTAAATAGAATTACTAAAGCAGTAAATGAAAGAGAAAAAATAGTGATTTGTGGTTCCTATGATTTAGATGGGATAACAAGTGTTTCGCTGCTTATGTTAATACTTAAATATTTAAATGCAGATGTGGAATACTACATACCTGATACCTTGGAAAAAGGAGATATATTTAATTGTAATGTTATAGAAAACCATATAAAACTATTAGGAGCAAGTTTAATAATAACTGTAGGGTGTGGAGTTAATTCTGTAAAAGAAGTAGAATTATGTAGAAATTTAGGGATTGATGTAATAATTACTGATTATCATAAACCTAAAACTAGTATACCTAATACTATAGTTATTAATCCTAATGGAAAAGATTATGTATATTCACTTCAAAGTCTTAATGCTGTAGGTATAGCATATAAGTTAGCATGCGTTATAGCAGAGAACTATCATATGAAGTGTGTAGAAAAATATCTAGATTTGGTAGCTGTGGGTATAGCATCAAGCAATGTACCATTAGTAGGCGAAAATTTAGATATGCTTGAAAAAGGTATGAGTTATATGGTGGACACTAATAATCATGGAATAAAAGCTATAACAACAATTAATAATATAAAGAAGATAGATTTTTTAACTTTGAAAAAAATATGTAAAATAGTAATGCCCAAAGTGAATGCTGTTGGTAGGATGGATGATGCAAGAATAGTAGTGGAACTTTTCACAACTTCAGATAGTGAGAGAGCAAAACGAATAGCAAAATATATAAATAAGAAAAAAGAATGTGAATTAAAAAAAGTAATTTTTCATAAGAAGACTTACAATTATTAATTTCTTTTTACTTAAACAAATAATATAATAAAAGCATATAGTAAATTATACATAGGTACAAAACGCATAGGGGGAATAAAAATTGGATTTAAGAGAAAAAATAAGAGTAATTAATGATTTTCCAAAGGAAGGTATAAGTTTTAAAGATGTTACAACTATTTTAAATGATAAAGAGGCACTTAAATATACAGTAGATGCTATAGCGCAATATTTAAAAGATAAAAATATAGATGTAGTAGTTGGACCAGAAGCAAGAGGATTCTTATTTGGTGCTCCAGTTGCTTATGCTATAGGTGCCGGATTTGTACCAGTAAGAAAAAAAGGAAAACTTCCATATGAAACAATAAGTTCTGAATATGATTTAGAATACGGAAGTGATGTATTACAAATGCACAAAGATGCAATTAAAAAAGGTCAAAGAGTTGCTATAGTAGATGATTTACTTGCAACTGGAGGAACTATGGGTTCTGTTATTGAAATGATAGAAAAATTAGGTGGAGAAGTTGTAAGTGTAGATTTTGTTATTGAACTTACAGAGTTAAAGGGAAGAGAAAAAATAGGTAACTATGATATTATGTCATTAGTTCAATATGATATATAAAAAGGTTTTTATTGCAAATTTCTACACCATATTATATAATATTTATAAAAAATGTCAGCTGGTTATCTAAACCAGCTTTTGATTTTAGGAGAGAATTTAAATGCTTGAGGACTTATTACAAAAAATAGATGAAAATTGTAATAATATAAATAAGGATATAATTATTAAAGCTTATAATTATGCTGAAAATGCCCATAAAGAGCAAAAAAGAGTATCAGGAGAACCATATATTATTCATCCTGTAGAGGTAGCATGTATACTAGCGGAAATGGGCTTAGATGAGAATACTATTGCTGCGAGTTTACTACATGATGTAATAGAAGATACAGATTATACTTATGAAGATGTAGAAAGAGACTTTAATAGTGAAGTTGCAAACTTAGTAGAGGGCGTAACTAAACTTGGAAAAATAAAGTTTAAAACAAAAGAAGAACAGCAGTCAGAAAATGTAAGAAAAATGCTTCTTGCAATGACAAAGGATATAAGAGTAATTTTGATAAAACTTGCAGATAGACTTCATAATATGAGAACTCTCAAATATATGACTGTGGAAAAGCAAAAAGAAAAAGCTAAAGAAACATTAGATATTTATGCTCCTCTAGCCCATAGATTAGGTATATCTAAGATAAAGTGGGAACTTGAAGATTTATCATTAAGATATTTAAATCCAAATGAGTATTATGATTTGGTTAGAAAAGTAGCCGAGAAAAGAAAAGAAAGAGAAGAATATATAGAAAGAATAATACATGAATTAAGTGAAAAATTAGAAGATGCAGGTATAAAGTCTGAAATAGCTGGAAGACCAAAACATTTTTATAGCATATATAGAAAAATGGTTATTAAAAATAAAACTATTGACCAAATCTTCGATTTAACAGCTGTAAGAATATTGGTTGAAGATGTAAAGGATTGTTATGCTGTTTTAGGTATGGTACATACAATGTATAAACCTATTCCAGGACGTTTTAAAGACTATATTGCTATGCCTAAACCTAATATGTATCAATCACTTCACTCTACTGTCATAGGACCGCAGGGTAAGCCATTTGAAATTCAGATAAGAACTTATGATATGCATAATACATCAGAATATGGTATAGCAGCTCACTGGAAATATAAAGAGGGATTTTCGAAAAATTCAGACAATGATTTTGAAGCAAAACTTGCATGGCTTAGAGAAGTATTAGAATGGCAAAGGGAGACTTCAAATCCAGAAGAATTTATGGAAGATTTTAAAATAGATATGTTTTCAGATGAAGTATTTGTATTTACTCCAAAAGGAGATGTTATAAATCTTCCATCTAATTCAACTCCAATAGATTTTGCGTATAGAATCCATACAGATATAGGTCATAGATGCATAGGAGGAAAGGTAAATGGGAAAATAGTACCTCTTGACTATCATCTTAAAACTGGAGAAATTGTAGAAGTACTTACATCTCAAGCACCAAAAGGACCTAGTATAAGTTGGCTTAATATGACTAAGAGTAATCAGGCAAAATCTAAAATAAAATCATGGTTTAAAAAAGAAAAAAGACATGATAACATTGAAAAAGGTAAAGAATTAGTAGAAAAAGAAGCTAAACGTCAAGGAATAAACTTTGGTAAAGTTGCTAAAGGAGATAACTTAGATAAGTTATTTAAAAAGTATCACTTCCATAATATGGATGATTTATATGTAGCAGTTAGTATTGGTGGAATTACAGCTTCTGCTATAATAAACAAATTAATTGGATATTTAAAAAACCAAGAAAAAAATGATCAGACTGAAAATGAAACATTAGAAGATATTAGAGAACAGTTAAAAACTGCACAAGATGTTAAGAAAAAAAGTAAATCCCCAGGAATTAAAGTTAAAGATATAGATAATGTAATGGTCAGATTTGCTAAATGTTGCAATCCTGTTCCGGGAGATCCTATAGTTGGTTATATAACAAAAGGAAGAGGAGTATCGGTTCACAGACAAGACTGTAAAAATGTTAAATCTTTAATAATGAATGAAGCTAATAGAATTGTAGATGTATGCTGGGAAAATGAAAATTATAGAAAAAATGAATACATTACAGAAATTGAAGTTAAGGCAGAAGATAGAACAGGACTTTTAGCAGAACTTATGGAAGCTATTATTCAAACAAAAATAGATTTATATGCTATAAATGCACAGCCTGCTAGAGCTGATATGGTTATAATAACTATTAAATTTAGAGTATCGGATGTTAATAAGTTAAAAGAAGTTATGAGAAAAATGAGAAAGTTACGTGGTGTAATTGCAGTATATAGAACTAAAAATTAGTTCTATATACTTCATTTTTAAATATAGTAAATTTGGAAAAGGTGTAATTTGTTATGAGAGCTATTGTACAAAGAGTTAAAGAATCTAGTGTATCTGTAGATGGCGAAGTCATAGGAAAAATTGGAGTAGGTTTTAATGTGCTTTTAGGAATATCTAAAGAAGATACAATAGAAGATGCTAAATATATAAAAAAGAAGATAATAAATCTTAGAGTATTTGAAGATGAGAATGGTAAAATGAATAAATCTTTAAAGGATGTTAATGGAGAACTTTTGATTGTTTCTCAATTTACTTTATATGGAGATTGTAGAAAAGGAAATAGACCTAATTTTGTGGAAGCTTTAGGGGGAGAAGATGCTCAAAAACTTTACTTAGAATTTATTAAGATGTGCAAGGAAGAACTAGGTGAAGTTGAAACTGGAGAATTTGGTGCTCATATGCTTGTAGATATAAAAAATGATGGTCCTGTTACACTAATGATAGATAGTAAAAAGGTATTTTAAATTAATGTAAAGGAGATAATAGTATGAAGATAAAAAGAATTCCAGCAGGTATGTATGGAGCAAACTGTTATATATTAATAGATGAAGAAACAATGGTAGGATGTATAATTGATCCAGGTGGAGATGCAGATAGATTAGCTAATATTATAGATGAATTTAATATAGAAGTTAAGTTTATTTTACTTACTCATGGACATATGGATCATGTTGAAGGAGTAGAAATTCTTAGACAAAAATATAATGTCCCAGTATATATAAATGGAAAAGATAAAGAGTTAATGGAAAAGGGAACTGAAGTTTTCGGACGTATTTGGAATAAAACATCTGAAGATAAAGAATTGAAAGATGGAGAAATGTTAAAACTTGGAAATTTAGATATAAAATGTATGGAAACGCCAGGACATACACCAGGTGGTATGAGCTTTTTAGTTAATAATGTAGTATTTACAGGAGATACATTATTTCGTGGATCTGTTGGCAGATGTGATTTGCCAGGAGGAAATCAAAGTCAATTAATTGAAAGTATTAAAAGTAAGCTTATGATTTTAGATGATGAAATTGTTGTTTTACCAGGACATGAAGGAGAAAGTAATATAAGATTTGAAAAACAATACAATCCCTTCTTTTAAAAATCGGAGTGTGTTATTATGAAGATATATATAAATGATGAAAAATATAGATATGATGTTTATCATATCTTTGAATTATTTTATAGTTTTACTCAAATGGAGTTTGAATTTGAAAATTCTAGCGACTGTGATTATAAATTAAATGTGTCAGAAGATGAACTTTTAATAGAAAATAAAGATGAAGAACAAATAAAATTTAATTTAAAGAGTAAAATGAAATTTAAACATGAATTTAGAAAAAGCATGTTTAAGTATTTAAGAGAAAAAACATCAAAGGAATTACCATGGGGAATTTTGATTGGCATAAGACCTACAAAAATAGTTTTAGATATGATGGATGAGGGTTTTACGGAAGAAGAAATAATAAATGTTTTAATGAATGAATATTATGCACGCATAGATAAAGCAAAACTTTGTATAGATATAGCTAAGGCTGAAAAATCTAGAGTAAATAAAGAATCTAAAAATGTAAGTATATATATAGGAATGCCATTTTGCCCTACAACTTGTTTATATTGTTCATTTGCGTCTAATCCTATAGCAGGAAGAAATACAAACAAGATGGTAGAACCTTATTTAGAAAAATTAAAAGAAGAAATAAATATAATTAAAGAATTTATTGAGAAAAAAGATCTTAATATAGAGTGTGTATACTTTGGAGGGGGAACTCCAACATCTGTTAATAATGAGCAGTTTGAATCTATTATAGAAAAAGTGTATAAAAGTTTTGTGAAAAATAGAAATGTTAAGGAATTTAATATAGAATGTGGTAGACCGGATAGTATTAATGAAGAAAAATTACTTACTATGAAAAAATATCATGTAAGTAGAATAAGTATAAATCCACAAACTATGAATGAAGATACTTTAAAACTTATAGGTAGACATCATACCGTAGAAGATATAATTGAAAAATTTAATCTTGCAAGAAAAATAGGATTTGACAACATAAATATGGATATTATAGTAGGACTTCCAAATGAAACATTAGATAATATAGAAACTACTTGTAAAGAAATTTTAAAACTTAATCCAGATAGTTTAACTGTACATGGTATGTCAATAAAAAGAGGTTCTAAATTATATGAGGAAATATATATAGATAAAGTTAGAATCATGAAACAACAAAGTTTAAATGAAATGTATATGAGAACTACCAAATTAGCGGAAGAACTTAATATGAAGCCATATTATATGTATAGACAAAAGAATATGGTAGGTCATATGGAGAATGTAGGATATTGCAAAGGCGGAAAAGAAGGATTATACAACATAGAAATGATTGAAGATAAACAAACAATAATAGCATTGGGAGCAGATGCTGTAACTAAGTTAGTTAATCTTAAGAACAATAAGATAGAACGTTTTGGTAATTTAAAGGATGTAAAAGAATATATAACTAGATTTGATGAAAAGATAAAAGGAAAGATTGAATTATTAGAAACTATTTATTAAATATTCTATATGGTTATTAAATAGGATTTTTGTTATAATATAAGAAGTATTGCCCTTAAAAGGCATTTAAAGTTTTATTATGTTTTATAGTGCCGAGCATGGCACTTTAATTTATTGAAGGAGAGTGGATTTAATGGCAATTCAAGCGCCAAAGGGTACTAAGGATTTATTACCTATGGATTCATATAAATGGCATTATATAGAGGGGAAATTAAAGGGATTAGCTTCAGAATATGCGCTAAGGGAAATAAGAACCCCTATATTTGAGCACACTGAATTATTTGAAAGAGGTGTGGGAGAAACTACAGATGTAGTACAAAAAGAAATGTATACTTTTAAAGATAAAGGAGATAGAAGTATAACATTAAAGGCAGAAGGAACAGCTCCAGCTGCAAGAGCTTTTATAGAAAATGGATTGTTTAATGAAGCACTTCCTATAAAAATGTTTTATTTTACTCCTGTTTTTAGATATGAAAATGTTCAAAAAGGTAGACTAAGACAACATCATCAATTTGGTGTTGAAGTTTTTGGTTCTAGTGAAGCTTCAGTAGATGCTGAAATTATAGGTCTTGCAATGAGAGCATTTAAAGAATTTGGAATAAACAATTTAGAATTAAATATAAATAACATAGGATGTCCAGAATGTAGAAAAAAATATAACGATGCTTTAAGAGAATATTTTAAAGAACAATATGATGAATTATGTGATACATGTAAGACTAGGTATGAAAGAAATCCTATGAGACTTTTAGATTGTAAAAATAAAAAATGTAAAGAAATAGGTAAAAATGCTCCTGTAATATTAGATTATGTTTGTGATGATTGTAAAAATCATTTTGAAAATTTAAAGACATATCTTGATGCACTTAGCATTGAATATAAGGTAAATCCATACATAGTTAGAGGACTTGATTATTATACTAAAACAGTATTTGAGATAATAAATAATGACATCACTGTTTGTGGTGGTGGAAGATATAATGGGCTTATAGAAGAAATTGGAGGAAAGCCTACACCAGCTGTTGGATTTGGAATGGGAATAGAAAGACTTATTTTAACTCTTGGAGAGAATAGTATTGAAATTCCAAAACCACAAGAAATGGATATATATGTAGGATCCATGGGTGAAAAAGGAAAAATAGAATCTTTTAAGGTAGTAAATGCATTAAGAGAAAAGGGTATAAAAGCTGAATGTGATCATATGAATAAATCTGTTAAAGCCCAAATGAAGTATGCTAATAAAATAGAAGCATTATATAGTATGATCATAGGAGATACAGAAATAGAAGAAGGTAAGGTAAATCTTAAAAGAATGGAAGATGGACAGCAATTTGAAGTTTCACTAAATAATTTAGATGAAATAGCAACATTGGTACTAAACAATTAGGAATAGAAAGTACCTAATTAATGTTTACAGTATCTAATTTTAAGAAATGAAAGGGAGGAATAAACATGGCAGAATCCTTAAATGGACTTAAGAGAACTGTAATGTGTGGAGAACTTAGAGAATCTCATATAGGACAAAAACATGTTGTTATGGGATGGGTTCAAAGAAAAAGAAATCTTGGAGGACTAGTATTTGTAGACCTTAGAGATAGAGAAGGAATACTTCAAGTAGTTTTTGGTGAAGAAATTAATAAAGAAGCTTTTGAAAAGGCTGATTTAGTTAAACCTGAATACTGTATAGCAGTTGAAGGTGAACTTGTAAAAAGACAATCACCTAATGAAACATTGCCAACAGGAATGGTAGAATTAAAAGGACAAAATATAAAAATATTATCTGAATCAGAAACCCCACCAATATACATAAAGGAAGATCTTGATACTGATGAGGCTGTAAGATTAAAATATAGATATTTAGACCTTAGAAGACCTGATATGCAAAACATATTTAAGGTAAGACATAAAACTGCTAAAGTTATAAGAGACTTTTTAGATCAAAATGGATTTCTTGAAATGGAAACACCAATGCTTACTAAAAGTACTCCAGAAGGAGCTAGAGATTATTTAGTACCTAGTAGAAATTATCCAGGAATGTTCTATGCACTTCCACAATCACCTCAATTGTTTAAGCAATTATTAATGGTGTCAGGTTATGATAGATATTTTCAAATTACAAAATGCTTTAGAGATGAAGATTTAAGAGCTAATAGACAGCCAGAATTTACGCAAGTAGATATGGAGCTTTCATTTGTAGATATGGAAGATGTAATATCTTTGAATGAAAGATTAATTAAAAAAGTATTTAAAGAAATAGCAGATGTAGATGTAAAACTACCAATACAAAGAATAACTTACAAAGAAGCTATGGATAAGTATGGTAGTGACAAACCAGATTTAAGATTTGGTATGGAAATAAATGATATAACTGATGCTGTTAAAGATGTAGATTTCAAAGTGTTTAAAGATGCTATTGAAAATGGTGGAAGCGTTAGAGCTATAAAAGCTCCTAACTGTGCAGGAATGGGAAGAAAACAAATTGACAAATTAGGTGAATTTGTTAAAACTTATAAAGCAAAAGGTCTTGCATGGATTGCTTATAAAGAAGATGAAATTAAGTCACCAATATCTAAGTTCCTACAAGAAGAAGGAATGAATTCAGTAATAGAAAAATTAGATGCTAAAGTTGGAGATTTAATATTAATAGTTGCTGACAAAGATTCTGTTGTATTACAGGCTCTTGGAGCATTAAGACTTGAAATGGCAAAACGTTTAGAAATATTAAAAGATAACAAAGAATTTAGATTTGCTTGGGTAACTGAATTCCCATTATTATCTTATAATGAAGAAGAAAATAGATATCAAGCAGAACACCATCCATTCACAATGCCAATGGATGAAGATATTGAATATTTAGAATCAGATCCAGGAAGAGTTAGAGCGAAAGCTTACGATATAGTATTAAACGGAGAAGAACTTGGAGGAGGAAGTATAAGAATTCATGATACTAAACTTCAAGAAAAGATGTTTAATGTACTAGGATTTACATCAGAAAGTGCATGGGAAAGATTTGGTTTCTTATTAGAAGCATTTAAATTTGGACCACCACCACACGGCGGACTTGCATATGGATTTGATAGGATGATAATGTTCTTAGCTGGAACTGAAAACATTAAGGATGTTATTGCGTTCCCTAAAAATCAAAATGCATATTGTCCTTTAACAGAAGCACCTAATGTAGTTGATGAAAAACAATTAGGAGAATTAGGAATAAGTTTGAAAAAATAAAAATAATTTCTAATAATTTTATAAGAAAAAGCATAATAATATGATATAATTGTAATATAATATTATATAAGAAAAAGTTCCGACCATATTGGTAATTTAAGTATATATTGACCCAACACTTTTTAAAAAAGGGAATCCTACTCTTTTTGTGGAATGATATTTTAATTTTATTAAAAAACAAGAAGCAAGAAGGAGATTCCCACCTGTTGTAGTACAGGTTCAACTATTACTTAAATTACGGTATGGTGGGATTTTTTTATTATTTTTTATGAACATAGATAGGAGTAACTTAAGTATGGAAAATAATAAAGATAAAAAAAGAGATATACAGATAAGACTTAGAAAAATTCAAGGGCAAGTAAAAGGAATTGAAAATATGATAGGAACTGAGAGCTGCTGTAAAGATGTTCTAGTGCAAGTTGCTGCGGTAAGAGCAGCTCTAAATAAAGTAGGTGCGCTTATAATACAAGAATATACTAAAAAATGTTTTAAAAATGATGATGAGCATACAATTAATGAAGAAAAATTGGATGAACTTGTTAAAACTTTAAGCATATTTATGAAATAAATTTCTTTTTTATAACTATTATAACCTTAGTAACAGAAGATACAATCATGGTAGCTACTGCAATAGCTCCAGCACTAAGTATGGTTTCAATACCTAAAGATAGGGATTTTGTTGCATTACCTATAATTGATTCGTACATAGTATAATACATACCTGCACCTGGAACTAAAGGAAGTAGTGCTGATACTAAAAATGTGGTAACTGGAGCTTTGAAAATTCGTGCAACAATTTCGGAATATATACTAATAGATATTGTTGCTATAAACAAAGAAAAAACTATTGAATGAGTATATTTATTAGATAATAGATAAAAATACCATCCAATACCACCACCTAGTGATGCGAAAAATAATTTTTTGCCACGAATACTAAAAAGAATTCCAAATCCTAGGCTGCAAAGCAAAGCATATAAAGAATTTAAAATCATATCAAAGCCCTCCAAAATAAAACCATAATTTTATAATTATACCCGAACCTGTTGCAATAGCTACAGCTATAAAAAATGCTTCTACAGTTCTTGAAATCCCAGATACTAAATCTCCTGCTAAAGTATCTCTTATAGCATTTGTTATTACAAGTCCTGGTACTAAGAGCATTATAGATCCTATTATAATTTTATCTTTATTCTGACCTATATTTAAATTTATACTTATAATTGCAAGTAAAGAGGCAATGGCACCTCCAAGTGAATTAATGAAAAATTCGTTTATTTTTATACTATTCAATAATATACATATAAATTTAATTATTGCACCAATAAATAAAGAAACAAAGAAATCTCTAAAGGTTCCACCAAATAGTAATGTAAAAAAACCAGCACTAAAAGAGGCAGATAAAATTAAGATTTTTTTATTATAGCCACATGAGGTATCAATTTCATTTAATCTTTTTTCAACGTAATTTAAAGAAGGAGAATCATTTACTATTGTTCTTGATAATGCATTGATTTCAGCAACTTTTTCAAGGTTAATACTTCGATTAGTAATTTTTCTAATCAATGAAATCGTTTTACCGGTTTCGTCGGTTATAGATAACATTATCCCTGTGGGGGTGACAAAACTATCGGCTTTTTGTACGTTAAGTCCATAGCAAATTTTATTCATAGTTTCTTCAACTCGATATGTTTCTCCACCATTTTGGAGAATTATTCTTCCGGCTTCTGTAGCTAAGTATAATATTTTATCACTGTTATTCATACTAAAAAAATCCTTCCTAAAAATTATAAAATAATTATATCATAATTTTGGAATAGTAGTATAAATTTATTATATTGAAAATTATATGTTAAAACCTTATAATTTAAATCAATAAAAAGATTGGGAGGAAATAGAATGAATTTTGATAATTTAGAATTAATGGATAAAGAGATTTTTCAAGTTATGGAATTAGAAAATAAACGTCAAAATAATACAATTGAACTTATTGCATCTGAAAATTTTGCAAGTCCTGCTGTAATGGAAGCTATGGGATCTCAGCTTACTAATAAATATGCTGAAGGATATCCTGGTAAAAGATATTATGGTGGATGTGAAGAAGTTGATAAGGTGGAAACTATAGCTATAGAAAGATTAAAAAAGATTTTTGGTGCAGAACATGCAAATGTTCAACCACATTCAGGTTCACAAGCTAATATGGCAGTATATCTTTCTGTATTAGAACCAGGTGATACTATAATGGGAATGAATTTAAGTCATGGGGGACATTTAACACATGGAAGTCCAGTTAATTTTTCAGGAAGACTATTTAATTTTGTAGCTTATGGAGTGAATAAGGAAACAGAATTAATAGATTATGATGAAGTAAGAGAACTTGCTTTAAAACATAGACCTAAGATGATAGTTGCAGGAGCAAGTGCTTATTCAAGAATAATAGATTTTAAAAAAATAAAAGATATATGTGATGAAGTAGAGGCATATTTCATGGTTGATATTGCTCATATTGCAGGGCTTATAGCTACTGGAGATCATCCATCACCAGTACCATATGCTGATTTTGTAACAACTACAACTCATAAAACTTTGAGGGGTCCTAGAGGTGGTGCTATTCTTTGTAAGGAGAAATATGCAAAGCAAGTAGATAAGGCTATTTTCCCAGGAATTCAAGGAGGTCCTTTAATGCATATAATTGCTGCTAAAGCAGTATGTTTTGGAGAAGCATTAAAGGAAGAGTATAAACAATATATGAGTCAAGTTGTAAAAAATGCTAAAGTTCTTGGAGATGAATTAAATAAATATGGATTTAGATTAGTTTCAGGTGGAACGGATAATCATTTATTATTAATAGACTTAACTAATAAAAATATAACAGGAAAAGATGCTGAGAAACTTCTAGATTCTATTGGAATTACTGTAAATAAGAATACTATACCTTTTGAAACAAAGAGTCCTTTTATAACTAGTGGTATAAGAATAGGAACACCAGCTGTTACAACACGAGGATTTAAAAAAGAAGAGATGAAAGAGATAGCATTTTTAATAAACTATGTTATAGAAAATAGGGATGGAGATTTGTCAGAAGCAAGAGAAAGAGTAGAAAAAATATGTAATAAATATCCTTTATATAAATAATTAGAATAAATAAAAAAATTGTTAATATATATATAAATAGAATAAATAGAAAAAAATAAATAAAAAGTATATATTGTTAAAAAATTACTAAATAAACATTGAATTGTTTATTGAAATTAAATATAATTATTTATGAAAGCATAGTACTAGGTAGCAAATTCTTATAAAAAATAATGAATTTTATAAATAACTTTAAATTTATTTGTTAAAATCAAAGATATTAGCACAAGTTTAATTTTACATAATAATTATTACTATGATAAAATACTCATGGTAGTAATATTATGTTATAATTTTTATGAATTTGTGTTATAATGTCTTTGATAGATTAATTAAAAAATTTAAAAAAACCTGTACAAGCTTTATGATACAACTTATAAAATATAAACTAATGAAATATTATTAAAAAGATTAATAATATATATTTAATATGTGTTCCTATAAATTAAATATATTGTTAATAAAATAAAATCACCTACTATATAAAAATACTACATAGTAAGGTAAAATTATATAGAAAGAGGGTATACAAATGGCAAAAATGAAAACTATGGATGGTAACACAGCTGCTGCATATGCATCATATGCCTTTACTGATGTTACAGCTATATATCCAATAACCCCTTCATCTCCAATGGCAGAAAGCGTTGATGAATGGAGTGCTCAAGGTAAAAAGAACTTATTTGGTCAAACTGTAAAAGTTATGGAATTACAATCTGAAGCTGGAGCATCAGCTGCAGTTCATGGTTCACTTCAAAGTGGAGCATTAACTACAACTTATACTGCATCTCAAGGATTATTATTAATGATTCCTAACATGTACAAAATAGCTGGTGAATTATTACCATCAGTATTCCACGTAAGTGCAAGAGCTCTTGCATCACACGCATTATCAATCTTTGGTGATCACCAAGATGTAATGGCTGCAAGACAAACAGGTTTTGCTTTACTTGCGTCAAATAGTGTACAAGAAGCAATGGATTTAGGAGCAGTATCTCACCTTGCAGCATTAAAAGGAAGAGTTCCATTCTTACATTTCTTTGATGGATTCAGAACTTCTCATGAAATTCAAAAAGTAGAATTATTAGATTATGAAGATTTAAGAGGATTAATAGATCAAGATGCTCTTAAAGCATTCAGAAACAACGCTTTAAGTCCAGAACATCCTGTAACTAGAGGAACAGCTCAAAACCCTGATATCTTCTTCCAAGCTAGAGAAGCTTCTAACAAATTCTACAATGCAATACCTGCAATAGTAGAAGAATATATGGGAGAAATCAACAAAATCACAGGAAGAGACTATAAACTATTTAATTACTATGGTGCAGAAGATGCAGATAGAGTAATAGTTGCTATGGGATCTGGATGTGAAACTATAAGTGAAGTTGTTGATTACTTAAATGCAAGAGGAGAAAAAGTAGGTCTTGTTAAAGTTCACTTATACAGACCATTCTCTAAAGAACATTTAATAAATGCAATACCAAGCACAGCTAAGAAAGTAGCTGTTTTAGATAGAACAAAAGAACCAGGTGCACTTGCTGAACCACTTTACTTAGATGTTAGATCTGCATTTTATGATGTAGAAAACAAACCAGTAATAGTTGGTGGAAGATATGGACTAGGTTCAAAAGATACAACTCCAGGACAAATGGCAGCTGTATTTGAAAACTTAAAACAAGATGAGCCAAAGAACAACTTTACACTAGGAATCAACGATGATGTAACTCATACATCACTTGAAACAGTTGAAGGAATAGATGTAATTGCTGAAGGAACTACAGCATGTAAGTTCTGGGGACTTGGATCAGACGGTACTGTTGGTGCTAACAAGAGTGCTATCAAAATCATCGGAGACCATACAGACATGTATGCTCAAGGATATTTTGCATATGACTCTAAAAAATCAGGTGGTATTACAATTTCACACTTAAGATTTGGTAAATCACCAATTAAATCACCTTACTTAATTCAAACTCCTCACTTTGTAGCATGTCATAACCAATCATATGTTAACAAATATGATGTTTTAGAAGGATTAAGAGATAACGGAAACTTCTTACTTAACTGTATCTGGAATCAAGAAGAAGTTGAAGAACATTTACCAGCTCATATGAAGAGATATATTGCAGAACACAATATTAACTTCTACACAATTGATGCTGTTAAGATAGCTCAAGAAATTGGACTTGGCGGAAGAATTAACATGATAATGCAATCTGCATTCTTCAAACTAGCTAACATAATTCCAATAGAAGATGCTACAAAATACTTAAAAGACGCAGTTGTTACTTCTTATGGTAAAAAAGGTGAAAAGGTTGTTAACATGAACCATGCAGCTATAGACAAAGGAGTAAATGCTATAGTTAAAGTAAATGTTCCAGAATCTTGGAAAAATGCTGAAGACAAAAAAGCTGAAACTAAAGATGTTCCAGAATTTGTTTCAAAAATTCTTGAACCAATGAATAGACAAAAAGGTGATGATCTTCCAGTAAGTGCTTTCGAAGGCATGGAAGACGGTACATTCCCTAACGGAACTGCTGCATATGAAAAGAGAGGAATTGCAATTAGTGTTCCAGAATGGAGCATGGAAAATTGTATCCAATGTAACCAATGTTCATATGTTTGTCCTCACGCTGTAATAAGACCAACATTATTAACTGAAGAAGAATATAATAATAAACCAGAAGGATTCAAAGCTGTAGAAGCTAAAGGTCTTAAAGGTGAAAAATTATATTACTCAATGAACGTAAGTGCTCTAGATTGTACTGGTTGTGGAAACTGTGCAGAAGTATGTCCAGCTCCAACTAAAGCTTTAGTTATGAAACCAGCTGCAACTCAAGAAAGCGAACAAGCTAACTATGACTACGCTCAAACTTTATCTGTAAAAGAAAATCCAATGAACAAATATACAGTTAAAGGTAGCCAATTTGAAAAACCACTTCTTGAATTCCACGGTGCTTGTGGTGGTTGTGGAGAAGCTGCATATGCTAAGCTTATAACTCAATTATTTGGTGACAGAATGATGATAGCTAATGCTACAGGATGTACATCAATTTGGGGAGGATCAGCTCCTGCAACTCCATACACTAAAAACCATGAAGGAAAAGGACCAGCTTGGGCTAACTCTTTATTTGAAGATAATGCTGAATACGGTCTTGGAATGTCTTTAGGTGTATCTACAATAAGAACAAACATGGAAAATGTAGCAAAAGACGTTATGGAAAATGTAAGCGCTGAATTAAAAGCTGCATTACAAGAATGGATAGATAATAAAGAAGATGCTGAAGGATCAAAGAAAGCAACTGCTAAATTATTACCATTATTAGAAGCTGAAAAAGCTAACTCACAAGTAGCTGAAATTTTAGAAAATAAAGATTTCTTAGTTAAGAGATCTCAATGGATCTTCGGTGGAGACGGTTGGGCATACGATATCGGATATGGTGGAGTTGACCATGCTTTAGCTTCAGGAGAAGACATAAATATTTTCGTATTTGATACAGAAGTTTACTCAAATACAGGTGGACAATCTTCTAAATCAACTCGTACAGGTGCAATTGCTAAATTTGCTGCAGCTGGTAAGAGAACTAAGAAGAAAGATCTTGGCTTAATGGCTATGACTTATGGATATGTTTACGTTGCTCAAATAGCTATGGGTGCTGATAAGAACCAAACTATAAAAGCAATTCAAGAAGCAGAAGCTTATCCAGGTCCATCATTAATAATTGCTTACGCTCCATGTATAAACCATGGATTAAAAGTAGGTATGGCTTGCTCTCAATTAGAAGAGAAAAAAGCTGTTGATTGCGGATATTGGGGATTATACAGATACAATCCACAATTACAAGATCAAGGAAAGAACCCATTCGTATTAGATTCTAAAGAACCTAAGGGTAATTTCAAAGACTTCTTATTAGGTGAAGTTAGATATGCATCATTAAAGAAAGCTCGTCCAGAACAAGCTGATGATTTATATGCTCAAACAGAAAAAGATGCAATGGAAAGACTTGAAACTTATAAGAGATTAGCTGAAGAAAAATAATAATTAGTTATTATTTTAAAGGACAATTCTAGAAATAGAGTTGTCCTTTTTCTTATTTTTTCATAGAAATAAATATTTTTATACAAAATGCAAAAAAACACTTTTAATATTCTTGAATTAAGGTTACAATAAACATATTGTTATAAACATAAAATGAAAACATAGGAGGTACAATATGGATAAGGAAAAATTAGAAGGCTGTGGATGCGGCGAACATCATCACGATCATGATAATGAAGAATGCGGTTGTGGATGCGGATGTCATGAACACGAAAGTCTTATAGTAGAATTAGAAGATGAACATGGTAATGTAGTTCCTTGCGAAGTAATAGATGGATTTGAATATAAAGAAAATGAATATGCTCTTGTACAAAATCCAGAGGATAATTCAGTTTATCTATTTAAAGTTATAGGCGAAGGCGAAGATGGAGAGTTAGTTGTTCCTGAAGATGAAGAATTCAACGAAGTTACAGCTTACTACGAAACTTTATTAGAAAACGAAGAATAATCTTAAAAAGTCGTTGCATATGCATCGGCTTTTTTCTTGATAAAATCCTCATTAACTAGGAGTGGAAAAATGGAAAAGCTAGGTATATTTGATGTAGATTATACTCTTACAAAAAAAGAAACATTGATAGAATTATACTTATTTATGTTAAAAAAAGATCCCAAATTATTAAGATACATCCCAAGAACTATAATTACAGGTGTTCTTTATGGTTTTGGAATCTATAGTGCCAGAAAATCTAAAGAAACTTTTATTAAATTTTTAGATGGAATTACTGAAGATAGAATGAAAGAATTAGTTAAAGAATTTTATGAGGAAAGATTAAGTAAAATTTTGTACAAAGATGCTATAGATACAATAAAAAAACTAAAAAAAGAAGGATGTAAAATCTATTTAATTTCTGCATCACCTGAGGTATATTTAAATGAACTGTATAATATAAAAGAAGTAGATAAAATAATAGGTACAAAGCTAAAAATGGAAAATGGGATTTATAAAAGCAGTATTGAAGGTTCAAATAATAAAGGTGAGGAAAAAGTTAAGAGACTCAAAGAAGTTTTAAAGGATGAGAATGTAGAAGTGGATTTTAAAAATTCATATATGTTTTCAGATTCATTAGCTGATCTTCCTTTGTTTAATTTAGTGGGAAATCCTTATCTTATAAATTCAAAAAAGAAGTATAATAATATTAAAAGATTACAATGGAAATAAGAGGGATGGTAAATGAAAGAATGTTATGGTGAAAAATTTATATTTAATAATGACATAAAGGATATTAAAGAGTTTGATAATAAGTACTTAAAATTAGGAAAATCTCTTTATGAAGTTATGAGAATAATAAATGGAGTACCCGTATTTTTGGAAGATCATTTATTAAGACTATATAACTCTTCCAAAATGACGGAGCTTGGGGTTTGGATGGAAAAAGAAGAAATAAAAGAAAATATAAAAAAGCTTTGTGATGTTAACAATACTAAAAATGCCAATGTGAAGATCATATTTAATTATAATAAAGGGGTAAGAACATTTTTGGCGTATTTTATAGAATCTGTATATCCAACAGAAGACATGTATATAGATGGTGTAAAAACATCACTATATTGTGCTGAAAGGGAAAATCCCAATATAAAGATTATAAATCAAAATTTAAGAGATGATACTAATAAAATTATTCAGGATACTGGAGTATATGAAGTTATACTTGTAAATAAAGACGGATATATAACAGAAGGTAGTAGATCAAATATATTTATGATACAAAATGGCAAGATTATAACTTCGCCTATAGTAGAAGTGCTTCCGGGGATAACTAGAAAATATGTAATTAAAGCATGTGTAAATTTAGGGTATAAGGTAATAGAAAAAAGAATAAATTATAAAAAGATAGATGAACTTGATGGATTATTTATCTCAAGTACATCACCAAAAGTATTGCCTATTTGTCAAGTGGATAATATTGAATTTAATGCTAAAAATGAAATGATTCAAAATATAAGATATGAATATAATAAAATTTTAAAAAATTATATAGAAAATAATGTTTAATAGTACTAACTAAAAACCCTCACAAAAGTGAGGGTTTCTAATTTATATATGAGGTTTTTAACAACTAATTAAAATACTATTAATTTTATGGATATATTTAATTAAATATGAAAATAGTATGATATATAGAATAAAAAACAATTTAAGTGTAAAGTTATTAAAAAAAAGCACGAAAATATTAATAATGTGTTAATGAAAAAAATGGGAATCATAGATAAATTTAAATTCCACTATAAAAACAATAAAAATAGTGCTTTTAAATTTATGATTTTCAGCTAAAAAATAAAAAGGGGAATATATTATGAATAAGAAAAAAATATTAAAATTTATTTGTAGTGCAGTATTATCATTCACATTATTTTCGGGCTATAAAAGTTATGCATGGGATGGAAAAGCTAATGGTACAGGAACTCATGCAGTAATAGTTACACAAGCTGTAGAAATGTTAAAAAATGATGTTATTAATACATCACCTTTAAGTGTAAAAGAAAATTTTAAGATTTTAGAATCTAATTTAAAAAAGTTACAACATGGTTCTACTTATCCAGATTATGATCCAAAAGCATATGCATTATATCAAGATCATTTTTGGGATCCTGATACAGATAATAATTTTACTAAAGATAATAAATGGTACCTATCATATGGAATTAGCCAAACAGGAGAATCTCAACTTAGAAAGCTATTTGCATTAGCTAAAGATGAATGGAAAAAAGGAAATTATGAACAAGCAACATGGCTTTTAGGACAAGGGTTACATTACTTTGGAGACTTTAATACTCCTTATCATCCATCCAACGTTACAGCTGTAGATAGTACAGGACATGTAAAGTTCGAAACTTATGTTGAAGAAAGAAAAGATTCATACAAACTACATTCAGCAGGAGATGATAGTGTAAATAAATTTTATCCAACTACATTACAAAATACTAATCTTGATAATTGGATAACAGAATATTCTAGAGGTTGGGCTAAGAAAGCTAAAAATATGTATTACGCTCATGCTACTATGAGTCATGACTGGAAAGATTGGGAGATAGCAGCTACTGAAACTATGCATAATGTTCAAATAGGTAGTGCTGGAATAATATATAGATTTCTTAATGAAGTATCAGGAACAATAAATACAACTGAAAATTCTCAAATAAATGAGGTAATGGTAGTAATAAAAACGGCTAATGAAGATAAAGCAGGCACAGATCATTACATACATTTTGGAATTGAAACAAAAGATGGAAAGAAATATGAATGGACTCTTGATAATCCAGGTAATGATTTTGAAAAAAATCAAGAGGATAGTTATAGACTTAATTTAAAAGAGAATAAATTAAAACTTGAAGATATATCTAAAACATGGATAAGAAAAGAAAGAGGATCAGGAGTTCAAGATGATTGGAAACCTGAATACGCAAAAGTAATTATAAATTCAGATGTTAAGTATCAAGCTACTATTAATGAGTGGTTTGGTGATAATAAAACATTTTATATAAATAATAAATAAAAATTTAAAAATAAGAGCATGAGTAAATCTCATGTTTTTATTTTTTTTTATTGGGAAAACTAGCATCGAAGATTATTTAAACTAAGTTTACTTATTTATAGAAGAAAGGAGGATTTTTATGAGTAAGGAAAATAGTAAAGGAAAAGTTTTTAGTACATTACAAAAAATAGGTAAATCTTTGATGCTACCAGTATCAGTATTACCAGCAGCAGGTATATTGTTAAGAATAGGTCAAAATGATCTTTTGGGAAGATATGGAGCTGTATTTCAAAACTTAGCTATTGCAGGAGATGCTATTTTTGAAAATTTACCACTTATATTTGCAGTAGGAGTGGCTATAGGATTTTCAGGCGGAGAAGCTGTAGCGGCTTTGGCGGCAGTTATTGGACAGTTAATATTGCAGGCTGTATTATTGGCAACAGGTCAAAGATATAATGTTTCAATAAACATGGGGGTATTTGGAGGAATTATAATTGGGCTTATAGCTGCAATATTATATAATAAATATCATAATATAAAACTTCCTCAGGTTTTGGGTTTCTTTGGGGGCAAAAGATTTGTTCCTATTGTAACTTCTTTTGCATCTTTAATATTTGCAGTAATAGGAGCAGCTATTTGGCAACCTATACAAAATATAATAAATATATTTGCTAGATGGGCTAGTACATCGATACTAGGACCGGCTTTTTATGCAGCAGGGAAAAGACTTTTAATACCATTAGGTCTTCATCATATATATTATCCCCCGTTTTTATATCAATTTGGAGAATATATATCAAATGGAGTAAAGTACTTTGGAGATACAGCGAGATATTTCCATGGAGATCCTACAGCAGGATTTTTTATGGCATCAGAATTTCCTATTTTAATGTTTGGACTTCCGGGAGCGGCACTTGCTATAATAGCAGCTGCTAAAAGTGAAAATAGAAAAAAAGTATCAGGTATTATGATATCAGCAGCCTTTGTCGCTTTCTTAACAGGAATTACAGAACCTATTGAATTTACATTTATATTTGTAGCTCCTATTTTATTTATATTTCATGTACTTGCGGCGTTTTTATCAGGAATAGTTACTAGTATTTTAAAAATAAGACTTGGATATACTTTTTCAGCATCATTTATAGATTATATACTAGGACTTAAATTTGCAGGAAGACCTTGGCTCATATGGTTAGTTGGCATAGCATTTTTCGCATTATATTTTGTAGTATTTTACTTTGTTATTAAAACAATGGATATAAAAACACCTGGAAGAGAAGACGTTGATTCTGAGTATTTTGATCCTAATATTAAAGAAGTAAAAGGACTTGAAAAAGCAAAACGTGTTTTAATGGCAATAGGAGGAAAAGAAAATATAGAGGTTTTAGATGCTTGTATAACTAGGTTAAGATTAACTCTGAATGAACCTTCTAAAGTTAATAAAGGGGAACTAAAGGCACTTGGAGCGGCAGGGGTTTTAGAAGCAGGAAGTAATATTCAAGTTATATTTGGAACTGAAGCTGAGAAAATAAAGGATGGAATAAAATCTATAATAGAAAATGGAGAAGATACAATAATATTAGAAGAGGATGAAATTGAAGAAAATAGAAAAGAAAATTATAAAAAAGAACTTGTAAAAAACATTGAAATTATTAATCCCATAGAAGGAGAAATTATTAATATAACGGAAGTCCCAGATGAAGTGTTTTCAGGGAAGGCATTAGGTGATGGATTTGCAATAAGACCTAAAGAAGGTAAAGTTGTATCACCTATAGATGGTGAGATAGCAGTTTTGTTTCCTACTAAACATGCTATAGCAATAAAGGGTGATAATGATTTAGAGTTATTAGTTCATATAGGAATAGATACTGTGAATTTAAATGGAGAAGGATTTACAGCACATATATCACAAGGGGATAAAGTGAAAAAGGGTGATATGCTTATTACTTTTGATAAAAAAGTTATAGAGGATAAAGCTAAATCTTCTATAACACCAGTAGTTATAACTAATATGGATATAGTTGATAAAATGAATATAGATTATGGTAAGAAATCACAAGGGGATAAGATAGCCACTGTAAAATTCAAGTGATTAAAAATAACATTAATCAGATAAATGTAACTATAAAAAGAGCAGACTTTGTATCTGCTCTTTTTATAGTTACAAAATAAATAATATCTTCCTAAGTTTAGCTAGGTTGTAAAGAATATATAAAAAAATACGATAAAATAGTTAAAATAGTAAATAAATATATGGTATACTTTTCTTATGATAATAAATTTAGGGAGTGGATTCTTTGAGCGAAAATATATTTACAGCGAGAACTTTGGACGATTGTTTAAATCTAGCGTCATCTAAATTAAACGTAAGTAAAAATGATTTACAATACAAAATAATCGAAGAAAAACAGGGGATTTTTATAAAAAAAGTTACTATTTCTGTAAAGATACCAGAGAATATTGAAAATGATAAAGAAATAAAAAGTGATGAAGTTAAAGAAAAAGAAGTAACAAAAGTAAGTTGTGATAATAAAAATATAGATGGAACTATAAAAGTTAAAAATGGAGAAATAATAGTTAAAAATCATAAGAATGGGGGAAGACCAGCTACAATACGAGGTAATGATAAAGTAAAGGTTTTAGTAGATGGTATTGAAGTAACATCAAAGCAAGATGTTTATGAAGAAAATTCCATAGAAATTATATTTGAAAAGAATATTGCTGAAAGAATGATGAATATAAATATATCTCATGATTCAATGGAAGCTTATGCAAGTATTAAGTATATACCTGAAAATGTATATAAATTAAAGGATACAATGGAACAAAAAGACCTAGAAGTTGAGGCTAAATTAGAAGAACAAAAATATCCTAATCCATATACTATTGATGAGATAAAAGAAATTTTATTATCAAAAGGAATTAAGGTTGGAGTTATCAAAGAAAATTTATATAAATTAGTGAAATTACAAGATGTAGAAGATGTTTTAATTGCTAAAGGTAGAAATATTATACAAAGCATAGATGATAAAATTGATATAAAATTTGATATTAATAATGGAAAAGCATTTAAAGAAGATAAAAATGGTAATGTTGATTATAAAAGTATAGGCCGTGTTAAAGAAGTAAAAAAAGGGGAAGTACTAGCTGTAAGGGAACTAGGCATTGATGGTAAGGATGGTATTGACGTTAAAGGATGTATAAAAAAACATACTAAGCGTAAAAAAGCAAACATAAAATTAGGACAAGGATGCGAATTTAAAGATGATAATACAGTAATTTCAACAATAGAAGGTAAACCTGCATTTAAAGGTGGAGTAATTGCTGTACATCCGGTTCATAATGTTGAAAAAGATGTCGATATAACAACAGGAAATATAGACTTTGTTGGAGATGTAGTAATCTATGGAAGCGTAAAAGAAGGCATGAGGGTTGATTGTGGTCAAAACTTAACCGTAAATAAAAATACTGAACATGCAAAACTATACTCTAAAAGAGATATGACGGTCCTTGGAAATGTAATAAATTCAGATCTTCATGCAGGTGGAGAAGATATTTTAAAGCGTAATAAATTAAAGGTTTTAAAAAAATTCAATAGTGCACTTTTAGAATTAATTAGTACTGTAGATCATATAAAAAAGTTCAATCTCTTAGGTAAAAAGGTTAGAGATGGAGAAATAGTTAAAGTACTAATAGAAAATAAATTTAAATATATAAATAATTTATGTAGTGAATTTAATGAATTGTTATTGCAATGCAGTATGGAAGAAGAAAAAGTTGTAAGTGATTGCATTAATAAAAACTTAGTAGGGGTTGGACCACTTAATATCAAAGAAGTTAATGAATTAAATTTAATAGTAATAAAAGTAAAAAGAGCTATTTCAGCCATTGAGACTACACTGTCTGTGCCGGTAACTATGAATATAAGTTATTGTCAGGATTCTGTTTTGAAATGTTCTGGTAATGTAATAGTTACAGGAAAGGGAGAGTATGTTTCAGAAATAATTTCACATGGAAGTGTAGAGTTTATATCATCTGGAAGTTTAGCTAGAGGTGGAGTAATAAGAGCTAAAAAAGAGATAAAATGTAAAGAAGTAGGAAGTGAAGGGGGAGTATCAACTAAACTTATTGTGGAAGGTAAAGGACATATATGGGTTGATGTTGCTTATCAGAACACAAGGTTTATAGTAGGAGAAAAAGAATATATATTAGAAGTTCCTAGTAAGGAAATTCATGCTTACTTAGCAGATGATGGTGAATTGGTTGTAGATAAGTTTGTATTATAGGAGGACAAATTAATGGAGAACAGGGAAATAAAAATATTAATTTTCAGCATAAATCATCAATACTATGCAACAGACATTATGGAGGTAGAAAGAATTTTAGGATACGAAATTCCAACAAACCTTCCAGATTCTCCAGAATTCGTAGAAGGCGTAATAAATTATCAAGGAGATATTTTGCCAATAATCAGCATAGCAAAAAAATTTAATATAGATGATACTAAAGATAAAAAAGATGCAAAAATAATAGTTGTAAAAGAAGGGGATAGCAAAATAGGAATAATTGTAGATGTTGTTTCAGAAGTTTCCGATGTTAACTTAAAAAATGTGGAGGAACCACCTGAAATAGTATCAGGAATTTCTAAAAGATATATAAAAGGATTAATAAAATTAGAAAAGAAAATAATAATCTTCTTAAATCTTGGGAAGATATTGACTGACAAAGAAAAAGATGCAATTCTTGGTTAGGGGGTTATGATGAATAAGGATGAGGTAAGAATAGGTATTGGAGATTTGAATACTGCAATGCCTCCACAAAAGCTTATAACTGTAGGTTTAGGCTCTTGTATTGGAATAGCCATATATGACTCTATTAAAAAAGTAGGGGGACTTGCTCATATTATGCTACCAGATAGTACTCAATTTTCAAATGTAACTAATCCAATGAAGTTTGCAGATTTGGCAATTCCAATGTTGCTTACGAAAATGGAGAAAGAAGGAGCAATAAAAAGACATTTAAAAGCAAAGATTGCTGGTGGAGCATCTATGTTTAATTTTTCAGATAAAAGTATGATTATGGACATAGGAAATAGAAATAGCAAATCAGTTAAAAAAGTTTTAAGTGAAGTAGGTATACCTATTGTAAGTGAAGATACTGGGGGAAATAAGGGAAGAACTATGGTTTTTAATACTGATGATGGAGTGGTAGAAATAAGGACTGTAGGAATGGGAATAAGAGAGATATAAATGGAGTGATAATATTTTGGAAAAAATAAAAGTTATAGTTGTAGATGATTCAGCTTTAATGAGAAAAATCATCTCCGACATTATCAATTCACAAAATGACATGGAAGTTATATCTACTGCTAGAAATGGACAGGATCTAATGAATAAGCTTCAGAAAGAATCCCCAGATGTAATAACATTAGATATAGAAATGCCTAAGATGGATGGTATAGAAACTTTAAAAGCAATGCAAAAGGAAAAGTTAAATATACCATCAATAATGTTAAGTAGTGTATCAAAAACTGGAACAGCTTTAACTATGGATTGTTTGCAAAAGGGTGCCTTTGATTTTATTCCAAAACCATCAGGTGCAATATCATTAGATATTGAAAAAGTTGGTGAGGAACTCATTAAAAAAATTAGATTAGCCAAAAGTCATAGTGCTTGCAAATCTAAAAATGATTTAAAAAATGTAAGACCTTTAAATACAAATGATGATAGCAAAAAAGTTTTAACTAGAAATGTATCAAATATGAGAAGAAGTAGAAGGTCATCCAGAATAGAGGCTGTTGTTATAGGCGCATCAACAGGGGGACCTAAGGCTTTATATAAAGTTATAACAGAACTTCCAGAAAAATTAAATATACCTATTTTTGTAGTTCAACATATGCCAGTTGGATTTACAAAAGCTTTTGCAGAAAGACTTGATATTAATAGCAAAATAAAAGTTGTTGAAGCTACAGATGAAGAAATAATACAAAAAAATGTAGTTTATGTAGCAAAGGGAGGCCTTCATATGGAGGTGGGAATGGATAAAAAGATACATTTAGTATCAGAACCACCTATATGGGGAGTTAGACCGGCTGTAGATAAATTATTTATTTCATCATCAAAATTATATGGTCCTAATATTTTAAGTGTAGTTTTAACTGGAATGGGCAAAGATGGTGCAGATGGAACAAGGGTTATAAAAGATAATGGGGGTACAACTATTTCACAAGACAAATCTACTTGTACAATATATGGTATGCCCAAAGCAGCTTTTGAAACAGGTAAAGTTGATGAAGTACTTCCTATTGATGAAATTGCAGAAGCTATAATTAAAAATACAATAGGCATGGAGAGGTAAATATGGATTTAAAGGATTTTGAAAAATGGGTTTTTAGAGAATTTAAAATAGATCTTTCAGCGTATAAATCTAATCAACTACACAGAAGAATATTAAGTTTAATGTCTAGAGTTGGAGCAAAAACTGTAGAAGATTATGTGGCTCTTTTAAAAAAAGATAAGTCTCAAAGACAGAAATTTTTAGATTTTATAACTATAAATGTAACAGAATTTTTTAGAAATCCAGAAATATTTAATGATTTAAAAGACAAGATAGAAAATGATTTAATTAAAAAAGAAAAAAACTTAAAAATATGGAGTGCTGCATGTTCAATAGGAGCTGAGCCTTACTCCATTGCTATGATATTAGATAATTTAATGATAAAAGGTAATCATAAAATTTTAGCTACTGATTTAGATAGTAATATTTTGGAAAGAGCTAAAAAAGGAGAATACGTAAGTAGTGAAATTAAAAATGTAAAGGATGAGTATGTAAGAAAGTATTTTACTAAGGTTGATGATAAGTACCTTATAAGTCCTAAAATAAAAAATATGGTTGCATTTAAGAAACATGATTTAATTTTAGACAGTTATGAAAGAAATTTTGATTTGATAGTTTGTAGAAATGTAGTAATTTATTTTAATCAGGACGTAAAAGATGCTATTTACAAAAAGTTTAGTGCTTCCTTAAAAAAAGGTGGTTTATTATTTGTAGGTGCTACGGAAAGTATATATAACTATAAAGAATATGGCTTTGAAAAGGCTTCTACATTTATATATAAGAAACTATAGGGAGGGGAAAATATGGATACATCACAATATTTATCAATGTTCCTTGAAGAATCTATTGATAATCTTCAAACTTTAAATGAATCACTATTAGAACTAGAACAAGAGCCCGATAATATAGATAAGCTAAATGAAATATTTAGAGTGGCTCATACTATTAAAGGGATGGCTGCTACCATGGGATTTAATGAAATGGCAGAGCTTACTCATAAAATGGAAGATGTATTATCTCAATTTAGAGATGGAAACTTAAAAGTAACTCAAGAAGTTGTAACTGTACTATTCAAATGCTTAGATACTCTAGAACAGATGGTAAATAATATTTCAGAAGGCATTGATGAAACAGTAGAAGTGGATCATATAATTGAAAAATTAGAAGCCATAGCAAATGGTAGTGGGGAAGTAGTAGAAGAAAAAGAAGTACAAGAAGAAAATGTTTCAAATAATAATGTAAGTTCAGAACAAAGCGAATTTAAGAATCAAATAAATGAATATGATATAAATGTTGTAAAACAAGCTATTGATAAAGGGTTTAATGCGTTTTATATAAAAGTTGTTTTAGATGAAAATACACTTTTGAAGTCAGCAAGAGCATTTTTAATATTCAAAAGCTTAGAGGAATGCGGTGAAATAATAAAATGCATGCCATCAGCAGATGACCTTGAAAGTGAAAATTTCGACTTTGAAATAGAAATGATTTATCTAACTACAAAAAATAATGAAGAAATTTATGATATTTTGATGGATATATCTGAAGTTGATAAAGTTATAGTCGATAATGTAAATGTGAATTTAAAAAAAGAAGAAACAGAAAAAGACATTAAAGACGAGGTGAAAGTTAAGGAAAAAGAGGAAACACCGAAAGTTCAAAAGCAACAAGTAGCTAAACAACCAGCTAAAAAAAGCGAGCCTAAAAAACATAAAAAAATGCATCAATCTGTAAGAGTTGATTTAGAAAGATTAGATAAATTTATGAATATGGTCTCAGAACTTGTTATTCATAGAACTAGATTAGAACAAATTAGTTCTAATTATAGATCAACAGAATTAAATGAAACTCTAGAGCAGGTTGCAAGAACAACTTCAGATCTTCAAGATCTTGTTATGAAAATAAGAATGTTACCACTTGAAACTGTATTTAACAGATTTCCAAGAATGGTAAGAGACCTATCTGTAGAACTTAATAAAGATATAGATTTTATAATTAAAGGTCAAGATACAGAACTTGATAGAACTGTTATAGATGAAATAGGTGAGCCTTTAATTCACTTAATAAGAAATGCAGCGGATCATGGCATTGAAAGTCGTGAAGAAAGAATTAAAGCTGGAAAAAATCCAACTGGAACAATTAAACTTATTGCTTATCAAGAAGGAACTAAAGCTATAATTAAGGTACAAGATGATGGTGCTGGAATAGATGTTGAAAAAGTTCGTGCTAAAGCTAATAAAGTAGGTATAAATACTGATGGTATGAATGAATCTGATATTAAAAATCTAATTTTTGCCCAAGGATTTAGTACAAATGAAGTAGTTACAGATATATCAGGTAGAGGCGTTGGAATGGACGTCGTTAAAACGAAGATAAGTTCTCTTGGGGGAGCAGTAGATGTTATATCAGAAGATGGAAAAGGTTCTATATTTACTATTACATTACCTTTAACGCTTCAAATAATACAAGCATTATTAGTTAAAATTGGAGAAGAAACTATGGCAATATCTTTAGGATATATAGATAGAGTTATAGATTTTGAGGAAAATAATGTAATGAAAACTGACAATAAGGAAGTTATAGTATATAATGATAATGTAATTCCACTTGTAAGAGTTTATGAAAAATTAGGACTCCAAAAACCAGATTCAGGAAAACAATATATTGTAATTGTAAAAGTAGGAGAAAAGACAGTAGGTCTTTTAGTAGATGGGCTTTTAGGTCAGCAGGAAACAGTAATAAAACCTTTAGGCAAGACATTAAAAGGACTTAAGGAATATATAGGTGCAACTATTTATGGAGATGGACTAGTTACTTTAATACTTGATGTTGCTGCCTTAATATAAGGAGGGGTTTTTGTGAGTTATCTTGATATGACACCTATACAATTAGATGCATTAAAAGAAGTTGGAAATATTGGGGCTGGCAATGCTGCAACAGCATTATCCCAACTTTTAGCAAGAAAAGTTGATATGACAGTACCAGCTGTAAACATATTGCCATTTGATGAAGTATTTTCGTCAAATGGAACAGAAAAGGTTGTTATAGGTATTGTTGTAAGAGTACTTGGAGATACTCCGGGAAATATACTTTTTATTATTGAAAAAGAAACTGCATTTAAAATAATAAAATCTCTTACTGGAGAAGAATCAAATCAATTAACAGAAATGGGACAATCCGTTCTTTGTGAAATTGGTAATATAATAGCTTCTTCGTATATGAATGCCATAGCAAAGTTCACTAATTTATTAATAACTCCTTCAGTACCTGCAGTATGCTGTGATATGTTAGGGGCTATTTTGTCCACAACTTTTATTGAATCAGGTCAATTTGATGAGCAGGTGCTTGATTTAGAAACTAAATTTTTACAAGATGAGCAAGAAGACACAAATGGTCATTTTTATTACATTCCAATGCCAGGTTCATTGGAAAAAATATTAAATACACTAGGAGTAAAGTAATGGAGGTTATAAACGTATGTCTAAAGTATTAATTGTTGATGATGCCGCTTTTATGAGAATGATGATAAAAGATATATTAGAAAAAAACGGGTATGAAGTTGTAGGTGAAGCTAGTAATGGTATAAAAGCTGTAGAACTTTATAAATCTGAAAAACCAGATGTAGTTACAATGGATATAACAATGCCAGATATGGATGGTATAGAAGCTGTTAAAGAAATAAAAGCTTTTGATCCTGCTGCAAAGATAATAATGTGTAGTGCAATGGGACAACAAACAATGGTAATGGATGCTATAAAATCAGGAGCTAAAGATTTCATAGTAAAGCCATTCCAAGCAGATAGAGTACTAGAAGCTGTAAAAAAAGCTATAGGTTAAATATAAATCAAAGTTTACAGGCTAATAGGAGGAATAGAAATGCAAGTTGTCATATTTAAACTTGGAGATGAGCAAATTGCAGTTGAAACTGCAAAAGTTCAGGGTATAAACGATATGATGGAGATAACTAAAGTTCCTAATGCGCCAAATCATATAAAAGGATTAATAAACTTAAGAGGGAATGTAATTTCCCTCTTGGATATAAATTTATTACTTAATATTTCTAAAAAAGAAGATCAAGAACATGGGAATATAATCATCCTAAAAATGGAAGATGAGCAAATAGGAATAACTGTAGATCAAGTTGATGAAGTATTAGAAATAGAAGAGGATATATTAGAAAAAGTTGACGATTCTAATAAAGCTTATATAAAAGGAATAATTAACTTTAAAACTAGAGTAGTAACTCTAATAGATATAGATAAATTATTCGTAAATTAGTATAGAAATGAGGGACAAGCATGGCAGACGTTCTAACACAAGGCGAAATAGATGCCCTTTTATCTGCTTTGAACTCTGGTGAATTAAATCCTGATGAGCTGGAAAAAGAAGAAGAGAAGCAAAAGGTAAAACCATATGACTTTAGAAGTCCTCAGAAATTTTCAAAAGATCATATAAGAACATTGGAACTTATTCATGATAATTTTGCTAGAATAATTTCAAATTATTTAACAGCACAGGTCAGAACCAATGTTAAAATAAAGATAGAAACAGTTCAGCAGATAACTTATGAAGAGTTTATTCATTCAGTACCTAATCCAACAATATTAACTATATTTAAAATGCCACCTTTAAGTGGATCTATATTATTTGAAACAAATCCTCAATTTGCATATCAAATTATAGATGTATTACTTGGAGGACCTGGTGTTGGTCAATATAAAACTAGAGAATTTACTGATATAGATAAAAATATTATAAAGCAAATAAATAAAGGGTTAATTGCCAATCTTAAACTTGCATGGGAAGATGTTATACAAGTTGAACCAGAAATAGAAGGACTTGAAACAAACCCAGCATTAAACCAAACTTTGGCTCCTAATGAGCCGGTGGCATTAATTACTTTCTCTGTTGAAATGGGCGGAAATAGTACATTTATAAATATATGTATTCCTTACCTTAGTATAGAGAAAGTTCTAGATAAGCTTGTAGTTCAATATTGGTTTAGAGAAAATGATACAGATACATTAGAAGAATCTAATGAAAAATTAAGAAGAAGAATGAACGTAGTAGAATTACCTATGAAAGCTGTGCTTGGTAGTACAAAATTAACAGTAGGTGAATTCTTAACGCTTTCCGTTGGAGATGTAGTAACATTAGATGCTCTAACATCAAGTCCTGTGAAAATGATGGTTGGAAATCAACCTTATTTATTAGCAAAACCAGGGACTATGGGCAAGAATAGAGGCGTTCAGATACTAGATATTATTGATAAGGATGTGGAAAACTATGAATAGTGATAACGGATTCCTTTCACAAGATGAAATAGATTCACTTTTAAATGATGATGAAAATAGTGATGCTCAAGAAAATACTAGTGAAAGTATAGAAGAAAATACACAAGTACTTGAGAATACAGAAAATGTAGAAAATATAGAGGAATCTTCAGAAGATAAAATTACAGACATAGAAATGGATTTACTAGGAGAAATAGGAAACATATCTATGGGATCTGCATCAACTGCGTTATCCACTATAATTGGTAGTGCAGTTAATATAACAACACCTCAAGTAAGAGTTACAACATTAAAAGAATTAAGAGATACTTTTGAGGTCCCTAATATAGCATTAGAAGTAAAGTATACTAGTGGTATAATAGGTGGTAACTTACTTGTAATGAAGATACCAGATGCAGCTGTAATTGCTAATCTTATGATGGGCGGAGACGGTAGAATAGAAGAAAAGTCAGAACTTACAGAAATAGAAGAAAGTGCAGTATCAGAGGCTATGAATCAAATGATAGGTTCTGCAGCAACTTCAATGGCTACAATGTTCTCAAGAGAAGTTAATATATCTCCACCAGTTTCAAAGATATGGAAAGATAATTCTATGCCATTATGTGAAACAATAAAAGAAGATGAAGATATAATTGAGGTATCATTCAAACTTACTATTGGAGATTTGGTAGATAGTAATATAATGCAAATACTTCCAATTAAGACAGCTAAAAAAATTGTATCCATAATGATGGGACAAGAAGAAAAGGGTGAAGCAGTGGAACAATCTTCAAATCAGACTCAAGAACCAAATCAAACACAAAATCAAGAAATATCACCAAGTCCTAAAGTGGAGCCAAAACCAGTTGAAACATATAGTCAACCACAATATACTACTGCTCCACAAATGCAGTATACAGCACCACAACCACAAGTTAATATTCAAAAGGCAAGTTTTGCACCACTTCAAGAAGCAAATATTAATGGAGCACCTCAAAATATTGATCTTATTTTAGATGTGCCACTTGAAATATCAGTAGTCCTTGGAAAAACTAAAAAATCTATAAAAGATGTTTTAGCATTAGGAACAGGATCATTAATAGAACTTGATAAACTTGCAGAAGAGCCTGTGGAAATATATGTAAATGGTAAGAAAATTGCTTATGGAGAAGTAGTTGTTGTAGACGAAAACTTTGGTGTAAGAATTGTAAATATAGTAAGTGGTGAGGAAAGAGTAAAATCTTTAAAGGGATAAAAATTGATAAAATTCAGTGCATATAGTGTTTAATTGGTAAAAAAATAATTAAACATTGTATGCATTTTTTAATATAAATAAAATTATGATTAAACATTAAAAATACTTGCATAAAGCTTAGGTTTTTGTATAATTAGTGTAAACTTTAAAGGGGTATATTCGATAATATTAAAAGACAAAACAATGGGATATGAGGAGTGTAGCTATGAAAATTACAGGTACGTCTATGAATAAGGTAATTAGCATATATGAAGTCAACAAGAAAAAAATACAGAAAAGTGAAAAAGTATCCCAAAAAGATACTTTTGAAGTATCTACATTAGGTAGAGAACTAAGTACTTTTGATAATGAAGGAGTGACTTCTATTTCAACTAAAAGAATAGAAGAAATAAAAAGTCAAATATCAAAAGGAACATATAATGTTGATTCAAAATTAATAGCTAAAAAGATGTTAGAAAACATGAAAAATCAAAAACGTTAGAAATAAATGTTAGGAGTGTGTCAAATTTTATATGAATAAAGTAGAGTTTCAAGGGCAACTGCTTGAAGTTATGAAAGAACAGAAAGTTGCTTTAAATAGACTTCTTAACATACTAGAAGAACAGCACAAATATATTATAAAGGATGATGTATTTGGCATGGAAGCTGTAGTTGAAAAAATTCAAGAAGAAAATCAGAATGTAGCTAACTTAGAATTGAAAAGACGTAATCTTACAAGCGGATTATTAGAAGATAAAACATTAGGAAGTTTGGTTCATCAATTAGAGAGTGATGATTTGTTAGATACATTTAGGGCGGTAAGAAACATATTAGAAGAAATAAGACTACAGAAAGATACTAATGAGTTATTAATAAAGCAAGGAATTAGTTTAAATAACAGAATTTTGGCTTTTTTAAATCCAGATAGACAGGCTAAAACATATAACGGTTACGGAAAGATGAAAAGATAAAAATTATACGAGGTGATAAAATGTCAGGTTTATTTTCAACACTTAATGTAGGAAAAAGGGGATTATATGCACAACAAGGTGCTTTAGATGTTACATCTCACAATATAGCCAATAGTAATACTGAAGGATATACAAGACAAAGGGCGTTAATGGAAACTACAAGACCATTTGGAATGCCTGCAATGGACAATCAAGTGGGACCTGGACAAATTGGTACAGGAGTTGAAATATCTAAAATTCAAAGAGTTAGAGATACATTTATGGATTACCAAGTTAGAAGAGAAACAAGTACTCTTGGACAATATGAAGCAAGAGATAAGTATTTAAGTGAAATAGAAGGTATTTTTAATGAACCATCAGATACAGGAATATCAAATTTAATAGGAAAATTCTTTGATGCTTGGCAAGAGGTTGCAAATCATCCAGAAGGATCAAACTCAAGAACAGTACTTGCAAGTCAAGCATCTGCCATTGCAAGCGAGCTTAATCATACGTACAATCAATTAGAAAAAGTAAAAGAAAATGCTCAAGAGTCTATCAAACAATCTGTGTTTGATGTAAACAATGCATTGGATAGAGTAGACAAGTTAAATCAACAAATAATGGCTGTGAAAATTTCAGGTATGGAACCAAACGATTTAATGGACAAAAGAGATCTTCTTTTAGATGAATTAAGTAAAAAATTTAATGTAGTAGTAGAACAAGATAAATTTGGTTCAATAAATCTAAAGCCTAAATATACTAAAACAGTAGATGGTAATGGAGAAGTTGCAAATCCACTTTTAGTTAGAAAAAATCCAAATGATGAAGTTATGAGATTCTCTTATATAAAGAGTATAGAGCCTAAATATACAAAAGGAAAAGATGAATATACTATAACTTATTTAAAAAATGGAGATAAAGATAATGTTGCTATATTTAAGTTAAAACTTACTGGAAAGACAGAAGAGGAAAAAGAAGCACAATTTAAGAGATTAGATGAATCCAGGGTTATTTGGTCAACTAGTGATAAAAATTATGATTCTAAAAATGGACTTGCGGTAGATAAAAATGGTGGAGTAATAGGTAAAAATCCTGTTAATTTTGAAGATTTAGCTTTATTTGACTTAAAAGATGATGAATATAAAGGTGAACTTAAAGGGTTCATGACTGTACAGCAAGACGCAGATGATTATATAGAACAGATGAATAAGCTTGCTAAGGGTATTGCTTTTTCAGTTAATGCTATTCATAGTGGAAAAAATGACGCAGGAATACCTACAAAGTCCACAAATGGAGGTAAAGAATTAGAAAATGTAGATTATATGCCGTTCTTTGTTAATGGTGTAGTGGCTGATAAACAATATAAGATAATAGATGGTAAAAAGGTGTTATATGATGGCAATAATATTACTAATTTAAAGGAAGTTTTATCTAAGGAATCAGATATAACAGCGGCTAATATATCTTTAAATAGACAAATTATTGATGATGTTATGCAAATAAAAACAAGAATACATGACAATGAATATGATTTAGAATCTAATAATAAGATTGATGCAGAACATGAAGGAAATAGAGCACTTGCAATAGCACAATTACGTGATAAGTTATTAAAAATTCAAAATATAACAAAAAATACCACAAGAAAACAATTTGTAGATGATAATGGTAAATTAACTGACGATATAACTCTTGGACTTGATACAATAAAAGGTGATATTAATGGTATGAAGATAGATAGTTATTTTAAAGATGCTGTTGATAAACTAGGTGTACAAGAGCAAGAGGCTCAAAGAATAGTTAAAAATCAAGGAGCACTTTTAAAAGAATTTAGCCAAAGAAGAGAATCTATATCAGGGGTTTCTTTAAATGAAGAAATGGCCAATATAGTTCAATATCAACATGCTTATCAAGCAAATGCAAAAATAATAGCAACAACAGATCAACTTTTAGATGTAGTTATTAATGGACTTAAAAGATAGTTTGTAAGGGGGAATTTTAAAATGCGTGTTACAAATAAAATGCTTTCAAATAACTTTTTAGCGGATATGAAAGTTAATTTGGAAAATATAAATAAAATTCAACAACAGAATACATCAGGTAAAAAATTCAGAAAACCATCTGATGATCCTTTTGCAGTAGCGCGTTCTATGCAATTACATACGGATATTAATACTAATAAACAATATAGTAAGAATATAACGGATGTTTCAAATTGGCTTGATACAACTGACACAGCTCTTGGACAAGCTGGAAATGTTTTTCAAAGGGTTAGAGAACTATTAATATCAGCAGGTAATGGGGGATATACTGAATCAGAAAGAAGAGCAATAAAAGATGAAATTAATGAAAAAGTAAGGGAAATTTCTCAAATATTAAACACTAATTTTGGTGGAAATTATATATTTGGAGGTACTAGAAGTACTACAAAACCTATTGAAGTTGTTGGAGGGAGTAGCTTAGAAAATTCAGCAATGACGAAAGAAATAGTTATTGATAATTCTAAAATACCTAAAGCAAAGACAATAATTAATGAAAAAAATGAATTAAACGGTAATATAGAAATAAAAATAGAATTTGATAACACAAAGAAGGTAGCAGGAAGTACTTCGGATAAAAAAAATATAAAAATAGATATACCTGCTAAAACTAAGATTTATAGTTTAAGTGATTTAGCAGAACAAATCAATAAACAAATTAGTGATGAAACAAAAAATCCAGGAAAATTTGGTGAAAAGGTAAAAGCTATTCCTAATATAAAGGATAATACCATAATGTTTGTAAATATAAATAAACCTGTAGGGGAAGAAACAAAAAATACTTTTACTATACAAAGTAGTACTTTAGGTATAAACAATACTACTGCAACATTTAACAGCAATAATACTCAAAATTCTAGACTTATGTATAATCAAAAAGAAGGTGGAGAGCTAGTTGATGGACCTGAATATAATCAAATAAAGTCAAGATTAAAAATTGAGGTATCTCAAGGAGTCGCAATGGATTATAATGTAAGTGCAGCTGATGTTATTGAGTTTAAAAATGAAAAGGGAGATTCAATAGATTTAAGGAAAGTGTTAAATAGTATTACTAACCATCTTGATGATAGAGATGAGAAAGGAACTGACATAAAAAATCCCAATGCTATAAAGGATTTATTAACAAAAGATCTTCAAGATGTAACAGATACAATAAATAACCTTCTAAAAATTCGTGCAGAAGTTGGTGCGAAGCAAAATAGAATAGAAGGTGCAAATGATAGAAATAAAGATGGTACATTTAATATGACTAAAATATTATCAAAGCATGAAGATGTTAACTATACAGAAAACATGACAGATTATGCAACAATGCTTACTGTATATATGGCTTCGCTTCAAACGAGTGCAAAGATAATACAACCTAGTCTTATGGACTACTTACGTTAATTAGTATAATTGAGGTTTTACAATTTTAAATTGTAAATTGAAAAAGAAAGGTGCGGTAAAAATGAAACTAGAGACTAAATGTCATGGAATCGTTGAATATAAAGAAGAAGATGTAATAGAGTTTAAAAAAGGGATTCCGGGATTTGATGAACTTAAAAAGTTTATCAATTTTCCTATAGAAGATAATGAGGTCTTTAGTGTACTTCATTCAATAGAAAATAGTGAAATTGGTTTTGTAGTGACATCACCATTTAGTGTAGTTAAAGACTATGAAATTGATATTGATAATAGTGTTATTGAAAGATTAAATATAGAAAAAGAAAAAGATGTACTAGTGTTAAATACTGTAACACTGCATTCAAAATTAGAAAATATAACAGTAAATCTATGTGCTCCTATAGTAATAAATATAAAAACAAAATTAGGGGAACAAATAATATTAAATAATGGAAAGTACCCGATTAAATATCTATTATTTAAGGAGGGCATTTAATGCTAGTTGTAAAAAGAAGAAAAGGTGAATCTATTTTAATTGGAGATAACATAGAAATAAATATAGTTGATATAGATAATGGTGCCGTAAAAATATCTATAGAAGCGCCAAAGGAAGTTACCATTTTAAGAAAAGAACTATATAAAGAAGTACAAGAAGAAAACAAAAATGCTATTAATATAGATATGTCTATTTTAAAGACATTAAAACATAAAAAGTAAGCAGTCTACAATAATGTGGGGGTGCTTTATGGAAGTTGGGGGAATTGGTGGAAGAAGACAAATAAGTGCATATATAAAATCTAATATATTAAAACCATCATCAAATGATAGTGATATACAGTATGAAGAAAATTCTATAGTAGAACATGAAATACGTGAAGCTGTAAATAAGATTAATGACTACCTTAAAGGGGAAGATACCCATATAGAGTATGAAACATATGAAAGTTTTAAAAATCAATTTATAATTAAAATAGTAGACAATGTAACAAAAAAAACTATAAAAGAAATACCACCTAAAAAAATATTGGATATGGTAGCTGAAATATGCAGACTCGCAGGGGTTATAGTGGATAAGAAAGCTTAATTTAAATATTAAAAGGTAGGTGTTTAATTTGGAATATAGATTAAACAAAGTCGACTATGAGCTTCAACAACTCGTAAATAATGCTACAAAAGAAGGAAAAGTACATGGAAATAAGGAAGCTAGAAAAGTAAATAAAGATAAGAAGAATAGAAATAAAAAACAGTATAGTGAACAGTTAAAAAAACAACTGTCGAAACAAAAGAAGAAAAAAATAATAGTTGATGCAATTAAGGTTGAAAATGTAAAAGTTGATGCCTTTAGAGAACGAGATTCTAAAAATTTGAGTCAAGGAAGATTTTTAGATACAAAATTATAGTTTAAAGCATGCATGGGAGGAAAAGAGATGTACGCTAATAATGCATACAAAGCTTATAAAAATAATAGTGTAAATTATGCTTCAAAAGAGCAATTATTACTTATGTTACTAGATGGTGCAGTTAAATTTGCTAAAATGGGTAGACAGGCTATAATAGATAAAAAAATTCAAAAGGCGCATGAAAGTCTTACAAGAACTCAAGATATATTTTATGAACTTATGGCATCTTTAGATATAAGTAGTGGTGCTGAATGGGCTAAGAATCTTATGGGAATATATGAATTTATAACAAAAAGACTTGCAGATGCTAACATGAAAAAAGACATAGAAGTCATGAATGAAGTAGTGCCACTAATAGAAGATGTTAGAGATACGTGGTATGAAGCTGAAAAATTATCAAGAGGGCAGAGATAAAGAATATATTAAAGAGAGATAAAGTACTAGAAATACTAGTACTTTATTTATAAAAACAATTAAACTAAGGGAGGAAAATATATGTCAGATATAGGTGGCGTTGGAGGAAATTTTAATAGAATTACTGGACTTGCTACAGGTATGGACACTGATGCAATGGTAAAAAAGATGTTAATGAGGGAACAACAAAGAATAGATAGAGCAAATGGAAATAAGCAATATAATCAATGGAGGCAAGAAGAGTACATTGAAATAATAAAAGATACGAGAGAGTTAAGAGACGATTTTTTACTTATAGGTTCACCTAAAGAAACAAATCTTCTAAAAAGTGAAGCGTATGCTGCAACTAAAGCTAAAAGTGATAATGAAAGTCTTGTAGATGCAAAATCTTTACCGGGTGCTAAAGCAGGAAGATATCAAATTAAGGTTAAAGATATAGCAAGAGCTGCTACTATTGAATTCAAAGGAAGCAAAGATGATGTAGATAAAGTTAAAAAAGAAATAAAAAAATTAAACCAGATTTATTAAATAAAGTAGAGGTAAGCTTTAGTGAACTTACAGGTAAGATGAGTATAGTATCAAAAGAAACAGGTAAAAAAATTGCTGATGATAGTACAATGAAAAATATATCAAATGCTTTAAAAGGAAAATATAGTTCAGATTACAAGGAGATAGATGGAAACGAAGCGGAAGTATACATAAAGGAATCAGGACAAAGTGAATATACTAAGGTTGACTCTAAGATTACTTCTAAAAATAAATTTGTAATAGATAATATGGAATATGATATATCTGGAGTAACAACAAGTTCAATAAATACTAAAGACGATGCTGGTGCAATATCTATTAATGTAAAAAATGATGTTTCATCTAGTGTAGATAAGATAAAGAAATTTGTGGATAAATATAATAAGTTAATAGAAAAATTAAATACAAAAGTAGATGAAAAGAAGATATATAGCTATAAACCATTAACAGAAGAACAAAAGAAATCTATGAAGCCTGAAGAAATAAAGGAATGGGAAAAGAAAGCAAAGCAAGGTATTATGAAAAATGATACTAATGTACAGCAAATGTTATCACAAATGAGACAAGCATTTTATGGAGGATACAGTACTGATCTTTCAAAATCTGATCATGCAACATTTGGAATAAGTTTAAGTGAAATAGGAATAACTACAACTAGAGAAACCAGCAAAAGAGGACAACTTGTAATAGATGAAAACAAGTTAACTAAAGCATTGGAAGAAAAAAGTGATAAGGTATATGAATTATTTACAAAGTCAGCAAAAAATAAAGAGTCACAAGGAATACTTAATAGAATAACAGATGTTGTTGACAAATACGTAGGTGGACATGGTGGTCAAGATGGTATTTTAGTAAAAAAAGCAGGATATAAAGATTCGAGATGGCTTTTAAGCAATGACTTAAGTAAAAAAATTATTGAACAAGAAAAACAAATAAAACAACTTGAAAGAATGATGTTTACAAAACAGGAACAATATTACAAAATGTTTGCAAAACTTGAAGTTGCAATGAACAAGATGAACTCTCAATCAAGTTGGTTCCAAGCTCAGATGGGTGGAAAATAGTAAATGAATGAAGAATTATATAATAGATTAAAAAAATATCAAGAGGTAAATATTGATATAATAAATGCATTAAATGAAGAGAAAATAGACGATTTAGATGAAATCTTATTAAAAAAAGATGAAGTTATAAAAGAAATAAGTGTCTTAAAGTATAGTTCAGCGGAGTTTAATGAAATATCAAAAAAACTAAACTTAAAAGTTTTAGAAGAAGAAATAAAAAATCTATCAAATTCAAAAAAAGAATATTATAAATCTCAAATAAATAAAATAAATAAAAATAAAAATGCCACTAGAAGTTACTCAAACCTTAGAAAAAATGTGGTTTTGGAGAAATTTATATAATTTTTTAAAAAATATATAAAAATTTTAAAAAAAGTGTAAAGTATATAAATATGCTACCGATAATAAAAAAGGTAAGGCAAGGAAGCCTTAAACTAAAAAAATATACTTAGAAAATTCAAGGAGGAATTTTACAATGATTATTAATCACAATATGAACGCAATGAACGCTCACAGAATGATGGGAGCAAACATTAATGGTGCTGGAAAAGCAATGGAAAAATTATCTTCAGGATTAAGAATAAACAGAGCTGGAGATGACGCTGCAGGATTAGCAATCTCAGAAAAAATGAGAGGACAAATCAGAGGATTAAACCAAGCTTCAAGAAATGCTCAAGATGGTATCTCTTTAATACAAACAACTGAAGGAGCTTTAAATGAAACTCATGCAATACTTCAAAGAATGAGAGAGCTTGCGGTTCAAACAGCTAACGATACAAATACAGATAAAGATAGAACTAATGTACAAGCAGAAGTAAAACAATTAATAGGTGAATTGGACAGAATATCTTCACAAACAGAATTTAATACTAAAAAATTATTAGATGGAACAGCTTCTAAGGTTAATTTCCAAATAGGAGCTAACAAAGATCAAAACATTCAAGTTAAAGTTGCAAACATGAGTGCTAAATCTTTATCAGTAAATACTTTAGATTTATCTAAGAGTGCTAAGGTTTGTTCAGCAGCAATAGAAAAATTAGATGCAGCTATAAACAAAGTATCAGCAGAAAGAGCTAACCTAGGAGCAGTTCAAAATAGATTAGAACATACAATAAACTCTGACAACAATGCATCAGAAAACTTACAAGCAGCAGAATCAAGAATAAGAGACGTTGATATGGCAAAAGAAATGATGCAATTCTCTAAGAAGAACATCCTTCAACAAGCAGCTCAAGCGATGCTTGCTCAAGCTAATCAACAACCACAAGGTGTACTTCAATTATTAAGATAAGCAGAGAGCCTAAATTTATAATTTAGTGCGAATCGTTTACTCCTTCCAAGAAGTGAGAAGGAGTTTCTTTAACAAAAGAAGTCTACAATTTAATTAGTATAATTTTGCTCCGCTACTTTTAAGTAGTGGAGCTTTTGTTTATATATAGAAAAATATAATATAGTAAAAATTATCAATATAGAAAGTGAAATAATGTTTTATTTAAGAAAAATTATATAAGTACGATAATATAGTATATTTAATTATAAGAGGTGAAGAAGAAGTGTTATCAAACTATAAATTTGAGTTAGAAAAGAGTAAAGATGGGTTTGATATATTTAAGATAATAAAAGATACTAAAAAAATATACATAGGCAGCAAATATAGGATGGAAGAAAAGATAAATGAATTTGTAGAAAAGAATGAAGAGAAAATTGGTAATGATAGCGTTGTTGTTATATTTGGAGCTGGGTCTTGGGAAATTTTAAATAAGTTTTGTCTTAAATATAAGAAAAATAAAATATTAATTTTTGAACCAAATAAAAATGTATTAGGATATATTAAAAAAAATAAAAAAACATATAGCTTTATAGATAATAAAAGAATTATATTGATGGGAGATAACAAAGAAAGCATAATAGGCAGCTTAAAAGAAAATATAAATCAATATAATGTGGAAAAAGTAGAATACATATATATGTTAAATTATAATAAAATCTATTTAGAAGAATTTGAAGAATTTAATCAAATATTTACGGAAGTTATAAGTGATATTGCTATAGATAGAAATACTAATCTTAAATTTTCAGAGAGATGGTTTAATACTATTATACATAATTTTAAATATATTGTTGAATCAAATAAAGTTAATGACTATAAAAGAAAATATAATAATGTTCCAGCTATAATAGTTTCGGCGGGGCCGTCGTTAAGTAAAAATATTAAAGAATTAGAATATGTTAAAAGTAATTTATTTATATTAACAGGTGGAAGAACACTTAAGCCATTATTGGATAAAGAAATATATCCTAATTTGGTTAGTGTAGTTGATCCAGTACAAGAATCTTATGATTTAGTTAAAGGATATATTGATAAAGTAAAGTGTCCATTACTATATTATGAAGGAACCAACGAAAAGGTGGTAGAAGATCATAAAGGAGATAAGATAATATTTACACAAAATAATTTAATTTACAAGTTATTTAATGAGGATATTGATAACTTAGGATTAGGAGGATCTGTTGCACATACACTTACAGGAATGGCAGTGTTAATGGGATGTAATCCTATAATTTTTATAGGGCAAGATTTAGCATACACAGATGAAAAATATCATGCAGATATTGCCGTAAATCAATTTAAAAGTTTAGATGAAAATGTAAGTAAAGATACTGATTATATATACGTTGATGATATCAATGGAAATAAGGTTAGAACCAGTTTAGTATTAGATGGTTTTAGAAGAGAATTAGAAAAAATTATAAAAGATAATGCTAACATAACATTTATAAATGCTACAGAAGGTGGCTCAAGGATAGATGGAACAATAGATATGTCACTTAAAGAAGCTATAGAAAAATACAGATTACATGAAGAAGTAATTTCTATTAAACCATATATTAAGCATAAAACACAAGAAATAAAGAACGAGGGAATCAGAATATTAAGGGAATCCATTGAAGCTGATGAATTCATAATTTCAAAGTGTAATTTAGGACTTGAAGAAACAAAAAAACTAAAAAGAAATATTAAGTTTAATCTTACTAGCAAAATTAAACAAAGTATAAGTAAATTAGATAAGATAGATGAAGAAATTAGAATTAAATATAAAAATTTAGAGTTGTTAAGCTCACTTATATATCCTGTAGTCTATGATATTTTGAATAAACCGAGTTCTAAAGAAGATTATGCTATAATTGAAAAAAGTATAGAACTGTATTCTTCTATTTTAGAGGTAGGTAAATTTGCGTTAGATTTTATGAAACAAGCTTTAGATGATTTAAAAATTAGAGAAGATATAAATTAGAGAGGAAAAAGGACATGAATGAAAAGATAGAGGCATTAATTACGGCAAATGAATATTTAACTAACTTAAAAGGAGGTATTAATCAGTTAATAGAAGCATTTGAAGTGGATAATTATAATAAGGGGTGTTCATTAATACCATTAGTAGCAGAAGGAATTGAATGGTTTACGGACATAGTAAAGTTAACAAGTGATGTTCAAAAAAAACCAATTAAAATTTCAAATATTAATAATATACTAGAAGAAGTAGTAGAAGCTATAGAAAATGAAGATTATACATTGGTAGGAGATTTGTTTAAGTATGAAATCTTACCTATATTAGATAATGCGCATATAGAAATTAGCAAATTAATAGCCAGTTAATTTTAAATAAATCAATTAATTAAAGGTGATTTTATATGATAAATATAAAAAATATTAGTATAAATTATAAGGAAACATTGTTAAAAGCATTAGATGTAATTGATAAAGCAGCAAAGGGGATAGTTTATGTTGTTGATGATAATATGAAGCTTTTAGGTAGTATAACTGATGGAGATATAAGAAGAGCATTAATAAATAAGTTAAGTTTACAGAGTGGTATAATAGAGGTTATGAATAAAAATCCTATTCGTGTAGAAGAGAATGTAGATAGAATTGAACAGAAAAAAATAATGATAAAAAATGCTATAAGAGAGTTACCTATAGTAGATAAAGATAACAAGTTAGTGGATACAATATCTTTGAATGAAGTTATAGTGCCGAAAAAGAAGAAAAATTATGTGTTAATAATGGCAGGAGGATTAGGAACTAGATTAAAGGATCTTACAAAAGAGATTCCTAAGCCTATGTTAAATTTAGGAGAAAAGCCTATATTACAACACATAATAGAGAATTTTAAGACACATGCTTATAATAAATTTTTATTATCCGTAAATTACAAATCAGAAGTAATAGAAAATTATTTTGAAGATGGTTCTAGATATGAATGTACTATAGATTATTTAAGAGAAAAAAAGAGATTGGGGACAGGTGGAGCAATAAATTTAGCACGAGGATATATTAAAGATGATTTTTTTGTAGTAAATGGAGATGTTTATTCAACGGTTAATTTTGATAAGGTAATGAAGTTTCATAAGGACAATTATAACGACATAACTATAATGTCTATTAAAAAAACAATTAATATACCTTATGGAGTGATAAATTTAGAAGAAAATAATGTGAAGAATATACATGAAAAACCTAGCTATGAATATGTTATTAGTGGAGGTATGTATTGTTTAAGTCCTAGTGTAATTGATATGATTCCACAAAATAAGTATTATGAAATAACAGAATTATTTCAAGCAGCTTTAAAAAAGGGATTAAAAGTACAAAGTTACATAGTAGATGATTACTGGATGGATATAGGAAGAATTGAAGACTACTATGCTATTAATAATGAGCTTTTTTCAAAGTCTAATAGTAATGAAATTTAGGTTATATAAGTAGTGAGAGGAAATTGATATATGAAAAGAAAAGTTGCGGTTGTAACAGGAAGTCGTTCAGAGTTTGGAATATTATATTGTGTTATAAAGGCTTTAGAAGAATGTGAAGAAATAAATTGTAAAGTTATAGTAACTGGAAGTCACTTGGCACCATCACAAGGATATACAATAAATCAAATACATGAATCAAAAATAAGAGTAGATGCGACTGTACCAATGCTTATTGATGGTGATGATAACGAATCGTTAGGATATTCTATTGCTATGGGTATAATGGGGCTTACTAAAGAATTTAAAAATTTAAATCCAGATTTAATTTTGATCTTAGGAGATAGATTTGAAATATTTTCGGCAGCTACAGCGGCTATGGCATTACAAATTCCTATAGCTCATATAGCAGGCGGAGAAACAGATTGGGCAAATTGTATAGATGGAGATGTTCGTAATGCTATAACAAAAATGGCACATATACATTTTGTTAGTACTGAGCTTTATAAGAATAGAATAGAAAAGATGGGAGAGGAGAAATGGAGAATATTCAATGTAGGGCTTCCATCTTTAGATAATATAAAAGAAAATTTATTGAATAAAGATGAACTTCAAAATAGCTTAAATATAGAATTTAAGGGGAAAATATTTGTATGTACATATTTACCGGTGGGACTTAGAGTTGAAGAATCTATAAATGAACTTAATGAATTACTTAAAGGATTAAGTGAATTTAGAGAAGATACTGTTATTTTTACATTATCTAATGCTGATGCAGGTGGAAGAAAGATAAATGAATTAATATTAAAATGTGCTAATGAATATAATCATATATATTGTTTCCCTAGTTTAGGTAAGCAACGTTATTTGAGCATGATAAATATTTGTGATGTTGTTGTTGGTAATTCTTCAAGTGGAATAATAGAAACATCTAGTTTTGGACGAGCTACTGTAAATGTAGGAATAAGACAAAGTGGGAGAATACATCCTGAGAATGTTATTGATGTTAGTGGTAATAAAGAGGAAATTATAGCAGCTATACAAAAGGCTATATATGATGAAGATTTTAAAAAACAAATTTGTGATGTTAAAAATCCTTTTGGAGATGGTAATGCAAGTGAAAAAATTGTAAAAATATTAAAAGATATAAATATAGATACAAACTTAATAGAAAAAAGATTGATTTAATTGGAGGTTACAGATGATGGATGTTTTTACAATTAATAAAAAAATGTGGGAGGACAATATAAATAAATATGATTTATTTTGGCCTGATGAAAATATAGTAAGATTTTTAAATAAAAATTATGAAAAAGGTAATAGAGAAAATATAAATGTTCTAGAGATAGGTTGTGGAGCAGGAAGAAATATTATAGGAATTGCTATGGAGGGATTTAAAACATATGGTATAGATTATAATGAAAATTGTATAAAGCTCTCTAATGAAAAAGTTCAGTCATTTAATTTAAAAAATGTAAATATTGAAAAAAATCAAGGAAGTTATATTCCTTATGAAGATGAAAAATTTGACTGTATAATAGTAGGAACTATATTAAGTTTATTAGCAAATAAAGAAGAAAGGAATTTAATGTTTAAAGAAATTTATAGGTGTCTTAAAAAAGGTGGTGTTGTATATTCATATTGGAGGGATAAAAGTGATTATTTTTATGAAAAAGGAACAAAAATTGAAGAAGATACATTTATTTTAAAAAATAATGAGTTTGGATTAAGTGATATGGTTTATTATTTTGTTGATAAAGAAAAGATATTACAAGATCATAAAGAGTTTGAATTTGAAGTTTATAATCTTGAGAAAAAGGATTTTTATATAGATAATATGAGTGTGAAAAACTCTCATTGGCATGTTTGGGCTAAGAAAAAATAATTTAATGAAAGGTTGAGCAATGTGAAGAAGTTTCAAATAGGTAAGGTAAATGTTGGACCTAAATATCCAGTGTTTATTATAGCTGAAGTTGGAGTAAATCATAATGGAGATATAAATTTAGCATATAAATTAATTGATTTAGCTGTAAAAGCTGGGGCGAATGCTGTAAAATTTCAAATGTTTTATCCTGGCCTTTTGTGTTCATCAGTTCATCGTAGTGAAGAAATTGAGATGTTGAACAAATATGTAGTTAGTTTTGAATATATGAAGGAATTAAGAGATTATACATATTCGTTAGGTTTGGAATTTATAGTTACACCTTTTGATTTCAAAAGTTTAGAAGAAGTTATAAAATTAGAGTGTTCTGCAATTAAGATAGGGTCTGGTGAGTTGACACATATACCTTTTTTAAAAGAAGTAGCTAAATCTAATATGCCAATTATAGTTTCTACAGGTGCATCTAACTTGGCAGATGTAGAGAGAGCAGTAAAAACTATAAAAGATATAACAACAGAAAAATTTTCTATACTACATTGTGTATCGACATATCCAGCACCTATAGAATCCTTAAATATGAAAGCTATAAATACACTAGAGAATGTATTTAGTGATTGTATAATTGGATATTCAGATCATTCATTAGGTAGTACAGCTTCACATATAGCCGTGGCGTTAGGCGCTAATATAATAGAAAAACATATAACTTTAGATAAAGGATTAGAAGGACCTGATCATAAAGCATCTGCATCGGAAGATGAGTTTATTTATATGGTTAGATCAATAAGAGAAGCTGAAAAAATGATGGGAAGTGGATATAAGGAACCTCAAAGTTGTGAAGGAATAATAGGAAGAAGCTTGGTATTTAAAAATGATTTTAAAAAAGGACATATAATAAGTCAACAAGATATAGATTATAAGAGACCAGGAAAAGGTATAAGACCATATCAGGAAGAAAAAATTATCGGTATGCACTTAAATAAAGATGTTAAAATGGATGAATTAGTAACATTAGGTTGTTTTATAAGAAAAGGTGGAGAGTGTGAAAAGTAGACTAAGAGTTTTGATAACAGCATCTTTAGAACCAGGTGCATTTGGAATAATTAATTGTTAAAAAAATAGTCCTACGAAAGATATATATATGATAGCTGGAATTGTAGAAGAGTATTTTGATATAGGTCAACAAATGGCGGATGAATATGTTCAAATACCTTATTGTAGTGATAAAAATTATATAGATAAAATCATATCTATATGTAATAAATTAAATGTAGATATGATAATACCGGCATTTTCAGATGAGATAGAGATTTTAACTAAAAATATTAGTAAATTTGATACAAAGGGTATAGTAATATTAAGTCCAAGCTATGATATAGTGCACTTATTACATAATAAAGATTTAATGTGTATGAGATTGGAAAAGTTAAAAATAAATACAGTTCCTTGATTTTTTATTGCAGATAGTGTAATTGAGTTAAAAAAAGATGTTTACAGATGGGATATCCTAAACAAAATATATGTGTAAAACCTGTAAGATGTAATGGAGGGGGAAGAGGATTTTATATTTTAAATAAAATTTATGATAGAAAAGAAGTGTTTTTTAAAGAAAAATATAAACCCATATGTTCTCTTAATGAATTGTTACTTAAGTTGCAAGGATTAGATAATATACCTAGAATATTAATAATGGAGTATATAGATGGAGAATAATGTGGTATAGATGTTTTAGCACATAATGGACAATTGATTGATTGTGTTATAGAAGGAGATTAAAGCCTGTTATTGCAGGAATGGAAATGAGATTAGAAATTGTTGGAAATAATAACGTTACAGAGTTTGTAAAAGATATAGTGAAAGTATTAAACTTAAATTCTATTTTAAGTTTAATATAAGGTTTAATAAAAGAGATAAAAAACATATTTATTAGAAATAAATCCACGACAAGGAGCATATATATAGGGGTTGCAGCTATATGTCTATAGATTTAAAATTAGGGGAGAAGGTAAATATTAATAAGTATAAAACTAAGTACAAGGAAGTTACTGGAATAAGATGTTTTGGTGAATTTACTATATGCGATGATAAGTTAGTGTTTTAGTTGTGTAAAATTTATGTTTAGAAAGAAGAGATATAAAAATGAAAAAAAATTTAAATGTATTATTAACGGCATCATCAGGACCTGGTGCGGTCGGAATAATAAGTGCACTAAAGTCTCATCCAACTAAGAAAATTTGTGTAATTACTGGAAGTGTAGAAGAATTTCAAGATGTTTCACTTAAGATGTCAGAAAAACATATTAAGATACCATTTGCTAGTGATAAACAATTTGTTGAAAAAATGATTACGATTTGCAAAGAAAATGATATACAATTAATTGTTCCAGCTTATTGTGAAGAAATAGTTAAATTAGCTGAATATGAAAAAAATTTTTTGAAAGAAGGTATAAATATACTATGTCCTAGTAATGAAAACATATGTATAGCTCATAATAAAGATTTACTATACGAAAATATGAAAAAGGATGGGGTAAAATATTACCCTAGATTTGAGATAGTAAGTAGTGTGGATGAATTAAAAAAAGCATGTTTAAGCATGGGCTATCCAGAGCAAAAAATATGTGTAAAACCAGCAGTATGTAATGGAGGAAGCAGAGGATTTTATTTATTAGATGAGAGCTATGATAGACTTAAAATGTATTTTGAAGAAAAACAACAACCTGTATGTTCATTAGAAGAATTATTATTAAAATTTAAGGGGCTAGATGAAATACCTAAAATAATAGTCATGGAGTATTTAGGTGGATCAGAATACGGAATAGATGTAGTGGCTAAAGATGGCAGAGTTATATCAAGTTTAATAAGAAAAAGATTAAGTCCTCAAATAGCAGGAATAGATATGAGAGTTAAAGTGGAAGAAAAAGAAGAATTAAATATATTAACTCAAGAGATAGTTGAAAAGTTTCAATTAAATTCTATAGTAAATATTGATGTAAGATATGATAGTAATATGGAAAAAGCCTATGTTCTTGAAATAAATCCTAGACAATCAGCATATATAGGTACTAGTTCAAAAAAAGTAAATTTATTAGCTATGTCTATAGATTTAAAGTTAGGTGAAAAAATACACATTGATACTTATAAAACTAATCACAAGGAAGTTATGGGAATAAGATATTTTGGAGAATTTACAATTTGCGATGAAAAATTAGTACTTTTAGAAGAATAATGTGTGAATGTCAGTGAAAAGAATTTTTATGGAGGAATTTAAAGTGAAAAAAAAGATTTTAGCTATAGTTCCTGCTAGGGGAGGATCTAAAGGGGTTAAGAAAAAAAATTTAAGGATATTAGGAGATAAGCCTCTAATTAATTGGACATTAGATGAAGCTAAAAAATCTAAGTTTATAGATAGATTAATAGTATCTACTGAAGATGATGAAATTCAAAGTGTTGCTTTAAAAAACGATGTACAAGTAGTAAAACGTCCTTTAGAATTAGCTAAGGATGAATCACCTACGATAGATGCAATATTACATGCACTAGATTGCTTAGAACAAGAAGGATATGTGCCAGATTATATTATATTATTACAGTGTACTGTACCGTTTAGGAAAGTAGAACATATAGATGAAGCTATATTAAGGTTTATGGATAATATAAGCGAAACAGAATCTTTAATTTCAGTAACAGAAAGTGAAGATATACCATATTGGTATAAATCTATAGATGATACTGGAGTTTTATGTGATTTTCTTAAATATGATAAGAGTAAGTATACTAGAAGACAGGATTTTGAAAAAGTATATAAGTTAAATGGAGCCATATATATAACGAAGTTAAAAAGTTTATATGATAATAAATCGTTTGAGAGTGATAGAGCATTATCTTATATTATGGATAAGATATCATCAATTGATATAGATACTGAATTTGACTTAGAATATGTTAAATTTAATTTAATGATGGAGAAAAGAGGCATATGAAAAAAAGAGTATTAGTAGTATCAGTTCATCCAGATGATGAAACTTTGGGATGTGGTGGAACTTTATTAAAGCATAGGGATAATGGAGATGAATTAAGTTGGTTAATAGTAACTAAAGCTTCTAGTAAGTTAGGATTTTCGGAAGAATTCTTAGTTGAAAGAGAGATTCAGGTAAAAAAAGTAAGCGAAAAATTTAAGTTTGAAAATGTTTACAAGTTAGGGTATTATACAACTAAACTACATACAATGGATTTTAGTGAGTTAATATTAAATATATCTAACGTAATAAATGATATTAGACCACAAATAATATACATTAATAATAAATCAGATATACATACAGACCATCAAGTAGTAGCAAAGGCTATGATGAGTTGTACAAAAAGTTTTAGATATCCATTTATAGAAAGAATTTTAATGTATGAATGTATATCTGAAACAGAAATGGCACCACCTTTTATAGAAAATATATTTATTCCCAATGTATACAGTGATATAAGTGATTTTATAGAGAAAAAGCTTGAAATTATGAGCATATATAAATCAGAAGTACAAGAATCTCCATTGCCTAGAAGTCTAGATAATATCAAGGCTTTAGCAAGATATAGAGGAGCTTCATGTGGAGAAAAATATGCAGAGGCTTTTATGATAGTAAGAGAAAAATTTTAGTTTTTAATTTGTACCAAGAGACATATTTGTTAATATTTACATATAGATATAAATGTTATTAGTAGAGTGAGAGCTATGGTTGTAGTAAATAAAAAATGGAAAATGATAATGCTTTAGTAAAAGGTTTTTGGTAAGAGTATAAAAAAGGAGTAAAATAATATGAACTGGAATGGAAAAAAAGTTTTAGTTACAGGTGCAGAAGGATTCATAGGAAGTCATTTAATAGAAAGATTAGTGGAACTTGGAGCTGATATTACAGCACTTGTACAATATAATTCTTTTAATAATTGGGGCTGGATTGATACATTTGATAAAAACGTAAAGGATAATATAAAAGTAATAACTGGAGATGTAAGAGAATACGACAACGTAAAGAGAATGGTAAGTGGACAAGAAGTTGTAATGCATCTTGCAGCTTTAATTGCAATACCATATTCATATTTATCTCCAATGGCTTATGTAAGAACTAATGTAGAGGGAACAACAAATATATTAGAAGCTTGTAGAGAAGAAGAAAACATTGAAAAAATAGTTCACACTTCAACAAGTGAAACTTATGGAACAGCACTTTATGTCCCAATAGATGAAAAACATCCAATGCAAGGACAATCTCCTTATTCAGCATCAAAAATAGGGGCAGATAAAATGGCAGAAAGTTTTTATAGATCATTTAACCTTCCAATTGCAACAATAAGACCTTTTAATACATATGGTCCAAGACAATCTGCAAGAGCTGTAATACCAACAATAATATCACAAGTACTTGCAGGAAAGAGGGAAATAAAGCTGGGAAGTTTAACACCTACAAGAGATTTCAATTATGTAAAAGATACAGCAGAAGCTTTTGTTAAAATAGCCGAGAGTGATAAAACAATAGGTGAAGTAATAAATGCTGGTTCTAATTATGAAATTACTATAGGAGAAACAGCTAAAAGGATAATAGAATTAATAGGACATGATGTTAAAATTTTTTGTGATGAAGAAAGAATAAGACCAGAAAAAAGTGAAGTAAATAGACTCTGGGCAAACAATACTAAGATAAAAAATCTTACTGATTGGACGCCAAAATACAGTATTGATGAAGGGCTTAGAGAAACAATAGAGTGGATAAAAAATAACATGCAATATTTTAAAACTGACATTTATAATGTATAAAATAAAATCAATTTTTATATTTAAAAAGCTTTCGAGTATTTGAAAGCTTTTATTTTGTAAGCATAGTTAATATTAAGTTTTAGTTATAGTAAACGATAAATAAAATTAATTAGAAGATATAGATAGGAGAATAATACAGATGAAAAACAAAAGATTACTTCAACCTATATACGTTAAAAATTTTAAATGTATAGGAAAGGATTGTGAAGATAGTTGTTGTATAGGTTGGAAGATACATATAGATAAAAGTACAATTAAAAAGTATAAAAATGTGCGAAATAAAGATTTAAAAAAAAGACTAGATAAATATATAAAAAGAAATAGACATTCAGTATCTGATAAAGATTATGGAAAGATAAAGTTGTTGGAAAATGGAGATTGTCCTTTTTTAAATTCCGAAAAGTTATGTGATATTTTTATTAATTTAGGAGAAGATAAATTATCTCGTATATGTACTCAATATCCCAGAATATATAATGAAGTAGAATATGATGTTGAAAAATCTTTAACAGTATCTTGTCCAGAAGCTGCAAGATTAGTATTGTTAAGTAAATCACCTATGGAGTTTGAAGAAATACAATTTGAAGAACATAATGTACATATTGATTCTAATGTTAGTTTTAAAAATAGTAATAGGAGTATTGAAGTTTATAAAAACTTTTGGAATATACGAATTTTTATAATTTCAGTATTACAAAACAGACAATATTCTTTAGATGAAAGATTAATGATTTTAGCTTTCTTTTATAAAGAATTAAGTGAAGAAAATAAAAATGTTAAAGATCTTGTTGATGAATTTGAAGTAAAAGTAGCCCAAAATTTATATAAAGATATATTGTTAAAGTTTGATGGAAATTTGGAAATAAAGATAAGTATGTTAATTGGTTTACTTAACATTAATATAGAAAATAATATTAAGTTTGCGGATTTTACGAAAAAGTATTTACAAGGATTAGATATACAAGATTATGAGGAAAGTGAGTTAGAAGATATTAAGTTTAAGTATAAATTAATATATGAAAAACATTATAAAAATATCATGAAAGATAACTCGTATATACTGGAAAATTACTTAGTAAACTATGTATTTCAAAATCTAATGCCACTATCTAGTTTTGATTTATTTGAAGAATGCATGGTTATGGTTATATATTATTCTATTATAAGAATATATTTGCTAGGACTAAGGGAATATTATAATGAAAAATTTTCCGAAGAAGTAGTAGTGGTTTTTTTACAGCAGTTTACTAAAACTATAATACATAATAAAAGATATAGTATATGGATGCAAGAATTTTTAGAATCAAGAAATTTAAATACCATTGCGTATTTAGCAATTCTTTTGAAAATTTAATTATATTGGATGGGATAAATGTGAGAGCTATTATTTTAGCAGCAGGAAAAGGAACAAGGCTTAGACCGTTAACGGAATATATACCTAAGCCACTTATAAAGGTAAATGGAAAACCTATAATAGAAAGACAAATAGAATGTTTAATAGAAAAGGGAATAAGAGAGATAATTATAGTTATAGGGTATTTAGCTGAAAAATTTAATTATATACCACAAAAATATAAACATGTTGTTATAAAGTTAGTTTATAATGAGAATTATGATAAGTTTAATAATATATATACTATGTATTTAGTTAAAGAGTATTTAAAAGATACTTATGTTTTAGATGGAGATGTGTATATAAATAATAATTTCATAAATACTAATTTAAATAGGTCAACTTACTTTGGAATCAAAAAAAACAGTTTTAAGGATGAATGGGTTATATATGAGCAAAACAATAAAATAGTCAACATAAAAGAGGAAAGTGTTCTTAATGAGTATAAGATAATATTATCGGGTATATCCTATTGGAATCTACAAGATGGAATTAAAATAAATTATATATTAGAAGAAAAATTAAATACAAACATATGGACAAATTTATATTGGGATAATATTGTAAAAGATAATTTAAGTAAATTAGAAATATGTTTACACAAAATTAACAATGATGATTGTTTTGAAATAGATAGTATTAAAGATTTAAAAGAAGTTGAAAAACTAGTCTTAGCTTAAAGTTAGGACTAGTTTTATTTTTAAAGATATTTATACAATATTCGATAAAGAAATATAGTATAAAGAAAAGAATGGTGAGAAATATGTTAGAAACTAAGAAATTTCTGTATGATAATCAACTTATAGTATATTGTTTGAAAATGCAATATGGAGAAATTAAGAAGGTGGCAAAAATAGGTGGTATGACTAATACTAATTATAAATTAGATTTTGAGAATAAAAGCTTAGTTGTAAGAATACCCCAAGAAAATACAAAAAAGATGATAAATAGAGTAGATGAAAAGGTAAATTCTTATTTAGCATATAAAGCTGATGTGGATGAAAGTTTTTTGTTTATAGATGATGTAAGTGGGATAAAAATAAGTAAGTATTTAGGCAATGGAGAAATGCTTAATCCTAAAAATGCTCGAAGATTTAAAAGTATGAAAATGGTGGTAGGAGTATTAAAAAAACTGCATGGTTCAAATATTCAATTTAACAATGTATTTGATCCATTTGACATGATAAATAAATATGAAGATATATTAAAAGAAGAAGGTGGTAAGTTTTTTCATGATTACAAATATTTGAAAGAAAAAATTTTTGATTATAAAAATACACTAACTAGTTTAAATATTAAATTAGTATCTTGTCATAATGATACCGTTCCTGAGAACTTCATATTAAATAATGGAGAACTTAATTTAATTGATTGGGAATATAGTGGAATGAATGATTATGTATGGGATTTAGCTGCACATATATTAGAATGTGGATTTTCTAATGAAGAAGAAAAACAGTTTTTAGGCTTATATTTTAGTAATAAAGTTATTGATGATAGTATGATGTTTAGAGTTAATTTATATAAAGCAATGCAAGATTTTTTATGGAGCTTATGGTCTAATATAAAAATTTGCTATGGGGAAGAGTTAAATGATTACTCTATGTTAAGGTATGGTAGAGCTAAGAATATGATAATGCATTTAAAGGAGGATATTTAAAGTGATTGAATTACAAAGGTTAAGACAGATGAAAGAAGAGTTAAATAAAGCTATAAATAACGAAGAATTTAATATCGCAGAAGATTTGATAAAACAATATGAAATACAAGCGGACTATGATATAGAGGTTAAAAATATAAAAGCGGTATTAGAGTTTTATAAAGGAAATGTGGAAGAAGCTAAAGAAATACTCTTGTATATATTTAATAAATTTGAATTTAACTTTGATATTAATATTAACCTAGGAATTATATATATAGCTTGTAATGAGTATAGAGATGCTATTAAATATTTTATAAGAAGTATGATAATAGATACATCAAAGGTTGAAATTGTTATGCCATATGTTGAAACTATTTTAAATAATGGATTTTCTTCTGAAGAGTTTTCTAAAATTAAATTTGAAGTTATGCAATTATTTTCTACATATCAAAAAGTTTTTCCTAAATCTATTGATGGGAATAATTATGTAGGTAAAATGGTTACCATAAATGATAATGAATATGGTGTAGGAATATATGATTATTATTTGGCTGAAAGAACAGGAATATTTAAAGAATTTAATGATGAACTGTATACAATGTATAAATTAGAAATGTTTAATTCATCAAAAACAAAAAGAGTTGAAGTGCAAGCGATAAATAGTGATATAGTTATTCCAATAATGTCATTAAATGATAATAGCGTTATACATGCAACTGTAAATGGTATCATGTATGAATTAAATAAAGGATTGGCACAAAGATTTTGCTATTATACATTTAACAAAAATGATCAAATAATAATTGAGTCTAATGATGATTTTATTATAGGAAAAGTTATAGAGCGTAAAGGTGAAAAAAGTAAGCCTAAATTAGTATTAAATGTTTTTGTAGATGGATTATCACAGAAATTTTTAGATGAAAAGGGATTTAAAAATGCTATGCCAAATTCTTATAATTTCTTTAAAGAGGGAACGATTTGTACTAATAATTATGTTAGTGGTGATTGGACTTATGTGAGTTTAGCAAGCTTTTTTACGGGAATGTATTCTACAGATCATAAATTTTATCATCCTGATTTTAGTAGCTATTCTTTATATAATAAAAAATTATTTAGTGAAGTATTTCAGGAAAATGGATATTTTACATCCAAAATAGATGGTGATTGGAGAAGTACACCTACTATGGGATACGCTAAAGGGATAGATAGATATGTGTATCAGCCATGTGTTATGGGAATGCATACAGATGAAGTTATAAATGAAACTATTGAACATTTAGATGCATTTAAAGAAAAAAATAATTTTATGTGGATATGTCTTCCGGATTTGCATGATATAGCAGATGAATACGAAAATAGATTAAGTGTTCAAGTTAATAATCCTATTGAAACTAGAGTTTTTCACAAGACTAATGAGACTAGTGTAAGAAAAACTTATGATGAGAAAAAGATATTTAAATATGGTACTCAACTTAGAAGAATAGATAGGTATTTAGGGATGTTATTTAATTATATAAAGGAAAATTATAAAGAGGATGAATATATTATAAGTGTAGTAGCTGATCATGGACAAGGATATTTTATAAAAGATGAGTTTTTAGACGATGGAAGAATAAAAACAGCTATGATGTTTAGAGGAAAGGGTATACCCAAGGGAGAGTGTACGGAACTAACTCAAGGTATGGATTTATTTCCTGTAATGCTAAATGCTGCCCAAATAAAGGATGTAGATTTAAAGGATGGTAATGTTCCTAAATATTTTGGGGGAGAAAGTGAAAGAGAATATGTATATTCAGAAAGTATTTTTTGTAATGATCCATATAGAGCTACAATCAATGATAAGGTGCATAAATTCTTTTTTGAAACTAAGGAAAATTGTCAAGTAGATTCAAGATTTAAGATTGATGGATATACAATTAAGTTGATAAATAAATCTACAAATAAAGATGAAACAAGTATATATGAAGAAAAAGTTGAAAAATACTTAAAAGTTATATTTAATCATATAAAAGAATACATAATAATTTAGAGTGGTAGATAAATGAAAAATAAAAAAAATATACTAGGCTTTATTTTTGGCAGTATGTCGGGAATAACATGGGCTATAGATACTATAATAGTTGGTGTAGTTTTAATGAGTTGTGGAAATATGTTTAATTATAAAGAATTAATTGTTCTACCATTTATAATAGCATTTTTAAAAGATTTATTTTCATGTATATTATTAAATATAGAGATGGTAAGGAGTAAGAAATTTAATTATATACTAAAGAGTATTTTAAGTGGGAAGGTTAAAATTTTAATTTTAGGATCAATTCTGGGTGGACCAATTGGTATGACTCTTTATATAGTGAGTATAAAGTTTATATCACCTGAAGGGGCAGCTAATATATCGGCAATATATCCAATAGTTACTGCCATATTATCTTCTATAATTATTAAAGAAAAACTTAATTTTAAAAGTAAATTAGGAGTTATTTTTAGTTTTATAGGAGTTTTTATTGTTGGGTATAGCAAAACTCAATGTAATTTCAATTTTATGGTAGGAATTGGGATGTCGTTGGTTATAATTACGATTTTATGTTGGGCATTAGAAAGTATATTATATTCTTTTCAAGTGTCTAAAGTGTTAGAACTGAGCTCTATGGAAGCACTAGCTATACGTGAAATTGTAGCTATGATAGTCCATGTAGTTATAATAGGGTTTATATGTTTTAAGGATATTAATATTATTAAAATAGTAAGTAATATATATCCTTTGATATTATTTACATCTTGTATAAGTTTGACATCATATTTGTTATGGTATAAATCTATAGATTTAATAGGACCAGCGAAGGCTACTACACTAAATGTTACTTATGTTTTATGGGTAGTTGTTTTTCAGATAGTTTTATTTAATGAAAATATAAAGTTTAACTTTATATTAGGCAGTATAATGATATTGATAGGATCTATTTTTATGATAAATAGTAAATCCCAGTAGTAGTTACTTACTGATGGGATTTACTATTAAATGTAGTTAGATTAAAGTATTATCTAATAATATAATACAATTTTAAAATCACAAAAAATAAATATAAACCAATAACAATGTAAACCTCTATGTAAAAGTTACGATAATAGTTACTGGAAAGTATTACTACACATTTATAAATCAGGAGGTGAAAATATGCTAATTAATAATGCTTTAGTTTTAGGAACATTTAGTAAATTAAATAAAAACGTAAAAAAATCAGAAAAGTGCAATGCAACAGCCTCATCTGGAAAGAGAATAAATAAGGCAGCTGATGATGCAGCAGGTCTTACTATATGTGAAAGTTTTAAAGCACAAGTTAGAGGGCTTTCACAAGGAGAAAGAAATACACAAGAAGGATTATCGCTTCTTCAATGTGTAGATGGTCATATGGAAGGAATTCAAAAAGACCTACAGAGAATGAGAGAAATGGCAATAGAAAATGCTACGGATACTCGTACAGACGAAGATAGAAAAAAAGCTGAAAAAGAATTTAATCAAATAAAAGAAAATATAAAGTATGTATCAGATAATGCAGAGTTTAATAAAATTAAATTATTTGACAAAGATAAAAAGCTTTCTATACAAATAAAATATGAACCATTTATCTATGAAGAAATAAATCTAAATGAATTATCATTAAATAGTTTAGGAATAGAAAGTGACAATCTTCTGACAAGAGATGCATCATCAAATACAATAAAGTCAATTGATGATGCGATTTCAAAGTGTGTATCTCAAAGAGTAGATATTGGAAGTGCTATGAGCAGACTTGAATCAGCCTTAAATGATACAAAGAATACAAATAGTAGTACGACAGCATCTCTATCTAGAATAGAAGATATTGATATGGCAAATGCTGCGATGAATCTTTTTAAGAGTGATGTTTTAGTTAAGTATACAAATGCAATGGTTTGCCATGCAAATCAAGATACTAATAATAGTATGAAGCTTTTGGGATAATTAATTTAAATAGAAAGGAAGTGATTAGATGAGATTAAGTCATAATATGGCATCATTGACTATATGTCGTGAACAAGAAAAGGTTTGGAATAGTCAAAGTATGTACATGAATAGAATTTCATCTGGATTTAAGATAAACTCATCAAAGGAAAATCCAAATGGTCTTGCATTAAGTGAAAAAATGAGAGTTCAAATAAGAGGACTTCAAATAGCCCAAAGGAATGCTCAAGATGGCATGAGTATGATTCAATCGGCAGACGGAGCATTAGAAGGGGTTCAATCGATGCTTATTAGAATAAGGGAACTTTCAATTCAAGCAGGTGGAGCTACTAATGAAAATGATAGAAAGGCTCTTAAAAGTGAAATAAATCAGATGATTGAGGGTATTGATGATACTTTAAAGCACTCGGATTTTAATGGAAAAAGCATTTTAAGTGCAAAAGAACCAGGGAAAACTCATGAAAAAATGGCTATTGGAGCTAATGTTGGAGAAGTTGTGGATATTCCAGTGTTTCATTTGTCTAGTGATGAGTTAAATCTCAATTCGTTAAAGGGAAAAAACTTAGATAGTGATACGATAGGGAATTATTTGGAAGTTGTTGATAGTGCGGTAGATAAAATTTCAGATATTAGAGGAAAATATGGTGCGTTGTGTAATAGATTTGAAGGAACATATAATGAAGTAAATGAACTGCATGATACCATAGTTGGAACAGAAAGTAAGATAAGAGATACAGATATTGCTGAAGCAATGATGAATCTAGCTAGAGATAATATCTTAGTAGAAGCGGGACAAGCAATGCTAGTTCAGTCCAATAAATTTCCACAAGATGCTCTAAGAGTATTGGAAGGGGTTAAATAGTAAATAAAATAAAGAGATTATCATATTAATGTGATAATCTCTTTATTTTTAAAAAACAGTTATTATATTTAAAGTGTATAATTGTAAAATTCGTTAAAAATCATGGTATTTTAATAAAAATTTAATTTATCATTAAAAATTTGTCTAAAATGGTTTAACAATTCAAGAAAATGTAATATAATATACTTAGCATTACAAGAAAAAATATCTTATATGGGATAAATATACTAAACATTCCAAACAAAACTGAAGTGTAATACAATTTAAATGTAAAAAGCATATGATTCCTTAAGAAATTAATAAAAATTAGACGGATATAAGAAAATAAACTAGGAGGAAATACAATGAAAATAGGAAATATGTCGGAAAGCCAAAAAAATTACGATTTGATAAAACAATCTTTAAATGCCACTGCAAAAAGAAAAAATGTTATAAACAATAATATATCTAATTTCAATACAAAAGGATATAAAAGAAGTTATGTAACTTTTGAAGATAGTTTAAAGGAAAGCAAGGATAAACTAAATCTTAAAATTACTAATGATAAGCATATTGACTATAAGAAAAAATTTGGAGAAATAAGTATAAAAAAAGACGAATCAGACAGTATGAAAATGGACGGAAATAATGTAGATGTTGATAATGAAATGACAAATTTAGCAGCAAATAATTTAGAGTATAATGCACTCATAACTACGCTAAATTCTACATTATCTCTTAAAAGATATATTATAAATGGAGGAAGATAATAATGAATGCTTTTAGTTCCCTTAGAATAAGTGCAAGTGGTCTTTCCGCTGAAAGACTTAGAATGGATACTATATCATCAAATATTACTAATTTCAAAACGACTAGAGGAAAAGATGGACAAAAAGAACCTTATAGGAGAAAAATTGCTGTGTTCCAAGAAAATTTTAAAAAAGAATTAGGTAAAAATAAAAAAGGATATGAGACTTCATTAAATGGAGTTAAGGCAGTTGGCATTGTAGAAGACAAATCTCCTTTAAGAAGAGTGTACAACCCCAACCATCCAGATGCTGATAAAGATGGTTATGTATTAATGCCAAATGTAAATATTTTAAATGAAATGGCAGATATGATTGCTGCAACACGTGCATATGAAGCAAATGTAACAGCTATAAATTCATCTAAAAATATGTTTATGAAAGCATTAGAAATAGGAAGATAGGAGATAAGTTATGAAAATAAATGAGTTTATACCATCAAAAGGAATATATTCACAAGTTAATTCTATACATAAAGAAGAAAAAAAAGAAGATAACAACATAGGATTTGGTGAAACATTAAAAAAACAACTAAATGAAGTAAATGAAAAACAGTTAGAGTCACAAAAAATTGCTGAAGACTTTATTAAAGGAGAAGATGTAGAAGTTCATGATGTAATGATAAAAAATGAAGAAGCAAAACTCTCGCTTCAACTAGCAGTACAAGTTAGGAATAAGTTAATGGAGGCTTATCAAGAGATAAACAGAATGCAGGTATAGTTAGGAGTGCTAGTAATGGACAAAATTAAAGAACAGTTTAAGAAACTTGTTGAAAAGTTTAAAGAGCTAAGTAAGATTAAAAAAATAGCATTCAGCGTACTAGTTTTAGGAATAATAACTGGAATTATATACTTGGTTATTTCTTTAAATACTACTAAATATGCTGTGTTATATAAAGATATGGATCCAAACGATGCTCAAACAGTCATGGCTAAATTAGCTGATAAAAAAATAGAGTATAAAGTAGAAAACAATAGTATAAGAGTTCCAGAAGATAAAGCAGCAGAACTTAGAATGGAGCTTGCACCACAACTTACAAACGGAAGTAAGGGTTATGAAATTTTAGATAATGGTGATACTTTTGGGATGACTGATAAAGAAAGAGAACTTAAGTATAAAAGAGCATTAGAAGGAGAACTTGCAAGAGATATAAAATCTCTTCCCGAAGTTAAAGATGCAAAGGTGCTTTTAGTTATGCAACAGGAAGGTAATTTCTTTAAACAAGATGATCCAGGCAGTGCATCAGTTACTTTAGAATTTGAAACAGGTAAAAAAGTTACTAAAGAACAAATAAAAGCAATAGTAGCTTTAGTAAGTGGAAGTGTTAAAAATCTTCCTAAAGAAAATATAAAAGTAGTTGGAGTAGTTAATGGGAAAACTCAAGATTTAAGTGAAGATTTATTTAAAGAAGATGGTAATAAAGATATTTCTTCAGTAACAGAGAAACAAGAAAGCTATAAAAAGAATTTAGAAAAAGAATATGTTAAAAAGATAATGAATATTTTAACTCCTAAGTATGGTGATGGAGTTAAGGCAGCTGTAAATGTTGATGTGGATTTTGATGCATCTGAAAAAACATCTACTCTTTGGGATCCAAATAACGTAGTAAGAAGTGAGGAAACAGAAAAAGACACTGATAATTCCAAAGGTGGAAAAACAAGTGCTGGTCCAGTAGATAATAATATGTCAAATACATATAATGCAAAGGATCAAAATGGAACATCTACTCATGAGAAAACTACTAAAAATTATGAAGTTGGAAAAGTAGAGCAAAAAGTTGTTGGAGCACCAGGAAAAATAAAGAAAATATCTGCATCAGTTACAATAAATGATGAAAACTTAAGTCCAGTGGATAAAGATAAAATAAATAGTTTAGTAGCTGGAGCTATATCTTATGATGAATCTAGAGGAGATATTGTAAGTGTAGAAGGAATGAAATTTAATGAAGTTAATGAAGCTGCCGCAGCTGAAGAAGCTAAAAAGCAAGCTGAAGAACAAAAAGCTAAGCAAAAATCATTTATTTATAAATGTGTAGGCGGAGCAGTGGCTGCACTTGCAGTAATTGCTGGAATAGTAGCACTTATAAGAAAGAGAAGAAAGAAAAATAAAGTTGATGAAGAGGAAGAAATAGAAGGTATAGACATGTTGATTGATGATAATGTTGAACCAAATGAACCATTAAAACCAATCAACTTTGATGAAGAAAATGAAAATACCCATGTGGAAAAGGAAATTAAAAAATATGCAAGTGAAAAACCAGAACAAGTTGTAGAAATAATTAAAGCTTGGATGGCGGAAGATGAGAGGTGATATGAATGGCAAAAGAAAATAAATTAACCGGAGTTCAAAAGGCAGCCATTCTGTTCATAACTTTAGGGCCAGATGCAGCCTCTGGAATTATAAAACAATTACCAGATCCAGATATACAAAAAATAACTTATGAAATAGCTAATATAAGTTCAGTAAAACAAGATCAAAGAACAGAAATCCTTCAAGAATTTATAGAAATGAATAAAGCTAAGGACTATATAATTGAAGGTGGCTTTGAGTATGCAAGAAATCTTCTTGGAAAAGCATTAGGTACACAAAGAGCAAAGGAAATATTAGAGAAGGTAACAGAAGCGACTCAACAATATAGACCGTTTGCAATTGCAAGAAAGGCAGATGCTCATCAACTTTTAAATGTAATATCTAATGAGCATCCACAAACTATTGCACTTATACTTTGTTATCTTCAAGCAGACAAATCTGCTCAAATAATGGGAGAATTGCCAGAAGATATACAATGGGAAGTGGCATATAGAATAGCATCTATGGATAATACATCCCCTATGGTTATAAAAGAAATAGAAAAAGTATTAAATAGTAAATTATCATCAGTTGTAAGAACTGATATGACAACTTTAGGTGGTGTTGAAACTATTGTTGATATATTAAATCAAGTTGATAGAACGACTGAAAAGAATATCACAGAAGGACTTGAAAGACAAGATCCTGAACTTGCAGAAAAGATCAAACAATCTATGTTTGTATTCGAAGATATTATTACATTAGACGATGTTTCAATACAAAGAGTTTTAAGAGAAGTAGAAACAAAAGATCTTGCTCTTGCATTAAAGGGTTGTTCAGAAGAAGTTGCAGAATGTATATTTAGAAATCAATCTAAGAGAGCAGCAGCTTCATTAAAAGAAGATATAGAATTCTTAGGACCTGTTAGACTTATGGATGTCGAAAAATCTCAACAACAAGTTGTTAGCATTATAAGAAGATTAGAAGATGCAGGGGAAATAATAATTTCAAGAGGTGGAGAAGATGCCATCATTGTGTAATGTTATAAAGAATAATAGTGTAATTTCAAATGGATTAAAAGAAATAAATACTGAATATCACATAGAAGATACAAAAGATGAAAAGGTAGAAGAAGAGAAAAAAGAATTAGGTGAAAAAAATGCTAAAGACTTCATAGAAAACTATGAAGTCTTAGCTAGAACAATGCTTGAAAATGCAAGAAAGCAAAGTGATGCCATTGTAGCTTCGGCTTATGATGAAATTCAAAAAATGCAAGAAGAAGCATATAACAAAGGTTATGAAGAAGGAAAACTAGATGGATATTCAGATGGAAAAAAACAAGCTGATGAGTATTATGATGATATTAAAAATAAAGCAACTGAAGAAATAGAAGTGTTAAATAAAAATGCAGATGAACTTTTATTTAGTGCTAAAAATGAATATGTAAAGTATTTACAAGACAAACAACAAAAAATAAAAGAATTAATAGTGCATATTACAAAAAGTATATTAAAATCAGAAGTTGAAAATAGTGATGCAATAAATAGTATGATTTTAGATGCGTTAGAAACTGCAAAAGATTCAAAAAGTATAATAGTAAAATGTAACAATAAATATATAGATAATCTAAAAGAAAGTATAGATAAGTGGAAAATACAAGTTGTTTTTAGAGGAGAGATATTTATTGTACCTGATGATAATTTAGGAGAAGGTAAAGCTATAATTCAAAAAGAAAATGGAAAAATTGTTATTGATGTTGATATAGCATTAGAAAAAATAAATGAAATTGTTTTAATGGAAGACTAAAATTAACAATATTATTCAGATAATGTACATTAGGAGGTGATGTGGTGGAGATTTCTTTAGATTTTAATGGAATAAAAGAAAAAGTAACAAAATGTGATTTTAAATATACAGAGGGAATAGTTAAACAAGTTATAGGACTTACTATAGAAGTTGAAGGTATAAAGGCTTTTGTAGGAGAAGTTTGTACTATATATAACAAAGAAAATGATCCTATTATGTGTGAAGTAGTTGGTTTTAAAGAAGATAATGTAATTTTAATGCCACTTGGAGAACTAATAGGTATAGGTCCTGGATGTAGGGTTATACCATCTAAAAAGTATTTAACTGTAAAATGTTCTGAAAAACTTTTAGGAAAGGTTCTAAATGGACTTGGAAAGTCTTTAAAATATGATGATGATGAAGTACATATAGGAATGGAATATCCTTTAGATACTGCACCACCGGATCCTTTGAAAAGAAGAAGAATAAAAGATTCTATTGCCACAGGGGTTAGAGCTATTGATGGGTTTTTAACTTGTGGTGAGGGTCAAAGAGTGGGGATTTTTGCTGGAAGTGGAGTTGGAAAAAGTACAACATTAGGTATGATAGCTAGAGAAGCAAAGGCTGATGTCAATGTAATTGCTCTTATAGGTGAAAGAGGTCGTGAAGTTTTAGACTTTATTGAAAAAGATTTAGGGGAAGAAGGTCTTAAAAAGTCAGTGATAGTTTGTGCAACTTCAGACCAACCTGCTCTTGTAAGATTGAAAGGAGCTTTTACAGCAACAGCTATAGCTGAGTACTTTAGAGATAAAGGTAAAAAAGTAATACTTATGATGGACTCAGTAACAAGATTTGCTATGGCACAAAGAGAAGTTGGACTTGCAATAGGAGAACCACCAGCAACAAAAGGATATACGCCATCTGTTTTTGCAATGCTTCCAAGACTTATGGAAAGATCAGGTATGTCTGAAAAAGGATCAATTACAGCTTTTTATACCGTTTTAGTTGATGGAGATGATTTTAATGAGCCTATTGCCGATGCTGTCCGTGGAATACTTGATGGACACATTGTATTGTCAAGAGCTTTAGCTGGGAAAAATCATTATCCAGCAATAGATGTTTTAAATAGTGTAAGTAGACTTATGAATGAAATAGCCGATAATGAGCATAAAAAAGCAGCCTCTTTTGCAAGAGACCTTTTAGCTACATATAAAAATTCTGAAGATCTTATAAATATAGGAGCTTATGCACAGGGAAGCAATAATAAAGTTGACATGGCCATTGAATATAATGATATGATAAATGATTACTTAAGACAAGGAATTAAAGAACATAGCGAGTTTAGTGAGAGTGTTAATACACTTGTAAGTATGTTTAATAATTAGAGTAAATAAGGAGCACTACTATGGAGAAATTTAATTTTAGGCTTCAGTCACTTTTAGATATAAGATGTAATAAGGAAGAAGAAAGTAAAATAGCTTTTAAAGAAGCTCAAAGTGCTAAGGATTTAACTGAAACAAGATTAGAAAATTTAAAAGAAAATTATGATAAATATTCTAAAATTGATTTTGACTGTAGTTCAATTGATAGAAAAATAAGGCAAAATTATTGTAATGTACTACAATTTAATATAAATGAGACTAGTATAGAACTAGATAAAAGAAATGAAATTCTAGAAGGAAAAAGACAAGAGTTAAAACAAAGGCAAATGGAAAGAAAAACAGTTGAAATTTTGAAGGACAAACAAGAAGCTGCTTATATAAAAGAGCAAAATTTAATAGAACAAAAAGCTAATGATGAATTTGCTCTTTATGCATATATAAGAAATTCTAAAATTTAATGGAAAGGAGGATGAAAAATGAATGATTTAGTAACTATGGTAGCAAATATTAATAGGGTAAATGTAAATAACTCAAAAAACACTACTGATACTAAACAAAATATTAATTCAGATTCAAAAAGTAATAATTTAAAATCTGATAAAAAAGATGTATTAAATAATAATTTTAAAAGTGTATTAAGCAAGGCATCTAAATTTAAAGAAGATAAATCACAAAATGTAAATTCAGAAATAGAACAGAATAAAGTTAATGAAATTTCTGAAGATAATACTGGTTTAAGTGATGATTCTAAATCTGTAAAAAAGAAAAATTCTGCGTTAGATATTCTTTTAATATTATTACTTCAACATTTTAGTGGAGAAAAGGTGGATTTAAAAAAGATATTAGAAAAGCTTAAAGAGGAAGGGGTATCAGATGATGTAACTCAAAATCTTTTAAAGCTAATGGGAGACCAGGATACAAATGGTGTTGATTTAAATTCTTTAAAGTCACAACAATCTCTTAATGAAAAGGTTAATACTTTTATAAAGGCATTATCACAAAATGATAATGATAAAAACAATGGATTAAAAGATATACTAGACAAGTTAAATTTATTAAATAATAAAGATGTAGATGAAAGCTCTATAAAAACTATGCTAAAAGGTTTAAAGGAAAATAAAAGCCAAAGTATAGAACAGCAAATTATAAGTGAATTAAAGTCTAAAATACTTGATAATCAATCTGATAGTACAAATATTAATGAAGATATAAAAAGTCCATTAAAACTTGATTTAAATTCAAAAATTACAGTATCCAATGATGATGACACTAAAAATGGAAATAATGAAGAAGATTTTCTTAAAAATTTAGTATCAAAGGATAAAAGTAAAGCAGATACTAAAATAGACAGATTAACAACTTTTATGAGTGATTTTAATAAGGTTAATAATACTGTTGTAAAAGATATAGAAAATGAGGTCCCAATTAATATTAATAAAAATAATTTAGTAAATGATTTTATTAAATCTATAAAGTATATGCAACAAAATGATGTAAAAGAAATGACAGTTAAAGTTATGCCAAGAGAACTTGGAGAAATAGTAATTAGATTAACTGTAGAAAATGGATTAATGAAAGCTAATATTACAGCTAACAACAAAGAAGCTTATAATCTTCTTAATTCTAAAGCACAAGAATTAAATAATTCTTTAGGCAATGGAGAAATAAAAATACAGAACTTTACTATTGATATATACAATGGCGATACTACTTTTTTCAGTAGAGAAAATAGCAAAGAACATAGAAATAATTCAAATAGTAATACCAAAGGAAGAAGTGAAAGTATCCAAGCTTTAGAAGATGTTAAAGATAATAAAGAAGTATTAGCAAAAGAGTTAGATAGCAATGTAAGTGCATTTGTTTAGGAGGGGAAAAATATGCCAGATATAACTACTCCAGTTTATAAAAGTTATGGAAGTCAAATTAATAATAATGATTCTGTAAGTAAGTTATTAAAAAACAATAAATCTAGTGATAAAAAAAATGCATTAGAAGGAAAAGTAGAAAAAGTAAATCACTACAATAAAGCTACAAATAGGGGAACTAAGATAGTAAAAAAAGGACATGAAATGGACAAGAATGCTTTTTTGAAGATATTAACTGCTGAGCTTACAAATCAAGACCCTATGAATGCTAAAGACTCTACTCAATATATTTCTCAGTTAGCTCAATTTTCAGGACTTGAACAAATGGCAAACCTAAATTCTACTATGAGTTTTAATTCAGCAGGTAGTATGGTAGGAAAGACATTAGCTTTAAGTTCTTATGATGATTATGGTAGACAATATGGTGGAACTGTAACAAATGTAAGAAAAGATGGAGATGACATTATACTAAGTGTTAATGTAGCTAAGTATAAGGGAAATGAATTAATAGGTAGAGAAGAAAAAGAGTTTAATTACAAAGATGTTTCAGATGTTTTAAGTGTACCAGACGAAAAAGATCATATGATTTCTTATTTAATAGATCATATGAACTATTTAAATGATAATTTGAGTTTCATGGGTGCATCATCTTTAATTGGAAAGGAAGTAGAGGTTTCTACTAAAACAGGACAAGGAAAAGATGAAAAAGAAGTAATATCAAAAGGAAGTGTACTTGAAACATTTAGAACTAAAGATGGAATTAAATTAAAGGTTAAATTAAATGATACTGGAGAAGAAAAAGAATTCTTGTATTCACAAGTAATGAAAATAAGAAAATAATTTTTAGGTGTGATAAGTATGGGATATAGAATTGTAAATGGAAATTTATATCCAGTAGGAAATTTTCCAGAAGCTACTTTGGAAAGAAAAGAAGTTAATAAAAAGCAGACAGATTCTTTTGGACAACTATTAAAAAATGAATTAAATAAAGAACCAAATGAAAATTTTGACTTTAAAATCTCAAATCATGCTGCAAAAAGACTTCAAGATAGAAATATAATGCTATCACAAAAAGATATGGAAAACATAAATAAAGGAATTGATTTAGCAAAAGAAAAAGGAGCTAAAGATTCAGTAATTCTTTATAAAAACATAGCATTAGTTACAAATATTAAAAATAGAACAATAATAACTGCAGTAGATAAAGAAATATCAAAAGAAAATGTTTTTACAAATATAGATAGCGTGGTTTTATTATAGGCTGGACCGCAAGGAAGCCAAAAACTCAGGGAATGAAGGAACTGAGAAAAAGTGGAGGTTAAGAATAATGTTAAGATCAATGTATGCTGGAATCAGCGGAATGAAAGTAAATCAAACAAAGCTTGATGTTACAGGTAACAATATAGCTAATGTTAGTACAACAGGGTTTAAAAGTTCAAGAGTTAGATTTAAAGATATGTTAAGTCAAAACATGGGAGAAGCTGTTGGACCTGGAAGAAATCAAGGTGGTGTTAACGGTAAGCAAGTAGGACTTGGAGTTCAAGTTGCAGGTATAGATAGTGTAATGAGCCAAGGAATGATGCAACCAACAAGCAGAAATCTAGACGTTGCAATGGATGGAACAGGATATTTTATAGTAGCAAAAGGAGCATTGCCAGAAAGTAATGCAGGTGGAATTGCTGTTAGTGAAAGTGATCATACAATGAGTGGAGGAGCTTTCCAAGTAAATTACACAAGAGACGGATCATTCACATTAGACCATCAAGGAAACCTTTTAACTTCTGATGGATATAGAGTTATGGGATATGCAATAAATGAAATTGATGATAAGGGAAAAGCTGTAGGAGAACTTAGTATAGATTATAGCAAAAATGGTGCAACAAGTTTTGTAAATGCAGATGGAAAGTATGGATTAAAAGCAACTAATACAATAGTACCATTAAGAATTCCAGATAGTGTTCATGTAAAAGCTACAAAAATAGCAAAGGATGATGCGTCAAAAGTAGAAATGGATTTTATAGGAAATGGATCTATGGATAAAATTACAACTAAGGCAAAGATTGATACAGAAGGGACAACGTTTGAAGGCGAAAGTAATTTTAATATTAAAATAAAAAATATTAAACAAGATGATGGTACCTTTAAAAAAGCACTTTTAATTAATGGAGAACAATTATTAAAGGAAGATGGTTCAGTAGAAGATTTTAAAACAACTTTAGAATTAGGCGACATTGAAGGCCATCTAAAAGGTAAAAATGGATGGGATAAGGAACCAGACGCTACTAAAAAAGATGCTTTAGAAAAACAAGCTAAAGAACAGGCCTTGAAAATATTTGGTAAAAATACTAAGGTGAATATAACAGAGCCTGTTATACCAGCAGGAGAAGATGAATCTAAGTTTTCTTGGTCATTTACGCTAGTAGCTGAAGGAGATAAAAAACTTAGAAGTTTCTCAATAGAAAAAGATGGTCTAGTTAAAGGTGTACTTGATGATGGTACTGTTACAGCTCTTGGTCAAATAGCCACAGCATCATTTAAAAACCAAGAAGGATTAAAAAAAGAAGGTAAAAACTTATTCTCTAATACAGCTAACTCAGGAGTTCCTACAGTTAGAAGTGGACTTGGTGCACCTAAGAACTTGGATAATGGAGATGGATATGGTGAAATGCTACAAGGTATGCTTGAAATGTCAAACGTTGACCTTGCAGAACAGTTCACAGATATGATAGTAACAACAAGAGCTTTTCAAGCTAGTGGTAAGATGATCTCAACTGGAGATGAAATTCTTCAAGATATTATAAATCTTAAGAGATAGTATTTAAAATTATGAAATATTAAAATAACTTAATAGGAAGTAGAAATCAAGACATACTCTTCACGAAAATTGAAATCTACTTCCTAAATTTAAAATAAGGAGGGATGCCATGATAAGTTTAAGGGGATTAAATCAAAAGCAATTATATTTAAATGAAGATCATATTGAAAAAATAGAAGAAGTTCCAGAAACATTGATTACACTTACTAATGGAAAAAAATACATCGTGCTTGAACCTACTCAGGAAGTAATAGATAAAATAATAGAGTTCAAGAGAAAAATTTTTACAGTAGGTTTATAGGAGGCATTAACAATGAAAAGACAGGATATTCTAACTCTTGTAGGTATGGTAGCCGGATTTGGAGTTATAGTGTATGGTATGCTAGGTGGTGGTGGAACATTTGGGATGTTTGTAGATGTTCCGTCTCTTGGAATAACCGTAGGGGGATCGTTTTGTTCACTACTAGTAAATTATCCAGTAAATGAGCTTAAAAGAATTTTTAAGGTGCTTGCTCAATCATTTAAAGAAACTAGTATGTCAGGACTAGATATTGTAAGGCAATTTGGAGAATTATCTAAAAAAGCAAGAAGAGAAGGATTATTATCTCTTGAAGAAGATATTGAAAGAGTTGAAGATGCTTACTTAAAGAAAGGTCTTCGTATGGTTGTAGATGGTATAGAACCTGAAACTATAAGGGAAATACTTGAGCTTGAAGTTGGTGAAATGGAAAAAAGACATAAAGATGGTGCTGATGTTTTAAAAGCTTGGGGTGGATATGCACCTGCTTTTGGTATGTTAGGTACACTTATAGGACTTATACAAATGCTTGCAAATTTAGATGACCCATCAAACTTAGGACCTGGAATGGGTAAAGCGTTAATAACTACATTTTATGGATCTTTGATGGCAAGTTTGATTTTAAATCCTATGGCTGCAAATCTTATGTATAAGAGTAGTCAAGAAGTTACTATTAGAGAAATGATGTTAGAAGGTGTACTAGCTATTCAATCAGGAGTAAATCCAAGAATTGTTGAAGAAAAACTTGTATCTTATTTAAATCCAGTAGATAAGCAGATTTATTCTGAAACACAAGCAGCTAGTGAGGTGGGAGCAGATGTCTAGGAGAAAAAAAGCGCAACAAAGTGAAGGTGGCGGTGAAGAATGGTTACAAACATACGCAGATACAATTACTTTGTTACTTACTTTCTTTGTTCTGTTATATGCATCCTCTAGTATAGATGCTGTTAAATTTAATAAAATTTCATCATCATTGCAAAGTGTACTTAGTGGAAGTAATAGTAATTCAATATTAGATTTCAATTCAAATGGAGAAGTTCCTATTGTAGGACCACCACAAGAAATGGGACCAAAATCAGGTGGCGGCAATGAAGCTATGTATGGTAAAGTCAAAGAATTTATGGATAAAAATAAATTAGACAATACAGTACAAGTAAAAAGAGATGCTAGAGGTATAATTATCGAGCTTAAAGATAATATCTTATTTGATAGTGCACAAGCAGAAATAAAAGCCCCAAGTAAAGAAATATTGGATAAAATATCAAGACTTCTAGAATCGGTTCCTAATGGAATAATTATAGAAGGTCATACAGATAATGTGCCAATACATAATACTAAGTATGAAAGCAATTGGGAATTATCAACTCAAAGAGCTGTTAATGTTTTAAAATACTTTGTTGAAAGTAAGGGACTTGCACCAGATAAGTTTCAAGCAGCAGGATATGGAGAATTTCATCCTATAGAGAAAAATGATAATTATGCAGATAGAGCAAAAAATAGAAGAGTAAATATACTAATAACAGCAAGTGAAAAGGAGAAGAAATAATATGGCTGAAGCAGAAAATAAATCAGGCGGAAAAGGAAATATATTAAAAATTATAATAATTGTTTTATTAGCAGCAATTCTTCTTGGAGGAGGAACATTTGCAGGATATCTTGTAGCTTCTAAAAATAAACCTCAAAGTTCAGCTGCCAATTTAAGTGTAATTCAAAATACTTTAAATCAAAAAACTTTTGCTTTAGATGAATTTTTAGTAAATTTAAAATCAGATGATGGATCTAATAGATACCTAAAAACAAAAGTATCTGTAGGATATGCAGATATTAAAGAAAATGCAAAACTTCAAGATGAATTAACTACAAAAAAAGCAATTGCTAGAGATGCAATTAATGCGATATTAAGATCTAAAAAGAAAGAAGATTTTGCTACAAGTGCACAAGTTGAAAAAATCAAAGAAGAAATAAAAAGTAAGGTTAATCCTTTGCTTCAAGATGGTCAAATAATTAATGTTTATTTCTCAGAAATAATAATCCAATAGGGAGATTATTATGGGAATAAAAGAAACAATAGAGATGTTTATAAAAGTGGTGATTTTTCTCCCTTTTATAATATTTATGATATATCTATTTTTCAAATATGGTGGAGCAAAATTACAGGAAATACAAAACGGTAAGTATATGAAAATATTAGATAGAATGCCTCTTAGTAAAGACAATAGTCTTTTGGTAGTTAAAATTGGAGAAAAGGGCTATGTTATATCTTCAACTCAAGGAAAAGTTGATATATTAATGGAGCTTAATGAAGAAGAATTATTAAAAGTTGAAGAATCAAATAAGATTCAAGAGTACACAAGTATAAAAGAAGCTATAAAAAAACTCAAGTTTAAAAAGGAAGATTTACAATGAAGAAAAGGAAGTTTAGTTTATTTATTTTAATTGTATTTGCTCTTGTGATTTTAGGAGCTACAAAAGCATATGCTGCTCCAGATACAATACCTGTACCTAAAGTTAATATTTCCGTAGATAAAGCTACAAATCCTAAAGATTATGTAGATAATATAAAATTACTTGTTATGTTAACTGTACTTTCTCTGCTCCCATCGTTTCTAGTCATGATGACTAGTTTTACTAGAATAATTATAGTTTTAGGTTTTATGAGAAATGCACTAGGAACTCAACAGGCGCCACCTAATCAAATTTTAATAGGAATAGCATTATTCCTAACAATTTTTATAATGGCGCCTACATATAAAACCATCAATAAAGAAGCTATAAAACCATTTCTAGAAAATAAGATAACAGGTCAGCAAGCTATGGATAATGCTTCGAAGCCTATGCGAGAGTTTATGTTAAAGCAAACTAGAGATAAAGATTTAGAATTATTTTTAGATGTTTCAAAAACAGATAAAACAAAAATAACAAAAGATAATGTTCCTATGTATGTTGTTATTCCATCATTCATAATTAGTGAACTTAAAACAGCTTTTAAAATAGGATTCTTACTTTATATACCATTCTTGATAATTGATATTGTTGTGGCAAGTGTTCTTATGTCTATGGGAATGTTTATGTTGCCTCCGGTTATGATTTCACTACCATTTAAAATTTTATTATTTGTTATGGTAGATGGATGGTATTTACTGGTCAAGTCCTTAATAATGGGATATTCGTCGTGAGGTGGTATAAATGAGTGAAGAGATGGTAATTGGAATATTAAAAGATGCTATGTATACAGGAATTATGGCATCAGCTCCTATTTTAATAGTATCTATAGTTATAGGTCTTGTAATAAGTATTTTTCAAGCGACCACTCAAATTCAAGAACAAACATTAACATTTGTTCCTAAATTAATTGGAGTTGCAGTGGTTGGGCTTATTACAGCTAAGTTTATGAATCATACTGTAGTAGGATTTACTGAAAGGATATTTGCAATGATTGCAAATATAAGTCATTAGGTGAAATAAATCTTGATTAATATATCTTATTTTCTTGGGATTTTCTTAATTTCCCTTAGAATGTTTTCATTTGTAGAAGTGGTGCCGGTATTTTTCCCTAAGGGAACGCCTAATGTAGTAAAAATAATGTTCACTGTTATTCTTTCATTTATGATAATACCAGGAATTGATTACTCTAGTATGATTAATATAAATGGGAATTTACAGCTAATTATGTATTGTTTAATTGAGATAACAACAGGACTTACCTTTGGTTTTGTTACGAATATATGTTTTAGCTGTATAAGATATGCTGGAGCATTTATGGATTTGCAAGTTGGTTTTGCTATGATGACAATGTTTGATCCAAATTCAAATAGTAATGTTACCTTAATTGAAAGATTACTATATTGGTTTAGTCTAATAGTATTCACAATTGTAGATGGTCCGCGTATGATCATTAAAATTTTCATAGAAAGTTTTAATGTAATACATATTGGTAAGTTTATATTAAATCAAAATAGTGCTATGCATGTTATTAATGTTTTTATTAAGTATTTCCAATTAGGAATAAGAATAGCAATACCAATAGTACTTATTATAATACTTACCGATTTAACTATGGGACTAGTAGCAAAAACAGTTCCACAATTAAACATAATGATTTTAGGAATGCCAGTTAAAATTATACTAGGATTGAGTGTTTTAGGACTTTCTCTTCCGGTAATATTTAATATTATCATAAGTTCTTTTGATAATATTGCAGAGAGTATACGACATTTTTATAAATTAGTTCCTCTAGTTTTCATATTTGCATCTGATGATAAGACAGAGGAAGCTACTCCTCACAAACTAAGTGAGGCACGAAAAAAAGGACAAGTTCCGAAAAGTAAAGAAGTAAGTTCCGCAATTATATTATTAACATCGACGATTATTCTTTTAACTTTAGGGGAATATGTGGCAAATTCTTTTAAGAAAGATATAATAGAGTTTTTTACAAATTATTTAAATATAGAGCTTAATGTTAGTAGTCTTATAAGCATTATAGTTACTATTTTATGGAGATTTATGATAGTATTTCTACCTGTTGTAGTTCCTCTCATGGTAATGGGGATTGGTGCAAATTTACTTCAAACGGGTTATATAAATTCAAAAGAACCTTTAAAACCGCAATTATCTAAAATTAATCCCATTAGTGGATTTAAAAAGATGTTTTCAATGAGAACAGTTATGGAACTTTTAAAAGATATTGCTGTTATAACTATAATTGGATTTGTAGGTTATGGATTTTTAAAAAGTAATTTTAGAAAAGTTTTATCTATGACTACTCTAAGATTTCCGGTTATTATAACTTCTTTTTTAAAACTTACAACCAATATATTTTTTAGAGTTTCTTTAGTTATGATTGCTATAGCTCTTACTGATTTTATTTATCAAAAGTTTCAATTTAAAAGGGATATGAAAATGTCCAAGCAAGAAGTTAAAGAAGAATTTAAGCAAATGGAAGGTGATCCTCAGGTAAAGGGGAAAATAAAGCAGAAGCAAAGAGAAATGGCCATGGGAAGAATGATGCAAAATGTTCCAGATGCTTCTGTTGTAATAACAAACCCTACTCATATTGCAGTAGCTTTAAAATATGAAGATGGTGAGGATAATGCCCCTATGCTTGTGGCAAAGGGAAGCGATTATATAGCTATAAAGATAAAACAAATAGCAAAAGAAAATGATGTTCCAATTATTGAAAACAAACCATTAGCGAGGCTTATATTTAAAGAAGTTGAAATTGAAAATGAAATACCTTCTGATATGTATCAAGCTGTAGCGGAAATTTTAGCACTTGTATATAAATTAAAAAGACAAAAGTAAAGGGTGAGTGCTTTGGAAAGTAGTAGAAAAATAAATTTTAATGCTAAAAATTATTTTGATATAATGGTAGCCTTTGGAGTTATGGGAATAGTTATGATGATAATTATTCCTATGCCAACAGCTATTTTAGATGTTTTTATAGCACTAAATATTACTATTGGTACAGTAATTATTCTATTAACTATGTTTACTACAGAAGTACTTCAATTTTCTGTGTTTCCAACTATGCTTCTTATTACTACATTATTTAGATTAGGTCTTAATATATCATCTACAAGACTTATTTTAAGAGATGGTTATGCAGGGAAGATAATTGATACTTTTGGAAAGTTTGTAACTGGAGGAAATTACGTAGTTGGTGTAATCATATTTTTGATTATAATTATTATACAATTTGTGGTAATTACAAATGGTGCAGGAAGAGTATCTGAAGTATCAGCAAGATTTACTTTGGATGCTATGCCAGGAAAGCAAATGAGTATAGATGCAGATTTAAATGCAGGACTTATATCAGAAACCGATGCAAGAGAAAGACGTGAAAAAATACAAGAAGAAGCTAGTTTTTATGGAGCTATGGATGGTGCATCTAAATTCGTAAAGGGTGATGCAATTGCAGGTATAATTATAACACTTATAAATGTTATTGCAGGTATAATCATTGGAGTTGTACAAAAAGGAATGCCTGCTAGTGAGGCTGCAACAACTTATGTTCAACTTACAATTGGTGATGGACTTGTATCTCAAATACCAGCACTTTTAATTTCAACAGCTTCAGGTATACTTGTAACTCGTTCAGCATCAAGTGAAAACTTTGGTAATCTTTTAGTAAAACAGTTAACAGGATTTCCAAAAGTTTTAGCAGTTGCATCTGCAGTGCTATTTTTTCTTGGAATTATGCCGGGATTTCCTAAAGTTGCATTTTTTATCTTTGCAGCTGCAACAGGCATAAGTGCTTACTTATTATATAAAGAAGAAAAACAAACCGCAGTAATGCAAATTCAAACAGAGCAGGAAGAACTTATAGAGACAGAAAAAAGAGAACCTGAAAATGTTACAAATTTAATAGCAGTAGAACCAATGGATATAGAAATAGGTTATGGACTTATTCCACTTGCAGATGAGGCATCAGGTGGAGATCTTCTTCAAAGAATAGCATCCGTAAGACGTCAATGTGCTATTGAAATGGGGATAATTGTACAACCTATAAGAATAAGAGATAATCTTCAACTTCAAACAAATGAGTATGTAATAAAAATAAGAGGTACTGTTATTACAAAGGGAGAACTTATGCCAAGTATGTTACTTTGTATGGATCCAACAGGAGAAGAGATGGATATGCAAGGTATTAAAACAGTAGAACCTACTTTCGGACTTCCAGCAGTATGGATAAATAATGATCAAAGAGAAGAAGCTGAAATTAAAGGACTTACAGTTGTAGACCCAACTACAGTTATGGTTACTCATTTAACAGAAACTATTAAGGCTCATTGCTATGAATTACTCGGAAGACAAGAAACAAAGATGATAATAGATACTGTAAAGGAAAAGTACGATACAGTAGTAGAAGAACTTATACCAGATTTAATGACCATTGGAGAAGTACAAAAGGTTCTTCAAAGTTTATTAAAAGAAAAAGTTTCTATAAAAGATATGGTGACAATATTAGAATCTCTTGCGGATAATTCAAGAAATACTAAGGATATAGAGGTTTTAACTGAGTATGTGAGATTTGCTCTTGCAAGAAATATATGCAATCCATTAGTAGATGAAAATGGTATTTTAACTGTTGCTGTGTTATCACCAGAACTTGAAGATTTATTAGCGAACAATATTCAAAAATCAATGCAGGGTTCCTTCCCAGCAGTTGATCCTGAAACCACAAGTAGTATCTTTGATTCCATTAAAAATATACTTGATAGTATTCAATTTTATGATAATCAACCAGTAATATTAGTTTCACCTCAAATAAGACCTGCTTTTAGAAGACTTATAGAAATGGTATTTCCTCAATTGATAGTATTATCATTAAATGAAGTGCCAAATGATGTAGAAATTAGAACTGAAGGAGTTGTAACTTATCAATGATAGTTAAAAAGTATTTGGTTAGTAGCATGAATGAGGCTATGAATAGAATAAGGTATGAACTTGGACGTGATGCCGTAATAATAAACCAAAGAAAAGTGAGAAGGCGTGGATTCAAAGGATTATTTTCTCCTAAAATTTTAGAAGTTACAGCAGCTATAGACAATAAAAAAAGTAATAATGAACCTATGAAAGATAGTATAGATGCTATAAAAAAGGTATTAGAAAAAAAAGAAGTTAAGCCTAGAAAAGAAGTTTTACCAAAGGAAACTGCTTTTTCAAAATTAGACAATACAATACAAGAAAATAATACCTTAATTAAAGAAATGCATGAAATGAAAAATATGATAAGTAAGCTATCAGAAGTTGCAGTTACATCTACTGAAATTAAAAAAAGTCCTGTTGAAGAGATGTTAGAAGAATGTGATCTAAATAAAAAGGTTATAACTCAAATTTTATCTATAGTTCAAAACAATCCTGAAGATATAGATGAAAAAGAAAAGGTGAGAAAAGCTATAAAGGACATAACTATTATAAATGATAATAAAATGGAAGGAATAGTAGTTTTGGTCGGACCTACTGGAGTAGGTAAGACCACTACTATAGCTAAACTTGCTGGAAAACTTGCCCTTATAGATAAAAAGAAAGTAGGACTTATAACAGTTGATACTTATAGAATAGGAGCCATAGAACAATTAAGTACATATGCAAATATAATGTCTATACCTTTTGAGTCTGTATTTTCAATAAAAGAAATGGAAGCTGCATTGGATAGAATGAAGGATTGTGATGTAATTTTAGTTGATACAACTGGACGTAGTAGTAAAAATATAATGCAAATTGCAGAGTTAAATGCTTTTGTTCAAAAAACTAATACAGAAAACATATATTTAGTAATAAGTGCCACAACAAAAGATAAAGACGTAGAATCTATTGTAGAAGGATATAAAACTCTTAATTATGCCAATGTAATAATTACTAAGTTAGATGAAACAACAACTTATGGTTCTATTTTAAATATTTTAAGCAATGCAAATAAACCATTAAGTTTTGTTACTACTGGACAAAATGTACCTGATGATTTTAAAAAGATTACTAGTGAAGAAATTGCAAGATTGGTATTAGGAGAGGATTTTGTATGTTAGATCAGGCTGAAAAACTTAGAAGTTTAGCCAAAAATAATTTACAATGGAATGAAAATTACATAGAAGAAAGTAAAGAAACAATGGGTACAAAGATTATAACTATTACATCTGGAAAAGGTGGAGTAGGTAAAAGTAATTTTGTAGTTAATTTAGGTATAACTCTTCAAAAAATGGGTAAAAAAGTCCTAATATTGGATGCTGATGTAGGTATGGGAAACGATGACGTACTTATGGGTTTTTTACCTAAATATAATATTTATGATATAATATTCAATGGAAAAACTATTGATGAAGTATTAATACAAGGTCCTTATGGTATTAAATTGTTGCCAGCAGGTACAGGTCTTAATAAGATTGATGAATTAGATAATGATAAAAGGGAAGAATTTTTAAGTAAGTTAGAAGAAATTAATTCATTTGACTTTATATTAATGGATACTGGAGCGGGTATAAATAAAAATGTATTAGCTTTTGTAGAGTGTTCAGAAGAGCTTATTATAGTTACTACTCCAGAACCAACTTCTTTAACTGATGCTTATAGTCTTATGAAGGCAATAGTTCATTTTAAGTTAAAGGATAAAGCAAAAATAGTTGTAAATAAGGTTTTAGATTATGAGGAAGGGCTTAAAACTTTTAATAAATTTAACAATGCTGCTAAGAGATTTTTAAAAATAGAGCTTAATCATCTTGGAAATATATCAGAAGATAGAAAGCTTATAGAAGCGGTTAGGAGTCAAAAACCTGTTGTGATTAGTGCTCCAAACTGTAAAGCAGCCCTTGATATAGAAGAAATTGCCCTAAAGTTATGTGGATATAATAGAAGAATAAAATCAGATGGAATACAAGGAATATTTAAAAAGATTTTTCATATCTTTTCATAGGGGAGGCACATAAAAATGACTACATTAAATTTTAAAATCAATAATAAAGTTGAAATAATTGACTATGAAGGAACAGTATATAATTCAGATATTCAAGATATTAAAGAAGATTGTGTAGCTATTAGTATTCCAATAAAAGATTCAGATTATTTACCTTTACGAAAAAAGGATACGGTGGATGTTTTGTATCATGATGGAAATTGTATATATAGTTTTTCATCTATGGTTGTAGATAGGACAAACTCTAATGTTCCATTAATTTGGGTTAATTCACCTAAAAAGTTTAAAAAAATTCAAAGAAGAAAATTTGTACGAGTATCAGTTTTATACAAAGGTAAATTTGCAGTTGTCGACAGAATGTTTAAGGCTACTAAGGAAAGTATAAAAAATATTAAATTTATGGAATGTAATATTGTTGATTTAAGTGGCGGTGGAATGAGAATTAGAACTAGAGATAATATAGAAATAGAAAAAGAAAGTATAATCACAATTATTCTACCAATGGGAAACAAAAGTATGCTTCTAAAAGGAGAAGTTAAACGTATTGGAGAAGATGAAGCAAATTGTAAAGAATATGGTATAGGATTTATAGATATGTCTATGAGGCAACAAGATGAAATAATAAAATATGTATTTACAATAATGAGAGAACAGATGAGAAAAGGATTAAGGGAGGAATAAATATGTCCATAGCTAGCAATGTAGATATGAGGGAACATATAGTAAAAAAATATATACCGCTTGTAAAATATATAGCTTCTAGAGTTATTATTGGTAAAAGTAAATACATTGAATTTGAGGATTTGCTAGGTTATGGTATGATCGGGCTTATGGATGCCTTAAATAAGTTTGATGAAAGTAAGGGAATGAAATTTTCTACATATGCATCTATTAGAATAAGAGGATCCATGATAGATGAGATAAGAAAGAATAGTCCTATTTCAAAAGGGGCTATGGATAAGCTAAATAGATACAATAATGCAATTGAGACTTTACAAAAAAAGAATTTAACAGAACCTAACATTAAGGATATAGCTCAAGAATTACAAATGACAGTAAATGAGGTTGGAGAGATAGAAAACTTTATAAACTATATTTCTATTGTATCTTTAGAGGATCTAATATTTTCAGAGGATGATGATATTTCATTAATGGGTACTATAGAGGATGAAAAAAGTCCTAATCCTGAAAAAGACTTTGAGGATCAAGAAAGACTTGAGTATTTAGCAAAAGCGTTAGATATGTTAAATGATAAGGATAAAACAGTTTTATCTTTATATTATTATGAAGGAATGACTCTAAAAGAAATTGGAAGTGTTCTTGGAGTTTCAGAATCAAGAGTATGTCAACTACATAGTAGAGCAATAGTTCATTTAAGAAAAATGTTAGGAAAACTTAAATATGAAATTTAGAAAGGAAATTTTATGGGAACAGCTATAATGCTTTTAATCATTGGAATTTTGTTGATATTTATAAATGTTAAAGCTATAAATAAGGAGAAGAATTCTTTTAAAGGCATACTTAATAAAGAAGAAGTAAATTTGCAAGAAGTTCAAGTGGAAATTGGGAAACTTAGAAAAGAATTTGCAGAAACATTACTTGAACTTCAAACAGAAATATTAGAGTTAAAAAAGAAGATTAATAATAAAGAAAGTATACATAAAAATAATTTAGAATATCATAAAGAAAATGAAAATAATAACGATAAAATAGAAGATATTGTGGATATTGATTTTGACAAAGTTAAGAATGTTAAAAATGATCAAGAACTTAAAAAAAGTAATCTAGAGAATTATAAAGAAACTAATAGTTTGAGATTAAAACAAGTACAAGAACTTATAGACAAAGGGTTAAGTATAGAAGAAATAGCTGATATTCTTAAAGTTGGCAAGGGGGAAATATTATTAATAAGAGAATTATATCTAAAATAAAAAATGTAGTTAATTTTTTAAGTGATAGAAAAGTGCTTGTAGGCATAGGTCTCGGTATTATTATTTCAACCTTATTTATGATCAATACCAAAATACAATTTAATTTGTCTAGATATAAAATAGAAATGAAGGCAAGAGAATATGGAATGGAATATAAAGATGAACATAAAGTAATAGAAACTGTGCCTTCAACTAATATAAAAGGTAAGGATGTGAAAAAATGATTAGAGGAATATATACTGCTGTATCTGGCTTGATAAATCAAGAAGCTATACAAGATGTTATAAGTAATAACTTAGCTAATGCAACAACTGTGGGATATAAAAAAGATGACTTAATAACTAGAAAGTTTAAAGATGTTATGCTACATAATTATGACAAGGTTGTAAGAGGAAAAAATGTAAGAAATGATATTGGAGAACTTTCCATGGGAAGCAAGATAGATGAAACATGTACTAATTATTCTCAGGGTGTATTAAACGATACAGGCAAAAGTACTGATTTTGCAATACAAGGAAATGGTTTCTTTGTTGTATCTCGTAATGGTAGAGTAAATAATCAAAATTTATATACTAGAGATGGACATTTTCACATAGATAGGAACGGATATTTAGTTAATAGTAGTGGAGATAAGGTTATAGGAAGAAATTTAGCTAATGGAGCTAATTCACCTATTAATGTATTAGTAAACAATAGTCCAGCTAAGATGGCTTGTAATGACAGGGGAGAAATATATTTAAATGGAAGACCTGCCTTTAAAATGCAAGTAGTAAATTTCGGGGATTATAAGTCACTTAGAAAGATTCAAGATAATCTTTATTCCGGTACAAATCCAAGAGAAACTGATAATGTTATAGTAAAACAAAACTGTTTAGAAAAATCTAATGTAAATGTAATGGCTGAAGTATCTGATATGATGATGACTATGAGAAATTTTGAAAGTAACCAAAAAATAGTTCAAGCCTTAGATGAAACTTTAGGAAAAACAGTTAATGAAGTAGGTAGAGTATAATAAACCTTTTGAAATATTTAGGGGGATTAAATAATGCTTAGAAGTATATGGAATTCTAGAAGTGGTATGGCAGCAGAAATGGATAAGTTAGATGCTATATCTAATAACATGGCTAATTCTACTACTGTAGGATACAAAAGAGTAGATGTAAAATTTAATGATTTAATGCAAGAGAATTTAGATAGATTAGGATATCCTGTGAGTAAGGGACAAGGTAAGCGTCAAGTTACTGGTAGTGGTGTTAAATCTACAGAACTTGAAAGAGATAATGCACAAGGAAATTTATTGCAAACAAATAATAATACCGATTTAGCTATAGATGGAAAAGGCTATTTTAAAGTAGTAGATGGCACAGGTAGAACATTTTATACAAGAGGAGGATCATTTAATATAGATCCTAGTGGTACTGTTGTTGATAAGAATGGAAATAAGTTAGTTATATTAAATGAAAATGGTACAGATGTGAATAAAACAGGAGCTGGATTTACAAAAGACTCTTTTAAGGTTAGCGAAGATGGATATATATGGAGTGACAAGCATAGAGGATTTAGAATACCTATATATGATACTATAGGTGATAATTCTATGAAAAGCATAGGAGAAAATTTATATGTTCCGCTTACCCAAGGAAATGGAAGAAATGATGTTATTGAAAGTAAAGACTTTTCATTATTACAAGGCTTTACTGAACAATCTAATGTAGATTTGGGAAAAGAAATGTCAGATCTTATAATAACTCAAAGAGCATTTCAATTGAATTCATCAGCACTTAAAACTGCAGATGAAATGTGGGGAATGGCAAACAATCTAAGAGGAAGATAAATAATGTAATTAAACATATTTGACATACTGATAATTTTACATTTAATTATGTAAAATTATCAGTATGTCTTATTTATTTTAACTAGATATTTTAATATTTAAACTACATAAAAACATTATTTATGGTGTTGAAAATTCATATATCTTGAATATAAAACGAATTGGCATACTAAACTTACGGTAATACAATTTTTGTATTACTAATAAATATTAGTATGCCAAAATTATTTTTATATTATTAAATTATCCATTTAAAAATATATTAGTTATTTGATTCAATTGCCTTTGTAATTGGTGGAATTACTTGTTTCTTTCTTGATAATAAGTCAGGAACATATGCTGAATTATCATCTAAAGTAACATTAAATGCTTTTTCAACATAATCAATTCTTTCACCTAGGGCAATTACTTCTGAACCATTTTGAATAATGTCTGTTAGAAGTAAAACGAGTAAGTCATATCCTTCCTCATCACATTTTTTCTTCATGTAAGTTACCATATTGTTTTTCATTGGTTTAAAACCTTCTATATCCATAGTACTTACTTGAGCTACACCAATTTTGTGATCTAATAAAGTAAATGTTTTAAAATCTGTATTAAATATTTCATCAACAGTTCTACCTACAAGAGATGTTCCGGCTTTAAACATTTCTTTTGCATATTCGTCTATATCTATACCAGCTATGTTAGCTAGTTTTTCTATAATTACCTTATCAAAGTTAGTTGATGTTGGTGATTTGAATAATAGAGTATCAGATATTATAGCACTGCAAAGAAGACCAGAAGTTTCTTTAGATGGTTCTATTCCATTTTCAAAGAATATAGAGCCTATAATTGAAGCTGTACAGCCTACAGGTTCATTTCTAAAGTATATAGGATTACTAGTTTGAATATCTGCAATTCTATGGTGATCTATAATTTCTGTAATTTCAGTATCTTCAAGACCATCAACAGATTGAGCAGTTTCATTATGGTCAACTAATATTACTTTTTTATTAACTTGAGATATTAAGTGGAATCTAGAAATTGTACCTAGTACATTGTTGTGATCATCTAGTATAGGATAACTTCTAAATCTTGTTTTTGCCATTATATCTTTTACATCTTCAACGTGATCTGTATCTCTAAAGCAAATAAGATCTTTAGTAGTCATAACGTATTTTATAGGAATACTTTGAACTATCATTCTTGAAGCTGTAAATGAATCGTATGGAGTTGTAATAACTGTACATTCATTGGCAATAGCTTTATCAATAACTTCTTTAGAAACTTCATGATTTCCTGCGATAACCATAAGTGATGCTTTATTTTCTATTATTGCCATTTGAGTATCTTCTCTGTTACCACAAATAACTACATCACCAATTTCCATCATTCTTTTCATGCTATCAGGACTCATAGCAGCTACTAAAATTTTACCACCACATACTTTGAATTTATCGTTTTGACAAAGTATTTTAGCTGATAATGTATCTACTACATTTTCAAAAGGTGTTCTACTTTTAGTTAAAATATAGTTATCCCATATGTCCATGTAAGCAGAAGTTAAATTTGAAAGACTTACAATTCCTAAAAACTTATTATCTTCGCCAACAACTGGTATAGTTTTCACATTGTTTTTTTTCATTTCAGCCCAAGCTGTTTTTAAAGATGTTTTAGGATATAAAGGAGCTACCTTATCCATTTCTAAATCTTTTACTAAAGGTTTTAAAGTTTTTATAAGTTCAGGCTCTTTAACGTTAAAGTAATCAAGAGCAAATTGAGTCTCACGGCTTATATCTCCAAGTCTTATCGGTTTAGCTTCTACATTTGCAGATTTATTTTTGAATTCTGCATAAGCAATAGCTGAACATATTGAGTCTGTATCAGGATTTTTGTGTCCTGTAATGTAGATCATATCCTTCATCTTATGCTACCTCCTAAAAAATTGTCTTTTACTATTTTACCATAAAATCATATGATTTTATAATTTTTTAAAAAAATATATTTTTTTCATAAGATAGCAGGTATGAATCATATATTAGTTTAAGGAAAGAAAACTTAGATAATCAAAATGGTTGCATAAAATGATAGGGGGAGGAACATGGATAACGAGAAGTTTTTAAAAAAAGGGCTTACTAGTGATGAAGCTAAAAAAAGAATGAAAGAATATGGACCTAATGTGCTAGAGAAAAAGAAAAGAATATCACCTGTGAAAATTTTTCTAGAACAGTTTAATGATTTTATTATTTGGGTTTTAATAGCTGCTACAATTTTATCAGCTATTATGGGAGAAAAAGCAGATGCCATAACTATAGTTATTATAGTTATTATGAATGCTATATTAGGATTTATACAAGAATATAAAACAGAGAAATCACTAGAAGCACTTCAAAATTTAGCAGCGCCTACATCAAAGGTACTAAGAGATCAAGAAGTAAAGGTAATAAGTGCAGAGGAACTAGTTCCAGGAGATATAGTCATTTTAGAAAGTGGAGACAGAGTTCCAGCAGATTCTATACTTATAGAGGGAAATAGCTTAGTTGTAGATGAATCTTTACTAACGGGTGAATCTGTTGGTGTAGATAAAAATTGTGATAGTAAAAATAGTAATGTTTATATGGGGACTGTAGTACTTAAAGGTAAAGGTAGAGTACTGGTTGAAAATACTGGTATGAAAACTGAAATGGGTAAAATTGCGGACATGCTAGATAATATAGAAACTGAAAAATCACCTTTAAAAAAGAAACTTGCATCTCTTGGAAAAGTCATGGTTGTAGTTTGCATTGTTATATGTATTGTAGTAACTGTCATGGGAATTATGAGGGGACAAGATAAGTATCAGATGTTTTTACTTGGTGTTAGTTTAGCTGTTGCAGCAATTCCAGAAGGAATGCCCGCTATAGTTACTGTTGCATTGGCACTTGGAGTTTCTAGAATGCTTAAAAGAAATGCTCTTATAAGAAAACTTCCAGCAGTTGAGACACTAGGTTGTACATCTATTATATGTAGTGATAAAACAGGTACCCTTACTCAAAACAATATGACAGTTGAAAAGGTGTATTTTAACGATAAAATATATGATTTACATGACAATAAAGATTTAAATTTTGATATTTTGAAAAAGACTTTTGTATATTGTAATGATTGTGGATATGATTTTAATCAAAAGGATTATGAAAAAATGTTACTTGGAGATCCAACTGAAACAGCACTTGTAAAAGCATTATTTAAAAAAGCATCAGATTTAAAGGAGTTTTTGAAAAAGTCACAAAGATTATATGATATACCTTTTGATTCTACTAGAAAAATGATGTCAGTTATAATGGATGAGAGAGGAAAGAAAAAATGCTATGTTAAAGGAGCACCAGAACGAGTAATTGATAGATGTAAGTATATTTTGGTAAATAATGAAATATTAGAATTTACAGATGAATATAGAAGAAGAGTCAATAAGAAAGTTGAGGAAATGTCATATAATGCTTTAAGGTGTATTGCAGCAGCATATAAAGATAAAAATGTAGTGAAAGGTAAAGAACTAGAAGAAGAGTTAATATTTGTTGGTATTGCGGGGATGAAAGATCCTCCAAGACCTGAAGCTAAAGAAGCTGTATTAAAATGCAAGATGGCAGGAATAAAGCCAGTTATGATAACAGGAGATCATAAAAATACAGCTTATGCAATAGCAAAAGAACTTAGAATATGCAAAAAGGAAGATGAAGTTATAACAGGTGAGGAATTAGATAAGTTATCAGAAAAAGAATTAATAAAAAAAGTTAATCACATATCAGTATTTGCAAGAGTAAGTCCTAAACATAAATTGAGTATTGTAAGAGCTTTTAAGAAACGAAATAATATAGTAGCAATGACTGGAGATGGAGTTAATGATGCACCAGCAGTAAAAGAAGCAGATATTGGGGTATCTATGGGTATATCGGGAACAGATGTTACAAAAGAAGCATCTTCTATGATACTTTTAGATGATAATTTTACAACTATTGTATCGGCTGTTGAGGAAGGAAGAATAATATATGACAATATAAGAAAATTTATAAGATATTTATTATCATGTAATTTAGGAGAAGTACTTACAATGTTTTTATCTTCATTATTTTATTTAGAAACTCCACTATTGCCTATACAAATTTTATTTATAAACTTAGCAACAGATGGGCTTCCTGCTATAGCATTGGGAGTAGATCCAGCTGATAAAGATATAATGATTAGAAAACCAAGAGATAAAAATGAAAGTGTATTTGCAAGAGGGCTTAAGGAAAAAATAATACTTAGAGGAAGTTTAATTGGTGTGTGCACAATATTTGCTTTCTTATCTGGAAAATATTATGGAATGGATTTAAAAACTTGTAGGACTCTTGCTTTATGTACATTGATAATGTCTCAATTGATTCATGTATTTGAATGTAGATCTGAAAATCATTCTATTTTTGAGATTAAGTTGTTTACAAATATGTATTTAGTAGGTGCTGTAACAGTGTCTATTTGTATGCTTTTGAGCATAATATATACTCCATTTTTACAAGGAATATTCCATACAGTTCCATTACATTTAGGACAATGGGCTATAATAATATTCTTTTCAGGATTTATTTCATTTATAAATAGCCTTTACTTATTCTTTAGGAGAAGATAAAAAAACGTTGACCATTGGTCAACGTTTTTTTATCTATATTTAACTTTTTGAGCTTGTTGTATTTTCTTAACGGCGTCACCTTCAACGGGAACTAGTTGAGACTTATTAGTCATATTAATTATGTTTAGAATTTGCAGAATTTCTCTGTCACTTTTACCTTTTTTACCTTTAAGACCTTGTATTAACAATGAATGACCTTGAGATACTGCCATGAATGTAGGCTTTTTAAACCATTTATTTTTTTTGTAAACACATTTAGTTATGTTTTTACTTCTATCAGGTTTAATTAATATAGTAACAATTAATTTATGGAAAAACAAAAAAGATTTTTGTTCCGTTTTTATTGAAATTACTTTACCTTGTGCTTGAGTAAGCCTATCACCATATTTTGCCAAGTACGAATTTGTATAGTGCTGGCTTAATTTTTCTTTAAAACCCATATTAATAACTCCTTTACATATAATTTCTATAATAAATAATAAAATGACATTATAACTAAAATTAATTATAACATAGTATAGTTTTTTTTAAAACTATTAATTCTAGTTTGGATAAATGAGAAAAAATATTACATTAAAATATTAAAATAATAAATTTTTATAAAGAATAATTTTATAAAATATGTGCCTAAAAGAGATGTTTAAGAATACTAATATAATAAGTGCAAGAAAAAGGGAGGGATATAAGTAATGGAGCTATCGTCCCATGATGTCATATATGAGTTTGATTTCGATGATATAAAGCCAAAAGAGGAGAAATTTAATATAGCGGAATACAAAAGAGATGTATATAAAAAAATAAAAACAGCTCTAGAAATAGATAAAGAAGGATACAATATTTTTTTAATAGATGATTTTTCTAAGATGAAACTAAAAAATATAAAAGAATATATAAAGGAAATTTATAAAGCGAGAAATAAACCTAAGGATATATGCTATGTGATAAAAGAAGATGCTGAAAGACCATATCCATTATATATTTCTGGAGGAAAAGGATACTTATTAAAAGAGACAGTTAGAAGTCTTCAAAAAAAGTATTTAAATAGCATATATAATTTTTACAATGGTGTGGCTATAAAAGAAAAAGAAGAAATATTAGATGACATTCAAAGTAAAAGAAACAAACTTGTAACTGAACTTATGGATAGTGCTGCAGATAAAGGATTTAAAATAAAATCTAATGATAATGGATTTACTTTTGTACCTATAAAAGAAGATGAAATAATGACAGAAGTAGAATATGAAGAACTTAATGATGATGATAAAAAAGATATACTTAGTAAAGTAACAGATTTAAAGTTACAGTCAACAGAAATTTTAGATAAACTAAAAGATATAGAAATCAAAGGTATAGATAAAATAAAATTTATAATGATTGATTATTTTAAAGATGAACTAGGTGAAATAAAAGAAAAATATAAGAACGAATTTTCAGATGATTTAGAAGCTATTAATTTCCTAAATGAAATGTGTGAAGAAATCGAAAAGGACTCTATTGAAAATTATTCTATGATATATGAAGATGACGAGGAAAAGATATTAGAGATTATAATGAGATATGATGTTAATATTATAGTAGATAATACTACAAATGATATTCCGGAAGTTATATATGAAGATGATCCTAATGTAATAAAGTTACTTGGAAGTATAGATTATAAAAATCAAAATGGAACTTATGTAACGGACGTTTCTTTTATAAAAGGAGGTTCTCTTCTAAGAGCAAATGAAGGTTGTATAATTATGAAGGCAAGTAATCTTTTAACTAACCCAACAGCATACTATAATTTAAAAAAGGTAATTTCCAGTGGAGAAGTAGATTTTAATTATAATAAAGGATATGTAGATTTAATATCAATAAGTGGATTAGATCCAAAACCTATAAAAGTTAATGTTAAAGTTGTTTTAATAGGAGATTATGAAACTTACGATATATTATATAATTATGATAAAGACTTTAGTAAACTTTTCAAAATAAAAGCTCAACACAATCCTATAATTTCAATAAAAGCAGATGAAAAACAAGCATTTATTCATGATTTGAATAAGGTTTGTAGTAATAATAAATTAAGATCACTTAATAAGAGTGCTATAGTAGAACTTGCTAAATTTGCCTCAAGAAAGGCTGAGGATAAAAACAAGTTATTTGTAAATAATGAAGATATAAGTGAAATATTAGTTCTTTCAAATAATAATGCTCAAAAAGAAGATAGAGATGAAATAATTGCTGATGATATTTTAAAATGTATTAATACCGAAGATATTATTGAAGAAGAAGTTATGGAATATTATAAGGATAATACAATTTTATTAGATGTTGCTGGAAGAAAAGTCGGACAGATTAATGGCCTTTCTGTAATTGATTTCGGATATTTTAGATTAGGCAAACCTATAAGAATAACTTGCTCTTGTTATAAGGGTGATGGAGAAATAATAGATGTAGAAAAGCAAAGTGAATTAAGTGGTAATATTCATAATAAAGCGGTCAATATATTAAAAGGATGTATAAGTTCTATTTTGGGAAAATATGCAAAAATTCCGGTGGATTTTCATTTAAGCTTTGAGCAAATATATAGTAAAATTGATGGGGATAGTGCATCTGTTGCGGAATTTATTAGTATGATTTCATCACTTAGTAATATGCCTATAAGACAAAACATTGCAGTTACGGGATCACTAAATCAATTTGGAGAAGTTCAGCCTATTGGTGGAGTTAATGAAAAAATAGAAGGATTTTATAAAGTTTGTGAAACTATGGATAGTATTAAAAACAAAGGAGTTTTAATTCCAGTTTCTAATAAGAATAATTTAGTCTTAAATAATGAGGTGGAGAAAGCTATTGATAATGGAAATTTCCATATATATGTTATGAAAAATATAAAGGACGCTATAGAAATATTAATAGGAGATTATAATGAAGTTATGAGTAGTGTAAAAAGAGAAATAAGAAAATACAATAGAAAAGCATAAATTTATTAAAAAATAGAAAATACCCCCAAGATAGTGGAGGTATTTTCTATTTTAAAATTTTAAACGTTAAATCTGAAGTTAACTATATCGCCATCTTGCATTACATAGTCTTTTCCTTCAAGTCTGAATAATCCTTTTTCTTTAGCAGCAGCCTCAGAGCCACATTCTACAAGAGCATCATAAGATACAATTTCAGCTCTTATAAATCCTCTTTCTATATCTGTATGAATTTTACCAGCAGCTTTTGGAGCTTTAGTTCCTTTTACAATAGTCCAAGCTCTTACTTCTATTTTACCAGCTGTTAAGAAACTCATTAAACCTAAAAGGGAATAACTAGAACGGATAAGTCTATTAAGTCCTGGTTCTTTAAGTCCATATTCAGATAATAATTCATCTCTTTCTTCATCTTCAAGAGTAGATAATTCTTCTTCAATTTTAGCACATACAGTTATAACTTCTGAATCTTCTTCTTTAGCATACTGTTTAACTTTTTTAACGAAGTCATTTTCAGTATTTCCAGATACAAGATCATCTTCACATATATTTGATACATATAATATAGGTTTTGATGTAATTAAGAAAAAGCCTTTAACTATTTCTTGTTCGTCTTTTGTAAGTTCAAGACTTCTAACTGGTTTGTTAGCTTCAAGATGAGCTTTAACTTTTTCTAATACAGGAAGCTCAGCTTTAGCTTCTTTAACTCCGCTACGAGCTGATCTAACTGTTTTTTCATATCTTCTTTCTATAACTTCAAGGTCAGCTAAGATAAGTTCAAGATTAATTGTTTCAATATCACGAATAGGATCAATTGAACCTTCAACGTGTACTATGTTATCATCTTGGAAACATCTAACAACATGAACTATTGCTTCAACTTCTCTTATATGAGATAAGAATTTATTTCCAAGACCTTCTCCTTTACTAGCACCTTTAACAAGGCCTGCAATATCATAGAATTCTACAGTTGCATATATTTTCTTTTTTGTTTCATACATTTTTTCAAGAACATCAAGTCTTTTATCTGGAACAGCTACTACTCCTACATTTGGTTCTATAGTACAGAATGGGTAGTTAGCAGATTCAGCACCAGCCTTAGTAATAGCGTTGAAAAGAGTGCTTTTTCCAACGTTTGGTAAACCTACGATTCCTAGTTTCATCTATGTACATCCTTTCGCTTTGAATAATTTCCTAATAAATTATACTCTAGATTAATCTGTATTTCAAGGAAGGTATATTTATTGTAAGAATATCAAGTTATACTTTAAAATTTTAACAAATTATAAAAAAATAAATATAGTTATTGAAGGAATTTGTTATTAGCTATAGAATATAAAAAGATAGTACCATAATTTACTGAGGAAATTGAAATAATATTCAGTATAGTTTAGTATTAGTAAGGTAATATCAAATAATGGAATAATTGTCGAGAAAAGGAGAAAAAGATGGATTTTAATCACGTACCAGTATTATTAGAAGAAACTATAGACTCATTAAATATAAAAGAAGATGGGATATATGTTGATTGTACATTAGGGGGAGCAGGACATTCTAGTCATATATTAAAAAGGCTATCTAAAAGAGGTAAATTAATAGGGATAGATCAAGATGTAAATGCTCTAAAAGCAGCTAAAGAAAGATTAAAAAATTACGATAATGTAATCTATGTACATAATAATTTTTATAATTTAGCTAGTGTTTTAGATGAGTTGAATATAGAAAAAGTAGATGGAATTTTAATGGATTTAGGAGTCTCTTCTTATCAATTAGACACAGCAGAAAGAGGATTTAGCTACATGCAAGATGCTATGCTAGACATGAGAATGAACACAGAAGAAAGCATCTCTGCTTACAATGTTGTAAATGAATACAGTGAAGAAGAACTTTTTAGAATAATAAAAGAATATGGAGAAGAAAGATTTGCAAGAAAAATAGCCAAAGCAATAGTTAAACAAAGGGAAATAGAACCGGTGAAAACTACCTTGGATTTGGTAAAAATTATAAAAAATGTAATACCTATGAAGTTTCAACAAGGAGGACATCCCGCAAAAAAAACTTTTCAGGCTATTAGAATAGAAGTTAATCATGAACTTGAAATATTAAATAAAACTATAGAAGATGGAGTTAAACATCTAAATCTCGATGGACGAATTTCAGTTATTACATTCCATTCACTAGAAGATAGAATAGTAAAAACTAAGTTCAAAAAATTAGAAAATCCATGTACTTGTCCTAAAGAATTTCCAGTATGTATTTGTGGCATGAAACCTGTAGTTAAAGTTATTACTAGAAAACCTTTAGAACCATCAGAAGATGAAAAAGAAAATAATTCAAGAAGTAGAAGTTCAAAGCTAAGAGTAGCACAAAAAATTTAGTTCTAAATTTAGAATGGAGGGAATAAAGTGATAGTAACAAATAAAAACAATATAGGAATAAGTGGTAATAATGCTTTATCGCCTCAAGAAATACCTTTAAAATCTGGAGAAAAAGCAAGAAAAGAAGATTTACAGAAGTTAAAAAAACAAAATGCTAGCAAAAATAAACAAAAGGATATGAAAAGAAAAGCTGGAGTTCTAAGGATGATAATTTTATGTTTTGCAGTGGCGGTTGTTTTAGTTTACAGATATTCACTTATATATAATATGGAAAAAGGTATTTCAGAAGTAAAAAAAGATATTTCAAGTGTTGCTGCGGAAAATGAAAATTTAAAAATTGGATTACTAAAGTATGATAATATAAAAGTTATAGAAGATAAAGCAAGTAAAGAACTTAATATGATTCCTAAAAGTTCAACTAATGTTCAGTACATAAATTTAAATAAGAAAAACTTCAAAGATGTTTCAAAGGTAGAGAAGAAAGAGAAAAACAATATATTTAAAAAAATAAAGGAGATATTGTTTTAACGGAGGTAATATAGTGTGACTAAAAAGCAATACAGAGACAAAAGTATAATAAAGCGAAGGATGCTTATCGTTTTAGGCATACTTTTGCTTTTGTTTTTTTCCTTAGTAGGCAGACTTGCTTATGTAATGATAGTAAAGTCTCATAATTATAAAAATATTGCTACTGATCAATGGACAAGTGAAGTCAAAATAGAGGCAAGAAGAGGAAAAATTTTAGACAGGAATGGACATGAACTTGCAGTGAGTGCTAATGTTTATAGAATTGATTTAGATATGAATGCACTAAGAGGAGTTCAAAATAAGGGTAAAGAGAATCAGATATCTGACGATGAGGTAGCAACTGAAATCTCAAAAGCTTTAAATATGGACAAAACAGAAATACTAAAAATTTTACAAAAAAGACTTCCAAGTGGTTTGCCTATGGGATCTGCTACTTTGAAAAGAAGAATAGAAAAGGAAGAAGCAGATAATGCAAGAAATATTAAAATAAGAGGCAAGAAACTAAGAGGAATTATAGTATCACCGGATACAAAAAGATATTATCCTAATGACAATTTTTTATCTCAAGTATTGGGACATACAAGATCAGATGGTGAAGGTTTGACTGGGGTAGAACTACAATATAATAAATATCTATCAGGAGTTCCAGGAGTAAAAATTGCTGAAACAGATAGCAAAAGTCAAGATCTTCCATATACTATTTCAGAATACACTAAACCAGTTCCAGGAAAAGATGTAGTGCTTACTATTGATGAAATGATACAACATTTTGCTGAAAAAGCAGCTGATCAAGCTATAAAAGATAATAAAGCTAAAGCTGTTACTATTATGGTTATGGATCCTAAGACAGGAGAAGTTTTAGGGATGGCAAATAAACCAGACTATAATCCTAATTCTCCTTGGGAAGAAGGGAAAACTTTTGCTGAACTTCAACAAAAATGGAGAAACAGAGCTGTAAGTGATACTTTTGAACCAGGATCTATATTTAAGGTAATAACAGCAAGTGCTGCAATGCAAGAAAAAGTTATTGATGAGGAAAATTATAGAGTAACTTGTAATGGTGGTATTAAAGTCGCAGATCGTATAAGACATTGTGCAAAAAAATCAGGACATGGACTTGAAACTTTTCCAGATATAATTAAAAATTCATGTAACGTAGGTTTTATAGATGTAGGAAGAAAGTTAGGGGCGGAAAAACTAAACAAACATATTTACAAATTTGGATTTGGAAAGAAAACGGGAATAGATCTTCCAGGTGAAGCTAGCGGTATAGTTAAAAAGACAGAAAATATAGGTGAGGGAGATCTTGCTTCAATATCTTTTGGTCAAGCTAATACAGTAACTTGCATTCAATATATGACAGCGTTAAATGCAATAGCTAATGGAGGATATTTAATAAAACCTCATATTGCAAAAGAAATAGTTTACTATGATGAAAATAATAATAAAGTGGTTGATGAGAATTTTGATAATTTAGTAAAAGAAAAGAAAAGAATAGAAGATGCAGATGTAATGGCAAGGTTAAGAGGTTATATGGAACGTGTTGTATCTGAAGGTGGAGGAAGAAAAGCTTTTATAGATGGATATAAGATAGCTGGTAAAACAGGAACAGCTCAAAAGGTTGTTAATGGTAGATATGGTGCAGGAAAATATATAGGATCATTTGCATCAATGGCACCTTCAAACGATCCTAAAGTAACAGTTCTTGTATCTATTGATGAGCCAGATTCATCTAATTATTATGGAGGACAAATAGCAGCGCCAGTTGCTAAACAACTTTATACTGATATATTTAATTATTTATCACTCTCAGGTGGTAGTGGTGAAAAATTAGTAGCTAAAAATGCAGTTGTTCCAGAAGTTAGGGGACTTAAAAAAGATGAAGCTGTTAAAATTTTAAAAGAAGCTAAATTAAATTGTGATTTAGATACTAAAGGTGATTATATAGTAGATATGACACCTAAACCAGGATATGCTATAAATGAAGGTGGAAAAGTTGTTCTTTACACTGGTAGCGCTGAAAACTATAATAAAGAAGTGGTAGTTCCAAATCTTAAGGGATATAGTAAAGAAAAGGCTCAAGAACTTTTAAAAAGTTTAGGAATTCAAGTTAAATTTATTGGAGAAGGTGCTGTTTTGGAGCAAAGTATTGCGCCAGGTAAGTCAGTTAATAAGGGAACAGCAACCATAGTTCTTACGCTCCGGGATGTTGGTGATTAGAAGTTTTATATTTAGCAACGCACTTAAATGTGCGTTGCATTAATTTGTTTAATAAGAGGTGATGAGTATTATGAAACTTATACAAATTTTAAAAGAATTAGATTATACAAATTTAAATGGCACATTAGATTTAGATGTAAACAAAGTAGAGTATGATTCAAGAAAGATTTTAAGTGGAGATGTATTTGTAGCCATTGAAGGATTTAATGTAGATGGACATAAATTTATCCCAAAAGCTATTGAAAACGGTGCTAAGGTTATTGTTTGTAGCAAAGATACCGAAATTAATGAAAGTTGCACATATATAAAAGTTGAAAATACGAGAAAAGCTTTGGCGATAATAGCATCTAATTTTTATGGAAATCCATCGAATAAAATAAAATTAATTGGTATAACAGGTACAAATGGGAAAACCACATCTACATATATGATAAAATCAATTTTAGAACATGCAGGATGTAACACAGGACTTATAGGAACTATAGCTAATTTTATTGGAGAAGAAAAAATAAAAGCTGAAAGAACTACACCAGAATCTCTTGAATTACACGAAATGTTCAAGAAAATGAAGGATAAAAATATAGAATATTGTATCATGGAAGTATCTTCTCATTCTTTAAGTTTAGATAGAGTATATGGATTAGAATTTTCACAAGGAGTATTTACTAATTTAACTCAAGATCACCTTGATTTTCATAAAACTTTTGAGAATTATTACGAAGCTAAATTATCTATGTTTAACAATGCTAAAAATTCAATAATAAATATAGATGATTCTTATGGAGAAAGAATGCTTAAAGATATACCAAACACTAACCTAAAAGTTACTTATTCTACTGAAAGACAAGCAGATTTAGTTGCTAATAATATAGTAAATCATGCAAGAGGTGCTGAATTTGATTTAATTTATAAAGGAACTACAATACATATTAATCTAAGTATACCAGGAATATATAATGTTTATAATGCTTTATGTAGTGCAGGAGCATGTCTTGAAGAAGAAATTTCTATAGAGAAAGTAAAAGAAGGACTTGAAAATGTAGTTGTTCCTGGAAGATGTGAGAATGTTACTAAAAAATATAATTTAGGGTTTGATGTTATAGTTGATTATGCACATACTCCAGATGGACTTGAAAATATATTAAATACTGCGAAAGATTTTACAAAAGGAAGACTCATAAGTGTATTTGGATGTGGTGGTGATAGAGATAAAACTAAAAGACCTATTATGGGAAAAATAGGATCTGATTTATCTGATATTGCAATAATAACATCTGATAATCCTAGAACAGAGGAACCTATGTCAATTATAGATGATGTAGTTTCTGGAATAGATAAAGATAATTATGTTGTAGTAGAAAATAGAAAAGATGCAATAAAAGAAGCTATGAAAATTGCAAAAAAAGATGATGTTATAGTTGTTGCAGGAAAAGGTCATGAAGATTATCAAATATTAAAAGATAAGGTGATACATTTTGATGAAAGAGAAGTAATAGCTGATATAGTAAAGGAGTTGTTTTAATTGGAATTACTAAAATTTGAAGAAATAGTCGAAGCTATTCATGGAAAAATACACATAAATTCTAATTGTCATAAATATAATAGTGTAAGTACAGATACAAGAAAAATTAACGAAAATAGTATATTTGTAGCACTAAAGGGAGATAATTTTAATGCAAACAATTATATAGTAGAGGCAAGCAAAAAAGGTGCAAACTTATGTATAGTAGACGAAATAAAGTTTAATGAAGGTGATTTACAGGAAAATACATCGGTTATATTAGTGGAAAATACAAGAAAAGCATTACTTGATTTGGCTGAATTATATAGAAGTAAACTAAATATAAAAATAATAGGTATAACAGGTTCAACAGGAAAAACATCTACTAAGGATTTAACTGCGGCAGCTTTAGGTTCTAAGTTTAAAGTTTTTAAAACACAAGGAAACTTTAATAATGAAATAGGATTACCATTAATGATATTTAATCTTGATAATACTTTAGACGTTGCTGTATTAGAAATGGGAATGAGTGATTTTTCTGAGATCCATAGACTTGCAAAGGTGGCAAGACCAGATATTGCTTTAATAACTAATATTGGTATATCACATATAGAAAATTTAAAAACTAGAGAAAATATTTTAAAAGCAAAAATGGAAATAACAGATTTCTTTAATAAAGACAGTATTTTAATAGTTAACAATGAGAATGATTTATTAAAAGATATATCTTCAAATGATTATAATATAATTAATATAGGGTTTAATGAAGGAGTAGCGTATAAAGCTACAGATATACTTACTGATGAAAATCATATTGAATTTACTGTGTGTCATAATGATGAAAATGAAAAATTTAATATACCTGTTCCTGGAAAACATAATATTCTAAATTCATTACTTGCAATTGCAGCAGGTAGAGTTTTAAATATAGAATATGATAAGCTAAAAGATGGTATAAAGAATTTGAGTGTTACATCTATGAGACTTGACATAGTAAAAGGAGAAAAGTTTACTATAGTAGATGATTGCTATAATGCTAGTCCAGATTCAATGAGAGCGGCTATCGATGTAATGAATACAATAAAAGGTAAAAGAAAGATAGCTGTGCTTGGAACCATGAAGGAACTAGGAGTAGATTCATATAAATTTCATAAAGAAGTTGCTGAGTATGCGGATAGTAAAAATGTAGACTTATTAATAACTGTAGGAGAGTTTAATGAAGCATATAAAGAAGGATTTAATAAAACTTCTAAACAATTTGAAACTATAGAAGATGCAGCTGAGTTTATAACAAATAATATAAACAAAGATGATATTGTACTAGTAAAAGCTTCAAGAAGTATGAAATTTGAATATATAGTAAACAAGCTTAAAGATAAAAATTGCTAAAGGAGATAGAAATATGAGTTTAATGATTTATTCAGTATTAGTAGCATTTATAATATCATTACTTCAAGGACCTATACTAATACCATTGTTACACAAATTTAAATTTGGTCAAAATATAAGAAGTGAAGGACCACAAAGTCATAAAAAGAAATCGGGAACCCCTACAATGGGAGGAATAATATTCATTATTTCAAGTATAGTTACAGTTTTTATAATTACAAGACATCCAAGTTTTGAAACAAAACTTGCAATGTTTGCATTTGTAGGATTTGGAATAATAGGATTAATAGATGATTCACTTAAAATAATACATAAGGAAAACGAAGGACTAAAAGCATATCAAAAGATGATATTATTATTAATAGTTTCATCTATAATAGCATTTTATGCTTATAATAATCCTAAAATAGGTAGTGAAATAATAATACCTTTTGTACACAAAACTTGTAATCTAGGTATTTTCTATATACCATTTATAGTAGTTTATTTTGCAGCTACAACTAATGCTGTAAATTTAACAGATGGATTAGATGGTCTTGCAACAAGTATTACTTTACTTGTAATGACTTTCTTTGCTGTAGTAAGTTATGCTACAGGCAATTATACACTTGCGGTATTTTGCGCTACAGTTGGAGGAGCTTTATTAGGATTTTTAAAATATAATGCTTATCCGGCACAAATTTTTATGGGGGATACTGGTTCATTAGCTTTAGGTGGTGTAGTTGGAGCAGTAGCTATGATGTTAAAATTACCTTTGATAGTACCAATTGTTGGAGGCATATATCTTGCAGAAACTTTATCTGTAATAATACAAGTTACATCATTTAAATTAACAGGTAAGAGAGTTTTTAAAATGAGTCCAATACATCATCACTTTGAATTAAGTGGATGGCATGAAACTAAAGTAGTATCTATATTTTCTATAATAACGGTTATACTTTGTTTAATAGGTTTCTTGTCTTTAATTAAGATGAATAGTTTATCCCTATAAGTAATGTAAATAGGAGGAGCTGTTATGGAAAAACCCAAAAGAAAAATGGGTAAGGTTGATTTTATATTGTTTGTTACAATAATGTTATTAGTAGCAACAGGTGTAATTATGGTATATAGTGCTAGCTCATATGCTGCATTACATAGTAAAAATTATAATTATGATGATATGTACTTTTTGAAGAAACAAGGATTGTGGGCTACAATAGGAATAACATTTATGATTATAGCGGAAAAAAGAGACTATCATAAATTAAGAAATAATATAAAACCACTTATTATTATAACTATAATATTACTATGTGCTGTTTTTGCGTTTCCAGGTAATCATGGAGCAAGAAGATGGATTTACCTTCCGGGAGGAGCTTCTATTCAACCATCGGAAATTGCTAAATATATGGTTGTTTTATATATGGCCAATAGTATAGAGCAAAAAGGTGAGCGAATAAAAACATTTAAGTATGGAATAATGCCATATTTGCTAGTATCAGGTTTCTTTGCTGGTATGGTATTGCTAGAAAAAAATCTTAGTATAGCATCAGTTATAATGATTGTTACATTAATTATTTTGTTTACATCAGGCTGTAGAGGAAAACACATAGCATTTTTATTCAGCGTAATTGGTGTAGCAGGAGTTGCATTCACAATATTGGAACCATACAGATTGGCGAGATTTACAAGCTTCTTAAATCCTTGGGCAGATCCTAAAGGTAAGGGATATCAGTTAATACAATCCTTACTAGCATTAGGATCAGGAGGAATAATGGGTATGGGTCTTGGGCAATCAAGACAAAAATGTTATTACATACCAGAACCGCATAATGATTTCATATTCTCTATTATAGGAGAAGAGCTAGGTATGATTGGATGCTTAGTTATTATATCTTTATTTATAGTGTTTATATTTAGAGGAGTAAAAGTAGCAGCACAAGCTAAAGATATTTTTGGAACAGTACTTGCTACTGGTATAACAGGTGTAATAGCAATTCAAGCAATAATAAATATTGCTGTTGTAACTGGATCTATGCCAGTTACAGGAGTACCATTGCCATTTATAAGTTATGGAGGTTCATCTCTTGTATTTAACTTAATAGCTATGGGTGTACTTTTAAATATATCGAGACAAAGTAGCAATTAAAAGCATTGTATTAAGCAATGCTTTTTTTGTATACATATTAAGGATATTTATATAATATAAAAATTTATAATATTAAATTTTTAAAAAATATTAAGGAAATATTAAGATTAAATAAGTTTAATCTTAATATTTTATGTGTTATTATATAATTATAAATATATGTAATTTGAGGGGAATATTTTATGACTATAAACTCAAAAGTTGGAAAAAATAAGGAACAAAATGAACTAATTTTAAAGAGAAGGAAGAAAAGAAGAATCAAGAAATATACGTTAAGTATTATTCTGCTTGTATCTATAGTTACCACCTTATGTCTGAAGCTACCGTATTTTGCGATTAAAGATATTGAGGTTACAAATAATAGAAATATAACTTCTGAGGAAATTAAAAAACTTTCACAAGTTCAGCTTGGCAAAAATATATTTCATTTGAATTTAAATAAAATAAAAGAATCTATTCTTACAAATTCGTACATATTAGATGCAAATGTAAAAAGGCAATTTCCAGATCATATAAAGATTGATGTTCAAGAAAGAACAGCAATTTTTTATGTAAAACAACAAGATAAATATTTAATAATAGACAAAGATGGGGTTGTTTTAGAAGAAAAGGCCACAATTGATGGAATGAAGCTTATTAAATTAGAAGGATTTGAAAAAGATCCATATAAGGTTGGAGAAGCTATTAAAACTAAGGATGAAAGAAAGCTTAAAGTTATAAATGAAATTACTGATTTAATTGCTAGATTAAATGATGGTATGCCTGAACCTGCTATAGTTAATATAGATGATTTAACTAATATAACATTTTGTTATGGAGATATGCTTGTTAAGCTTGGAACAAGTGATAATCTTGAAGAAAAATATAACAAAGCATTAAATATTTTAACGGTTAATGGTCTTACGAATAAAAAAGGTTATATAGATATAAGTTTTAATGGTGAACCAGTATTTGCTATAAAAGATTAGGAGGACATATTATGAAAAAAATTCAATCACAAATATCTGTTGGAATTGTATGTGTACTTCTTGCCTTTATGATTACATATCAATTAAAATCTGTTATGAATCAAAATAAAGAATTAGATGAAAAGAAAAATGCAGCTCAAATCACATTAGAAATAGATCAATTGAAAAAGCAAAAAGATAAATTAAGAGAAAATATAGATGAATTACAGACACAAATAAAGAGCTACGAAAATGCAGCTTCTAATAAAAGTGATATGACTAAGGAAATAGTGAAAAAATTAGAGGATACTAGAATACTTACAGGAAGTGTTGATGTAGAAGGAGAAGGTATAATAGTATATATTACACCTCAAAAAGAGTTTTTTACAGGTAATAATAATGTAGTACCAATTATTAAAGATTATGATATTATAAAAATCATAAATGAATTAAATGCAGCTGATGCAGAGGCGGTATCTGTAAATGATATAAGAATTACATCAAGGACAGGTATTAGAAGTGCCAGTAATTATATTACTATAAACAATGAAAGAATACCTTCAACTAAAAGAATAACAATAAAAGCTATTGGAAATAAGATTAATTTAAAAAAACCTTTAGAGTTTCCGGGAGGAGTTCTTGATGAATTAAAGCAAATTGGTATTGATGTTAAATATGAAGAATCAAGTAATATAAAAATACAAAAGAATAATGAAAGTTTAAAATTTCAATATGCAAGACCTATAAATACAGATAAATAGAGGTGGTTTTATGGTAATAGTAATAGGACTTATAATTGGAACAATAATAGGTATTTTTTGGAATATAAATATACCGATAAATTTTTCACCATATATTTCTGTTGCTATATTTGCATGTTTAGATTCAGTTTTTGGAGCCATAAGAGCATCTGTAGAAAAGAAGTTTAGAGCAGATGTATTTATTTCTGGATTTTTTGGAAATGCTGTTTTAGCAGCAGCATTAACATATTTAGGAGATAAATTAGGTATGCCAATATATCTTGCTGCAGTTATAGTATTTGGAGAAAGAATATTTAATAATTTTGCATCTCTAAGAAGGCTTTTATTAGAAAAAGCAAAATCACATCAATGAGGTGATTAAATGAAACAAAATGAAGCTACTATATTTATTTTCATAGCTTCTATAATTATAGGGGTACTTATTTCATCGAATATGAATTTTAGTAAGTTCAATAACAAGGTGCTTTTAAATCCAAGTGATTATCAACAAGCTTATAATTATAATATGAAGTTAAATAGAGATATAAGAAATCTTAAAGAAGAATATGATGAATATAATAAAAAGCTAAAAAAGTATAAAGATAATGGATATAACAAAGATAAATTGCAAATTGAAATGGAAGATGAAGTTAGTAATAATGAAATGATATTAGGTAATAAAGATTTGGAAGGTGAAGGAATAGAAATAACATTAGAGGATGCGAGTCTAGATAAACAAAGTCAGATAGTAAGTCCAAATGATTATTGGAATTTAATAATTCATGATAAAGATATTACATTAGCTATTAATGATTTAAGGTTTGCAGGGGCTGAGGCTATATCAGTAAATGGTCAAAGAATTATAGGAAATTCTAGTGTGCTATGTTGGGGTGTATTCACAGAAATAAATGGAGTAAAGATTCCTGCACCGTTTAATATAAAAGCAATAGGAGATAAAGAAAAATTATATAGCTATGTAGAAGGATATGAATCATCTATATCTATTTTAAAGATAAGAGGTATTAATGTTAATATAAGCAAAAAAGATAAAATAAAAATTTTAGGGAATGACAAGAAACTCGATTATAATTACATGAGAGAATCTAAAATATATAATAAAAAATAAATTATAAGGAGACGATTGTTATGTCCATTAAGGAAAATGTTGACAAAATAAAAAAGAGTATACCAGAAGGAACTACACTAATTGCAGTGTCTAAGACTAGATTACTTGAAGAATTAGAAGAAGTATACAAATGTGATATAAGAGATTTTGGTGAAAATAAAGTTCAAGAACTTATAGAAAAAATCGATAATTTTCATGATGATGTTCACTGGCATTTAATTGGACATCTTCAAACTAATAAAGTAAAATATATTGTAGGAAAAGTCCATTTAATTCATTCTTTAGATAATATTAGACTCTTAAAAGAAATTGAAAAAAGATATTCAATGTGCGATAAAGTTGCAAATGTACTTATACAAATTAATATTGGAAGGGATCCAAATAAGTCGGGAGTGCTTCTAGAAGATTTACAAGATTTAATAAATGAATGTGAAAAATGTAAATATGTTAAAGTTAAAGGAATTATGACAGTAATTCCGAAAGGAAATCAGGACACCAATAGAGAATACTTTAAAGAGATGAAAAATATATATAATTTTTTATCTAAAAATAAATATGAAAATGTAAATATGGAGTTTATTTCTATGGGCATGACTGGAGACTATAAAATAGCACTTGAAGAAGGATCTAATATGGTAAGAATAGGCGAAGGGATATTTGGAAAAAGAGTATATAATGTTTAGGAGGAGTAAAAATGGCAAAAAAGATGCTTAATAAAGTTATGGATTTTTTAGGATTGGAAGAAGAAATTGACGAAATAGAAGAAATGGATAATGAGGCTTTAAATGAAGAAAATGAAGAAATAGAAAATATATTTGATGCTTCTAATGTAAGAAATCAGAAAGGAAAAGTTGTGAGCATACATACAGCAGCAAGTACAAAAGTTATAATTTTAAAACCCATGGATTATGATGCAGCAATAGAAATTTGTGATAATTTAAAAGCTAGAAAAATAATAGTTGTAAACATGACAAGCCTTGAATCTAAAATAGCACAAAGATTACTTGATTTTATTGCTGGTGCAAGCTACGCATTAGGTGGTTCACTTGATGAAATTGATAAGGGAGTATACATAATTTCACCATCAAATGTTGAAATAACAAATGAATTAAAAAATGAGCTTTCAAGTAAAGGAATATTAAATTGGACTAAATAAAACTGGAGGATATAATGATATTATTAATATTGCAAAAAGCTTTTGATATATTATTTCAAGTTTTAGAAATATTCATACTTATTGATGTTATATTATCATGGGTGCCTATACAAGAAAACACATTTACTAGATTAATACATACTATTGCAGAACCTTTTTTTTATCCAGGAAGAATAATTCAAGAAAAGTTTATGCCGGGATTAGCTATAGATTTTTCTCCAATATTAGCATTGGTTATAATAGCAATATTAAAAAGAATAGTATTTTCGTTAATAGCTATTATATTTATGCGTGGAATATTTGGTATTTAAATGAATAAAAAACAGTTCATAGAATATTTTAATTATCAAGATAATAATTTGATTTCTAATATATATGATAAAATACTATTACATGAAAAAATAAATAATCCTATATACTTTAATGAATTTTATAGTCCAACTATTTGGAAAAAGCTACTTAATTTAAGTAGCAAAATAAGATGTAAGATAGGAACATATGGAATTTTTCAAGAGAGTGATAGAAGAGCTATTTCTATTTTATCTAACTATGATGATGATGAAATGTATAATTATCCAGTAAAATTATTAAATATAATCAATATGTCTGCATTTAGCAAATTAAAACATTCGGATTTCTTAGGAGCTTTAATGTCACTTGGTATTAAAAGAGAAAAACTTGGTGATTTAATAGTAGATGAAGATGAGTGTTATGTGCCAGTTTGCAGTGATATAGCTGAGTTTATACAAAACAATCTTACAAGAATAGGGAAAAGTCCGTGTAAGGTTAAAATTTTAGATCATTATGATGAAAATCAAATTCCAGAGCATAAATTTCAGGTGAAAACCATAATAGTTTCATCTTGTAGATTAGATTCCATAGTAGCAGCATTAGGTGGGATATCTCGAAGTAATTCAGAGGATATGATAAAAAAAGGTTTAGTTTTATTAGATTATGAAAAGGTTATAAGAAAAGATATTCATGTTGAAATAAATTCCATAATAACTTTAAGGGGATATGGTAAATTTAAGATAAACGAATGTACTGGGAAAACCTTAAAAGGAAGAGAAAAAATTATAATTAAAAAATACATATGAGTATGAGGTGGTAGATATGGTAATTACATCAATGGACATTAATAATAAAGAATTTAAAAAGAATTTTAGAGGTTATGATTGTGATGAAGTTGATGAATTTTTAGATAAAATTGCTGAAGATTATGAAGCACTTTATAAAGAAAACTCATTTGCAAAGGAAAGATTAGAAGTAGCTGAAGAAAAATTAAAACATTATTCTAAAATTGAAGAAAATATTCAGAAAACTTTAGTGTTAGCTCAATCAGCAGCAGAGCAAGCTAAAACGTCGGCTCAAAACGAAGCAGAATTAATAATTAGACAAGCCAATGAATCTGCTCAAAGAATAATTAATAAAGCACATAATGATGTTATAAGAATTAATGATGATTATGAAGCTGTTAAACAAGAATTTTTAAAATTTAGATCTAAATTTAAGCATTTTATGAGTGCTCAATTAGATACATTTAGTGGACTTGAAAAAGAGTTTGTGAAAAATTACAATGTTGGTAATGCAGTTGATTTATCAGAGATAAGTGCTAAAGAAATACAGATAAATAATGAAATTCCAAGTGTTGATAATTTAGAGAATGTAAATGAAAAAAATTTAACTCAAGTAGATATAACTAAGGATACAACCTCAGAAAATGAAGGACTAAATAATGAAGATTTAGATGCTATAAAAAGTTTTTTTGCAGAGGAAGATGTAAAGTAGTCTCACGATTTTTGTGAGACTTTTATTTTACAGAAAAAGGCATCGTTGACAACAAAAAAGGATTAATGTATTCTTAGAAGTATATTTAATAGCAATAAACTATGAATAAGGAGAGATAATATGATTATTGGAATTATTGGAGCTATGGATGAAGAAGTAGAAATCTTACTAAATAATATAGAACTTGAAAGCAAAACTAAAAAGGCAAATATGGAATTTAATTTAGGAAAGCTTTGGGGAAAGGATGTTGTAGTAGTAAGAAGTGGTATAGGGAAAGTAAATGCTGCAGTATGTGCACAAATTTTAGTAGATGATTATAAAGTAGATAAAATGATAAATGTTGGAGTAGCTGGTGGAATGGGAAAAGACATAATGCCAGGAGATGTAGTTATTGCAGATACGCTTGTACAACATGATATGGATACAACAGTTTTTGGAGATAAGCTTGGTCAAGTTCCTAGATTAGATTCTTATGATTTTAAATGTGATCAAGAACTTATAAAACTTGCTGAAGAAGCATGTAAAAAAAATACAGAACATGAAAGTTTTATAGGAAGAATAGTATCTGGAGATCAATTTATAGCAAGTGTTGATAAAATCAACTGGTTAAGTGATGAATTTAATGCTATTGCGTGTGAAATGGAAGGTGCAAGTATAGCTCAAGTATGTTATTTAAATTCAGTTCCTTTTGTAGTAATAAGATCCATTTCAGATAATGCTAATAATGGTGCGCATATAGATTATGAAAAATTTATACCTATTGGAGTTAAAAACTCAACAAATATATTAAAAGGAATATTAGAAAATATATAAATTAAATAGCTTGTGTAATAAAATATTTTTCTTTGAAAAAACTAAGTAACAGACCCTTGATTTATTTAATAATAAAAAGGAGCTGTTACTATGAAAGAAAAAAGAAAAAAATATTACAAAGAAAAATTATTTAAAGAAAAAAAAGAGTTGAAAGTTTAATAGATAAAATAAAAGAATTTGAACCTATAAAATCAGATAGTGAGTTATCTTCTGAACTATCTCTTTATGATAATCATCCAGCTGATACAGGACAGCAATTTTATGATAAGGCTAAAGGTGCTGCGTTACAAAAAAATGAAATAGAAATATTAAATGCAATAGATGATTCATTAGATGATATAAAACATGGAAAGTATGGTGTTTGTAGAGCGTGTGGAAGACAGATTCCTAATGAAAGGTTGGAAGTTATTCCTTATGCCAAATATTGTATAGAGTGTAAAAGAGCACAATGTAATTCTATGCCACCAGATAGTCATAATAGACCACCGGAAGAAGAGGTTATAGAAGAACCTTTTGGATATGGAAATAATGATAATTCTACTTCTATACCTTTTGATTCAGAAGATAGTTATCAAGCTGTAGAAAGATTTAATGAGATGGAAAATGTATATGAATTTACTGATTATGATGAAGATGATGAACATATAGGAATTGTAGAAGAAGTAGATAGAATAAGTAATCAGCAATATAGAAACCAGTTACCTGATTAAATATATAATTATTTTATTTTGGGGATGGGGAGAAAATATGGAAATTTTGGTTATTATAATTGGCATACTTTTAGATAGATTTACTAAAGTATGGGCTTTGAAAACATTAGCTAATGGAAATGAAATAGAGTTAATTAAAGATTTTTTCTCATTTAGATATCTTGAGAATAAAGGAGCTGCTTTTGGGATTTTTCAAGGAAAGACTTTTTTATTAGTTTTGTTTACATTAATAGCAATTTTAGCAATTATATATTATGTAGTTAAATATAAACCTAAGTCTAAATTTATAAAAATAGGGTTTGCTTGCATAATAGCAGGAGCTTTAGGAAATCTGTATGATAGAATTTTTTATAAATTTGTAGTGGATTTTATTTTAGTTCATTATAAAGATGTTTATTATTATCCTACGTTTAATATAGCTGATATTTTAGTTGTAGTAGGAACAATAATGTTAGGTATATTTATATTAAAGGAAGGAAAGTAATGTGTACAAAAGAATTTATAATACATGAGAATTTAGTAAATTGTAGATTGGATCTCTTTATATCAAACTCATTAGAGGGCAAATCTAGATCATATATACAAAAACTTATACAAGAAGGACATGTAAAGGTTAATGGAAAAGATAAAAAAAGCAATTATAAATTAAAATTACATGATTCCGTAGTAGTTAATAATATAGAAAAAGAAGATAAAAAGATTAATCCTGAAAATATAGAGATGGATATTTTATATGAAGATAATGATATTATAGTTATAAATAAATCTCAAGGAATGGTAGTACATCCGGCTACTAGTAATTATAGTGGTACTTTAGTTAATGCATTATTATATCATTGTGATACATTATCTACGCTTAATGATGATACTAGACCGGGAATTGTACATAGGATAGATAAGGATACTTCAGGGGTGCTTGTTGTTGCTAAAAATAATAAAGCACATGAAATTTTAGCAGAGCAACTAAAGGAACATTCTATGAAGAGAGAATACATAGCTGTAGTAGAGGGGATTGTAAAAGAAGAGAACGGATTAGTTGACGAGCCTTTAGGTAGAAATCCTAAGGATAGAATAAAAATGGCAGTAGTTGAAGGTGGCAAAAATGCAGTTACTCATTATGAAGTGTTGAAAAGATTTAAAAAGAATACTTTGGTTAAATGTATTCTTGAAACAGGTAGAACACATCAGATAAGAGTACATATGTCTTATATAGGGCATCCATTAGTTGGAGATCCTATGTACGGATTTAAAAAGCAAAGATTTAAGCTAAACGGTCAGATGCTACATGCTAAGAAATTAGGGTTTATACACCCAACAACAGAAAAGTACATAGAATTTGAGTCCGATTTACCACAATATTATAAAGAAATATTATTAAAGCTTGATAAGGAGGAATAGTTATGGAATTTAAATCTATACTTTTAGATGAAAAAGCAATCAAAAGGACATTAACTAGAATAGCCCATGAAATAATAGAAAAAAATAAAGGGGTAGAAGATGTTATACTTTTAGGAATAGAACGTAGGGGAGTACCTATTGCTAAAAGGATTTCAGAGTTAATAGAGCAATTTGAAGGAGTAAAAGTAGAGGTCGATTCAGTAGATATTACTCTTTATAGAGATGATTTAACAGAAGTAGCTGATCAACCGTTACTTAATGAAAAGAGCTTAGACATAGATGTTAAGAATAAAAAGATAATATTAGTAGATGATGTTCTTTATACAGGAAGAACTGCAAGAGCAGCCATGGAGGCAGTTATTAAACATGGAAGACCTGCTAATATACAATTAGCAGTTTTAGTTGATAGAGGTCATAGAGAAGTTCCAATAAGAGCCGATTATGTTGGTAAGAACGTACCAACTTCAAGAAAAGAATTAGTATCTGTAATGGTTTCAGAAATAGACAATGAAGATGCTGTTAAGATATTTGAAAAATAATATAACCCTCGTTTATATAATATAAACGAGGGTTTATTTTTAATTTAATTCAGGATTTGTTGGTGTTATATATATAGTTTGATTAGTAGAATATATAACCATACCAGGTTTTGCACCGTTAGGTTTTTTCACATTTTTAATTTCGGTATAGTCTACAGGAACATTAGAAGAAGTTTGAGATTTACTATAATATGCCGCAAGATTTGCAGCTTCAAGTAAAGTACTTTCAGGTATATTTCCTGTATTTTTTATTATTACATGAGAACCAGGTATATTTTTAGTATGGAACCAAATATCATGTTTATTTGCAAATTTTAATGTTAAATAATCATTTTGAATATTATTTTTTCCTACGTATATATCAAAACCATCTTTTGATATGAAATGCATAGGTTTTGAAGTTTTTGATTTTTTGGTTTTGTATATTTTTTTAAACTTTATATATCCAGTTTCTATTAATTCTTTTTTTATTTCTTCAATTTCATCGTAATTGTCCGCATTATTTATATTTGTTAGAACAGAATAAAGATAATCTAATTCTTCTTTATTTTGTTCAAGTTGAGTATGTGCTGCTTCTTCAGACTTTTTTAATTTATTATACTTTTTATAGTATAATTGAATGTTTTGAGAGGGAGTTTTGTTTTCATCAAGTGAGATTTTTACCATATCATAATGTTCACTATAATAATTGGAAAGTTCAATTTCGTTCATACCTTTTTTTAAGGCATATATATTAGCTGTCAAAAGCTCACCATAAAGTTTAGATGTTTCTTTGTTTGAGCATTTTTCTAAAGTCTTATTAAGAATTTTATCTTTTTTTATACATCTATTTATATTATTTAAAGCAATTTTTTGTAGGTCTGAACTCCTTGCTTTTAATCTATCAGCCTTATCTTTAGTATAATAAAAATTTTCTAAAAGAGTACTTGGAGATTCGTAATTCATGATTAAATAATCATTATAGCAAGTTAGTTCTAAACAATAGAAATCTAAAAGAGCATTATTTTTTTTATAGGAATTAAATGCTAATTTTTTAAGTTCAACATTTTCAAAAATTTTCTTTAAAAAAGATGTAATAGTATTTAAAGAAGATATATTTAATTCTATATTTTGTTTTTGTAGTCTATAGCAGATTTCTGAAGATAATGTTTTACTTACACCAGTAAAAATTTTAGAAAAAATGGTATTATTAAATTCAATATTATTATTTATTATATGATTATTAATTTCTTGGCAAGTGAAGGTAAAAGGATTTAATTTCAAAGATTTTGGTGGATATACATATGCTATTCCAGGATAAATACATCTATAAGTATTTATATCAGGAGTAATATGTTTTATGCTATCCATGACTATATTATCCCTTTTTCTAACTAAGGTTATGTTACTGTGTCTACCCATTATTTCTATTATCAAAGAATAAATGCTATTAAATCCTAATTCATCAGTACTTTCAAAGTCTATAACGGCTATTCTATCATTATCTATTTGATATACATCTAATATTTTAGCGTTATTTATGTATTTTCTAAGAACCATACAAAACATAGGAGCTTTTATAGGGTTTGTTTTAGTTAGATTACTTAGGTGTATTCGAGGATAGTTTGAAGAAGAACTAATAAGTAATTTATAAGAAGATTTTCCTTTTCTTATATTAAGAATTATTTCATCTTTTTCAGGTTGATTTACTTTATCTATTTTTCCATTTACAAGATTAGTTTTTAATTCATCTATAATGCTATATAAAAATATTCCGTCTAGTGCCATATTATATCATCCTTTCTTAGTAGTGAAATAAAGACTTCACAAGGAGTTACCCTTTATAGTATATTATTTACAGAGTTAATAATCAACAAGTAAAGGGTGATCAAAATGTATTTTACAAAAATGCAAGGCACAGGTAATGATTTTGTGGTTATAGATGATAGAAAAGGTGTATTTAATGGAACAGAAAGTGAAATTGCAAAACAAGTATGTCATAGACGATTTGGTATAGGAGCTGACGGTATATTATTAATTAGAAAAAGTGAAATTTCTGATATAAAAATGGAGATTATAAATGCTGATGGTTCATATGCCGATATGTGTGGAAATGGAATAAGATGTTTTGCAAGATATGTATATGATAACAAAATAGTTTATAAAGATACTATAAATATAGAGACTGGTGACGGCATTAAAATAGCTCACTTAAATATTGTAGATAATACGGTTGAGGGTATAACTATTAATATGGGTGAATTTTCACTAAATCCAGAAGATATTCCAGCTAACTGCAAAGAAAAAATAATGAATAAGAAAATATATATAAATGATAAAGAGTATATTATTAATTCCATGAAGTTAGGGGTACCTCATACAGTAGTTATGTGTAAAACTGATGATATTGATATAGAAGAAGGAAAATATATAGAAAAGTACGAGCTCTTTACAGAAGGAACAAATGTTAACTTCTGTGAGATTATAGATAAGGATACTATAAAGGTTAAAACATGGGAAAGAGGTGCGGGACCTACTTTAGCATGTGGAACAGGAAGTTGTGCATCTTTTGCTATAAGTAATATATTGGGATATGTAGGAAACAAAGCTAAGGTGTTTGTTCCTGGAGGTGAACTTATCACTGAATTTAAAGATAATAAAGTGTTTATGACAGGACCTGCGGAAATTGTTTTTAAAGGAGAATTTAATTTATAAACTATATAAATCTTATTGAAATAGCATTATTTCAATAGGATTTTTTCATTTATTGATTAAATAAAACTTTTATGGAAATAGTATGTAATAAATGAATATTAGTGATTAGATGTAAAATTTATAACGTGAGGTGAAAAATAGATTGGCTTTTCAATATTTGAATAAAGATTTAAATATAAAATCAGTATCTTTAGATGATTTATACATATCACCAGATGTCATAAAACTTATACCCAAAGAAGTAGTTAGGAAATATGAAATAATGCCTTTTAAAATAATTAAAAACAAATTATTAATAGCTATGTTAAATCCCTCAGATGAGACTATTAAAGAAGAAATTAGATTTATTACTGGTATGGAAGTTATTCCTTATGTTGATACAAAGTATAATATATTTTCGGCTATAGAAAGTTATTATGAAAAGCAAACAGTAAATGAAGTCTTAGAGGACTTGAAAAATGTTAATTATATAGTTAAAGATGATGAAAATAATAATAAAATTATAGAAAATGCTCCTGTTGTAAAATTAACCAATTCAATAATTAATCAAGCTATTAATTTAAAAGCAAGTGATATTCATTTAGAACCTTTTAAAGATAATGTTAAAGTAAGATTTAGAATTGATGGTGTTTTAAATGAAATTTTGACTATACCTAGAGAAGTATATATGCTTGTAAGCACACGAATAAAAATAAAGTCAAGTATGGATATTTCTAAAAAGATGATACCACAAGATGGAAAAATGGAGTATGAATTTAAAGATAATGTTTTAGATTTAAGAACTTCAACATTACCAATTGTAAATGGAGAAAAAATAGTAATAAGAATTTTATATAAATTTAATAATGATATACAATTAGAAGATTTAATACAAAATAATGAAGATTTAAATTTAATAAAAGATATATTAAAGCATCCTAATGGTATTGTTCTTGTGACTGGTCCAACTGGTAGTGGTAAAACTACTACTTTATGTGCAATGTTAAATTATCTAAATTCAAAAGAAAAAAATATAATTACAGTGGAGGATCCTGTAGAATATCAAATTCATGGAATAAATCAAATGAATGTAAACAATAAAGCAGGACTTACTTTTTCTACAGGACTTAGAAGTATTCTAAGGCAGAATACAGATATTCCTATAGAATCATTGATATAAGCTATATTACAGAAATTCGTCAAAAAAATCGTCAAAAATAATTTTTAAAAAATATTTTCTATTATAATAGTTGCTTTTTTCATCATATCATCTGTAACATGAGAATAAATCTTCATAGTCATTTCTACAGTATGACCAAGAATTTTAGCAGCAGTTTTAAAATCTACGCCATTTGAGATTAATGCAGTGGCATAAGTATGCCTTAATTCATGCATAGTAATTCCAGCTAATTCTTTCAATTTGGGATTTAGATATTTATCAATACTTGATGCATTAAAAGGAGTAACTCTATTGTTTATATCAGTAGGATTATTTTTCTTATAGTTTTTAAGTTCTTTTAATGTATTGGGGGATAAAGGAATTGTTCTATAAGAATTTTTTGATTTCAGTGATCCGAATCCAGATTTTCGAGTCTTTAATACTTTCCATTGTTTATTTACAGTTATGCTAGAACGTTTAAAGTCAATAGAATCCCAGGTTAAGCCGAGAACTTCTCCTAATCTCATTCCAGTATTAGCTGCTATAAAAGCAACCATATAGTATTTATTATCTTGTAATTCTTTTAAAAGTTTATTTAATTGTTTTTTAGTTAATGCGATTTTATTACTATATTCTTTTTCTTTAGGAATTTTTATATTTACAGTAGGTAATTCAAATATTAAATTTAAATCGTCTTTAACATAGATAAAAAACATATTTAATATTCCAACATACTTTTTTACTGTTGAGTATTTCAAATGCTCTTTTAGTAATTTATCTACTATGCTTTGTATGTCATGTTTTTTAATTTCTTTAATTCTCTTATTATTTAAATCCTTAAATTTTGAAAAACAATTTTTATAACTTTTAACAGTATGGTATTCTTTATACAAAGTTATATGATCTAAATATATAGTAGTTAATTGATTAAAAGTAACCTTAATTAAATCATTGTTCACTGGAACATTTTTAGTTGTATTTTTTAATTCTTTTAACATTTTTTCAGCAGCAGGTTTAGCGTCCTTTTTCGTCTTAAATCCTTGTTTCGATTTTTGCTTCCATTTCCCCATATTATCTTTATAGGAAATTATAAATTGCCAACCTTTGTCTTTTTGACGATAAGTTATATTATAGTCCATTTCTAAATCGCTCCTTTTTGAATGTGTGTTCTTTAAAAAATAAAGATCACTAATTGGTTTAAACTAACATTAAGTAATTAGTAATCTTAATAGTATTAATATAATTTTATTAGTTTTTAAAACATTTCCATAATACCTAAATTAGGTTCAAAATAGATAGTATAATTATCTATTACAAAACATGTTCCATATTTAGATTTATAGTAATGTATAGATTCTTCTAAAAATTTTTCTGTAACTCCTAGAAACTCAGCTATTTCATATCGAGTTTTAGCACCATACTTATAAGATTTTATAAGATCCAATAAGCGTACTAATTTTTTATTACTCCATCTACGAGCAATTAGTTCTTGTTTTCGATTTGAAAGTTTAGATTGATCAGTTATATTACCAACTGTCAATTTATGATGTCCTAACTCTTCAGCCAAAATACAATACTTATCTTTTATACTAATCTTACTATTTATAAAAATTATATTATTGATACATTTACCACATGGTTTATCAGTTCCTAAATCTATTTCTACAACATTAATGCCTAATTTACGTGCCTCTTCTAATAATTTTTCATAATTATTCATTACTATGTTACCTTATAATTATTTATTTAAAAATGCATTAATTTTTTTATCCATTGCATCTTTTTCTTCTTTAGATAAGTCATCATTATGACAAGCAACTAGATAAGGCACTTTTGTAGCACATATTTCATCATTAGTTGAGAATTTAGGATTATCTAATAAATCCTGTGTATATATAACTACTTTCTCTTTACCTAAATCATTTAGTTTATTAAAGTTTTTTATTAAAGTTTTTTCTTGATGTGATAATTGAGAGTTATCTGAAGAATTATTTAGAGGTTCAAAAGTTTTTATATCTATATTTAATACGTCACATATTTTTATAATTCTATCAACAGCCATTCCACCAATATTTTTATCTAGTGCACTTGTTAATGTCGTACTTGGAATATCAACAATTTTTGAGAACTCTCTTATACTAGTATATTTACTTAAGATAATATGTTTTAACTTTTCTGTTTTGTTCATTCTAATACCGCCTTTCGTTAATAGTAAATGCATAATTTATGGAAAATATACATTAATAATATCATTTCTAATACGAATTTTCAATCGCTTTGAACGAAATTTCATTTAGAAAAACAAAATAATAGAAAAAAACTATAAAATATCATTGACTTTAAACGAAAAATAGTTTAAAATGTAATTGTAAACGAAATATCGTTTAAGGGGGTGCGAAATGTATAACAACTTACAAGCAGAAATTGTTAGAAAGAGAATTAAGAAACCATTGATAGCTAAAGAAATTGGAAGAAGTTATAATACATTGAATTTGAAGATAGCTGGTAAATATCCTTTTACATATGATGAAGCTTTAACAATTCATGAAAAATTTTTTCCGGAATGTAACTTTAAAGAATTATTTAAAAAGGATAGTGAATTGAATTAGAAAGGAGATAATTAAGTGAATAATTTAGAAATTATAGAAATTAAAGGAAGAAGGGTTTTAACAACAGAACAATTAGCTAAAATTTATGGAACAACAACAGATAATATTAAAGTTAATTTTAACAATCATAAGAATAATTTCAAGGAAGGAAAACATTATTATTTTTTACAAGGTAAAGAACTAAAGGAGTTTAAGAACCAAGTAAATGATATTTACCTAGTTGGTAAAAGGGCAGCTAGTTTATATTTATGGACAGAAAGAGGAGCAAACAGACATTGTAAGATTCTTGATACAGATAAAGCATGGGAACAGTTTGATAACTTAGAAGAAATATATTTTAGAGTTAAGGAAGATTCTCAAAATGTACCAAAGACTTTAGAAGATATAATGATTTGCACTTTGCAAGGTATGAAAGAAGTGAAGCAGCAACTTAATCAAGTTAACAATCATGCTTTAGAAGCTAAAGAGGGTGTTAGAAAATTAAGAGAAGAAAGTCCATTATTTGGAGTTGAAATGGATGAACTTCAAAAATCAGTTAGAGGAAAAGGAATAAAAGTTTTAGGTGGATATCATACAAATGCCTATAATGATAAATCTTTAAGAACAAAAGTATATTCAGATATACAGAGGGAATTAAAAAGGCAATTTGGGGTAAGTAGTTATAAAGCTATTAAAAGAAAAGAATTTCAACATTCATTAGAAATGATATCAAAGTATAAACCACCATTTGTATTACAAAATGAGATTGAATATATTAATAATCAAATTGTTTTACAAGAAGTAGCTTGTAGCAGATAGGAGGAATAATTATGAATAATAAACTATTAACTCAAAAGGATTTAGCAGCACGTTGGCAAATGAGTGTCAAGTCTATAGAAGAATATCGTAAAGCTGGTATTATACCCGTAGTTCAGGGTATACCAGCAATAAGATTTAATATGCAAACAATCTTAGAGCTAGAGGGAAGTAAATTAGAGAGGTTTAGTCCTATTGAACGTAGGCACATGGAAAGGGAATTAGAGAGAATAAAGCAAGAGAATGATCAACTAAAAAGTATACTGAGCAAAACATTAGCTAATTTGGCACCAGTTTTAAGTTTAAAGGAGGAATAACATAAAACATTTAAAGAGATTAACACTTACACAAAAGAAAATACTAAGTAGTTTAGGATTAAATGCAAACAATTATTTAAGGTTTACACAACACTGGGAGAGTTTTATGGTAGTAGACTTAAAGACAAACAAAATTTTAGCACCTATAAGATGCTAAGGAGATGAAAACATGTTAAAAGCATTGCTAGAAAGGAGATTTAATCAACGCTTAACTAATGAAGAATTTGAAACAATTTTAGATATAACAACAGCTGATATAAAGTTTAATAGAATTAATTTTAAAAAGTGTACAAGCTTACATGAAGTATTAAATATTGCAGGAACGAGTTTAATAATTTTACAAAGGGATATAGAAAGGAGGTGAAAGAATGTATCTTGAAAATTTAGTTGCTTTACACATAGCAATAGAAAAGCACTATACACCAGAAATGGCATTTAAATATTTAGATAAAATTTTGGATGGAGAAGTTAAACCTAAAATACGTCGAGAGTGGAGTAGTAAAGAAATTGAAGATATAAAAAAATTTAAGAGTGAAGGATTGAGTTTTAGCAAAATAGGAGAAATATATTGTACGACAGCAAGTAATATTTTTAAGGTTCTTGATTATAGAAAAAAGAGCTGCGCCAACAGCTCAATAAAAAGTATCTAAAAAAATTCAAACAAGTACAGTATAAAGAAAATAGGAGGATTTGTAAAGATGATGAATGCATTATTAAAGAATGAGATAAAAGAAATGAACGAGGTTATAGAGGAACAAGTTACTACTTTTAAAGTTGATAGTTTAGAAAGTGCAAACTGGTGCTTTAGAAAGATAAGAGCACTTAAAGAGCAGATAGAAAACAATAAAGCATTAGCGAATGCTGAAAAGTTTAGAATAGATTCATGGGAAAAGAAAGAAAATGAAAGTGCTTTAAACAGTATAGATTATTTTGAAAGTTTAGTAACAGAGTATTTTAAGGAAGAAAAGATTAAAGATAAGAAATTTAAGCTTAGTACACCTTATGGAAAAGTAAGTAGTCGGAAATCAAAGACATGGAAGTACGAAAATGAAGAATTAACACTGGAATATCTTAAAAAGAATGATTATTTTGATTTGATAAAAGTTAAAGAAGATTTAAATAAGACAGAGTTAAAGAAAGTATTTAAAGATGGAGTAAATAAAGAAACGGGTGAAATCCTTCCAGGAGTAAGTGTTGAAGAAAAGGAAAGCATTTCTATAAAAGTTGAATAGGAGGGATTTAAGTGGCAGTATATGAGAAATTACTTAAAGTACAAAGTGAGTTAAAAGCTCCTAAAAGTCAGTTTAATAAGTTTGGTAATTATGCTTATAGAAACTGTGAAGATATATTGGAATCAGTTAAACCTTTATTGTTAGAGAATAAGCTATCTTTAATGATAGCGGATGAAATATTGCTAGTAGGTGATAGATACTATATAAAAGCAACAGCAACTATTGTAGATATTGAAACAGGAGATAAAGAAAGTGTTAGTGCATTTGCAAGAGAAGAAGAAAATAAAAAAGGAATGGATGCAAGTCAGCTTACAGGTAGTACAAGCTCATATGCCAGAAAGTATGCTTTAAATGGATTATTCTGCATAGATGATACTAAAGATTCAGATACAACAAATACAGGTTCAAAAACAAGTAATAAAACTAGCAGTAAAAAACTAAGTCAGGCACAACTAAAAAGACTTTATGCAATAGCAAGTGCAGCTGGATATGATGCTAATGTAATAAAGAATCAAGCAATAAAGAAATATAATGTTCAACATTTAGAAGATATGACAAAAACTCAATATGATGAATTATGTGCCGGATATGAGAAGCTAAAGAAATAGGAGGAGATAAAATGTTATCGGACCAGATAAGTATAGTGTTAAGTGATTTAACAGAAATAGCAACAAAACAAGAAGATTTGATAAGAGAAAAAGACCTAGATATACAAGTTATAGTAGGTAAAATAGAAATAGCATTGAGCCAACCAGACATATATAAGAATATACTCATAGAAATAATTGAGGAATATAAACAAGCATTGTAGGTTTGAAGGAGGTCAAAGATGGCAAGACCACAAAAAAGCGGATTAGATTATTTTCCATTAGATGTAGATATGGACCAGGATGACAAAATTGCACTCATAGAAGCTCAACATGGCATAATGGGTTTTGCTATAGTAATTAAACTGTTAATGAAGATTTATAAGAACAGTTACTTCTATGAGTGGACAGAAAAGGAACAATTACTCTTTTCAAATAGGGTTAATGTAGACATTAATGCAGTTAATGTTGTCATTAATGATTGTGTTAAATGGGGGTTATTTAATAGTGACCTCCTTGAAAACCACAAGATACTTACATCTAAGGGCATTCAGCGTAGGTATTTAGAAGCTGTAGGGCGTAGACAAAAGGTAAAAATGAATGAAGAATACTTACTTTTAGACAATGAAACAGTTAATGTATACAAAAATCTAGTTATTGTTAACATTAATGGAGTTAATGCAGACATTAATCCCCAAAGTAAAGTAAAGGAAAGTAAAGTAAAGAAGAGTAAAGTAAATGAGAACAATGAAACACACTCATACGCATTAGAACTTTATAAATATTTTTCAGAATTGATGCCAGGACAAAGTATAGCTCAACATATAGGAGCATTAAAGATATGGATAGATATGTATGGATATGAATGGACAAAGGAAGCTATTCAAAAATGTGTTAGCAGTAAAAACAAGTTTGTTAAACCGTGGATAAAAACAGTTTTAGAAAATTGGAAATCAGAAGGAAAGGAGGACAACAGTGGAGGTACTAGACAGGATATTAAAAAAGGTGAAGGAAAATGGGATGGATTTAAGCCACCAAAACCAAAAATCACACATGTTGATACCACAGGTCTTATTTAAGTGTGAAAAATGCAAAGATACAGGATGGATAATAGGGAAAGATAATTTATCAATGACTAGGTGTAAGTGCCAAGAAGGGGAAATAGCCAAAAGGCAATGGATAAAACGAGGTATTAATCCAGAAAAGTCAGATAAGACCTTTGGAAATTTCAAAGTATGGAATGATACCTCAATGATAGCTAAAAACACAGCTACATCTTATTACAAGAAATTTGATGATATAAGAGATTCTAAGCAAAATTCAATAATATTTTGTGGACAAGTAGGCAGTGGAAAAACACATTTAAGCATAGCACTAGCATTAAATTTTATCAAGAAAGGTACTAATGTAATCTATATGCCTTATAGAGATGTTGTTACAGCTCTAAAGCAAAATATGATTGATTATGAATATTACAAAAGAGAAATAAGCAAATATCAACTAGCTGAGATACTACTAATTGATGATTTATTCAAAGGAAAAGTAACTGAATCAGATGTAAATATAATGTTTGAAATTATAAATTATAGGTATTTAAATAATTTACCAATAATAGTTTCTACAGAATTTATTATTGAAAAAATGCTAAATTTTGATGAAGGTGTAGGCAGTAGGATATATGAAATGTGTAAACATTTTATAGTGCAAATAGAGGGTAAAGAAAATAACTATAGATTGAAAGCTTAGTGAGGTATAGATATGAGTGAAAGACAAGAAGAAGTAAATTTTGCAGTAAATTTAATACAGAAACTATGTGAAGAATATAATATAGCACTTATAGCAAAAGCTCATAAAGGAACTGAATATGTTGCAATACATGACCATATTGAAGATAAAGACTATGTGATAATGAAGGATAAGTAAGTACGGAGAAATAGTAGATTGCGAAGGATGGTGTCTAGATGAATATAAGTGAATTGGAAATATGTGAAGTATTGCTAGATGGAAGTGGCTTTTCAGCTGGAAAACTTAGAATATATAAATATTTTTGTAAAGAACATACCATAGAAGAATATAAAAAATTTTTAAAAAATGAATATGGGATAGGCGGATGGAGTGGAGCTTTAAAAAATGCAGAATATAGTAGTGTAGATCATTACGCTAAAGGCATAAAAATATTAAAAAAAGATATCAAATTTAATGTTATAGCTGATATTTTTCTTAAGTGGAATAAAGTTGCTATTATGATAAAAAGATTAGTAAATCAGAATATATATTTATCTCAAAAAGAAAAAGTGGAATTTAATATTAAAGATGAACCAGAAAATTTAGTAATTGAAAAGGATAGAAAGAATGTAATTACTGAGCAGCTAAGTATGCTTTGAATGATAAAACTGAATATGATAAGTAATTCGTAAAAATAAAGTTGGAGGGGTTAAATGCTAGCAATTATAACTTATGAAGATGGAAGAGAACATAGGATAGAAGCAAATGCAATGAATATCCTAGAAAGCAAATTAAAGCCATTTATAGTTGATGAAAATATATGTGATATATCAATATATAGAGTTGAGTTTATAAAAAAGATAAAGGGTATAGGAGTATGAATAGATATAGAGTTGAATTTAGAGTAAGCAGTAAGAACTATGTTAGACAAGATTGTACAGAAGATAAATTAGAGGAAGCTAAAAAACTTATGAAAGCGAATCAGGAGCATGAGGGAAAAGGCAAATGTTATTACAGGAAGTTTCCATTAATGAAACATGAGAAAGTATATTTTTAGGGGGTAATAAGATGGAAAAATATAAAAGAGGTCAATTAGTTAGGATAAATGATATAGATGCAGTTGTAGTAAGAGCATCTGGTAAAGAAGGACATGTAGTTGCAAGGCACTTGAATGGAGATTCATTGATGTTACTAGAGGGTGAATTAGGCAAAAGATTGGATGCGGAAAGCTTAACTAAAATTATTCTAAGCAAGGTTAATAATATATTACCTTTAGAAGATTATTTAGAAGATGAAGATATAAAAGAGATTAAAGAAAATATAGAAGAATGGCTAAATGAGATTAGATAATTCGTAATAATAAAGAGGTGTGAAGATGGACCAAATACAATTTAAAATAGTTATAGCTGATAAAAACAAAGAAATGAAATTAACTAAAAAGCAAGTAGTAGTTTTATTAGAAGCACTGTGGGATTTTAAAGAAAGTATACAAGCTATAGATACAAAAGAAGATTTAAGAAAAAGGTTATTAGAGCATAAGCAAAGTGAAGTAAATAAGTTATTTGATTATTTACAGGATAGTATAAATTATAATTTTGAAAGACATCTACAAAAGTGTTTTAAAAAGAATAAGGATGATGATCCAGGAATGGAGACAATGAGTTGGTTAGTTACTGGAGGAAAAGATGGACAATAACTTTTGGGCAGATGAAGTTGTAAGAATGTATTTTGAAGGATATACAGTATTAAAAGCTATTAATATAGTGAAAGAAATTATGCTTTAGATAGGATTAAGGATATCAAGTGGTATTGTTATAACTTCATATTATCATTTGATAGTCAGTTAAAAACAAAGAAGGTGATAAAATTGGCAAAGAATGAAGGTAAGAAGTTTGAAGAGGATTTTAAAAGGTCAGTTCCAGAGTGGTGCTGGTGCAACAGATATAAAGATGGTACTGCAAACTTCAAAGGAGATAAAAATGAAAATGTAAGATTCCAGGCTCATAACATATGTGACTTTGAAGTGTTTGCAAAAGATAAATTGTTTCTATTAGAACTTAAGAGTTATCAAGGAGTAAGCATACCGTTAAGTGGAATAAGAAAAAATCAGTTAGAAGGAATGATAAAGGCTAGTAGATATAAAAATGTAATACCTTATTTTTTACTTAATTTTAGGGGTATACAACGAGTTTATGCAATAAAGATACAAACACTTTATGAGTTCATTGGAACAACTACTAGGAAGTCTATACCATTAAAATGGTGTATTGAAAATGGAATAGAGATACCTAGTGAACAAAAGAGGACAAGATTCAGATATAACTTAGAGATTCTATTTAGTGAACAAATTGAAGAAAGTGAAGTTAAGGAAAGCAAAGGCTGGAAATACAAAGAACTTAAATTAGGAGTATAGATATGGACAAATATATTGCTGAAGGTCAGATAAGTATCTTTGATATACAAGCAATAAAAGCTACTAAGAAAATACCAGAAAAGCCTAAATCATTAACAAAAACACATCAAAAAGTTACAGAAAATATAGATTTAAGTACAGCTTTAGAAAAGTACAAGTCTATAGATAATTTATCAAGAATCATTAAATATAGTTGTGGAAGTTATGGAATAGAGCTTATTGCTCAAGGAGGATTTAAAACTATATATGTAAATAGGCAAGGCGTTGAAGAGTTTGAATTTGATAAAAGGATTAATGTTTTGCCCATGGACCAGGTACTTTATTATAAAGAAAATCTAAATCCTAATAGCTTACAAGAGCAGAGATTTCAAGAATTAAAAACTAAGTATCCTGATGTTAAAGAAATTAAACGTAAGGGTGATGGAAACATAATAGTAGAAGTACCAGGAAAAGTTATTAGCATAAATTCACGAGGGTGGATATTAGAGTTTAACAATGTACAAGCGATATATTCACAAAATGAGGTCATACAGGAGCAGAATGAAGAATCAGAAATATTTGATATAAAGCAGATGCAAAAGAGCGTTAGAGTTGGAGATAAGGTTCAAGCGTATAGAAGTAAATCAGAAATTATAACTGGAGTTATTACTAGAGAGTACGGAATTGGAAATGAGATATTAAATATTTCATTCAAGAGAGGAGAGGTTGGAGCATCTACGGCTATAGGTAGGAGACAAGTTATTAAAATACTAGAAGTGGGGGCTTAAAGTGAAGGATTCAGTAATTATAGTAGCGGCAACACTTATTGTTGCTACTGCTGTAACTATATTAAGGATAGAAAACAGGAGGTAAAACTTATGAAAATAATAATTATGAATGCTAATAAGAGTGATTGGTATTTAAGTAAACTAGGTAAGGTTTATGAAGTTAAGAAGATAAATAAGTTCAGTTATACTACTAAAGCTGGTGAAGTGAGCAAAGAGGATGCCCAAATAGTTGAGAGAGTTTAAACAATGTTCAGAAAGGAAGATATAAATGAAAGTTAAATTAATAAAGGATTGTACAAATGTACATTCTAAATTAATTAAAAATAGTGTACATGAGGTATTTATGGAGAAAGAGAAGTATTATATTCTACGTGTAGAGGAGACTTTTTGTGGTATATATAAAGATAATGTGGAGTTATTAGAGGATTAAATAAATAGAGTAGGTGATTATATGACAGATTATGAAAAAGTACAGATGATGTTAGATTCATATATATTATGGGTTAATGATGTGAAAAATTTAGAACTAGAAATTGAAGCTGTGAAAAATGATTATGATGTTAAAGCTATGGGATTCAATGAGAAAACAGGACAGACATTTAAGATAAATAGAGAATTAGAAGATAGAATAATAAATAAGCCAGATAAAATAAGAGAGTATGAACATAAAAAAAGATTTAATGAAATAAACATAGCAAAAATAGATAATGCGGTACAGGTTCTTAGTGAGTTTGAAAAAACAGTTATAGAATTGAAGTATTTAATAGCACCAACACTTTCATGGAAGGGGATAGCATACAAATTAAATGCTGGAACTTCAACTTGTAGACAAGCTAAAATTAGAGCAATAAATAAGATGATACCTTTATTGTGTCGCTAAAGTGTCGGTTTATAGTCGCTTTTACGACAACATCTTATCAATTAGATATGTTATGATAGTATCATAGAAAAAGATAACACAGCAGGGATACTGTAAATCTTAGTTCAAGGCATCCAAAGGGGTGTCTTTTTTATATGCATTTAATATAATAATATAGAATATATTAAATATAAAAGCTTGATGAAAAACATCAAGCTTTTATATTGAGTTTAGTTAGAATCTTTACGTTGGAATAAAAGTTCCTAATTTAATCTAGTGTTTGTGCAAATAATAATAAGTGAATAATATCATTGCTGATAAGATTAAAAAATATATGTCTGTAGATTTGATAATTTTGTTGGTTGAAAATACTAACTTATTTATAAAAGTACTTATCAGGCTAGTTATTATAGGATTAATATACCCTTTTATATTAGTCCTAATTTTTTTGCTTATTATTTTGCCCTTACGATTACTTTTACGGTAGCTTCTTTTTTTAGTATTTTTCATAGAATTAGCCTTTTTAATCATATTAGCACATTTATGAAAAATAAAAGAAACTAACACGTTAAGACCTCCTTTCACGGATAATTCCAACGTAACTTCATTATAACATTTTTTGGAAGGTATTTAAAGGAACATACTAACCAAATAGTGAATTATTGAAAATTAATATTGGTTTAAAAATCAGATAATATGTATTATGTTTGATATATATTAAAGAAATTTGTAATATAAACGAAGAACATAAAGATTTGATTAAGGGGGTCTAGTATGTTCGAAAAAATTTTAGAGCCAGAAATGTTTAAAAACATTATTACATTGATAATAATTCCATTGTTAATTAAAATATATAATAACATACCTATAAAAGCACGTAGAAAATTAAAATGGGATGAAAGTAATGAGGAAAAAAAGATGTGGTCAAATTACTTTCCACCTTTAGTTGCAATGATTATATTAGAGTTTAGCTATATATATATCCAGGAGCAAATTGAAATCTTATGGTTCCGTGTACTAATATATAGTGTATTTATGATAGTTATATTTTGTATTGAATTTATTATAAGTACATTTTGGTATTTAAATTTTAAGTATAAGAACGAGTATTTACGTATAAAACATATGATACATTTAATATTTGCAATAGACTCTATAATATTATGCTTCGTAGTAGAAACAAGTAATAAGTGTGTATGTATTGCTTATATTATAATAACTTTAATAGCTTGTATATTACATATATGCTTAATATTAAAGTGCAATAAAAATAATTACAAAAAACTTAAATATATTAAAATGGAATTTCAAGATGGTACTACAGAAAAAAATATTATAGATTATGAGCAACATAAAAAGTGTATTATATTATTTATAAGTTCTTCTTCTCAAAGAATAATTAAAAAAACATTTTATGGAGCTAAAATCAAGAAAAAAATAGAAATATATTATTAATTACAATGACTTAAAAAGAACTTTTAACAGATAAAAAGAGGTGAGCTCATGGCAAAGATTAACCAGAAAATTGATACGATATTAAAGTTTCAATTTGAAATACAAGAAAATAATATTGAAAAAAAGATTAAAAAAGATAGTAATTTAATTTCTAGTTTAACTACTAAGAGGAAAATTAGAAATTATTGTATAGATAAGCTTGGAGTATATTAAAGAGATCTTAATGGAGTTCTTTTTTATTATATAAAAGGAGGTGGCATTGTGAAGCTAACACCAAAACAAAAGGCATTTGCTGATTATTATATACAGTTAGGCAATGCCACAGAAGCAGCAAAGAAAGCTGGATATAAAGGTAAGAATTTAAACAGAGTAGCAAGTGAGAACTTGTCAAAACTAGATATTAAGAATTATATAGATGAAAAAATGAAAGAATTAGAAGATTCAAGAATAGCTAAAGCTGATGAAGTCCTTAAATATCTTACTAGAGTTGTTAGAGGTGAAGAAAAAGAACCTTTAGCAGTTCAAGAGCAAGAACCAGTAATAGGAGATGATGGTAAGAAAAAAGGCTATAGAACTGTAACTAAAGTAATTAATATAGGACCTAATATAAAAGATAGAAATAAAGCAGCAGAGTTGTTGGGTAAGAGATATAGATTATTTACAGAAAAAGTTGAAGTTGAAGGAAATGTAGGAATAGAGATAGTAGATGATATAGATGAATAAGCAAAGAGTAAAATTAAAATCAATAATAGCTCCTAGTTTTCATCAAATTCATAAAGATATTAAAAGCGGACTTTATACTCACCATTGGCTAAAGGGTGGTCGTGGTAGTACGAAGTCTTCTTTTATTTCAATAGAAATTATTCTTAATATAATGAAAGATTCACAAGAAGAAAAGCTAACTAACGCAGTAATATTTAGAAGAGTAAAAGATACTCTAAGAGGGTCTGTATTTGAACAAATGTTATGGGCAATAGGAAAGCTTAAATGTGAAAGCCAATGGGAAGTTAACTTTTCACCATTAAAACTTACTTTTAAATCAACCGGTCAAGTTGTATTGTTTAAAGGTGCTGATAATCCTCTTAAAATGAAATCTATTAAAGTTGCAAAGGGATATATAAAATATATTTGGTATGAAGAAGTAGACGAGTTTGAGGGGTATGACAAAATAAGAAATATTAATCAATCTCTTATGAGAGGTGGTCCTAAATTTTGTGTATTCTATTCTTTTAACCCACCAGAAAGCCAAAGGAATTGGGCAAACATGGAGGTTTTACAGACAAGAAAAGATAAGCTAGTTCATCATAGTAATTATTTAAGTGTACCAAAGGAATGGCTTGGAGAACAGTTTATATTAGAAGCTGAACATATTAAAAAAGTAAATCCTACTAAGTATGAACATGATTATTTAGGAGCAGTTACTGGGACTGGTGGGGAAGTATTTACTAATGTAACTATAAGAAAAATGACTGATGAAGAAATAGCAAACTTTGATAGGGTACATAGAGGTTTAGACTTTGGTTATGCTAGTGATCCATTACACTATACAGTAAATCATTATGATAAAACTAGAAGAAGATTATATATATTCTATGAAATTCATAAGGCTGGAATGAGTAATAGTTCAGCAGTAGAAACTATAAAACAAGAAAATAAAAGTAATAACAGAATTGTAGCAGATAGTGCTGAACCTAGAACAATAGCAGAATTTAAAAAATTAGGATTAAAGATTATTGGAGCAAAGAAGGGTCCAGATAGTGTAGAGCATGGTGTTAAGTTTTTACAGGACTTAGAAGAGATAATTATTGATAAAGAAAGATGCCCTAATACTGCTAGAGAGTTCTTAGGTTATGAACTAGAAAAAGACAAAGAAGGAAACTTTAAAGCAGAGTTCCCAGATAAAAATAACCATAGTATAGATTCTATTAGGTATTCATTAGAAGATGAAATGAAAGCTAAGAAATGGCTAGTGTAGGAGGTGATAAGCGTGAATGGTTCAGAACTTAAGAAATTAATAGATAGAGATAGAACTTCTCCAGGAAAAGCAAAGGCTAGACAAGGTTTGCAATACTATAAAGGTCAACATGAGATACTAAACTATAGATTATTTTACTATGATAATAATGGCATTTTAAAAGAAGATAAGTATAGGAGCAATATAAAGATACCTCATTTATTCCATACGGAATTAGTAGACCAAAAGGTACAGTATTTATTATCTAATCCTATAGAAGTTGTAACAGAAGATCAGACTTTACAGGATTATTTAAAAGAGTATATCAATGAGGACTTTCAGGAAACGCTGCAAAATGCTATTGAAGGAGCTAGTAATAAAGGACTTGAATATGTTTATTCTTATATAGATCAAGAAAATAAAATCAACTTCCAGGTAGCTGATAGTTTGAGTGTTATTCCTATATATGATGAACTAAACAACTATAAGCTCACTTCTATAGTAAGATATTATGATACTAAAGTACAAGACCAGGACAAGGAAGTAACAATTACTAAGGTAGAAGTATGGACAGATAAAGATGTAACTTATTATATCCAAGATAAAGATAATAAAGAATTTAAATTAGACAATGGTATAAAACCGAACCCAAGACCACATATAACATTAGAAGATGAAAAAGCTTATTATGATGGTGGAAGTTTTGGTTATATACCATTTTTTAAACTCCAAAATAATAAGTATGAAAAGACAGACTTAGAGCCTATAAAAGCCTTGATTGATGATTATGACCTTATGGCTTGTAGCTTATCAAATAACTTGCAAGACTTCCAAGAAGCGATATATGTTGTCAGAGGTTATCCAGGTGATAACTTAGATGAATTAACTACTAACTTAAAAACTAAAAAGACTATAGGAGTAGATGAAACTGGTGGACTTGATGTTAAGACCATAGATATTCCTATAGCAGCAAGAGAATCTAAAATAAGACTAGATAAAGAATCTATATATAAGTTTGGAATGGGATTTGATTCTTCTCAAGTAGGTGATGGAAATGTTACAAATGTAGTTATTAAGTCCAGATATGCTTTACTGGACCTTAAATGTAATAAAGCAGAGATAAGGCTAAGAAAACTTATAAGGCAACTATTAAAAGCTATAGTAGATGATATTAACAGAAGATTTAATACTGCTTATAATTACATGGATATTGATATTAATATAATTCGTGAAACTATGGTTAATGAAAATGATATAGTTAACAATGAAAAAATAGATGCTGAAGCAAAAGGACAATTAATAAATAACATACTTACTGCTGCAACAAGACTTGATGATGATACAGTATTGAAATTACTATGTGATATTCTTGAACTCGATTATGAAGAAGTTAAAGAAAAAATAGACATGCAACCTTATGAGCCTATTAATTTAGATGCAATAACAGAAAAAGAAATAAATGAGGATCAAGACAATGGAGAAGCTTAGTAAATATTATTTAGAGATATTAAAGCTTCTTAAAGAAGGAGAAAAGGATACAAATAAGTTATTGCTTACTAATTATAAATCGTCACTTATAGAAATGAAAAAGCTTTTAAACTCTTATTTAAATAGATATGGGGAATTAAGCTTTCAAGAATGGTTGAAAGTAGATAGGCTAAAATCATTGATTAATCAAATAAATGTTATACTAGATAATACTTATAAAAACAATGAAACTTTGATAAGCAACCATGCCCAGGATTCTTATTCTAAAGCTTATAATGGTTTGTTTTATCAGTTAGAAGTGGAGACTGGTTTAATATTAGATTTTACAATGATTGATACTAAAACAGTAGAAAAAGCTATTCAGATGCCTATAGATGGGTTAAGGTTAAGTGAAAGATTATATGATAAACACTTACATAATCTTAAGCTTAAAACTAAAGGAGCTTTAACAAGAGGTCTTATAAATGGTTCTGGGTATAGAGATATAGCTGGGGATATAAGCAATATAGGAGTAGCTGATTACAAACAAGCTTTAAGAATAGCTATAACAGAAGGTAACAGGCTTAGAAGTTTAGCAAGAGAAGATAGTTATCAAGAAGCAAGTAAATTAGGAATAGGCTTAAAGAAAAGATGGCTTTCAACATTAGATCATAAAACAAGAGATACACATAGAGCTTTAGATGGTGTAACTATAGGTATAGATGAAGAATTTGAAATAAGAGGTTATAAAGCATTGCAGCCTAGATTATTTGGAGTAGCTAGTGAAGATATTCATTGTAGATGTGACACTATATCTATAGTTGAAGATATAGCCCCAAATTTAAGGCGAGATAATACTACTGGGGAGATTATAGAATATGAAAATTATAATGAATGGTATAGTAAAAGATTTGGAGATGATGTTTATAAAGGTGGATATTGGTATACAAAAGATGATATAATAAAAATAACAGAGGATCATAAAGGAGAACATTATAGTCCTCCAAGAAAACATAAACCTTATGCAGTAATAGAGAGTGATAAAGTTAGTAAAAATGGTTTTAATCAAGTTGATAGAACTTTATATGATAAAGATGGAATGATGGTTAAACAAATTCATTCGGGGCATCATAATAGACCTAAACAGCATCCTTATGGTAAGCACGGAGAACATATTCATATTTATAAGTGGGATAAAGAAGGAAAAATGATTTCAAGAGAAGTTAAAGAACTAACTGAAAAGGAAAGAAGACAGCATAGGGATATATTGAAGGAGTGATACTATGAATCTTAAAGATTTGAAATATCAAAGTGAAACTGATGATATTACTTTTCATTATAAAGATAAAGAGTATGTAATATGTTTGCTTAATGATAAATATTACACAGGTGAAGCCGGTAATGATGAAGATGAAAATGAATTTAATTCATTTATGGATATGGCTGATAACTGGATAATACAAGGCGAAAAGTTAAAAGATATTGTCAAATATATAAAGTTAATATAAAAGTACTTACTAAGTTAAATAGTAGGTACTTTTTATTTTGCCTTTTTAAAGTAACTACTTGTAGGCATAAAAGAATAAAGATTACAGCCTAAAAGTGGACACAACCACTTAAAACAGTGTATTTAGGAGGAATATAAGATGGGAATAAAAGAATTATTAAAAAAATTAGGTTACTCTGATGAGGATATAACTAAAATAGAAAATGGAATGAAAGAAAATAAGATATATACTACATCAGAGGAAAATATGGACATAAGGTATTCAAAACTCAAAGAACAGAAAGAACAACTAGAAAGTGATTTAAAAGAAGCTAATAAGACATTAGATAAAGTTAAGAAGGACAATAAAGACATAGAGAGCTTACAAACTGAAATTGAAAATTACAAAAATAAGGCAGCAGAATCAGAAGCGGCTAGAGCAAAAGAACAAAAGGAGTTTACTATTAAGAGTAAGTTAAAAGATGCTGGATGTACTGACTTAGATTATATGCTTTATAAGTTAGGAGATATTGAAAAATTAGATATTGAAAAAGAGTTAGATAATAAAGTAAAGGAGCTTAGTGAAAACAATGCTTCTTTTTTTAAAGTTGAAAATCAAGAATCTAATAAAGATAACCCTAAGATAATTGTTAATAAGTTGCCTGGAGCAGATAATCCACCACAAAGTTTTACAATGGATCAGTTAAAAAATATGACAGCAGAAGAAATAAATAAAAATTGGGACACAATAAAAGATTTAAAATTTGATGAATAAAGAAGGGAAGATGTTAAATGTCAGTAAAGAATTTTATACCACAAATATGGAGTGCAAGATTACTTGCTAACTTAGATAAAAAGTTAGTTTATGCTAATGCAGTAAATAGAGATTATGAAGGAGAAATTAAGAAGTTTGGTGATACTGTTAAGATAAATCAAATGGGTGATGTAACAGTTAAAGACTATAAAGATGGAAAGATAGATGATCCAGAAGAATTAAAATCTAGTCAAACTATACTTACAATAGACCAAGCAAAGTATTTTAATTTTAAAGTTGATGATGTAGATAAGGCACAAGCAAATATAACTCTAGTAGATAAAGGGATGGGAAGAGCATCATATGCAGTACAAGATGTTATAGACCAATTCATTGCTGCATTTGTTAAAGATGCAAAAATAAAAATGGGGAGTTCATCAAAACCAATAGAATTAATTCCAACTAATGCTTATGATATTTTAGTAGATTTAGGTGTTGAATTAGATAATAAGAATGTTCCAAGGGTAGGTAGATTTGCTATTTTACCACCTTTTTATTTAGGGTTACTTTCTAAGGATGCAAGATTTACAAAAGAATATAAGATATTAGAAAATGGAGTTGTTGAAGGTGCTACAGTAGCTGGGTTTAGTCTACGAATGTCTAATAACGTTTCAGTATCTTCAGGAAATTATTCTATAATGGCTGGAACAGATATGGCTATTAGTTTTGCTGGACAAGTAACTGAAATAGAAGCATATAGACCAGAAAAATCATTTGCGGATGCAATGAAAGGATTATATGTATTTGGTGCTAAAGTAGTTCAATCAGATTGTTTAGCATGTTTAACTGTAAAGCAAAAGGTAGCGGAAGCATAGGCTAAGGATTAATTTTCTTAGTCTTATTTTATGGGTGGTGATAATTTGATTATATCTTTAGAAGAAGCTAGGAAGCTTTTAAAAATAAAAGATGATAGTAAGGATGTTGAATTGGTTTTTAAATTAAATGCTATTGAAACTATGATAAGAAATAAGACCAATAATAAGTTTTTAGATACTAGAGTGAGAGTAAGTAATCATTTATTCTTTAATGATGGCAATACAATAACTGGTGTTAATTTTAAAGCCTTAGGATTTAGAAAGGGCAATACTATTGATATAGATGATAGTATTCAAAATAATGGAGTATATGAAGTTTTAGAAGTATCTGAAACATATATAAAAGTCAAAGAAGATATACAGGAAGAAGAATGTAATTGTCTTATAACAAAAGTTGTATATCCTGCTGATATTAAGCTAGGGGTTATTAAATTATTACAGTATGATAATAAAATGGCTGATAAGATAGGTATTAAAAAAGAAAGCATAGCTAGGGTATCGACTGAATACTTTGACATGGGTAATGATGAAAGTGTAGAAGGGTATCCAGCGGCATTATTAAAATTCTTGGATAAATACAAAAAATTGAGGTGGTCATAATGGATACTTCAAGAGCACCAAGTTTTTCAATTATGGAAATTGCTAAAAAAGATAATGGTATAGGGGGAAAAATAGAAAATCAAACTAAATTATTTGAGATAAAAGGATTCTTAGATTTATTAACTGGAGATGAAACAAATACAAATAATGCTTTCATTCAAGAAAGTTCTCACATCCTTATAACTGATTATAGGGAAGATATAAGAAATAAGAACTGGATGGTAGATAGTAATGGTAATAGATATAATATAGTTCTGGTAGATGATCCTGTATCGATGCATAACCATTTAGAATTGTATTTAAAATTTATAGGTGAGCATAATGTTTAGAGATAATAGTAGAGCATGTAAAAGTGCTATAAAAATGGCTAATATAAAATGGCTTAAAGCTGCTGCTTTGGTTATACAAAGTCAAGCTAAAGCATTAGCTCCAGTTAATACATCTAATTTAAAAACAAGTATAAATTATAAAATACAAGTATCAAAATTAGAAGCATATATAGGAACTAATGCTGATTATGCAGTTTATGTTGAATTTGGTACTGGAGAATTTGCAGAGAATGGTCAAGGCAGAAAAGGTGGCTGGGGATATGTAGACCCTGGCGGTAAATTTCATTTTACTAAAGGGATGAAACCTAAACCTTATTTAAGACCAGCTTATAGGCAAAATAAACAACAGGTAAAAAAACTTTTAATTAAATACTTATCTGAATTAGGTAATACAAATAAAATTACTTGGAATAGAAATCAATATAAGAAATAAGGTGATAGAATGATACCTTTTTTAAAAGAATTAACTAAAGAATTTAAAAAAGTATGTGAAGAAAGCTATTTAGAAATTAATACAGCTGACGAAGTTAAATATCCATATTTGACCTTCTCTTATTCTGGTGAAGCACTAGAAAACACAAGAGAAGGTTTTTATATTGATGTAGATATATTTGATAATTGTGGAGCTGATACATTAAGACTAGAACAATTAACTGAAGATATAAAAAAACATTTTCTAAAATCAAGGATATTAACAGATAAAGTGTTATTGCAATTTAAAGTATCAAGTAGGCGAATGATACCTACTACAAATAAACAGATAAAAAGAAGATGGTTACAATTATATTGTAAGGTAGATTGGAGGGAATAAAATGAGTTTACAAACCACAGGATATACAAAAGATACTCCTAAGTATTATTTTGTAGATGCTGGAGCGATATATAAGAACTTAAAATATAATAAGGAAAAGAAGGAATGGGAAGGTACTTTATTAGGTGCTACAGCAGAAGGTAACAAAGTTAAAATAGAACAAAAATATAGGCAAATAAAAGTAGATGGAGTTTTTACCAAAGCTAAGGGGCAAGAAGTACTCCAAACTTCTGATGCTGAAATGGAGGTAAATGTTAAGGAAGTAACTGCTGAAAATATTAGATTAGCTTTAAATGGAATAATTAGAGAAATAAAAGCTGAATCAGATGAAGCACCAGAGGGTTATACAGTTGTTGAAGGTAAAGGGAAGCTAGAGGATAGTGACTATATAGATAACTTAGCACTAGTAGGAACTATGACAGGAAGTAATCAACCTATTATAGTTATTTTAGATAATGCTCTTTGTACTTCTGGTCTTGAATTTGAGACTAAGGATGATAATGAAGCAGTGTTAAAAATGAAATTTGAAGCGCACGCAAGCGCTGACCAAGTTGCAGATAGGAAGTTACCAGCTAGAATATACTTTCCACCAATTAATAAAGAAGTTAAAGAAAAATCACAAGAATAATTTAGAACTCATGTCAATGGGTTCTTTTCTATTTTAAGGAGGAATAAGTAATGGAAAATAAATTAGAAATGAGAAAATTAGGTGGTCAAGATACATTCTTAATGTTAAAGATTATGTCTAAAACAGGAGCTAAGAATGCAATAAAAGAGTTTTTAAAGAAGCAAGGGAGTTTTGGAAAGGATAAAAAATCAGAAGAAGATTATAAATCCATAGGTATAGAAGTAATGCTTGATGTTGCTGATACAATAATGTGTAATTTAGATGATGCTCAGTCAGATATCAATAAATTACTAGCTAATTTATGTGATGTTAAAGTAAAAGAAATAGAAAAGTTAGATTTTATGGAATACAACACTTTAATTATAAATTTCTTTAAAAAAGAGGAATTAAAAAGTTTTTTCAAGCTTATATTCTTATCTTTCAAATAGGTGAGAATAAGTTTAAAGATATTTTATATAAAAGATATGGTAATCCGTTAGAGTTGCTTTCCACTATGGATATGCAAGAACTAACGGATTTTATTTTGTATTTAATTAAAGAGCAACGGGAAGAAGATTTGTGGCAAATATGGCTACATAAAGATATAGATCAAGATTTTGAAACATGGAAAAAAGAAATTCAAGCTAAACAAAAGGTAACTAATAAGAAAATGAATAAGGACCAGGAAAAAGCAAATATTGAGAAAGCTGAAAGAATCTTAGGAAGGATAAAAGATAAGTAAGGGGTGAATAGATGGAGTTATTTGCTCTGATGGGTAAAATTGCAGTAAACGGTAAGGATGCAAACAAGGAAATAGATAGTGTAACTGGACATGCTAAAAATGCAGAAGGTAAAATTTCAGGAGCGTTTTCTAAGATAGGAAAGGTAGTTGCTGGTGCATTTACAGTAGGTGCAGTAGCAGCGTTTGAAAAAAAGATAGTAGACACATATAGTACCTATGATGACCAGATGAGAAAAGTACAAGCGGTTAGTGGAGCAACAGGCAAGCAATTTATGGAGTTACGGGCGAAAGCAGAAGATTTAGGGGCCAAGACAAGGTTTAGTGCAACGGAAGCTGGACAAGGAATGGAGAACCTTGCTAGAGCCGGTTGGAAAACAGGCGAGATTATGCAAGGTGTAGGTCCAGTTTTAAGTTTTGCTACTGCGAATGCTATTGACCTTGGTCAAGCCGCCGGAATAGTGTCTAATGGATTAAGTCAATTTGGGTTAAAAGCCAAAGATACAACAATGTTTACAGATGTTCTAAGTGCAACTGCTGCATCAGCTAATACAGATATTAGTTTATTAGGAGAAACTTTTAAATATTGTGGTCCAGTAGCAGGATCATTAGGTTATAAACTTCAAGACGTTGCTGTAGCAATTGGACTTATGGCTAACAAAGGAATAGTTGGTTCTCAAGCTGGTACAACCCTTAGAAGTGCATTTACTAAGTTAGCTAATCCAACTGGAGCAAGTGCTAAAGCTATGAAGAAACTGGGTATAGCGCTCACAGATAGTACAGGAAAAGTTAAACCATTTACTACACTCATGCAAGAATTAAGAGGTAAGTTTAGTAAGCTTACAGATGCACAAAAAGCTCAAATGGCATCAACTATATTTGGGCAAGAAGCTATGTCTGGTATGCTTGCAGTTGTGAACTCTAGTGATGAAGAATTTAATAAAATGACTAAAGCTATAGGTAATTGTGATGGACAAACGAAGAAAATGGCTGATACTATGGACGGTGGACTTGGTGGAGCTATAGCAGGAGTAAAAAGTGCTTTTGAAGGTCTACTTATCAAATTAGGTGGAATGCAAGAAGGTATTTTAGTTGATGGGTTTAGAAAGTTAGCAGAAATACTTCAAAACTTACCAGCTAAAATACAAAATGTAAGTAATAAAATAAATTCATTTAAGAATTTTTTAAAAAATAATGAAACAACAATAAAAGCAGTTATAATTGCATTAAGTGTTTTGAGTACTGGCATATTAGTGTATAGTGGAAAACTTACAGTAGCCACAATAGCTACTAAAGCGATTAGTGCTGCACAAACTATATATATAGCTGGAATGTATGCAGCTGAATTTGCAACAAAAGCATTTGGGATTGCTTTGAATTTTGTTACATCTCCTATAGGAATTGTTACTTTAGCAGTTGCCGCGTTTGCAGCAGCAGCTTATTTAATATATAAAAATTGGGATAAGATAGGACCTTGGTTAAGCAATCTTTGGAATAGTATTAAAGAAATTGCTGAAAATGTTTGGAATGGGTTGAAAGATTTCTTTTCAACTACATGGCAAGCAATAGTGGATATATTTACAACCATATGGGAAGGCATTAAGTGGCCATTCCAAATGTTGTGGGAAGTTATAAAAGCTATAGTACTTTCTGTAATAACTGTAATAAAGACTATAATTCAAACTGAGTTAAATATTATAAAAGCTATATGGGAACTTATCTGGAATAGTATAAAAGGGTTTATACTTCCTGTTTGGAATGTTATAAAAACTACAATACAAACAGTTATAAATGCTATAAAAAATATAATAACAACAGCGTGGAATGCAATTAAAGGTGTTACTACAACGGTTTGGAACGCTATTAAAGGCGTGATAACAACTGTATGGAATGGTATAAAGAGCGTAGTTACTTCTGTTATAAATGTAGTTAAGTCAGTAATAACAACAGTATGGAATGCTATTAAAAGTGTTACGAGTTCAGTTTGGAATGGAATAAAAGGTGTTATAAGTAGTGTATGGAATGGTATTAAGAGTGTAGTTACTGGTGCAGTAAATGGAGTTAAATCAGTAATTACTGGAGTATGGAATACAATTAAATCTGTAACTAGCAGTGTGTGGAATGGTATTAAAGAAACAATACAAACACCTATTAGGATAGCAGCAGAATTTGTTGGTAAGCAAATAGATAGAATCAAAGGATTCTTTTCTAGACTTAGTATTAAATTTCCACACATTAAACTACCACATTTTAAACTAGATGGAGAATTTAGTTTAATGCCACCAAAGGTACCACATCTTGGAGTTGATTGGTATGCTGAAGGTGGTATATTAACAAAACCAACTGTATTCGGGATGATGAATGGTAGACCACAAGTTGGGGGAGAAGCTGGACCCGAAGCGGTACTTCCTATAGAAAAATTAAGTGATATATTAGTAGATACGTTGAAAAATATGGGTATGGAAAAGCCCATTATAATACAACTAGATGGAAGAACAATAGCACAAGTTACAGCTCCATATATGAGTGAAGAATTAAGTTTTAGGAACAAGAGGAGGTTTTAATTTTGTATGGATTTGAGTTTAATAATAAATATTCTAAAGACTTAGGGATATATGTAGGTAAAAGACCTTCTATTCCTAAAGCTCAAAAAGTAATTAATCATATTGAAGTACCTGGCAGAAGTGGAACTTTAATAGAAGATACAGGAGCTTATAAAAATATAGAGTTATCATTTGAGTGTACTATTAAAGATGATAATGTAGAAGGAAAAATAATATTATTAAACAATTGGTTAGATGGTTCTGGGATTTTAAAACTAGACTATTTAACCAACTTCTTTTTTAAAGTAAAAGAGGTTAAGTTTAATGGAATAGACGTTGATTATATAACTGGAGATTTTACAGTTGTTTTTGTATGTGATCCATTTAAATATTATATAGATAATTCTACTATAGAAATAAAAAATCCTACCATTATATATAGTCCAGAATTTAGTTATAAATCCGAACCAATAATTAAGGTTTATGGTAAAGGGGATATAAAGCTAAATATAAATAAGTACTCTATAAAATTATTAAATGTACAAGATTATGTTACTGCAGATTCTGCACTACAAGAGTGTTACAAAGATAACTGTAATAATAAAATGTGTGGAGAGTTCCCTGTTCTTATAGAAGAAAATAAGATAAGTTGGGAAGGTGATATATCTAAAATAGAGATAATACCAAATTGGAGGTGTTTATAAATTGGATAAGGTATTTAATTTAAAGATAGATACTAAGAATAAAAATATATCTACAGTTACAGGATTTAAGCAGTTTGATAATAATTCTATCCTAAATATTATTTTATTGCAGAATAATCTAGCTTTAGATATAACTAATTGTACTGCAAGACTTAATTTTAAAAGAGAAGATAATAAAGTATTACTCTACATGGCTGATGTAGTTAATGCTAAAGAAGGTAAATTAAGTATTAAACTAAGTTCAAAAGTATTAGAAAAAGCAGGCATAGTACAAACTGACATAAGTGTATTTGATAGCAATTTACTAAAGATTACCAGTGATACTTTTAATATGAAGGTAGAAAAAAGTATATTTGATGATACTTTTTTTACTGACAAAGATTTAGACTTAATGCAGCAAGAGTATGTTCGAGAAAAAGAAAGACAATCTAATGAGAACACTCGGAAAGCTAATGAAAATTCTAGGGTACAAGCTGAAACTAAAAGAAATTCTAGTGAGAATACTAGAATATCTAATGAAGAAGCTAGAAAAAAAGCTGAGAATACTAGAGTTAGCGAATGGAATAGTGTAAAAAAAGATGCTACTAATATAAAGAATGCTTTAGATAATACAATATCTACTGCAAATAAAACTAAAGATAATTTGCAAAATACAATTAATGCTGGAGATGAATTGAAACAAGAATTAAATCCTCAAAACTATGTTAAAAATGTAGAATATGAAAAACATAAAAAAGAAGTTGCTGCACAATATGAAGAAACTGCGAAACAGTTAAATAATTTTGGTGGTAGAAATTATTTATTGAATAGCACTATAACAAGTCTAAATCATTGGTCAGAAAGATTTCAAAAAAATAACAGAGATGAAAAAAATAAAATTGATATAAAAGATAATACTTGTCACATAGTAAATACTAAACAAGATTTGATTGGTATTTATCAAAAGCCTATAGATATGGATTTACGTTATGACTATTCATTGAGTTTTGATGTTAAATGTGATAAAAAAGCAGATATGTTAATAGGATTTTCTACAACAGGCATTCAAATAAATATAGAACCTACTAAAGGTGAATGGATAAGAATTAAGAAACGAGTGGGTAAGCCTGTAAGATTAACAAATGATATAATCCTATATGCAAAGCAAGGTTCAGAAGTATATATAAGAAATGCTAAAGTAGAAAAGGGTTTTGTTGCAACAGATTGGACACTTGCACCCGAGGAAGTTATTGCAAATTCCAAACGTTTAGATGATATCGAAAAAATTTTAATAGATAAGGGATACATGAAAGTAACACAAAAATTATAAAAGGTAGGTAGATAGTATGGCTTTAGATATAAATATAACTGAAATAATAATAAATCAATTGCGTTATGGAACTATGGATAAAGAGGAAATACGAAAGAAAGTAGATGTAATGTACTTTTGTAATGCATTTTCAGTAGAAGATTATAAAAAAATTATTTCAGTATACGAAAAAGTATCAAAGAAGGGAGATAAAATAGACGATTTAGAACATAAAGAAACGGAACATACTGCGTAATAGGTAGCTAATGGGAAGTAAAAATAAATATTAAGGCAATAGTTAAGGACTTTTCACAAGTCTTTTTTTATTGCCTTTTCTATTTTTGAAGTAGGCAGGTGAAAACATGATAAATATATATGATAGCAAAGAAAAAGATTTTATCCACAACGGACTTGCAATTTTAAACAATGCTATAAGATGTGAAATAGAAGAAGAACTTAATGGTTTTTACGGATTGGAATTAGAATATCCTATATTCGATAAAAAGTCTAATTATTTAATTAAGGATAATGTAATAAAAGCCAATACTCCTAATGGTTATCAATTGTTTCGTATATATAGACCAGTTAAAAATATGGGAATTATATGCGTATATGCAAAACATATTTTTTATGATCTAATAGATAATTTTATAGAAAGTTATAGAACAGGTTCTGTTAATGCTAATGTTGCACTTGAAGGAATTTTAAATAATACACAATATCCTCATAATTTTAAAACTAGTAGTAATATAAACAAGATATCAGATGCATTTTATGTTAGAAAAAATCCAATACAAGCTTTAATAGGAGAGAATGAAAATAGCTTTTTAAGTAGATGGGGTGGAGAGCTTAAAAGGGATAATTTCAATATTTCTATACTTAATTTTATAGGCGCTGATAAAGGTATAACTATAAGCTATGGTAAGAATTTGCTAGGGTTAGAAGAGGATTTAGATAACAGTGAAGTTGTAACAAGGATTATGCCAACAGGACTTACAGAGAATGATTCAATAATTATGTTATCAGAAAAATATATAGATTCTCCTAATATAGATAAATATCCGTTTCCAAAGATAAAACACTTACATTTTGGGGATATAAAAGTGGATAGTGAAAAAGGCATAACAGAATCAGATGTAAGAAAAATGCTTAGAGAAAAAGTCCTAAAGTTATATCAAATTCAACATATAGACATTCCTAAGGCTAATTACAAAGTAGATTTTGTAGAGCTATCCAAGACAGAAGAGTATAAAAATTATAGTTGCTTAGAAAAAGTTAGTTTAGGGGATATAGTAACAGTTCAACATAAAAAAATGGGTATAGACATAAGGCAAAAAGTAATTAAATATAAATGGGATAGTCTATTAGGGAAATACTTAGAGGTAGAGCTTGGAAGTTTTAAAGAAAACTTATCTACGGATTTTGATAATCTATCTAATTCTATAGATGAAGTAAAAGAAAGTTTAGAAAATACTAAGAAACAATTTACCTCTAAAATAGACCAGCAAGATGATAGAATTACTCTTACTGTAGAAGAAATTAATAAGACCAATACAAAGATAGAGCAAACTGCTAGTAGCATAATGTTAGAAGTAAATGACACTACAGAAAATTTAAATTCTAAGATAATTCAAAATGCAGATAATATTGCATTAGTGGTTGATGGAGGAGAAATTAATGGCAATGCTTTGGTTAGCGCTATAAATATGAGTGATAAAAAAATAGGAATGAGAGCGCTTAACATTGATTTAGATGGCTACGTAACTTTTAGAAATTTAGAGAGGGGAGAAACTACTATAGATGGTTCTAGTATAAAAACTGGAACAATAGATGCTGATGAAATAGGTTCAAGAATAACGACGGTTAGTAAGTTTATACATTTTAATGGACACAATGGTCTTGGTGGTATTGGATTAAATCGAGACAATGATTTATGGCTATATAGTAACGGTGACGTTATTATTGATGCTCGTAGAATGAAGTTTGAAAATGGAGATAGAGTAGCAACGAGAGAATGGGTTGAAGAGCAATTAGAAAAAATTAAGAAATAGTAAAGCGTACAGATAAGTATTGTACGTTATTTTTATATAAAAAATAAGAAAGAAGGTAATTTTATGGCAGAATTAATACAAAGCTTTGGGTTTCCAGTAGCATGTGTTATTGGGTTAGGTCTTTATTTAAAGCAACTTACACAACAGCAAAGAGAAGACGCAAAAGAAGATAAAGAAAGACTATATACTAACTTAGATAAATTAAACCAAAGTAATACCGAAGTTGTTACAACAAACCGAATGCTTGTAGAGCATATGCAAGGAGATATTAAAAATATACAAAATAAAGTAGATAAGATAGCAAATAAGATAGAGCAGGACAAATAGTTCTGTTCTTTTTTAATATAAAGAAATAAATATTAGGGGGATTTGTTATGTCAATGCAAACAAGTTTTATCAATTCAATTAAGGATGGAGCAATAGCTTCACAAAAAAAACATGGAGTTTTAGCTTCAATAACTATTAGTCAAGCGATTTTAGAAAGTGCATGGGGAAGAAGTCAGTTGTCAGATAAGTATAAAAATCTATTTGGTATTAAAGCTGATGCAGGTTGGAAAGGTCCAAGAGTTAATATGCAAACGGGAGAATACAGAAATGGCTCACATGTTATGGAAAACTGGGGCTTTAGAGTTTATAATTCTTATGCAGAAAGCATAGAAGACCATGCACTATTTTTAGTTAATAATCCACGATATCGAAGAAATGGGTTCTTTGACGCTAAAAATTATACTGGACAGGCAAAAGCACTAGTTAGGGCAGGATATGCTACTAGTCCAGACTATGCTAAACAGTTAATACAACTTATAGAACAGTATAATTTAAGCCAATATGATAACTGTAGTTCTAGCATTTGTACCACCTCAAATAAAAAATTGTGGGATATATGTATAAATGGACAAATAGTTAAAAAGTTACAAGAAGAATTAAATAAGCAGTGTAATGCAGGCTTAAAAGTGGATGGTTATTTTGGAGAATCTACATTAAATAAATGTTGTATAGTTAAGCAAGGTGCAAGAGGAAACATAACTAAGATTATTCAAAAGATACTTATAAATAAAAATTATAAAATACAAGCTGATGGAATTTTTGGAGAAGCTACAGTAAACTCTATTAAACATTTTCAAGGAAATAAAAATTTAGTTCAAGATGGTGTAGTTGGCAAAAATACCTGGAAGGCTTTATTTAAAAAGTAATGATCGAAGGGATATTAATTTTATAATTATCTTTCTTTTTATTGAAAAAATATGTACAAAGTTTGAATTATATGTAAATATATTGTATAATCTTAAAGGACTATATTACATATAATTTTTAAAGGGGGAGTATAGTATGGAAAATCAGAAGATAAAAAAGCCATTTTATAAAAAATGGTGGTTTTGGGTAATTGTAATTATAATTGGTATAGGAGCAATAGGTACTAATGAGAGCAAAGATAATCCTAAAAAAGTAGGGGAAACAAGTGCAAAAGTAACAGAGAAAAAAGAAGAGTCAAATAAGACTAAAATATTTAAGGTTGGAGATGTTATAGAATTAAAAGATCTGAAAGTCAAAGTTAATAAGGTTTATAACGTCAAGGGAAATGAATTTTCAAAGCCCAAAGATGGAAATGAATTTATTGCTGTAGATTGTACAGTGGAAAATATATCAAAAGAAGAAAAAGCAGTATCTTCATTAGCAATGTTTAAAGTTGTGGATAAAGATGGTAGAGCATGCGAATATTCACTTACAGGTCAAACAGCTGCTAATTCAGGTCAAATGGATGGACAAATTACTCCAGGCAGAAAATTAACAGGAGTATATGTTGTGGAAGTACCAAAAGGAACTACTGGATTAGAGTTAGAATTCGATAATTCTTTCCTTTTAGGAGAACAAGTAATAGTAAAATTAAATTAATTGTAAAAGATTAAAAGAGCTCATACCCCTAGAGAAAATCTAGGGGATTTTCTTGTTCTTTTGATACAATGTATATAAAATTTGTAATTTGTGTAAATATATTGTATAATTTGTATGAAATACATTACATATAATATCAAATTTGGAGGTGTGTAGTTTGAAAAAAGTTGTTGGAATAATTAGTATCATATTGTTTTTATTAATAACATTTCAATCATGTGCAGCTGGAGTAGGCAATGCCTTATCTGGAACTGGGGAGACAAGTGGAAGCTCAGGCATGATATTAGCAATATGTATGTTAGTAGGTGGTATACTTGCATTGATATCTAAACAAAGCAAAGGTATATTAATAACAGGAATAGTATTTTACTTAATAGGTGGACTATTAGCTATTTTTAATACTGGAAGTTATGCGGATTTAAAAATATGGGCAGTTTTATCATTTATATTTGCAGGATTATTAATATTTCACTATGTAAAAAATAAAGAATTATATAACAAGTAAAAGATTAAGTTGTGTAAAAATATTTAATAATTTTACTTTACCCTGGAGAAAATCCAGGGTTTTTTCTTATTTTTCATACAATGTATTAAAAATTTGAACTTTATATAAATATACTATATAATTTTTATAAAATATTAGAATTGGAGGAATAATAATGAAAATAAGTCTGAAATCTAAAATTAGATTTATGAAGAGTTTAATTGTATGTTTTATGTTAATGTTAGGTATAAGTACTACATCTTTTGCAGCTACTAAGACCTTTTCATCAAAAACTGTAGATTCACAAAAAATATTTAATATCAAATTTAATAAGAATATTAATGTAGAAACTATTAAAAACAAAATCGTAGTGAAAAAAAGTAATGGTACTATAATAAGTACTCAAATAGATGTAGAAAATAATATGGTCAAGGTAAAAGCTCCTGAAAGTGGATATATACCTGGAGAATATACTTTAAGTATATTAGATAATATAAAATCAACCTTCAATAAGTCAAGTAAACATAATTATATTATGAAATTTAATGTAGTTACTAATAAAAACATAGGAAATTTAAAAGTACATTATATAAATGTTGGACAAGGAGATTCTATCTTAATTCAACAAGATGAACACAATATGTTAATTGATGCAGGTCCTAATGCTGCCGAAAATACTGTAGTAAATTATATACGTTCTTTAGGAATAAAAAGATTAGACTATGTTATTGGAACACATCCACATGAGGACCATATAGGTGGACTTGATAAGGTTATAGATTCATTTAAAATAGGTCAAGTTCTTATGCCAAATAAGATAAGTACTACTGGAACATATAAAGATGTAATAACTTCTATCAAAAATAAAAATTTAAAAATAACAAGTCCAGTTCCAGGTACAACATATAAATTAGGTGTAGCCGAATGGAGTATATTTGCACCAGTTAAAGATAAGGATTATGAAAGTGTAAATAATTATTCAATAGTTCAAAAGCTTAAATTTGGCAATACAAGTTTTGTATTTACTGGAGATGCAGAAGCTGTTTCTGAAATGGAAATGATTAAAGGCGGATATGCTTTGCAAGCTGATGTATTAAAGATAGGTCATCATGGTAGTAAAACATCTACTTGCCAAGCATTCTTAGATAAAGTTAATCCTAAATATGCGTTAATTAGTTGTGGTAAGGATAATAAATATCATCATCCTAATGAATCAACTATGAATAGATTAAAAGCTAAAGAAATAAAAATTTACAGAACTGATGAATCGGGAACGGTAATTGCAACAAGCGATGGAAAAGATATAACTTTTAATTGTAAAGAAGGAACTTATAATAATGGAGAAACTAACAAACCAAGTACTAATTCAGATGTTAAAGCTGTATGTAAAGAAGGTACAGTATATATAACTAAGAGTGGTAAAAAGTTTCATAGAGATGATTGTGGTGAGTTGAGAAAAAGTAAGTTTGCAATTAATAGAGAAGATGCTATAAAAAAAGGATATATTCCGTGCAGTAAATGCAATCCATAAATATATATAACTAATAAAAGACCTCTAAATAAAATTAGAGGTCTTTTGACGTCAAAAAAACGTCAAAAATCATATTCTTAAATATAGAGATTTTCTCTAGTAATAGTTGAAAAAAAATCTCTATAAGTATTGATATTTCTGATTTATGGTAATAATTAAATATATATTAAGTTTTAATAAATATTCTAAGGCAAGATCCTGATATTATAATGGTGGGCGAAATAAGAGATTCAGAAACAGCTAATATTTCTATTAGAGCCGCTATAACAGGACATTTAGTATTATCAACACTTCACACAAAGGACGCATCTAGTACAGCAATAAGGCTTAGTGATATGGAGGTATCTGACTATTTAATAGCGGATTCTTTGGTAGCTGTAATAGCTCAAAGATTAGTTAGAAAAATATGTCCTTATTGTAAAGAGGAATATATTCCTAGTAATAAAGAAAGAAAATTATTAAATTTACATGATAATATGAAAGTTTATAAGGGTAAGGGGTGTAAGTTTTGTAATGGAAGTGGATATAAAGGGAGAAGAGCTATATTTGAAATTATGTATTTAGATGATATACATAGAGAACTTTTGAGAGAAAAAGAAACTTCTAAAAAGATAAAAGAGTATAGTGTGGAAAAAGGTATGATGGATATAAGGAGTAAGCATAGGGAGCTTGTATTAAAAGGTATTACAACGATAGAGGAAATGATGAGGAATTCTTATGGGTATATATAGATTTAAAGCAATTGATCTAAAAGGAAATTTAATTAGAGGAAAAAGAAGTGCACTTAAAGAAGCTGAATTCATTACTTCTATGCGAAAAGAAGGTCTATTCGTATTAGATTACAAACTGATAAATAATCTTAATATAATAAAATTATTTAAAAAAGTTACGTCAATGGATATAGGAGTAATGTGTAAGCAGCTAGGAGAATTACTTAAAGCAGGAGTAAACATAGAGACAGCATTAGAAGTTCTAGAAAATCAAAAGATAAATTATTTAATTAGAGATAGTTTAAAGATTATAAGAAGAGACATAGAAAGAGGAAGAACATTGTTTCAGAGTATAAATAAGTTTTCAAAAATTTATCCTGAATTTATGAGACAAATGATATTTATAGGAGAAAAAAGTGGGAATTTGGATAACATCTTTATAAAATTAGCTAAATATTATATGGATCAACATAGAATGAAAAAGAAAATTAAGAATGCTATAATGTATCCTTTATGTGTATTAATTATGACTATAATAGTAACCTTATTTATAACATTTAGAATAATACCTAAATTTGTTGATAATTTTATTAAAGTAAATAAATCTATACCTATAGGTATACAAAGAATATTAAAGTTCAATAAAATAATAACTTCATATAACTTTTATATAGTTATTTTTAGTATAGGGATTATAGTTTATAAATTATATAAAAAAGGATGTTTTCAAATACTTTTAGAAAAAATCATATTCAAATCTTCACTAGGATTAGTTTATAAAGAAATTTATGAGACTAATATTATTAAAAGTCTTAGTATTCTTCTGGATAGTGGTATTCCAATAATTAATTCCCTTGATATTATTGTCAATAGTATAAATAATAAAGTTCTAAAAGATAAATTATTAAAGGTTATTTGTGAAATAAAAGAAGGAAATAGTTTAGAAGATGCACTCAAAAAAGAAGAAATGTTCAATGACTTTTTTTTATGTATGATTTCTGTAGGAGAAAAAATAGGTAAAATCGAGGAATTAATAAATAATGCTGTAACAATTAAAGAAGAAGATATAGAAAACTTAATAAATAGAATAGTTAAAAGTATAGAACCTATAACAATTATTATATTAGGAGTCATTATAACATTTATAATGATGAATATCTTAATGCCTATGATGAGCACTATGGATTCAATTATTTAGTTAGGGTTCTGTTAATTAATTATGAAAATATAGCTTTAAAAATCACAAAATTACTATACGACTTACTTTAAATAATAAAAATTATATAATTAATATTTTGTGGTATGACAAAAAAGCCTATCTATGTATAGATTTTTAAAAATAAATAGACTTAATTAAAAGCGATAGCGTTAGCCGTTAGGCAGTTAATAACCAATTATTTTTAGCTTTAACTGAATAATTGATTCCTGATACTTCAGCTGGTGTTAAACTACGTAGTGAGGAATGATTACGAATAAAATTATAGTGAAATATAAATACCGATATTAACTTATTGGCGCTATCAAAAGAGTTAAAGCCTTTTAAACCTTTATACCAAGACTTAAATGTTTTATTAAAAGATTCAATAATATTGTTTGAAATATCATCTTTAAAAGATTGTACTTTTATGTGTAATGTATCTTGGAATACTGATTTTATTGGAATATTGTAAGATGGTAATCTATCAGTAACTATGGCTCTAGGAGATCCTAATTTCTTAGCATCGTTAAAAAGGCTAAAAGCTTGTTTAGCATCTCTATATGGGGATAGATGATAAGAGATAATTAATCGACTTTCTGAGTCTATAACAAGCCATAGATAATGTTTCTTGCCATTTATAAATACAACAGTTTCATCTGCGTGCCATTCATCAGAATCTGATAAGTCAATATTATAAAATAAATTATCAGATTTCAATTTGAAATATGCAGCAAACTTTTTAGTCCAACTTGCAATAGTAACATGAGATACTTTTACATTAAATGTTCTAAACAAATATTGAGATATACGTCTTGTAGAACTTTCATTAAGAAAGTAAAGGTCTAAAGCCATTAATATAATATGAATTGGAAAGCGCATACCTTTAAAATTAAGTTTACCTTGGATAGTGGTATTGCTTGATGGGCTTATAGCCGTAGGCTTCGCCACGAAAAAACTATGATTACATTTCTTATCGTTACAACGATAGTTAATATAATTTGAATAATTATGATGAATAAAGGTTCCTTTGTTACAGACAGGACAACGAGGATAATCCTTGAGCTGACGCTCTTTCGGCGTAGCCGATGGTGCAAATTGTCTTTTACACTCTTTGCATTGATATTTTTGATTTCCTTCTTTGTCTTTTCCAAACTTATATAGCTTATGACTGTAACATCTAGGACAGGTAATTTTTTTATTAGCTTTGTTCATTGAGTCCTCTCTCCTTTCTGGGAGGTAATGTTTTTGTGGTGAATCTATTATATTTCAATAGGTTGAGGGGAATCAATGTTCATATAACTTAACAGAACGTTAGTTAGAAATAGGAGGAGAAATATGAAAAAAAATTTAAAGGTTAAATTTTACATTAAGAGTAAAACTAAGGGTTTTACTTTAATAGAACTGATAGTAGTTATGGCAATAATATTGGTTATGGCTAGTTTTTTAATACCTAAATTTAATGGTTATAGAGGAAAGGCTCAAAGATTAAAGGTAGTAGATACAGGTAGACAAATTTACCTTACAGCTATGGAAAGTTATGCAGAAAACAATGGTAAGTTTAATAATCAAAAACTTTTGGATACTTCTAAAGAACTTTTAGGCATTGATAATTTGCAGATTCTTAATGCAGGAGAAGATAATTTTGTTATAAATTATCATGTAGATGAAAAACCATATATTTTAAAATTTAATAAGAATGAAAATGATTTTTGTATAGAAGATAACAGTGGTAGTAAATTATATCCTAACAATAATGAAAAAAATGATATAAAAACATATGGTGAAAATATAAATAATGGCACTCACAAAGTAGATGAAGGTAATAAAAAATCAAATGAAGATTAAAAAAGGATATTCATTAATAGAGCTTTTAGTAGTTTTAAGTATTATACTTTTATTTATAGGCTATTGTGGGTTTAAGTGCAATAAATTTAAAGAAGTTTATTCAAATAATATAGAAGTAGATTTTTGTAATAACTATATACTACATATGTTGCAGAATACTTCTATGTATTGTAAAAATAAAGATAAAAGTGGAAGATTGGATTTTGGATTTGATAATAAAGTAAAGTTTTATTGTGATGAAAAGTTAATAAAACTTTATGAAATTCCCAAAGGGTTTAAGTTTGTAAATACTAATTTATTTAATTGTAATATAAAGATAAACAATTTAGGAGTAATATATACGGCATGTAAAATAAGTTACAAAGATAAAAAAGAAAAATCACATGATATAACTATAAGGGTTGGAAGTCATTATGTCAAAGTTAAGTAAAAAAAGTGGATTAAGTTTAATAGAAGTTATTTGTGCTTTAGCTATTATGTGTACAGCTAGTGCTTATATATGTAATGCTAAAGTAAAGACTATATGGTTAAAAAATTATAATGAGAATATAAAAGTCCATATAGAATTATCAGAAAATTTAAAAAATAGTTTAAAATATAATTATACTTATGAGGAACTACAACAGTTATTTTCAAATAAATGTAATAAAGGTAATAAACTTTATATCAGTAAAGAAAAATTAAATAGTAATAATTTGAAGATTTATGAAATGAAAGATATAGTTTCTAACACTAATAATGGGAGATTTCCATATGCAGAAATTTTTATAGAGAATGAGGAAAAGGATGTTATTAAGGTAGTAATAAATTTAAAGTTAAAAATTCAAGAAAAGTTATATAATATAAATTCTTATTTTTATAAAGGAGATTATTAATTAGTATATGAAGAAGGGGTATTCTTTAATAGAAGTTTTATTTTCATTATGTATTTTGAGCATTGTTTTTATAGTAGAAATTAATATGTTGACTAAAGAAAATTTGAGATATAAAAGAAATGTAATAGAAGATAGGGAAGAATGTTATTGTACTAATGCTCTTGATTTTATTGAAAATGAAATTAATGATATTAAAAATAAACGTATTATAATAGATAAAAACTCAATAGTTTTGCAAAAATTAGATGGAGATATAAATAAAATAGATTCAATATCAAGATATAATGGAGAAGGTAAGATTAGAATACTATATGATAAAGCTCAAAATGATAGAATGGTTTGTAATGTCATAGTAGAGGGAATAAAAAAGTTTACAATATTAAAAAAGAAAAATGTTATTTTTATAAGTATTGAATCTTTGAAAGGAAGAAACTTTGAAAAATGTATTGGGCTAAGAAAAGAAAACCAGGTTTCATAATTATATTTACACTAATTGTAGTAAGTACATTAATGTTAATTATGTTATATATTTTTAGAATTCAATTAATTCGAAATAGTTATAATAACATTCAAAAAAATATTTTACTTAAGGAAGAAATTTATAGTAAAAAAAGAGAGTGTGTATTAACTAAACTAAGTCAGTATATAAAGTCAAATATAAAAGAAGATATGTCTGATAGTAGTTTAAATAGTATATTGTATAAAATAAATGAAAATCATATAAAATTTCAAGATGTTTTTGTAAAGTTTGATAATGTTAATAAAAATATACTTGTCTATTTTCCAAATAAAAAAGGTACATTAAGGTGTGAGGCTTATTTGTGTAGTATAGATATGGAATCAAATAAATTAGAGATTAATCTTATTAGTATACAATATGTTGATGAGGTGATATATAAATGTTGAATAAAAATATTTTATTAAAAGTGTCTAAAGAAAGTATACAATTAGATAATAAGTTTAATAGTAGATTTTTTAGTAAAGATATATTTAAAGATATTAGTAAACTTAAGATAAAGAACAAAAATATTTATGTAGTTATTGAGGGAGAAGAAGTTCATATAAAACTTTTGAAGGTGCCTAAAGTTACTAAATGGAACTTAAATTATTTAATTAAAAATGAGTTGATTTTTTTATATGGAAAAAAGGCTGATAATATATTTTATACTTATACTATATGGGCTGAGGATGAGGAAGAAAGAGAAGTATTAGTGTTTTGTGTAATTTCAAATAAATTAAATTCTATAGAGAATGTTATTAAAAATAATAAACTAAAGAGTGTAAAGCTTATTCAATTTACTATAATAAATTATCTAAAAAACAAAGTAAATGATAAAGATTATATAGTTATTTTTAAAGATGAAGATAAAATATATTTTTTAGGAATAAGTAATGAAAAATTAATAGCTAATAGAATAATAGAAAACAATATTGAGGATGAGTTCTTAATAGATATATTTAATTATACTATATCTAAAATGAAAACATTTAATATAACAGCTAATAATGTTTATGGAATAAATTTTAATAAAACAGATGTTATAAAATATATTGAACATAATTCATATAAGTATGTTAATCTACAAAATATAAGTAAAAATAAAATAATAGAATGTTTTTCTATAAAAAGGAAGTAAGATTATGAATGAACCTAATTTTTTACCTCTATGGTATAGAAAGAAAATGAAGAAGAGCAGTGAAATCAAATTTAAAATAACAATAATTGTATTAATAAGTTGTATAGGGATTAGTGGTATTAGATTTTTTAAAGAGAAAAAAAGTCTAATTAATGTAAATAATAAAATAGAGAATATTAATTTAAAGTTTAAAAAAGAGAAAGAGACACAAGATAATAATATAAAAAATAGATTATGTACAATAAATGTTTATACACAAATGAAACAAGAATTATTTCAAAAATTTAAGATAGATGATATATTTATAAAAAAAAATAAAGTGTTAGTTAAAAAAGTAGTTGATAATATACTAGATGCAACTAATCTATTAGAGTATATAGAAAAGAATAAAAATTATAATATAAGGCATGTGGATATAGAAAACATAGAAGGAGATAAAATTTTACTAAAACTAGATTTAAAGGTAGGTAAATATGAGTAAAAAGATAAAGCTTAATTTTATTATTATAGGTATGATTATAGCATTAATATTAATTTCTATATTAAATATTAAACAAAATAAGATTTTACTAAATAATAAAGAAAAGCTTATTAAGATGTCATCAGAACAATATTTTAATAATAAGATTGATTATAAAAAAGAAACTTATTCATACATTATAAATCAAATACAAAAATATGAATGTATAAAAATAAAAAAAGTAATTAATAATAATTATGATAAAGTAGTTACTATGAATTTAGAATTTCATGGAGAACAGGAAAAATTAGATGAATTTATAGAAGCTATAAAAGTTCAAAAAAATTTGTATGAAATAAAAGATATTCAAATAAAATCAGAAGATACTAAAATATATAGGGGAAATATTACTATAAATTTTGCTGTGTGACATGTATAATTAAATTATAGATAAAATTGATACATAATATAAATCTATTTGCAAATATTCGCAAGTTTTGATAAAATATCATTGGTTAGAATTGAGTCCTAAAATATATTATTAAAATTTAATAATTGTTAATAATATGATATTAATATGAATTTTAGGGTTATAATAAAAATTTATAATAGATTAGTGGAGGGATACATAAATGATTTCAGCTGGAGATATAAGAAAAGGTACTACTTTTGAACTAGATGGACAAGTGTTTACTGTAATTGAATTTTTACATGTTAAACCAGGTAAAGGAGCTGCCTTTGTAAGAACAAAGCTTAGAAATGTAATCAGTGGAGGAGTAACTGAAACTACATTTAACCCAACAGCTAAACTTCAAGAAGCTGTTATTGAAAGAAAAGAAATGCAATACTTATATAGTGATGGGGAACTATACTACTTCATGGATCAAGAGACATTTGAACAAATTCCTTTAAACTTTGAACAAGTAGAAAATGCAATCAAATATTTAAAAGAAAATATGTATGCAGTTATAAAATTCTATAAAGGAAGTGCATTCTCAGTTGAAGCACCTAACTTTGTAGAATTACAAATTATCGAATGTGAACCAGGAATCAAAGGAAATACAGCAACTAATGCAATGAAACCTGCTAAATTAGAAACAGGAGCTGTTGTTGGAGTTCCACTATTCGTTAATGAAGGTGAAACAATCAGAGTAGATACTAGAACTGGCGAATACATGGAAAGAGTATAAAACTACCCTAAAGGGAGTGGTAAAATGAATCCTCTTATGTCAAAGGTACTTTCTTTAAAAGAAAATATAGATAAACTAAATTTAGGGGAAGATACAAAAAATAAAATATTGTTCGATGTTAGCGATATTTTATGCGATATGACACAAAAAATCCATGACATGGAAGAAAGATTATCGGAAATGGATGAATATGTTACAGTACTTGATGAAAATCTAGGAAATGTAGAAGAGGAAGTTTATGGATTTGAGGAAGAAGAAGAAGAATTTCATAGTGAAGATTATATTGACGTAGTTTGTGATAAATGTCACGAAGTTCTAGCTATTGAAAAACAATTCATAGATAATGAAGATAAGATGATTTGTCCTAATTGTCAAAATTCCATAAATTTAAAATAATATTTAATGAGAAATAAAGAATATCAATGTGATATTCTTTATTTTTTTTATTTTTTGGAATAATTATTAGGTTACATAAATAAAAATTTAATAAGATATTAGTTTGATTGAAAGATAAAAAGATATTTATAATACTTAATAAAATATTAAACAAGAAAGGAGGATATATTATGAGTACAAAAGATGTACTTTACATTTTACCTAAAGAACTACGATCTAAATTAGAAAGTATTAAAAGTGTAGATAAATTGCAAGAAATAAGAATAAAGATTAATAAGAAATTAATTGTATATATAGGGAATATAGAAATTATTTTAGATTATTTAGTAAAGAAGGAAGATATAAAAGTAATATTACAAAGAATAAGTAATTACTCTATATATGCTTTTGAAGAAGAAATTAAACAGGGATATATTACTATAAAAGGTGGTCACAGAGTAGGAATTTGTGGTTCATGTGTAATAGAAAATGAAAAAGTTAAAACGATAAAAAATATAGCTTCATTAAACATAAGAATTTGTAGAGAAGTTATAGGATGTTCAAATAATATAATGCCATATATATTAAATAACTCTAGGGTATTTAATACTATTATCATATCTCCACCTAAATGTGGAAAAACAACTTTAATAAGAGATATAAGTAGAAATTTATCTGATGCTAAGAAAAAGATATGTATAGTTGATGAAAGAAGTGAAGTAGGGGCTTGTTTTGAAGGAGTACCACAAATGAATGTAGGGCTTAGAACAGATGTATTTGATAATTGTGTTAAAAGTGAAGGAATAATAATGGCAATAAGAAGCATGGCCCCTGAAATTATAGTTTGCGATGAAATAGGAACATATAAAGATATGGAAAGTATAATAATGGCTATGAATTCAGGAGTTAATCTGATTACAACTATTCATGGGTTTGGAATAGAAGATTTATATAGAAGACCAGTTTTTAAAGAAATTTTAGAAAATAAAGTTTTTCAAAGAGCTGTGGTATTAAGTTCTATAAATGGAGTTGGAACAGTAGAATATATATATGATTTTAATAAAAAAGGTAAACTCTGGGGGGAATAATATGTATTTAAAAATACTAGGATGTGCTTTAGTTTTAATATCATCATCTCTTTTAGGGTTTATATATGGACAAAATCTAAAAAAAAGATTTTTTCAATTAAAAGAAGTTGAACAAGCTTTATATCAATTAAAAAATGAAATGTTATATTCTCACAACTCATTACCGGATATTTTTAATAATGTTAGTGAAAAATGTGATAAACCTATATGTGATATTTTTAAAGAAATTTCAAAGCTTTTATATAATCAAGAAGTAGAAAGTGTACATGAAGCTTTTAAAAAGTCATTAATAAATCATAGCTTAAAATTAAATCTTAAAAAATATGATATAGATATAATATTAAATTTATCAAAATCATTAGGAGAATCAGATATAGATGGACAACAAAGTATGTTAACTCTTACATTGCGTAATATAAATAGCCAACTTGATAGTGCAGAGAAAGTAATGCAAAAAAATATAAAGATGTATAGATACTTGGGATTTTCCCTTGGAGCTATATTAGTAATTATGATGTTATAGGGGGGAGAAGTTTGTTGGATGTGAGCTTGATTTTTAAAATTGCAGCTGTAAGTATACTTATAATTATTCTTGATAAAATATTAGAAAGCACAGGAAAAAAAGATTATGCAGTAATAGCAAATTTAGCTGGAATAATTATTGTTTTAATGATGGTAATAAATTTAATAAATAAATTATTTAGTACTGTAAAAACAATGTTTCAATTTTAGGAGGCACATATGGAAATAGTAAAAATAGTTGCATTTGCCTTTATTACATTATTTATAGTTCTTATGTTTAAGAATAGAAGCGATGAATTTGTAATACATATTAGTATAGCTGCAGGAATAATAATATTTCTATTTATGATAGATAAAATTACAGCTGTTATGCAGTTACTTCAACAGTTAGCACTTAAAGCAAATATAGATTTTATATATTTAAATGTAGTTTTTAAAATACTTGGAATTGCATATTTAGCTTCATTTTGTAGTGAGATATGTAAAGATGCTGGACAAGGAAGTATAGCTTCTAAAGTAGAATTTGCTGGGAAAATATTAATATTAGTTTTAGCAATTCCTATATTAATGGCAGTATTACAGGGAATTGTGAGAATTATTTAAAAATAGAGGAGTAAACATTATGAAAAAGTTATTATTTGTAATTATCATGTTTTTGATGATTCCTCTTAATGTACAAGCACAAACATTAACTAATAAAGGAACACCAGATTTAAATAAGGAACAAAGTATGCAAGTAGAAAGCCTGTATGATTATATGAGTAATATAAAAACAAAATATGAGATGTTAAATGATGTTGACATAAAAACGTATGTTAAGGAGTATATGAAAAATGGAAAAGGTGATGTTTCAAAAAGTAAGTTTATAAAAGCTTTAGCAATGTACTCTTTTAGGGAAGTTATAGCTTGTGGAAAACTTATGGCCATGATAGTTGTTATATGTATAATATGCGCTCTTATTAATAATTTAGAAAATGCTTTTAGCAATGGTAATTTATCTAATATTGCTTATTTTGCTTGTTATGCATTGTTAATAATAATAATTACTAAAACTTTTTATATAGGAATAACGGCAGCAAAAGATGTCCTGAAACAGATGACTGATTTTATGGCAGCATTAATGCCTGTGCTATTAATGCTTTTAGCATCTGTTGGAGGATTTACACAGGCTGCAACTATGGATCCAATAATAATAGGAGTTACTAATATAAGTGCTAGATTATTTATGGATTTAATAATACCTATAATATCAATATCATTTGTTATACAATTTTGTAATAACATAAGTGATGATCATAAAATTGACAAATTGTCAAAATTATTAAATAAATCAGTATTATGGATACAAGGAATTGTAATGACTATTTTTATAGGAACTATAACAATACGTGGAATGACAACAAGTACACTAGATGCAGTAACAGAGAAAACCGCTAAATTTGCTATTGATAATTTTATACCTGTAGTTGGAAAAAGCTTATCTGATGCTATATCTACTGTAGCTAGCTATTCTCTTTTACTTAAAAATGCTTTAAGTAGTATAGGGTTAATTATATTAATAACAATCATAATATTCCCAATAATCAAACTATTTGCTATGGGATTTATATATAAGTTAACAGGAGCTTTAATAGAGCCAATTAGTAATGGGAAGTTAGTTAAGTGTATAGAATCAGCTGGTGATTCTATTATACTTATAACTTCATGTGTAATTAGTGTTTCGGTTATGTTTTTTATCATTATATGTATAATTGCATCGGCAGGCAAAAGCATTATAGGAATGTAGGAGGAAAATTATGATACAAAGTATTAGGCAGTGGGTTATAAGTATTGCTACGGCAATATTTTTTATAACAGCAGTGGAGATGATACTTCCTAATAATTCAATAAAAAAGTATGCTAAATTTGTTTTAGGGTTAATATTGATAACTGTTGTTATTAATCCAATAATAAAAATATTTAATAATGATTTTAATGTAGATAGTTATATTAATACGGCAACTAAATATATTGATATAAAGGAACATAAAAATGATTATGAAAAGTATAAAAAAGGTTCTATAGATAATACTGTAGGAGTTTTTGCAAATAATCTTGAAAATTTATGTTCTAAAAAATTAAAAGAAAAATATCCTAAGGATGATTATACTGTAAATGCCATTGTATCTTATGATGATGGAAAAGAAAAGTTTAATATAAGTGAAATTAGGGTTGGCGTAAAAGAAAAAAGTGTACAAAAGGTAAAAAAAATAGTCATAGATAGTACCAGAGAAGTAAGTAATGAAAAAATTATAGACAGAGACAAATCTAAAGAGATTGTCAATTTTTTAAGCAGTACTGTAGATGTATCTAAAGATAAGATAAAGGTATATAAAAAATAAAAATATATTGAGGAATTAATTTTAAGTAAGGGGTGAACTCATGGACATGAAAAAATTGTTCGATAAAGATGAATTGAAGAAAAAAATTAAAGATAAAAATGGAAGGAATTATGTTCCTAAGCTAATAATTTTAATACTTATAGGTATATTAATAACTTTATCAAGTAATGTATTAAAGGATTCTAATAGTACAAAAGTAAATGCTAGTATTGTTAATGAGGACAAAAGTATTCAACAAAATAAAACTGGAGATGTAAAAAATAAAAAAGATAGTAAAATAGCTGATCAGGAAAAAGAGATAGAGGGAAAATTAAAAGATACGCTTGAAAATATTGATGGAGTTGGAAGAGTGAAGGTTATGGTTTATTTTAAAGGAGGTGAAGAGGAAATACCGGCAATAAACGTTAATGACTCTACTAGTTTGACAGAAGAGAAAGATACAAATGGAGGAACTAGAAAAGTAACTCAAAAAAATGATGGAAAAACTATAGTTATGATGAATACAGAAAAAGGTACAGAGCCTTTTGTTGTTAAAAAAAACAAACCACAAGTAAGCGGAGTATGTGTAGTTGCAGAAGGAGCAAATGACAATTTGATAAGATTAAAAATTCATAAGGCTGTAGTTAATTTATTTGATTTAAATGAAAAGGACGTAAATGTATATTCAATGAAAAAATAACATATATATTTAAAAAGGGACATATAAATTTAAAAAAAGGTTAAAATGAGGAATGGAGGTATTTTGATGAATAAGAAACAGGGGGTTATTATAGTTACTTTACTAGCACTTATAATTTGTGCAGGAATATTAGCAACAAGGTTAAATTCTAATTTAGACTATGTAGCAGAAAATGATATTAAAAATGGAAAGACTACAATATCTTTCAATGATTCAACTAAAAAGAATAACAAGAATAATTACTTTGAAGAGTCTCAGATGATAAGAGACAATAGTAATGCAAAAGCGCTTCAAGATTTAAAAGGATTAATTGATGATGAACATACATCTAAACAACAAAGGGCAGCACTTTCTAAAAAATATAGTGATTTAGCATTAGCAGATACAAAACAACATCAAATAGAATCTGTTTTAAAGAGTAAAGGATATGAAAATGTTCTATGTTATATCCAAGATAATAAAGTAACAATAGTATTGAAGTCTGCTAAAAAATTAAATGAAAGAGAGACAAAACAAATTCAAGATATTGTTATGGATGTTACTAAAATAAAGGATGTAGATATACAATTAAAAGAATAATATGTTTGTAAATTCATACTATCTTTGATATAATAAGCACATAGTAAATTTGTTTTGATTATCCGGATAAAGGGGGTATACCTAGATGGACGAAAACTTAAATGTGGAACAAGAAACAGATATGGAAATGGGAATTGTTAAAATATCTGATGAAGTAGTAGAAGTTATCGCAGGACTTGCTGCTTCAGAAATAGATGGTATAGAAGGAATGAGTACCACATTAGTTGGAGGAATAACTCAGATACTAAGCGGAAAAAAGAACCTGTCAAAGGGAATCAAAGTTAATGTAGAAGAAAATAGTGCTACTATAGATTTGTATGTTGTAGTTAAATATGGTATTAAAATTGTTGATGTAGCAAAATCAGTACAAGAAAATGTTAAAAAATCTGTAGAGTTAATGACAGGATTAAATTTAACAGCTATTAATGTGTATGTACAAAATGTTGTGCTTCCTAAAGAGGAAGAGAAGATTAAAGAAAAACAAGAGTAATCATTACACCCTCTGAAAACAGAGGGTGTTTCCATGTTTAAATGTGTATAATAATAATTAATATGATAATAATTAAAATATATTTTAATTTAGATATTTAGGAGGAAATTATGAACAGAAGAAAATCAAGAGAGATAGCTATGAAATTATTATTTGAAATGAGTATTAACAAAGAGGAACTTAAGGAAATTATACATAACTTTAAGGAAAATACAGATACAAACCTTAAAGATGTTGACTTTGAATATATTAATAAGATAATTCAAGGAGTACAAGATAATATAGAAGATATAGATAGCAAAATAGAAGAAAATTTAACAAAATGGAAATTAAATAGATTATCGAAAATGGATCTTACAATATTAAGAATTTCTACTTATGAAATTATGTTTATGGAAGATGTTCCAGAAAAAGTTGCTGTTAATGAAGGGATTGAACTTGCAAAAAAATATTCTGCTGAAAATTCACCTGCTTTTATAAATGGTGTTCTTGGAAATATGATAAAGATTCAAAAATAAATCTTTGGGGGTGCATTATGGGGACAAAAATAGATGGTAAAAAGCTTGCTGAAGGTATTAAGGAAGAATTAAAAAAATACATAGAGATTAAAAATAATGAAAATCAAATACCAATATGTATGGCAAATATACTTGTTGGAAATGATGGTGGGTCTAAATATTATGTGAATAATCAAAACAAGTTATGCAATAAATTAGGTGTAAAAGTAAAAAGTATATATTTAGATGATACAGTAAAAGAAAATGAACTCTTACATATTATCAATGGATTGAATGAGGATAAAGAAGTTCATGGAATAATACTTCAGCTACCACTTCCAAAACATTTAGATGAGGCTAAGATAACTTCAGCAATAGATGTTAGAAAAGATATTGATGGTCTTAGCAGTATAAGTGTTGGTAAGTTGTATAAAGGTGAAAAATGTTTTGTACCATGTACACCAAGAGGAATAATAGAAATAATTAAAAGTTGTAATGTAAAAATAGAAGGAAGTAATGCAGTTGTAATTGGTAGAAGTAATATTGTTGGAAGACCTGTTGCACAATTATTATTAAAGGAAAATGCAACTGTTACAATATGTCATTCTAAAACTAAAAATTTGAAAGAAATATGTTCTAAAGCAGATATATTAGTAGCCGCAGTTGGAAAGCCGAAGTTTATCACAAAAGAATATATTAAAGAGGGTGCAGTAGTTATAGATGTGGGTACTTCATCAGTAGATGGGAAACTTGTAGGAGATGTATGCTTTGATGAAGTTATAGAAAAATCGGGCTTTGTAACTCCAGTGCCAGGAGGCGTGGGAGCTATGACTACTACTATGCTTATAAAAAATCTTTGTGAAGGATTGAAATAAAATGCATATAAAGACTTTAAGTGTTTCTGAGTTAAATATTTATATAAAAAGAATAATAGATAATGATTTTATATTAAAAAACACTCAAATTAAAGGCGAAATATCCAATTTTAAGTTTCATAATAGTGGACATGTGTATTTTTCATTGAAGGATAAGCAAAGTAAAATAAATTGTGTCATGTTTAGGTCATATACTGAAAATTTAAATTTTATTCCTAATAATGGAGACAATGTAATTATTAAAGGAAGAGTCTCAGTATATCAAAAGGATGGAGTATATCAATTCTATTGTGAAGAAATAGAAAAAGAAGGTATAGGAGATCTATTTATAGCTTTTGAAAAATCAAAGAAAAAGTTATATGAAGAAGGATTATTTGATGAAGGATATAAAAAGAGAATACCTTTATATTCTAAAAAGATAGGAGTTATAACTTCAACTACTGGAGCAGCTATTAAAGACATAATAAATGTTTCTAAAAGAAGAAATAGAGGAATTGAAATTTTAATTTATCCATCACTAGTACAGGGAGAAAATGCTAGTGACAATTTAATACAGGGTATAAAGTATTTAGACTCTAGAGATGATGTAGATTTAATAATAATAGCAAGAGGGGGAGGCTCAATAGAAGAACTATGGGCCTTTAACAATGAGGCATTAGCCTATGAAATATATAGATGCAGTACACCAATTATAAGTGGAGTAGGTCATGAAACTGATTTTACTATTTGTGATTTCGTAAGTGATATGAGAGCGCCTACTCCATCGGCTGCTGCTGAATTAGCAGTTTGTAACCTAGAAGAGATAAATGGAAATATTGAAAATTATAAGGAAAAATTATATAATTTAATAAAACATATAATGAACTTACAATTAAAACAATTAAATTCTTATGAAAATGCTATAAAGGTAAATAATCCATTAAATACTATAGTGAATGAATACATAAAAGTAGAAAATTTGAAAAATAAGCTTTGCCATGAAATACAATCTAAAATAGAATACGAAAAAATAAAACTTTCAAAAGTAAATTCTTTACTTAATGCACATAATCCATTAAATATTTTAAGTAAGGGATTTTCTATTATTCAAGATGAAATGAATAATATAATTTCTACTAAAGATAATATAAACAAAGATGATTGCATAAAAATTACATTTAAAGATGGAGAAACTAAGGTGAAAGTAAGTGAGGTTTATAAACCTTAGTTATCATTAAAAATGGAGGATCATAATGGCAAGAAAAAAGGAAACTTATGAAAGCTTAATGAGTAAGTTGCAAGAAGTTGTTAATGAAATGGAAAGTGAAGAAATATCTTTAGAAAGTTCTATGAAGAATTATGAAGAAGGTATAAAAATTTGCAACAAACTTTATAAAATGCTTAATGAGGCAGAAGCGAAGATAAAAGTGTTAAGCGGTAATGAAGAAAAAGAATTTGCTGGGAATGATGATTAAATGGATATGAATATGTTAAAAATAGAAATAAACAAGTGGTTAAATGATTATTTTGAAAATAAGGGAAGTTACAATAAAGTACTATATGATTCAATGAAATATAGTATTGAAGTAGGTGGGAAAAGAATAAGACCTATTTTAATGCTAAGTACTTATAGTATATACAAAGATAATTATAAAGATATAATGCCTATGGCATGTGCTATAGAAATGATTCATACTTATTCATTGATACATGATGATCTTCCAGGAATGGATAATGATGATCTAAGAAGAGGAAAACCAACTAATCATAAGGTATTTGGGGAAGCTATTGCTATTCTTGCAGGTGATGGACTTCTAAATGAAGCTATGAATGTTATGTTTAATTATTCATTAACTCATGATAAAGTAGCACTTATGGCATCTAAAGTTATTTCAGAGGCAGCAGGTGCTGAAGGTATGATAGGTGGTCAGGTTGTAGATATTATAAGTGAAGGACAAAAGATATCTATAGATAAACTAAAATATATGCATAAAAATAAAACTGGTCAATTAATTAAAAGTTCTATTATAGCAGGTGCAATTTTAGGTGGAGCAAGTAAAGAAAATCTAGAAATTTTAGATGAATTTGGTTCAAAACTTGGATTAGCATTTCAAATCAAAGATGATATATTAGATGTTATAGGAGATTCAAAGGTTTTAGGCAAAGAAGTACATAAAGATGATGAAAATAATAAGACTACGTTTATTTCTTGTTTTGGGTTAGAAAAATGTAAGGAATTATGTGTAGAGTTAACGGAACAATGTATAAAACTATTATCTTATATAGGTAAAGATACAAAACAATTAGAGAATATAGCATTATTCTTAATGAAAAGAGAGTTTTAAATGAGTTTTGAAATATTATAAATGTATGCTATAATCCCTATATAAATAGTGGTGAATGGTTAATAACAAAATTATAAGAAAAAACGCTCTATTAAAGCAACGCAGATGAAATAAAAAGGAACGATGATAATATGAGTGGAATAATTGATAATTATAAAGAACTTTATCAGCTAAAAGATATGTCTTTTTCTCAATTAGACAAATTTGCTGAAGAAATTAGAAATTTTTTAGTAAATAAAGTTTCTAAAACAGGAGGGCATTTAGCGTCTAATTTAGGAGTAGTAGAACTTACATTAAGTTTATATAAAGTTTTTAATTTAAATAATGATAAAATCGTATGGGATGTTGGACATCAAACTTATGTTCATAAAATACTTACTGGAAGAGCAGAGGATTTTGATGATTTAAGAAAATATGGGGGCATGAGTGGTTTCCCTAAAAGATGTGAGAGTAAATACGATTTTTTTGAAACAGGTCATAGTAGTACATCAATTTCTGCTGCTTTAGGTATGGCAAGAGCAAGAGATTTAAAGGGACAAAAGCATAATGTTATTGCTGTAATTGGAGATGGTGCATTAACAGGGGGAATGGCTATTGAAGCCTTAAATGATGTAGGTGATAAAAAAACTAATTTGATTATCATATTAAATGATAATCAAATGTCTATCGGGAAAAATGTTGGAGGAGTATCTACATATTTAAGTAGAATTAGGATTGATCCAAAGTATAATAAATTCAAATCAGATTTTAATGATGTCTTGAGAAAGACTAATATAGGAAATGGAGTTGCTGATTCCATAAGTAAGATTAAATCAGGAATAAAGCAAATTTTAGTTCCAGGAATGTTTTTTGAAGAGATGGGAATAAAGTATTTAGGTCCTATAGATGGTCATGATATAAGAGAACTTACTAAGGTTATGACCATGGCCAAAGAAATAAAGGGACCTGTTTTAATACATACAATTACACAAAAAGGAAAAGGATATAAATTTGCAGAGAAGGATCCAGATAGATTTCATGGAATTGGAGCTTTTAATTTAGATACAGGAAAAGTATCTAAAATAAGTGGAGATACATATTCTAAAGCTTTTGGAAGTAGTATAGTTGAACTTGCAAAGGAAGATAACAGAATAGTCGGAATTACTGCTGCTATGAGAGATGGAACAGGATTTAAAGAGTTTAGCGAAAAATTTCCTAAACGTTTTTTTGATGTAGGAATTGCAGAACAACATGCAGTAACACTTGCAGCAGGAATGGCAAGAGAAGGATTAAGACCTATATTTGCTGTATATTCTACGTTTTTACAAAGGGCTTATGATCAAGTTATTCATGATGTGTGTCATCAAAATTTACCCGTTATTTTAGCTATAGATAGAGCGGGTATAGTAGGTAGTGATGGAGAAACGCATCAAGGAATTTTTGATTTATCATTTCTTAATCATATGCCTAATATGACTATCATGTGTCCTAAAAATCTTAATGAGATGAAATATATGTTTAAGTGGGCTACAAATCAAGATTTTCCTATTGCTATAAGATATCCAAGAGGTGGAGATATTATAGATTTACCTGTTAAAGAGAATTACATAAAAGGAAAATGGGAAGTATTAAAAGATAACGGTAATATATCTATAATTGCTACTGGAAAAATGGTAGCTACAGCTATGAAGGTTTCTGACAAAATGAAAAAATTAGGAATTAACGTAAATGTGATAAATGCATGTTTTGTTAAACCACTTGATAAAGCTTTGATAAAGAAGTTAGTTTTAAAAGATCATAAAATTATAACATTAGAGGATAATGTTATAACCGGTGGATTTGGAGAAAGTGTTCTTCAGTGTATAAATACTTTAAAGCAAGATAGTGAATTTAAGGTTTTAAATTTAGGATTTGAAGATAAGTTTATACCTCATGGTAATGTTGATACTTTATATAAAGTAAATAATTTAGATGTGGATGGAATAATAAAAAGTATAGTGAAGATTTTATAATTGTAGTATTTTTAAATTTAAAGGAGTTAAGTTATGAGCAATGTTAAAAGTGAAAGATTAGATGTCCTTTTAGTTGAAAAGAATATTTTTGAATCAAGAGAGAAAGCTAAAATTGCTATTATGGAAGGAAAAATATTCGTAAATGGCCAAAGAGTAGATAAATGTGGTCAAAAAGTAAAAGTAGATTCAGGTATTGAATTTAAAGGTGAAGTTATGCCATATGTAAGTAGAGGCGGATATAAATTAGAAAAATCAATGAAAAGCTTTAATATAGAGCTTGAAGGAAAGTCGTGTATGGATATTGGTGCTTCAACAGGTGGATTTACTGATTGTATGCTTCAAAATGGTGCTATAAAAGTCTTTTCTGTAGATGTTGGATATGGTCAATTTGCGTGGAAATTAAGAACTGATCCGAGAGTTGTTTGTATGGAAAGAACTAATGCTAGATATTTAACATTTGATGATTTAGGAGAATATCCTGATTTTGCAAGTATTGATGTATCATTTATATCCTTAAAAAAAATAGTACCAGCTGTTGCAAATTTACTTTCAGAAACAGGAGAGGTAGTTGCACTAATTAAACCACAATTTGAGGCTGGAAGAGATAAAGTTGGTAAAAAAGGTGTTGTAAGAGAAGCAAGTACGCATAAAGAAGTAATTAATGATATATTGACTTTCTTAAAAGAAAATGATTTAAGGATTAAAGGACTTGATTATTCACCTATAAAAGGACCAGAAGGGAATATAGAGTATTTAGTATATTTTTCAAAAAATAAGAATTATGATAAGGAATTTGACTTTAATATTATAGACACAGTTGTTAATTCTTCACATGAGGACTTATAGTTGGAGGAATAATGAAAAATATAGGTTTAAATATTAATAGTAGCAAATTTATAGATGAAAGTATTATAGAGAGTATTATAAATAAAATAAATAAATATATTTCAGATGCTAAAGTTACAATTTATAAAGACTCTAGAGGTCTTGATTCTGCTAGTACATATAATCTTGATATAATTATAGTTTTGGGTGGAGATGGTACCATTCTTAGGACGGCCAGAGCAGTATCTAAATATGGAGTGCCTATATTTGGAATAAATATGGGCCATCTTGGATTTTTAACAGAAGTAGAAATTTCTGAGTTTCAAGAAGCTATTAAGAAATTGAGTTTACATGACTATATAATAGAAGACAGAATGATGTTAGAGTGCAATGTTAATAATCAAAATAAAAATGCAAAATATATTTCGTTAAATGACATAGTAATATCAAGAGGAACATTATCAAGAATATTAAACTATGAGGTTTTTATAGATGATAAGCTTTATACGTCATTTAATTCTGATGGAGTAATTATTTCAACTCCTACAGGTTCTACAGGATATGCACTTTCAGCTGGTGGACCAATAATTTATCCTACTTTAGAGGTTATGTCAGTAATACCTATATGTCCACATTCTATGAAAAATAGAAGTATAATGATAGAAAGTGATAGTAAAATTGATATTAAGATAAATCATAAAAGAGAAAGTGTATTTCTAACGTTAGATGGACAGGAAGCTATTGAACTTGATAAATGTGAAGAAATTATAATAAAAAAATGTAATTTTAAATGTAAACTTATAAGAATACATGGGTATGATTATTTTGAAGTATTAAGGAAAAAAATATTTTAGTAACTTAAGGAGATGGAAGATGAAGATTCAACGACATTCTAAAATTTTAGAAATAATAAATACAAAAGATATAGAAACTCAAGAAGAACTTGCGGAAGAGTTAAAAAAAAGAGGCGTTGATGTTACACAGGCAACCGTATCTCGTGATATTAAAGAACTAAAATTGATTAAAGTTTTATCAGAAAATGGAAATTATAAATATGCTACTATATCTAAAAGTGATAGTTTTATAACTAATAAGCTAGTTAATGTATTTACAAATACGGTAATAAGTGTTGAAAGTGTACAAAATTTTGTTGTAGTAAAAACATTATCAGGCTCAGGGTCCGCAGCGGCGGAATCTATTGATTCTATGAATTTTGATGGAATTGCTGGAACTATAGCAGGAGATAACACTATATTTATACTAACTATGAATGAAGATAAAGCTCAAGAAATAGTAAAAAAACTAAGGAAGATGCTTTCTAACAAATAGGAGGTTTGTTATGCTTCTTCAATTAAATATTAAAAATTTTGCTTTGATAGAAGAATTAACGATTAATTTTGAAAAAGGTTTCAATGTATTAACAGGAGAAACCGGAGCTGGTAAATCTATATTAATAGATGCAATAAATTATGTTTTAGGTGGAAAATTCAATAAAGGATTAATAAGAACAGGTGAAAATAGAACCTTTGTAGAAGCTATATTTGATATAGAAAATACTACTATAGCAAATGTATTAAAACATATGGATATTTCTTGTGAAGATTTATTAATTATAAGTAGAGAAACTTTTAAATCAGGAAAAAGTGTTGTTAAAGCAAATGGAAAATCATTATTAATTGCAGATATAAGGAAAATTTCTAGTATATTAATAAATATACATGGACAGCATGATAATCAAGAATTATTAAATTCAGCAAAACATATTTATTATCTAGATAAATTTGGAGAAGAATTATTAAATGATTCTTTGAATAAATATAGTATTAATTATGAACAATTATTACAAATAGATAATAAAATAAAAGAATTTGGTATGGAAGATGGAGAAAAAGAAAAATTAATGGATTTTCTTAAATATCAAATCGAAGAAATAGAAAATTTAAAATTAAAATCTGGCGAAGATAAAGAATTAGAAGAACAATATTCTATGCTTAATAATGCTGAAAAAATAACTAATTCATTATCAGAAAGTTATAACATATTGTATAACAGTAGTGATAATTATACATCTGTTTATGATTTATTAAATAGAGTTATTCGTGAAATTAGAAGTGTTGAAAAGCACATGGAAAAAGTAAAAGATATAGCAGATTCTTTAGAAGAGTGTTATTTTAATATAGAGCAAAATGTAACTGATATTAGAAATATTCAAAATACAGTTATATATGATAAAAATGAATTAGAATTTATAAATAGTAGAATATTTCAGATAGATTCTCTTAAAAGAAAGTATGGAGCTACTATTGATGAAATACTATTATATAAAGATAAAATACAAAGTCAGTTTGATGAAATGAGCAATAGTAATAAAATCATAGAAGAATTAAAAATAAAAAGAAATAATATAATAGAAGAGTTAAGAAAACAAGCCCAAATTATACATAATATAAGATTAGATGTTAGTCGTATATTGGAAAAAAGAATAAAAGAAGAACTTGATTATGTTGGTCTTGAAAAAAGTGTTTTAAAAATTAATGTTGATTTTAAAGATGACTTTTATATAAACGGGTGTGATAAAGTTAAGTTTTTAATATCAACTAATCCAGGTGAACCATTACAACCTTTAGATAAAGTAGTGTCTGGAGGAGAATTATCTAGAATAATGCTTAGTTTAAAAACGGCATTTGTTGATAAAGATGAAATACCATCAGTAATATTTGATGAAATAGATACTGGAATAAGTGGTAGAGTGGCTCAAAGAGTTGCTGAAAAAATGTATTTAATTTCAAGAGGACATCAAGTATTTTGTGTTACACATCTTCCTCAAATAGCTAGTATGTCTGATAATCATTTTTTAGTTTTTAAGGACGTAAAAAATGAAAAGACATATACTAATATAGTACCAATTACTAATGAAGAAAAAGAAAGTGAAATAGCAAGAATGATTGGCGGATCTGAAATTACAGAATTAACGTTAAAAAATGCCAAAGAAATGGTTAAAATAGCACTTAAGAGAAAAAATGAATTACTATAGCATAAAAAATTCATAATCAGTATATGATTATGAATTTTTTTTCCGTTTTTTTTTTAATAATTTCAGATATTTGTTTCATTAATAAAGTATTACTTTATATACATCTATACAATAGCATAATTAAATTCTAAAAGGGGAAATTAAACTTGAATAAAAAAAGTATGTTATGCAGGAGGTAAAAATAAATGAAAAATAAAATGAAATGCATAATATGCTGGAGTTTAGTTCCTATATTTATGTTAATTGCTCTTGCATGTTTTCAAATTTCACATATTCCTAATACCATTTTTATAAGAAAAAATCAGCAATTAAACTCCAATTATATTATAAAATTAGGAATGAATAAATTAAAGTTAAACAATAGTAAAAGTGGTGATGGTAAAAGTATAAGTGTAAATTTATTGGGAGTTTTGCCTATAAAATCAGTTAGTGTAAAATCAGTACCTCAAATTTATGTATATCCTGGAGGAACTCCAGTAGGAGTTAGGCTTAGTACAAAGGGAGTGTTAGTAGTATCTTTATCAGATATACAATCAGAAAAAGGAAAAATTGTAAGTCCGGCAGCAGAAAGTGGCATACAAGTAGGAGATATGATCATAAATATAAATAATAAGCCTATAAATTCATCAGAAGACCTTATTAAAGAAATAAATTTAAACAAAAAAAGCAATTTAAATGTTACAATAGAAAGAAATGGAAAGACTCTAAATAAAACAATAGTTCCTATCAAAGATAAAGTAAATAATGTTTATAAAATAGGTTTATGGGTCAGAGATTCAACTTCAGGTGTTGGAACTTTAACATTTTATGATAAAAAAACTAATAAATTTGCTGCATTGGGACATCCTATAACAGATGTTGATACTGGAAATGTACTAAAAATTAACAAAGGGGAAATTGTAGAATCTTCTATAATATCTGTGAGAAAAGGACAAAAAGGAAGTCCTGGAGAACTTAGAGGAATATTTATGAACGAAGACTCTACATTAGGTAGCGTAAGTAAAAATACCTTATGTGGAATATATGGTAAGTCAAAAAGTAGCTTAGTTTGTAAAAAATATAACAAACCGCTTAAAATAGCATTAAGGAGCGAAATAAAAGAAGGTCCTGCTAAGATTTTAACAACTATTGATGGAACTGAACCTAAGTTATATGATATAAAAATAGAAAAATTACTTTTTCAAGATGTTCCAGGACCTAAAAGTATGGTTATTAAAATAACAGATAATGAATTATTGAATAAAACTGGGGGAATAGTTCAAGGTATGAGTGGAAGTCCTATAATTCAAGATAACAAATTAGTAGGAGCTGTAACACATGTTCTTATAAATCGTCCTGATGTTGGTTATGGAATTTATATAGAATGGATGCTTAAAGATGCGGAAATACTACAAAATAACTAGAAATTATTGCAAAAGAATAGTAAAATAAAAGATAGCTATCGCTATCTTTTATTTTAAAATTTTATCCTAAATTTAATAATAGTTCCTAAAAAAGAAGGAATTATTATAGTTTTGTCGAAATAGTAAATTGTTAAGAATTGGAATTGAAGATTAATAAGGGGGATATAGAATTTATGGAAAACAATAAAATAAGTGTAGTAATTGCAGATGACAATAAGGAATTTTGTAATATTTTAAATGATTATCTTTTAAATCAAAGAGATATTGTAGTGACTGGTGTTGCTAAGGATGGTATAGAAGCACTAAAGTTAATACAAGAAAAAAAACCAGATTTATTAATTCTTGATATAATAATGCCTCATTTAGATGGTCTTGGTGTTTTAGAAAAACTAAGTACTATAAATATAGATCATTTACCTAGAATTATTGTACTTTCAGCAGTAGGACAAGACAAAATAACTCAAAGAGCTATAACTTTAGGTGCAGATTATTATGTTGTAAAACCTTTTGACATGGACGTATTTACAAAAAGAATAAGACAAATGTTCAATAATACTATATCCAATGAAGGAATTAAAAGGGTTGCAACTTTAATGGAAACAGAAGAAATTAATATTGTTAATAATGAGCCTATGGATTTAGAATCAGAAATTACCAATATAATACATGAAATAGGTGTTCCAGCACATATAAAAGGTTATATGTATCTTAGAGAAGCTATTAGTATGGTTGTAAATGATGTTGAACTTTTATCAGCTGTTACAAAAGAATTATATCCATCTATAGCTAAGAAATATAATACTACTGCCAGTAGAGTTGAAAGAGCTATAAGACATGCTATAGAAGTAGCATGGTCAAGAGGACAAATAGAAACTATAAATAGAATCTTTGGTTATACTATTCATAATGGAAAAGGAAAACCAACAAATTCAGAATTTATAGCTATGGTAGCGGACAAATTAAGATTAAAGAATAAAGTTAGCTAAAAAGGTATATTAAGGTATACATAAGATATTAAGTTATACACATATACCCATAAATCGTATTTTAAAAGAATAAACATTTAAATTATTTCAAATCACATCTTCATATAAGTTGTAATATTATAACAACGATAATATGAAGGTGTTTTTATTTTGTATAAAATTATAAAAAATTTAATTTTAATAGAAAATATTATTAAATATTTAAGTATCTATTTTAGAAATGAGTGTTTAATAATTAAAAAAGAAAAAACTAAAAAATCATTTTAAAATTAATTTTCAAGTAGTTAAAGTAAAAATATGAAAGAATATAATCATGATATATGTACGATAAAAAGACATAATTTTATACAATATAAAAGATTTTACAAACTAATTGAAGAAACAAAGGATTATATAAAATAAAAATACCACCAGCTAGCTGGTGGATTGTTAATGTTAATGAAAATTTTATTTTTTTTGTTTGAGGTATGTTACATTTATATAAAACTAATATTTAAGTAACTAATTTTACATCTAACTGGTCTAAAGCTATATCTAAACGACAATAACTTGAAGTAGTATTACTACCTGAAAGACCCATACCTAAACCATAATTATGCTTATTTACAAGTATAGCACCAGAATCTCCCGGAGATAGCATACGTGTTGTAGTTATTAAATCTTGAAATGCAGCTCTTTTACCATCAGAAAAATTAATTTCTATAGTTGCATTGGGATTTAGAACTTTACCTTTAGTAAGCTCTGATGTAGTACCAACCTTTCTAACTTCCTCATTTAAAATAGCTCTTTTTGTACCGTTGAGTTTACCAATAAAATCAATTTTAGGACTTAATATATTAGGTTTGGTGAGTAATCCTAATGCACAATCAGATGAATTTATAGGTTGAGATGTTTCAGTAGAATAACGTATTGGGATGTATTTATGCAAAGTTGCTATAGTGTCATTTGGAGGACGTCCACCATATTTAGTAGCGGGTTGAACAATAGGACTTCCAATAGGCTGTGTAAAGTTATTTGAAAGTGCATGAGTACTACTTAAAACAAAATTTGAAACTCCATTAGTAACTAGACAACTTGCTGTGCCGGAATAGTGATTTATACTTGCATTGCTTATACTATATCCGCCTAAAACTGGTCGTATTCTTTTTTTTAAAGCACATGCGGTGAAAATACCAGTTTCAACAACATCTGTTGGAATATTTTTATATATTCTTGGTACTAAATCATTACATGATAAATTATCTAATAAAATTTTTTTAGTAACAAATACTTGAACACATAACTGATTGGTATAAAATCCATTTTTAATTTTATATCCTAAACCTATCCCTACTACATTAGATTTATTTAGAAAAAACTTATATTCACATTTTAAAATTTGGTTAATCGTTTTTTCTAGTATAAAATTGTTATTAACTATTAGTATCACCTCGAAAAATAATTTCTATATATTAATAAAATATATTAAACCTTAATAAAATATATTACATTCAATAAGCCGGTTATTTTAAAAAAAAATATATATAAGATAAATTACACATGATGTATTAATTTTATCATTAAATATTTAGAACATTATTATATATAAGTAACAGTATAGAATAAATGCAAAATACTCTAAAATACATATAAGTAAAAATAAAGAGGAAATTATGAATTTTTATTTAATTATATTAAAAAACAGTCACAACACTTTTTTTTCAACATAATAACATTTATAATAAATATAAATACATGTTAGTAAAATAAGTTATTATGATGGTAATCAAAATAAAATGCTAACAATATAGGAGTTGGAGGTACATATGAAGAAAAAGGTTTTATCAATATTAATTATGGTAGGAATGTTGTCAGTTCCAAATATTGTACAAGCTAGTGAAAATATCAATGTAAATAAGTTTTGTGTACAAAATGGATGTAAAACATCAACAGTTATGTATGATGAATTTTTAAAGTTTATTTATAAAAACTTAGAACCACAAACTAAAAAATATTTTTGTGGTGGACAAGAAGTAGTACAATCATTATGTAAATATACTTTATTAAATACTGAGGGTAATGTACGTAATTTAAATTGTGTAAATTATATGTATAATATAATTAATAAAGAATTTGAATATAAAGATAATTGTTCTAATAGTATCAAGCTAATTGAACTTCAAAAAAGTGATATTTTAAAAGAGATACCATTAGATAAGGATGTTAAAATAAGTAACAATGATATTAAAGAAGAAACTGAAGTAAAAATACAAGAAAAAACAAATACACAAGTTGATCAAGACGTTAAGTTACAAGAGAAGGTAGATACAAAAGTAGAAAATAAACAAGAAGTAAAACCAAATTCAGAAGTCAAATCAATAGAAAATAAAGATGAAAAATTATCATCAAACTATAAAAATGAAGTAAATAAAAGAATGATACAATTAGTTAACGAACTTAGACAATCTCAAGGGGTAGCTCCTCTTAAGAGTGTGGATATATTGAATAATTTAGCTGAAAAACGTTCGCAATATATGGCTATAACAGGAGAGTTTTCACATAATGATACAAATGGAAATTTTATATTTAAAGAAGACTTAGATAAAATTAATTATAAATGGAATAATGTTGGAGAAAATATAGCGCAAAATTATTATTCTAATAATCCAGATAAGTTAGCAGAAGAACTATTTAATCAGTGGAAAAATTCTCAAGGGCACTATAAAAATATGATAAACTCAGATTTTAATGAACTGGGATTTGGAATAGGTATGACACAAGATGGAAAAGTTTATGCAACACAAGGATTTGTAGGAAGAAGATAGATTTTAATATAATAAAAAATGCATTGGTTTATAATACCAATGCATTTTTTATTAGGTCAATTATTTAATGTATTATAATGAAAATACAATATTAGTATTTATTCCAATAATATAATTTTGTTGAAAAAAACAGAATTTTCGATTAAAATGTAAATTGCGATTAATTATTCTGAAAAATAAAATTAGTTTGATAATAAATATAATATTGAAAGGAACTATGGTATGAATAAATATACTATATTAACAGATTCATGTTGTGATTTGCCTATAGATTACTTGATAAACAATAATGTAAGTTATGTAAGTTTAACTTATAGGCTAGACGATAAAGAATTTTATGATGATTTTGGACAAAGTGTAAAATATACAGAGATTTATGATTATATGCGAAAAGGTAATATACCTAAAACTTCTCAAGTTAATCCTCAGGCTTTTTATAATGCTTTTAAAGAGATATTAGATAAGAATCAAAATATTTTATATATATGTGTATCTTCAGGACTAAGTGGCACATATAATAGTGCTAATATAGCCAAAAATATGATATTAGATGAATACAAGGATAGTAAAATAGAAATTGTAGACGTATTAACTGCATCTTTAGGACAAGGATTAATGGTAATGAAAGCGGTAGAAATGAGAAATACCGGAATGAATTTAGAACAAATTGCTAAAAATTTAGAAGATATAAGATTTAAATTAAATACTTATATAACGGTAGATGACCTTAACTATTTAAAAAAAGGTGGAAGAATTTCTAGTACTGCTGCTCTAGTGGGAGCTGTACTTCATATTAAACCAATTCTTACATTAAATGATGAAGGAAAAGTTATTTCTATACTCAAGGTAAAGGGAAAAAAGAGTCTTATTAGAAAGTTATCAGAAATTGTTTGTGAAAAAATAATAAATCCTGAGAAAGAAGAAATATGTATATGTCATGCAGATTCTGAAATTCAGGCTGAAAAATTAAAAGAAGCAATATTGCAAAAAATTCAAGTTAAAAAAGTACTAATAAATGATATAGGACCAGTGGTAGGAACTTATGGTGGTCCAGGAGCTTTAGCAGTATTCTTTATTGGAGAACAAAGACAAAATCATGTTATAGATGTTTAAAATTATATATAATAAAATGTACTAGATACTTATAGTGAGCTAAGGTATGATAAAAATTGGGAAATTACAGTTAGTATAGAAGTATAAAATAAATATTAAAATAGATGTGTTTAAACACATCTCAGATTGTTCAAAAAGCCTCCATGTAATTGGAGGCTTTTACTTTCGTCAAATATCTTTTATGCGATAGCATTTAAAAAGTTGCTAGTTTTGTGTAATGATTTGGTATAAATTTCAATTAAATCATACGAAAAATAGTGCGATAGCACCATGGCTATCTTTTTCATATTCTGAACTGCTGCTGTAAGTAAGCATTGCTCGGAAACATTTTTAATTCCTCGCATGCGACAATAGCGCAGCCCATGTAATTCTTTTGAATCAGCAAAGCTACGCTCAATTTTTTCTTTACGTTTTTTATAAATACTTTTACCTTTTTCAGTTTTAGTAAATGCAAAAATTTGATCCTTATAATCTTCCCAAACATGACGACGTATAGTTCTGTTAATTGATTTATCAGATATTAAGCAATTATTTTTATATTTGCATGAAGCACATTCATCCGCATTACTAACATATTCTTTATATCCGCTTCTTGTAGTGGTTTTGTATTTTAAAAAGAAGTTATTCATACATACATATCCATCTAATTCTTTAATATATTGAAATCTATATTTAGTATACTTTTCTTTAACATGAGGTCCTAAACGGAAACCAAAAACACCTTGATAATTTTTTTCTGAAACTTGCTTACAAATAGGATTTGTAGAATAACCAGCATCAGCTACTAAATACTTTGTATTAAAATTAAACTTTTTTATTTGCGTCTCTATTCTTTTAACATAAGGATCTACATCATTAATATTACCTGGAGTTACATGAACATCAGTTATAATATTATATTTTCCGTCAACAGTTCTATGATCTAAATAAAAAAAACCTTTTGGTTTTCCGTCCCTAACCATATATCCACTGTCTGGATCAGTTGTACTTACTTTTATTTCTTTGGTTTCAGATGTTTTTAGGTCTTTTTTTAGAGGCTTTTTATTATGATTAATTCTATCTTTATTAATATCTTTTTCTAATTCATCAAAGTATTCCTTTGTAGATTTAGTTATTTCTTTTTTTATAAGTTTATGTTTATTAGCGTTAGCTTTTAGATGGGTAGAATCAGTGTATAAAATTTTGCCATCGACTAAATTTCTATTAATCGCTTGAAATACAATGTTATCAAATATTTCTTGATGTATATTTGTATCATTGAATCTCTTTGTTCTATTTTGACTTATGGTAGAATGGCTTGGTATTTTATCAGTAAGTCCATATCCTAAGAACCACCTATAAGCTACATTTACTTGTATTTCCTTTACGAGCTGACGCTCAGAGCGTATACCGAATAGGTATCCAATAAAAAGCATTTTAAATAATACAACTGGATCTACTGATGGTCTACCATTGTCAGGACAATATAAATCCTTAGTTAAATCTCGTATAAACGAAAAGTCTATGAATTTATCTATTTTTCTAAGTATATGATTTTCTGGTACTAAGTTTTCTATATAAACCAGTTCTAATTGATTTTGTTTTCTCTCATTATTAGTAAGCATTTTGCCTCCGTAGGAGCCCTAACGGGCTAAATAATTTATTGGTCTAAATATATATTCTACAGAAGTAGGAGATATCCTTTTTGTAATAAATGTAAAAAGGCTGTTGACAAATTATGTTTATCAACAGCCTGAGATGTGTTTAAACACATCTATTTTTTATATATATGTTATAAAATATACATTATAAAGAATAAGTTATTAAGAGAAGACTTCTATATGTTATTTATTTTTAAGTTAATAAATATATTATTAATAATGCTAAAAAGTTAACCTTTGTTTAATAGGGGGAAGTAATATATGAGATATAGGTTAGATAGAAAAAATTTAGATGTTAAATGTATATATGATACAAATAAATATTTAGTGCAAAGTAATCATGATGATGAGTTTATATTATTATTACAAGAAAATTATTTTTCGCAAGAAGAATTAGATATATTTTTTAAAAATACCTTAAAAGAAGTTGTAAATGAGTATAAAGCTATAGATATATTAAAAAGATTACATGATGAGGGGTTATATTTATTAGTAGCTATAAAAAATATAAGTTCTGAAATAAGTTATGGAAAAAAATGCTACTGTATTTATAATAATGGTGAAATAATATTTTTAGATGGATTCGGAAATCAGATAATATTTAAAAATCAAGAAAATTATAAAATTTATTATACAGTTGTAATAAAAAGAATAGAAAATAGAGTAAAATATCCTACATTAGAAGAATATATTGAAGAGCTAAAAGATGTAAAAATTATGAGGAAATTTAGACATCATGTTAAAGTTAAATATAATATAGAGTATTATTTATATTTTGGGAAAGAAGTTAGAGTGTGTGATAAACAAGATAATGTAATTAATTTAAATAGTTATGAATTAAGTGCTGAAATAGAAGATGTAGAATTGGAAAGTAAATAAACATAAACAATTCTACATAACCTTTATTTTTATTGAGAACATTAAAGTATAGTGTTAAAATTAAAAGATAATAAATGCTAAATTATTACACAATAAAGTTTTTATAGGTATAGGAGGAGCTATAATATGAATTTTACTGAAAAAACTATAAACGAAGTTAATGAATATAATGGAAAAATAATAAAGCTAGATGTTAGAACTGTAGAATTACCTAATGGTAAAACAGCCAAAAGAGAAATTGTTAAGCATCCTGGTGGAGTAGCTATTTTAGCTTTTAAAGATAAAGAGACTATATTACTAGTAGAGCAATTTCGTAATCCATTAGGAAATACTATATTAGAAATACCAGCAGGTAAATTAGAACAAAATGAAGAAATTGAGATATGTGGAAGAAGAGAACTAGAAGAAGAGACAGGATATAAAGCAAATAAATTCACTTATCTTGGTAAAATTGTAACTAGTCCTGGATTTTGTAATGAATGCATTTATATATATAAGGCACAAGAACTATATCAAGGTATTATTGGTGGAGATGAAGATGAATTTATTAATATACATGAAATTAAAATTGAAAAACTAAAGGAAATGATAAAAAATGGAGATGTAATAGATGGTAAAACTATAGCTGCACTTACATTTATTTAAATTATGCATATAACTCTTCTTGTAATCATAAATATATAAAAGATTATAACAAGAGGAGGAATAAGTGGTGAGAAATAAAAGGATATTCGGAAATTTAGCAGAACATATACAAAAAAATTTAATATTATATATGGTTACATTTTTATTTGTATGTATAGGGATAGTTATAGGGATATATACAGTGAAATATATGGACAAGGCAGATAAGAACAATCTAGTTGATTTTTTAGTCAGTGTTACTAAAAAGATTAATCCTAAAAATATAAATAATAAATATGTTTTTATACAAGCATTAAAAAATAATATGATTTTTATTTTAGTTATATGGTTTTTAGGACTTACAATGCTAGGTACACCTATAATATTTATTACTGATTTAATTAAAGGATTTACTATAGGATTTACATCTAGTTTAGTTATAAATGGTTTGGGAGCAAAGGGAATATTACTTAATTTATTAATTCTTTTTCCACAAAATATAATTTATATACCAGCTATAATAATTTTATCTGTTATTGCATCTGAATTTTCTTTGCGAATATTAAAAAATGGGTCACATATGATTATGGATAAGAGTAATAATTGGGTTCAGATAGTAACGTATTCTACAACGTTTTTACTAGTTAGTGCTTTTATGTTTGTAGGATTTGTTATAGAAGGCTATATATCACCTAATATGGTTAAAATTATAGTATCTAATATAGGAAGTATTTTACCATGATAAAGTCTAAAGAAATTTGTAAGTTAATTATGTTACTTATAAAATGTTATATTATAATTTTGATATTAGGATTTGGCTTACCTAAGTTTTTAGGATTTATATTGGAGATATTTATGGAAAATTGTAATACATATAACAATAGTACTTTAGTATTCAACTTATTAAATGAAAAAAATAATATATTATGCTATTATAGATATATAATTGAGATGTATTTTTCACTTTAAAGAGTGATTATAAAGATTATAGATAGTTGAGGAATATTTATGGAAAAATTTTTATCTAAATATATAGAAGATATGTTAAAAAAAGAACTAAGTAAAAATACTATAGAAGCATATAAAAGAGACTTAATTAAGTTTGGAGAGTTTTTAAATAAACGACATGAAGATATATTAGATAGTGATATGGTCAGTATAATGGCTTATGTACAAACTTTGAAAAAAGAAAGAAAAGCTGACAGTTCAATAATAAGAAGTTTAGTTGCTATTAGAAATTTTTATAAATTTTTAATAAAAACTGGACAAAATATAGATAATCCATTGATAAATTATGAAGTACCTAAAAACAAAAGAACACTTCCTGAAACTCTTACTGTAGATGAAGTTGATAAATTTTTGTCTGCTCCAGATTGTAATGAATATAAAGGAATACGTGATAAAGCCATGCTAGAACTTATGTATGCAACAGGCATGAAGGTATCAGAACTTCTTAGAATAACAATTTTTGATGTTAATTTAAAATTAAGTTATATAAAGTGTAAAGGAGCAAAAGATAAGGAACGTATAATTCCTATAGGAAGTTATGCTGTAAATTGTTTAAATGAATATTTGAAAGTAAGAGATAGAATGAATGCAGATAATTTGGAATTGTTATTTTGCAATCTAAGAGGAGGCAAAATGACAAGACAAGGATTTTGGAAAATTGTAAAAAAATATGCTAAAGATGCAAATATAAATAAAAAGATAGATTCCTATACTTTAAGACATTCTTTTGCAGTACATTTATTACAAAATGGTGCTGATATGAAATCAGTACAAGAACTTTTAGGTCATAATACTATAGCAACTACTCAAATATATTCAAGTATATCAAAAAAAAATAAAATTGTTGATGTCTATAAAAAGGCACATCCAAGGGCTTAAAACCTAAGGACGTGCCTTTTTTATATTGCTATAAATTTAAAAATTGTGATAATCTAATCCAAATTGGTAAAACTAAAGTTATAAAATACATACTTAGTAGAAAGGGGATAAAAATGAAAGTCAAAAATAAGAGTTTAATTTGTTTATTATTGGCAATATTATTCATAAGTCAAATTTGTGTTGTAAATGTAAAAGCTGCTGAGGGATCATTAGATGTAGAGGCAAAGGCAGGAATTTTAATGGAGCCGTCTACAGGCAAAGTGGTTTTTGAAAAGAATGTACATGAAAAATTTGCACCAGCATCCGTAACAAAAATAATGACAATGTTATTAACCATGGAGGCAATTGATTCAGGAAAGATAAAATTAACTGATACAGTTGTTGTAAGCGAAAATGCCAAAAAAATGGGTAAAAACGGAAGTAGTAGTATGCTATTAGATACTGGTGAAGTTAGAACAGTAGAAGATCTTTTGAAAGGTGTTGCTATTGCTTCAGGAAATGATGCGGCTACAGCTCTTGCAGAATATATAGGAGGAAGCGAATCTAGTTTCGTTGAAATGATGAATAAGAGAGCTCAACAATTAGGAATGAAAGATACAACATTTAAAAATTGTCACGGTTTATCAAAGGAAGGACACTTAACTAGTGCTTATGATATTTCTATAATGTCTCGTGAACTCCTAAAACATAAAAAAATATTAAAATATAGTGGAACATACATGGAAACAATATCAGAAGGAAGAAAAAAGCCTATAGAACTTGTAAATCACAATAAGTTAGTAAGATTTTATAAAGGTTGTGATGGATTAAAAACAGGCTTTACAAATGAAGCTAAGTATTGTATATCTGCTACAGCAGTTAGAAATAATATAAGAATGCTTGCAATAATAGTTGGTGCTCCTACTTATAAGGTAAGAAATCGTGATGCTAGTATGCTTATGAATTATGGATTTTCAAAATTTGAATCAAAGAAAATTGTAACAAAAGATAGTGATGTAGAAAAGATAAGTTTGGATAAAAAAGGTGAAAAATTCTTTTTTGCAAAAGCTAAAAATGATTTTAATGTAGTTGTGGAAAGAGGAGAAAAAAATAAAATAACAAAGAAGTGTGTATTAAATAAAGATAAAAAAGAATATAAACAAAATGAAATAATAGGTTACTGTGAAGTATATGTAAATGATAAACTTTTAGGTAAGGTACCAGTATATAGTGATAGAGATATTAAAACTTATGGAATTCTAGATGGTATCAAATATAATATAATGAACCTATTTGATAATGCAATATAAAGTTAAAAGTCTACAGTATTAATTCTGTAGACTTTTTTATGTGTGCCCAGCATAAGCGCAATCTATAGGATGAAAGTCCCGAGCGCCGAAGGTGATTAGACGTTAGCCAATGACAAGAGTGTCCATCGAGAGATAGAATCTGAAGGAAGTCGGAGGGCAAAATTGCGGTCTGAGCAATACGAATCACATAAGAGGCTGAGTATAGCTGGATGAGTTTGCATAACAAAATAAAGTCCGTATCATCCGAAAGATACTATAGTATATGTGGCAGATATATGGAATTATAAACGTCAAGATAATAATGAAATTTTCCGATCATTTAAGGGTGTAGTTTTTTACTCATCGTCATCTTTAAAGTGATCTTTTAAGCGATAAGACTTTCCATTAATAGGTATAACATGAGCATGGTGCAAAACTCTATCTAATATAGCATTTGCGATGATAGGATCATAAAAAATATCATCCCAAGCATTGAAATTTATATTAGTTGTTAAAATTGTACTTTTTTTCTCATATCGCATGTCAATGAGTTGGAAGAATAACTTAGAGTCTTCTTTATTTATCGGTAGATAGCCTAATTCATCTATTATTAGGAGCTTGTACTTACTAAAATGTTTAAGTCTAGAATCTAATCGATTCTCTAAATTTGCACGTTTTAATTGCTGTAATAAATCATGACATTTAATAAAGTATGTACTATATCTACGTTTTGCTGCCGCAATTCCTATAGATGTAGCAAGGTGCGTTTTTCCTACTCCACTAGGACCTAGGAAAACTATATTTTCTTGTGTATTTAGAAAGCGTAATGTTAAAAAATCTAATATCTGATCTTTATTAATGCTAGGTTGAAAGCTGAAATCAAAGTCTTTAACCTCTTTTTTATGAGGAAAAGCGCCTACTTTTACCATAGATTTAATCATATTTGCTTCTTTAAAATCTATTTCATAAGCTGTAAGCTTAATAAGAGCATCAACAAAGGATAAATTATTTTTAGTAGAAAAATCAATGACTTCGTCTAAATGATTAATCATTTGTTTAAATTTTAAATACTCTAGATTTTTTATAAGTTGTGTATATGCACTATTCATTTTTATATACCTCTCCTATTAAATTTAAATTTTGTCCTAGCTTTCTTCATCATTTCATATGAGCTTTTATTAAATGTTAAAGCACTAATCTCAGCATAATGTTCTGCATGATAATTTAATTTTTGATTTTGTATATCATGAATAGTAACTAATTTTGTGCTATAATACACATGTAATTGATGATCATATACTTGAAGTTTTAGTCGTTTACCTATATATTCTGGTGGGACAGAATATTGGTTTGATTTGTATGAAATCATGCTTTGACTATTTACTTTAACAGATGTGGTGGTTATTTTGTAAAGATTTCTTATCTGATCTTTAGGCAGTTTTGATAAGAAATCTTTTTCTTTCTGTAAATGTAATATTGGTATTTTACCTGTTGATGTATGACATTTACTATTAATTCTATTGTTTAAATCTGAAACAAGTTTGTGTAATTGCTCATAGTTTAATGTTCCATTATATGCTCTTATTTCATCTAATAATTTCATAGGAGCTTCTACTTTGGCTTTGGTGTTAGGTCTACCTGCTACGCAAGGGTGAACTTTAAAGCCGTAATCTTTTGCAAACTGTTGAAATTTATTATTTACTTTTCCTTTAGAATAATTAGTTCTAGGTAAATCCATAACAGTTTTCATATTGTCCGTTAATAGTTCCTCCGGAACTCCTCCAAAAGCTTGAAATGATTCATCAAGAAAAGAAAATAACACTTCTTGTGTTTTATCGAGAGATAACTTGTACACTCTAAACCTCGAATATGAAAGTATTAATACAAAGACATTAACACTAATAATTTCTCCGGTATTTAAAACAAATTCTATGTTTTCTTTCCAATCTAGTTGTGCTTGTTTACCTTTACCTGTTTCATACCTCATAGGCGCAGCCTTCGATAGATGTCCTTTTCTTCTGCTATTAAAATAGTGACTAAATTCTGGATGATTGGAGATATACCTTCTAAAAGAAGATTGAGCACAATCTAATCCATAGTTATCTCTAAGATACTGCCACAGAATCCGTTTATAATAAAATATTTGAATAGAATCTTTACCAAGAAGTTTTTTGATAATAGGTTCAAAATGGTCTATTTTAGATTTACGATTTCTAGTAGTAGGTTTTACATATCCATTTAAATATTTACCTACGGTGCGTGGATTAACGCCAAGTTCTCTAGCTATTTGACTTTTATTTACTTTCAAATTATTTTCCTCCATAATTAAATTTAATTTATGAAGATCCTCTAACTTATCTATTTGTATTTCAGAATTAATATTCATTTGTATAATCATAATTACCTCCAGTTTAAATGTTGGTAATTATAGTATTATACATAAATCTAATTCTTACATCCTTAAATGATCACTTTCTTGCATTCCCATAATAGCACTTATAGGAATGAAAGATTACGGGAGTTCTGATAGATACATCAGTAAAAGGATGAAGTTCCTATATGATAACTTACATAGTGATATGTAGCTGAACTATCATAAGTCAGCAGAGGTTATAGATTTTGTTCATTTACAGATGATTGTAATATATATGTAAAACCGAAAAGTCAGTAATAAGACTTATGGCAAGTACAAGTATAAGAAAATATTAAAAATCTTGGTTACAGAAGCATATCTAAAAGATATCAGCTAATACATAATTCTTAATGAACCGACGTATACCGAATGGTACGTACGGTGGTGTGAGAAGGCACTAAATAAAATAATTATTTAGTGCCTTCTCGATAAACATATAAATGGAGTTTAAAGTAATTTTATTTAAAGATTACATATATATAATTATGTAAACTAAGTTTAAAATGTAAACTAACATAATTATTATAAAAATAAAGATTTATCAGTATTTTATAGAAGGATATTTTGTATTATAATATATTAAGTATAAATCATGTATAAAAGATGATTTATATAAAAGGAGCTTTACTATTAAGGTTATAGTAAATAATATTATAAAGGAAAAAACAAATTTTTATTAGGTACAGAAGACATAAAAAATAAAATAATTATAAAGGTGGATAATAACAGTTATTGTGAACTTTCTATTAGAATATTTGTAGTAATAAATTATACAAATAGGTATAATTTTAATATTATGGATAAGAAAGAAATCAATATGTATAAACAATATAAGTAATAATAGAATTATTAGAGAAATTATCTTGTTATACAACGAAAAACATTGGATTAGAAAATAAAAAGAAATATATTCACAAAAATTTAGGAGAGATACTAAATGTCATTAAATATAAAGATTGAAAACTTTGAAGGACCATTTGACTTATTATTGCATTTAATAAAGAAAAATGAGATGGATATATATAATATTAGAATATATGAAATAACTACTCAATATTTAAAATATCTTAATAGCATGAAAGAACTTGATCTTGAAGTTACATCTGAATTTATAGTTATAGCTGCAACACTTTTAGAGATAAAATCTAAGATGCTTCTTCCAAAGCAAGAAACAGAAGAAAATGAAGATGATGATGAAGATCCTAGAAAAGAACTTATAAATAAACTTTTAGAATATAAAAAATTTAAACAAATAGCTAATTTTCTTAAACAAAGAGAAGAAAATATGGGATTTATGTATTCAAAAAAACCTGAAATAATAGAAGATATACCTAAGGATAATAATAATGATATATTAAAAGGTCTTACAATATTAAAGCTATTTAACGTATATAATAATTTAATTAATACATATAAAAATAAAATGAATACGGAAAATGTTATTCAAAGAGAAATACCTTTAGATAAATTTAAAATTGAGGATAAAATGATAAAAATTAGTGAGAGTTTATCTAATGGTGAAACCATTAAATTTTCAAAATTAATGGTTAATTGTGAAACAAAGATAGAAGCTATAGTAACTTTTTTAGCTTTATTAGAATTAATAAAATTACGGCTAGTTGCAGTAGCACAAGAAGGGAATTTTGGAGAAATATATTTGGAAGGGATAAAGCAAAATGAAGAAGAATAACATAAATCAAATGGAAATAAACGAGATATCTATGAAAGAAAGACATTATAGTATTATAGAATCTTTGTTATTTGCTAGTGGAAATCCACTTGATATTAAAGAAATAGCACATATAATAGAATGTACAACAGAATATACATATAATTTGTTAGAAAAAATGAAACAAAACTATAGTGAAAATAGTAGAGGTATATCATTAATAAACATGAATGAAGAGTACAGCTTAGTAACTAAGCCAGAAAATAGTTCTTATCTTCAAAAATTATTAAAAACAAATAATAGACAAGCATTATCAAGAGCAGCATTAGAAGCATTAGCTATTATAGTATATAAACAACCTATAACTAGAATAGAAATCGATGAAATTAGAGGGGTTAAAAGTGATAAAGCTATTCAGACTTTAATGGAAAAAGAAATTATAAAAGAAGCTGGAAGAAAAAAAGTACCTGGTAGACCTATAATGTATGCTACGACAGGAGAATTTTTAAAGTACTTTGGCTTAGAAGATTTAAATCAAATGCCTACATTAAGTGAATTCATAGAAAAAGATGAAGAAGAATAAATATTATTCTTCTTCATCTTTTTTAGAATTTTTTAATATATCAGCAAATTGAGGTATTTGATCTAAAAGTTTATCTAATATAGATATATTACTTTGTTCTATAGGTAATAATCTTACAAGATTATCTTTTATTACTAAAAAAGCAATGGGTTTTACTGAAACACCTGATCCTGAGCCTCCACCAAAAGGATATTTTTCAACTTCTTCTTTTGAATGTTTATTATAAAATTCGCTTCCACCAGATGCAAATCCAAAAGCTACTTTAGAAATAGGAACTATAACTGTACCATCTATGGTTTTTATTGCATCTCCGACTACTGTATTTACATCTATCATATCTTTTAAATTTTCAAGAGTATTTCTCATTAAACTTTCTATAGGATGTGATTCCAATTTAACTTACCTCCTTAGGTTTCAAGTGATATTTAGCAGCTTGTTTAAAGGCCCTAAAAACTAATATACTCATATAGATAATCTTACCTAAATTTATAAAAATTATACTTTTAATTTTAATTTTAAATATAGAATTATTAAATATAGGATTTATGTTTGAATTAAAATGTTTTAAACTAAAAATAGATTCTAGCAGATAATTAAGACCAGAAATAGTACTTTGTAATATTCCAAAAAATATACCAGTTATAGCTGCATCTTCGAATCCATATGTAATGTTTATATTAAAGCTTAAAAGGGAATTATATATATAGTGTCTACATCTTTGATATATGGTTTTAAAAGTATTAATATATACAAGTTTTGGTAAAATACCATCAGGTTTAGGTTCTGGCATTGATTTAATGACTTTGCTTGATGGATATATTTTTACATTATAAATATATACATATAGTTTGTTGTTTTCATAAATAACTTTTACTAATAAAGGCAAAGGAACAATAAAAAGCACCAATATAGCACTAATCCAAATCATTAAGAATCCTCCCCAATAAGTTTCATTATGATTATTATTGACTAAAAATCCAATTTTTATAATGAGTTAAGGAAAAATTATTAAAATATATTTAGTTTACATAAAAATAGTTATGTAAATATAATTTAAATGTAAACCGGTAAAAGTTTCATGAGTATTAATTTAAGATTTGAAAAAAATATATATGAAAGGTAGGTGAAAAACTATATGAAAAAAAGAAGAATAGTTTCTATAGTTTTAAATATATGTTTATTATTTAATACAGCATTTGTTTACAATGTACAGGCAACCACAATGCCTAAAAATAAATCAATCTATATAGATGCAAGAAGTGCTATTGCAATAGATAGTAAAACTAAATGTGTTTTATATGAAAAAAATGCAGAAATGCTTTTACCTATAGCAAGTACAACTAAAATAATGACAACTTTAGTTGCTTTAAAGTATGGTAATTTAGATGATAAATTTCAAGTATCAGCAAAAGCTGCAAGTATACGTGGTTCACAAGTAGGATATAAAAAAGGAGAAAGTGTAGCACTTAAAGAATTACTTTATGGTCTTATGTTAAGATCAGGTAATGATGCAGCTATAACTATTGCAGAAGGTTTAAGTGGAAGTGTAGAAAAGTTTTGTGAGCTTATGAACGAGTATGCAGTAGAAATAGGAGCTTTAAATTCTCATTTTGAATCTCCACATGGATTAGATAGCCAAAATCATTATTCAACAGCATATGATTTAGCAAGAATTACGGCAAAGGCAAAAGAAAATGAATTGTTTAATAAAATTGTAGGAGTTAAAGATGTAGAAGCTAAAGAATATGGTTTTACAAGAAGCTATCATAATATTAATAAGATTTTATATCAAATTCCAAATGCAAATGGAGTTAAAACAGGTTATACAGGTGGAGCTGGTAAGTGCTTAGTAACATCAGTAAAGGATCATGATGATGATATAATCATAGTTGTTTTAAATTGTACTCCTAGATGGAAAGAAACAGGTAAAATATATAAGTTTGTTAAAGAAAATTATGACTTTAAAAAAATTGCTTCTAAGAATCAAGTAGTAGATAATATAGTATATAAAGATAATAAAAAAATAAATTTAATTTCTGATAAAGATATAGTAGTTCCAGTAGGGAAACAAGAACATTGTGAGTTTAAGGTAGTTAAGCCAAAGAATATTCCATCAAATGTCTATAAAGGTATGGATTTAGGCAAAATTGATATATATAAAGATAATAAACTAGTTGCAAGCGAAACTTTAAAAAGTGAAAATAATGCTAATACTAAAAAAATCAAAGGTTTTATAGAAAATATAAAGGAATTATTTTCAATAAAATAATAAATTAAATAAATTTTCATTTAGTATGCATTTTTCTTGAGAGATTAGAATATATAGATAATGTATTACTAATCTTGGGGGTAAATAATGAAAATAGCATTTAATTTCAAAGAGGGCAGAAGAGAAGTTATAGACGAAGAAAATACTCAAAAGCTAATTGATAGTATTAATTTTTTAAAAGTAGCAAAATATTTAATGGGATCTAAAAAGCCTAATAAAATAGGTGACATGAGTTTTGTACTGTCTGGTGAAAGAATAAAAGTGTCTGATCTTAAATCTGTAGAGTTAATTTTATAAATTAATATTTAAATGAATTTTAAAATATAAGTGTTATTTTTAATAATACTTATATTTTTTTTATAAATAATTTGAATTTTATACATATTCGTTATAATATAATTAAGTGACCAAAATATTTATAGGTATATATTAATATATGAAAAGTTCAGTAATGACTAAGGAGGAATAAAAATGAGAATAGGCATTGATTTGGGTGGAACCAATATAGCTGCAGGATTAGTAGATAATAATGGGGTTTTAGTTAACAAAGCTAGTATAAAAACTAATCTAAATGACAATGGTAAATTTATAATAGATGATATGGTATCTTTAGTAAACAAATTATTAGATGAAAATAATTTAGATATAAATGATTTAAATTCGATAGGAATTGGAGTACCTGGAACTGTAAGATATGAAAAAGGAATAGTTGCTGAATGTGTAAATCTTGGATGGAAAGAAGTTCCTTTAGCTGAAAATATTAATTCTAAAATTAAAGCAATATTCAATACTGAAAAAGATGTTAAAATACTAATTGAAAACGATGCTAATGCTGCTGCACTAGGAGAACATTTAGTTGGAAGCATGCAAGATTGTAATAGTGCCCTTTTAATAACACTAGGAACTGGTGTTGGTGGTGGTTTGGTTTTAAATGGCAAAGTACATAGGGGAAAAGATGGAGCTGCATTAGAAATAGGACATATGATTATCGGAGAAAATTTCTATAATTGTTCTTGTGGTAATAATGGATGCTTTGAAACTTTTGCTTCAGCTACAGCTATAATAAAATATGCTCAAGAATTAATTAAAGATGGTGAAAAAAGTATAATAAATGATAAAGTTAACGGCGATTTAGATAAAATTGATGCAAAGATAGTATTTGATTCCGCAAGAGAAGGCGACAAGGTTGGAAACCTTACTCTAGATAGATTTATAAAATATCTAGCAACTGGTATCAATAACTTAATAAATGTATTAGATTTAGATGTTATTGCAATTGGTGGGGGAGTAGTAGCTGGTTCAGATTTATTTATGGACAAACTAATACAATATATAAAAGACCATAAGCTATTTAAAGCACTAGACCTTTGCAAAATAGAAAAAGCACAACTAGGAAATGATGCTGGTATTATCGGTGCAGCTATGTTAGATAGAATTTAAAAATAAGTTAAATATAAAAAGAAAGTCATAAAGAATGCATAATTTTTTACGGCTTTCTTTTTAAGTTTTATTATCTTTTGTGTAACAAAACATACCATAATAAAATATTTTAATTATTAGAGTGGGTTAGGGAGGCGTAAAAATGAAATATGAGATAGTTGATTGTATAGATGCTGGAACTGAATATTGTCCTTGATAGATAAAAAGACGATTTTAATGCAATAGCTAATCCTTAATGATAAGCGTATCTATTTTGCAGAATTAATTAGATTTATTTTAAGTTCACAAGACTCACCATCCCACACTACACTTTCTAAAACAGAAGCTAGTAATGATTTTTTATCAGTTATACTAGCTATATCTATATTTTCATTGAAATTTTTCAAAGACTGAATGTATGAATCAATATTAACTTTAATTGTAGTTGCTTCATTATTTTTAATTTCACTTGCATTTAGAGATGTTTTCAATTCTTTAATTTCCATATTTAAAATAGATACTTCATTAAGTATTGCAGTAGATATAGTTTCATCATCCGTTAAAGAAAGTTTCTTTATAAGATTAGCTATACCTTTTTCTTTTTCAGCTATGTTATCCTTTAATATAGTTATTTTATCTAATTCAGTATCTTTATTTATTTCTTTTGATGCAACTAGTAAGTTCTTAACTAATAAATTCTTATTATATAATTTCATTTGACTTATAACGGCTAGATCAGCCTCATCTGTTCTTATATTTTTATTACTACATTTATGTCCATAGCTATCTATTTTAGCATTACATATATAATAGCTATAAGTAATATTAGGATTTTTTTTACTTTTATGACCTGTTTTAAGAACCATATTACTGCCACACTTAGCACACTTAATAATTCCTGATAGTAGGGCACTATCTGAAGTTCCTTTTCTACCAGAACTTTTGATTTGTTTTTCTGATTGAAGTTCTAATTGACTTTGAACTTGTAGCCATTTTATATCATCTATAATACCTTTATGTTTGCTAACAGCTGAAATCCATTCTGATTTATCACGAGGAAGTCTTATCTCTTTAGTTTTATTAAAAGTAAGCATACCATTGCCATTAGGTTCTCCAAATACATTTATACCTTGATTTTCTAAGTAGTCTACAACTTTAGAAGAACTTTTAACATAAATAGGAGAACTTAATATTTGTTTTAAAGTATTTGTTGAGATTTCTCCACCATTTTTACCTTTAATACTATTTTCAATACACCACTTTTTAACTTGACTCATACTAGTTAGTTCAAGATACTTGTCATATAAAAGTTTTACTATCTTTATTTCTTCTTTATTAGCAGTGAGCTTCATCAGTTGTCTTTCTTTTCCTGCATTATCTATATAAACTTCTTTTATAGAATCAAAACCAAGAGGAGTTTGACCACCAAGCCAACGACCTTTTTTAGCTAGTTGCATCATTCCACCTTTAACACGTTCAGCAAGTCTTTCCCTTTCCATTTGTGCCATAGCAGCAAGAATAGAAATCATAAATCGTCCGGCACTTGTTGTTGTATCATAAGGTTCAGTAGCACTAAGATAAATTATATTCAATCTATCTATATCATAAAGAAAGTTATGTAGATCTCTTGCTGTCCTTCCTAAACGATCTAATTTATAAGATATTATATATTCTATATTTTTTTGCTTTATAAGTTTTAACATCTTATTGAACTCAGGTCTATCTGTTGTTTTACCGCTCCAACCCTCATCAGTAAATATTTTAAGTTTATACTCTTCGTGAGCAAACTTGTAATCTATAAATCTTTTACACGTATCTATTTGAGCACCTATAGAATCTCCCTTACCTGTAAAAAGTGATTTTCTAGCATATATGACTATTGTTTTCATTAATTTTCACCCTCACATATACAGTTATATTTTATATATTAGATGAAATAATAAAGAAAAATATGATTGATTATATAAAACAAATACTATAAAATAAATTCTTATGTGGTTATGTATCTTTTGTTCTTTGCATTAATTTCTCCATGGTAAAAAATAGTGATTATTCTAATTTAGCATTATAGGTTGCTATACTGTTATAAACGCTTTTATTAACACGTATATTTATTTATCTTGTTTAAACATTTTTAACAGTTCTTGTTTTTTATTTTTAAATCTTTCTATAGTAATTATATATCTACCTACATCTGCCATCCATTTATAATTAGCTTCATAATCTCTTCTATTTTTCTTTTTATACAATCTTTTTAATCCTTTTTCTTTTTGAAGTATAGAATGTATTCTTTTTTCATGTTTATATTTAATATCTACTTTAGATAAAGTGCAGTTATCTTTGTCCTTTTTAATCTTTAGCTTCATATTTTTGATTTCTTCTTCTACTACTTTAATCCTATTATCATAAGTGTTGAGTTGTTTATTCTTATTGTTTATTAAATAGGCTAGTGCTTCTGCTTTTTTAGTGGTTTCTTTAATTAATTTATCATAAAAATTAATAATAGATACTTCTTCGTAAGGCAGACATTTATTTTGATTAACCCTTCTTAATCCCAAATCACCTTTAAAGTAATGTTTATCATATTCCACAATATATTCATTTGTATCTGGTGTCTCCATTAAAAACTTAGCTATATATAATTCTTTAGCATTTGTAACAAATAATTTATCTCCATATTGCATACATAACTCCCCCTTTATTCTTTTGGCATTTTGTATACTTAGAAATTATTCTTTTTACTATTATATAATCTTGTATTTTATTTAATACATTTTCAACAAACAATAGGGGAATGAAATCAGAACATAATAAGTGCATTTAGCCATGAAATGATTGTATTTTTTTGGTATAATAGATTAAGCTGTATTGTATTTATTACGTATATAAGGAGGATATAAATGTTAAAAGAGTTAATAAATGAAACATTGTGTTTTTTTCCACAAATAATAATTATATCTATAATTTTTGTAATATTATACTTTGTAATAAAAAATGGAGTTAAAAATGGTATTAACAATTCAAATTTATATAAAGATAAAAAATAAGTTATAATTACATAATATAAATGTGAATAGTAGTATTAATAAGATTAAGTAAGGAGTCGATAAAGTTGAATAAAAAAATTATATGCACTTTAACATTTATATTAAGTTTTGCTTCGTTGCTTATTTCAATTAAATTATTTTGGAATACAAGTATATTTGTAGATGAATATAATCTAACTCCTGCCATTGTAGATGGTGGAGATTTTTGGCTATCAATGGACTGGCTTCGTTTATTACTATTATTGTTATTATCAATAATTTCATTTATAAGCATTTTTGTAAGGCCAAAACAATAAATATAATTGAAGAATAATATTTTATAACGTTTATAAGCATATTATTAAAATAGATTCTATTATTTTATTTTTGAGGTGATATAGATGATGGTTTTTATATTGATTGTAATGATTATTGATTTACTAATCCCATTTTTAATAGCTATTCCTTATAAGGGATATAGTCATAGTAAAATGGTTATGAGTATTTTAGGATGTAAAGCAAGTCCTCTAGGAGAAATATATAATATTTGGCTTATATTATCAGGTTGTGTAGTAACATTATTGGGATATAGCATTTTTTGTGCTTACAATAAAATCTATTATATTTTATCACTTATGATTTTTATATTTCTTGCTCTTTATGGTATTGGAGATGAGATTATATCCTCTTTTTTCCCTTTAAATGAGAAAAAAGAGGATATAACTTTTTCATCACAAATTCATTGTATAGGTTCTGGTATTGGATTTACATCAATGCAATTTGCACCTCTACTTCTTGCTATTTTGCAGTTTAAAACTAATAAACTAATTTTGAGCATTTGTAGTGGTACCTTTTTTATATTAAGTTTTATACTTTTTATATTTTTTATTATTGCTGGAAATCCACAGTTTAAAAATACAGTATTTGCATTGAAAGGTCTATGGCAAAGAGTTTTGTGCACACTTATGTACTCTCCATTTTTAATTTGGATTATTGTGAGTTTATAAAGAATTAACAATAAGCACTGTAATCTGTGAATTTATATAAATTATGCTATAATAAATTCTATATTATATTATTAGTAATTAGTAAAAGGAGATTATAGTGTGTATAAATTAGTAGCAATTGACATGGATGGAACGTTATTGAATAGCAAAAAACAGGTATCTAAAGAGAATATTACTACAATAAATGAGGCTATAAAGAAGGGGATAAAAATTGTTATATGCACTGGAAGACCTTATAGTGGTATAAAACCTTATACTGAAATTATGGGATTAGACACAGAGAAAGAATATATTATTTCTCAAAATGGTAGTTATGTAGTAAATGGTACTGAGACAGAGGTAGTTTCAGCAAAATATCTTAAATCTAAAGAAGTAAATGACATTTTATATTTTTTAGAACAACTTGATATAGGAAAAATATTAGTGACCCCTGAAGATTATTTAGCATATAATTGTAAAATAAATGAGGAAATGAAATACGATGCTAGTTTAGTTTTTAAAGAAATTAAGAAATTTGATGAGGATAATGAAAGACTAGATAATTTAGATGTTTTAAAAGTTATGATTATGGACAAGGTTGAAAAAATAGAACATTTATCTAATAGAATTCCTAAAGTTATTATTGATAATTTTTATGTAGTAAGAAGCACACCTTATTTAATTGAGATTATGGCTAAGAATACAGACAAAGGATATGGTTTATCTCAATTAGCAAAACATTTAAATATTAATCATGATGAAATTATAGCTATTGGTGACGAACTAAATGATGTAGGAATGTTTAATATAGCAGGATTAAAGGTAGCAATGCAAAATGCTAATAATATTATAAAAGAAAAAGCAAATTTTATTACTTTATCAAATGATGATCATGGAGTTAGTTATGCAATAAAACATTTTATACTAAAATAAATTAAAAAAGATATCTATTATAGAGATCTTTTTTAGTTAGGTTAATGTTTAACATAAATTAACCTAGTTTATAATACAACTTATTTAAAATTTTTATCAAAACTCAAACAATTATTATTCTATATAAGATCTCTAATTAATACTATGTATAAAGGATTTAAGTTAGGGGGATTATGTATGGACAAAAAACAATATGTATGTATAAAATGCGGATGTGAAAAATATGAAAGTGGTGAGTTAAAAGAAGACACAAATAACTTTTCAAAGATATTTGATCAAGATAAAAGATTTATTACAATTAGTTGTGCTCAATGTGGTTATACAGAATTATATAAAGATAAATCCCAAAATGGTTTCAACATATTTGATTTTTTAATATCAAAATAAATGTATTAAAATTATATAAATCTAGTAGAACCATTAAATATTAGTTGAAAACTACTAATATTTAATGGTTCATTTTTATAAAATAACGTCTTTTTGTACAAAATGGATGTCCATGTCATTTAGCAGAAACCGGCGATTGTATTTTATGTTCGGAGCTTTGTAGCAAAACATTTTGTGACTGTATTAATTGGAAAGGTACTTGTATCTATCAAGAATTTATATGGAATGACAAAAAGGCAAAGGAAGGAAGAAAAACTTATACTTGTAAAGTAATTGATAAAAAAAGGGTAGAAGACAAATTAATAATATTTAAAATAAAATTACCCTATGGATTAGCAGAAAGCTTAGTTCATCCAGGTAGTTTTGTATTTTTAAGACATCCTTCAAGTGAAAACTTCTACAATACACCAATTTCTATAATGGATGTGAATACAGAAATAAATAATATATGTGTAGCAGTAGATATAAAAGGCACAAAAACTAAAAAGATAGAAGATATACAAATTGGTGAGGATATTTTAGTAAAAGGTCCTTTTTGGAATGGAGTTTTAGGATTAAAACATATTTTAAATGCTAAAAACGGTAATTCTATAGTTATATCTAGAGGTATAGGAATGGCTCCAATGATGCCTGTAGTTAAAAAACTTTGTGCTAATGGAAACAAGGTTACCATTATACTTGATAGCGGTAATTACAAAGATATTTTTGTAAAAGAATTGTTAGAATTATATGATGTAGAAATAATTCAATGTTCAACACTTATAGAAGGAGAGATAACAGAAGAGTTAAAAAAATTAATATCAAAACTTATAAGAGAAAATGATATAAATTTAATTCACTGTTCAGGAGCAGATATACTTATTTATAGGATATTACAATATATAGGAGAAGATGTGATGTATTCTTGTTCCAATAATGCTAAAATGTGTTGTGGAGAAGGAGCATGTGGTGCATGCATATTAAGTTATAAAGGCGATAAAATTAGAAGAATGTGTAAGTTACAGGTTGACCCTAAATATGTTTTTGAAAGGAGAAGACTAATATGAAGATTATAATAATTGGAGGTGGCTGGTCTGGATGTGCAGCAGCCATAACAGCTAAAAAGGCAGGTGCTGATGTAACTTTATATGAAAAAACAGATATGCTACTCGGTCTTGGCAACGTAGGTGGTATTATGAGAAATAATGGACGATATACAGCTAGTGAGGAATTAATTGCTCTTGGAGCAGGGGATTTAATAAACATAACAGATAAAGATACTAGACATAAGAACATAGATTTTCCTGGTCATGAACATGCATGATTTATTGAATTGAGATTAATACGAGAATAAATCTAGAGTATATGCTAAATTTATTCTATTATGTAAAGTTAACGAAGATTTAGTCGAAAATTATAAACCAAATTTAATAAAATGAAATATAATACAGTAGCAAGAAAATTCTTGACTATTTTATTTGGGTGATTATATGCTTACAAATGTTAAATGTTGTTGTATAAAAACTATGTGTCCAATATGCGTTTGTGGTGGTAATAATTTAGCTCCAAATCCACAGCTATATTTAGAAATAACAAATAGTACGAGTGATTCTATATATTTCATACTGCAATATAGTCTTGTTATCGGATAATAAGTCTAATATAAGCACTTACTATCCGATATTTTATTTTAAATTTTTAGATCCCCATAATGTTATAGTTATTTCATTAGTAGTACCATCAAAGAAAATACTGTCTACTATAGTTTCTATTAAATATCTTTTTCTTTGAATAACAAATTCATGGTTTTTTAAGTTTTCTATGTTATCAAAGAAAGTTTTAAAGTCTTTAAAAAATTCAAGTATCATATCTATATTTAGAGTATTCGAACAACTTAATTTCTTCTCCTCATTTATATATTTAAATTTTAATTGAAGATTCTTAATATCATTTCCAAGTTGATTAATTTTTTTAGCTATAAAATCTGAAGCCATGGGTTCTTTAATTTTTGAAAGCTGATTTATTAAGTTTTCTAACTGAGTTTTTTTACCTTCAATTTCATCATGAAGATTTTTTACTATAGAAATGTTTTTAATTGAAGCTATTTCTTTTTTGTATTTACTCAGTTCTTCTATAATAAGATCAGTATTTAACTCTTTTAAATGTGATATAACTTCATTTTCTAAATAATCGCCTCGAACATTAGGGTTATTACATCTAATTTTGCCACTCTGAGCTTTCATGGTACAAGTATAATAATAGTTTTTACTTCCATCCTTACGAGGTTTACCATAACATACTCTCATAGGAGATCCACACATTGCACATTTAAGAATTCCACTTAAAAGTGCTCTTTTAGATGTACCTTTTCTGGGATTAGATTTTCTAGAATTATTATCTAATGAGTTTTGTACTTGTAACCAACTATCAGGTGAAATTATTCCCATGTGGTTACTAACTGCTGCTATCCAGTTATCTATATTTTTAGCCTTATACTTAGAATTTTTTTTGTTATAAGTCAATATACCATTGCCGTTTGGTATGCCACAAACCTGTATTCCCTTTGATTTTAAATAATTAACTACTAACTCATTAGATTGAACATATACTGGATTTCTGAGAATATCATTTATACTCATAGATGCAAATTCTCCTCCATTTTTACCTTTTATATTATTGGATAATAAATGCTTTAAGGTTTTATGGATAGAGTAAGTTTCTAAATATTTATTATATATTAATTTTACTAAGTTTAATTCGTTGTTTATAGGTGAGAGCTTATTAAAAGATCTTTCTTTTAGTTCATTATCAAAACAAGTGATTTTTTTACTCTTAAACCCTAAAGGGGTTTGCCCTCCAAGCCACCTACCTGTTTTAGCAAGTTCAAGCATATTATCTCTTATACGTTCGGCAATAGTTTCACGTTCTAATTGAGCAAATACAGAAGCTATATACACCATAGCTTTTCCCATAGGAGTTGAAGTATCAAATTGTTCTTTTATAGAAACAAAACTTATATTATTGGTTTGCAATAATTCAAGAGTGGATGAAAAGTCAGCTACATTTCTACTTATACGGTCTAATCTATAACAAATAAGCACATTGAATTTATTCTTTTTTACATCTAAAAGTAATTCTTTAAATTTAGGTCTATTTATATTACCACCAGAAAATCCTTCATCTTCATATATAATAAATTCATTTATGTTTAAGTTTTTTTTAGCATAGTTTTTGCACATTTGAACTTGATTTTCTATAGATTCACCTTTACCAGTAAAGACTGATTTTCTACTGTATATTGCAGCTTTCAATAACTATCACCTCCATATGTATATACTGTATTATTATGTTTATTGCAGTTAAATAATTATAATTTTAGATCTATAAATATTATAAAACTAGGTTAATTATCACCAATCAACTACATAAAGAATACTTTGAATAACAGGTACGTATGCATGAGGGGAGATAAAATTGCCAAGATATAATCAAAAACCTAATTTCAAAGTTAAAGTAAATTATCCAGCACCTGAAAATTATAGCGAATACCAACGTAGAAAAGCTAATGTGGTTGCGAAAATTTTAATAGATACATTACCTCCAGATATTATAGAGAAAATAATTACTAAATTAAATTATAGTAAAAGAAATAACTATGTATAATTAAAAAAATATATAATAAGATTTAATAACATAAGTAGAAATTAATATTAAATATATTTTATGTAAGAGTAATTCATGTTATAATTTCCGTATGAATACTATAAAAATAGCAAATGATGAAAAATAAAGCACGGGGTACTAAAATGAAGAAAAAATTTATTGACGAAACTACATATGCATCTTCTCCAGGAAGTGTAACCATATCTAAAAAGAAATTAAGGAGATTAAGACCAGACTTATATGGAATAAGAGCTAAAATAGATGCATTACTTGATTCAATTACAATTGGTTTTAGTGAACAAAGGCAAATTAAAGAACATATTTTTTATGGAGATAGTCAACCAGCCGTTGTAATGTCAGAAGAACCATTAATTATAGCTGCATATTCTGATGATATAGATTGTATTGTTATGTTAAAATTTGATGATGAATATTCAAAAATCTATAATCTAAAAAAAAAGGATAGGCTTATATCCATAAATACTTATATGAGAGGTACAGAATATCAGAAGGATATTATTGTAGGACCTAATAATACTAATACATGGTTTGGATATAGTCCTATAATAGCTGAGTTTATTTCAGATGATTTTCATATCATTGAAGGAAGGAAAAAACAAATAGACGAAGCTTTGTGGAATTATGTTTTTAACTTAGGAATGGAATACATGAAAATACATCCTAATATATTTAGAGATGGTCGTCCTTTATATTCTAGTATATCAGCAATATAAAATAGATTATTTGAAATAATCCAATACATAATTTTAAAAATTAAACCTAAAAAACTTTAAGAAATAAAATTCTTAAGGTTTTTTTATTTAATAATTCTAAAGGAAATAATGTAAGCTTTTACATTTATATTCATAAAAATTTTATCACAAATATGTAATATTATTACTGATTAGTGAGATGATACTTTTTTATATTCTATAATTTATAAAAAAGAGTATATTAAAGGTAAAACGTTTACAATTTCGAAAAATATTATTAAAAAAATTCATGAAATTCTATTGCAGTATGACATTTATTATCGTATAATTTGTATAAAAAAATAAGACGTTTAAGAAATTTGTCGTTTCAAACAGTAAGCTTTGAAAATTTAAATTACTTAAACATTCCTAAAATTTAAGGGGGGAATACATAATGAAAACTATCAAAAAAAAGTTAAGATTAGTAGCGCAAGTTATGGTAGTTATTATGATTATTGGATTAACATATACCGGTAATTTTAATAATAATATTGTACTAGCTGATACAAATGATCAAAGTAGTAATACTAAAGATACTAGTAACAAGGAAAATGAAAAATTAGAAACCGAGAAAAGTGGACAACCAGTTAAACCAAATGATCAAACTTCACAAATAAAAGATGAAAAAACTAAAAAAAATAGTGAAGAAATAGATGAAAAAATTTATGGATTATCTTATGATCCAAAAAAGATTCTAACATCGAACGGAGAAAAGATTGAAAATTTTGTACCGGCTGAAGGTTATGAAGATTCTGATAAATATGTTGTAATAAAACGTGAAAAGAAAAGTATTACAGATTCCACAGCAGACATCTCAATAATAGATTCAATAAACGATAGAACTTATCCTGGTGCTATACAACTTGCAAACAAGAATCTTATAGAAAATAAGCCAGACTTGGTTTCATGTGAAAGAAAACCAATTACTATAAGCGTTGACTTACCTGGTATGACTAATGATGGTAAAAAGGTTGTTAAATCACCTACTTATTCTTCAGTTAATTCTGCAATAAATTCTATATTAGATACTTGGAATACAAAATATTCACAAAAATATACTATTCCTACAAGAGTTAGCTATTCTGATACCATGGTATATAGTAAGTCTCAATTATCAACAATGCTTGGATGCAATTTTAAAGCTATAGATAAGTCCTTAAACATAGATTTCAACTCTATATTTAAAGGTCAAAAAAAAGTTATGGTTGTTGCTTACAAGCAAATATTTTATACAGTAAGTGTAGATGCGCCTAATCGCCCATCAGATGTGTTTGGAGATAATGTTACATTTAATGAGCTAACTTTAAAAGGATTAAACAATACCAATCCTCCTGCATATGTTTCAAATGTTGCATATGGTAGAACAATATATGTAAAACTTGAGACAACATCTAAGAGTGGAAATGTTAAAGCAGCATTTAAAGCATTAATTGATAATCAAGACATAAGCAGTAATGCAGAATATAAAGATATATTAAATCAAAGTTCATTTACAGCTACTGTTTTGGGTGGAGGAGCTCAAGAACATAATAAAATAGTTACTAAAGATTTTGATGAAATAAGAAATGTTATTAAAAATAATTCTGTATATAGTCCACAAAATCCAGGATATCCAATTTCATATACTACTACATTTTTAAAAGACAATCATATAGCATCTGTAAACAATAAAACAGAGTATGTAGAAACAACAGCAACAGAATACAATAATGGTAAAATAGTACTTGACCATAGTGGAGCATATGTAGCTCAATTCCAACTAACATGGGATGAAGTTAGCTATGATAAACAAGGAAATGAAATAATTGAGCATAAAGGATGGTCAGGAAATAATACTGATAAAACAGCTCATTTCAATACAGAGATCTATTTAAAAGGAAATGCAAGAAATATTTCTGTAAAAATAAAAGAGTGCACAGGACTTGCATGGGAATGGTGGAGAACCATTGTAGATGTTAAAAATATACCTCTTGTAAAAGAAAGAACTTTCTATATATGGGGTACAACTCTATATCCTAAACATTCTATAGAGGAAAAATAATAACTATATAATTAACCTATATATTATAGTGTTATATTAGAAAATCTATAGTAATAAAAAAAGACCTTAAGAGTTTAGACTCTTAAGGCTTTTTAATATGATAATTATATTTCTAGTTTTCATAATTGCATAGTTAAACTTTCATTACATACAATTTAAATAGTATACTGTATATTTATCAGAAGGAGATGTTTTCATATGGATGAAAATAGCTTTAAAAAAATTATTCATACAGAAAAATAAACTTAAGCTAGATGCAAAATATTTCATCGAAAAATTAAAGTTGAAGAAGCATCCGGAAGGAGGCTATTATAAACAATCTTTTTCATCTCAAGATACAATAGGCCGTAAACAATTATGGACTAGCATATATTTTTTATTAAATTCAGAAGAAGTATCTCATTTCCATAGATTAAAATCAGATGAACTTTGGTATTTTCATGATGGAGAAACACTTACAATATATATGATATCACCATCTGGTGAACTTATTGAAAAAAAATTGGGACTTAATATAGAACAAGGAGAAGCTCCTCAAGTATTAGTTCCTAAAGGATATATATTTGGTTCAGCCATAAATAATGAAGGATTTTCTTTAGTTGGATGTATGGTATCTCCAGGATTTCAATTTAATGATTTTGAACTTTTTACACGAAAAGAATTATTAGAAAAATATCCTTATTATAAAGAGATAATAAAAAAATTGACCGTAGCATAATAAATAATATCAATACAGTAAAGCATGAACATGCATGGCTATATGATGTAAATCTAATAGAAGCAGATGTTAGAAATTATTTACTTGATATGGGCATAAATATAAACTTGATTTCAAGAGTTGTAAATGTAAAAAAAGAAGGAAATAAGATAAAAGGAATATATCTTAGTGATGGAACATATGAAGAGGGAGATGCATTTATAGAAACAACAGGAACAACAGGACCTATGGGAAACTGTTTAAGATATGGTAATGGATGTTCTATGTGTATATTAAGATGTCCTGCTTTTGGACCTAGAATAAGTATAAGTCAAAGAGCTGGTATTGAGGATTTGAAGGGCGAAAGAGCTGATGAAGTATATGGCGCATTTAGTGGTTCTTGTAAACTTTGTAAAGAAAGTATTGATAAAAAGATAGTTGATGAATTAGAAAGAACAGGAGTAGCAGTCCTAAAGGTTCCAAAAGAAGATGTTAATCTTGATAAATTAAAAATAAAAGTATGTCAACAATATGCACTAAAAGAATTTGCTGAAAATGTAGTTCTATTAGATACAGGACATGTTAAACTTATGACTTGTTTTTATCCATTAGAAAAATTAAGAAAGATTAAGGGACTTGAACATGTAAAATATGTTGACCCTTATGCAGGTGGCAAAGGAAATTCAGTAAGATATTTAGCCATTACACCAAGAGATAATGCAATGAAAGTAATAGGTATTGATAACTTATTCTGTGGTGGAGAAAAATCAGGCTTATTTGTAGGTCACACAGATACTCGTCAAAACATAAAGCATATTTTCCTATATATTTTAAGGGAGAATATGCTTTTAATTTTCCTATTTTGGTTTAGCATTTTTTATGTTAATCTCTATAGTTCCATCAAGTACGATTATATTTTCTACAACTGATTTAATAAGCATCTTCTTCTGTTCAATATTTTTAGCTGTATCTATCATGTTCTTAAAGTTATTTAGATTATCAGTAAGATTAGTTATGTCAACTATCTGTAATTGTTCCTTTGTCAAATTGTTTTTGAGTTCTTTATATTGCTTTTTCAACTTCTCTAATTCAAAAGTCTTCTTCTCCAATAAATTTATAATAGGTTTAGATACTATAGAGTTTGAAATTGTAGATAACTGCATAGTTAAGTTTTCAATAGCTTTTTCTTCATCTTTAATCCGATTTTCAATTAGTTGAATCTCATTAGTATTATTTTTTTTTATATATAAATCATTTAGTTCCTTTTTAATATCTTTTACTTTAATATTCTTTAAATGATTTATAAGAAGTTGATCTGTTATATCTACTGTAAGATTACTATTATTACATTCACTGCCTTTTGAAGCACGTTTCAATGAACAAGTATAATAATGTTTTCTAATGCCTTTTGAAACTCCACCATGAATTATAGTCATATTAGATCCACATTTTCCACATTTAATCAATCCTGAGAATAAAGAATTAGATCCTGTACCAAGTCTCCCTCTTGTAAATCTTTTTGAGCTTAAAAGGGATTGTACCTCAAGCCAGATATCAGATTCTATTATTCCCTTATGTTTCCCTACAGCTGCAATCCATTCGTTAATGTCTCTATGCTTTGTTTTACCTTTTTTTTTATTATATAGGAATATACCATTTCCATTGACTTCTCCAGCAAAACTCATTCCTTGAGATATTAAAAAATCTTTTACTTCTTCAGAAGATTTAACATAAGTTGGAGATACCAAAATATTTTGTACTTGACTCACACCCCAATCACCACCATTTTTTGTTTTAAATCTTTTATCATAAAGTCTAGACACAGTTTTTCTAAGAGAGTGTGTTTCAAGATAAGTTGAATATATATACTTTACTATTTCAAGTTCTTCCATAATAGGTGAAAGCTTATAAAGGCTTCTTTCTTTATATTCTTCATCTATATATACAATTTTTTTAGATTTAAAACCTAAAGGTGTTTGTCCTCCAAGCCATCTACCTGTTTTAGCAAGTTCAAGCATGTTATCTCTAACACGTTCAGCTATAGTTTCACGTTCAAGTTGGGCAAATACAGAAGCTATATATACCATAGCTTTACCCATTGGAGTTGAAGTATCAAACTGTTCTTTTATAGATACAAAGCTAATATCATTACTTCGAAGTAATTCAAGGGTAGAGGAGAAGTCAGCTACATTTCTGCTTATACGATCTAGTCTATAACATATAAGTACATCAAACTTTTTCTTTTTTATATCTGAAAGTAGTGCTTTAAACTTAGGTCTATTAATATTACCACCTGAAAATCCTTCATCTTCATATATATAAAACTTATCTATATTTAAATTTTTAGTTCCATAGTCTTTACACATTTGTATCTGGTTTTCTATAGAATCTCCTTTACCTGTGAATTTCGATTTTCTACTATATATTGCAGCCTTCATTATTAATCATCCTCACAAACTTTAATCATACTTATTTATGTTGTTATATTATAATATTAATTTTAAATTTAAGTAATTATTACTTAAATACAGGATAAATATAGAAAACCAAAGGAAGGGTTCACAAAATTATCCTCTTAAACATAAGATAAATACAGGAATTTTAAAGGGGGATATATGTCTAAGATTAAAAGCATTAAGGTAAATTATCCGACTACAAAAGAAGGAATGGAAAAGATACAAAGAGAATATACGAAGACACTAGCAAAGATTTTAGTAAAGAATTATCCTTCAGAAGTAATTGAGGAATTAATTAAAAGATTAGAAAATGAGAATTAGATATGAAATATTACTTAAATAATGAATATTTATCACTAAAGTATATAGGCTGATTTGTACAAAAACAAATCAGCCTATATACTTTAATTCTTTTATATAAAATGCTATTGTAGCACCACCAAACTTATTATTATATGGCTTAACATCCCCATAAGACCAAAATGATTCTTATAATCCTCATCTTGATAAAATAATTTAAACAATCTTTAGTATTAGAATTAGCAGTATAAACTTGTTAGAAATATTATTAAAGTAATTAGTAAAAGCCTGATAATCACTTATCAGGCTTTAATTTAACTGAACTTAAATTAGGATTCTTGCGTCGGAATTAAGATTCCTAATCAATGCTTATGCAAATAATAATAAGTAAATAGTATCATTGCTGATAATACTAAAAAATATATGTCGGTAGATTTAACAGTACTCTCGGTTGAAAATACCAACTTAGTTATGAAAGTACTTAATAAACTACTTATGATAGAAGTGAAATATACGTTTATATTTTTTCTAATTCTTTTTATTATTATTTTGCTATTATTTTTATTGTAGTTTCTTTTTGGAGACTTTTTCATAAAATTAACCCCCTTTTTAATAGTTAGGCATATTTATGAAAATTTCAAGAAACTTACACTACCAAAACCTCCTTTGTAATTTATTTCCAACGCAATTATATTATAGCATTTTATAGAAAGCATTTAAAGAAACTACATATTTTAATAATTACTCAAACTATAAAAGTAGAATGTAGCTATTTGTTAACAATCCTAACTTTAAGACTGTCTAAAACTAGTTTTATTGGATTATACGTAGTAGTACTATCTCCTCCACTCATAAGAAGTCCCATAATATTCTTATTTTCGTCTAACAATACAGAACCGGAATCACCTATTTTTTCCATAGCTGTGGTAGATATTTGATTTTTATATTTCGCAATCTTGTTATTAGGACATATTACTTCAACAGTACAATTTATGGCTATTACAGTTCCTATAGTTAATTCAGTAGTTCTACCGACCTTTTGTACTTTAGCATTTAACCGAGGTACAATTGTACTTTCTGGCTTGCCAATAAAAGCAATTGCAGAAGATGCTATAGATTTATTAATAACTTTAGCAATTGCACAATCTACATAATTTATGGGGCTACTAAAAACACTTTGAAATTTTATTGGAACATATTCTGAAAGAACAGCAACTTTATCCGTTTTAGGATTTCCTTTATCCTGAATTCCTGGTTGTAATATAGGAGTATTTAATGGTACAGTACCCCATCTAGCAATAACGTGATTATTACTTAATATAAAATAATCATTATTTTTTGTAACTAAACATCCCAATGTTCCAGTTGAACCTGCACCTACAGCGCCTATGCTATATCCTCCTATTATTGGACGAACTTTATTGGTTAATGATCTTGTTTCTAACTTACCACTTTGGAAAATATCTGTTTTAATACCTTTATATATAGTAGGAATTAATTGTTGAGGTGCCAGTTGATTATTAGGTAGCTTCCTAGTTACAAATACTTTAATACATTTATCTTTAGTATAAAATCCTTTAGTTACTTTATAGCCTAATCCTACTCCAACTACATTAGGTTTACTAAAAAAATACTCATATTCATTATCACAAATGCAACATATTTTTTGATCTATCAAATTACAATTACAATACATTTTCATCACCACTATAAATTATTTTCAATACATGTTATGCATTATCAACAACTAATTTCACCATAATAACCAGTAATATAAATGTTAAAAGTTGATTTTAGTAGTTTTAGATATGTACTATGTTCTATCATGTTGAAGCAATCTCTACAGGATCACTTGCGGGAACTAACGCAGTAAGACATGCGGCAGGAAAAAATATGTTAGTACTTCCAAATGAAACTGTAATAGGAGATATAATCGATTTTGCAAATAAAAAATTCTTAAAAGATAAAGATAAAAAAAGTAGATTTACATTTGCTGGTTCAATATACTTTAATCGTATGAAAGAAATTGGATTATACAGTACCGATACTAAAGAAATTGAAGATAGAATTACACGTCTTGGACTTAAAGGCGTGTTTGACGAAAGGATTGTATAAAAATAACTGAAGAAGCCTTTATGGCTTCTTCAGTTTTATAAAATAATTTCAGCAATTTGTTCCAGTTTAATTTTTATTTTCATAATATAAAATAGTCATCTAAATTTATGTAGAGGTGATACAAATGACGTGTAATTGTTGTACTATAGATTCGTATATTTGTAATATATGTGATTATGAATGTGATTATTTTTTGAATAAGAAAAATGTAGTAGGGGTAGGACTTGGTTATAAAATAAAATGTGGATTTGAAACATCACAAAAATGTATAATGGTATTTGTATCTCAAAAAGTACCTAGTAATAGTTTAAATTCTAACGATATAATTCCTGATGTGTATAAAGGAATAGTAACTGACGTATTAGAAAGTGGATGTTTTAAAACTCAATCTTTGACTAAAAAAGTTCGTCCAACCATGGGTGGATATAGTATAGGATCTACAACAGTAGGCGAAGCTTCAACGCTAGGGTGCTTGGTAACAGATGGAAAATACAAGTATATACTAACATCAAATCATGGAATAGTTAAAGATGAATTTGCCATAGGCACTAAAGTATTACAACCTGCCATTCCTGATGGTGGAAAGGTTCCTCAAGATGTAGTTGGAACTATATCAAAATTTATACCTGTAAAAAACACTACTTTTTTTCATGAACCTAAAAATGTAGTTGATTGTGCCGCAGTTATTGTACTCCAAGAAAGTTTAGTGAGTCCTTTAATTTATGGTATAAATACCCCACCATTAGGGGTAGCTAATGGTGAATTAAAATCCACTGTTCATAAAGTTGGAAGAACCACTGAAAAAACACTGGGTAAAGTATTAAGTATAAATGCAGTTATGGAATTAGAAGATCAGGGTAAAAAAAATATATATAAAAAACAAATAGTTACAACTGAGATGTGCTCAGATGGAGATTCTGGATCAATTCTGTTAAATCAAGGCAATTATGCAATAGGACTTGTTGTTGGTGGAAGTGATACCTATACTATCTGTAATACTATGAGTAATGTTTTAACAGCATTAAATTTAAAATTAGTAACTCGTTAATATAAGGTTGTATATAAAATAAGAAATATATTTTAAGACTAGACAAAAATTTTCTAGTCTTTTTTTAATTACCTTGAAGATGTTTCATAATTCAATCAATTCATATAAGCTAACAAGTTTTAACTAAATTTTGCTAAAAATTCTACGAAAATAAAGTAACAAAGAATTTTACCAATTTATACCCTTAACAAACAACTGAAAATTTTTTAACAAAATCATAGGAGGAACATTATGAAAATAACATTTGAATATGAGGAAAAAGACACTTTATTAATTGATACAATATCTGTTATAGGAAAATTCAACAATTATAATCCAAGTAAAGGTAAAATGATGAAAAACGATAACAAATGGACCTTTACATGTGATTTAACATCAGGAGAACATCCTTATAAATTTCTTATTAATAATGATTTAAAGCTTAATGATCCATTGGCTAATATATATTTACCTGATGACAATGAAGAACTTTGGTCAGTAATAATAATTAATGATGAAGGAAATAGACTTTATAATAATACACAATATACAGTTCATATAGATAAATACAATATATGTTCTACTGTTAGTGAAGAAGAAACTGTAGTAAATAAGAAAAATTTCAATAGTTTACTAGATAAAAAGGTAGTTACAAGATTTAAATTCACTAATATAACCGGTTTACATGCAATAACAACAGCATGGTATACCCCCAAAGGAGAATTGTTTCAAATAACTGAGAATAATTTATTTACATCAGAAGGAAACGAAGATAAACCAGTTACATTATGGTTTTGGATGGATTTAGAAGATAAAAAACGTAAATATTCTCATGGAATTTGGTCAATGAAATTATTTGTAGACGGTGAATTTATTTTAGAAGATAAATTTGAATTATTAGAAGGAATTTCTTATTCGTCTCAAGGTAAAATTAGATATTAAATTTATTAACTTATATATAATAATAAAGGAGTGATATACATGGTTGGAAAAACTAGTATAATTAACAATTGCACTAATGTAAACCCTATTAATAATGACGAGGTAAAAGTTAAAACTAAGAGCACTTCAAAAACAAATTGTTCTAATAATATAAAAGTAGCTGAAGATGCTTATAAAACTTCTATTATAAACAATAGTACAATAAAACCTATACCTCAAAAGACTAACGCAACAAAAAATTCTAATACTGATTCTTTAAAATCTGCATCAAGTTCATTTTCAATGGTACTAAGTAATATAAAAAATTTGACAAAAACAGCAATAACAATAGGTGAAAGTGTAAAAAATGCTGTTTATTCAGTTTCAAAAACAATCATTAATGCATCAAATTCAATAACCAAAACTATAAAACATGTTTCCGAATCAGTAACTAATAAAATAACTAAAACAGCATCTGAAGTAGCTAGTACTATAAAACAAGTTACAACTACTGCCTCGGATCTTAAAGAAGCAGCTTTAAAAGTTAAAAATTCTGCTACAAGTATAGCAGGTACAGTAGTAAAAACAGCTATTTCTGTAAGTGAAGATGTCATGAAAATAGCTGGCAGTGTTAGCTTTTCAGTAGTATCTATACAAGGTTCAATCCATAATCCAACTAGCGGTATTATACGTAAGGGTATAGAAACTGTTGGAATTGTAAAAGGATGCATAGACTCTATAAAGGAACCTATAGGACATATAATAAATACTGTTTCAACAAATTATAAGGATATAAAAAAAGAATATAATAATATAGTAAATACCATAAATGGTTCGATGTCTGAAATTAATAACATTAAAGAAGCTATAGTAACTGTAAGCAATGATGTTATTGCAACAGCTAAAACAGTAGCTTCTGAAATAAAAGGGGCAAGTTTAAATGTTACTAATACAGTAAAAGAATCCGTGTCTAGTATAAAAAATGATGTTACAGAAGGTGTTAATGAAGTTACAAAAGCATATAACGATTATAAAAATAGTAACTCTAATGAATTTAATGATACTAATGGAATAAATCCTATATTAGTTTAATAATTTAATATAAACAAAAGAAAAGGGTGGGGATGTAGGTTGATTTGTGTAAAAACAAATTAACCTACATCTTTTTTGTATGGAAAATTGGTTAGTTTGGAATAATATACTTATAAGAATTTAGGAGGAATCTAAATGAGAAATTTTGAAGTACCTGATTTTGATTACAAAGAAGAAGTTAAGAAATGCAAAAGTTTAGATGATGTTATGGGTAAAAACGGATTAATACAAAGAATGTTAAAAGACGTTATTCAAAATATATTGGAAGCAGAAATGGAAGATCATTTGGGAAGAGATAAATATGAAAGAAATTCTGAAAATAATAGTAAAAATTATCGCAATGGCTATAGTAAAAAGAATATACGCAGTAGCTTTGGAGATATAGATGTAGATATTCCAAGGGATAGAAATGCTGAATTCGAACCAAAAGTAATTAAAAAGTATGAAACTGTTTGCAATGAACTAGACAAAAAGGTTATTGGTCTTTATGCACGGGGTATGTCTACACGTGATATACAAGCGGAAATAGAAGACCTTTATGGGATTACTATATCACCATCAATGGTATCAAAAATCACTGATAAGGTAATTGGCGCAGCCACTGCGTGGCAAAACAGAACATTGGATAGAATTTATCCTATAGTATATATGGATGCTATGCATTTTAAAGTAAGAGATGACAATAGAATTGTTAGTAAAGCAGCATACATATGTATGGCATATGATATGAGTGGTCATAAAGATATTTTAGGTATTTGGGTTGGAGAATCCGAAGGAGCGAAGTTTTGGTTGTCAGTATGCAATGATTTGAAGAATAGAGGTGTTAAACAAATACTAATTGCATGTATGGATGGGCTTAGAGGTTTACCAGATGCTATAAAAACCGTTTATCCAGAAGTAAGTATACAAACATGTATAGTACATCAAATTAGAAATTCTCTGAAATACATAGCGTCAAAAGATAAGAAAGAATTCATTAAAGATTTAAAATTAATTTATAAAGCAACTACCGAAGAGCTAGCGCTCCTAGAACTTGATAATCTCAAGGAAAAATGGGGTTCTAAGTACGGTATAGTTATTGATTCTTGGTATAATAATTGGGATAATTTATCCACATTCTTCGAATTTTCACCTGAGATTAGAAAAATGATATATACTACAAATGCCCTAGAAGGATTTAATAGACAGATTAGAAAATTTACTAAAACCAGAACCGTATTTCCTACGGATGAATCCTTAAAAAAGTCATTATATCTAGCAACCATGGAGATAATGGAAAAATGGACTTCACCAAGACAAAATTGGGCTCTTACACTAGGTCAATTAACAATTACATTTGGTAATAAAATAGATGAATTTTTAGCATAATAGCTTGTACTTTTTAGAAATTTTATGTATATTTAAAACTTTATTACACACACTATAATTAGATATAATTAGCCATTATTAGTATGTTTTAAATTTAAAAAAATATTACTAGAAAGGTGAATTTCCAGTAATATTTTCTGATACTAATTAGAAGTACACAAATCTATCTATATTCTCAAAAGGGTATGTAGATAAAAGTATTTTTCGCTTTTCTACATACCTTTTTATATATTATCTTTAAATAAACTCTTTAGGGTGTCTTCTTTTAAGTTCTTCTACTGCAAAACTTCTATCTGTTTTTTTTAGTCTTTCACAATATTTTTTTAATTCACCTTTAGCATGAAAAGGACCACCTTCTTTAATAACAGTCCATAGTGGATCTACATCATATTTCATAGTCATCATCATATCATCATGCCAATTTGTTAATCTATACGTAGCCTCCTTACAAACATCAGGATTTAATTTAGCAACATCATGTTGCTCATAAGGATCTTTTTCGATATCGAAAAGCATTTCTTTAGGAAATAAATGGAATCCATCATGATAAGTACGAATATATAGCCAATTATTAAAACGAACTGATCTTTGACAAACATGGGAGCATTGTCCTAATATAAGGTTGTCCCTACCAGTATCAGTACGATTAAATATGGATTGAGCATAACTTTGCCCATCCCAACTTGAAAGTTTTTCTTGTTGAAAAATTTCTGCAAGGGTAGGGGCTAAATCCAGATTATAATGTAAACCTTCATCTACATATCCTTTTTGTGCTCCAGGCCATTTAATTATCATAGGAATGTGAGTAGTACTGTAATCAGCCACGGAATGTTCTCCGTATATTCCTAATTCGCCAATAGCTTCTCCATGATCAGCTGTTACTATTATTGCTAAATCATCATATATTCCTTCTTCTTTTAACATGTACAAAATTTGTCCTATGTTATTATCCATATGTCGTATTCCACAATCATATCCATCAAAACAATCTTTTACATCATTTAAATTTTTTAGTTCTGTTTTATAACGAGGAAAATCAGGGTAGGAATTACTGTCAAATAAATTAATTTCACGAGCACCATGAGGGCCTACTTTATTTTTCCAATGATCCTTAAATACATCTTCGGTTATCCATTCTGGTATTGGATCATCTTCAAAGGGATTTCCAAATTCTTTAGGTGCTCTATACGGAGTATGAGGATCCCAGTAATTCACATGCAAAAACCAATTATCTTTATCTTTATTTCTTTTGATCCAATCTAGTGCTAGGGGAGTTATTTCTTCAGCTGATTCTCTTCCGCGTTTTCCTGTGTTATACATTTCGGTAAAACCGGCGTAAAAGTTCCAAGAACTATGACGTTCAGCAAAAGGACTTATGCTTATAGTTCTAAAACCTTGTTTTCTTAAAAATGCTGGTAGACTTTCCTCAGCTAAGGTATCTCTAGCGCATCTTTCGGCACCCATTAAACGAAAATCGGCAGCTAAGCCTCCGTGATTTACAACACCTGTATGGATACCAAACCTTCCACTCATTAAAGCAGTACGTGATGGTAAACAAGGAGCATCAGAACAATAATAATTATTAAATCTGACTCCATCCTTTGCAATAGAATCAATATTAGGAGAAGTATTTCTGTGATAGTCATAACAGCCTAGATGATCTGCGCGAAGGGTATCTAAATCTAAAAATAAAATCTTCATAATAACACCTCACATTTAAAATTAGTATTAGTATAAGTTTCTGTTTATGTAAGAAACTAAAAACTTATACTAATTATATAAGTATAAGTTTATTTTTTCAATAAATACCAGTAAACGATATCATGATGTATTGCTAAATAATAGAAATATTTTATGGTTATATACATGTAAATGCTTAAAATCAATAATAGGTAATAATAGGGAACTTTCAAAATTTGCTCCCTCTTTTTGAAATAAATATTTTTAAAATATTTGCAATACACCAAATAATTTTAATATTAACATTTTAAATAATAATTCGTATTGTGTATTAATTTTGAATCGATAGCATATTCAAAATTAAATAATTATTCAAAATGTTGTTAATTGCAATTTAATTTTCAATAATCTAAATATTCTCGAACTGTTCAGAAAATACATGAAAATAAGCAATAAAATGTAAGTTAACTTATACCAGGAAATAAATTTTTAAAATATCGAAAACGAGGATTTGTAAGTTTGAAATTTATTTAAAAATATAATTTTTAAATAAATTGATTTTGTGTTTTGGAATCCCATTAATTATTTCACACATAAATTTATATATAAATAAAACACAATCACCTTATAATCCTCAAGTAATAGATAATAATTATTTATAAATATTATTTATTTATGAAATTTGGACAAACCCCGGGGTTTTTGCTTATAATTAATAATAATTATCCATAAGCCTGTAAAAATTTTTATTAGGATTTAACTTTAACTAACTTGATATATATTCCTTAAAATAATAAAATGTTACACATTTCAAAGTAGATTTTTCTATTTTGAATATTAAATTTACTATATAATAGTTCGGTATATAATAATAGTTTTATATAAAAATTTTAAATTTGTGTAATTACGTGTTTTGCCCTCTCTAAACGTTTCAAGACATAATATATCTTATGTCTTGAAAAACAATATAGTCTGTGATATAGTAATATCAAGGGTTTCAGCTATTTTAGGCTTAAAATACATACATTTATAGGGGGTTATCATTAATGGATGCTTCATTAGCTAAATTTACTCTATTTCTTGCTAAAACAAGAAAAAGTGAAAAAACCATAGATAGTTACATAAGAGATATTTCTCAGTTTAATGATTATTTAAAAACAAATAAAAAGAAACTTGTTAAAATCAAACTTTCTGATATAGATGAGTTTAAAAACTTTCTTATATACGATAAAGAATTGAAGATAAAGACTATTAACAGAAAACTTGTATCTATCAATCAATATTTAAAATTCAACAATATATCCGTAGATATAAAACAAGAAAAAGTACAAATGCAAAATTTTTTAGACGATATGTTAAGCAATCAAGATATAGAAGATATTATAAAAGCTACATATGCAAAAGATGATGTTCGGGCAAGAACCATTATATATACTTTATATTATACAGGTATGAGAGTGTCAGAAATGCTTCAATTAACTATATATGATACTAAAAAAAGCTCTATAAGCATTATAGGGAAAGGATCTAAACATAGAGAGGTATTTGTGCCAAATAAATTAAAAACAATATGGGATAACTATATGCAAGTTAGAATAAAGAAAAGCACAGCTTTATTTACAGGCAAAAGAGGTCCTATAAACAGAAAAACCGTAGATAGTATAATTAAAACCTATGCAGAAACTGCTGGAGTTGATAAAAGTAAAGCACACGCTCATAATTTTAGACATTTATACTGCAAAAACCTAGCTGATAGAGGAATTGATATCAGTACCATTGCTGATATTGCCGGTCATCAAAACATCAACACTACACGAATATACACTAGAAAAACCAAAGAAGAATTACTTAATATAATAGAAGATATGTAAAATATATATATACTAAAAATATAGGTTGATTTGTTTTTTTGCACAAGTCAACCTATATTTTAGTATTTGCTATATATTATTTATTTGATTTATTTAAAACTATAAACCCCGGAAAAACTTCATTAATCAAACTATTTGTGTTAGTATCATCATCTATTAATTCTTTCAATCCATCAATATCATCTATGTATTCTATCTTAACATCTGAATCCTTAAGGTCTTTATTAACCTCCGCTAAGGTATCGATGTCTACAGCATTATCTTGCTCTCCTACTTCATCAAATTCCTCTTCTATAAAATCATCATCATCTTCTTCAAATATTTGTTCTATATTAATAGCTTTTGTGTCGTACCCTTCTTTTTCTAAACACTTACCACAGTTATTACACTTTTTATTAGGATTAAGATCACATTTGTTACATTCTCCGCAATCATTACACGCTTTATTAATTTCTAATATACAAAGCTTAGCCAAGAAAATCACCTCTTTCTACATCATTAGTGTATTATATCAAAACTTTTATTTATAATCAATAGTTGGAGAACATTAGTTTGATATTGTTGAAATTTTGTGCTATAATTCAAAATATATGAATAAGGAGTGTTTTTTAATGAGTAGATCTAGCGAAGATAAACAAATAGAAATATATGAATTTATAAAAACTCAAATATTACAAAAAGGATATCCCCCTTCTGTTAGAGAAATTTGTAAAGGTGTTGGACTTAGTTCAACTTCATCTGTACATAGCCATTTATCAAAATTAGAGAAAAAAGGACTTATAAGAAGAGATTCTACTAAACCTAGAACAATTGAAATTCTAAAAGAACCAATGATTCGCAAGGAAATGGTCAATATACCTATAGTAGGCAAAGTAACTGCTGGCATACCTATATTAGCTGTAGAAAATATAGAAGATACATTCCCTATTTCTTTAAATTTTATACCTAAAAACAAAGATTTGTTTATTCTTAAAGTATCTGGTGAAAGTATGATAGAGGCCGGAATATTAGATGGTGATTTTGCTATAATTGAAAAAGTAGACTATGCATCAGATGGTGAAATTGTAGTTGCATTAATTGAAAATGAAGCAACTCTAAAAAGATTTTTTAAAGAGAAAGATCATATAAGGTTACAACCTGAAAATCAAACTATGGAACCTATAATAGTCAAGGATTGTAAGATTCTCGGAAAGTTAACAGGAGTTTTTAGAAGATATTAATGTACTTTTAATATAACATTATTATATAAGTAAACACACCAAAGAATATTAATGTTCTTTGGTGTGTTTTTATTAAAATAGTAATCCAGCTATTGTAGCAGTCATAAATGTAGATAATGATCCTGCTAAAACTGCTTTTAATCCTAATTTAGCAACGTCTCCACGTTTTTCTGGCGCTAAACTACCTATAGATCCTATTTGAATAGCTATAGAGCTGAAATTAGCGAATCCGCAAAGCGCATAAGTAAGAATCATAATAGTCTTTGGATTCAACGCTTTTCGAGCTATTAACGGCGCAAGATTTCCATAAGCAACAAATTCATTTAATACAATCTTTTGGCCTAACAGATTTCCCGCAACAGAAATATCACTATGCGGTACACCCATTAAATAAGCTATTGGTGAAAAGAGTTTACCGAATAACCAATTAAGACTTAAAAACTTAGCTCCAAAAAATCCACCAATAAATGATAAAGTATAATTAAAAAATGCAATTAACGCTACAAAAGCAATTAACAATCCCCCAACAGTTATTGCTATCTGAATTCCTTCAATTGCAGCATTAGCTGTTGCTTCAATTATATTATTTGCACTTTTTTCATGTTCTAATTTAACTACATTTTTAGTTACTGGAGTTCCAATCTCTGGAATTATTATTTTTGAAATAACAAGACCGGCTGGCGCAGCCATAACACTTGCAGCAAGCAAATGCGTTGCACTAACTCCCATAGCAACATATCCAGCCATAACACTTCCTGCAACAGTTGCCATTCCTCCAACCATAACTGAGAACAACTCAGATGAAGTCATCTTTTTTAAATATGGTTTTATTATAAGAGGAGCTTCATTTTGACTTAAGAAAATATTTGATACTGCAGAAGTTGTTTCAGCTCCACTAGTACCTAATAATTTTGCAAGTCCTTTAGCTATTAAAGAAATAAAAAACTGCATTATTCCTAAATGATATAAAATTCCCATAAGTGCTGAAAAGAATATTATTGTTGGTAATACTTGAAAAGCAAATATAAATCCCATAGAAGAATTAGTATCTAATAACTTTCCAAATACTAAGGACGATCCTTGAACAGTAAAGCTAAGAAGCTTATCTATAACTTTACCTAAAATAGCGAAAAATTTCTGTCCAAGAGGCACTTTCAACACCAACATTGCAAAAACTCCTTGAAGAGCAAGCCCAAAACCTACTAACTTCCAGTTAATAGCCTTTTTATTATTAGAAAATAAATAAGCTATTCCTAAAAAAACAATCAAACCTAAAATTCCTATAAATCTGTTCATAAGCATTTCTCCATTAGTCAATTTTTTTATTTTTTAACAAAATGTTAAAAAACTATTTATATAAATATAATTTAAAATCGTAAACTTTTCAATACAATTTTAGAAAGATTTTTAGTTATAAATTTATATGATAATGGCTAAATACTAGGCATAATAATCATGACAACATTTACAATTTTTATAAAATTTTTTGTGCTAAGTTGTTTTATAAAATATTTTGAATATTAATTATTTTATAATTATTTAAAATCTATTCACAAATTAGTATACGTAAACTTTATTATGTAAACCTATAAAAGCAAAAACCCAAATAGATACCCTATTTATATTTTTTAAAATAGGAAGACGTACTAATTAATACATCTTCCTATTCATTTAATTTAAGCTTATTTTAGTATTCTACTTAGAGCCATAAGAATACCTATTTTAGCATGATCAAATGTTAAACCGCCTTGTAGGTAAGCAATATACGGCTCTCTAATTGGAGCATCTGCAGATAATTCTATTGATGAACCTTGTATAAATGCACCTGCTGCCATTATAACTTGATCAGTATAACCTGGCATATCCCAAGGTTCACAAGATACAAAAGAATCTATCGGTGAACCAGTTTGAATTCCCTTACAAAATTCAATAAGTTTATCTTTATCATTAAATTTAATAGATTGAATTATATCACTTCTTTTTTCATCATATTTAGGTAATACTTCAAAACCTGCGAGTTCCATAATTCTAGCACAAAGAATAGCTCCTTTTAAAGCTTCCATAGATATATGTGGTGCTAAGAATAATCCTTGATACATTGATCTCATAACACCAAAAGTAGAACCACATTCTCCACCAATTCCAGGTACAGTTAATCTATAAGAGGTTTTTTCTACACATTCTTTAGTTCCCGCAATATAGCCACCAGTTGGAGCAATTCCGCCACCTATATTTTTAATTAATGATCCTGCTACAAGATCAGCTCCTACATCTGTAGGTTCGTGTACATCTATAAATTCACCATAACAGTTATCAACAAAACAAATTATTGTTGTTCTAACTCCTTTTACACAGTCTACTATGTTCTTTATATCTTCTATTAATAAAGCTCTTCTCCATCCATAACCTGTAGATCTTTGTATATGTACTAATTTTATAGTTTCATCTTCTAATAAAACCTTTTTTATTTCATCTAAGTTTGGTTTCCCATCTTCTTGTAAGTCTATTTGTTTATAATTTACTCCAAATTCTTTTAAAGAACCCATATTCTCATTTTTTTCAATTCCTATTACATCATGTAATGTATCATAGGGTTCTCCACAAACAGATAGCATAGTATCTCCAGGCCTTAAATTTCCAAACAAAGCTGAACCAAGAGCATGCGTTCCATTTACAAAATGAGGCCTTACAAGAGCACTTTCAGTATTGAATATTCTAGCATACACCTTATCTAATGAATCTCTTCCTATATCACCATATCCATAACCAGTAGTATTAGTAAAGTGTGATTCACTAATATGCTCTTCTTGAAAAGCATGTAATACTTTAAGCTGATTAAACTCTCTAATATCATCTAGTTTTTTAAATTGTTCTTGTATATCATTCATAGCAGTTTCATATAAATTTAAAACTGAATCATTTATGTTATATTTTTTTAAAAATTCTTTTGTATTTTGTATCATGTTTGAACCCCCAAATCTTATAATCATTAGCTATTTTTGTAGCTATTTCTTGAGTTTACACTATTAAATATATTAGCATACATAAAAAAAATAGGCAAATTTATGCCTATTTTAAATTACTATCTTTTTGTGTAAATAATATTGGTGTTGTGGGAATTATAGTAGAAACTGCATGCTTATAGATCATCATTTGTTTACCGTCATTATCAAGAATTACCGTGAAGTTATCAAACCCTCGTACAAGTCCATTAAGTTGAAACCCATTAGTTAAATATATTGTTACAGGAACTTTATTTCTTCTTGAGTTGTTTAAAAATAAATCTTGTAAATTACTAGTTGATTTATTCACATTTATTCCCTCCAAACTATTATTTTTATTAGTATAATATATGAAATATTACTTTGCAACAAGATTATTAAATTTTTCTACTATTGCATCACATATATCACTATCATTTTCATACTGATCTTTATCTATCCATATGACCCTTTTATCTTTTCTAAACCATGTTAGCTGACGCTTAGCATAATTTCTGCTACCTTTTTTTATAAGCTCTATTGCATCTTCTAAAGTCATTTTTCCATCAAGGTAATATAGAATTTCCTTATATCCTATACCCTTCATGGATTGCATATCAGCTGTACATCCCATAGAACGCAACATTTTCACTTCTTCTACGAGTCCTCTTTCAATCATTATATCTACTCTTTTATTTATTCTCTCATATAATTTTGCACGATCCATATTTAAAACAAAATAATACACATTGTAAGGTATATCAAACTTATCTTGTTCTGCATTAAACTCAGAAATTGTTTTATTTGCAAGTTTAAATACTTCAAGTGCTCTTATTACTCTTTTAAGATCGTTTGGATATAATCTTTTGTAAGATTCCTCGTCTACATCCTTTAGTAATTCATGTACATATTCCTTACCTTTTTCTTCTGCTAGATTTTTTAGATGATTTCTATATTCTTCGTCTTTATATGTGTTAGCAAAATCATAATTAAATATTAACGAATCAATATAAAAACCTGTTCCACCAACTATCATAGGTAAATTCCCTTTAGATGATATAGAATCGATTGTATTTGTAGCTTTTTCCTTGAATTCCGCTACACTAAACTCATCTAAAGGTTCTACAAAATCTATCATATAATGTTTAATTCCTTGCTTTTCTTCTTCTGTAATTTTAGCTGAACCTATGTCCATGTGTTTATATATTTGCATAGAATCTGCTGAAATAATTTCTCCATTTAGTTTTTTAGCAAGTTCTATAGATATGTCCGTTTTTCCAACAGCAGTAGGTCCTGCTAAAATAAACAAATCTTGTTTCATTGAAATTCTCCTTTGAGTTCATTGTTTCTTAAGTATAATAATTCTACTAAATATTATTGAATCCTTTTAAATTTTTTCTCAATTTCTTTTAATGATGATTTTATAATAGTTGGTCTTCCATGCGGACAATTAAATGGTTCTTCAATATAACGTAATTCTTCCACCAAAGAACTCATTTCTTCATAACTTAATGAATGGTTAGCTTTAATTGCTGCCTTACACGCTAAAGAAGCTATCATATTATGTTTTACCTCTTCTATATTACCATTTCCCATATTTTTGATATCATCTAAAATTTCTAAAAAGAAATCCTTTGTACTTACTTTTCCAAGGAGCATTGGTGCTTCTCTTATACTTATAGTATTATCACCAAAAAGCTCTACTGAAAAACCACTTTCTTCAAAAATATTTTTATTATCTGAGTAATATGCAAAATCTTCTGCACTCATTTCAATAACTACGGGAGTCAATAAAATTTGAGATATAACATCTCTATTTTTTATTTGATTTCTAAATTTCTCAAAAAGTATTTTTTCATGAGCTGCATGTTGGTCAATCATATAAAAAACATCTAATGTTTGAGCAAGTATATATGTCTTATTAAATTGACCTATTACGTTAAGTTTTGGAAATTTAGCTATTTGCTCTAGTGTCTCTGATTGTTCTTTAGATTCATTATTATTAGTAGTTTTACAATTAGTATCTATTTTGTATGTAGTATATTTAGATATGTTAGTATTCTCTTTTAAAAATGTATCTTCTTTATCATATTTATTATACTCTTTTTCATTAATATTTGTAAAAGTATCTTTATTAATTAATTGATTATTTATATTATTACAATCGTTATTTAATTTAGTATCATTAAGATTATTCAGCGAACGTTCTAAATCATTTATTACTGATTTTATTTCTTTATCCTTTAAATCTATTGGTATCTGTACAGGTGTTGGCTCTGAATCCTCTTCTTGAAATTCTATGCTAAAGGATTTTCTAACACTATCAGATAGCGCAGAATGAACAGCATCAAAAACAACTTTATATATTATTCGTTCATCCTGAAATTTTACTTCTGACTTAGTAGGATGAACATTAACATCTAGAAATTCAGGATATATATCTAAAAATAAAACAAAGAAAGGAAATTTATTTACTGTAGAAAATGATTTAAAAGCATTTTCTACAGCTGCTGTAATAATACCACTTTTTATATATCTTTTATTCACAAAAATACTTTGGTTATTTCTACTTCCTCTACTTATTTTCGAATTTCCTATATATCCGTAAACAGATACTATATCTGAATATTTCTCAAAACTAATTATATTTTCATATATGTTCTTACCATATATAGCTCTTATAGTATCTTTAGCATCTTCTGATGCAAAAGTTATAAGAGATCTTTTATCATTATTATAATATTTAAATGATATATTATGATTAGCAAGTGCCAATCTATTTATAATATTAGAAATTAACCCTGATTCTCGTTTATCCGATTTTAAGAATTTTTCCCTGGCTGGTACATTAAAAAATAGATCTTTTACTTCAATAACTGTACCTATATTACATCCAGTGTCCTTAACATAATTTACTTTTCCACCAGACATAGAAAGTTCTTTTCCAAAATCACTGTCTTTTGTTCTAGTTTTTAATAATACATTAGAAACTGCTGCAATACTCGGAAGTGCTTCTCCTCTAAAACCAAAAGTGTTTATAGAATATAAGTCTTCTATAAGGGAAATCTTACTAGTACCATGAGGCATAAAAGCTTTTTCAACATCTTCTGGATGTATTCCTATACCATCATCTGTTATCTTAATTTCTTCTTTTCCACTCTCTTTAATTTCTATAGTTATATTTTGTGAACTTGCATCTATACTATTTTCTACTAATTCTTTAACAACAGAGGCAGGTCTTTCAACCACTTCTCCTGCCGCTATCTTATTAGAAGTTTCCTCACTTAATAAATTAATTCTTTTCAAATAATCACCTTCTATATTACTACAATGATTTGGCTCTTTTTATTATATCATATAATTTATTAAAACCTTCCATAGCCGTCATGTTTAATATATCTATGGATGAGATTTCTTTTAATAATGATTCTTTTTCAATATCTACAAATCCTATTTGTTTAATATCAGTACTAGAATTTTCAATAGCAACTTCAGATGTTTCATAAGATATATTATTTTCAATTACGCATTCATCTTGTGATGCTTCTAAGTTAATCTCTTCTGCTTTGGTGAAAACTGTTTTAGAAGAAGTTTCTTCTACTGATATAGAATCCCCTTCAAGAGTTACTAAAATTTCTTTAGCTCTATCTATAACATCTTTTGGTATACCAGCAAGCTTAGCTACCTCTATACCATATGATTCATCAGCTCCACCTTTTATAATCTTTCTTAAAAAGATTATATCATCATCTACTTTTTTAACAGCTATTGAATAATTTTTAACTCCTTCAATTTTGCCTTCAAGAGAAGTAAGTTCATGATAATGTGTTGCAAATAAAGTTTTAGATTTAAGCTTGTTATTTTTGCATATATATTCTATTACTGACCATGCAATACTTAATCCATCATAAGTACTAGTACCACGTCCTACTTCATCTAATAATATTAAGCTTTTACTAGTAGCATTATTAAGTATATTTGCAACTTCCCACATTTCTACCATGAAAGTACTTTTACCCTTAGCTAAATCGTCTGATGCACCTATTCTTGTAAAAATCTTATCACATATAACAACTGAAGCTTTTTTTGCAGGTACAAAACTACCTATTTGAGCTAATACATTTATAAGTGCTACCTGCCTCATATATGTAGATTTACCAGCCATATTCGGTCCTGTAATTAATAGAAGTTGCTGATCTTTATTGTCTAACACTGTATCATTTGATACAAAAGAATCTCTAGGTATCATTTTTTCAACTACTGGATGTCTACCCTCTTTTATATAAAGTTCACCTATAGTTTTAATCTCTGGCTTGCAATAATTATTTTCAAGTGCAACAACAGCAAGAGAACCTAATACATCTATTTCAGAAATAAGTTTAGCACTACCTTTTATTCTATAGATTTCTTTCTCTATACGATCTCTTATTTCTATAAATAAGTTGTATTCAAGCTCCATAAGTTTTTCTTGTGCACCTAGTATCTTCTCTTCGACTTCTTTTAATTCTGGAGTTATATATCTTTCACAATTAGCAAGAGTTTGTTTTCTTATATATCTATTTTCAGGAACTTGATCTAAATTAGATTTTGTAATTTCTATATAATATCCAAAAACCTTATTATATTTAACTTTTAAAGATTTTATACCTGTTAACGTTCTTTCCTGTTCTTCTAAAGAAGCTATCCACTGTTTACCATGAGATTTTGCCATTCTTAATTCGTCTATTATGCTATTATAACCATCTTTTATTATTCCACCTTCTTTTATAGAAAGAGATGGAGAAGCTAAAATAGCATTATCCAGTAAGGAATATATATCCTCTAAACAATCAAGTTTATCGTAAATATTCTTTAAAAGGTCTGAATTAAAGTTTTTTAATAGACTTTTTATAGCTGGCAAATTGCCTATTGAATTCTTTAGAGATAATAGTTCTTTTGCATTAACATTTTTAGAAGATATCTTTCCAGCAAGTCTTTCTATATCGTAAACATCCCTTAAATTCTCTCTAACATCATCACAAAGAGGTACATTATTCATTATTTCTTCTACAGCATTTTGTCTCATTTCAATTATATATTTCTGAATTAGCGGTTGTTCTACCCACTTTCTTAGAAGCCTTCCACCCATTGCAGTAGTAGTTTTATCAAGCACCCATAAAAGAGAACCTTTTTTTGCTTTATCTCTTAATGTCTCGGTAAGTTCTAAGTTCCTTCTTGAATTAATATCTATGCTTAAGTAATCTACAGTGTGATAATAATCTATTTTATTTATGTGAATTAGTGTAGTTTTTTGAGTTTCTATTATATAATTTAAAAGTCCGTTACATCCTTTAATAACTATATCTTCATAATCTTCAGTATTAAAATCAGCAAACTGTTTGCTTAAATTTAAACAAGCATTTTCTATAAAGAATGTTTCACTTTTTTCCGTTAAAGCTACATCAAATCTTTCTCTTATTGAAGATATGACTTTTTCATCTATAGTATCTAGTACAACTATTTCTTTTGGTATAAACTTAGAGATTTCATCTAATATAGCCGATATAGAATACGTACTATAAGTACACTGAAAATCTCCTGTGGATACATCCGCAAAAGACATAGCTACAAGATTGCCTTCAACATATAAGCTCATTAAGTAGTTATTTTTAGTTTCTTCTAAAAAAGAAGAGTCTGAATATGTACCGGGTGTATAAATTTTAATAACATCTCTTTTTACTATTCCCTTAGCTTGTGATGGCTCTTCTAGTTGTTCACATATAGCTACTTTATATCCTTTTATTATTAATCTACTTATATATGTATTTGCAGCATGATAAGGTACTCCACACATAGGAGCTCTTTTTTCAAGACCACAATCTCTCCCTGTTAATACAAGTTCAAGTTCTCTTGCAGCTGTTTCTGCATCTTCAAAAAACATTTCATAAAAATCGCCTAATCTAAAAAACAAAATACAATCCTTATTTTTTTCTTTTACTTCAAGATATTGCTTCATCATTGGCGTAAGTGCCATTAAATATTCCTCCTTATTTTTGATAATATAAAAAGCTCTAAAAAGAGCCTTTTATATTATTTCACCAGTTAGTGAGAAAGAGTTTGCTTTAGTTATTTTAATGTTAACTAATTTTCCTACATTACTTATGTCTCCGTCAAAGTTAACAAGTTTACCAGTTCTAGTTCTACCCATAAGCTTAGTATCATCATTTTTACTAGGACCCTCTACTAAAACTTCTACAACTTCTCCGTCAAATTTTTTATTCTTTCTTGACATAATCTCATTAATAGCTTCAACTAATCGATTAAAGCGAACATGTTTTACATCGTCAGGAACTTGATCTTCATGTTTAGCTGCTGGTGTTCCTTCTCTTTTTGAATATATAAATGTGAATGCTGAATCAAATTCAATTTCTTTAACAATACTTAAAGTTTCTTGAAAATCTTCTTCAGTTTCACCAGGATATCCAACTATTATATCTGTACTAATTCCTACATTCGGCATAGCTGCTCTTAATTTTTTAACTAGATTTAAGTAATCTTCTCTAGTATATTTTCTATTCATTTTTTCTAAAATCTTAGTAGAACCAGATTGAAGGGCGAAATGACCTTGTTCACATACTTTTTCGCATTCAGCCATTGCCTTTATTAATTCATCAGATACATCCTTAGGATGTGATGTCATAAATCTTATTCTTTCAAGTCCTTCTATTTTATTAACCATTCTTAATAAATCTGCAAAATTCATTTCAGGAGTAAGTCCCTTACCATATGAATTAACATTTTGACCAAGTAAAGTTATTTCTTTATATCCTTTAGATACTAGGTCTTTTATTTCATCTATTATATTTTGAGGATCACGGCTTCTTTCTCTTCCTCTTACATAAGGAACTATACAATATGAACAAAAGTTATTACAACCATACATAATAGTAACAAATGCTTTAATATCACTTTTTCTATCTACAGGTAACCCCTCAACTATATCCTTTTCTTTATCCCATATTTCTATTATAGACTTTCCTTCTGTTTTTACTCTTTCTATATATTCAGGTAATTTATATGAATTATATGTTCCTGCAATAATATCTACATGAGGGAACTTTTCCATAACCTTTTCAGGCATACCTTTTTGTTGCATCATACAACCAGTAACAATTAATATAAGATCAGGATTTTTTCTTTTTAATGCCTTTAATTCACCAAGATGACCGTATACTTTTTGTTCCGCATTTTCTCTAACACAACAAGTATTAAAAATTACAACATCAGCATCATCTCTTATATCAGTCCTTGTATATCCAATACCTTTTAATAAACCAGATATTTTTTCTGAATCTTCTTCATTCATTTGGCAACCCCAAGTAGAAATAAAGAAACGTTTTTCATCTATATTCTTTAAATTATTTCCCAAATTTGCATCCTCCACTTTCGTAAAATTTCTTTTGTATTATAACATAATTAATATAACATAAATACATGAAAAAATAAAAATATAAATATAGAAAAATAAAAGGAAAAGCTTTATATCTAAAAGTAATATGCTTGTCCTTTTACTTTAAACCTTATAATATAAATCTTAATACATTTTTAATTTGTAACAATGCTAACGTTTAATAATTGTAACACTGTTGATATATTATTGCACACGGTAACCTTTCCTGTTTGCCCCATAACAAGTCCTATTGCAGCATTAGTTTTTCTATTTATCAAAATTGAACCTTCATCACCAGGTTTTGTTATAGCATCTGTTATAATTTGATCTTTGAATAATACCTCTTTTCCTAAAAAATTTATTTTCATAACTGTAGCTAATGATTTTATAGTTCCTTTTGTTAGTCCACTGCCTGACCCTATTTTTGCTACCTTTTTTCCAATTGTAGGATGCTCTAACTCTTTTATTTTTCCCAAACTATAAAGTCCACTAGATACCATTGAAAAATTAGTTTCACATATTACAGCATCTATATAATTGTCTCCTGTTAAAGTTACCTTTTTAAATTTACTTACTGTTGCGATAGTATCTCTTGGAACTCTTCCTCCATATTTAGGAGAGGGTTGAACTACGGGTGTTACTCCTATTGAATGTTCAGAGTTTTTTGCAACACTATGATTGCATGTTAATATATAAAATTTATCAGCAGCATCTTTAACCAGACATCCAATCGAACAATCGGGCATTCCATCCACTCCAATAGAAAATCCACCATTACATGGACGTACTTTTTCATGAAGAGGTGAATTAGAGCATGTACAATTAAATGTTCCTACTGATACATAACCACTTTCTACAACATCCGTTGGTATACCACAAAACAACTTTGGAATAAAATTATTAGGAGATATTGTATTTGAAGGACGTTTAACTGTAACATATACAGTTAGGCACAATTGATTTGTTAAACACCCATTTATTATTTTACAGCCTAATCCTACACCTATTACATTAGATTTTTTTAGGAAAAAGTCATACTGAGAATTACATAGAGTTTTAATCTTATTACATACCATAACACAATTATTCATATTGTATCCCCCCATATTACTTGGCTATATACATTATATGAATAATTTGTAACATCAGTGATTAATTATATATAATCATTTTTAAGCAGATTTCTTGATAAGATTAGTAAAATAACACGCACAATTAAACTATTAGTTTCAAAACCCCCTGTTTATGCATGAAATTATTTAAATTTGATGTAACACAAGTAGAATTAAATTCAAAAGTTATTTAATATAAAATTTCTAAAATATGCTATACTTATAATAACATCATAAGTATACACAATTAGGAGGATACCATGAAAAAATTAGTAAAAGTTGTTGGTGCTATTATTGAAAATAATAATAATGAAATCTTATGTGCCCTTCGCTCACCTAAAATGAGTATACCTAATAGCTGGGAATTTCCTGGTGGTAAAATAGAGCAAGGTGAAACATTAAGAGAAGCCATTGAAAGAGAAATAAAAGAAGAATTAGATTGTTCTGTAGAATTTGTAGAAGAATTCAATGATAATACACATGAATATGATAATTTTATAGTAAACTTGATTACTGTTAAGTGTAGATTAGTAGAAGGTAATCCTACTGCTAATGAGCACTCTAAGTTAGTATGGTTACATAGAGAAAACTTATCTTCACTAAAATGGGCTCCAGCAGATATCCCTGCAATGGAACAATTAAGTATAGAAAAAGTATAGCATTTTGTTGCTATACTTTTTCTATAAATTCTGTATATATGCCATGTGGAACTTTGTTTTCTAATTTTAGTATTGTAGTTACTGGTTTTTCACCGTAGAATTCTGCTACATCCCCTTTTCCAATATAAATATAAGGTTGTACTATTCTATCTATAGTCTTATACTTTCTTACAAAAAGATGTAGATTAACTGCTCTTTCTCTATTGTATATAATGTTTTTACCTCTCTCTGATTCTTGAGAAGTTGTATTAGGACTTTGCCACTGGAAAGTCCCTCTATCTATAAATTTATCATTATAATTTATGCTTTCTTTTATCTCTTCTTCTTTATGAAGATCTATAAATAAGAAATATTCTTTGCCATTAGCTAAAAGTCCACTTCCTCTAAATGAACTGTGTGTCTTAGTATAATTAGACAAAAGTGCAATATCAACCATCTGATACTGCTCATATAGCTTTAAAAATGGCACTCCATAATATTCCTCTCCAAATTCCTTTTCATATCTTATAATTCCGTAATTTATAACATCTTCTATATAGACTCTATATTTTTTATCATTTATAATGTTTTTAAAATCCTCGGCAACAGTTAAAACCCCTTTATCTAAATCAAAACATTTTATGTTATTTTTCAATTGTCCTGAATCATAATATCCTTGATTTAATACATTTAAAGCATGTAAAACACTTACATCATCTACATTATTTATATGCTTTAATATCTCTTTTTTAGCTTGATTCATGTCTATTTTTTCATTATATATTAAGTGTTTTATAATGCTAAATTCATATACTCTTTTTAATGGTATATTACTTGAAAGTTCCTTTAGTATTTTGTAAAAAATCTCATTTTGCAATAATTTTTGTAACTCTTCATCCTTCTCTACACGAGCTACAAAGCCTATATAAGTTTTATCTTTATTTAGAAATCTCAAAGGTTCAGGTGCTCCATCGTACTTAATATAATCTAATAATAAGTATGGTACTTTTCCGCCATTTAATTTTTTAAATTCTAAATATTCTTCTTTCAGATATTTCATAGAATTAAAGTTTTCATTATCCAATTGCTCTAAAATTCTTTCTTGAGCTATTCTATCCATTTGAATATTTGTACATCCTGGTATATTCTGAAATTGTTTCGAAACAGCTACCTTTAAACTATCTTTATCATAGTATCTACCACCATTTAAAGCTAGTGCTATCAAGAAAGCTTTATTGTGATTTCCTATAAAGTCTAGTACTGTTAAAAAAGTTTTATCATTATGCTTTCTAAGTCCTCTTCCTAGCTGCTGAATGAAAACAATAGGTGAATTTGTAGGTCTTAACATTAAAACTAAATTAATAGAAGGGATGTCCACACCTTCATTAAAAATATCTACAGTAAATATAACTTCTAAATCATCTTCTTCTGATTCTAAATTCTTTATATATGCTTCTCTTTCCTCTGGAGAATTTTCTCCTGTTAAATGTACACTTTTTATTCCTCTTTTATTGAATTCTTCTGCCATGTATCTAGCATGTTCAATACTTACACAGAAACCTATGCACTTGCATTTTTCCCCTTCATAACCGTAGAAATTCATTTTATCTATTATAAAGTTTACTCTTTTATTAACCTTTAATCTCTGTGTTAATTCACTTATATCATTAATATCTACATCTTGAAGATTAATACCTTCTATATCCGTAATACCAAAGTAATGAAATGGAACTATCAGCTCATTTTCAAGTGCTTCACTAAGTCGTATTTCTAAAGCCAAATTTTCATCAAAAATTTCAAATATGCTTTCATTGTCACATCTTTCTGGTGTAGCAGTCATTCCTAGAAGAAATTTAGGTTTAAAGTATTGCATAATATTTTTGTATGATGAACTAGAAGCATGATGAGCCTCATCTACAATGATATATCCAAATTCATCAGCTTTAAAACTATCCAAATTATTATTCATGGACTGAATGGTCGAAAATAGATAATCTGCACTTATGTCTTTTTTTGTTCCAGTTAAAAAACCTGTGATCTTATTCTTGTTTTTAACAAGTTTTCTAAAAGTAGCTTCTGCACCTTTTAAAATATCCTCTCTATGTACTAAAAATAACATCTTTTTAGGATTATAATTAATTACATCAAAGGCAGACATATATGTCTTTCCAGTACCTGTAGCTCCAACTACAAGTGCTTTATCTTCTCCTTGAAGTCTAAGTCTATTTAAGTTACTAATTGCCCTATTTTGCATATAATTAGGTTTTATTATTTCATAGTTTTTAAACTCTAACGTTTTCTTTTCTGTCTTCCTAATTTCTTGTATAAAGTTATTATAGCTATTTAAAAATTCATCATCTACAAAGGAAGTACTTTCCCATAACTCTAAATATTCTTTAATAACCTCACACGAGAACTTATCTTCTTTTTTAGATATTACCTTAACATTCCACTCAACATTACTTTTTAATGCTCTTTGGGTTATATTAGACGATCCTATAACTATCTTATACTCATCTTGATTTTCAAATATATATGCCTTAGTATGAAATCCCTTTTCATTACTTGCTACAAATATTTTTAAATCTATATTACTAAAATCTTTTATCCTCTTTAAAGCTTTAGGTTCAGTGAAATTAAGATAAGTGGAAGTTATAATCTTACCCCTTACCCCTTTTTCCTCTAATTCCTTAAAACTATCTAATAATAATTGAAGTCCACTAAAGTTAATAAATGCTACACTAAAATAGAACTTCTCACATTCACTTAAACACTTCTTTAATTCATTTAAAAGATTTCCTCTTTCAGAATTAGTTATAAGACTTTTATCTACTAAATATTTTTCTTCTATACCCTTATTTTTAATACTTGATTCTTCAATTTCTTTATAATCAACTGTAATTGCCTCATTACTATTTAATTTCATAACTTTATTCCCCTATGATTACAATATTATGCTTTTGCAAGTTTAAGTTATCATGATTTTGAAATAAGATCAAGATGAATAATGGTATAAATATTTGATTTATTAATTATCTTGAAATTTATCTATTACTTTCCTTGCTCGAACAATTATTACATCCGGTTTTTCTTTACTACCAAAAGATTCTTCATTTTATTTTGAAGAAATGATGCAGTAATGTTCCATATTTCTACATAATTCGGGTGAGGTCAGACACCTAAATGGATTTCTCCATTAAGAACAAATCAAAATCACCATTATTTTTTTCTCTGAAAACTTTAAATCCAACTTTCTTCCAAAAACCTAAAGCATTAATATTTTCTTTTATTACACCTAATTGAAGTATTGTTTTGTTATTCTTTTTACAAACATAAAATAAAGTATTAACAATTAGACTTCCCAACCCTGTATTATGCTTATTTATATCTATTTCTAATAATCCAATCCAAATTGCATTTTTATTATTTTTATCTTGAAAACTATATCCATCGATAATGTCTAATACTGCAACTAACTCATTATAAATATTGTATATACTTATAAAATTCTTACGAGTAATATCTATAAAAGAAGGTCCATCTTCAACATCTTTTTTTACATTTTCCATAGTGGTAGGATAATTATTAGATAGTTTTGCATATTCTTCATTCCCTTTATATAAGTTGAATATATCCTCATAGTTATTATCTTTAACTTCTAGCTGATTTAATTTTAATCTTTGTTTTATATCCTCTACTAACATTAATCTATTCCTCCCAAATAATTTTGTATAGTTATTACATAAATTTTTTAAGTAATATCTAAAAATTTTTCACATATATTCTTATTACAAAATTATTATAAATATCATTGTATAAGAAGTATTCATAGATAGTTTTACCGATATGTTTTATAAAAAATAATATATTAAATATTATTTAATCGTTGAAGTAGAACAGTTTTTATCTAACTCATATAATGAGAATTTAAATTTTAAATACGACTTTAAATTCTTCACATACAACTTTCATATCTTCACTAAATTCTTTACCAACCGCTGTCATACATATTGTAAAAAAGTCTTTGTGACATTTTTTCCAATAAGAGAGTGTCTTGTCCCCTTCGCCTTCCTTAAATGCATGTTTCTTACTTACTTCTTTGAATTTTACTACGTAAACTTTTGTTGTTTGAATAATGCAAATGGCTTTATCTTTAGAATCTAATATAATGTTATATTTACCGACATTAGGCAAAGATTCTCTCTCTATTTCATATAATGTATGTGCAGAAGCTGTTGCTGTTTTTTCACCTCGTACAACCAAATCTGCTAGCAAATCAGTATCAACCCCAAATTTCCAAGCTTCGTATTCGCCTTTTACTTTTATATTATTATTTGTTTTTTTATACTCAATCCACATTTCTTCTGCATTCAAATAAATCCCCTCTTCCCCTCTAATCTTTTCGGTTGCAATTTCAACAACTTTTGCAATCTCCTCATTTAATTTTATCAAAACAAAAACACCTACCATTTATCGGTAGATGCTCCTATAACATTACTAAATTTTTTAATCTATATACTACTAAATCATTCTTAATCTTCTATAAAAATTTTAATAATTTTATCCACTACTTCTTCTATTTTTTCTTCAGTTAAATGCCCAATTTTATATAAAATTATATCTTTATCAGCTGTAAATATTTTATTGGGTCTAATATTACTATTTTTCATTAACGTTCCTTGTTCAAAATCACTATTCTGCAATTTTACTGAGTATGAATCATATATATTTTGACTTGTTATTTGAGAAAGAATTAAATCATATCCTTTCAAATCAGCCAATACTAATGCTGGCCTTTTCTTTGATTGTGACAAATCTGAAAATGGAAAAGGTACAACCACTACATCACCTCTTATAAATCTTTCCATGTTTCATCCTCTTCTGGTTTAAGCCATTCTTTAGCCAAACTCTTTTCACTTGCTAATGTTATATCCTCTATTTTAAAATTATTTTTTTTATTTTTCTTAAATTCTATAAAATCTATATAATCAGCTACTTCTTGTAATAAATAAGGTGGTAATGTTTCTATCTTTTTTACTAACCCCTCTTTATTTATCATATAAATCACCTTTCTTTATATTCTTTAATTTACTATTATTATAACATACATATAGAGCTTCCTCCATATTGCAATAGATATTCATTTAATTTATGTCCAATAGGATGAAACGTCGTATATATCTAAACATTTGGAGCAATCCATATTATTAAATTAGTTTTAAATTAGTTTTAAAACATAATCTTTTTATTTCTAAGTTAATTATAAAGATTAAAAAACACTAAAAGCATTACACATTCCTTTAGTACAAAGGGATATCCCTATGCCAATGCTTTTATAGAATCTTTTCATGCTTCTTTGAAAAAAGAAGCAATTCACCTCGTTAGATATTTTGATTTTGATATAGCAAGATTAGCCATATTTGAATATATTGAAGCTTGGTACAATAGAAAAAGAATACATAGCATCATTGGTAAAATGTTAAAATTTAGTTAAAGAAACCACATTAAAAGTTCAGCGTGTGTAACATATTTCCACAGTTTCAACTCATGTACAATACATAAATCATCTTTTAGCATCCTAATACTCTTTTTATATTTTCCTTAACATAGGATACCAGTTTAAAATTTAGCTCTTTTTATTTTTAATATTATTTGTTTTTGTAATGATCATTCTTCCAAATAACAGTAGAATGAAATTTTATTAATAGTTGAATAGTTAATATTAGTTATTTATAATTTCTCTAACTTGTGTCAAAAACAAGAGATAAATAATTAGTATAAGGAATATTGTATAGTCTGTTAAAATAATAAAATTCATACTTATTTTTTCTGCTAATATACCAGCAAGTACCATACCTACTGGCATCAAAGCTGAAGATATAGCTCTTTTAAATTCAAATACTCTTGTTCTCATATTTGAATCCACAGCATTTTGCAAACTTATTTGAATTAAGGAATTAAGGACTGCTAAACTAAAACCATTAATAAAAAACAAGACAAAAATCACAAAAATATTCATTGTAATAGAATAAATTATCATTGTAATAGAGATTATAATTCCACTTGCGATAAATACTCTAAACCTTTTTTCTACTTTTATATCAATTGTAGCTAAGCAACTAAAGTCTATAAGCATTCCAAATGTATTAATAGCCATTGCTATTCCATAAGATACTATACCCAGTTGTTTATTGGTTTGAAACCAAGGTAAAGTTAAAGTCATTGACATTCGGACGCACATAAATTTAAAAAAGAAATAACAATGTAAAGATATTTTAACCCTTTAGAATTTTTAATAAATCGTATCCCAGATTTTAGATCTTCCCAAAAGGTAACCTCTTCTGAAGGTCTTTCAATCTTAGGTATTTCAATAAAATGTTCACTAGTAGCTGAAATTAAAAAACTTACTCCATTAAAAATAAAAATTATAGGAGGACCTAAAACTTGAACTAGAAAACCTCCAAATGCATAACCAATCATTTCATTCCCTGTACTCATTGATGAGAATACTGAATTAGATTTAATTAATTTTGATTTAGAAACAATATTAGTTTTAAGTGCACCAATATAAGCGTAGCCTGCTAACGCAGAAGCTTTAAAAATAGCTTTACAACTATACCAACTATCACATAAAATATACTCTTTATTAACAGGTTTAGGTATTGATTTAATTAATTTAGTAGCTATATCTATCTTACTCATATTACTCTTATCATAGATTTTTATTGAGTAAGGTAAAACTAAACCATCACAAGAAAGTAAGGCAACCACTAATTGATGACCATATACTGTTTTCCTTTTTAAATGTAAATTATGAAAATAACATTTTTCTATAGGATTTATTGCCTTTGACGAGGGCTTTGTTTTTTCAGAAATAGTGTCATCAATTATTAGATAAATTGGTTTTTGTAATTCATTGGATTTATTCCAAATAAGCTCTATAATCTTAGATTTCAAAGCATTTATTAATAAATCTTCATTCCAATTGCTTTTAGATAAAAATCTTGTAATACTAGTTCTATGTCTTTTAGAAGCAAGCTCCGCTATGTCAGAACTTAATTATAACAGGATTTTGTATAAATGTTTTTTGTTTTATCTAACTGTAAAATTATTCAATCATTTTTGCGCTATTATAGTAATTATAAATTATATTGTAATTTTTTAAAATATAATCCTAAATAACTTTTGAAACACCTTTTTTTACACTTATAACTTCATTAAATACAAAATGCCCTGCCTTATCATTATCAAGGCAGGGCATTATTTTGAGATGAAATCAAGGGTAAAAACAAAGAAAATTTACTTCCTTTCCCCTTTTCTGAAGTTACTTTAATATAGCCATCTTGCTTAGTTATAATTTTTCTTGCAAGGTATAATCCAATTCCAACCCCTTCTTCATTTAAAGAGTTATTACCACGATAAAACCTTTTAAATATATTATTTATGTCAGATTCTAGTATTCCTGGACCATTATCTATAATGTCAACTCTAGTATATATTTCATATTTTTCTATTGTAATTGTCACTTTTCCATAAGGTTGAGTATACTTCACTGCATTATCAAGTATATTGAAAATAGCCTCTGTGGTCCAATTAGGATCATGTTTAATAAATACATCCTCATTTTCCTTAAAGTATATCTCAATATTTTTGTTTAATGCTTTTTGATATACTTGTTTTATTGCAGATAAACAAGTTTTATTTAAGCTTTCCATTTGCGAATTTAATACAATAATTCCACTTTCAAGTCGTGATAGCTTAATCATGTTATCCATTAAAAAACTAAATTTATTAAGCTGACTCTTAATGTTATTTATAAAATCTTGTCGTTGATTATGAGACAGTTTATCATCTTGAAGAAGTTCAAAATATATTTTCAGATTTGCAACTGGTGTCTTTAACTGATGAGAAATATCAGAAATCAAGCTTTTTATTTCATCACGCTCTTTTTTTAACCGTTTATTTTTCATATTTAATATTCCTTTTAACTTTATAACTTGTGATTGTAGTTTTGAGAGCATATCATCATTTAAAATTGAAAACACTTCATAATTTCTCATATCTATAAGTGCCGAAATCATATCATATAATTGAGATAAAAGTTGTTGTCCATATTTTTTTATTGTATATAAATATAAGAGCTTTATTAATACTAAGATGGCAGAAAACACTGCAACTTCTATAGCCAAAGTAATATTCTTATATTTGAATAAAATATATAAATCAAAGCCTAAGCATGTACTAATAAACATAGAAAATATAACTTTAAGTTTAGTTTTAATATTTAAACTCATGATGTTTTTCCCCAAGTATATCCTATACTAAACACTGTTATAATGTATTTTGGATTTTTAGAATCGTCTTCTATCTTTTTTCTTAGTCTTCTTATGTTAACATTTAAAGCATTCTCATCTACAAAATTTCCATCAGTATCCCAAAGTTTTTCAAGTATGGTTCTCCTCGTTAGTACTTGTCCACTATTCTTTACAAGTAATTCAAGAAGTCTATATTCCTTAGCTGTTAACTTTATTGATATACCATCCTTTTTTACATCCATCTTATTAAAATCTATTGTTATATCTTCATAAACAAATACTGTATTCTCTACTAAATTGGTACGTCTAAGGACAGCCTTTATTCTTTGCTTCAACACTTCAATAGAAAAAGGTTTTGAAATATAATCATCACATCCAAGATTAAAACCATCAATAATATCACTTTCTGTATCTTTAGCTGTAATAAAAATAATAGGGATTTCAGAATTTTTTCGTATTTCCATGGATAGCTTGCTTCCACTCTCATCTGGAAGATTAATATCAAGCAAAACTAAATCAACCTTATCTTTTAAAAACGCTTTATATCCCTCTTCATAATTATATGTATCTAAGATAGTGTATCCTTCTATTTCTAAAGCAAATTTAACTCCTTTATTTAAAAGTTTATCATCTTCAACAATTAATATTTTTTTCACTGTATCACCACCATTTTAAATACATTATACTATAATTTCCATTACTACTCTAATTCTTGAAGCCTCTCAACTATAGTTTGATTATTGGAGTATCTATATATTATAAAAGGAATTACTAAAGAAATTACAATTAATAATGGAGATGCTATTAAAAGCGGCAATATAACAAATTTATAACTACAAAACCACAATCTTTCCATAACCTTTTTTATTACTACACATGAAAATATTGATCCCATGACTAATCCTATAACAATTGTAAAAAATGCATAAAAAAAGCCTTCATACATTACAAGTTTATATAGTTGTCTATCAGTCATACCAACACTTTGAAGCATTGCAAATTCTCTTCTCCTTGATATGATACTAGTGAGTATTGAATTTATAAAATTTAAAATACCAATAGTTCCAATAATAAAACTTAATGCTCCACCTATAGTTAGAACCATATTCTGCATATCCTTAAACTGACTTACAAACAAGTTTTTCGATTCATAATTCATAAGAGGTTCAACTTTACTTGAATATTCCTTAAGAAACCCTTCAATATTTTTTATATAATTCTTATCAACATTAAATATATAACTCATAATCACAGGATCTTTAACAATTTTATTAAATTCATTACTTGGCAAATACATAGTATCTGCTGACACATTATTTGAAGTACAAACAGAATACCTTACATCAAAAGTATTTTTAAGTTCTGCTTTTGCCATAACTTTATAAGATTTTCTTGTACCATCTTGGAATTTCAATGTAACTTTGTCTCCAATATTATACTTACTTTTTTCCCATTGAATATCTCCATTATCATTTGATCGTACACCTTCAATAATATAATTATCCGATTTAAATTTCTTAAGATCAAGTTTTCCTTCTACAATGTTTAACTGTGAAAGTGGAAAATCTTCCATACCATATAATTGCAATAAATTTTCTACACTATTTTGAATGATAGAAATGTTTTGTAAATTGTAATAGATTTTTCCTCCCTGCGTAAAGCCCTTTTTATACTCAACCTTCTCTATCATTTTAGGAGATACTTCATCAACTTTAGATTTAAAATGATTTTTATTAAAATAATTGGCATGTCCTATAACAAAATCCGTAGATAAAAATTTACTAATATATTTATCCATATCAAATCCTTTACTTAGTGTAAAAACTGAATTTAGAAGTATTAAACTTAAGGACATAGAAATAATTACTATACAGGTTTTCTTTTTATTTCTTGTGATGTTTGACAAAGCCATTCTATAGATTTTACCGCCTCTACTAGAATTCTTAATAGTTCTTTCATTGTTTGATATTGCTCCTGTATATCTTACAGCTTCTATTGGTGAAACGTTTCCAGCAATTTTAGCCGGCTTTATGCTGCTAATAAACACTGTTACATAAGAAAAAAGAGTAGCACCAATAAATATCATTGGACTAAAAGATACATAAGCTTTTTCATTATTATTAGCTCTAAATATCATAGGTAAAAATATTGCTCCCAGTATAAAACCTATTATTAACCCAATAGGGATTCCAATGGTGGATAGTAGAAACGCTTGTTTTCTAATTATTTTTTTAATCTGCTTTGATGTTGTTCCAATAGTTTTTAGTAGTCCATAAAAGCGAATATCCTTAAATATTGATATCTGAAATATATTATATATAATCAAGTACCCTGTAAAAATTATAAGTACAATTATTGCTGTAATTGATAATATACTAACTAAATCTAATTTAAAATTTGTAGACATATAAGCCCAGTTAACTCCGTAAGCAATATAATTGTTATCATTTTTTTCTACACTATAGCCACTTTCAGTTATAACTTTTTGCATCTTTCTTTCTAAATTAAAACTATTTTTAAACATTATATCTGCAAATATAAGACCTGTTCCAATGTTCTTATTTTTTATATCTGTATTAAAGTTTTTAAAAATATCATCTGTAAATTTCTTAGATACATAGATCATACTTGCAGGAGAGACTTTATCATGCTCCCAATATCCAACTAATACAAATTTTCTTGAGAATTTTTTATTATTAATACTATAATTTATTGTTATACTTTTGCCTATTTCCTTTGATATACCTAGTAAATCTAAAACCATAGTATCTGTTGCTAATTCATTTATCTTTCTTGGCATAGTACCCTTTGTGGGATAACTAAAATTCATTTTTGCATCTTCGTCCGTAGCAAATCGTATTTCTGTATGATGTTTTAACAATTCTCTGTTTTCTGCCATTCCTACCATTTTTGAATATTCTATTTGTTTTATGTTAGGATTACTTCTTAATTTATTGAACTCATCATTTTTTAAATATTTTAAAGTACCATGAGCTGATCCACCAGATTGTCTCATAGTCTGTTCCTGTACAGTATTTACAATTCCAGTGCTTATTGTAAATAAAGCAGTGAAAAGTGTAGTAGTAAGAACAATAGCAATAACTGCCATGATATTTCTAATCTTGTTATACTTTAAGGTTCGATTAGTCAGCTTTTTAATAATAGCTTTATTGTTGTTTTTAAAGATCACTTTCTTCACCTCCAACAATTTTACCATCTTCAATACGAATTATTCTGTCAGCAAGCTGAGCTATCTCTTCATTATGGGTTATCATAACTAGGGTTTGGTTAAACTTAGTACTTGTAGTTTTAATTAATCCCATAACTTCCATGCTAGTTTTGCTATCTAAATTTCCTGTAGGCTCATCTGCAAGTATTATAGCCGGCTTAGTAGCTAAAGCACGTGCAATAGCCACTCTTTGTTGCTGTCCACCTGAAAGATTACTTGGTAAACTGTTAAGCTTGTCTTCTAATCCCAATATTTTAATAATACTCTGTAAAAACTTTTTATCAATATTTCCCCCATCCAGTTCAATAGGTAAAATAATGTTCTCATATACATTTAAAACAGGTACTAAATTATAATTTTGAAAAACGAATCCTATATTTCTCCTACGAAATACAGTTAATTCTTCGTCACTCATCTTAAAAATCTTTTTTCCTCTCACATAAACTTCACCACTAGATGCCTTATCTAGTCCACCTAACATATGTAAAAGTGTAGACTTTCCGCTTCCTGATGTACCTACTATAGATATAAACTCTCCTTCTTCTACTTTAATATTCACAGAAGAAAGTGCCTTTACTTCATTAGGTTTCTTTCCATAAATTTTACTTAAATTTATCGTTTTTAATATACTCATAAGATTCCCCCATAAAATTTAATTCTTAAATTGTGTTTACAAACTATATTATAGAGGGTACTTCTTACGATTTTGTGACATAAAATAATATCTTAGGTTTTTTGTACAAAACAAAAGTCATAATCAACATTTTATTGTTAATCATGACTTTTATTGAATAATATAATCTTTTAATTTTTCTTATTTTTTTGTTAAAATGTCTAATGTATGAGCACTTGCTCCTAGTAGCTCTGGTCTTTCACATGTTGTAAAGTGATAATCCATAAAAAGCTTAAATGTATCTTCATCCATGGCGTTTAAAACAGGTCGCATATAATTAGCTGGTCCGTCTGCTGCAATTAATTTTATTCTTTCTAATCTTACTGCCTCATTTAACTTATTAATATCCTCAATTCTCACATAATCATATAAATCTTTTGGTTCTGATATAACATGAAAATTATCACTAAGCTTGCCATTTTTAATGCTTTCTCGAATATTATTTTCTTTAAAACCATATGTTAATACACTATACTCATTCATACAATATGCTACTAATATATATCCTCCAGCTTTTGTCACTCTTTTTGCTTCTTCAAGTGCTTGTACTTTATCTTCAAAAGTATATAAATGATACATTGGTCCAAATACCAACGTCATATCAAATGTATTTTCTGAGAATCTTGATAAGTCTACTGCTGTTCCCTGATATGCTTTTACTGTACTTCCTTTTGACTTTAAAACACCTAGATTATGCTTCACAAGTTCAATTGCCGTAACATCATATCCTTCATTAGCTAACTTAATAGAGTATCTTCCAGTTCCTGCACCAACGTCTAAAATTTTTGCATTTTTATTATCTTCTAGATAGTCATGAATATACTTCATAGAAGTAATATATTCAACCTTTGCATATTTTCTAGTTAATCTTTTATCTTCACAAAATTTATTATAATATTTCTCTAATTCAGTTGTCATTTCTTTATATTCCTCATCTATTTATACTAATTTTTCTTTTACTAGCCTCATATTCTCGAAACTATAATGAATTCGTATTCTAACAAGTATTATACTACATATTGTAAATTTATTTTAAAAAATGTTTATATCAGTATTTTAAGTAATCTACTATGTTATTCCTGCAAATGTTTTATAGAATAATTTATGGTAACATCTTGAGCCACTTGGGAAAATACTTATCTTGCCATATAACCTCTCCACTATTAATAGACATCACCAACTTAAACATATCTGTATTATCATATATATTGATTTTGTCACATATGTTAATAACTTCCTTTAAATTACTTAATGAATCTATATATCTTCTTTCTATAGCCTCATCTGATATTCCATGTCCACCTTTACTTACTCGTATAGCAACTCTTTGTTTAGCAATACTAACACTTTCTACTCCTATATAATTCATAGTAACATAAAAACCTTTATCTTTTGCAAGCTTTATATTCTTAATAATACTTTTACCTGACAATGTAGTCTCCTGATTAAATGATATTCCCTCAAAAATATATTTTTTTATTAATTTTATAGCTTCTCTTGCACACTTAACCTGTAAATTGCTATCTTTCCATGATCCAATCCTAGCTACCATTTCATCCGTATTTATTCTTTCTTCTTGTTTATTTTCGTTATAATAAACTGATTTATATATTGAAGTTTTTCCTGCACCATTAACACCTGCAAATATAGTATACCGTTTCATTCTAATTATCTATAACTTTCTTTTGTTCTCTTTGCAATATCATATTAGATAAATTAACGTAAAAATCCTGTTCTTCTTTTGTTTTTGCATTTTCAAATAGTCGTAATATATCTTTATATGAGTAATTTTTAAAAATATCATACAAATTATTCTCTTTACTTCTCATACATATTACCTCCTAATTTTATACTTTGGCACAGATTTAAAAATTGTAATCTTCTAATTTTTTATGTAAAATACAACAAACTTCAGCAAGTATCTCATTTCTTTTAATATACTTGCTTAATATTATACATCGTCTATTTAAAACTGTCTATTTCTCATGGTTTTTCCATAAAAAACTTTCTAACTTGTGCTATCATATTTTCCCTATTATCTTGAAACTGAACTTTTCTATTAACATTTGCACCTGAAGGATGAGGAAATCCCATAAGTATCTGACTTTTATTTATTATGTTTTCCTCACCTAGTTTAAGTAAAACCCCTTCAACAGCTTTTCCTAGAGGAATTAAAAGAACTTCTTTAAAATTATTTAAACTTTTTAATTCATTTATAAAATTGTTATACACGTACTTCATCAAAAATTCCGTATTAATTAGTTTAGGAGTATGTCCAGAATAGTTTTTTCCTTTTACGAACACTGGATATGGAATTAAAGAAACTGTATGAAGAAGATGATCTTTACTATAAAATAACTCTTTAGAGGTTTCTATATTTAAGACTTTATTAACTTCAATTTCATCTAACATGCTTATTATATTTTTTCTCAAAATTCCACTAAATCTTCCTGCTACCTTACACTTATATTGAATAAGCTTAATATCCTTAGTTACTTCTAATTCTTTTCTTGCAATGCCTATAGCAGTACTCATTTGTTGAAACCCTGGTGAAATTCCGATTATAAATATTTTAGCCCTTGGATTTATATATTCATTATGTGGCGCATAGTATATTTCAATATTATTTTGTTTTTCAATTAAAAATTCTTCTACTAATAATTCTTCTTTATTATATTTATCTTTCATTGGAAGTTTTTTTATTATTTCTTTATAATTATGTAGTGTCTTCATCATACCTAGTATACCTCTCACTTTAAAAAGATTTTGTTTTCTACCTTATAATAAGTACTCACTACATATAGTTTTTCTTATATAAAAAAATAAATTCTATTGTTGAACTTAAATTATTTAAAAATAAGTAGTTCTAAAATCTAAATTAATATGACCGTTATTTATTCTTAAATGTTGAACCTTCTGGCATATTACAATGAGTTTTATATTCATATAAAATCTTAGAATTGTCATTTGAACCACTCTTTACTTCTGATGTATCTTTTTTTATAGATGGATTTGTTATAGATTTACTTGAATTTCCACTTGCTCTTTCAGTAACCTTTTGTGCAAAAACATTCATACTGAATAATGAACTCGTCATTATTACTGCACATATTGCTCCTACTATGATGCCTCTTTTTTTGTTTTTTAAATCTAACATATTCCCTATTCTCCTTTTTAATATACTTTTATTATTAAAGCTTGTAACTATGTCACTTTTTAAAATAGATTTCTTTCTAACTCTTATAGAATTAATAAGAGTCATTGCATATAACTTTCTTTCTTCTATTCCTAAATCTTTTACTAAAGATTCGTCACAAGCTAGTTCACAATCCAAGTTTATAATATTACACATTGCATAAACTAAAGGATTAAACCAATGTAATATTTTAACAAATACAAGTAAACTTTTATACGGTAGATCATGCTTTTTAAAATGCATTAATTCATGAGTCAATATTATTTTTAGTTCAGTAGGGTTATAAGAAACCTTAGGCAGTACTACACTTGGACTTAAGATTCCAACTCCAAATGGTGAAGTAATGTTATTATAATATTTTAAAGGAATTTTCTTATTTATTTTTAATTTACACTTTAAACCATTATATATATTAACCACTTCTTCATCTGTAACTTCATAAGAAAATAATTTAATATTTTTAATAAATTTTAAATAAGAATATATATAATAACCAGTAGCTAATATTACACCTATAAACCATATATAAGCCAATATCATAATAATAGAGAGATTTCCTTGAACCTTAACATCCCCTTGTTGTAATAATACATGTCGTTTTATTTTATCTACGAAAGTAATATTAAAAACATTATATATTTGCGTTGAAATATATAATGGTATTTTAAAGGGTATTATTAATTTTACTATAATTAATAACCACATATAATAAATAAAATTTTGGGTATAATATTTTGATAAGAATCTTCTTAAAACTATTAACATTATAATACCTATAGTTCCTATAAATGAGGTATGTATAAAATTTAATATAAACTTTTCCAATAACTAATCACCTACTATCCCTAATCCACTTTTCTAATTCATCCAAGTCTTCATCAGTAATATCATTATTATCATGTAATGTTGTTATGAAACTCTTTAATGAATTTCCATGAAGTTTTTTAAAAAAATTACTTGTTTCTACTTCTAAGTAACTTTTCTTATCAATAATAGCCGTATAATAGGTTACCGTTTTAACTTTTTCAGCACTAATAATCTTTTTATTAGTAAGCCTTTTTAATAAAGTTAAAGTTGTTGTTTGTTTCCATTCTTTCTTATCTTCCATTATTTTAATTATTTCTTTTGATGATACACTTTTATCATTGTTCCAAATAACTTTCATAATTTCCAATTCAGAATCAGGAATTTTTTTCAATATCACTTTTATCACCTCTCTAAAACTATTCTACATATGTAGAATAGTTTTGTCAATACTTTCCTACATACCTTGTTACTTCCACAGAATACATATCATAAGTATAATAATTCATTAATATCTTGTAGATTAATTATATATAAATACATTTTTATACAAATACAAAAACGAATAAGTTAAAACCTATTCGTTTTTGTATAACATTTCTTATTTTCAATTATCAAACTAATACTAAATAAAATTTCTAATAATAACATCATATTTGCAAGTATGTAAGGTTGAAATTTAATACCAATAGCAAGAGATAAAATTGGTATTAATATAGACAAAACAGTATAAGACGTCGATTTATAAAGCCAACCATACGGTAGCAAATGTCCTCCAAATATTATTGCTATTACCATTAACATTTTTTCAGGGATAGTTGGATATATCCACATAGCTATTAATAAATATATCATTTGATTTAAAGAAAAAAGAATTCCTAAATTGGTTAATGGATTTTCTTTGCTTTGAAAATCGGCCTTTATTATTTTGGATATAAGAAATGCTAACGGCATTAATGGTGCCGTAGCACAGAAATTAAGTAAATTTTTAGTTAGGGAAGGTAATAATGTTAAGTGGATAATCACTAAAATAGACCAGATAATAATTGATGCTAATATAAAATGTAGTCCTTTTTTTGCTTGATCACACAGCCTAAACGCAATTCTTCTAAATCCATATTTATCCTCCACAATACATTTTTTCTCTATAATTATAGTAATTTTAACATTTTATATTATATTTTACAATACAGACCTTAAACTCTACCAAATCAACAATTATCATTATTTATTTATTGCACAGGCATGTCCATTTAACTTTACTAAAATCCAAGCAATCATTGATATTATAGAAAAGCCGAGGAATACTATAGATATGTTCTTTAAAACTTTTATATATGCAGGTACCCAAGCATTAGTGTCCATACCTCTAATACTTACATTATATTTAACACCTTTTTCAGTGCTAATTTGTTGACCAATAAAACTAATATTGTTATTATTCTTATTTTGAATACCTTTTGGATAAGCATACTCTAAGTCTTTTGAAATATCTTCTCTCATATCTGTGTAATCTCCTGTAGATTGATACATCATTACCCCTTCAATTTTTCCCTTTGATTTCTTAATTACATTCTCAACATTTTCATCTATACTATTAGTATTATCCTTATTATAGTAGCTCATTATATTAAATATTTTACTATTGCTCTTTAATTCTTGATGTATAAAAAATTGAGTTCCAATTAGAAAAGCGGAAAAAGATATTGTTGCCATTATGAAAAATGCTAAAGTTATCATTAATACTTTCTTAGCTTTTTTGTTTACAAATTGAAATACACCAAATAGTTCATCTTCAATTTGTGTTTCTTCACCAAATCTTTTAATTGCAATGGAAATACTTTCTTCTTCAGACTTACCTTCTAATTTTAATTCTTCTACAAGTTGTATTAGATGATACCTCATTTCTTCTTTTAATATATTAATTTCTTCCTTATTGCCCCCTACATTTTTATAAACTGAGTTAACATAACTATCAATTTGTCCCATACTTATACCTCCTTATAAAATGTATCAATAATGTTTTTGAAAAAGAGCCATTGTTCTTTCTTATTTTTTAAATAATCTATACCTTCACTAGTAATTTTATAATATCTTCGCCTTCCACCTCCACTTTCTGTATCATCCCAATATGGAGAAATAAGTTCATTTTTTTCAAGTCTTTTTAATACTACATACATAGTTCCTTAGACTTTAATCAATCCATGGTTTTAAAACGTTTATGACAAATTATAAATAATTTTATCTATTTAGAATTACTAGAAAAGGACAAGCGATTTTTCCCTACTTGTCCTTTTTGAATTCTAATTGTATTTTCAAAGTATAAATTAATTTATTTAACTATATTTTTGTAACCAGTATATGTTATGCAAAAATATCCCCCATATATTATGAATAAAACAAACATTATTATTAAAGAACTTGTTCCTATATTATTAGTTCCATACAGTTCTAAAAACTTATTAACTACATTTATACCTACTATAGCATGAATTACTGCTAATATAAGAGGTATAGAAAAATATATTAATACCTGAGTAAATATAGATTTATTAATCATTTTTTTAGATACACCTATTTTTTTAAGAATATTATATCTTTCTATACTATCACTTGCCTCTGATAATTGTTGAAGAGCTAATACAGCTGCACTGGATATTAAAAATATAATTCCTAAATATATGGTAATATATATCATTAATGTAGTTGACTCTTTCACTTGTTTATAGGTCTCTTCTTTTGTAGAAAAAGATACATCTTTAAATTCTTTATAATTTCTGAACTTTGAAAAAATTTGTGCTACTTTCTTTTCTGATTGTTGTTTATCGTTTCCTATATAATTTATATTAATATACGAACTAAAACTTTCCTTTGCTCCCGTAAACTTGTCACTTACTACTATAGTTAATATATTATTTGGTATATTGCTATTATAAGTATAGTCTGTTATTAACTCTTTATTTTTTACTTGATATGCTTTATTATTTATCTTCAATGTATTTTCATTTTTTAAAAGCTTTTGAATTGCAGGAATCAAAACCTTAAAATTTGATGTTACTAAAACCTCATTGGAATTTAATTGTATAGGCTTTTGTCCTTTTAATTCTCTTATTTTATTGTATTCAGATATTTTTATAACATCCATATTTTTGCATTCAATCATATTAAATTGTTTTCTAATCCTTGGCTCAGTATATTTATATAGAACATTTTTATAATCAAATCCTACTACATATTGTGTATAATAAGCACATTTCTCATTTTCAGTATTTTTTAATCCTATTTTATCTAAAACAAACTTTGGATTTGTTTCCCCATGTATAGTTATAGTAGCATCAAATGGGTTAGATTCTTTTAAACTCTGATTTAAAGCATTATTAAACCCTATACCTGTGGATAATATAGAAATTGTTAAAAATAGCATAAGACAAATAACTGTCATAGCTATAAAATTAGTATTTATTTTGCTGCTTATCTGCCTTGTAACAAATATATTGAGGTTTTTAAGATATAGCTTTTTACTATTTTGAATTGAATTTATTATAAATCCTGATAATCCAAAGAAAAACAAGAATGTACCAAAAGCACCTAATACTATTGATATAAAAGTTCTTACATCTTTTGGATTTAACAAACTTTCATTAATAAGATAATAAGCTACTCCTATAGATACTACTCCTAAAATGAATATTATAACTGAAAAAACTGACTTTTTAACTTTTAATTTTTCACTTTTCTTTGCTGCATTTAATAAATTTATTAATTTATACTTTGAAACAATTACTGTATTAAAAATCATAACCAGTAAAAATATTATTCCAAAATATAATATGCTTTTTTCAATAGCTTTTATAGATATTATAAATTTATAATTACTTATTCCAACTTCAAATAATTTAGCCGTAATCACACCTAATCCTTGTGATAATATAATTCCTAAACCAAGTCCAGCAATTAAAGACATTATTCCTATTAAAAATGTTTCTAAAAATAGTATTTTAGATATTTTATTTTTTTCCATACCTAAAATCATATATATACCTAACTCTTTTTTTCTTTTCTTAATCAAGAAATTATTAGCATATACAATTAATCCACCTAATATTACAGATACAAATACTGAAATATGACCTATAGCATTTTCCATAACCTTTATATAATGAGCTTGACTTTTACTTAATTCTAACATTTCTTGTTGAGATCCTATGGTGTTAAAAGTATAAAATATGCATACTGCAAAAGTTAATGTTAAAAAATATATGGCATAATCATTAAAACTCTTTTTTACATTATTTGCCGCAATTTTAAAATACATCGCTAGAATCACCTCCAAGAAGGGTTACAACTTCAATAATTTTATTGAAAAATTCTTTTCTTGAATCATTTCCCCTTACTAACTCATTGAATATTCTACCATCTTTTATAAATAAGATTCTATGAGCATAACTTGCAGTAAACGCATCATGAGTTACCATTAATATAGTTGCTTTTAATTCTTGATTTAAATTTTCAAAGGAATCTAAAAGTAGTCTTGATGATTTTGAATCTAAAGCTCCTGTTGGTTCATCTGCTAATATTAATGAAGGACTAGTAACTATAGCTCTAGCCGATGCTACCCTTTGTTTTTGTCCTCCTGACATTTGATATGGATACTTATTTAAAATTTTTTCAATGCCAAGATTTGATGCTATATTCTTTACTAAATTATCTATGTCACTTGCTTTTCTTCCTTGTATAGTTAAAGCTAGTGCGATATTTTCATAAGCTGTAAGTGTATCTAAAAGATTAAAGTCTTGAAATACAAATCCTAATTCATCTCTTCTAAACTTCTCTAACTTCTTAGACTTTAATTTCGTAATGTCCTGATTATTTATTATTATATTTCCTGTAGTCACATTATCTATAGTTGAAATACAATTAAGTAACGTAGTTTTACCACTTCCTGAAGGTCCCATTATACCAACAAATTCTCCCTTAGTAAGACTAAAGCTAATATTATCGATTGCCTTTGTTATATTATCCTTATTTCCATAATATTTTTCAATGTTTTTTACACTTAGTATTTTGTCCATACATATTCCTCCTAAATTTATCTTCTGTGTACATTATACAAAGACTTTTAATCAATACATATTTAACTAGCTTTCATCCAGCTTACATTTTTGTAAGATTGAAATATAACAAAAAAGCCACTATTGTGGCCTATATATCAAAGATAAAGCCCTATTCCAGTTGACCTTCCAAACTTTCTACCGTTTTCTCCAGTAAAACTTTTTTCGAAAACCTTTTCAATGTCATGCACAGGTATTCCAACCCCATTATCCCCTATAATAGGATCTACACTATTTTAATTTTTATATAATATAAGCCTTATCATTGACATTAATAATCTTTTTTTACATTTACTATACTTTTTAATTATAACATTAATTCACAAAAATTCTCAGTCTCATATTGAAATTTACACTATTTGTGGTAATATGAAAATAATTCTAATTATTGTAAAAACAACTGGAGGGCTGTTATGAATAAAGAAATTATTCTTAAAATCAAAGATTTAAAAATGAGTTTTGGATCAAAAGAAATATTAAAAGGTATTAATTTAGAAATTAACAAAGGTGAAATTATAGGATATATAGGTCCTAACGGCGCTGGTAAAAGTACTACTGTGAAAATAATTTTGGGACTTTTAAAAGGATATCAAGGGAATATTGTACTTTTTGGAAAAGAAATATCCCAAAATGATACAGAATATAAAAAACGGATAGGATATGTACCAGAAGTTACTGATTTTTATGATGTTTTAACAGCTAAAGAGTATTTAACTTTTATAGGAGAATTATATGGATTAGACTATGAAAAAACTCTATCTAGATCAGAAAAACTTATGGATATACTAGGTATAGGAAATATGTTTAACACTAGATTATCTAGTTATTCTAAAGGAATGAGACAAAAGATTTCCATAATAGCAAGTTTACTTCATAATCCAGATATATTATTTTTAGACGAGCCTTTAAGTGGTTTAGATGCAAATAGTGTAATGATAATTAAAGAGGTTTTAGCACTTTTAGCATCTGAAGGTAAGACAATATTCTATTCATCTCATATTATGGATGTTGTTGAAAAGATAAGTAATAGAATAATTCTTTTGAATGATGGCAATATAGTTGCTGATGGAACTTTTGAAGAACTAAAAAAAAGTTCTAGTGAAAATTCCCTTGAAAATATTTTTAATGATTTAACAGGATTTACAGATCATAAAAGTATTGCTGAAAGCTTTACTTCAATTATTAAAGAGGTGAAGTAAATGGATAATAAAGAATTTAAAAGCTTGGTTATATTAGATAAATTTAAAATATTATATGCTAAATTTGGTGTGGATTATAAAGTTATGAGAAGTATTCTTAAAGTAAAACTAACAATGGATAAAAGAAGGGTCCCTACAATTCTTAATGACTATGATAAAAAAGGAAAAGATAATAAATCTAACTTAGTAATGATTTATTATTTGTTTATTGGTTTTTTTCTAGCTTTTTTCGTTGGTATAAATCAAAATATAATATGGCAAATGACTACTTATTTTACTGTATTTATGTTTATTATCTTAAGTACATTTATATCAGATTTTTCAAGTGTAATATTGGATATTAGGGATAAAGTTATAATCGGAACGAAAGGAGTAGATTCTAGGACTTTAAATGCAGCTAAAACAACTCATATATTTATATATATAAGTTCTATGACTTTAGCTATAAGCGGATTCTCTTTAATAGTTTCTTTTAAAAAAGGCATTTTATTTTTTATAGTATTTTTTATAGAGTTGTTTTTAATAGATTTATTTATGATTCTATTAACTACTTTAATATATTTACTTGTCCTAAAGTTTTTTGATGGAGAAAAACTTAAAGATATGATTAATATGGTTCAAATATTATTAGCATCTTTTATGGCTATAGGATATCAATTTTTAAATAGAATTTTTGAAATAATAGACTTAAATGTAGTTTTAAATATAAAACCATGGCATTACTTTTTACCACCATTATGGTTTGCAGCGCCCTTACACATTATAAAAACAGGTGAAATTACAAACTATTTGATAATACTATCTTTATTAGCTATATTCATTCCAATTATAACTATCATTATTTATTATAAGTCTATACCATCTTTTGAAAGATATTTAGAAAAGTTAAATAATAATACGTACACTACTAAAAATAAAAAGGAATCATTGCATTTTAGACTAAGCAAATTTTTATGTAAAGATAAACAGGAAAGGGCAATCTTTAATTTTACTTGTAATTTAGTTAAAAAGGAACGAGAATTTAAACTTAGAAATTATCCTAATTTGACTTTTGCAGTGTTAGTTCCATTTTTGTTTATCTTTATTATTGATGATTGGAAAAATTTTTCTAGTTATAAAGCTTGGAAAATTGCAATGAGTACATCAAATAAATATTTAACACTATATATTACCGTAATAATTTTATCAATCATGATTGTTACGATGAAATATTGTAGTGAATATAAAGGCGCTTGGATTTATATGGTATCACCTATAAAAGATGTATCAAAGATATTTAAAGGCTCCTTTAAAGGTATACTCTATAAAATACTAATACCTATTTTTTTATTTGAAAGTATAGTTTTTATATTTATTTTTAATTTAAGAGTTATTCCACATTTAATAGTAGCTTTTTTAGCTATGATATTTTTATGCATTATAAATTTTAAATTTACTGATAAAGAATTACCTTTTTCTAAAGATTTCATTAAAGGTAATTCAGGAGAAGATTTTTCTTCAATTATTTTAACTATATTTTTAGGTTTTATAGTAGCAGGCATCCATTATTCATTAAGTCTATGTAAATATGGTATTTATATTTATACAATACTTCTAGTATCTTTAGTAATCTTATTATGGAGAAGAAGTTTTGATATTAGCTGGAAACAACTTAAAAAATAGATATTAGGTTATCCTATAGGCATAGTGACCTAGCTGGAACTATAGACATTCTCAGATTTTAATAGAAAAATAACTTCATGTTTGAGCATGAGGTTATTTTCCTAATACTTATTAAAAAATTTTAATAATTCTTTCTTGTTAATTTTCCCATTTAAATTTAATTTTATATCTGAAACGATTCTTATCTTTTGAGGACGTTTATGTATATCTAAATGTTTTTTGCAATAACTCATAACTTCTTTTGTAGTTAATGACATATCCCTTGCCACAATAATTGCCGTTACTATTTCTCCTTTGCTATAATTTTTCATTGGAAATACTATTGATTCACTTATTTTAGGGTGTTTATTTAAGACTGTCTCCACATCATGAGGAAGTATCTTTACTCCACCTTTATTTATAATCTCCTGATTTCTTCCTAAAATATATAAATTCCCTTCATTATCAATTTCTCCAATATCCCCTACAGTAGCCTTTGGTCTGAAATTTGGAGCTATATAATCACTTTTTACCCATATTACCCCGTGTTCATTTTTAATTTTTTCTAACCATATATTAACACCTGGAAACGGTCTTCCTACGCTGTTTTCTTTAAAATTTTCTCTGAAATTTATATAGCTTATATGGCCAAGTTCACTAGCTCCATAATATTCGCATATATAAGCACTTGGAAATCTTTCCTTTAATGAGTTAACCGTTTTTCTGTCCATTTTTGCTCCAGCACTTAATAAAGAATTTATATTGAGCATAGTTTTTTTCAATTCTTTTAATAATAATCTATAATGAGCTGGAACCATAAATATACTACTTACCTTATTGTCTTCTATTTCTTTTATCCACGTTTTTGGGTAAATACTTTTAGAAAATACTATGGTACCTCCTTCATTTAATATATGAATAGCACTATTTAGATTGGCAGTATAACTTAGCGAACCTACCAAAAATAATATGTCTTTACTACTAATATGAAATACTTGGCTTTGATATTTAAAAGCACTTGACCAACTTACATGATCTCTCCATATAATTTTACTTTTGCCTGTAGTTCCTGAACTTAAAGCTCCAAGAAATATAGTGTTATCATTAACCCATTCACTATGTATATTCTTGTAGTTTATACCTTGTAGATTTATACCATCAAAAAATATCTTTTGATTCTTTTTATAATCATAGATAAATTCATCTTGTATTATACTACAAGGTTTTGTGACTTCTTTAATATTCTCTAGACTATTACTTAAAATTTTAGTATCTACCGGTATAGAAATTAATCCTGCTTTTGAGCAGGATAGTGTATTTATTATAGTATTTATAGGATTTATATTTTTTATTATTACTTTTTCCCCTTGTTTAAATCTACTATTTAAACATAAAGTTTTTTTATTTATTTGGTTTATTAAATCTTGATATGTAATCTTCTCATCTTCTGTAATCATGCATACTTTATTTTTGTTATCATTTATATTTTTATATATTCCAGAAAAAATCAACATTTATATTATCACACTTCCCTTATAATAAGCTTTCTAGCAATGATATCTTTCTATTAGCGTAGCTATACCTAGCCCTCCTGCTACTCCTAAGGATGCAATTCCAAGGTTACCACCCTCATTTTTAAGACCTTCTAAAAGATGAAGCATAATAATAGCTCCAGATGCTCCATAAGGGTGTCCATAAGCTAAAGCTCCTCCATAAATATTTATCTTCTCCTTAGGATATTTAAACTTCTTTAAAAAGGCTAATATCTTCACAGAAAAGGCTTCATTTATCTCAATTAAATCTATATTTTCTATATTTAAATTATATTTTCCAATTAAGTTCTCTATAGCTAATGTAGCCCCTAAAGGTGATAGATTAGGATCTAATCCTATTGAAGCCTCACCTCTCCAAATAGCCATTGGCTTTAAGTTATACTTTTTTATAGCTTTTTCTGATGCCATAAGTAAAATAGCCCCTCCATCATGAGTCAGGCAAGTATTAGCTGCTGTTAAAGATCCCTCCTTATGTAAAATTGGTCTTGCTCTTTTTACAAGGTTTAAAGAAATCTTTTTTCGTATACTTTCATCTTCTGATATTATGGTATTTCCTATTTTTATATTACATATTATAGATTTAAGTTTACCTTCTTTATTAGCTTTTAAAGCTCTTAAATGACTTTCTACTGCTAATTCATCCATGTCTCCTCTTTTTATATCAAAAAATTTAGCTGTATTTTCTGCTCCTTCTATCATGTCTGGGTCACCTATAGTAAGAGGGGCAAATTGTGCCCTTTTATAAAAAATATCTTTTCCTTTATATCTATAATCTCTCTTATTATATTGTTTGTTAGGTGCTAAACTAGTGCTTTCTACTCCCCCTACTAATATTAAATCTCTCTCTTTAGATTTTATCAGACTAGCTGCCATGTTTATTGCTTTTAAACTAGAACCGCATTGAAAATCTATTGTTGTACCAACTACTGAAAAAGGCAATCCTGCTTGAAGCAAACTTAGTCTAGCCAAATTTCCTCCGGGGCCAACAGAATTTCCTAGCATAACTTCTTCTATATATTGTGGTTCAATATTATATTTATCAATAATATTTTTAATCAAATGTGCACTCAAATCCTCAGGTAATATATCTTTTAAAGCTCCATTAGTCTTGCCTATAGGAGTTCTAAGACCTCCTACTATGTATACATTATTGCTCATATATTATCACCTTTTTTAATCTATTAGCAATTAAAATTGCAACTCCAACTTTTAACAAATCTCCAACTATAAAAGGAGCTGAACCCACTAAAAAAGCTTTTTTTATTCCTATTCCTGTAACATATCCAAGCCATACTGAACCTAAAAAATGTACTACTACAACTCCTCCAATAATACATGATATTATCATACTAACTAAAGACCTATTTATTCGTAGTAAATAACTTATTATAATAGCTCCAACTAAAAATCCAATTAAAAATCCTCCAGATTTTCCAACAATAATACCAATTCCAGCTCTTCCACCTGAAAAAACTGGAACTCCTATAGCCCCAAGTAATAAAAAGGTTGTCATACTAATAGCTGATTGAAGTGGAGTTAAAATACACCCAGCTAATATAACGGCTAAACTCTGAGCGGTTATAGGTATTGGACTAAATGGAAGTGGAATACTTATGTATCCTAAGATTGCTGTAAGGGTTACAAACAATGCTGAATATATCATATCTCTTATGTTTATTCTTTTTTTCATAGTAATCTTCTCCTAAACTTTTATAATATTGTAAAACCTAACTTTCTTTTAAAACTATATTAAAACAAATTTTATTTTCCACTATGCCTATTAAAGTCTTTGAGTTCTTCCAGCGTAAAAATATTTTTGTACCTGCTAATATAGGATTTATATACGTTATTTTACACTTGTACATATAAATATTTCTTAAAGCCAAATAATCTTCTAAAAATAAAAGTATTAGCATAGCTTGTACTATAGGCTTTTTAGTAAGATGAATATAATTATTATCCCCGCTAATTTCAATAAACTTGTATACTTCATCTTTAGTTATAACTCTAAAAAAGTCTTTACTAGATAAATCTATATTCTCATTATATATTCTTGAATTAAAACTTGTCTTGCCTTCTACATTTTCTGTATTTTCCCTTTTTATAAGAGTAGATTTAAGCTCAATTATTTTTTCATATTTGCTATAGCCTGTACAATTGCATGTTAGATAACTCATATTTGCTATTTTTTTATTCTTTTCTATGGAAGCTTTTAACTCTAGTTCATTAAAATCCATTTTTTTTATAAATATATTTTGTTTTGCAATTAAGTATCCTAAATCAACTTCAGATCTAAGAAATGACATAGCCTTTATCATTAGTATTATGGGGGTAATATTGCCTTTCCATAAGTTTTTTAATGAAAATATGTCTTTATAATAATTAAAACTATAATTTTTTTCTATGTTATATACACCTCCTATTATTTTCTTTATAGTATAGGATAGCCAATTTGATTTGTCAACCTATTTAAATTATTAGGTTTACATTTCAGCTTTTTACACTTTATTATCATTTATCTTATGTTAATCCCTAATATTTCAAAGCCTATAAAATACAATTTTATAGGCTTTAATTAAACACTTATAATTATTAAATTTATATATAAACTACTGAATATTATTTTTCTTTGCAAGATAAGGCATAATTACTCCTAAACCTATTAATACAAATGGTGTTATAATGTTAAGTGATAATTTAAACACATCAGTAGAATACATTCCTCCAATACATGCAAAAGCTGTAAATGCAAAACACCATCCACCAAAAATAATACCTAAAGTTTTATTCTTTACAAAATAATATTCTCTATTAAACTTTTCTCCTACTTTTTTCAATGCAATATATGCAGCAAATACCCATAAATAACGAAGTGGCATGCATACAGCATTTAATTTTACTAACCATTTTACTAATTCATCTACATTACCAATGCCCAAAGCTGGAACTATAATTAAAGTTGATACAATTATTAAAATAAGTTTATTACCATTCTTATATGAACCATATTTATTCTTTTCAAACATTTTTTTAGGAATAAAACGTTCATCTGCACTATCAAGTAACATACGTAAAGGTGCATCAATTGATATAATTAATACAGCAAATTGATTAATTATATTAGTAATTGCATATATGATAACGAATACATTGCCTAATTTGTAATAATTACCCAACTTTTGGAATGCATAATATGCACCATTAGTCATTAAATCTTTAGGGACATTATTTGAGTTAAACATCATACCAAGAGAAATTGTACCTAAAATTGCACATACTGCAACCATAATTGATAAAGCAATCATTCCTTTTGAAAATCCTGTTTCAGGATTTTTCATTTTATTAACATAAGGTGATATTTTTTCACATCCTCCAACAGCGAATACTAGAATAGCTAAACTAGTAAAAAATTTGGTATCAAAAGTAGGCATAAAAGTTTTTAAAGACCAATCAATTTGAATTAAATGTGCATCTGTAATGGAAGGTGCTGCTATCATTAAAATAATAAATAAAATAGACATTATAAACATTGATGTTCCTGCAAGTGTTGCTAATTTTTTTAGTGGATTTAATCCTTTTGATGCAATATACATACCAATTAAGAAAATTAATAAACAAATTAATTGCATAACTTTCGTATTCATTGAACTAATTCTTTTATCTTGAAAAATAGCCCAGCTTGTTGCAATCATAAGTCCTGATGGTTTTTGTGAAATATAAGGCATATGAACTATCCAATACGTCCATCCAGCATAATATGCTAACTTTGCTCCTATGGTTTCATGTATCCATGAACTTACTCCTCCCCCATAATCTTTAAAAGCTGATCCTAATTCTCCTACCATTAAAGCATACGGCACAAAATAAATAGCAAAAATTATAATCCATGAAACAATTGCTTTAATCCCATCATATTCAGAAAAACCGTTAATAACATTTCCAAAACCCCATACAGTAGAAAATGCCATAAAAGCAAGCATGGACCAGGTAATTCGCCTATCTTTATTTTTTGACATGATATACTCCTCTCTTACTTTTAATATTTTGGTTTCAATAATAAGTTATTGACTTATTATTGAAACTACCTCATTAATTTTTATTCCGAAAAATCCTTTCCTATGATTACAATATTATACTTTCATGATTTAGGTTATTATTTTTCTGAATATAATTATAGTATTTTTATATAATTAAAATAACCTCATGCATAAGCATGAGGTTATTTATGATGTATTTTATATCCTTGAGGGAAACATCATATAGTATAGTTATTATAAACAAGTTTTTCTACAGCCCTATTTCTAATATAAACTACATAGTTTTCTATATTAAATAAAGTTTTTTAGTATAATCTCTTAATATTGCACAGTATAATTTTTCATGAATTGAATAGCAACTCTATTGAATTCATAGGAATCATCTATATTACATATATGACCACAATTAGGTAATATACATATTTCCGTATTTTCATTTTTTTCTATGTATTTTTTCACTGGTGGTAAAAACATATGATCATACTCACCCATTATGTATATTTTAGGTATGGATATCATCTTTATTCTATCTATTGGATATGTTTTTTCAAAAGTTTCAATTATATTAAGCCATGCTAAAAATTCTTTTGTTCCCAATTTCTTAGCTTCTTCAATAAAAAATTTTCTAGATATTTTATGTTTTTTATTTGGTATTACTGCATATGCAAATAATGTATATGTAAACATATATGGAATGAATTTTTTTGTTAGCTTTCCTAAGAAAAGTAGGAATCTTCCTTTCCACACATATCTGACTATACCGCCCCCAAGAACCATAGAGATAATTCGTTCTGGATTAGTCAATGCAATTTGTGATATAACCATACTTCCAAGTGATATTCCTACAAAATGTGCTTTTTCTATATAAAGTTTATCCATTAATTCAATAATGTCTTTTGCTGGAACCTCAAGTATCTTTTCTTTCGAATCAGAAAGAAGTAGATTTTTAGTCATTCCATGTCCTCTTAAATCCAACAATAAAAGATTATAATTTTCACTAAATTCTGATATCTGTTTTTTGAAATTATTATGATTACTACCTATAGCATGGACCATAATAACCCATTCTGCATTTAATTTATTTGACTTAATTATCTTATGGTACAAATACATTCCTCCTTAATATTCTGTATTTTAAGCGAAAATTATATCATACAATATTATAAAGTATATGGCTATATCATTCTTAAAACTTCTTTAGTTATATTAAAATATACATAACTTCTCATTACATTTAGAACATCCTAAAGAATCTTTTAAGAAGTTTAAATTTTTAATAGTTAAAAACCCTTGATTAAACTCAATAAGATTATCGCATTTTAATTTAGCTAACAGTCTACTTATAGTTTCCGGTGAAGTTCCTATATATTCGGATAAAATTATATTAGAAAGTTTAATATTTATTTTCCAACCATTTTCTGTTTTTATGCCATAAGTATTATGTAAACGTATTAATATGGAAAACAAAGCATGTTTTTTATCATATATACCAATATCTCTCATTTGCAAAAAAACTTTTTGACATAAATAATCGTGATATAAATATAGATTTCGAAGAAGATTAGTATCCTTATCCATTATAGATTTTAGGGTATTAATAGAAATGGTTCCAAGTGTACATTCTGTTAAAGTACTTACCTTAAATAAAGATGAAAAATTATTCTCCATATTAAAAATAGCAGGGAATAAAATCACTTCAGATTTATAAACTCCTAGTAAAAATTCTTTGTAATTGGGTAACATGTGAGAGGCTCTTATTGTACCACTCAACGTAATAATTATTTTATCCCTTTCAGATTCTTGTTCCCATATTGATGTTTTGTTTTTTAATGTAATTGTATTTTCAATAAAAGGTTTAAGCTCTTTGATTAAATGATGTCTTAAATCTATTAAATTCATAATTCACCTATTATTCATAATAAAAATTAATTATTAATTCATTATAACATATCAACTAAACTCTAAAAACATGACAAATGTCATTTTTCTATAGTTTATTATGTTATAAAATGAATAAGTTGTCTAATAAGACTATAAATTCTTTTAGACAATTAAACTTAAATTGGTTCTGTTAATTAATTATGAAAGCATAGCTTTAAAAATCATAAAATTACTATATGACTTATTTTAAATAATAAAAATTATACGATTAATATTTTGTGGTATGACAAAAAAGCCTATCCATTATAGATTTTAAAAATAAATAGACTTAATTAAAAGCGATAGCGCTAGCCGTTAGGCAGCTAATAACCAATTATTTTTAGCTTTAACTGGGTAACTAATTCCCACTACTTCAGATGGTGTTAAATTACGTAGTGATGAGTGGTTACGCACAAAATTATAGTGAAATATAAACACTGATATTAGTTTATTGGCACTATTAAATGAGTTAAAGCCTTTTAAACCTTTATACCAAGACTTAAATGTTTTGTTAAATGACTCAATGATATTGTTTGAAATATCATCCATAAAAGATTGTACTTTTATGTGTAATGTATCTTGGAATACTGATTTTATTGGAATATTGTAAGATGGTAATCTATCAGTAACTATGGCTCTAGGAGATCCTAATTTCTTAGCATCGTTAAAAAGGCTAAAAGCTTGTTTAGCATCTCTATATGGGGATAGATGATAAGAGATAATTAATCGACTTTCTGAGTCTATAACAAGCCATAGATAATGTTTCTTGCCATTTATAAATACAACAGTTTCATCTGCGTGCCATTCATCAGAATCTGATAAGTCAATATTATAAAATAAATTATCAGATTTCAATTTGAAATATGCAGCAAATTTTTTAGTCCAACTTGCAATAGTAACATGAGATACTTTTACATTAAATGTTCTAAACAAATATTGAGATATACGTCTTGTAGAACTTTCATTAAGAAAGTAAAGGTCTAAAGCCATTAATATAATATGAATTGGAAAGCGCATACCTTTAAAATTAAGTTTACCTTGGATAGTGGTATTGCTTGAAGGATCTATAGCCGTAGGCTTCGCCACAAAAAAACTATGATTACATTTTTTATCGTTACAACGATAATTGATATAATTTGAGTAATTATGATGAATAAAGGTTCCTTTGTTACAGATAGGACAACGAGGGTAATCCTTGAGCTGACGCTCTTTCGGCATAGCCGATGGTGCAAATTGTCTTTTACACTCTTTGCATTGATATTTTTGATTTCCTTCTTTGTCTTTTCCAAACTTATATAGGTTATGGCTGTGACATCTAGGACAGGTAATTTTTTTATTAGCTTTGTTCATTGATTCCTCTCTCCTTTCTGGGAGGTAATATGTTTGTGAGAAATCTATTATATTTCAATAGGCCGAGGGGAATCAATGTTCATATAACTTAACAGAACGCTTAAATGTATAAGGAGAATATGTATGAAAAAAAGCAATTCAAAAATTTTATCAGCATGGGAGAAGATTATTAAAGAGCCAACAGTATGGCAGCATTTATCTATAGAAAAATCAGCATTTTATTTTAAGACAGATGATAAAAAAATTTTTTTAAGTAGTTTCAGGGATAAAGATTTACCAGCTTCTCCGTATTCATTGACCTTAATAGGAAAGATTTTAACAAAATTAAGTACCTTTGCAAATATAATGTCTAAACGTCCTGGTACTGAAGAAGTTACTTTTTATTCTATTTTAAAGACTCCTGAAAATAAGTGGTTTGGATCTTATTTTGATAGAAAAATATTAGATATAGTATCACCTCCTATAACTTGGAGACGTATTGAGATAGAAAACTTAATCAAAAGTATTATAAGGAAATACATATTTGATTACAACGAATCTTTTGCTTTTGTTGATATTGGATCTGGTGGTGGATTTGATAGTTTAGAAATAGAAAGAGTTATCTTAAACATGAACTCTATTTTGGGTGAAGACATTTTACCCCAAAAATATAATATTTTAAATATAGATATTGACTCAAAATGGTTAAACAATAATGAAAACTTAAGTAAATGTATTTTTGGCGATAAATCAAGAATAAAAAGATGCAATATATCTATATTTGATTATTTAAATGAAAAATCTTATATCAAAGAATTTTCTTCACAAAATAATTTAATAGTTTCATGTAATGGATTTGCAGAATTTTTAAGTGATGAGAATTTAAAAAAATTATATATGGGAATACGTTATATGACAGATACATTTTCAGGTAGAATACATATTATACTTCCTTTTGCTAATAAGAATAAGAAACAAGAAGAGCTTGGTAATAAAATTGGTTTTAAATTTAGAGCTAAAGAAAAAGAGTATATGATAAATTTAATTAATGATATATTTAGTGATTTTAAAGTATCATTTACTGAAAAACATAGTCAAATAGTTCTTCTTATAGAAAAATAACAGGATTTTTAATCGATAATATATTTAATTAAATAATTTTAAAATATGGATTACGATATTAAAGTAACCTCATGCATAAGCATGAGGTTATAATTCGGGGATGTAGGTTGATTTGTGTAAAAACAAATTAACCTACATCTTTTTTGTATGGAAGATTGGTTAGTTTGGAATAATATACTTATAAGAATTTAGGAGGAATCTAAATGAGAAATTTTGAAGTACCTGATTTTGATTACAAAGAAGAAGTTAAGAAATGCAAAAGTTTAGATGATGTTATGGGTAAAAACGGATTAATACAAAGAATGTTAAAAGACGTTATTCAAAATATATTGGAAGCAGAAATGGAAGATCATTTGGGAAGAGATAAATATGAAAGAAATTCTGAAAATAATAGTAAAAATTATCGCAATGGCTATAGTAAAAAGAATATACGCAGTAGCTTTGGAGATATAGATGTAGATATTCCAAGGGATAGAAATGCTGAATTCGAACCAAAAGTAATTAAAAAGTATGAAACTGTTTGCAATGAACTAGACAAAAAGGTTATTGGTCTTTATGCACGGGGTATGTCTACACGTGATATACAAGCGGAAATAGAAGACCTTTATGGGATTACTATATCACCATCAATGGTATCAAAAATCACTGATAAGGTAATTGGCGCAGCCACTGCGTGGCAAAACAGAACATTGGATAGAATTTATCCTATAGTATATATGGATGCTATGCATTTTAAAGTAAGAGATGACAATAGAATTGTTAGTAAAGCAGCATACATATGTATGGCATATGATATGAGTGGTCATAAAGATATTTTAGGTATTTGGGTTGGAGAATCCGAAGGAGCGAAGTTTTGGTTGTCAGTATGCAATGATTTGAAGAATAGAGGTGTTAAACAAATACTAATTGCATGTATGGATGGGCTTAGAGGTTTACCAGATGCTATAAAAACCGTTTATCCAGAAGTAAGTATACAAACATGTATAGTACATCAAATTAGAAATTCTCTGAAATACATAGCGTCAAAAGATAAGAAAGAATTCATTAAAGATTTAAAATTAATTTATAAAGCAACTACCGAAGAGCTAGCGCTCCTAGAACTTGATAATCTCAAGGAAAAATGGGGTTCTAAGTACGGTATAGTTATTGATTCTTGGTATAATAATTGGGATAATTTATCCACATTCTTCGAATTTTCACCTGAGATTAGAAAAATGATATATACTACAAATGCCCTAGAAGGATTTAATAGACAGATTAGAAAATTTACTAAAACCAGAACCGTATTTCCTACGGATGAATCCTTAAAAAAGTCATTATATCTAGCAACCATGGAGATAATGGAAAAATGGACTTCACCAAGACAAAATTGGGCTCTTACACTAGGTCAATTAACAATTACATTTGGTAATAAAATAGATGAATTTTTAGCATAATAGCTTGTACTTTTTAGAAATTTTATGTATATTTAAAACTTTATTACACACACTATAATTAGATATAATTAGCCATTATTAGTATGTTTTAAATTTAAAAAAATATTACTAGAAAGGTGAATTTCCAGTAATATTTTCTGATACTAATTAGAAGTACACAAATCTATCTATATTCTCTATAATTCATTTTTATTTACTTATATACATCTTTTTATTAATAATCATAATTAATGTTTTAGCCATACAATCAATACCATCATTTATATAATATAATTTTTCATCATTCTTACTTAAAATATCATCATCACTTTCAAAGTCATTATACTTTTTAGATATATCCTTAATAATAACATTAGCTTTTTTAATATTCTTTCTTAGCCATTTTTTGCAAAGTTTTTTATCAAGATTATCATTATCCCAACCATCAAATTGTTCTATAAATTTATCAATTAATTCTTCATGTCCTTTATTATGTGGAATTAACCATTTCTCATTTTTTCTATTTTGTCTTTCTACTTCTTCACTTTCCTGTCTATGTGCTATTTTAAGTCTTCTACATTGCTCTATTATAAATTTTTTAGTCATTTGTAAACACCTTCTTTTATTATTTCTAATATATATAATCGTTTTAATATAATAATACTAAAATAATAAAGAATCTTTTTATAATAGATTTCTTAATAATTATTACATTTTTAATAATCATTATCATATACAAAATAAACTATTATATTTATGTAATGATACCCAAACACTTTATTTTTGTTTTGGGAGAAGCATCTCATGATTTTATATATATATTATTTATACTATTTCCTAAAGAATTACTTTCATTTTTAATGCTATTAACTATTATAGAACCTATTTGTTTTCCAAGTCTTAATCCTTGTTCGGCATCTATAGGATAATGAATTCCTGCATATACCTTAGACATAGATGCTTCTTTAGCTGTATTATTTAATTGTTCTATTTCATCTGGGAAAAAATATGATAACACTGTTGATGTCATTCCAGCTATTACTGCATGACCTACAGGATAACTTGGATCGTAACTTGATTTTAAATATGTGTTCAGCGTAGGATCTACTTGAACAGGTCTTGGAATTTGAAATTTGTATTTAAAATAATATGTTAATGCCATGGAATCATTAAATGCATTTCCCATTATGGATAATATTCTAGCCGAGTCCATAGTTGATACTCTATAACTTTTTAATAGCACACTTACATTGTTAAGATACAAAAGAATTAAGTTATCAGAACTCCAATATAATGCTATTTCTTTTTGTTTATTTGTTAAATTTGATAATATAGTTTTAAGCTGATTTAGCTGATTTACTTTAAAACTCATAGTGTCATTTGGAGTTTGTATTTCAAAAGCGATTTTATTACCTTTTAAATCATAAAATTCATCGTTGTCTCTTGTAAAAAATTTCAAAGGCCAGCTTCCTGCATCTTGACTCTCGCCAATTGGTGCAAAATTTTCACCAGGATAAGGAATCTCATCCCATTTGAACTTACTCATGATTTATCCTCCTGCTAATAATTATTGGACTTTAATATACCTGTCATATAAAGTATTTTCTTTTTATAAGCTTTTATGTGCAGAAGAATAACTTAAAATAATAAAATAGATTTTAACCAAGTATACTTTTTAATTAATTTATTAAAATGAATTTTTTATATAGTGTTCTCAAACTAATATTCATTATAAATAGTTAACTCTTATTTACTTGATTTTTAGCGTAAATACTGTACAATATTAATGTTATGTGCAAAAAAGTCACATAAACCACTAAAACTATTTTATAAACTAAGGAGGAATATATGTCAATTTGGCAAACAACTAAAAAATATCTACTGGAAAATTACAAGGCTTTATTAGTTATATTTTCTATTTTAATCTTATCTATAGTTTTGAGTTTTTTTCAGCTTTTTCTTTTAATATTTTTGGAGTCATCACATGTGGTAATGTTTTTGATTATATTAATAGATATACTACTCTTTTTAGGTATTCTTAAAATTGGCTTTAAAACATTTAAAAATACTACTTATTTCGATAAAGCATTATCTATAATTTTTGGATTAATGGTTTATTTAAGTCTAATGTTTCAATTTGCCATAATCTTTTTTACATATTATTTAACAAATGACTCTTTCAACATAATTCCAGAACCTCAAATTACAGCTATATTTAATGATACCCAGAAAGATACTTCTAATGTATTACAAATAGTTAGATTAATATTAAATTATGTATTTCCTAATTTTTTCAAATACCCTACAGCAACAGGACTTGTTGTAGTAATTCAATTCTTTTTAGGTAAATTCACTGATTTATTTATTTTAGCTTATATAGTAAAGAAATTAAAAAACGAATAGGCTCTAAGTTTATTCGTTTCATACTTAATATCTTTCGTATTACTCATTTGAATCTACTTCTTTTTCTGGTTTATAAGTATTAAATATCTCGATACTATCGAAATTTTCTTTATCTTCTATACCTAATGTATCATTTACAACTGCTTCAGGTGTTACTATATCTTCTAATAATTTCATACAGAATTCATTACGTTTCTTAAATATTTCATCATAAGCTGTCTTTAATGCTAATTCTTCAATTTCTTCTATTATTTTAGACATAAGTATTTCCTCTATAGGATAGTACAAACTATCTTCTTCTATTATACTAGGCATACCCATAGTTACTCTTTTGTGTCTTTCTATCAAACCTGTATTAGATAAAAACCTCATAGGTCTATCTATAGTAATATACATACTAGAAGATGTTATAGGATTTTTAATTCTAGTATGACATTTTATATGTAAGTAGTTAGGTGATACTACCCCACCACTATTCTTTATTCTACTGATACGTAATGTATTTGAATCTATAGCAACAAAACTTTGATTTTTAAAGTCTAAAAAATTCATTAGTTGATATATCATATTTGCTCCTTTCTGTTCTTTTAACAATATATTTTTATTATAGTTCTTCCTAATTTTTTAATAACATGTAATTAATTATATTATACCGTATAATATAGTTATCTTGTAAGATTAGCTTAAATATTCTTTATCCAAATCATAAACTAAATCAATTTAAACTATAAAAAGTATAAAACTCATAAAATAAATAAAAAAATACTAATAAAGTTCAGTGTATAATACTATTATTTAATTTTCTTAAAAACTTAGCTATAAAATATATATAAATATTTAAACCAAGTAAAAAAGGAAGGTGTCCTTAATCCCTTCCTTTTGTGATACTCTTATATAGACCAATTCTGTGCTCTTTTCATTTCATTGTACATATTATAATATCGTTTATGATTATTAATTAATTCTTCATGACTTCCTTTTTCCTCTATATAACCTTCGTTTAGTACTATAATTTGATCAGCATCTTTTATAGTGTTTAATCTATGTGCTATAACTATAACTGTTTTATTTTGTGTAAGCTTCTTTATAGATTTTCTAATTTCTAATTCATTATCTGCATCTAATGATGCAGTGGCTTCATCTAATAATACTATGGGAGCATCTTTTAATATTGCTCTAGCAATAGATATTCTTTGTTTTTCTCCTCCTGATAAAGTAGAACCACCTTCTCCAACTATAGTGTCATATTTATTTGGCATTTTTTCTATAAATTCATGGCAATTAGCAATTTTAGCAGCTTGTATTATGTCTTCTTTAGTTGCCTTTTGATTTCCTAATTTTATATTATTACATATAGTATCATTTAAAAGATATACATCTTGAAATACTATACTTATATTCTTTAATAATGCATCTGGATTGATATTCTTTATATCTTTCCCACCTATTTTTATTTTTCCTTTATTTACATCCCAAAATCTAGCTATAACACTTGTAATTGTAGTTTTCCCTGATCCAGAAGGTCCTACTAATGCTGTCATAGTACCTTCCTTTGCTTTAAAACTTAAATTATTTAAAGTATTTTCTCCTTTTTCATATTCAAAACTTACATTATCAAATTCAATATCATAATTTTTAAAGTTTTCTTTTTCATATTTATAGCTCATTTCTGGATAATTATAAGTCTGTATTAATTTTTCTGATGCTAGTTTAAGATATCTGAAGTTTCCATATTGAGCTGCAAACGCTCTTATTACATTTGTAAGAACTAAATTTATTATGATAAATGTTAAGAATTCTCTTTTATCAATACTTCCAGCGCCAAATTTTGTTGTTGCTATAAGTAGTAGTATAGGAAAACTTATATCAACTATTATTTGAAATATAAGCACAAAAGGTACAATTGATATCTCTGTTCTTATACTTTGTGTTTTAAAATCTCTAAAAGACTTTTCTAACCTTTGAAACTTTTCTCCTACTAAATTATAAGACTTAAATACCTGTATTCCGTTAATATATTCAACCATTCTTGATATAACATCATTAATAACTTTTTTCTTTTGTTTTGCTATATTACTAACTTTACGTCCGCCTAGTAGTATAATAGGCATAGCTATACCTATAAATGCCAACTGAATAATGGCCAATTGAATATCAATAAAAAATGTTATTATGAGAAGATATGCACTAAGAAATACTGTTTTTATAAGATCTGGAGTACTATGAGTTATTACAATTTCAAACTCCTGCAAGTCATTTGTCATTATATTAGATAAGCTTCCTATGCTATTTTTATTAAAAAAACCTAAATTTATATTTCTAATATGATCCCCTAGTGATATACGCATTTTTTCAATTGCACGTGCACCTTTTTCTTGTATGCCTGTATATCCCTTTGCATTAACTATAGCTCTGGCTATAAAAGCTATTATCATTATTATTGAATAAGTTTTTATCTTTGAAAAACTCAAATTATTTCTAATTAAATCTAATAATACAAAATATAATATTGAATAAAAAACCATATTAAATAAAGTATCTATTGTAAGCAAAATTAGTGGCTTTCTAAGTTTTTTTCTCTCTTCACCTAATAAATTTTTTATATCATCTAACATATCTATACCCTCCTTTCTGTATCAATAACTTCACGATCATACATATCCCAAAGACGTCTATATAACCCTTTTTTATTCATAAGATAACTATGATTTCCCTGTTCTATAATTTTACCTTCATCTAGAACTACAATTTTATCTGCATTTTTTATAGTATATAGTCTATGAGCTATTATTAGTGCAGTTTTATTTTTCAATAAATTCCTAAGAGCTTCTTGTATTTTACTTTCATTTTCTATATCTGAATAAGAAGTTACCTCATCTAAAATTACAATAGGGCTATCTTTCAATATTGCTCTTGCAATAGAAATTCTCTGTTTTTCTCCTCCACTAAGCTTAATTCCATCCTCTCCAAGAGATGTATTATATCCATAAGGTAAACTCATTATAAAATCATGAATTTGTGCCTGTTTACTAGCTTCGATAATTTCATTCATGTTTTTGTTTAATCCCATTTTAATATTTTCAAGTATTGTATCTTCGAGCATAAACACATTCTGAAATACAAAAGATACCTTATCCATAAGCTCTTCCATTTTTATATTCCTTATATTCATACCATCAATAGTAATATTCCCTTGCTCTACATCCCAAAACCTACCTACTAATTGGCCAAGTGTCGTCTTACCAGAACCGGATGGTCCTACAAGAGCCACTATATTTCTAGGTTCTATGGTTAATGATAAATCTTTTATAACCTCTTTTTTATCATATTTAAAAGTAACGTTATTAAATTTTATCTCACCATGTATTTTAGAATCTAACTTTTGATCTCCTGAAAATTGAGGCTTTTCTTCAATAATATCTTTTACTCTAGATGCCCCCTCTAAAAGCCTAGAAAAAGTTTCTCCAAAATCTAAAAGCTGTTTGAAAGAATTAAGAAATTTAGAGCTTAAAATTAAGAATAATATATAAGTGGAAACATCTATACTTCCTTTTAGAAACATTATTCCCCCAATAGGAATTATAAATAAAAGCCCTGAATCTATGAGCACTAAAAACATACTATATTGTGGAGCTACTTTCTTTGTTATATCAACCCAATAATCAGCATATTCCTCTGTTGTATCTTTATAGTTTTTAAATGACTTTGCAGATAAGTTAAATGCTTTCATTACATTTATTCCATTTATATATTGAATAATAGTAGCATTAAGCTTTTGAACTAAATTATGATAATGAATCATTCTTTCTTTCATACCTCTAAACATAATCATCTGGATTATAAATCCTAAAATGATCGGAATAAATAATACAAGCGCTAGTTTAAAGTTTAAATATAAAAGATAAATAATAAATATAATAGGTGCTACAATAGCTGAAGCTAGATCAGGAATTTGATGTGCTATGAAGTTTTCTAATTTTTCTATGTCTTCATTTATAGTTTTTTTTACTTGTCCAATGGTGTGGCTAGTGAAAAATCCCATATTAAGTTTTGAAATATGATTAATACATTTCATTCTAAGTTCATAAAGTATTGTAAATGCTGCTATATGCGAAAACACACCTGACAATAAAAATATACCCATTCTGATAATTACAGTAACACCTACGATTAAGGTCATGAATTTAATTTTCTCATAATCAACTATATCTTTGAAAAGATCTAGTACTATATTGTACATTAATATATACGGAACTATAGCAAGAATTGAGCTTATTATACTAAATAAAGCTGATATATATAATTTAAACTTTTCTTTTCCTGAAATTTTTAAAAGAAAGCTTAAATTTGATTCTGTCTTTTCCATAATTTTATCCTCCCTCTTATAAATATCTAATAGTAAATTAATCTATCTTTAGTTTTATAATAATTGAAAATCATTATCAATTCTACTCCAAAAAAAATAAAAAATGCTCCAAAATAAAAATCACCTAAAATTTCTTATGGATTCTGGAACATTTTATACATCCACTATTGTAGTTTTCTATATTTTAATGGCGTTATATTATTATAACTTTTAAAAAGAGAAGCAAATTTACTGGGATTCTCATATCCTATTTCATTTGCAATTTCTATAATTGACATATCTGTATTTCTTAATAAATATTTTGCTTTTTCAATTCTAGATTTCTTTATATATTCATAAACTGTATCCCCAGTAATGTTTTTAAATGCTTGTTGTAATTTATATAAGCTTATGTTTAAATTATCGGCTAATTCCTTAACAGCGGGAGTGTTTTGAAGGTCTTTTGATACTATATTTTTAGCCTTAATTACAATTTCTTCCTCATATTCGGTTGTATTCTCTAAAAATTTAATAGTTGCTCTTTTTTCAAGAAAAGTAGCTAAAAATTCTATTGTCTTAAGCTTTAACTTTATATATCCTATCATATCATCAGTTGAAATTCTTTTAATTTGCTCTGCTATTTTCTTTATATCATAGGTTGCTCTTTCTATTATTAATACATCTTCTTTAAATATTTCTTTTAATTGGGTTTCCCAATCCATGATTATTTTATTTTCCCATATTGGATTTATAGCATTTTTAATAGTATTAAAATTCATGTGAATAGATATGGCATTAAACTTACTATATTTAAATTTAAAATGATTTACATCATTTAGTGTTTTATAAATAAATATATCTCCAGCTTTAATTAGATAAATTTTGTCATCAGGAGAAGAAAATACTTTCATATTACCATCATAACAATATCCTAACTCTAAGATATTATCATCAAATCCTGCATTATGAAAATCCATGTCCATTTTATAATTAATGTTAGTCGTAGATATTTCTAAACCATCTTCTATTTTCATTCTTGAAAAATTTCCCACACCAAATTGTTTTGATATAAAGTACTTTTTCCCTAATAATTCATCACAAGTTTTATAGCAATATTTATCTTCAATATGTTTATAATAGCCATCTATTATTCCTTTTTTTAATTTCACATCTATCACCTTCTATCTTTTAAAACTATATAATGCCAATGAATACTCTCTATCACCTTGTTTAAATTATATTTCTCTTTATACAAAAAATCAATTATACTATTTATCTGTAAACTTGTTAGTACTTTTCAAAAATAAAAATAATTTTTATTAATTTATTAGTATATTAAATACTAATTAGCTTAAAGATATTATTATTCTATCAAAAGAGGTGCTTTATATGAAAACATTTGATTCTTTAATTTGTGAAACTATTCAAGCTGAGGACATGGATGAATTGGAGTCAGCTGCCGACTTATTTCAATTTGGAATAGAAAAAGGATACTATGATAAAAAACAAGCAGATGAATTTAATAATACTTATTGGAAGATAAAAACTAACTTCTTAGCTAATGAAATTAGTAAAAAAGTTAAGATGAATAGACTAGATATAACATATATAATTTCTAATGCTCCTGTAGATATAAAAAATAATATAGATTCTCTTACTGATTATGTATTTAAACGTGTTAAATCACTAAAAGGAAAAATCGGTGGCCTAAAATAACATTATATATAAAGTTAAAGTTTTTTATTATGAATAAAAGTAATTGATTTTATAGATACTAAATTTGAATATTAACATTAAGAGAGGTGGATTTTATGGCTAAAGCAGGAATGAGTCGTCCTAGTCCTAGAAAGGCTAATCATATACCAAAGAATACTGTTCCTCCAGTACCAGAAATTCAAGGAAAAGCAAAAACAGGAAATAAAAAAGTTAAACCTACATTATATCAATAAAAATCTTTAAGCTTATAGTATTTCTATATAATATAAAAGCATTTAACTTTATACCACATTTAATAAATTATTAGGTACATTTTTAAAGTTTGCACAATAAATATATAGTTGTTATTAGTCAATTCATACTACCACTCATAAAGATAAGGATATTGCTTTAAAAAGTAATATCCTTATCTATTATATACATAATATAATTATGCATAAATCATTAACTTCATAACTTAAATAATTTTTATTGTTGTTAAAATAGTTTTATATGTTTATTTTTTTTATAAATATTATTCTTCTCCCCATTACACTTTCATCTATATACTTACTTTGTACATTTGAATAATTCTTTCCTATAATATTTTGAACTTCTATAGGCTGAACAATGTCTAATGTACTTTTAAAACGCATTGTATATTCACCAGATGGTAAATTTCCTCCTTTTAACATAAACTCATTTGTTTTAGCAATTCCGTTTTTAAATTTTACAGGGAAACTAACTCTATAATTAATATCGTCCTTCTCTAAGGTAACTATTCCTTCTGTATTGTCAGGTACATTTGATTCTATTGTAATTATAGGTTTTCCATTGTTTTTTACTGATTTTGACCATACATTTATATCTAATTTGTTGTTTCTAACATGTAGCTTTTCATTATTGGGAAGATTTACACCGATTAATATAGATACTATCGAAATCACTATAAATATAATCCATTTTGTACTATTCTCTACTCTCATACTCACTATAAATTTATGCTATTAATATAATAGCTTCTCCTTTCTTTTTTAATATATTGTTTCCTTTAATGAAAAAGTTTATGTATATAAAACTTTCAAGTCATTAGTTTTAAACTTGAATTTTGAATTTTGCATATTTAACATTCATTTCCTTCAGTTTCTACATTTAAAATCAATATGTTTTTTATTGGATTTCACTATTTTTTCCTGTCTTTATATTTAAATTTTTGAATCTTTCCATTTATTTTCTTTCATTTCTTTATAATATATTGTATAATGTTAATACTTAATTTAAAATTATGCATAAATACCGCATTGCAATTTCACTAACAAATGACAAGGAGTTGAGTATTATGAACATTAAATTAGATATATTTTCAACTATGGCTTTAGCTACTTTTGTATTTTACGTTGGAATATACTGCAAAAATAAGATAAATGTTTTTTCTAAGTATTGTATACCCGCACCAGTTATCGGTGGACTTTTATTTGCAATATTAGTTTTAGTTTTAAAAATAAATAACATTGCAACTATAACTTTAGATACAACACTTCAAAATATATTTATGACAGCATTTTTCACTAGTATCGGATTTACTGCAAGTATAAAGATATTAAAAAAAGGTGGTATTACAGTAATTATATTTTTGATATTATCAATACTATTAGTAATTTCTCAAAATATTTTAGGCGTTTCACTTGCCAAACTATTTAAATTAAATCCTCTACTTGGTCTTTGTACAGGCTCTGTTTCAATGGTAGGTGGTCATGGAACATCTGGTTCTTTTGGACCTCTTTTAGAAGGTTTAAATGTTAAAGGTGCTACTACAGTTGCCTTTGCATCAGCAACTTTTGGACTTGTAATGGGAAGTTTGATTGGCGGATTCGTTGCCAAAAATTTAATTGAACGTTATAAATTAAATACTCCTAAAATATCAGAAGATGCTTCTATTCCATTAAGTGATTTTCATGAAGATGATACTGCAATTTTATGTCATACAAGATTAATGCACGCCGTATCTTGGATTTTTATGGCTATGGGAATTGGTACTCTAATATCTAAATTTATTCAAAATTTAGGTTTAACCTTTCCATCTTACATAGGTGCAATGATGGCAGCAGCTATTATTAGAAACATTTGTGATTTTAAAAAAGTTGAATTAGAAAATAAGGAAATTGAAACTATAGGTGGTATTAGTTTAGCTTTCTTTTTATCAATGGCACTTATGGGATTAAAGCTTTGGGAACTATTCGATCTAGCATTACCTATGTTTGTAATGTTGATAGGACAAGCATTGCTTATGATAGTATTTTCTTATTTTGTTGTATTTAAAGTTTTAGGTAAAAATTATGACGCAGCTGTTTTTGCTTCAGCCAATTGCGGTTTTGGAATGGGGGCTACTCCAAATGCTGTAGCTAATATGGATGCATTAACAACAAAATTTGGTTTTGCACCAACCCCTTATTTAGTTGTTCCTATTGTTGGATGTCTATTCATAGATTTTGTAAATTCAGCTGTAATTACTATATTTATTAACTTTATTCATTAGTTACTTTATAATTGTAATAATAACAAAAGGGATGTCTCATCTAGAAATTATTTCTATTGTGAGGCATCCCTTTTGTTTTATTTTATAAATTCTTTAATCCATACTCTAGCTTCATTTCCCATCTTTTCTGTTTCATGTTTTAATGGATCCTTAAATTCAATCTCACCTAATATGTTGTTTCCACCTAATTTTTCTTTAAATACTTTAAATGTTTTAGCGGAACCTCCACCACCATGACAGCAAAATAATGCTATACTCTTATTTTTTATAGTATATTTTTCAAAGAAAGTATTAAATACAGGAGCATAAGTTCCTGCCCATACTGGTGTACCAAAAACTATAAAATCATAGTTAGAAAAATCTACACGTATTGGCTCTAATTGTGGTTTATTTTTGAGCATAGCTTGAGTACCACCTAAAAGATACTTCTTAAAAAATCCTTTTTGAGCTACATCTTTTATAGGTTTTATTCTTAATATATCGCCCTTGAGTTCTTCATTTATAGATTCTGATATAAATTTTGAATTTCCTTCTAATGAATAATAAACTATTAATGATTTCATAAAAATCCCCCATTAAATTATCCCTTATTTTATAATTATGTTACTATAATAGTAGTATACTACTATTATAGTATGAACTTTAAGTATTTATTGTAAAAATCATCATAGTTATATTAATAATTTATATTACTTATTAGATTCTACTAATTTTTTTGCTAAATCCCTTATATAGTCTAGCATAGCTTTTTTGCCCTCATTATCTAAAAGATATTCTACATGTTCAACTGTACTTTCAACAAATTTAGGATTTTTTATATCTAACAAACCATTACTTACATCTGTTTTATCCTGATTTTCTGATGGTATCTCTATTGCTTTAAAGCTTTCTTCTAATTCTTTTAATTGTTCTTTCATAGTAGCTGAAACCTTTGTAATGTAATCATCTTTTACATAACTTGTTTTTTCTGCTAATTTAAATTGGTCCTGTATTAATTCTACAATATCATCAATCATTTTTGTTACTTGTGCTTCTTGTATTTCTTCACACACATAACCCGTAACTGTTTTAAAAGTTATCTTGACATGAGCGTTTTGATATCTAGTTGAAATCTTTTGAATAAGCTTTAAACCAAAATCATGAAATATACCTAAAACTGACATCTTGAACTCTTTAGATTCTAATTTAATTTCATATATATTTTCTAACTTAGATACAAATCCTTCACACTCTAAATCTAATTTACAATTCATTTTTTCTCTTAAACTTCCAAGTTCTTCCTGACTAAGTCTTCCATCTTCATCTGATAAAACACCATCTCCAAAAGCTAGCATTTCATTTATATTTTGTAAAACTCCAACAGGTATTTGATTCATTTGATTTTCTTTATTAATTGTCATCTTATCTTTCCTTTCCAATTAAATTTTTTAGTGTCATATGTTCATATTTTACACTTTATATATTCATTCTTCAATTTTTTTGCTTTAATTGTACAAAAAAAAGCTCTTATTGTAGATTTTATCACTTTACAATAAAAGCTTTTTTAATTATTATTTTTTCTATTAATCTGTTACAGGCAGATTTCTAAGCATTTGAGCCATATTATCAAAGAATCCTATAGCTCCATCCCAGTGTCTTCCTATTATATCTTCATGATCCATTGGTTTTACACCCATGAAATTCCACTTACCTATCTTAGGAGCTCCATTATAATTTACTATCGCATCATTCGAACCAGCTTTAGGACCATTTTCAGAAATAGTATTTACATATCCATCATTTGGCCACCATTTTTCATCTATTACAGGTATAGCACGACGTGAATTATGTCTACTATATGATCCCATTAATTGAGCTTGTGCAAACCATTGTAAATTATACAATCCCTTATCACCCATTTTTAAAGGATTAGCTATTTGATGACCTAATAATAAACTTGCTGGATTAGTCATGGTTCCACAACATGCCCATGAAAAATAATATACATTTGGTTGTGCTTTTACCCATCTATTTTGTGCTACAGCACCATCTGTACTTAAGTCTACTGAACAAATATCTTTTGAATACCACATTCTACTTTTATTACATCTTGTAAAATAACTTAAAAAACTTTCATGAGGTTTTCTTTTAAGTCCCCATTGATCAACTTTCAAATCAAAAACTATATCTGAATTAGGTATATTGCCTAAAACTGATCCTATTGCTCCTATTCCAAGTGCTGCTACAGCATTAGTACCTTTCATATCTGCAAGTGTAGTTCCATCATGTGGAGATGCCAATGTTACAACACTAGAAATCCAAGAATTATCACCCTTAAATAAGTTACTACCATTTTCCTTCGATGCTTTTCTTTCTTCTTGACTTCCTTTAGCAAGAAGTTGAGTAAGCATACGAACAGTTTGTCCGCCTTGACTATGACCTATAAGATGAATTTTACGTATGTTACCTTTGTTATCTTTTGTACCCCAAAGTGGATAAAATCCTCTATATGTTCTTCCATATCTAGAATGTCCAAATTTCTTTGAATGTGCTTCACCATAGTCAACTGTACCACCTTTAATTTGAGCATAAAGTTCACATGCCCTATCCCAGTTACTTGAAAGTGGACCTACTGCTGCGGTGTATGTCGTAAATCCTTTATTAATAAGTTCTTGTTGCAAATCAACATTTCCACCCCAATAATATCTTGATTGAAATGCTATTGTTCCAAAATTTTCTTCCCTTCCCCATCCATTGCATCCATGGCATAGTACTATAGGATAATCATTATTGGCTTTTGTTATGTTATTGTTTTGTGCTGCAAGTACAGTGTTAGATTTTCCACTACTAAATGTTAATAAAGTTATAAATGTAAATACAAAAATAGAAACTATTGAGATAAATCTTTTAGTTTTTACATTACCTTTCATTCCCCTAAACCACCTTTCTTTAATACTTTTCTTGATTAATATAGCTAATAAAACATACTCTGAAAATATACAATAACATGATACACAATTACTATTTAAAGGTTTACATATGTTACATATCATTGTATACTTTGTCGGAAATTATGTTATATTATGCTTAAAGGAAATGTTACACTATTTTGAATTATCTGTCAATTGCTTTATTATTTGAATTTTAAGTATTAATATATTAATATATTTAATTATTTTGAATATATTACGTATTCTAATCATTTAGTTAATATTTTGTTGTTACTTTATTTACAATTTATCGACAATAAATAATTTTTATCGCATATTTCTAAATAACTTAAATAAAAAAGTATTAGTTAAAAGTTTAATTTAAACTAATACTTTTTTTTATAAATTTATATCTATCTTCTAAATAATGCTTGCCATGTTTCTTTGCCAACTATTCCATCTATCTGAAGTCCATAATTTTTTTGAAGATTTTTAACTGCCCTTTCAGTTTCAGGTCCAAAAATTCCGTCTGCTCCATATATTCCTATTCTGTAACCTTTGGCTAGTAATCTTTCTTGTATTATTTTTGTTATATTTCCTTTTGCACCTCTACGAACTAAAATGCAAGCATTAAGTGTATTTTCTCCAAAATAGCCATCAATTATTAAACCTTTATTAAACTGTCTATTTAATTCCATTTGGAGTTCTTTTACTAATTGTCCACTTATGCTTTCCTTCCACAATTTATCATTATTATCAGTCTTTGAAGGTGAATAATTGGCTCCTCTGTTTCCAATAAATATTTCTTCTGTAAAATCATCTGCATCACATGGATTTGGAACACCTGGTACCCGTTCTTTATCTGTATATTGGAATCCTACCCAACTATTCCATATTCCATTATTTCCAGGATTACTAACTCCGTAATGTGCTATCCATAAAGGATATTTTGCTAATCTTCTATCTAATTTTTCTGTTGCAAAAGAAGTATAGGTGTAAACTATACAATCATATCCACTTATTCTTTTCATTTCTTGTAAAAATTCTAAACACCTATTGGTAACTTCGTTTTTTGATCTAGTTGAAGTTTCTACATCTAAAACTGGTAATACATCTAACTGTTTACCTTTTATAGCATTCCAAAAATCTCGTGCTTGTTCAGTAGGATTTGTTTTATCACTAAAAAAATGATAAAATCCTATTTTAAAACCTGCGTCCTTACAACCTATATAATGTCTTTCAAACATTGAATCTATAAAATCAACACCTTCTGTAGCTTTTATTATAACAACCTCTTTAGTCTCTCTTACCTTTTTGTAGTCAATTCCTGTCTGCCATTTAGAAATATCAATTCCTTTAATATCTTTACTACTTCTACTTTGCATCAAAAATTCTCTCCTTTAATTTTTTCTCTAAAAAAGAGCAGAAATATTTCCTTATCTTGTATAATATACATTTTCGACTAACTTTGACACTTGTTTTATCATTGAAAAATAAAAAATAAATAATTAATTTTTCTATTTACGTACATACTAGTAATAAGGAGGGATTGTATATGTATGATGCTAAAGAGAAAGAAGAATTAGAAGATAATACTTCTATAACTCAAGGATATTGTGTTTCTGATAGGAGTTATTTTGGGGAAATTCAAAATGAAAAATTAACAAATCTAAAATCTTCATATGTTCCAAAAGAAGGGTTACTTAACGACTTTAACTTTGAATAGTAACATATAAAAAGAGCAGGTAAATGCTCTTTTTATATGTTACTTGGACAAATACCATCTTGATTTTTCATAATCTTCATTAAAGCCTATTCTTTTATATAAAGTCAATGCTTTATAATTTTGAGGATTTACATTTATTTTTACAAAACACTTATCTTTTTTATATAATAGATTTAATAAATATTTCAAAAAAAGCGTACCATATCCTTTGTTTTGATGCTCTGGCAATATACCAAAGTTAACTATAAATGGAACTCCTTCTCTTAATATAATTTGTCCGTATCCAATGTATACCTTGCCTTTTTTCATAAATATAGATGCATCTTCGCAATAATATTCTTGCATTTCATCATAATAAATATCTTCAATTCTTAATGGCAATCTATCTTTTGAATCGAACACAGTATTTTGTATAAAACAACGAATAGGTTCATCCCTGCCTCTAATAAACTTTTTAAAAGATATATCATCTGAAATATATATATCTTTTATTTTCTTTAGTTGTTGACTCATTTCCATTATTCCATGTTTCTTTTCAAATCCTAAACTAGATAAAATGTCAAAATTATAGTTATTTTTTTGACATTGATATATTAGTGGATACGAAACATCCATATTATCTATTAAGTATGAATACTCATATAATAATTTACTACTTTCAATTATGTACATAGAATTAATTTTACATACATTATTAATCTTATTTCCTAACCAAATATAGCCTATATACTTATTTTCTTTTTTTAACAGTCTTAATTTCTTTCTCAGTAAAAGTAGTTGAACATTATTTAAATTATAATATGATTCTAAAAAATCTTTATTTAATTTGTTAAATTTAAACCTAAGTTCATTTAAATTACTAAATTCATTTAGGTTGCTTTTATTAAGCATGTCTAAATTATACATATTCCAACCTCTTTGAGATAAATTATTGTAACTATTACATTTTAAATATATACTAAAAGGACTATATATATTACCTTCCCTATAATAAAAATAATGCACAAGAAAGAGTATAGTATCCCTGTGCATTATTTTAAAAGACTATTCTGCTTCTTTTATACTTAGACTTAACCTTTTACCATCTTTATTTACACTTAAAATTTTTGCTTTAACTTCTTCATCTACTTTTAATACATCGCTTGGTTTATTTATTCTTTTATAGCTTATTTCAGAAACGTGTACTAATCCATCTACACCAGGCTCTAACTGTACAAAGGCACCAAAGTCAGCAAATCGAACTACTTTTCCTAAAACAATAGATCCTATAGGGTATTTTTCTTCTATATTAGTCCATGGATCTTCAGTTAATTTCTTAATAGATAAAGACAATTTTTTATTTTCTTTATCTATATCTAATATACATACTTTAACTTTTTCACCTATTTTTAAAACATCTTCAGGTTTTTCTACCCTACCCCAAGAAATTTCAGAAACATGTAATAATCCATCTATACCATTTACATCTACAAATGCTCCAAAAGAAGTTAATCTTCTAATTTCACCTTCTACAACTTGATCTTTTTCAAGTGAATTCCATGCTCCTTCTTTTTTTTGTGCTTGTGCTTTAACTAATAATTCTCTTCTAGATGCTACAATTTTTGTTCCTTTTCTATTAACTTTGAACTCTATAATTTTAACTTGCATGTCTTGTCCTATATAAGTACTTAAATCATCTACATGAAAAAGCTCTACATGTGATGCAGGAACAAATACTCTAACCCCTTTATATCTTCCTATAATTCCTCCATTAACAGATTCTTTTATAGATATTGTTATTTCACCTTTATTATTAAAAGCATTTTCTATTTCTTTAAAGGCTTCTTCTCTTTCAATTTCTATTTTTGATAGTACTATACAATCATCACTATTTTTAAGACTTATTACCTTAGCTTCTACCTCATCACCTACATTGAATAAATCCTTTATTAAGACATCTTCATCTCTAGTAGCTTCTTTTAAAGGAATGATACCATCTTTTTTATACCCTATATTAACAAAGGCCTCTTTTTCATTTAATGATATAATTTGTCCTTTTACAGTATCACCTATAGCTACTTGAATATCATTTTGTTCCATGTAAGCTAGTTGCTCATTTAATTCTGAATTAGTGTGTTCACTCATTTTTAATATTGCCTCCTTTATAATCCAATCAGGTGTTGAAGCTCCTGCTGTAACACCTATATTATTGCTAGAATTTATTAATTCTTTAGGTATTTGTTCTACATTTTCAACATGAACAGTATTTTTACAGTTTTTCTTACAAATTTCATATAGTTTAGTTGTATTAGAACTATGAAATCCGCCAATTACAACCATAGTGTCTACATTCTGTGATAATATAGATGCAGCTTCTTGTCTTATTTTGGTAGCACTACATATGGTATTAAAAGTTATAAGTTCATCACATAAAGGCTTTATTTTTTTAGTTACCTTTTCAAAATTTTCTTGCTTTTCGGTAGTTTGAGCTACTATACATACTTTTGCTGGTAACTTTCTAATATTTAATCCATCTTTAGATATAATGGCCGTATCATTACAATAACCATTTATACCTATTACTTCAGGATGATTTGAATCACCAACTATAACTATTTTATAACCCAGCTCATAATATTTTTTTACTCTTTCATGTATATGTGCTACATAAGGACATGTAGCATCAGCTATTATAAATTTTTTTTCTTTCAAAATATCCAAAACTTTAGGCGTTATTCCATGAGACCTTATTACTATAACATCATTTTCTTTTAAGCTATCTAAATCTCCTAATTCTATAGAATTAATATCTTTAGAGTTTAAAAATTTAACAACATCATTGTTATGTATTAATGGTCCTAATGTATATATTGGTTTATTATATTTTTTTCTACAATTTAAGGCTGTATCTACAGCTCTATTAACACCAAAACAAAAACCTGCTTTATCTGCTAATTGGATCTTTCTCATAAAATCACTACCTTATTTATTAAGTTTACTACTTATAACAGAACAAATTTCATCTACAACTTCCTGTATAGACATTTTAGTTGTATCTATTTCCATAGCATCTTCAGCTTTAGTTAATGGATTTACTTCTCTATTACAATCTATATAATCTCTTTTCTTTATTTCCTCTAAAATATTATCATAATTTACTTTTATATGTTTTGCACATAATTCTTTATAACGTCTTGATGCTCTTTCTTCTGAAGATGCATTTAAATAAAATTTAAATGGTGCATCCTTTAATACAACTGTTCCAATGTCACGACCATCCATTATAACATTATACTTTTCTGACATTTTTCTTTGAAGATTAACAAGTTTTTCTCTCACTTCAAGAATTGCTGCATAATTTGATACATTCTCACTTATTATAGGTAATGTCAATTCATCATTAATATCTTCACCATTAAGTATTAATCTATCATTTTCAAAGTGCATTTCAAGAGAATTCATAAGCTTACATAATTTCTCTATCTCCGTATGTGCAATATTATTTTCCATAGCTTTAAATGTTATGGCTCTATACATAGAACCTGTATTTATATACATAAGATTAAATTTATCTGCCACCATTTTTGCTATCGTACTTTTTCCAGCTCCTGCTGGTCCATCTATTGCTACGTTTATTTTCAACATGATACCGCCTTTCTTCTTTCATACTTAGTATCTAAGTACTAAGTAATATATCCTATATTCTATAAAAACGATCAAAATCCTCTATTTTTTAAATAACTTTTAGTCATCTATACTTATTCCCGCCAAAAACCCTGTAGACATAGCTATTTGCAGGTTATATCCACCTGTGTATGCATCCACATCTATCATCTCACCTGCAAAATATAAATTATCTATTATTTTAGATTTCATAGTAGATGGGTCTATATCTTTTATGTTAACTCCACCTGATGTAACTATTGCCTCAGCTATAGGTCTAAGTCCTTTAATATTCAATTCAAAATTTTGAATTAAATGACAAAGCGTTTTTCTTTCTTCTTTAGTAATTGAGTTTACCTTTTTATCTTCATCTATTTCACTTATCTTTATTATAATAGCTATTATCTTTTGTGGTAATAAATCATTAAGTGAATTTTTAAAATCCTTATTAAGATATTTTGAAAAATCTTTTTGAATTCTTTTATCTAACTCTTCTGGTGTTAATGCTGGTTTTAAATTAATTACTGCTTTTAAATTAGTTTCTTTATTTACTACATTACTTCCACTTAATACTATTGGACCAGATACACCATAGTGAGTAAATAACATTTCACCAAACTCTTCATATAATTTTTTATTGTTTTTATTTTTAATTAAAAACTTAACATTCTTAAGAGAAAGGCCTTGTAATTCCTTAATCCAATCTTCTTTTACTTCAATAGGCACCAACGCTGGTTTGGGTTCCACTATCTTATGACCTAATTTTCTTGAAAAAGATAATCCTTCTCCTGTAGATCCTGTTTGAGGATACGAAAGTCCTCCCGTTGCAAATATAAAATAATCTCCTGATATTTCTTTGCCGCTTTCAAGTACTACTTTTAAAATTTTATTATCTTTTTGTATAATCTTCTTAACACTAGAATTCAGCATTATACTTACCTCTTTATTGTCAAGTTCCCTTTCAAAAGCTTTTATAATGTCTGAAGACTTATCTGACTTAGGGAAAACCCTATCTCCTCTTTCTACTTTTAAATGTACTCCTAATTTTTCAAAAAAGTCCATTGTATCTAAATTAGTATATGAATATAAGCTACTGTACATAAAATTTGAATTAACAGGTATATTTTCAAAAAACTCACTTATATCTTTATTATTTGTAATATTACATCTTCCTTTTCCTGTTATGAACAATTTTTTACCTAGCTTATCGTTTTTTTCTAAAAGAATTACATTATGTTTTTCTGCAGCTTTAATCGCTGCCATCATACCAGCGGGTCCACCGCCTATAACTACAACTTTTTTCATTGGTCCACCTCTTTATAAGTATGTAAATATATATACTATTATAGTTCAATATAATGTAGTAGTCTATTCAAGTATATAATTATTAAATAATATAAAAATAAAAAAAGTAAGAAATTAAGAATAACTCCTCACTTTAATAAAAACTAAATCACTCTTCCCTTTTGCATGAATAAATTTGATACTCTTCCCAAATGTTTTCCAACTCTTTAAATAAACTAGATATGTGTTCCTTTTCCCTTAGTCCTACTGCAACAATTAAAGCATTAATTACACTAAGCGGTGCAACTAATGAATCAACAAAAGAAGCCATATTACTTTGAGCTATTAATGTGTATTGAGCCTTTGTAGCAAGGGGTGATAATAAACTATCTGTTATTGCGACTACTTTTGTACCTTTAGTTTGAGCAAAAGATAACGCTTCTACTGTTCTTGCTGCATAACGAGGGAATCCTATTCCTATAAGTAGGTCTTCTTTTGTGATGTTTATCATTTGATCAAAAACATCACTTATGCCATGTTTTACAACTTTTACATTTACATTGTCTAAAATCATATTTAAATAAAATGCTAAAAATTCAGCCAAAACAGTAGAGCTTCTAAGTCCAATTATATAAATTCGTTTAGCCTGAAATATACTATCAACTACTTCTTCAAAGTCTTTATAGTTTATTTTTTCTAGAGTAGCACGGATATTTTCCATGTCTCCCTTTAATACTCCTTTTAAAGCGTTTTCTTGATTTATCAAATTATTTGATATTTCTATTCTTTGTACCGTAGTTAGCTTATTCTTTATTAAATCATGAAGTGCTTTCTGTAATTTTGGATATCCACTAAATCCAAGTTCATTTGCAAATCTTACAACTGTAGATTCACTAACACCTACACTATTTCCAAGTTTAGCAGCTGTCATAAAAGCAGCCTTATCATAATGTTTTAATATGTATTCAGCTATTAATTTTTGACCTTTACTTAATCTCGTAAATTTCATCTGTATGGTTCTCATTAGGTCTTGAGTATTGTCATCCATTATTTTATTCAATCCTTTCTTACGTAGCAACAATATGAAATTTTTACTTCATTTTAACATCAATTAATTTTTTTATCAATATATCATGCAGTTTTATTAACTTTATATCAAAATTCAAATAGATATTATAGGCTTTTTAAATATTTTATTTCGGACTCATTCAAATATCTCCATTCACCTCTTTTAATAGTATTCAAAGAGATTTTTCCTACAGATACTCTTTTAAGGGCTATAACTGGATGACCTATTTTTTCACACATACGCCTTACTTGTCTGTTTTTACCTTCATGTATAATTATTTTAACTTTACATTTATCATTTAATTTTTCTAGTATTTCAAAACTTGCTTTAGATGTTACATATCCTCCAATATCAATGCCATTACAAAAATTCTTTATTTCATCATGTGATGGTATCCCTTTAATAACCGCTATATATACTTTATCTATTTCTTCACGAGGATGAATTATTTTATTATATACATCACCATCATTAGTAAGTAGGATTAATCCAGAGGTATTATAGTCCAATCTACCTATCGGAAAAATTCTTTCGTTGACTTTTACTATATCTAGTATAGTTTTTCTTCCACGTTCATCTTTAACAGTTGATACATAACCTTCTGGCTTATTAAGTGCTATATATACTTTCTGCTCTTCTAAAGTAATGAGGACAGAATCTACATATACCTTATCTATTTCCGGATCAACTTTAAATCCAAGTTCATTAACTATTTCACAATTAACTTTTACTCTATCTTGCGAAATAATTTCTTCACATTTTCTCCTTGATGCAACTCCACAAGCTGCCATATATTTTTGAAGCCTTTCTTTCAACATAATCACCTACATTCTTTTATTTACAGAGTTTATTATATAAGGATTTCTTTTTTTAATCAAATAATATATAGCTTTGGCAATTCTGTTGTTTTTTATATTATATAGTGATATATTATAAATACTGTATTTTTGTTAAGTACTAATTAAATCATAAAAGTGAGGGATAAACTTACATGGCAAAATATGAACTAGTTGCGACAGCGGCTTTTGGTTTAGAAGGACTTGTGGGAAAAGAACTTAAAAGATTAGGATGCAAAGACCTACAAGTTGAAAATGGAAAGATTACATATATAGGTGATGAAGAGTGTATATGTAAATCTAATCTTTGGCTTAGATGTGCAGATAGAGTATATATAAAACTAGCTGAATTCAAAGCCACAACTTTTGAAGAATTATTCCAAGGCACAAGAAGTATTTCTTGGGCAGATTATCTACCTGAAGATGCTAACTTTATTGTAAATGCAAAATCAGTAAAATCAGCACTTTTTAGTTTATCTGATATACAATCAATATGTAAAAAGGCTATTGTAGAAAATTTAAAAGAAGAGTATGAAGTAGAATGGTTTAGCGAAGACGGAAGTTTATATCCAATAGTAATTTCTATACTAGATGATGTAGCAACTGTTTTATTAGATACTAGTGGTGAAGCATTACATAAAAGAGGCTATAGAGAAAAAGGTAGTGCAGCTCCTTTAAAAGAAACTTTAGCTGCTGCATTAGTTACATTAAGTAATTGGAGATATGATAGATTATTTATAGATCCATTTTGCGGTTCAGGAACACTTCCTATAGAAGCTGCTATGATAGCTAGAAATATAGCTCCTGGTCTTAATAGAAAATTTGCATGTGAAGAATGGGACTTCATCATATCTTCACTTACATGGAAAAAAGTTAGAAAAGAAGCATATGAAGCTATTATGTATGATAAAGAATATCATATATTTGGATATGATATAGATAGCAAAATCATACCTATTGCAAGAGAAAATGCTATAAAAGCCGGCGTAGATGATTGCATACATTTTCAAACTCAACCTATGAATGAATTAAAGACTCATTACAGATATGGTACTATCGTTTGTAATCCTCCATATGGTGAGAGATTAAATGAAGTAAAAGAAGTTGAATCTCTTTATAAAGAAATGGGTAAAGTATTTGACAAATTTGAAACTTGGTCAAAATTTATAATTACATCTTATGACGAGTTTGAAAAATGTTTTGGTAAAAAATCTGATAAGAATAGAAAACTATATAACGGTAGAATTCAATGTTATTATTATCAATACCTTGGTCCTAAACCACCAAGAAAAAGTAGAAATAGGGATATGGATTAATCCATACCCCTATTTCTTTTCTCTTTTATCAATCCTTAATCCATCTATTAAAATAGATAAAAAAATTGGTATAGAAATTATAGTTAATAAATACGATGTTATCATCTCTAATAAAATAATTCCTAAAAAAAACACCCCTCTAGGTATCATATCTCCAAACCCAACGGTAAAAAACGTAACAGCGCTAAAATAAATACATTCTCCAAAAGTTTTTCTTCTACCATCATCCATAAAGTTTCCTTTTAAATCTAAAGCTATATCTGTTGGAAGATTGTTTATTATGTAATATATGAAACCATAGGCACTTATTACTAATGAAATTGAAAATATAATTATTATTAAAAAAAAAGCAAATCTATTATTATAAATATACTTTTTAATGGAGCCAGTCTTATTATTAAATGAATTAATGTCTTTCCATATAAAATACATATTATAGAGCATTAAAACTAATAATAAAGAAATTAATAACAAACTAAAAACTATTGGTCTTCTAAGATATAATGGTTTATTATTTCTAATAGTTATGGATATGTATAATCCATAAAGTGCAGTTATTGTTCCTATCATTAAAAATAAAAAATTTATTAAAAACTTTTCAAATGTGTTATTTTGCTTATGTATGATTATTATGCAAATGACACATATTAATATATATATAATTATTGACAATATCATATTGATATTTTGAAACTCCTTTTTAAAATTTAAGTAGTTGTTTTCTATAAGTACTATATGCTATAAGTTTACATATATTCATTTTAGTTTACATTTTAATTTTTTATACATAATTATAATTATGTAAACCAATTGTTTGTTATTTCTTATCTCAATTTTGTTATTCACTGCTTTTTATCACATACATTTTCCTACTTTTTAACGCTTTTCAATAAAATAAAAAACTAATTATTGATTTATTTAAAAATCAATAATTAGTTTTTTACTGCATTATTCTATTAATTTGTAACTAAACTTAATTTTAATGCATCTAAAACTAGTTGTATAGGTACCGTATCTGAACTACTTATTAAATATTTTTATTTAATATTCCACAACCAGAATAGCCGTTCATATTAGCCAAATTTGCAACAAAATGATTTTTATTCATAAATATTATTGAAAATATATAACCCTTAAATTTATACAGCTTTATGACCTAAGCTATATTGAACAAGATACGTAACAGACTGACTAATATGTTCTGGTGGATTTAATGTTAGCATATTTTGTTCACTATATTCATTTGTTATCCAATCTTTCACTTTAAATTTCTGATTTGTAGGTAAATGATTTGGATCATAATTATCCTTAGGTGTTACAAAGAATAAACCAAATGGACTTGAATATCCATAATAAATACTATCTATATTCCCCTCTGGATGACTCCAATAAAAAGTTAAGTATACTGTGGTATCACCTAATTTTGTATTATACGTTACAAATCCAGATGATCCTACAAGCCCTGTTTGATCACCTTTAAAATATCCTTTTCCTCCTGCCTTTATAAGTTGCGGAGGTTGTGCATTTGAATATATCATTCCACTTTGTAACTCTGTCTTTACTAATGTAAAGTCTTTATCTGTATTATTTTGTATATATATATCTATTGGTCGATCAAATGCTGTTTGTCTTGAAAAATCATACTTCATTGTTAACACCTCTATCATTATTTATACTTTCATAAATAATATATTCATTACCTACTTTTCTGTTAAACAATTAAATAATTTTAATAACACAATATAATACTATAATTCCATTACAGTTCCAGTTGAATTAACAAAAAAATTATCACATTGAGTTTTTAAACTTTCTACTGCCTTTTCTCCAGTACAATGGGATACTCCTAAAAGTTTAATATTCTTTTCTTTTAACACCTGTATAGTTTTTTCTATGCGATTACTATCTGCTTCTACAAGATGAGTTCCACCTAAAATTCCATAAATATTTTTTCCTGTTCGTCTAATTATACTATCTATTATATTTAAAATTCCTGGATGAGAACATCCTAGTACTATTAAAAGTCCTTTTTCTGTTTCTATAGTTAGTACTATTTCATCTTCAAAAGGATCTATAATATACTTTTCTCCTCTTTTAATCATCATATTAGGATTTCTTTTTTCAAAATCATATTTTCTTTCAAAATTAGTAAAAACTTTGATTTTATCCATAAGTTCTATCATGTCACCTTTTACATAATTAATATCTAAGTTCTTTTCTTTTATAAATGCTTCATCAAAATTTATACCTATATATTTATATCCAGCTTTATTAGATGCAAAATCTAAATTTTCACTTCCATCTGAATAATGATATTTATTACTATTAAAAAAAAATTTATTACTTACATAAAATTTAGGATTTACATTAAAAGAATTCAAAAATCTTTTAACTCCACCACAATGATCATAGTGTGCATGACTAAGAACTAAATAATCTGTTTTATTTAAATCTATATCTAATTCATTTGCATTCTCAATAAAATCTCCACTTTGTCCTGTATCAAATAATATATTTCCATTATTAGTTTCTATAAAAAACGATAATCCATGTTCATTATGTAATTGTTTTTTATCTCCCAATGAATTTTCTATTATTGTTGTTATTTTCATAATTATATCTCCTTCTTAATTAGAATTTTATAACTTCAAATTAATTTTTTGATATCATATTTTTAAGTAATAGTGCAGATTCATTTAATTTATCTATTACATTAGTTATGTCTTTAATAGATTCAACCTGTTCCTCAAAAACACCATTATACTCATTTACTTTATTTGATATTTCTAAAACAGAGCCTTGTATGGTTTTTAATACCTCATTTATCTTCTTAATAGATTCACTACTAGAAACAGATAATTTTCTTATTTCATTTGCAACTACACTAAATCCTTTACCAAATTCACCTGCTCTAGCGGATTCAATGGCTGCATTTAATCCTAATAAATTAGTCTGACTTGCTACGTTTTCAATAAATTTCAATACTTCATCTGTGTTTTGTGTTTCATCATATGCTTTTTTTACATTTTGTTGTATAAACTTATTAGAAGAAACCACCGATTGAATCCTTTCATTAATATCATTAAGAGAACTCGCTATTTGATTTATAGAACTAGATAAATTATTAGTTAAATCATTAACTTGATTCTTTCTTTTTAAACTTTTTGCTATAACTATAGTTCCAACTATTTTTCCATTTTCACTTACTGGTACACCTATAGCTTTTATTGAAACTCCAAATACTTCTTCTGCTACAATTATAGATACTGTCTTTCTAGCTTTTAAACATTCATAAGCAGCACATCCTACTGGAATAGAATCTCCTTTCTTTACTCCAAGTTTTATACTATCACTATCAACACCTTTTAAAAAATATTTAGTATTTGAAATAGTAAAAGCAATTTCATCTTCAAAATAATACTGAAAATACGGTATTAGATTATTAAATGAATTAATTATTTCATTTTCTTCTAAATTTTCAATCACGTATATCACCCTTTATAGTATATTTGTATTTCATTCTAAACTCTTAATCTAACAATAAATTTTAGTTTATAATCTTTACTTTACCTAATAACAATATCTAAAACTTGCTATTATACATATAAAATTCTATGATAGGAATAAAATGAAATTATAATATAATTATACAGAATTATTTTTCTTCTTTCTACTTTTAAGTATATAAATAAAAGCACTCATAAAAAATGAATGCTTCTATTACCTAAAATATCTTCTTTTTAGCCTTATATAAAATATTAATAAAAAATGGCACTCCAAATAAAGATGTAATAATTCCTACAGGAATATCCATGGGTGGTACTAGACTTCTTGCAATAGTATCACATATTATTAAAAATAAAGCCCCACCTAAAGCAGAAAACGGTATAACAGCTCTATTATCTGATCCAAATACCATTCTTATAGAATGAGGAATTATAAGTCCTATAAATCCAATAACTCCACTAACCGAAACTATTACTGCTACCATTATAGTGGAAATAATAACTAAGATTTTTTTCATCTTATCTGTATCTACACCTAAATTTTTAGCGGTATTATCGCCTAAAAGCATAATATTTAATTCTCTTGCAAATATGTATAATACCCCTGTTCCTATACATATAAAGGGAACTACCAGCATTACTTGCTGCCAACTAGCTGTAGAAATACTTCCCATTGTCCACATTACTATATTTTCAATTTCTTCTCTCTTAAATATCATAATTAATGATATAAGTGACGATAACATAAAACTCATAGCAATTCCTGATAGAAGCAATGTTGCTGTAGGTATCTTACTTCCCACTTTTGCTATAAAATAAACTATAATTACTGTAATAAGTGCTCCGATAAATGCTCCAACAGACATCCATCCTATACCTAAAAAACTCCCACCTAAGTTCAAAACTATAGTAAGAGTTGCACCAAAGGCAGCACCTGAAGATACTCCTAAAGTATATGGATCTGCCATTGGATTTTTAAATATACTTTGAAAACATGCACCTACTACGGAAAGGCCAGCCCCAACTAAACAAGCTAGTAAAACTCTTGGAAGCCTTAGATTTAATATTATTAATTTAGATGTTTCTTTTATACCCTCTAAAGCAATATATTTATTGAATATAGGAATTTTGCTTAAAATTATAAGAGAAGTTTGCTTAAATGATATACTTGCCACACCTAAATATGTACAAAATATGATAACTACTCCTAATACTAATATGCCTAAAATAAACATATTTTTATTCTGTTGCTTATTTCTAATAAATGACACGTTAAATCCTCTCCGTAAATACTTTTGAATTTAATATTTCAAAAGATTTTTTATTTAAATAAATCTGGATGAATTATTTTAGCTAAAGCATCTAATCCATCTGCAATTCTAGGTCCCTGTCTATCTAAAAGGTTATTGTCTATTTCTATTAATTTTCTATTTTTAACTGCTTTTAGATCCTTATAACCATTAGACATCTCTATACCTTTCTTTGTATCAAAGTACTTAGAACATATAATTATATCTGGATTTTTCTCTACTAATTTTTCAATACTATATTGCCATCTTGTTGAATCTTTAGCTACGTTAATTCCACCAGCCATTTCTATGATTTTTCCTATAAAAGTATCCCCCGTTGCCGTAAAGTCTCCCATTTTTCCATAAGAAACTACATAATAAACTTTCGGTTTACTTGCATTTTTAACTTTGTTTGTTACATTTATTACTTTTTCTTTCATAGTTGATACTAACTTACTTGCTTGAGATTTAGCATTTAATACTTCTCCAACTTTATTTATAGTATCATATACTCCATCAAATGTTTCAACTCCATATAAAACTACTACCTTTATATTTAACTTCTCTAACTTACTTAACACGTCTTTTTTGAAATGCGTTGATGCTATTACAACATCTGGTTTTAGTTCTACAATCTTTTCTATATTAGGTTTTGTTAAACTTCCTATAGTTGTAACTTTTTTAGCACTTTCAGGATAATCACAATAATCTGTTCTTCCCACAAGCCTATCACCTTTTCCAAGGGCAAATACTGTTTCAGTAATGTTAGGTGCTATAGATACAATTCTAGTTGGCTCTTTATCTATAGTGACTTCCCTATTATAAGAATCTTTAATTTTTAATGGATAATTAACACTTTCACTTATTTCTGTTTTATTTTCTTTTGCAAGCTTATTTACACAACCAGTAAATGAAAATATACAAGTAAGTATCATAGCTATTGCTAAAAACAAACTTAAAACTCTACTTTTTCTTGTACTGTTTCCTTTAAACATACTCATCCTCCTAATTACAAAGCTATGTTTTTGTGATTATTTAACATAACCTAATATAAATTTATATATTTAATTATTTAAATATATTTTTAAGCTTACTTATTAAAACCTTATTACTAGTTCTATCTTTTATAGCAAGTCTAAAATGCATATCAGATAAATTATAAAAACCTTTAGGTACTCTAATAAGTATTCCTTCCTTAACAAGCATATCTTTAAGTTCATATGCATTCATACTAGATTTATTTATCTTAAGCAAATGAAAATTAGCATTAGATTTATATACTTTCAATTCTTCAAACTTATTTAACTCATTATATAAAAATTCTCTTTCTACGCCTATCCATTCTTTGGATTTTTTTATGTAATCTTTATCTTTAAATATAGTATTTCCTGCTATAACTGCTGCCGTATTTATGTTCCAAGGCTCAAGCTTTTCTTTTATATTATTTATATATTCCATATTTCCAGTTACACCATATCCAAGTCTAATTCCTGGCATTCCAAAAAATTTTGTGGCAGCTCTTACTATAATTAAATTATTATATCTTGAAATTAAAGGAATCATAGTATTTTCATCACTATTTGGAGTGAATTCTATAAATGCTTCGTCTATAATTAACGTACTTTTAATTACTTTAAGCTTTTCTAATAGTTCTATCATTGTATCTCTTTTTATAAGGCTTCCTGTTGGATTATTAGGATTACATACTATAACTAAAGAGTTCTTCTCAACTTTATGTAAAAGTTTTTCTATATCTATAGACATATACTCTTGATCAAATACATCTATTTCTTCACATTTTACATTATTAAGTTCAACTGCTCTTCTGTATTCTGAAAAAGTAGGACTCACTATGTATGCCTTATTACATTTAACAGCACCTATAGCCTTATAAATAATTTCAACAGCACCATTTCCCTGAACTATATGCTCTATACTATCTATTCCTATATAGTCTTTAATTGTATTTTTAAGTTCTGTATATTTAATATCTGGATATCTAATAAAATCGTTTATATTCTCTATAAGTGCATTTTTAAAACTTTCTGGAACTCCTAAAGGATTTATATTTGAACTAAAGTCCAATATATTATTACTTTTAACGCTGTATATGTCACCACCATGAAAATTCATCTTAACTTCCCCTTTTTGTATCTAGTGTATTAAACCACAAGATATTAAAATTATAGAAAATATAACTATACTTACAATAGTTGTTCCATACATTAGTATAGTAGATTTTCTTATATCTTCTTTTTCTAGTTTTTTTAATTCATCACCAATAGTCGGTTTATATGTAAGTTTTCCAAAGTAAGAATTGGTTCCACCAATTTTAACTCTTAAAGCTCCTGCCATAGCTGATTCTGGATATCCCGCATTGGGACTTGTATGATTATTTTTATCTCTATTTATAATTTTAATACAATTTTTATAATCAAATCTCAAAATAAAGGAACTTATAACCATAAATAATGCCGTTAATCTTGCAGGTATATAGTTTACAACATCATCTAACTTTGCCGAAAACCATCCAAAATTAAGATAAATATCTTCTTTATACCCAACCATCGAATCCAGTGTATTAACCGCTTTATACGTAAGTGCTAAAGGTGCACCACCTATAAACATATACATAAGAGGTGCTATGATTCCATCTGAAGTATTTTCTCCAACAGTCTCAACTACTGCTCTTGTAATCTCACTTTCATCTAAGTTATCAGTATCACGTCCTACAATATAAGATAACTGTTTTCTTGATTTTTCTATATTATTATTTACAAGTTCCTTGTATATTTTTATAGCTTCATTTGATAAACATTTAGGCGCTATACAAGTCCATAATATTACTATATTTAAGACATAATAAATTTTTGGATTTATAATATATGCAGCCTTTAATATTCCAAAACATATACCATAAGTTAATCCTATTGTACTTAATGTTAAAAATACACCCCCTATTTTTAAAGTTATATCTTTAAAATTTGCTTTTCTAATTTGTTTTTCGAAAAAACTTATATACTTTCCAATAAATCTAACTGGATGTGGAAACCAATAGGGATCCCCTAAAATACAATCTAATATAAATGCTAAATAAATATTACTCATCTGTTCCCTCATTCACTATCTCATATAATTTTTTCATATCTAAATTTTCACGAACAATATTTGCAAGCTTGTCGTATTCTTCATTTTTAAATTCCCAATAATCCTTTGGAACTTCTTCTATAATGTCTTTTCCCTTGTGTTTTCTTATTTTATTTAAAAAACTTCTCGTAAACTCAGAATTATCAAATATTCCATGAATATATGTGCCTAAAACTCTTCCATCTTTACTGATAGCGCCATCTACATTTTCATATTTGATCTTATTTCTCTCATAAATTGATGCAAACGGTACTGCATCCGATATACTCGTTTCTCCCATATGTATCTCATAACCCTGTATATTAGAGTTAAAAATTTTATCTTTAGCTTTTGTTAAAGTAGTTGTCTTAGTTGTTCTAATTTCAGTAACAGAATCTAAAAGACTTAATCCTTCAATTGAAGTTAAACTGCCTTCTATTTTATTAGGATCTAAAATCTTTGACCCTAATATCTGAAATCCACCACAAATACCAAAAATAAAGCTTCCATTCTTATGACAATTCATTATAATGTCCTTAAGTCCTGAATTTTTAAGATACTCCATATCTTTAATAGTGCTTTTACTTCCAGGAATAATGATTAAATCAGGATTATTTAAATCTTCCTTTTTCTCAATTAATCTTACTTTAACATCTTTATAAAGCTTCAATGCATTAATATCAGTAAAATTAGACATATGAGGAAGTCTTATTACAGCTATATCAATATCACCACTAGAATTAAAATTAAACTTACTCCAATCTGTTGCACTATCTTCATCTTCTAGATTTAAATTAAAATATGGTATAACTCCTAATACTGGAACCTTTATTATATCTTCTAACATCTTTAGTCCAGGTTCTAAAATTTCATAGCTTCCCCTAAATTTATTTATAATAACTCCTTTTACAAGCTTTTTCTCATCTTCTTTTAAAAGCATCATTGTTCCAACTATAGATGCAAATACTCCTCCTTTATCTATATCCCCAACTAATATTACTGGTGACTTTGCTATCTTTGCCATTCCCATATTCACAAAGTCTTCTTTATTTAAGTTAATTTCAGCTGGGCTTCCTGCCCCTTCTATTACAACTACATCACTCTCATTGCTTAAACTCTTATAAATTTTAGCAACTTCTTTTTTTAACTCTGGTTTAAATTTATAATAATCAACAGCATCCATGTTTTTAAATACTTTTCCATTTATTATAACCTGTGAACCTCTATCTGAATTAGGTTTCAATAAAATAGGATTCATCTTTACTGATGGAACTTTATCAGATGCCTCTGCTTGCATATACTGTGCTCTTCCTATTTCTCCACCATCACAAGTTATTGCCGAGTTAAGAGACATATTTTGAGATTTAAAAGGATTTACATTATATCCATCCTTATAAAATATTCTGCAAAGTGCAGTACAAAGTATGCTTTTACCAACAGACGATGCTGTTCCTTGAATCATAATACTTTTATTTTTCATATGTATACATCCTCTAACTATTAATTTTTTTTAATACTGCAAAACCATCAATTATCTCAAACAAACTGTATTTTCCATAATCAAAAGCAAATCTCCAATACCCACTGGATCCTATTTCCAATAAAACAGAAGCTATTACCCTTAATGTGCCTTGATGGCAAACCACAAGTATTTTTTTATCCTTATATTTAGATAATATATTCTCTAAACTTATTTCTACTCTAGTATAAAAATCTTTAAAGCTTTCTCCATTAGGTGGTGATGCATTTACCCAATCGTTTATCCACTCTTGCCATTCACTATTGTACTTTTTTTCTATATCTTTATAGTTCATGCCTTCCCATGCTCCAAAATCAAGCTCCATAATATCCTCAAACACAATAATATCTTCTTTAGAAGCATTACTTATTAATTCCGCAGAATGAAAAGCTCTTTTAAGTGGACTTGTAATTATAACATCAAAATTTATATCTCTTAATTTTTCTCTTAATTCTATACACTGATTCTCTCCTTTTTGTGTAAGAGAACAATCAGTTGCTCCAAAATATACCCCAGTAACGTTTAACTCTGATTCTCCATGTCTTGCTAAATATAACGAGGTCATATCAAGTAATACCTCCAAAATACCAATAACATTAATATAAATATAATTTCAGCTATTTCATTTGCAGCACCTAATGTATCTCCTGTCATTCCATCAATTTTAGAGTATATAAGTTTTTTATACATTTCCATAATTATCACTGTTACAAATAATATAAATAAGAATTTGTACCCTATAACTACATAACCTAAAATAATGCAAATAACAAAAGCAACTACAACCCTAAAAGGCTTTACTTTCTCTAAAAATACACCACCAAGGCCACCTTCTTTTCGTGCATATACAGAAAAACACATTAGTAATGTAACTATAGTTTTGGCTACTACTGGGGCCATTACTATTGATATTATTATATATTTTTCACTTAAACTACTAAGAAGACATGCTCTAAGCATAAAATCGAATACTATAGCTATAGCACCATTAGTTCCAACTCTACTATCTTTCATTATTTCAAGCATTCTTTCTTTTTTTCTTGAAGAAAAAATACCATCACAAGTGTCTGCAAGACCATCTATATGAAATGCTCCTGTTATTATAGTATTTGCAAGTAGCGCTACTACTATTGGAAACATTCCTGGAATTAATTTAGAAGCTATAATATACATAGCCACATTAAACATACCTATAATAAGTCCTACAATAGGAAGATAACATATCCCTTTTGCAAAAGAATCCTCTTTAACATCTATTTCTACATTTATAGGTATCCTTGTAAAAAACTGAATCATTAGTATTAAATTTTTCATTTATTATTCCTCACTTAACCTTCATTGGTATACCGCACACAACTAAATATACCTCACTTGCTCTTGATGCTATGTATTGATTTATTCTCCCTACTATATCCCTATATACTCGTGCTAATTTATTTTCTGGAACTATTCCATATCCTAACTCATTAGTTACAAGTATCATTGTGATATTTCCTTTATTAACTTCATTTAAAAGATTCTCAAAAGTTGTAATTATCTTTTTTTCCACTTCATCTAAAGTAGTGTTATCCGCTTCCTCTATTTTATCTCCAATATAATCAAACATAAAATTTGATGTCATAATAGTTACACAATCAAGTAACATACCATCATATAAATTATTCTTTTCTCTTACTACTATATCTAAATCTTTGTAACCTTCATATGTATCCCAAACTTCTGGTCTACTTTCCTTGTGCTTTTCAACTCTATGCTTCATTTCATCATCAAAGGGAATTGAAGTTGCTATATACAATATTTTTTCCCCTATCTCTTTAGCTATGTTTTCAGCATAACTACTCTTACCACTTCTTGCGCCACCAGTTACTAATATAATTTTTCCCATCTTTCATCACCTTATATCAATTAAATAATCATCAATTATAGATGCTTCCTCAAAAGTTGCCATATTACACATGATATCAGAAGCCGCATCTATTAAATCAAAGGTTAGTGGACATCCACTTCCTTCTCCTAATCTCATATTAAGATTAAACAAGGGCTCTAGTTCAAGTTCCTTCATAATCAGATTAAATCCTGGTTCTTTAGAAGCATGAGATGGTATCATATACTCTTTAGTTAAAGGATTTAATTTATACGCAATTAATGCAGCAGCACTAGATATAAATCCATCTATAACTATCGGAACTCTATAGTAAGCAGCTCCTAAAAAACAACCAACAAGCCCCGCAATATCAAATCCACCTACTTTAGAAAGTACATCAATAGGATCTTCTCTGTTTGGTTTATTAATATTTATAGCTTCTTCAATTACATTTTTCTTATTAATATAAGCTTCTTCTGTAATACCAGATCCCTTTCCAACTGCAATATCAGTACTACATCCCGTAAGTGCCATTAGTATTGCACTACTTGTACTTGTGTTGCATATTCCCATTTCTCCAGTACCTAAAACACTATACTCTTCTTTCATTAAATCTCTAACAGTTTCTATTCCAATCTCTACCCCTTTTATGGCTTCATTTCTTGTCATAGCACTGCCTTTAAGGATATTATAAGTACCCATTCTAATTTTCATATTTATTAAATCTGGATGACTTATTTCTGCATTAATGCCAATGTCTATAACCCTTATATCCGCATTAGCATGTTTAGATATAACTGCAACCCCAGTTAATCCTTTAAGCATATTAATTGTTTGTATAGCTGTAATTGATTGAGGACATGCACTAACGCCTTCCTCCCATATACCATTATCAGCAGCCATAACTATAGTACATTTTTTGTTGCACTTATTTTTAACATTGCCTGTTATTCCCGATATTTGCATTGCTATATCTTCAAGTCTTCCAAGACTTCCAAGAGGTTTTGCAAGCTTATCTAACCTTTTTAGCGCTTCATTCATAGCACTATAATCTAATGGCTTTATTCCTTCTAAAACATCATTTAATAAGTTCATGAATTTCCTCCTAAACTCAAAATAAAAAACCGCACCTTAAAAGATGCGGGAATATACAAAGTAAGCCAAAAAAGTTGTATACATAATACAACTTTAACCTTTTTATCCTCCCACCGAAGACTAAAATAATCGTACATTAGGCAGGTTTCCTGGCTTATGAATCATATTACTTTCTAACCTTCTCCTTATGGATGGTAATTTAGATTTCATCCTCATTTACAGTAGCGGGGGCTGCAGTGGACTTTAACCACTTTCCCTTTTACCTCTTCTCATAGAGCACCTAACGACCTATTTAATTTTATCAATTAAAAACTGTTGTGATTATATCATTTATTATATGTAAAATCAACTTACCATCCTACCTGCACACGGTGGTTATCATCATAATGACTAGTATCATTTTGAAGAACTAAATTATATTTTCCATCAACTACATCAATTTGAGTAAGACTAGTTTGTCCCATTACAGGAAGCTTTACAATATCATTAATTGTCATATTTTCATTAAAATAATGAATAAGCGCTTTTAATGTCATTCCATGCGTAACTATTAATACTTTTTTATCTTTATTTTTTTCAAGTATTTCATTCATAGTAGAATCTATTCTTTCTATAAGATGTTCATATGTTTCTCCACCAAAAGGTACATATTCTTTTGGATGATTAAATAAATTATCTAATTGCTCATTATACATAGGATTTTTTTCTATTTCTTCTATAGTTGATCCTTCCCACTCACCATAATTTAATTCTTTCAAACCATCATTTTTAACAATTTCTATTTTCTTATCTCCTCTTATTATTTCAGCTGTCTTATATGCTCTTTCTATAGGACTTGTGTAAATAATATCTAATTCCATATCTTTAAGTCTATCTCTTAAAGCCTCGGCTTGTGAAATTCCAAGTTCCGTTAAAGGAGAGTTTTTCCACCCTTGTAATCTCTTATTTAAGTTCCATTGAGTTTGTCCATGTCGTGTTAAATATATTGTAGTCATTAATTTCACCCCTAAAATCATTATTATTTCATTTTTTTAATTATATCATATACTTGACATAATTAAAAAATCTCTATACCTTATTATGGTATAGAGACCTTTACTTATATTAAGCTGAAAAACACTTACTGTACTATTTTTAAAACATTCTTAATTAATATTTTAATGTTACACCTTGGTTCTTAGTAACATTTAAATTAATCATTTCTTCTTGGAATGCTTTAAGTAAAGCTTTTTCTAAAACTTTTTCTTCATCAAAATTAGGAATATCTCTGCATATAGCAAATACTTTTTTAGTATCTCCTGTTATATTTCTATATGTTAGTGTAACATTTGGCTTATCATACTCTACATCTAATATTTTTATACCTAATGTCAATTTTGAGTAATTATCTTTGTTCACTTTTAATTCTATCATTTCACTAATTTTTTTTACATCTTCATGTTGGCTTTCAATTATTATTAATTCTTCCCCTACTTTGTATTTACTCATAACATTTCCTCCTTAAATAATGTCTAATAATATATTTCTATATTATTTATAGTTAAAATATTACATAGCCTAATTATAATACACCCTATTTTCTAATTACAGAATATTATTAATTATTTTTAAAAAATTAATATTCTGATAAACCATATACCGAATATCCTACCATATATTTAAGTATTACACCTATCCATTACTTATATTACAACTTTTATAAAAAGTAGTCAATGAAATATATTCCATATTCTACAGTACTTCTTTAATCTCCAAGTAATTATTATATTTAATATAATAATATTCTATTTATCTCCGGATAACATTCCTTTTATAAGTCTTAAAGCACAATTTTTAAATTGTTCACTGTCCTCAATACTTTTTTTTATTTTTAAAGCTTCTTCATATTGCTTTTTTAGTTGATTTACTTTAGATTTATTTCCTGCTATTTCGTGTTTAAACAATTGTTCTTTTGTAAGTTCTACTTGACTATTTGCATTCAAGTACGCTTCAAATATATCTTTCGCCATTGTATTTTCTCCTTAAATTATTAATTCATCAATTAGAATTATATACTAAATTTTACACATTATAAATGATTTAATTTTTTAGTATAAAGCATTAATTTAATTCCAATATATCCATGACGATAAACATAATTAATGTATACTAAAAAAACCCCTAAATTTTTTAGGGATTTTCATGTAACTATTTTATTTTTTCTATTTCTCCATTATCTTTGTAAATCCAATAATGGGCTAACTTCATTCCTCCAAACAATTTCTTAGCATCATGCTCTTCTTTTTCTACGTATTGTAAAACTACAACTTCTATGAAGTTACCCATATCTGATATTTTAGTTGTCGTATTAGTAGCAAAATTTACTACAGCATGTATTTCTGCGTTGTTTCCAAAGTTTTGATTATAATACGATAAAGCGTAATCTTTAATATCAACATTACTGCTTATTGTAGTTAATCTCCAATTACCTGTTATATCATTCCTAACTTCTCTAGGTTTCTGATCACTTAACTCTTTAAAAATTTTATTGCTTTTCCCTATTACGTTTTTTCTCGTAATATCTTCCACTTTACCTTTTACTTTATTTGACTTATCTTTATCTTTTATAGTTAAATCATTTTTCTTTCCTTCAGTTTTTACTGATCCATTTGCTTGTACATTTTTCTTATCTCCGCTAGATATAATTACAATTAATGATATTATTATTAAACAAATAAATCCTATCATCATCTTTTTATTTTTTTTATTCTTCTGTTTTTTAATATTATCTTTAATAACTAGTATTATAGAAATAACTGTTCCAATACAACCAACTAAAAATAATATAACTCCTAACGTTTCCATATTTTACCTCCCAATAGTTATAATGCATTATACGTATATATTATAATTTTTTTCAACTTTTTTCAAAGGAAATACATGGACTATTTTTCTAAAACTAATAAAATAGTATATATTATAAAAATTTAATTATATTTACTCTTTCTATACAACTTCTTAAAACGCTATTTTATCAAAACCACCATGTTCAAATTGTACCTATTATGATATTAAAAATATTTTGTTTTTTATTATTTATCCCTTAAGTCTTCACAATAAAAAAGAACCTACGCTAAGTAAGTTCTTTCCCATTGTATTATCTATAAACATAGATATATTATCTATGTTGAACGTTTTAGTTGAAGTATTAATAACCAAACTGTTTTGCTGATTCTAAGTATCCCATTATAATACTATAATCGATGCTATAAGTACTTTTTTTATTTACCATTTTGAGTATTTGAGATGTTGTATTAGGAAATTTACTTTTTAATTTCGCCTCAACAAATTTTCCGATTCTTGAAAGCCATTTTAAATATTCATTTTCTAAGTTTGAATCTATACAATGCTCTGCTCCTAAATTATATTCCTTTGTAAATTTGTTTTTATATGATCTACCTCTTTTAATTAAATCATCGATCATCAAATCACCACCCTTTTGATAATATATTCTACATTTATTATATTTTTCCTTCTTTTTTAAATATTATTTATGATTTTTTATACTCTATTTCGTTTAACTTACTTGATTAGTATATTCTATTTACGGTTAAAATGTTATATATGATATATATTGAAGAATAAATTCTTTTCATTATTTTATACTCCTAAATTTTGTACCAGCTTTTTGTTTTCATTGTAATATTAATGATACCATTCGGCATAACTACAAATAATGGAATTATTGTTCTTTTAATATATGTTGGATTAATATTTAACATCTTAATAATTTGTCTAGTATTTACATATATTCATCATAGTAAACGTACTTAGTGTATGTAATTGAGAGCTACAAACTAATTTTACCTTTCTCATCTTTTTTATCATATTTTTTATATAAGCCTCTACTTACTGCTACTTCCATTTCTCTGAAAAATTAGCTGTTACAGTCATTCTAGTTAGGGTATAATCTCTACTTTCATCACTATAATAGTTACTATATTTTAAAACTTGAGAAACTCCTTTTTGAAACATATGCTCATCATAATACAAAAACACAGAGAAACTAATGTCCTCTGTGTTTTTCTTTACGTTTTTCTTGTCGCAATTCAAACTTTCGCGCGCTCTCTTCCTCTCGATGTTCACGAGAACGAGTTCTGCGCTCCAGCTTTCCTTGTTCGTATTGAAGTTTTAACGCTTGTTGCGCTTTTGTTCCGCTCCCAACATTCTTTAATTGCTTTTTTATTTTACGTTGCATACGTTTAGGATTGATACGCTTCTCAGCTATTCGTTCAACTTCTATGGTTATAAACGTCAAGATAATAATGAAATTTTCCGATCATTTAAGGGTGTAGTTTTTTACTCATCGTCATCTTTAAAGTGATCTTTTAAGCGATAAGACTTTCCATTAATAGGTACAACATGAGCATGGTGCAAAACTCTATCTAATATAGCATTTGCGATGATAGGATCATAAAAAATATCATCCCAAGCATTGAAATTTATATTAGTTGTTAAAATTGTACTTTTTTTCTCATATCGCATGTCAATGAGTTGGAAGAATAACTTAGAGTCTTCTTTATTTATCGGTAGATAGCCTAATTCATCTATTATTAGGAGCTTGTACTTACTAAAATGTTTAAGTCTAGAATCTAATCGATTCTCTAAATTTGCACGTTTTAATTGCTGTAATAAATCATGACATTTAATAAAGTATGTACTATATCTACGTTTTGCTGCCGCAATTCCTATAGATGTAGCAAGGTGCGTTTTTCCTACTCCACTAGGACCTAGGAAAACTATATTTTCTTGTGTATTTAGAAAGCGTAATGTTAAAAAATCTAATATCTGATCTTTATTAATGCTAGGTTGAAAGCTGAAATCAAAGTCTTTAACCTCTTTTTTATGAGGAAAAGCGCCTACTTTTACCATAGATTTAATCATATTTGCTTCTTTAAAATCTATTTCATAAGCTGTAAGCTTAATAAGAGCATCAACAAAGGATAAATTATTTTTAGTAGAAAAATCAATGACTTCGTCTAAATGATTAATCATTTGTTTAAATTTTAAATACTCTAGATTTTTTATAAGTTGTGTATATGCACTATTCATTTTTATATACCTCTCCTATTAAATTTAAATTTTGTCCTAGCTTTCTTCATCATTTCATATGAGCTTTTATTAAATGTTAAAGCACTAATCTCAGCATAATGTTCTGCATGATAATTTAATTTTTGATTTTGTATATCATGAATAGTAACTAATTTTGTGCTATAATACACATGTAATTGATGATCATATACTTGAAGTTTTAGTCGTTTACCTATATATTCTGGTGGGACAGAATATTGGTTTGATTTGTATGAAATCATGCTTTGACTATTTACTTTAACAGATGTGGTGGTTATTTTGTAAAGATTTCTTATCTGATCTTTAGGCAGTTTTGATAAGAAATCTTTTTCTTTCTGTAAATGTAATATTGGTATTTTACCTGTTGATGTATGACATTTACTATTAATTCTATTGTTTAAATCTGAAACAAGTTTGTGTAATTGCTCATAGTTTAATGTTCCATTATATGCTCTTATTTCATCTAATAATTTCATAGGAGCTTCTACTTTGGCTTTGGTGTTAGGTCTACCTGCTACGCAAGGGTGAACTTTAAAGCCGTAATCTTTTGCAAACTGTTGAAATTTATTATTTACTTTTCCTTTAGAATAATTAGTTCTAGGTAAATCCATAACAGTTTTCATATTGTCCGTTAATAGTTCCTCCGGAACTCCTCCAAAAGCTTGAAATGATTCATCAAGAAAAGAAAATAACACTTCTTGTGTTTTATCGAGAGATAACTTGTACACTCTAAACCTCGAATATGAAAGTATTAATACAAAGACATTAACACTAATAATTTCTCCGGTATTTAAAACAAATTCTATGTTTTCTTTCCAATCTAGTTGTGCTTGTTTACCTTTACCTGTTTCATACCTCATAGGCGCAGCCTTCGATAGATGTCCTTTTCTTCTGCTATTAAAATAGTGACTAAATTCTGGATGATTGGAGATATACCTTCTAAAAGAAGATTGAGCACAATCTAATCCATAGTTATCTCTAAGATACTGCCACAGAATCCGTTTATAATAAAATATTTGAATAGAATCTTTACCAAGAAGTTTTTTGATAATAGGTTCAAAATGGTCTATTTTAGATTTACGATTTCTAGTAGTAGGTTTTACATATCCATTTAAATATTTACCTACGGTGCGTGGATCAACGCCAAGTTCTCTAGCTATTTGACTTTTATTTACTTTCAAATTATTTTCCTCCATAATTAAATTTAATTTATGAAGATCCTCTAACTTATCTATTTGTATTTCAGAATTAATATTCATTTGTATAATCATAATTACCTCCAGTTTAAATGTTGGTAATTATAGTATTATACATAAATCTAATTCTTACATCCTTAAATGATCACTTTCTTGCATTCCCATAATAGCACTTATACCTCAGTAAAGGCTCTCTTTATATTACCTAATTTTTGGTCCTGCCATACTTTTTCCCATGCCTTTCTTGTGCATATACCTATTTCTCCATTCTCATCTTTTTCATCATATTTTTTATATAAACCTTTACTTACTGCTACTTCCATTTCTCTGAAAAAATTAGCTTTTACAGCCATTATAGTAAGGTCATAATCTCCATTTTCATCACTATAATAGTTACTATATTTTGAAACTGGAGAAACTCCTTTTTGAAACATATGATCAGTATCAAAAAGAATTGGTAGTTTTCCATTGACAATATCTTGCCAAATTTCACTAATTATTTTTGTTCCCTCTTCAGAATTATTTGTTCTTACTGTTACCTCTTTTAATTTATAACCCATGTTTTAATTCATCCTCTCTATAGTAATTACTACTTATTAAATCATTCATATGGTTCATATATAATAGACAAGCACCTGACATCCTATTTAAAATAGGAACCTGGAAGTAGTACACTAAGAGTTGTCAAAATTGTGAACTTACAATTAATTTCTACCCCCTTCTTTTAATTTATTTACTTTGTACTATCTTCTCCCCAACGCACACATACTGGCTGTTGAATAACTCTCCTGATTTTATTTTTATTTATTACATTAAATAAAAAACCGTAAAATTCATTTTTGAATAATACGGTTTTTTTATAAATTATCAAGATTACTTTTCCTTCATATAAGCCTTTTTCCCACAGCCGTACATTTTAAATAATGTTTATTACAAAAATAAATTGTTAGAATTAATTATTTTGAAAAATCTTTAAACTTATTACCCTAAAAATTTTTCAAACGAAGCATCATTTTTAAATAAGTCTTTTAATTTGCCACCATATTTTCGTTCTAAACTTTTTCTATCATATTTATAACATTTTTCACCTATTTTATCTACATTAAATTCTATAACGTCGGCATTTTGTATAACAGATAATAATACTACTGCGTTCTTTTCCAAGAACTCATTAACTTTTTTATCACTCCAAAATTTATTATAATTTTCTTTACCCAAATTTTGATTTGCTTTATAGTTAATAGTTATTCCATATGGTTCTTTCTTAGTTTGCAAACTAAATCCTGAGCTATAATCATTAGCAGGTAACTTTGCTATTATATTTGCTACAGAACTATTATCGCCTACATAGGAACCTTTGTATTTTACTAAATCATATGTTTTTACACCTTTACTTGCTGTTTTGGAAGAATTACTCCCACACCCTATCAAACTTAATGATATGACTATTATCACAAATGTTAATACTTTGAATTTATTCTTCATATAAATCCTCCTACTTTACAGAACACTATCTCACAATCATATATTAGATTATAATATAAATATATCATCATTATAACATAAATTCCAATATTTCGTATGTATCTAGTCAAGTTTCTTAATTTCTAAAAATCATAATTTTCTGTAAAATACTTATTTAACAAGTAGTATTGTTCCTTTATATTCTTTTAAAGCTCTCTTTAATTCGACAGGTGTCTGGCACCGCTTCTCTCCCTAACAAATACCTTTTATTTATACTTAACAGTATAATTTCCAATAAAATTATCATAAGCTATCCTAAACTTATATTCTCCATCAGTATCTAAGCAAATTTGTTCTGAATAATTTTTGTTTGTTTGAAAATTCTTTATTATTTTTCCTTTTGGATTAATTAATATTAATTTTATAGTACCTTGTTTAACTGAAGAATTACAGATAAAATTAATCTTATCTTCATTTTTAGCAATGAAAGTTGTTACACTAGTGTTACTTTCCTTTGAGATAATATTACCTTTCATAGTTCCTAAATAAGAAAACTTTGAATAAAATGCTAGTATAAATACTAAAATAAAAATTATACTTCCAATTATAACTTTTTTCATTTTTAAACATCCCCTTCATATATAGATAACCAAGATTACTCTAATTATAATATCATATACATTATGAATTTACATAAGTACAATAATTTTAGCGACATCTCTATTTAGCTTTTTTTCTAAAACAAAAGAGATAGAATTCCTTCTATCTCCCTAGTATCAACCATTAATAAACTTATTTCTATACTATTTTAGTTGTCCAATTCTCACAATTCCATACATCAGTCACTACGTCTCTATAGAATTCTGGTTCATGACAAACAAGTAGTATAGTTCCTGTATATTCTTTTAAAGCTCTCTTTAATTCATCCTTTGCATCTACATCTAAGTGATTAGTAGGCTCATCTAGGATTAGTATATTAGTTTCTCTATTTATAAGCTTACATAATCTAACTTTAGCCTGCTCTCCTCCACTTAATACATTGACTCTGCTTTCTATATGCTTTGTTGTAAGTCCACATTTCGCTAATGCTGATCTTACTTCATATTGAGTAAGAGACGGGAACTCTTCCCAAATTTCTTCTATACATGTATTATTATTGGCGCCTTTTATTTCTTGTTCAAAATATCCTATAAGTTGATAATCTCCAAGTTCAGCTTCTCCACTTATTGGCTTAATTTGTCCCATTAAGCTTTTTAAAAGTGTACTCTTACCAAGACCATTTGCACCTACTAAAGCTATCTTTTGACCTCTTTCCATAGTTAAATTAAGCGGCTTTGAAAGTGGCTCATCATATCCTATTACTAAATCTCTAGTTTCAAATATCATCTTTCCAGATGTTCTTCCTTTTTGGAAATTAAATTCTGGCTTTGGTTTTTCAGATGTAAGCTCTATTCTTTCCATCTTATCTAATTTCTTTTGTCTTGATTTTGCCATTCCTGTTGTTGCAACCCTAGCCTTATTTCTTGCTACGAAATCTTCAAGTTTTGCGATTTCTTGCTGTTGTCTTGCATATGCTGCTTCTAATTGCTTTTTATTTGCTTCATAAATTCTTTTAAAATTATCATAATCCCCTACATATCTTGTTAATTTTAAATTATCTAAATGATAAATTAAATTTATAACACTATTTAAAAATGGAATATCATGTGATATTAATATAAAAGCATTTTCGTAATTTTCAAGAAATCTTTTAAGCCATTCTATATGAACTTCATCTAAGTAGTTTGTAGGTTCGTCTAGTAATAAAATATCAGGTTTTTGTAATAAAAGTTTTGCAAGTAAAACCTTCGTTCTTTGACCACCACTTAAATCATTTACGTCCTTATCTAAACCTATATCACTAATTCCAAGACCTGCTGCAACTTCTTCTATTTTTGCATCTATTATATAGAAATCACCATTATCTAAAATATCTTGTATATCTCCCATATCTTGTAATAACTTCTCTAATTCTTCTGGAGATGCATCAGCCATTTTTTCTGTAATAGCTAACATTTCTTGTTCTAAAGTAAATAGTTCGTCAAAAGCTTCTCTTAAAACGTCTCTTATAGTTTTTCCTTTTTTTAAATTGACGTGCTGATCCATATATCCAACTTTAACCCTATTGCTCCATTGAATTTTTCCCTCATCAGGCATAAGGTTTCCAGTAATTATATTCATAAAGGTAGATTTACCTTCTCCGTTAGCTCCTATTAATCCTATATGTTCTCCTTTTAAAAGTCTAAAAGAAACATCATCAAATATAGCTCTATCACCAAATCCATGGCTCATATTCTTAACTGTTAGTATACTCATATTCTTTTAATCTTTCTCCTCTCAGTGTCTGATAAATATATAAAGCTTTCTCCTAAATATAATATATTAGTTTTCAACAACTTTAAAGAAGTTTTTACAAATTTCTCTTAAATAAAATTATTTTAATTTATCTTTCTACATATATTATCGAGTAGGAGCTAAATAATTATTTTATTTAGCGTCCTCTCACACCACCGTACGTACCGTTCGGTATACGGCGGTTCATTAAGAATTATGTATTAGCTGATATCTTTTAGATATACTTCTGTAACCAAGATTTTCAATATATTTGTTGTTTAAGATTGTATCAAGAATTGGGCTTTTGGATATTCTCCAATAGCCTTTTCTTGTATTTGCATACTCCCATGCTTTATAGGTCGAAAGACCTAGTTTTATGAGGTTTCGTCCTCTAGTTTTAACCTTTTTCCATTGTTTCCAAATACAACCCCTTAACCTTCTTCTTATCCAACTATCTATTTTTTGTATTTTAGCGTTAGCTTTCGCTATTCCAAAGTAATTAATCCATCCAATCGTTAATTGGTTAATCATATAAACTCTATATTCCATACTTATACCTTTATTACGGTTTGTTAATTTTCTTATTTTGTTTATGAATCTCTTATATGACTTTTCATGTATTCTTATATTGGCTCCGCCCTTTTGCAAAATAGAATGAAAATCCAAGAAATTTTCTTCTCGTCACAAAATCTACTGCACTTTTATTTTCATTAACTTTAAGTTTTAATAAACCTTCAAGTATTTTTCTTATACTTGCCATAACTCTTAATCCTGCCTTTTTACTTTTGACATAAATGTTGCAGTCATCTGCAAATCGGCAAAATCTATGACCTCTTTTCTCAAGTTCTTTATCTACTTCATCAAGCATAATATTAGCAAGTATTGGGCTTAATGGACCACCTTGCGGTGTACCTTTATCTGATTTTACCTTCAATCCATTTATCATTATTCCAGATTTAAGATAATTTCTAATTAGTTTAAGTACCCTTTTGTCCTTTATTCTTCTTGAAAGTCTTTCCACTAATATATCATGGTTAACTTTATCAAAGAATTTTTCTAAGTCTATATCAACAACCCATTTATGCCCCTCATTGATATATTGTCTTGATTTTAATATAGCTTGTTTAGCACTTTTATTTGGTCTAAATCCATAGCTATTATCCGAAAAGGTAGGGTCATAAATTTTATTAAGTTCTTGAGCTAATGCCTGTTGTATTAATCTATCAAGTACAGTAGGTATTCCAAGCAATCTAATTCCACCGTCAGGTTTTGGTATTTCCACTCTCCTAACTGGTGAAGGTTTATACCTTCCTTCTAATAACTTTTGCTTAATTGTTAGCCAATTTTTGATAATAAACCCTCGGAGTTCATCGACTCTCATACCATCAATACCATGACTTCCTCTATTGGCAACTACTCTTTTCATAGCTTTTAGCATATTTTCTCTAACTAAAACCTTTTCAAGTAGATTATTAGTATCATCTACTACATTGTTTTCTCTTTCTCCCTTTGCTAACGCCAAATTATTACTCTGCGCCCCTCGTTTACCTTGAAGTTCCACTTCTACTTCACAAGGCGACCTCTATATTGAGTTGTCTGCTTTCTTTGTAATTTATTTGAATTATTCAAAGTTGAAAACCTCCTAATGTTCAGTCCTTCCCTCACTACGTGCACATAGTATGGTACTATGACCTCTGCTGACTTCTGATAGTTCAGTTACATATCACTATGTAGGTTATCATGTAGGAAGTTCATCCTTTAATGATATATCTATCAGACCTCCCCAGGTAAGAACGCAATCTTTCATTCCATATATCTGCCACATATACTGCAATAACTTTCGGGTGATACGGACTTTGTTTTGTTATGCAAACTCATCCAGCTATATCCAGCCTCTTATGTGATTCGTATTCCTCAGACCGGAATTTTGCCATCCGACTTCCTTCAGATTCCACCTCACGATGGACACCCTTGTCATTGGCTAACGCCTATATCACCTTCGGCGTTCAGGACTTTCACCTTATAGATTGCGCCCATGCTGGGCGCACATAAAAAGAGCATCTTATTTTATATAAGACACTCTTAATTAATAAACTATTTAATTTCTTTAGTTTTATTAAATTCTTGAACTTTTCTTCTAAACCAACCACCAACATATATATTTAAAACTGCCATAATTGGAGATGCAAGTAACATTCCTATAATACCAAATAAACTTCCAAAAACAGTTATACCTAATATAACTAAGAATGGACTTACTCCTACTCTGTCACTAACTAGCTTAGGTTCTAATATCCATGCATCAAACTGCTGTAATAAAACTAAAAATATTAGAATTCCAAAGGCTTTTTTAGGATCATAAAAAACATTTATTAAAAATGGTGGTATCATTCCCATAAATGGTCCGAAGTAAGGTATCATATTAGTTACCATTACTATAATAGATATAATCAATACATAAGGACATTTAAATAACATAAGTCCTACAAAGCATATTATACCTATAATAAAAGAATCTATTGCTTTTATACCTATATATGTTCCTACCATTTCATCTACATTTCTTGCAACATTTATTAATTTATTTCCCCATTTTTCGCTTAATAATATGTATACTAGATTCTTTGAATTCTGCTTGAACTTTTCTTTATCATATAACATATATATTGATATTATAAGCCCAAATACAAAATTTATTAAAGATGTAGTTGTAGATACAATTTGATTTAGTGCTACAGCAAGCCATGTTGAAGATATAGCACTAAATTTTTCTATCCATTTTCCTGCATTATCTCTAACAAAATTTCCTGATCCCGAGTTCATAAGTTTACTTGAAATATGACTGTTTACCCATGAATACATTTTTTGAGCAAATTCAGGCATTTTATCTACCATGTCCATTCCACTATTAAATACTTTTGGAATTACAGTCATAGAAAAAATAGTTATCAAAATTATGATTAATATATATGTAAATAATACACTTATAGTTCTATTAACTTTTAATTTTTTTTCTATAAACTTCATTATAGGATTTAAAATATATGCTATAGCAAAAGCTACTATAAAAGGCATAAGTATATTTATTACATCACCTAATATTTTTAATATAACTTTATAATTTATAATTAGTTGTATTCCTATAAACGATACAAGAACTGCTATTATTATATCCCAGTATTTGATTTTAAGCTTATCAAACAACCTCTTTCCCCCTCTATATTTTCTCTATTTGTATTTTTCGTATATTATACCACAAATAATATTATTTTATTATATCAAAAACTCTAGAAAATTAAATTTTCTAGAGTTTTTGATCTATTGACTCATTCCAACAATCATACCTGATATATAAGGAACTAACCATATAATCCAAACAACTATACTGAATTTATGGAATCTTTTTTTAGTTTCTTCATTGTCCTTTATCAATACAGTAGTAGCCCATAAAGCGTGAAATAACATAAGCAATATTGCCATAATACCAGTTACCCCATGAAGATTCATTTGAAACATAGAACCAGCTATGTCACCCATAAATCTTGTACCCAATGTATCACAAACAAGTCCCATCCAAAATATTATAACATGCCATTTTTTCAAAACTCCCTGTGACTTCTCACCAAAAACTCCGACTGTATAAAATATAAGAGCTAATGTTATAAAAACTATGGCTTTTGCTAACATAACTATTCTACGTCCTTTCTCACATAATATAGTTTAAAAATAAATTTTTATTTTATAAATGTTCTTCTATTACTTTCAATAGTGAACTTAAATGATTATCTATGGTAACTAACTCTTCTTCCGAAACATTATTAAATATATTTTCAAAACAACCATTCATTATATCTTTTATATCCTTAGCCAAATTTAATCCTTCATCAGAAAAAACTATATATACAATTCTTCTGTCTTCTTTACTCCTTACTCGTTTAATTATATTCATCTTTTCTAATCTATCTATAATACCAGATACAGTAGCCTTAGTAATACTCATCTCCTCACTAAGTTCAGATGACGTTACTTTTTTTCTATGTGCTATAAATTTTATAGCTGTAATTTGAGGAACAGTTAAACCTATATTTTTTAATTCCTCTGTAACTTTAAAATTTATTTTAGAATTTATCTCTTTAATAAGTAATGCAATTTTAAATCCAGATGTACAACTCATAATTCCTCCTCTTAGTTTGCTTCCTAATAGTTTGTATGCTAACTATTTTAAAATATAATATATTTTCATATAAAAGTCAATAAGTATATAGAAATGTATTAATATATTTTATACTTTCATAAAGCTCCTAAATTATTAATTTAGAAGCTTTATGAGTCAAATCTATCTATTTTAAACAAATCCAAATCTCTATTTTTAATACCATAATAAAATTCTGTAAGCATCATTGCACCTAATATAGTAAACAGTATTCCATTAGCTCCATATCCTAGACAATACCATAATTTATTGTTAGTAGGCTCTGGTCCCATAAATCCTAAGTTGTCCTTTGTTGATATAAATGTTCCACAGTATCTATATTGAATCTCTATATCTTTAATATTATTAAACATAGATTTTAATCTCTGCTCTAATATATCATATTTCTTATTTGCAATATCTGCATTAATTATGTTATCTGAAAAATTTATGTCTTCTCCACCTATAATAATTCTATTATCCCAAGTAGTACGCAAATAATTATAAGGATTGCTATTATCTCTAATTAAGGCTCTATTAAACCAACCATCAAAACTTCTAATTACTTTTGTTCCTATACTAAAAGTAGTATACTTAGTACCCAATTTACGTTTTGTAAACAATGTTGTATTATATCCTGTTGCAACTACTATTTTTTTACCCTTAACCTTACATCCATATATGGTTTCTACTTCAACTCCATCGTTTATATAATTAACATCTATAACTTCTGTATTTTCATAAACCTTTAAACCGTTATTACATCCTACTTCCAATAATTCGTGAGTAAATTTATAAGGATCTAACTGTATTCCTCCATCTTTGCTATAAATACCAGCCTTTAAATCAAAACTAAAAGGATTATTATATTCATCTATAAATTCTACATTAAAACCATTTTCTTTTCTTAAATTATATTCTTCATAAAGTTCTTTCTTCTCTAAATTTCTACTAGTATATAATAACGCATCCTTTTTTATATAATTGCACTTATTTCCATTTTCCTTTATAAAGATATCTATCTCATTTAATGCACTAATCCCTAATTTATATACTCTTAATAACTTTTCTAATGAAATTATTGAACTCAACTCTTTTAAATTATCATCAAGTTCATATTCTAATAGAGCTGTGGTAGCACTAGTACTACAATGGGCTATTCTATTCTTCTCCAATATCACACAAGGTATATTATGTTTTGTAAAATAATATCCTAAAATAGCCCCTGTAACTCCACCACCAACTATTACAATTTCTGTACTTATATTTTCCGTTAAATAAGGATATTGTCTAGGTACTTTATTTATTGAAGTAAACATAGGATTTCCCTGTACAAACTGTCTATACATTCACTCACTTCCTATTTATAAGATTCTAATACATAATACCTTATAACTTGGCACCAAAATATTATTATTTTAATAGTATGCTCAATTTTTAATAAAATAAAAAGGACAGCAAATGCTGTCCTAAAATTAACTTATCGCATGTAATATAAAATTAAGTAAAAATACTATAGGTATTATATACATTGTAAGTGATATTTCTTTTGATTTTTTAGCTGCTAACTTAACTATTGGATATGCTATAAATCCAAATGCCATACCATCTACTATACTAAATGTTAATGGTATCATTGCAATAATTAAGAAAGCTGGGAATCCTTCTGAAAAATCATTAAAATCAATATTTAATGCATTTTTCATCATAAGTCCACCAATGATTATAAGTATAGGCGAAATTGCACTATTAGGTATAATCTTTATTATTGGAAGAAGAAATAGAGCTATTAAAAATAACACTCCTGTTACTATTGAAGTAAGTCCAGTCTTTCCACCAGCTGCTATTCCAGCGGCACTTTCAATTGTAGCTACTGTAGGACTTGTTCCAAACATTCCACAAGTTATTGCAGATATTGAACAAACTCTAAATGAACTCTTAAACTTTTTAGGCTCCTTTAACATAACATTTATATGTCCATGAAGTAAACCTAGGTTTTCAAATACAAGTACTAAAGTTACAGAGAATACTGCAATCCAAAATGTAAGTGAAGCCACTTTACTAAAATCCATTACCATGAAAACATCTTTAAATCCGTTTAATGAGAATCCTGTAAATGTAAGTTTTGATACATCAACAAGTCCAAATAAACCAGATATAATAGTACCTAATATCATTCCTATTAAAAAATTACCTGGTACATTACATATAAATAGCACTAATGTAATAATTAAATTTATAAAAGTTACATATACCAATGGATTATTAAGATGTCCAAGTCCAACAAAAGTTTTATCACTTGATATTACAATTCCACTCTTTTGAAGTCCAATAAACATAATTAGAAGTCCTATTCCAACTGTTATTGCTTCTTTTAAAGAAGTTGGAATTGATTCAGTAAGTATTTGAGCAAGTTTTGTAAATGCAACTATTGCAAATACAATTCCTGAAACAAATACTGCTGCAAGTCCTTGTTGCCATGTAAGTCCCATAGCTGTTGCAACTGTGTAAGAGAAAAGCGCATTAACACCCATACCAGGTACCAAGATAACTGGTGCATTACCACATATACCTACTAGTACACATCCTACAAAAGAAGAAAGTACTGTTGCTATTATAGCCCCTTCTATAGGTACACCTGCGTCTGATAATATTGATGAATTAACAGCTATAATATATACAATAGCAAAAAACGATGTCAATCCAGCTATCAGTTCCTTTCTGAATGTAGTGTTGCTCCCTTCAAAATCAAATAATTTGTTCTGTGTTTTTTCCATTTTTTTCGTTCCTTTTCCTTTTTCCCTCTCCCTCCCACATCACAAGGATGCAATAAATATTATATGTAAAAGTTTTAATAAAATCAACCTAAAATTGTTTTGAAAACTGTTTTTCTTGTTTTTATGACAAAAAATTCTATATGTTTCAAAGTTTTTTAATGTTTTTTATAATTATTTAATTTTATAACACCATAATTACTTTAAAATTAGCTAATAATGTTTAATAATATTCATTATCTTTTAAAATTAAAGCCTATTTATCTACAAATTATTTCCAATTTTATTTTACTATTCCTTTTTTTTACTTGTAATTATATATAATTGATATATAATTTATATATGAATTAACAATTTTTGACTAATTTTATGAGGGGAGGATTTTTAATGATAGATGTATATATTTGCGATGATAACACTGAAACTCTTAACATTATAGCTAAAACAGTTACTACTTTTTATGAAAAAATTAATTTCAACTCCTTCAAAATATCAACTTTTAATAATACCACTGATATTTTGCATAATATTAAAAACAATTCTAATCCAAAAAGAATTTATATTCTTGATATAGATTTAAATGAAAAAATCAACGGATTACTATTGGGACGAGAAATTCGTAAATTAGATAATTATTCAGGCGAGATGATTTACATAACAAATCATTCAGAGTTAGGTTTTAAAGTATTTCAATATAAACTAAGAATACTGCAATTTATAGACAAAACCTTTAGTTTAGGCAAAGAATTAGAAGATAGTCTTCTAACAGCAACTAAAATTTTAACTGAAACTAAAAAACTTAATACGGAAAAAACTTTAAAAATAAAATCTGGATTTGAAGTTTTCAATATACCATTAAAAGATATAATATGTATAGAAACTATAAAAAACAGTAAAAAAGTTCAACTAAGTACATCTAAAAACATACTTCAATTTTATACAACTTTAAAAGAATTAAAAGATGAATTAGATGATAACTTTATACAGATTCACAAAACTACAATAATAAATAAAAATTTTATAGTAAGTATAAATAAGTCTCAAGGAAATTCTTTTGTAAAACTAAGAAATGATATTTTATGTCCTCTATCTAGAAATGGCATAAAAGAGGTGAATAAACATTGGACATGTTAGATATATTACTTATATTTCTAAGTTTTTATACTTATTTATATGTTGCTTGTAAATTAATCAACTTTAAATTTAAAGTAACAAGTTTTAACACATTTATAATAACATTTATTGCTATTATATATAATTATCTAATTAAATTAAGTAACTTTTATCATTTTAAAATATTGTTAACCTTTTTATTTTTAATATTATTGTTAAAAATAACCTTCAAAAAAGATTTCTTCTTTATAATGGAAACTTGTTTTTTTACACTAATACTTATGATATTTTCAGAACAACTAATTACTATTATATTTTTTAATATATTAAATTTAAACTCTCAACATATTTTAAATATAAAAACATTTAAGTTTATAGCAAATATATTAATTATATTAAATAATATATTATTAATTGTAATGCACTGTACATTATGGAAATATATAAAAAACAAAATTCTTTTTCTAAAAAATAGTTCTATAATAAAAAATTTTTTTATTATTATTATTACTTTTATGATAATTATAAGTTATTTAATAGCATATGAATACTTTAATAAGTATTTTAAAAATAAAATTTTTATTCCTATTTTAATACTTTGCATTTTTTCCATATATATTGCTTTATCATTTTTATATACAAATTATTTATTTAATGAAAATCTTATAATGTTACAGATTAAAGATAAAAAATATAATCAATTAAAGCTTTATTCTCAAAGTATAGAAAATTTAATAGATGATATATCTAATTTTAAACATGATTATAACAATATGATTTTTATGATGAATGGTTTTTTAGAAAATAATGATTATTATAGTCTGAAAGAATATTTTCATAAAAATATATTTACTGAAGATAAATATTATGATATATCAAAATTAAAAAAGATAAAAAATTCTGGTATAAAAGGTTTATTATCTGCAAAAATATCTCAAATATTAAGAAATAATATAAAAGTAGAAATAGAAATCTTCAATACCATAGATGATATATATATAAGTGAATTTGATTTATGTAGAATACTAGGAATATTTTTAGATAATGCATTAGAATGTGCAAAAACTACTTCTCAAAGACTTATATCCATATCTTTTATAAAGGATATGGATACTGATTTAAATATAGTAATATTAAATTCTTGTAATACTACTAAAATTAATCTAAATTCTATATTTAAAAAAGGATATTCTTCAAAAGGTAGTAATAGAGGTATTGGTCTTTTTAACGTTCGCTCTATATTAAATGAAAAATATCCCCATAATACCATATTAAATACATATATAAAAAATAATTTATTTATCCAGGATTTACACATAAGAGCTAAGTAATACTACTTAGCTCTTTTTAATAGCACTTTTGGCATCTTAGGTTCTTCTAATCCATTCAAAGAAACACACTTTTTAGTAGATGTATATGCTATATTAGTTGATACTCCACTTATCATATTTGCAATCATTTTAGAAACTTTCTTTTTCATAGTATTCATAATTTTTATACCTCCTATTAAATATTTTATAAGTAATTGGAATTATTAATATTCCTTGAATCCACAAAATATTTATAAATATATTTGAAAAAAACTTATTTTTAATTACAATTGATATAACAAAATAAATTGTAACTGTTATAAGACTTTTAACTTTTAACTTTTTTCTTATTTCTGAATTTATATAGGGTTTTTCCTCCGTATCAGCTGGCGAATATCTCAAATATACGATAAAACTCACAATAAAAATCAAGAGTTTTACTAATATACTTATATTCATAACTCGAGATATATATATTCCTCCTAATATAGCTACTAATGTTGATATTAAACATGTAAAACTTGTCCTAGCATGAATTCCTGATGCAGAACTTCTTATAATTCCAAAAACTAACATAGTAAAACAAGTTTCTTTAAACATTCCCACTAAATAACCTGCACATAATATGATAGGCATTTTATTAAAACTCATAAATAGCAGTTCTATTCCATATTTTATTATTGATAAATCATCTTCACTTTTATCTGGTAATGTGTTTTTTATATATTTAGTAACTTTTATAGCAAATTTTTCAGAAAGTTTCATTTTTTTACCTCTTACTACATATTTTAACTAGATTTTACATCAACCAACTTATTTGTCAATAGAAATTCCTTCAAATGCAATTATTCTTCCTTTAAATGCATCTAATATTCTTTTAAGTAATAAACCATACTCTTTAAGTAATAACCCTTTACTTAAACATACTTAACTGTTATCATTGTTCTTGTAGAAATCATATGCTTATACTTCTGTTAGATACATGATTTATATTAACTTTCTTTAGTATAAATCATGTATTTAGCTATAAGTTTGTCCAAAACTTCACTTAACTTAATTATCTCTTCATCAAATTCATCATTACCTGAATAAACCACTAATTCATTTAGGGGATCTCTTAATTTTTCTATTAAAACTTTTATTTCTTCTGAAGAACTACTTAATTCATTCATATCACATACCCCCTTTATTTTATTAAATAAATTGAATTACTATGGCATCTCGATTTTATACTATTTTTTACAAATATTATAACATGCGACCCCTTTAAAATCAAATTTATCCATATTTTTACTTTTAAATCTTGATACTATATTTTTTCTAGTTTTTATGATACTTTCAAAAGAATTATTATTTATAATGTTTACAAATTACCTTGTAACATATATAAATATTTATATATGTTTCTATATAAACAAGATAAATTCTACTTACGTAGAATTTATCGTTTCTTTTTGTAACTTATTAAGTTTTATGTAAAATAATTTTATTTTATTTTTTCTATTCTTTTATATATAGAAATTATGTCTTCTCCATAATCTTTTCCCGGAACAGCCCATCTTCCATTTAAATTTTGCCAATTAGGTGCTATTCCTAGTATTCCTGCTTGTTTTAAGATATTATATCTTGGATCAACACACATATTATTTAATTTTTCTCTTGTTGCATATCCTTTTAAATGTTGTATTTGGGCTCTTACACCTTCTCTCGGACTTTTAAACCATGCACCTTTTCCAACCTTACTATTATTAAGAGCACCTATTCCTGCATAATTATTCTGCTCTGGAAGAACTTGTCCACCATATTTAAAAAATCCTGTTTCCTTTATACTTTGACAAAAGGCTATATCTCCTCGTATTCCTTCACACTTTCCCTCTTCTAAAAATATATTTGCTAAATCATAAATATTTATAGATAATTTAGGATTTTTATTATGTTTTAATACATACTCAGCCATATTTTTAGGCAATAGCTTGGATTGTCCTATTATAGGAACCTTTTGTGTACACTCACTTATATCTACATGTTCACTATCATCATCTAATGCATTTTTAACTCTAAATTTTATAAATTTAGAATGAACTAATTTTTTTCCTTTTAAATCTTTTATATTATTTGTTACTGTTAACGTATAAACTTCACTATTTCTATATATCTCATTAAAATACTGAATCTTAACAACTTGTCCATTTTCTAATATAGTAAATTTAGGTCCACTTAATATACTTCCTTTTGAATCCTTTACAACTATACTATCATATACACTATATGGATCTATTGGCTTATTAAATCTGATTGTCCATTCCTTATGAACATCTACTTCTTGTATATTTTCTGATGCATATGAATAACATGGTTTAAATATTAATAAGCTTGATAAGGCAAGTATTTTTGCAGTGTTTTTTACAACATATAGCCTTTTATTCATATAATTCCTCCATCTACATAATTATTCCACTAACTAATGATACTGGTATTTTTTTCATTTATCAATAATATTAACATAATATGTTTATTAATATATTTTTATTAATACAAATAATCTTTCGTATTAATATTAAAAGACCTTATAGTTAAATCAATTATTTTTAAAATAATTCTTAATAAAAAATAAAAGCATGAAAAACTTCTAATAAACTTAGAAAAGTCTTCATGCTTCTTATAATAAAATTTATTTTATTAATTTATAAAATTTAATTTAATAAATTCACCTTGTTGTTTTGCTTGTTGTAATAATTTATTATATAACTCTTTTAATTCAGATGGGTTAGATACCCCTATTCTTTCTTCTTCTTTAATATGTTGTTTATAGTATGTTCTAGCATTACTGTATTCATTTTTTACAGCTTTTAAAACATTAACAATTTTTATATCATCTAATTCAAACTTCATATACATACCTCCAGTCATTAAACTACGTTCTGTTAAGTTATATGAACATTGATTCCCCTCAACCTATTGAAATATAATAGATTCACCACAAAAACATTACCTCCCAGAAAGGAGAGAGGACTCAATGAACAAAGCTAATAAAAAAATTACCTGTCCTAGATGTTACAGTCATAAGCTATATAAGTTTGGAAAAGACAAAGAAGGAAATCAAAAATATCAATGCAAAGAGTGTAAAAGACAATTTGCACCATCGGCTACGCCGAAAGAGCGTCAGCTCAAGGATTATCCTCGTTGTCCTGTCTGTAACAAAGGAACCTTTATTCATCATAATTATTCAAATTATATCAATTATCGTTGTAACGATAAAAAATGTAATCATAGTTTTTTTGTGGCGAAGCCTACGGCTATAGATCCTTCAAGCAATACCACTATCCAAGGTAAACTTAATTTTAAAGGTATGCGCTTTCCAATTCATATTATATTAATGGCTTTAGACCTTTACTTTCTTAATGAAAGTTCTACAAGACGTATATCTCAATATTTGTTTAGAACATTTAATGTAAAAGTATCTCATGTTACTATTGCAAGTTGGACTAAAAAATTTGCTGCATATTTCAAATTGAAATCTGATAATTTATTTTATAATATTGACTTATCAGATTCTGATGAATGGCACGCAGATGAAACTGTTGTATTTATAAATGGCAAGAAACATTATCTATGGCTTGTTATAGACTCAGAAAGTCGATTAATTATCTCTTATCATCTATCCCCATATAGAGATGCTAAACAAGCTTTTAGCCTTTTTAACGATGCTAAGAAATTAGGATCTCCTAGAGCCATAGTTACTGATAGATTACCATCTTACAATATTCCAATAAAATCAGTATTCCAAGATACATTACACATAAAAGTACAATCTTTTAAAGATGATATTTCAAACAATATTATTGAATCTTTTAATAAAACATTTAAGTCTTGGTATAAAGGTTTAAAAGGCTTTAACTCTTTTGATAGCGCCAATAAGTTAATATCGGTATTTATATTTCACTATAATTTTATTCGTAATCATTCCTCACTACGTAGTTTAACACCAGCTGAAGTATCAGGAATCAATTATTCAGTTAAAGCTAAAAATAATTGGTTATTAACTGCCTAACGGCTAACGCTATCGCTTTTAATTAAGTCTATTTATTTTTAAAAATCTATACATAGATAGGCTTTTTTGTCATACCACAAAATATTAATTATATAATTTTTATTATTTAAAGTAAGTCGTATAGTAATTTTGTGATTTTTAAAGCTATATTTTCATAATTAATTAACAGAACCTTAAACTACATATTATATATACTTAACTCACTTATTAAATATGCAAGATATTTAAATTACATTAGAATTATTAATTAATTTATATTAATTTATATTAATTAAAGGAAAATATATATTCAGTCTATCTTTTAACTTCCTGTATAAGGTATTCTATATTATCTCTTATATCGTGTCTAAAAGCATGCATGCTATAACAAATTTTATTAATCATGATATTAGGTGATGGAATACATGGTAATGCTATTGAAATTAGAATCTCTTTTAATTTAACTTTATATTCATCATCTACTTTTAAATCATCTATAGATAAAAAGCAATCTCTCATAAACTCATCTATATATTCATATTTTTTATCATTAGTTGATAATTGATCATGTACATATGATATATATTTAACATCTTCTTTATCTATTAAAGCTTCACTGCTAAATTTATTAATATCTTGCATCAATACTTCTTGTATGATATTAATATAGTATTGTATGCATCTAGTTAATTTTTCTAAATTAACTCTTTCTTGTCTATCATATCCTAAATCACAATATAACTTAAACAGTATCTTGCCATCTTCTTGATATGCTATTTTTTCATTTATTTCATTCTTATTTACATAAACAAATTTTTTATCCTTAAAATTACTAACTAAACTTACTAAGTTTTTTAATCTTTCTTCTAGTTTAATTGTTTTCTTATTGTAGATTATTGGTGATATTTCTTCAGATATATCACTTAAATTGGGAAATGTCTGCGGTATACTTAGATTGATTGTATTTAATATTGTCTTATATAAATACAAATTATCTAAATTAATCTGAGTTGATAATCCACAATTTCCAAGTGCTTTTTTAATATAAAAAAAAGAAATTGGTTTTATTGTAACTCTCTTATTTTCTATATAATCTCTTATATTCATAAACAATTCCCCCTTAACTGTTTAAACAGATTCTTACCTTATATTATACCACTTATAACATTATAATATATATAATATATAATTTTACTTATTGAAATCTACCTACTATATTATATTTATTATTATTTATATAAATTCGATTTTATTTCTAATAATTGTATAAATAAAAATGATTCCTTAATTTAAATTGTTAGGAATCATTTTCATTTGTTTCATATTATATTTTTTAAAATCATTTATTTATTTTTTTCACTTAGTGTGTTTTATAAAATATACTGCTACTATTTAGATAAAATATTAACTTTTAAATCACCTAAAACCTTGTATATATTATTATATACAGTAAAACTTTCAGAACCTGCAATGAGAAGTCCAAGAGCATAATTTCTATAATCTACTAATATAGCTCCTGAATCCCCATAATCAGCCATATTAGTTGTAAATATTTGATCTTTAAATAAAACTTCTTTACTATTATATTTCAGTACATAAGTTGCATATATAGCTGATATTTTTCCTACAGTAAATTCAGTAGTACGTCCTACTTTTTTAACTCCTTCTTCTAAATTAGGCTTTCCTATTCCTTTAATATTTCCAATAAAAGCAATACTAGCCGATACTAATTTTTTATCTATTACTTTAGCAATAGCTGCATCCACATAATTTTCTTTCTTATGAAATTTTATAGGAATATATTTTGTAAGTTTTGCAATAACATCTGTATTAGCTTTTCCACCATCATCAGGACCCGGTTGCATTATAGGAGTACCTATTGGCAAAAAATTTAAATCTGCTAAGACATGATTATTACCTAATATAAAGACATCACTTCCATCAGTAACTAAGCACCCCATTGTTCCTGTTTGAGTTTTTAATGGTGGTCCTATACTATATCCTCCTGGTGCTGGACGTTTTTTTTGTGTAAGTCCAGTAAATTCAATATTTCCACTTTGTACTACATCTGTTCTAATTCCTTTATAAATCGCAGGTACTAACTGTGCTGGAGGCAATTCACCATTATCCACTTTTTCACTAGTGAATACTTTTATACACTTTTGTGAAGTATTAGAACCTTTTATTGATTTAAACCCAAGACCAATACCTATTACATTAGTTTTAGAAAGAAAATATTCGTACTCATTTTCACAGATATATTTTACTCTTTCATCTATTGATAATGGATTACAACAATTACATATCATACATATCACCATCATATATTTTTTTATATGCTACTATATAATATGATAAATCCCTTAAAAACGACATCAAAATTTAAAAACAGCAATTTTGTGTAAAATTACTGTTTTTTCTTTAAACATAATTAATAAAATTTTAATATTTTATAAATTCTTTTCTAATTTCCTTGTAATTTCATAATTATAGATTTATATATAATTTTATTCATATTTTTTAAATTAAAATAACTTTTAATATCCTCTTTGTTTTGCTTCCTTTCCACTTTCATTTATTTTAGGTTGTTCTATAGTCGTATTAAAGGAACTTTTAGCGAATTGATTTTGTGTTTTATGACCATTAACTAAATAATTTTCTTTAGTCCATTCTCTTTTATTAGTACTTTTCATAGTATCACTCCTAAACTATAATTTTTCATAAATAGTATGTGTTATTTTCTTTATAAATAATCATTCAAGAGTTTACTATATTAACCTTTAATTATAATACTAATTTTACATTCCAACACTACCTGTTTCAGGAAGTGTACTACCACCATCTATTACTACTTGCGTTCCTATTATATATGATGATTCATCTGAACCTAAAAATACTGCAAGTTCTCCTATTTCTTCTGGTTTTGCCAATCTTTTTAGTGGTATAGCCTTTGCTATTCCTTTAATAACTGCATCTGGATTTTGTGAATCTGACTGTAACGCTATAATTTCAGCCATAGGAGTTTCTACATAACCTGCTCCTTGTGCAAAACTAATAATTTTTAAGTATTATCTCGTAGCAAAATTTGGTGAAAACAAAAGTCTCCAACATATGGAGACTTTTATTCAAAATATTTTAACGTCTAAGAATATGAACATTTAACCTACTTAGGACAGCATGTATACTATTATAAATACTTATAGTATCTGTATCTGCCATAAGTAGTCCTATAGCCTCTCTTTTTTTATTTAATAATATGCCTCCTGAATCTCCAGCATCTGACATTTTTGACGTAATAATTTGATTCTTAAATATAGCATCTTTTCCTAAAAATTTTATTGCTATAGTTGCATATCTCCCCCTTACAATTCCACTAGTTAATTCAGTAGTAGCACCTACTTTTTTTACATTTTCACCCATACCCGGAGTGTTAACACCTAATATACTGCCAATTAATGCAATATCTATAGATGACTTTTCTCTATCAGTTTTAGCTATTGCAGAATCAGTAAAATTATTATTTTCATTATAAATAACCTTATCAAATGCATAAACATTTGCAATTGTATCTCTATGAATTTTTCCACCATATTGAGTAGCTGGTTGTAGCACATCATTATTTTTACTTTCAGGTGAATTTCCTGCAATAACATGATTACATGTTAATATATAATCATTATTGCTATCTCCCACCAAACATCCCATTGTTCCTGCCCCTAGTCCTTGAACTCCTATAGAATATCCTCCTAGAACAGGTCGAATTTTTCCTCTAAGAGAGCATGTCATGGGCTTTCCACATTCAACAACATCTGTTGAAATATTCATATATTTTTCAGGTATAAAGTCTTGCGAAGATAACTCATTTAAAGAAACTTTTTTTCTTACAAATACAGTAATACATTTTTGAAAATTATAGAATCCACGTTTTATTTTATATCCAAGACCTACCCCTATTACATTTGCTTTGTTAAGAAAATATTTGTATTGACAATTACATATACAAGCAATTGTTTTGTCTATATCACAATAATTATTCATATTTAAACCACCTTGACTATACTAATTTCTAAGAATATGAACCTCTAAAACACTTAAAATATTATTAATATTATTAAAAATACTCATAGCAGGTGTATCCGCCATAAGAAGTCCTAATGCTTTTTTAGAAGTACTTAGTAATACACTTCCAGAATCACCTTTGTTAGACATTTTAGTTGTGATTATTTGGTCTTTAAAAACAATTTCTCTTCCTAGAAAGTTAATTTTTAAAGTTGCATTTTTATTTTCTACTACTCCATTAGTCAATTCTGTTGTAGCTCCTACTTTTTCTACTATTTGTCCAAGTGCAGCAATATCTACTCCCTTTATAACTCCTTTAAATGCAATATCTATCGACGCTTTAGATCTATCAGTTTCGACTAGTGCGGCATCTTCTAAATTTTCTTCTTCTCTCTCAACAGGAATAAATTCACTAACCACTCCTACTACATCTTTAAGTGCTTTACCACCATATTTAGGAGCTGGTTGTACTACAACTTTTTTTAATCCACTAGGATTATTTCCTGCCACAACATGATTACATGTTAAAATATAATCTTTTTTACTATCTGCCACTAAACACCCCATTGTTCCTGCCTCTAAACCATCTACTCCTATAGAATATCCCCCTTTAACTGGACGTATTTTTTTAGTAAGTGAACATAACGTAGGCATACCTGTTTCTACAACATCCGTTATAATGCCATTATATATTTTAGGAATAATATTCTCTCTGCATATACTATTTACAGGTAACTTTCTCCTTACAAATACAGTAATACACTTTTGGCAGGTATAGAAACCTCCTTTAATTTTATTTCCAAGAGCTACACCTACTACATTAGATTTATTTAAAAAGTACTTATATTCACAATAACAAATACGAGCAATTTTTTGTTCCATGGCAAAACAACTATTCACTCTAAATCCCCTCACCTTAACTTTTAAACTAGTACATTTCAGTTAATATCATAATATTAACAATACTAATTTTTAGTTAACAAGTTTATCCCTTAATTATTAACTTCTAAATCATTAATTCATATGTCCTATTTATAATTTGGGAAACATGCCTAAATTTCTTTTTATATTTTAAAAACGTAAGTGTTTATATATATTATTTATACTATTTCCATAAGAATTGCTTTCATCTTTAATAGTATTTACTATTATATTTCCTATTTGTCTTCCTAGTCTTAATCCTTGTTCTACATCTATAGGATAATGAATTCCTCCATAAACTCTAGACATAGATGAAGCTATAGCTATATTTTTTAACTCCTCACTTTCATCCGGGAAAAAATATGACAATACAATTTCACTCATTCCACCTATAACACCATGACCTACAGGATAACTTGGATCATAGCTTGCTTTTAAATACGTATTTAAATTTGGATCTATTTGAACAGGTCTTGGAATTTGAAATTTATATTTAAAATAATATGCTAAAGACATAGCATCATTAACCCCATCACCCATAATAGACAATATTCTAGCTGAATCCATAGCAGGTACTTTATAATTTTTTAGTAGCGCATATACATTATTAAAATGAAGAATAACTACATTTTCTGAATTCCAATACAATGCTGATTCTTTTTGTTGATCTGTTAACTCTTTTAATGCTCTTTTTACCTTATTTAGTTGCTTAACTCTAAAATTCATAGTATCAACTGGTGTTTTGATATCAAAAGCTATTTTATTACCTTTTAAATCATAAAATTCCCCATTATGCCTTTTGAAAAATTTTAATGGCCAACTTCCTGCGTCCACACCTTCTCCTAATGGACCATATTTTTCATCTGGATAAGGCATCTCATTCCATCTAAATTTAGTCATAATAATCCCCCTAGTTATTACATTTATATATGTATATTTTAAAATATTTCAAATATAACTATAACTATAACTTACACATGACTAATTTTTAAATAAGAACTTGCACTATCTTGAAATAAATAATACTCTTATATATAATTACTTGAAAATTTTGCAATAAAAAAACGTATAAGATATACTACTTAATATCTTATACGCTATTTTTCTACTTTTTATACATTTATGCTTACATCAACACCTAAGCATTCTTTATTTTTTTCTAATATCGGTTTTATTAAATCATTTATAAAATCATCAACTTGCCCTGAAGCTCTACCAGTAAACTTAATAGGGTCTATAATTGATAATATTTCTTCCTGAGTCATGTAGAAAGATCCATTATTTATTATTCTTTCTATAAGATCATTATCAAGCCCTTCTTCTTTTACTCGCTTAGCCGCTTCCATAGAAAGTTCTCTTATTATTTCATGAAGTTCTTGTCTATCTCCACCTCTTTTTACAGCTTCCATCAATATATTTTCAGTTGCCATAAATGGTAATTCACGTAACACATGTGATTCTATTACCTTTTTATATACTACCATATTTTCTGATATATTTATATATAAGTTTAGTACTCCATCTAATGCTAAGAAACTTTCTGCAACAGCTAATCTTTTGTTTGCAGAATCATCAAGTGTTCTTTCAAACCATTGTGTTCCAGCAGTAATTGCTGGATTTAAAGATGTAGTTATTACAAATCTACTTAAAGCACTTATTCTTTCAGATCTCATAGGATTTCTTTTATATGCCATAGCAGAAGATCCTACTTGTTTTTTACCAAATGGTTCTTCCATTTCTTTCATGCTTTGAAGTATTCTTAAATCATTACTAAACTTATATGCACTTTGCGCAACCTCTGATAAAGTATTAAGTACAATAGAATCTACTTTCCTAGAATATGTTTGACCAGTTACATAATAAGTTTTATCAAAGCCCATTTTTGATGCTACTAACTTATCTAACTTTTTAACTAATTCTTCATCGTTGTTAAACAACTCCATAAAACTCGCTTGAGTTCCTGTTGTTCCTTTTACACCTCTTAATTTTATATTATCTATAACAAATTCTATATTTTCTAAATCTAGTAATAAATCTTGCATCCATAATGTGGCTCTCTTACCTACTGTCGTTAATTGAGCTGGTTGAAGATGTGTAAATCCTAGTGTAGGAACATCTTTATACTTTTCTGCAAATTTAGATAAATTATAAAGAACCTTTATCATTTTATTTCTTATAACCTCAAGAGCATCTTTCATGATTATTAAATCTGTATTATCTCCTACAAAACAACTAGTAGCTCCTAAATGGATTATTCCCTTCGCTTTAGGACATTGAAGTCCATATGCATATACATGACTCATTACATCATGTCTAATTTCTTTTTCTTTTTCTTCAGCATCTTCATAATTTATATTTTCTATATTAGATTTCAACTCATTTACTTGTTCATCAGAAATTTTTAAACCTAGTTCTTTTTCACTTTCAGCTAAAGCAGTCCAAAGCTTTCTCCAAGTTTTAAATTTCATATCTTCTGAAAATAAATATGACATTTCAGCGGATGCATATCTACTATTTAATGGTGTATTATAAGAATTTCTTTTCATCCTTGAACCTCCACATACATATATTTTTAAACTTTATATTCATTTTATTCATATTATAACATATGTTTTATAATAAAGTAATATATTTATTCGTTTTTGGTATTTATGTTTACTATTTTATATATTTAAATAATAAAAAAAGGCTATAAACAGCCTTTTTATAATGATTCAATTAATTTTATCATTTCTTCAACTGCTAATGTTTCATCGTCTCCTGATGCTGTAACTGTAACTGTTGAATCTTTAGTAACTCCTAAAGATAAAACTCCTATTAAGCTTTTAACATTAGCTTTTTTATCACCATATTCTAAATATATATCAGATTTAAAAGAAGATGCTTTTTTTACTAATAATGTAGCTGGTCTTGCATGCAATCCTGTAGCATTTTTAATTATCGCTTCCTTTTTTACCATGTAAAATCACCTCTATAAAATTATATTTTATTGTATATTTTCATTATATCATTATATATAAATATTTCTCAACTTTTTGACATGTTTTACGCTAAATTATTCATAAAATCCTCTATTATGTTCAATCCTTCTTTTATATTTTTCATTGAATTTGCATATGAAAGTCTTATATATTCATCAGCACCAAATGCGATTCCTGGAATTACAGCTACATTTCTAGTATTAAGTAGTTCACTTGCAAAATCCATAGATCCATTTATTAAAACTTTACCATTCCTTTTACCATAAAAATTTGACACATTTAGCATTATATAAAATGCACCTTCAGCATTTATACAAGATACATTTTTCATAGAATCTATTTTTGACACCATATAGTTCTTTCTATTTTCAAATTCTTCTACCATAGCATATAAACTATATTGTGGACCTGTTAAAGCTTCAAGCGCCGCATACTGTGCTATAGAATTAGGATTTGAAGTAGTGTGGCTTTGTATACTTGACATTAATTTTGTAATCTCTTTACTAGCCGCAGCATATCCTATTCTCCATCCAGTCATAGCATACGATTTAGATACACCATTAATTACAATTGTTCTTTTAAATGCATCTTCATTTAAACTAGCTATACTAATATGCTTATTATCCCCATAAATAAGCTTTTCATAAATTTCATCTGATATTATAATTAAATCATTTTGTTTAGCAAAATTAGCTATTTCTAATAATTCATCTCTTGAATATATAGCACCAGTTGGATTATTAGGACTATTTAAAATAATAGCTTTTGTTTTTTCACTTAATGCATTTTGTAATGATTTTGCTGTATACTTATAGTTATCTTCTCCACTATTATGTACAAAAACAGGTACACCATCATTTAACTTTATAAGTTCTGGATAACTTACCCAATAAGGTATTGATACTAAAACTTCATCTCCTGGATTTAATATAGCTGAAAAAACATTAGCTAAACATTGTTTAGCTCCTGTAGAGATTATTATACTATCTATATCATATATTAAATTATTATCTTTTTTAAATTTTTCTACAATAGCTTTTTTTAATTCTAGTATTCCAGATGCAGGTGTATATCTAGTACATCCATTTTCTATAGCCTTTATAGCTGCTTTTTGTATATTTATAGGAGTATCAAAATCAGGTTCTCCAACACCAAAGCTTATAATATTTTTTCCTTGTTTGCTCATTTCTTTAGCTTTAGCTGTTATAGATAAAGTTAAAGATGGCGAAATGTCTTTAGCTTTTTTTGACAATATCATTATATTATCCTCCATGTAAATTGTATTTTATATAAAAGTATTAATATTATAACTACATTATATTCTATAAAAAAAATAAAAACCCTTTTTATTATATTAAAATTAATACAATTATAAAAGGGTTCTCATATAATTTAATTATTTTGCATATTCTACTGCTCTAGTTTCCCTGATAATATTTACTTTAATTTGTCCAGGATACTCTAGCTCACTTTCTATTCTTTTAACAATGTTTTTCGACATTTCGATGCATCCATAATCATCAATGTCCTCTGGTTTAACCATGATTCTAACTTCTCTTCCAGCTTGTATAGCATAAGATTTTTCTACACCTTCGTATGAATTTGCTATTTCTTCAAGTTTTTCTAGTCTCTTGATATAAGCTTCTAGAGTTTCTCTTCTTGCACCAGGACGCGCTGCTGATATAGCATCAGCTGCTTGAACAAGGATAGCTTCAATTGAATCGTATTCAACATCTCCATGATGTGCAGCTATAGCATTAACAACTATAGCAGATTCATGATACTTCTTAGCCATTTCTGAACCTATAAGTGCATGAGGACCTTCTACTTCATGATCCACCGCTTTACCTATATCATGTAATAAACCAGCTCTTTTAGCTAGAGTTGGATCCATTCCTAATTCAGATGCCATAAGACCTGCTAAATAAGCTACTTCCATAGAATGTTTTAACACATTTTGTCCGTAACTTGTACGGTACTTCAATCTTCCCAAAAGTTTTATTAACTCTTGATGTAATCCATGTACTCCTGTTTCAAAAGTAGCTTGCTCTCCTTCTTCTTTAATATCATTTTCAACTTCTTGTTTTGCTTTTTCAACCATTTCTTCTATCCTAGCAGGATGAATTCTACCATCAATTATTAACTTTTCAAGAGCTATTCGTGCCACTTGTCTTCTAATAGGATCAAATCCAGATAAAATTACTGCTTCTGGAGTATCATCTATTATAAGATCAACACCTGTTAAAGTTTCAAGCGCTCTTATGTTTCTTCCTTCTCTTCCTATAATTCTACCTTTCATCTCATCATTAGGTAATGAAACTACATGAACAGTACTCTCTGCAACATGATCAGCAGCACATCTTTGTATTGCTGTGGATATGATTTCTTTTGCTTTTTTGTCGGCTTCTTCTTTTGCCTTATTTTCCATATCCTTAATCATTATTGCAAGATCATGTTTGATTTCTTTTTTAGTTTCTTCTAATAATAATTCTCTAGCCTCATCTGAAGATAAGTTTGACAGCCTTTCTAACTCTTGTCTTTGCTTTTCATAGAGTTCATCTATACTAGTTTCTTTCTCATTAATATCTTGCTGCTTTTTATTTAAGGCTTCTTCTTTGCTTTCAATAGCCTCACTTTTCTTATCTAGCAGCTCTTCTCTTTGAATAATTCTTCTTTCTAATCTTTGAATTTCATTACGTCTTTCCCTAGATTCTTTTTCAAAATCATTTCTAATTTTATGAACTTCCTCTTTTGCCTCTAAAATTGCTTCTTTCTTTTTTGCCTCAGCATCTCTCTCAGCATCTACGATTATCTGCTTAGATTTAACTTCAGCTTCAGCAATCTTAGCTTGTGAAATATTTTTTCTTACATATATTATTACAAATATAGCAATTAAAATTGTAACAATCATCAAAGGGTAAATATAAAACGAACTACCCAAAACAACACCTCCTTACTTTAGCTTTAATACAAAAATTCAGCGTCATCGAAGTTTTAGAAAAGGTGTTATGTTTCCTTATATATTAATTATTCATAATATGTTAAACCAGTATTTGTATTCATTTTATATTATTTTTAAATTCATGTCAAGTTTATGCAAAAATTGCTAATAAATTTTATATTAAATTTTTTTATTATAAAAGTAACACCTACTTTATTTCTATTTTAAAATAAGTAGATGTTACTTTTTGTACTTATATTAAATTTTTTATTCCTTTACTTTTTCAGGATTTTCTTTTGATTTTTTGTTTTCATTTTCATTTCTCAATTGAAGATTATGTTTAGCTCTTATTTGATTTTCTACTTCCACTAAGATATTAGGATTTTCCTTTAAGAATTGTTTAACGTTCTCTCTTCCTTGTCCTAATCTAGTATCCTTATAAGAGAACCAAGATCCACTCTTTTGGATTATTTCATTTTCTACTCCTACGTCAAGAACATTCCCTTCATAAGAAATTCCACTACCGTACATTATATCAAATTCCGCCTGTTTAAAAGGTGGTGCTACTTTATTTTTAACTACTTTTACTCTTGTTCTATTTCCTAAGAATGCATCACCTTGTTTTATAATTTCGATTTTTCTTACATCTAATCTTACAGAAGCATAGAATTTTAATGCTCTACCACCAGGTGTTGTTTCTGGATTTCCAAACATTATACCTACTTTTTCTCTTAACTGATTTATAAATATGGCAGCACATTTTGATTTATTAATAGAGCCTGTTAATTTTCTTAATGCTTGTGACATAAGTCTTGCTTGAAGACCAACATGAGCATCTCCCATTTCACCTTCAATTTCTGCTTTTGGAACTAATGCAGCTACTGAGTCTACAACTATAATGTCAACAGCTCCAGATCTTACTAATGCTTCGCAAATTTCTAAAGCTTGCTCTCCAGTATCTGGTTGAGAAACTATTAAGTTATCTATATCTACTCCAAGCGCTTTTGCATACACAGGATCTAATGCATGTTCTGCATCTATAAACGCAGCAGTACCCCCAGCCTTTTGTGCTTCAGCAACAATATGTAATGCTACAGTTGTTTTACCTGATGATTCTGGTCCAAAAATTTCAATAATTCTTCCTCTAGGTATACCACCAATCCCTAAAGCAATATCTAAAGATAAACTTCCTGTAGATATTGCCTCTATATTAAGAACTTTTTCTTCTCCTAATTTCATTACCGAACCTTTTCCAAATTGTTTTTCTATTTGAGTTAAAGCAGCTTGTAATGCTTTCATTTTTTCAGTATTCATATCATCCCCTAAGGGTTCACTCTCCTTTCAAACGAACATGTGTTCTTACTAAAGTATAACCTATATATAATTTATAGTCAAGTATATATAATAATAAGTTCCTACGTATATATTAGGAACTTACTATTATCAGCTAGATAAATTGTATTAATGATTTGGGCTAATTACCTTGCGATTTTTCACAAAATAATCAATCCCAGAAATAAGTGTAATAAGAACTGCTAAAGATATAGATATATATGTAACATATCTCATGTAACTTGCAGTATATATTAGACTAATCAAACATAAAATTATTGCAATTATTTGAATAACAGTTTTAATTTTTCCCCACCAGCTAGCAGCAATTACAACACCTTCTGAAGCAGCAACTGCCCTTAGTCCTGTAACAGCAAATTCTCTAGCGATAATTATCATTACCATCCAAGCCGGTATAACCTTATACTGCACTAAAGCAACTAATGCTGATGTTACAAGTAACTTATCTGCTAAAGGATCCATGAATTTGCCAAAGTTTGTTATTTCATTTCTACTTCTAGCAATATATCCGTCTAATTTATCTGTCAAAGCTGCAACCACAAATATAACAATTGCTATTAATGTGTTTGTTGGACTACTTATTGATATAAATATCAAAAAAATGGGTACTAATATAACTCTAAGTAATGTAAGCTTATTGGCCAGATTCATCACACACAACTCCTATTAAATCATATTCTAATGCATCAGTTATTTTTATATAAATAAACTCACCTACATTTAATATTTTATCACATTTGAAGAAAATTGCACCATCAATTTCAGGTGTCATTTGATAATTTCTTCCTATCCAATATTCATCATTATGCCCTTCAATTAACACTTTATACACTTTTCCTATTTTATTTTTATTCTTTTCTTTAGAAACCTGTTGTTGTATAATCATAAGTTCTTCTAATCTAGACTGTTTAAGTTCTTCGCTTATTTGATCTTTCATTCTTGCTGCTGCTGTATCTTCTTCTTGAGAATACTTAAATACGCCTAAATTATCAAATTTAATCTCTTTTATAAATTCCTTTAACTCATTAAATTCATCTTCAGTTTCACCTGGAAATCCAACTATAATTGAAGTACGAAGACATAAATCTTTAATCTCACTTCTCATTTTTCTTATATTTTCGCTTATAATTTCCTTGGTACTTCTTCTATTCATTCTCTTTAATACTGTGTTGCTTACATGTTGTATTGGGATATCTAAATAATTACATACCTTATCATTACTTTTAATCTCTTCAATAAGCTCATCTGTAATCTCTTCTGGATAAGTATATAACACTCTAATCCATTCTATAGCTTCAATTTCTGATATAGCTCTAATTAACTCTGGTAGTTTATTCTCATTATATATATCCCTACCATATATAGCAGTATCTTGTCCTACTAAAATAAGCTCTTTAACTCCCATTGCTGAAAGCTCTTTCGCTTCTTTTACGATACTATCTATACTCCTACTTCTGTACTTACCCCTAATTTTAGGTATGATACAATATGTACAGAAGTTGTCACAGCCTTCTGATATTCTTATATAAGCAACATGTTTATTAGTTGTTAAAATTCTTTTTCCTTCATTTATAGAAACATCACTATATTTGCATTGACATATTTTATTGTGATTTTCAAAAAACTCATCTATATAATTTTGTATATTTGCATAATCATTTACTCCAAGCATAATATCTATTTCTGGAATAAGTTCTTGTAATTCTTTAGAATATCTTTGTGTAAGACATCCAGTTGCAATAATCATTTTACAATTCTTATCTTTATATTGAGCCATTTCTATAATCGTATCTATAGACTCCTGTTTTGAAGTTTCTATAAACCCACAAGTATTTACAATAATTATATCGGCTTCATTAGGATTATTAACTATCTCATTTTTTTCATTTAATTTACCTAAAAGTAATTCTGAATCTATTCTATTTTTATCGCATCCTAAACTTATAAGTCCTATTTTGTATCTATTCACTAAATTTCCTCCTTAAATATGTACCACTATGTATTTGTCATAAAATTAATTTTAAATGTAATATAGAATTTTAACAAGTATTATTATTAAATATTTAATTATTATTTTTTAAATCTTCATTATCTAATAATATTTGTCTTGGTTTACTTCCATTTTTTCCAGAAATTATCCCCTTTTCTTCCATATCATCAATTATTCTAGCAGCTCTGTTATACCCAATTTTCAATCTTCTTTGTAATAACGATGTAGATATTTGTCCGTTTTCCATAGCAATTTCTATGGCTTCATCTAACAATTCATCACTATCTGAATTTTGTTTTTCCACTTTAGTATTTATCTCATTTATAATATTTTCTTGATACTCAACTGGTCCTTTTTGATTTTTTATAAAATTAACTATATTTTCCACTTCTTCTTCCGAAATAAATGCACCTTGTATTCTAACAGGTTTAGATTCTCCTACCGGATAAAATAACATATCTCCTTTTCCTAATAGTTTCTCCGCACCAGCCGAATCAATAATAGTTCTAGAATCTATTTGGCTAGAAACAGCAAACGATATTCTAGAAGGTATATTCGCTTTTATTACCCCAGTAATTACATCTACTGATGGACGTTGAGTTGCTATAACTAAATGCATTCCAGCTGCTCTTGCCATTTGTGCAAGTCTTGCTATATACTCTTCTACTTCCCCTGGTGAAACCATCATAAGATCTGCAAGCTCATCTATTATTATTACTATCCATGGTAACTTCTCATTTAATCTTCCTTTCTTAACAAGTTCATTGTACCCTTCTACGTTTCTCACATTGTTTTCCGCAAAGAGATTGTATCTTCTCGTCATTTCTGTTACCGCCCAATTAAGTGCGCCAGCTGCCTTTTTAGGATTTGTAACTACAGGAATTAATAAATGTGGTATATCGTTGTATATATTTAACTCTACCACCTTAGGGTCTACCAAAAGTAATTTTACATCTTCAGGAGAATATTTATAAATCAAACTAATTATCAAAGTATTAATACATACACTTTTACCTGAACCAGTAGCACCTGCAATTAATAAATGAGGCATCTTAGATAAATCTGCAACTACGCACTTTCCACTGATATCTTTTCCTACTGCGAAAGCAATATTTTTATTGAAATTTTTAAATTCATTAGATTCTATAACTTCACTTAAATAAACTGCTGATACAACCTTATTAGGCACCTCTATACCTATAGCACTTTTACCTGGTATAGGAGCTTCAATTCTTACAGAAGATGCAGCCAAACTTAGTGCTATATCGTCAGATAAATGAGTGATTTTGCTAACTTTAACCCCTGCACTAGGTTGTAATTCAAATCTTGTAACTGAAGGTCCCTTCGTTACTTGTATAACCTTTGCATTAACTCCAAAACTAGTTAATGTCTCTTCTAATTTAGATGCATAATTAATAAGTTCTCTTTTACTATTTTTATCATATCCATTATTGATATTATGATTTAATAATTGAGTAGATGGAAATACATATTCTGGTCTCATTTCATTTGATTTTTGTTGTATTTCATCATTTATAAAATTATTTGACTCTTCTTCTACATAAGATTTTTTAGCAATATCAGGTTTATTAAACATTTGAGTGTTATTAATAGGTTTATTATCTACTATATTAGGCACAATTTTAGGCTCGTCCATTTCTGATTTTCTATGAACTTTTTCATTATCATTAATTTCTTCCCTATCTGCATCTATATCTTCAGTAGATTTTAGGAAATTAACAAATTTTATTTTATTGTTTAATCCTTTTATAAATGATGAATTAGTATCTTTTTCATTATCATATATAATATCCTTATCACTTAAAGTGTTTTTAACTTTTCTTTTTTGCATAGCACTTCCTTTAAGCATCATTAGAAGTTCCCCTAAAGAAATCTGCATTATAAAAATGACAGCTATAATGTATAGGGCTATAAATACTATATATGATCCTATAATCCCTAAAAGCTTATACAACGGAACATCTACTATATAACTAATAATTCCTCCATGAATCATTGATGTTTCATCAAATATTTTTTTAACACCATGCATAAAATTGCCTTCTATATAATAATCTTTAACATGTATCATTTGTATAAATAAAAGAGTATTCAATATAAAAATAAAAATTCCATAGAATCTATTATTGAAAGTTATTTTCCCATTTTTCACAATGTAACTTACACCTACAAATATTATTAATAGCGGAAATATATATGATCCCATTCCAAACAAACCAATTAAAAGTTTTCTTATACTTTTTCCTAAAATTCCTGAAGAGTCACTTGCAAAAACACTTAAAATCATAAGTATTCCTAGTGTAATAAATATTATTCCTTTAATATCATTGGGCATTTGAGAAGATTGTACTGTGTCAGATGGTTTTTTAGAATGTTTATTTCTTTTAGCCAATGGCATCACCTCTTTTTCTTCATTCTACATAAAACTAGATTTTCCTTTTATATTATAATTATAATAAATTAAAACTAGCTAGAGAAACTCTTAGCTAGTTTTTTTACTTTTACTATCAATTATTTCTTCTAATTTATTTATGGCACTACTTAATCCCCCAACTTCATCTATTAGTCCATAATCAACTGCTTGCTTTCCAATTAAGATTGTACCCATATCATTTAATAATTCATCTGTTTGAAGCATAAGACTTCTAAGTGTATCTTTGTTTATTTTAGAAGTACGTTTTATAAAATCAATAATCCGCTCTTGCATTTTATTAAAATACTCAAATGTCTGTGGAACACCTAATACTAATCCATTCATTCTTATTGGATGAACTATCATAGTTGCCGAAGGTGATATAAAAGAATAATCAGCACAAGTTGCAAGTGGAACACCTATTGAGTGACCACCACCTATAACCAATGATACACTTGGTTTACTTAAGCTACTAATCATTTCAGCTATAGCAAGCCCAGCTTCTACATCTCCGCCTACAGTATTTAAAATTATAAGTACACCTTCTATATCATCATTCATTTCTATATCTACTAATTGGGGAATAACATGTTCATACTTAGTAGCCTTAGATTGTGGTGGTAATACTGAGTGACCTTCAATTTGGCCTATTATTGGTAGCACCTGAAATCTTTGAGACTTAATATTTTGATCTTTAATACCTAATTCTTTTATAGAATTAATATTTTGTTGACTGTTTTGATTGTTAGGGTCATTATTACACATAATCATACCTCCTATTTAAAATTAGTTTTAGCTTAGGAGGTAATGAGTATACATTTTAATTTTTTTATAGATTAAATTCTTTATGAAGAAGATTTATAGCAGTTTCAGTATACTTAGATTCTACCAAACACCATATAGTAGTATGTGAATCAGCAGTTTGAAGTATTTCTATCTTTTCTTTTACAAGTGATTTTAATATTTTTGCCATTACACCTGGTATTCCTCTCATTCTAGAACCTATTATAGCTATTTTACTACAATTATCTATATAAGAATATTTTATATTAATTGAATTCATAATATTATCAAATTTATTAAGATCTTTTTTGTCTATTGTAAATATTTTTTCTTTAGGAAATACATTTATTAAGTCTATACTTATTAAATTTTCTGCAAGCACTGGCAATAATTCATAATAATTTTGATTTCCTTGATTTTCATCTAAATTAATTCTTATCTGAACTCTATTTGCCATATGTGTTATTCCTGTAATGATATTTGATGCATCTAATGAACCTATATTATCTATCATTGTACCTTTGCATTCACTCATAGTATTCTTTATAGCTAATGGCACATTTCCTTTCATAGCTATTTCAACTGCTCTTGGATGAATAACTTTTGCTCCTTGATCTGCAAATTGGAATACCTCATTATAACTTATTTCTTCAATTAATGAAGCTCCTTTTACTATTCTAGGATCAGCAGTCATTATACCATCAACATCAGTATATATTTCTACTTGTTCAGCTTTTAATGCTACTCCTAAAAGTGCTGCTGTAACATCGCTACCGCCTCTTCCTAATGTAGTTACAAATCCTTGTTCATTTATTCCTTGGAATCCACAAACAACAGGAACTTTATCTTCCTCTAATAATTTCATTAATCGTTTTGTATCTACATCTTTTACAGATGCATCTGAATAATTTTCATCTGTATTTATCCCAGCCTGTCCACCAGTTAGCGGAATAGCATTTATATTATTTTTACTTAATTCATTTGACATTACAACTGAACTTATAACTTCTCCACAACTCATTAAAAGATCTGTAGCTAAAAGATTATTTTCTTTGAAAGAATCAGTTAACAATCCTAATAATGAATCTGTAGCATAAGGTTCCCCTTTTCTTCCCATAGCTGAAACTACTACTATTGGTTTATAACCAGCATTTATAGCATTGAGTACCTTTTTAACTACTAATTTTCTTTTTTCTTTAGTAGATACTGACGTTCCACCAAATTTCTGTACTAAAATTTTCATAACAGCCTCCAAATAAATAATTATTACTTATACGATTTTTTAAGTCCATTTTCTTCTACATCTATAATTATTGTTTTAGCCCCTATCTTGTTCACATATTCCCAAGGCACTTCTAAAAAACTTTCTGATTTAAAAAATCTAAAGCCTGTATTATTATCATTTATTATTAATAATTTTAGATTACCTTCTTCATCAATTATTATATCATTATTATATACATAATTATATTTTTCGCCATTATTAATATTAATTATTTCGTAATTTTCTATCTCACTGTATAGCTTAACTTTTTCATTCATAAGAATATCCTCCTCACTTTATATCAAAATATATCTATGATATAAAATAAGAATTTATTCTTACTTTATAATAATGATATCTATATGTAAATATATAAATTAACAAAATAAAAAGGCATCTCTGCCCTTCTACTTGCTATTTATCTTCTTTGTTTTCTTCTTGACTTTGTTCTGAATCTTTTATAGCATCTTTTCTTGATAGATTTATTCTTCCCATAGAATCTATTTCTGTTACCTTAACTAATATTTCATCGCCAACAGATACTACATCTTCTACTTTATTAACTCTCTTAACATCCAGTTTAGATATATGAACTAAGCCTTCTTTTCCTGGTAATATGCTTACAAAAGCTCCAAAATTGGATATCTTTGTAACCTTACCTAAGTAAATTTCGCCTTCTTTTACTTCTTTACTATATCCTTCTATCATTTCTAGTGCTTTTCTACCAGATTCATAGTCTTCAGCTGTAACAAAAACAGCTCCATCTTCTTTTATGTCTATTTTAACTCCAGTTTCATCTATAATCTTGTTTATTGTTTTTCCACCAGCACCTATTACATCTTTAATCTTTGAAGGATTTATAGTCATTGTAAATACTTTAGGAGCATATTTTGATACTTCTTCTCTTGGTTTATCTATACAATCATTTATAACTTTCAATATAGTAAGTCTAGCTGTTCTAGCATCACTTATTGCTTTTTTTATGCAATCATTAGATAATCCTTCTATTTTAGTATCAACTTGTATAGCAGTAATACCTTCTTCAGTTCCTGCTACTTTAAAGTCCATATCTCCAAAGAAATCTTCTAATCCTTGTATATCAGTAAGAATTTCTTCCTTTGATAAGTCTTCACTAGTAACTAATCCCATAGCTATACCTGCTGCTGGTCTCTTTATAGGTACCCCTGCATCTAATAATGCTAAAGTACTTCCACAAACACTAGCCTGTGATGTAGATCCATTAGAACTTAATACCTCAGATACAACTCTTATAGCATAAGGAAATTCTTGTTCACTTGGAATTAATGGTTCAATTGCTTTTTCAGCTAAAGCACCATGACCTATTTCTCTTCTATTAGGCCCTCTTAAAGGTCTAACTTCTCCAACACTGTAAGATGGGAAATTATAATGATGCATATATCTCTTTGATGTTTCCTCATCGATTCCGTCAAGAACTTGACCTTCACTTACAGAACCTAATGTAGCAACACTCATAACTTGAGTTAATCCTCTAGTAAATAATCCACTACCATGAGTTCTTGGAAGAAGTGAAGTTTCTGCAGAAAGCGGTCTTATTTCATCAAAATTTCTTCCATCTGGTCTTCTTTTTTCGTTTAAAATCATACTTCTAACTACTTGTTTTTGCATTTTATAGATTGCTTCGCCTATATCTGCAAGATCATCAGGATATCTTTCACTAAATTCTTGATTAACCTTTTCTTTAACTTCATCAACTGCTTTATTTCTAAGATCTTTGTCAGTAATGTACATAGCTTCTTTTATCATATCAAAAGCAAAATCTTTAACTTCTTTTTCAATATCTGAATTAATTTCATGTAATATAAGTTCAGCTTTTTGCTTACCATATTGCTCCATAACCTTTTCTTGGAAATCAGCAATTTTTTTACATTCTTCAAATCCAAACATTATAGCATCATACATTACATCTTCAGGTATTTCTTCTCCACCTGCTTCTATCATCATTACTCTTTCTTTAGTAGCACAAACAGTTAAGTCTAATATACTTTCTTCTCTTTGTTTTGATGTAGGATTTGCTATAAATTTACCATCAATTAAACCAACTGATACAGTTCCAACTGGTTTTGTAAATGGAATGCTTGATAAACATAATGCAAGTGACGCACCATTCATAGCAAGTATATTTGGTAGATTATCTTGATCTACAGATACTACAGTACATACAACTTGAACATCATTTCTATATCCCTTAGGGAATAATGGTCTTAAAGGTCTATCTATAGCTCTAGCGTTAAGAATAGCTCTATCCGAAGGTCTTCCTTCTCTTTTTATAAAGCCACCTGGTATTTTACCTACCGCATAAAGTCTTTCTTGATATTCTATACTTAATGGGAAAAAGTCTATTCCCTCCTTAGGCGCTGGTGATGCATTAACATTAATAAGTACTACTGTATCTCCATAACTTATGTTTAAAGCACAATCTGATAACATACCTAATTTACCAAATTCACCTTTTAATTTTCTTCCGGCAACAATAGTTTCAAAAACATGGTTCATGAAATAACCTCCCTTCAACATCTATAAATAATAACATTATTTATTATTGACATTTTAAACTAATTTAATAAACATTTTTCTAAAATAATAGAGCGGTACAAGCCCGCTCCGAATTATTTTCTTAATCCTAGTCTTTTAATTAAAGAACGATATCTTTCAATATCTTGTTCTTTTAAATAGTTTAAAAGTCCTCTTCTTTTACCAACCATCATTAGAAGTCCTCTTCTTGAATGGTGATCTTTTTTATGTTCTTTTAAGTGTTCGTTTAAGTGATTGATTCTTTCAGTTAATAATGCAACTTGAACTTCTGGAGAACCTGTGTCTCCTTCGTGTGTTGCGTATTCTCTAATTATTTGTTCTTTTCTAGCCTTTTCCATATCGTGCACCTCCAAAATTGTAATCCCCATATTCCATGAATACCGCCGGCCAGTCAGTCTTCATAGCATAAGGTTCAAAAGTATTATACCAAATAATTATTAAATTGTAAATTGTTTTTGAAAATGATTTTAAAGTTCGTATTCTATTATATTTTAGATATTTTTACTCGAAGCATACTCTTTATCTTTAGTCAATTGATTGGCTAATTCTTCAATAGAATCAAACTTTTTTTCATCTCTTATTCTTTCATAAAAATATACTTCTAAAATTTCATCATATATTTCTTTTTTAAAATCTAATATATGTGTTTCAATACTTAATTTTTCATCCTTTACAGTAGGATTATAACCTATATTAGTTATTCCTTTATATTTCTTATTATTATATTTTACAGATGTATAGTATACACCGCCTCGTGGCAATACAAATTTCTTATCGTAATCTAAATTTGTTGTTGGAAAATTCATTTTTCTACCTAATTGTTTTCCATGCATAACTTTTCCCTTTAACATAAAAGGACGATTTAAAAATGTATTTGCCTTTACTATATCACCTTCAGAAATTAATTGTCTTATTCTAGTACTACTGACTATTTCATTGTTAATTCTAACTGGATTTATTATGTTTAACTCAAATCCTAATTTACAACTTAATTTCTGTAACAAATCAATATCGCCTAAGTTTTTATATCCAAATCTATAGTTAAAACCTACAATAATACCTTTAACATTGTAGTGTGTTAACATATTTTCTATAAAGTCTTCTGGTGATATTTTCATGAATATATCATCAAAATTGGCATAGTTAACAATATCTATACCAGCTTTTTCAAGCAGTTTAGTTTTGGTTTCATTATTTATAATAAGTTTAGGTGCTATATCATTGTTGATAACAGTTAAAGGATGATTTTTAAATGTAAACACCATACTTTTAGCATTATTTTTCTTTGCAAGTTCAATAGTTTTATTTATAAGACTCATATGCCCTATATGTAATCCATCAAAGCTTCCTAGTGCTATATAAGTTTTTTCACTTAATGTAGCTTTAAAATTATCTTCATATATTAGCATTGTCCCAACCCCTAAAGTAACAGTTTCTCAATTTTTAATCCTTGATTATTCCTTAATCCAAGACCTAAGAACTTATTATCTTCATTATAAATACGATATAGTTTATTCAGCTCTATGGTATTTAAAAGTCTCCTATCAGCAATTCTAACTCCATTAACTAACAATTTTTCAGCTTTTGCATTTACAATAGCCTTATCATATTGACTTAATGCATCATCAATTGGAATAATATAATCTTCTACATTATCTTTAGTTAGATTTTCTAATATTATAGAGTTATCCTTATTAAAACTACCACTTTGTACTCTTTCAAGATCCCACATAGCACCTCCGCAGTCAAGCTTACTTCCAATGTCATAACATAAACTTCTTATATATGTACCTTTAGAACATTTTACTATAAATTTGACATACGGCATACTTATTTCTAAAATCTCAATATCATATATAGTCACAGGTCTTGCTGCTCTTTCTATTTCTTTTCCTTCACGAGCAAGTTCATACAATCTCTTCCCATTTACCTTTAATGCTGAATACATAGGAGGAACTTGAAGAATATCACCTTTAAATGAATTAATTGCATCTATAATTTCTTCCTTTGATACATTAACATCTTTAACAGAAAGTTCTTTTCCTTCTCTGTCATATGTATCGGTAATTACCCCCAATTTTAGTTCAGCCTTATATACTTTAAAATCTTTCATTAAATAATCTACTATCTTTGTTCCTTTTCCAATACATATAGGTAATACTCCTTTAGCTAAAGGATCCAACGTACCCGTATGTCCTATCTTCTTTATACCTGTTATTTTTTTTATTTGTCGTACAACATCAAATGATGTTATGCCAACAGGCTTATATATATTTAATATTCCATCCATTAGATCAACTCTTTTTCTATTTCTCTAAGTAAAATTTCTTTAATTTCTTGTAGTTTCTTATCACTAAAAAATCCTGCTGCTCTAATATGTCCGCCACCATTAAATAACTCAGCTATTCTTCTGACATCTACTATATTTTTAGATCTTAAACTAACTTTTGTTCCATTATCAGCTTCCTTAAATAATATAGCAACTTCTACACTTCCTATTTTAGTTCCTATATTTATAACATCAGAAGTATCTCCTTTTTCTACATCAAACTCTTCTAACATACTTTGAGTCAAATTCATAATACATACTTTATCATTTAATTTCATATACATATTTTCAATGATTTTACCATGTAATTTTAAATTATTAAATTGCATGTTTTCAAAAATAGTTCTATGAATTTGAGAAAAATCTATACCATAAGATATTAGATTACCTGCAATTTCATGAGTCCGTTTAGTTGTATTAGAATGTCTAAATGACCCAGTGTCTGTAATTAATGATGTATATAAGCAAGAACATATATTTTTATCTAATGGTACTTGTAATAAATTTAGCAGTTCATAAATAATTTCTGCAACTGCTGCAGCTTTTGAATCAACATAGTTAAAATCACCATAATAATCATTACTTAAATGATGATCTATATTAATTAACTTGTAGTTTCTAGCATTTATATCATCATAAAAATTTATTCTTTCTACATTACCACAATCCACAACTATAACCATATCTGTATTTGGTAAAACTTCACCTATGCTTGCGCTTATTTCTTTTGAATAAGGTAAAAATCTAAATGTTTCTGGTAAATCTTCTTTAGAAATCACATATGTTTCTTTGCCTAACTTAAGAAGCCCTTGCATTAATGCAAGGGAGCTTCCTATTGAGTCTCCATCGGGAGAAACATGACAAGTAATTCCTATTTTTTTACTTTCTTTAATGCTAGTGATAATACTATCTATTATCATTTTTTTTATTCCCCTTTAAATTACTTAAAAGATCATTTATGTGCATTCCATGTTCTATACTCTCATCTAATTCTAAAATTATCTCAGGAGTACATCTTAATTTTACTCTATGACCTACTTCACGTCTCATAAAACCCACAGAACTCTTTAATGCTTCAAGAGTTTCTTTCTTTGAACTCTCTGATCCAAAAACACTTATAAATACTTTAGCATATCTTAAATCATTAGTTACTTCAACTCTTGTAATACTAACCATAGCAGTAAGTCTAGGATCATGAATATCATCTCTAATTATATTGCTAATTTCTTTTCGTACTTCTTCATTTATTCTACCAAGTCTATATTTAGCCATATAATATTCTCCCTTCAGCTATTTTATTTTATAAGTTTTTAGGTTTTATTTCTTCCATAGTAAAGGCTTCTATTATATCTCCTTCTTTTATGTCGTTAAACTTCTCAACAGATAGTCCGCATTCATATCCTCTTGCTACTTCTTTTGCATCATCTTTAAATCTCTTTAATGATGATATTTCTGTTTCGAAAATAACAATACCATCTCTTATAATTCTAACACTACTATCTCTTGTAATTTTACCGTTTAATACATAACAACCTGCAATAGTTCCAATACTTGAAATTTTATATACAGCTCTAACTTCTGCTGAACCAAGTATAGCTTCTTTATATTCAGGTTCTAACATACCTACCATAGCAGACTTTATATCATCTAAAGCATCATATATTACTCTATAAGTTCTTACATTAACTCCTTCTTTTTCAGCAAGAACATTTGCATTATTAGAAGGTCTAACATTAAATCCTATTATTATAGCATTTGAAGCTGCTGATAAAGTAACATCTGTTTCACTTATAGCTCCAACAGCTCCATGTATAACTCTTACTTTTACAGAATCTGTTGATAATTTTTCAAGAGATTGTGTAACAGCTTCAACTGATCCTTGAACATCTGCTTTAACTATTACGTCAAGTTCTTTAACTTTTCCTTCTTGAATTTGATTATATAAATCTTCAAGTGAAACTCTATTACTTGATTGAATACGTTCAGCTCTTAATTTTTCTTTTCTCTTATCAGCCATATTTCTTGCTGTCTTTTCATCTTTAACTACATTAAATCTATCTCCAGCAGCTGGTACTTCTGAAAGTCCAAGTATTTCTACTGGTATAGATGGTCCAGCAACCTTAATATTTTTTCCTTTATCATCAAACATAGCTCTAATTCTTCCATATGTATTACCAACTATGATTGAATCTCCTACTTTTAAAGTACCATTTTGAACTAGTAGTGATGCAACAGGACCTCTTCCTTTATCTAGTTTTGCTTCTATTACTGTTCCTTTTGCATTTCTTTCTGGATCAGCCTTTAATTCCTCAACTTCTGATGTTAATATAATCATTTCAAGTAAAGAATCTAATCCTTCTTTTGTATGAGCTGATACTGGTACAGTTACAACATCCCCGCCCCAATCTTCTGGAATTAGGTTATGTTCTGTTAATTCTTGTTTAACTCTATCTATATTAGCTCCTGGTTTGTCAATCTTATTTATTGCAACTATTATTGGAACTTCAGCTGCTTTACAGTGGTTTATAGCTTCTATAGTTTGAGGCATTATTCCATCATCTGCGGCAACTACAAGAATAACTATATCTGTAACTTGTGCACCTCTTGCTCTCATTGTTGTGAAAGCTTCATGTCCTGGAGTATCTAAAAATGTTATTTTTTCTCCATTAACTTCAACAGTATAAGCACCTATATGCTGAGTTATCCCACCTGCTTCTGTTGATGTAACTTTTTCTTTTCTTATAGCATCTAGTATAGATGTTTTTCCATGGTCAACATGGCCCATTACTGTTACAACTGGTGGTCTTTTTTGTGTTCCTAAATCTTCAATTTCTTCTTCTGACTCTTCATTTAATGCATTATCTTCTTTTTGCACTATAGCAGCATTAAATTTTTCCGCTAATTTTTCTGCTGTACTGAAATCTAATTCTTGATTTATAGCTGCCATTACACCCATAAACATTAATTGTTTTATAACTTCTGTTGTAGGTTTATCTAGCTTATCTGCTAATTCTTTAACTGTGATAGTATCTTCCATTTCTATTACTACCTCGTCATCTTCACTAGCATCTACACTTCCACCATTGCTTTCTCTCTTATAATCTTTATTTCTATTTTTCTTTTTTCTATTTTCACTTGTTTCTTCTTCATATTCAGCTGCAATTCTTAATTCTGATTTTTCATCATCATTAAATAGTTCTTTTATTAAATCCGCATCTTCTTCATCCAACACGCTCATATGATTTTTGACTGTTATACTAAATTCACCTTCAAGTATATCTATAAGCTCTCGGCTAGATATATTTAATTCCTTCGCTAATTCGTAAACTCTTGTTTTAGCCAAAACATTCACCCCCAGTTAGTATATTAAAACAAAATATATTTATATTTTATTTATTGTAAAATTTCTTTTTTTAATTTTTCATAGATTTCTTCGTCTATTTTAATTCCTAGATTACGCTCTAATCGTTTTGTTTTATATGCATTTTCGAAACATTCGATATTTCTGCAAATATATGCACCTCTACCAGGCTTTTTACCTGTTAAATCTATGGATAATTCATCTTCTTTATTTTTTACAACCCTTATTAGTTCTTTTTTAGGTTTCATTTCTGAACATCCAGCACACATTCTATTAGGTATCTTTTTTATCTTCATAATCAAGACCTACCGCCTTTCTCAAGAACTTAAGCTTCCACTTGAGACTCACTTTTTATGTCTATTTTCCATCCAGTTAATTTTGCTGCAAGTCTAACATTTTGACCTTCTTTACCTATTGCTAATGATAACTGACCATCTTCTACTACTATTTTAGCAGACTTGTTTTCTTCGTCAATTTCTACGCTCACTACTCTTGCCGGACTTAATGCATTAGCAATATATTTTTCAGGATCTTTATCCCATTTTATTATATCTATTTTTTCATTTTTAAGTTCAGTTACAATATTTTGAACTCTCATTCCTTTTGGTCCAACACATGCTCCTGTAGCATCAACATTTTCATCATTAGAGTATACAGCAATTTTTGTTCTTGATCCTGCTTCTCTTGCAATACTCTTAATTTCAACTACACCTTCATATATTTCTGGAACTTCTAATTCAAAAAGTCTTTTAACTAATCCAGGGTGAGTTCTAGAAACCACTACTTGAGGTCCTTTTGTAGTATTTTTAACTTCTACTATATATAATTTTAATTTGTCATTAAAATTATATTCTTCACTAGGTATTTGCTCATTAGGTCCAAGAACTGCTTCTGTTTTTTCTAAATCAACAAAAACATTCCCCTTATCTTTTCTTATAACTGTCCCTGTAATTATATCAAATTCTTTAGCTATAAATTCATTATAAATTACTTTTCTTTCAGCTTCTTTTATCCTTTGAATTACTACTTGTTTAGCTGTTTGTGCAGCTATTCTTCCAAAGCTCTTTGGAGTAACTTCCAAATCAACTATATCTCCCATTTCATACTTAGGATTAAATTCTCTTGCTTCTTCTAAAGAAATTTCATTGATAGTTAATGGATCTTCTTCGATTCTCTTTTGAGCATATACATGAATTTCTCCATTTTCTCTATCAATTGTTACTTTTACATTTTGTGAATTACCGCCAACTTTTGCATAATTTTTCTTATATGCTGATACTAGAGCATCCTCTACAGTATCAAATAATAATTGTTCTTCGATTCCCTTTTCTTTTACGATTTCTCTTAGGGCCTCAATAAATTCAGCATTCATTACTCGAACCTCCTAAAACTCCCCTTTTAAAATGATTTTTTTTATTCTATCTCTTGGAATACTTACATTTTCATTGTCTTTTTCCATTGTTATACTTTCATCATTAAAGCTTAACAACTTTCCTTGGTGTTCCCTACTACCTTCAAATAGTTTTGCTAATTTTATAACTATTTGATTATTTATATATTTATGTAAATGCTCATCAGTATGAAGTATTCTTTCAATACCTGGAGAAGATACCTCTAGGTAATATCCATCTTCTATAGGATCTTTTTCATCTAGCATATCGCTTACTTTTCTACTAACTTTTTGGCAATCTTCTAAATTTATTCCTTTTGAACTATCTATATATATTCTAAGATAATTTTCATTTTGTTCCCTTACATACTCTATATAATATAATTCATAGTTTAATCCTTCTACTATAGGTCTAACTAATTCATTAATTTTATCAATGTTTATTAAATTATTTTTCATCAACAACCCTCCTTGACTCTAGTTTTAGCAATTTCCTAATAAATAAACAAATATTAATGAAAAACGCAACAAAATAGTTGCGTTTTTACAAATATAAAGAGTGGGTCATAACCCACTCCTATGCTAAAATTTATCTGCTAAGTATTTCTACTTCATTTTAACATACAAAATACCCTATTTCAAGGGATAAAGTAAATGAAATTACATTATCTATACGTTAATACAATCTTTTATTAAAAAAGCGATAATTGGTTTGTTTCTGGTAATCCTTTTAAACATCCATGTTCACTTAAAGCTTCGACAACCGTCTTTGATACTTTGGATCTTTTTCTTAAATCTTCTTTTGAAATAAATTCTCCCTCTTCTCTAGCTTCAGCAATACTTTTAGCCGCATTTGTTCCTACTCCTGCAAGGGAACTAATAGGCGGTCTTATATCATCATTCTCTATTAAAAATTTAGTTGGATGTGATTTATATACATCTACCTTCAAAAATTTTATATTTCTTTTATACATTTCAAAAGCTAATTCTAGATTAGTTAATAATCCTTTATCTTTTTGAGTTACATTATTTCCAAGAGCATTTATTTCATCCATTTTTCTTTTTACAACATCTTCCCCTTTTACAATTAAATCTGCATCAAAATCATCGATACCTCTTACTGTAAAATATGTAGCATAATAAGCCTGAGGATAATACACTTTATAATATGCTATTCTAACAGCCATCATTACATATGCAACTGCGTGACCTTTAGGGAACATGTATTTTATTTTCTTACAAGATTCTATATACCAATCCGGAACTTTATGTTCTCTCATTAACGCTTCATGTTCTTCTGTAAGCCCTTTACCTTTTCTTACCTTTTCCATTATTGTAAAAGCTTCTTTAGGAGGTAATCCTTTATGAAGAAGATATACCATTATATCATCTCTTGTGGCAATACAATCTTTAAGTGTTGTATACCCCTCCTTTATAAAATATTGAGCATTATTTAACCACACATCAGTTCCATGTGAAAGTCCTGATATTCTTACAAGATCTGAGAATGTTTTTGGTTGTGTATCTACTAACATTTGTCTTACAAACTTAGTTCCAAATTCAGGTATGCCATAACAACCAACAGGACACTCCAGTTCTTCTTCTGTTATTCCTAAAGCTTCTGGAGATGTAAACAAACTTAGTACTTTTTCATCTCCTATAGGTATAGTAATAGGATCTAATCCCGTTGTATCTTTTAACATTCTTAAAACGGTAGGATCGTCATGTCCCAATATATCTAACTTTAAAAGTCTTCCACTTATAGAGTGATAATCAAAATGAGTAGTTATTATATCTGAATTTGAGTCATCTGCTGGATGTTGTATAGGACAAAAATTATATATCTCATTATCACTAGGAACAACCATAATTCCACCTGGATGTTGTCCTGATGTTCTTTTAACTCCTGTACAACCTTGAGTTAATCTTTCTACCTCTGCTTGTGATACAATTAAATTTTTTTCATCTAAATATTTTTTTACAAATCCATATGCAGTTTTATCTGCTATTGTTCCAATAGTACCTGCTTTAAATGTGTGACCCTTTCCAAATAAAACTTCCGTATATCTATGAATATCTCCCTGATTATCTCCTGAGAAATTTAAGTCTATATCTGGTTCTTTATCTCCATTAAAGCCCAAAAACGTTTCAAAAGGTATATCATGCCCATTTCTATTATATTCATCACCACAATTAGGACATTTTTTAGGCGGAAGATCGGCTCCAGAAGAAACAGATCCATCCGTAAAAAATTCACTATTTTTACAATTAGGACACACATAATGTGGAGGTAATCCATTAACTTCCGTGATATCCGACATAGTAGCAACAAGGGATGAGCCAACAGATCCTCTTGAACCAACTAAATATCCATCTTTAAGAGATTTTGCAACTAATTTATGAGCTATTAAATATAACACGGCATATCCATTATTTATTATAGAATTTAATTCTTTTTCTAGTCTATCATGTACTACTTTAGGTAGAGGATTTCCATATATAGAATAAGCTTTTTCTAATGTCATATTTCTTATATCTTCTTCTGCCCCTTCAATTTTAGGAGGAAATGTTTCATCCGGTATAGGTTTTACCACTTCAACTTCTTCAGCTATCTTTTGAGGATTATATATAACAACTTCCTTACACGCATCATCTCCTAGATATTGAAATTCCTTCAACATTTCATTAGTAGTTTTTAAATACAATGGTGGTTGATCTTCTGCATCAGAAAATCCTTGACCCTTCATAAGTATCTCTCTAAATTTTGCATCTTTAGGATCTAAAAAATGTACATCTCCAGTGGCTACAACAGGCAATCCATTTTCTTTACCCAAATTATATATTTTTCTATTCACTTCTTTTAGTTGCTCTTCACTTTTTACTATTCCTTTTTTAAGCATAAACTCATTATTCATTATAGGTTGTATTTCTAGATAATTATAAAATTTTATCATTTGTTTTAATTCTTCTTGACTTTTACCTTCTAAAACAGCTTTATAAACTTCTCCAGCTTCACAAGCAGAACCAATTATAAGTCCTTCTTTATACTGCTCTATTAAACTTTTAGGCATTCTAGGTTTTCTAAAAAAATAATCTAAATTTGAATATGAAATTAATTTATATAAATTTTTTAGGCCAACTTGATTTTTTGCAAGAATTATTAAGTGATAAGTTGGAAGCTTTTTTACATCAATATTTCCTAAAAACTCCTTATTTAATGAGTCTAATGATGTTATTTTCATATCATCTAATAGTTTAAAACAACATAAAAGAATATCTCCTGTAGCTTTTGCATCATCTACAGCTCTATGATGATTTTCAAGGGAAACTCCTAAATGTTTTGCAATCGTATTTAACTTATATCTTTTTAATTCAGGAAATAAGAATTTTGCTAGTGGAACTGTGTCCATAACCGTATAATTAATATCTATATTTAAATCATTGCAGTTCTTTCTAATAAAAGACATATCAAAATTTGCATTATGGGCAACTAAAACTGAATCTCCACAAAACTCAATAAATTTAGGCAATATACTATCTATTGTATCTGCATTTTTAACATCGTCATTTGTTATACTCGTAAGTTCTGTAATATTATATGGTACTTTAATTTCTGGATTAACAAATGTACTAAAAGAATCTATTATATTGCCATTTTTTATTTTAACAGCTCCAATTTCTATAATTTTATCATACGCACTTGAAAATCCAGTAGTTTCTAAATCAAATACTACAAAAGTATCATTTATTGTTTGCTCTCTAACATTAGTTACAATAGGAACACCATCATTTACAAGATACGCCTCAACTCCATAAATAATCTTAATATTATATTTTTTAGCAGCATCCATAGCATCTGGATATGCTTGAACTACACCATGGTCTGTAATTGCTACTGCTGGATGACCCCACTTTGCAGCTCTTTCAATCAATGACTTAGCAGAAGACATACCATCCATAGCACTCATTTGTGTATGAAGATGTAATTCTACTCTTTTTTCTTCAAATGTATCCATTTTTTCAAGTTTAGACGTTTTAACTATATCTCTACCCATTATTACAACTTCTCTTGCAAATGAATCATGTACAGCTTCCCCTCTAACTTTACAATGTAGTCCTTCTTGTATATCCTCTAATAATTGTTCTGTTTCTTTTGGTTTAGGAAAACACTTTACTGTTATTGAACTTGTATAATCTGTTATGAAAAAAGTTATTATTTTTCTTCCAGACTTAGTTTCAATAATATTAACTTTAAATATATCTCCACATATATTTACTACTCCTGAAGTTTCATTTACATCAATTATATTTGTAATTTCTCCCGAAACATCTCTTCCAAATATAGCATTGGGATTTTTAGCAGTGTGTTTTCTTTTATTGTAGTAATTACTTTTATCTGAACTTTTATTATTTTCTTTGTTATCATTCTTTTCACTATTTACCGAACTATTACCTGATTTACTTTCTTTTAAAGCATTTTGTATTATCTGTTTTTCTTCTTTTACTTTAACTTCAATATAGTTTGAATCTTTTAATTCTGGATCATATTTTATATTAACTATAGACTTTAATGCAAACATATCAGTTATAACACTTTGTATAATATTCCCTAATCGTTTTGTTTCAAATAGTTTACACATAAATTTATCACCTATACGTAAAACTAAAAGATTTCCCTCAATGCTCCTACTGCTAGTAATAAGTGATTGCTTGGAAACAGGCATAACTTTTGACACATTCTCTACAATATCAATCCAATATTGTTTAGAAATTTCGTCTAAACTTATATTAGATACATCTTTATAACATACTAAATCTATATTATTAAATCCCATTAACTTTTTAGAAATTATGGATTTTATTAGCCTTTTTATATCATCATTTATTTCATTAACAGATTTTAGTACAATTTTCAATCTATTACTTTTAGTTAGATATTGTACTTTTAATATCTGTATATTATCAGTATGTACATTTTTGGAATCTAATTCAGTTTTTAATACTTGAACTAAACTAGCATTCATCAATGTTTCCTCCTAATCTAATTGTCTTTAACTTCCAATTTAAATATTGGATTATAATAGGCTATGAAAAATCATAGCCTTAAATCTTTTCTACTTCTTTGACAAGTTCATATATTAAATTTTCTTCTTTTACTTTTCTTAAAATTTTTCCTTTTTTAAAAATTAGCCCTTCTCCATTTCCGCCTGCTATTCCAAGATCAGCTTCTTTAGCTTCACCAGGACCATTTACAACACAACCCATTATAGCAATTTTTATATTTTTATTTACATTACTTAACTTTGCTTCAACTTCGTTTGCTAATTTTATTAAATCAATTTGTGTTCTACCACAGGTAGGACAAGATACAAATTCTATTCCTTCTTTTATATGTCCTGTAGCTTTTAATATCTCTCTTCCAACCTTTATTTCTTCTATTGGATCACCTGTTAAAGAAACTCTTATAGTATCTCCTATTCCTTCTGAAACGAGAGTACCAATACCAACGCTTGATTTTATCGTTCCTCTCCATATAGTACCTGATTCAGTAACCCCTATATGTAACGGATAATCTACTTTATCTGAAATCATTCTATAACTTTCAATCATTTGATTAACATTAGATGATTTTAAAGATATAACTATATCATTAAAATTAATGTCTTCTAAAATTCCAACATGTTTTAATGCACTTTCAACTAATGCTTCTGAACAAACTCCATTATATTTTTCTAACAAATCTTTTTCCAAAGATCCAGAATTTACCCCTATCCTTATTGGTATACTTCTTTCTTTTGCTGCCTTTGCAACTGCTCTTACTTTTTCTATATTGCCTATATTTCCTGGATTTATTCTTAATGCTGATATTCCATTTTCTATAGACTTAAGTGCCAATTTATAATCAAAATGTATATCTGCAACAACAGGAATATTTACAACACTGGTTATTTCTTTTAAAGCTTCCGCAGCATCCATATCTAATACAGCACATCTTGTTATATCACAACCAGCATGTTGTAAATCATTTATTTGCTTTATTGTAGCTTTAATATCTCTTGTATCTGTATTATTCATTGATTGTACAGTTATAGGAGAATCTCCACCAATGTATATGTTTCCGATTTTTATTTTCTTTGTTTTTTTTCTAATCATTGTACATCACCTAATTTTTAAAGTTTAATGGGATATAATACATCCTTTATTGTAACTACAACCATAAGTACTAACAATAAAGTAAACCCAATGGTGCTTACAGTACCTAGTTTATCTCTATTTATACGTCTTCTTGTTATTATTTCATATAAAGAAACCAATGCCCAGAAGCCATCCAAAGCAGGAATTGGTAATAGATTGAATATACCTAACTGTATACTTATAAATGCTGAAAATATAACTAAATTTACAAATCCAGCTTTTGAAACAGCCCATGTAACTCTTAGTATAGTTACTGGTCCACCAATATCCTTTTTAAGAGATGCCTTTCCTTTAAAAAGCATACCCAATGATTGAAATGTTTGTTTTACTGTTGAATTAGTCTCTCTAATACCATATGAAACTGCTTGAGTAAAACTTGGTTTTTCCAAAGCAGAGGAATATACCCCTAACATATAAGTACCATCTTTAGCATTTTTCATAGGTCTTACAACAATAGTTTTTTGCTCATTATTTCTTTGCAACTCTATATTTAAAGGTTCCCCTTTAGATATAGTAACCTGACCCATCACATCTTCCCAAGTACTTATTTTATGTTTGTTTATTTCTAATATTCGATCTCCTGGTTGAATACCTGCTTTAACAGCAGGACTTTGTGGTATTACTTCACTTACAACAGGAATTAAAAAACCTTTTAAATATCCTACAACTGCAAACAGAACTATAGCTAATATAAAATTCATTATAGGTCCTGCCGCTACAATACTTAACCTTCTTAGTGGTGATTTATTTGAAAATGATCTTTCATCTTCACTATCACCCTCTTCACCTAGCATTTTAACATAGCCACCAATAGGTATTAATCTAAATGCATATAAAGTTTCTTTTCCTCTTATTCCAAATAATTTTGGGCCCATTCCTATAGCAAATTCTTCAACCTTTACACCATTTAATTTTGCTAAAGTAAAATGACCAAACTCGTGAATTATTACCAAAATACTAAAGGCTAATATTACCCAAATAATATTCAATAGAGCATTCAAAAAAATTTCCCCTCCTTAAACTAAATATTATATTTGCTTTTTATAAATGATCTAACTTTAAACTCTGTATCTAAAATAGTATGTAAATCTACTAAGCACTTATTCTCAAATTTATTCATGCATTCTTCAATAATGTCTACTATTTGGAGATATCCTATTTTTTTATCTAAAAATAAACTAACAGCTTCTTCATTTGATGCATTTAGAATTGTAGGCATTATACCTTTTGCTCTACCTGCTTCGTATGCCAATTTCAGTCCTCTAAATTTTTCAAAATCTGGTTTTTCAAAAGTTAAGTTTCCCATTTCATAAATATCCAGATTTTTAATTACAGATCTACTTCTTTCAGGATAATTAAGTGCATACTGTATAGGAAGCCTCATATCAGTAGTAGCTAGCTGAGCAATTATACTTCCATCTATGTATTCTACCATAGAATGTACTATACTTTGTGGATGTATAGCCACCTTAATTTTGTCATAATCAACATTAAAAAGCCAACGAGCTTCTATTACTTCAAGCCCTTTATTTATCATTGTTGCCGAATCAATCGATATTTTTTTACCCATATTCCACTTAGGGTGTTTTATAGCTTCTTCTGGAGTAATATTTATTAATTCTTCTTTTTTTCTATTTCTGAAAGGACCCCCAGACGCCGTTAGGTAAATTTTATTTATATCAGTATAAGAATTTCCTTGCAAACATTGATAAATAGCCCCATGCTCTGAATCTACCGGAAGAATTTTAACATTTTTTTTCTTAGCTGCTTCAATTACAAGTTCTCCACCAGTAACTAAAGTTTCCTTGTTAGCTAAAGCAATATCTTTTCCAGCATATATTGCCTCTAAAGTTGGCTTAAGTCCTATCATTCCAACTATAGAAGTTACAACTAACTCAACATCTTCTAAAGTTGAAATTTTTATTAATCCGTCCATACCATCTAATATATTGGTTTTAACACTATTAATATGACAATATTCCTTAACTTTATGAAAAGTATACTCATCATTAATAGCACAGTATTTAGGATTAAACTTATTTATTATTTCTATAATCTTTTCATAGCTTTTATATGCAGAAAATGCGACTAATTTAAATTTTTCATTTTCTTTTTCTATAACATCTAATGTCTGAGTTCCTATTGAACCAGTAGCTCCTAAAATACATATATTTTTCATAACTAAACTCCTATCCTAAGTTTAAAACTATATATAAAATCCACTAAAATTTTCATTTATAAAATAAATTTAGTTACTTGCATTAACTATACTACAATATTTTATTAAAATAAAGTATCTAAATAACTACTATAATCCCATTACAATAGTAACATAATAGTATACTATAACGGCTGTGAAAAGTATACTATCAAATCTATCGAGAATTCCTCCATGACCAGGTATTAAATCGCTATAATCTTTAACACCAACATATCTTTTTATTGAAGATGCAACTAGATCTCCGAACTGACAAACTATACCTGCAAGAATTCCTATAATGAAGAAATTATAAATTGATATATTTATTCCTATTTTATTAATTACAAAACCATATAAACCACAGAATAAAGCACTTCCTAAAAGCCCACCAATAGAACCTTCAATTGTTTTTTTAGGACTAACTCTAGGACATAATTTATTCTTTCCAAAAAATTTTCCACTATAATATGCACATGTATCACATAGCCACGAAGAAATAAAAATAGTCCAAATTAAGTAATTTCCATTTTGTTTATTATTAACCAATACAATAAAACTAAAAAATATAGTTACATAAAAAAAGCCTAACCATGTAACTGCCACATCAATAAAATTATATTTCTCAGATAATACAGGTATACATATCATAATAAATAATGCTAATATTATCATTAAAAATATTTTTTGAAAATCTATGGTTCCATTTATAATTAATATATAATAAAATATGGATAAAACATATGAAATAATACTTATGGGATTAATTCCTTTTTGTTTCGAAACATCATAAAATTCGTACATTCCTAATAATGAAAGTATCCCTATAAGTATTTTTAAATACATTCCACCTAAAAATAAAACTATTATTAGTGGAGATAGAATCGCAGCTCCTAAATACCGTTTGTTCATAACTTCACCTCTATTTCAACCCGCCAAAACGTCTATCTCTATTTTGATAGTCATATATAGCTTTGCATAAATCATCTTTTTTAAAATCAGGCCATTTTATATCAGTATACCAAAATTCTGAATAAGCACATTGCCACAATAAAAAGTTACTTAAACGCTGTTCTCCAGCAGTTCTTATAATTATATCTGGGTCATCTAAATTTTTAGTATATAAAAATTGTGATATCAATTTTTCATTTATATCTTCTGGAGATAAATCACCTTCTTGTATTTTTTCTCCAATTACTTTCATTGCATTTATTATTTCATCTCTTCCACCATAGTTAAGAGCAAGATTTAAAGTTAATCCCGTGTTATTTTTTGTTGTATTATATGCATTAGTTAATTCTTCTTGACATATATTAGGTAATTTACTTATATCACCAATAGTTCTTATAACAACATTTTCTTCATGGAGTTCCTTTAGTTCTTTTTTTAAATATTCTACTAAAAGTTTCATTAATGCTCCAACTTCTTCTTTTGGTCTTTTCCAATTTTCAGTAGAAAACGCATATAAAGTAAGTATTTTTACATCTAACTTACTACATTCTTTTACTATTTCTCTTATAGTTTCTACTCCAGCTTTATGTCCTAATGTCCTAGGAAGTTTTTTTTGCTTTGCCCATCTTCCATTTCCGTCCATTATTATAGCTATATGTTTTGGAATATTATCTTTATTAAGATTACTTTCTATATTACTTTCTCCCTTTGTAAAGTTAAAAATACTCTTCATTGCTAATTTCCCCTTAATTTTTATATAATTTTTAAAATACCTGCTAAAAGGCAGGTATTTTAAAAATTTAAATTATATGATTTATTATATAGACATTACGTCGTTTTCTTTTGAGCTAATAACTTCATCAATTTGTTTTATGGCTTTGTCAGTAATTTTTTGAACTGAATCTTCGCCTTCTTTTGCTTCATCTTCAGTTACTTCATTATCTTTCTTTAGGTTTTTAATCTTATCATTTGCATCTCTTCTAATAGATCTGATAGCTACTTTAGCTTCTTCTCCCATTTTTTTAACCTTTTTAACTATTTCTTTTCTTGTTTCTTCTGTTAATTCAGGAACAATAAGTCTTATAACTGATCCATCATTTGAAGGATTTAATCCTAAATCCGATTGCAATATCGCTCTTTCAATATCCTTAAGAGAATTTTTATCCCAAGGTTGAATTAATAAAACTCTAGGTTCTGGAGAAGATACATTCGCTAATTGATTAATAGGAGTTTCGCTACCGTAATATTCTACTTTAATTTTGTCTAACATAGCTGGATTAGCTTTTCCTGCTTTCATAGATGAAAGCTCTTTCTTTAATACAGATATAGTCTTATCCATTTTTTCTTGTGATTTATTTAAAATATCTTTTATCATGGTATTTCCTCCTTTTTATTTAGATACTATAGTTCCCATTTCTTCACCCATAACTACTTTTTTAATATTATTAGGTTCATCAAGTCCAAAAACTATTATAGGAATATCATTATCCATACACAAAGATGTAGCAGTAGAATCCATAACTTGTAATCCTTTTTCTAATACTTCTATGTAAGAAAGTTTTTCAAATTTCTTAGCATCATCATATTTATTTGGATCTTTGTCATAAACGCCATCTACTTTTTTTGCAAGTAGAATTGCATCAGCTTCTATTTCAGCAGCTCTTAAAGCAGCTGTAGTATCAGTTGAGAAATATGGGTTACCAGTACCTGCTGCAAATATAACTACCCTTTTCTTTTCAAGATGTCTCATAGCTCTTCTTCTTATAAATGGTTCAGCCACTTCTTTCATCTCAATAGCTGTTTGCACTCTAGTATTAACCCCTATATTTTCTAATGAATCTTGTAATGCTAAAGCATTAATACATGTAGCTAGCATTCCCATATAATCTGCAGTGGTTCTGTCCATTTCTTCTCCGTTTCTACCCCTCCAGATATTTCCACCACCAACTACAGCGCCTACTTCTATTCCCATATCTACTATTTCTTTTATTTCTTTGGCAATTCTTTGTGTAACATCGAAATCAAATCCAAATCCTTTTTCGCCACTTAAAGCTTCGCCTGATAATTTGAGCATTATTCTTTTATATTTAGATGAACTCATAGTAATATTATACCTCCACAAATTAAAATATTACATTTATTTTATATTTTAAAATTAAATAGCTTTAAAAAAAGAGAACACAAAAGTGTTCTCTATATTTATTTTTAATTATTCACTATTTTTGTTTCATTTGTCTTTGAACTTCTTCTGCAAAGTTCTCTTCTTTCTTTTCAATACCTTCTCCTCTTTCAAATCTTACAAATTTAGAAAGAGTAATAGTTGCTCCAACTTCTTTTGATTTTTCTTCAACTAGTTGTTTTATTGTATAGTCTGAGTTTTTAACCCATACTTGGTCAACTAGACATACTTCTTTAAGGTACTTTTTAACTCTACCTTCAACCATTTTATCAACTATTTTTTCAGGTTTTCCTTCATTTAAAGCTTGAACTCTGTAGATTTCTCTTTCTTTTTCAAGAACTGTTTGATCTACACTAGTTTCATCTAAGAATAATGGATTTACAGCTGCAACTTGCATAGCTATATCTTTAGCAAGTGGCATTAATACATCGCTTTGTTTTTCACAATTTAATTGTACTAATACTCCTATTTTTCCATCACCATGAATATATCCATTGATTGCTCCACTTTCAACAGTAAGCTTTTCAAATCTTCTGATGTTCATGTTTTCTCCGATTTTAGCTATTAATTCAGTTAATGCTTCTTTTACAGTTACATTTGTATCTGCTACATATTTTTCTTCTAGTAATGCTTCAACATCACTAACATTAGATTCAGCAATTTGTTTTGCTAAAGTATTTGTAAATTCTACGAATGATTCGTTAACAGCAACGAAGTCAGTTTCACAGTTGATTTCTAAAACAACAGCAGTTTTGTTATCTTCGCTTATGTAAGTAGTAACTATACCTTCGGCTGCTACCCTTCCTGCTTTCTTAGCTGCTGCAGCTAATCCTTTTTCTCTTAAGAATTCGATAGCTTTTTCCATATCTCCAGCAGTTTCTGTTAAAGCTTTCTTACAATCCATCATTCCTGCGCCAGTTGTTTCTCTTAATTCTTTAACCATTTTTGCAGTAATCATGTATATCACACACTCCTAACAAGTTAATTTTAAATTATTCAGCTAATTGTTCACCTTGGTTTCCTTCTATTATAGCTTCTGCTATTTTTGAAGTTATTAATCTTACGGCTCTTATAGCATCATCGTTTCCTGGTATTACATAATCTATTTCATCTGGGTCACAGTTTGTATCAACTATTGCAACTACAGGAATTCCAAGATTTTTTGCTTCAGCTATAGCATTTTTTTCTTTTCTTGGATCTACTATAAACATTGCTCCTAATTTGCTAGCATCTAGGTTCTTTATTCCGCCAAGATTCTTTTCTAATTTTTCTTTTTCATTTCTTAATTTTATAACTTCTTTTTTAGGTAGAACTTCAAAAGTTCCATCTTCTTCCATTTTTTCTAATTGTTCTAATTTATTGATTCTTGTTCTTATTGTTTTGAAGTTTGTAAGCATTCCGCCTAACCATCTATTGTTTACGAAGTGCATTCCTGATCTTAAGCTTTCTTCTTCTATAGCTTCTTGAGCTTGTTTTTTAGTTCCTACGAATAAAACTTCTTTTCCATCAGCAACTACACTTTTAACAAATTCATATGCTTCTTCAACTTTTTTCACAGTTTTTTGAAGGTCTATGATATAGATACCATTTCTTTCTGTGAATATGTATGGAGCCATTTTAGGATTCCATCTTCTTGTTTGGTGACCAAAGTGTACACCAGCTTCTAATAATTGTTTCATTGAAATAATTGACATTAATATTACCTCCTGTTGGTTTTCTACCTCCATCACTTTGTTGAGAAAAACCCAGAATATGGGCACCATTTCACAAATCAAGCAATGTGTGTTTTTCTTCCTTATGTAGTATATCATATGAAGTATTAGCATTCAATAAAAATAATAAAAATCATTAAATATTTTATCAAATTTAACATAAAAATAAGGAATAGACCTTTTTAGGCTATTCCTTTTTATTTTTCCTATTTTATCTTTTTTAATTCATCTAATAATTTATCATTTAGAATTTTTATATGAGTACCTTTCATTCCTAATGATCTTGATTCTATTACACCAGCGCTTTCAAACTTTCTTAAAGCATTTACTATTACCGATCGCGTAATTCCTACTTTATCCGCTATTTTAGATGCTACAAGCAATCCTTCATTTCCATCTAATTCATTGAACACATGCTCTACAGCTTCTAATTCTGAATATGATAAAGTCCCTATTGCTAATTGAACTACTGCTTTCTTTCTAGCTTCATCTTCCATTTCATCATTTTTAGCTCTTAATATTTCAAGACCAACTATTGTAGCACTATACTCAGCTAATATTAAATCTTCATCTGAAAATAGCCCTTCAAATCTTGTAAGGAATAAAGTTCCTAATCTTTCTCTATTTCCAACTATAGGTACTATAGTTGAAAGCTTGCCTTCCATTTCTGCTGGCTTCTTTTCATCAAAAGATGACTTACCATCATTTTGAACATTTGAAATAGTTTCATTTATACCTAATAATTTTGAGTTAAACTTTTCCGGAAATTTTCTTTCAGAAACAACTTTTTCTTTAACACTTTCGCACTCAACACCATTAAAAAATCTATGTCCTAATATTTTTCCTTTTCTGCTTATTATATAAACATTGCATTCTAATACCTCACTTAGTGATCCGCATATATCATCGAATACAACTGGTTCAGCCCCTGTTTTTTGTATTATTTTATTAAGTCTTCGTATCTTAGTTAATAATTCTGAAGCCATTTGTACATCTCCTTTTCAAACCATTTTAATATCATTAATCACTACTGTTGCATGTTCTTGCATTTTTTTAAATATTCCGAATTGTTCCCGTTACTTTAAATTATAATATCATAGTGTCAATTACATTTCAACAGCATATTTTGAAATTTCGACATAAATTTTCGATTTTTAGTACTTTATTGGTGAATTTTAAATTTAATATACTATTTTTCAATATTTTCTTTTTGTATCTTCTCTTTACATTCTTTATTGGAACATTCTATATAATTTCCTCTTGATTTACTTTGTTTTTTCACCATAAAACTACCGCATTTAGGACACTTTTCTATTACAGGCTCAGACCAGCTAACAAATTTGCATTCAGGGTAATTACTACATCCATAAAATCTTCTACCTTTTTTGCTTTTTCTAATTAATATCTTACCACCACATAAAGGACATGGTACATCTATCTCTTCTACTATTGGTTTTGTATTTTTACATTCTGGATAACCTGGACACGCAAGAAAATCTCCAAATCTTCCATGTTTTATAACCATATTTCTTCCACACTTATCACACTTTACATCCGTAACTTTATCTTCTATTGTAATTTTTGCAATTTCTTTTTCAGCAATTTCTATACATTCAATTAACGGAGAATAGAATTCATCGACAACATCTTTCCATTTTTCTTTACCTTCTTCTATACTATCCAGCTTACTTTCCATTTCAGCCGTAAATTCAACATCAACTATTTGTTTAAAGTATTCACTCACAATATTATTTACTATAAATCCTAGTTCAGTAGGAAGTAGCGTTTTCTTTTCTCGTTCTATATATTTTCTATCTAACAAAGTAGATACTATTGGAGCATAAGTACTTGGTCTTCCTATTCCATTTTCTTCTAAAGTCTTAACCAAAGTAGCTTCTGAAAATCTTGCTGGTGGTTGAGTAAAGTGTTGTTTTCCATCTACTTTTTTATCTATAAGAACTTCATTTTGCTCCAAAGCAGGAAATTTCAAACTATCTTCATCTTCTTCGTATTCATATACCTTTTTAAATCCATCAAACTTTACATTTGAACCACTAGCTTTTAAAGTATACTCCCCATTTTTTATTTTTATTGACATTGTATTCATAACACAATCTGACATTTGACTTGCCATAAATCTCTTCCAAATTAGATTATATACCTTATATTGTTCTGGTTTTAAGTTATCTTTTATACTATCTGGAGCAAGTTCTATATACGTGGGTCTAATAGCTTCATGGGCATCCTGAATATTTTTCTTTCCCTTAAAATTTCTGATTTCTGAAGGAATGTATTCCTTACCAAAGCTTTCTTCTATAAAGTTTCTAGCATTATTTTGCGCTTCTTCCGCTATACGCACAGAATCTGTTCTCATATAAGTTATAAGACCTATAGTTCCTTTTCCTTTAATGTCGATTCCTTCATATAATTGTTGTGCTACTGACATAGATTTTTTAGTTGAAAAATTCAACTTTTTATATGAATCTTGTTGAAAAGTACTTGTTGTAAAAGGTGGTAATGGCTTTTTATTTTTAGTAGATTCTTTTATATTGTCAACAATATAATCACCTTTTTTCAACTCTTCAATAATTTCAGTACTTTCTTTTTCATTATTTATATCAATTTTCTTATTATTCTTAGAAGCTAATTTAACTATAAATGTTTTTTGTGACTTTTGCTTTTTAAGTTCGCATTCTATTGTCCAATATTCTTTAGGTTCAAACTTACTTATTTCATCTTCTCTATCACAAATCATTTTCAAAGCAACTGATTGAACTCTTCCGGCACTTAAACCCCATTTTACCTTTCGCCAAAGTATAGGGCTTATTTTATATCCTACTAATCTGTCAAGAACTCTTCTTGCTTGTTGAGCATCAACCAAGTTTAAATTTAATTTTCTAGGATTTTTTATAGCAGCTTTTATAGCGTTTTTAGTTATCTCATTAAATTCAATTCTGCATTGAGCATCTTCGTCTATTTTTAATGCTTCCGCTAAATGCCAAGATATCGCTTCACCTTCTCGGTCAGGGTCGGTTGCAAGAAAAACTTTATCACTTTTTTTTGCTTGCTTTCTTAATGTACTTAACAATTCCCCTTTGCCTCGTATAGTTATATATCTAGGATCATAATTATTATCTATATCAACTCCTAATTGACTTTTAGGTAAATCTCTTACATGACCCATGGAGGCCGTAACAACATAATTTTTTCCCAAATACTTTCCTATAGTTTTAGCTTTTGCCGGAGATTCTACTATAACTAGTTTCTGACCCATACTATCCCCTCCATTAATTCAAGTTGTTTACTATATTACTTATTAATATTATTTAATTATTATGTTTATTTTACACAGTTTTATTATTTCTAACATAATAATTTCCACTTAAACACATTATTTCATCTTTTAACTGCAATTCAAATAATACCTCATATAATTGTTTTATGTCAATATTAGTTAATCGTAAAACTTCATCAAAATGTATGGGAACACTATTAATATGTTTATACACTTTAGTTTCTTCAATGCTCATATTTTTAATATTCTCACTAGTTTTTTCAACATAATTCAACCTTAACAAATCATATATATCTTGAATATCAGTAAAAGTATATGCACCATCTTTAATTAAATTATTAGTGCCCTTACTTTGTTTAGAAAAAATATTTCCTGGAACTGCAATAACATCTTTTCCTTGTTCTAATGCAGCAGATGCTGTTATTAACGTTCCACTTTTCTTATTAGCTTCTACCACGATAACCAAATCACTCAATCCACTAATTATTCTATTTCTTATTGGAAAATTAAAAGAATATGGTTTTGTTCCCGGTAGAAACTGTGATATAACACATCCATTTTTTATTATATCATTATATAAATATTTATTTTCTTTAGGATATATAACATCTATACCTGAACCTAATACTGCACAAGTATATGAATTATTATCTATACACTTTTTATGAGCTATACTATCTATACCTTTTGCCATACCGCTCACTATATTTATATTATGAATACAAAGATCATCACATATTATATTAGTAACATTTATTCCATAACTACTGCAATCTCTTGACCCTATTATTGAAACATTCTTTGTATTATTTAACTTAGTTATATCTCCCTTATAAAATAACATATATGGAGAATCTTCATAAGCTTTTAATCTTTTAGGATATAACTCATCTGTTATAGTAACAGTATGTATTTGTTCTTTCATTAACTTATTTTTTATAGTAGTTATATTTTTTTCACTCCATGCATTCATTAAAGATTTCTTTATTTTTTCATTAATAAGGTTATTTTTTTCATCACGTGTACTATAATACCATATATTTTGCACATTTTTAAATTTGCTAATCAATTTATTTTTTATATTATATGATAATTTAGCACTTGCAAACCAAATTTCATAATCATTCATAAAAAATTCTCCTACCTATTCTATATAATTTTTTCATTAATAAATTTTCTATATTGTAATGCTTCAATTAAATCTTCTTTCTCTATATTTTTACTGCCCCTTAAATCTGCAATGCTTCTTGAAACTTTTATAATTCTACTATAACTTCTAGTACTCAAATTAAATCTATTATAAATTTTTTCCATAACTTTACTTGCATCATCATCCAATTTACAGTATCTTTTTAACAATCCCCCCGTCATTTGGGCATTGCAATAAATTCCATCCTTCCTAAATCTTTTACGTTGTATATCACGTGCTCTTTCCACTCTTTTTCTTATACTCTCTGATTCTTCGTTGTTACAACTTCCTTCTAACTTATCATAAGATACAGAATTCATTCCTATGAATATATCAATTCTATCTAATATAGGCTTTGAAAGTCTATTTAAATACCTTCTTCTTTCATAAGGAGTACACGTACATTCTCTATTTTCATCTTCATAACCAAAATTGCCACACGGACATGGATTTGTTGAAAAAACCCCCATAAAGTTAGCTGGATACTCTACACTTCCACTTGCCCTACTTATTTTAATTACTCTATCTTCAAGTGGTTGTCTAAGCACATCTAATGTCTTTTTATTAAACTCAAGTATTTCATCCAAAAATAATACCCCATTATGAGCTAATGAAATTTCTCCAGGCATCAATTTACTTCCACCTCCAACTAATGATATTTGTGATGAAGTATGATGTGGACTTCTAAATGGCCTTTTTTGAATTAAACCGGAATTTTTCTCTAACTTATTAGATATACTATAAATTTTAGTAACTTCTAGTGCTTCCTCATAACTTAATTTAGGCAGTACTGTAGGTACTCTTTTGGCTATCATTGTTTTACCACATCCAGGTGGACCAAACATCAATATATTATGCCCTCCTGAAGCTGCAACTTCTATAGCTCTTTTACAACTTTCTTGTCCTAATACTTCTGAAAAATCCATAATTTCAGCACTATTCACTTTATTTTCTTTACATATATAAGGTATTAAATCTCTATATTTTAAAAATTCTATAACTTGAATTAATGTTTCAAAAGGAAATACTTTTGCATTATGTATAACAGCACATTCATCTGCATTTTCCATGGGAACTATAAATTTAAAAATATCATTACATATAGAATCTATAACTATAGGAAGAGCCCCTCTTACTTTTTTTAATTCTCCTAAAAGTGAAAGTTCACCGATAAATAAAAATTTTTCAATATATTCACATTGTATCTGGTTACTAGCTAATAATATAGCTATTGCTATAGGTAAATCTAATAATGACCCTTCTTTTTTTACATCTGCTGGAGCTAAATTAACCGTTATTCTCTTCATAGGAAATTGAAATCCAGAATTTATTATTGCAGCACGTACTCTCTCTTTTGATTCCTTAACTGAAACATCAGGAAGTCCAACTATATTAAATGTAGGCAATCCATTAGATATATCTATTTCTACATTTATTATATTGCCATTAATTCCTGTAAAAGTGGCTGAATTAATTTTTATAACCATAAAATCACCTCTTTTAAGATTATTGACTAAAAACTTTTTTATATAATATGTAGGAATTTTTTTAGTTTACTTTTTAGCTCATGGTACATAATGGATTTTATGTTAACTTTATTATATTTATATAGCTCATATGTTTATTTCACCATATGTAAGTTAATAATCTTTATATAAAGGAGGTTATTATGTATAACTATAATAAAGCGATTGGAACTTTTGGAGAAACTTTATCTGAAAAATTTTTAATATCTAAAGGTCATAAAATTTTAAATAAAAATTTTAGATGCAAATTAGGAGAAATTGATATAATCAGCAAATTTAAAAATTGTATTTGCTTTACGGAAGTAAAAACTAGATACAATAATCTATATGGCATTCCCTGTGAATCTGTTACACATAAAAAAATTAATAAAATTAAAAATACCGCTAAATTTTACATAGCGGTAAACAATACATTTGATTATGAATTTAACTTTAATGTAATTGAAATTTTAATGAATACTAATGATAACACATACATTATAAACTTCATAGAAAATGCATTTTAGTAAAAAACCTAGCTATAACTTTAAACTATAGCTAGGTTTTTATTAAAATGTATTAAGTATATTTGTTAAAAAACTTTTTCTGTGAATAGGAGTACATCCATATTTTTTTATAGAATCTATATGTTCTTTAGTACCATACCCCATATTCTTATCAAATGCATAATCTTTATATATCTCGGAATACTTTTGCATCAATTTATCTCTATAAACTTTGGCTATTATAGATGCACATGCTATACTTGCACTTTTTGCATCTCCTTTTACAACAAACTTATTATCTATAGAGCAATTTTTTATTTTATATCCATCAGATAATACTAGGTCAGGTTTTACTTTTAACCCATTTACAGATCTTTGTAAAACCTCATTATTACACCAAGCAATACCTTTATTATCTATTTCTGAATTATCTATCTCAGCTACACAATACGCAATTGCTTTTTCCTTTATTATCTCTGCAAGTTCTTCTCTTAATTCTGGCTTTATTTTTTTAGAATCATTTATTTTTAATATTAATTTATCATTATTTGCAAATTCTAAATCTAATATTACAGCAGCAGCTACTATAGGACCTGCTAAAGGACCTCTTCCTACTTCATCACAGCCAGCTAAGTATTCATTAGCAACAATATATTCTGAATCAAATTGGTACATTGTCTTTACTCTTTTAATTTCATTTTCTCTATCTTGTAAAAACTTCTCTATTGTTGTACTTAATTTTTTTACAGATACTCTATTATCACTTTGTAAAACTTTTATTATAGATTTATAATCTGTATTATTATTATAATTATTTAGTAAATTAGAAACATATGTTTTTATCTCTGATACTTTCATATCAATTATGTTCATCTATAAAATCACGGCCTTTCTAGTGATATAGAACCTAATTTTCCACCTCTTAGTTCATCTAAAATAAGAACAGATACTCTATTATAATCTATATTTCCACCAGATATTACAGCCCCTCTTTTTCTTCCTATATTGTCCATATTCTCAAGTGTATCGTCACTTAATGAATTTAATTTGTATCGTTCCATTAATCTTTTTGGATATTCTTCTTGAAGTTTTCCTATTAATTTAAAGGCTAAAGTTTCTATATCCATTATTTCATCTTTAATAGCACCTGTAAAAGCAAGATTCAAGCCAACTTGTTCATCTTCAAATTTAGGCCATAAAACACCTGGTGTATCCAATAACTCAATACCCATTTTTGTTTTGATCCATTGTTTATTTTTAGTAACCCCTGGTTTATCTCCTACTTTAGCTGTATTATTTTTAGCCATCTTATTTATAAAAGAAGATTTACCTACATTAGGAATACCTACAACCATAGCTCTAGTTGTAATATTCACTACACCTTTTGCTCTCAAACGATCATGTTTTTGTTTTAAAAGATCATTTATCATAGGCTTTATGCTATTTAATCCTTTTCCTGTAACACAATTTACACTAGCAACTCTTATAAATTCATTGGATAATTTTTTAATCCATTCCTTAGTTACTTTTTCCTCTGATAAATCACTTTTATTTAATAAAATAATTCTAGGTTTATTCTTACATATATCATCAATATCAGGATTAGCACTAGATTTTACTATTCTAGCATCTCTAATCTCTATTACTATATCTACAAATTTTAAATTTTCTTTTATTTCTCTTCGGGTTTTAGCCATATGACCTGGGAACCAATTTATTGACATATATTAAATTCCTCCTAATATATTAACTCAAACAAGTTATATTATATAAAAAAAAGGGACTATATAGTCCCAATTTTACTATCTGTTTAAAGCTTCTTTAACTTTTGCAGCTTTACCTACTCTATCTCTTAAGTAGTAAAGTTTAGATCTTCTTACTTTACCTTTTCTTACTACTTTTATGCTTTCAAGCATTGGAGAGTTTACTGGGAATGTTCTTTCAACACCAGTTCCATAAGCTACTCTTCTAACAGTGAAAGTTTCTCTTATTCCACCATTTTGTCTTTTTATTACTGTTCCTTCAAAAGCTTGAAGTCTTTCTTTGTTTGCTTCTTTAATTCTTACGTTAACTCTAACAGTATCTCCTACGTTGAATTCTGTTACGTCTGTTTTTACTTGTTCAGCTTCGATAGCCTTTATAATTTCTAACATGTGCATTCCCTCCTTATAATTTTCTTGACGTTCTTAATCTATGTATATATGCAATATAGACAGAGGACCGCCCGTACTAGCACAGAGTTTATTCTACCATAAATACATAATTTGTTCAATATATTATTTTATAATTAAATAATATATAAGTATCTACTTTTTATTATAATTATCAAGTAGTTTTTTGTCTTCTTTTGATAAATCTACTTTATTAAATAGATCCAGTCTTTTTTCTTTAGTAACAAGAAGTGAATTTAACCTTCTCCATTTTCTTACATTTTCATGGTGTCCAGACAATAAAACATCAGGTACTTTTTCTCCTTCAAAACATTCCGGCCTTGTATACTGAGGATATTCTAATAAACCATTATAAAAGGATTCTTCCATATAACTTTCACTTGAAGATAGTACACCAGGCACAAGTCTACATATACTATCCACAACCGGAATACACGCCATCTCTCCTCCTGTTAGAACAAAATCTCCAAGTGATATCTCTTCATCTATATATTTGTATGCTCTTTCATCTATTCCCTCATAATGACCACAGATAAAAATCAATTCTTTTTCTTTTGAAAGTTCCTTCGCAACCTCTTGGTTAAAAGTCTTCCCTCTTGGCCCCAAAAATATAACCTTTCCTGAATTATTTTTCTTTAATGCTTTTATAGAATCTACTATAGGTTGAGGAGTCATTACCATTCCTGCTCCCCCACCATAAGGATAATCATCTACCTTTTTATGCTTATTTTCAGAGTAGTCTCTTATATTATAGGCATTTATTTGTAAAATTTCTTTATTAATAGCTCTTCCTATTATACTGTAATTAAAAATGTCAAACATCTCTGGAAATAATGTTAAAATATCTATTCTCATTGCCACACTTCCAAGGGTTTTATTACTATTTTTTTGCTATTTACATCTATACTAACTATAACACTTTTTATTGCCGGTATGAGCACTTCATTTTTACCTTTAATCCAATAAACATCATTGCTTCCTGTACGTATTATTTCATCTACTTTTCCTAATTCTTCATCGTTTTCATCATATACAGTACAACCTACAATATCAGCTTCATAATAACAATCTTCTGGAAGTTTTGCAGCATCTTCTCTTGTTACTTTTATATATTTGTTTTTTAATCTTTGGGCTTGTTCTATAGAATCTACATCTTTTATTTTTAAAATAACTTTTCCAGGTTGAAATTTACATCCTTCTATTTCTATAACTTCTCCATCAATATAGGCCTTTTTTAACTCCTTAAACCTTTCAACGTCATCTGTTGAAGGCAATAATTTTATTTCTCCTTTAAGACCATGAGTATTTATTATCTTTCCTACAGCTAAAAACTGTTCCATAATGTTCATACTCCTTTTTTAATATTCTAAAAAAGAGCTAGGATAATCCCCTAACTCTTTTTTGTAAAATTATATATGTAATTAGATAATTTCTACAACAACTCTTTTATCTTCTTTTACAGCTGCTGCCTTTATAACAGTTCTAATAGCTTTAGCTATTCTTCCCTGCTTTCCAATTACCTTTCCCATGTCATCTTGGGCAACTTTTAATTCAAGAATTATTGATTGTTCACCAATAATCTCATTAACACTAACCATATCTGGGTTATCAACTAATGCTTTAGCAATTATTTCTAGTAAATTTTTCATCTACTACACCCCCTGGTTACTACTTAGAAAGCTTTTCATCTATTCCTGTTGCTTTGAAAAGTCTCTTAACAACATCTGTTGGTTGTGCACCATTTTTTATCCATTTTATAGCTTTTTCTTCATCTATTTTGATTGTCTTTGGTTCAGATACTGGATTGTAGTATCCTATTTCTTCAACGAATCTTCCGTCTCTTGGAGATCTAGAATCAGCAACAACTACTCTATAAAACGGAGCTTTTTTAGCACCCATTCTTCTTAATCTTATTTTAACTGCCATTAATTTCACCTCCTTAAAATTTTATATCTATTTCATGAATGGAAGTTTTCCAAACATACCTTTTTTAAAAGATTTCTGCTGATTTTTCATCTGTTTCATCATTTTCTTCATCATCTGAAAATCTTTTAATAGCTTATTAACCTGCTGAACATTGCAGCCAGATCCATTAGCAATTCTTCTTTTTCTTGATGGGGAATTACTTACAACACTTGGGTCTTTTCTTTCTTTTAAAGTCATAGAATCAATCATTGCTTCTATTTTTGTTAACTCTTTTTCACCATTGCTTAAATCTAATCCCTGCAGTTGTTTTGAGTTAACTCCAGGCATCATCTCTATTAACTTTGTAAGAGGTCCCATCTTTTTCATTTGAGCCATAGATTCTTTGAAATCTTCTAAATTGAACTCTAGATTTAACATTTTGTCTCCAAGTTCTTTAGCTTTTTCTTCATCTATAGCTTCTTGGGCTTTTTCTATTAGGGATAATACATCTCCCATACCCAAAATTCTTGAAGCCATTCTGTCTGGATGGAATACTTCAAGGTCATTCATCTTTTCTCCTAAACCTACATATTTTATAGGTTTGCCTGTAACTGCTTTAATTGATAATGCAGCTCCACCTCTTGTATCACCATCTAATTTTGTAAGAATAACTCCACTTATATCTAATTTATTATTAAATGTCTCTGAAACATTTACAGCATCTTGACCTGTCATTGAATCCACAACTAATAATATTTCATTAGGTTCTACAGATGTTTTTATATTTTCCAATTCATCCATTAGTGCTTCATCTATATGTAGTCTTCCTGCTGTATCTATTATAACTACATTATTCTTATTATTTTTTGCATGCTCTATAGAAGCCTTAGCAATATCTACTGGATTTACCTTATCCCCCATAGAAAACACTGGAATATCTATTTGATTTCCCACAACTTGAAGCTGTTTTATAGCTGCGGGTCTATATATATCACAAGCAACTAATAATGGCTTTTTGTTATTTTTTCTTAGTTGAAGAGCGAGTTTTCCAGCCATAGTTGTTTTACCAGCACCTTGGAGTCCAACCAACATTATAACTGTTAAGCCTGTGCTTGAGAACTCAATCTTACTTTCTGTGCTACCCATTAATTCTTTTAGTTCATCATTAACTATTTTGACAACTTGTTGACCTGGAGTTAAGCTTTTCATAACTTCTTCACCAAGACACTTTTCACCGGTAGTTTTAACAAAATTTCTTACTATTTTATAGTTAACATCGGCTTCAAGTAAGGCTAATTTTACTTCTCTCATAGCCTCTTTTATGTCTTTCTCGGATAGCTTTCCTTTTCCTCTTAACTTTTTTAGAGTATCTTGAAGTTTTTCTGCTAATCCTTCAAATGCCATTTTAATCCTCCTAAATATCTTCAACTATAGTATTCTTTATCTCTTCCAAGCAATCATTAATATCTTTTTCATTACTCTTTTGTTGTAACTCATTAATTCTATTTATTATGATTTCTTTGTTTTTTCTTAACCTTTTATTTTTGTTGGCAAGCTTCAACTTTTCTTCATAATCTAGTAATAATTTATTACATCTTTTGATTATATCATAAATTGCCTGTCTGCTAGTATTGGTAAGTTCTGATATTTCTGCCAACGATAAATCTTGATTAAAATAAAGTTCCATAACATACTTTTGTTTTTCTGTTAAAAGTTCCCTATAATAATCCATTAAAATGGATATCTTTATTCTATCCTCCATAACTAATCACCAACTCACAATAATGATAATATCAAAATTATTATTGTCTGTCAAGTATTTTTACTTAACACCCTTAAATTAAAATAATGCTTCTACAAAACTTTCAGCATCAAACTCTTGAAGATCATCAATTCCTTCACCTACACCTATAAATTTAACAGGAATATCAAGTTGATGCTTAATAGCTATTATAACTCCACCTTTGGCTGTTCCATCTAGTTTTGTTATTACTATTCCATCTATTGGACACACTTCAGCAAATTGTTTAGCTTGTTGCAAAGCATTTTGGCCAGTAGTTCCATCCAAAACTAATAAAGTCTCTTTATTTGAATCACTATATTCTCTATCTATTATTCTATTTATTTTTTCAAGCTCATTCATTAAGTTCTTTTTATTATGTAGTCTTCCAGCAGTATCACATATTAAAACATCTGCTTTTCTTGCTTTGGATGCTTGTATTGCATCAAAAACAACTGATGCAGGATCAGAACCTTCTTGATGTCTTATAATATCTACTCCCGATCTATTACTCCATACTTCTAATTGATCAATAGCCGCAGCTCTAAAAGTATCAGCAGCAGCCATTATTACTTTATGACCCTCATGTTTTAGCTTATGAGATATTTTACCTATAGAAGTTGTTTTTCCAGCTCCATTAACTCCAATAACTAATATTGTTTTTGGCATACTTCCTTCTTCTTTTTTGTCTTCTTCTGTTAAAATTTCTATAAGAACTTCTTTAAGACAATCATAAACTTCTTTTGGATCAGTTATTCTTTTTTCTTTTACCTTATCTCTAACTCTATCGATAACTTCAAGTGATGTATCCACACCTATATCAGCTGTAATTAATATTTCTTCTAATTCTTCAAATAACTCATCATCTATTTTTACAGCTAATTTCAATACTTCCGAAACCTTTTCTGTAAAATTATTTTTAGTTTTAGCTAATCCATCCTTAAGCTTATTAAATAAATTTCCAAACATAACTTTTTACCCCTTTTCATGTTAAATACTATTCTTTACTTAAATCAACAGATACTATTTTAGATACTCCTTTTTCCTCCATAGTAACTCCATATAAAACATCTCCAACTTCCATACTACCTTTTCTATGGGTTATAATTATAAATTGAGTATTAGAAGAAAACTTTCTTAAAAACTCAGAATACCTTGAGACATTTGAATCATCTAATGCTGCTTCTATTTCATCTAATATACAGAATGGAGTAGGCTTCATCTTTAAAATCGCAAATAATAACGCTATTGCAGATAATCCCTTTTCTCCTCCAGACATAAGATTTATATTTTGAAGTTTTTTTCCTGGTGGCTGAACATTGATTTCTATATTAGATGTAAGTTCATCTCCTGACTCTAATATTAAGTCTGCCTTCCCACCTTTAAATAATTCCCTAAATGTTTCACTAAAATTCTCGCGAAGCTTATTAAAGTTCTCATGAAACACAGTTTTCATTTTATCAGTCATTTCTTTAACTACATTTAACAACTCTTCTTTTGCCTGTATTAAGTCTTCCTTTTGTTCTTTCATAAATGTATACTTTTCCATGAGTTCTTTATATTGCTGTATAGCGCCTAAGTTTACTACTCCTAATTTAGCTATATCTCTTTTATAAATTTCTATATCATTTTTACATTTATTAATATCCTCATTCTCTATTTTAAGTTCTAAAGCTTCTGCATAAGTTAATTCCATTTCATCATTTAATTTAGTAAGAACCGCTTGTTGCTCTGTTTCATTTCTTGCTAAGTTTATCTCTAAAGAATTCTTATTTTTTTCAAATTTATTATAGAGCATATCTATATTTTCTAAATTATCTTTATTAACTTTTATACTTTCTTTTAATTTTATACGTCTTAATTCTATCTCTTTAAAGTTCTCCTCAAATTTACAAAGGGCTGTATCTATTTTACTAATTTCATTATTATTTTCGTTAATTTTATTATTAGCTATAGATATTTCTATGCTAGATTTGTCTATATCTTTTTCTATGCTACTTATATTTATATTATTTACTTCTTCTTTTAATCTCCTTACTTCTTTTTGTAAATTTATAATACCTTCATCAATTTGAGCTTTGCTTACTTTTAAAGATACTATACTTTTGTTTTTATCATTTATTTCTTCATTTTGATCTTTTAATTTATTTTCTACATCAACAATTTTTAATGAATTGTCATTTTGCAATCTATCTAGCTCATATATTTTTTCTTCTTTTTCATTTAAAATATCTAAATTAGTCTTTAAATTTTCTTTCAATAATATAAGTTCATTACTTGCAGTATCTAAATCTCTCTTAAGTTTAGATGTTTCATTATCAATAGCATTAATTCTACCAATAATCTTAGTTTTCTCAAGATTTTCATAATGAATTTCATCTTTTAAATCCAATGCGGCTTCATCCATATTTTTTATATTAATTTTTATTTCATTTATATTCTTATTTAATTCATTTATTTTTTTGTTATATATTTTTAACTTTTCTTTTAACTCTCCAATTTCTCTTTTTCTACCTATTATATTTGAATTTTTATGGTATAAGCTTCCCCCCGTTAAAGCTCCCCCTGGATTTATAACTTCTCCATCCAAAGTAACAACTTTAAAACCATAATTAGTTTCTTTAGCTATATTTAATGCACTATCCATGTCTTTAGCTATTAAAGTTCTTCCTAGGACATATTCTATAGCATTTATGTACTTTATATCATATTTTATTAGTTTACTTGCAACACCTATGTATCCATCCATTTTTTCAACTTTGGAAGATAAACTTAGAGACTTTCCTTTAACTATATTAAGTGGCAAGAATGTAGCTCTTCCAAGATTACTCTTTTTTAAATATTTTATAAGTTCTTTTGCTATAATTTCATTATCTGTTATTATATTGGAAATAGCTCCACCTAACGCTATTTCTATAGCTATTTCAAAGTTTTTATCTACCTTTAGTACTTCTCCTAAAATATATGTTTTATTCTTGGCATTTGGTATTTTATCTTTATCTATATGTTGCATTAAACTTTTTACAGCCCTATTATAACCTTCATGCTGTTTTTCTAAATTTATCAAAGCATTACTATTAGCTTCTATTTTATTGTAAGTAGCTACACTTTCTTTTAAAACACTCTCATTATTATGTAATAATTTATTTTTTGATATTATTTCTTTTTTATAGTTCTTTATTTTTTCTTCATATTCTTTAATTTTATTATCAATCTTTTCAGTTTCCTTTTTTAATACTTGAATTGTAGATATATTTATTTTAATAGAATTAGAATGTGCTTCTATTGACACTTTGGTTTCTTGTATTTTTCCTTCTAAATTATTAATATCATTTTTTAATATTGCAACTTCATTTTTCTTTTGTGAGATCTTACTTAACAATTCAACTTGATAAGATTTCATTTCACTTATAGAGTATGTTTGCTTTTTTATAGCTTCATTTCTTTCATTAATAATTTCTTCACATTCTGATATATCTTTTTCTAAACTAATTTGTTTTTTTAATAATTCTTCAAGTTTTTGTTGTTGTTTTAATTTTTGTTGTATTAATGAATTAATTTTCTCTTTAAACTGTAATAAGTTTTCTTTATATTTATTTATAGAATTTGTAAGATTGTTAATTCTTTCATTTAAAAGATTATTTTCAGAAATTATATCTTGTTTTCTAGTCTTACTATCATAATACCTTTTTGTCTTCTCATTATTTTCTAACTCAAATTCTTCTAATCGTTTATTAAAATTTTCTAAATTTTGCTTGTATGTATCTTTTTCTTTAACAATTTCTTGTAATTTAAATTGACTCTTTTCAATTTCTTTTTTTATAGAATCTATTCTCTGTTGACTAACATTAATATTATTTAAAATTAGTGTTACTTCTTTAGACTTTAATTTTTTAGATATTTCTAAAAAAGCCTTAGCTTTTTCACTTTCTTCTCTTAAAGGTTCTAAACGTTCTTCATATGTACTAAAAATATCATTTATTCTCTGAAGATTTTGATCTGTATTTTCTAGTCTTTTCTCCGCTTCTTGTTTTCTTGTCTTAAATTTTACAATTCCAGCAGCTTCCTCTAAAAGACTTCTTCTTTCTTCTGGTTTACCACTTAACAAAGCTTCTATCTTGCCTTGTCCAATTATTGAATATCCTTCTTTACCGATTCCCGTATCCATAAATAACTCTTGGATATCCTTCAACCTACATTTCGTATTATTTATATAATATTCACTTTCTCCAGATCTGAATAACCTTCTCATTATAGTGACTTCACTATATTCTATAGGTAATTCTCCATCACTATTATCTAAAATAAGAGTGACTTGTGCCAATCCCACAGGTTTTCTAAATTCAGTACCCGAAAAGATTACATCTTGCATCTTTCCCCCTCTTAGATTTTTTATACTTTGTTCTCCTAAAACCCATTTTACTGCATCTAATATATTACTTTTACCGCTTCCATTTGGCCCCACTATTGCTGTAATTCCTTTTTTAAAAACTAATTCCGTTTTATCTGCAAAGGATTTAAAGCCTCTTATTTCAAGTGACTTCAAAAACATATTTATCTCTCTCCTATTATTTCAAATATACTTCATATTTTATCCAGAAAAATAAAGGTTGCATACAATACAACCTTTATTAGTCATTAATTTCACTTTTTAATTTTAAATCATATTTATAAAAATATCAATGAAAAGGTACACTATCCTAAAACATCTATATCATTCCGCTAATAACATCAATAATAGACCTTAATATTTCTTTTATATTTAAAAATTTATTTATACTTATATTGTTATTTACTTCATCATCATGATTATTTACTACAAATTGGGGATCATATGCTTCTTTTAAATTGATATTATTTAATTTAAACTTTTTATATTCATTTACAAAAACAATACCACTCATTGGATTTATTTTTAAATTAATTTTACCACCTTTAATCTCATATTTTTCTCCAGTTATTGCATCATACATAATCTCTCCATCTTTAAAATCTGATAAATTTAACTCAATTTTTTCAAATTTTTCTCCTCTATTTATAACTACTAAAGATTTATCTGTAATATTATATCTTTCATAACATAAGATATCATCATTATTCGACTCTATATTTTTTACATTTCCATTTCTTAAAACTTCATAAATATTTCTAATATTTGACAAGGTTGCATATACCTCTACTGCTTGCTTATCACCTTTCCCCCAATTCATTCCTCTTCTATCATCTGGATCCTTTGCCCCAAGCATGGCCATCTCATCTCCATAATATATACAAGGAGCACCTGGATACGTCATTTGTATATACGGAACCAATCTTTGTAATTTTTTAGCTTTTTCGCTTACTTTAAGGGGTATAACATTATCATTTTTATCTTTTACCATTCCATCTAAAGAACACAAAATTCTCTCGGTATCATGTGAATCTACTAGATTTAACATTACATCAAAAGCTTCTTTTGGATATTGTTCTCTAATATATTCTAATTCATTTTGAATTTCTTTAGCGCTTTTTCCATCTCTTAAAAATCCTAAAACACAATTTCTAAATCTATAGTTCATAACTGAGTCATACATGTCACCTAACAAATATTTTGAACTATCATTCCATATTTCACCGATTATAACGTTGTCACCCTCTGCTTTTACTGCATTTCTAAATTTTCTCCATGTCTCATCAGACACCTCATTTGCAACATCTAGCCTCCATCCATTAGAACCTTGTTTTAACCAATATCTAGCTATAGAATCTTTTCCATCAATTATTTCATCAGCCCAAGTTTTAATATTATATTCAGAACCCTTAGGGGATTTGATAACTGGCATAGAATCATATCCTGCCCATCCTTCATATTCGTAATGTTCATCTTTAGTGCCTGGTTTTATTTTGTTATTACTAACTTTAAACCAATCTTTATAATGAATATCTGTTATTCCTTGATTTTTTAATTCATTAATTACTTCAATCTCAGCTTGTTTTTGAGATATTTTTTCTAAATTCATTTTATCATAAATTTTTGACCAATACACATATGCACCTATTGGCTTTCCAGATTTTATATACTTTCCATATCTATCAAAATATACCGAATCATCTGATACATGATTAAAAACCCCATCTAAAATTATATGCATGTTTCTTTTTTTAGCCTCTTTTGAGAGTTCCTTAAAATCTTCTATGTTCCCTAATATTGAATCAATTTCTTTATAATCCGTAGTATCATATCTATGATTAGAAATAGATGATGCAATCGGGTTTAAATATAATGTATTAACTCCCAAAGCCTTTAAATAGTCTAGTTTTTTTCTAATTCCTATTAAATCTCCTCCATATATCTCATTGCAAAATATGCCATCACCCTTTGTCCCTTTATAATCCTTTTTTACACTGCCCTCTTCATTAAACTCTAAATTAGGATTTTCAGGTATAGCATACCAATCTTCATAAAATTCATACATTGTATTTCCTCTAGAATCAAGTCTTGATTTATCATTATTCTTATTTCCATTTAAAAATCTATCTGGGAATATTTGATACACAATAGCATTTTTCATCCAATCAGGAGTTTTAAAATCCTTGCTAAATACATTTACTTCATAAGGTAATATATTATGCACTTCACTTACCTTTCCCTCTCCTAACAAACCATCATCGCAATATGCAACTGTTTTAGAACCATTAGATATAATGAAATAATATTTGTATATCCCTATATTTGTAAACTTAGTGTTCACTGTCCACTTATCGTGATTTTCATCAAATTTTCCTAACTTTTTTAACTCTAAAATTTTCTTTTGTTTATTATAATCTTCAACTATCATTTTAACTTCAGAAACATCATCTTTTAATGTTTTTATACTAAATATTACACTCTCATCTTTTTTTACAGCACCAAATTTATTCTTATACTTAATATCTCTAGAATTAAAATAAATTTCATTTTTATTTAATTCTTTATTAGATAAATTATTGAAACTCATTCCTGTTGTAGGATCAAAAGTAATTTTCACTCTTTTTATATTATCCTTTATACATATATTCTTAATAGGAATTTCTTTATTATCAAATACAATCTTCATATTAGTATAATTACCTTTTTCTAAATTAATTACAGCGGAATAAATACCGCTATACTCACTATCTAATAATTTTATATTTTGAGGAAGTTTATCTCCTTTTAAGTATATTTCTTTATCTTTATATGTTAATGAATTAATTACTCTATGACTATCGTCATTATACCAAAATACTATGTCTTGAACTTTAGGATTATTTATTTTAATATTGCTACCATCATTTATACCATTCAAGCCATAGTTTTCATTCCAATTTCCCATCGCTATCTTATATTCATAATTACCTGCTGGTACATTTTTTAATATCAACTTATAGTTTCCATTACCATCATAGCCAAAAGTACTTTTCCCTTGTTTATCAGTGGGATCCCAATTTGATTCTCCAATAGCTCCTTGTATGCTTCCAGGAAGAGTTATTTTTCTTCCATTAAATCCTTTAAAACTATATTTAGATCTTATATTTCCCTCATTATCCTTTTCTTTATTCAAATTTGAAGGATCTAATATCACTTCACCATCAACTATAAAATTATATAAATAATCTTTTTTTTCATCACTTAATCTTAAGGTTATTTCCCAAACATTGTCTTTATTTTTAATCATAGCTCTTTTTTCATTATGTTTATTTATCATGTCGTAAGATAAATAAACATATTTTGCATTTGAATTATAATATTTGAATGTTAATGTACCATCTTTATTTAAATTTATACTTTCTTTTATTATGTTATTAGGTTTTTCAGTTTTTATTTGAACATTCTTGGTAACGTTACCGGAAACGTTTACAGAATTGTGTCCCAAATTCCCTATACAGATATCATTACTATTATCCTTAGTACTAGCTCTAACTGTAGTTTGCATAATAAATGTAGCTATTAATGCCGAGATAACTATTTCTGATTTTTTTGAAAATCTTTTCATATACCTTCCTCCTTAACCTTTATTATAAAACAAAACCGTGTTTTCACACGGTTTTGGCTTATCTTATCTAGGCTCAACTATAAATTTTATAGCTGTCCTTTCTTCTCCATCTATTGATATTTGAGAAAATGCGGGAATAACTACCAAGTCTATACCATTAGGTGCTACAAATCCTCTTGTGATCGCTAATGCTTTAACTGCTTGATTTACTGCTCCTGCTCCTACTGCTTGCACTTCTACACTTCCAGATTCTCTTAATACAGCTGCAAGTGCACCTGCTACTGATTTTGGTTGAGATTTAGCTGATACTTTTAATATTTCCATTCTTAATCCTCCCTACAAAATTTATTATTGCATATTATTGCATCCTTTATAGGGAATATATTCTATAAAATTTCCAAATATCCTTCTTTATACTTTTTTTGCAAAATTTCTTTTAGTGATATTTTTATATCTTTTTCGTCATTTTCTATCACAATACTTTCTTTTTCTATAAGTTTATCTTGTAAAACAATGACTTTTTTTGTATTAACACAAGAAATCATATCATTAAAAAATTTCTTTTTGTATGCATATAATTTTGAAATATCTTTATTATTAATATGAACTATTATTTCATCAGTATTAAGTTTATTAATTTCTTCTAAAAGTATATTATTATATATACTTCCTTGTATTAATTCTCTAAAAGCAGGATGAAACGGTCCAGCAATTAACTCTCCACCATAATTTATTTCTTCTGTAGGTTGAAGTCCAACTCTAATGACATTTATGTCATTAGCAACTAGCATAGAATATACTATCTGTCCTACTTCAATAGCTTCTTCTAATGTATAAGGCTTATATTTATTATTTATGTACATAGTTTCCATAGGAGTATTTTTAACAACTAATGCAGGATAAATTCTTGCTATTTCAGGTTTCAACTCTATTATCTTTTTCGCAGTATATATGTCTTTTTCAAAGTTATCTCCTGGTAATCCTAACATTACTTGAAGTCCTAACACAAAACCATACTCTTTAATAAGTTGTGATGCTTTTACAACATCATCAACAGTATGTCCTCTGCCTGATTTTAAAAGAACTTCATCGTCTAATGACTGAACCCCTAATTCTATTACATCTGCAGAATAATCCTTTAAATTTCTCAATATATTATCATCTATATAATCAGGTCTAGTAGATAAATGTATATAATCTATTTTACCTAAATCTTTATAGCGTTTAGCAACACTTAATAGTTCATTTTGCTTATTTATATCTATAGCAGTAAAAGTTCCTCCAAAAAATGAAACCTCTATAATAGAATTTTCTTTATTTATTGTTTTTAAATACTCTTCTATAGTATTTTCAACAAAATTTTTATCTACTTTACTTGAAGATCCTGTTATAGAATTTTGATTACAAAACACACAATCATGAGGACATCCCTCATGAGGGACAAATATAGGAATTATATAATGTCTACTAGATTCTTTTTTCATTATCTAAACCCTTTAATGCCTCTTTTGCTGCATTTTGCTCCGCTTCTTTTTTGGAGTAACCTTCTCCAACACCTTTTACCTCAGAGTCTATTAAAACCTCAGTAATAAATTTTCTTCTATGTGGAGGCCCATCGAAACTTACTAATCTATATTCTATGTTATAATCTCCAAACTTTTGTATAGTCTCTTGTAATTTTGTTTTATAATCTAATATTATTTGATCACTATTAGCTTTTTGAATTATTTCATTAAAATTATCTATTATGAATTTTTTAGCTACCTCATATCCTTGATCTAAATAAATAGATGCAATTATAGCTTCTACACAATCTGAAAGAATTGATGTTCTTGTTCTTCCACCAGTCATCTCTTCTCCCTTACTCATATTTATATATTTTCCTATATTCCATTCTTTAGCTACTTCATGCAATGAATTACCACAAACAATAAGTGCTCTTTTTTTAGTTAAAAATCCTTCTGGTTCCTGCTCATACTTATTATATAAAAGCTCAGATATGCATAATTGTAATATAGAATCCCCTAAAAACTCTAATCTTTCATTTGAGTATATATTTTTATTTTCATTAACAAATGAACTGTGTGTAAGGGCTGTATCTAACAAATTTATATCATTAAACTTAACATTAAGTTTATTTTCTACTTCATTGAGAATGTTTTCTCTATTTTTTTTCATTAAAACCTCTCCTATTACTTATATAAAATTAAAGTCCCGTAACATAACGGGACTTATAACGGTTCCTATTCTTCATCAACATGAGAACTTATATATTCTACTACATCTCCAACTTTAGTTGCTTTTTCAGCATCTTCGTCAGGTATCTCAATATCAAATTCTTCTTCTAACGCCATTATAAGTTCAACTACATCTAATGAGTCAGCACCTAAGTCGTCCACAAATAATGAATCCATATCTATTGTATCCTCATCAAGACCAAGTTGGTCAGCTATAATCTGTTTTACTTTTTCAAAAACCATTCCTTTCACCTCCTATAAGAATTCTACAATATGATAATATTACATAACTTATACATCGTCAATAACAAATATACCTATTTAAATCATTTTTTGTTCTATATGAGTTTTAATTTTTTCAATTATTTTGTTATCATAAAAGTTTATAGCCTGCTTAATAGCATTCTTAAAAGCTCTAGCATCAGAACTTCCATGTGCTTTTATACATATTCCTTCAACTCCTAAAAATGCTGCCCCACCATATTCTTTATAGTCATAATCTTTTTTAAATTTATTGAACACAGGTTTTAAAAGTAATCCTCCAATTTTAGTTCTAAAAGAAGACATTATTTCCTCTTTTAAAGTGCTAAATATAGTAGACGCCACACCCTCATACATTTTTAAAACTGTATTTCCAACAAATCCATCACATACTAGAACGTTGGTGTTACCAGTAGGTATATCTCTAGGCTCTACATTACCTATAAAATTAAAATCTTTTTCTTTTAAAAGTTTATGTGCTTCTTTAGTAAGTTCATTTCCTTTTTCTTCTTCTGCGCCTATATTTACAAGACCTATAGTTGGATTATTTATTTTTAATATATTTTGAAAATAAACTTCTCCCATTTGCGCAAATTGAACTAAATTATTAGGTTTGCATTCTGCATTTGCTCCGCAATCTATTATCATAAAAGGTCCATTTTTCCCTGGCATTATAGGTGCTAATGCTGGTCTATTTACCCCTTTAATTCTTCCTATAACAAGAGTTGCTCCTGCTAAAAATGCTCCAGTACTTCCAGCAGATATAACTGCATCTGCTTCCCCTTTTTTTACCAAATCTAAAGCTTTATATATACTAGATTCTTTTTTTCTTCTTATGGCCATTACAGGATGTTCATTATTAGTAATAACATCCTTCGCATCTAGTATAGTTATTTTGTTTTTATTATATTCATATTTTGAAAGTTCGTCACTTATTAATTCTTTTGGTCCTGTTATTATTATATCTATATTATTGTATTCTTTAATAGCTTCTATACATCCTTTTACAACTACGTGTGGTGAATAATCTCCGCCCATGCCATCTACAACTATTTTCATTATTTTCTCTCCCTTTTAACTCTATTTATGTACATTAATAAATTCAAAATATTAATTTAAATTCAAAAAAAGAAAGTCATATGACTTTCTTTTTCTTAATTTTCTTTTGAAACTATTTCTTTACCATCATAGTGTCCGCATTCTTTACACACTCTATGAGCAAGCTTCATTTCGTGGCATTGTGGGCACTCAACGATTCCTGGTAAGCTTAATTTAAAAGTTTGAGCTCTTCTTGAATCTCTCTTAGATTTTGACATTTTTCTCTTTGGATGTGCCATGTATTTTCACCTCCTTAGTTCTTTGCGAAAAAATCACCTAGCTTTGCAAGTCTAGGATCAATATCATTCTTATCACAATCACATGTTGAATGATTTAAATTAACGCCACATACCGAACACAATCCCTTGCATTCTTCACTGCAGAGTTTTTTCATTGGTAGTGACAAAATGATATTAGTTTCAATGATTGGTGAAAAATCTACCCTATCACTATTTATAATGATAATATCATTATCATTATCTTTATCATTTTCTTGTTTAGAAAATTCCTCATTAATTTCGATTTCTAGAGGATAATTAAACTTTTCAAGACATCTAGAACAATTAAGACTAAGAACAGCACTTAATTTTCCACTGAAATCTACTATGTTCCCTGATAATTTAAAAGTACCTTTAATATTAACAGGTTCTGCAAAGGAGATTTCTTCTCCTTCAAACATGATATCCTTGCCTTCAAAAGATATATCAACCTTTTTTTCAGTAACTCTCTTTCCTAGCAAATCAGAAATATCAATATGCATAAATACACCTCTATTATCATAAATGAGCTAATAAAGTTCTGGAACACCAGAACTTATTAGCCAAAACCTATTATATAAATATGCTAGTAAAAAGTCAAGTATTTTCTTATAGTGTTACTATTTTATGTTGCTTTTTTCAACTATTTCTTTTGTATCCTTAGCAATCATTAACTCTTCATTAGTTGGAATAACTAGTACTTTTACCTTTGAATCTTCTGTACTAATTGTTTGAATTTCACCCATAATTTTATTCTTTTCTTGGTCTAACTTAATTCCTAAGAATCCAAGTTCACTAACTATTCTCTTTCTTATAGGCTCACTATTTTCTCCAACACCAGCTGTAAATATTATAGCATCAACGCCACCCATAACAGCAGTATATGCCCCAATATATTGAATAACTTTATTTTTAAACATATTTAAAGCAAGTTCCGCTCTTTCATTTCCTTCAGCAGCTGCTTTTAATATATCTCTAAAGTCACTACTTATACCTGAAATTCCAAGTACTCCAGATTCTTTATTCATTAATTTATTAACATCATCAACTGAATAATTTAATTCTTTTATTAAGAATGTAACTACTGCTGGATCTATGTCTCCGCATCTTGTTCCCATAGTTAATCCTGCAAGAGGAGTAAATCCCATACTTGTATCTACACACTTACCATTTTTAACTGCTGCTAAACTAGAACCATTACCTAAGTGACAAGTAACTAATTTTAAAGATTCTATATCTTTTCCTAATATATCAGCTGCAACTGATGAAACATATTTGTGAGAAGTTCCGTGGAATCCATATTTTCTTATTCCATATTTCTCATATAAATCATGAGGTAATGAATACATGTATGCATAATCAGGTAATGTTTGATGGAATGCTGTATCAAACACAGCTACCATAGGAGTGTTTGGCATTAATTCCTTGCATGCATTTATTCCTGTAATATTTGGTGGATTATGTAATGGTGCAAGCTTAATAAATTCTTCTAAAGCTTTCATCACTTCATCATCTATTAAAACAGATTCTGCATATTTTTCTCCACCATGAACAACTCTGTGTCCTACAGCAGATATTTCTTCCATGTTCTTTATAACCCCAAATTCCTCATTAACTAATGCATCAAGAACTAATGCAATTGCCTTTTTATGATCTTTCATTTCTTCTTCAATTACATGTTTTTTTCCATTAACTTTATGTGTTAAAACAGAACCTTGTATACCTATTCTCTCAACTAGTCCTTGAGCTATAGGTTCTTGTGAAATCATATCTATAAGTTGATATTTTAAAGATGAACTTCCGCAGTTTATAACTAAAATTTTCATGTGTAGTCCTCCTATATAGTTTTATATTTTGTTATATTAATAATATTAAATTATAACAATCTAGTTTTGAGCTTGTATTGCTGTAATAACAACAACATTTACAATATCATCAGCACTACATCCTCTTGATAAATCATTTATAGGTTTTGCAAATCCTTGACATATCGGACCTGTAGCTTCTGCTTTTGCAAATCTTTGAATTAATTTATATGCAATATTTCCGCATTGTAAATCTGGTAATACTAAAACATTTGCTTTTCCCGCAACATTACTTCCTGGAGCTTTTAAATTTGCAACACTTTCAACTATAGCTGCATCTAATTGTAATTCTCCATCTATATCAAGATCTGGTCTTTGTTCTTTTGCTATTTCAGTAGCTTTTCTTACTTTATCTACAAGTTCGTGTTCAGCACTTCCCTTTGTAGAGAATGAAAGCATAGCAACTTTTGGATCCATACCACATAAATTTTTAGCTGTCTCAGCAGTAGCAATAGCTATTGATGCTAATTCTTCTGCATTTGGATTTGGATTAACTGCAGCATCTGCTACTAATACTAATCCATTTTTTCCATATTCACAATTTGGTACTTCAAGCATAACTACTCCAGAAACTGCTTTTATTCCTGGTTTTGTTTTTACTATTTGAAGTCCTGGTCTTAATAAGTCACCTGTTGTATGTATTGCACCTGATACCATTCCATCTACATCACCTAATTTAAGCATAACAGTTGAAAAATATAGTGGATCTCTTATTATCATTGATGCTTTCTCTAAAGTCATTCCTTTATTTTTTCTTATTTCATATAATTCCTTAGCATACTCTTCAGTTTTTTCGTATGTTTCAGGATCAACTATTTTTAATCCTTCAATATTTGAATTTAATTCTTTAGCTTTAGTTCTTATTTTCTCTTCATTTCCTATTAAAACCAAATTTGCTAATGAATTATCATTAATTTTTCCTGCTGCAATGAGATTTCTTTCTTCTTCCCCTTCTGGTAAAACAATAGTTTTTAAATCCTTTTTCGCTAATTCTTTCATTTCATCCATAAATCCCATATAAACTTTCTCCTTTCAGTCTAAACATAAGTATAATATGCTATAATATATCCTATATAATAATATACACTTATTTTCATGTAGTTTTCAATAAGAATATATAATTTTTATTATTATTTAAGCAAATTTTGTATATTATATACATTTTTACATCAAAACACTACTTGTTAATTCCAAATTATTAACATATTTAAAACTACTCAAAATATATTTTAAACAATTTATATTTCATTTATAATATTATATAATTTTATAAAAATTAATAATTAAATAGGAGATACGTCAATGAATATAACCGGAATTATAACAGAATATAATCCATTACATAAAGGACATATTTATCATATTAATGAATCTAAAGCCCTTACTAAATGCGATGGAATTGTATGTATAATGAGTGGAAATTTTGTTCAAAGGGGAATCCCCGCACTTATAGATAAATGGAGCAGAACCACCCTTGCACTTCACTCTGGTGTTGATTTAGTTATAGAATTACCCACAATATATAGTCTTTCATCCGCAGAATTTTTTGCTTTTGGATCCGTAAGTTTATTAAATTCTTTAGGCATTATAAACAATTTATGTTTTGGAAGTGAAAGTGGTAATATTACCACTTTAAAAGAAATTGCAAAAGTTCTATATAAAGAACCTATAATATTTAAAAACTATCTTAAAACTTATTTAGATAGTGGTCTTTCCTATCCTTCAGCAAGAAGTAATTCTTTAATTAAATACTTTAATGACAATTACGAAATAAAAGATATTCTACATAATTCTAACAATATATTAGGTATAGAATATTGTAAAAGTATACTTAAATGCAATAGTAATATAGTACCTTATACTATTCAAAGACAAGGTTCTTCTTATAATGATTGTGATCTTGAAAACAATTTTTCTAGTGCAACCTCAATAAGAAATCATCTTAAAAAATCACAAGACATAAATATTCTTGAAGACATACTTCCTAGTGAAACTTTTAACATGATTTCCCAAAAATTTTATAATGACAATTTAGTATTTGAAGACTCTATTTTTCCATTTATAAAATATAAATCTTTTACAAATAACAATGAATTAGAAAATTTACCTGACGTTTCAGAAGGATTGCACAATAAAATATATAAAACTTTAAAAGAAAGTTCTTGTTACAAAGATTTAATATCGAATATCAAAAGCAAACGTTATACCTATACACGTATAAGTAGAATCTTATGTCAATACTTTATAGGACTAGAATCATATGATTCACACACCCTAAGAAATTCACCTGCTCCCTACGCTAGAATATTAGGTTTTAATAATAAAGGAAGAGAAATTTTAAAAGAAATGAAAAAATCTAGTTCAATACCTATTTACAACAAACTTCCGAAACACCTTAATGAAACACTAAAATTAGATATTCAAGGAACTCGTGCATACAATATTTTAAATAAAAATATTACTCCCGAATCAGACTTTACCACATCACCTATTTATTTTAGGTAAAAAGTAATATTGTAGGTAAGTTTAAAAGTATAATTAGATAAACAATAAAATTAAGGAGATTTGTTTATATGATTATACTTATTTTCTTATTATTAACTTTGATAGCTATATCAATATTAATATTTAAATTATTTAAATCACAAAAGATAACACTATATAAAAATTTATTAATTACAGCTTTTTGCACAATATTAATATTGAATATTGTTACCACCCCTAAAACATGTTTAAATTCAGCTTTATATGGGGGTAAATTATTCATAACTTCTGTTTTTCCATCAATTTTCCCATTCTTGGTTATAATAAACATAATGATAAGTTTCGATGGCATAAATATTTATTCAAAATTATTAGGTAACATAATCTGTAGACCTTTGAGATTACCCAAAAACTGTTCCGTAGTATTAATTGTAAGTATTTTATGCGGATATCCATTAGGTGCTAAATATGCTTGTGATTTATATGAAAAGAACGCTATAGATTTACATACTTGTCATCGTCTTATTAATATAGCCTCAAACCCTAGTCCAATTTTTGTTTTAGGCGCCGTAGGTGCATCCATGCTTAAAAATCCTAATTTAGGTTTTTTAATTCTTTTATCTACCTATTTGTCATGCATATTTATGGCTATACTTATACCTTCTAAAAAACAAAATTACTCTATAGAAAACATCACTACTACCTCAACAAAGAATAACAATACTTTAGGAGATATTTTAAAATATAGTGTAGATAATGCTCTTAAAACAGCTTTTGCAATCGGCGGATTCATAATCTTTTTTTCTGTTTTAATTTCAATAATAAAAAACAATACCTTATCAGATATTGTTTTGAAAAATCTCTCTATAATTTTTAATATATCCCAAACCACTTTAGAAGGTTTCTTTTTTGGATTATTGGAAATGACTAATGGATGTAATTTACTATCGGCTGCTAATATAAATACTATGTATAAAATCTCTATAATAAGCTTTCTTTTAGCTTTTAGTGGTTTGTCTATTATTTCTCAAACATACTCTATTATTTATAAATCTAAAATATCTTTAGGTAAGTATATCCAGAGAAAATTTGTTCAAGGAATCCTTTGTAGCATAATAACAATTGTACTTTACAAAATTAATATATTTAATGTCTGTAAATCTACATTCTCTACAAACATATTCTCTACAAATCAAAATCTATTTACTAGTTTAGTAGTAATACAAATTTTAGTACTTATACTTCCTGCTTTAATTTATAATATTCACAAACTATTTAGCCGTATCCCTTAACTCTTTAATGTTTTCTCTTATTATTTTAGTTGTGTTAGATGTATTTCCTTGAAGAGTTTTTAAATATTCCTCTGTTTGCTGCTTAATACTATAAATTAGTTGCTCACTCTTTATACTTATCTCTTTTTCTAATTGACATAATATTTCATCTGCGTACTCTCTTGCACCCATTTGAATAATCTTAGCATCTCTTCTAGCTGAAGCTATTATAGTTTCAGCTTTTACTTGTGCTTCTTTAGTTACGCTATGCTTTTCTATCTCTTTTTTTAGGATTTCATAGCTTTCCCTTTTTATACTATCAGCCTCTTTATGTGCATTGCTCAAAATTCTTTCTTTTTCTTCACATATCCATTGAGCCTTTTTAAATTCATCAGGAAGATATTTCATAATTTGCTCAATTATATCGAGCACTTCTTTTTTATGCACTACAATTTTGCCAACAACGGGAAGATTATGTGATGTTTCAATTATCTCTTGAAGATACTCTAGTAATTTCATAATCTCCATTTAGATCATCACCTTACTTTATTAATTTTATTTATGACGTCATGTCTAACCTGTTCTGGAACCAATCCTTTTATACATCCTCCAAACATAACCACCTGCTTTATTGAAGATGAACTTAAATATGAATATTTAGGATTAGTCATCATAAATACAGTTTCTATAGATGGGTCTAATTTCTTATTCATATGAGCCATTTGAAGCTCATATTCAAAATCTGAAACAGCTCTTAATCCTTTTATTATAACTTTAGCATTCTTATTTTTCATATAATCAACAAGAAGGCCATGAAAACTTTCTACTTTTACATTTTTTATATCTTTTGTAACCTTTTCTATTAATTCTACTCTTTCTTCTATGTTAAAAAGACCTTTTTTACTCGGATTTACAAGTACAGAAACAATAACTTGATCAAATATATTTGCTGCTCTTCTTATTATATCTAAATGTCCCTCAGTAATAGGATCAAAGCTTCCAGAGTATACTGCAGTTTTCATTTTAGTCCTCCTTATACGCATAGAAACAAACTGTTGTGTTTCCATATCTTCTATCTTGCACTAAAACTATATCATCATTACCCTGATATATTTCTTCACTAGAATCAATTTTACATACTATTAATCCATCTTCATGAAGTAATTTTTCTTGTGATATTATCTCTATAGCTGGCGGAATCATTTCCTTTGCATATGGTGGATCAATAAAAATCAAATCAAAGATTTTGTTCTTTTTTGCAAAATCTTTTAATGCTGCATAAGAATCCATATTTAAACAAGTACATTCATTTTCAAATTTCAAATCTTTTACATTTTGTTGTAATCTTTTAAATGTAACAGGATATCTGTCAATTAAATAACATTGTTTTGCTCCCCTACTTACAGACTCTAATCCCAAACTTCCTGTTCCAGCAAAAACATCTACAGCAACTGCATCTACAACTCTATTTTGAATTATATTAAATATATTCTCTTTTACTCTGTCCAAAGTAGGTCTTGTGACCATATCTTCTGGTGGCAAAATCTTCTTTCCTTTTGCTCTTCCGGCAATAATTCTCATAGCCATCCTCCTTATAACTGTCCAAAATACATTATCTTATCTCATATTTTAACATACATATAGTAATTATACAAAAATATTTTTGCCCATCAATTAAAACATATATACCTTGAACTCCTCTTAATTTCATCAAGTATGTTGTTTTTAAGTTGTATATCCTCTTTTTTCTCACTTTTTATTAAAATTTTGGCTTCTTTATTTGCATTTCTAAATATTCCATAGTCATTTATAACATCTGATATTATAAATCCATTCTCTCCATGTTGATTAAATCCAAATATTTCTCCACTACCTCTTAATTTTAAATCTTCTTCTGCTATAAAAAATCCATCATTACTTTTTGTAATAATATCCATTCTTTGTTTTGTAATATCATTGCTTGAATTAGTTATTAAAATACAATATGATTTTTTATCTCCTCTTCCTACTCTTCCTCTTAATTGATGTAATTGTGAAAGTCCAAATCTTTCAGCACTTTCAATTATCATAAGTGTAGCATTAGGCACATTTACTCCAACTTCTATAACAGTTGTAGAAATAAGAACTTCTGTCTTTCCCATTTTAAATCTTTCCATTATTTCATCCTTTGATTTTGATGGCATTTTCCCATGAAGTATCTCAACTTCAACATTATTAAAATATTTATCTTTTAACTCCATATAAAGTTTTTCTACAGACTTAACATTTAATTCTTCATTTTCTTCTACTAATGGACAAACTATGTATACTTGTGCTCCTTGTTTTATTTTTTTTAATGCAAAATTATAAACCCTATTTCTTTCATTTTCTTTTACAGAAAAAGTATCTATTTTTTTTCTACCTGGAGGCAATTTATCTATTGTTGATATGTCAAGATCTCCATAAAGAGATAGTGCAAGTGTTCTAGGAATAGGCGTTGCTGTCATAACTAATACATCTATATTATTATTTTTATTATATAATTTACTTCGTTGCTTAACTCCAAATCTATGTTGTTCATCAGTAACCACCATACCTAAATTGTTAAATTCTACATCATCCTCTAGTAATGCATGAGTACCTATGACCATATCAACTTCTCCACTTTTCAATTTACCTTTTATTATATCTTTCTTCTTAGTACTCCCTGTTAACAACTCTATTTTTACATTAAAATTTTCAAATAAATTTATTGCTTGCTCATAATGTTGATTTGCCAAGATTTCTGTAGGAGCCATTAAAACGCCCTGATATCCATTTTTAACTATATTAAAGAGAGCTATTAAGGAAACTATAGTTTTTCCACTTCCTACATCACCCTGAACTAATCTGTTCATAGGTCTATCTCTTTTTTCATCTATTAATATTTCTCTTACAACCTTATTTTGAGCATCTGTAAGAGTGAATGGCAAATTTTCTTTTAAAATTTTTAGTTCTTCTGATATTTTAAAAGCTATTCCTTTTGATTTTTTATATTGTTTTAACATTAACAATTTTAAAGAATATGTAAATAACTCTTGAAATTTTAATCGTTTCATTGCATATAATAATTCTTCTTCTCTTGTTGGATGATGTATATTTCTAATTGATTTATCTAAAGAAACTAAATTATATTTATCCAATATGTTCTTAGGTATGTTTTCAACTATAGTAATATTCGATAATATATAATTTATAGTCTTATTAAAAAAGTTATTTGTAAGACTTCCCTTCAACGAATATTTGGGTGTTATACCTATAAGTTTTTCTGTATCTTCTAATATATTAGGATTAATAATAGATACCTTATATTTATCCATTTTAACCTTACCCGAAATAATATATTCTTCATTAACTTTAAACTTATTTTTTATATATTTTTGATTGAACCATTTTCCTTGAAACTCTAAATCATTTTTAGTAAAAATTACAGTTGATATAACCATATTCCTTTTAACATAAATATCTTTTTTAATTTCTTTTACCTTAGCTTTTATAATAACCTTATCTTCATCCTTTAAATTGCTTATATCATTACAGTAATGAATTTTCTCATAATCTCTCGGAAAATATAATAAAAGATCTAATATCTTATATATTCCACATTTATTTAATAATTCCTTGGTTTTTGGCCCTATCCCCTTTAATGAAGCAACATCATCATTTATATTCATAGTTATCACCTCCAGAATTTTTATAATAAAAAAAGCCCTAGGGCTTTTTTAGTCATAGGACCTTAATGCCCTATGACTCTTGCCATAGTGACTCTATTCAACAGCTATTATAAAATAATATAAAGGTTGTTCACCACTATAAAATTGAACATCTATATCTGAATATTTTTCTTCAATTTCTTCTGCAAATTGTTGAGCTTTTTCTTCATCACAATCTTTTCCATAGAAAACAGTTATAAGCTCACTATCTTCATCTACCATATTATCTATAAGATTATGACATACTTCGTAAATATCTTGACCCACTTCATTTATTTTATTTTCGATTAAGCCTAGTATATTACCTTCTTTTATAGGTTTTCCATCAATTTCAGTATCTCTAACTGCATAAGTAACAGAAGCAGTATTTACATTTTCTATCGCTTCTTTCATTGAATCAATGTTTTCTTCTAAGCTACTATTAGCATCAAATACAGTTATAGCAGTTATTCCTTGTGGTATTGTTTTTGTTGGTATAACCACTACATTTTTGTCTGATAATTCACATGCTTGTTCTGCTGCCATGATTATATTTTTATTATTTGGTAATATAAATATGTTCTTAGCATTTATCTTATTTATACGTTCTATTATATCCTGTGTACTAGGATTCATAGTTTGACCGCCTTCTATAACGGAATCTACTCCAAGATCCTCAAAAATATGTTTTAATCCATTTCCCATAGTTACAGAAACAAAACCATACTCTTTAGGCTCTTCATTTATTTCATCACTAGACTCTTCCTCAGCTTCTGTAGTTGCATACTCTAACTCTAATATTTGTCTATGTTCTTCTCTCATATTATCTATCTTAATTTTAGATAGTTCACCTAATTTTAAAGCATTAGATAATACAAAACCTGGATCATTTGTATGAATATGAACCTTTATAATATCATCAACGCCTATAACTATCATTGAATCTCCTACAGGTTCCAATACTGATTTTAAGTTTTCAGCCTTAATTTGAGCATCATTTGTATTAACAAAAAACTCTGTACAATATCCAAATTTAATATCTTCAGGATTTATAGTTGCTTGAGCTGAAGTAGTTGCTTTTTTAACAGTTTCATTTATTTCTTCTGCTATGTTTGCTTCAATATTATCCTTTAATGCATTATACATTCCTTGTAATATTATGAATAATCCCATTCCACCAGCATCAACAACCTTTGCTTCTTTTAATGCTGGAAGCATATCCGGTGTCTGATTAAGTACATTTTCAGTATGTTTACATACTTTTTCTAAAAGCTTAACTATGTCACTTTCATTAGCACTTGTTGCACTTTCTCCAGCCGCCCTTATAATTGTTAGTATTGTTCCTTCTGTAGGACGCATTACTGCCTTATATGCATATTTAGCACCTTCTTCAAGACTTTTAGCAAATTTTAAAGCATCTACTTCATCTTCTCCTTCAATCCCTTTTGCAATTCCTCTAAAAATCTGAGATAAAATAACTCCAGAGTTACCTCTAGCACCCATAAGTGCTCCTCTTGATACTTGTTTTGCAACTTCAGAGATAGAATTGCTCTTTAAGTTTTCTACTTCTGACACAGCACTTTTAAAAGTCATTGACATATTCGTTCCTGTATCACCATCTGGCACTGGAAATACATTTAAAGAATTTACAAATTCTTTTTTTTCTTGAAGGTTATTTGACGCATTAATTACCATATTGCGCAAATTAATCCCATCTATTTTCAAACGTTCCAACTCGTGTACCTCCTTAGATTCTTATACCTTGAACATTTACAGTTATATTTGAAACTTTTAACCCTGTATAATTTTCTACATTATACTTTGTTTTTTGTATTATATTATTAGCTATAACAGAAATCTTAGTTCCGTATTGAACTATTATATATAATTCAATTACTAACTTATCATTTTTATTATAAATTTTAACGCCCTTACTTAAACTTTCCCCTTTTATAAGTTCCCATAAACCGTCCTTACCACTTTTAGAAGCCATTCCTACAACACCATAACATTCCATAGTTGAAACACCAACTATATTTGCTAAAGCCTCTACTGAATAATTTATGTTACCATTTTCATTGGCAATCGCTAACATATATATTCCTCCTTTATAGCTATACATAATATTTATTTTATAATATATAAATGATATAATCAAGAAAATAAATGATATTCATGCTATTTCTTACTCATATCTTTATATTTTACTTGCAAACATTATGTTTTTTATGCTACAATATAAATCGTTCTATTGTATGGAATTATTATCTTCAATTTTGGGAGGTGTTATTAGATGGCAAAAAGATGTGAAGTATGTGGAAAAGGCGTTGTATCTGGTGTACAATACAGTCACTCCCATCGTCAATCTAAAAGAAGATGGGCTCCAAATATAAAAAATATTAGAGCTGTAGTTAACGGAGTACCTAAGAAAATTAGCGTTTGTACTAGATGTCTTCGTTCAGGGAAAGTTCAACGTGCTATATAGAAATAAAAAATGCAATTGATATATCAATTACTTATTTTTTATTTATTTGTTTTTTTTGAAAATTTTTATAATCTTAGATAAAAATTTAGGTACCTTTATAGCTATTATTTTCATAATAACCTCCTTAAGTATTGTTTACTAAACATATCAATTTTTAAATATGTTATCCCATACTTATTATATGTATATAATTAATTTTTGCCACAAAATTAAAAAGACATGCAATGCATGCCTTTAATCTCTAGGATATACTATTAGTAATTTTCCTTTTTCAAAGTTAATCTCAACTTCCTCTTCTAAAAATTCGTTAGATATTCCAATAGGACTTCCAGATTCTAAATAATAATCCCTAAGAGGATATTTAGCGCCAATTATATTTAACTTGTCTACATCTCCACCATACGGTATCAATGAAAATAACATTCCTCTTTCACCTTTTACTTTAATAGACTTATCTCTTAAAACAATTGTATTATTTTCATCTTTTATATAAGCTAATACCCCTGCTTTTAAACATTTTAAAAGCATACCTATATTACCAAACAAGTGATCAATTCTACTGCCTGTACACCCCAATAAAACTATTTCATCAGCGCCTAACTTAATAGCTTTATCAACAGCGATTTCCGTATCAGTATAATCTTTTTCTGGTGGATACTCAATTATACTAGTATTTCTGTTTTTGTAATAATTTAATGCTGTTTTGTTAATAGAATCTAAATCTCCAATGATAAGTTGTGGAAATATATCATATTTAAATAATACATTTGCTCCACTATCAGCAGCTATTAAATATGATTCTTCTTTTAATTCTCTTTTAATTAAACTATATGTGGGTGCTTCCCCCCCAGATATAATAACTACTCTCATACTAAAAACCTTCTTTTAATTCTTTTATGTTTTTCTCTATTTCTCCATTTTTAAATACTGCAGAACCTGCAACTATAACATTAGCTCCACTTTCAACTACATGTTTAATATTATTAATACCAACTCCACCATCTACTTGTATTAATAAATCCTTGTTAAATTTTTCTGCTATTGCCTTAACTTCTTTAATTTTTTCTGAACAATAATTTATATACTTTTGACCACCAAATCCAGGATTTACGGACATAATAAGAACCATATCCGCTATTGGTATAATATGTTTAATGCTTTCTATTGGAGTTGCTGGATTTATTGCAACGCCTGCTTTAACTCCAAAACTTTTTATGTAATTAACTGTTCTATCTAAATGTTTATCTGCTTCATAATGAACTGTAATAATATCTGCTCCACTTTTTGCAAAATCTTCAATATATCTTGCAGGATCCTCAATCATTAAATGTACATCAAAAGGAAGTTTTGTAATATTTCTTATACTTTTCATTATAGGTATTCCAAAAGATATATTAGGGACAAACATACCATCCATAACATCTATATGAATCATGTCTGCACCATATTTATCTAAACTTTTGATATCCTCTCCTAATTTTGAAAAATCTGCTGATAATATAGATGGGGCTAATTTTACCATTTGTTTTTACCTCCTTTAATAATTTCCTCTAAAGTTTTTGTATAAAATTCATATCTTTTTAAGTTTATCTTGTTTTCTTCAACTGCTTCTTTAACCATACACTTAGGTTCTTTATGGTGTAAACATCCATTAAACTTACACTGATTTTCATATTCATGAAACTCTGGGAAATACTCTTTTAACTCTTCTTTTGTATCAAATTTAATATCTAATGTTGAAAAACCTGGAGTATCAACAACAAATCCGTTGTTGACCTCCACAAGTTCACTATGTCTTGTAGTATGTTTCCCTCTTTTTAGTCTTTCACTTATTAAACCAGTTTCCATAATATCTCTTCCTACTAATTTATTTAATATAGTAGACTTACCAACACCAGATGGACCACAAAATACATTTATATTACCTTGTAGCTTTTCTTTTAGCTCATCTAGTCCTTGCTCTTCTTTAGCCTTTAAAAATAAACATTCATATCCAGATTCATTAATCATTTTAACAGCCTCATGATTTTTATAATCTTCGCATAAATCCAATTTATTAAAACAAACTATGGCCTTTATATTCTTTGATTCGCATTGTAATAAAAATTTATTTAAAAGATCTAAATTTATCTCTGGATTTTTTAATGCAAATACTATAAAAGCTTGAGATATATTTGCAACCTGAGGTCTTATAAGATAGTTATCTCTTTCACATATTTCTTCAATGGCTCCATAATTATCATTATTAGTAGTAATAATTACTCTGTCTCCTACCATAGGCGTTAATCCTTTTTTTCTAAACTTACCCCTAGCCTTACACTCATATATACCTTCATCAGTTTTAACATAATAGAATCCGCCTATACCTTTTACAATTATGCCTTTCATAGTACCTCCTAATAAATAATTTATGGATTTGGTTCACTTTTTAAAATAATATTTGTTCCCTTTGAAACTTCTGTTCCTGGTGCTTTATCTTGAGATGTTATTATAAAATCTTCTCTTCCTCTAACAGATATTGATAAATTAGATTGTGCAGCAATTCTTCTAGCTTCTTTCACAGTTCTATTTACAAAGTTAGGTACTGCTACTGCATCTTTATCTCCAAAAGAATAACAAGTTATATTAATAACTGTATTTTGTCTAACCTGAGAATTAGCCTCTATACTTTGTACTGATACTATACCATCTTTGTCTTTATCAGTTGTTGGTATTTTATTTATAGTACCAATTCTTAATCCTGCACTAGATATTAATGATTCTGCTTCATCTAATTTTTTATTAATTAGATTTGGAACAGTAGTCATTTCTAAACGTGGTCCTTTACTTACAACTAAATCTACCGTAGTATTTTCTTGAAGTTCAGATCCTGATTTAGGAGATTGGTTACATACCTTTCCCTTTTCTATATTATTATTATACTCATGAGTAACTTTTCCAAGCTTTAAATTATAAGATTTTAAATATTCTTTTGCTGCTTCAAAATCTATTCCAATTAAATTTGGTATTCCTGAATTTTTTTCACCTGAACTTACTACAGCCCTTACTTCATCATTATCACTTAAATCTATTTCCTGCCCTGGAGCTGGATAACATTTTATAACTACTCCTTTAGGTTTATCACTTGGCTCTTCTTCAAATACAAACTTTAATCCACTATCTTTAGCAAGTTTTTCAGCCTCATCTTTAGTCATACCTATGATATTAGGTATTTTAACCTTTCCTGATTTTTTGTTTCCACCTGTTGCCATAAATATACCAACGAATCCTATTATAATAACAGCTAATGCAATTATGCCACCAATTAACTTTTTCTTATTTTTATTTAAATTGCCTAATTTGGCATGCTTAGTTTTTTTATTATTACTTTCCAAATCATTTTTAGGTTTTTCATCTTTTGTAGCATCGTCTTCTATGCCATCATAAATATCTTCTTCTTTATTATTCTTCGGATTATCATCTACATCTGGTATAGGACTCATTATCTTAGTATATTCATTTTCTTCTACATTTGCAGCTATATTAGTATTAGGATTTTGCTGTACTTTTTGTAAATCCATAAGTATATCATGAGCACTTTGATATCTTTTATACGGTTCTTTTTCTACTGCTTTTAAAATTAATTTGTTTAAACTTTCAGGGATATTCGGATTAACTTTTATAGGAGGTGTAACGTCTTCTTGAACATGTTTTAACGCAACCGCTACAGGACTCTCCCCATCATAAGGAACTTTCCCTGTAACCATCTCATATAAAATAATCCCTAAAGAATATATATCTGTTTTACAATCAACAAATCTTCCCTTAGCCTGTTCTGGAGAAATATAATGTGCCGATCCTATAATTTTATCCGAATTGGTTATAGTAACAGATGATGTTGCTTTTGCTATACCAAAATCAGTTACCTTTAGAGTACCATCTTTAGTTACTAAAATATTATGTGGTTTAACATCTCTATGAATGATATTGTTATTATGCGCACATTCTAATGCTTTAGCAATTTGACTCGCAATTTCTATTGCTTTATCATATTTTAAAACTTGATTTTCATTTATTATTTGTTTTAATGTTTTACCATCTATGTATTCCATAACAATATAATTTATATTATTTTCTGATCCAATGTCATAAATTCCAACTATATTATTATGAGATAAACTAGCTGCTGATGATGCTTCTTGTTTAAATTTATTTACAAATTCCATATTATCAGAATACTGATTCTTTAAAATTTTTACTGCTACATACCTATTTAACAGATGACATTTGGCTTTATATACCTCAGCCATACCACCTTCTCCAATTTTTTGCAATAGTTCATATCGATTTCCTAGAATAGTCCCAGTCATTTTTGCATTCCTCCAAATATAATCACTGAAATATTGTCCCTTCCACCTTTGCTTTTACATAAGTCGACTAGAAGTTCACATGCTTTTTGATTTGTATTTTCTAATATTATATTATACATCTCTTCTTTAGAAACCTCATTAGATAATCCATCAGTACATAAAATAACTTTACACATAGAGTTCATATTTATCTTAAACGTATCTATATCTACTGTTTCTTTTGTTCCTAATGCTCGTGTTATTATATTTTTATTAGGATGATTTATGGCCTCTTCTTCAGTTATACTTCCATCATCCACTAATTGTTGAACTAAAGAATGGTCCTTTGTAACCTTCTTTAATGTATCTTCAATAAGATAACAACTACTATCACCAACATTGGCTACAACAGCTTCATTATCATGAATAAGAAAAGCAGTTATAGTTGTCCCCATACCACACAACATTTTACTACTTTTAGCCTTAAGATATATATTATTATTGGCATATTTAATAGCATCTTTTAATAAATCTTCTGTGCTCTTTAAAGTTTCATTATTTTTTATAAACTCTATGCAGGATTCCACAGCTATCTTACTAGCTACATCTCCAGCATTGTGTCCTCCCATCCCATCAGCTACAATATACAGAGCAAATTCATCATCCTCATATCTTCCTATAGAATCTTCATTAACTTCTCTTACATTTCCAACATCAGATAAAAAACCTACGCATAATCTTTCGGTATAACTTTTATTACTACTCATATGAATATATCCTCCATCACACACGAAATAATTTAATTGTTCTTAATATAGTTTCTTCTTAATTGTCCACAAGCTCCATTTATATCTGATCCCATTTCTCTTCGTATTGTGGTTTCGATTCCATACTTATTTAAAATATTTTTAAATTCCTCTATATCTTTTGCTCCTGATCTCTTATAATCATTTTCCTTAATTTCATTAACAGGAATTAAATTTATATGACACAATATACCTTTTAATTGATTAAATAACTCTTCGGCATTCTTAGCACTATCATTAATCCCATTTACTAGGGCATATTCAAAAGTTATTCTTCTATTTGTAATTTTAGAATAATATTTGCATGCATCCAATAACTCGTTTATATTATATTTATTTGCTACTGGCATCATACTTTTTCTTATGTCATCGTTAGGAGCATGCAAAGAAATAGCTAAAGTTATTTGTAATTTTTCATCTGCAAGTTCTTTTATCTTAGGGACTATACCACAAGTTGATAAAGTAATATGTCTTTGCCCAATTTTCAAAGCATTATCATCATTTATAAGTTTTATAAATTTTAGTACATTATCATAATTGTCTAATGGCTCTCCACTTCCCATGAGTACAACATTTGATATTCTTTCACCTATTTCTTGTTGCGCTTTAAGTATTTGAGCTGCTATTTCTCCTGATGTCAAATTTCTTACTACACCATCTACTGTAGATGCACAAAATTTACATCCCATTCTACATCCAATTTGCGTTGATACACAAATTGAATTTCCATGTTTATATCTCATAACTACAGATTCGATTATATTACCATCCTTATATTCAAAAAGAAATTTTTCAGTACCATCAATATTAGACTTATATTTTTCCATAATATTAGGTATCTCTATATAAAAAGAATTTTTAAGTTTTTCTTTAGATGCTTTAGATATATTAGTCATTTCATCAAAATTAAAAATAGCCTTTTTGTATATCCACTCAAAAATTTGTTTAGCTCTAAATTTGCTTTCTCCATTTTCAGCCATCCAGTTTTTTAATTCTTCTAAATTAAAATCTAGTATATTCTTCATGTATGCACCTACCTATTTCTTTTAAGTTTAGCAATAAAAAATCCATCCATATATTTATTAGGCAAGATAGTTACTGTTCCATTTTCATTATATATAATATTATCCATTTTACCATAAAATATCGGTTCTACGGTATATTGAGGGAAGTTTTTTATAAACCAATCTATATTTTGTTCATTTTCTTTTTTATTAATAGTACATGTAGAATATAATAGTGTTCCCCCTACTTTAACGTACCTTGCTGCATTTTTCATTATTTCTTTTTGTATCTTTACTATATCTTTTACAGATTCCATATTTTTCGTATACTTAATTTCTGGTTTCTTTCTTATTATACCAAGTCCAGAACAAGGAACATCTATTAAAACCGCATCTGCTATTTCTTTTAGTTCTTCATTAAACTTAGAAGCATCAAGTTTACTACATTCTATATTATTTATTCCTAATCTTTTAGCATTATCTTTTACTAAATTTAATTTATTTTCATGAATATCAAAAGCCTTTACTTTTCCAGTATTATTCATAATCTCAGAAATATGTGTTGTCTTTCCACCCGGAGCACTACATAAATCTAAAACCAAATCTCCTTGTTCTACATTCATAGTAGGTGCAACTAACATAGCACTTTCATCTTGTACTGTTATTTTACCATCTTCAAATAAAGGATTACTTTCAATACTTTTACCTTTATTAATAACAATAGCCTCTGGACATACATATCCTTCCTCAATACTGTATTCATATTCCTCAAGTTTATTAAAAGCCTCATCATAATCAGTTTTTAAGTTATTCACTCGTACTGTAACTGCCGGTCTTTCATTAAGACCTTTTAGTATCTTCTCTGCTATTTCTTCATTATATTGATTAATAAACATCTTAACTAACCATTTTTCACATGAATACTCAAAACTTAATCTTTCTATTATGCTGTTTTTATTATAGTAAACTTTATCAAGATTTCTAAGATAATTTCTTAAAACTCCATTTACTAATTTAGACTCTCCAATAGACTTATGTTTTTTTGCTATATTTACAGCTTCATTCACCGCAGCGAAATTAGGAATCTTATCTAAATACTTTATTTGATATATAGTGGTTCTTAATATATTCAATATATATGAATCCACACTTTTAGTTCCTTTTTTCAAATAAGCATTTAATATTGTATCTATAGTATATTTATATTTAATTGTTCCATATACAATCTCAGTTATTAATCCTTTATCTTTATCATTAATCTTTTGATTATTTAAACTTTGTCTTAAAACTATATTAGAATATGCGTTTTTATTAAAAACCATCTCAAGTATATCAACACATATTTTTCTAGCGTTTTCCATTAATTAACTCCAATCTTTTATTAATCTATTCATCTTTACTGATTGCTATAAGTCTTACAAGTTCTAATATAGCTGTTAATGCAGCAGCTACATATGTCATGGCAGCAGCTGATAATACTGATCTAGCCCCTCTTATCTCGTCGCCATACAATATATTTCTACTTTCTAATATTTTAAGTGCTCTATTAGATGCATTAAATTCAACAGGCAATGTAATTAACTGAAATATTACAACAGCGCTGAATAACATTATACCTATCTGAATTAATCCAGAACTTTTAATAAAAATACCAATCATAAATATTATCCATGATGCACTCGAACTAAAATTTACTACTGGTACTATTGAATTTCTTATTTCTAATGGTGCATAGTGTTTTTTATGTTGAATTGCATGCCCAGTTTCATGTGCTGCAACTCCTATAGATGCTACTGAAGTTCCATTATATACGTCTGTAGACAAACGCATTACTCTATTTCTAGGATCATAATGGTCTGTTAGTCTTCCTGATATTTCTTGAACCGGAATATCATAAAGTCCTTCTGCATCAAGTAACATTCTAGCAACCTGAGCTCCTGTATAACCATTCATACTTCTTACATTAGAAAATTTATTAAAGGTAGAACTAACTTTTAGTTGAGCCCATGCTGAAATTATTAAAGCCGGAATAAGAATCACCATTGTTTTATCGTAAAACCAAAACATTCATATCCCCTCCAATTATATAATAAATTTACTTCAAAATACTTCCAACGTCAATAGAATTTCCTCTTATGTATTCTTCTACCCTAAGAGATTTTTTCCCTGGAAATTGAATTTCTTCTACTAATAAAGTTCCATCTCCACAAACAACCTTTAATCCATTTTTAGATACTTCAATTATAGTACCAGGTTCTTTATCACTTTTTTCATTTAACATTTGTGATTTATATATTTTCATAGCCTTATCATTATAATGAGTATATGCTACTGGCCATGGATTCAATCCTCTTATAAGGTTATGTATATTTTTTGCAGAGTTTTTCCAATCAATACACGCCATATTTTTATCTAACATAGATGCATAACATGTACTTGATTCATCTTGTTTCTGCGGATTAATTTCTCCTTTAACCATTTTATTTATAGTTTCTACTAATAATTCTCCACCTTGATTCATTAGTATATCATGTAACTCTCCCGCAGTCATATCTTCATTTATTTCTACTTCTTGAGTCATTAACATATCCCCTGTATCAAGTCCTACATCCATAAGCATTGTTGTGTTTCCACTTTTTTTCTCGCCATTTATTATAACCCAATTAAGCGGAGCTGCTCCTCTATACTTTGGTAATAATGATGCATGAAGATTAATACAAGCATATTTAGGAATTTCTAAAACTTCTTTAGGTAAAATTTGTCCATACGCTACAACTATAATAAAATCAGGTTCTATATTTTTTAGTTTTTCTATAAATTCTGATTCATTTTTTAATTTAGTAGGCTGACAAACTTCAATATTATTTTTTAATGCCACTTCTTTTACAGGTGACATAGCCACTTTTTTTCCTCTACCCTTTGGTCTATCTGGTTGCGTGAAAACTGCCTCGACTCCAAAATTGTCAATAATAGCTTCAAGTGAAGGTACTGCAAATTCAGGAGTTCCCATAAAAACTATCTTCATATTATTCTTCTTCCTTTCCCTTTACTACTTTATCCATAAATAAAACACCATCTAAATGATCAAGTTCATGACAAATAGCTCTTGCTAGTAATGCTTCTCCATGAATCTCGACTTCTTCTCCTTTTTCATTTAGTGCCTTTGCTACAACTTTATATGGCCTTGTAACTTTTCCCTGTTTCCCCGGAAGACTTAAACATCCTTCATAATCAGTTTGACTGCCTTCTGAACTTATAATTTCAGGATTAATTAAAGATATAGGACCCTCTCCAACATCTATAACCACTAATCTTTTTAACACACCTATTTGTGGAGCTGCAAGCCCTACTCCATCTGCTTCATACATAGTTTCTTTCATATCTTCAATAAGTGTTAGTATTCTTTCGTTTATTTCATCTACTCTTTTACATGTTTTTCTTAATATAGTATCTTCGTTTACTCTTATATTTCTTAATGCCATTTTAACCCCTCCCAATATTTTGAAATTTTGCTTTTAAACTAATTTTTATAGTAAAGTGCTAGGATTAATATCTATACTAATCCTAAATTCATTATAAACATCTTGTAAGTTTTTATAAATAAAATTTTTTATATTTAATGCCAATTCATTATCAAATTGTCCTTTTATTAAAATTTGCCATCTGTAAAATTCTTTAACTTTTGATATTACACAAGGACAAGGTCCTAATATATCTATTTTATTATTTTTTTCAAGATTATTTTTTAATACAACCCCAATTTTTTGTATGTTTTTTATTAATAGATTTTCATTCTTGCTACTAATATTTATAGCAAGTATTTTCGAAAAAGGAGGATAGTTAAGATCATATCTTATTTCTATTTCTTCCTTATAAAAATTATCATAATCATTATTAGATGAATACTTTATACTATAATTTTCAGGACTATAAGTTTGCACTATAACTTTTCCTTTTTTTTCACCTCTCCCTGCTCTTCCACCTACTTGAGTTATTAGCTGAAATGTTTTTTCACCCGAACGAAAATCAGGCAAATTCAAGGATATATCTGCTGCGATTACTCCTACCAAAGTAACATTTTTAAAATCTAACCCTTTAGTTACCATTTGAGTACCTATTAGTATATCTGCATCACCATTTTTAAAAGTATTATATATATACTCATAAGAATCCTTTTTTCTAGTAGTATCAAAATCCATTCTCAATGTTCTTGCACTTGGAAAATATTTTTTAACCTCTTTTTCTATTCTCTCTGTACCTACACCAAAGTACTTTACATACTTGCTTCCACATTTAGTACAAATATGTGGCACTTCATATTTTTCACCACAATAATGACAACTTAAATAATCTCCTTTACTATGATAAGTTAGAGCTATATCACAATGATTGCACTTAAATACATATCCACATTCTCTGCATGATACAAATGTTGAGAAACCTCTTCTATTTAAAAATAATATTATTTGCTCTTTATTGTTTAAAGCTTCCTCTATACCCGAATATAGCAAATTGCTAAAAATAGATTTATTCCCACTTTTAAGTTCATCTCTCATATCAACAGTAAAAACATCTGGTAACTTTGCTCCATCAGCTCTATTCTTCAACGTCAATAATTGTATTTCATCTTTCATGCTTCGATAATATGTATCTATAGCTGGAGTTGCAGAACCAAGCACTAATTTACAGTCTTCAATTTCACATTTAAGTTCTCCAATTTCTCTTGCATTATATTTAGGATTGCTATCAGACTTATAGCTTCCTTCATGTTCTTCATCTATAATTATCATACCCAAATTATCAAATGGTAAAAATATTGCAGACCTAGCCCCTATAGCAACTTTAACTTGTTTATTTTTAATTCTAAGCCATTCATCATATCTTTCTCCATCAGAAAGTTTACTATGAAAAACAGCAATATCTTTTCCAAATCTGCCCTTAAATCTTTCTACCATTTGAGGTGTTAAAGATATCTCTGGAACTAACATTATACTTTCTTTATTTTGATTTATCATATGTTTTACCATATTCATATAAATCTCAGTTTTTCCACTACCAGTTATACCATGAATTAAAAATATTTTTTTGTTTGAATTTAATATAGAGTCTACTACAACTTGTTGTTCTTCATTTAAATTTTTTTCTTCATAGTTAGAATAAACTCTATTATTAAATCTATTCACAATGGTTTCATTCTTCTGCAAAAAACCATGTTTAATCATAGTATTTATAGATGACAACGAGACATTAAATTTTTTACTTATTTCTGTCTTTGTATACAATCCATTATGTGCTTTTACTATTTCATATATATTTATATAAGGTTCCTTATAAAACTTTTCTTTAAGATTATTTCCTATATAAATAACTTCTTTTATCCTATTTTTAACTCCCTTTATTATACCTGTTGGAATTATTACTTTTATACATTCTAAATATGTACAAAGATATTTTTTTCTCATTTTTTTTATAAGGTCAACATCTTTTTTCCTAAGAACAGTAAAATTATCACATATATTTATAATAGATTTTATTTTATACTTATTATGAAACTCTTCATATAACTCTATAACAAAACCATCTATATTTCTATTACCTTTTCCAAAAGGTACTTTAACTCTATGACCTATTTTTAATTTATTTATTAGATTGTCTGGTATCTTATAGGTGAAAATTTTGTCAACCTGCACTGACTCATTATTTACTACTATTCCCGCATATCGATACACATAATCCACCCTTATCTATAATTAAATTGTATAATTACAAGAAAAAAGCGCATCAGCGCTTTTTATTAATTAAATCAAATAATTCTCTGGCAACCTCTTTTTTGTTCATTTTAGGTAAAGGTATCTTCCTTCCATCTGAACATAAAATAGTTACTTTATTATCTTCTGATGCAAATCCAGTATCACTTGATACTATATTGTTTGCTACTATATAATCTAAATTTTTTTTATGTAACTTTGTTGTGGCATTTTCTATTAAATCATTACTTTCAGCTGCAAAACCCACTAAAATTTGATTTTCCTTCATAGATCCTAATTTCTTTAATATATCATTATCTCTTTCTAATTGAAGTGAAAACTCACCTTCGCCTTTTTTTATCTTCTTATCAGAATAAACTTTAGGCTTATAGTCAGCAACAGCTGCTGATTTAATAATTATATCTGCCGATTTAAAATTATCTTCTACAGCTTTTAACATTTCAGCATTTGTATTGACATTTATAACGTTGATTCCAAAAGGTTTTTGTATGCTACATGGACCTGAAACTAAAGTAACTTCAGCACCTCTATCCCTAGCTTCACTAGCAATCGCATAACCCATTTTTCCACTAGATCTATTTGTAATATATCTTACTGGATCTATAGGTGCTATGGTTGGTCCTGCTGTTACTAAAACTTTCTTACCTTTTAAATCTTTTTTATCATGCATCATACTGATTACAATGTTACTAATAAGTTCTGTATCTTGAAGCTTACCTGTACCTACATCTCCACAAGCAAGTCTACCTGATGCAGGTTCTATAAACTTATATCCATATTCTTTTAATACTCTTATATTTCTTTGAACTATAGGATTTAAAAACATATTTGTATTTGCCGCTGGAGCAAATACTACTGGTGCCTTTGTTGCCATAATAGTAGTTGATAACATGTCATCTGCAATACCATTTGCAACCTTTCCTATTATATTCACTGTAGCAGGAACTATTAGCATCAAATCAGCCTTTTTAGCCAAAGATATATGTTGTATTTCCCATGCTTTGGGTTCATCAAACATATCAACAACAACCATATTTTGACTTAATGACTGAAATGATAATGGATTTACGAATTTTGTAGCATGTTCTGTCATTATAACATGGACATCTAATCCAGCTTTTTTTAATCTACTAATTACATCTAAAGCCTTATAAACTGCAATACCGCCAGTCACTCCCACTACTACAGTTTTCTTTTCATCCATTTTATTTTATTCCCTTCATTAAAGATTCATAAGTAACTTCTCCTGAATTCACTTCATGAATTGCTGTTGTAAGAGGTTTATATGCGTCCTCTACATTAACTAACATTTCGTCTCCATCGATTATTTGTCTTGCTCTTTTTGATGTTACAGTAACTAAAGAGTATCTGTTGTCAACCTTAGTTAATAAATCTACAATTGATGGATTAATCATATAATTGTTCATGGATTAAACCCTCCTCAGAAAAAATATTTTGTTCTATTCTATCCACACTACATTTTTCAGCTATTATTATGCTTTTTATTTTTTCAACAGCCTTTTCTACTTCATCATTAATAACAGCATAATTATATTTTGACACATAATTGATTTCTTTATAAGCTGATTTAAATCTAGTCATTAATGATTCTTCTGTTTCACTACCTCTTTTTATAATTCTATTTTTTAATTCTTCCATAGAAGGAGGTAATATGAAAATAAATATTCCTTTAGGATAATTTTCTTTAACTTTCAAAGCACCTTGAATATCTATCTCTAATATAACATCTTTGCCATCTTTTAATTTTTCTAACACATTAGATTTTGGAGTACCATAATAATTACCATATACTTCTGCATATTCAAGAAAATCTTTTTCACCTATTCTATCAATAAAATTTTCTTTGCTTAAAAAATAATAATTTTGACCATCTACTTCCCCTTTTCTAGGAAATCTTGTTGTAGCTGAAACAGATAGCCAAAACTCTCCATTTTTCATTAGTTCTTTACAGATTGTACCTTTACCTGCCCCTGATGGTCCTGAGATTACTAGTAAAAGCCCCTGATTATCGTTGCTCGCTTGGTTCATTATTCATCTACCTCATCAATGTTCACTTCGCCTTTAGAAGATAGTCTGTGAGCAACTGTTTCCGGTTGAACAGCTGATAATATTACATGATCACTATCGGTAATTATTACCGCTCTTGTTCTTCTTCCATATGTAGCATCTATAAGCATTCCTCTGTCTCTAGCTTCCTGTATTATTCTTTTTATAGGAGCCGATTCAGGGCTTACAATTGCTACAAGCCTATTAGCAGAAACAATGTTTCCAAATCCAATGTTGATTAACTTAATACTCATATTAGTCCTCCTAATTTTTTATTCTATATTTTGTATTTGTTCTCTAATTTTTTCTATGTAATTCTTCATATTTATAGTTAGATTTACTATTTGTAAATCATTTGCTTTTGAAGATATAGTATTTGTTTCTCTATTCATCTCTTGAATTATGAAATCAAGTTTTCTTCCAACTGGCTCATTTTTTTCTAAAGTATCTTTTAATTGAACAATATGACTGTTAAGTCTTACGACTTCCTCATCTATTGCTGCTTTATCTGCGAATACAGCTACTTCCATAGATATTCTAGCTTCATCTATATCACTATTCTCTAAAAGTTCACTAATTCTATTATTAAGTCTATCTTTGTAATCTTTTACTACTAAAGGAGCTCTTTTTTCAACTTGCTTTAATGATTCTTGTATAATATTACATTTGTTTGTAACATCTTCTTTTAATTTGTTACCTTCCTTTTCTCTCATATTAGCTAGAGATTCTACAGCATCATTTAATGGTTGTTCAAGATGATTCCAAATTTCTTGTGAATCTTCTTCCTTCTTTTCAATAGATATAACTTCAGGAAACTTTGCAATAAGCGACACTGAAATATCGTTATTAGCATCATATCTATCTTTAATTTTTTCTAGACACTTAACATAACTATCTGCTAACTGCTCATTAAATTTTACTTCTATATCATCATTACCATATACATTTTGAGTAATGAAAACATCCACTTTACCTCTACTAATTTTTTGTTTAACAACATCTCTGATTTTGTTTTCTAGAGATAATAAGTTTCTAGGCATTTTTAAATTTAAATCAAAATATCTATGATTTACACTCTTAATCTCAATAGTAAAACTGCGACTACTTCCTTCCTTTGTCATTCCCCTACCAAAGCCCGTCATGCTTCTTAACATTTCTATCATCCTTCCGCAGCATATAATAAGTTCATATTCATTATACATAACTAAACATTGAAATTTCAAGTTTAAATTAATTTAAATACATATTTACTATAATATCATATTTTTTATTATAATAAAATAAAATAATCACATACATTAATTAAATACTATATAGTATTATTTAATATAATAAAAAATAGACCAACTTTTAAAGTTAGTCCATTTTTCATCATAGTAATTTATTTATTACTAAGTCCCACCGCAACTAATTTAATAATAAATAAAATAGCAAGTATATATATGACAAAAGAAACTTTTTTCTTTTTATTATTATCCTTTGTAAATAAATTATTCACTAAATTTAGTATAGCATAAGACAATATTCCTAGTGTTAATCCATCTCCAATACTATAAGTTAATGGCATTAATGCTATTGTTAAAAATGCTGGTACACCTTCAGTAAAATCTTGAAAATTTATTTCTACTACATTTTCTATCATAAAAAATCCAACTATAATAAGCGCTGGTGCTGTTGCACATGCAGGAATTGCTATAAATAATGGTGATAAAAACATGGCCAATAAAAATAGTATACCTGTTACAATTGATGTTAATCCCGTTCTTCCACCAGCTGCAACCCCTGCCGAACTTTCAACATATGTTGTAACTGTTGATGTTCCCATAACAGCACCAAATGTTGTACCAATAGAATCAACAAGTAATGCCTTACCAGCATTTTTAACCTTTCCTTTATCATCAACCATTCCAACTTTTGAAGCTACTCCAACTAATGTTCCAACTGTATCAAAGAAATCTACGAATAAAAAAGTAAATACTACAGTAATAAACGGAAAAATCTTTGTACTATCTTTTATATGCGAAAAATCTAATTTACAAGCCACTGGCTTAATAGATTCATACTTAAATATACCATTAGGTAAATGAATACCATACGTTTCTGCTGCAACTTGAGTATTGATTAATGCATATCCCCAAGCAATTAATGTACTTATAACTATTCCCCAAAGTAAAGCACCTCTAATATTTTTTTTAGATAAAATTACTATAACTGTTATTCCTATACACGCTATAATTACTGTAGGCGTTGTGAAATTACCTATCTTTACAAAAGTATCTGGATTTTTCACTACTATTCCTGCATTTGAAAACCCTATAAAGGCTATAAAAAGTCCAATTCCTGCTGTTACCGCTAATTTCAATGTGTTTGGAATAGCATTAACAACAGCCTCTCTTACATTGGTCACTGATAATATAATAAATATAATACCTTCTAAAAAAACAGCAGTTAATGCAGTTTCCCACTGAACACCCATAACTTTAACGACACTAAATGTAAAAAATGCATTAAGTCCCATTCCTGAAGCTAATGCAAATGGTAATTTTGCATATATCCCCATAAATATCGTTGCCAATCCTGCTGTCAAACATGTAGATGTCAAAACTGCTCCTTTAGGCATTCCCGCGATACCTAATATATCAGGATTTACAGCTATAATATACGCCATAGCTAAAAATGTAGTAATTCCTGCTGTTACCTCTCTTTTAAAATCTGTACCATTTTCTTTAAGTTGAAAAAACTTCTCCATATTTTATCCTCCTGTGCAAATAAAATTAACCACTTAGATTACGAGTAATCTTAGTGGTTAAAATAATATTTATTTACACTAGACTACTCATAGTCAAATATTTACGGTATTTGGTAGAAACGCCTGACCTTATTTCTAGGCTTATATGAGTACGTGGTTATTATCTTTTAATTTCAATACAATTTTATTACTTTTATATCATTTTGTCAATACCTGTTCGAAAATTATTTTTATTTCTGTAATTAAAGTTCGTATTTCATTCTTCAAATAACTTCTTAATTTCGTTAACATCTGAAGTTTTCCCTAAAGCTAATATTAACTTTATTCTAGCTTTTTGACCTGGCAAAGCACCCCCAAATATTGCTCCTACTTTTCTTAAATGCTTTCCTCCACCTTCATATCCATAAGTATCAAGAACCCTTCCACTAAAACATCTAGATACAATTATAACAATAACTCCTTCACTTATAGCCCTTTCTATTCCACTTACCATAGCTGGTGGTACATTTCCTCTTCCCAATGCTTCAATTACTATTCCTTTTGCTCCACTTTGTACTAAGAAATCTATTATTTTAGAATCCATACCACTAACACACTTAATAAGTTCTACCCTTGATTCTATTTTGTCAGTACAAATGTGATGTTTATATAAAATATCTCTATGAAATATAGCCTCATTATTATCTACAATTCCAATAGGTCCAAATTCCGGACTCTGGAATGTGTCTAACTTCATAGAATTCGTTTTGGTTACCTCACTAGCACAATTTAGTTCATCATTTAGACAAACCATTACACCTCTACCTTTAGCTTTTTCAGATATAACTGTACAAATTGAAGCAGATAAATTAGCAGGTCCATCATATCCTAATTCCGAACTATTTCTCATAGAACCTGTTATAACTATAGGTTTATCACTGTTTATATTCAAATCTAAAAAATATGCTGTTTCTTCTAAAGTATCAGTTCCATGTGTAACTACAACTCCCGCGATATCATTTTGTTGCAATATACTTTGTATGTATTTTGATAACTCCAACATTTTATCTGGCGTAATATGAGGTCCTGGTAAATTTGAAAATGTTGTACACTCTATCTCCGCATATTTTTCTATACCAATAACCATAGACATTATCTCTTCTCCACTTAAAGAAGGAACTACCGCTTTTACTCTTGGATCTACTGTCATAGATATTGTTCCTCCATTAAAAACCACAGCTACCTTTTTCATCTATATCTCTCCTTGTAATTTATTATAGATTTATTATAATACTATTTTACAAAACAACTCTAAAAAAAGGAATTAGGTTTTCCCTAACTCCTCAAAAACTTCACCTACTATAGTATTATGCAAATTAATCCGCCATTACCCTCATTAATAATTTTTTCCAAAGTCTTTCTCATTTTTATTTGGACATCTTCAGGCATCTTATATAATTTATTCTGTAATCCGTCTTTAACCATGACTTCTAATGATTTTCCGAACATATTACTTTCCCAAATTTTTGAACGATCGCTTTCAAATTGTTCTAACAAAGATGTAACTAACTCTTCACTTTCACGCTCAGTTCCTATTATAGGTGAAATTTCAGTTTCAATATCCGCTCTAATTAAATGTAGTGATGGAGCACTTGCTTTTAGTTTAACTCCATATCTAGTACCTTGTTTAACTATTTCAGGCTCTTCTAATGTCATTTCACTTAATTCTGGAGATACAAGTCCATATCCCCTTTCTTTAACATCTGCTAAAGCGCTAGCAACTTTGTCATATTCAACTTTTGCTTTACTTAGTTCCTTCATTATACTCAAAAGTTCATTTTCTCCAGCAATATTTTGACTACAAACCTCACTTAAAACTTTATAAAATAATTCATGCCTTGGATTAAGTGCAATTCTAGCATTTCCTTCACCCATATTTATCTCTTTAAGCTTTGAATCCTCTAAAAATTCAACATCATTAAAGCTATTAGTAAATTTTTTAATATCTCTAACTTTGTATACTTTTTGACACATGTCTTTTATTAAAGATATAAAATTTTGTTTTAGCCAATGAGTAACATCTAATTTTTCTATCCACTCTGGCATATCTATATTTATTTCTTTTATTGGAAATTCTTTTAGTATTCTCTCAAATATATTAGTTATATCCTTTTGTTCCATATTAGCTATATTCATTACTTGAACAGGTACATTATACTTTTCTTCTAATGATTTACCAAGTTCTATAGTTTCCTCACTATTTGCATTTTTAGAATTTAATATTATTATAAATGGTTTATTAATAGCTTTTAATTCATTCACAACTCTTTCTTCTGCCTCAACATAATCTTCTCTATTAATACCTGTTACACTTCCATCTGTAGTTACTAATAATCCTATTGTTGAATGTTCATTGATAACTTTTTTAGTTCCCATCTCAGCTGCTTCTTCAAAAGGAATTTCATAATCATACCAAGGAGTCATAACCATCTTAGGTTGTTCTCCTTCATTGTATCCAAGAGCAGCTTTAACAATATATCCTACACAATCAACCATACGTACTTTAAATTTAGTTTCTTCATTTAATTTAATTTCTATAGCTTCATTAGGTACAAATTTAGGTTCCGTTGTATGAATAGATTTTCCAGATGCACTTTGAGGAAGTTCATCTTGAGCCCTTTGCTTCTTATAAGTATTTTCTATGTTAGGTATAACCATAAGTTCCATGAATCTTTTTATAAAAGTAGATTTTCCGGTTCTTACTGGACCAACAACCCCTACATATATGTCCCCTTGAGTTCTATCTGCAATATCTTTATATATGTTAAAATTATCCAACATTTTACCCTCCCACTACTTACTTTTAATAATACATATATACTAGTGATATAAACAAAATATTACAAAAAAATAAAAGTCAACTTAATATTTTAAGCTGACTTTTAAATAAAACAATTCTAATAAACTTCATCCTTACCATCTCTAGACATTAATTCATAAACACCATACTTTAATTCCTTATTATTAAATAGTACATTATAAATAATGTCTGTAATAGGCATAGATACATCATATTTTTCTTTTAAATTATAAAAAATTTCACATGCTTTTATACCCTCAACTACCATGCCAACCTCTCTGCACGCTTCATCGAGGCTATGACCTTTTCCTATAAGAATACCTGCTTTTCTATTTCTACTATGTACACTTGTACAAGTAACTATCAAATCTCCCATTCCACTTAATCCATAAAATGTCTCCGGTTTTGATCCTAAAACAACACCTATTCTTACAATTTCACTCATACCCCTGGTCATAAGTGCTGCTTTGGTATTATCTCCATATCCCGCACCATCACATATTCCTGCTGCTAATGCTATTATATTTTTTACTGCTCCACCTATCTCTACACCTATTATATCTTCATTAGTATATACTCTGAATTTATTTGTCATAAACATCTCTTGAATTTTTCTTGCATATTTCATATCTTTAGATGTAACTACAACAGTAGTTGGTATATCTAATGCTATTTCCTCTGCATGACTTGGTCCAGATAAAACAACAACAGGATTATTAGGATGTTCTTCTTTTATAACCTCTGACAGTCTTTTAAAAGTTCCTTTTTCCATACCTTTTGCTAGACTTACTATAATAGTATCTTCCCCAATAAGATGTTTTATATCACGACTTATATCTCTCACTACGTGAGAAGGTGTAGCTATTACAATAACTTTACTATTTCCTATAGCTTCTTCTAAATCCGTAAAAGCTTTTACATTTGAAGGTATAATTATATCTTGAATATACTTAATATTTTCTCTTTTTATGTTTATATCATCTACTACCTTCTTATTTCTAGCCCAAATATTAATATCATACCCTTTCTTTGAGAGCATAATACTTAATGCAGTTCCAAAACTTCCTGCCCCTAAGAAAGTTATATCTGCCATTTTACTCCTTCCTTTCTCTAAACTCCAATTTAATTCCAGTACCACTAAAATCAAAGTTTTCTCTTAGTTGGTTTTCTAGATATCTTCTGTAAGAGAAGTGTACTAACTCTGGGTTATTTACAAAGAATATAAATGTAGGTGGTTTAGTTCCTATTTGAGTTACATAATAAACTTTCAATCTACTTGTACCTACTATTGGAGGCTCTTTCATTAAGATTGCTTTACTTATAACTTCATTTAATATTCCTGTTTTAACACGCTTACAATAATTATTGTAACATTCCTTAGCCATACCTAAAACTTTATTTACTCTTTGACCCGTCTTAGCTGATATAAACAAGAATGATGCATAAGGTAAAAATGATAATTCATATCTTAGCTTATCCTTAAAATTCTTCATAGTCTTATCATCTTTTTCAATCAAATCCCATTTATTAACAATAACCATTATAGCTTTATTAAGCTCATGTGCATATCCTATTATTTTTTCATCTTGTTCTGCAATACCTTGTTCAGCATCTAACATTAAAATACATACATCTGCATTTTCTATAGATGCAATAGTTCTAACAGCACTATATCTTTCTACTTGTTCTTTTATTTTGCTTTTTCTTCTAAGTCCAGCTGTATCGATTAAAGCAAATTTTCCTTCTTCTCTTTCTATATAACTGTCTACAGAATCTCTAGTAGTTCCTGGAATATTACTAACTATATGCTTTTCTTCTCCTAATATTCTATTAATAAGCGATGACTTTCCAACATTTGGTCTTCCTACCATTGCTATTCTTATATATTCATTTTCTTCATCATCTTCATTAACTGATGGAAATTTATCAACTACTTCATCCAAAAGATCTCCAAGCCCTAATCCTTGTGATGAAGAAATCGCCATAGGATCTCCTAATCCCAAATTATAAAATTCATATATATTATCATCTAATTGATGTCTATCTATTTTGTTTACAGCTAAAACTATTGACTTATTTGCTTTTCTTAACATTTGGGCAACTTCTCTATCAGCATCTGCAAGTCCTTGTTTACCATCAACAATAAATAGTACAACATCTGCCATTTCTATAGCCATTTGTGCCTGTCTTCTCATTTGAGCTACAATAACATCTTCACTTTCTGGTTCAATTCCACCTGTATCTATTATAGTAAATTTATTATTTAACCATTCTGCTTGAGCATATATTCTGTCTCTTGTAACACCTGGCATATCATCTACTATTGCTATTCTTTTACCTGCTAATTTATTAAATAAAGTAGATTTTCCAACATTCGGTCTTCCTACTATTGCAACTATTGGCTTACCCATAGTCTATTCCTCCTTAATTGCTATACGTATTTATTAATTCTATTAAATCCTCTCCTGTGTAATCACAAACTATAACTTTTCTTTGTAATACTTTTTCTAAATCATAGATTTTAACATCATCAAGCATAATTAATTCTTCATAATTTCCAAGTTCATATCCTTTTTTAAACATGTTGTCTGACATAATAATATAATTTCCAATTTCCACCTTTGATAATTGTTTAATTATGTCTTGACCTGTTAAAAGTCCTGCTACAGTTATAGTTTCTCCGAAGAAGTTATTTATTATTTTTCTTACATCTATTTTTATATTAGGATTTTTACTCATGATTTTATCAGCGGCATTCTTTATTTCCTCATAAGCAGAAGCTCCTGTTACCATAGTAAATTTTCCATTTACATCTTTTCTTACTTTATGTAAATTATTTTGTATATTCTCCCTAAAATTTCTTATCATTCCAACTCCGTCTTCCAACTGCTGAAAACCATTATAAAATTTATCATCAGGTACATCCCTACCCGCTATAACATAAAATTCGTCAGATAACCTTACAAAAGGTTCGCCTACTTCTTTCATAAACCTCTTTTGAAGCTCTGCTACTCTATCTATTTCTTCTGAAGCAGTTTTTTCATTAAACAACTCTAATTCTACTAAACCATTTTGTTTTCTAAATTTGGTTACTCCTATAGGTACAACAGCTAAATTATTTATATATGGATATAATTTATACAAATCTAATATAGTCCTATCTAATTCTTCTTTATCATTATATCCAGGACAAAGAACTATCTGACAGTTAACATCTATTTTAGCATCGGTAATCCTTTTTAATCTATCATAAATAGTTCCTGCAAATCGATTATTCATCATTTTACATCTAAGATCAGGATTTGTTGTATGAACTGAAATATTTATCGGGCTAATTCTGTATTTTATTATTCTATCTATATCATCTTCACTCATGTTTGTCATTGTAATAAAGTTTCCTTGTAAAAATGACAATCTGGAATCATCATCCTTAAAATAAAGCGTATCTCTCATTCCTTTTGGAAGCTGATCTATAAAACAAAATATACATTTATTATGACAATTTTTAGGTCTGTCAAGCATAGGATCTTTAAATTCTATTCCTATGTCCTCTCCAAATTCTTTTTCTATCTCTATTTCCCATATTTCTCCACATTGTTTTTCTACTTCTATAACAACATAATCATCTACTATTAAATATTTATAATCTATTATGTCCTTAACTTCAGTACCATTAATGCTTACTAATCTATCTCCAACTTCTATTTCTACTTCTTCAGCAATGCTATCAATTAGTACTTTTGAAATTTCATTTTGCATTTTTACCTCCACAAAACTTTGCCTTTTATCAGTTCATTAAATTATCTTATCATTAATTTAATTATTACGTCAAGCTTTGACAATTTTAAACTAAATTATAAATTTATCAAAATAAAAAAACAGTCCTTTGACTGTTTTTTTACTATAAATATATATTATAATTAATCATTCAAATCAATATGCTCTCCAGTTATTATATAAATAATCCATTCACATATATTAGTTACATGATCTCCTATTCTTTCTAAGTACTTAAATGCAAATAAAAATCTAGTTCCTTGCTGTATCATTAAATTATCTTTAGTCATTTGTTTTAATGTATCTTTAAATACATCCATATATATTTCATCCAAAATATCATCTCGTTTTGCTATTTCATATGCTTTTTCTAGATCTCTATCAACATATGCCCTAAGTACATCTTTTATCATTTGTATTACTAATTCAGCCATCTTAGATATGTCTAGTATATTAGGATCATATATCTCATTTTCTAATCCTTTTGTAATTTTAGCAATATCAACAGCATGATCTGCCATTCTTTCTAAATCTGTAACTATATTAATACAAGTAAATATAAATCTCAAATCAGTAGCTATTGGTTGTTGCATTGCTATTATCTTTATACATTTTGTTTCTATTTTTCTCATGGAGTCATCTATTAAATCATCATTTTTAATTACCATTTCTGATAATTTCAAATCCTTATCCATAAGTGATTTTACAGACGAATAAATTTGCTTTTCAACAACGCTACCCATTTCTAATAAATCATTATTTAATTCATCTAACTCCATTTCAAAAACTTTTCTTGGTCCCATAATCTCACCTCTTTTATTATTTATGAATTACCCAAATCTACCAGTTATATAATCTTCGGTTCGTTTATCAATAGGTTTATAAAATATATCCTCAGTTCTACCTTCTTCTATGATAACTCCATTATAAAAAAAAGCAGTATGATCTGAAATTCTAGCTGCTTGTTGCATATTATGAGTCACAATTACTATTGTATATTTATTTTTTATTTCATCCATAAGTTCTTCTATTTTTAAGGTTGATATAGGATCTAAAGCAGATGTAGGTTCATCCATCAATATAATTTCTGGTTCTACAGCAAGTGTTCTTGCAATGCACAATCTTTGTTGTTGTCCTCCTGAAAGACCAAGTGCACTTTTTTTTAATCTATCTTTTACTTCATCCCATAATGCTGCCCCTTTTAAACTTCTTTCTACAATTTCATCCAGCTTACTTTTATTTTTTATGTTGTGGATTCTTGGACCATAACATATATTGTCATATATATTCATTGGAAAAGGGTTGGGATTTTGAAATACCATGCCTATTTTTTTTCTAAGTTCTATTACATCGCATTCTGAATCCAATATATTATTTTTTTCATATATTATTTTCCCTTCAATTTTAACATTATCTATTATATCATTCATTCTATTTAAAGTTCTTAAAAAAGTGGATTTTCCACAGCCAGATGGTCCAATAAGTGCTGTTACAGCATTTTTTGAAATATTTATATTTATATTTTTTAGCGCTTGCTTTTCTCCATAAAATAGATTCAAATCATTTACCTTAATTATTTTATTCATGGACTATCATCCCCCTATCTACTTCCTGTGTATCTCTCATGTATCTTTTTGCCAATTATTCTAGCCAATGTATTAAATAAAATCACCATTATAATCAATACAGCAGCTGAAGCATTTGCTATCTTAGTTGAATCTGGAACTATAGCTTCAGAATTTAGTTTCCATATATATACTGCTAATGTTTCCGCTGGTCTAAACAAATCAAAAGCTGAACCATCACTAATTTTCACACTGGGAGCACTCATACCAGCTGTATAAAGTAGAGCTGCCGCCTCACCAAATATCCTTCCAGATGCTAATATTATTCCTGTTAATATTTGAGGAATAGCTGATGGTAAAATAACTTTTTTTATGGTCTGCCACTTAGTAGCGCCTAATCCTAAACTTGCTTCTTTAATTTTTTTAGGTATTGACCTTAATGCATTTTCAGTAACGGTTGTCATTGAAGGCAAATTGATTATGGCTATAGATAATGCTCCTGCAATTATAGAATATCCCCAACCTAAAGTTCCTACGAAAAACAAAAGTCCAAATAATCCTACAACTATCGAAGGCAATGATGCCATGGTTTCTATACATAATCTTATAGAATTTAAAACTTTGCCTTCTTTTGCATACTCCGCTAAATATATTCCCGCTCCAATACCAACAGGAACTGTTATTACAAGAGATATTATAAGCATATAAAATGAATTAAATAATTGTAATCCAATTCCTCCTCCAGCGTTTAATGATGGTTTCCCAAATAAAAATTTTAAACTCAAATAAGGTACTCCTTTGTATAATATATATCCAATAATGCTTATAAGAAGAAGTATTACTAAACCTGCTATTATATATAAAATTATAGTTGCTATTTTATCATTTTTTTTTGCATTCATCGTACATCACTCCTTCTAGCTATAACTTTTAGTACAATAATAAATACAAATGATATAATTACAAGTAAAAATGCCAAAGACCATAACGCATTATTCCATGAAGTTCCGAATATTGTATTTGCCATATCCATAGTTATAATACTAGTTAGAGTAGATGTAGTATCATAAATTCCTTTAGGTAATTTTATAGAATTACCTATTACCATTTGAACTGCTAACGCTTCTCCAAAAGCTCTTGCCATTCCTAAAACTATAGCTGTTAAAATACCGCTTTTAGCAGAAGGTATTATTACTTTGATTATAGTTTGCCATCTAGTAGCTCCAAGACCATAAGATGCTTCAATATATCTCTTAGGTATTGCTTTAACTGCATCTGAAGAAATACTCGTTATTGTAGGAAGTATCATTATACTTAAAACTATTATACTGGCTAAAAGTCCAAATCCAACACCTCCAAAAACACCTTTTAACATAGGTATTAATACAGTAATGCCAAGCCATCCATATACTACTGAAGGTATTCCTACAAACAATTCCATAGCTGGCTTTAATATTTTTTCACCCATTTTAGGTGATATGACATTTATAAAAATTGCTAAGGCTATACTAAGAGGTGTGCTTACTATTATTGAACCCAATACTACCAAAATAGATCCTACTAAAAATATAATTGCTCCAAACTGGGGAGATTTTGATTCCGGATTCCATATCGTGCTTAGTAAAAAACTACTAAGAGGATATTTATTTTTGATAAATAAATTCAGTCCCTTCATTGTTATAAACAATAAAATTATCATTGTTATAAATACAATTAAATATCCACAGACTGTAGAAAGTCCTCTTCCCAAATATTCATTTTTAAATTTATCTAATCTATTTTCTTTACTCATAGTATCTACTCCATATTCTAGAAAATTTATTTTATTTCATTTTATCTATGGGAATATACCCATTATCTTCTATTATTTTTTTCACTTCGGGAGAATACATATAATCAATAAATTTTTTAATTGTACCACTAGGATTTCCTTTTGTATACATGTGTTCATAAGACCAAAATGGATATTTTCTTTCAATTATATTTTTTGTATTTCCATCTATATTATTTATTTTTAATATATTTAGGCCTTTCTTAGCCTCTTCACTCTTAAAATAAGATGTTGCCAAATATGATATTGCTCCTTTAGTTTCCTTAATTGATTTTTGTACTGCTCCACTAGAATCTTGAATAGTTCCTATTTGTAAATTTTCCAATTTTCCATCCATTATAGTTTTTATAAAGGTAGCTCTACTTCCCGATGATTTTCCTCTATTTATAACTTCTATATTTACATCTTCTCCGCCAACTTCTTTCCAATTAATTATTTTTCCAGTAAATATATCTTGAATCTGTTTTTTTGTTAAAGATTTTATCTTTACTTCATCATTGACTACCATAACAAATCCACTAACAGCTATCTTATGATCTACCAATTCATTTAATATATTTTTATCATTTATTTTATCCACTGCAGATAAATCTGAATTTCCTATTTCTACAGCTCCTGATACTACTTGCGAAAGACCTGTACCACTTCCTCCTCCTTGAACATTTATTTGCGATTCAGGATTTTTCTCCATAAATATATCTGCAGCAGATTTTACAATTGGTTGAAGAACAGATGAACCAGATATTGTAATAAACTTATGATTACCTTTACTACAACTAGTAGCTATTACTGCTATTGCAGAAATTACTGAAAAAATCATTATATGCTTTAATGATTTCTTTTTCATTTAAAACCCTCCGTTTATTTTTTATTACATGTATTACAATTCATATATTACATTTTCAAAGTTAACTTAATATTATATTAATGTTAATTATAATTAACACTATGTTAATTATAATTAATATCCTTATTTTATTTTGTCCTAATACTAACTGTATATGTATGTATTTTGTGCATAAAAAATAGATAGTCACATGACTATCTATTTTAAAGGTATTTTTATAGTGAATTTTGTACCTTGATTAAATTTACTCCGAACATATATTTTGCCATTAAAATTTAATACTATATGTTTTACTATAGCAAGCCCTAAACCTGTACCTCCATTATTTCTTGATCGAGCTTTATCTACTCTATAAAACCTCTCAAATAATCTTGGTATATGTTCTTTTTCAATGCCTACTCCAGTATCTTCAACCCAAATAACACATTGATTTTCTTCAGTTTTCACTCCAATAAATACTTGGTCTCCATTTTCAGAATACTTTATTGCATTATCTACAATATTAATTATCATTTCTTTAAATTTATCCTTATCCCCACATATTATGGGAGACTCATATACCACCATATTAACATGTATATTCTTCTTTTCTGAATAATTCTTCATAAGATTATATATATCCTTTATACACGCTACAACATCTATATCTTCACTTTTTTTTAAATATTTATTGCATTCAATATCTGACAAAATTAAAATATCATTAATTAATCTTGTAAGTCTTTCTACTTCATCATCTATTATTCCTAAAAATCTATCTCTAGTGGAGTTATTCTCAACATATCTTAAAGTTTCTGCAAATCCTTTTATAGATGTTAAAGGAGTTTTTAATTCATGTGATACATTAGCTACAAATTGACTTTTTATATTAAGTGTATTTTGTAATTTATCCGCCATATCATTAAATGTTTTTGATAATTCACCTAATTCATCATTAGATTTTATATCCACTCTTCTATCAAGATCTCCTCTTGCTATTCTTGATGTTATAAATTTTAAATCTTTTATGGGTTTAACTATTATATTAGCTAATTTGGATGAAAATATAAGTGCTACAACAAACGCTAACATTAAAACTATCAGATAATATTTCAAACATCCAATTCCAAATCCCACCACTTTGCCAATGGGCATAGAACTTATTATATATCCAGCATTACATTTTGTTGCACAGTATATAATTGAATCTTTAAGTAAATCACTATATCTTATACTATATAAAGTTTCTCTAGTATATGAATCAACTATATCTTTTCTAAAATTGCACTCATCTTTTTCTTCTAAATTAGCATTAGAATCCTTAACTAATTTATAGTTATTATCTAACAAAGTTATTCTAATATCCGATTTTGTAAATGCTTTAAAATACTCATCTAAATTTTTTATTGCATTATCTTCAATAAGTTTCTGTGTTAAATTGTTATTAAAATTAAGATTTTTCTTAATATTATCTTCATGCTGATAATTTACTATAAGTATATGTACTGGAATTATTAATATAATACTCAATATTAATGTACTTACTATTGCTATCATTATCTTTGTTTTCATTTTTATATCACTCATAACAGTTAAACCTATATCCTACACCTCTTATAGTTTCAATAAACTTAGGCCTTTTGTCATCAAGCTCTATCTTTTTTCTAAGATGACGTATATGAACATCTATAGTTCTGGTTTCCCCCACATATTCATAACCCCAAACTTTGTCTAAAAGATATTCTCTAGTCATAATCTTACCTTTATTTTTCACTAAAATCTCTATAAGTTCAAATTCCTTTAATGTTAAATCTACTTTTTTATTATCTTTAAATAATTTATGTTGGTCAAAATCCACCATTATATTTTCAAATTTATACATTCTACTATTATTTTGCAACAATGTAGTTCTTCTAAGTACAGCTTTCACTCTTGCAATCAATTCTCTTATTGAAAAAGGTTTTGTTATATAATCATCAGCACCTAATTCCAAACCCAATATTTTATCTATCTCTTCACTTTTAGCAGTTATCATTATTATTGAAATATTATAAGTATCATTATTATTTCTTATTTCTTTACACACATCATATCCATCTTTTCCGGGAAGCATAATATCTAATAAAATTAAATCCGGCAATTCTTTTTTTGCAATCTCAACAGCATCTATACCATTAGATGCAAAAATAATCTTGTAATTATTATTTTCAAGATTGAATTTTATAAGCTCTCTTATGTGTTCTTCATCTTCCACTATTAAGACTTTTTCACCAGACACACTATCCCCTCCAAAATTACTTAATAAATATAAAAGAAAACATTCTTCCGCTTTGTTCTTTATCTCTTCTATAAGAATGAAATTTATATTCTCTTGAACAATATGTACACATATCTAATGAATAAATCTGATTTCTAGTAATGTTCTTATCATTTAATTGTTTCTCTATGCAACTTTGAAGACTTAAATTTCTGCCATTATTTATTTTTGCTTCTTTATAAATATCGCTACTCTTAAAAGTATCTATAAGTTCTTCACTAACTTCATAACAACACATCATATTATGTGGTCCTATATAAACCTCTAAATCTTTAATATCACTATTATATTTGCTAACCATTTTATCTATGGTTTTAGATACTATACAATTTAATGTACCTTTCCATCCACTATGAATAGCTGCAACCACCATGTTTTTCTTATCATAAATTAATACTGGAACACAGTCAGCTGTGAAAACTCCTATGGCAATTTCTTTCTCATTAGTAATAATAGCATCCCCATCATATTTTAAGCCATTATATACATATATAGTATCACTATGTACTTGATTTAAATATCCTACATTCTTTATATTAAACCACTCTTTTAATCTTCTTAAATTTTGCAAACCAAGTATATTACTTTTATTAAAATCTAAATTTCCTTTGGATGTTGAGAAATATATTCCTACACTATCAGATTTATATTCTAAAAACTGATAGTCCTTTACATTTAATATATTAAAGTTTTTCATATTAATCCTTCCTTTTCAGTCAATGTAAATTATTTTTTTATAATAAAAAACTGTGTACAAAAATTTCTAAATTAAGTACACAGTTTTGATTTTACTAGAAAAAAACAAAGGTATCCTTAATTTTTAGATACCCCCATCTTTTTATGTGACATTAAGTTTGTAATCTCTTCTATAAAAGTATTAATATCTTTAAATTGTCTATAAACAGACGCAAATCTAACGTAAGCTACTTCATCAATTTCTTTTAATTTGTCCATTATAAGCTCGCCTATGTACTCTGACTTAACCTCAGTTAGCATATCATTACTCATCTTTTTTTCTATTTCATCTGCTATAGAATCTATCTGTACTCTTGAAACCGGTCTTTTTTGACACGCTTTTACTAAGCCATTTATTATTTTGGATTTATCGAAATATTCTCTATTGGAATCTCGCTTAATAACTAAGACTGGTATATCTTCAACTTTTTCATAAGTAGTATATCTCTTGGTGCATTTTAAGCATTCTCTTCTCCTCCTAATAGCCTTATGGTCCTCTGTTGATCTAGAATCTACAACCTTACTTTCCTCAAAACCACAATATGGACATTTCAAACTATCACGCCCTTTATACAATATTTCATTATATATTATACTATTTTTTCATATACATTACTACTATTCCTCTTGTAAAATTTCCTCTCCTATATCTACTAATATAACATCTACACCTATTTTTATTATTTTACTCCAACTAATTTCAATATTCTCATCCTTTGAAAAAATAGAACTTTTTTCTCGCGGTATTATTAATGAAAGTATCTTATACTCTATACAATCAATCAAAAAATCTTTTATGTATCCTAATTTAGATCCTGTACTAACATCTATAACCTCCATCATTCTTAAATTATTTATAGAACATAATGGCATACTATCATCTCCTTAACATTTTATTTAACTATTAGAAGTATATGCATGTCTACATATTTATAGACATAGCACCCTCCTTATTATTTTAAATAAATCAGCTAAACTTAGCACTTGACTTAAAGAAATTAAATACCTATAATTAATTTGTAATAATTATTACTTAATATTTATTATTAAATGTTATTATAATTATATTTTTTTCGTTATTTTAATTATAAGGAGAGATAATTTATGAATGAACTTACAGTTTCTCTAGATAATCAACTTATAAAAGTTAATCCCAATTCTACAATATTGAATGTAGCTAAAAAACATAATATTTTTATCCCCACACTTTGTTATTTAAAAGATGCCCTTAATCTCGGTAAATGTGGTATTTGTTTAGTAGAAATTGAATATGGAAACAAAAAAGAACTTAAAAGAGCCTGCTGCACTAAAGTTAAAACAGGTATGAAAATTAGCACTTCTTCTAAAAATGTAATAAATGCTATAAAATCTAAAATTTCTAATATTTTAAGTAACCATGATTTTAAATGTTCTAAATGCAATAGAAAATTTGACTGTGAACTATTCAAAATTGTAATTAGATATAAAACAGGACCTAAAACTAAATATATTGAAAGTAATATATCAGACTCAAATTATTTGGATACAAGAAGCAAATCCATAGTTATTAATAGACATAAATGTATCAAATGTGGTAGATGTGTTACTACATGCAAATCTAAAACATTAACATCATCTATATTGTTAAATCATAAAAATAATAGATTTATACTACAAACACAAAACCATAAATGTCTTGATGAAAGTAATTGCTTACTATGCGGTCAATGTGTTAGTGCATGTCCAGTTGATGCATTATCTGAAAGATCTCATATAAACAGAGTGATTACGGCACTAGAAAATCCTAAAAAACACGTTATTGTTGCCATAGCTCCATCTGTTAGAGCTTCTATTGGAGAAGCCTTTAATATGGGTTACGGCATTGATGTAACAGGTAAATTGTATACATCACTAAAAATATTAAGATTTGATAAAGTATTTGATTTAAATTTTGGTGCAGACTTAACTATTATAGAAGAATCTTGCGAACTAATTAAAAGAATAAAAAATAATGGTCCTTTTCCTATGTTTACTTCTTGTTGTCCTGGATGGATAAGACAAGTTGAAAAATATTTTAAAGAATTAATACCAAATTTGTCTTCAACTAAATCTCCACAACAAATTTTTGGAGCAGCAACCAAAACATATTATCCTCATATTATGAATATGAATCCATCTGATATTTTTACAGTAACTATCATGCCTTGCACTGCAAAAAAATTTGAATCTGAGAGAGATGATATGGATATTGAAGGAATTAATAGTATAGATGCAGTATTAACTGCTCGAGAACTAGTAAAACTTATAAAAAATGCAAAAATTGATTTTAAAAATTTAGAAGAAAGTACTCCTGATCCAGCTATGGGAGAATATTCTGGTGCTGGTGTCATATTTGGTGCAACCGGCGGAGTCATGGAGGCAGCACTCAGAACCGCCAAAGATTTTTTGGAGAATAATGAGCATTTAAAAACTATAGATTACTCATCTATACGTGGCTTTAATGGAATTAAAGAGGCTACAGTAACCTTAAAAGAACAAAATTATAACATTGCCGTCATTAACGGTGCTTCTAATGTATTTAAATTTATGAACTCAGATAAAATTAATAAAAAACAATATCACTTCATAGAAGTTATGTCCTGCGAAGGAGGATGTATTAATGGTGGAGGTCATCCACATATAAACTCTAACGATCGAGAATTGATAAATTATAAACAATTGAGATCTTCAGTTCTCTACAATCAAGATAAAAATCTTTCTAAACGAAAAGCACACGAAAATGAAGCTTTAATTAAAATGTATAAAAATTATATAGGTAAACCCGGCAATGATCTTGCCCATAAAATATTTCATATTTCTTATAATAAAAAATAATTATAAAATTAATTCAATTTAGTGAAATGAAGTATTGACATTTATAAACACTATAAATTATAATCTACCTTAAGGAATTTTAAGAAGGATTTTAAGATTTAAAATATAAATAAAAACTGAAAACTTCAACTCTATTAGGGGCTGAAGTTTTTGTTTTTTATATAATATATTGTATAGACACAATTTTTATTTTATTTAGGAGAGATAATAATGAAAAAACTTTTTAACAATCTTATATTTAAACTTGCACTGGGAGTATTTTTAGGAATCCTTGTAGGATTAAAATCCTCTCATAATATAATGGGTATTATTGTAACAATAAAGTATATTTTAGGACAAATTATATTTTTTGCTGTTCCTTTGATTATACTTGGATTTATAGCCCCTTCTATAGCCAAGCTTAAAAATAATGCAAGTAAACTTTTAGGAATAACTATTTCTATTGCTTATTTATCTTCTATAGGTGCAGCATTTTTATCAGCTTTCTGTGGATACAAACTTATTCCAAAACTATCTATAGCTTCTCAAACTGCTGTATTAAAAGAATTGCCTAAGCTAGTTTTTAAATTAGATATTCCACCAATTATGTCAGTAATGAGTGCTCTTGCACTATCATTGCTATTAGGCCTTGCAACAGCATGGACTAAATCAGATTTAGTTGAAAAACTTTTAGAACAATTTCAAAATATAATTTTAAGTATAGTAAATAAAATTATAATTCCTATTCTTCCACTATTTATAGCTACTACTTTTGCATCATTGGCTTATGAAGGTTCCATTACTAAACAAGCTCCTGTATTTTTAAAAGTAATTGTTATAGTTCTTATAGGACATTATGTATGGCTTACTTTCCTTTATTTAATAGGTGGTGCGCTATCTGGCAAAAATCCTTTAAGTGTAGTTAAAAATTATGGAAGTGCTTATTTGACAGCTGTAGGTACTATGTCTAGTGCAGCGACATTGCCTGTAGCATTAAAATGTGCTAGAAAATCAACTTCTCTTAGAAAAGATATTGTTGATTTTGTAATTCCTCTCTGTGCAAATATTCATCTTTGTGGATCTGTTTTAACAGAAATATTCTTTGTAATGACAGTATCTAAAATTCTATATGGAACTCTTCCTAGTGTATCAACCATGATACTTTTCATATTATTATTAGGAATTTTCGCAATAGGTGCACCTGGAGTTCCTGGTGGCACAGTAATGGCTTCTTTAGGTCTTATAATCAGTGTTCTTGGATTTAACGATTCAGGTACTGCTCTTATATTAACTATATTTGCCCTTCAAGATAGCTTTGGTACCGCTTGTAATGTTACTGGTGATGGTGCAATAGCACTCATGGTTACCGGAATTGCTAACAAAAAAAATTTATAATTAATATAAAAAATAGCCAAGATTTCTTGGCTATTTTTTATACGTATTTTCTCATATGTTTTAAAGCAGTTTTTTCAAGTCTAGACACTTGAGCTTGTGAAATTCCTATTTCATCTGCAACTTCCATTTGAGTTCGTCCTTGAAAAAACCTCATATTAAGTATAAGTTTCTCTCTTTCATTTAACCTTTTCATAGCTTCTTTAATAGATATGTTCTCAATCCAGCTATCGTCTACACTTTTATTATCACTTATTTGATCCATAACATAAAGTGCATCTCCACCATCATGATATATAGGTTCAAATAACGATACAGGATCTTGTATTGCATCTAATGCAAATACTACTTCCTCTCTTGGCAATTCTAATTCTTTAGCTATTTGTGAAACATTTGGATCCTTATTATCTTTATTTATAAGTCTATCTCGTACTTGTAAAGCTTTATATGCTATATCTCTTAATGATCTACTTACTCTTATAGAATTATTATCTCTTAAGTATCTTCTTATTTCACCTATTATCATGGGAACTGCATAAGTAGAAAATTTTACATTTTGACTTAAATCAAAATTATCAATGGCCTTTATAAGTCCAATACATCCTACTTGAAATAGATCATCTACATTTTCTCCTCTATTATTAAATCTTTGTATCACACTTAAAACTAATCTTAAATTTCCCCTTATAAATTTTTCTCTTGAAAAATAGTCACCGTCCCTCATTTTTATTAGTAATTCTTTCATTTCTTTGTCTTTTAATACTGGCAATTTTGAAGTGTTAACCCCGCATATTTCCACTTTGTTTATCATCATACATATCAGCTCCTTCAAAGTAGTCGCATTAAAAGTATTTCCTGAGAAAATTTTTTTATACTAAGGACAATCACACCATTTTATTAATTTCTTTTTTCAATCTTTTAATGATTCTCTTTTCTAATCTTGATATATATGATTGAGATATACCTAACAAATCTGCAACCTGTTTTTGTGTTTTTTCACCTTTACCTGTTAATCCAAATCTTAATTTTATTATTTCTTTTTCTCTTTCACTTAACTTTCTCATTGCTATAAATAATAGTTGCTTATCTACTTCATCTTCAATTAAATTATATACCATATCATTTTCTGTTCCCAGAATATCAGATAAAAGTAATTTGTTTCCATCCCAATCTGTATTTAGAGGTTCATAAAAAGATATTTCTGCTTTTACTTTATTATTTCTTCTTAAATACATTAAAATTTCATTTTCTATGCACCTTGATGCATAAGTTGCTAATTTAATTTTTTTCTCTGGATCGAAAGTATTTACAGCTTTAATAAGGCCAATAGTTCCTACCGATATTAAATCTTCTACTAATACACCTGAATTTTCAAATTTCCTAGCTATATATACTACGAGTCTAAGATTTCGTTCAATTAAAATAGTTCTAACACTGTCATCACCAGCTCTTATTTTAGCAACCAAATTTTCTTCTTCTTCTTTTGAAAGTGGAGGTGGTAATGCATCATTTCCCCCAATAAAATAAACCTTTTTAAAAAAAATCTTAAAATTTGATAATATTTTGTTTAAAAGTAACTCTAAACTTAGCAAAGACTCCCCCTCCTTAAATAATCCCTCTAGATAATAAAGCATTATAATCATTTAATTCACTTAATCCATTATTGCAAAGAGCAACAATAACCTCTCTCTTTTCAACCGTATTCTTTCTATGAACTTGAATATATTTAGGTTTAAAACCTTCAAGTTCACCAGTAAACCCATTAACTACTCTGTATGGTATTACAAATTTCTTATCTGTGTTCAACTCCGAAATAGAAATTACACTTTTCTCCACTATCATAACCGGCAAATTTGTTGCAGGTTCTCTAAGTTCATTTCCTGTATCAAGAAATGCCCTTACCTTTTTTGTAACATCATCCATAACAATATCTATTTCATAGATAAAATTACTTATCTCATTTCTATCTCTTATATAACTAATCAATCTATGTATTACTATATAAAAAACCATAATAGCTAAAATTAAATATTTATAAGAAAATCTGCTTAATATAGTATTACTATTAAAACTATTAAACTCTATAAAAATGCATATACCAGCTAATAACATAGAATATATAACAAACATAACTGTTGCCTTAAATAAAAATAATAAATTCTTTTTTCTAAATACGATTAAAATCATAATTATTGCAATAAACATTTTCAGCGGTATATTGAAAAAATATTGAAATTTACTATATACCATAAGCACTGCATAAGCAGTACCTATTACAGATGCTAAAATTACATATAGTATATTTTGTTTTAGTCTAAGTGTTTGGGTTGTAATATACAGCAAAAAAAAGTTTACTATAAAGTTTTCAACTATAAATATATCTAAATATAATATCACTTCCCTCCCCCCTCTAAAACATATTATATAACTACTCATTTCAAAATTTTGTCATTTCATAATAAATATTTTTATTTTTAATTTACATTATTTTACATATATTACTAAATATAATTTACCTATTCAAATAAAAAAATCCTTACTGAAAATAAATTCAGCAAGGATTTCTTATTTAAATAATTATCTATTATATCTTCTTAAAAATGCAGGAACTTCTAAATCGTTTTGGTCAAACTCTTTAGTCGCCGCTGACTCTTCAAATACTGGTTTAGGTTGTTCTTTATAAGTATTATTACTATTATTACTATTGTTATTATTATAACTATTGTTATAGCTATTATTGTAGCTATTGTTATAACTTTCTTCTTGTTTTGGTGTTGATATTACTGGTTTTGATTCTTGTTGAGCTGCTGCTTTTTCTTCAAACCCTGTTGCAATAACAGTAATTCTTATTTCATCTTTTAGATTTTCATCAATAACAGCTCCAAATATAATATTAGCATCTGGATCAGCTGCTTCTTGAACTATTTCAGCGGCCTCATTTATTTCAAGTAGTCCTAAATCTCCACCACCTGTTACATTTAATAGAACACCAGTCGCTCCCATAATAGATGTCTCTAAAAGTGGACTAGATATAGCTTGTTTTGCAGCCTCTTGTGCTCTACTATCTCCTGTTCCTTTACCAACACCCATGTGAGCTAACCCTTTATCTAACATTATAGTTCTTACGTCAGCAAAGTCTAAGTTTACAAGTCCAGGTATAGTAATTAAGTCTGATATACCTTGTACACCTTGTTTTAATACATCATCAGCAAATTTAAAAGCTTCTACCAATGAAGTCTTCTTATCAACCATAGATAAAAGTCTTTCATTTGGAATAGTTACCAATGTATCCACTGTTTGCTTCAACTCTTTGATACCTTGTTCTGCATGAAGCATTCTCTTTCTTCCTTCAAAAGGGAAAGGCTTAGTTACAACACCAACAGTTAATATTCCCATTGACTTTGCAATTTCAGCTACTACTGGTGCAGCACCTGTTCCTGTTCCACCACCCATTCCGGCAGTAATAAATACCATATCAGCACCTTTTATTGCTTGAGAAATTTCATCTTTGCTTTCTTCAGCTGCTTTTCTTCCTATTTCAGGATTTGCTCCAGCACCTAAACCTTTAGTAAGTTTATCTCCTATTTGTATCTTTTGTGAAGCTTGAGAAACTGCAAGAGCCTGCTTATCCGTATTTATACCTATAAACTCCACATTTTTAAGACCTTCAATTATCATTCTATTAACAGCGTTGTTACCTCCGCCACCGCATCCTATTACCTTAATTTGAGCAAATTGTTGAACTTCAACATCAAAATCTAGCACAATATTACCTCCTTGCTAAAAAAACTCAGTAAAGAATTCTCTTATTTTTGATACAAAATTTCCTTCACCTTTTTTGTTCGTATTACTTTCTTTTAATTTTGAATTACTATTAATGTGCCTTTCAACTTCTTCAATATTTTTATTTATTTTTAGCGTACTTATTACATCCTCAATAACTCCAACAACTGTAGCATATATTGGACTTGTGGCTCCTGTATATATTGGAAAACCAATTCTTGTAGACTTATGTAAAATATCTGTAGCAAAACTGTTTATATCTTTAAATAGTGCTAATCCACCTCCAACAATAACTATGCCTGATATCTCGTCATAGTATTTACTTTGTTGTAACTCTTCCTTAACATAATATAATATTTCTTCAGATCTAGCTTCTATTATTCTCTTTAAAAATTCTACATCTATTTCTCTAGAATTATCATATCCTGCATTAACATTAATTTTAACATTTTTGTCATTATTATTATACCCTAAATTTCCATACTTGATTTTAATTTTTTCTGCTTCAGGAAATGGTAATTTTAAGCATATAGCTATATCATTTGTTATATTGTCTCCCCCTAAAGGTACCATATTAGTATAGCAAAGATTTCCCCTTTTATAAATAGAAATATCGGTAGTCTGTGCTCCTACATCAACAAATGCTATTCCCATATCTAATTCTTCTTTTTTACAAATTGTTTGTGAAATCGCTTGTTGCTGAAGAACTTCTCCTAAAATTCTAACTCCAGCTTTACTTATACTCTTTCTAAGGTTGTTTATAATTGTACTTTGAGCCATAACTATTTGAGCATCAACCTCTAGTCTCATTCCACTCATTCCAACAGGCTCAATTATATTATCATATCCATCTACTATGTATTGTTGTGGTACGACGCCAATAATTTCTTTATCTGAAGGAATAGATACTATTTTTGCAGCTTCAATAACTCTCATAACATCATTTTCTGTTATTTCTTTATCATCTGAAGCCACTGCTACTATTCCTTTATTCCATATTAATTCACTCACTCCTGCGGGTAATGATACATATACCTCTGAAATGCTTATATCTACCATTCTTTCTAAATTGGTAATACATTCTTTTATAGATTGAGAGGTACTATCTATATCTACTACTACGGACTTATTCAATCCTTTACATTTCACAGAAGTAATTCCAACTATACGGATTTCTCCATTACTAACTACTTTACCAACAGCACCATATACACTTGATGATCCTATATCGAGTCCTACTATATATTCGTGCATCTGGATTTCCCTCCCTTATAGAAGCCTCTTTAATCTATATATTCAACACAAACAAGTTTTTCCCTTTATTTTTGTATGAATTTTTAATATGTTTTTATGTGCCTAAAATTATTTCATAAAATTAATAATAAAATTGATATTATTCAATTACTTTCCAATTTTATTATTATTTCATATAATATTTTATCATAAATATTTAGTTTATACTACGTTTTTGTATAACATTAATAATCTATTATTATTTAAATTTACTACATATCTATCATTCTTTTTACCATACTTTTGTCAATAGAATACGTTAAAGCATCCTCATATGATATTAATTTACTTTTATATAGCTCAACTATGCTCATATCCATAGTTTTCATACCATACTTACTTCCTGTTTGAATTAATGATTGAATTTGATGAGTTTTTCCTTCTCTTATAAGATTTTGTATCGCAGAGTTTAATACCATAATTTCAAATGAGGCTATTTGTCCTTTTCCGTCATATTTTGGTATTAATTGTTGAGATATAACACCTTGAAGTACAGTTGAAAGTTGTATTTTTATTTGTTGTTGTTGATGTGGTGGGAAAACATCAATTATCCTATCTATAGTTTTGGCTGCTCCTATAGTATGTAGAGTAGATAATACCAAATGTCCTGTTTCTGCTGCTGTAATTGCCGTTGCCATAGTTTCAAGATCCCTCATCTCCCCAACAAGAATTACATCTGGATCCTCTCTAAGTGCTGCTCTTAATGCATCAGTATAAGATGATGTATCATTTCCTATTTCCCTTTGATTAATTACTGACTTATTATGCTTATGGAGGAATTCTATAGGATCCTCTAATGTAATAATATGAGCTGATCTCGTATTATTTATTTCGTTTATTATAGATGCTAAAGTTGTACTCTTACCACTTCCAGTTGGTCCAGTTACAAGAATAAGTCCTCTATGCTTATCACTAAGTTCTTTTATTATAGAGGGTAACTTTAGTTGACCAATAGAAGGTATTTTTAATGCAACTGCTCTTATAGCAAGTGCATAACTCCCCCTCTGTTTATATATATTAACTCTAAATCTTCCAACACTAGGAATAGATATAGATGTATCTATTTCACCAACATTATCATACTTTTCGAATGAGTCCCCCAATATTTCCATAACATATTTTCTTGTATCATTTGCAGTAAGCTTTTGCTCACCAACCCTTACTAGTTCACCATTTATTCTAATTACCGGAGAAATTCCAACAGTTAAATGTAGATCTGATGCTTTTTCATCTATAGTCTTTTTTAATAACTCATTTAATGGTATCACTTTCTTACCCCCTATATTATAGTTCTTTAGTATTAATTTTACTTTATAGTTTTTAAAAATAAAAGTCCGACATTTAACGTCAGACTTTTATTTTTAAAAACTATTTGACACTTTTACTGTTGTTAAATTCTTTATACATTTTCTTTAGCGCTCTCTTTTCTATTCTAGATACATATGATCTAGATATATTTAAAAAAGCAGCTATTTCTCTTTGTGTTTTAGGCTTACCATCATTTAGTCCATATCTCATTTTAATTATAATTTTTTCTCTATCAGTTAAACATTCATTAATCTTATCATATAGTTTTTTAACTTGCATCCTGTTCTCAACAACCTCAATAACTGAATTTTCATCACTACTTAAAACATCCATAAGTGAAATTTCATTACCTTCTTTATCTACTCCTATAGGATCTTGAAGATAAACTTCACTTTTAATCTTCTTAGTATTTCTAATAAGCATTAATATCTCATTTTCAATACATCTTGCTGCATAAGTTGCAAGTCTTGTTCCCTTTGAAATATCAAAAGAATCAATTGCTTTTATAAGTCCCACAGTACCTATTGAAATTAAGTCATCAATGTCTTTATTAGGATAAGAATACTTTTTAACAATATGAGCAACAAGTCTAAGGTTTCTTTCTATTAAGATCCCCTTTGCCAAAGTGTCCCCATCCTTGAATTTTTTTAAGTAATACCTTTCTTCATCTTCATTTAAAGGTTGTGGAAATGATGTTCCATTGCTAACATACGCTGTTAAAAACGTCATGCCATCAATCATATTAAGTAAATAATTAATTAAGAACACAGGGATATCCTCCTCGCAGTGCTTATTACTATAATATGATTTTTATTTAAAAATTTGCATGTACACCTAAAATTTATTTATATAATTATAATTTTCTTCAACTATTTTTTTAAATATAGGCACAGCAGACCCAGAAGCATTAACGTCTTTTCCTATATTTTGAACAAATACTACCATCGAATAATATTTATCATTAAGTTTAAAAAATCCTGCAAACCATCCATCACAATACTCTTTTAAATCTTTCTTATTGTTATTTAAAGAAGTATTTTCTACTCTATTTGATGTTCCTGTTTTACCACCTATCTCTATATTTTTAATGTATGTATTTTTACCCGTTCCTTCTTTAACTACATTTAACATTTGACTTTTCAAAATATTTGAGTTTATCTTACTAATAATTGTTTTTCTACAAGTATCACATTTTTCTATAATATTATTATTTTTATCCACATATGCATCTATCAATTGAGGTTTAACATAAATTCCCCCATTAACTATGGTGTTGGGTATAGTTATAGCTTCAATTGGAGTAATTCTAGTTTTTTGACCTATATAAGCTTGTAAACTATCTCCACTATCATCTGGAGTAGTTTTAACATCAAGTTCTAAATTTCCATTTTGCTCATCTTCAAATCCTAATACTTTTTCATATAATCCATGTTCTTTAGAAAGTTCATCAAAATTTTTAATACCTACATCAATACCTACTTGAACAAATATATTATTAGAAGATTTCGTGAAAGCCTGTTCTATATTCTTATCTTTATGATCTTCATGTTCCTCAAATAAGCCACCAAAATTTCTATGTTTATACTTATGATTTAATGAAATATTATTATTTTTTATGCCTGCTTCTTCAACTATAGATTTTAATATTGATCCAGCAAAAAAACCATTTTGAGTACTTGCTCCTATATTTATATTAGGCTTACTATCATCTTTTTGTACCATAGCCCTTATTTTACCTGTATCCGCTTCCATTAAAATAACACCTATTTGATCATACTTGTTGAAATTCTTTTCATTTAATATCTTTTTTATATTTTCTTGAAGAATTTTATCAAGTGTCAATCTAACATTTACATTAGTCGTAGGATCTGTAGTAAATTCTTTCTTTATTTTTCCATTAACGTCTTTATCAAATATACGATATATATATTCATTCTTTTGAGTTTTATTGTATATGTCCGTTTCTATACAATCTTTTGATTTTTTTTGCCATACACCATTTACATTTTTATTTATATTGGTTATTAAGTTTTCTATACTCCAATAAGCATTTCCCTTATTAATACTCAAATACTTATATGCATAAAAACCATTAACACCTTTTATCTTTTTTAAATTATTATATGTATTCTCATCTATACTCCAAATTATTTTAGAACCCTTATTTATATTTACTTCATTATCAATATCGTAATTTTTATTACAATTCTTTAATAAAATCTTCAACGCTTTAAGCTCATCTTTTTTAACATAATAATTATTGGTTAGATAAGTATACGGATCTATAACAGCATAATAGTTATCTTTATATTGCAATAAATCTCTTCCTTTATTATCTAATAATAAATAATTCAACTCACTAGCCTTTTCCTTATATTGATATTGATTTTCTGCCATAACCGCAAGATTTTTACTTCCAAAATAATTATATCCCACTATTCTAAAAGCTAATATCATAAATAATAAGATAAATATTATAAGAATTATATAACATCGTTTATTATTTTCCGTATTAATCACAAAAACACTCCCTTTTAGCTAAATTTTAGCCTAAACGGAAGTGTTTTATTCTTTAAAACTCTATTTATTCATTCTCAGAAAGAATTTGTTTTATTTTAGATACCATAATATCTATAGCTACTTTATTTTGTCCACCTTCTGGTATTATTATATCTGCATATTTTTTAGTAGGTTCTATAAATTGACTATGCATTGGCTTTACTACATTTAGATATTGGTCTACTACAGAATCTATAGTTCTTCCTCTTTCTTTAATATCTCTCAATATTCTTCTTATGATTCTAACATCATCATCAGTATCAACATATATTTTTATATCCAATAATTCTCTAAGTTCAACATCTTGAAGAATCATTATACCTTCTACTATAACAATATCTTTTGCATCCACTTTTATTGTTTCTGTTTTTCTGTTATGTTCTTTAAAATCATATATAGGCTTATATATACTATTTCCTTCCAAAAGTTCCTTTAAGTGCTCTACAAGTAATTGAGTATCAAAAGCATTTGGATGATCGTAGTTAGTCTTAATTCTTTCTTCAAAACTTAAATTACTTTGATCTTTATAATAAGAATCTTGTTCTATTATAGCAATACAATCATCTTTAAAACTTTCATAAATTTCATTAGCAACAGTACTTTTTCCCGAACCTGTTCCACCAGTAATTCCAATTAATATAGGTCTTCTCATATATTATTTCTCCTTAGCTTTTATAAGTATATCTTTTTCTCTTAATTCTAAGTTTGTATCAGCTGTAAAAATCATCTCAGCACTACGGGCAGCTTCAATTGTCTTTCCATTTTTGTCATCTATCATATTACTTAGTACAACATTAAAACTTTCTCCTTCTGGACGAAGAACTTCAACACTTTCTCCACTAAAAATTCTATTTTTTTGTTGTATTTTAGCACGACAAGTTTCTTTATCATATCCCTTAACAATACCTATGATATCATAATCTCTTATATAAGATGATGTATCATATATTTGTTTATTAGGTTCTCCTAAATAAAAACCTGTACAATATTGTCTATGACTAGGTCTCATAATATATTCTATCCACTTAGGATTAACTTTATAGTTATCAGGATCTTCAAAATACGCATCTACTGCTTCTCTATATGCTTTTACTACTGAAGCAACATAAAACGCACTTTTCATCCTTCCTTCTATTTTAAAAGAATTTATACCAGCCTTTATAAGTTCAGGTACATGCTCTATCATACACATATCTTTAGAGTTAAAAATATATGTACCTTTATCATCTTCTAATATAGGAAAATATTCTCCTGGTCTTTTCTCTTCCATTAAACTATATTTATATCTACAAGGTTGTGCACATGCACCTCTATTAGAATCTCTACCAGTCATATAATTTGACATTAAACATCTTCCAGAATATGAAACACACATAGCTCCATGAACAAATGCTTCTAAATCACAAGATTCTTCTATATTGTCTCTTACTTTTTCAACTTCATTCATAGATAATTCTCTAGCTAACACTATTCTTTTAACACCATTTTTATGCCAAAAGTTAGCTGTCTTGTAGTTTACAGTATTAGCTTGAGTACTTAAATGTATTTCTAAATTAGGTACAACTTCTCTGGCAGTCATTATAATTCCTGGATCAGATACTATAATAGCATCTACTCCCATTTCATATAACTCCACTAAGTATTGCTCAAGGCCTATCAAATCGTCATTATGTGGAAATACATTTAACGTAACATATACTTTTTTATTTCTATCATGAGCATACTTTAGTCCTTTTTTTAAGTCTTCTGTATCAAAATTATCTGCTAAAGCTCTCAAATTTAGTTTACTTCCACCTAAATAAACAGCATCTGCTCCAAAATCAATAGCAGTTATTAACTTTTCTAGATTTCCAGCAGGAGCCAATATTTCTGGTTTATTCATTAATATTCCTCCTTGTAGTTATCGCAATACCATCACCCATAGGTATTACAGATGTTATAAGATTTTCATCACTTGAAACCATTTCTAAATAACTTCTCATTCTTTTGACAATAGTTATTTTTCTTCTTTTAACTAAATCATCTGACGCTACCATACCTCTAAATAAAACATTATCTGCAATTATCATTCCATCTTTTTTTAGCATTCTCATGCAGTGAGGCAAGAAATGATTATAATGACCCTTACCTGCATCCATAAATATTAAATCAAATTGTTCATCTATAGTAGGTAATATTTCTAAACAATCCCCTTGTAATATTTTTATTTTATCATTAAAACCGTATTTAACTATATTATTCTTGGCAATACTTATCATATTTTCATCTCTCTCAATGGTTGTAATTTCACATTGCCCATTACAAGCCATATTCATAAGAATAGACGAATATCCTATGGCAGTTCCAAGTTCCAATATTTTTTTTGGTTTATTAGATAAAACCATAAACTTTAAAAAATTTGCAACCTCATCTTGTACTATAGGTACTTGCTCTTTTATTGCAAATTCTTTAAGCTCTTTTAAAATTTCATTATCTTCTTTAATTAGGCTTCTAATATAATCCGTTATGTAATCGTGTGTTATACCACTCATCAAAAACTTCCTCCAAACTAGGATAGAACTATAAAATTTTTTAACCCTCTATTTGTTTCTTATATCTTTCTTTAGCTTTTAAGAAATCTTTATAATCTTTAGTAAAGTAATGTTCTTTATCATGTTCTACATTATTTTCTAGAACATAATATAAATATTCCGTTTTTTCTGGATTCAAAACAGCCATAATTGATGGCTTTCCTGGATTACATATAGGTCCAGGAGGAAGACCTTTAACATTATAAGTATTATATGGAGATTTTACTTTTAAATCTTTATAATATAATCTTTGTTTATGTTCTCCTAAAGCATATAATACAGTAGCATCTACTTGTAATTTCATTTGTTTTCGTATTCTATTGTTTATAACAGATGCTATCTTCGATCTGTCTTTTTCACACCTAGCTTCCTTTTCAATAATAGACGCCTTAGTTATTATCTCACATAAATTATTAATTTTTTTATCTTTTTTTTCAATATCATTCATTACTAATTTAAATTGAAATAACATCTCATCAATTATTTTTTTGCCACTAGTTCCTTTTTTAAATCTATATGTATCAGGAAATAAGTATCCTTCTAAAGGATATATTTGCTTATTATTTGCCGCTATATATTGTGGCAATTTATATTCTTTACAACTTTTAATAAATTCTTTTTTAGATATTATACCTTTTTCTTCTAGTGTTTGACCTATATTTTCTATGTTATATCCTTCTGGTATAGTAACTTTAATAAATTCTTCTTCATCAAATCCATTATTTAATATTTTTACAAACCGATCTATAGAAATATTTTTATCTATATTATATTTCCCTTGTTTAATCGTTGTATTTAATCTTTTGATATTTATATAGCATTTAATTACATGGGTGCTTTTTATATGACCATCATTATGTAACTTATTAATAATATTAGATAAAGAATCTCCTTTTGCCACAGCAACTGATACATTATCAGTTGCTGCAACAAAAGGATGTTTGATACTGTTTCTAATTCTAAACCCTATAAAGATAAGAATACATAATATTATTAGAATTACGGTAATTATTTTTATCCGTTTCATTTTATTCACCTTTATAAAATTTAATTATAATTTATTGTCTATTTTCTAGAAGCTCTTTTTCTTGCTGCACTGTCAAGCATTTTCTTTCTCATTCTTATGTTTATAGGAGTTACTTCAACAAGTTCATCTGCAGCAATAAATTCTAAACTTTGTTCTAATGACATTGGAACAACTGGAACAAGTTTTAATGCATCATCTGATCCTGATGATCTTGTATTAGTTAAATGTTTTTTCTTACATACATTAACATCAATATCTTCTGCTCTTGAACATTCTCCAACAATCATACCTGCATAAACATCTGTAGCTGGTGTTACAAATAATTTTCCTCTTTCTTGAGCATTAAATAATCCATATGCCACAGCTTCGCCTGTTTCAAATGCTATAATTGAACCTCTAGTTCTTCCTGGTATTTCTCCTTTAAACGGTTCATACCCATCAAAAACGTGATTCATTATTCCATTACCTTTAGTATCTGTCATAAATTCATTTCTAAATCCTATAAGACCTCTTGCTGGTATTCTAAACTCAAGTCTTGAATATCCATTAACAGCAGAACTCATGTTAATCATTTCTGCTTTTCTAGGTCCTAATTTTTCCATTACAACTCCCATAAATTCTTCAGGAACATCAATAGTTAAGTACTCTATTGGCTCATGCTTTTTGCCGTCTTGTTCATGGAAAATAACAGATGGTTTAGATACTTGGAATTCATATCCTTCTCTTCTCATAGTTTCAATTAAAATAGAAAGGTGTAATTCTCCTCTTCCACTTACTTTAAATGAATCTGCTGAATCTGTTTCTTCTACTTTTAAACTTACATTAGTTTCTAATTCTTTCATTAATCTATCTCTTAAATGTCTAGATGTAACGTATTCTCCTTCTTTTCCTGCAAAAGGTGAATCATTTACCATGAAATACATGCTTAATGTAGGTTCATCAATTTCTATAAATTCTACTGCTTCTGGTCTACTTGGATCTGCAATTGTTTCACCAATATTTATATCAACTATACCAGAAACTGCTACTATATCCCCAAGTTGAGCTTCTTCAACTTCTTCTCTTTTTAGTCCATTATATACATATAAATTAGATACTTTTACATTTCTCTTGTTGCCTTCTCTATCTACTATAGTAACTTGTTGATTTTTAGCAACTTTTCCTCTTTCAATTTTACCAATACCTATTCTTCCTACATATTCATTGTAGTCAATAGTTGTAACTAATAATTGAAGTGGTTCATCTATATATCCAGTTGGAGCCTTTACATTTTTAATAATTGTATCAAAAAGGCATTCCATGTTATCTGATTCTTCATCTACTTCTTTTTTAGCATATCCTCCTCTAGCTGAAGCATATACAATTGGGAAATCTAATTGCTCATCATCTGCACCAAGTTCTACGAATAAATCGAAAACTTCATCTATAACTTCTTGTGGTCTTGCATTTGGCTTATCTATTTTATTAATTACTACGATAGGTCTCAAATGTAATTCTAAAGCTTTCTTTAATACGAATTTCGTTTGTGGCATAGGTCCTTCATAAGCATCTACTACTAATACAACACTATCAACCATTTTTAATACACGTTCAACTTCTCCACCAAAATCCGCATGTCCTGGAGTATCTACTATATTTATTTTAACACCATTATACATTACTGCTGTGTTTTTAGATAATATAGTTATTCCTCTTTCTTTTTCTAAATCGTTAGAATCCATAACTCTTTCTTGTACTTTTTCATTATCTCTAAATACATGGCTTTGTTTTAACATTGCATCAACTAATGTTGTTTTACCATGGTCAACATGGGCAATGATTGCCACGTTTCTTATGTCGTTTCTTGTAAATAAACTCATTTTATTTCCTCCAATATTTATAACAATTATGTAGATAAATACAAACAAAAATTGGATACTAATTAGTATCCAATCTAAACTAACATATCTATTCTAATATTATACGATAAAAAAGTCAATGTTTGTAGAAATGCTATTTTGTTTTATCAAAATCATCGTCTACTGCTTTTCCTAATATCTTTATAATATCTTCCCATAGGACTCCAAACTTTACTTCTGCTTCCATATAGTTTGAAACATCCATATCCATAGACATTATTGATCCTAATTTTTCTAACTTTTCAAGAGTCTCTTTTGATGGTTTACCATTTTCCATCTGCTCTGAATACGCTTGCATTTGAACTTTTCTAAAATCTTCAACCATTCTTTTGCTAGCGTCTTTACCTTCTAACCCTTTTTTTGCTTTTTTAAAATTCTTAACTTCTTCACAGTTTTGTAATTCATTTGCAAGTTCATGTACTTTATCATATATGTTCATATCAACACCCCCATAAACTCCTTTGACTATATTCCTATACTTCCATTATGATTGGAAGTATCATTGGCTTTCTCTTAGTCTTCTCGTATAAGAACATTCTTAGTACTTCTTTTACCTTAGATTTAATAACTGCCCATTCTGTAATATGTTTTTCTTCGCATTCCCTTAAAGCATCTCTTACCATTAGTCTTGCACCGTCCATTAAATCTTCTGATTCTCTAACATATACGAATCCCCTTGATATTATGTCCGGTCCTGCAATAACTTTTCCTGTATCTTTTCCAATAGTAACTACAACTGTTAAAATACCATCCTGTGATAAGTGTCTTCTATCTCTCAATACTATATTACCTACATCACCAACGCCAAGTCCATCTACAAACACTTGACCTGACATTACACTACCACTCTTTCTTATAGCATCTCTAGTTACTTCTATTACATCTCCATTTTCTGAGATAATTGTATTCTTTTCTGGCATTCCTAATTTTACTGCAAGTTCTGCATGCTGTTTTAACATCCTATACTCACCATGAACTGGTATGAAAAATCTAGGTTTTACTAAAGTATGAACAAGTTTCAATTCTTCTTGACAAGCATGACCTGAAACATGGACATCGGCTAACGCTTCATATATAACGTTTGCTCCTTGCTTAAATAATTGATTTATCACCTTAGAAACTAACTTTTCATTTCCTGGTATAGGTGTTGCAGAAATTATAACCATATCTCCTGGAACTATACTTACTTTTTTATGATCTGAAGAAGCCATTCTTGAAAGTGCTGACATAGGCTCTCCTTGACTTCCAGTTGTAATTATAGATATTCTATTATTAGGATACTTTTTAATATCATCTATACTTATTAAAGTACCGTCCTCAAATTGTAGGTATCCAAGTTCAGAAGCAACACCAACTATATTTTCCATGCTTCTACCTGATACTGCAACTTTTCTTCCTATTTTCTCTGAAGCAGTAATTATCTGTTGAATTCTATGAATATTAGATGCAAATGTTGCAACTATTATCCTTCCTTCAGCTTTTGAAAATATATTTTCAAAAGTTTTCCCTACAGTTCTTTCAGACATAGTATATCCTTGTCTTTCAACATTTGTACTATCTGCAAGCATCGCTATAACACCCTTTTTACCTAGTTCCACAAATCTAGCTAAATCAGCTACTTGACCATCTATAGGTGTATAATCAATTTTAAAATCTCCAGTATGAAGTATAACTCCAAGTGGTGTGTGTATAGCTATGGCTGCTGAATCAGCTATACTATGACTAGTTCTTATAAACTCAATTGACATATTGTTAAGCTTTATAATATCTCTAGGCTGTACACGTTTTAAAGTAGATGATGCTAACATTCCACTTTCCTTAAGTCTATTTTCTACAATTCCAATAGTTAACTTAGTTCCATAAACAGGCACATTTAAATCTTTAAGAACATATGGTAATGCACCTATATGATCTTCGTGGCCATGTGTTAAAAATATTCCCTTAACTTTTTCTTTGTTTTTCAACAAATAACCAATATCAGGTATTACTACATCTATTCCCAACATTTCATCGTCTGGAAATTTAAGTCCACAATCTATAACAACTATTTCATTTTTATATTCAAAAGCCGTTAAATTTTTTCCTACTTCTTCTAATCCGCCTAGTGGTATAATTTTTATTTTGTCTTTTTCTTTTCTCAATGCCCTACCCTCCTTTTTTTTGATAAGTATCTAAATTTATTTATTTTTCTAAACATTCATGGCACATTCCAATAAATTTAAGACTATGGTTTTCTATCTTAAACTTATACTGTTTTTCAACATTCTTTTCTATAGAATCCAATAAGTCTTCTTCTACTTCTATAACCTTACCGCATTCTCTACATATTAAATGATGGTGTTGATGTATTTCATCTTCATCAACTAATTCATATCTATTACATCCATCATCTAAATTAAATTTACATACTATGCCAATGTCCTCCAACAACTGAATAGTTCTATACACCGTTGCTAATCCAATTTCAGGACACTCATCCTTTACAAGATCATATAATTCTTCTGCAGTAAGATGACTTCCTTTATTTTGTATAACAATATTTACTATAGCCCTTCTTTGTGGAGTTAATTTATATCCTTTTAACTTCAATTCCTCTTTTAATTTCTCAATTTGCATTGGAGATGTTTTTGACATTTTCAATACCTCATTTCTACACTAGAAAATAATCAATCTTATTTAATAACTTATTAACCCACAATAAGTTTAATATTAAATTCATCTTTTGTCAATTGATAATCATTATTAAAAATTCACAGCTATATGTAATGAATAAAATATTATATGCTATTTAGTTTTGGCTTTCTAAGCTTAATGTCTCATATGCTTCACATACCATTTGGAACTCATCATCATCTTCTATAGTAACAAAGATATTTTCTCCATTTTCATCTTTATCTATTCTAAAAGCAATAGCATCAGCTTCCTCTTCTGCAAGAGTTACAATTACATATTCTTTATCTTCAATATCAAATTTCATTATAACTTCAAATTCTACTTCTTTACCTTCTTCATCTTTTAAAACTATTGTACTGAAATCATTTTCCATTTAATTTCTCTCCTTTATGTAATTATTATGTAGTTATATACTATCTAAATATCCTTGTAATATATACGTCGCAGCAATCTTATCAACTATTTTTTTTCTTTTAGCTCTAGATAAATTTGCTTCAAGCATAGCTCTATGAGCTGCAACTGTAGTAAGTCGTTCATCCCACATCTTTATAGGTATATCCAATTTATCTTTTAACACGTCACAAAATTCAAGTACCTTTTCTCCTTGTTCTCCTATTGTTCCATTCATATTTTTAGGAAGTCCAGAAATTATAAGTTCTATTTTATACTCATGACATATTTTCCCTACTTCTTCTATATCTTTTTCTAGTTCTTTTCTATGAATTGTTGTAATTCCTTGTGCTGTAAACCCTAGTGGATCACTAACTGCTACTCCGATTGTCTTATTTCCAATGTCCAAACCCAATATTCTCATAAAGTTTCTCCTCAACTTATTATCCGTAATTTTAAAATAAAAATGCCCACATGGGGGCATCTTTATTTAATTGATAAGTAGGCTTTTAAAACCTCTTCGAGAATTTCGTCTCTTTCTAATTTTCTAATTAATGCTCTTGCTCCATTATAATTTGTTATATAAGTAGGATCACCAGAGATTAAATAACCAACTAGCTGATTAATAGGATTATATCCTTTTTCTTTTAATGAATCATTGACTTGTGTCAAAATATTTCTTGTTAAATCATCTTTGTTTTTTTGGATATCAAATTCCATTGTATTCTCATTAATGCTCATACCTGCCTCACCCCTTTTTAAAGACATGCAGAACTACCTGTTATCTTATTTAAATTTATTATAAACTAATTTTAAAGAAAAGTATACTATTTTACTAAATTTTCCATAATATTTTCAACTGCATTCATAGCATCTTTTAATTTTTCTGGAAGTCTTCCACCTGCTTGAGCCATGTCCGGTCTTCCACCGCCTCCACCGCCGGCAATTTTAGCTATTTCTCTAACTATTGTTCCACAGTGAACGCCTTTTGAAACTACATCTTTACTAGCCATAGCTATAAATTGTACTTTTCCTTCTACTTCACTTCCAAGTACAACCACACCACTACCTAGTTTATTCTTTATTTTATCTCCTAAATTTCTAAGAGCTTCTCCATCAACATCTTTAAGATCAGCAACAGCAAGCTTTATGCCCTTTATTTCTTTTATATTATTTAATATTTCATCTTCTGAACCACTTGCAAGCTTTGATTTAAGCGCTGCTATTTCTTTTTCTTTTTCTTTTAATTCTAAGTTTTGTTGATTTAATCTATTTACTATATCTTTTTCTGAACATTTTAGCATCTCAGCAACTTCTCTTAATAAATTAGATTTATCTTTCATGAATTCTAATGCTTTAGTACCTGTAACTGCCTCAATTCTTCTAATACCAGCAGCTATACCACTTTCTGACACTATTTTAAATAGTCCTATTTTACCTATATTAGAAATATGAGTTCCTCCACAAAGTTCTACACTAAAATTCCCCATTTTAACGACTCTTACTTTGTCACCATATTTTTCATCAAATAACGCCATTGCTCCACTTTGTCTAGCTTCTTCAATAGTCATTTCATTTGTTTCAACTTCATAAACTTTTGAAATAACATCATTAACTAAATCTTCTACTTTAGTTAATTCTTCTTGCGTTACACCTTCAAAATGTGTAAAATCAAATCTTAACTTATCTTCATCAACATAAGAACCTGATTGATGTACATGATCACCTAAAACTTTACGAAGTGCTGCATGAAGTAAATGTGTTGTACTATGATTTTTACTTACATTATCTCTTCTTCTTTTATCTACTTCTAATAACACTTCATTACCTAAATTTATACTTCCTTCTACAACTTCTACAAAGTGAATTATTTTTCCACCTATATTTTTTTTACAGTTTTCAACTTTTGCAACAAATCCATCGGCAGAAATAGTACCCTTATCTCCTATTTGTCCTCCCATTTCAGCATAAAAAGGAGTCTTGTCAGTAACTATTATTCCCTTTTCCCCTTTTTTTATACAATCAGCAAAATCATCATTTTTTATAATAACTTTTATTTGTGATTGTAATTCTAGGTTATTATACCCATCAAATTTTGTTTCTATTTCAGAAGGTATAGTATCAATAACTTTTACATCTGTTCCCATATAAGTACTTTCTGATCTTGCAGCTCTTGCTCTTTCTCTTTGAACCTTCATTTCTTTATTGAAGCCATCCATATCTACAGTCATGTTTTTTTCTTCAAGAATTTCTTCAGTTAGTTCAAGTGGGAATCCATAAGTATCATATAACTTAAATACTTTTTCACCTGATAATATCTTTTTATTTTCTTTTTCTAATTCTTCTATATACTCTTTTAATATTTCCATACCAGAATCTATAGTTTCTGAAAATCTTTCTTCTTCTATAGAAATAACCTTTTTGATATAATCTTTCTTTTCTTTTAATTCTGGATACGCATCTCCAGAATTTTCAACAACGCTATCTACTATTTTATGTAGGAATGTTCCTTGGATACCTAAAAGTCTGCCATGTCTTGCAGCTCTTCTTAAAAGTCTTCTAAGTACATATCCCCTACCTTCATTAGATGGAAGAACCTCGTCACTTATCATAACAGAAACACTTCTTACATGATCAGTTATAATTCTTAATGACATATCTTTTACACTATCTTCTCCATATGAAGTATTAGCAAGATTTGCAACTTTGTCTAAAATACTTTTTATTGTATCAACTTCAAAAATAGTTTCTACTCCTTGCATTATAGTTGCCATTCTTTCAAGTCCCATACCTGTATCAATATTAGGGAACTCTAATTTATTGTAGTTTCCATCTTCATCTTTATCAAATTGAGTAAATACAAGATTCCAAAACTCAACAGCCCTATCTGCATCAGATTTTTCTATGAATTCTTCTGCTGATTTTATTTCCCCATTATCTTTATAAAAATGAATTTCAGAACATGGTCCACATGGTCCAACACCATGTTCCCAGAAATTATCTTCTTTGCCTAATCTAAATATATGTTTAGGATCCACATCTGTTTTAGATGTCCATATATCATAAGCTTCATCATCATCCAAATAAATTGTTACATATAGTTTATCTTTAGGCATTTTTAAAACTTCTGTCGTAAATTCCCATGCCCAAGGTATAACTTCATTTTTAAAATAATCTCCAAAAGAAAAGTTTCCTAACATTTCAAAAAATGTAGCGTGTCTTGATGTCTTACCTACGTTTTCTATATCACCAGTTCTAATACATTTTTGACAAGTTGTAACTCTCTTTCTAGGAGGAGTTTGAAGACCTGTAAAATATGGCTTAAGCGGTGCCATACCTGCATTTATAAGCAAAAGACTTTTATCATTTTTCGGTACAACTGAAAAACTTGGAAGTCTTAAATGTCCCTTACTTTCGAAAAATTTTAAATATGCTTCTCTAACTTGATTCAATCCCATCTTTTCCATTGATTAATTACCTCCATAAAATACCAATTTTAAAACAAAAAACTCTCATTCCTTGTATCACTCAAGGGACGAAAGCTTCGCGGTACCACCCTAGTTATATATTAATACATACTACGTGCAAATTATGTACATATATCTCTCATATTGTTATGGCTCCAAGATAGCTTCAACACTTGTATTAAGAAGTTTTCACCTTACACTTCCTCTCTGGATAATACTTCAGTATTTACTATTTCTCATCATCGCCTAATATTATATACTATTTTAAGATATTTTATAATAAAAGATATTTAGATTATATGAAAATTTTGTAGTTATGTCAACATTTCTACAATTTATGAGTTGTTTTTATACTATAAAATATGCGAAATAATCTTTAAAATTATTTCGCATATAATAAACTTAAAAATTATTTAACTATATCTTCAATAGTTCCTCCGCCTACTAACATATCTTGAATATAGAAAACAACTCTTTGACCTTTAGTTATTGCCCTTTGTTTATCATTAAACATAACTTTAATTTTTCCATCTTCAAAAGGTATTATAGTAGCCTTGCTTTTAGTTGTTGAATATCTTATTTTAGCTTCAACTTCCATTGGATTTTCTAATAAATCAAATGGAATAAAATTAACATCTTTTGCAATAAGTCCACTATTAAAAATTTCAGACTCATCTCCAACAACTACTTCATTTCTTTCTGGAATAATATCTATAACAAATCCAGGTTTACCAAGTGATAATCCAAGTCCCTTTCTTTGTCCTATAGTATAGTATATTAATCCTTTATGTTTTCCTAATATATTTCCTTCTTTATCTACAAAATTACCAGCTTTAATTCTATTTTTACACTCTAATCCTTGGATGTATTTCCCATGATCATTGTCCGGTATAAAACATATATCCATACTTTCTTTTTTATCATGAACTTCTAAACCTAAATTTCTAGCAATTTCTCTTATTTGTACCTTAGTATATTCTCCACAAGGCATTAATATATGCTTTAAAACATCTTGTGTTAAGCTATAAAACATATATGTTTGATCCTTTTTATCATCTTTAGCATTTAAAACTAAGTATCTACCATTATGCTCTTCAACTCTTGCATAATGTCCTGTAGCTATATAATCGGCACCTAGTTCTTTGGCTTTTTCTAGCAATACACCAAACTTAATATATTTATTGCACATAGCACAAGGATTAGGTGTCCTTCCTTGTAAATATTCTTCAGCAAAATTATCTATAACACGATTTTTAAATTCATCTCTTAAATCTAAAATATGATATGGTATATCTAATTTTTCTGCAACTTTTGCAGCATCTTCTGAAACATCAACATCTGATACTTTCATTGTTATACCTATTAAATCATATCCTTTTTCTTTTAAAAGATATGCTGCTACAGAACTGTCAACTCCACCACTTAATCCTATAGCTACTTTTTTATTCATAATTTATCATTCCATTCTAAATATTATTTTCCATGTACTTCATCGTGAATGTGATCTGAATGCACTTTCATTTTCCAAGGTTCAAGTCCTTGTTTAACTCTATAATCATTTATAGCTGTATGAATTGCTTCTTCTGCAAGAACAGAACAATGCATTTTAACTGGTGGAAGTCCTTCTAAAGCTTCTGCAACTGCTTTATTAGTTAACTTCCAAGCATCTTCTAAAGTTTTTCCTTTTACAAGTTCTGTTGCCATACTTGAGGATGCTATAGCCGATCCACATCCAAATGTTTTAAATTTTACATCTTTTATTATATTGTCTTCAACTTCTAAATATATTTTCATTATGTCTCCACATTGTGGATTACCAACTTCTCCAACTCCACTTGGATTTTCTATTTCTCCAACATTTCTAGGATTTCTAAAATGATCCATTACTTTTTCACTATACATAATTATCTTTCCCCTTTCTCTTTTAAAAATTCTTCCCAATAAGGTGACATATCTCTTCTTCTTTTGATTATTTCAGGAAGATTTTCTATAACATAGTTTACATCATCATCATTATTAGTTTCACCTAAACTTAATCTTAATGAACCATGTGCCACACCATGATCTAATCCTATTGAAAGCAATACATGTGAAGCTGATAAATCACTTGATGCACATGCACTTCCTGTAGATGCATAAACACCTATATAGTCTAAATCAAGTAATAGTGTTTCACCTTCTATACCAATAAAACTCATATTAACATTTCCAGGAAGTCTTTTATCACCTTCTGGTCCATTTAATTTTGCATAAGGTATTTTTTCACTAAACTCTTTAATCAATTTATCTCTAAGAGCCTCTAATCTCTTTGATTCTTGTGGCATTTCATTTATAGCTATCTCTATTGCCTTACCCATACCTACTATTCCTGCTATGTTTTCTGTACTTGCTCTTCTATTTCTTTCTTGACCACCACCATGGATTAAATTTTCGATTTTAACTCCACGTCTTATATAAAGTGCTCCTACCCCTTTAGGACCATAAAATTTATGAGCTGCCATAGAAAGTAAATCTATGTTCATTTCTTTTACATCTACAGGAATATGTCCTACAGCTTGAACCGCATCTGTATGGAATAATACTTTATTTTCTCTACAAATAGCTCCTATTTCTTTTATAGGCTGTATTGCCCCAATTTCATTATTTGCAAACATGATAGAAACTAATATTGTTTTATCTGTAATAGCATTTTTTATATCTTCTGGATTCACTAATCCTTCTTCATTTACTGGTAAATAAGTTATTTCAAATCCATTCTTTTCTAAAAACTTACAGCTATTTAATATAGCATGATGCTCTATCGAAGTAGTAATTATATGATTTCCTTTATTTTTCCTTGAAAATGCTACTCCCTTAAGTGCCCAATTATCAGATTCACATCCACCGCTTGTAAAACATATTTCATCAACTTCAGCATTAATAGCTTTAGCAACTCTACTTCTCGCAGTATTTATTGCCTTTCTATTTAAATCTGAAAGAGTATACAAAGAAGATGGATTTCCATAATTCTCTGTAAAATAAGGAAGCATTTCCTTTAGTACTTCTGGTTTAGTATATGTTGTTGCTGAATAATCCATATAAATTTTCTTATCCATTCTTTACACTCCTATTCTTTAACCTTTTATAGTCATTAGCCATATCTTGTAGAGTTATAGACTGTGTTACTTCATCTATACTATTCTTTATCTTTTCCCATAATAATCTAGTAGGACAAACCTCCATATTATTACATTCTCCTGAATCTATACAAGATGAAATCTCAATTGGTCCTTCTAAAACATCTATTATATCTGAAACACTAATTTCTTTTGGATGTTTATTTAAAACATACCCTCCTTGTGCTCCCCTTACACTTTTTATTAATTTTGCTTTTCTAAGTGGAGAGAAGAGTTGTTCTAAATATAATTCTGATATATTTTGTCTTCCAGCTATACTTTTTATAGAAACTGGTGATTCGCCATAATTTATAGCTAAATCAACCATAGCTCGCACACCATATCTTCCTTTTGTAGATAACTTCATTTAATCTCTCCTTTAATTCCGAGTATTATACTATGAATTTATATTCATAATATCAAGTCCGAGTGTTTTTGTCAAGATTAACTATTTTTCTTCATAGTACTTTTTTTCATTCATTTCTTTAGGAAAATATTGCTGTTCAACATAGCTTCCTGGATAATCGTGCGGATATTTATATCCAACACTTCCAAGTTCATTTGAACCTTTATAATGTGTATCTCTCAAGTGACTCGGTACTCTATACTGATTATTTTTAGCATCTTTAATAGCTTTATCCACAGCAACTAAAACCGCATTAGACTTTGGTGCTGTTGCAAGATATATAATGGCTTCAGCTATAGGTATTCTAGCCTCAGGCATTCCAACCGTTTCAAGTGCATTCCATGCAGCATGAGCTATATTCATAGCATTAGGATCCTTCATCCCTATATCCTCTGATGCATGAACAATAAGTCGTCTAACAATAAATCTAGGATCTTCTCCTCCAACAACCATCCTTCCAAACCAATAAAGAGCAGCATCAGGATTAGAACCTCTTATACTTTTTATAAAAGCCGATACAATATCATAATGATTATCTCCAGTAGAATCATAGTTCACCATAGGCTTTTGAATACATTCTTTTATTATTTCTTTATTTATAGCTATACTTCCATCACTTCTTCTTGGAGTAGATAATATAGCAAGTTCTAACGTATTTAAACTACCTCTAGCATCTCCCCCTGAAAGCTTTGCTACAATTTTTAGTACCTCTTCATCAATATTTATTTTTAAATTTCCATATCCTCTTGTAGAATCTTTTAATGCCATTTGCAATACTTCAACTATCTCATTTTCTTTAAGACTTTCTAATTGAAATATCTTAGATCTACTAAGAAGAGCTCTATTAATTTCAAAATACGGATTCTCCGTTGTAGCTCCGATTAATATAACTATGCCCTTTTCTATAGCTTCTAAGAGTGCATCTTGTTGAGAACCTTTTTTTAAAGAATGTATTTCATCGATAAAAAATATTGTTCTTTTACCATAAAACTTTAAGACCTCTTCAGCTTTTTTTATGTATTCTCTTATCTCTTTAACCCCAGCAGATGTAGCATTTAACTTTACAAACTCACTTTTAGTATCCAAAGATATAATATGAGCTAAAGTTGTCTTTCCTACTCCTGGAGGACCATATAAAATTATTGAAGTTAAATTATCAGTTTCTATAAGTCTTCTTAAAAGTTTTCCTTTACCAACTATGTGTTGTTGACCAAAAAATTCATTTAAATTTTTAGGCCTCATTCTTTCTGCCAAAGGTTTATTTGTACTACTTTTTTTTAATGCAAGATCAAATAAATCCATTATTATTACCACCTATTTTAACATTCTATAAAGTAAAATCTCTGTATAAAATATACTATATAATAAAGCTTAAAACAACATTTGCCATTATAATATAAAAGAAAAGCTGACTTGAACATAGGCCCAAGACAGCTTTTAAATTATAAACTCATATTATTTGGATTAAAATCTATACATAGTATATATTTTTTATCATTAATTCCTTCAAAAACTGATGATATAGTAATACATAAATTACCTGTTGCTAAAGATATATATGGTTCAGTTACATACTTTCTTAATGCCATATTTTTCAGGAAATAATAGTATTTCTTTAAAGAATGTTTAGTTCCCTTTTTAGCTGGCGAAAAAATTAGCGCTTTTTGGGGCATCATATTTTTATAATATGTGAATGTATCTGTAATTTGAACCCCCTTTTCATTAAGTAAATATATACATTCAAAATGATCATAAGAATCTATTATTTTACTTAACTTATCATCAAGTTCTTCTTCATCTGTAATTGATAGCTCTTGTATAACTTTTTCAATTACTTTCTCATAATTTTTATATCTAGCTTTTTCAAGTTTTGCCTTTTCCATCATATAGTTTTCATATTCTTTTGCTATTTTTACTATATTATCTTGAGCATTTACTATAAATTCATCATTTATTATTTCACAATTACCAAAATGAGATCCTCCAAGCATATCTGCTCCAAGTTCCATAGCAGTTAAAGACTCTATGTTACTTTCTATTCCATCCCCTATAACTAATGCTCCTATATTCTTAGATAAGTTAACTAACGCTTTAAATATTTCTTGCTTATAGTAGTCACTAGATATATTTTCTGTTATAACTCCACTTATTTTTATAATATCTGGTTCCACATATGATATTTTATCTAGATTAGCCAATCCATATCCTATATCACTTAATGAAACTAAGAATCCTTTACTTCTATAAAAGTTTATAAAGTTTCTAAGTCCTTCTATATCCTCAACCTTATCTTCAACAATCTCTAAAACAATATTTTCTGGATTTATCTTATATACATCTATTAATTCCATTATTATTCCCGAACCAACAAATTGGGATATAAGAGATGCATTTATATTTATAAATAAAAGCATCTCTTTATTTGTTGAATATATACCAGCAAATATTTCTACAGCTTTTTCCCTATATAATCTGTCTAATTCTATAGATAAATTATCTTTTTCCGCTACTTTCATTAATTTATCTATAGAAATAAACTTTCCATTTTCATAACATCCAACACTTGAAACTTTAAATCCTATTATAGCTTGTTTAATTATAGATACTACAGGTTCAAAGGTAAGTTGTAAATTTTTATCTTCAATTATTTGTTTTATATTTATCTTATTTTGCATACAGTAACACATCCCTTTCATAAATATGACCAACTGTAGTTAAATTTATTAAATATATTATATCAAATTTCTCATTATAGTCTAAAGTTTTATTTGTATCTCTTTAATACTTTTTATATAATTCAAATTTTTATTTACTAAATCATTATTTGCTATATCCCCATGTCCAGGTATTATAACATTAGCATTGATTTTTATATAATATTTTAATGTTTCTATGTATTTTTCTATATTATTACATGTTAAATAGGGTTTAGGACTTTCTACATTATCCCCTACAAATAATATATTATCTTTTATATCTAAACAAGATGATGAACATTCTGTATGTCCTGGCGAATAAAAAAACTCAACCATGTCTTCATCAAAGCGTATTTTATCGTTAAAAGTTAAATTAGGAACTACTATATCTACATCATCTTCATGCAACATATTATATTTTATAAACTCGTTTAATGCATATTTATTTATATTTTCTCTACATTTTACATGAGTTATAATTAAATTTTCTTTAAAAAAACAATTTCCCCATATATGATCCCAATCACAGTGAGAATTAAATACTATAATAGGTTTACTTTTTAAATTTTCATCGATAAACTTTTTTACCTGTTTCATGTATTTAGGTCCTAAAAAAGTATCACATATAAAAATGTGTCTAGCACCATCTATCAAATATACATTTGTAATACAATCAAACTCTGTATTTTTTAGTTCATCAAAAGTGAAAACATATCCCCTTGATCCAACCTTGTTTATATACATTTGTTCCTCCAAAACCTATTTTATTAATTTTGATTATTTATTTTTTCAGAAAGCTCATTTAAATATGCCCATCTTTCCATAAGTTTGTCTAAATCATTCTCTATTATTTGTCTTTTATCTAATAGCTCTTGCAATATTAAATAATCACACCCAGCATTACTTATCTCTTCATTGATTTCTTCAAGTTCACATTCTTTAGATTCAATTATTCCATCTATTTGTTCATACTCTCTTTTTTCATTATAACTAAACTTTAATGTTTTATTTTGCTTAGTATCTTTTTGTGTTTTATCTTTTTTATCTTTTTTATCTTTAATTTCTATTTCTTTAGCAATTTTCTTATGCTTTTCTTCATAATCTGAATAATTTCCTATATTCTCTATTATTTTTCCATTACCCTCAAATGATAGTATTTTTCTACATACCTTATCTAAAAAGTATCTATCATGTGATACTGTAATTACAGTTCCATTAAAGAATTCTATAAATTCCTCTAATATATTTAACGCTTCTATATCTAGGTCATTAGTAGGCTCATCTAGTATAAGCACATTAGGAGCATACATAAGCACTCTTAAAAGATACAGTCTTCTTTTTTCACCACCAGACAATTTAGATATATAAGTATATTGAAGTTCAGATGGGAACAAAAATCTTTCTAACATTTTAGTTGCACTTATTGAATTCCCTTCAGCATCTTTTATAAATTCAGCTGCCTCTCTTATGTATTCAATAACTCTCATATTGTCATCCATACCTTCATATTCTTGAGAAAAATATCCTATTTTAACTGTTTCTCCTATATCAATATTACCACTATCCGCTTTTATTTTATCAATTATTATATTTAATAAAGTTGATTTGCCCATTCCATTTTTACCTATAATACCCACTCTATCTCCAGGTGTAAATATATAACTAAAATCATTTATAAGATTTCTATCTTCATATGTTTTATTTAAACCTTCTATTCCTATTACTTTTTTTCCAAGTCTACTTCCTTGTATAGATATCTCCATTTTTTCTTTATCAACATCTATAACCTTAGATTTTAAATCTTCAAACCTATCAATTCTTGCCTTTTGTTTTGTACTTCTTGCCTTGGCTCCTCGTTTTATCCATGCAAGTTCACGTCTTAATAAATTTTGTCTTTTTGACTCTAAAGATTCCATAAGTTGTTGTCTTTCCGCTTTAGACTCAACAAACATACTATAGTTTCCTTCATAACTATATAAGTTTCCATTATGTAGCTCTAATATTCTATTAGTTACTCTATCTAAAAAATATCTGTCATGAGTTATCATAACTAATGCACCTTTTCTATCGTTAAGATAATCCTCAAGCCATTTAACAGTTTCATTATCTATGTGATTAGTGGGCTCATCTAAAATAAGAAGTTCGCATGGATTTATAAGAGCTGCTGCTAATGCAATTCTCTTCTTTTGTCCACCTGATAATGTTCCAACTTTATCATCAAAATTAGTTATCCCAAGCTTTGTAAGGATCGTTTTCGCCTTATTTTCTATTTCCCATGCATTTTCAGCATCCATTTTATTATTTAAAGTTACTAATTTCTTTTGAAGAGACTCATCTGTAGGATTTTGCTCTAAAGAACTTACAATATTTTCATAATCCCTTACTACTCTCATCACCGAAGAATTCCCCTTGAAAATTGCATCAAGAACTGTAGAGTCTTCATGAAAGTTTGTATTTTGAGATAAATATTCTATCCTTACATCATTATTTTTTATTATCTTTCCTTCATCATAATCATCATCGTCACCAGCTATTATTTTAAGAAGACTAGATTTTCCTGTACCATTTATTCCTATTAGTCCTATCTTTTCACCTTCATTTATACCTAAAGATAAATTCTTAAATAATACTTTTTCACCATAACTTTTAGTTAAATTCTCTATAGATAATAAATTCATATAAATTTCCTTTCCATGTATATAGTATTATTTCACTGTTTAAGATATATTTTATCATATTAATCAAAACTTAACTGTATTTTATCATCTTTCAATACTAATCTTGCACTAAACTCATTTCCTTTTTTAGATTTAAATCCGTTTATTATATTAGTTTTACCATGATTCATTAAGTTCTGTATCTCCTTGACTGGAATTGTAACACCACAAATTTCAGAAACAAAAAACTTACATCCAGCTTTCCAATTATTACAGCCATACCCTTTATTATTTTTAACTATGGTTCCTTCTTTACATAATGGGCATACCCCTAAAATATCATTAATTTTATCTTCATCTAATTTAGCTTTTTTCTTCTCCTCTATACCTGATGTCAAATACTTTGTATTTATAACTCTATTATTATCAACTACATTACTTATATTTTTCTTTACATAGTCTTCTAACTTAATCATAAATTCATCCGGTGTAATTTCTCTATCTACAACCATGCTTAATCCCTTTTCCCAACTAGCTGTTAATCTTGGATTAAGTAAACTTGGCATAGAAGAACGTATAACTCTATATATAACCTCTCCCTTAGTAGTAGAGGTTATAATTTGTGTTTTACTATTAACTTTTATATATTCAATTCTTTCAAGTTTCTTTAAAATTTCAGCACGAGTGGCACTAGTACCTATACCAGAACCTTTTATTTGTTCCCTTAATTCATCATCCTCTATAAGTTTACCTGCATTTTCCATAGCTATAATTATAGAACCTGATGTATATCTTTTAGGAGGTGATGTTTTTCCTTCTTTTATACTAATATCATTTATATTTACTATTGTTCCCTTTTTAAGTTTATTAATAAAATCTATATTTTTAGCTTTTTCCTCTTTTGAATTAATTTCAAGCACATCTAAATATCCTCTATTTACACACACTTTTTCTGTAGTAAAAAAATATTCTGCCCCTATTTTAGTTTCTACTGTTAATTTACTAAATATTGCTGCAGGATAAAATATAGCTAAAAATCTTCTTACAACCAAGTCATATATATCACGATTAAGTGGTTTTAAATTTTTATAATTTTCAAGCCCTTCTCCTGTAGGAATTATTGCATAGTGATCAGTAATTTTTTTATCATCAACATATTTACTTTTTATAATGTCTTTATATAATTGCTGTTGTAATATATTGTTACATATAGCTGGAACTTTTTCATCTTCTTTAAACCTTATTAACTTTTTTATAGTCTTAGTTATCTCTTTTGCTATAGCTGTAGATAATACCCTAGCATCTGTTCTTGGATAAGTAAGCATTTTCTTTTCATATAATTCTTGTATTATATTTAATGTTTCATCTGGACTTATTTTAAAGTTCTTTGAACATTCATTTTGAAGTTCTGCTAAATTAAATAATAAAGGTGGATTTTTAACTTCTTTTTTCTTGCTTATTTTTTCTATAACTGCAGTGTTATCTTTAGATTCCTCTTTTAATTTATTTATAAGCTTTTCAGCATCTTCTCTTTTCTTAAATCCTCCATCATTATAAAGCTTAGGCGACTCAAAATATTGTGATTTTTCAATAGCTTTCCATTCACCCTCATAACCTAATCCTTCTTCAATAAAAATGCTAGAATTAATTTTATAAAAAGGAGTTTTTTCAAAATTTCTAATCTGAAGCTCCCTTTCAACAATCATTCCTAAAACACATGACATAACACGTCCTACAGCAATTACAACTCTATCTTCTCCAATAATATTAGATACAGTTTTACCATATATAAGAGTTAAAAGTCTTGAAAAGTTAATACCTAAAAGATAATCTTCTTTAGCTCTTAAATACGCCGAATCAGATAAAGAGTTATATTCATTTAAAGATTTAGCTTCTTTAATTCCTCTTTTTATTTCCTCTTCTGTTTGAGAATCAATCCATACTCTCTTTTTTTCTTTACCTTCTACCCCTACCATCATATCAACTAATCTATATATGTACTCACCCTCTCTTCCTGAGTCGGTACACACGTAAATAGTTTTAACATCTTCACGTAGCATTAAACTTCTTACCACATTAAACTGTTTTAATACACTTGGAATAATTTCATATTTAAATTTCTCTGGTAAGAAAGGTATTGTTTTTAAAGACCATACTTTGAATTTTTCATCATAGGCCTCTGGATAACTCATAGTTACCATATGCCCAACACACCAAGTGAAAATAGCCTTATCTGATTCAATGAAACCATCTTTTTTAGTTTCTTTTATATTTAATAATTTTACAAATTCCATAGCTACTGAAGGTTTTTCAGTAATAAATAAAGCTTTTTCCATTTTCTATCCTCTCTATCTATTTTAAATTTGCTAATTTAAGTAAAATAGATTACACTGTTATGTATTGTTATAAATAATTCATATAAGGAGAGTATACATGAGAAACATAAAGCTTACAATACAGTACGATGGAACTAGATATAAAGGTTGGCAAAAACTAGGTAATACTGATAATACTATTCAATGTAAAGTAGAGAACGTTTTAAATGAACTTTTAGGGGAGGAAATATCTCTTATAGCGTCTGGAAGAACAGATGCTGGAGTTCATGCTAATATGCAGATAGCTAATTTTAAAACAGATTCTAATGTATCTAATGATACTATTTTAAAACATTGTTATAAATATTTACCGCACGATATCGTAGTTACAAATGTAGCTGATGCTAGTGAAAACTTTCATTCTAGATACAATGTAAAGAAAAAAATATATACATATAATATATGCAACAATCCTGTTCACGATGTATTTACCAGAAAATATTCTTATCATGTCAAAGAAACATTAGATATAAAAAAAATGAAAGAAGCCTCTAAATTATTCATAGGTGAACATGACTTTAAAAGCTTCACTGCATTAAAATCTAAGAAAAAATCCACAGTAAAAACTATAGATTCTATTAGTTTTAAGAAAAAAGATAATAATATAGAAGTTATCTTCACTGGAAACGGATTTTTATATAAAATGATTAGAATTTTAGTTGGATCTTTAATAAATGTGGGCCTTGGAAAACTTACAATTGAAGATTTAGAAAATATAATGAATGAAAAAGATCGAAGTATTGCCCCAGAAACAGCACCTGCACATGGACTTATATTAACAGAAGTTAAATATTAGTAATCCCAAGTAGCCAAAGCATTAACTTTGGCTACTTTTTTTTTACTTTTTATTACTTTTTTGTTTTACTATTCAGCATATTTATTGTATAATCTACATGTTTATTACTATTATTTCAGGAGGACTTATATATGAAACTCTTTTTCAAAAAATTAATACCGCTTTTATTCGTAATAATACTTACATTTTCTTTAACTGGATGTGGTACTAAACCAACTAAAACCACAGAAAACTTTTTCAATGCACTTAAACAACAAGATATTCAAACAGCGTCATCTCTTTTACAAACCACCCCTTCTAAAAAGGAATTAAAATACGATGATGCAGAACAAGAAAAAATAGTGAAATCTGTATTTTCTAAAATGGATTATACTTTAGGTGATGTAACTGAAACTGGTAATACCGCAACAGTAAAAGTATCTATTACATCAATAGATTTACCCAAAATAACAACAAAAATTATAACAGATTTATTTCCAACTATGATGGCTCAAGCTTTTTCCCAAGAAAAAGTTGATGAAAAAAAGCAAGATACTATGGTATTTCAAAGTATGTTGAATTCTGTCAATGACCCTAACGCACCTAAAACCAAAACAGATGTTACTATACAGCTAGTTAAAAGCAATAATGGTTGGATTATAGAACCTACTGATGAATTATTAAATGCCTTAACCGGTAACTTTTATACTGCCTTTGGAGAATTAAATACTAAATAAATTGTATTTTAATATTGAAATTTATTATATTACTAATGAGAAGTCTTAACTTGTGGCTTCTCATTTTGTTATAAGTTCTATTTTTTCTTTTCTGGTTAACCTTTTTATAGCATATTCTCGTTTCATGGCTTCATTTTTTGTTTTAAACTCTTCATAGTACTTTAGTATCACAGGTCTTCTTGCTTTAGTATATTTAGCACCATTTCCACTATTATGTTCCTTTACTCTTCTCTCTATATCAGTTGTCCATCCTGTATACAGAGTACCATCACTACACTCTAAAATATAAATATATGGCATAATAATTTTTTCACTTCCTATTAATTGATATTACTTAAAACTTTTTATTTACATTCCAAGATAAAAAGCTAAAGCATATTAAATATACTCTAGCTTCTCACCTTATTTATTGTGTTTTAAACTTCACAGCTATTTAGTAGATATATTGAATACACAAAAATCCAAAACTATTTTAGTGCACTTACTCACACTATCATTTCCACATTACTTGTAAGTTTACCATATTTTACGATAAACACACAAGATAATACTAAATATTTTAAAATGACTAGTCTGTTTTAAATACAAACTAGTCATTCTTTAACTTTTTAAATTTTATTGATTAGCCTTTTTTCTAGAAAATAAACTCATAGCAATTCCTAGTATAAACAATGCCCCGCCTAGTAAAAGAGTTTTGAAATTATTTGTTCCTGTTTTTGGTAATTCATTTTCATCACTAATGTTCTTTGTGCCTTTTTTATTGTCTTCTAATACCTTTTTCTCTGCCTTTAAATTATTTACTTTCGGCATTTTTTTAACTACAGATTCTTTATCAGCATTCTTATTTTTATTTATATCTAAATTGATTTTTTCTTCTTTTATTTCCTTATTTCCATTTAAATTGTTTGCAGGTTTTACCAATGATCCATTTTCTTCACCTATTCCTTCGTTAATTAGTTCTCCCTCTATAGGTATATATATTATTGGATCTACTGTTGGTATTGCTTCTTCAATTGGTGTTCCATCTATATATGGATCTATGTATGGATTTACTGTTGGTATTGCTTCTCCAATTGGTGTTCCGTCTATGTATGGGTCTATGTATGGATTTACTGTTGGTATTAATTCTCCAATTGGTGTTCCGTCTATGTATGGGTCTATGTATGGATTTACTGTTGGTATTAATTCTCCAATTGGTGTTCCGTCTATGTATGGGTCTATGTATGGATTTACTGTTGGTATTGCTTCGTCTATTAGTTCTCCATCTATTGGTGTATATATTATCGAATCTTTTGTTGTTTCTTGTTTGTTATCATTTTCTTTTTCTTTAATTGGTGTTTTTGATGTTTCAACATCTGATGGATTTACTGTTGATTCTTTTTCTTCAACTGGTTTTTTATCTATGTGTGTATCTATTACTGGGATTACCGCTGTTTCTTTTTTAGCATCATTGTCTTTTTCTTTAATTGGTGTTTTTGATGTCTCAACATCTGACGGATTTACTGTTGATTCTTTTTCTTCAACTGGTTTAACATCTATATATGGATCTATTGTTTCATTATCAAAATCTATCCCTCTAATTGGTGGCTTTGTTATTTCAAATTCATACTCATAGTGTAATATTTCAATATATTTTTTATTGTGCCCTTTATGATTTTTTTTTCTTTTAGTCTTAACCTTGTCTTTTTTGTCTTTATGTTTTTGCTTAGTAGTTAAAACATGCTCATTCGCAGATAAATTTTTGTCTGAAGTATAAGCAAAACATTTAGGTGCGATAGCCATGTTACCTACAAGCGTTAAACCTGCAACAGTAACGATAATAAGTTTTTTGTTTTTTAGCATGATTATTCCTCCACTGTATTAATAATTTTAAACTCTGCATATGCCAATTTCTTATACTTTAATATATAGTTTTTGCATATGTGTAAAAGGATATTTTTTACCCCTTGTTTAAATTATACATATAAATTTAATATTTTCAAGTATTTTTTATTTATTTTTAATATTTTGAAAAATTTATTCCACAAACTTCAATATTCTTGATATTAAAGTTTGTTTATTGTATTTTTTATTATAAATTACTACATTGTTTTGCATATATTTTAACTATAAATATGTCTTATTCATATTATATTAATATATTTTATCTAACTAAATATCCATATAACCTATTTTAACTTAATTTGTAATTATTATATTGTTTACATAAGTAGATTATATAAATTGAAAACTATATAATAAAAAAAGTAGATAAACTTATACAAAATTAAATTTATCTACTTTTTTATTATTTTATTATTTATATTATTATTTAGAATTTTTCATCTATGTTTTTATTCTATATATTCCAATATATCTCCTGGCTGGCATTCAAGTTCTCTACATATAGCTTCAAGAGTTGAAAATCTTATGGCTTTTGCTTTGTTGTTTTTTAATATAGATAGGTTAGCATTGGTTATACCTACTTTTTGAGCTAAATCTTGAAGCGATACTTTTCTCTTAGCCATCACAACATCCAAATTCACTATTATTGGCATTTCCTTATTTCCTTTCTTAAATTGTAAAGTCATTTTCTTCTTTATATTCAATAGCTTTTTTAAACACGTTAGCTAGTATTGCAATAAATACACCTGCTAATATAAAAATAATAGGTTCAGTGTCTGTATGTATTCCTTTAGAATCTAAATAAATAAATTTATATTTATTTTTTCCGAAGTTGACAATAAAATTTCCAAAATAACAAGCAGCAATTATAAAACATTCTACGGAAATTCTTTTTAAAGCTCGTACATTTAACCAAACAAAGGGATTTCCTTTATTCAATGTTAAAACAATTTTTCTAAGTTCTAAAACAATTAGAAATATACATACTATGCCAACTGTTAACAATATAAACATAATAAATTTATTTAATCCATTTAAATCTCCTGTATATTTTAAAAATGTATTATAATAAACAATCGCTGTAATAATTACTCCTAGTATTAAGATAACATCTAATACTATTAATAAAATTTGCGATAAAGACCATTCCTTGTAATTCTTCATTTTTTCCTCCATAACTTATATATATAAATTTCATAAATATATTATTAATTTATTTTCTTATAGAATTTCCCTTGAAACAGTAATAATTATATTCATACCAATGCTTTATATCTTTTTTATTTACTTCTACCCATAAATTATAATCCTCTATTGAAATTAATCCTTCTTTACGTGCTTTTATCATTGATTTATAATTATCAAAAGAAAGTGTACTTAAATAATATCTGTCTATACTTTTAGAATGAGCTAATAACTTTAAATTATTTTTCGTTATAAACTCATCCATATTAAAAAAATTAGCCCCTACATAAATTATAGCACCACAAATAATTATAGGTTTAAATAAATTTATATTTTTCCAAATAAATATTAACAACATAACTAATATAAAAGCTAAAAAAATAGTAAAAATACTTACTAAAATCCTTAATCTTGTAAATCCGAAAACTCTTATATAAAGTTTCATTTTATATATAGCTGAAAATACCATATTAAAACTTAAAATCGTAATTAATGAATATAAACTTAACAAAATCTTATCTTCTGTACTATTATTATACTCTGTATGTTTTTTAATTAAAATAATTGAAATTACATTTATCAATACTATAAAAACCAACTGAAAAAAACCACTTCTTGCATAGTCCGAATAAGTAAATCCTTCCGGAAGATTGTTTCTTCTATATAAGTAGCACACTTGTATTTTAGTAAAAATTATATATAATATATTAACCATCGTAAAAATTGTAATAACTACAATAGAATTAATTTTCATATTATTAGCATTATCAACCTTAGTTTTTTTTAATTTCATAGAAAAACTATCATATAGTGTAAAAACAAACGCAGAAATACCCATTGAAGTCAATAACTTACACAAAACAGTTGCTACACTTTGAGAATTTATATTGAATACTATATTAGTTATATAATGACCAAAAATGCTATCAGCATTAGATAATATAATACAGAGAAATATTAAAACTGGTATTGATATTAATAATCCAATTAATATATTCTTTATTTTACTATTCTTTTTATCCGAATTATCCTTTTTTATAATACAGTTAATTAAAAAAGGAATCTTTATTATATTTGGTATACCTATACCAAATACCCTATCTAAAACTAATCTTGTAAATGTATTAAATTTAAATTCTATATTTTCATAAGTTATCAATAAAAAACTACAAATTAATGTAACTGGAATCAACAACTTATTTAGAAATCTAAATATAAAATTAGTATAAATTCCATATGATATAGATAAAAATATAGCTATTATCATAAAAAATATACCCATATTATTAATATTCTTTATTTTATTTATAATTATAAATCCTAAACTTAAGATACCTATAAAAATAAAAACTGATATTCCTGCATAATTAAATCCAAATTGATAAAATAAAAAGCCTATAAAAATTGATAATAACAATAATCTTATCTTATTTTGAATTTCTTTTTGTGAAACTTGGAAATTTTCAAGATTATTTTTCATAATAAACTCTCCTATACTTTTAATTTAATTTCATATAATTCTAACATAACATATTACGTTTTTCAATATTTTATTATTGTTTTTCAATAAATTATTATTCAAAAACAACCTCACAGTGTGATTTTCATTACAATATTAAACACTTTGAGGTTACTATTATAGTTTTAAATTTTAATATAACAGTTTAATACTCACCTCATATTATATAAATAAAAGGAGGTGTTAATAATGAACGAGTTACTTTTAAATACAGGCAAACTCTTAGATTTTCAAAATATATCTCAAATGTATCAAGATAATATAACTTTAGATAATACCAATACTCATGCAAACTTAGGAACATTAACATTTAATTCAGTCTTACCTGGAAATAAGATAGCATTAAGTGGAATAACCAATTATAACTTAAGCATAAACGTTCCAGATGTTACCACTGCAATTATAGGTCCTATATCCCTTACAATAACACGCAATGGAGACATGACAACAGGAGAAACCATTTATGATTCTTTCGCGCAATATACTCATAGATCTATGCTAACAAATAACACGGAATATGATTCTGGTCAATTCATACCTTTTGAATTTGTGGATACTCCACCTGTTATTCTTTGTAATTCTACAGTAACTTATACACTTACTTTAAGCGTTCCTTCTGCATTGACCACTGGTGTTGCATATCAATTAATCAGAAATGAAATTTATTATTCATTTAGTGGTGCTCAAATTCAACAATAAATAAACAAGCTATTGATTATTTCAATAGCTTCAGGCTGTTGATAAACATAATTTGTCAACAGCCTTTTTACATTTATTACAAAAAGGATATCTCCTACTTCTGTAGAATATATATTTAGACCAATAAATTATTTAGCCCGTTAGGGCTCCTACGGAGGCAAAATGCTTACTAATAATGAGAGAAAACAAAATCAATTAGAACTGGTTTATATAGAAAACTTAGTACCAGAAAATCATATACTTAGAAAAATAGATAAATTCATAGACTTTTCGTTTATACGAGATTTAACTAAAGATTTATATTGTCCTGACAATGGTAGACCATCAGTAGATCCAGTTGTATTATTTAAAATGCTTTTTATTGGATACCTATTCGGTATACGCTCTGAGCGTCAGCTCGTAAAGGAAATACAAGTAAATGTAGCTTATAGGTGGTTCTTAGGATATGGACTTACTGATAAAATACCAAGCCATTCTACCATAAGTCAAAATAGAACAAAGAGATTCAATGATACAAATATACATCAAGAAATATTTGATAACATTGTATTTCAAGCGATTAATAGAAATTTAGTCGATGGCAAAATTTTATACACTGATTCTACCCATCTAAAAGCTAACGCTAATAAACATAAACTTATAAAAAAAGAAATAACTAAATCTACAAAGGAATACTTTGATGAATTAGAAAAAGATATTAATAAAGATAGAATTAATCATAATAAAAAGCCTCTAAAAAAAGACCTAAAAACATCTGAAACCAAAGAAATAAAAGTAAGTACAACTGATCCAGACAGTGGATATATGGTTAGGGACGGAAAACCAAAAGGTTTTTTTTATTTAGATCATAGAACTGTTGACGGAAAATATAATATTATAACTGATGTTCATGTAACTCCAGGTAATATTAATGATGTAGATCCTTATGTTAAAAGAATAGAGACGCAAATAAAAAAGTTTAATTTTAATACAAAGTATTTAGTAGCTGATGCTGGTTATTCTACAAATCCTATTTGTAAGCAAGTTTCAGAAAAAAATTATCAAGGTGTTTTTGGTTTCCGTTTAGGACCTCATGTTAAAGAAAAGTATACTAAATATAGATTTCAATATATTAAAGAATTAGATGGATATGTATGTATGAATAACTTCTTTTTAAAATACAAAACCACTACAAGAAGCGGATATAAAGAATATGTTAGTAATGCGGATGAATGTGCTTCATGCAAATATAAAAATAATTGTTTAACATCTGATAAATCAATTAACAGAACTATACGTCGTCATGTTTGGGAAGATTATAAGGATCAAATTTTTGCATTTACTAAAACTGAAAAGGTAAAAGTATTTATAAAAAACGTAAAGAAAAAATTGAGCGTAGCTTTGCTGATTCAAAAGAATTACATGGGCTGCGCTATTGTCGCATGCGAGGAATTAAAAATGTTTCCGAGCAATGCTTACTTACAGCAGCAGTTCAGAATATGAAAAAGATAGCCATGGTGCTATCGCACTATTTTTCGTATGATTTAATTGAAATTTATACCAAATCATTACACAAAACTAGCAACTTTTTAAATGCTATCGCATAAAAGATATTTGACGAAAGTAAAAGCCTCCAATTACATGGAGGCTTTTTGAACAATCTGAAGCTATTGATTATTTCAATAGCTTGTTTATTTATTCCCAAATTTTCCATATATCAGGTTGATACCCCACAGTAGCTTCTTTACCATTACGTACAATAGGAGTGGTATATAATTTAGGATTATTTAATAAAATTTCTTCTTTTACACTCTCAGTTCTTATATGTTCCATATTAAGTTTTTTATATTGATTTGAATTTTTATTTATTAAATTATTTAAACCTACTGATTTTTTAACGCTTTGAAACTCGCCTTTACTAAGTCCCTTTATATTTAAGTCAATAAACTGATACTTAATTCTTCTTTCTTTAAAATATCTTTCAGCCTTTTTTGTATCAAAACATTTTTTAACTCCAAAAATTTGAATATTCATATATTACCGTCCATCCCTTTCTCTTAAATATATCTCATAATATAATAGTTACCTAAATATTAGATTACTCTAATTAATTTTTATATAAATATTAACATATCCACTATAATACTTCCACATAATAACCACTGGTGTTTGACCTCAATACTTAATGCTTATATAATAATTAAGTATTTTACATAAGGAGGAATCATCGTGAACAAAAGCAAAGGTATTATATTTATGATTCTTGCTTCATTATCATTTGCAACAATGAACTTATTTGGTAAATTAGCTGTTACTGCTACCCCTTATCAAAAAACTTTCATTTCAAATGTTGTAGCAAGTATAATCATTTGTTGTATTATTTTTTATAGAAAAGATTCTATACTAGGTAAACCTGAAAATAGGAAGTACTTATTTTTAAGAGGTATTATGGGTACAATATCAATTTTTACTCTTTATTACTCTTTGGATTACCTTCTTCTAGCAGATGCAACTATTCTTACTAAACTTAGTCCATTTTTCACTATAATTTTTTCTTTTATAATCCTTAAGGAGGATTTTACAAAAACACAATTGTACTTTTTAATTGTGGCCTTTTTAGGAAGTTTATTTGTAATAAAACCTGAATTTAATTCTTCTATAATCCCTTCTTTGATGGGTATAATATCTGCTTGCACAGCTGGAATTGCATATACTATGATAAGAATTCTTGGAAACAAAGAGAGTTTTTATACTATAATTCTTTCTTTTACAGGAATCGCTACACTTACAATGTTTCCATCTATCTTTATAAATAATAATATTAGTTTTCAACATGCTACTTTTTTAATTTTAGGTGGGTTTTGCTTTACTCTAGGTCAAGTTTTTTTAACACTAGCTTATAAAAATGCCCCTGCATCTGAAATATCTATGTTTGACTATTTTGGTTTGTTATTTGCAGGTGCCTATGGATTTATATTATTTAAAGAAATACCCGATCTTCTATCTATCATTGGATATATTATAATTATAGGTATTTCTATTTTAAATATATTATTTAATAAAATTTACAAATAATACAGACAGGGATGTCAACATTCTATTTAAGTTAACATCCCTTTTACTATTCTCTATTCCGTATATCTTTTACAAACAACAATAAAACGTTTAGGTGCACTACCAATATAATTAAATGGATAGCATGTAACTAATATTAGCGTATCTTCTCCGTATCTTTTTAATACTTCTTTACTATTTGTTGATGTTATTTTAGTATAACTAACTTTATACTTAAATTCACCATTTTTTGTTTTTAATACAAACTTATTGCCACTTTGTATATCCTTTAAGCACGAAAACACCGTATCTCTATGTCCAAATAAAAAACACTCATTTTTATCAGGTGGCATCTGTGATTCACTATAATGTCCTGCTCCCTTTTTTAATTGTTCGTTAGTTGTACCTTCAACTACAGGAATATATATATCTTCTTTTTCATTTATAAGAATCCCTAAAATATCTTTATCTATACCTATATTCTCTTTATTTTCTTTACCTTTATTAATTTTATCAAACTGTTTAATTGTATTTTCAATTTGCTTCCTAGTATAAAAAATCTCATAAACAGAATAAGTTATTATACTTATTGCTAATATAATTAATATTAATGAAACATATGCTTTTTTCGTTTTCTTCAATTTCTTTACCTCATATAACATTATTTGCATTTAGATTAACACTTTTTATGTAAATATTAAAGTTTAAAATTTTTCCAACGTTAATTTCCACTTTTTTTTAAGCTATTATTTCTTCGTTTTATAAGTATAACAATTAAAATTATAATTGGTAAAATTAATTGTGGAACTGAAGCGTAAATAGTCCAGCAATTTTTCGAAAAATCTTTAGAATCCATAGGATTGCCAAACATAATATATGCAAAATTAATCATAAGTATTACAATAGGTACTACAACATCTCTATAATTATTTAAAGAAAATAATTTTTCAATACCTTTTCCTACTCCTAATAAACAATAATTTATCTGAGTAAATTGCACAATAGTAAAAGCTCCTGAAACCAATATTTCTACTCTTTGAAATTCACCACCAAAATTTAATCTTTTTATAGCTTCATATCCTGGATAATAAAATTGTGAATATGTATTCGCTCCTAATATCATTGTATTTATAATTATAAGTATTGTATATAAAATTCCTCCTAAAATAATTGGTTTAATAAATATAACCTGCATATTAGAATTGGGCTTTACATAGTTAAAAATATTTAGAAATATAATAACTTCAGTCATTGGGAACATAACAAAATTAACTGCCTCTTTTAATATATCCATTATATTACCATCAAAAAGTGGTAATATTTTGTCACTATTGATTTGTGGTAATAACAATATCACTACAATTGGTATAATTACCAATATTATTCTTATAAAAAACTGACACCACGCTGATAACACTTCTATTCCAGCCTTCAAAATCCATACACTTAAGATTCCAATACAAATCATAGGTACAACTATTGGTGTATCAAAAAGTACTGTTAATTTAATAAAATCAGAAAAGTCGCGAATAACATATGCGCCTAAAAAAAATGTATGAAAAACAAATATAATAATTAATATTTTCCCAGTTATTTTTCCAAATGTCATTTCTAGCACATCGTAAAAATTTTTTTCCGGATAAAAACTCATTATTTTGCCATACACATATACTATGGGTAATGAAAAAGCCATAGATAGAATTGATGCTAGCCAAGCTTGTTTCCCTGCGCCTGCACCTATATTAAATAATAAATAAGAACCTAAGCCAAATGTAAATATAAAAAATTCCAACTGTTTAGCCGATATACTTTCCTTATCCATCTAATCCTCCTAATATCTAAACACTTTCTATACAGTACATATGAAAATAAAAATATTATCTAGCACTATATGAATTTTTATTACTACCAAGTTTTCCCCTAATAAAAATAATCAAAAGTATTATCATTGGAAGAAAAACTTCCATAAAGAAACAATAAATTATCCACAAACCTCTTGCAAACTCTAGTGCTCTTATAGAACTTCTGAAAGTTATATATGTAAAATTTATCATTAAAAAAACTAATGGTATTAGTATATCTCTATAATTATTTAAATTAAACAATTTTTCAAGACCTTTTCCTACTCCTAAAAGGCAATAATTTATTTGTAAAAATTGCATTATAGTAAATGTTGCTGAAACTATTATTTCTACTCTCTGAAACTCCCCTCCTAAAGTTAATCTTTTAGCAGACTCATATCCTGCATAATAAGAGATCATATAATCATTAACTCCTAATATTATTATGTTTGTAATAATAAAACTAACTGCTAAAATTCCACTTAAAATTATAGGTTTAGTAAATATATATGTTACATTTTTATTATTAACTTTAACATAGTTACAAAAATTTAAAAATATAACTACCTGATTCATTGGAAATGCCATAATAGTAAATGATTCTTTTATTATTGACTTAAAGCTATTGTAAAAAACAGGTTCAATATTTATAATTTGCATTTGAGGTACTAATAAAATCCATGCTAAAAATATAAATATCAAGATAATCCTAACTATAAAATTAGCCCATGCAGATAATACTTCTATTCCTGAATTCAACATCCACATTACTAAAGAACATATAAATATACTTGTTACATATTCAGGAGTATTGCTAAGTGCTGTTACCTTAATAAAATCTACAACATCATTAAGAATATATGACCCTAATAAAAAAGGGAAAATAACTAACAAAGTATTAAATACATTTCCAAAAAATTTTCCAAATATAATTTCTAAAATTTCAAATATATTTTTTCCAGGATAATAGTTCATTATTTTTCCATACATTATTCCACAAGGTATACATAAAATTGTAGCTAAAATTGAAGATATCCATGCATCCTGTTTTGATTCTGCTCCAAGGTTAAAAAGTAAATATGATCCTAAACCAAATGTAAATATGAGAAATTGAAATTGTTTAATAGACATCTTCTCTTTATACATGTAATTCCTCCTAAATCGACATATAAATTTTGTATAAATTCATATGACTTTTAGTTAATATCCGCATCATGTGAATTACCATTAAATTTCCTTTTACACCACATCATACATAGGATTATTATTGGCAATACTACTTGCATAAATAAACAATATGGTATCCATAGTCCTGTAGCAAATTGTAACGCTTTTAGAGAACTTCTAAAAATTATATATGTAAAATTCATCATTAAAAACCCCAACGGAACTAGTATGTTTCTATAACTTGTTAAATTAAACAATGTCTTAAATCCTTTTGTTACACTTAACAAACAGTAGCTAATCTCAAGAAATTGTATTATAGTAAATGTAGCAGAAACTATTATTTCTATTCTTTGAAATTCCTCTCCAATTTTTAACCTTTTAGCAACTTCGTATCCAGAATAGTAAGAAGTAGCATATGTACTCCCCCCCAATATACTTATGTTAGTTAAAATAAATATTACGGCTATAATGCCACTAAAAATAATTGGTTTAATAAACACTGTTTTTATATTTGTATCGCATTTTATACAATCAAAAAACCCTAAAAATATAATTACTTCATTCATAGGAAATGCCCACATATTAATACATTCCTTTAATATATACGGTGAATTTTGAAAAAATATAGGTTGTATATTAAAGAAATGCATTTGTGGAATTAATAAAAACCATGCTAAAATTACAAAAATCAAAATTATTTTCACAAGAAAATCTGCCCATGCAGATACTACTTGAATTCCTGATTGTAGTATCCACATACTAAGTAACCCTATACATATTATTAAAATAGGTTCAGGTGTTCTGCTAAGAGCTGTTATTTTAATAAAATCTATAAAATCATTAAAAATATAAGAACCTAGTAAAAAAATATATATTAAATATAGAATACTTAAAATTACTCCAATTATCTTTCCGCACTCTAATTTCAAAATTTCAAATATATTTTTTTCAGGATAATAACTCATTATTTTATCATATACACTTACCGTCATAAGACATAACAACGTTGCTAAAATCGAACTTATCCATGCATCTTGTTTTGCATCTGCTCCTAAATTAAAAAGTAAATATGATCCTAATCCAAATGTAAATATCAAGAATTGGAATTGCTTACTCGATATAATTTCTTTATTCATATAATCCTCCCTAAAAAATTTACAATTGATTCTAGAAATTTACTAAAATACATCATAGGATCAGGTACTCGTATTCCTAATGATTCTAGTGAACTTATAATTATACTTATTGACATTATAAAGGCGTATATTGGAATTTCATTTTTTAAATTATTATCCTTAAGATATATAACTCCATAAGTAGTTATGGTACCATAAAATATAATTACTAAAAAAATCATATTATTCTCCTAATTTTATATTTTTATTAGTTAGTCCACTATATTTTATATTTATTTTTACATGAACATTAGTATTTATATTTTTATATACATCATTCCATTTATACTTAATTTTTTTCCACAATTTAGGATTGTTTCTATTTACATTACATCCAAATCCAACTACATCCGTTACATACTGGTATTGTAATTTTTTTAGTACATTACAACATCTATTTTCTATATCCTTTTCACATTTTTTTGTTAATTCTTCTCTATTATCCTTTGAAACAAAATCTATTCCTCTTTCTGCAAGTTCAGATAATGCTACATCCATATTTATAAACACATCCATATATATATTGTTATTTTCAAATCTTGGTTTTATCTTTTTACTAGCTTTAATTATTTCCAATGTTATTTTTTTAGATTTTTCTGGTTCAAAAGTAAGTACATATTTTGCTCTTCTACTCTTTCTAACTTTTACAAGTTGTAGAATCAAAGTCTCATCACCGCTTAAATGTCCTACACATCTATCCGATTTCAGAACACACATTCCAGAAATTTCAATATAAGATTTTTCTTGTTGTTTAGTTACTCTTACTGTAGGAATCATTGCAGCTATACAGTCATCTTCTATATCATTTATTAATCTAAAAACTTCTATAGGAATATATTGGCCTGTTTCCTTAAAGTTTTTAATTGCATCTGATAAATCATATGATATTATTTCATCACTTGTCTTAGATTTCATAAGTATTTGTGATGCACTACTCATACTAGATATCAATACCCACATATCATTTCTCGCTTCTACATCTCTATTAATAAAATCTATCACAGGTGTTATACCTTCTTCAGCAAGTTCTCTGCTTAAAATAAGAATTTTCGCATGAGATAATTGTAGTTTTTTTCCACTATTTTTTATTGCATTTCTAAATGCCTCATGTATAGTCTTTCCATTGGTTTGAAGTATGCTTGATTTTATAGACTTAGAACTTACCGATGCCTCTAATACTTCTATAGTTAGTATATATTCTTTTGTATTTCTATTTTTATCCACCGCTATACCTGCTACATATTCTAAATCAGTCATTTCAGAATAATCCCAACATCCAGTTAATGGGAAAGAGATGCAGACTATTAAAATACATGAAATAAAAACTTTTAAGTATTTTTTCATTGCTTCTTCCTTTTCTTAAGTCTTATATTATCCTTGGCAACAAACATTGTCCTATACTTTAAATTCCACCACGGTAGTCTTATAGCTGTATCTCTAATATCGTATTTGTTTAAATATACAAGTTTCAACATATAAGGTATACCAAAACTTTTTATAGACATTAAATGGATAGTTAATCCCATAACGCCAAAAATTATTCCATATAAACCTAACATCGATGCCAATAATAAAAATACAATTCTTGAAACAAGCAACGCCGATTCCATATCATGTAATACCAATTCAGATATTCCAGTAATTGCAGTTACTATTACTATTGGCGCACTTACAAATTTAGCATTAACAGCTGCATCTCCTAAAACTAATGTTCCTGCAATACTTACTGCAGCACCTACATGTTTAGGTAACCTTATACCAGCTTCTCTTATTATTTCAAAAACGATAAGCATAGACATTGCTTCTACAGCTGTTGGTAAGGGTACACCTTCTTTAGCTGAGTATATACTTAAAACCAGTTTAGTTGGAATCATTTCTTTATGAAATGTAGTAAAAGCAACATATATTCCAGGAGTACCTACAGTTATTATAAATGCTAATATTCTTAACAATCTATTTAATGATGCATATATAAAATTATTATAATAATCTTCATTTACCTGAAAATTTTCAATAAATAAAAATGGTACACTTAAAGCTACTGGAGCTCCATCACATAAAACTACTACTCTACCTTGTAGTAATTTAGATGCTATAACATCTGGTCTTTCTGTAGTTCCCACTGTCTTAAATGTAGATAAATGTGCGTCTTTTATTAATTCCTTTATAACTTCACTAGAAAAAAAGCCTTCAATATCTATATCATCTAATCTCAATTTAAGTTCTTCTATTATCTTAGGATTTGCTATATTATCCATATAAACTATGCAAATTTTAGTCTTGGTCCTAGCCCCTATTTCCTTCATTTCAAATTTTAAATTAGAAGAAATTATTCTTCTTCTAATTAACGATATGTTAGTACCAATAGATTCATTAAATCCTTCTCTTGGTCCTCTTACAACAGTTTCTGCTTGTGGTTCTGATATTGCCCTTGTTTCCCATCCCTTAGTATCAATAAGTAATGCCTTATCAACTCCATCAATAAGTAACAATGACTCCCCATATAATAAACCATTTAAAATTACTTCCATCTCATCCGTCTTAATTATACTATCTACTGTTATAACTTCAGCTTTAATATAGTCCACTATATTCTGAGATTTATATGTAAAATCTTTATTTATTATTTTATCTATTACACTATCATTTATAACTTTATTGTTAGTCATAGAATCTATAAACATTAAACAAAATTTTAGAGGAGCTTTTTTATTCTGCAATTCCCTATAAACTATAGTATCATCGTTATTAAATATTTCATTCTTAAATAATTCTATATTATCTTTAAGGGATTTTTTTAAATCATACTGTTGAACTTCTTCTCTTAGTGTGGTAACAGTGTCTTTATCATGTATATTTTCCGAGGCTTTTGACACAAAATCACTTCCTTGTGTATTTATTCTTAATGTTTATAGTATTTGCAAAAACTTTTACCATATTCATTAAAAAGCCCCTAACTTCTATATGAATAGAATTTAGGGGCTTTTTAATTATTCTGCAGATATTTTTAACTTATTATCTTCTATATCTACAACAACATTGCATCCAGTATAAATTTCTCCGGATATTATTTTTTTAGCTATTTCCGTTTCTAATATATTACTTATATATCTTTTTAGTGGTCTAGCTCCGTATATTGGATCATATCCTTCCTTTGCAAGTATATCTTTTGCTGAATCTGTAACCTGCATAGATATATTTCTTTCTTTTAATCTATCTTTAACACCTTCTAAGAATATATCTATAATTTTCTTAATTCCTGCACTTGTTAGTGGTTTAAATAATATAATATCATCTATTCTATTAAGGAATTCAGGTTTAAATCTTAACTTTAAAGTATTCATTACTTCTTCTCTTATTTTTTCATCTATAGAATCTTCTTTTTTATTTTCTAATAAATAACTACTTCCAAGGTTAGATGTCATTATTATTATAGTATTTTTAAAATCTACTGTTTTTCCTTTATTATCTGTAAGTCTTCCATCATCTAATATTTGAAGAAATATATTAAACACATCATCATTTGCTTTTTCTATTTCATCAAATAGTATTACTGAATATGGATTTCTTCTTACGGCCTCAGTTAATTGACCTCCTTCTTCATATCCTACATATCCTGGAGGTGGTCCTATAAGTCTTGAAACTGCATGTTTTTCCATATACTCTGACATATCTATTCTAATTATATTATCTTCATTATCAAATAAATTTCTTGCTAAAGTTTTTGCAAGTTCTGTCTTTCCTACTCCAGTTGGTCCTAGGAATATAAATGACCCTATAGGTCTTCTTTCATCCTTTAATCCAGCTCTTGCTCTTATCACTGCATTTGAAACAGCAACCGTTGCCTCGTCCTGACCTATTACTCTCTTTTTTAGTTCATCTTCTAATCTTAAAAGTTTTTGTCTTTCTCCTTCTACTAATCTAGTTACAGGAATTCCTGTCCATTTAGATACAATTTCTGATATTTCACTTTCAGTAACTTCTTCTTTTAATAAAGCTCCTTCATAGTTTTTTTCCATATCTTTTTCTTTTTCTTGAACTTTTCGTTCTAATTCAGGAATCGTACCATATTTTAATTCTGCAACTTTGTTTAAATCATAATCTCTTTCGGCCTTTTCTAAATCTCCTCTAGCCTCATCAAGTTCCGTCTTTAAATCCCTTACTTCTAGAATATGTGCTTTTTCTTTTTCATACTTTGCAGTCATTTCATTGTTTTTTTCTTTAAGTTCCGCAAGTTCCTTTTCTAAAATTTCAAGTCTTTTCTTTGATGCTTCATCATTTTCCTTTGTTAATGCCTCTTTTTCAGTTTCAAGCATCAATTGTTTTCTTCTTATCATATCAAGTTCTGTTGGAAGAGAATCAATCTCACTTCTTATCATAGCACCAGCTTCATCAATTAAATCAATAGCCTTATCTGGCATATATCTATCTTGTATATATCTGTGAGATAATTTGGCTGCTGCAACTATTGCAGAATCATGTATTCTTACTCCATGATGAATTTCAAATCTTTCTTTTAAACCTCTAAGTATTGAAATAGTATCCTCTACTGTTGGTTCATTTACAATAACAGTTTGAAATCTTCTTTCCAATGCTTTATCTTTTTCGATATATTGTCTATATTCATCAAATGTAGTAGCCCCAATGCAATGAAGCTCTCCTCTTGCAAGTAATGGTTTAATCAAATTTCCTGCATCCATAGCTCCATCTGTTTTACCAGCTCCAACTATAGTGTGAATTTCATCTATAAATAAAATTATTTTTCCTTCTGAACTTTGAACTTCTTTGAGCACAGCTTTTAATCTTTCTTCAAACTCTCCTCTATATTTAGCACCAGCAATTAAAGATCCCATATCTAGTGAAAATATTATTTTTTCTTTTAATCCTTCTGGTACATCTCCTCTTACTATTCTTTCGGCAAGTCCTTCAACTATAGCCGTTTTACCAACTCCAGGTTCACCAATTAAAACAGGATTATTTTTAGTTCTTCTAGAAAGAATTCTTATAGTTCTTCTTATTTCTTCATCTCTACCTATTACAGGGTCAAGCTTGTGTTTTTTTGCAAGTTCTATAAGGTTAGTTCCGTATTTTGCAAGAGCATCATAAGTTCCTTCTGGATCTTGGTTATCTACTCTTTGATTTCCTCTAACATCTGATAAAATTTTGAAAAATTTATCTTTAGTAATATCATATTTATTTAATATTTTTCCTACTAATCCCTTTTTATCTATATCCATTATGGCAATCATAACATGCTCTACACTTATATATGAATCCTTAAAATCTTTAGCAATTTCATCTGCTTTAACTAAAACTTCATTTATTCTTCTAGTTGCTACTATTCCTGATGATTTTGCCCCTTCTCCTAAAACTTTTGGCATAGAATCTAATTCTAAATGCAAATCATTTTTAAGAGAATTTATATTAACGCCCATTTTTTCAAATATATTAGGAATTAAACCATCTTCTTGATTTACAAGTGCTGAAAATAAGTGAACTACATCAACTTGTTGATGATCATATTTTACAGCCTCACTATAGGCATCATTTAAACTTTGTTGTACTCTTATAGTCATTTTATCCACGTTCATATTTTTCACCTCTTAAAAATTTACTTTCATTTTAACTTAATTAATCTTATTCTTTACTTATGCTTATATAATAATGCAAAGGTCAAAGAAAGTCAAAGTCTATTTTGACCTAATTTTCTTTTATTTTTTATTAAAAATAAAAATATAGACTTATACATTTAAAATAAGTCTATATTTTTAATAAATACTATAATCAAAATACTAAATAATACTTTTTTAATATAACTGCTCTTATAGTTTCATATTTAATTTCTGTTGAAAGTTCCTTTTTTATTTTACTAACCTTTTCATATCCTACTTTTTCACATATATTAACAATATGTTTTTCCTCTTCTTTTGTATATAACTCATCTAAGCATAAATCGAAATTAATCTTGCAACCTTCTTTTATATAATCAGTAATATATCCTAATATAGTGGACACTCCAACTTCAAGTTCTATTGAAACGTCTTTTAATTTTCTACCTTCGTTTAACATATCCATTGCTATCTCATTATTTTCTCTTTCATCACCATCTATTATAACTTTTCTTCTTTTTTTATCTATCCAATTTACATTAATACTATTAATATTTACATATTTATTTACTACTTCTAATATTCTCTTACCATATTTCTCAATTTTCTTAGGTCCTATACCTGAAATATCTTTTAAATTTTCTTCATTTAAAGGATATCTTCCACTTATTTCCTTTAATGTATTTTTAGATAATACCATTTGAGGAAGTATATTTTCACTTACCGCGAAATCATTTCTTATTTTTAATAACTCTTCTAATAAAACCTCATTAGTAGTTACTTCTAAAGGAACATCTTTATTATCATTTTGTTCCTGAATATCATATATATTATTTACATTTATATTATTTTCTTTAACATATTTTGAGATAACCCCCATAAATTTCTCACCATATTTTTCATATTTAACTTCGCCAATACCGGATACTTGTAACATTTTTTCTTTATTTATAGGATACTTTAGACTCATTTCTCTTAAAGTACCATCTCCAAATATTACATAAGGTGGAACCCCTTCATCACTTGCAAGTTCATATCTTAAACTTTTTAATATATTAAATAATTTGTTTATATGAGTATCCTTATGTTTTGCTTCAAATACTTTAAATTTAACTGTTTCTTCTCCCTTTAAAACTTTAACAGACCTGTTATTTAAATTTAAAACTGGATATGTACCTCCAATTAATCCTATATAACCATGTGAAACTAAAGTATTAATAAAATTTTTTAATTTATCTTGAGAATATGCCTTCATTAATCCATATGTAGATAGAGTATTAAAACCTAAATTTAAAACTTTTTTGTTCTTAGAACCTCTAAGTACATCTACAACCATAGTTATGCCAAAATTTCTTTTCATTTTATATATACAAGATAATACTTTCTGAGCATCTATTGTTTTATCAACTATTTCTCCTTCATTTAAACAATTACTGCAATTATTACAGTTCTGATTAAATTCTTCTCCAAAATAATTTAATATATACTTTCTATAACAATCATTACTATAAACTAAATCTATCATTTCTTGAAGTTTTTCATATTGTTTTTGTTTTCTTTCTGAGTTTTCTATGCTGACTTCTATTAAGTACTTTTGAATATGAACATCTCCTGGAGCAAACAATAATATACATTCACTCTTTTCTCCATCTCTTCCTGCTCTACCTATTTCTTGATAATAAGCCTCAATACTTTTAGGTATGCTGTAATGAATTACATATCTTATATTAGGCTTATCTATTCCCATTCCAAAAGCATTAGTTGCAATCATAATATCTAATCTATCATGTATAAACTCTTCTTGATTATTTTCTCTTTCACCATCTGATAATCCTGCATGATATCTTCCAACAGAATACCCCTTATTTTTTAAACCTTCATATATATTATCTACTTCTTTTCTAGTAGCTGCATAAATTATTCCCGATTGTTCTTTATTATTTTCTATATAATTTAAGAGATATTCTTTTTTACTTCCTGACTTTATTATGCTTATATTCAGATTTTCTCTATCAAATCCAGTTATAAATATTTTCGGATCTTTTAATTTAAGTAACTTTATAATATCTTCTCTAACTTCTTCAGAAGCTGTTGCTGTAAATGCAGTTATCTTAGGTTTATTTATAAATTTATTTATAAATCTCGGTATATTTCTATAACTTACTCTAAAATCATGTCCCCATTGAGAAACACAATGTGCCTCATCAATTGCTATTTGTGACACTTCTATATCTTTTATAGCTTCATAAAACTCTAAAGATTCAAGTCTTTCAGGTGCTATATAAATTATTTTATATTTATTATTCTTTATTCCATTTATAACTTCATCAAACTCATATGTATTTAATGTACTATTTACGTATGCACAACTTATTCCCATTGTTTTTATACTATCAACCTGGTCCTTCATAAGCGAAATCAAAGGTGAAATTACAATAGTCATACCACTCATCATTAATGCAGGTATTTGATAACAAATAGACTTTCCACCACCAGTAGGCATTATGGCTAGAACATCTTTCCCTTCTAAGATACTTTCTATAACCACCTGTTGTCCTTTTCTAAAACTTTTATATCCATAGTATTTTTCTAAAATATCTACTGATGTTATATTCAAATTCCTTCACTCCTTAAAATTTTTGCATACCCTCATTATATCTTATTAATCTATTATAAAGCAAAATCACTATATAGTTTAAAGTATAATAGTGATTTAATATTCATTTAGATATGCAAATAAAAAAGCCATACTCGATTTGTATGGCTTCTAATATTATTAATTATTAGTTTGTATCATATTTTCTTGGCATATCTTTACCTAATTTTCTTGATTCTTTTGAATATCCTACTTCATCAGCAGTTTCCATTTCCATTTTTTTTAACTCTTTTTTAGTTTTAGGATTGGATTTTTTATTATCCTTACTATTCTTATTATTTTTATGTGACATAGTAACTCCTCCTCAAGTTTAATACCATTTTCCTGTTTAGTATTTTCAAAAAAGAGTTATTTATTCTTATATAAAATAACTAGCTATAAATTAAATTATAGTGTCTGTTTACAACTTCTTTTAATGAATTCATACTAATAAATCTTCCCTCTCTTAATACTTCCTTACCTTCTACATAGAAAATTATTAAGGGTAATGAAAAAACAGAAAATTCTCCAGCTATTTCTTCAACTTCACTTGCATCAACTGTGGCTATTTGTAGATTTGAATACTCCTTTAAATTCTCTTGAATTTTTGGAAGTAACATATGACAAACACTACATGTTTCTAGCTTCGATGAAACATATATTAAGGATAAACTATTATTACTAATAAAATTCTTTATATCCTCTATAGATATTAATTTTTTCATAAATTCCAAACTCCTCGTGCGTAAAATCATTTATATTATATATTTTAATACCATAAAATAGTGACAAAGACTTCCTCCTAATACAAACAAATGAAAAATTTCATGAAATCCAAATATTTTTGATTTTATTTTAGGCCATTTAGTTGCATAAATAATTGCTCCTAATGTATAAAGAACTCCTCCTAAAAACATTAGAATAAGGCCTTTTGTATCTATTATCTTAGAAAGTGGTGATATTATAAATACTGCAATCCATCCCATTAATACATAAAATAATGTAGATAACCATCTTGGGGAATTAAACCAAACCATTTTAAATACTATCCCCATCAAAGCACAAGACCAAATTCCTATAAACAGTATCCATCTTAATTTTCCCTGTAATGAAATTAAGCATACTGGTGTATAAGTACCTGCTATTAATATATATATCATAGAATGATCTAATCTTCTAAGAAATTTTATAACTTTTTCCGAAGCTTTTACTAAGTGATAAACACTACTAGCAGTATATAAAAGTATAAGACTTATTCCAAACATAATTATAGCTACATATTCAAGTGTAGTAGCATATGGCATTAAAGATTGACATTTTATTAGTAATATCAATCCTATTATAGAAATAATAACTCCAAATAAATGAGTTAATCCACTTACAGGTTCTCTAAATTTATTCATTATAAATCATCTCCTAATTTAACATTATCTTAAGCAATCTCAATATCAACATTATACTACGTAGTTTTAAAAACTACTAGTGGTCATATTTATGTCATGGAAGTTTTTAAATAGATATTTTGTTGTTTTCACAAATTAAATCTATATTTCTAAGTTATACTTATTATTTCTATAGATTTGTATTCTTTATAGTTAATATTTAAAAATAATATATAATATATATTATACTTTACGTAGTTTTATATACTATACATTGCAATATAGATATAGCTATGGTAATATTTTTTTAATACATATACAGAGGTGTTTTTAATGAAATTAAATACAGAAGACTTAAATTTTTTAATAAAAGAATTACATTTAGAAGATGACCTAAACCTATCAGACATACCTGATTTAGATTTATATATGGATCAAGTTATTACATTGTTTGATGATAAACTTAAACATTTAAAACGAAATGAAAATGATAAAATTTTAACTAAAACTATGATAAATAACTATACTAAAGCTAAAATTTTAATTCCACCTAATAAAAAGAAATATAATAAAAATCATATTATTCTTCTTATTTTAATTTATTATTTAAAACAAACCTTATCAATAAATGATATAAGTTTATTATTTAATAATATAATAACAGATTTATCAAATAGTGAAACTAGTAACTTAAATCTTGAAAAAATCTATCAAAGTTTTTTAAATATAAAAAAATCAGAGTCAACTAGTATAAATGCAAATGTCCAAAATAAATTTCGCCTAATTCAAAATGAAACAAAAGATTTTTCTGATAACAGCATAGAAATTTCTCAAATGTTACTCCAGGTATTATGTACAATAAATGAAGCTAACACTTATAAAAGACTAGCTGAAAAAATGATAGATGAATTTTTCACTAATTATTTAGATAAATAAAAAGTAGTTCAACTAAAATATTTATTAGTTGAACTACTTTTTATTATGCCCATCCTAGTATTTTGAATATAAATGTATTTAAAATACATATGGCAAAAGCTATACCTGTTGGAATTATAGCTGCCAATGCTGTCCACTTTGCACTACCTGTTTCTTTTTTAATTGTCCATAAAGTTGTAGCACATGGCCAATGTAACAATGTGAAAATCATAACATTTAATGCTGTAAGATATGTCCATCCATGACTTATTAAAATTTGTTTTAATGATTCTAAATTTTCAAAATCTAGCATAGAACCTTGAGACAAATATGACATTAACAAAATAGGAACTACTATTTCATTTGCTGGTATACCTAAAATAAATGCTAAAAGGATAAAGCCATCAAGCCCCATAATTTTAGCTAATGGTTCTAAAAAATTAGCTATATGACATAGTATACTTATATTTCCTATTGTAATATTACTCAATATCCATATTACTACCCCAGCTGGTGCTGCAATAACAACTGCTCTTCCAAGCACAAATATAGTTCTATCGATTATTGATGTATATAAAATTCTTCCTATTTGAGGCTTTCTATACGGTGGTAATTCTAATGTAAAACTAGAAGGAACTCCCTTCAATAAAGTCTTAGAAAGTATATATGAAACAATCAAAGTAATTATAACTCCAAATACAACCATTATAGTAATTGTCAGTGCAGGAATAGCACTTGATAATCTACTATTATTACCTACAACTAAAAATACCGAAGAAATTGCAAGCAACGTAGGAAATCTTCCATTACAAGGCATAAAATTATTAGTTAATATAGCTATTAATCTTTCTCTTGGTGATTCAATAATTCTACAACCAATAATACCCGCTGCATTACATCCTATTCCCATACACATTGTAAGACATTGCTTTCCATGAGCACACGCCCTCTTAAATAAATGATCCAAATTAAACGCAACCCTTGGCAAATATCCCAAGTCTTCAAGTAATGTGAATAATGGAAAAAATATTGCCATAGGCGGCAACATAACGGATATTACCCATCCTAATGTTCTATAAAGACCTAACACTAATACTCCATATAACCATTTAGGAGTATTTATCATAGTAAACCACTGTGTAAGTTTATCTTCAAATTTAAAAAATGTTGTTGATAAAAATTCTGAAGGATAGTTAGCTCCAGTTAAAGTTATCCAAAATAGTAATGCTAAAATAGATAACATAATAGGAATACCAAATACTCTAGATGTTATATACTTATCAATTTTTCTATCTCTATTAAATTTATTTTCATCTATGTTCACACAGGTATGAGTTACATTCTCTACTTTTTTGTAAATCTCCTGAGTTATATAATCTCTTATGTCTTTCTTTGATATATCTTTTGTTAAATTCCCCACAATATCTAGTACGTTTTGCCTATCTTTTTCATCTAAATCCTTTAAAATAGATTTTATTATTGTATCATCTCCATCAATAAGCCTTAGAGATAACCACCTTGAATTAATTCTGGGTATTTGTTCTTCAACTATATCTTTAAGTTTATATACAACTTTTTCTACACTCTCTTTATATATTGCTTTATTAGGTGTTGATACAATTTTGCCAGTAGTGACTTGAAATATAGCATCCTTTAACTCCTGCATACCAATACCACTTCTTGCTGCAGTCATTACAATAGGTATGCCCAATTCCTCTTGCAATCTTTTAGAATCTATTACTATATTCTTTTTCTTAGCCTCATCTATAAGATTTACGCATAAAACTACTTTATCTGTGAGTTCCATCACTTGATATACTAAATTTAAGTTTCTCTCTAAACATGTAGCATCTGTAACTACTACTGTAACATCTGGTTCTCCAAAGCAAATAAAATCTCTTGCTACCTCTTCCTCAGAAGAAGTTGCAAATAATGAATATGTTCCTGGTAAATCTACTAAAATACAATCTGTATTTTTAAAACTAAACTCTCCTCTAGCATTTACAACAGTTTTTCCTGGCCAATTTCCTGTATGTTGATGAAGACCAGTAAGTGCATTAAACACTGTGCTTTTTCCTGTGTTAGGATTACCAGCTAAAGCTACTATATATTCTCCTTGTTTTTTTTCCACTTTATAGACATCTCTTAAAGAATCTATTTGTGTTGACTTATAAGTAAGCCCCATAATACCCTCCTATATTAATTGTTAAAACTTAGGCTAAGGAAACATTAATCAATGATGCCTCTTCGCTTCTTAAAGCTATCATAGCCCCTCTTATATCATATATTGTAGGATCACCAGAAGGTCCTCTTTGAATAACCTTTACAGTTGCTCCTCTAGTAAGTCCTAATGCAAGCATTCTTTCTCTTATAAGACCATTTGAATTTAATCCATTAACTTTTGCTAATTTTCCAACATTTATCTCACTTAATTTTTGTGAATTATTCTGTATTTTTTCCATAATAAATTCCCCCTATATATTAATTAAGTATATCTTTCAATAAACTAATAAAATTAGCTTCGTCTAACTTTTTTAATTAACAATATATAATATACTATGATTTACTTCCAAATATTGTTACACTTTATTAATATATTTTTTTTCATCGCATATAATTTAACAATTATATTTTAAAGCAGGTGATTCTTTGACAAGTGAGAACTTTTTTACATTCAGTGAATATATAAAAAAAGATATCAATATCCTAACACCATCTATGGAAGATTACTTAGAAATGATCTATAGATTATCTAAGTCTTCAGGTTTTACAAGGATAAACGATTTAGCTTCTGCATTAAACGTACAACCACCTTCAGCTACTAAGATGGTTCAAAAGTTATCTAAACTTGAACTTGTAAACTATGAAAAATATGGAGCCATAACTTTAGAAAGTAAGGGAAAACGTATTGGTGAAAGTTTATTAAAAAGACATGAAATTATAGAAAACTTTTTAAAATTAATAGGCGTTTGTACTGGTATACTGGAAGAAACAGAAAAAATTGAACACACAATAAATCCAGAAACTCTAAAATGTATAAGTAATCTTTTGAACTATTTTAATAAAAATTTGAAAGCTCTTGAATCCTTTAAAAACTTTTCAAAAATCTAAGGCAGCTTATTTGGCTGCCTTTTCATTATTATTTATTGCTTTTTCTATCTCTTTAATTAAAACTTCTTTACTCATATATTCTATATCATCTATAGAATTTAAAAGTTTAATTATTCTATATTTAATATTTTCATCATTTAACTTCAAATGTTCGTTTATATAATAAGTTTCAAATACATCCATTATTTTTGATTTAAATCCTTTGGAATCTAATAATTCTTTAAATCCTTCTTGAGATTTAGTATCACCATGCACCAAAAATATTTCTTTAGGTCTTACCATAAGTTTATCTATCCATTCTATAAGACCATTTTTATCTGCATGCCCAGATAACCCTTCTAAATTATATATTTTAGCATTAACCGCAATTGGTTCTCCAAATAAGTTTACTTTTTTATTTCCATCTAAGATAGATCTTCCTAAAGTACCCTCTGCTTGATATCCAACAAACACTATAGAGCATTCTTTTCTCCATAGATTGTGTTTTAAATGATGTTTAATTCTTCCAGCTTCACACATACCACTAGCTGATATTATAATAGCATTTCCTTGAAATTTATTAATTCTCATAGATTCTTGTGGAGTATTAGTATATATAACACCTTTAAAATTTAACGGATTCAATCCATTACTCATTAATTCTTTCATTTCCTCATCATAATAGTCACTACATTTTTCATATATTTTAGTTGTATTAGCTGCAAGAGGACTGTCCACAAATATAGTTACATCTTTAATGGTATTATCCTTTACATATTTACTTAACGCATATAAAACTTCTTGTGTTCTTCCTACAGAAAATGAGGGAATTATTACATTTCCTCCTCTCCTAAATGTGTCAGTTATTATATTTACTAATTCTTTAAAAGACCAATCCATGTCTCCATGTAACCTATCGCCATAAGTAGTCTCCATTATTATATAATCTGCATAATTTATATAGCTTGGATCCTTAATTATTGGTTTATTTGTATTTCCTAAATCTCCTGTATATACAATTTTAACTTCATCTTCATATTCCTCTCTAATATACATTTCTACTATAGATGAACCTAAAAGATGCCCGGCTTCTTTAAATATAACTTTGAATCCATCAAAGACCTCTATAACTTCCTCATAATCATAATCTCTAAATAAATACATTGAAAGTTCTGCCATTTTTGCTGTGTACAGGGGTTCTATGGTTCCAAGCCCTTGTCTTATTCTTTTTCTATTTTTCCATTCTGTCTCTGTTTCTTGTATATATCCACTATCCGGAAGCATTATACTACATAATTCTTTTGTAGCTTTTGTACATATTACTTCGCCTTTAAATCCTTTTTGTATAATAATGGAATTCTACCACTGTGATCTATATGAGCATGAGATAATATTACATAATCTATTTTTCTTGCATCGAATGGAAATTCATCATTCCCCCTTTCTTTTTCATCTCGACCTTGAAATAATCCACAATCTAAAAGTACATTCTTATCATTAACTTTTAATATATGACATGAACCAGTTACGCATTTAGCTGCACCATAAAATTCAATTTTCATAAAATCTCCCCTTTTTAGTAAATATTGTCTCACATAATATATTATAGTAAATTTTTCTGAAAATTTCGATTATTTTATCATTATCGAGTAGGAGCTAAATAATTATTTTATTTAGCGTCCTCTCACACCACCGTACGTACCGTTCGGTATACGGCGGTTCATTAAGAATTATGTATTAGCTGATATCTTTTAGATATACTTCTGTAACCAAGATTTTCAATATATTTGTTGTTTAAGATTGTATCAAGAATTGGGCTTTTGGATATTCTCCAATAGCCTTTTCTTGTATTTGCATACTCCCATGCTTTATAGGTCGAAAGACCTAGTTTTATGAGGTTTCGTCCTCTAGTTTTAACCTTTTTCCATTGTTTCCAAATACAACTCCTTAACCTTCTTCTTATCCAACTATCTATTTTTTGTATTTTAGCGTTAGCTTTCGCTATTCCAAAGTAATTAATCCATCCAATCGTTAATTGGTTAATCATATAAACTCTATATTCCATACTTATACCTTTATTACGGTTTGTTAATTTTCTTATTTTGTTTATGAATCTTTTATATGACTTTTCATGTATTCTTATATTGGCTCCGCCTTTTGCAAAATAGAATGAAAATCCAAGAAATTTTCTTCTCGTCACAAAATCTACTGCACTTTTATTTTCATTAACTTTAAGTTTTAATAAACCTTCAAGTATTTTTCTTATACTTGCCATAACTCTTAATCCTGCCTTTTTACTTTTGACATAAATGTTGCAGTCATCTGCAAATCGGCAAAATCTATGACCTCTTTTCTCAAGTTCTTTATCTACTTCATCAAGCATAATATTAGCAAGTATTGGGCTTAATGGACCACCTTGCGGTGTACCTTTATCTGATTTTACCTTCAATCCATTTATCATTATTCCAGATTTAAGATAATTTCTAATTAGTTTAAGTACCCTTTTGTCCTTTATTCTTCTTGAAAGTCTTTCCACTAATATATCATGGTTAACTTTATCAAAGAATTTTTCTAAGTCTATATCAACAACCCATTTATGCCCCTCATTGATATATTGTCTTGATTTTAATATAGCTTGTTTAGCACTTTTATTTGGTCTAAATCCATAGCTATTATCCGAAAAGGTAGGGTCATAAATTTTATTAAGTTCTTGAGCTAATGCCTGTTGTATTAATCTATCAAGTACAGTAGGTATTCCAAGCAATCTAATTCCACCGTCAGGTTTTGGTATTTCCACTCTCCTAACTGGTGAAGGTTTATACCTTCCTTCTAATAACTTTTGCTTAATTGTTAGCCAATTTTTGATAATAAACCCTCGAAGTTCATCGACTCTCATACCATCAATACCATGACTTCCTCTATTGGCAACTACTCTTTTCATAGCTTTTAGCATATTTTCTCTAGCTAAAACCTTTTCAAGTAGATTATTAGTATCATCTACTACATTGTTTTCTCTTTCTCCCTTTGCTAACGCCAAATTATTACTCTGCGCCCCTCGTTTACCTTGAAGTTCCACTCCTACTTCCACAAGGCGACCTCTATATTGAGTTGTCTGCTTTCTTTGTAATTTATTTGAATTATTCAAAGTTGAAAACCTCCTAATGTTCAGTCCTTCCCGCACTACGTGCACATAGTATGGTACTATGACCTCTGCTGACTTCTGATAGTTCAGTTACATATCACTATGTAGGTTATCATGTAGGAAGTTCATCCTTTAATGATATATCTATCAGACCTCCCCAGGTAAGAACGCAATCTTTCATTCCATATATCTGCCACATATACTGCAATAACTTTTGGGTGATACGGACTTTGTTTTGTTATGCAAACTCATCCAGCTATAATCAGCCTCTTATGTGATTCGTATTCCTCAGACCGGAATTTTGCCATCCGACTTCCTTCAGATTCCACCTCACGATGGACACCCTTGTCATTGGCTAACGCCTATATCACCTTCGGCGTTCAGGACTTTCACCTTATAGATTGCGCCCATGCTGGGCGCACATAATAAAAAAACATCTAAAAAATTTTTAGATGTTTTTTGTTTGCTTAATATTTCTTTTTATATTTTTCTATTAATTTAATTATCTTTTCTACGCAATTGCTTGCAGAACTTGAATTCATATTATTAACATATTTTTGTCTTTCTTTAAATAATTCGTCTATCTTATTAACAATGATATCTCCACTTAAGCTCTCTTCCTCTATAACCATACTATATCCACTTTTTTCAAAAGATTTTGCATTTAATATTTGATCTCCTCTACTAGCTTTTGCAGACAACGGTATTAATACATTAGGTTTTTTCAACGCTAATAATTCAAAAATAACATTTGCTCCAGCTCTAGATATAAATAAATCTGCTGATGCCATTAAGTGTGATAATTCTTCTTTAACATAATCAAACTGCTTGTATCCTTTTTTGTCACTTAAAGTTTTATCTATATTTCCCTTACCACATATATGAATTATATTATATTTTTTAAGTAATTCATCAATATTATTTCTTATATTTTCATTAATTACTTTGGAACCTAAACTTCCTCCTATTATCATAAGAACCGGCTTTTCTTTTTCCTCAAAATTACATATCTTATATCCTTTTAATTTACTTCCTTTAAAAAGTTCTTCTCTTATTGGTGTTCCTGTAACTATTCCTTTATTTCCTTTTATGCATTTTAATGTTTCAGGAAATGTTACACATACTTTGTTACAAAATGGAGCTGCAAGCTTATTTGCAAGTCCTGGAGTCATATCAGATTCATGGGCAATAACTGGAATTCCATTTAAACGAGCACCAATAACAACAGGTACAGATACAAATCCACCTTTTGAAAATACTATATTAGGTTTTTCTTTCTTTATTATTTTTTTTGCTTCAAAAACTCCTTTTATTACTTTAAAAGGATCAGAAAAATTTTTTATATCAAAATACCTTCTTAATTTACCACTAGAAATAATATGATATTTTATGCTTTCTCCTTCTATTATCTTTCTTTCTATACCATTCTCTGTTCCTATATACTGTATTTCATAACCTAATTCTTGTAATTTAGGTACAAGTGCAAGATTTGGAGTTACATGACCAGCTGAACCGCCTCCGGTCATAATTATCTTATATTTCTTCAAAATATCATCTCCCAACTATATTACGAATTTTCTTCTTTTAAAAGTCATTTTAATTACTCACTAATTCTTTATTATACTATATATTTTATTAATATTAATTATATTTTTTAAAATAAAATATTACAATTAATAATTCTTTTGCTAAAACAAGTACAAACTTCAACTTGTACCTTTAACCTACTAATATATTAATTGCAAAAAAGGTTAAGATACTAGTGTAACAAAAATAAATCACATAAAACGAGGAGGTCATTAAAATGGCAAGAAGTAATAGAGCATTAGTACCAGAAGCAAGAGAAGGATTAAACAAATTCAAAATGGAAGCTGCAAATGCAGTTGGTGTTAATTTAAAACAAGGATACAATGGAGACTTAACTTCAAGACAGGCTGGATCAATTGGCGGACAAATGGTTAAAACTATGGTAGAACAATACGAAAAAAATAATCTATAATTTAGATTTAGCCGAAATATACCACTAGAATAGTTTAAGCTAATATTTTAAATATATTAGTAAAAATGCAAAGCCCCTTCTAAGTAATATTATTTAGAAGAGGCTTTGTTATTAATTAATTAATTTTTTTAAATTATTTATTATTTTTCTTATATAAAATAATCCTGTAATACAGGATATAAAATCTGCTACAGGATATGCAATCCATGCACCCATTGTACCAAGTTTATATACTAAAATTGCAGCAGCTGGAATACATACTAATGTCTCTCTATATATAGACAATATAAACGAGGATTTAGCCTTTCCAAGAGCTTGACAGCAGTATATTGATACATAGTAAATCCCAACACACGGAAATATAATTATAACTATTCTAAACGCTTTAACAGCTTTTATAAGTAACTCTGTGTCTTTTAAAAATATCCCAATTAAGTAAGAAGGAAATAAAAACATACCTCCCCAAACTATTAAAGTAGTTACTGTTATAAATATAATAGTTTCCTTTATTACTAGTTTCAATTTTTGATAATTTTTAGCTCCATAATTAAAAGCTGCTATAGGTTGCATTGCTGAACTTATACCTATTACAGTTATAAATAAAAACATAGATAATTTTGTTATAGTTCCTATTATAACAACAGCATCATCTCCACCATGAACTGATAATAAATTATTAAATACTATAGAAAGTAATCCATCTGAAACCTCTACAATAAATGTAGAAAAGCCAACTGTTATTATACTTTTTACTATAGGTATTTCAAAGCTAAACTTAAATTCTAAATCAATTTCTTTTTTCACTTTAATAAATTTTTTAAAAGCATAAATAAATGCTAATATTTGAGAAAATGTGGTTGCAATTGCTGCTCCTTTTACTCCCATAGAAAAATGAACCACTAAAATCAAATCTAATATTACATTTATAATAGCACCTAACGATGTGGCCTTTAAGGTTAATTTAGTGTCTCCTAAAGACATAATTACATATCCTATTACTAAAGTTAAACACTGAAATATACCACCAACTAAAATTATAGATATATATTGATATGCATAAGGGAAGAGACTTTCACTAGATCCCAATAAATTTTTTATGATATAATTTCTAAATATAAATATTGTAATACATAATAAACTTAAAACTAAACTAGTTAGAATTAGAGAATTTAATATTATCTTTCTTATTTTATCAAATCTCTTTTTTCCTAAATTCCTCGAAACAGCAGTTGACGTACCTACTGCCATCATAAGCCCAGTAGAACTTATAAGTTTTTGAATTGGAAGAGCTATTGTAAGAGCACCTATTCCTATTGCTCCAATAGTGGATCCTACAAATATAGTATCAACCATATTATACAATTCCATCACTAATAAAGATAATATAGTCGGTATTGCAAATTTAATTAATAACTTTCCAATTTTCTGGTCAGAAAAGACTCCACTGTCAATTTCCATAATATACACCTCATTTTATTTTTTGTAAAACATACATATTCTATTGTATCATATATTGTTTATTTGTCTTGAACTTCTTTAATATTTCCATAAAAACATTTTAATAAAACCTTTGTCTAATTCTATTTATTTTGGTTTATATCTTATATCATATATCTTTTAAAAATGGATAAGCTATTATTGAAAACACATAAGGAGGTTGATTTAAATGTCAAGAAATAGAGTTCTTGTTCCAGAAGCTAGAGAAGGATTAAACAAATTCAAAATGGAAGCTGCAAATGCAATTGGTGTTCCTTTAAAAGAAGGCTATAATGGAGATTTAACAGCCAAACAATGTGGTTCCGTTGGAGGAGAAATGGTAAAAGAAATGATTAATTATTATGAACAAAATATGCTTTAATATAAAAATATATAGATATTTTAAATAATTAAATAAATTAAGTGCACGAGAATATTCTCATGCACTTAATTTATTTAATATCTGAAAATTCAAGAACTAATTTGTTTTTAATATCACCGTTTAAATCAAAAGAAGGATTAATTAAACTATTATTACTTTTTATATTATCAAAAGTAATAATAAACTCAGTTCCTTCATTAAGTTTACTACTTACTTTTATACTTCCACCCATTAACTCGACTAAATTTTTAACAAGTGCAAGACCAAGTCCTGTGCCTTGTACACAATTAGTAGTACTATTTCTTATTTGTATGAATCTATCAAATATAGTTTTTAAATTTTCTTCTTCTATACCAATTCCTTGATCTTTTACTTTTATTTTAACCTTATTATTCTCTACAGTTGTAGTAACATAAATTTTTCTTCCTTTTGGAGTAAACTTTATAGCATTAGATAATAAATTCAATATAATTTTTTCATATTTATCTTTGTCTAAAGCAACTAGTTTTTCTTCTTCATTAGTATCAAATATTAATTGTATTCCTCTGCTTTTAGCATATATGCTTACAGAACTAACTATATTTTCAGTTATTACAACTATATCAAAATCTGAATATTGTAATTGAAGAAATCCTGCTTCTGCTTTAGAAATATCTAATATATTATTTATTAATTTTAATAGTCTTCTACAGTTTTGATCTACCCTAAGTAATACTCTGCCTATATTTCGAGTTATCTCTTCTTTATATATATCTCTAGCTAATTGTACAGATGAATTAATTATAGTTAAAGGAGTTCTAAGTTCATGAGAAATCATATTAAAAAATTCGTCTTTCATTTTTGAAATATTTTGAAGTTCTTTATTATGTATTATTTCTTCCGTAATATCAGTAGCATGAATAAATATTTTATTTAATTTATTGATTTTACTTTTTTCGCTTACTTTTCCTGTAAACTTAATTTTATAATATCTTTCATTGCCATTTTTATCTTTAATAACGTATGGTGCTAATACATGCTCTCTCTTATGTATATCTTTATTAAAAATATTATGAATAACATCTAATATAAATGGTTCTGTAACTCTATCATCATTAATATTATTGTTTAAAAATAACAGATCTTTATATTTACTATTAGCTAACTTATAATTTAAATCATCATATTCTACTACTGCAATAGGTACATCTATTGTGTTTACTACATCATTTATAAATTCTCTTTGTTCTTGAAGTTTAATTCCCTTGCTTTTAATACTTGTAATATCTTTTAATGTTATTACTGTATTAATAACGCATTTTTCGTTAAGTATAGAACTAGAATTTAATTCGATATATCTATTATTATTATTATTATCTTTAAGCTTAATTATAAATTCTCTTATAGGTCTATTATTATATTTAAAGTCATGATATAGTTGTTGTAAATCTTTCCCCTTAGATTCAAAATCATAATAACTTAATTTATTAAAGAAACCTCTAACATCAAATTTTTTAATATCATCTCCCACTAAACACATAGATGCCTTATTACAAAAATAAAATTTTCCAAATTCATCATAAACTATAATACCTTCTGATATATTATTTAATACATTTTTTAAATGTATAAAACAATCATTTTCTCTATTTCTAAGAGTTTGTAATATATCACATTTTGTTTTTAATTCTGAACACATACAAAGGAAGTTTTCATTACTATGCTTTAATTCGTTTTGAATATTAACATATTGGGATACTTCATAAATAAAAATTGTAATTATATCATTTTTAATATTAATCGTAATATCAAAATATCTATTTATTAAAATCTCCACTTGTTTTAATTTTTTATTCACTCTAAAATTCACACAATTTTCTATAGCACCTTTTATTTTTCTAAAAATCTTTAACTCATCTATACTTCTTCCAACAAACTCAGAATCGACATCAAACATATTACCGAAATTATAATTTATATATTGAATATGTAAATCTTTTTCTCGAAAAATAATTACTCCAAAAGGTATGTCATCATAAAGTTGATACATTTATATATTCCTCCGCATTTAATAAAAAGTTCACATATACAAATATATTCTACAAAAGTTATTATTTTCCCTTCTTTTATTGTATATTTTATAAATTTCTATAAATAATAAAAAAATCTTCATTAATTTATGAAGTATTTTTTAATTAAATTTATAATATTATTATTCTGAAAGTCTAAAATCTTTTATTCTAAGTTGAACTGTCCTATTTCCGTTAAATTCATTTATTATTGGATAGAATATTAAATCTAATTTTAAATTTGATAAATTCAAAAGAATTTTTTCAAATGTATTTTTAAATTTAACTTCTAGCATTTCTTTAAATTCATTTACTTTATTAAATGATATAGCTTCTATTTTTTCTTTATCATTTATAATACATGTTAATTTAAGTGTATTTTGATTTTTACCAATTACTCTTATTTGAGAAACACTTACATTCTTCTCTGCAAATAATGGAGATGAATTTCCTTTTCCAAATGGTTCTAAAATCTCCATTTCAGATATTAATTCATCATTAACTATATCTAAAGGAATTCTTTTATCTATCTTTATCTTAGGCACTATATCATTATCTGTAAGTTTACAATTTGCATTTAATCTTTGTCTTAATTCACTTATATTTTCTTCTTTTATAGATAATCCAGCTGCCATAGGATGTCCACCAAATTTATCTAATAATTCTTTGCATTTTAGTAATTCTTCAAATAAATTGTACTCTTCTATTGAGCGGCCTGAACCCTTAGGCATTTCTTTTCCTTTAGTTAATATTATAGTAGGTACATTAAACTTTTCTCTTACTTTACCTGCTACTATTCCTGCTATACTCTCATGTATATCCTCTTTATATATTACTAAGACTTTATCTTCTTTAAAGCTAGAATTTTCAACAACATCAATTATCTCTTCTACATTTCTCATTGTCATTTCTTGTCTTGTTTTATTTAAATCGTTTAATATACTTGCAAGCTCCTTAGCTCTTTCTTCATCATCTGTAATTAATAATTCTACCGATAATGCTGCTGTATCTAATCTTCCTGTAGCATTAATACAAGGTCCTATCATAAATCCTATATTATAAGATTTTACTTCTTTATTATTTATACCAAGAACATCAATGAGACATTTCAATCCTAAATTTGTAGTATTACTTATCATCTTTAAAGAATTTTTTGCTATAATTCTGTTTTCTCCAACTAAATCTACTACATCACATATAGTACCTATTCCAGCAAGTTCAATAAATTTATAAGCTTTCTTATCATCTATTCCTACATTTATATATAAAGCTTGTATAAATTTAAAAGCAATACCCGCACCACATAACATTTTAAAAGGATATTCACAATCATTTCTTTTAGGATTTATAATTGCATCTGCATTAGGAATTATATACTCTCTTTCGCCCTGTTCCTCTTTAAATGGAAGTTCGTGATGATCTGTGATTACAACTTGCATACCTAATTCTTTAGCAAGTTTCACTTCTTCTACAGCACTTATACCATTATCACAAGTTAGTATAATATCAGTTCCCTGCTCTTTTAAAATTTTTATTCTATTACTACACATACCATATCCTTCTGTTTCTCTATCAGGTATGTAATATTCAACATTTGCATCTAATTCTAAAAGTCCTTTATATAAAATAGCTGTACTTGTAACTCCATCAGCATCATAATCACCATAAACAACTATTTTTTTTCCCTCATCGATAGCATCTAATATTATATCTATTCCATTTTGCATATCTTGCATTAAAAACGGACTATATAAGTCTTCAAGTGATGCCCTTAAAAATTTTTTGGCTTCTTCTTCATTTTGAATATTTCTATTTGCCAATACTTTTGCTGTAATATTACTTATGTTACATTGCTGAGCTAATAATTTAGTATCACATTTTGTGACTTTTAATCTCCATTCGCTAATCAATTTATCACCTTCTTCTAAATTATTATAGCATAATCATTATATATTTTGTGGTATAATCTTATTGGAGGTGCTATATATATATGGATACTTTATTATTTGGAATATCAGGATTACCTAATAGAAATAGCGATAAAAAGTTCACATACAAAACTGGAATTGAGTATTTAAAAGAAATAGGTCTTGATGCAATGGAACTTCCTTTTGTAAGATCTGTAAATATTACAGATAAAAATAAAAACGAAGTATTAGATACCAAATTAAAAAACAACTTCTATTTATCTGCACATGGTTCTTATTTTATAAACTTAAATGCAGATGAAGAAGAAAAAATAGAAAAATCTATTGAAAGAATAATAACAGGAGCTGAGGGTCTAAAAAAAGTTCAAGGAAAAAGCCTTGTATTTCATCCAGGTTTTTATCTTAAAGATTCAAAAGAAGAAACTTTTGAAACTATAAAAGAAAATCTTTTAAAACTTCCTGATTTAGGAGTAGATTACAGACTTGAAACAACAGGAAAAGGAACTCAATTTGGTTCTCTTGAAGAAAATGTAGCTCTATGTAAAGCAGTTTCTACATGTAAGTTATGTATAGACTTTTCACATCTTCATGCAAGATATAATGGTTCTTTAAAAAATTATGATGATTTTGCTAGAATATTAGATTATGTAGGTAATGAACTAGGAGATGATGGATTAAATGATATGCATATTCACTTATCGGGAATTAACTATACTATAAAGGGTGAACGAAACCATCTTCCTTTTGAAGAAAGTGATTTTAATTATAAAGAATGTCTTAAAACCTTTAGAGACTTTGATATTAAAGGTTGTATAATATGTGAAAGTCCTATACTGGAACAAGATGGATTATTATTAAAAAAATATTATGACACTCTATAAATTTAACAATAAAATATATAACATACAGGAGAGATATTAATGAGTAAAAAGACCTTTAAAGGAAGTGCTATGCTAAATCCAGTACCTTCAGTGCTTATTACCTCTAAAAATAACAAAGGAAAAGTAAATGTATTTACTGTTGGTTGGATTGGAGTTGCTTGTACTAAACCTCCAATGATAAGTGTAGCTATAAGACCAGAACGACTATCTTATGAATATATAAAAGAAAATAACGAATTTGTTGTTAATCTTCCTTCAAGAAATTTAGTTAAAGCTGTAGACTTTTGTGGTGTTAGATCTGGAAATACTTTAGATAAAATAAAAGAACTTAATTTTACATTAAGAGAAAGTGACAATATATCTGTTCCCTACATAGATGAATGTCCTATAACCTTAGAATGTAAAGTTAAAAATATTCTACCATTAGGATCACATGATTTATTTTTAGCTGAAATACTGTCTGTTCATGTAGAAGAAGATTTGATTGATGAAAAAGGTAAAATTCATTATGAAAAAGCTGATTTAATCTGCTACTCTCATGGAGAATATTTTGGAGTTTCAAAAAAAAGCTTTAGGTAGCTTTGGTTTTTCAGTAAAAAAGAAAAAAAATAAGAAAAGAAAATCTACTAAAAATAAAAAATAATAAAAAATAGAGCCAGTTTTTTACTGACTCTTTTTTTTAAGCTTCTTCTATTGAAATTACTTTATAACCCCAATCCTCAACTTCTGTTTTCATTTTACTATCATCTAAATCTTTCCCTTCAACAATAGCAAATTTCTCTTCTAAACTTACATTAACAGCGTTAATTCCCTCAATCTCCATAAGAGCATTTTTCACATGATTAACACAATGGTTACAAGACATTCCTTCAATATTTATCTTTCTTTTCATAATTCATCCTCCTATATTTATATAAATTATTTTATATATACCTTTTAAATTTTTTAAGTCTTAAAGCATTAGTTAGTACTGAAACAGAACTTAAACTCATAGCAGCAGCTGCTATCATTGGATTTAATTTAGGTCCTCCAAACAAAGTAAGTATTCCAGCGGCAACTGGTATACCTAGAGTATTATATCCAAAGGCCCAAAATAGATTTTGTTTTATGTTTTTAATAGTAGCTTTGCTTAATTGTACAGCCGTTACAACATCTAAAATATCGTTTCTTATTAAAATTATGTCTGCTGATTCCATTGCTATATCTGTTCCAGAACCAATTGCTATTCCTACATTAGACTGAACAAGTGCTGGTGCATCATTTATTCCATCACCAACCATTGCAACAATCTCTCCTTTTTCTTGTATTCTTTTTACGTTATCAGCCTTGTCTTGTGGCATAACTTCAGATAAAACTTTATCTATACCGGCTTGTTTTGCAATAGCCATTGCAGTTTTTTCATTATCACCTGTAATCATTATTGTTCTTATACCCATCTTATGTAATTTCTCTATGGCCTTTTTGCTATTCTTCTTTATAACATCTGCAACTGCAATTATTCCACTTATATTTCCATCTACAGAAACATACATAGGTGTTTTACCTTCTGCTGCAAATGATTCAGCTTTTTTTTCTAATTTATCTATTAAAATTTTCCTTTCATTCATTAACCTTTTATTTCCTACAAGTATAGTTTTATTATCAATTATTAATTCTATTCCCTTACCCGTTATAGATTTAAAATATTTAACATCTACTAATGGTATTTCTTTCTCCTCTGCATATTTTACTATAGCTTCACCTAGTGGATGCTCAGAAGCTTTTTCAGCTGATGCCACCACTTTAATTAAATATTCTTCCTCAAAATCTTCACTTGTAATTACATTTGTAACTTCAGGCTTCCCTTCTGTTATAGTTCCTGTCTTATCAAATACTATTGTATTTATTTTATGTGCAGTTTCTAGTGCTTCTCCACCTTTTATTAAGACCCCATTTTCAGCTCCTTTTCCCGAACTTACCATAATAGCTGTAGGAGTTGCAAGTCCTAACGCACAAGGACAAGCGATCACTAAAACTGAAATAAATATTGTAAGAGAAAATATTGTACCTTTTCCTGCTATATACCAGCTTATTGCTGAAATTATAGCAATAATTATAACTGTTGGTACAAAGTATGCTGATATAATATCTGCAAGTCTTGCAATAGGTGCCTTTGAACCTTGAGCTTTTTCAACTAAATCTATTATTTGTGATAAAGCTGTATCTTTTCCAACTTTTGTCGCTTTGAATTTTAAATATCCATTTTTATTTATAGTTGCACCATATATTTTGTCATTTATATTTTTTTCAACTGGTATACTTTCTCCGGTTAACATAGATTCATCTATAGACGAATTTCCTTCAATTACAACTCCATCCACTGGTATCTTCTCACCAGACTTTACTACAATTATATCTCCAATTTCTACTTCTTCTATTGGTATAGTTACTTCTTTTCCATTTTGAACTATTAATGCTGTTTTAGGTGCTAATCCCATTAGTTTTTTTATTGCCTCAGATGTCTTTCCTTTTGACTTAGCTTCTAAATACTTTCCTAATGAAATTAGTGTTATTATTGTTGCTGCAGATTCAAAATATAAATCCATAGTATACTCTGTATGTCCTGTAGCTATTTTAAAGGTAGCAAATAATCCATAAATTATTGCAGCACCACTTCCTATTGCAATTAAAGAATCCATATTGGGGCTTCCTTTAAATAATGTTTTAAATCCAATCTTATAAAATTTTCTTCCATTATAAATACATGGTACAACTAATATAAATTGAACCAAAGCAAAATTCAACGGATTTACCATAGGATCAATTGTTTTAGGTAAATACATCCCAATCATATGTCCCATTGAAATTATTAAAAGTGGGATTGCAAACACCGCAGAATATAAAAAATTGTTCCACATAGTTTTTATTTCTTTATCTTTTCTTTCTTTATCTAAATCAACTGAAACTTCTCTTTCCGTTGCCATATATCCAGCATCTTCTATTTTTCTTTTTATAGAAGATATTCTTACCTTAGAAGGTTCATATTCCAAATATAGTTTTTCGGTTGCATAGTTAACCTCAGCCTTTTCTACGCCTTCAAGCTTCCTTGTTACTTTTTCTACTGCCTTGGCACACGCTGTACACGTCATTCCATCTATTTTCATAGTAACTGTTTTTATATTTTTATCTTCCTGTGCAGAATATCCAGCTTTTTTAATTGCATTAATTATTTCTTCTTCAGACACAACATTTTCATCATATTTCACATATAATTTTTCTGAAGCGAAATTAACATTTGCTTCAATTACACCATTAGTTTTTTTAGAAACTTTTTCAACTGCTTTTGCACAGGCTGCACAAGTCATTCCTTGGATGTTTAATATCTTATCCATATTTTCTTGCCTCCTATTACTCTAATTTTACTTCATTAATTTACTCAGTACAGACATTATTTCATCAACTTTTTCTTCACCTTTATCATGTAAAAAAGCATCCTTTACGCAATGATTTAAATGTTGTTTTAATATCATAGAATTAGCTTTTTTTAACAAAGCTTCCGCTGCTATGATTTGATTTGATATATCTATACAATATCTACTATCATCTATCATTTTTAAAATTCCATCAATTTGACCTTTAGCAGTTTTCAAATACTGAACTGCTTTTTTCTTTTCTTCATTCATAATTTTACCCCTCCCCCCTAGTGGGTGTGTGTATACTCTAATTGTAATACATTCTCATTTACAAATCAATATCAAATTATAAAAAAATAAGTACCTCTATATAGTACTTATCTTTTATCTTCTATTCAGGTTTTAAAATTTGTATACTAGGATTTTTAAGCACCTTACATGCAGTATCAATAATTTTTTTCTCATCTATAAATTTATCATTAATAAATTCATTAAAAATATCATCTGTAGAATTAAACATTATTTTATTTGTAGTAATTTTTTTGCATAGTTCAATTGATTTTTCTAAAGCTAACTCTTTTTTTAAATTTATGCTTTTCATTATATCTTTAATATTGTTTTCATTAAACATCCCTTTTATACTTTTTATACTACATATTCTCTTGTTTATTAAATCCATTGCTTTCTCAACTTTATCTTCTGATGTGCCTAATGTAATCACAAATAATTTAATACCTTTTTCATTTTTTATGCTACTACTTATATCATAAGCCATACCATTTTTAGTTCTTATTTCGTCAAATAATATACTACTTGTGCCTTCCCCGAATTTAAAATTAAACATTTTTAGAGCCACAACCTCTTCATGGTTTAAATTATGTATAGGAAAGCAATATTGTATCTTAGCTCCATTTAGATCCTTTCTTATTTTATAAAAAACTCCTGCTACATTTTTATCATATATCTCTTCACCTTTAACCTTATAGGAATTTTTCCATGCTCCAAAATTATCATCTACTATTTTCAAAACCTCATCAAATTCTAACGAAGATACTACACTTATAACACAATTTTCAGGAGCATAATGTTGATTATAAAAACTTTTTATATCATCTAATGTTATATTTTTTATATCTTTCTTATCACCTATTATTAAATCTTTGATTCTTCTTTTCTTAAATGCATTATAAAATAACTCATCCTCACATTCTTGATAAGCATCATCCTTCCACTCCTTAAATTCTTCTAAAATCACATCAATTTCTTCTTTAAATCCAGTCTTAGGAAAAGAAGGATTCACTATTATATCAGAATACAATTGAAAGCCCTTATAAAAGTCAGAGGACAATGTTGTTCCATAATAGATTACATAAGGATAGTTTGTCATTGCATTATTAAAACCAAATATTGCATCTGATAGTTTATTTATTTCATCTTCATTTCTAGTTTTAGTACCTTTAAATACCATATGCTCTACAGCATGAGCAATACCTAGTTGATTGTTATTTTCCACTAATGCACCTGCATTAAATCCAATACAAAAGGAAGATATATTACCTTGTCTTTTTACATAATATAATTGAATACCATTCCTTAATATATATTTTTCCATAATCATCTATCTAGCACTTATGTAAATTTACGCTAGAAATTCCCCCCTTTATAAATATTCTATATTAATTGTTCATGTTTTTATTTTCGTTTCTCTTTATTATACACAAAAACACCTTATAGCGCAGTCCCTTCTACTCTATAAAGCGTTTTTATTTATATTAATATGAATTTTAATAATACATTTATTATTGAATCATGGGATCAGTTTCCTTATTATAAAATCCCCTAACCTTTCCTACCCAATCTAAAAATGTCTCTCTCCAGAATACACTTTCAAAAAATTTTTCTATAGATTCATAATCAGTTAAACTAAAGCTAATTATATTATATGGAGTTGCTCCTTGTTGCAATACTCCACCAAACACACCATCAGTATTAACTCCATCTTCCACTAAAATCATTACAGGAAGTCCCCTTTGAATACTCATAGCAATTTCTATTTGTAAATAAGGGCTAGTAGTCCAAAAATTGTTTATTATCTGTTCTTGCTGTGAATTAGGTTTAACTATAGCCTCAGGAATATATGCTCTTTTAAATGCCATAGCTAAACACCCATAATTGCTTAACATCATTCTTTTTATTGGTATTATAGGGGTTTCTGTATATTGATCCGATCTTCCAAGAGTCCTTGGAAAAATTAATTGGCACTTTATTTTATTTATTATTGTTTCTAAAAATTTTGTTTGTAAAGAATTATATGGTACTGCATAACTAAGAAATACAGGTATTTTATACAGTGGATTACTGCTTTCTTCTATAATAGCACTTATATTCATAGTTTCTCCTCCCCTATTTCATTTATATGAAATAGAAGATTAAGTGTTGTTATTCTTATTTCAAATAAATTATAAGACTTACTAAAACTTTTAATAAAAAATATAAGACCAAGTAAAAAGTTTAATCTTTACTTAGTCTTATATTTCATGTATTTATTTAATTATTTATTTTGGAAGTTCTTTTCTTTTCTCTTTTCAAGGAAAGCACTCATTCCTTCAGTTTGATCTTCTGTTGAGAAACAAGCTCCAAATAATTCAGCTTCAAAGTTTATAGCTGTATCTATATCTACTTGCATTCCTCTGTTTATAGCTTGTTTAGCTAACTTAACAGCTATTGGTGCACTTTTCATAATGTCTTGAGCAAGTTTTGTAGCTACATTCATTAATTCTTCTGGTTCAACCACTTTATTTACAAGACCTATTCTAAATGCTTCATCTGCATTTATTATATTCCCAGTATATATCATTTCTTTAGCCATTCCCATTCCAACTATTCTTGGAAGTCTTTGAGTTCCACCAAATCCAGGAGTAATTCCAAGACCAACTTCTGGTTGAGCAAACTTAGCTTTAGTTGAAGCTATTCTTATATCACAAGCCATTGAAATTTCACATCCGCCACCTAAAGCAAATCCATTAATAGCAGCTATGACTGGTTTTGATAATGATTCAACTTTTCTAAACGTATTGTTTCCTAATAAGCCAAATTTTCTTCCTTCCATTCCATTTTTATCTTTCATTTCTGAAATATCTGCTCCAGCTACAAATGATTTGTCTCCAGCACCAGTTAATATAACTACAGATATTTCATCATCATTTTCAATTTGTTCAAAAGCTAAACCTATTTCTTGTAAAGTTTCAGAATTTAAAGCATTTAATGCTTTTGGTCTATTAATAGTTACATATCCTATACCATTTTCTTTTTTTAGTAATAAGTTCTTAAATTCCATGTTCAATTCCCCCTTGATTTTTCACTTACTTATTTTTAGTTTAATTTACTTAAAACTTACCTAAAACTTACTAAAAACTTACTTGTATTTATTTTAAGTTACTTAAAACTTAACTAAAAGTTACTTAAAACTTACCTTTGTTTCTAATTTTATGTCATCGTATAGTTTACATCAAGTAGGCACTTTTTAGTGTTATACTATTTGTTTATATATCTTGTATAATTTATATACTGATTCTTTTCAATATATTACTTATATTTTAATAATATAAAAAAAGCTGTTGGTATATACCAACAGCTTTTTATTTCTAATTATTAGTTATAGCTTTTTATTTGTGCTATTAATTCAGGGATTATTTTATTTAAATCTCCTACTAATCCTAAATCAGCAACTTTCATGATTGCAGCATCTTCATCTTTGTTTATAGCGATTATGTAATCACTGTCTTGCATTCCAGCTAAATGTTGGATTGCTCCTGAGATACCACAAGCAATGTATAATTTAGGTCTTACAGTTTTACCAGTTTGACCAATTTGTAATGCGTGATCTATCCAGCCGTTATCTGTAGCTGCTCTTGATCCTGCTACTACACCGTTTAATGCATCAGCAAGTTCTTGTAGTTTTGCGAAGTTTTCTTTATTTCCAACTCCTCTACCACCTGCTACGATTACTTCAGCTTCACCGATATCAGCAACTTCTTTAGCTATTTTAACAACTTCTTTAACTGTTACTTTTAAGTCTTCAGCATCTAGTTGTACATTAACTTTTTCGATTTTAGATGCATCTACTCTAGATTCATCTGCTTCTAATTTATCGAAAACTCCTGGTCTTACAGTTGACATTTGTGGTCTGTTTTCTGTACACATGATTGTTGCCATTAAGTTTCCACCAAACGCTGGTCTTGTCATTAATAAATGACCTGTTCCTTCTTCAGTGTCTAATGATGTACAATCTGCTGTTAAACCAGTGTGTAATCTTGCAGCAACTCTTGGACCTAAGTCTCTTCCTATGAAGCTAGCTCCGATGAATAATATTTCTGGTTTCTTTTCATTTACAAGGTCACAAATAACTCTTGTATAAGCACCAGTTGTATAGTTTACTAATCTTTCATCTTCAGCATAAAGAACTTTATCAGCTCCGTGTGCTAATAATTCATTTGCAACATTTTCGATTTTATTTCCAAGTAAAACTGCAGTTAATTCTACTCCTAGTTTATCTGCAATTTCTCTACCTTTTCCAAGTAATTCTAAAGCTACTTTTTGTAGTTCTCCGTCTCTTTGTTCTGCGAATACCCAAACGCCTTTGAAATCTGCTATATTCATTACTTATCCCTCCTACTTATATATACTAAATGTAGTGTTTTTCTTTTAATTTTGAAGCTGCATAAGCTGCTGCTTCTTTAACTGGCTTATTAACTACTTCACCTTGTCCTTTAGCTTCTTTAGTCATTGATCTTTTAACTTTTGTTGGAGATCCTTTTAATCCTAATAAAGCTTTGTCAACATCTATATCATCAGCTGACCATACTTTAACTTCTTTTTCAAATAATCCAAATACATTTCTCATATCCATGTATCTTGGTTCATTTAATTCTTTAATTGCAGTTAGAAGACATGGAGTTTGAACTTCTAATACTTCATATCCATTTTCAAGTGCTCTTCTTACTGTTAATTTGTCTCCTTCAACATCTACTTTTTCTACATAAGTGATTTGAGGAAGTTGTAAATGTTCAGCTATTTCTGGTCCAACTTGTGCAGTATCTCCATCGATAGCTTGTCTTCCTGCAAAAATTATATCATAATCTAATTTCTTTAATGCTCCTGCTAATGCATGAGATGTTGCAAGTGTATCTGCTCCTGCGAACGCTCTGTCAGATATTAATATAGCATCATCAGCTCCCATAGCCATAGCTTCTCTCAAAGCAGCTTCTGCTTGTGGAGGTCCCATGCTTATTACTGTAACAGTAGCTCCGTTTTCATCTTTTATTCTTAATGCTTCTTCTAGAGCATTTTTATCTTCTGGATTTATGATTGATGGAACTCCTTCTCTTATAAGTGTTCCTGTAACTGGATCTATTTTAACTTGGTTTGTATCTGGAACTTGCTTTAAGCAAACAACTATTTTCATTGTCTATTCCTCCTTAAATTAATTATTATCTGAATATTGATCCTGAAATAACCATTCTTTGAACTTCGTTAGTTCCTTCGTAGATTTGAGTGATTTTAGCGTCTCTCATCATTCTTTCTACTGGGTAATCTTTAATGTATCCATATCCACCGAATAATTGAACAGCTTCAGTAGTAACATACATAGCAGTATCTGTACAAGATAGTTTAGCTCTTGCAGCTGAAACTGAGTATGGTCTACCATCATTTTTATCCATAGCAGCTAGGTATAATAAGTGTCTAGATTGTTCGATTCTTACATCCATGTCTGCCATTCTCCAAGCTATTCCTTGGAATTTATATAATTGTTTTCCGAATTGTTTTCTTTCTTTCATGTATTCTCTAGCTGCATCAAATGCACCTTCAGCTAATCCAAGACCTTGAGCTGCAACACCAATTCTTCCTCCATCAAGAGTCTTCATAGCGATTCCAAATCCTCTTCCTTCTTTTCCAAGTAGGTTTTCAGCTGGAACTACGCAATCTTCAAGTATGATTTCTCCAACTTGTGCTCCTCTGATACCCATTTTATCTTCAATTTTACCAATTGAGATTCCTGGGAAATCTTTTTCAACTATAAATGCTGATATTCCTTTAGTTCCTTTAGATCTATCAGTTATAGCAAATATAACAAATGTTTCAGCAAGTGGGCTGTTTGTTATAAAGCATTTTTGTCCATTTAATATATAGTTATCTCCATCTCTTACAGCTACAGTTTGAGCTCCTGATGCATCAGTACCTGCATTTGGTTCAGTTAATCCGAAAGAACCTATTTTCTTTCCTGAGCATAAGTCTGGAAGATATTTTTTCTTTTGTTCTTCTGTACCATTTTGGTAAATAGCTCCACAACATAAAGAAGTGTTAACTGAGTAGGAAATTCCAAGAGTACCACAAGCTTTAGAAATTTCTTCTACTGCTAAAATGTAAGATAGGTAATCTCCACCTGTTCCACCGTATTCTTTAGGGTAAGGTAAACCAACTATGCCGTATTTACCTAGCTTTTTGTAAACTTCCATTGGGAACACACCTGTTGCATCTGTTTCAGCAGCTATAGGTTTGATTTCGTTTTCTACAAATTCTTTTACCATTTGTTTTACATATTGTTGCTCTCTAGTTAAATTAAAATCCATTTTATATTACCTCCTACATAATATTTTTCACAACTGGCATTTTAAATATGTCTAGCGGAGTTTCTCCCTCAATAAATATAAATGTCCATGTGTATTAATGTTTTCGAGTAAAAACATCTTTATTTGACAATTTTGATTTTATTCTATTCTATCAATAATATCAAGTACACACTTTTTTGTATTATAGTATAAATATGTATCTACAGTATCAGTAACGCCCTTAGTATACTTTGGTATACTAAGGGGCGTTACTTATTTAACGAACTTTACGTAATCATCCAATTCTAAATTTATTAACTTTTTACCTTTTCCCGCTCTATTCTGATTTTTTATATTTTCTAAGATAATTTCAGCTTCTATTCTATCTTTACATTCAATATTTAATTTATTCTTAAATTCTCCATCTATATTTATAACATCCTTTTCCTCTTTTTTATCTATAAATTCAGCAAATATTACTTCATCATTATCTCTTAAACTTATGCCAGTAACACCAGATGCTATTTTTCCCATATAGCTAATATTATTCGCTTCAAATCTTATTCCCATTGCATTTTTAGTTATAAGAATAACATCCTTTTTATCATCATTATTAGCTAATAAAACATTTATTATTGTATCTTCTTCCTTTTTAAACTTATATCCTTTTATACAAGGATTTTCTCCATTAAATTCTTCTAAACTAGTTCTTTTTACGTATCCACTTTTAGTAAAGAAATAAACACTAGTTGAATCACTTAATTCTGAAATTGAATATATATTTACTATTTCTTCTTCGTTTTGTTTAAAGTCATCTATAAGATCATTTAATTTTATTCCTTTTGAATCAATATTTTGTATCATGTAAGCGGGAACGCAATAAACATTACCTTTATTTCCAAAAATAATTAATCTACTTAAAGAATTTGCATAACATCCGTAAAAATTCTTATAATTTATTCTATTTGATATTTTTATACTTCCATTTTTATTTATGTTAACAACAAAATTACTAATATTAAATTTATCTGTATAATTAATAGATTTAACTTCATCATTATTAGATATATTAAATATCTGCGTACCCATAATATTTCTTTCACTATCTTCAATTCTAGGTATATCTACAGTAAATGATAATCCATTTTTAGTATCTACACTTATATATTTTTCTACATGCCCAGTATTCACTAATTTAATATCTATAAGTTTTTCGTTATCTTTTAATTTTAATGCTAATAATTTAGAATAATTAGTTTTAAACTTATCTAATGACGATTTTTTTATTACTCCTCTATTTGTAAAAAACATAAAACTTTTGCTAGGTAATAATTCAGAATTTATATATATATCTATAATTTTTTCCTTATCTATGTCTAAAGATTTAATTAATGTGTCTAATCTTTCCCCTTTTTCCTTCCATTTCATTTCTGGAATATTAGATATTCTAATTTGATATAGATTTCCTTGATTCGTAAAAATCATCATATTATCTTTAGTGTTACCATTTAAAACATATGTATTAAAATCGCCCTCTCTATACTCTATATCTTCTACCTTAGGGTTTATTCTTCTATAGTATTTATCCGCAACTCTTTTTATATAGCCCTCATTAGATAACGTAATTACTATATCTTCATCTAGTATAAGTTCCTCTATATCAATTTTAGCCTGTTCATCATCATGTACTATTTCAGTTCTTCTAGGGTCACCATACTTTTCTTTTACTTCCTCAAGTTCTTTTTTCACAACTTTAAAAAGTTCCTTTTCACTACTTAATATTTTTTCTAAAGCCTTTATTTTCTTTTCTAAATTTTTATATTCTTTTTCAAAAACTTTTATTTCAAGACCTGTTAGTTTATATAACATAAGTTCAACTATTGCTTGTGCTTGTTCCATTGAAAATCCAAATTTGTTAACTAAATTTTGCTCTGAATCTTTTTTTGACTTTGATGATCTTATAGTATCTAATATTTCATCCATTATATCTATAGCCTTTATAAATCCTTCTACTATATGAAATCTTTTTTTAGCTATTTCTAATTCTTTTTCGCTTCTCCTTATAACTACTTCTTTTTGATGTTCTACATAATATTTAAGTATAGCCTTAAGACCTAATGTTTCAGGTTTACCATCTGCTATAGCTACCATGTTAAAACTTATATTACATTGAAGTTCTGTTTTTTTGAATAAATATTTTAATACTCTTTCAACTACTTCTACATTGGCAGATTTTTTAAATTCTATAACTGCTCTTATACCGTTTCTATCTGACTCATCTCTTATGTCTGTTATATTTTCTAATGCTTTGCTATGTTTTTTATCGGCTGTCATCTCAGATATTGTTTGTAGTATCTTGGATTTATTTTTTCTATAGGGAAATTCTTTTATTATTATTCCATATCTGTCATTCTCTAATTTTTCTATACTTGTCTTAGCCCTTAATGTCACCCTTCCTTCACCTTTTTCATAAGCAGAAAGTAAAGCTTGTTCTCCTATTATTATTCCACCCGTTGGAAGATCTGGTCCTTTTATATAGTTCATAAGCTCTTTTGTTGAAATATCGTTATTATCTATGTAAGCTACAGTAGCATCTATACTCTCCCTAAGATTATGTGGAGGAATATTTGTAGCAAGTCCTACTGCTATACCAAAAGCACCATTTACAAGTAGATTAGGAAATCTAGCCGGAAGAACTTTAGGTTCTAATTCTGTATCCGAATAATTGCTAACCATATCTACTACATCTTTATCTATATCTCTTAACATTTCTAAAGCAGGATTTGTTAGCCTTGCTTCTGTATAACGCATAGCAGCTGCATTATCTCCATCTATACTTCCCCAGTTTCCATGACCATCTATAAGAGGTATTCTTGTAGTAAAATTTTGAGCTAAAATTACCATAGCATCATACACCGAAGTATCTCCATGCGGATGATATTTTCCTAAAATATCTCCAACGATTCTAGCCGATTTATAATATGGCTTATCTGGTGTTGCTTTTAATTTATATGCTCCATATAATATTCTTCTATGTACCGGTTTCAATCCATCTCTTACATCTGGAAGCGCTCTTTCCTTTGCAACCTCTACAGCATAGGGAAGATAGTTTTCAGGCATAACTTCCGATATCGAAGTTTTTATTATATTGTTATCTTTTGGAATATTCATATTTTTTTTAGACATACTAATTTCAATCCTTTCTACAGTCTACTATATTTAAAAACTGATTAAAATTCCGCGTATTTATACATATAATTCCTTCTAGGCTCTACTACATCTCCCATTAAAAGGGAAATCATTTTTTCAGCTTTAGCAGCATCTTCAATGGTTATCTGTTGAAGAGTTCTAGTTTCAGGATTTAAAGTAGTATCCCATAGCTGGTCTGGATTCATTTCTCCAAGTCCTTTATATCTTTGTATTAATGCTCCCTTTCCAATTTCTTTTTTTGCTAATTCTAATTCATCATCACTATATGCGTATCTTCTTACTTCTCCATTTTTGGCGTTTTTATATACTTTATATAATGGAGGAAGTGCTATATATAAATGTCCATTAGTAATCAAAGATTTCATGTATCTATAAATATAAGTTATCCATAATGTTCTTATATGATATCCATCAACATCTGCATCACTTAAAATAATTATTTTGTTATATTTTAAATCTTCTTCATTGTAATTTTCTAAAACACCTGTTCCTATTGCAGTATTAAATAATTTAAGTTCTTCACTTGCTAAAACATTCTCAAGTCTTTGCTTTTCTGTATTCATTATCTTTCCTTTAGATGGCATTATAGTTTGAAATCTTCTATCCCTTGCTTGTTTTGCACTTCCACCGGCTGAGTCTCCCTCAACTACAATAAATTCACATATATCAGATTTTTTCAATGTACATATAGATACTTTTCCTGCAAGTGGAGCCGCACCTTTTCCAATTTTCTTTTTTTCAGCATCATTTATTTTTTTTATTTTATCTCTTCTAGCTGCTGCTGATACTGCATTATTAATTATTTGAGTAGCTATCTCTTTATTATCTTCAATCCATTCTCCTATTTTAGTATAGGCAAGCTCATTCATAACAGTATATGCTTCATTATTACCTAACTTTGTTTTTGTTTGACCTTCAAATATAGGATTACTTATCTTAACTCTCAATATTGCTGTCATTCCCTCTCTTAGGTCATCACCCTCAAAGCCTCTATCTTTTTCTTTTACAATATTCAACTTTCTAGCCCATTCTTTAAACGCTCTAGTCATACCAGTCTTAAATCCTGTTTCATGAGTACCTGACTCAGTAGTAGGTATATTATTTACATAACTCGCTATATTTTCTGTACTTGAATCAGTAAATTGTATACATACTTCGCTATAAACTTTTATTGAATTTACTTCTTTTTCTCCCTCAAATATTAATGGTTCTTTATGAATAGGTGTTTTACTTTCATTTAAATATTCTATAAAATCTAGAAGACCTCTTTCTGAACGGTATTCTTTTTCTACGGTCTCTTCTTTTCTTTCATCTTTAATTACTAATGTTATACCTTTATTTTGAAATGCTAACTCTTGTAATCTTTCGTCTATTACCTCAAATTTAAAATCAGTAGTACTAAAAACCTCTTTGTCTGGTTTAAATGTAATTCTAGTTCCAGTATCATTTGTATCTCCGATTATTTCAAGAGGAGTAATAGGTGTACCCGGCATTTTCTTATTAAGTGATTTATCTTCTGCATATTCAAATCTCTGCTTATATATATGACCTTTTTGGTATACTTCTACTTCAACCCACTCTGATAATGCATTTACAACGGCAGCTCCAACCCCATGTAATCCTCCAGAGGTTTTATAATTTTTATTATTAAATTTACCACCAGTATGTAATTCCGTAAATACCATTTCAACACCTGATTTTTTCTTTATAGGGTGTATTCCAGTTGGTATTCCTCTACCATTATCTATTATTGTTACACTTTTATCTTCATTTAATATTAAAGTAACTTTATCTCCATATCCATTAGCTATTTCATCAATGGAGTTATCTAATATTTCCCATATACAATGATGTAATCCTTTTGTTCCAGTAGACCCAATATACATACCTGGTCTTACTCTTACTGGCTCTAATTTTTCTAAAGATGTCAGATCTGTAACATCATATGAATTTTTATTCCTATCTTTTACTAAACTCATAATAATCCTCCATTTTGAAATTTACGTTCTGTTAAGTTATATGAACATTGATTCCCCTCAACCTATTGAAATATAATAGATTCACCACAAAAACATTACCTCCCAGAAAGGAGAGAGGACTCAATGAACAAAGCTAATAAAAAAATTACCTGTCCTAGATGTTACAGTCATAAGCTATATAAGTTTGGAAAAGACAAAGAAGGAAATCAAAAATATCAATGCAAAGAGTGTAAAAGACAATTTGCACCATCGGCTACGCCGAAAGAGCGTCAGCTCAAGGATTATCCTCGTTGTCCTGTCTGTAACAAAGGAACCTTTATTCATCATAATTATTCAAATTATATTAACTATCGTTGTAACGATAAGAAATGTAATCATAGTTTTTTCGTGGCGAAGCCTACGGCTATAAGCCCATCAAGCAATACCTATCTACAAGGTAAACTTGATTTTAAAGGTATGCGCTTTCCGCTCCATATTATTTTAATGGCTTTAAACCTTTATTTTCTTAATGAAAGTTCTACAAGACATATATCTCAATATTTGTTTAGAACATTTAATGTAAAAGTATCTCATGTTACTATTGCAAGTTGGACTAAAAAGTTTGCTGCATATTTCAAATTGAAATCTGATAATTTATTTTATAATATTGACTTATCAGATTCTGATGAATGGCACGCAGATGAAACTGTTGTATTTATAAATGGCAAGAAACATTATCTATGGCTTGTTATAGACTCAGAAAGTCGATTAATTATCTCTTATCATCTATCCCCATATAGAGATGCTAAACAAGCTTTTAGCCTTTTTAACGATGCTAAGAAATTAGGATCTCCTAGAGCCATAGTTACTGATAGATTACCATCTTACAATATTCCAATAAAATCAGTATTCCAAGATACATTACACATAAAAGTACAATCTTTTAAAGATGATATTTCAAACAATATTATTGAATCTTTTAATAAAACATTTAAGTCTTGGTATAAAGGTTTAAAAGGCTTTAACTCTTTTGATAGCGCCAATAAGTTAATATCGGTATTTATATTTCACTATAATTTTATTCGTAATCATTCCTCACTACGTAGTTTAACACCAGCTGAAGTATCAGGAATCAATTATTCAGTTAAAGCTAAAAATAATTGGTTATTAACTGCCTAACGGCTAACGCTATCGCTTTTAATTAAGTCTATTTATTTTTAAAAATCTATACATAGATAGGCTTTTTTGTCATACCACAAAATATTAATTATATAATTTTTATTATTTAAAGTAAGTCGTATAGTAATTTTGTGATTTTTAAAGCTATATTTTCATAATTAATTAACAGAACCGAAATTTAACATTTAAAATAAAACTTTACTTTTCAAACACAAAACATATGTTCTTATATTTAATCATATTATATTTTACATACTTTCATATTTTATAACAAGTTTATTTTTAACAACTAATAAAAACTTATATATCAATTTACCTCAATAAATAAAGGTATACTAATATGTATACCTTTTAAAATAAAAGATAATTTAAATATTTAAATCATCTTTTGTAGGTTTCATTAATGCTGTAGCAATTCTAATAATACATACTAATGATTCTTCATCAATTTCTCTATTAAACTCTAAATTCTCAATTCCTTCTTTAGCTAAAGATAGTGCCTTTTCTTCTTTTTCAAAATTATCTTCATTCTTAAAGTTCTCTTCTACAAAACTAACACAATCATATACTACTCTCAATATTTTTTTTATATTTTCTGTAGTTACTTCTTCATTATCTAAAAATCTTAACAATGTGTATGTTATTCCATAATAGTCATCTTTTACATTTTCTTCATTATCCTTAATTAGATATATAAAATATGCTATTCCAACAATCAGCAATACAACTAATATATATTGAAAAACAATGATTCCCATTGTTTAATTCCCCCTTTATAGACCCTTTCCTAATATTCATATTATGATGGTTTCTATAAAAATGGGACATGTGTTAATCATTGAAATTTATCAATTTATTATATAGTTTTAAATGTTTTATAGGATTTAGTTCCTCATCATCTTTTATGTATGCTATAAAATCTGGATATAATTCTACAGCTTTATATAAATCTTTCATTGACTCTTCAAATTTATTTAGATGTATATAATAACATGCTCTATTATAATATAAAAATCCTTCATCCGGATTATGTATAATTCCATTTGTTATAATCTTTATTGCTTCCTCATATTTATGCTTATTTACATACACTACAGCTAGATTAAGATAACTATATGGATAATTATTGTTTTCTTTTATTGATAAATTATAACATTTTATAGCTTCTTCTATTTTTCCTATCTTATTCATAACAACAGCTTTATTAAACAGTGCTAAATAATTATATGGATCTATGCTTATACTTTTATCAAACATTTTAATTGCTAGTTCATTTTCATCTAGTTCCTCATATATAGAACCTAAATTTAAATTGGCCCAGAAATCTTTTTCATCCATATTTAATACTTCTTTATAACAATTTATAGCCTCTTCTTTTTTTCCTATAGCATCGTACGCTCCAGCCAAAAAGAAATGTGCCCTATTATATTTAGGATTTATTGTTATAGCTTTTTTATAATATTCTATAGCAATTTCATATTCTTCTTTATTATCATATATAATTGCTAATCCATAATACGCTCTCTCATCATTGGGATTTATATTTAGTATTTCTTCATACTTCTTTATAGCACTTATATATTCATCCATTTCATCATATATCAATGCCATATCTAAAAGTAACTCAATATCTTTTTTACCTTCATTCAAGTTATAAGCTTTATTATAAAATTTCAATGCTTCATCTATGAAACGTTTTTTATAAAAACTTTTCCCAATAACTTTATAATTATCTATCTTATATGTATTTTTACTCATATATTCATTCCTCACAAAATAAAGCTTTGAACTAAGGAATGCACAATAAAAATAATTGTGCATTCTTATAAATCTATAATATTTTAATTTATTCAGCTATCTCAAGAGCAATTTCCATCATTTTTGTAAATGTAGTTTCTCTCTCTTTTGCAGTAGTTTCTTCACCAGTTATAATACTATCACTAACGGTTAATATCGTAAGAGTATTCACTCCATATTTTGCTCCTAAAGTATATAGTCCACTAGCTTCCATTTCAATCCCTAGCACACCATATTTAGACCAAAGACTTATTGCATCTTTATCATCATTATAAAATAAATCGCTACTTAATATATTTCCTACTTTTACACTTAATCCTTTATTTAAAGCAATATCATATGCCTTTTTTAGTAAACTAAAACTAGCAATAGGTGCAAAATCCATGCCATTAAAACGTATTCTATTTGTACCTGAATTAGTACATGCTCCCATAGCTAATATAATATCTCTTACCTTAACATCTTTATTTATAGAACCACATGTTCCTACTCTAATTAAATTTTTTACTCCGTAACTTTCTATTAGTTCATTTGCATATATGGACATAGATGGTATTCCCATTCCAGATCCTTGAACTGACACTCTTTTCCCTCTATATGTACCTGTAAATCCATACATACCACGTACTTTATTATAGCAAATTACATCTTCTAAAAAATTTTCAGCTATAAATTTTGCTCTTAATGGATCTCCAGGCAATAAAACTGTTTCTGCTATTTCATTTTCCTTAGCTTCAATGTGTACACTCATATAAATACCCCCAACTACATATTGTAAAAATATTTTAACATTTTATACCTATATTTACAAGGATAGTATTTATTGTGAATTACTAAATTTATTTATAGACAAAATTTAAAAGAGAGGTATATACCTCTCTTTGTATAAATAAAAATTATTATTAAATTTAAATTCCAAAATACCGCTGCTCTGATTTTGACACCTATCTCTCCGATAGGTGGGTGTCCTCAAAGATGCTTCTATGATCATGCTATAAATATATTATAGACTTATAGGACAATTTCACATCATAATATTGAACTCCCGTTCAAGTTCTGTAGGTTCAAAATAAGAGCTCCACGAATACCCCAGAAATATTAACTTATTTTTAAAACTTTATCTACGATTATTATATCAAATAATCTATAAAATGCAACACATAAATCAAATAAAATTTTTCTTAATTTAATAATAATAAATAGGATTTTATTAATAAACAAATATATTAATTATACTTCAAATTTGGAAACAGATTCTAATAGCTTTCCAAAACTTTCTTTAGTTATATCTGCCATGTTGGTAACTTCTGTTAATATTCCAGTAGCTTCACCTATTCTTGATGATATATCAACAGTTCCATTTGCTCCTTCACTAGCAGCTACACTTATGTTATTTATTACTTCTACAATTTCTTTTACAGACATTAGAGCTTCTTGTGCTTTATCATTTAAATCCCTTGAAAAAGAATTGTAATAAGTAGCATCACCACTATATTTTTCACATATAGCTATCATCTCCTTGTATGCTTCTACAACTTCATTATCAATAAACTTTAGCACGACCTCAGAATTTTTAGTAAGATTCTCTACTGAATCTATAACATGTTTTGTAATTTCTTGAATTTCATTAACAGTTTCGTTTGATTCTTCTGCAAGTTTTCTTATTTCATCAGCCACTACTGCAAATCCTTTTCCGACTTCTCCAGCTCTTGCAGCTTCAATTGCAGCATTTAACGCAAGTAAGTTTGTTTGAGAAGTTATTTGAAGTATAGCATCAGATAAAACATTAATTTTTTCTATGGCTTTTGCTTCATGCATTGCTTTTCTTAATTTTGAATCTATATCTTTTCTTATATTTCTAGCATTAAGTTGTGATTTTATAGCCTCATTTTTCATATCTTCAGCTCTTTTTAAAACTACATCAGAACCTTTTACACTTTCATCTGCTTTTTCTGCAATTATACTTATATTTTCTTTTATTTCTTCAGATGTAGCATTCATTTCTTGTGTTGAAGCTGCTGTTTCTTCCATTCCACTTGATAGTTCTTCTGTAGTAGCTGACACTTGTCCTATACTAAATTGTAAATCATCTAATAGTTTTTTTACATCCTTAATACCTTTAACTGATTCTTGTGACTCAATTGATGTAATTTCAATAGACTCTTGAATAGCTTTTTTCATTCTATCTAAAGATTGTGCTACCATGGATACTTCATCTTTACCTTGAATATATTCTTCGGAAACATCCTCACTAAAATTTCCATCAGCAAGTAAATCTACATAACGAATTAGTCTTTTTAAATCGGTATTTATTAATTTTATAACTATAATGCTTAATATTATAGCAACAATTATAGATATAACTGTTATTATTCCTGTTCTATTTAATGTTGTTACATAATTTTTTTCACTTTTATTATAAAAGTCTTGTGATTTATTTATTACTAAAGTATCTAGTTCTTGAATGTTTTTTGTAAGTCCCCCTAATATGCTTGGTCCATATTTTTCACCATATTGTTCTCCCTCAACTTGTCCTTTTGTATCTATAATATTTATAACGTTTTCACTAAATTTTTCATATTTCGAAACAAAATCCCTTATATTATTAGCATATTGTTTTTCGTTTTCGTTTATATTGCAGTTGGAATATTGTTGTAACTTTTCTTTGATATCTTGGAACTTTTTATGCATTTCTTCTTTTTTAGCTTGCTTTTTCTCCGGTGTATATACATTCATAAGCATAATATAATCTTTAAGGTTTATTCTTACACCCTGTACTTTGAATTTTATATCACCTATGTATGAAACAGGTAACAGCCCTTCTTTATAAACTGTATTAACTGTCTTATATTCTTTCGTAAAACTATTAACTCCTTGACCTGTAACTAAAAACATAAAAAAGTTCAATACTATAACTATAAAAGTTACTTTTTGCCATATTTTCATTTTCTTTATAAAGTTCATAATTAAGCCTCCCATATATGTTTTGTTATTTTTTTGAAAACAATATACTCTCAATTATTATATCTCATATTTTTCCTATTTTCTATATTTTTTTCATGTTTTCTATATATTTTGTTATTTATCCTTATATTGTGATTATCGATATATAATTTACAATATTAATATAAACTTAATCATAATTTTCATTTTAAATTTATTTAATTTTTTTAAAAATTTTTTATTTTGGCAAAAGTTTTCATATTTTGACTAATTATGCTATTATATCATTGTAATTTATTTTTACAAATTATAAATTTTGTATATTATTCTGAAAGGAGATTTTTCATGCCAAATCTAGATTTAAATTTAGAAAATTTATCAACTTTAAAATGGCCTCCTACTAGTAAAGAACTAGAAGAAGAAGGTTTTATTCAACGTGAAATTTCAAAAGAACCAACTACGCAAAGAGGCAAAAAAATAAAACAACGTCTTTTAGAAGCTCGTTGTATGCTAGACCCAGAATTCAGTATCTTATATACAGAAGAATGGAAAAAATCTGAAGGAGAACCACTTTTAATTCGTCGTGCTCGTTCATATAAATATGCTATTGAAAATATAACTCCCGTAATTTTACCTGATGAACTTATTACCATGCAAAAAACTAGATATATGCGTGGTGCTCCTGTTTATGTACAATATAGTCAAAAATTCTATCCCCATATGATATCTAATGCTGAGCATCCTGATGATGATGTTTATGATGTTGGAATGGGTGGAGGCCGTAAACACGAAGATGGTAAAGGCTTAATACAAATGGGTATATTCGGTATGAAAGAAGAAGATACCGCTCCTTTAATGGATTGTTGTAAATATTGGGATGGAAAATGTATTGAAGATGAGTCCTTAAAATTTTTAAAAGAAACTATGCCTGAATATGATGATTTAGATAATGCTTTTAAAGCTGTTCTATATCCTCCAAGTGTTATTTCTATTATGGAGGGTCGTTGGGTTCCAGCATATGATATAGCTGTTGAAAAAGGACTAGAAAGCGTTATTGAAGAATGTAAAAAAAATATAAAAAATACATTGCCAACAACTCGTGAAATTGCAGAAAAAGTAATATTTTGGAGAGCTACTATACTAGTATGTGAAGGTGTTATTAATTGGGCTAAAAATTATGCAAATAAAGCTCTTGATATGGCATCTAAAGAATCAGATTCTCAAAGAAAAAAAGAACTTCTAAAAATGGCAGAAGCATTAAATCACGTTCCTGCAAAACCTGCTAGAACTTTTTATGAAGGATTACAAGCTGCATGGACATCCCATATTGCCATCGCTTTAGATGGTCCTATAGTTGGATTATCTCCTGGACGTTGGGGACAATTACTTTACCCTCTTTACAAAAAAGATCTAGAAGAAGGTAAACTAACAAGAGGAGAAGCTCTAGAATTAATGGAACTTATAAGAGTAAAATTTTCAAGTGAAGAATATGTTTCTCCTCGTAGTTGGGAAGCATTAGCATCTGGAAATTTATTTCAACACATGGTAGTTGGTGGTGTAGATAGTAATGGTAAATGCTCTGATAATGAACTTGAAGAAATTATCTTAGAAGCTGGCACAAGTATGCAAACGATTCAACCTACCCTTGGAATTATGTTTAACTCAAAAACTAGTAATAAATTATTAATGAAGGCCGCTGAATGTACAAAAACAGGTTCTGGATACCCAGCTTGGTTTAATAATGAGAAATGCATTGAACATTTACTACAAAATCATAGAGAAGAAGGAATAACAATAGAAGATGCTCGAGATGTTGCCATTGGTGGTTGTGTTGAAATGCAAATGCAAGGTAATTGTCATGGTATATGCCATCCTGCATTCTTCAACGAAGTTAAATGTCTTGAAATAGTATTAAATGACGGAATAGATCCAAGAACAGGTATCCGTTGTTTCGAGTCCCTTGGAAAATTTCATACATTCCAAGATTTGTGGAATGCTTGGTGCAGGGTGGAAGAAAAATATTTAAAAGTATATATGCATTATTGGAATTATGTACTAGCTGTACATAGAGAAATCAATCCTCTTATAATGGGCTCTGTACTTGTTAAGGATTGCGTAAAAAAAGGTAAACCTCTTGACTCTAATGGTGCCCGTTATAATAAAACAGTCACATTATTAAATTCAGGTATGGTTAACGTAGCAAATTCTCTCGCAGCTATAAAAAGACTTGTATACGAGGATAAAAAATACTCTCTAGCAGAAATAAAAGAAGCTCTTCAGAATAATTTTGGATTTGAATCAGCTGATACAACTGGTAATTTTTCAATGTTAGAACAAAATCGCATTACCGATACTTATAAAAAACTTCATAGAGATTTATTAAATTCACCTAAATTTGGAAATGACGATGATTATGTTGATGATTTATTTGTTAAACTTTGGGATCACTATAATACAACATGTCTATCTGAAACAACTTATTTAGGACTGCAGTGGATACCTGCTGCACTATCCATATCTGCTCATGGTCCTTTTGGACGTGTATGTGGTGCAACCCCAGATGGAAGAGTGTCCGGCGTAAGTTTAACTGATGGTATTTTATCAGCAACTCCTGGTACAGATGTAAATGGACCTATTGCTTTATTAAATTCAGGAATTAAATTAGATTCTGTTAAAATGCGTAGTGTACAATTAAATATGAAACTTCATCCAGATGCCATTAAAAATCTAGATGGTTCTAAAAAATTAGTAGATTTAGTAAGAACATACTTTGAACAAGGTGGATATCATATTCAATTTAATATAGTTGATTCTAAAATGCTACGTGATGCTCAAAAAAATCCTGATAATTATAGAGATTTAATTGTTCGTGTTGCTGGTTTCAGTGCTTATTGGGTAGAACTTGCAAAACCAATTCAAGATGAAATAATCGCACGTACAGAATATAACTCAACAGGATTTTAATCTTTAATTTTAGGGGGGTACATATTCCCTCCTAATTATTAATTTGGAGGTAAAATACATGATAGAATTTAATAAAATAGGTACTGTCTTTGATATTCAAAGTTTTTCTCTTCATGATGGTCCAGGCATAAGAACCTTAATATTTTTAAAAGGCTGTCCCCTAAAGTGTCTTTGGTGTGCTAATCCAGAAGGTCAAAATTTATATCCTGAAATATTTTATGATTCAAACAACTGCTTAGGTTGTCTTGAATGTGTTAAAATTTGTAATATGAAATCTATATCTTATACTAAAGATTCTAACAATAATATCAATATTAAAATTGATAGAGATATTTGTTCTAAATGCAAAACTTATGAATGTACTAATGCCTGTTATAATAATGCACTCAAAGTTTCTGGAAAAAATATGAGTATAACAGAAATTATGAAAATAATAAAAAGAGATCTTCCTTATTACCGAAATGAAGGAGGAATAACTCTTTCTGGTGGAGATCCTACTACATTTCAAAGTTCATTTGCTTTAGAACTTTTAAAAGCATGTAAGGATGAATTTATAAATACCGCTATTGAAACTTCTATGAGCACTAGTACTGAAATTATAAAAGAATTTATACCCGTTACTGATATGTTTTTAGCAGATATAAAACACATGGACACTAATAAACATAAAAAGCTCACTGGAGTTTCTAATTCTCTTATACTAAAAAATATATCATTAGTATCTAAATATAAACCTATTCTTGTAAGAATACCAATAATACCAGGTTTCAATGATGATAATGAAAACATTATTTGTACAGCTAACTTTTGTAAATCTAACAATATATCAAAAATAAACATTTTACCATATCATAAACTTGGTGAATCAAAATATAGACAACTAAATATAGATTATAACCTTAATAATGTGTTAACACCTAATGCTGATAAAATGAATCATGTAAAGAATTTAATAGAAAATGTTGGTGTAACTTGTATTATATAATAAAGTGGAGTTATTAAAATATTATCTTAATAACTCCACTCTAATTTATTTATATTTTAAATTTAGAAACAGATTCTAATAATTTTTTAAAACTTTCTTTAGTAGCCTCAGATGTACTTAAAACCTCAAAAGCTTTATCTGAAGTATCTCCTATTCTTTGAGCTATATCTACAGTTCCATTAGCTCCCTCATTAGCTGCTACACTTATACTATTTATTACTTCTACAATATTTCTTATAGAATTTAATAGTCCTTCAGAAGTAACATCTAACTCTTTAGAAAATTTATTATAATATGATGCATCTTTGCTATATTCTTCACATGTAAATATCATTCTGTTATATGCATCTACAAGTCCATTTTCTATGAATTCTAATACTTCTTTTGAATTATTAGAAAGATTCTCTACAGAACTTACAACTTGATTAGTTATTTCTTGTATTTCAGTAACTGTTTGATTTGATTGTTCTGCAAGTTTTCTAATTTCTTCTGCAACTACAGCAAATCCTTTTCCTACTTCTCCAGCTCTTGCAGCTTCTATTGCTGCATTTAAAGCTAACAAGTTAGTTTGAGATGTTATTTCAAGTATTGCATCTGATAATATCCCTATCTTTTCAATTGATTTTGAATCATGTATAGCTTTTCTTAACTTATTATCCATATTACGCCTTATATCTATAGCATTTTTCTGAGAATCTAAAGCTTCATTTTTTATTTTTTCAGCTTTTTCTAATATAATATTAGCACTATTTGCCCCTTCTTTCGCTTTATTGGCAATTAAAGTTACATTTTGCTCTATCTCTTGAGATGTTGCAGTCATCTCTTGAGCTGAAGCCGCAGTTTCTTCCATACCACTTGAAAGCTCCTCAGTAGTTGAAGATACTTGTTCTATATTAAATTTAAGTTCATCCATAAGTTTATCAGCTGACTCTATATTTTTCATAGAAGTTTCAGTTTCATCTATTGTCATATTTATAGAATCTTTTATGGATAATCTCATTTTGTTTATTGTTTTTACCATTATACTAACTTCATCTTTACCATTAATATATTTTTCTGGAATATCCCCACTAAAATCTCCTGTTGCTAATGTTTCTATATATTTTATTAAACCATTTATAGCTTTATTTATAAGTTTTACTACAAAACAACTTATAATAATAGCTATTATTATAGCTATTATTACTATTAATCCCGTTCTTTTCATAGTAGCACTATAATCGTTTTCACTATTTTTTGAAAAATTTTGTGATTTATCAAGTATAATAGTGTCTACTTTTTTTATATCTTTTAATAAATCATCCATGATTTTATTTCCATTTTTTTCTCCATATTTTGTGGCTTCAGCTTGTCCACTAACTTCTAAAACATTTATAATTCCATTACAAAATTTTTCATACTCATTAATTTCATTTTGAACCCTTAATACAAAAGCCTTTTCTTCATCACTCATATTAAATTTTTGATATTGTCCCACTTGATCTTTTACATGTTTAAATTGATTATTTATATTGTCTTTTTTCTGCTGTTTTTGTTCAGTTGTATATTGCCCTAAAAATATAATATAATCCTTAATATTAGAACGTATACCCTGTATATCAAATTTTATATCTCCCATAGAATATATTGGAAGCAACATATCATTATACATAACCTTAAGCGTTTTATATTCTTTTTTATAACTATTTACACCTAAGCCTGTTACTAGTAACATAAAAAAATTAACTATTATAACGATAGTCATAACCTTTTTTCCTATACTCATACTTCTTAAAAAGTTCATTATGAAGACCTCCTAATTGTGTTATCTAAATTTGTTATAGTATACATTATTATTATTATATATCATATTTTTCCACTCTTCTATATATTTTAACAAATTGTATAATTTTCCATGAATATTTTATATATTTTTATCAAAACACATATTTTCTTAAACAAAAAACATCTGACATAAGCCAGATGTTTTTTGTTTATTTTATTTTAACATTGAAGTTTGCTTCTAGCTGATAATCTACTTGCCCAAAATTCTGAGTCAAAATACAAAATTTTTGCTGGATCTTTTTCAAGTTCTTCTATCAATGAAGAATTATTAACAATATCACTAGCTTTATCTTTTGCATAATTATATTTTTCTATTAAAGAATTTATAACATAGTTTTTCATCTGCTGTTTTTCTTGTGAAGATAATATCATTCAATATTCACCTCTTGTTAATTTTTTATCATTTTTAATTACATTATATGTTTTTTATAATTTTATAACAATGTACCATTTTTGTTCTTAATATATAAAAAGAATGCATTATTTTCAATTTAGAACCTTTACATTTCTTTTCTCTTATATTATTAAAATTATTTTTCCCTAAATAAAAAAAATAATTCCCTAAATTATTTTTTAGGAAATTATTTAATATGTTAATTATTTTAAGCTTGTGCTGGAGCTATATCTCCTGAACAACAATTTTCTTCATCCATTTCTTTTTCTGCGATTATATCTTCAATTAATTCCTTTGTTTCCATTAATTCTTCTAAAGACATATTATTGTAGTTTTTTGAAGCACTGTTTGATATATTAATTCCTTGTTTTTTTAAGAATGAATCTACTTGTGATTGATTTTTCTTATATACATAATAACCTACTGCGCAAACTCCAACTCCTATTAATATTCCCTTTACATGATCCCTATTCATATTCATAACTTGTAACATGATATTTCCTCCTTTTTATATATAAAATTATTAAAATTTAATTAATGTAATAAAAAACCTTTGCAATTGTCTCTATCTTTTAAGAAAAATCTATTTCCACAAGGAACAATATTTTTTTCATTTAATAGAAACAAGTTTCGCCCATAATTTAAATTCTGATTTTCTATGGATTTAAATATAAATCCTTTTATAAAATCTACTTTTTGCATCATATCTTCACACGTATTAACAGATACTGTATAGTAAACCTCATCATTTGAATTACAAATTTCATTTATTTTTAACTCAACATTATCATAATAAGGCTTTATTATATGTCTACCAAATGTAGTAAGCCAAGTTATTATAGAAGGTCTTAAAAATTTACCTTCTCCTATAGAATTTATTAAATACATCACAGAGACTACTTCTGGATCAAAAGCTCCTTTTGTATTAATTTCTAAATATGCATGTTCTATAGTAGCTCCTATAGTTGTACTTACAGCTATCCAATTTAATAATTTTTGAATAGTTGTATTTGAAACTAAAATTTTTGATATTGCTGATATACAAATTGCCCCTAGTGAATATCTCGCTGATGCTGGCATATCCCTACTAGGCGTATCAGATGTTAGTTTTATAGGAACCATTCCATATTGTTTAGAATAAAAAGCTGATAATGTCATTATTAAATCTTCCATAGAAATTTTGTTTTTATTAAAATATATAACTATAGATTTTGTTATATTATTATAACTAAACGACTCTACGCCTTCTCTTTTTTCCATAGCCACAATAACTTCTTCCACACCTCTAAGGGGATGAGATAACTTAACTCTAATTCTATTATTTAATCTATGGACTATAATTATAGTTGGTTGATTCATTTTTATTTTCCCCTTTCCATATCATAAAAAAGCAATCTTAAAGAATTAGAAACTACAAATATAGTACTAGAATTATGTAATACTGCTCCCCAGAAAACTGGAAGTACTCCTGCTGCACTTAATAATAATCCTAAACTATTTATACTTACAACTAGTCCAAAATTTTGTTTTACTATTTTCATAGTATTTTTAGATAGATTTTTTACACTTGGAATCAACATAGGTTCATCTGATTGAATAGTTATATCTGACGCTTCCATTGCTGCATCAGTTGTTCCTCCACCTAAAGCTATTCCAACATCTGCATATGCTAATGCAGGAGCATCATTTATGCCATCTCCAACCATAACTACTTTTGATCCCCTAGATTGAAGTTTTAGTACAGTTTTTGCTTTATCCTCTGGCAATAATTCTGCTTCATATCCATCTACTCCAACTTTGTTTGCTACAATTTCTGCTTGCTCCTTTAGATCTCCAGTAAGAAGCATAATATCATTAACGCCTTGATATCTTAAATTATTTAATGACTTTTTCATATTAAATCTCATTTTATCTTGTATTCCCAAGATACCAATTAAATTTTCATTTACAGCTATATAAATTATGCTTTCACCTTTAGATAAAAGAACCTCTTCCTTACTACAAATTTTATCTGTATCTATGTTATTTTCTTTCATAAATATTTTACTACCAACTCTAACTATATTATCTTCTACTTGTGTTTCTATTCCTCTTGAAATATGTGTTATAACTTCTCCATGAGGCGGAACCGTAAATCCTTCTTTTCTAAGCTTAGATAATACAGCTATTGCCATAGGGTGCTTTGATGTTTCTTCTGCTGCTCCTGCCATTTCTATCAAATACTGCTTGGTAATTTCATCATTTACTGGAACTACACTTACTATTTGAGGCTTTCCTTCAGTTAAAGTTCCTGTTTTATCTAATATAAGAGTATCTGAACTTGCTAAAGCTTCTATATAATTTCCACCTTTAATAAGTACACCGTTTTTTACTGATGTATTAATTGCAGCAGAAAAAGCTGTTGCCGTTGATAATTTAATTCCACATGAATAATCAATAACTAACATATTTAAAGCTCTAGTTGGACTCTTAGTTACCCAATAAGTTACCCCTGCAAACAAGAAATTAAATGGTACAAGATAACTTGAAAATTTATCTGCATAATCTTGTATTGGAGCCTTCTTGCAAGCTGCATCTTCTACCAAATGAATTATTCTTGATACAACGGTATCATCTCCTACCTTCTCAGTAGCTACAGTTATTGTTCCATTTTTAACTACTGTTCCAGCAAAAACATGACTTCCTTCTCTTTTTATCGCGGGCATAAATTCACCGGTAACGGCAGCTTCTTCTACAACTGCTTCTCCTGATACAATCTTTCCATCTATACAAATTTTCTCTCCGGTATGAATAACAACTAAATCACCTTTTTGAACTTTTTCAATCTTAACTTTTTCAACTTTTTGATCATTCAACTGTTTCCAAACATATTCTTCATTTAGTTCAAGCATATTTTTTATAGAATCTCTTGTCTTCTCCATGGTATAAGATGTCAAAAGTTCCGCTATATCAGATAAAAGTGTTATAGTAAGAGCTGATGAATCTTTACCTAAAAGCAGACTTGTAACAATTGATGTTACTGTTAATGTATCTGCATTAGGTCTTAAATTTTTGAACAAACATCCAATTCCACTTTTAAATAAAGGTAATGTTAAATATAAGCTCGTAATTGCTGGTACACTAGTAAATTTCTTATACATACTATTAGTTGGATTTAATGTACTCTTATTTTTTCTAATTAACGAATACATTAAAGTTCCGGATGTAATAGCAAGTCTTTTTACTATACTTGATACAGCTTCTTCTTTATGACCTCTTTCATATTGAAGTTCCTTTGCTATGTCTTCCCTTTCTGCTTTATATGCAAATAATGAATATTCAGAAAGACATCCTTCTACAATCTCTATAACTTCTTGTTGCTCAATTTCAGATATATCATAATAAATCAATATATTTTTAGTTAATATATTAATTTTTATATCCTTTATGTATTTTACTCTCTTAATTCTCTCATATATTTTAAGTTTATAATCCCCTAAATATAATAAAGCACGACATCCTATACGTATTCTCCCTGGTATACTATGCAATACATCACATCTTAACAATGGAGTTTTTTTTCTTAATATCATATATATCACCCATACATATTTTATTTATATTTTTTTACCTTATCATTTAATTCTTGCTCTAAGGTTTCAACTACAAAATCTAAATTGTTTTCAGCATATTTTTCTATAAATTTTAAATTTTTAACACTAATATCTACTATATCCTCTATCCATCCTAAAATCTTCTTTTCATAAACTTTATGAGTATCATAGGTAATTAATGCAGTACCAATAACATAGTTAAAAGATATCTCATTTACTCCATCTAAAATTTTAACTGCTTTTATTATAAAATCATCATATTTTCTAAACTCTTCCGGAACATTTCCTATATTAGGTAACTTTAATCTTATTCTTCCTGGTATACTGTGTATAATCTTAATTTTCTTTAAATGCTTTACTATATAAAGTTTTATATTAAACACAACTTGTCCCCCTTAATGTTTTATGCTTGTGTATGCCCACCATATATAATTTAATCCAGGCAACGCTACATTCGTTTTATTTTTATTTCTAAGCGTATATACTCCTAGAATAATTAATGATAATGTTATAATTGTTTTTCCATCAATAACACCTTGAGTTTTATCATATATTGCTAAATTAATGCTATCTTTTAAATTTACAATTTCTTTTTTTAATATAGGCATAGGTTCCTTTCCTATTTCATTCTCTAAATTCATAAGTTTTAATAAAACCCCTATTAAAAGCATAGGTTCTATTTCTTCTTGTTTATAATTAATTAGTAAACTTCCTGTTATAGTGTTTATATCTATATTATTTATAGCTGATATTCTATTTACTTGTTGTAAAACCTGTTCCTTAAGCTCTGGATTACCCTTTAAAATAGGGGCATAAAATCTAATTCTTCCTGGCAAGCAATGTTTTAATTCTAATACTCCTCTAAAATTGGGTATACTACTTAATTTATCTTTTAATTTATTATTTTTTTCATGCTTGTTATTTAACATATTGATTCCTAAAGAAATCAATAAAAATTTTAATATACTACTATTCATTTCACTCCTCCATAATATGTTTTTACGCTTTGGATTTTATTCATTATTTTATCACATATTGAATATTTTGCAATATTTTATTTAAAACTGTCGACTAATACATATTTTTCTTTTATGAATAAAAAAGAAAAAAGCCCTCTTATAAATAATTTTTATAAAAGAACTTTTTATATATTTACTAAGCTATTTATATAAATATTCTCTAGTCATTGGTAATTTATTATTTAAGCCTTTTGTAACTAAAAATTGATGTATATCTATTACACCATAATGAAATGATGCAGCACAAGAATTTAAATATAATCTCCACATTCTAATAAATTTTTCATCCTTCATCCTTTTTACTTCTTGTAAATTATCCTCAAAATTTTTAGCCCAATATTCTAAAGTTTTACTATAATGAAGTCTCAAACTTTCTGCATCTACTAAATGTAGATTGTTCTCAGCCATATTATATACTAACTCTCTTATTGATGGAATGTATCCTCCAGGAAATACGTGTCTTTTAATCCACTCATTAGCCTCACCTTCAATTTGAGCTGTAATACAATGTAATAGACTAACTCCTTCATCTTCTAATAATTTACTAACATCCTCTATAAATTTAGGTATATTTTTTCTTCCTACGTGTTCTATCATTCCAACACTTACTATTCTATTAAATTTCTTATGTTCCTTTATTAGTTCTCTATAATCCATTAATTTAATTTCTACTAAATCCTCTAGATTATTTTCCTTTATTCTTTGGTTGGCCTTTTCTACTTGTTCCTCACTTAGAGTTATTCCTGTAGCTTTAACACCGTATTCTTTAGCAGCATCTATTATAAGTTCTCCCCATCCACAACCTATATCAAGAAGTGTGTCTCCCTTATTTAAGTTCAACTTTTTTAAAATATAGCTTACTTTATTTCTTTGAGCATCATATAAAGAATCATTATTGTTTTTAAAATAAGCACATGAATAACTCATGGTTTTATCTAACCATAAACTATAAAAATCATTACCTAAATCATAATGATATTGTATATCTTTTTTATTTTGCTTAATAGAATGTCTAGTTACAGTATATAGTTTTGAAAATAGCGAAGCTTTATGTAAAAAACTTTCTTTGTTTTTATATATAGATTCAATTATTTCTTGAATATTTCCTTGAAAATCAATTATATTATCCATATAAGCTTCGCCTAATGTTAGAAATGGATCTTTAATAATATCTTTTTCTGATATATGTTCATTTATTAATATTTTAAATTTACTTTCACCTTCACCAAACTTCTCTATAGTCCCATCCCAATATTGAACCTCACAAGTTTCTGAAAATAGATCTTTTAAAAATTTATTTAAAAAGAATTTACCCATATTTAATTTCTCCTTGTTATTTGCTTAAAATATACTTTCATGTATATTATTCTCTCAAAGCATATTTTTATACATAACTTGGAAACCTTTATTTGTAAATTTTATTCTCTCTTAAATAATATATTCTATCTGTTATAAACATGGCTTCTTCTTCATCATGAGTAACTAATATGACAGTCTTTTTATTATCTTTCCATATTTTTAAAAACTCTCCTATTATATCTTTTTTAAGTTCAGAATCTAATCCTTTAAAAGGCTCATCCATTAACAATATTTCACTTTTATAAGCTAAAGCTCTTGCAATAGCTACTCTTCTTTTCATTCCACCACTTAGTTCACTCGGAAACTTGTATTTATGTTCCTCCAATCTAACTAATTGTAAGTACTTCATAATAGTATTATCTATATGATTTTTATTTATAGTAGATTTTAATATAAAAGCTATATTATCATAAACATTTAACCACGGAATAAGTCTGTCTTCTTGAAATATATACGAAACTTTATCTCCACTTAATAACACTTCTCCACTATTTTGTTTTTCTATTCCACTTATGATATTTAATAAAGTAGTTTTTCCACATCCTGAAGGTCCTAAAATTACATTTATAGTATTTTTCTCAAATATAATATTAAAATTTTTTAAAACTTCATGCTTTCCATACTTCTTATGTATATTTACCAATTTAACCCCATAAGCATTTAATTTTTCATTCATAAAAACTCCTTAAAATTTATTCCTTTTATTTACACAACATCTAAATATCAATTCAAACAATAAACTTAACATAACAACAACTATTGTCCATGCAAAAAGCTCTTCAGTTTCTAAAGTGGTTTTTGAATTTAAGAGATTTAATCCTATAGAATATTTAGGAGTACTTAAAACCTCAGATGCAACTGATACCTTCCATGCTAATCCTAAACACATTAATATACCAGAAATCGCATAATTCCTTATTGATGGAATATAAAATTCCCTTATTAAATATCTTTTCTTAACTTTATATACTTTTGCCATATGTATTAACTTTATATCTGAAGATTTTATTCCTTCTATAACATTAGTATATATTATTGGCAAACAAATAAGTACAGTAGTAAATATAGATACATTACTAGCTTTAAACCAGACAAGAGCAATTATTATTATAGACATAACAGGAATAGCCTTTATAGTCGTTATAATGGGTATTAAGACTTCCTCTAAACTCCTATTTAATCCCGAAAATATTCCTAATAACATTCCTAATAATATAGATATTAAAAGCCCTAATATAACTCTTATAATACTATTTACTATGCATCTCCAAAAATATTCTTGTAAAATCAATTCATACAATGATTTTAAAACCCTATTTGGAGATGGAAATAAAATTTGGTTATTAATAAAAAGGGAGAAAATCTCCCAAACTAATAACCAAAATATTAATATTAATGTTTTTTTACTTGCTTTCGTAATAAAACCCTTCATCTGGTATTTTACCCCCAATTGATTTTGGATTGTTTTTTAATAATACCTTATAAAACTCTTTTAAATCTTTTTTAGCATTTTGTGAATCAATAAATACTATGTTACACTTTGGAATTGCTAATTCTGCAATTTTTGACTTGGGTACAATTTGATACTTCTCTATAAGCTTTGATGCTTGTTCTTTATTTTTGTTTGTAAATTCAATAGACTCTTTGTATTTATTTAAAAATTCATCTACATTCTTTTTATTCTTTTCAATATAATCTTTTCTGAATATTATAGTACCCATTACTAATTTGTTATGATCTTTTGATACTTTTTCCCATTCATTTGTTAAATTAATTGAAACATTAATATTCTTATTTTTCATTTTTATTATAGTAATAAATGGTTCAGGTAAGACGGCTACTTTAACTTTATTAGAAACTATAGATGCTGCCAAATCAGCATGCTGCATGTTATATTCTATATCTACATCTTTACTAGGGTTTAATCCATTTTGATTAAGTATATAATTTAATATAAATTCAGGTGTAGCTCCTTTACCACTTGAATATATTTTTTTGCCTTTTAAGTCTTTTATATTTTTTATTGTATTTCCATTTTGAACAACATATAAAACGCCTAATGTATTTACTGCAGCTAACTGTATATTTCCTTTCATTTTATTATATAATATGGCGGATAAATTAGATGGTATAGCCGCTGCATCAAATTCACCATTTACAATTTTAGATACTATTTGATCTGGTGAATCAAATAAAGAAATATCATAATCATTTTTATTTTCTTCCATCAGCTTGACCATCCCCATGCCAGTAGGTCCTTTTAATGTAGCTATCCTTATCTTCTCTTTAACCTTTATGTTATCTTTATTATTTCCAACATTGCTATTAGAACAACCTACAAAAAAAACACTTACAAAAGTAACTAGTAATATAAGTATTGATTTTAATTTATTTTTCATAATTTTACCTCCTTATATAATTTATTATATTCTTTTTAAATCACTTTTCAATTCTTAATGCTTAATATAAAAATAATTCTCTGGACAAGCTTTTATCCAGAGAATTATTTTAGATTATACACACTTAAGAGAATTTAAGTTTTTATAGGTACTTCTTTTATTTTATATATAGATTTTTTATACTTTTTATTATGGTAGGTTTATCAGTATTATGCTTTTGCTAATGTTTCTCCTAGCTCTTTGCATTTTTCTAGTCCTTCATCATCAGGAGTATTATTTATTATTAAGCAATCGTCTACTATGTTTGCTCCATATCCTGTCATTCTTTCTTCCCATTCTTCCATCCATTCTCCATTGCCCCATCCATAAGATCCGAATAACACAAGTTTTTTACCTTTAACGGCTGATGAAATTGAATCTACAAATGGTTCCATTTCTGCTTCTTCTAATTGTTCTGCTCCCATAGATGGACAACCAAGTGCAATAGCATCAGCTTTTTCTATATCTTCAACCTTTGCTTCACTTACATTCATTAATCTAACATTTACATCATCAATCTTTGCTCCTTCTGCTAAGGCATTTGCCATTGACTCCGTATTCCCAGTTCCACTCCAATAAACAACAACTAATTCTTTCATGTTGATCCTCCTTATTGATATTGATTATCATTTTCATATTTATTATATTATTATTTGGTTTCTTTGTCAATGACATATTATAATAGTCATAATATTCTAATTATTTTTCGTGAATAAAAAAAGATACATGTGTCAACATATATCTTTTAAACTATTATTAAACTAATTTATCTATATATTTGTCTATACATTTAACTAATTCACCTATCTCTGGTTTACTAAGTTGTTCATCTGCACCAACTTCTTTTCCTTTATGTTTCAATTCATCAGTAATCAAAGAAGAGAATATTATAACAGGTAACTTGTGTAAAATAGGATGTTCTTTAATCTTTCTTGTCAATGTATGACCATCCATTTGTGGCATTTCTATATCAGTAATTAATAGATGAACATCATCTGTGAATTTTTCCTTTTTGCTTTTAGCCAAATCATATAAATAATTTAATGACTGTTTTCCATCATTAAAAACTCTTAAATTTTTAAAACCAGCTTTAGTTAATGTATCTTTTAATAGCTTTCTTATTAAAGCTGAATCATCGGCTAACATAATTTTAATATTTGATCTGTCCTTATATTCTACATTAATAACTTTTTCTTCACTAATACCTGCACTTGGATTTATATCTGTAACTATTTTTTCAAAGTCTAGTAATAAAATTATTTCTTTATTTAGAAGAATATTTCCTGTTACTAATGAGCTTGTTGACATATCATCTGGTTTTACTATACTTTCCCACTTAATACGATGAACTGCAACAATATCATCTATATTAAATGCTACTTTTATTTGATTAAATTCACATATTATTACCTTACTTTTGTTTTTAGGACTTTTTTTTCCGTCTAAAATATATTTTAGATCTATTAATGTTATTATTTCATTTCTACATAAAATCAATCCAGCAATTGCCGGATGTGCATCTGGAAGTTCTGTAAGATTGTCTACTTCAACAACTTCTTTTACTTTTATAACATTTATTGCATAGTGCTTATTATTTATAACAAATTCTAATATTTCTAGTTCCCCTGTTCCTGATTTGAGCAATATTCCATTATCCATAACACTCACTCCTTCTAAAAAACAATTTATAATTTTTTCAAAATTTTATTACATATTTCACTTATATAGTATTATGATTCTATATTTTATGGTATAAAAGTACATTTTATATTATAATTACATAATACATATTTATTTACTATTTTTCAACCTAATAAAAGAACTAAAAACTTCCCATAACTTGAGATGTTTTTAGTTCCTGATTAAACAATACATCCTATTTTATTATTTAAAAATTCTACAAATATGTTTTTCGTAAACTTATTATAATATATATTTTCACACAAATTATAAAATTGATTTTTAGAAAGTCCTATATCTTCTTCTACAACTTCTATAAAATCTTCATTTTTTATTATAAAATCTGCAATCTCTCTTGGATTTGAAAAAACATTTATATATAATATATTTTTTTCATTATTCCATATATTATTAAATTTATAACAAAACTTCTTAATTGTATTTATAGATAGTTCGTCTCTATTCCAATAACTTATTAATTCATTTAAATTTTGCTCCATAATATTTACAATGGATTCATTATATCCTGTTTCTTTTATATATTCTATAAATTCCTCTGTAGAGCATATAGGCATAAATATATCATCATTATTATCAGCATTTACAATATAGAAAAAAGCGGTAGGTAAATATATATATTGTATGAAGCCTAATAATGCTTTTATATTAGGATAACAAGCCCAATTATTATCCAACGTATTTTTATCATAATCTAATATTGTAGTATTTATATATATACTCTCTTGTAGATCAAGGGTATTCATAATACTACATTTCCACACTTCCTTTTTATTACAAAGTACATTTTTCCAATAATAATAATTATTATACTTATAACTCATCTCCCCACACCACACCCTAATTAAAATTAAATTATTTAGAATATAATTCAACTACAGCAACTTCATTTACTTCTATAGGAAGCTCATCTCTTTCTGGTAATCTTAATAATTTTCCACTGAAATCATCATAATTTTTTTCTATATATGGCAATTCAAATGTTCTTAATTCTAAAAAATTATCTGAAAACATTTGGTTATTTGTATATTTATCTTTAAGTTTAACTATATCCCCTACTTTAACTTGATAAGACGGAATATCAACTTTTTTTCCATTAACTAATATATATCCATGGTTTACCATTTGTCTTGCTTGACGAATAGAATTTGCAAATCCTATTCTATATACAATATTATCTAACCTGCACTCTAGTAGTTTAAGTAAAACTTCACCTGTAACCTCTTTGGATTTCATAGCCTTTTCAACATATCTTTTAAATTGTTTTTCCATAACTCCATAATAAGCTCTTATTTTCTGCTTTTCCAAAAGTTGAATACCATAATCTGATATCTTCTTGTTTCTATTAGCCCTTGTACTCTCAGCCCTTTTCATTGCCTTTGGATGTCCATATATATTTACTCCTAATCTTCTGCTCAATTTAAATCTAGGTTGTCTTATTTTTGCCATTTTCTAATTCCTCCTCGAACTGTATTTGTAACAATAATAATTTTTGCATCATAAAGTAAACTTATTATAACACATATTGATAATGATTATCAATATCATTTTTAATATCAATAACTTTTTTATTTAGTATATGTAAATAATTAAAAGACACTCTAAAATTTTAGAATGTCTTTTATAATAAGTTATAATGAAAATTTATCTATACTTTGTTTAAGTTTTTGGGATAAACTATTTAATTGCTCCACTAATTCTTTAGTATAATCCATTTTTTCCTTTACTTCCGCTGTAGAGGCATATACTTCTTCTGACGAACCCGATATTTCCTCTGTAAGTGAAAGTACTGAATTCATTGACATACTTACTGAATCTTTTTCCTTATAGACACCTTCTATTTTGCTCACATTTTTTCCTATCTTGTGAGGCATACTTTGCATAAAACGAATTACTTTTGATAAAATTTTTCTAGTTTCATTTATAGTACCTATTTGACTTTTAGCTACATCACTAGATTTTTCAATACTATTTGCAGAAATACTAATAGCATTTGTAAGCTCTTCTATTAAAATATTTATTTTTTTCACAGCATTTGATGTTTCTCCAGATAGTTTTTTTATTTCATCAGCTACTACTGAGAATCCTTTTCCTGCTTCACCTGCTCTTGCAGATTCTATAGAAGCATTTAATGCCAATAAATTTATTTGATTTGAAATTTGTTCTATTGCTTCAACTATTCCTACTATATCATTAGATTTTTGTAATAAAGCTTGTATATTTTGCGTAGTCTCATTAGAAACTACTATATTTTCCTCACTTTTTGTTTCTAAACTCGTCAATATATCTATTATATTTTCATTTAACTTATTTGCATTTGATGCTTCATTATTTATATTTATACTATTTTCTCTAATAGAATCTATATTTTCTGCCAAAAATTGCATACTATTGAAACTATTTTGCATCTCTTTAGTAGAATCACTTATAGAAGAAGTTATTTCTTCCATAGCTTGTTTAATATTATTAGAATTTTCAAGTGTTATATTAGTAGATGAGTTTATAACTCCTGCTTTTTCTTCTAAGGTATCAGATATTAATTTTATATCAAAAATCATTGATTTTATTTCTTCTACCATATTATTAAACACTTTACCTATATATCCTATTTCATCCTTGTTCGTTATATTGATTTTAACATCTATATCTCCCTTTGATACCTTCTCCATAGATGCTACTATATCTCCTAATGGATTTATTTTTTTATTCATTAGATATACTATAAGTAATATAGACATAATACCAATTAACAAAGCAGTAATAATTATATATTTTAATATTTTATATACAGGTTTATAAAAATCTTCATGATAACATCCTATATTTATGTACCAATCCCAAGGTTCAAAATATCCTACTGCATTCACCTTAGGTTTTTCTACAGTTTCTTCAGGATTTTTCCATCCAAAATGTATTATGCCATCATTTTTAGGATTTTTACCTTCATCAATTATAAGCCTAACAACATTGTTTCCATCTGCATCATGAATATTTGATATATTTTCTCCTTCTTTAAATGGATGCATTCTCTCTAACCCATTACTATCTATTGCATACATATATGCGTTTACTTTTAAATCTATTTTATTATTGATTCCCCTTATTTTTCCATCTTGTTTTTTAGGATTTAGCATTTCTTGCCTAAAAATTTCTTGTGCTACTTCCCGTGTTAATCCCCCTTTTTGAACTTCTCCCTCCAAACTATTCATTATTATAAGTCCTAATTGAATTCTACCTTTTAATTCTCTTTCCCCTAAATCATATAAAGCACTTTTAGCTATTTTAAAAGACACACTAGCAATTACAATAATAGCTATAATTATAAGATAAAAAAATCTTAAATAAGATTTAAAAAAACTTTTCTTGAGTTTATTATCTTGTTTCCCCTGTTTTGTAATCATAAAATCCCCCTTATGCAGTTTTAATAACTAGACTTTTAAATACAACAATTAAGTAATTAGTTGTTGTAATCCTCTCATTATTAGCCCCATGTCAACTAAATACAAACTTTAATTTTCCACATATACATTTTATATACATACCTACCTACTTTTGTTTAATTATATTATTGTTATACATATATTTCAAGAAAAAATACATATTTTTATCATATTATGTTAATTTTTTTACAAAAACATATCATATTTATTTTATATTAGTCACAATTATAATCCCATTTAATTTCATATTATATAATCCTAATAAATTCATTAAATCTCCATTATGATATTTTGTATCAAATGTATCTACCGAATCTATTGGAATAAATATATTACCCTCTTCATTATTTTTGTTAAAGTAACTTTTTAAAGTTAGCACAAATTGCATAACACATATATCAGTACAATTACCAATAACAATAAAATTATTTATATTGTTATTTTTTTTCATCCATCTTTTAAATTCGTTTTCCATATATCCATTAGTAGAATTTTTCTCTATAACCTGTATACTTTTAAATTCTTTTAATTCATCAATAAGTTGACTTTCAAATGTTCCTTTTAAACAATGAATTGGATAATTTTTAAATTCTATAGAATCCATGGTATGAGCATCTGCAAAAGCTAATATCTCAAATCCACTATTTTCACATATCTTAGTGGTATTAACTACGCTAGGTATAATATTTTTTATACGAGGACTCATTAAATTTCCTTGTTTAGCAAATCCATTAATCATATCTACTATTACTAAAGCTGTTTTATTGTTCTTAAATGATTTAGTATCTAGTTCTTTAGTATTTTTCATATCATCCATAATCTCTTTTAAACTCCCCATACAACTTTTTAAACTATCTATTTTCATATAAATCATCTCCATTCTATCGTTTTATACTACTATTATAACTATTTAAACATAAATAATTAATTTTTAAGTTATATTTAAACTAAAAGTGTAGAGTAAAAATCTTACTCTACACTTTTATCTTATTACACTTATATTTTAAACTTACTTACTATATCATTTAAACTAACAACTACATTTTGTAAGTTTTTAACTGTATCCATAGCATTCTGAGTCATTTGAGTTTGTTCGGTCATAGAGGCCGATACTTCTTGTAATCCTGCCGCAGATTCTTCTGAAATTGCAGATATAGAATCAACAGATTCTAATATTTTATCTTTATCACTAGATACATTCATTATATTTTTATATAATCCATTTATCTCATTTATAGTATTTTTATTGCTTTTCTCTATAGCTTCAAATATTTTTTGTGTTTCATCTACTGCACTATTAACTTCTAATATAACATGCTCACTATTATTCATATTATCTTTAGATTTAGCTATTTGCTCTTGTATACTTTCTATTTCCGATGCTATTTGTTGTGTAGCCATTTGAACTTGCTCTGATAATTTTCGCACCTCTTCTGCAACTACAGCAAATCCTTTTCCATGTTCCCCTGCTCTAGCTGCTTCTATAGCCGCATTTAAAGCTAATAAATTAGTTTGATCTGCTATTTCTTCAATTTGATTTACTATATTACCTATAGAACTTGATTTTGTTGATAATTCATTTATATCATTGGACACTAGCTTCAGTGAAACTCTATTATCTTCAAATTTTTCATTTAATAAATCCATTGAATCTTTTCCTTGTATATTAACTTTATCTGTCTCTTTTAAGAACTCATTCACTTTATTGGACGCATCTACCATCAAATTTATTTTATCTGCAAAGCTAGCCATGCTTTCTACTATTTCTTGTGAATCTTTTGCTTGATCTACTGATCCCTTAGCTAATTCTTCTAACGTTTTTCCTACTGCATTAATAGATTGTACAGTGCTTTGTGAGGATTGTGACAATACTTTAGAACTAGAACAAACATTATCTGAATTTTGTTTTAATTCTTTAAATATACTTCTTAAATGTTCTTCTAAGTTTAATACTGATTTTCCAATTGTACCTGTCTCATCTTTATATTTTAATATCACATTATAACTAGAATCATTAACCAAATCAAATTCTGTTATCTTTTTAATTAAATTCGTTATAAATAATATTGGCTTAGATATCTTTTCGCCAACTATTATACCTACTATACTAGCTACAATAATTCCCATTACCAAAATAATAAAAATTACTATTATTTTATCATGTATTTTAGTTTCTAACTCACTTTGATTTTTATCAACTATTGAGTGTATACTATCTATATAATTTCCAGTACCTATTACCCAATTAAATGGTTTATATAATTTGCTGTAGGCTCTTTTAGGTAATTCTTTTGTTCCTCCTTGTTTTGGAAAATAATATTCTGTAAATCCTCCATCATCTTTTTTACCATTTTCTATTATAGACTTCATAAATGAATTTCCTTTGGAGTCTTTTTCATAATACCTATTTGTTCCTTCTATCTTACAATCTCCTAATAGTACAACATTTACACCATCTATAGTATCTATCCATAGATACCCTTCTTTTCCGTATCTTATATTTCTTATTACATTTGCTCCTTCTTCTTTTGCTTTATCTATAGTCAGCTCTCCACGTTCATATCTTTTATAAATCCCATCTAAAATAGAAATTGCAGATTGAACTTCTTGTTTTATACTTATATCATAATTTTTTATTAAAATATCTCTTTGAGTTTTTATAACCTTATTTTTTATAGAAAATAATTGATAAATTGAAATAGATCCTATTAATATTGCTGTTATTGTAGATATTACAATAGCCATAGTCGCAATTTTAGAACTTATTTTTTTCATTATATACACCCCCTGAGATTCAAAAATAAACCTGTGTTTAAGGGTAATTATACATTAATTTTTTACAAAAAATAAGGTGTTTTCAAAAAATAATATTTTTTTATTTTAAAAGTAAATAATGTATTTTTTTGCAATAAGCTTTAGTATTCTTTAAAAAAATCAATAATCTTTTTTTCATATTCATCTTTATATAAAGAATAGCTTTTTATGTGCTTTGCTTTACTGGTATACCAAATCTTTGCATTTTTTTTATCTTGTATGGCATTATAAATTTTTTCACTATTACTACACGGAATTGCATCATCGTCTTTACTATGTATTAAAAAAATCTTCTTATTATTTAATTTTTCCACTGCTTTAATTGCATTAACCTTATCTATATCAAACTTTCTTATTTTAGGCAATGTATACAATATGGTTTTTGTAAAGAAAAAATTGGGTAAATGCGACCAATAAGACAAATTCTCTTCTAAATAATCTTTTAGGTTACCAAATGGACTATCAGCAATAACGGCTTGTACATCATTTGAGTCTGATGCTGCAAGTATCGATGTCACTGCACCCATAGACCATCCTATCAAATTAATCTTTTCGGAATGTTTTTCACTCTTTGCAAAATTAATTGCACCTAATAAATCATCTTTTTCCATTCCACCAATGGTTACATATTTTCCTTCTGATTCACCACATGCTCTAAAATCAAATGTTAGTACGTTATACCCTTCACTAGCTAATTTTTTTGCAAGATTTATAACTGAAATTTTATAAAGTCCTCTGTTATTTCCGTATCCATGTGAAAATATTATAGTTTTTGTAGTACTTTTTATATTTTTATCGCTCTGTGATGGTATCCACCATCCTTTTAATGTAACTCCATCTAATTTACTTTTGAAAGAAATATCTTCATAAATTAACCCAAAATCTTTTGGAGTATTTTTTAAAACCTCTTTTTTGGGAGAAGTTAAATTCATCCCTACATATAATGATATTCCTATAGAAATTATAAAGATTATAATAAAAAAGGATATGATAATTTTAATCAATCCTTTTTTATATAACTTTTTACGACATTTTGTTTTAATTATTTCCATAATAACTATCCTCCTTTAATTTTATTATAATAATTAATATAATTTTATATTTTTATTATAATATTACTAAAGGAAATACACAAATTCTAAAATAATCTCTACTTACATCTCTTTTTTATAAATTCACTATATAAATTAGGTAAAATAATCATGCCTAAAATAGCTATACTACATACTCCTATTACAGGAAATACATATTCTAAATCTAAAAATTTGATTACAAATATCTTTCTTGTAAATGGTATTATAAATGCCATTATAAATAACACTACCATTGAAAAAACCACAGCCACTCTGTATAAATTTAATGGTCTTGAAACCTTAAGTAATACAAATAGACTTAATATTCCAAATATGACCAAAGCTAAAGTTCTGCATTGTTCCAATGATAAACCTTGATTATATCCAAACAAAAACATTATTATAGTACTAATTCCTATCAATATCCCATTAGGTATGGAAAATCTCAAAACCCTTTTTAAGAAATCGCCTTTTATAATATCTTTATTAGGTGATATTGCTAAAAAGAATGATGGTATACCTATAGATATTGATCCAACCAATGTTAATTGTATTGGTATAATCGGAAACGGTCTTAAAAGTAATGCAAATATAATTGATAAAATCATAAAATAAACTGTCTTTGATATAAATAATTCTGAAACTTTTTCTAAATTATTTATAAGTCTTCTTCCTTCTAAAACAACATGAGGTAGTGCTTCAAAATCTGATTTCATTAAAACTAATTGTGCAACTGCTTTTGTTGCATCAGAACCATTTGCCATTGCTATACCACAGTCAGCTTCTTTTAAAGCTAAAACATCATTTACCCCATCACCTGTCATAGCTACTGTATGTTTATTTTTTCTTAAAGCTTTTATTATGCTCTTTTTTTGATGTGGTGAAACTCTTCCAAAAATACATGTATTTTCTACTACCTTAGAAAGTTCTTCTTCATTCTCTGGAAGATTTCTAGCATCTATATATTTATCAGCATTTTTAACTCCTACCCTTTTTGCTATAGAAGACACGGTTACAGGATTATCTCCTGAAATTATTTTAAGAGTTACATTTTCATTGTTGAAATAACTAATTGTTTTCATAGCATTATCTCTTATAATGTCTTCCATAAATACTAGAGAAACCTTCTCTAGTTCACCATCTAATTTTTCATCTAAATTTTCACCTTTAAAATTGGCTAAAAGAAGAACCCTTTTTCCATCTTGAGCAGCCTTTTCTACTTCTAATGATATATCTTTATAGTTTTCCTTTAATATCATTTCTGGTGCTCCTAATATCCACATACCTTTATCCTTAAATTCTACAGCAGACCACTTTCTTTTAGATGAAAATGGTATCTTACCTTTAACCTCTAAATTAGGATTGCAATTATATTTTTCCATCAGGGCCTTTTCTGTTTGATTATTACTCTTAAAACTATGTGCTATAGCTGAAAGTATTAGTTCAACTTCTCTTTCACTATTTCTTCCAATAACATTAATACCACTTACTTTAAGCTCTCCTTTTGTGATAGTTCCCGTCTTGTCTAAACACAATACATCAACTCTTGCTAATACTTCTGTTGCAGGTAACTCCTGAATTAAAGTATCCCATTTTGATAATCTGATTACAGCTACTACAAAAGTAGCGCTAGTCAAAAGTACAAGTCCCTCTGGTACCATACCAACTATTCCTGAAACAGAACCAATTAAAGCATCTTGCCAACTCTTTTTTACATAAAACAATTGAGTAGATATAAGTAAAATTCCTATAGGTAAAACTAACCCTATTATCACTCTAAATATCTTATTTATAGATATCTGTAACTTAGAATTTATAAGTTTAAATTTTCTAGCTTCATCGGCAAGCTTAGCCGCATATGTATCTTTTCCTACACCTACAACTTTAGTATAAGCACTTCCGGAACTTACAAAACTTCCAGATAAAAGCTTTTCTCCAGATTTTTTTAATATGGCATCTGCTTCACCCGTAATTAACGATTCATCTACCTCTATTTCATCATTATCCATCATTATACAGTCTACTAAAATTTGTTCACCACTTTTTAATAATATAATGTCATCTAAAACCACTTGTTCTACATCTATATTTTCAATTTTATCATCTCTTAAAACATTAACGCTTTTTTTATTTACAACAGATAATCTTTCTAATATTGTTTTTGCACGTATCTCTTGAAATATTCCAATAAGTGTATTTACAATTATTACTCCTGCAAATATAGCATTTTTAGGAGATCCAGCTATCAAAACAGCTATAGCTAAAATGGCATTTAGTAAATTATAGCTAGTAAATAAATTTGCTCTCAATATTTGCTTAAATGTACGCGAAGGTACTTTAGGAATATTATTAACCTTACCTTCATTTATTCTCTGTAACACTTCATCTTTTGTAAGTCCTCTAATTCCTTTTAACTTCTTCTCTACATTATTTTTCATACGTTTCACCACCTATAACCTATATTATATCTCAATATACCAAAGTAAAAATTACAATTTTGTAATATTAACATTTATTAAAAAATTACACTATTAAAGTCCTTCTTTAACTTATCTAGAAATACATTTATTGATTTCGAAATTATAGTATTTTTAGGGAGTATATATGAAAAAGCTCTAACATACTCTTCTTTAGTATTTACAATTATTACTTCTTTATTTTTCACAGCTATATTTGCAATATGTTCAGATATAAAAGTAACACCTAAATTATTTTTTACGGCTTCTTTAACAGCATAATTGCTTCCAAATACAATAAAATTTTTAGGAACAATGTTATTGCTATTTAAAAAAATCTTCAAATATTCTCTGCTTCCTGATCCCTCTTCTCTTGTAATCCACGTTTGATTTTCATAATTCTCTTTCGAAAATTTTTCATGAGCCAATGGATTATTATATGGAACCGCTAATACAAGTTTATCATTATAAAAATTTTCATAACAAAACTTATCATTTGGTACAATCCCTTCAATTAATCCTATATCTACCTCTAAAGACTCTACTTTTTTACAAATACTAGCTGTGTTTTCAATAGTCACTTGTACTTTGAGTTCTGGATATTCTTTAGAAATGCATCCTAAAAATGCTGGCAAAAAATACTCTCCAATAGTAAAACTTGCTCCTATATGCAATTCTCCTTTTATAGATTTTGTGTAATCTAACAACTCACATTTTGTATCTTCAAGTAATTTTATTATTTGTTTTCCTCTTTCATAAAGTAATTTTCCTGATGAAGTTATTATTATGTTCTTCTGCTTTATAGACCTTTGTATTAAAGTTACCCCAAAGTATCCTTCTAAATGTTTAATATGTAAACTAACACTTGGCTGTGATAGTTTAATAGCCTCAGCAGCTTTAGTAAAATTTTTATGCTCCACTACTGCTATAAATGTTTTTATCTCTTCTAACATTACTTAATCTCCTTATATTATTAAAAATATTAATGATTATTATCAATTATATATATTTTACTTATGATTATAAACTATTTATACTTAAAACTGCGAATAAAATCCACAGACTTTAAAAAAAATACTAAACGAGAGGATGATACTATGAAACTAAAATCTAATAAATTTCTAAACATTCTACCTGGACTTATTGTGTGTATTATAATTGCTTATATCGGAAAATATTTTGGAAAATTTGTACCAACTATTGGAGGAGCAACCCTTTCAATATTTATTGGTATGTTATTTGGAAATACTTTAGGTAATAAAACCATATATGCTAAAGGTTCTAAATTTGCTGAAAGCGATCTTTTATCTTACTCTATAGTTTTACTTGGCGGAACTTTAAGCGCCAAAACTATCATAGAACTTGGCATATCTGGAGTAGGATTTATAATAATTCAAATGTCAATAACCATTATAGCTGCCTTAATAATAGGTAAGAAACTTGGATTTTCTGATAATTTTAGGTACTTAATGGCAAGTGGTAATGCTGTATGCGGATCATCTGCAATAGGTGCAACAGCTCCAGTTATAGATGCTAGCGATGATGATAAAGTAATTAGTATTACTATTGTTAATCTTACAGGTACCATTTTAATGATTCTATTACCACTTATAGCAAAAATATTCTTTAATTCAGAAACTGTAACAACTTCTGCACTTATAGGTGGAACCCTTCAATCTGTAGGACAGGTAGTTGCAAGTGGTAGTATGGTAAATGAACATGTAAAAGATTTATCTACTATATTTAAAATAGTACGTATAATTTTCTTGGTATTTGTAGTAATAATTTTAGGAAACTTAAAAAAGAAATCTTTATCCCACTTACAAAATAGTACTACAAAATCAAAAATTAAAATTCCTTGGTATGTTATAGGATTTTTTATTATGTGTGCTTTATTTACGCTAGGAGCTATTACCCCTTTCATATCTAAAATACTTAAAACTATTAGTAATAATTTTGAAATAATCGCCCTTGCAGGTATTGGAATGCGTGTAAAATTTAAAGAACTTATAAGACAAGGTATTAAATCATCTATATATGGACTAGGAATAGCAATAGTTCAAATAATCTCAGCGCTTACACTCATATCTTTATTATTAAAATAATTAAATACTAATTAATATAAACCATTAATCATTTTTTAAGTTTTAAATTTATATACTGTTGAAATTATTGCATCAAAATTTAAAAAGCCATTTCGCTTATATCTGGTATAAATAAGCGAAATGGTTTTTAAAACGCAAACAAAATTAGTAACTAAATTTCTATTGCATTAAGAATGAACCATTCCAAAAAATTCTTAATATACTAATTATAAACAACCAAAAGGAAGAGAATTTATGATTAACTTCTGTTGTCTATTAAATGAACGAATTAAATATATTTGTAATTGTGAATATAACTACTTTTTAAATAAACCTAGTGTACTTGGAGTGGGACTTGGATACAAATTTATAAATGGAATTAATACTCAAGAACCTTGTATTCATGTACTTGTTACTAAAAAATTACCCATTAATGATTTACCTTCTAGTGCTTTAATTCCACCTCTATATAAAAACACTAAAACAGATATAATCGAAGTTGGGGATATTATTGCAGGTCAAAGTAACTCTTTTAGTAATAGCCCCTTAATAAAAAAAATTAGACCTATACAACCAGGCTATGGAATGAGTACTGTTCCCACTTCATCACCTTGGCAAAGTAAAAATACAGGTACTTTTGGATATATAGTAACTGACAATAAACAAGCATCCAAAGGTTACTGTCTTCTAAGTACAATGACTACATTTACAAATTCAAATGATACTCCGATTGCTACCAAGATAGTACAGCCTAGTCGTCAATATGGAGGTACCACAAATGATGTAGTTGCAAAGCTTTTAAGGTTTATTCCTATAAAATTTATATCTGGTAGTAAAGAACCTGTAAATTATGTGGATTCTGCTGTTGCTTCTTACTTCAATATGGGTGAAATACAATTAATCAATCCATTTATCCCCAACATAGGCATTCCGCAAGGTATAACTACTCCTAAAGTTGGGAAATTGGTTCAATGGACCGGATGTATTACTGGTCACCATATTCATAATATTACTACCATAAATGCAACATTAAAAATACCGTATCAGCCAAATTTAAGAAAAGCTCTTTTTAAAGATGTTTTTGTAATTAAGGGAAATATAAATGGAGATTATGATGATAAAGGTGCCCTTATAGTAACTAAAAAAAATGTAGTTGTTGGATTACTTTTTGCTGGAGCTGAAGAAACTGTAGTGGGATGTGGAATTAATCATATTATGAATGAATTGGATATTAGATTGTTAAGATATGATGTCTAGTCTTGATGCGCTTATAAAAATATAATATCAATATTAATTAATTTAATTTCTTCAATATATAACTCAGTTTAATCTCTTTTTCATTGAAAAATAAGGCTGTAGGCAAGTTTATTTCTATATAAGCTTGCCTACAGCTTTTTACTCTTAAGAATTTTACATTTTATCCAAATACAATTTGAACATCTAGAGCACTTAGTACGTCTTGTATAGGATTAAAAAAGGTCTCAGAGGTAGTTCCAGACATGCAAAGCCCTAAGGCATTCATATGGGTATCTAACAATATAGATCCAGAATCCCCTGGTTTAGCCATGGCCGTTGTACGTATCTGATTTTTAAACAGACACTCTCCAAATGGATAAGTTATAATAGTAGTTACTGATAGTGATTTTATTTTTCCAATAGTCCGTTCTGAATTTTCTCCTACCTTTTGTACATTTTCTCCAAGAGTCGGATGTCCAATACCTTTTATTCCTCCAACTAAAGCAATCTTATTAGTAACTAAAGATCTATTATGAACTTCCGCCATAGCACAATCCACCCTATTTTCTGGATGTGTTGTAGGGGTAATAGGCTTAAATGGAATATATTTAGATAGATAAGCAATTTCTTCATGGCCTATCCTTCCACCGAATTCAAGAGAAGGTTGTAATACTGGAGTTCCTAAAGTAGCTGAACCATATTGAGCGATAATATGACAACAACTAAGTATATGCCAATATCTACCGTCGGTTACTACACATCCCATTGTACCTTGAAAATTCTTCTTGGCACTTCCAATATTATAGCCACCTGGAACTGGACGAATCTTATGAGTAAGAGATAACATCTCTGACATTCCAGATACTATAACATCTGTTTCTATACCTTTATAAACTCTAGGAATTCTATCTTGTGGTAATAATTGATTTTCAGGAACCTTATTTGTTACAAATACATTAATACATATTTTAGGGATACAAAAACCCCCTCTTTCTTTATATCCAAGTCCTATTCCTATTACATTAGATTTATTTAAGAAAAATTTATAGTCACAATCACATATACATTTAATCTTATCTTCCAATGTGGAACAATTATTCATAATATCTCATCCTTAATATATATTGTATATTGTATATTATATATTAAGTTGCAAAGTTGACTTTAAATAACTGGAAATATTATTGGTTAAACATTAAAACTTATTTCATATTTTACTTAACTTCATAAAAGTATTTATTAAATCAAGTAAATGTTGAAACTAAGAGTGTTTTTAATTTCTTTTTGCTATCTAAAAATAATAATTTAGTTTTTCATAAATTAATTATAAAAATAATTTTTATTCATCAATTACCTTTTAAATTCGTAAATAATATCTTATTCTTTAAATACTACAATAAACAACTAAGCTAGACGTTTTTATTTTAACTATAAAAATCAACATTATAATCTATCAACTTACCATCTTCATATATAAACTTTGCAGAAAATAAAGGTTTGTTTTTTAAAATCCAATCTATAAAAATCTTATCGCCTTCCCAAGATGGCATATCTAAAACTTTTGATTTTTCGATCCATTTTAAATTTCCTTCATTACATTCTATAATTCTTCCATTATATTTATTGACAGTAAATAAAAATACATACCAATCATCTACTCCATCAAAATTAGGAAATGTTAATATTCCTCTTAATTTAGGCTTTTCTATATCAAGTCCTGTTTCTTCTTTTACTTCTCTTATTACACATTCTTCTGGAGTTTCCCCTTGTTCTACTTTTCCTCCAACTCCTATCCATTTACCTTCATGAACATCATGTTTCTTTTTAACTCGATGAAGAAGTAAAATTTTATTATCATTTTCAATATAACATAAAGTTGCTACCTTCATTTTATAACACCTCATTTTATATGCTAAACTTATTTGTTTCTTCATTAAGATTATCTACTACATCAGTTAAATTCAAAGCATAATTGGACATTTCTGAAGCTCCTACTGATACTTCTTCTGATGAGGCAGCTATTTCTTCAGATGAAGCAGCAATCTTTTCTGAAAGTACAGATATATTTTTTATTTTATCAAGTACTACGTTCTTTGAATCATTAGTATTTTCGATTGAATTATGAACATCATCAACTAGTGGAGATATTTGTGATACAGATTTTAGCATATCATTAAATGATATAATTGTATTTTGTGCTATATCTGTTTGCTGAGTTACTAGTTCTTCAACTTGATTAGACGTATCTATTACATTGTCTGTTTCATGTTTTATATTATGTATTAAATTTTGTATTTGGCAAGTAGACTCTTTTGATTGTTCTGCAAGTTTTCTTACCTCATCTGCAACTACTGCAAACCCTTTTCCAGCCTCTCCTGCTCTAGCTGCTTCTATTGCTGCATTTAATGCTAGAAGATTAGTTTGTTCAGATATTGAATTTATAGCATCAGTTATTCCTCCTATCTGAGCTATACTGTTACTTAATCCGGTTACTTTACTAGATACCGTCATAAATGCATCACTTACATTTTTTATTGAATCTAATAATATATTAATTTCCTTTTTACCTATCTTAACCTTATTTTCGGTATCATCAGAATTCTTTTTAACATTTAGTATTTTTTCATAGATATTTTCTAACTCATCTGATAAATTAGTCATATAACTTACAACTTCTGATAAATCATCTGTTTGATTTGAAGATCCTTCAGCGATTTCTTGTACTACAATAGCTACCTCAGATGTAATATTTGTCATTTTATCAGCATTATCTTTTAAGTGCTCAGACATTTTCTCTACTTTATTTCCCGCTTCTTTTATAGTTCCTACTGTACTTTTTACATTATCACACATATCTTTAAAACTTTTAGATAATATACCTATTTCATCTTTACTATCTACATTAATTTCAATATCAAGTTGTCCATTAGAAACCTTTTTACAAACTTTAACTAATCTATCGATAGGTTTAACTATACTATTAGATAATAATTTCATAATAACTACTAGCAATCCTAAGAATATCACTGTTAATACAATTATTATTTTTACTATTTGATTTATTATCTGATCAACCTCTTTTAACGATAATCCAACATTAACTGATCCAATGTTAACTCCTTCTTTATATACTGGCACTATTATGTCATATACATTATTCCCTTTATATTTAAATTTTGATAAATATACTTTACCATCTTTAACAGCATTTCTAGTATCCGTATCATCTGATACTTTACCTATTCTACTTTTATCACTATGTGCTACCATTTTAAACTCCTTATTAATAAATAGCGCATATTCTAAATTCTTCTCTGCTTCTAATTTTTCTATTAAATTTTGTAAATCTAAACTGTTTTGTAGCTTGTATACTTTTTCAGCAAGTAATCCTATTTGTATAATTCCACCATCAGTTTTTCTAATATATCCAAATTTATAATATTTTCCTGTTGTCTTTCCTTTTCTTATTTTCTCACTACATTTATTCTTTTCACCTTTTAAAACAGATACTGCTACTGAATTGGAACTATTGAAGTTCTTCCCTATTAACTGATTTAAATTAGAAAATATAACAGTTCCATTAGAATCTGATATATTTATTTGATCTATCTCAAAATCATCACATAGTTTTTGAATATACTCGTTATTAATTATGGTTATATTGCTATTTATAAAATTCCCCAAGGTAAATATCCTATTATCTAATTCTTTATCTATACCATCTAAAAATGTTATATTATTTCCTGCCGTAGCTGATATTTGCCTTGCTAAATTAATTCCTTCACCTTCAACTTGTTTTATTAGCTTCCTTTTACTTATTTGTATTGTCATTGTTGAAATTATGCTAATTACTACAAACATCACAATAAGAGGAATAATAAGTACTTTTGTTTTTATAGAACTTTTGTTTAATATCTTTGTACTTTTCATACAGTTTCTCCTTTGTTATTTATTTTAATAAGCTATAAATATATCTTTTTATGACACATATACCCATTTTATTTTAGAATTTTAAACAATTTTTGTCAAATAATAAAATCAATTATTTTATTTAAAATTTTCATACTAAATAAAGACAATTATTCTTAATACCAGTTGTTAAATTATAATATAAATAAAAAGCTTTATATGTAAATGTAACTACACCTACACATAAAGCTTTTGTTCTACATATCCTTAACCATATTATGAATCCATCTATTAGAATGAAATCTTTTTAATAGTATCAGTACTTTTGTAATCTCCTCTACAGAGGTCATGAAAACTACTAAATAAACTGGTAATTTCAGTACAAATGCTGCAAATGCTGCTAATGGAATTCCTATAAACCATAAAGTTATAGCTTGAAGCACTGATCCATAAGTTGCATCTCCTCCGCCTCTTAATATTCCAACTATTAATACGTTATTACATACTTTAACCATTAACACAAGAGAATAAATATATAAAATATATAATGAATCTAATCTTACTGCTTCAGATATATTAAATACTGATAATATAGGTTTTGCCACAATAGCTAACATAATAGATAACACTATAGAAATTATAAAAGTTAATTTAGATATTCTTTTAGCATAAATTCTTCCTTGTTCTTCTCTACTTGCACCAATTTCATTTCCTATAACTACTACAGATGCATTAGCAAGTCCAAATGTAATTATCATAAATACATTCATAACAGTTGTACAAATCTGTATAGATGCAGCCGCTCCTGTACCTATTCTTCCGTAAATCGCTGCATAAGTTACATTTCCAAGTCCCCAACAAGCTTCATTCATAACTATAGGTAATGTAACTTTATAAACTAAATTTAGCATTTCTTTAGGTACATTAGTTAACTCCTTTAATTTAGCATTTAAAACCTTATTTTTTGAATAAACAAATATTATAATAATTAAACTTTCCACTGTTCTTGCTATAACAGTAGCTATTGCAGCTCCTTTAACTCCCATAGCCGGAAATCCTAATTTACCAAATATAAATATATAATTAAGAACTCCATTTGTAATTAGTCCTGCAAAACTAGCAATCATAGGAACTACTGTATTTTGAATTCCCCTAAGTGCAGCTGCATAATTAAATGTTATAGATGTAAATATATAACTAAAAATTACTATACTTAAATATTCACTACCTGTTTTTATAACTCTAGGGTCAGTATTAAATAAAGATATTATTTTATTTGGCATAAAAATTCCCATCATCATAAAAATAATTGCCATTACTATTCCTGCTTTAAATCCCATACCTAAAACTTTTTTTATATTTTGCTTATCTTTTTTCCCCCAAAGCTGAGCTATAAAAACTCCACAGCCCTCGCTTATTCCTAATATAAGAAGACTATATAAAAAATAATACTGATTTGCTATTCCTACTGATGCAAGTTCAACTTCTCCTACTTTTCCAATCATAAGCGTATCTAACATATTTAAAGATGATGCTATAAGATTTTGTATAACAATAGGAAGAGTTATGAAAAAAAGTTTTTTATAAAATACCTTATCTTTTATAATATCTTCCCTAAACCACATACTCATAATACAACTCCTTCCTTTTAGACAAAAAAAATAAAACCCAACTTGAGTTTTTTTACTAAAGTGGATTTCAACACTTCCATAATAAATAAATTATTATGTATGTTATATAATTTTTCACAACACAGATTATATTAAAAATATCTATTATTGTCAATAAGTACATTGTATATAATTTTATTATTATATACAATGTACTTATTGTATTATAAAATAACTTTATCAATTAAACTTTTAAAATTTATATATCTTATCTAAATTCTAAGTTTGAAATAGCATATTATATAATACACTCATAGAAACTATATATTTTTAATAGTTACCGTTTCTTCAAATATAAAAAAACATCACATTATCTTATTATATATTTATTTTTTAATAATTTATCAAACTCTTCTTCTGTAACAGGTTTACTAAAATAATAGCCTTGTATTTCATCACACTTACCTTCATTTAATATTTGCAGTTGCTCTTTTAATTCTACTCCCTCAGCAATTACATTAAAACCTATTCCATGAGCTAAATGGATGATATTTTCCACTATAAATCTATCGCTTTTATTCATATGAATTCTATCAATAAACGCTTTGTCTAACTTCACTTTATTTATAGGAAGCATCCTTAAATAACTTAAAGAAGAATATCCTGTTCCAAAATCGTCCAATGCTATCTTTACTCCAAGTTTTTTTATATCATTTAACTTATCTAAAATCTCTTTATCGCAATCCATCATTACACTTTCAGTAATTTCTAATTCTAAAGTTTCAGATGGTAACTTTGTTTCATTTAATATATTTTTTAGATCCTGTAAAAATTCTTCTTGCTGTAACTGTATAACTGAAACATTTACAGATACAGTGACTTTATTATTATACTTTTGTAACCATTGTTTATTTTTTAAACACGCTTTCTTTAATACCCATTTTCCAATTGAATTTATTAACCCTGATTTTTCTGCAACCGGAATAAACTCACTTGGGGATACAAATCCAAATTTAGGACTTATCCATCTTAATAATACTTCTCCACCTTTAATATTTCCATTAATAGCATCTACTTGTGGTTGATAAACTAACTTGAGTTCGTTTCTATCAATAGCATATCTAAGACCTTCTTCTAGTTGTGTCTTTCTTATTATATCTTCTGACATACTTATGTCATAAAATAAGTATTTATTTTTACCTAGTTCTTTTGCCTTATACATAGCTATATCAGCATTCTTTAATAATATACTTTGACTTACATTATCTTTTGGAAATAAACTTATCCCCATACTAGCACTTGTATATATATACTCATTTCCTATATTAAATGATTTATTAAATGTGCCTAATACCATATCAGCAATTTTGTTTATATAATTAACCTCATTACATCCACACTGTAATATTAAAAATTCATCTCCACTCAGTCTATAAAATATCTCATTATCACTTAATACATCAGATATTCTTTTACTTACTTCTTTTAAAAGTTCATTTCCATAATCGTGACCTAATGTATCATTAACATTTTTAAAATTGTCAATATCTATAAAAATCATAGCCCCTATTTTATTATGAAGTTTAACTTCTTCTATTTTTTTATATGCTGTTTTTAAAAAAGCAATTCTATTTGGAAGCCCTGTTAAAATATCATTATACGCTAAAAATTCTATTTTCTTATTTGATTTTTTTCGTTCTGTTATATCAGTTATAGAACCTGCTATTTTAATAGTATTTCCTTTTTTATCTTTTAAAGCTTTTCCCTTTACAGTAATCCACTTTTTATGATTTAAACTATCCTTTATTTCGCAATCTACATCAAGATAAATACTCTTTCCTCGTAAAATATTTTTTATTTTTTTCATAAGAATATGGTAATCTTGCTTTACTACTATCTGTTTGAAAAAATTTCTATTTTTAATATAACAACTATCCTTTAATTTATATCCAGTTATATTCGTCCACTTTTCAGATACAAAAAATGTATCCTTTTTTACATCCCACTCCCATATAGCATCATTGGCTCCTTCAATCGCAAGTTTATACTTTTCTCTACTTTTTCTTAATTTCTCTTGGCTCTTTTTAAGTTCCCCATAGTTAATTTTAAGTTGTTCTTCTTTTTCAAATACTTCCTCATAAACATTTGTTAATTGTTTATAATTGTCCATTAATTGCTTTTCACTTTGAACTCTTCTTTTTATGTTCATAAATAATATTATTATAGATAGTAATAATATTAATATAACTCCACCAGTACTTAGTATAAAAATTTTATTATTTTCATAAAAAGATGATGGCTTATTAATTATAGTAGCGTCTGCTGGTATATTACTCATTTTGATACCATGTTTTATAAGTTCTTCATAATTAAAAATATATCTACTAGGACATTGCTTTATTATAGGTATTTGTTTTATATCTACTCCCTTTAAAACTCTCATAGAAATCTTTCCTGCTAATGTTCCTTGAGTGTAGCCTGATATAACTTTGCCACCTATAATATTATCATCTAACAAAAATCTCCAACATACATATACAGGCAACTTACACCTATTTAACACATAATTAGTTTTTGAAAATGGTAACATTGTACCATTTTCTCCTTTAAATTGTCCTATATCTAGTAAAACAGTATTATCTTTAAAATTATTTATATTTTTATAAAGTTCATTTTCAGTTATATCTCTATAAAAATATACCTTTTTAATATTTTTATATTTACTAATAGCATTTCTAGCCATTTCTTCACTTTTTCTACCTGTGGTAGAACTGTCAGTTATAACTATAATATTTTTAGTTTTAGGTTGTAGTTTAAAAATTCCATCTACAGTAGCTTCTATATCTATTTTCTCCACTACACCGGTACAATTACTTCTATTTTTAATCATGGAATTTTCAAATTCATTTATTCCACAAAATACAACTGGTGGTTTTTTTAAAAAATCTTTTTTAGAATTAACTATAAAGTTTAAAGCATCATTGTCACAACATATTACTAAATCTAGCTTTTTATTGGAATATTTTTTTTCATAAAGTTTATTGAGCATATTTAGATATTTTTCATCATCTAAATTTTTTGTATCCATATATTCATGAAATAAATTTATTTCATACTCATCCTTTAAAACACTATATATTCCCTTTTCTATATTACGAGTCCATTCTAATCCCTCATTATAAGAATTTAATATCAAAACATTTTTCCATTCTATAGCATAAACTTTTGCTGTACAATAAAAACTAAATACAATTACTCCCATAAGAATAATTATATAGTTAATAATTTTTGCCTTCTCATTTACCTTAAATATCTTTTTTATCAAATTAACACCTTCATTTGCAAAATTGTTTAATATAATTATATATCACAATTTATTAATAAACTATATTTATATAAACTTTATACCATAAACATCATAATGTTTTATAATTGTTTTCAATAATATGTATTATTTTTAATATCTTATTATGTAATTTATACATTTTCTTTCTGTACTTATAAATTATAAATACCTAATGGTTAGTATATATTCTATAAATGCATTTAAATAGTATTTATAATAAAAGGATTAACATAGTTTAAATCTAAACTATATTAATCCTTTTATTATTTATTTTCTATTATATTTTTTATAATTTTTTCTATTTCATAACTTGGTTTAGGTTTATAATATAGAAACCCTTGAACTTCATCACACTTTTTATATGTCAAATATTCTAATTGTTCCTTTGTTTCAACACCTTCTGCAATAACTTTCAATCCTAAGTTATGTGAAAAATCAATAATTGAACTTACAATAGCTGAATCTTTTTTTTCATGTGGTACATTTTTTATAAATTGCATATCTATTTTTATCTTATCTATTGATATTTTCTTTATATTCATAAATGAAGAATATTCAGTACCAAAATCATCTATAGAAATTTTAATTCCCATTTTCTTTAATTCTTGTATTGTATTAAAAACATCCTTATTTTGTTTAATAGCAACTCTTTCAGTTATTTCAAACTCTATATATTCTGCATCTAGCTCTATTTCTCTCAAAATACATTTTACTTTTTTTACAAAATTAGGTTCATATAGTTGTTTAAAAGATATATTTATAGCCATAGTAAATTTCTCTTTAGTTATGTTATTCCATTTTTTAACTGTTCTACATGCTTCTTTTATCACCATATATCCTATAGATACTATAAGACCTGTATCCTCTGCTATTGGAATAAACTTATTTGGAGATATTTGCTCATCATTAAACTTCCATCTTAATAGTGCTTCAAAACCAACTATTTTATTTTTTAAAATATCAACTTGAGGCTGATAATATATTTCCAATTCTTCTCTTTCTAAAGCTCTATATAAGTTGTTTTTCATTATAGTTTTTTCTATTAATCTTTTCCTAACTTCTAATGAAAAACATTTCAAATCATTTTTTCCACAACTTTTTGCTTCATACATAGCTGTATCTGCACTTTTAAGTAATGTTTCTTCATCTTGTCCATCATCAGGATAAAAAGCAACTCCTACACTAATAGTAATAAATTGTTCTTCATTTTCAATGATAAATGGATTTTTTAATACTTTATTAATATTTGATAATATCTTTTTTATAGTATCTGTGTCTTCTTCTTTATCCATATTATTTATTAATAATAAAAATTCATCTCCTCCACCTCTAGCAAACAAATATTTATCATCAATAACTTCTTTTATTCTATTAGAGAATTGTTTTATTAATTCGTCTCCCTTATTATGACCTAATGTATCATTTACCAATTTAAAATTGTCAATTCCCAAAAACATAATGGCAAAATAACCACAATTTTTTTTATATTTGATTAACATTTCATTTATGTAATTTCTAAAATACAATCTATTTGGCAACTTGGTCAATTCATCATTATATAACATGTACCTTATCTTTTCTTCTGCAATTTTTCTGTCTAATATTTCTTTTTGCAATATTTTATTTGACTCTTCTAATTTTAAAGTTCTCTGTTTAACTTTTTTTACTAGTCTAATATTATAATTTCTTAATGTTTTTTCTGCATTTTTTCTTTCTGATATATCATACAATATTATTACTATACCTAAAATATCTTTGAAATCATCATATACAATTCTAGCAGACAATATACATTCTGTACTCTTGTTATCTTTACTTACTAAATTAACCTCCAAATTATTCATATAATTTTTTTTAAGTAATTTATTTAAATCTATTTTACTTTCTTTTATTAAAGTGTTAAAGCTTTTTTGTTGCAATTCTACAATATTATATTTGCTCATACTTATTGCTGCCTTGTTAGCATTTTTTATAATTAAGTCTTGTTCAAGAAAAAAAATAGGTTCATTAACAGATTTAAATATATAATCCGACACATATGCTGGTGTTATAGAAAGCATTTTATAAGTTATAATAGAATACCACATTCCAAATATAGGTATATAAGTGAAAAATATTCCCCATGGAAAAGTATTAATTTTATATATAGGTAAAATGACATTGGTTAATGTTCCCAATACAAATGCTATAATAATTGTAATATTTAAAACTACAGCTTGTTTTTTTTCTCTATTCTTATTTGAATTTTTACCCCACTTATGAATTATAAAAATACCACATAATACGCAGAACATATAATAAACCACAAGAAAAACAAATATCAAATCAATGGGACATATATCTACAAATCCCATATTAGTTTTTACAATTACATCATGTGGTGAGTTCATTGCATTTCTTATAAAAAATATTAGTGGAAATATATATAATATTATCTTTTTTATATAAGATATTTCTTTTTTACCTCCACAACTTATAGCTATAGCAAATTCAAGCAATGTTCCATGAATAAAACACCAACCAACTGATGATATAATTCTAAATATATTAACACAATATATATCCTCAGTAATTAGCATCATGCAATATCCAAATGCCCAACAACATGTAACTGTACATAGTAAGAAAAAGGTTTTATTAGTACTGGATTTTCTATCTTTTTTTAATATATATATTCCTGTTAAAAAATATATTATAGAACTAATAAATAAAATCATAAAAAGTAAGTACTTCATTCTGTTACCCTCTTTTCTTATTAAATATAAAAGCTACACTTATAATTTAACACATTATTTAATAATTTTCCATAAAAATGTATTTTACGTCATTTTTATTCTTTAGGTTCCTTAAAATAACATAAAAAAATGCTATTATAATTAAAATACAATAGCATTTTATAATTTAATTTTCCATTTACTATCTATCCATTAACTATATTGCCTCCATTTACGTGTATTATTTGACCAGATACATATGATGATTCCTGTGATGCTAAATAAATATATGCTCCAATAAGTTCTACAGGCTGTCCTGGTCTTTTCATAGTAGTGTTAGTTCCAAAGTTCATTACTTTTTCTTGATCAAATGAAGAAGGAATAAGCGGTGTCCATATAGGACCAGGTGCAACTGCATTAACTCTTATACCTTTATTAGCTAATGAAAGTGAAAGTGACCTAGTAAACGAAACTACAGCTCCCTTAGTAGCTGAATAATCTATCAAAACTTCGTTGCCTTTATATGCTGTTATAGAAGCAGTATTTATTATACTAGAACCTTGTTTTAAATATTGAAGCGTAGCCTTTGTAAGATAAAACATACCAAATATATTAGTAGCAAATGTTTTTTCTAACTGATTCTTTGATATATCTTCTATACTATTTTGTGGATATTGAACTCCTGCATTATTAATCAATATATCTATTTTATAAAATTCATTTATTACTTGATCTACTGCATGAATACAAAAATTTTCATCTGTTATATCTCCTGGAATTAGTAAGCATTTTCTTCCAATAGACTCTATAATGCTCTTAGTTTCTTTAGCATCATCATGCTCATCCAAATAAATAATAGCTATATTAGACCCTTCCTTTGCAAAAGCTATAGATACAGCTCTACCAATTCCACTATCTCCACCAGTTATTAAAACAACTTTATTTTCAAACTTATTTGAAGCTTTATAATCTAGATTATCAAAAATCGGACGTGGATTCATTATATTTTCTATACCAGGATGCTTATTTTGAGTTTGTGCTGGTACAGACTTTGGAAAACTATTTATAAATTCTACTTCTTTATCCATAATAATCACCCTTCTAACTTTATTATAATAAAGTTAGTATAAGTATTTAAATAAAAACAATACTTTGGATTTAGTTCTTTTAAATTTGTTATATAATAAATTTTATGAAACTATAAAAGATATAAAAATCATAGATTTTTATATCTTTAGAATTTTTTATTATAAACATTTAATTTGTTGATATACTTTTTTATAATAAAATCTGTTATTCATAACTCCTATTATACTTTGACTATTAATATTTCCATTAATTATAGTATCTATTTTGTAATCTTCACCTGTAGTAATATCATGTTTTGTTATTGATACAAATTTTTTATTAAAATCACAAACTAAATCTGCTGAATAGACAAATCTATCATCTATACCAATAATATTTTTTTCATTAAGATTAATAAAAGAAGTTATTTTTGTATTTTTAACGATATCTTTTCTAAATAACGTTCCCCCATTAGAATTAGGAACACAAGCATACAAATAATTGTCCTTAAAGAATATAGAATTGATATTAGTATAATCTATCCATTCTAATGCTTCTAACTTATGATTTTGGGTTCCATCTAAGTTAGTCCTCATCAATATATTTGCTTGGGTGCCTGAAAAATAATATATATTTTTGTCATAATAATAACCTTTTGTTGTAGTATCTTTAGCTAAAATCTTATCTTGGCCATTTTCTTCTACTTTTTTTATATCAAATAATCCATTGTTTTTTTCATGCCATTGATATAATTCACCATTTGATAATATATTAAGTCCTTTATATCCTTGATTTTTTATTAACTGATTTTTAGTTCCATCTTTCTTTACTTTATAAAGCACCTCTTGCTTATTATCATTATTAATAACATAAGAATAATATATATACTCATTATTTGACACACATGAATAAACAGATCTTATTTCATTCTTACCACTAAAAATAACTTTATTATCCATTCCATTTATATTCATTTTACATATGCTATAATTTGAATTTATATAATATATATATTTATCATCTATATCTATTATTTTTGTATTGATAGGTAATTTACTTCCTGTTTCCTTAAATCCATATTTATCATTTGCAACATATATACTATCATATAATTTATTTACCCATATTTTTTTATCTTTATCACATATTAAATATTCATTATCCAATCTAACCCCTTGTATCTTATCTTGTTTAAAATCTTTTACTGCTATCTTAAAGGCTGTATTTTTCAGTTGCTTTCTACACAAATCATAATCTTTTTGTTGTAATAAATAAATATTGTCATTGTACATTTGAAATTTATCATAGTATGAATTAATCTTTATAGAACTCGTATTTTCAACATTATTTAATTCCACTTTAAACAATTCCTTATTATTCACAACTCCATTTGGATCTAATCTTTTATAATAAATACACTCATTATACATCTTAAAATCCACTACTTGGGCTGTAACTAAAACTTCATTCTTCATATTTTTTAGGTCTACTCTATGAATTTTTCTATCTTGTATAGCAACATAATATATATATTGGTTTTCAATTATAGGTTTACAATTCCAATTAACATTTGATACTATACTTTCTATTTTTTTAGATCCATCTGTTTTTACTTTTGATAAAGTATTATTACTTTTGTCAATAAAATATATCCATTGTGGTGTATACTTTACAATACTTATGCAATCTCTTTTATATAAAACTAATTTTTCGTTTTTTCCATTCAAATCACATTTCATAATTATAGATTTATCTATGGTAAAATATAAATCTTTTTCTTGAATAGATAAGCTTGTACATTGTATTTTGTTTGTAATTCTTTGTGTAACTTTCTTATCACTTGTAATTCTATATATACTTTTATCATTTTGATCTATATAATAAATGTAATTTTCTTTTTGAACTATACTTTCTGTATTTCCCATTAAAATATCTTGCAATAACACTTTCTTTTGTTGTGGAAGTGCTTGTACATTTTTAAAATTAAATCCTATTATAGTAAACGTAAAAATAACTAAGCCTATAAAAGATTTATAAATTTTCATCATAGGCATTCATCTCCTTATATATTTTAAATATATTATACCTAATTTTATATACACATTTATATATTTTAATAATTTTCAATTAATTAATTTTTTATGTACATAAATTTATATTCTTTATTATAATTTTAAAACACTCTAAATTTCAATAGTTACATATCATAATAAAAATATTTTCATTATGATATGTAACTATTTTTATTACTTCCATACATCATCTATTACATTATCTATGTTTTTCAAAGCTCTATCTATAGCCTCTATTCTTTCTTCTTCAGTTGAACCTGTTCCATCTACTAAAAGTTCATGAAACTTTTTAATTCCCATTGCACGCATTATAGACTCTACGTAATTTACTCCTTTATTTAATACCATTTTTAATAGCCAAGGTATTGACGCTCCGGATGATTGTATATACACCATCCCCCTTGTTTTATCATCTAATAATCCTTCCATGCTTTCTCTTGTTATTCTTATAGTTTTTCCATCTTGAACTATACAATCTATATATTCTTTTAATGGTGCTGGAAATGACAAACTCCACATTGGAGCTGCAATAACATACATATCGGCCTCTTTAAATTGATCACATAATTTAACTATTTTATGTACTTCTTTTTTCTCATTTTCATCTAACTTGTTAAAATCATCTTTATTTACAACACAATTTCTTTTCTCAAAGTATGCATATTCTAATCTTGGTATATGTTCTTTATATAAGTCCAACTCCTCAACTTTAAATTCCTTATTTCTTTCCACAAATCTATTTACAAATGCTCTTCCAACTGTTTTGCTAGAAGATAATTCTTCTGGTTTTGAATTCACAGTAATATATAATAATTTTTTCATAAAATCACCTCTTGAAATATATTATTTGTAAGTTTGTGAACCATATTCACAAACTTACAAATAAACTTTATATACTTGTTTACATTTTCTGCATAATAATATATTATTAAATTATAATAATTAGAAATAAGGAGATTATTATGGAAAATTGTCTGAATTACGTAGGAATTAAATATAAAAGTGTAAAAGAATATAAACATAATATCAATAAGACTATAGAAGATATGATTTGTAATAACGAAAGACTTACATTTGCAATTATAGTAAAAAAATCAGATATAACTCCATTTACAATAAATAAATATCCTGAACTGAGAAAATACATATTATATAAAATAAAATATTATAAAGAAATACAAGTTATAAACAAAAAAATATATAAATCCATATCTTCTCTACTCTCATCAAATAAGACATTAACATTTACTTCTATAGCAAGTAAATGTGGATTTTCTTTATCTACAGTTTATAATAATAATTATATAAAAACTAAAATTCGTATGGAATTAATTAATAATAAAAACTTGAAATAAATACTAGTTTATGATAATATATGTTTTAAATTAAATTCTATCGTTGGAGTGATTTTATTATGAACAATATATACATGTTAAAACAAGTTAATATATTTTTCTTTAGTTTCTTTAGATAGGGTTTGTATTTATTGATTTAACCGTTCATAGATACAAACCTTCCATTTAAAGGTTTGTATCTATGAGGCTAAAGTTTATTTTATATGTTAAAAATGTAGCCACATAGATAAACTATGTGGCTTTTTTATTACTACCTAATGAGGTCACATAGAAAATTCTATGTGACCTCATTTATTATTTAAGGGGGTTTTAATTATGAAAAATGGGAAAACACGTGATTCATTCACAGGTAAATTAGGATTCATTCTTTCTTGCGTAGGAGCAGCTATAGGTCTAGGTAATATATGGATGTTCCCATATAGACTTGGTCAAAATGGTGGTGGTGCATTCTTAATTCCATATATTATATTTGTTTTTTTATTAGGAGTAACAGGTATGATTTCAGAATTTACCTTTGGAAGATATGTTGAAAGCGGGCCTTTAAAAGGCATAAAACTTATATTTAAACAAAAATCTTTAAAAGGCGGTACTATACTCGGATCTCTTCCAGTTATAAGTTTATGGGGCACTTTTATATTTTATAGTATTGTTGTTGGATGGATATTAAAATATTTCTCCTTAAGTTTTACCAATGATTTAAAGGTTGAAAACATATCTTCATATTTTAATAATTTTATAAGTAGTTATGAAGCATTATTTTGGTTATTACTTGCTATGGTACTAACTTTAATTGTTATATGTATGGGAGTATCAAAAGGAATAGAAAAATTAAATAAATTTATAATGCCATTATTATTTTTATTATTTATAATATTAACTATAAGAAGTGTTACGCTTCCTGGTGCTTTAGCTGGAATAAAATATTTATTTATTCCTAGATGGGAAAGCTTACTTAAAATTAAGACTTGGATAATGGCACTTGGTCAAGCGTTTTTTACAGTATCCCTAACAGGTTGTGCTTTAGTAGTATTCGCAAGTTATTCCGGTAAAGATGTAAATCTATCTTCTGTAGCAATTCAAACAGCTATATTCGATACTATAGCCGCACTACTTGCAGCACTAATGATAATCCCTGCTACATTTGCTTTTAATTTAGATGTTACCTCAGGCCCAGCACTTATGTTTATTACAGTTCCAACTATATTTAAGTGTTTGCCTCATGGTCATATTTTTAGTGCAATCTTTTTCTTAAGTATGATTTTTGCAGCAATATCATCTTCTGTTATAATGCTTGAAGGTCCTGTAGAAGCTGTATTATCTCAAAGTAAATTTCATAGAAAAAAAGTAGCTCTATGTATTGCAATTGTTAGTTTTTTAATAGCTATACCACTTTGTCTTAATATTAATGCTTTTACTATGTTTTCTGATATTATAACAATAGTTCTTTCACCAATAGGAACTTTAATAATATCTATAGTTCTATATTATATTCTTGGCAAAGATATAGCCTTAAAAGAAATAAATCTTGGAAGACCAACGAAAATAAACACTAAATTTGTATTCATAGCAAAGTATGTATTTGTAGTAGTAACTCTAATTGTTATAATTTTAGGAATTATTTATGGAGGTATTTAAAAATTACTTAAGTATATAAATAAAGATCATCTTGTATCTTCAAGATGATCTTTTAATTAATTCTATAATTTTAAATAATATTGCATTGTGATTTAATTGCATTGGTTCATTATACGGAAACATATAATATAATCTTATAAAATAAACTATAATTGCTAAAATTAAACATACATTTAAGCACTTATGAAAATTATCTTTATTAAATTTATAAAAGCATAAAATGATTATAGGTAATATATACAACGGATGATAATATACTGCTTTTAATGGATGTCCTTTTATCAAACTGACATACGCCCTTGTTATGCCACAAGCCGGACAAGGTATTCCTATGAATCCTCTTATAATACATATACTAGTAGTAATTTTAGAATATATAATAAAGAAAAAATACATAACTACTAATAACAGTACTTTTTTTAATAAACTGTTTTCCATAGTTTATTAAGATTATATTGAATTATAGCATTAGCTATAATTGGTAATGCAAAAACTGCAAGTATTAAATATAATATAGACTCATCATTTCCCGCTCTTCTTGATAACTGTTGTGCTGTCATAATTCTTTTACCTATTTTATAGTACCAATACAAAGTGTAAATACCACATGTTAACACTCCATACACTAGAACCATTGCTCCACTAGTATCCCCATCGTTTATATAATCATTTAATTCATTAGTAGTTACATATATCCAATAAAAACTGTATATGCCACATGTTATTATAGGTAAAAAAATCACTTCAAATACACTTCTTATATTACCTCTCATAAACTTACCTCCTTTTTACTTTTTTTAAATTCTATATATATCAATATAATACCATTATCCTTTTTATATTATATTCTATTTGACATTACTTTATATTAATTAAAAAAGCAAACCTTGTACAGGTTTGCTTAATTATTTATATGTTTAAGATCTATTATCATATTATTCAATCTTTGAACTATATCTGAAATTTTTTCCATAGACTGTATACTCTCTTGGACAGATGCATTCACCTGTTGAGTTCCAGCTGAAGTATTTTCTGATACATCAGATACATTCTTAATCAAACTTAATAAATTTCCTTTTCTATTGTCAATAGAAGTCATATTTTCTTTACTTAATTCTATAAGTTTTATAATATTTTTTATAGACTTATATATATCATCAAATATAATTCCTGTATTTTTTACAGCTTCATCTTGTTGTTCAACTATAATCCTAACCCCATCCATTGATTCAACTACATTGCTTGCTTCTGTACCTATATCTAATAATAATTTTTTAACTTCTTCTGCTGCACCCGATGTTTCTTCAGACAATTTTTTGACTTCTTCTGCTACAACAGCAAAACCTCTTCCATATTCACCTGCCCTAGCAGCTTCAATTGCAGCATTTAATGCTAAAAGATTAGTTTGTTCAGATATACTAGTTATAACTTCGATTATGCCATCAATTCTATCTATTTTATCATTTAAAATTATTATTTTCTTTCCTACTTCCAATATAGTATTATCTCCCTCTGAAGTTTTACTTTTTAAAAAGTCAACAGCATCTATTCCCTTTTCATTAAGTACTTTACCTTCATTTGTAGATATTATTATATTATTATTAATATCTACTGTTTTACTTATATTATCTGATAGTTCATCTATAATTTTTGCTGTATTCTTTATTTCTTCGTCTTGTCCATATACTCTACTTGCAACTTCCTTTATTGTATCTGCAATACTTTTACTAGATATCATAGTATTATCCATATCTTCCTGTAAATTTGTTGAAAGTATAGATAACTCATCAATTACTCCATTTATCTTTTTATTTACACTTGCTATTTTATATTCTGATTCTTCAATTTCTTTTATCATTCTTTTCTGTTTTTGAACTACAAGTCTACTATCATTTACAATCATATCTTTTATCAATATTAAAAATATAAGGATAGCTATCATATTCATGCAAAACATAGGTATAAGCAAAGTTTTTGACATTAGTATTGCTGCTTCTCCAAAACTTTTTTCACCTAATAAAGGAACTAAAAATTCTAAATGAATAACTTCCCAAAACGCAGTGAAAATCATCCATTTAGCTACATTTTTCTTTCTAATATTTTTAGGTCTAAATTTACTTTTATATACTATAATAGAAGCTATTGTGGAACCTAAAAAAGTAGATACTGAACATCCTAATGCTGTCCACCCTCCTAAAAAATATCTATATATACTTCCAATAAATCCAACAACTACACCTACAACTGGTCCTCCTATTATTGCACTTAGTATTCCTATAGAATCTCTTATGTTTGTTTTTGTATCATATATGGTATATGCATATTTAGATGCTAATATTATTGGAATACTAAATATGCATATTAAAACCAAACATGATATAGCTTCCATTTTTTCGGCTGTAATAAATTTCACTACTTTAATTGGTCTACTTACAAGATAAATAAACAAAACACATAATGAAATAAGTATAAATAAATTATACATCATAGTACTTGTTCCTTGTAACATACACACTCCCCCTAAGCTAGTTTATACTAAATATAAACAACTCTTAATTACAAAGTATCTACCAGTGAAAATTTTATTTACCAACCGCCAGAGCTTCCACCGCCTCCGCTATCACCTCCTCCAAATCCTCCAAAATTACCACCATTAGAACCGCCTCCTCCGAAGCCTCCACCATGGCCACCATTTCCTCCTCCAAAATAGGAATTGTATAGTAAAATTTTTAATATAAATTTTATTACTCTTGCTTTATTAAAAATTATATCTATTAAAATTAACCCTAATAAACCTAAAGGAATAAAATTTCTTTTTTCTTTATTTGGAGTATACTGAAAATTCACAGTTTCATTTTTTTCCAAAGTTACTCCATATTCTTTACCTATAATATCTGCAAAAACAGAATACGCTTTTTTTAGTCCCTGATTATAATTGCCTTTTTTAAATTTTTCAACAGCAGTATCATTCATAACTCTATTACTTAAAGTATCTGGTATTGCTCCTTCTAAGCCTCTTCCAACTTCTACAGACCACTTTTTATCTTTTATAGACACCAACACTAAAAGTCCATTGTTCTTTTCCTTCTGTCCGATTCCCCATTTTCTAAAAAGCTTATTTCCATAATCCCTTATATCATAATCTTCTAGAGAATTTACTATTACAATAATAGATTGAGCTCCAGTTTTAGTCTCTAATTCATTCCCAACAGAAACTAAATATTCTTTTGTATTAGAGTCTAATATACCTACATAGTCATTTACATATTTTAAATTTGTAGCCACTGGAAATTTAATTTCTGCATTTGCACTTTGAAAAGGAATAATCCAAAATAACATAATCACTAATAAGGGGAACAATAAGCTTATTAACCTTCTTTTATACTTTCTCATTTATTCACCCACTTATCTTATATTTGATTATTTACTAAAATCAACTTTAGGCACTTCTTTTGCACTTTCTGATGCTTTATAATATTCTTTTGGTTGAAATCTAAACACACTTGAAATTATTGAATTTGGAAATCTTTTTATGGTTGTATTATAAGCTCCTACCATTTTATTATAATCTTGTCTTGCTATATTAATTCTGTTTTCTGTACCTTCTAATGCTACAGTTAAGTCCTTAAAATTTTGATTGGATTTTAAATCTGGATAATTTTCAACAACTAGAAGCAATCTTGATAATGAAGATGAAAGTTCTGCATCTGCATTTGCTCTTTCATTAATAGTTTTGGCTCCTCCAAGTTTTGCTCTTGCATTAGCTATATCTTTAAATATATCTTTTTCTTGTGTTGCATATCCTTTTACGGTATTTACAAGATTAGGTATTAAATCATTTCTTCTTTGCAAATTTGTCTCTATATTAGATTGAGAATTTAAAACCGCTTGTTCTAAAGTTACTATTTTGTTGTATCCTCCTATAATTGGGAAAACTAATAATAATACTATCCCGATTATTACTAATGTAATTTTTAATTCTTTTTTCATTTTCAATCCCTCCTTATAAATTTTTTAACACTTAAGCCTACTTATATTATCTTAATTTCTTTTACCTATATTATACATCAAATTATTGTATTTTATTACATTTTTAACTATATTTTAAATTCCACCTTCATCCCTGTACCCCTTTTCTAATAAAAAAAATAGAAGCTAATATTATTAGTTTCTATTTTTAATAATTATTATTTTGTATTATCACTACTTGTAGTTATATCCTTATTAGATGTTGATGTAGCATTTTTGTCTTTATTTTGTCCATCTTCATTTTTATCATTACTACTCTTATCCTTATTATCATCTGATGAGAAAAGATTTGAAAAGAACTCTGATATTGAATCCCATAGTTTAGTAAAGAAACCTCTAGCTTCATCACTTGTTATTGTTCCCTTTAACTTTTCTGTAACATCATTTAGTTGATCTTTTAATTGCTTAAAGTTTAAATCTAATCCATTAATTTTATTCATTAATGATGTTATCTTTTGAATATCCTCTTCACTTAAATTTTTATCAGAATTTTTGTTAAAACTATTAGTAACATTTAAAACTATATTTTTTACATCTTCTTCATTTTTAGGTTTTTCTTTAATAACATCTTTCTTAACTTGATTTACTAAACTTGCAGCTTCATCTTTTCCTATTTTTTCACCTAAATCTCCTGTAACTACTATCTCTTCATTAGCAGCTTTTTTCTTCTTCTCATCAATTTTCTTTCCACCCTTACTACTTTCAAATCCTTTTAATATTCCTGTAAGTGCTGCTGTACCAGATACATTAAAAGGTGCTGATGCTTTAACTACAGCATTTTCTATTCCAGCAGTAATTAATGCATTTCTTATCATACTTTCAGTAACCCAATACATATTATGTGTTGATATTTTAAGACCACCTTCATCACTAGGTTCTACATAAGAACAAGATATAGCCTTAGTTCCTATTTGCTTTTTAGATGCAACATCTTTTAAATAATTATTTTCTTCTTGATTTGTTACTTCTATTATATTAGCTTCATTTTTATTAACAGCAAAATACTTAAGCATGTCTTCTTTTTGCTTACTATTTAAATCAGCTCCTAAAGTTACAACCTTAAAAGCATCTGCATAAGCATTTTTAACTTGTATTGATGCAATTATAGATACAGTAAATAATAAAACTAATATTCTACTTATACTTTTTCTAAATCTCATATTTTTAATCTCCTTTATCCTTCATATCTACTAAATTATATTGTTTGGGGCTACTTAACTAATATATTATATCACATGCACTAATATCAAAAGTTTAAATAAAGTTACATTTTTTAATAAAAGCATCTAGCAAAATATGTTAGACGCTTCTATTATTAAACTTATAATTTTTATATATTTTATTAAAATTAATCATACATCTTATTAATTAAATATGCCACATTTTCAGAAAATCTTTTAACTGTTCTCATTCCTTCTTCATCTTTTAATGCATCTCCAGGATCTTTACCAAATACTATATTCCAATATGTTGACCCTGGCACTATCATATCGTTTATCATATAAAACATCATCATTTCTTCAATGGTAGATGTAAGTCCCCCACGTCTTGCAACTGCTATTGGTCCTCCAACCATTCTTGACAAAAAATTCCCTTGTTTCATTGATGCCATTGCTATTCTTTGAAGCGCAGTCATAGCTTCAGCTCTAGCTGTTCCCCAATAAACCGGCGCTGCAATAATAAGTCCTTGTGCTTCTTTAACCTTATCTATGATTTCATCAAATCCATCATTGTATCCACCTTCAAAGTTCATGCAATCCTTAAGATTCATACCTGCAATAGATACAACTTCAGCTTCAACCCCATTTGACTCAATAACTTTTGCACACTCTCTAAGAACTTGAACACTATTTCCTTCTGCCTTTGGACTCCCACTTAAAAGAATTACCTTTTTCATTTTAACGCCTCCTAAACTGAATATAGACTGATTTTAGCATATTCATAAAATTATTTCAAAAATATTGATATTCTAGAACTAATGAGTTTTATTGGCATAAATACTGTCTTTGAAATTTGAACTATTAGTGCAATTTACATAAATGGTTTGTTCTTAATACTTTATTTTTACATATCTACTTTTAGATTTTCAATTTGTCCTATAGTTAGTCCTGTCTTTTCTGCTATTACTTCTATATCTAATACATCTAATAAATTTCTTGCTATATTTAATTTTTCTTTTAATGCTGCTTCAGCTGCAAATGCTCTTAAATATTCAGTTTCTTTTTCTATTTCATCTTCTCTTTTTCTCCAAAATTCCATAGCATATTCATCATTGCTTAATCTATCTAAACCTTTATTCGTTATCTTAATTTCCATTTTTCTCATAATTCCAAATTCACCTGTATATTCTATATATCCAAGATTAATAAGTTCTCTGACTCTCCAAAATATATAATCATCTGATATATTTTGATTACTGAACCCTAATACATTTCCTACGGTCCTTGCGGCTCTTTTTAAGTTCTTCTCTGTATTCTTTAATATATCTAAATCAAAATAATCTTTATTAGCACTTTTTACTTTTCCATTTTCAAAGATACGAAGCATTGTATTTTCCTTCTTTAAAACTCTCCATGCTTCTAAAATATATTTATATGTATCTTCATCTAGAATTTTTTTAAATTCAATGTATTTGTTCATATCTTCTGACATAATTTCTGAAACGCTTCTTGTTATAAATGCATGATACTGATTTTCTTCGATTAAATTTGATACATTAATAAGATATATTTTAGTTAACCTATCTTTTAGCAATTCCAATGCATACATCATTCCACAAATATCTGCGCTACACTCTCCATACCAAATATAAATAATATCCTTATTGGTTATCTTTGAAACTTTTTTAATATATCTTTCATAATCTCTTTTATATTCATACACATCTTGTTTTGAAATATTTTCTTCACAACCAATGTTTTTATACCATTCAATTCTATCCTCTAAATTTCTAAGATCACCAATCTTTCCTTCTGAAAGATTATCATAAAAAGCTATAACTCTGCTACCTTTAATTATATTTTGTTTAAGTGCAACCTTTAAACTTCCACTTGCAGATGCTGAAAAACACATATGAATCACATTGTTCATTTTTTATCCCCCAATATATCGACTAATATTTTCTAATAAATTCACATTCTAATTATACATCATTTTAAATGAAATTAAATATCATTTTCTATAAAATAAAGAACTACTGATAATTTTTTATCAGTAGTTCTTCTTTATTATTTTATATTATATTTTTAATCTTCATTACTTAAATCTATATCATGTAATTCTATAATACGTGTTCTATGCTTAATTTTATATCCCAAGTATAAAGCAATAAATATGGGAATTCCTATATATGCGGCAATTATACCCATCCAGTCTATTCCTTCTGGCTTTATGTAAGCAAATCCTTGACCTAGAATAACTATAATACACATAATTAATGCTATTATAGGCCCTATTGGATATAATTTAGCCTTATACTTTAGTTTATCCATATCAAGTCCTTGTGCAACATATGCTTTTCTAAATCTGTAATGACATACTGCAATTCCTATCCAAGCTATAAATCCTGCAAGCCCAGATGCTGCAACTAACCAAACATACACAGTGCTTTGCGCAAAAACTCCTGTTAAGAAACAAATAGATGCAATAAGTGTAGTTAATAAAACTGCATTTATTGGAACTCCTTTAGAACTTGTTTTTCCAAATACTTTAGGAGCCATGCCTTCTTTAGCCATAGCATATAACATTCTACTTGAAGCATACATTCCTGAATTTCCAGCTGATAATATTGATGTAAGTATTACTGCATTCATTACTGATGCCGCTGCTGCTATACCTGCTTTTTCAAATACTACTGTGAAAGCACTCTTATCTACTCCAAGTTGTGTCACTGGAATTACTGCACCAATTACTACAATTGTTCCTAAATAGAATATTAATATTCTCCAAAATATTGTGCTTATTGCTTTTGGAATACTTTCTTCTGGATTTTCACTTTCAGCCGCTGCAACTCCTACAAGTTCTGTACCTTGAAATGCAAATCCAGCTATTAAGAAAATCATGAATATAGATTTTACTCCACCTACAAACGGTCCTCCATTTGCTGTAAAGTTTTTAAATCCAATTTTGTCTCCGCCTATTACCCCTGCTATAGTTGCAAGTCCAACTAATAAAAATATAATAACTGTTACTACCTTTATACTTGCAAACCAATATTCAGATTCTCCAAATGCTTTTGATGACAACACATTTAATCCTACTATTATAGCTAAAAATACTATACTCCAAATTACTGGCTTTACATTTGGAAACCAGTATCTCATAACAAGTCCCCCTGCTACCATTTCAGCCGCAATGGTTATAGCCCAGTTATACCAATAATTCCATCCTAGTGCAAATCCTAATGCTGGATCAATAAATTTATTTGCATATGCACTAAAAGAACCTGATATTGGCATATAAGTTGCCATTTCACCTAAACTTGTTATTAAGAAATATACCATAACACCAATTAATCCATAAGCAGTTAGTGCTCCACCGGCACCAGCTTGATGAATGGTATCTCCCATAGCTAAAAATATTCCTGTTCCGATAGCTCCACCCATGGCAATCATATTTAAATGCCTAGACTTTAAGCCTCTCTGTAATTCTCCACTTTCTTTACTGTTACTCAATTTAATTCCTCCTTATTGGAATTTTGTTAAAATATTTTTAACAATTTTCTTATTTATATATCCAATAAGTAACTAACTAAGATAATCTGTACCTATAATAGCCAAAAAGTGCCATGAGAACATACTCATGGCACAAATAGTATTAACAAAATTAATAGAATTTATTCCTTAAATAATAGCTCTCCACAAATTTTATTTGTGACAGTCTTGTACATATTCTATACAAGCCCAGCAAATAGCATTAAAGCATTAGCTATAAGCTTCGGCGAAATTTCCTTTCTTATTATTTCATAGCGCTTAACTCCATAATATTACTCTTAAATCCCGCTCCTCTATCTCAGTTATTTACTTTTTTAATACCATTATATTATGCAATAAAACCTGTATATAAGTCAATGTTTTTTATTACAAAATACTACTTTTTTCTTAATCTATATTTATATATCTTCTAGGTATTGTAACCTTAATTTCTTTTTCTATAATATCTAATGTTCTTTTATCTTTTGGATCTATAAATAAACAAGTCTCTCCCTCTTCACCAGCTCTTCCAGTTCTTCCAATACGATGAATATAACTTTCAGCATTTTCAGGAATATCATAACTATATACATGTGTAACTCCACTTATATCAAGTCCTCTTGCGGCTACATCTGTAGCTATTAAATACTGAATATCCATTTTTTTGAATTCCTTCATTACTCTTTCGCGTTTTGCTTGATTTAAATCTCCATGTATTTTTTTACAATTGTATCCTCTTTCATGAAGTGCATCTTCCAGATTGTCAACTCTTCTTTTAGTTCTACAAAATATAATAGCCATAAATGGATTATCTTCATCTAAAACTTTACATAATGCATCTTGTTTTCTTCTATCTGTAGTTTCAACAACCGCTTGTTTAATATTTTTTAATGTAACTTCTTCACTTTGGATAGATACAATCTTTGGTTCTTTCATATATCTATAAGCTAATTTTTTAACTTGAGAATTCATAGTAGCTGAAAAACAAAGTATTTGTTTCTTTTTAGATGTATGTTTCATAATTTCTTCTACTTCATTTTTAAATCCCATGTAAAGCATTTGATCTGCTTCATCTAACACTATAGTTTTTAATTTTTGAAGATTAATAGTATTTCTTTTAATATGATCTAAAAGTCTACCAGGAGTTGCAATAACTAAATGAATATTTCCTTTTAACTTTTTTAATTGAGATGATATATCTTTACCACCATATGCAGCTAATATATTTAAATCCTTAGCTTTCTTTAACTTGTTCGCTTCTTCTGTTATTTGTATTGCAAGCTCTCTAGTTGGAGTTACTATAAGTCCTTGAACTGTATTTATATTAGGTGACATATTTTCAAACATAGGTAATAAAAATGCAAATGTTTTACCTGTACCTGTTTGTGCCTCTGCTATAACATCATTTTCCTCTTTAACTAACTTAATGCTTTTTTCTTGAATTGGTGTTGGAGTTGTTACCCCCTGAGACTTTAACACTTTTATTATATCTTCACTAATTCCTAGTTCTTTAAAATTCATAATTTAAATTTACCTCTCACTTTTAAAATATATTTTTATATAATATAAATCAATTAATAATACCATAAACCTATTATAATATATATGATATCCTTAAATTTATTTTTAATATATTTGCTATTATATATGTATAATATATCTAACTATTTCATTATTTTTTTAATACTATACAAAAAAACACTTGCATTATTTTTTATATAGTATATAATGAACTAGATAAGTCACCTTAATTCAGAAGTAAATTATTTAATTATTAATTGTTTTTGAGATTATATAAAACTAAGAATATCTTAATTATATATAAATTTCGAAATTTTTATTAAATATTTATTTTTACAAAGAATTAAAGGAAATAAAAATTTCGGAGGTACGAACTATGACAGGTACAGTTAAATGGTTTAACGCAGAAAAAGGATTTGGATTCATCACTACAGAAGAAGGAAATGACGTATTCGCTCACTTTTCTCAAATCAACAAAGAAGGATTCAAAACTTTAGAAGAAGGTCAAAACGTTTCTTTTGACGTTGTTGAAGGAGCTAAAGGACCTCAAGCTGAAAACATCACAATTCTATAATTCATTTTATTAGAAGCTAAAAAACCTGAAATTTAATTTCAGGTTTTTATTTTATATTTATTTAAATTTATTTAAATTTATAAGCATCATCTTTTAACAGAATTAACTCTTCACTATTATTCCTGCTCATTGCTTCAACTTCAAATATATTTTTATTCATATCTCCAATGCTTACAACTATATTATTAGTTTCATTAGTTATATTATTTGTAGACTTTGAAATTGAATTCATAGCAGTAATTATTTCTAACATACTTTCAGAAATATAATTACTCAAATTATTAATTTCTAATATTAGATTTTCTACATTTTTTCCATCTTCCTTATACTGATTACTTGTATCCACTAAATTATCATAATCACGTACAACTTTATTCTCCATAATATCAATTATATCCTTTGAAACATTTCCCAATAATTGAACACTATTAAAAACCTTACTTACTGTTCCTTGTATAAATTCTACAGACTCAGATGATTTTTCTGCAAGTTTTCTTATTTCTTCTGCAACAACGGCAAAACCTTTACCAGCCTCTCCTGCTCTTGCAGCTTCTATTGCAGCATTTAACGCTAATAAATTAGTGTTTTTAGATATATTTAATATAGTTTCTGCCATAATAGATATTTCTTTAACCGATTCACCTTCATTTAAAGCATCTTCTAACCTTAGTTTAATTCCTTTATATAAACTAACTATATCTTTTTTAGCCTCTATACTCTCTGCCCTAACACTATCTGCTTTTTCATTTATATTGTTTATTATATTAATTCCTTTTTTCATTTTTTCTTTAATAATTGCAATCTCATCTTTAATAACATTAGAACTTGTTGTAACTTCTTCTACAAAGGCCAAATTTTCTTCCATATCACCATTAATTTTCTCTGAAGCTAGTACTATAGAGTCTATTTGCCCAACTATTTTTTCTATTAACACTCTACTCTTATTATTGTTTTCCACATTTGTAATGCACTTATTTTTTACACTATCTATTACTTTTTTAATAGATTCTCTCGCAAAGTTAAGTTTTTCTATAGTTTGTCCTATTTCATCATTTCTTTTAATTTCTATATTATAAGATAAATTGTAGTTTGCAAGCTCACTAGTATACTTAGTTATATGTTTTAGCGCACTAGTTATATTTTTTGCTATTAAAATAGATACTAATATTCCTATTAATATTCCTATTATAGATAATGCTATAAGAATTCTTCTAAGAATTCTACAACTTGATAATACTTCATCTAATGATTGCTGTATTCCTATATACCAATCAACATTATTTACTGGTGAAAAAGCTATTATATTATTCTGATCATTAAACTTAAATTTTTCAACCCCAGTTTCTCCTTTAATCATTTTATTTTCCACACCAGCTATTTCTTTATATTTCTCATCCTGTTTAGCCTTTTTTATAAAATTTTCTTTATTCAATATATAATTAATATTTTTACTAGCTACTATATTTCCATCCTTATCAATGGCAAATACACTTCCATTTTCGTAAATATTGCAACTTTGTATTAGTTTATTTATTTGAGATATGTCTAAATTAGCTAATAATAGCCCTTGTACCTTATGTTCTTTATTAAATATCGGTGTAGCTATTGAAAACATAGCTCTTCCTTGTTCATTTCTTATCGGATTTGATACCGATGATTTTCCATTAAGTGCTTTTCTTATATAATCTATCATTATATCTTTATTTTTTAAATCTATTGAATACGTTGTACCATCATGAAAATGAATAACACCTTCTTTATCAATCAAAACTAAATCTATGTATTTTAATCTTTTTGCCTCCTTTTTTAGTATTTCTGATGTTTTTACATAATCCATACTCTTTATATCATCACGTTCTGAAAGCGCTTCCATAGCCTTTATGTCTTTCCCCAAAGTAGCATGTACTAAATTAGCTGTTTGCTTTGCAGCTTGGCTTAATTCTATTTGCTTGTCATTAACAATTTGTCTTGAAGATAAATAGTATGATATTCCCACCATTGTTATACATATAATAGTTACCAAACATAATAGATTACTAGTGATTTTAAAGAACAATCCCTTTGTAAATTTAGTCATTAAACCCCCTCCAAAAATTTATTCTCTTTATATTATATATTTTTATTTATTTTATTTCTACATTTTATACTATTTAGTATATTTTTCACTTTATTTTTTCATATTATGTTAATATATATTTTGTATTTATTGTAAAGTATTTTTATATCAACTTATTAAATAATTTAATACAATTTAAAATTTGTCCCGCCCCGTAGGAATAATTATCTTGTAAAGTAAATTACTTCATTGTGTTTTTTATATGATTAGTATAAAATATAGACTTGTCATAGAAATTATTAAAAATTTAAGGAGTTAATTTATGGCTTATAATATTATAGATTTAATAGATAGATCACTTAATACATCAGAAAAAATACTATTATTATATGAAAATGCAATAAAAGATGAAAATCAATTAGATTCTTTTTATCTTTTAGTAAGCATATTTGTAAAATATAGATGGGGAAAAATCAGATATTACAATTCATTAAAAGAAACACTTAAAAATAAACATCTAAAAGATATCGATTTTTCTATATATGATAAAATTTCTTCTTTAATATATGAATTTAATAATAATCTTTCTTCTAATTGGAATAGTAATACCAAAACATTTATGCAATGGGTACTAAATACCAATAAAGATGGTAGAGCACTTTTAATAGATGTACGTGGTAGACTTATGGAACGCTCTCCAAAAGAATTTGAATTAGAGTATAACATTTTAACTAATTTAATAGATATGGAAGAAAAATATATATTAGATTTAGAAAATACTTATAAAGATTTGTATGATAATTAAACTTATTATATGGATATATTATTAATAAATATATCCATATATCATCCTATATTTGAAAATTATAAAGCAGTTAGTGTTGTACTTTACTCACTAACTGCTTTTTTATCAATTAAACTTATATTTTTTAATTAAGAACTAATTTACTTTTTTAATTCTCATTTAGATGTTTTTTAAAAAAGAGAATAAAACATATTATAGTTACAAGTGAAGCCACTATATCTGCAATTGGCTCCGCTAATAATACAGCTTGTAATTTATTATTTAAAAACATAGGTAAAATAAATATTAGTGGTATAAGTAATATAATTTTTCTAAGCAATGCCAATACAAGAGATATTTTTGCTTGTCCTAACGCAAGAAAAGTTTGTTGACATGCTACCTGTGCTCCAAACAAAAAAATTCCTGCAAAAAATATTCGTATACTCCATGATGTAATCTCTATAAGCTCTGGCTTATTATTGAAAATAGATACAAATATACCTGGTACTACTAATAGCAATACCCACATAACTGTTGCATAAATCAAGCAACTTTTAAGAAATAATTTAAAAGTTGCTTTTACTCTCTTTAAGTTTTCGGCTCCATAATTATAACTAATAATTGGTTGTGCTCCTTGAGATATACCTATAAGCGGAAGTAATATTATTTGCATTATGCTACTCATTATAGTCATAGCTCCTACAGCTAAATCTCCACCATACATTTGTAATTTATTATTTTGAGATATCAAAACTAAACTTTCTGTAGCTTGCATTATAAATGGGGAAATTCCCAACGCTACAATGTTTCCGATTACTTCAATATCAGGTATTATATATTTTTTTCTGATTCTAAGTAAACTTTTATTACCAAATAAAAAACATAAAATCCAAATTACTGATATAAATTGACCAAGTACACTAGCAAATGCAGCACCTTTAACCCCCATATTGAAAGCAAATATAAATATAGGATCTAAAATTATATTTATAACTGCACCAACCATTACAGTGATCATTCCTGTCTTAGCAAATCCTTGAGTGTTTATGAACGGATTCATTCCTAAAGCTATTTGTACTAATATGGTACCTATAAGATATATAGTTAAATAATCATTTGCAAAATTTATAGTACTTCTACTAGCACCAAATGCCAAAAGTAATGGTATTTTAAATATCATAAACCCTACTGTTAATAAAATTCCTAATAATATAAGCACAAAAAAGCTATTGCTCAATATTTTTTCTGCACCATCATTATCATCTTTACCCATTTTTATTGCTACTAACGGAGCACCTCCTAGACCAATTAAAGCACTAAATGCAGATATTATTAATATAATCGGAAAGGCCACTCCAATACCAGCCATTGCAATATCTCCATTTGGTATTCTCCCTATAAAAATTCTATCGACTATGTTATATAATACATTTACAATTTGAGCTATTATAGCTGGTAATGCTAATTTTAAAAGTAGTTTACCTACTGAAGCACTTCCCAGTTCATTCTTATTACTGTCCATGATTTTCCCCCTTGTGTATTTGTAATTTGAGTCATAAAAATATATAAATTTAAAAACATCCAGTTTTTATGCTGGATGTAATAACATTATAAATATTTATTTATCGAATACTCCACCTTGTTTATAACTTTTTATCCCTTTTCTACTTCCACCGATACACTTAGCCGGTCTTCCTTTTGACATTTGCTGAGAACTTTTTTTCTTTTTTTCCTCTATAATTTTTTTCATTAGTTCTATATTATTTGACATTAGTTTATCTCCTTACATTATATTTTGGGTTAATTTTATACAAAAATTATTCTAGCATATTTCTCCATAATAAAACTACTGACAATTTATGTTTTAAATAAAATTTAATTATAAGAAATTTTATTTTTGGGGATCTATAGTATCTATTTAACTATTTTAAATTTAACGATTCCTCTATAAATAAGTATAGCTAGTATTCCTCCTACAGTATCTATTAGTACATCAGTAAACCTTCCACTTCTACCAGGAACAAATAGCTGATGAATCTCATCACTACAAGCATATAAAAATGTTATTATAATTGCTATTATATATTTTCTGTTATTTCTAACCTCATTCTTTAAAGAAAAAACAATCAAAGCACATAGCACAAAATACTCTGTAAAATGTCCTATCTTTCTAATAATAAAATTGGCCATTTTTCCAAACATCCCATTTACATCTATGCCCATAGCTGTGATAAGCTTAATTACTAACCCACTTTTACTATTTGAAACTTCAGCAGGATCTTTAGAAAAATTAAAAATAACTATCATCCAAATTATAACTAAACAATATTTCAATATTCTTTTACAATTTTTATTTGTCATATTTATATTCAATAAGATATCTTATAAATTATCTTACTAAAATTCAGCTCCTTCCATTAGCCCTATATATAATAATTTATTCTAACACATTTTATTAAAAAATGAAAAACACCTAACTCATTACTAAGTTAGGTGCCTTACAAATCACTCTATTATTTATATAAAGTTACATCAAATATCTTATCTATTGGAACATCTATTCCTTCTTCTCCTGCAGCTGGTGCTACTTTAACTACATTAACTCCACCTTGGTTCATTAATTTTTGTAATTTTTCAGTACCTTTTTTAAATTCAGTAGGATCTACTTTATAGTTGTCTACTAATTGATATCTTAAAATTACTTTGTCTTTATCGCAAGCTGTATATGCGATGTTTGTAGTACTTTCAAATGATGATTTTATTTCTTTATTGTTTTTAAAATTCTTTGATACAGTAAAGTTTAAATCATTAGTTAATTTGCTTGAAAAACTTGCTGAAGCAAATTTGAAATCTCCTGAAGCACTTCCACCAACTTCAGTTATAAGTTTTAATCCTAAAGCTTGTCCCATATTGAACTCTTCATTTTTTGTTATACCTACAGTATAGCTTTTATTTAATGTATGACTTGATCCAGCTGGAAGATCTATAGTATCTATAAGCTTCCAACAAGTTGTTCTTTGAACTGAATTATCATGGTAAAGGAAAGAAACTTTAAATAATGTATCTCCTCTATAGAAATCTTTATCTAGGATTTCTTTTTTAGCTATATTTGTTATCTTACTATCTTTAAAGTTATGTCTGTTTATAACGAATCCATTATTTAATATAATAGAAAAATCTCCTTCTTTTAATGATAGATTGCTTTCTATCATAAATCCTATTGCTCTTTTTAACGCTAATTCAGCATAATTATATTTTCCCATTCTAGATTTTGTTGCATCTAATTTTATATCTACATATAACCAAGGATTTACTGTAGATGTTTCTTTTTGTACATCTATTTGAGATTTTATCTTTCCATCAACAACAGCTATGCTTTGTGTTGGAATTGTAATATCTCTATCATAAGCTTTAGCTGATGATATAGGTCCTAATAATATTGCAGTTAATACTAGTAAAGCTAATTTCTTTTTCATAATAGCATCTCCTTTTAATTATGTAATTATTTAAATTTGTTTTAATTTGTTTTAATTTGTTAATACTTTGTTCATATTCTAATTATACCAACTAATATTTATTTTGTAAACGTTTTTTTATGTTTTCCATAAAATATTTTTAATATAATTAAATTATTCACTAAAACTTATATATTATTGAATTATTTTCTATGTTTTATAGCATTTTTTTCTATAGTAAGCTGCTAATGCCCTTATTTTAATATACACAAATTATTATTTTTTCAAATTTTTTTAATATTTATGTCTTAAAAGTTAACAAAAAAAACAGTTAGCATATACATATCCAACTGTTTTTTATATTTAAATTTAATGATTGTATTTTTTAACTTGTTCTAAATCTTGAATAGCACAAGTTTGTATCATATTAATAGCATTAAACAAATTAGATCTTATAAATATTTTACTAGAAAATTCTAGTAATTTATCAAAACTATTTATTAACATCTTCATCTTACTATTAAAGTCAATTGTATCTTCAGCTAATTCTCTTACAGTCTTATATTCTTTTTCTATGAATTCTTCTAATTCCTCTTTAGTTAAGTCAACTTCTATTTCGTCACTAAATATTTTATCGCATTTATCTTTATAAACTTCAAATTCCTTAAATAAATCATATTGATGTCCGTAATATAGTATAGCTATTGCATTTATATGTGCTAAAATAAATTCTACTAATTTAGTTTTAACTCCTTGAATATTTACATAATTTTTTTGAACTCTAGTTAAATGTAGCTGTTCAAATCCAAACATTTTAGATACAGCCATTAAAGTTGCTATATGATAATTTAAACTACATGATATTTTATGCATCTTTTCTTCTAAATCTAAATAAACCAAACTTTTATTTCCCGTTGTAGATAAACGTAAATACTCTAATTCTTGATTAATAGTTTTAGCCACATAATCCATAACCAACATCCCCCTAAACACAAATTTCTTGCTTTAATTGAATCTACATCTCAATATTATTATACCAAATATTGGAGTTTTCACCAATTGTTTTTAGGGATATGTTTACCATATTACTTTTTAATCATTACTAGTTTATATGTTTTTTTTAATTTACTAACTTAAAACTTTCATCAATAATTTCAAATTTATTTTTTATATTCTTTGTTACATAAACCTTTCTATCCTTTGTAATCAATATAGCATCTATTCCTTTTAGTTCTTCAATAAGTTCAAGTCCTTTTTCTACTCCTAATATGTATACAGTCGTTGAAAGTGCGTCTCCATCTATCCCATTTTCACTTATAATAGTTGCACTAATAACCTCTGATTTAGAAGGATATCCTGTATCAATATCTAATATATGATGATATCTCACTCCATCTTTTTCAAAATATCTTTCATAGTTTCCTGATGTAACTACTGATAAATTTTTTCCGTATACTATTCCCATACAATCATCTCTAGTGCCAAATGGATTTTGCATTCCTATCTTCCACTCTGAACCATCAACCTTATTGCCAATGGTCATTACATTGCCTCCTAAATTTATAGTTCCAGACTTTATATTATGTTTTAAAAATACCTTTTTTACCTCGTCAGCAGTATATCCCTTAGCTATTGCCCCTAAATCCATTTGCTGACTTTTCCCTAAAGTAACTTTATTATTCTTTTCATCTAATGATACGTTATTATAATTTATTAACTTTTTAGCATTACTTATCTCACTGTTATTAGGTATTCTAGCATGTTCCGTACCTATACCCCAAATTCTCACTAATGGCTCTACTGTAATATCAAACTTCCCTTTAGCAAGCTTTGAATATTTTAAACCATTTTTTATTACATAAAATGTTTCATCACTAACCTTACTTTGTCCATTTGTATTTAATGTACTTATTTCACTCTGTTTTATATTTACAGACATTTTATTTTCTATTTCTTTAATCTTTTTTATCCCTTCTTCTAGTGCTAATTGAGCCTCTTTTTCATTATTCGAAAAAATATTAAAGTTTATAGCTGTACCTAAAGCTATAAACGTCTTTGTATATTGCTTAGCTTCTCTTTTTCCACATCCTCCAAGAGATAACACCAGCATTAATAATGATATTGTAATCAGTATGTATTTTTTTAAACTTTTCATATATTTACCTCATCTCAGTTTAAATCCAATAAAAACTGCATAATCAATTTATAATTAATTACACAGTTTTTATCCATAGAATAATTATTATACTTTATTTATTTTTATATACCTATAATAAAGTTTTATATCATTTTAACGAATTTTTTATTTATTAACAACTATCTTTATTTGTTTATCTTTAAAACCATTAGCTTTTAATGTTATAATATTTTCTCCTTCTTTAGATAGAACATTTCTTTTTATTGTATTTCCAAAAATTGATGATATATTACAACTATTTTTATCTAATTTTACACCATTTAAGTATATTTCTGATATATCATAACCTGATCCAAAAGGTACATATATCGAAACTTCTTCTCCTACTTTAAATGTTTTTCTATTATCTAATGTCTTAACATTCTCTGGTACCCCTTTTAAAACTTTGTCATTTTCTTTTGTAGAAGGTTTTTCTTCTTTAATATCTTTGCCTTTTACTGTTACCTTTAAATCTTTATCCTCATATCCTTTAGATTTTAATGTTATAGTATTTTCTCCAACTTTAGTTAATACATTTTCTTTTATCTTTATTCCAAACATTGATATATCACAACTTTTATTATCTAATTTTGTACCATTCAAATATACTTCTGATACTGTATATCCAAAATCAAATCCTGGATTTATATCTAATTTTTCACCTATATTAATAGTAGTACTTCCATTTACTTTTACATCTGAAGATACTTTCTTTAATTTCTTATTACCTCCATCATTTACTGTAGCATCTTTTTGAGGTCTCGTATTTACTTGTGGAGTAGGCTTTGTCTCTTGAATAGCTTTTACTTCTATTTTAATTTCTTTATCTTTATAATCATGAGCCTGTAAAACTATACTATTTTGTCCTACTTTATTCAATACATTTTCAGCTATAAGCACATTCCCTAAAATACTAGTTGTGAAATCCTTATTCTCATTTAACTTAGCTCCATTTAAAATTATAGATTTTACTTTATAATCTCCATAATTTGCGTTGTTAATTATAAGACTGCCTCCAACTTTTACATCTTTTACATTTGTTGATACATTTGCAGGAACTTCTTTTAAAGGTATTTCTTTTTCTGCTGATGGTATAGTAACATTTGGTCTTGTACCATCTTCATTAAAATACACAACATCCTTTACTACATCATTAAATCCTATAGATTTTATAATTATTGTGTGTTTTCCTGAACTTATAACTGCGCTTGGTTTAATCTCTAATCTTTCAATAACTTTTAAATATTGATTATCCTGAGTTAATAATTTTCCATCCATATATACTTCCTTTATATTATCTATCCAATCATAATCAAAAGTATCTCTAGACATTCCTAATGTAAATACTTTGCCAATAGTAGGAACGCATTCTAATGTTATTTCTGGATGTATCTTATACAAATTAACATATACATCAGCTGGTTCGTATCCCTTTGCAAATATTCTTAACTGATATCTATTATTTTTAGGAAAATTATTAGAATTTTGCTTTACTACTATTTTTCCAGAAGATACTTTAAACTCTAAATCTTTATATAACCCTGGCGCTAAATCTATTTTTTGCACTTTGTATATAGACTTTTCCCAATCTTTGTTATGTTTAAATTCTATTTGTATATCTTTTTCTCCTTGTTGAACATCATTAGCTACTAATGTAGGTAATATTTTTTCTTTAGAAGCTGAATGATCATCTTCTGATATTATTTGATCATTTGCATTCTTAACTTCTATATTTAAAATTTGCACTTCAAATTTTTTAGCTGTATCTATAGTCACTTTATAATATCCTGAATCCTTAAATAATGATTTATCAAGTATTAATTTTTTATTTTTTGCATTTATAAACCATTGTTCATTTTTTAATACTTTTCCATTGAAAACTATATTTTTAATACTTGTAAGATATTCTTGTGATAAATTATCTATTTCTACATTGTTATTAACATAATATTTATCTGCTAATTTAGGAGTAACCTTACCTTCAACTATATTTTGTTTTAATGTAACAGTTCTATATCCATTAGCATGAATTTTTAAAACATTTTCTCCTATACTTAATTTACTTGCTGGAATTACTATCTTATCGTTATATATTTTTAATTCATTTCTTAATATCTTACGAGTATTAGTATTTAATAAAGATTCTCCAACTTGTACATCTAAAATCGCATTTGCCCATTTTTCATTACTATCAAATTTTAAGACCAAGTCTTTTCCAATTATATTTTCATCATTATTAACTTGTATATTTGGAGCAATTAAAGCATTGATTTCAGATATAACCATTTGATCTCCATATGCTCCATCTTCTAATATATATTTTGCTTTATATGGTAAGTTTCTGGTTTTACTTTTATTATTTTTAGCAAATTCTTCAAAAGTAAGATCTCTTCCATTCATATATGCTTCAGTAGCTTTATTAATATATGAATCATAATCTATACCAAGACCTGGTCCAAAATCCATTTCTCGTTCTGTTATAGCTGTTCTTGTAGTTGTATTCCAATTATTTATTATTTTATTTATACTGTCATCTTCCACACCTAAATTTTTTAAAATTACAGCATTAGATAACATATCAAAATCATAAACTACATCTGCTCCTATAAAATTAGATGCTCCTGAAACTATATCTGCTCCACCACTAGGCTTATGACTTGAACTTCCCCCTGATGAATGATGACTTGCAGAAGACATTAAATCTACTTTTTTATGTCTTTTTATAACCAAAGGCTCATTTACTTCTCCCTTTGATGATTTTTTTATATATTTATTTTTAGATTGAAATTGTCCATGAGTATCAAATACAGTAGTACCTGGTGTTATCCTAAGTTTGCCATTCTTATCATAAAAATTTTCATGGAAATCCCATATTGCCAATTTTTTATATCCATAAATATCAGTAGGCGCTGCAAATGCAGTAGTTACATTGCAACTAATTAATCCCGCTACAAGAGCTGTTAATAATCTAGTTTTCTTACTCATAATTTTTTCCCCTTTTCATTTTCTTTATCACTTACCTAATTCAATACTTCTAGCAACTTCTTAAAAATGCTTATATTTTAAAGTCATTTCTTCTTTTTCTTGTCCTTTTTGTATCATCAATTTTTTATCACTTCTATTATTTAATTCTACTTTTACTACACTACCTTCTTTATTTACTCTTTGTACATTTACTTTTTTACCATCAATATAAAAATCATAATCACTATAAGTTCCTTCTTTAATAACTATAACTGCATAATTTACATAGTGAATATTCATAATGCATGTATGTTCTTTATCTATGATTTGGAAAATATTTTCTTTATCAGTAGTGCTAATGGAATCACTAGTGTTACTAGAAGTATTATTTGTATTATTTGCTTCTTTTCCATCTTTTTCGCTACTGGGGGATAAGTCTTTTTTGCTTGCTGATGTTGTTGTATCTGGCTTTTCTTTATGTTTTCCTGTACTACTAGAACTACTACTTGTATTATTTACTGTAGTTGATGGTTTGCTTTCACCTTGGTTAGAAGGTTTATTTTCATTATGTTTACTTGCTGATGTTGTTGTATCTGGCTTTTCTTTATGTTTTCCTGTACTACTAGAACTACTACTTGTATTATTTACTGTAGTTGATGGTTTGCTTTCACCTTGGTTAGAAGGTTTATTTTCATTATGTTTACTTGCTGATGTTGTTGTATCTATTTTTACTATGTTTATGTTGTCGCTATTTTTTACGTTTTTGCTTCCTACTAATTTTTCAATTTTAGCTTTATTACTACCTGTAATAACTATATTGTCAGAAGCATAAAATTTATTTATTACAGTATTTTTAGATAAGTTCATCTCGCACTTCTTGTTTGCTTTAACTTCTACAAATTTTCCATCAACACTAATCTTTGCATTACCATCAATTTGTAAGCTATCAGCTTGTACATTAATAAGTTTTATATCATTTTCTCCCGCACCAATTACTTTTATATTCTTAGCTTTAACATTACTTAACGTTACAACTCCATTTTTAGATGGTGTTAATATTACCTCATTTTTTGTTTCTAAGTTAGATATATTGAAATTGTTTCCACTTATTCTAATATCATTTGCCTCTTTTAATTGGAATATATCAAAATCAATCTCTGCATTGTTTCTTGTAAGATTTAATTGATTTTCAAGTTGTCCATTTTTATTAATTCTATGATAAACATAAAAAGGTTCTTTTTCTGCAACTGCATTTTGGCAAATTTTATCTATATCCATAACGTGATTTTTATTATTAAAACTTTTTTTAACTTCTTCATAATTAACATATTTACCAGTTTCATCATCATGAACCATAACTTTATTACTATCTCTAAAATTATTCATAAATTCAAAGAAAAGCGGTGAATTGATATTAGATTGTATATCCTTAATATCATATTGATAGAACTTATTGCTTACCGCATCCTTTAAAATATAAGAACTAACCTTAGCATAAGCATTAGTATGGTAAACCCCTGTAACAATTCCTGTTGCCATAATAACCGCTAACAATATTTTTGATTTTTTCATATTTTACCTCCTAAGATATGTACTCGTTCTGTTAAGTTATATGAACATTGATTCCCCTCAACCTATTGAAATATAATAGATTCACCACAAAAACATTACCTCCCAGAAAGGAGAGAGGACTCAATGAACAAAGCTAATAAAAAAATTACCTGTCCTAGATGTTACAGTCATAAGCTATATAAGTTTGGAAAAGACAAAGAAGGAAATCAAAAATATCAATGCAAAGAGTGTAAAAGACAATTTGCACCATAGGCTACGCCGAAAGAGCGTCAGCTCAAGGATTATCCTCGTTGTCCTGTCTGTAACAAAGGAACCTTTATTCATCATAATTATTCAAATTATATTAACTATCGTTGTAACGATAAGAAATGTAATCATAGTTTTTTCGTGGCGAAGCCTACGGCTATAAGCCCATCAAGCAATACCTATCTACAAGGTAAACTTGATTTTAAAGGTATGCGCTTTCCGCTCCATATTATTTTAATGGCTTTAGACCTTTACTTTCTTAATGAAAGTTCTACAAGACGTATATCTCAATATTTGTTTAGAACATTTAATGTAAAAGTATCTCATGTTACTATTGCAAGTTGGACTAAAAAATTTGCTAGCTATTTCAAATTAAAGTCTGATAAATTACTTTATAATATTGACTTATCAGATTCTGATGAATGGCACGCAGATGAAACTGTTGTATTTATAAATGGTAAAAAACATTATCTATGGCTTGTTATAGACTCGGAAAGTCGATTAATCATTTCTTATCATCTATCCCCATATAGAGATGCTAAACAAGCTTTTAGCCTTTTTAACGATGCTAAGAAATTAGGATCTCCTAGAGCCATAGTTACTGATAGATTACCATCTTACAATATTCCAATAAAATCAGTATTCCAAGATACATTACACATAAAAGTACAATCTTTTAAAGATGATATTTCAAACAATATTATTGAATCTTTTAATAAAACATTTAAGTCTTGGTATAAAGGTTTAAAAGGCTTTAACTCTTTTGATAGCGCCAATAAGTTAATATCGGTATTTATATTTCACTATAATTTTATTCGTAATCATTCCTCACTACGTAGTTTAACACCAGCTGAAGTATCAGGAATCAATTATTCAGTTAAAGCTAAAAATAATTGGTTATTAACTGCCTAACGGCTAACGCTATCGCTTTTAATTAAGTCTATTTATTTTTAAAAATCTATACATAGATAGGCTTTTTTGTCATACCACAAAATATTAATTATATAATTTTTATTATTTAAAGTAAGTCGTATAGTAATTTTGTGATTTTTAAAGCTATATTTTCATAATTAATTAACAGAACCTATGTACTAATTATATGATTTTTCATTTCTTCCTAAGTATATTCAGTCATTTCATAAATTTATGATAAGAATTAATAAGTGATAATGAAACTCATTCTTTTTGACTATTTATGATTTTATCATACAAATTTTATATATTCAATATAAAACTATCCTTATTTTACTTGTTTTATTATGGTATACCATTAAAAATTATTCATTTTCTATAATATATTCAATTTATTCTTATGCATTTGTATTAATATTACAAATACAAAAACTGCTAACAATTATATTGCTAGCAGTTTTATTTCATCATAATAATTTAATTATATAGTTATAGATAATAATTATTTAACAGCAATCACATCAGCTGTTCTTATTATCTTTTGCTTAAACTTATATCCCTTTTTTATAACATCTACAATTTCATATTTTTTCTTTTCACAATCGGTTATAGTTCCTACGCATTCATGTAATTCCGGATTGAATATTGTTCCAATTGTAGGTATTTCCTCAAATTCAATTTTCAACAGATCATCTTTTATTATTTCCATAACACTATCAATATTATTAGCTAACTCATTATTGTTAGATTTAATAGCAAATATATATACATTATCCATATGGTCTAATATATTTAACACTTTCTTAATAAACATACTTTCCTCTGTTTCTTTATCTCTTAATTGATTTCTTAATTCTAAAATCTCATTATTTTTTTCTTTAAGTTCTTCATTTATCATTTCCATTGATATAGCATTTCTTTTACTTGCTTTATCAATATTGTCTATTTTATTTTGAACCATATTCAATATATCATTTAAATCATTCATAGGTACTTCATATATATTTATAGATTTTGGCTTAAATGATTTTAACTCATCTTTTATAGAAAACACTTTCTATCTCCCCTATCGTTTTATAGTAAAATAATACGTTACTTTTTATTTTATACTATAACATTGTTACCTTCTATATGTATTTAAACATTATCTATCTAAGAGCTAAAAATACAGTACATAAAGTACTCAGGCTGTTGATAAACATAATTTGTCAACAGCCTTTTTACATTTATTACAAAAAGGATATCTCCTACTTCTGTAGAATATATATTTAGACCAATAAATTATTTAGCCCGTTAGGGCTCCTACGGAGGCAAAATGCTTACTAATAATGAGAGAAAACAAAATCAATTAGAACTGGTTTATATAGAAAACTTAGTACCAGAAAATCATATACTTAGAAAAATAGATAAATTCATAGACTTTTCGTTTATACGAGATTTAACTAAGGATTTATATTGTCCTGACAATGGTAGACCATCAGTAGATCCAGTTGTGTTATTTAAAATGCTTTTTATTGGATACCTATTCGGTATACGCTCTGAGCGTCAGCTCGTAAAGGAAATACAAGTAAATGTAGCTTATAGGTGGTTCTTAGGATATGGACTTACTGATAAAATACCAAGCCATTCTACCATAAGTCAAAATAGAACAAAGAGATTCAATGATACAAATATACATCAAGAAATATTTGATAACATTGTATTTCAAGCGATTAATAGAAATTTAGTCGATGGCAAAATTTTATACACTGATTCTACCCATCTAAAAGCTAACGCTAATAAACATAAACTTATAAAAAAAGAAATAACTAAATCTACAAAGGAATACTTTGATGAATTAGAAAAAGATATTAATAAAGATAGAATTAATCATAATAAAAAGCCTCTAAAAAAAGACCTAAAAACATCTGAAACCAAAGAAATAAAAGTAAGTACAACTGATCCAGACAGTGGATATATGGTTAGGGACGGAAAACCAAAAGGTTTTTTTTATTTAGATCATAGAACTGTTGACGGAAAATATAATATTATAACTGATGTTCATGTAACTCCAGGTAATATTAATGATGTAGATCCTTATGTTAAAAGAATAGAGACGCAAATAAAAAAGTTTAATTTTAATACAAAGTATTTAGTAGCTGATGCTGGTTATTCTACAAATCCTATTTGTAAGCAAGTTTCAGAAAAAAATTATCAAGGTGTTTTTGGTTTCCGTTTAGGACCTCATGTTAAAGAAAAGTATACTAAATATAGATTTCAATATATTAAAGAATTAGATGGATATGTATGTATGAATAACTTCTTTTTAAAATACAAAACCACTACAAGAAGCGGATATAAAGAATATGTTAGTAATGCGGATGAATGTGCTTCATGCAAATATAAAAATAATTGCTTAATATCTGATAAATCAATTAACAGAACTATACGTCGTCATGTTTGGGAAGATTATAAGGATCAAATTTTTGCATTTACTAAAACTGAAAAGGTAAAAGTATTTATAAAAAACGTAAAGAAAAAATTGAGCGTAGCTTTGCTGATTCAAAAGAATTACATGGGCTGCGCTATTGTCGCATGCGAGGAATTAAAAATGTTTCCGAGCAATGCTTACTTACAGCAGCAGTTCAGAATATGAAAAAGATAGCCATGGTGCTATCGCACTATTTTTCGTATGATTTAATTGAAATTTATACCAAATCATTACACAAAACTAGCAACTTTTTAAATGCTATCGCATAAAAGATATTTGACGAAAGTAAAAGCCTCCAATTACATGGAGGCTTTTTGAACAATCTGAGTACATAAAGTACTGTATTTTTATAAGTATTATTTTAGAGCATAATCTTTCTTTCTGTTGCTCCTTGTTTAAATTTGATTTTACCTTTATTTATACATTGTACTGGACATACATTGGAACATAGATGACAGCCTACACATTTTTCTTCATTGAGCACTAGTGATCTATTTTCTGAATCCCATTCAATAGCTTGATGACCTCCATCATAACATGATATATAACACCTTCCGCACCCTACACATTTATCCATATCGAATTCAGGATATACAATGTAATCTCTGTCTAATTTTTCTGCTGGAATTATATTTTTTAATGCTAATCCCACCATATCTTCTAATTTTTGAAATCCTTTTTCTTTCATGTAATAAGAAACTCCACTTATCATATCTTCAACTATTCTATATCCATACTGCATTACTGATGTCGTAATTTGTAAATTAGTTGATCCAAGTAGTATAAACTCTACAGCATCCTCCCAAGTTTCTATACCCCCAATTCCACTTACAGGAATATTTTTTAACTCTTCATTTGTTTTTAATTCATGGATAAACCTTAAAGCTATTGGTTTTACAGCTTTTCCTGAATATCCTGAAATCGATGATTTACCATTTATTACAGGTAATCCAACCATATTATCAAGATTTATTCCTGATATACACTTTATTGTATTTATTGTAGCAATTCCAGTTGCTCCCCCTTCTATAGATGCAATAGCTGGTATTGTCATATTTCCTATATTAGGAGTCATTTTAGCCAATATAGGTAGATGGGTTCCTTTTCTTACTGCTTGACAATATTTTTTTACAAGTTCAGGATTTTGTCCAACATCTGACCCCATATCATGACTTGTCATCTGAGGACATGAAAAATTACATTCTATAATATCTGCTCCAATCTCAGTAACTAACTCAGCAAGTCTTGTCCACTCTGATTCATTTTGTCCCATTATAGAAGCTACCAATACTTTGCTCGGATAATCTTCTTTTAATTTTCTCATAGACTCTAAATTTTCTTCTAATGAATGCTCAGCAATTTGTTCCATATTCTTAAAACCTAAAAATGGAGTAGACTCCTTTTTTAAATTATCAAAACGAGGTGATACTTCTTTTGGAGAAAAGAAACCTATTGTTTTAAATACAATTCCACCCCACCCAATTTCTAATGCTTTAGCACACATTTCATAACAGTTTCCAACTGGTGATGATGATAAAAAAAATGGATTTTCACATTTCACTCCACAAAACTCTATCGAAAGATCCATAGCCTTCATTATCTAGCACCTTCTTTCTCTAAATAATTTTCTATTGCCTTTGCAACATCTTTTCCTTCCTTAACAGCATAAACAACTGTTTTATCTCCATCTACTATATCTCCAGATGCAAATATTCCTTCTATACTAGTTTCGTAGTTTAAATTTTTGATAATTCCACTTTCACTAACATCTACATTGGCTACTGTTTTTATATCTTCCATTTCTTGTCCTATAGCAAATATAATTGTATCTGCTGGAAGTTCTAACTGTGAATCATCAAACATTCCTTCACCCTTGAATCTTGTAACTTTTCCATATTTTCCTATTATTTCATATGGTTTAAATCCCGTAAATACAGGTATATTATGCTTTTGGGTATATGCTAATTCTTCCTTATCAGCAGGCATTTTTTCTAAAGTTCTTCTATAAACTATTTTTACATCTTCAGCACCTAATAATCTTGAAGTTATAGCACAATCTATAGCAACATCTCCACCACCTATAACTATAACCTTCTTACCTAATTCAACCTCACCTTTATTAGTTTTTACTTGTGATAAAAATTCAGTTCCTTTAAGAACTCCTTTAAGATTAATTCCTTTTATATTAGGCATTTTAGCATTTTGCATTCCAATAGCTAATAAAAAGGCTTTAAAGCCTTGATTTTTAAGTTCATCTACTGTAATATCTTTTCCTATTTTACAGTTGTTTTTAAATTCTACACCTAAATTTTTTATATATTCTATTTCATTATTTACAACTATTTGTGGTAACCTATTTGAAGGTATTCCATAAGTAAGCCATCCTCCAAACTTATCTTTTGCTTCAAATATAGTAACTTTATATCCCTTTTTTGCTAGCTCTGCAGCTGCAACAAGACCACTAGGTCCTGATCCTATAACTGCTACTTTTTCTTTATCACATTCAATTGGTTCTAGCACTTCCATTTTTATATTCGATTCATAGTCAGTTAAGTATGTTTGCAGTTTACCTATTTGTATTGGTTTATCAATTCCACATCTACTACAAGCACCCTCACAATATTTACTAGTGGGACATACTCTAGAACATATCCCTCCAAGTGCATTGTTTTCTCTTATAGTTTCAACTGCACCTTTTAGATTTCTAAAACGTAAGGAACGAATAAACTTTCCTGGATTCGTCTCTGCTGGACATGCTTTAGAACATGGGGCATCATAACACAATAAGCATCTCGCCGCTTCTTCAATTGCCATAAGAGGTGTAAACGTTTCCTTGTTCAGATTAAAACATTCTTTAACATTATTCAAAATACTTCCTCCCTTGCATTAAATTTAAAATTCACATTCACTCTTAATTCTATTAAAGGTTAATTGCACTATTAGTTTATCAAAAAAAACAGCTATTTTCTATTTAATGGAAATAGCTGTTTTACTTAAATTTCATTATATAAAACGATTATTAGGTATATATTGAAATTATATCTTTCTATTGTGGCGTTTTGTTACTTTCCTTTAATTTACATTTATATTCATAAATATCAAATATACATTAATATTTTATAGGGATAATTACTTCTTTTAGCTCTTATTTTATAAAATAAATAGTCTAAATTTTCAATTGTATTTAGACTATTTATTTTTATTTATCCTTTACAGATATAAAAATTTATTAAATGTTTGCAATTAACCTTTAAATATTTTTTAATGCAAAGGATTATAAACTATATTCATTTTATTTAAGTAAAAAAATAAAAGTGTCCTGATTTTCCCAAGACACTTTATAGCCAAATATAATTATTATAATTTACATATTTACTGCCTTACAATCTCTCAGGATTATTTAAAGGATTTTTTATTATTTTGAAATTTTTCAATAATATTCTATCACACTTATACATTAGTTACAATATAAACTTTCCTAAATGTAATATAAATATTTTTAATTTTATATTAAAAATATTTATATTACATTACTATCTTTATTTATCAATTTAACTTATTAATTAAACTTTAAACTCTTTATCATTCTATCTTCTCCAATATAAGTATTTTCAAAAATATCTTTGGCAAAGTTAATTAATTCTTGTGGATTATCCATAGCTGTACCAAAGTGAGTTAATATCAGTTCTTTTACATTTCCTTTTTTAGCCAGCATAGCTGCTTGTGAAAAAGTCATATGCTTATTCTTAATAGCCTTATCAATGTCTTCATCATTACCATAAGTCCCTTCACATACTAGCAAATCACTATTCTTTATAAAAGAAACTAGTTCATTAATAGGTGTTGTGTCTGTTACAAATGAAATTCTTATTCCTTCTCTTTCTTCTCCTAATACCATTTCATGCTTATACAATATTCCTTCATGAACTATATCTTTGCCTTTTTGAAGAATACTCCATAAGTTTTTAGGTATATTTTTACTAATAGCCTTTTCTATATGAAATCTTGGTCTTCGTTTTATTTTAAGATTATAAGCTATACATGGACTAGAATGATTAACCTCAAGAGTATTTATACATATTTCTCCTTGATTATGTAATATTAGATTATTATTATCTATACAAAAAAACATTTCTTCATTAGAACTTTCGATTATGTTAAGTGTATATGGAAGATATGGAGTAATTACTGTAAGTCCCTCTACTATTTTTTTCATTCCTATAGGTCCTATTATGGTTACCGGTTCTGTCCTTCCACTATTGCCCATGGTAGCTAAAATACCTGGAAGTCCTAATACATGGTCTCCATGGCCATGTGTTATACATATAATATCAATATTTTTAAATCCTGTTCTCGCAATTTTCATAGAAACCTGAGTACCTTCTCCACAATCAATAAGAATCTTATGCCCTTTGTAATTTAAAATAAGTGATGACAAATTTCTCTCTGGTGTAGGCATTCCTCCTCCTGTTCCTAAAAGAACTAAATCTACCATATTCACGCCTCCTTATATTTATTTTATACTAATGTATTTTTATATAAAATAATAACTATTTAACAAAAATATTAATAAAGATACTTATATATTATTTTCTCTTATAGTTTGCTTAATTATATATTTTTTATTATTTATTAAGTTTAATTAAATATATTTCTAAATTAGATTATATTATCCTAAATGTATAATTTATTTGAAATATATTTGTATTTTTTGATACAATTATAGAATTTTGTGATATAATAGATTTATAAATAGTGCGAATATTTTATACACTTGATTGTTAAATTTTTAATTAACTTGCATTCACAATATGCTAAAATATTTATACGGGAGTGGTTTAACTATGAAAAAATATATTGCTTTAAAAATTTTCGGAATATTTTCAACTCTATTCATAGTATTTTATACTTATAGCACACTTGCTAGTGATGCAAGTGCTAGTTGTTATTCATTTAACGCCTGCTCTCCTAAACAAGTAACTTATGATAATTTTTTAAAAATTAAGATTGGTTCAAAATATGCTGATGTTGTTAATATTTTAGGTTCAGAAAGTTGTAAAAACACAAGAGTAATAAATGGATTAAAAAATAATATTTATCTTTGGAAAGTTGATGGTACAGAAGAAAGTATTTTTATTACGTTTAGGAATGGAATCGTTATCACAAAAGAACAATATAAATTAAATGAAAAAAACACTAATTTTTCTAATGAACAAACAAAAGAGCTAACTTATGGTATGACATATGATAATGTTAAATCCATATTTAATAATGGAACACTTAGATCTGAAAGTAAAAATACACAAGTATATAGTTGGTGTAATTCTGATTCACACTGTATAATTTGTACTTTTAATAATGATAAATTAACTATATTTACTGAAAAATAATTAAGTTTTACAAAAGCCCCCATATAAATTTTTATATAGGAACTTTTGTAAAACTTATTTTTTTTATTATAAACTGTACTGCACTAAATACGTAACAGATTGATAATGCCCTGTTGGATTTAGTGTTAATACGCTTTTATTAATGTATTCATCTGTAGTCCAATCTTTTACCTTTTGCATCTGATTTTTAGCCTTTTGACTAGAATCAAGTTTATTTTTAGGTGTTATATAAAAAACACCGAATGGACTAGAATAACCATAGTAAATACTACTAGTAGCCCCCTCTGGATGACTCCAATAAAAAGATATATACGTAATTAAACTACCTATTTGTGTTTTATATGTTATAAATCCAGATGAACCTACAAGCCCAGTTTGATCTCCCTTGAAGTATCCAATTTGTCCTGCCTTTATTACATCAGGTGGCTTCTGCATTAATACCCCACTTTGAAGGTCTATTTTAAATAAGTTAAATTGTTTATCCGTATTATTTTGTATATATACATTAGTCGGTCTATCAAAGGCTGTTTGCCTTAAAAAATCTAACATAAACTTCTCCCATATTATTGTAATTATATAATAATATATTCTTTTAGTATCATTTCGTGCTTCATTTTAAAAAGCAATTATATGTACTATATTTTTAATTTCTTTAAATCACCATACAATAACAATTATTCACAATTTTAAATATACATCCATAATATAAATGAGATAAATTTTTCGGAGGAATTATATGAATGGCAATTATGTAACCTTATTAAATGGATTAACTCTTCTTATTAAACCAACTCATAGAATAGGCCAATCTCTTTATTGTTATCATTGGTTTAATAATTCATGGGTTCCATTAGAATTAAATATGAATACAATCTCAGATATGCGTTATGTAAAATTTGATGAACCTAAAAATCCTTATAATACTTCTACAAATAAATTTTTTAATTATAACACAACTAATAGTTTTACCTCCATCCCAGATACTGTTGATTCTTATCTTCCTGGTGGCAAAGAGATATTTACAAACATTAGCACACATACTGATAAAACTAGATCAGACACTGTTATATCCCCTGTTTTCCCTAAAATAGAATCTGAATGGTTCTATGAAGGGTTTCCATCAAAATTAAAGGTAGGCGGTACCAATAGCAACTTAATTAAATATATCCCTATACATTTTTATGCAACTAAAAACGGTAATGAAACCTTCACATTGCCTAAATTACCTGATCGTTTAGGATACTTAGATTCAAATAACAACTTTTCAGAAACCTTTGTATGGAAAGGACTATTCAAAAAAGGCAGCCTTTTATTTACCGTATTGTTAGATAAAAACGACTCTGCTTGTAAAGGTTGTAGACTTAATAACTCAAGTCACTGGAATCTGATAAAAGAATTCGATAATGTTTCTGCTAGATCTGAAGCTAAAAAATGCTTAACACTTACTAGTGGAATCAAAGAAAACGAATGTTACTCTATGGCATTATCTATTGGTTCACATGTTTTCACAAATTCAACTAGAAATAACATCTCTGAATTATATAATAAACTTTCTGCTGAATTATCTAAATCATTTAATTCTAATGTATCTATTTTACAAGAAATAGCAACTAATAGTTCCATTGAATTTGAGCCTCAATTAAAATCTCAGAGAATAGCTACTTATCAATTTATTGAAAGTTTTAAGATAGATACAGATGACTTATTACAAAAAAAGATTAAATTCTTCAATGATAGTAACATGAATTTTGTTACTAACTTTACCAAAGCAAAATTCGAAGAAAAAATATTTGACTATAATACACATTATTTTGCTAAAGCCTTTGTATTAAACCCTAGATAGCTTTCAGTATTAATAAAATTTGAACTCTAAATAAGCATATATTATATTTTTTAATTATGCTACACATATTTACTATAATTAACACTTCAAAATATATAGCATAATATAAATGAAATAAATGGTTCTGTTAATTAATTATGAAAGCATAGCTTTAAAAATCATAAAATTACTATATGACTTATTTTAAATAATAAAAATTATACGATTAATATTTTGTGGTATGACAAAAAAGCCTATCCATTATAGATTTTAAAAATAAATAGACTTAATTAAAAGCGATAGCGCTAGCCGTTAGGCAGCTAATAACCAATTATTTTTAGCTTTAACTGGGTAACTAATTCCCACTACTTCAGATGGTGTTAAATTACGTAGTGATGAGTGGTTACGCACAAAATTATAGTGAAATATAAACACTGATATTAGTTTATTGGCACTATTAAATGAGTTAAAGCCTTTTAAACCTTTATACCAAGACTTAAATGTTTTGTTAAATGACTCAATGATATTGTTTGAAATATCATCCATAAAAGATTGTACTTTTATGTGTAATGTATCTTGGAATACTGATTTTATTGGAATATTGTAAGATGGTAATCTATCAGTAACTATGGCTCTAGGAGATCCTAATTTCTTAGCATCGTTAAAAAGGCTAAAAGCTTGTTTAGCATCTCTATATGGGGATAGATGATAAGAGATAATTAATCGACTTTCTGAGTCTATAACAAGCCATAGATAATGTTTCTTGCCATTTATAAATACAACAGTTTCATCTGCGTGCCATTCATCAGAATCTGATAAGTCAATATTATAAAATAAATTATCAGATTTCAATTTGAAATATGCAGAAAATTTTTTAGTCCAACTTGCAATAGTAACATGAGATACTTTTACATTAAATGTTCTAAACAAATATTGAGATATACGTCTTGTAGAACTTTCATTAAGAAAGTAAAGGTCTAAAGCCATTAATATAATATGAATTGGAAAGCGCATACCTTTAAAATTAAGTTTACCTTGGATAGTGGTATTGCTTGAAGGATCTATAGCCGTAGGCTTCGCCACAAAAAAACTATGATTACATTTTTTATCGTTACAACGATAATTGATATAATTTGAGTAATTATGATGAATAAAGGTTCCTTTGTTACAGATAGGACAACGAGGGTAATCCTTGAGCTGACGCTCTTTCGGCATAGCCGATGGTGCAAATTGTCTTTTACACTCTTTGCATTGATATTTTTGATTTCCTTCTTTGTCTTTTCCAAACTTATATAGGTTATGGCTGTGACATCTAGGACAGGTAATTTTTTTATTAGCTTTGTTCATTGATTCCTCTCTCCTTTCTGGGAGGTAATATGTTTGTGAGAAATCTATTATATTTCAATAGGCCGAGGGGAATCAATGTTCATATAACTTAACAGAACGAAATAAATTTTGGGGAGGATTTATATGAATGCCAATTATGTAACTTTATTTAACGGATTAACATTACTTATTAAGCCAGCACATAGATTAGGTGGATCTCTATACTGTTATCATTGGTTCAATAATTCGTGGGTTCCTATAGCATTAGATATGAATACAATTGCAGATATGCGTTATGTAAAACTTCATGAACCCACAATGTCTGTTTATAATGATTCCGTTGATGAAATGTTCTATGCTAAAACAGAAGCTGGTCTCTCTACTATACCTAATACTTATCGTCAAGCTAAATCTGGTGGGAGCGAACTTCTAACCAATACTCAAGCGGGTATAAAACCAATGCCACTTATGTCAACAGGTGCACCACCTTCATATGGTACAGTTGTATCTCCCGTTTTTCCCAAGATAGATCCTAACTGGTTTTATACAGGTTTTCCTGGAAAATTAACCGTAGGTGGAGCAAATGGAAATTTAATTCAGTACATTCCTATATTCTTCTATGCTACAAAGGATGGAAATGAAAAATTCACTTTACCTACAGTACCTGGACGTATTGGATATCTCGATACAAATAATTCATTCCAAGATACTATTGTATGGGATGGTCCATTTAAAAAAGGTCAACTTTTATTTACATTATTATTAGATAAAAATGATCCTTCATGTAAAGATAGTAAAGTAAATGATACAAGTTATTGGAATCTCATGACAGAATTTAGTAATATTGATCCTGGTTCAAGTGCTTCTAAATCCATATCAATTACTAGTGGTATTACTCAAAGTCAAGGCTTCACTATGGGATTATCAATTGGAGCAAAAGTAGGAATAGAATTTGGTTTAGAAGGCATAGGTAAAATATCCGCTGAACTTTCAACCCAATTATCTACTTCATTCAGTGTTGGTGTATCTATATCTCAACAAATAACAACTACTGATACTGTTGAATTTAAGCCTCAACCAAAAACTCAAAGAATATCTACTTATCAATTTATAGAACAATATAAAATAGATGCAGCTCAACCTTTAAAAGATAAAGTGAACTCCCTTAATGATAAGAATAAAAGTTATGTTGCTAATTTTGCACAAGGTAAATTTGAACCAAATCCATTTGATTATGGAAGTCGTTATTTTGCAAAAGCTTTTGTACTAGAACCATAATTTAAGAATATATATTATTTCATAATAGTATGAACTAAATATTGTTTAGTTCATACTATTAATTTTATATAAATTGTATCCCATATTTTTATATTCACAACTTTTAAGCTCCTTAAAGTTGTTATATACTTAAAAACTATTACAAAATTAACACCACCTATAAGCATACCTATAGCACAATCCACAAAATTTTAATTTTTTTCAGTACTGTCTAACTGTTTTATATAAATATATCTAGAAAGTTATGTAATTGTATCTTGAGGTACTTTACCTTGATATTTACAACTAGGTTGTATTATATAACTGTACCCTTAAAGGCAATAACTTCATTACTGCTTAATATATAATAAAACTTCCCACAAGAAACCATACATCCCATAATTCCTTCTCTTCTATTTCCTTCAATTGAAATATTATATCAACCTAAAACTAGACGAATTCATTGTATAAGTAAATTAAAGATTATAGGCACACTTTCAACAACAAAAGATACAAGCTTGTCCTTTGTGTTAATATAGTTTACCTATATTAAACTATAATTTTAAGCTTAATTTATTAGAAATCATTTAATTTAATCATATAACTTTCCTTATACTTTATAGTATCATATAATCAGAATAATGTTACAATTCATTAATTATATAGGCTGCATCAAGAAATGCAGCCTATATAATATGTATAACACATTATGTTATACTCATTATTTAAGTTAAAATAAAATATTTAATCTGATTTTTTATTACAATTCTTAGCTTCTATCATTCTAAAAAACATAGTTCCGTACTTTTCCAAAAACTCTTCTACAGCTTCTGCATCATATTCTACACAGAATTCTTTATTCTTTATGTGTGAAAAATATTGATTTATATACCTAACAAGTTTTTCATTTGCTATTGTATAAAACAAAGGTGTACAACCTGGGGTACATTTTAAATTCTTCTTAAAAAATACCTTTTTACTATTTACATAAGCAGAGATCTTGAAAAAATTTAAATTATAATTAAGGCGTTCATCATCTAAAACAATAATTTTAATATTATTATTTTTTTTCATAGATTCTACTATGCTACGTGCATGTTCTTTTCTCTGTTGAGTAGATAGTTTGTACCTAATATATGTATAAAATATCTCTCCATCTTCAATATATTTCATAAGTGCAGATTTCAATATAATAAAATTAATTTTACTCTTTTCAAATCTCTCTTCCCATGTAATTTGTAACTTTTTAATTAAAAATGATGTATCATCACCAAATCCCTGACCATAAGCTGTATCAATAATATCAGAAATTACATCAGAAGGTAATAAAAATTCAAATCCATTAGTAGAAAGAAACTGAAATTCATTATTAGAATAAAAATCTGTTCTATATCCCCCTAGCTCCATTCCAGAAGTTTCTGCTGATCTAATTAAAATGTCTCCCATTCTAAATTTTGATATAGTTTTATCATATATTGAATTTACCATTTCTTTATCTGTTATAACAGTTGCTACTTCTATCAATCCATCAGAATCCATTGAACAAGTAATAACAAACTTATCTCTAACAGCAATTATATTCAACTTATCCATATTCTTATTATCAAAAAAATTAAATTCTACATTCCATCTCTTATTTAGGATAACATATATCCTCCACAAATAAAAATCGGGATCTTTTTCGAATTCGTCCATATCAAATCCTACTTTAGCATTAAGTCTGATACCGTGGAATTTAAATTCCTCCATTATATCAAGATTAATTTTAGAAGTTGATTTGCAAATATCAATTGTAGATAATAACTCTATATCTGTTGTAGAATTTTCAATAGTATTAGAAATTAGTTCTTTAATGAAATTAGTAACTTGATTTTTACCAACTATGATTTGACTCTCTTCTTGTTTCTTTTCCGTTTTATCACATAAATCATCTTCTGATTTTTTATATGCACTATCTAACAAATCATATATTTCTTCTTGTAATATATCGCTTATTGTTGAATCATTTAAGTTTACAGGTTCTTGAATCTCAAAAAGCTTATAAAAATCTTTAACTTTATCTTGTTTCATTATTTCACCCGTAAAAATAATAGATGCTTTTTCATTAATATTGTTAATGTTTTTAAGCGTTGGTATTTTAATATTATTGCACCACTTACTTATATAAGATATATCATATCCGACAGCTTTAGATAACACCATAAATTTAGTATCTGTAAAACTTAATAATTTTTTTAATGTATAACCATAATTTTTTGTTGTTTTCATAAAACACCTCCAAATTTTAGGCGGAAAACAATTTGACTTTACAAATAAATTGAAATACAAGTTCTAATATGTAAAATTAACCTCACATTTATTAGATTAAGTTTAAGATTTATAACATAATTTTAGTATATTTATATACCTATTATCATCAAACATATAACAACTGATAATAGTATCTGTTATTTTTCCGCAGTAAAATTTTAATAAAATCCACAAATAATATCTTATATGTCATATAACAACTCACTACTTTTAGGAAATTTATAGAAGTTTCTCATTGATAATCCATGAATTTAAATCTGATCATTTATAGATTAGACAAATATTTCAAATATTATTTATAATATAACAACTTTGCTTACATTATAACAATTATACTTTATTAATTCAATCTTCGGTAAGACGGGTTTGTAAAAATTTTATAGTATTACTTTATATTTTTATTTATTACTTAAGTTTATCGTATATTTCTATATATTTAATAAAAAAAAATAAAAACCCCATCAAAGCTTATAGCTTTGATGGATTTTTATTTTTTAAATGTAAGTAATCATATATAATTAAAGTTTAAAGATTATAGCATTTCTCCGAAACTTTGTACTCTTGTTTTAATTTGTTCAAAAGAAGTAGATTCTTGATCTATTTCAATATATAAATTCTTGATTCCAGCTTCTTCGAATTGAGCATAGTATATTGGATAATCGAATTCTTCTGGATCACAGAATTTCATCATACATACAACAACTGCATCTGCATTGTATTTTTTAACCATGTCCATAAGCATTTGACCTCTTGGTTTTTTAGGATCAGTTGCAAGAGCACATCCGTCAAATTCTTGCCACCATTTAGCAAGTCTGTATAATGGATCTGTTCCTTCTGGAACGTCGATTCTGAATTGTCTTGATTCTTGTGCTAAATCATCTGCAACAACAGCGAATCCATTTTCAGTGAAGATATCTAATACTTCATTTGGTTCAGCCATTATACCAGTTAAGATAACTCTCTTACCTTTGAATTCTTCAGCAGGAGTTGCTTTAACTTCTGCAATTAATTCTTTAACCATTGCAGTATGTTTAGATTTTTCCATAAAGAATCTTGCTTTTATAACAGCGTGACGTTTTACAGCATCGATAACATTTGGATATTCAGCTGCAAGGTCTGAGAATTCACGCATAACTCTACGGTTTTCGTTGTATACTTCTATACTGTTATTTATAGCTTCATCTGTAATTTTAACATTAAGTATTTTTTCTAATTTTTCACGAACTAATTTAAATTCTTCCACTAAGAATTTGTTAGCTGCTTCTAATTTTCTGTTTTGAGGGTGTGTAAATACAATTACAGGTGATGTTCCCTTCCATTTTTGGCTAAGACATTTTAATGTGTCACATGGAACTGAGAAAAGCACTGCTGCTAAATCATCATATGCCCCTTCAAGTTGCATTTCCATTACTGATTGCATAATTGAACATGCGAATGGAGGTAAGTAAGTACGAGCTTTAGAAATGCTCTTTTGTCCTCCCCAGATTCCTACTGGTAGGAATCCAGCAGCATGTATTAATTCTTCTGGAGCGTATACAGGCATAACACCTACTGCGCCTTTACCAGTTTCTTTTTTGAAATCTTCCATAGCTTTTCTTGGATTGCTTGCTATTGCTGATAATTCGTTTATAATAGTTTCAACTCTACTCATTATTTTCCCTCCTCACTTTGGTCCATCATTTCTGCTAAAGCTTGTACACGAGTGTCAAACTGAGCAGGAGCGAAGTTACGTGGATCAGTTTGGTCTCCATCAAAGCTTACATATGGTAATCCGTTTTGTTCTTGTAATTTTTCAGCTGTTTCTACGTTTAAGAAACTCATAAGCTTACAGCTTCTGTTTAAGTGGTAAGCTATACCGTCACATTTTCCACCTTCAATTATATCGCTAAGAACTTTAACTTTATTGTCTAGGCAAGTGTTAATATAAATTCTAGTGTATGCTTCAGCCATTGAGCTCATATCCCCTGGTGTATAAGTAAGGTTCCAAAGACCTGGATATGCAGAACCTGTCATTATTGATCCAAGTGATTTTAAAGACTTAAATGTGTGTCCAAGATATGGCCATACTGCTATACCTTCCCAAGTTATACGTTTCTTTTCAGCACCTTTGAAAGCATAGATTCCGTTCTTTAAGTTCTCTTCAAGTTCATCTGCAAACTTCTTGAATGTGATTTCAGCATAATCTCTGCTTCTAGCACATACGATAAGAGCCATGAAGTTGAAAAGATCAAAACAGTTTAATGGAGATGGCTTGTGTGATGATAAAGCTGCAAGTCTATTCCATTGAGCAACTGAACGTTGAGTTTGTTCTTGCACTTCTAAGAATTTATCGTAATCGAATTTTCTTCCGCATACTTCTTCTAATGTAGCTATAGCATCTTTAAATTGGTCTGCTATATAATCTTTTGCGTATTGTGGAATTGGCATTGTGTGGTTAAATGGAACGTCAATTACAATACATGGGATATTTAATTCAACTGCTAAGTTTTCATACCACTTTAATAGTGTATTACAAATGTTGTTACATGTAATTATAAGGTCTGGTAGTGGTATATCAGCTGCTGGTGAATTAGCTAATACTTCAGGAGTTTTTCCTGTTAAAGCTTTTTCTTTTAAAAGTTCCATATATCCAAGATTAACTCTTGCATAAGAACATATATCTGATGAATATCCTTTTCTGTCTGCAACTTCTAATATATCTAATGAACCTTTTCTAGCACCTATACCAGCTGCGTGTGTTTCTGGGTATACCATAGCTATATCCATAGCTACGCAGAATTCTGGTGGAGCAACAGATGCTGACCAACAAACAAGCTTTCCTTCTTTTTTTGCTTGTCTTGCTTCTTCGTCTAATTTTTGCTGATAGTACCCTAATAATTCTTTAGCACTCATATTTTGTATATCAGTCATGTTTATCCCTCTTTCCCTTTTATTTATTAGCTTTTATTGTTTCTTCATAAGCAAATAATGCTGCACCAATTGCACCTGTAACTTGTGGAGTTGGCGCTACTATTACTGGTTTTTTAAGTTCTCTTTCTATTGCTCTAACAACACCTGCGTTTTGAGCAACTCCTCCGCACATTACAATATCTTCTTCAAGTCCACATCTGTAAGCAAGACCACATGCCTTACTTGCAACTGATTGGTGAACACCAGCTATAATGTTTTCTTTCGCAACTCCTTTTGAAAGTTGAGATATTACTTCAGATTCTGCAAAAACTGTACAAGTACTACTTACAGTTGCAGCTTCTGTTGCACGGCTATCATATTCTTCCATTTCACTTAAATTAACTTCAAGTACTCGTGACATTACATCAAGGAAACGGCCTGTTCCAGCGGCACATTTATCATTCATAAAGAACTGTTTAACGCCACCCTTGCTATCAAGTTTGATTGCCTTAGCATCTTGACCACCAATATCGATGATTGTTCTTGCTGTAGGTACTAAAAAGAATATTCCTTTAGCATGACAGCTTATTTCACTGATTTGTTTGTCTGCTTCTTCTACGGCAAATCTACCATAACCTGTAGCAACAATTTTGTCCATATCTTCCATTTTAAGACCTGATTTTGAAAGTGCTTGTTCTAGTGCACGCTTAGGTCCAGTGGAACCAGTTCCAATCTGAATGACTTCTGCAACAACAATATCACTTCCGTTTTCAAGGATTGCAACCTTTGAAGATGCGGAACCAATATCTATTCCCATTGTAAACATAGCTTAATCTCCTTTTGCAAATGATTTTTTTCTTAAGTATTATTGCCAATGACTATTTATAATTAGCAAGTACTTTAAAATTAATATAACATATTCTATATTATTAGCAAAAACTTTTTTTTTAATTATCTAATTATCTTTGAATTGGTGCAACAGTTTCTACGAATTCAACAAGTATTCCTTCACCATATTTAGGTCTTAAGAAGTTAACTATGATATCGCTTGTTCCTGGTACAGCTTTTCCTTCAAGCATTTTCATTCCTTTGCTTTCATATTCTTTACGAACAGATTCAACATCTTCAACTTCGAAAGCTATATGAGCGATTCCACCTTTTCCATTATTGAACTCAGTAAGAACTCCTTCTTTAGGAATGATTAATTCTAATGGACTTTCGTTTTCATTGTATTTTGTGAATATTAAATCTGCATGGTATGCGTCAACAAATCCTTGGTAATCTACTTCTAATCCAAATGTTTCAAGGAATCTGTGTGCAGCTTCTAATGTAGGAAGTATAATTCCAACGTGGTGTAATCTCATAGGTTTCATAATTTTTTTCCTCCTAAAAAATATAAAATTTTATATTTTAATTTATATTATTTAATATATTATATCTAATTTATTTTTTCTAATTCTTAAATTATTTTTGATTCTTTAAATTCATTTTTTCATCTCTGAAAATTCTTGTATCCATAATTTTAACATCATCCATCTTAGGAACGAAATCCATTAGATCAAGAACTTGAGTTTGAAGATCAATTCCTGGAGCAACTTCTATTAAATGTACTCCATCTTCTTTTAATTCAAATACTGCTCTTTCTGTTATATATCTAACAATTTGTCCAGTTCTGTTTGCATATCTTCCACTGAATGTAACTTGTTCTACATTCTTAAGGAATTTTTTGCTTTTTCCTTCTTGAACTATTACTAGTTTTCCATCTTCAACTTTTGTTTTTAATCCACCTGCAGTAAATGTTCCACAGAAGAATACTTTTTTGGAATTTTGTGTGATGTTTATAAATCCACCACATCCTGCTATTCTAGGACCAAATTTACTAACATTTATGTTACCACTTTCATCACATTGAGCAAGTCCTAAGAATGCTAAATCAAGACCGCCACCATCATAGAAATCAAATTGGTAAGGTTGGTCAATTAGGCAATCTGGGTTCATGCTTGATCCAAATCTTGTTCCTCCTTGAGGAATTCCACCGATTGGACCTGACTCAACTGTTAATGTCATGTAATCTCCAATTCCTTCTTCATTGGCAACTTGTGCAACATATTCAGGTGCTCCTATACCTAGGTTTACAACTGTATCTTCTTCAAGTTCCATAGCTGCTCTTCTACCAATGATTTTTTTAGCACTTAGTGGAATAGGTTTCATGTTATCAACAGGTACTCTTAGTTCACCAGCTACTCCTGGTTCATATTCTTGTCCAAAACTTTGTTCATGATCTTGTGGTTCAGCTACTACAACAGCATCAACATAGATTCCAGGTATTTTTACAAGTCTAGGATCTAAAGTACCACCTTTAACAACCTTTTCAACTTGGACAACAACTTTACCACCACTGTTTTTAACAGCTTGTGCTGTAGATGTACCTTCAAGAGGAGTTATTTCTTTTTCAAATGTTATGTTACCATACTCATCTGCATAAGTACCTCTAATGAATGCTACATTTATAGGAAATGCTTTATAGAAAAGCTTTTCTTCGTTGTTTATTTTTATTACTTCTACTAAATCTTCTTTTGTGATATCGTTAACTTTACCACCACCGTTTCTTGGATCTACGAAAGTGTCTAATCCAACGTGAGTGATTGTACCAGGTCTGTGACCAGCAATATCTCTGAATAAGTTTAGTAAAGCTCCTTGTGGTAAATTATATCCTTCGATTTCATTATCGATACACATTTGACCCATTTTTGGAGCAGTATTTAAATGACCTGCTATTATTCTTTTAACTAACCCTTTGTGAGCATAGTGATCAGCACCACTACCATCTCTGTTACCTTGTGATGATGCATACATAAGAGTTATATTCTTAGGAGAACCAGTTTCTAAAAATCTCTTTTCCATAGCTTTATTAAGTGCTTCTGGACAACTACTACTAACAAATCCACTTGTAGTTAGCGTATCGCTATCCTTAACTATCATAACAGCTTCATCTGCTGTAAGTACTTTAACTTTTTTCATGCTCTTCCCCCCTATAACTACAATTTAATATTATTTCTTATAGTCTCTAAATTTAATTTGAAAATCTGCGCAAATTTTGAACCTAATTTAAAAACGATTAATTTATAACTTTCACTAATTTATGCACAGTCTCAAGATAAATTGTGTTTGTGATTTAACAAACTACATTTGTTGCTAAATTCACACAATTTAACTGCGAACCATGTGATTGTGTTTCTGAATATAATTTTAATACAAATTGAATGAAATTTAAATCAAATCATATTGACTGTTATTGGAGAAAGCTATTCAACTACACTTTATATATTCAAGTTGATTCATTTCCATTCAATTTTCAACAAATCATGATAAATAACCGTTTTTTTAGCGTATTCAACTAAAAAACATATCACTATAAATTATTTTAAATAAAAGCAAGTAAATGAAAAGTCAAAAAAATAACAAGCTTTTGTCTAAAATAAGATTTAAAAGCTTGTTATGTAGAATATTTTCACTTTTATGCAATGTTTTTACTCATCTTTCTCCATAATATTTTATAATGTAACTGTAATGTTATATCTTTTGCAATCATAACAATGGATATTTGTACATTGTTATGATTTTTATGAATTTAAAATTATTGCTATTATACTAATATAATTATTAAAAGTTCATTTTAATAGTTATGTACATATACTTTATTAATTCCTATATTCCATATTTTATTTCATACTTTAGACTTATCTAAAGCTTTAGCCATGGCACAATCCACATAATTTGACGCTTTCTTTTTAAACTCTATGGGAATATACCTCCAAAAACGGCAATTACATCAGTTATAATTCCAGAATATACTTTAGGTATTAACTCATTAGTATGCACCTCATTTTCCGGTATTTTTTCTGATATAAAAACTGTAATACATTTTTGGGAAGTATAAAAACCTTTAGTAAACTTATATCCAAGAGCTACTCCCACCACGTTAGCTTTACCAAAAAAATAATCACACTCGTTTTCACAAATATAAGAAATTGTATTTTCTATAAAAGATTCACTGCAACATTTGAAGTATTTATTACACTGATTTTTTATAATATCACCAAGATATAAATAAATTACAATCAGTATTTATAACCATTTAAAATATTGTTAAACATATTTGTAATTTTCAATATAATTAAAAAATTTATCTTATACATTATTATATGAATATAATAATGTATAAGTGTTAAGCATAAAAAATATTTGTAAAATCTTATGTTTTTTAAAACAAACCTGTAGAAACTAGTAACTATATGTTTATTTGTAAAATATAATAAATTAGCAAGAGTTGTCTTGACTATTTTATTTAGGTGATTATATATGATTACAAATGATAATAACCTTATTATAAGTTCTTCTTTTCAAGCTTCAAATACCCCCGCTGGATTTGTAACAGTTATTAATAAGGGAGCATATGTTGCTTTTTTCACCTTAAGTTTTCAAGTTGGAACTAAACTTTATAATGAGCATAGTCCAAATATTGCCTATGGTAAATCTTATAGAATTTTATATGCTTCTGATGCACGCGAATTAAAACTTTCTGCATATTATTACAATGCAATTGGCGATACTAAACTTATTTGTAAAAAAGCATCCTATACCCCTTTTAATAGATGTTTTTCTCTAGGAGGAACAATATTAAAACCAACTTGTAGTGAAGTAGCATGTCCTCCTGATAATTCTATACCGCCTGAACTTCCACCTCAAAATCCTTGTTGTTGCTGTTGTTGCTGTTGTTGTTCTAAAATGTTTAACTAGTTATAATAAATAACCGTACTTCTTAACTAATAGAAATACGGTTATTTATATACTTTTCACAAATACATGGCTATAAAATTTTAGTTATCCAGTAACTATTTCAACATCTAAATTATTTAAAACCAAAGTTATAGGATTAAAAATATTATATGAATCTTCTCCCCCCATTAGAAGTCCTATAGCTTTCATATCTTTATCTAATAACACTGATCCTGAATCACCTTCAGCACCCATTTTTGTTGTTATTATTTGATTAAAAAACACAAAAATATTTTCCATAAACTTAAATGCCTCTGTTACTCCTATAGCTTTTATACGTCCCCATGTTAATTCTGTAGTAGAACCTACCTTTTGTACTCTTTCTCCAACTTTAGGTAAACTTATTCCTTTTATAGGCCCTACCATTGCAATATTATTAGATATCATATCATTATCCGTTTTGGCTATTGCACAATCTACATAATTATTACCCATACCAACCTTAATAAACTTTGATAATATAGCAATCTTATCTGTTTTAACTTTCCCGCCAAAATCTTCACCTGGTTGAATTATAGGAGTTCCAAGTTTCTTTTTTCCATTTTGTGCTATAACATGATTACTACTTAATATATATTTTGATTTCTTATCTTTAACTAAGCATCCCATTGTTCCAGACGGATAATCTGATAATCCTATACAATATCCTCCTTGAACTGGTCGAATTTTACTTATGAGTGCAGATGTTGTCATAAAATTACTTTGTACAACATCAGTTAAAATTCCATTATAATAGGGGGGAATTAAGTCTTGCGGAGGTATTTCATTAGAAGGTGGCTTTTTAGTAACAAACACTACTATACACTTATTTGAAGTATAAACTTCTTCTTTTACCTTATAACCTAACCCTACTCCTATTACATTTGCCTTATTAAAAAAATACTTATATTGACATCTGGCAATATTCAATATTTTGTTATCTATATTACAAGAATTATTCATTGTAAATCACCTTTTAATCTTAAATTGGTATTCTATTTTAATATATGACAATTGATATACTAATGATATATTTAGTTTAATATTCCTTATAGATAAACTTACTTAATAATATAAAAATGATTTATTTGAAAAAATATAATAAATAGATCCACAAACATATTTATATATATATTATCTAATATTCCCTTTGTATTTTTTGTAATTTTATAACTAAACATATATAAAACAGTAACTATATGTTAGGTTATAAAATATAATAAATTAGCAAGAATAATCTTGACTATTTTATTTAGGTGATTATATATGATTACAAATGATAATAACATTATTATAAGTTGTTCTTTACAATCTTCAAATTCTCCGGCTAAATATATAACTGTTACTAATAAAGGTAACTATACTGCTTCTTTTAACTTAAGTTATAAAGTTGGAAAGCGACTTTATAATGATCGTAGTCCAAAGTTTGCCCCTGGTAAATCTTATATGATTTTATATGATGCTAAGGCAAGTAGCTTAACACTTTCAGCATATTGTTACGATGCATCAGACCATTCTAAACTTATTTGTAAAAAAAAATCATCTAAGCCGTTTACTAAGTGTCTTTCTCTAGGAGGAACACTACCTAAGCCAAATTGTAGTGAAGTATCATGTTCTCCTATTAATTCTATACCGCCTGAACTTCCACCTCAAAATCCTTGTTGTTGTTCCTGTTGTTGTTGTTGTTGTCCTAAAATTTTTAACTAATTATATGTAAATAACCGTACTTCTTAACTAATAGAAGTACGGTTATTTACATATAATCACAGAATATATTTATAAAATTTAAATAATTTATTCTAATTCATCTTTCGAAATGATAGACGCCATATCCCTTATTTCATCAATTGCATTCTTAATTATATCTTTTATATCTTTTTCATTATCTAAAACCATAGTATTCATTACAATATCAAGTATACAACCAACAGATACTCCACCTATAACATATTGATTACCATTTGATCTATTTAAAAGCACTTCTTGTGACGCAATTTGAAAAGGAGCACCTCCAGTTAAATCTGCAAAAATTATTAATTCATCATTATTTTCAACGTATTCATGCAATATACTTTTATACTTTTCATGAGTTAATTCATTGTTTAAATTTAATGCATCTATATTTTCGTCTATTCCCGTTAAAAGTTTCATAGTCGACTTGATTCCTGTTCCATATTCCCCATGACCTACAATTAAAATCTTCATACGTTCATCCCCCTACTATTTATTTTACTATTCCTAACACTGAACATATAACACCTAATACTATTGTTAATGCTACCACCTTATAAGTAGTCCATTTACGTTTCTTTATTAAATAAAAAATAAATATAGTAAATAATGCCGGTAACATTTTAGGGGCTATCTTATCTAACATTTTTTGAATTTCAATTATTTTTTTTCCTCCATCTGGCATTAATCCTACATATTTAATAGGTGTAGATATCTTAACAAAGGATACTGCTAAACCAGATATTACAGTTACACCTATCATACTTGCAACTTTCGATATTTGAGCCATTTTATCACTTAATGTTTCAATAACACTAGTACCTAATTTATATCCCCATAATCCAGTTATTAATTTTATTGCTAATAATATTCCATTCATTGCTAAGAAAAATAATATTGGTCCTGCCATTAACCCTTCTTGTGCTAAAGATGCTGCTATTGTAGAAAATAAAGGTGCTAAACAAAATTGTGATAATGAATCTCCAATTCCTGATAAAGGTCCCATTAAAGCCATCTTTATTGATCTTATTTCATCACTTGGCCTATCTGATTCAATCATAACTAAATGCATACTAGTTATAAATGGTATAAAGTGAGGATTTGAATTAAAGAACTCTACGTTTTGTGTTAATGTATCTTTAAGTCCATCTTCATCATTTTTATATATTTTCTTAAGAGCGGGATACAGTATATTGGCATATCCGAGTCCTTGATAATTTCCATAGTTAAATCCATTTTGTAAAAAGAATGCTCTTAAAGATGTTTTTACATAATCACTTTTCTTTAAAACTTTTTTAGATTCCATCCTCAAATTCAACCTCCTCTTTCTGATTTAAACTATTATCCACTGACTTATTTTTAGTCCTGTAATACTCTAACAAAGCAAACATAGTTCCTAAGAATGCAACTCCTATTACAGGTAGTTTTAAATAAGCAATACTTATATATCCTAATATTACAAATGGTATTAATTCTTCTTTAGACATAACTGTAAGTATCATAGCAAATCCTATAGCTGGTAACATTTGACCTGCTACTGACAATCCTGTGATTAGCCATGCTGGTATTAGTTCAATTACAAATTTTAACCCTTCCGCACTATACGATCCCGCAAATCCAATTACAAAACCTACTATTATAAATACAACTATTGTTAAATTTGCTGCTAGTCTAAATTTTGTAAATTTTTTCTTTTCTAAAGCTTTTGTAGCAATTCCACTTAAAGCAGTAGCAAAAGTATAAGTAGCAGTTATTAAAAATTGAAAAGCTACAGCAAAGGGAAATGATAATGCTAAAGCTGTTCCCGGATCCATTCCTTGTCCTTTCATTGTTATAGCCATTATAGTACCAACAATTCCTGGTCCCATTGGATTTGGCGGAACTGTTCCTCCTGCACCTACTCCAAATCCCATAAATGCTAGTTCTCCAACAGCTCCCATCGCCAATGCCGTTGGCATATCTCCAAGAATTAAACCAACTCCAAATGCCAATATTATACAACGATTTGTGTAAATACCTAATAACATACCTGCCAAACAAAATGCAGTCCATACTCCTATCAATATGCATTGAAGAATTGAAATTTCCATGGCTAAACCTCCTAAAATATTTTTTAATCCAATATATTTCAATTCACTTAATCTAAATATTTTGTTATATCTACTTGTATAGTTCCATCATTACCTGATGGCGTAGTTTTCGTATTGAATTTAATTCCATATTTATCTGATAACTCTCTTAAAGCTTTTTTATCCTCTTTTCCCAAATAAATAGAACGTGTAATTTGAGCCTTTCCTTCTTTGTTGTGTATATTCCCTATATTTATTTCTTTTACTGGAACCCCTCCTTCCACTAACATAAGAGCATCTTCTGGGGATTTACATACAATAAATATTTTTTGTCTTGGCGATGCTCTATTAATTATTTCACAAGTATGTTGTATAGAGAAAAATCTCATTGCTATAGATTTTGGTACTACTGTTTTCATTAGAGTTTGTTGAATTTTATCCTCACTTGCTACATCATTAGCAACTATAACTGTATTTACCCCTAAAAATTTTAACCACATTTGTCCTTGACCATGAATTAATCTCTCATCAATTCTCATCATTTCTATATTTGGTGTACTCATACTTTTACTCTCCCCCTACCAATATAAATTCCAATCTTTATAAAATCTTATTAAAGCCTCTAAGTAATAATAATCCCCCCATATGTTTCCTTCATCTACTCCTTTACCTGAATGCCATGAATAAACTCCATGCAATAATATCGGCTGCCCTTCATGACATTGTTTATTTGCATAATTTTCAATTAAAGATTTTAAAATTGTGTGCATTGCATATTTATAAGTTAATTTATCTTCATCTACTTCTGGCAGATATTTATTCATTTCATGCATACCACATACTGCAATAGCAGCTGCTGAAGAATCCTTAACATGACCATCTCCATCATTAAATATTAAATCCCAATAACAAACATTGTCTTTTGGCAATCTATTTAAAAAGTAGTTTGTCATTCCTTTATATAAGTTAAATACATCAGTATTTTTAGTATTTCTATAATTAAGAGCTATTCCATATATCCCCCATGCCTGACCTCTTGCCCATGATGACTCATCACTATATCCTTGTCTAGTTACACCTTTAACTGCTTTACCACTTATTGGATTCATGTAAAACGTATGAAATGCTGAACCATCACCTCTTATTACGTTCTTACATGATGTTATGAAATGCTTTTCAGCTATAATTCTATACTTTTTATCTCCTGTTTCATCTGTAGCCCAATATAGCAATGGGATATTTAACATACAGTCTATTATAAATCTGTAATGTTCTTTTTTTCCGAGTTCTCCCCAAGCTTGAATAAATTCACCTTTTTCTTGAAATCTAGATATCAGTTTATTAGCAGCTTTAATTGATGCTTCTTTAGCAACCTCGGAGCCCGTTAATCTATAAGCGCTTACACAAGATAAAGAATATAAAAATCCTAAATCATGATGATCTAACTCAATATCATTATCAACTCTATTTTTAAATGATAAAACATTTTTATTTGCAAGTTCTTTATATTTCTCTTCACCGGTATATTCATAAGCTAGCCATAACAATCCCGTCCAAAATCCATCTGTCCATTCTATATTTTCAATAATAGGATACATGTTCTCTTTTGATGCTGAATATGGAAACTTATCTTTGAAATAATTCATATTTATATCAATCTGAGCAATAGCTTTTTCTATTGCATTTTTTACTTCTTGTTTTGTTAATAGATTATTGTCAATGAATTCTTTTTTCTTTTTTATTGATTCCACATTAATACTTTTAATACCAATCATCTCCTTAATTAATTAATTTATTATTTTAAATATTTAATTACGGATTTTTACAATTTAATGCACAAATATTTTTCATTAACTAATAACTATTAAAAACTACTAAAATTACACATATTCTAAGCTTCATTTTTTCTTAGAAAATGTTTTTATAAATTAATTTTTATATTAATAATATTTTTATTAAATCAGTAAATCGATTTACTACAGATGTTTAATTAAATATAACAATATTTATAGTTTTGAAATAGAAGATTCCCTTCGTTATTTTCTTGAACTCTTCTTTTAATTTGATATCTTTATAAAATTCATCTAGCGTAATTAAATATTTTATTTATACTTCTTTTGTAACTATTATATTTTTCCTTTAAAATAATTATTCCAAATTAAATTTTAATTTTTATAAAGATACTTTAAAATTGTAATTTGTATTTTTAGTTGTTTTATACTATAAATCTTATTTATACACTACCTCAAGTATCCTTTAATGTCCTTACAATGTAATTATTAGTATTCTTTTGACATTTAAAAACATATTATAATATTATAAACCACAAAATATAACCATATAAAGGTGATTCATAGTGAATATTAATTGTAATTTAGATCAACAAATTCTTTATATCGCTAGATGCCAATATAAATTTTTTTTAAGTAAACCTAATGTAGTTGGCGTAGGATTAGGTATAAAATTAAAAAATGGAATAGATACAGGTCAAAATTGTATTAAAGTATTCGTAACTCGTAAACTTCCACAAAACAGCTTATGTAAAAATGCATTAGTTCCAACTTTATATCAAGGAATAATAACAGACGTAGAAGAAATTCAAAATAATAATCTTTATTATCCTAAAAATAATTTTAGTTCTATGAATAATCCATTTACTAAAAGAGTCCGTCCAACTCCTGGTGGATATGCTATTGGTCCAGCTTCCAATGTACTATTTGGTAGTCTTGGATGTATAGTTAAAGATGATATGGGTAAACATTATTTGTTTAGTTCTGCTCATGTGCTTACAGCAGATTATACAGTTCCACTTGGTACTGAAATAATTCAGCCTTCCTATCCATTTCATGGACATGCTCCTAATGATACAATAGGAACCTTGTATAAATATATACCTCTTAATTTTACTGGTGCCAATTTTGCTGATGCTGGAATAGCTTTAGTGTCTGATTTAAGTAAAGTTTCTAATAAAGTTGCATTAATTGGGGACATAAAAGGAGTAAGTCTTCCAGTATTAAGATTATCCGTAAAAAAAACAGGTTATAAAACTGGACTAACAAAAGGAACTATAAAAAGTATAGGTGTAACTAGACTCTATTCCTATGAACACGGGGCAGTATTGTTTAAAAATCTTATACTAACAAGTAATATGTCTAACCCTGGTGATTCTGGAAGCATACTATTTGATAATAGTAATAAAGCTATAGGAATTCTCTTTGGTGGCGATGCTCAAAACTCTATCTTTAATCCAATATCTATTGCTCTAGATCTTTTACATGTTCAGCTTATAATTCACTAACTTCTTTTTATTAAAAAATTAGTAAAGGAATCCTTTGAATAAGTCCTTTACTAATTTTTTCTAAGGTCTTTCACTCCAAAATTAAATAACAATAACTCATCAATCTATCTGTTTCAAGCTTAATTTTAATATTCATAAGAACCTTTAATTGATTCTATCCAATTAATCATAGTCTCAATAACAAGTTTTGTATTCCCCATATTACAATGATTAGACGCATATTCTTTATCTGTGAAAAGGCGAAAAGTTAAACTCCTTACATTATTTAAGCAATCTAGCTCTTTATTGAAAAGTTTGTAATTAATAAAATGGTCTTGGTTTGCTCCTATAATTAAAACATCTTGCTTTATAAGATGTCCAACATTCATAATTTGAAATTTATCTAGTTTTATAGCATACTCATAAGGTGACTTTGCATTATAAGCATACATACCATGCTTAATTGCCCACTCTACTAAAGGATCTTTTTTAGCTTCCATATTAAAAGCAAAATTAAGTATATGTGCTGCATGAAATTTTATTAATAATCTTATTAACTTTTCAACCCAATTAGAATCCTTACCTAATACAACAGATAAAAAATCAGGGAAAATAGACCATGCAATTACTCTTTTAATTCTTTTTTCATAAGCTGCTGCTCTTGGTGCCAACATGCCGCCTAATGATGCACCTATAATAGTAATGTCATTAATATTTAAATAATCAAGTATTGCTTTTACCGGTTCTTCCCACTTATAAGTAAAATACTTTCCTTGAATACGCATAACTTCACCTTGTCCTGGTCCCTCAAAAAGATATACATCAAAACCAGCCTCTGCAAAATAAATCATTACAAAAAATAGTTCTTCCATATAAGAATCATTTCCTCCATGAAGCACAATAGTATCTTTCTTTTTTCCTACGGCTTTTGTATATAATACTGGTAGCTTTACTTCTTCATATGGAACTTCATATTTAATTACAGTTCCCTCTTCAAAATATTCTTTATAATAATCATAAAACATATCTGTAGCCAATTTATAATATTTTTCTTTATCTTTATCTCCATCGTACATAAAAAATTCGCTCATTCGATAATATGCAATAGATTGTTTTATCCTTCCTCCATTTAAAGCTTGATTTCCCATTTTTATTAATTCTTTTTTCCAAGTTTCACCATCTTTGATTTTAGTAGAAACTTTCTTAACATCTTCTAAATCACCTTCATTCCACATTACTATACGATTTAATTGAAAGTTAAAATTAGGTTCTTTATTAAAATTATATAATCCTTTAGAAAAAGTAATTTTATCTTTTTTCATATTGTATTCACTCCTATAATAAATTTAAAAGACATAGTCTCCACTTTCCTTGACTATGCCTTAATTATAGTTAAATATTCAAAATGAAACTTCTAAATATTTGCTGATTTTTAAATATTATGATTTTGAGTTTAGTTCTTGACTTACTTAAAAACTTTATACTTGTATAACCTTAACATCTTTTCTAAAAGCACTTGCTGAAATTCCAAACATCTTTTTGTTGGTTGTAGCAAAATGAGATGGACTATAAAACCCTGCTTTTATACACGCTTCCGTAATAGTTTTTCCAGACAATATATATTCATAGGACTTGGATATTTTTAAAATAATTAAAAAGCTATTTAAAGATATTTTGGTTTCTTCCTTAAATAAATGTGTAAGTCTACTTCTAGATAAAAATACTTTTTTCGCAAGTTCTTCTATTATATCTTCTGTAATCTCCTCTTTATTTTGAAGTAAAAATAATACCTTTTTAACTCTTTTATCTTTAATATAAGGTCTATTTATTTCTAATCCACACGCACTTAATATTTTTTCAAAAGTATCAGGATACCTCTTTTGCCTTTGTTGAACATCTTTTTTATTTGTCATGTTTTCATTCCAGGTTTTCTTAATCTTTTGTACAATAACTGAACTAAGAATATAATAATTATCATATTTTAAATATTTTTCTTCCATGTCCTTAGCTATATCTGTAGTTTCGTCAAATAAATATACCAAAACATCATTTCTATTACTTTTAACAGTATGAACTATATTAGAAGAAATCATTATTCCCTCACAGTTTATACTTTTATCTTCAACAAAACACTCAATTTGTCCATTTAAACTAATTAATAAATGTTTTGCCCAATGCTTATGCTTATCTGGATCTTTATAATCATCTAATAAAAGTACATGATCTATGGCACAAAAAATTTCTGTCATGTTCATCCTCTTTTCTTAATAATTTTCATATATGAAATTGCAATGTATGTATATCTTAATAAATACAAGTGTATCATAACAATATATTCAATATGTCAAATGCCTATAAAATATCTTAAAATACCTATATTCTAAATACATTAAAACGAGGTGATATAACAAATGAATAAATTAACTAAAGCCATTGATATTTTAATCATAGGATCAGGACCATCTGGATTAACAGCTGGAATATATGCATCTAGACTTAAACTTTCAACTTTAATCTTAGAAGATGAAATAATAGGTGGCCAAATAAGAGATGCTTATACAATTGAAAACTATCCTGGTTTTATTAATATAAGTGGTATTAACCTTATAAAAAACATGCAAGAACAAGCTGTTGCTTCTGGATGTGCAATAGATGAATTTGATAAAATTTTATCTGTTAAACTTACTAATAATAAAAAAATAATAGAAACTCAATCTTGTATATATGATGCTAGAACTGTAATTATAGCCTCTGGCGCTAAAAGAAAACAACTACCTATTCCTGAAGAAAATACCTTTCATGGTAAAGGGATTCATTACTGCGAACTTTGTGATGGACATATGTATGAAGGTAAACATATAGCTGTAATTGGTGGTGGAAATTCTGCTTTACTTGCCGTAAAATTTCTATCAATGTATGCTGAAAAAATTACTATAATTCAACAGTTTGACTATTTTCAAGCTGAAAAGAAAATTCAAGAAGAAACTTTTAATAACCCTAAAGTAAATATTATTTGGAATAGTGAAATCAGACATGCTATGGGTGATAATAAGCTTTCAAAAATAGTAATAGAAAATATTCAAACTAAAACTACTAGTGAATTATGCATAGATGGTATTTTCGTGTATATTGGATTTATTCCAAGTACCGAATTATTTAAAGATTATATCACTCTTGATGAATATGGTAACATATTAGCAGACGAAACAACTAAAACTAATGTAGAAGGTGTTTTTGCAGCTGGTGATGTTCGTTCTAAATTATTTAGACAAATTACTACTGCTACTGCCGATGGAACCGTAGCTGCACTTATGGCAGAAAAATTTATAAATCAAATAAATAAGGAGTGACTACAAATGGTAAAAGTTTATTCTATACCTGATTGTCCATGGTGTGAAAAAGTAAAAAAGTATCTTGATTCCAAAGAAGTAGACTATGAAGATATAAATGTTAAAGAAGATCTCAAAGGTCGAGAAGAACTTATTGACCTAACAAATCAAACCTCAGTACCAATAATAGATATTGATGGAAACATAATTATAGGATTCGAAAGAGAAAAATTAGACCAATTTCTTAATCTATAATAATATATAAAACTTTAATAGTTAAAATCTAAAATTTATAAGAATTAAAGCACAACCTTAAAAATATTTTAAGTTGTGCTTTACATATTTCTATAAAACATATTTTGGTTTATATTTTATATTTAATAAACCATTCTCATTATCTTCTGTAACATCAGCTTCAACATCATATAATTCCTTAATAATATCCTTTGTCAAAACTTCCTTTGGTGTACCATATATAAATATTTTTCCTGATTTCATAGCGTATATCTTATCACAATACATAGCCGCTATATTTAGGTCATGTATAACCGCTATAACTGTTTTATTAAGTCCTTTTACAATACTCATAAGTTGAAGTTGATATTTAATATCTAAATGATTAGTTGGTTCATCAAGAATAAGTCCTGGAGTCTTTTGAGCAAGTGCTCTAGCTAAAAGTATCCTTTGTTTTTCTCCTCCTGATAAGCTTGAAAAACTTCGTTCAGAATACTCTTGCATTCCCACCTTTCGAAGTGATTCTCTTACTATTTCATAGTCAAGTGTATTTTCTCTTTCTATAAAACTTTTGTGTGGCGCTCTTCCCATTAATACCATATCTAATACAGTAAAATCAAAATTATAATTATTAAATTGAGACATAACAGCAAAGCTACGTGCTGTTTCTTTTATTGAAAAGTTCTTTATGTCTTTATCATCTACTAGTATAGTTCCGTTAGTTGGCTTTAAATTTCTATATATACATTTTAAAAGTGTACTTTTTCCACTTCCATTTGGTCCTATTATTCCAACAAATTGTTTATTATTCACTTCAATATTAACACCTTTTAATATATGATTATTACCTAAGTAAACTTCTAAATCTATAGCTTTTAATTTCATTATGATTCACCTCCCAAACCATAAATTTACTAATAAACTGAGAGCTCCAATCATTGAAATTAACTTATTAAAGATATCATAAATGGTATAGTTATTGCCGAAACTATTGTACTTAAAAATGTACATCTTGCAGCAAAATCTACATCACTATTATACCCTTCTGCAAAAACTACTGTAAGTGATGCTGGTGGCATTGCTTCTATAATAACACATACTTCAATCAAAAATTTATCAGCATTGAAAGTATTTAAAATAATATATATTATCAATGGTAATATTATAAGTCTCATTACAACTGGATAATAAGAATTAGTTTTCAAAAATATTTCTTTTACTTTAATACCTGCAAGTGCTACTCCTGTTATTATCATGGCAATAGGTGCTGTCATATTTCCTAACATTTCTATACTTCTGTAAATAGGATATGGTAATTTTATTGAAAAAACAAACATTATAAGACCCAAAATTATCGCTATAAGAGGTGGACTTAGTAGTTGTTTAATAATGTTTGTATTATTTCTATTCTTGCAAAATAATCTTATTCCATATGTCCATAATAAAAGATTATATGGAATACTGAAAATAGATGCATATAGTATCGCCTTATTACCATACACTCCTTGAAGTACTGGATATCCTATAAACCCACAGTTAGGAAATAATGTCAAAAATTTCAATACATTTTGCTGATCTTTATTATAATACTTAAGATAAAAAACTTTTCCTAAAATCAATAAAACAATATGTATAATCGAAGAAAAAATTATTATTTTCCCTATATTTAAAAACATTTCATTTGAAAATTTAAAGTTAAAAGAAATTAGTATTAAACAAGGACTTGTTATATTTATTAATATATCTGAAAATCCTTTATTTACACTATCATTTATATACTTTTTCTTTTTTGCATAAAATCCTACTAATATCAATATTGTAAGTATTCCAACTTGATTTACAGCATTTAAATTTAGCATATTTTTCATCCTTTTGATTTATATCAAATTTATTACTATTCTCTACTTTAATACAAATTATTTATTTATACAACTAATAATTTAAAACTCTTATGATAATTTACATTTTCTATTTTCCTATAACTCTTAACTATTATTTTAATTACTTCAATAGTTTTACCTATTATTTATTGAAATTATAATTTGTATAATTATTTTATAAGCAACTTATTTTTTCTTTCATATTATATAATTATAACCTTCTTTGAAAGGAGTTAAATACATGGCTAATAACTCGTTTAATAACAAGCTAACTGAAATTTATAGTACTACAACCAGTGGTGGAATAGCTTTTATTGGAAACACTCTTGGATTAAGTAAAGCTGCTGGTACTCAAGGTCCAGGTACCGAAAATTCAATAGGTGCCTTTATTACAACTAACCCTAATCTTAATGTTAATAATTATCCTGCTCCTGAATATTCAAGTGCTGCAGGTACTACTTCAAATATGTATATAAATGCATCTTCAACTAAACTAACTATTCCTGAAGGAAGTACAGTGCTTCATGCAGAATTAATTTGGGGTGGAACATGTAAAGTTGGTGGAGAAGATTATAGTAGTTTCGCATCAAAACCAATCCAGTTTGCATATCCCAATGGAAGTAAAACCATTAATTGCGACTTTTTTTATCAAACTGACAAAACTCCGGATGTTGTTGTTTATTCTTGTAGAACAGATGTTACATCTATTGTATCATCAGCCGGTTCTGGAACTTATAGCGCCGGTAGCATAGTTGGAACTATAACCGCATCAAATGATTCAGATAATTGTTGTGGATGGACACTAGCTGTAGCATATGAAAATTTATCACAGCCTTATAGAAATTTAAAACTATTTGCAGGTATGACTTTTATAACTCCAAGCGCTCCTTATAATCAAACAATTCAAAACTTTTCAACTCCTCTAACTGGTACTGCTAGGGTTGCAACCTGTGCTTTAGGTGGCGATGCTACACTAGAAGGTGATCAACTTTTATTTGGTAACAGCACAACTTCTTTAAGTCCTCTATCAGGTCCTAGAAATCTTCAAAATAATTTTTTTGCATCACAAATTAATAATAATTTAGGGGAAACCGATACTTCTGGTACTTTTGGTGATAGAAACCAAAATGTTTTAACAAATACAAATATTAGTGCAGGACGACAAGGATTAGATGTTACAAATGTAAATGCATCAAATATACTAAGTAATTCTGATACTTCAGCTATAGTACAATTTAAAACTGCTGCTGTTGGTTCAAATCCTTCAAATAATTATTTTGCTCAAGCATTAGGTGTCCAACTAGATATGAAATGTCCTATTCTTACAGCAACTATGTCTTGTGATAAATACTATATAGGAACTTTTCCACAAACTACAACATATACAATAACTATTGAAAATATAGGAACTTTACCTACTACAGATGGAACTTTAATTGATATTTTACCAACGGGTCTTGTATACAATAATGATTTGAAAATTGATGGAGTTGCTCCCAGTGCTCCTGTAGATCTATCAAAAGGAGTAACTTTAGGTAGTATAGCTGTAGGACAAAAATTAATCATAGAATTTTCTGTAAATATAAACACTAATCCTCATAAAGTTTTTATAAATTCCGCAACAATAAATTACGATTTTTTGGCTTCTAGTGGTACAACTTTACAAGGTAAAGCAATAACTAATTCTTATAGACTATATCCTTCTGGTACTATTGTTCCAATTCCCTTTGAAAAATTATCTGATAAAACAGTTGTTGTTCCTAAAAAAGATACTATTAAATATACTCTAAATATGACTAATACATTCTTAGATCCACTTATAAATATTAATTTTCAAGATGCTTATATTCCTAGAGAATTTTCACTTATAAATGGTTCTGCAAAGATTATTGAAAATTATCCTCCTGGAAATCCAGGACCTGAACAAAATATAACAAATGATTTTATTAATAGCACACTTAGTATTAATAATATTTCTCCAAATAACATGACTACTATTACATTTTCAGTTAATGTAAATGACCTTCCTACTGGTACTGATCCTATTCCAGTTAAAAATGGTTATGGAAATGTAGCATATCTAAGTTTTAATATAGGTACTACAGGACCAGCTGTTTATATGCCCTGCAATATATCTTATTCGTATGTTCCAGAATTCATAACAAAACCAGCTATAACCATTACAAGTGATACTAGCATAGTAAATGTAGGAGATACTATTAAATACACAGTAACTGTTACGAATAATAATGATGACACCATTTTAAATCCTTTTATAATGGATACATTACCTCAAGAATTATCTTATATTCCAAATACTTTAATGATTAATGGTTCACTTGCTCCAAGCACAGCTTCTCTTACGACTGGAGTATTTTTGAGTTCTTTACCTAAAGGGAGCACTGCTACTGTTTCATTTCAAGCAAAAGTAAACAGCAATCCTACTACTGGCAACGAATATTCAAATTTTGCAACTGTTGCCTATCAAATAGGAACTAATCTTGGAATGTTTCCAAATTCTTTGGATTCAAGTGTTATAAATATACCATTATCTCCTACCCCCATTTTAAAACCAGAAGTAAAACTTACAACAAATAAAACAACTGTAAACATTAATGATATTGTCGAATATACAGCGTCTATAAAAAATACTACTGGAGAAACTATAACTACAGCTACTTTAAGTTGTAATATTTCTAGTGATTTAGAGTTTGTTATAGATTCAGTAACTATTAATGGTGCTACATCTACAGATTCAATAATCACTGGTGTGGCTTTATCAAATATACCCGCAAATGCTACTATACCAGTAATATTTAAAATTAAAATATTATCTAAACCAACTAATGGAACAAACTATCCTCTATTTGTTAATTTAAACTCTCATTATATTTCTTCTGGTAATGCAATATCTGTTACGAGTCAAAGTAATACAGTTACATTATCTACTACTTCACCACCTACTCCTCCACCTTCAAATGGCTTTATATTAAATCCAATATGTGTTAAAAACCATGTATATACCACATACAAAAATAGACCACTTATAGTACACCTTGAAGCTGCAAATCTTAATAAATATTCATTAGGTTGCACAATTAATACTAGTCCTAATAACGGTTTTGCTAATATTAATGAAGATGGAATTTTTAAATATACTCCTAAAGTAAACTTTATAGGCAAGGATTCTTTTTCTATATTATTAAAGGATAGAGATTTGGGAAATTCTATAGTTACCATAACTATAATAGTAAAAAATTTCGATGAATTTGTTGGATTAGCTAATATGTGTAATGAATAAAATAAACTGCATTAGATCTACTTCTAATGCAGTTTATTTATATTAACTCTAAGTTCCATAAAACTCTTTTTATTTTTCATCTTCTATAAATTCAAACACTTCTTCCACTGATTTTTCAAAAACTTTAGCAATATCCATACTTAATTTTAAAGAAGGATTATATCTTTCATTTTCTAAATGAACTATAGTTTCCCTTCTTACACCTACCAATTTTGCAAGTTCATCTTGTTTCATATTAATTTCTCTTCTAAGTTCACGAATTTTTGTCTTTAGTTTTACCATACTTATCACCAACCTTATCATAAAAAACAAATAAAATAAATTCGAGAATGTTAATTCCTCCTAATAAAAATGGTAATACTAATTTTAAGTCTATACTCCATTTATCTTTGGGAGTAGCTAGTACTGTGCAAGTTAAAATGCCAAAAACTAAAATATCATATATAGCTAATCTAGCTCTATTATTGTTGTAAATTGACATTTCATCTTCTTTTTCCGTCTTTACAAAGTATAGTATAAATCTTATAAAAAAATAAATTAATACAACAATACCTAATATTATCCCAAAAATTTGTTTAAGTTTCATAAGTTCTAAAATTCCTATACCTACCCATAACAATCCAAAGAGACCCTTTTCTATTATATATTTTTGTCTTAAAGTTAAATTCTTTTTCATACTATCACTTCCTGTTATATATTTATAACATTTATTATATATTTATAACTTATGCTGTAATAGCATAACATTTTACTCAATTTATAAATATTTCATACTCTTAAAACCCTTTTATTCTTCTGAAGCCTTATAAAATTTCCCTTAAAAATGAACTTTTGAAATTTCTCTTATATCAGGATTATCTTCAATAATAAATATTTCTTATCATATATACTAACTAACTGTAATATTCTTCAAGAAATACCTTTTATAAAATTTAACAGTATAAAGTTCTATAAATCACATTTCCTAAACATATAACATATTATAAAGTTATAATTCTATGAAAGGAATGAGCTATTTTGTATAATACTTATAATTCATATCCATACCCTAATCCTTATTTACCCAATATGTATAATCCTTATAACGTATATCCATATCCTTCACCAATGTATACTTCAAGCTTTTGCAATCATTTTACTGATGAATCTATTCCTTTTACTGATGAACTTGAATATAGTTCAAGACATGATTTAGGGCAGCCAACAAAAAATTATGGCTTAATTCAGTTAAAAGATTATGGACCTCAACCATTTGTAGTTAATATTTCTGAAGTTACTAAAATAAATAGTACTTATCGTACCGCTTTATGGACAGGAAAACATTTACAGCTTACTTTAATGAGTATAATGGTTGGAGAAGACATAGGTTTAGAAGTTCATCCTGATACTGATCAATTTATCCGTATTGAAGAAGGTCAAGGGATTGTTAAGATGGGTAATAGTAAATGTAACTTAGACTTTGAAAGAAAAGTCTATGATGATTTTGCAATTATTATACCGGCTGGCAAATGGCACAATATAATCAACACAGGCAATAAACCACTTAAATTATATTCCATATATGCACCACCTGAACATCCACATGGCACAGTTCACAAAACTAAGGCCATCGCAGAAGCCGCTGAGGAAGCTCATCACATGAATATGTAACTTCTATAAAAAATAAAGCCGTACCTCTATTAGTTAGATGTACGGCTTTGCTTTCTATAAATATTTATCTATTATACATTTCAAAATTATCACATACAGTAACACTTGCAAGCATAATAATTAAAAACTTCAGATATATAATCCCTACAACTTGGATTAAAAATAGTTCCTTGTAATAATAAACGTTTCGTAAAAGAAGTGTGTGAATACCTATGACAAATAACTTTAAAAGTAGTAAGACTAGTATAACAATATGCAGTAAAATCTACATCATATGCTTTTGATGGATACAAAATTCTATAAGAGTTACCCTGAATAATCTTGGAACTTTTTTCAACAAATGATTCAGATCCAACCTTAAATTTCAAAACAAAAAAAGCAATATATACTCCATCGTTTAAAACACTTATTGCATTAGCAGGAGCATTTGAATTTTGGCATATATAATCATTTATAAATTTGTTTTCATTTGTAATCATATATAATCACCTAAATAAAATAGTCAAGATTACCTCTTGCTAATTTATTATATTTTATCTATAAAAATATAGTTACTAAGTCTACAATATCTTCTCAAAAGCTATTCTTTTACTTTTATCTTCTAGATAAATTACTCCACAATACTGAAACTTATTTTTCTTAAGTAGCTTTTGCATAGATAAGTTTTCTTCATGTGTATCTATTTTAATACTATGTACATTCTGACTTAAACAAAGCTTCTCTACATTTTTAATTATTTCAGATGACAAACCTAAACCTTTATAATTGTTATCAACAGCTATTCTATGAACAACTACATATTCACTATTACTAATCCATTCACCATCATAAATAGAATCATATGTTGTTTCTTTACTAAAAGAAACAGCTGCAGTGGCAACAATATTATTATCTTTTAATAATACATAGCTCTCCTTATTAGCAATATCACTACTTATTGTTTCAACATTGGGATAATTATTCTGCCATTGATCAATTCCTTGCTCTTTAAAATAATCCTGTGCTTGCTTAATAATTTTCATTATATTATTAATATCAGTTTTAATAGCTTTTCTAAATTCCATGTCTTATCTTTAGTGATAGATTGTACGATAAGTACAAAACTGCCACTAAAACTCACCTCTTTTCTTTTTCTTTGCAGTATTTCTTGACTAAATTATAAAAGTTATTTTCATACTTATCCAATCGTTTTTTATCCTGGTTTGAATTCAAAAACGGCTTTCTTTTACCTATGACCAAAACATCCTTTATTATTTCATCGTAATCAATAGGATGTTCCAATTTTAAATATGGAGAAAGCACAGATGAATTTACATTTTTAGTATTTGCAGTTAACCATGCTACTTGTTCAGTTGTAAAAAGATTTGGTGGAAATTCTAACCTTACTAAATTGCATATTGTAGCAAGAGGTTTAATATCACTGTCATTAATTTTTTTAGCTGAAAAGATTAGGTTCTTTAACTTTTGTGCACTACACAGTGGCTTTAAAGACTCAAAAACGTACTTATTCCATACCTTATCACCAAAGTATAGTTCTTCAAGAGCAGGGGCTAAAGGAATTTCTTTCAATGTATGCATCCTAGTAAAATCATCAAAAGATATACCTTTTAAATGTATGTTTTTTGATAAATCCCATAGATGTGTGACTTGTTTATTCCAAAAAAATAATAGATATTCCACATTGGGTAACTGCTCCAATTTTGTAAAATCTGAAACCAATGGACATTTCCAAAAGTTAATTACTTTAAACTGAGGTCCATAATTTTCAACAAAATAGTCAAAAGTATCTTGCGTTAATCCACTTATACATATTGCTACTGCATTTGTATGGTTCTTTAATTCATCAATTTGTTCATATGTTATACGACCACCAGAAATATTTGATTGTATTAATGATATACAATTATCAACTTCTTCATAGCTACTTTCAAAGCTTTTTAAATAATATTCTAATCCTTTTTCAGCCATATGCTCACCTCATGAAACTATAAATGATATTATTTTTTATGATTTATTTTTTTATCAATATATCAAAAAATAGTTTAATATTCAATTATTTTTAAATTTCTTATACGCTTTAATAAATTTCCTATATTCTATGAATACTATCTTGTAGCCAGGACACAAATCTTAATTTAAGAATTTAAATTTTTAAACTTACCTTCTTTTATTTGTAATTCCATATCAATATCTGCTTTATGATACCCCACTACTTTTATACGATTAATACCTTTTTTTATTGGTATGTTTACATTCATTTTATTTTCTTGTATTAATCTATCAGTATTTTGAACAATAGTAATAACTTTATTATCTGAGGATATTAAAACAATTTTTGCCTTTCCACATTTCACTGATAGAATATATGAAATCTCTAAATTAAGGTTTTTATCACTTTTATACTCCCAAATAGTTAAACTTCCACTTAATTTTAGTCTGCAGCTATATATTCCTGGTTCTATATTTTCATGAATTTCATCTATTCTAAAACTATCATATTGATTAGCTATTTTATTATTATAAACGTTATTGGTAACATCACAATTACATACTATTAATAATGTAATAATCATAGATGATATTACTACTAATATTTTTTTACTTGTACAGTTCATTTTTATATACCTGCCTATACTATAACCCCCTACTTTGTCTTAGTTAACCAGGCATTAAATTTATGTTATCATATGGTAAAATACAGGTCAATTTTAATCCTTATTATTGAATTAATGCTATAATGATAAAGAATATATCTATTTAATAAAACTTTGTACTAATAAGGAGATTTAGGTTATGAAAAAACTATCAAAAACTACATTAACAGTATTGCTGTTGGTATTAGTTGATGAATTTATAAAAATTTAATGTCTACTAAATTGTCCATATGTGCTAATTTAGTTAAATTTCATCCTTACATAAATACAAAATACTCCTTATTTAATTCTTTATTCCATTTTGAAATAGATTTATTAATTCATATTATCCTAAATATAATATTTATCTTAATTGCAATAATCATATTTTATTAAGAAAAAATATATTGTACTATTTATCTAGTTTTTTATATGCAGCAATGTTTTGTTCTTTAATTGATAAAATTTCTTGATGTTTATATCTCAATATTTGAAACTATTTTACTTTTCTATGCTACATTTAATTATAGAAAATTCAAAAAACTTGATGAAAAAATAATTGTTAACAAATTCAAAATTTATCTTAGGACTAACTATTTTAAGAAATCTATATAACCTAAAAATCATAGATTTTTTTCTAATAATAAATGATCAAACAAAAATATAGGTTAATTTGTATAAAAACAAATTAACCTATATTGTCCACTGTCCTGGTTCCTTTTCCTTAGTGTTTTCCTAGCTCTATTCAGTCTTCTTGAAAAGCTTTAATAAAGATATCTTTCCACCGTACATAAGAGTTCCTTTTTTATACAACTTACTACTAAATATACCTATTAACATAATGAATATAATATTTTCTGCTATATTTATTATTATTTCCATAACTCCAACACTTGATAATATAATTCTCTCAAACATTATTAACGGTGATGCAAATGGTACATAACTAAGAACCCTTGCAAATGTTGAATCAATATTTTGCATACAATTAATAGCTACTAAGAATATAACAACAAACACCATAGTTATAGGAGTCATTGAAGAGTTTACATCTTGAAGGCTAGTACCTAAAGATGCTACAGCTGCATATAGCATAGCCATCATTAAATATGCTAAAAGAAAGTAAAATATAAATGCAACTATAATCTTAAAGCTCATAGATAATCTTAAATCTGGTGCTAAATTAGACTTTTTAAGACCTATAAAACCAAATATTAAAAACGCCCCTATTTGAGTAAGACCTACGGCACAAATTCCTAATACCTTTCCGAAAAATAACTGAATAGGTTTTGCCATAGTTATTAAAGTTTCCATAATTCTATTACTTTTTTCTTCTATAACCGAATTTGCTACCATACTTCCATACATTAAAGTTATTATATAAATAGCCATAATCAATACATATACTATAACTATTCTCTTTTCAGATGAGTTTCCATTTTGTACAATGTTTAAATCTACAGGCTTTACCACTTGTTTATACTGCTTTTCTGTTAATATTCCATTGCTCAACCTTATATTTTTCACTAATTGTTTAACTTTATTTATATCACTACCAGCGAGCATCTTATTTACATATAGGGTGCCTTTATTTTCTTCAATATTTTTTATTTCTAATATACCTTCATACTTAGATTTTCCTAATGCCATTTCTTTCATTATATTCTGTACTTTTTCTTTATTATCTTCTATTATGAAGCAAGTCCCATCATTGCTTTCATTTTTAATTATTTTATCATTTAATTTTAAATTAGAATTGGTTGTTACAACAATTGTATTTTCAAAAGTCTTTTTATTGTCTCCATTAAATATGGACATAATCTTATTAATATTAAAAACGACTCCCATTAAAAGTAATACTATTATAGTAGAAATTATAAAAGCTTTATTTTTAATACTTTGGCTATATGTAAATTTAAAAACCTTTAAGAAATTTTTCATTCTATTCACCTAACCTTTCTAAGAAAATATCATTTAAAGAAGGTTTTAGAAAATAAAATTCGTATACTCTGAGTCCTTTAAAAATAATATTTTTTAATATGTTTTCACCCTTTTCAATATCTGAAATAGGTATATTAAATTCTTTACCATTAAACTCAAAATTATTTATTGATTCCCTTAATAAAATTTCTTTTATTCCCTCTTCTCCTTTTACGACTAACCCCTTAACACCATATTCTTCTTTAATTTTCTCTAAATTTCCTTGAAGTATAGTTTGTCCTTGTTTTAACATTATTATATCGTCGCAAAATTCTTCAACGTCACTCATTCTATGACTACTGAATATAAGAATCTTATTTTTGCTTAAAAGTTCTCTTATAATTTCTTTAAAAATTTCTACATTTACTGGATCAAGTCCACTAAAAGGTTCATCTAAAATTACTATTTGAGGATTGTGCATAATTGCTACTATAAGTTGAATTTTTTGCTTATTTCCTTTAGATAAAGTATCTACTTTTTTATTTAAATACTGCATAGCATCAAATCTATCTAACCAATAGTTTATACTGTTTAAAGCATCTCTCTTTTTCATACCATAAAGTGATGCAAAATATAATAATTGGTCTTTTACTGTGTATTTTAGATATAATCCTCTTTCTTCTGGAAGATATCCAAATGATATTTTATTTCTATTCATTTTCTTTCCATCTACTAGTATTTCACCACTATCCCCATCTATTATATCTAGCAATATTCTTATGGTAGTTGTTTTTCCAGCACCGTTTCTTCCTAAAAGACCTAGTGCCTTACCTTCACATATTTGAAATCCTACATTATCAAGAGCTTTTACATTTCCAAAATTTTTGCTAAGATTTTTCACTGTTATCTCCATATAATCCCCCCCTTAAAATCATGCATCTTATTTCTGCTTTATGGATAATTTATGTATTTATACATTTTAGTAAATGATAACATACTTTTTTAATATTACAAAATAATGATTTTAGGTAGTGAAAATAAAAAAGATATGAATGTCTAATCCATATCTTTTTAATTTCCTAAACCTATTTTTTCTATTAATTTATAAATTTCAGCACTTCCTATAAAAGTTACTATAAATGTGAATACCGCTAGTATTACTGCTCTTGTATTTTCTTTATTCATATATAATTCTCCAGTCCATTTTATTTGATATTTAAAATTATGGACTAATATAGGTTGTTCTAAACCAAAATTATACATTTTAAATATATTTTATATTAATGTTCAGCTTCCATTTTCCGACTAAGTTAATAACAATCTATTTGTAGCAAAGAAATAATTCAAATATTATATATAAATAACGGTATATAAGAATACTACATTCATGTATATTATTATCACTATTATCGTCCTTAATTAAATGCATAAAAAACAATATTTATTAAGTCAAAATATAACTAATATGAATATAATATAATTATTGAAATGAAATGAGGTTATATATCATGTCCTCTTATGATGATTGCCATAATTATAGTAAAATAGAAAAAACAATTGCTCATATATGTAATTGTGAATATGAACATTTTTTAAATAGAAAATAGGAACAAAAATAATTCAACCAAGCTATAATCAAGGAGGAAATTTACGAACAGATGTAGTAGCTATACTGTCAAAATTTATTCCTAAAAAACCTATACAGTCTTTTAAAAAACCTACTAATTATGTAGATTGTGCCATTGCTAAAGTAATAAATAAATCTTTAGTATCTCCTAAAATCGCATTCGTTGGAATACCACAATCACCAATTATCCCAAGATTAAATGAAGTAGTAAAAAAAGTTGGCTTAAAAACAGAATTAACTGTTGGAACAATAATTAATATACATGCCACCTTTGCAATACACTCTGCTGAACATGGAAAATCATTTTTATTTAAAGAACAAATATTAACTAATGATGTATGTGAATCTGGCGACTCTGGAGCTTTATTGTTAGATAAAAATAATCATACTTTGGGACTTTTAATGAGTGGAAGTTCAAGTCAATCTTTATATAATCCAATACACTATGTTTTAAAAGAATTAAATGTAAGACTTGTAACCACAGAAAACCTCTATTAGTGAAATTGCTTGTATATATTCTTTAAGTTATAAACTGAAGATGTTTTAATCTTATGTTAGTGTTGAACCATGTAATTTAATCCATTTTTTTGAAATTATCACACACCTTAAATTCAGTAATTCCAATACTTTAAATGTCTTCATCAATTTCACCTTAAAATTAGGTTGGTAAAATAATAATTTTAAAAATAATTAAACCTTAATAACATAATTATTAAGGTTTAATTGTTTTTAAAATTTGCATTAACATACTTTTCATTTTTTCTTTAAGATCATATTCTCCATCATGTAGACACCAATCATATACAACACCTCTCATCAAAACAAATAAAAACCTTGTAATTTGTTTCGGTGTCATCTCTGTTGTTACTTCATTATTTTTTTGACCCTGCTCTATTATGGTGTCTAACACCGTTTGCATATGTCTTCCTTTAGTAATAAACATTTTATTATTAGAATTGTATAACTGCTTCATCATATCAATTCCCATTTTTTCATTATACTCCGCATAATAATTAAAGTATTCTATTATTTTATTTATAGTATCTTCACTCGAAAGTTTTCCTTTAATTGTATCATAAAAAAAATCATCTGCTATTTTATAAAGTTCTATAAATATGTCATTTTTAGATTCAAAATAATGATAAAAGCTTCCAACCGAAACCCCTGCTTTTTTACATATTTCTTGAATTGTAACATTATCATATCCCTTTGTCTTCATAAGGTCTGTAGAAATATCATATAGTTTTTTCTTTGTGTTCATTGCTTGAATCTGCCTTTTTGTAGGTTCTTGCATATTTGATTCTCCTATTTACAAATTTAATATCGTTTAATAACTATTATCAATTATACTGTACATTAAAAAATTGTCAAATTTATTCCTATATTTAAAAATTAACCCATATTTTTGTTGACAATAGCATATTAATATATTATATTGAATGTATTCAGTGAATGCATTCAACGAATACATTTGGTAAACGTATTCATATTTAAAATTAGGAGGATATTCTATGAATAAAAAATATTCAAATCTATTTGATCCAATAAAAATTGGAGATTTAGAAATTAAAAACAGATTTGTAATGGCCCCTATGGGACCTGCTGGACTATGTTCTGAAGATGGTAGTTTTAATGAAAAAGGAATTGAATATTATGTTGAAAGAGCTAAAGGTGGTACTGGTTTAATAATAACTGGTGTTACTTATGTTGAAAATGACATAGAAAAATGTGCTATGCCTTCTATGCCTTGTCCAACAATTAATCCTAGTAGCTTTATAAAAGCAGCAAAAGTTTTAACTGAAAGAGTTCACGCTTATAATTCAAAAATATTTCTTCAATTAACAGCTGGTTTTGGACGTGTTAGTATACCTGGCATAGTTGGAGATATTACTCCAATTGCTCCATCCCCTATTCCTCATAAATGGATTCCTGATATAACATGTAGACCACTTACTATAGAAGAAATTCAAATTTATATAAAAAAATTTGGTGAATCTGCAGCTATAGCTAAAGAAGCTGGTTTTGATGGAGTTGAAGTACATGCTGTACATGAAGGCTATCTTCTTGACCAATTTACCATGACTTTATTTAATAAAAGAACAGATAAATATGGTGGTTCTTTAGAAAATAGATTGCGATTCCCAATAGAAATTTTAAAAGAAATTAAAGAACAATGTGGAGTCAATTTCCCAGTATCTCTTCGTTACAGCGTTAAAAGCTATGTAAAAGGATTAAATGACGGTGCTTTACCTGGAGAAGATTTTGAAGAAAAAGGTCGTGATCTTGCTGAAGGACTTGAAGCCGCTAAGATCTTAGAAAAGGCTGGATATGATGCCTTTAACTCAGATGCAGGTACTTACGACTCTTGGTATTGGAATCACCCACCTATGTACTTTAAAAAAGGAATGTATCTTTCATTAAATGAAAAATTAAAACAAGTATTAAAAGTTCCAGTAATTACTGCTGGAAGAATGGATAATCCTGATTTAGCTAGTGATGCTATTTCTACAAATAAAACAGATATGATTGCTTTAGGTAGGCCTCTTTTAGCAGATGCATATATTCCAGAAAAAATAAGACAAGACAAACTTAAAAATATTCGCCCATGTCTATCTTGTCATGATGGATGTATGGGAAGACTTGCATTAGGCGGCGGACTTTCTTGTGCTGTAAATCCATCTACAGGAAGAGAAAAAGAATTTAAATTAGAACCTGCTACTGAAATTAAAAATGTACTAGTTATAGGTGGTGGAGTTGCTGGATGTGAAGCTGCTAGAGTTTGTGCTATAAGAGGACATAAGGTTTCATTATATGAAAAAACAGACAAACTAGGTGGAAATATTATTCCTGGTGGAACTCCTGACTTTAAAGAAGATGACAGAGCTCTTGTTAAGTGGTACTACAATGAATTAAAAGAAAATAAAGTTGATATTCACTTTAACACTACAGTTACAGAAGAACTAGCTAATAACCCAAACTATGATGTTGTAATTGTTGCAACTGGCTCAAATCCTAAGTTATTACAATTAAATGGTAATATGGATAAGGTTTATACTGCCCAAGATGTGCTTTTAAAATCTGAAGATGCTGGAAATTCATCAGTTATAATTGGTGGTGGACTTGTAGGATGTGAAACTGCTCTTTGGCTTGTTCAGCAAGGTAAAAATGTTACGCTTATTGAAGCTCTTGATGAAATACTAGCTTCTGGTCCTGCAATATGTCATGCAAATAGTCAAATGTTAAAAGATCTTTTAAAATTCCATAAAGTTGATATAAAAACTAATTGTTTAGTATCAAAGGTAACTGATGAAGGTATTGTAATAAAACAAAATGATAAAGAAATACCTATTTCTTGCGATTCCGTTATCTTATCTGTTGGATATACTTCTGAAAAAGACTTATATGAAAAATTAAAATTTACTAATAAAGAAATGTATCTCTTAGGTGATGCAAAACAAGTACAAAATATTATGACAGCTATTTGGGATGCCTATGAAGTAGCAAGAAACATATAGAAATTATATGATCAATTAATTTAGTAAAATTTATGTCTATAAATAAATTTGATAAACTTATCTGAATATAGGTTGATTTGTATAAAGACAAATCAACCTATATTCACATATTATTGAGCTTTAACCTCATAACATTTACCACATGTGTCTTTGCTATAAAGTCCATATTAATCTCTTTTATTTTTTTATACCCTAAAGAAGACCAAAATTTAATACCCTTATAATTTTCTTCAATTACGCCTACTCTAAATGACTTTGCTCCTAAAGCCTTTGCCCATGCTACCAATTCTTTATGTACTCTTTTACCTAATCCATTTCCTCTTTCTTCTGGATCAATAACGATCAATCCAAGCATCCATTCTCCCATAGTGGGAAATTTTTTCACAATATCTACAATCCCCACTAATTCATCAAATTTATATACACCTAAAACAAATTTATCTTTATAATTTTTATTCGGTGGCAAAGCAATAAATATTTCCTTTACCTTTTGTTTAGATGGTATTATTCCATCATGCAATATATAATAATCAGAACATTTCTCGCATAATTTTTCAACAATATATTCATTATCTTTGAAAAGTTTTCTAATATTATATTTATTTGATAAATTAATGTTTTGCATTATAAAGTCCTCCAATTAACTTTTTTTCCATCACCTCAAGTAATTATTTCAAGTTGATAATGAAATTTTAAGTTCACATATCCCCCTTTAAGTATTCTGAAGAGGTTTTAAAAGATTTGTATTTTATTAGCGCTGCTTTCCAAGCGCTTCCTTTTTACACTATTTTACCATAAAATTTGGTTAAGCAATAAATTAAGATTTTATAACTCATTATAAATTTTGTAACAGCTTCATCCCCTCATGTTCCGTGTTAAAAATATGATATAATTGTAAATAAAATTTGGAATATATAAAAAAACAGACATAAAAGTCTGTTTTTTATACTAAGCAGTAACTAGCTTTACTTTTAAACTATCCAAAACTTTTTCTATAGGATTAGCTATAGTTATATCATTTATACTTCCAACATAAAGACCAATTGCATGATTGTCTTCATTTAATATTAAAGATCCTGAATCTCCTGGCTGTCCCATTCTAGTAGTAACTATTAGATTTTTAAATAAAGCAAGCTTACCTACTTGTGAACAAGCTACTGTAAAAGTAGCAGATAAATTTTTAATTTTTCCAGTAGTTAGTTCTGAGGTTCTTCCTACCTTTTTAACATCTTCATTTAACTTAGCTTTAGCCGTTCCTTTAGGAATTCCAACAAAAGCAATTTTCGGTGATACAAAGGATCTACTTATAACTTTGCACAAGGCACAATCTACAATATTCTCAGGTTTAGTCTTTCCTTCTATAAATTTTATAGGAATATACCTGTTAAGATGTCCAATTACATCTTTTTCTATTTTTCCTCCATCATTAACACCTGGCTGTACTATAACACTTTCTATCGGAGCTCTATTATTTAGCGCAAATACATGATTATTACTTAATATATATAAATATTTATCAGCTACTAAACAGCCTGCTGTTCCATAATTATTCTCTAATATATTTCCTATGCTATACCCATTTATAACTGGACGAACTCTAGTTTTTAAAGCATCACATATAGGCATTCCACATTCTTTTACATCCGTTTGAAAACCTTTATAACATCTAGGTATTATTTCATTACTTAATAATTCATTACAAGACAATTTTTTAGTTACAAATACAGTAATACATTTTTCACAAGTATAAAATCCATTTATCACTTTATATCCAAGTGCTACACCTATTACATTGGGTTTGTCTAAAAAATAATTGTATTCACTTTCACATATATTCGAAATTATCTTTTCCTGTAAAAGATTTTTTTCATTGATATTAATAATATCACCTTCATTTCATAGGTAATGTTTTAATTAAGACAAGATATTAATATATAAATACATATATATATAATTAAGTTTTAAGTGGTTGAGTAAAGATATAGTAAATAATGATTGTACACATTATAGATATAATTAGATATATTTTTACTTCTTGAGGTACAAAAACATACTTAATAGTATTTTTTTACATATCAAGAAGTAACCAGTTTTACTTTTAAACTATCTAAAACTTTTTGTATAGGGCTAAATACTCCTATATCATTATTACTCCCTATCAAAAGACCAAGTGCATAATTATTTTCATTTAATAACAAAGCTCCAGAATCTCCTGGTTCAGCCATTTTAGTAGTAATTATTTGATTTGTAAACAAAGCCTTTTTGCCTATTTGTAAAGAATTTACTATAAACGTCGCATATAAATATTTAACTTGGCCAATGGTTAGTTCTGTAGTTCTTCCTACCTTTTTAACATCTTCATTTAACTTAGCTTTGGCTGTTCCTTTAGGTGTTCCAACAAAAGCAATTTCCGATGATACAAAGGACCTATTTATAACTTTGCACAAGGCACAATCTACAATATTCTCAGGTTTAGTCTTTCCTTCTATAAATTTTATAGGAATATACCTGTTAAGATGTCCAATTACATCTTTTTCTATCTTTCCTCCGTCTTCAACACTAGGTTGTAATATAACACTACCTATAGGCGCTTCATTACTTAGTGCAAATACATGATTATTGCTTAATATATATAAGTATTTATCAGCCACTAAGCATCCTGATGTTCCACTATTATACTTTAATATATTTCCCACACTATAACCATTTATAACTGGACGAACCTTTGTCGTTAAAGAATTACATATAGGCATTTCACATTCCTTTACATCCGTCTGAAATCCTTTATAACAATTAGGTATTATTTCACTACTTAATAACTCACTACATGGAACTTTTTTAGTTACAAATACTATAATACATTTCTGCTTAGTATAAAATTCATTTACCACTTTATATCCAAGTGCTACTCCTATTACATTTGGTTTGTTTAAAAAATAATTGTATTCATTTTCACATATATTTGAAATAATCTTTTCCTGTAAAAGATTTTTTTCATTAATATTAATAATATCACCTTCGTTTCATAGGTAGTATTTTGATTAGATTTAAATATTAATAATAATATAAAGCTTAATATATATGATATGAAGAATAGAATTATTCGGTACAGGTGTTATATATTGAGATGACTAGATATATGTTTAATTATAAAGATACAAAAAACAGACTTAATCGTCTGTTTTTGGGTTCTTAGGCAGTAACCAATTTTACTTTTAAACTATCTAAAACTGCTTCTATAGGATTAAATGCAACTAAATTACTATTACTCCCTATCAAAAGCCCAACTGCATAATTATCTTTGTTTAATAATAAAGCTCCCGAATCTCCTGGGCCAGCCATTTTAGTAGTGATTATTTGATCCTTAAATAAAGCAGGCTTATCTACATATAAACAATCCACTTCAAAAGTCGCAGATAAATATTTAATTTTCCCAGTAGTTAGTGCTGTTGTTCTTCCTATCTTTATAACATCTTCATTTAGTTTAGCTTTGGCTGTTCCTTTAGGACTACCAACAAAAGCAATTTTAGGTGATACAAAGGACCTATTTATAACTTTGCACAAGGCACAATCTACAGTATTCTCAGGTTTAGTCTTTCCTTCTATAAATTTTATAGGAATATACCTGTTAAGATGTCCAATTACATCTTTTTCTATTTTTCCTCCATCTTCAACACTAGGTTGTAATATAACACTGCCTATAGGAGCTTGGTTATTTAACGCAAATACATGATTATTACTTAATATATATAAATACTTATCAGCTACTAAACATCCTGCTGTTCCACTACTCTTCTTTAATATATTTCCTACACTATAACCATTTAGAACCGGGCGAATTCTCGTTCTTAAAGAATTACATACAGGCATTTCACATTCATTTACATCCGTTTGAAACCCTTTATAACATCTAGGTATTATTTCATTACTTAATAATTCACTACAAGGTACTTTTTTAATTACAAATACGGCAATGCATTTCTGATTAGTATAAAATCCATTTATCATTTTATACCCCAGTGCTACTCCTATTACATAGGGTTTATCTAAAAAATACTCGTACTCATTTTTACATATATTTGAAATCATATCTTCCTGTAAAAGATTTTTCTCATTAAAATTAATAATATCACCTTCATTTCATATATAGTGTTTTAATTAAGTTTAATTAAATATAAGACTTAATATATATATAATATGAAGGATATATTGATTAAGTGAGTGGATGGTAAAGGATAGTTATGACTTGCACCGTTTTACTTTTTTATCAAAGTTTATAAGTACTTATAAACTTTCGTACCTTATGCTACATAACCTTTTCCACATCTGATAAATCTTCATAAACTTTTGTTTCTTTTAAGTAAAATATTACAAGTGGAATTATCATAATAACTGCACAAACTAGATACATACCTGCTAACCCTATAACATTAGATAAATTTCCAAGTATCATAGGTCCTATACCTATTCCAAGATCTTGAGCACTTAAGATAGTTGCATTAGCTGTACCACGTCTTGTATCATCTACACGGTTAATAGCCATTGCAATAATACTCGGAGCGCAAATACCATGCATAATTCCCATACATATTGCCGCTAAATCAAATAATATATCCCCTTTTGCAAAGAATAAAAGAGTAAAACTTAAAATTCCACCAACAAAACCTAATGCCATAATCTTTACAGGTCCATTTTTATCAAAATATTTTCCCGCAAAAGGTCTTATACATAAAAGAATCGTTGAATATATAGAAAAGAATTTTCCAGGATTAGTAACTGCTATTTGTTTTCCATAAATAATTATAAAAGAAATTATAGCTCCAAAAGTTATAGCTATAAAAAACATAATACTGGCAAGCCAAAATACTTCTTTTTCAAAAAAATCACTTATATTAATTTTACCGTTCTTTTTAGCTTTCTTATTAATATTTTCATCATACTTAACAAATAATAAAGAAATTAATGCTAAAATTCCAAAAACTAATCCTGTATTAAATAGTTTCGAAAAACTACCATGCTTTATAATAATTAATGCAATACTTGGTCCAATGGCCATAGCTATTGTACTAGATATTCCATAATATCCTAATCCCTCTCCTGTTTTTTCACATGGAATTAAATCCGCAGCAATAGTTCCAAATCCTGTTGATGTAAAACCCCAGAAAAATCCTTGTACTCCTCTTATAATAAGTAACACTAAAAAACCAGATGCTAAAATATAATATTTCAAACATAATACATACATAATCAATGCAAAAATCACTATTTTCTTTCTACATATATTATCAAGCATATATCCAGATAATGGTCTAGTAATAACCGATACTAAACAGTAAATACCAATAACATATCCAACTAACTTCTCATTTCCATTTAATGTCTCAGTGATATATAACGGCAATGAGGAAACTAGAAAATAATGGCTTACAAACATTAATAAATTTCCTAATATAATTAGTATAAAATTTTTGGTCCAAATAGATTTAGATTCATTCATAAATTATTAGTCTCCTTTATAAAATTTACTTGTCATGACAAGTATTTTAGTAAAAATAATTACTAATCTAAATTAGTAATCATGATATCTAATACTTTTTTTACTACTTCTATATCTTCTTTTCTTACGTTTTGTATAGATTTATTTTCAATTTCATATGCAATAGGGTCTAATTTTTCCTCTAACCCTTTTCCCTTTTCAGTTAAAAAAACTAAATATGCTCTAGAATCATTTGGATCTTCTTTTCGTTCAATAACTTCTTTTTTTTCAAGCTTATCTAACATTCTAGTAACTGTAGGCAGATCCTTACTACATCTTATTGCTAATTGTGTTTGAGAAATACCATCAACTTTCCATAAACGAGTTAATAGTCTCCATTGTTCTATGGTAACATCATATTTATTAAATCTACTTGTAAGCTCTTTTTTTATTTTTAATACTACTTTATTAAGCATATATGCAACAGATTCTTCAAAAACGTATTTCATAATACACCTCACTTTGTACTTCTTTTCAATATACTTGTCATGACAAGTATATACCTTTTTTAATTATGTTGTCAACTTTTAACTTTAAATTCTGTAAAAAAATCCTCATTAAATAGATACAAGCCCTTAAACTCACTCTATTTAATGAGGTACCTTTTTAACTCTTAAAATTCTTATGTTCTACTGTAACTTTTATTTTGCAACTTCTTTAACCGATGGAAGAATTCCTTCAACTTCAGAATGTGGACGTGGTATAACATGAACTGAAATTAATTCTCCAACACGTTGTGCTGCTGCTGCTCCAGCATCTGTAGCAGCTTTAACAGCTCCGACATCACCTCTAACCATAACAGTTACAAGTCCACCTCCAATATATTCTTTACCTATTAAATAAACATTTGCAGCCTTAACCATAGCATCTGCAGCTTCTATTGATCCTACTAATCCTTTTGTTTCTATCATTCCTAATGCATCAAATTTCATTTTAAAATCCTCCCCTAATATTTTTTTGTATACTTAAATTTTATTTAAAAATATTTATTTTTATTTTATTATTGTTATTTTTGATTTTGAATTAATACCCATGGCATTAGCCTCTTCAATATCAATATGACATTCAAGTCTTGAAGTGTCATTGGCTCTAATAATTACATTCTTATATATACCACCTCTTAAAGTATCTAAATTTATTGATACTGTCTCTCCATCATGTACACCAAACGTTTTAGCATCTTTAGGTGTCATATGAATATGTCTTTGTGCAACTATTACTCCTTCTTCTATTTGAACAGAACCTTTAGGTCCAATTATTGTTATTCCAGACGTTTTTGTTGTATTCCCAGATAGTCTAACATGCTGGGATACCCCAAGTTTAATACAATCTCCATTTAATACTTCAACTTGAGTTTTACTTCTTACAGGCCCTAAAATTCTAACCTTTTCAATTGCACCTTTAGGTCCACAAATTGTTACAGTTTCTTTAGAAGCGAATTGTCCAGGTTGAGATAAATCTTTAATTTTTACAAGGTGATAATCCTTGCCAAAGAGAATATCTAAATCTTTTTGTGAAAGATGTACATGTCTATTTGAAATTCCCACTGGGATTTCAAGTGAACTTTTGTAACTATTAAAATTTCTAGATTCTTCAACAAATTCTAATAGAAGTTTTAATACCTCTTCACAACTTTCCATCTAGTTTGCCCCTTTCATAGCGGCTACTATTTGATTAACTAACTCTAAAAGTTCTTGGTTTTTTGTCCCTTCATTATTATTTTCAGTATAAACATTAGCATTTTCAGTGCATTTATTAACATCTTTAGTACAATTATTATTATTTAGCCATTCAGATGCTGCCTTAATTTGAGCTGGACTCATATCCATAAATTGCTTTTCAACTTCATTACAACATTCAGTATTACCATATCGATTTTTTTTGATGTAATTAAAAGTTTTATCATCCTCTACAAGTGTTGTACAATCTTTTAGTCCATAGGCAACTCTTTTAATGTTTATAAGATGCTCTGGTGTAACATTTTCAGAAGTTGAACTTCCACCCCATGTACCACAACCTAAAGTGAATGCAGGACTAAGGCCTGTAGTTGCACCTGTTCCTCCTTGAGAACCACCAGTATTAACAAGAATACGAGAGGCTGGCTTTCTAGCAAACTTCATAACTATATCATCATCTTCAGTATGAAGACTCATTGTGTGACCAATTCCGTTTTGAAGTAATTCAATGCTTAATTCGCATGCTTCCTGCCAATCTTTTACTGTGTAAAATGCAAGAACCGTTGTAAGTTTTTCAAAAGATAGTGGATTTCCTTCTCCTACACCATTTTGCTTTCCTATAAGTAATTTAGTTTCTTCTGGAACTATAAAACCAGCTGCACTTGCAATAACCTGTGGACTTCTTCCAACAAACTTAGCATTCATGGTATGTCCATTTTTGAATAGCAGTCTACAAACTTTAAGAGTTTCTTCTTCTGTCATAAAATATCCACCTTGTTTTTTAAACTCTTCAACAACCTTATCAAGGTTACATTCTTCACAAATTATTGATTGCTCCGAAGCGCAGATTGTACCATTATCAAAAGTCTTACTTGAAATAATATCTCTAACAGCTTTTTCTACATTGGCAGTTCTTTCAATATATGCTGGTGAATTTCCTGCACCAACCCCAAGAGCAGGTTTTCCTGAACTGTAAGCTGCTTTAACCATGCCTGGACCACCTGTTGCTATTATCATAGAAACCTCTTTGCATTTCATTAATTCATTTGTAGCTTCAAGTGTTGGTGTAGTTATACAATTTATTATATTTTCTGGTGCACCAGCTTCTATTGCTGCATCTCTCATTAATTCAAGTGCTTTAACTGTACACTTTTTAGCAGATGGATGTGGTGAAAATACTATAGCATTACGAGATTTAATTGAAATAATAGCCTTAAAAATTGCAGTAGATGTTGGATTTGTTGAAGGTACTATTCCAAGAATTAACCCAACTGGTTCGGCAATTTTTATAATTTTATTTTTTTTGTCTTTTTCAATTATTCCTATAGTTTTCATATCTTTAATTGAGTTATATACTACAGTAGATGCTAAATGGTTTTTATAAGCTTTATCAAAAACTTTTCCAAAACCAGTTTCTTTAACTGCCATTTCTGCTAAATAACCAGCATTTTCTTCTGCAACTCTAACCATATTGCGCAAAATTTTATCAATTTGTTCTTCAGTATAATTAGCAATTTTATCTGCTGCTATTTTTCCAAGTCTAGCAAGATCCCTTGCTTGTTGTATTGAACACAAATCCTTGTCAATATTCCCCATTATCCCTTACTTCCTTTCATAAATCTTATAAAAGATCCGCCCAATTTGCTGGATATGTTGCATAAAATATTCTAGCTTTATCTGGCGAACTCCATACTACTCTAGAACCTGATGGTACAAATAATACATCTCCAGGATAAGCTACATATGTCTTTCCATTAATTTCAATTGCCAAAGTTCCTTCAATAACATAGTCAATTTCTTCATAACTTAATTCCCAATCAAACTTTGAATTATCAATAATTAAAAAGCCTGCACTAATTTTTGATTCATCTTTATTTACTAACTCTTGAAAATATACTTTTGCATCTGGATTACCAGTATCAAATACATCCATTTTTACTGTATTTCCTCTAACAACCTTAAGTCCACTTGAATGCCTTTCAACTTCAAATGGAAAATTATCTTGTTTTAAACATTGAAGCATTTCTTTTAGTAAACCCTTATCCATCATTTTCTTAAATAAATTAAGCATCATTTCACAATCAAAATTCTCCATATTTAAATCCTTTTTATTTACTATCTTCTCTATCTTGGATTCATTAGTTTTTATTTTAAATACTATCCCATTATTTTTAGCAAAATCTCTAGCTGCTGGCGTAATTATCTCACTTCCATCTATATAAAATATTTTTTCTTCATCTGTTATCACTTTTTCAACATCTTTTGTGCAAATTAGTTTTTTCATATTTTCACTTCCTTTCAAGTAATACTGTTTTATTTAACCAAAGTTACAGTCCTCATCAATTATTCCAATAACAGCTGCATCTACTGGAATATTGTCATTACCTAACATTCTTCTTGCAGATGAGCCACTACTTACAATAACTCGATCACCAATGCCAGCGCCAATAATATCAACAACAATAAATCTTCGACCTGCATCTATTCCTCCGATTTCTTCAGCTAGCATAAATTTAAGTCCACTAAGCGATTCTGATTTTCTAGTAGCCCATACATTATCAATAAGTTTCGCTGCTATCATATTATTTTTACCTCTTTCATTTTTAGTTGTACCTTAAAATTTCTCCTTAATCCTAAATAATATCTTGTGTACAGCTTAATGCTATTCCAAGAGGTGTTACAAACATAGGATTTTTAGGTTTGTGAGTATGCACACCTGTATTTTTTTCAATAATGTCCTCAATACCCGTAAGGCAACAAGTACCACCTACTAAAGAAAGCTCATTAACATCATAATTCCTGATATATTTATTAATAATTGATGATATTTTTTCGACAACTGGCTTTAATATTGGTAAAATTTCTTTATGATTTTTATTGTTTCTTTTAAATTCATCAGCCTCTTTAAAAGGAATTTTATATGCACCCGAAAGAACTAATGAAAAATGGGTACCACCTGTAGGTTCATCAACAACATAAACGACCTCTCCATTTTTCAAAATCGAAATTCCAGTTGTGCCACCCCCAATATCTACAACTGCACCATTTTTAATCTTAAGCACAGCATTTGCAGCAGTAGGTTCATCTAAAAGACATGTAAGTTCAAAACCAGCTGATTGAACTACATTTTTAATTGCGCCGGAGTCTAAAGCATCTGTTCCTGGTGGAATTGCTGCTGCTGCATAAATAAGCTCTGTATTTAGCTTTTCTTCAATTTCTTCTTTAAGCTCTCTTACAATTCTTACAGCTCCAATATAGTCAACAACCATACCATCCCTAACTACATCTGCATATCTGTATGCTCCAGCAACTGGATTATAGTTTTCATCTAAAACAGCTATTACAACGCAGGCTGTTCCCAAATCCACCCCTGTATAATAAATAGAAGATTCATTAATAACTGGTTTTTCTATGACCTCTTCAAATTTTTTAACCATTTCATCGCAATATTCAAAAGTTAGATTTTCCTTTGACATTCTTTCCCTCCTACTGCTAAACAAATTAATTGTGATAATGAGTTAATTATTGAATTAAAATTTGATATAATTGTATTTTTTAAATCATCTTCTTTATATGTTTCTAGTATTTCAAGTTGTAATTCTCTTAACATACAACGAAGTATGTTCATCTTTAAAATCACATTACTTTTTTTTAACTGCATATGAAACTCCGTTATTTCAAAACAATCACCAATTTCAATTGTAAAATTTGATAAATTCATTCCTCTGCATTCTTTAAATGAAATACTCTCTAGAGTGTCCTTTCCATCTAAAACATTTCTGATGTTTGCTATTTTTCTATTTAAATTCATAATACCTTGTGCTAAAATAACATCTTCTTTTAATATTTCACTAGTAGTAACAAGAAATTTTGCTTCTATAGATTTTAATTTGTAGCAAAGCCTTTTTTTTAAATTCAAATTCCTATTTTCCTCTTCTTTTGTTGTATCTACCCGGATGTCTTGAGAAGTTTTAATATTTGCCTTTAAAATTTCTTTAAAATTGTCACAAGTATCCTTACTAATTTTTATTTTTTTATCAGACAAATACTCAACTGCTCCAGGGGTAAGGCGCTGTTCTTGTTCTAACTTGTATATATTAAAAGGTTTTTTTCTATATAATTCTCTTAAATGCTCCTCTGTAATAAATTTAACCATTAACCTTTACTCCTCACCTTTTTAAATACTCTTTTAGGGCATCAATTCCTAGTCCCATTGGAAAGCTAATATGAAAATATGGCTCTTTTACACCTATATTTTTTAACTGCCTTAAACACTTATCTTCATTATCAGGCATCAAATCACATTTTGTTATAATCCCAATTACCGGACATCTAAAAGACTTTGCAAATCCATAGGAGTATACTTCATTGCAATTAGACTGATCAACTAGTATAAGTACATGAGATGCATCTTGAGATATTGCAATTACATGCTTATACATCCATGGATTTTCTATATAAGACCCTGGAACATCAATGGTATTTTTACCATAAATCAAATCTGGCGTTCGTCTTAGTGGACCATCATAATCATTTAATGAATTAACTATTGTAGTTTTTCCACATCTTGAAGGACCAATTACCATTATCCTTTTCTTTCTCATGTTCTTGTAATGGGAGCTTGCGTAAATCCAAGCATATCTTTTAGCGTATTATTTACTGCAATAAGTGCTGTTTCAACACTTTGAACATCACCACTTATTACAACAGAACCTGTAAAACGATCAAGAAATCCAATTTCAACATCAGATGCTTTTGTAGCAATATCAGCTGCAATAATAGCGGTTTCAAAAGGAGAAAGCGTTAAAATACCTATTGCTCCTTTTTCATCAATTCCAAGACGTTCATATATATCAGTCATAGGTGATGCAATAACATGAGCTATTGTAATTTGCTTTCCTGGTACTGACTCTTGAATAATGCGCTGTATATTTTTATCAAAAAAATCTCCCATAAATCTTACCTTCCATTTCATATCTATTTGAAGATTATTTAATGACGGATTACTCTTACAGGTAAATCATATTTTTTAATCCACCCTTCTATCCTGTCTAAATCTTCATTACTCAAACTTGGATCACCATTTATAGGATATTCAATACCTAATTGATTATATTTATTTACCCCCATCTTATGATATGGAAGTAAATCAATTCCTTTAAAATTTTTATATTCTTTGTATGGTATTAAAAATTCCATAGTTTTTTCAATTTCATTTTGTGAATCATTTATTCCCTTAAGTAACGGCATACGAATTTTCACATTATATTTTTTATAAAGTAGCTCCTCAAGATTTTCTAAAATCTGTTCGTTTCTTACTCCTGTTAGCTTAAAGTGTTTATCAGAATCAATATTTTTAATATCAAATAAAAATAAGTCTGTAAATTCTGCAACCTTAAGAATTGTTTCCTTATTTGTATAACCACAGGTTTCAATTGCAGTATTTATGCCTTCTTGTTTACATGCCATTAACAAACTAGTAGCGGCTTCTGGTTGCATTAATACTTCACCACCACCCAATGTAACTCCACCACCAGACATTTCATAAAAAGTTCTATCTTCTTCTATAATCCTTAAAAGTTCAGATATAGTTTTTGTTTCTCCAACTATTGATATAGCCGATTTAAGACAAGCCTCTTTACATTTTTTACATCCAATACAATCAATATCACGATTAATCACATGCTTTGAATTAGATATAGTATGTATTCCAACAGGGCAAGCTGAAACACAGGCACCACAATTAATACATAAGTTACTTTTAAACATAACCCTATATTTTTTTATCATTCCTTCAGGATTTGCACACCATTTGCATCTTAGAGGACAGCCTTGGAAAAATACTAATGTTCTTATTCCATTTCCATCATACATATTGTATTTTTGTATATTAAAAATTCTAGCTTTTCGTTCAATCACACCTAAATTTGCATTACTCATATTCCTCATTCTCCAGTTTTATTTACTTTGATATTTATATATCCTAAGTCTGAAATCTACAGAATAAACCCATAGATTACAGACTATATAAAATTCAATTTAAGAATTTTAAGATATATGCTAAACTTTTACTAGAAATGTGTAAGCATAGTTCTACTAATTATTTCATCTTGAACATCTTTACATAACTCAACAAAGAAAGCACTATATCCTGCAACGCGAACTATTAAATCTCTATGTTGTTCTGGATGTTTTTGTGCTTCTATTAAAGTCTTGTTATCCAAATAGTTAAACTGTACTTCTCCAAGTTGAAGAGCACATGCACTACGTAGTAATGTAATAATGCCTTGCTCTCCTTCTTTTGTATCAAGAAGACCAGATATTAACTTAAAATTATGAACCATACCTATATTCATATTTTCACAAGACATTTTAGAAACAGATTTTATTATAGAAGTAGGTCCTTTATAATCTGATCCTTGCGATGGACTTATTCCATCTGATAAAGGCATCCATGCTTTACGTCCATTTGCTGAAGCTCCAGTCATTTGTCCAAATGGAGTATTATTTGAAATTGATAAAGTACCATGACTAAGAACTGAATGTAATGTCTTATATTTGCGGTGTTCTCTTTCTGTAAATCCAATTAAATCAGCAGCAATATAATCTGCATAATCCTCGTCATTACCATACTTAGGTGCTTCCATACAATCCTTTCTTATCTTTTCATATCCAACAAAATCAGCCTTTAAAGCTTCATTTAATTCTTGTAATGTGTATTTCTTATCATCAAATACTAATTTTTTTATAGCTGCCATAGAATCTGTATACGTAGCAAGACCAGTCCATACTACTCCAGGACCAAAGTTGTACATAGCACCTCCTGCTTCTACTCCTTTACCCTTTTCCATACAACCTTCATACATTATAGACATAAGTGGCTTTGGTGCAAGGTCTCTGTGAACACGTTGAGAAATTACTGTAGCTACACTCGTCCATTTAGTAACAAATTTAATTTCTTCTTTAACTGCTGCTTCAAATTGTTCGTAAGTTTTAAATTTACTCAAATATCCCATATCAGGACAAACTTGTTTTCCATACCATAGTGGTACACCATGATTAAGAGCAAGTTCTATACATATAGGCCATTGAGTATAAGCTGTAGAAGTCCATTGATATAGTCTACCTGCTTTCTGTGGTTCAACACATCCCATTAAGCAATAATCTCTTGCATCTTCTATTGAAACACCTTTAGATAGCATCATTTTTATATGAACATCATCAAAGTGACATGCTGGAAATCCCATACCTGCACGAATAACGTCAACTATCTTTTTAAGGAATTTCTGTGGTGATGCTTTGTGTATACGACAAGCTAAAGATGGTTGATATATCTTAACATGACGAACTGCATCCATTAAAAGATATGTTAAATCATTTGTAGCATCGAGTCCTTCTCTAGTAACACCGCCTACACACATATTAACGAATGGTTGATATCCTGCGAAAAATTTGGAACCACTTTCGCTAGTTATCCACATCATTTCAGACATTTTTATAAGCATACAACCTACTAATTCAAATGCTTCGAAATTATTCATTCTTCCTGATTCAATATCAGCTTTATAGAATGGGTACATATATTGGTCAACACGTCCTATAGACATACCAGTTTGATTTTCTTCAACTACGAGTAATGATTCTATAGTCCAAACTGCTTGAATCGCTTCCCAGAAATTGGTTGGCTTATGTGCTGGAACTTTAGCATTTACTTCTGAAATTTTTTGTAATTCTGATCTACGCTTAGGATCTGTTTCTTTTTCTGCAAGCTCTTTAGCATAATCAGACATACGTTTTGCATATATCATTACACCATCAGCAGTATCAATTACTGATTTATAGAAATAAATTTTATCTATATCCTCTGGATTTTCATATTTAAGATTAGATACTTTTTCTTCTGCCTCTCTTTTTATATCAAGCATACCTTTTTTCATTAAAATAACATCATATCCCGGGTTAGAATCTCCTCCACCATTTACTGCATGGTATGAGCAATCTGACACAAACGATTCTCCTGAAAGTTCCCATACACCCGCTTCACGATATTGATCTTCACAATATTCATCAACAGATTTGCCCTTCCAAAATGGAAACAATTCCTCACGCATAACTTTTTTATCTTCTTCTGAAATATAAAATGGATCTTGTGCACGATTTCCTATTGTATCAATTTCATCTACCATCCATCTCCAAGCTATATCAGGTGAAAAAGCTCCTGCACGTGGTTTTCCATTCGGTGCTCCAACTATAAGTTCATTATCTTGAATTAATAATGGTGCAGTTTCACAACAATATTTAAAACACTTAGCACGTAAAAGTATTTTGGGCATACCTGGATTTTCTTTAGCTATTTTAGTAATAGCTTTTGCTCTATATGTTGTTATTGAAGGAATTTGTTTTAAATAATTTTCTTTTAACTTTTTTAAACGTTCTGTCATTCCATTTGGAATTTCACCATTATTATTCTCCGTTGCACTTGAAGAAGCTTTATCTTCTTTTGTTATCTCTTTTGATACACTTGCAAACATTTTCATTAAGCTAGCACGTTCTTCTTCAGACATATTTTTTGTAGCTTCCATAAATCTATTTGAAAATTCACGAATATCCATGTTTTCCTCCACATTTTTAAATTTATTTCATATACTAATATGATTTTTTAATTTAATTCCTCTAAAACCTTTTTTAAAATACTTTCTAATAACTCATAATTATCTATCTCTTTTTTATCCACCCTATCATCTGAAAATTCACAATTTGAATCATTTGTATTGTTTACCATTTTAACAATCTCATCAATTTCTCGAACTCCATAACCAACCTTACGAATGTATACTAAATTCATAGGAGACACATTGTCTGAAGTCATTCCTTTTCCTGCCGAACCACTACCTAAAGTCATTGAAAGAAATAAATTTGTAGTTGCTCCCATACTTCCAAAAGTTCCTGGAGTATTAACGAGTATTCTTCCAACGGGCTTTTTTAATGCAAATTGACGGATAACCTCTTCATCTTTAGAATGTATACTAAGTGTATGTCCGTATTTTTCTGTAAGTAATAATTCTATACATTTTTCACAAGCATGCATCCAGTCTTCCTCTATATAAAAAGCCAAAACTGGACAAAGCTTTTCTCTTGAATAACAATTTTTTTTAGAAACAAACTTTTGCTTTGAAATAAGTACTTTTATATCCTGTGAAATTGTAAAACCAGCAGTCTTAGCTAAAAACTGTGGTGACTTTCCAATAAGTTCTATGTCAAAACTTCCGTCTTTATTAAAAAGAACTGAGCCTAACTTTGCGGATTCATCTTCCGTCATAAAATATCCACCATTTTTAATAAATTCTTGTTTTACCTCTGATGCAATAAGGCTATCAACAACAACTGATTGTTCAGATGCTGAAACAATGCCATAATCAAAATTTTTACTACTAATAATGTCTTTAACAGCCTTCTTTATATCAGCTGTGCGCTCTATAAAAGCTGGTCCATTTCCATTTCCCCCATAAATCACAGGCTTTCCAGACTTATAAGCATCATGAAGCATTTCTAAAACTCCCGTGTTCATTATAAGTGACGTATCTTTATGATTCATAAGCTCTAATGAACCACTTTTAGTTACCGTATGCAAATATGCAATAGCTCCTTCTGGGAGTCCTATTCCCTCTGCTACTCTAATCAAAATATCAATTGTCTTACTAATGGTTTTTTTAGCCCTTGGATTAGGTGAAAATATAATTGCATTTCCTGATTTAACTGCAATTAGCGTCTTATATATTGTTGTAGACACGGGACTAGTAGATGGACAAAATGCTATAATAACTCCTTTTGGCACTCCAATATCCATTGTCCTATTAACTTTATCTTCATTAATAATACCTACACATTTCATGCCTTTAAGTCTGTCTTTTAAATACTTGCAAACAAAATAATTTTTCATATATTTATCTTCCGACTTTCCATATTCCGTTTCTTCATTAGATAATTTTGCAAGTTCCTTTAAATGTTTTTCAATTTCTTCAATCATACGTTCAACTATCTCATCAAGTTTTTCCTGAGAAAAAGTTGCAAGCTTGTTTTGAGCCTCACGAGCATTTTCAACAAGAATTCTCGCTTCCTGCATGGAGAGTAAATCATTATCTATAATGTTAATATTCATCTTTCTCTCTCCCTCTTTTTAAAAATTCATTTTCTTATTCCGGTATAAGACTTTCAACTGCATATCGTTTTATTATTTTTTCAAGGTCTTCATGTGGTCTTGCAATAACTACTGAACTATAAAGATTTGCACCTTCCATTGTATTAACAGCTGCAATACCAGCATCTACCGCTGTCTTGCAAGCACCAACATCTCCACGAACTAATACAGAGATATAACCCGAGGCAACGTTTTCATATCCAATAAGTTCAACATCTGCTGCTTTACACATAGCATCTGCTGCTTCTAGAGCAAAAACCAATCCAAAAGTTTCAATTGATCCTATAGCTTCATATCTTGCCATATATTTTCCCCTTTCTTTTTTATGAATCTATATCATGTACTGAAACAATATCTCCAACTGCCCTAATAGGACGTGGCATAACATTGTGAGCTGTTAATTTACCTATTGCAGCAGCTGCTGCCGCCCCTGCCTCTACAGCAGACATTACTGCACCAACATCCCCTTTTACCACAATAGTTACAAGAGTTGACCCAATATTTTCATATGAAATTAATTCAACATTAGCTGCCTTAAGCATCTTATCTGCTGCTTCAAGAGCCGGAACTAATCCTACTGTTTCTACAAGTCCTAAAGCTTCCTCTCCATAATATCTCATTTTAAATTCCTCTTTTCTAATAAAATATTATTGCATTATAAATATCAAAAACTAATCTTTAATATATTTATTAATTGTAGCTACACCATCTTCATTTGCATGATAATATACTCTTAGCCTTTTATTCTCATCCAAATCAAATCTTGTTTCTTCAATAAGTCCATTTGCTTCTGCTGTTAATAAAGCATTTATTACAGCATTTCTTTTAAGAGCTTTAAAGTTTTCATATTCTCCTTTTAATGCCTCTATAATATCATCAGCACATGCTTCCTCGACTTTTGTAAAGTACTTCAAAATTGCATAATTAAGCGGCTTCATCTATATCCACCCCCGTTTTCTTTTTAAATAAATCTAGCGGATTCATAGATACTATAAGAATACCAATCATCATTGCTATAGCTCCAATCCAAGCAACTGAAGGTAATGACCATCCATCCATTCCACCATATACTCCTAAGACTAATAAGCAGAATAATGGTCCAAAGAAAGAATATGTTCCGTTACATGCAGTACCAAGGCCAGCTCCACACATACTATTGCCAGCATACCATGTCATAAAAGTTAAAAATGTTAAAAGACCACTCAAAACAAACCAAGCCATTGCAGGGGAACTTGTAAATGCTTGCACCGCAAGATTAACAGAAATATTTACTCCACCAGCCATCTTGCCTAAAATAGGAAGCAATATAAATAAGTTTGCTATACCTGATGTTACTTGACGTATACAAATACCAATTTCAGGGTCAATAAGTGCTGTACCATATCCAGCTACACACCCCTCAAATCCCCAACCTAAAGCTGCAATAATAGCTATTAATAAACCAAGTAAAGTACCCTTTGAAGCCTCACCTGTAAATCCTGTACTACCAATTAAAAAACTTGCACAAACACATATCCCAATACCAAAAGCCATACGCTTATTTAATTCTTGCTTATACAATACTTTTCCTAATATAGCTGCAATAGCAGGACAAAGTGCTGATATTGGAACAACTATTGAACCAGCCATTTGAAGTGCCACAACATAAGCAGTACTAGCTATAGGTCCACCTATAAGAGCTGCCACTATCATAATTCTTCCTGGCTTTGTGTTAATACATCTTAAAAAATCTCCAAATTTACCTTTAACTATTGCATATAAGAGTGACCACACAGCACTACAAGTATCATTTATGGCATTACCAAGTGCTGCAAGTAAATAAGCTATAATAAATGCTGATAACCCTGCTGTATTCTTACCATACCAATCATTCCAAACCCCTTTAGTCATACCCATGGTTAAAAATGCAGTATATAATCCATAGGAAACTCCTGAAAATAAAGCTAGGGATATACCTTTTCTGAAGAAATTTCTTGTTAATTTCTTCTTTGCAGCAATTGCTTCTGCGCTTACTGCTCTTGAATCTTCACTCATAAAAATAAAACTCCTTTCATGTATAAATTAAATTAATATACTCAAGCTTAATTATGATTTTTAACACTATCTAACTATTGTCAACATAGCAATTTAAATCATATTCACATATAGTAATCCACTAATTCTCCTAATATATCTACTTCTATTTTTTGTATAATTGTGATTGTTATAATTTTAAAATCCTATTTTTAAGCCATTAAATACTATTCATTCTATTTCTTGTAGGTTTTTTTCTTAAATAAATTATATTCCTTACCCTATAGGTCAAGGTCAACACTTTTTACCAAAATTATGAAAAACTATATTTAAACAAGTATCATTTAAAATTTTATATTTGTTTAAAATAATCATCTACATTAGAATTATCCTCATTTACAATTTGTTAACTTTTGAAATATAGTCATGTATAAATTTGATTTTTCTAACCTAACAAATGTCCTTTATATTAAATACAAAAGAAAAAAATCACTTATTTTTCATTAAAATAAGTGATTTTTTTCTTCTATACCCTACCCTTGGGGTAACGTTTTCATACATATATTATTTTTCTCTTCTAATCTTTATAAAAATCTCCGTTACAAATTTTGATGCATTTTTAGTAGTCCAATAATCTGTTACATACCTTTCATAAGATTCTTTAGAACATATGTAACCATGTTTTTTTATCCATTCTTTTATCTTTTTATATGTTTTATTGATTGTTTCATGAGGTCCTATATGATAGCAAGAAGCTACCATACACCCCCCAAATTCAGTACTTAATTCATCTTTACACTTTAAAATTGTTTGTTGCATTATGGTCATTTTTTTGCACTTTCCATTTATCTTATCTTCAAAAGATGGAAACCTTATAATTACTGGACCTGTTATTGCATTATTTATACTTTCTATATAATTTGTAAATTCTATATTAATTATAGAATCCATATAATCATATTCAAAATCTTGATTTAAAAAGATTAAAGTACGATTATCTATATATTTCACAGATACATCACAAACTTTGTTTTCAATTACCATCTGTGCCTCAACTATAAGATTGTCCCAATCTTCAACAGATCTTATTTTTAAATTTATTTCCTTTTGAAGCTCCTTTAATTCGTGAATTTTTTTCTTAAAACTTCTATGAAAAAAATCATAGGTTGTTCCTTTAAGAAAAGTTTTCATCTCCTCAAGTTTAAATCCACTCTGTTTATAGTACTTTATCATTGGAACAGATAATAACGTTCTTTTGCTATAATATCTATAACCATTTTCATTAGCTACTTTATCAGGTGATAATATGTGCATTTTATCATAATATCTTAATGCTTTTTTTGTTATATTACATATTTCACCGACTCTTCCTATCGAATATAACTCTTCTTCCATATTACTCCCCCCCAATTTTTTACATACTGTTAAGCTATATACATAGTGTAAAAAATATTTTAATGAGAAATATAATGTGAAATTTATTAAGAATATATCTATAAATTGTATCTACTGATAGTATCATAGCTTGTACTTTTTATATCTTAACAAAAACTTATTCAACCCTTTTAATATTGCAAATCATCTTTTATTTAATTTTTAAGCTTTCCTCAATCACCTATAAATACCACCCATTAATGAGTGGTATTTATGCGTTATTCTAAGACTTTATTTAAAATTTCTAATAATTGTTCGCTTGTAACTTCTTTTGGATTTGATGTTGTACAAACATCTTTAATAGCAGCATTAATAATTTGCTGTTTTGATTGTTTAGCAAGTTCCATATCAACACCTTGCTCTTTTAATGTTGTTGGAATCATTAAATTCCTCTGAAGTTCTACAATACTCCTAACTAAATTATTAACACCAATAGTTACATTGGACGCATGTAAATTCAATAATTGAGCAAGTCTTTGATATCTCTTAGCAGCTCTATCATATTCAATACTAAAAATACTTTTATTTAAATTAGCATTATACTCAATTACATGATGAAGTATTATTGCATTACTTCTTCCATGAGACACATGCAGTTTTCCACCTACAGCATGAGCTAAACTATGAGTAATTCCAAGTCCAGCTGCATTAAATGCAATCCCTGCAAGACATGAAGCATTGTGAAGTTTTTGCCTTGCTACTATGTTATTTCCGTCTTCATAAGCTTGTGGTAAAAATTCAAAAGCTAAAGTAAGAGCCTTTTCCGCAAAAGCATCTGAAAAATCAGTAGCATTTTTGGAAACATAAGCCTCTATAGCATGTGTTATTACATCCATTCCTGTATCAGCAGTGATAGCTTTAGGAACAGTTTTTACAAGTTCAGGATCAAGAATTGCTACTGTAGGAAGAAGAGATTTATCTGTAAGAGCATACTTTAACTGTTCCTGTGTATTTGTAATTACTGCGTATTCTGTTACTTCAGAGCCTGTACCGCTTGTAGTAGGTATAGCATAAAACTCTTTTATTTTAGAAACTCCATTAGTAATTTTTTTTATATATTCTCTTATTGCTTTAGCTCCATCAATTGCAGAACCTCCACCAAGAGCTATTATAACCTCTGAATTAGAACTTTGTAATTTTTGAATACCGGCTGCAATAACTTCTACAGATGGATCAGGTACAATATCACTATATATAGCTACTTCGCAATTATCTAACTTTTGCTGTACTTTTAAAGTTATACCGGAAGTTTCCATGAATTTATCACATACAATTAATACTCTTTTGTTTTTAATCTTACTCAACCTATCTAAAGATCCTTCTCCAAAATAAACACTTGTATTAATACTAAATTCTTTCATATAAATCTTCTCCTATTAAAAGTATTAAAATATGAATGAACTGAGTATTTTTTAGCTTAAATATAAAATTAACCCACAATTATAACAATCAAAATGTATTTCTAGTCAACCCTCTTGTTATATTATACCAATTTCCATTTAATTACACAACAGTGTTGTGTGTGGTTATTATTTACCTACTATTATTAATTGAAACTAAAAACAATCTATATTTAAATCCTATAATATTAAAAATTAATAACAAAAATTAATATACATAATATAATATAGTAGGTAAGTTAATAAAAATTAAATATTTATCAGGTGATTATATGTTTAAATGCTGTTGTCAATGTTGTAATAATTTTCTTCAGCCAGATCTAGAAAATGGAGGATTATATGTAGGTATATTAAATAAAACTCAAATACCCATTTCTTTTATAGTCCAGTATAGCGTAGATGTTAGAACATTTACTAAACACAGTCCTGTTTTTCAATTTAATAAATCAGAAAAAATATATATTTCACACAGTGCAGTAAATATATGTTTTAATGTACTCAATAATTCTACCAATCCACCTGGTTTCATTTGTAATGTTGTTCTTCCCGACCGTAAACAACATTGTTATAAATTAGTACAAACACACAATCTTCTTCAACTTATACAAATTAAATGTTAATTATTATAAATTGGAAATAAAAAACTCTCATATATATGAGAGTTTTTTTGTTTAAATTAGTAATTTAATAAAATCTTCTACATTATCTACTGGTCTATTACATGAAAAATTCTCACATACATAAGCAGTAGTTTTATTGTATATCTTTTTTTCATTCTTTATAAATGGTATTACATTTTCTAAATCTCCGTCATTTAATAGAGTAGTAGTAAATGGCATAAATCTTTTATTTACTTCCCTTATCATATCTTTAAATAATTCGTCTTGCTTTTCTGATGCTATTACTATTTGCGTACTAGGTCTAATATAGTTCATATAAGCCATTAAAAATATACTATGAGATTGTATACTTTCTATAATATTTCCTCCAAAACCTTCAATCATTTTATAAGCTTTTTCAGCTAAAGTATTGTCTCCTGTAATTTTTGAAAGTTTAATTAAATTCATAGCTGCTATAGAATTTCCAGATGGTATAGCCATATCATAACTATCTTTTAAGTTTAATATAAGTTTTTCTCCATCCTTGCCGCTGTGGAAAAATCCATAAGATTCTTCGTCCCAAAATAGTTTTATCATTTCATCTGTAAAGTGTAGTGCTTGCTTTAAATACTTTGAGTCAAATGTAGCTTCATAAAGTTCCATAAGTGCCCACACCAAAAATGAATAATCTTCAAGATATGCTATATATGCTGCTTCTCCATGTCTAAATCGTGCTAAAAGTCTTCCATCTTTTCTTATTAAATTATTTTCTATAAAATTATAAGCCTTTTTTGCTCTGTTTATATATTTTTCATTTTCAAAAACCCTTCCCGCATAGGCAAGAGCTACTATCATTAATGCATTCCAAGCAGTTAATATTTTATCATCTTTAAATGGATGAATTCTCTTTTCCCTTACTTCAAATAGTTTCTTTCTTAAACTTTCTAATTTGTCTATATCATCTAAATCTTTTCCAATCAAATTGGGTATATTACTCCCTTCAAAATTACCATTTTTAGTTATATTATATATATTACAAAATTCCTTAGCATCTTCCCCTAAAATACTTTCTATCTCATGTAATGTCCACACATAAAACTTTCCTTCTACTCCTTCTGAATCTGCATCTTCTGCTGAATAAAATCCACCTTCGGGTGAAGTCATATCTCTAAGTATATATTTAAAAATCTTTTCCGCTACTTCTTTATAAAAAGATTTACCTGTTACTTGATATGCTTGAGTATATACATAAGCTAATAATGCATTATCATATAGCATTTTTTCAAAATGAGGAACAAGCCATTTTTCATCTGTGGAATAACGAGAAAAACCAAAACCTATATGATCAAATATACCACCTTTATACATACATTTAAGTGTATTTTCTACCATACCTAGTGCATTTTTATTGTTATATACTTTATAGTTAATTAAAAGTAGCATTAGCTTATGAGGTGTAGGAAATTTAGGTGAAGCCCCAAAACCTCCATACTTATTATCATAATAATAGTTCATTTCAATTACAGCATCCTGCAATATAGTTTCATTTATTTCTCCTGATTTATCTTGTGATATATGCTCTTCCATTGTGTTTAATAGTTCATTTGATGTATTTATAATATTATTTTTATTACTTTTCCATTCATCTGATATTTGTTTTAATATTTGTATAAATCCAGGTCTACCATACATGCTTTTCTTAGGAAAATATGTTCCTGCAAAAAATGGTTTTTGCTCAGGTGTCATTATAATAGTTAAAGGCCATCCCCCACTACCTGTAACTGATTGACAAAATGTCATATATGTATTGTCTACATCTGGTCTTTCTTCTCTATCTACTTTTATAGATATATATTTATCATTTAAAATCTTTGCTACTTCTTCATCTTCAAAAGACTCTTTCTCCATAACATGACACCAGTGACAACTAGAATACCCTATACTTAAAAATATAGGTTTATCTTCCTTCTTTGCTTTTAAGAAAGCCTCTTCACACCATGGATACCAATCTACTGGATTATGTGCATGTTGAAGTAAATATGGAGATTTCTCATTTATTAGTTTATTGGATTTGTCATTTGGCTTCATAACCCCACCTCCTCTTTAATTTTATCGTTCTGTTAAGTTATATGAACATTGATTCCCCTCGGCCTATTGAAATATAATAGATTTCTCACAAACATATTACCTCCCAGAAAGGAGAGAGGAATCAATGAACAAAGCTAATAAAAAAATTACCTGTCCTAGATGTCACAGCCATAACCTATATAAGTTTGGAAAAGACAAAGAAGGAAATCAAAAATATCAATGCAAAGAGTGTAAAAGACAATTTGCACCATCGGCTATGCCGAAAGAGCGTCAGCTCAAGGATTACCCTCGTTGTCCTATCTGTAACAAAGGAACCTTTATTCATCATAATTACTCAAATTATATCAATTATCGTTGTAACGATAAAAAATGTAATCATAGTTTTTTTGTGGCGAAGCCTACGGCTATAGATCCTTCAAGCAATACCACTATCCAAGGTAAACTTAATTTTAAAGGTATGCGCTTTCCAATTCATATTATATTAATGGCTTTAGACCTTTACTTTCTTAATGAAAGTTCTACAAGACGTATATCTCAATATTTGTTTAGAACATTTAATGTAAAAGTATCTCATGTTACTATTGCAAGTTGGACTAAAAAATTTGCTGCATATTTCAAATTGAAATCTGATAATTTATTTTATAATATTGACTTATCAGATTCTGATGAATGGCACGCAGATGAAACTGTTGTATTTATAAATGGCAAGAAACATTATCTATGGCTTGTTATAGACTCAGAAAGTCGATTAATTATCTCTTATCATCTATCCCCATATAGAGATGCTAAACAAGCTTTTAGCCTTTTTAACGATGCTAAGAAATTAGGATCTCCTAGAGCCATAGTTACTGATAGACTTCCATCTTACAATATTCCAATAAAATCAGTATTCCAAGATACATTACACATAAAAGTACAATCTTTTAAAGATGATATTTCAAACAATATTATTGAATCTTTTAACAAAACATTTAAGTCTTGGTATAAAGGTTTAAAAGGCTTTAACTCATTTAATAGTGCCAATAAACTAATATCAGTGTTTATATTTCACTATAATTTTGTGCGTAACCACTCATCACTACGTAATTTAACACCATCTGAAGTAGTGGGAATTAGTTACCCAGTTAAAGCTAAAAATAATTGGTTATTAGCTGCCTAACGGCTAGCGCTATCGCTTTTAATTAAGTCTATTTATTTTTAAAATCTATAATGGATAGGCTTTTTTGTCATACCACAAAATATTAATCGTATAATTTTTATTATTTAAAATAAGTCATATAGTAATTTTATGATTTTTAAAGCTATGCTTTCATAATTAATTAACAGAACCAATTTTATATTCATTATAGATTTATCTTTTAAAGAGAAATTTATTCAAAACCATATATCCTTAAATTCATTTAACAACTTAACTTCTTATAATCTTTTTTTAATAATACTTTAAAATAACAGATTGCTGCTATAGTTGCTGCAATATGACTTATCAAAACAGCTATCCATATCCCATTTAGTCCTAATTTATTTATAGACAATATCTTTGCAAGTGGCATACGAACAATAATATAGTAGAAAATCATTAAAAGCATAGCTGACATTGGTTTTCCAAAACCATTTATTGCTCCAAGAACACAATTAGTAATAACATTACATGTATATCCAACTGAAATAATTAAAAAATAAACTTTAACTAAATCTTTAACACTTTCATTCGCCCCAAACATTTGCGCCAAATTCTTTGAAAAGAACACTACTATAATTGTTAATACAATTAAAAATCCACTTCCCAATAGTATTCCAGATTTAAGATATTCTTTTACTTTTTTTATATTTTTAGCACCAAAACATTGACCAGTGCAAGTAGTAATTGTCATATTGAGTGCCATAGCAGGATAGAATAGAATGGTTTCAACTTTTCCTGAAATACCAAATGCAGCTATAGCCAGTACTCCAAATGCACTAATTAAATAGGTAATAAAACTTGTGCTTATTGCAGGAATACTTTGCTGAATAATAGATGGAATTGCCTTTAGTGTAAGTTCCTTTAAAGTATTTTTATAAAATAACTTAAAATCAATTACAATTAATTTTTTCTTAATAATATATACAATCATAATAAGCATCATTATTCCCTGAGACAATAAAGTTGCAATTGCTGCTCCTTTAAGTCCCATTTTATTAATAAAAATAGGATCCAAAATTATATTAAGCATTGTACATAGGATAATAGATACCATTTGCATAGTTGTATTACCAAAACTGCGTAATACAGCCGTGAAATATAAGTACATAAATACAAAAACATACCCAATCATATATAAAATAAGATACTCTTTTGCCATAGGATATATCTCACTTGGTGTATTTAAAAGGTTTAAAATTGTTTTTGCACTAAATTCACAAATAACAGTTATAGTTATACTGAAAATAAATGCTACTATACAAGAAGTTGAGATTACTTTATTTTGATTTTCTTTATCCTTTGCTCCAACGTATTTTGATAACAAAATCGCAACCCCATTAGTAGCACCCATTGCAATAGAAGTTGTTAACAATATAGGTGGCATTGATACAGTAAGTGCTGCCATTGCTTTTTCACCAAGTAGGTTTCCAACCCAAAGGCTGTCAACTATGTTGTATGCCATACTAAATATGAATGCTATAAGTACTGGAATAGTAACTTCTATTAATTTTTTAGTTGCATTACCTGTTGTAAAATCTTTTTCTAAATTATTATTCACTTAACTTCTCTTCTTTCTATAAATTATTATTCTCAATGAATTTCAGTCATTGAATTTAGTTCACTCAATCAGTATTTTTTTACCCTAACAAAATATCACTTTTCAGCAATACTTTATTAGGGATGTTTATCTAATAACTAATCATCATATCTATTATCTTATTCCTAATATTGAATTTATAAATCCACAAATTTGTTTAATTTTTTCTTCCATAGAAATGTCTTTGCATGACAAAACACCTATTTGTCCATACATAATAAAATTAGTCATCATTTCAACATTTTCAATATGAATTTCTTCTTTTTCACATAATTTTTTAAACTCTTTGCTTAGACTTGGAATTAAATATTTTGCAATTTTTATAATAAGTTGCTCATGCAATATTTCATTACCAGTCTTATGATAAAAATCATGATATTTGCTGTTATCTTCTTGAATTAGCATTAATTTAGCCATATCATCCATACGTTCTATTAATGTTTTTTCATCATCACAAATAACTTTTAAAAATTTTTGTCCACATTCTTCAACATAACTATCCATTGCAATTTCAAAAAGTTCTTGTTTTGATTTAAAATAACGATAACATAACCCTGGTACCACATTCATTTCCTTTGCTATGTCAGCCATAGAAGTTGATTCATATCCTTTTTTATAAAATAACTTCATTGCTGTATCTAATATTTCCTGTTTGCGAACTTCAGGCGCCTTTGAAATTCGTACCATATTAAAAGCCTCCTTTTATAATTCTAAACATAGTATACTACTCCAATGAATTTAAGTCAATGAATTATATTTATTCACTTGATAACTCTATTCTTAAACTGTTCTTTTTAACTGTCAATTACTCTTTGCTACTCCCTATCTTTTTGTATAAGAAAAAACTAGCCTGCGGTTAATTTAATAAGCTAGTTTCTATTCATCATTATTATAAATTTATATATCTCAGTTTTTCTATCACCATTAACACCTGCAAATATAGTATAAGTAGCCATTATTATTTTCCTATTACTTTCTCTTGTTCTTTTTGTAATACTAAATCTGATAAAGTAATATAAAAATCTTGTTCTTCTTTAGTCTTTACCTTTTTAAATAATTCTTTCAAATCATAATATGAATATTTTGAAAATTGTTTATACAAATCGTTGTCTTACCTTAGTTGAATAGCTCTAATTCATAATCACCATTAAGTTCTTCTGTTTATAACTTCATCTAAAACTCCAAGTCCATAGGTTTCAAAGTTGCCTTTTATGTTTTTTGTCATAGATGCATATCAATCTATCACCTCCTGCTATTTAAATTTGAGTATCGAGTAGGAGCTAAATAATTATTTTATTTAGCGTCCTCTCACACCACCGTATATAAGTGCTATTATGGGAATGCAAGAAAGTGATCATCTAAGGATGTAAGAATTAGATTTATGTATAATACTATAATTACCAACATTTAATAAACTGGAGGTAATTATGATTATACAAATGAATATTAATTCTGAAATACAAATAGATAAGTTAGAGGATCTTCATAAATTAAATTTAATTATGGAGGAAAATAATTTGAAAGTAAATAAAAGTCAAATAGCTAGGGAACTTGGCGTTGATCCACGCACCGTAGGTAAATATTTAAATGGATATGTAAAACCTACTACTAGAAATCGTAAATCTAAAATAGACCATTTTGAACCTATTATCAAAAAACTTCTGGGTAAAGATTCTATTCAAATATTTTATTATAAACGTATTTTATGGCAGTATCTTAAAGATAATTATGGATTAGATTGTGCTCAATCTTCTTTTAGAAGATATATCTCCAATCATCCAGAATTTAGTCACTATTTTAATAGCAGAATAAAAGTACATCTATCTAAGGCTGCGCCTATGAGGTATGAAACAGGTAAAGGTAAACAAGCACAACTAGATTGGAAAGAAAACATAGAATTTGTTTTAAATACCGGAGAAATTATTAGTGTTAATGTCTTTGTATTAATACTTTCATATTCGAGGTTTAGAGTGTACAAGTTATCTCTCGATAAAACACAAGAAGTGTTATTTTCTTTTCTTGATGAATCATTTCAAGCTTTTGGAGGAGTTCCGGAGGAACTATTAACGGACAATATGAAAACTGTTATGGATTTACCTAGAACTAATTATTCTAAAGGAAAAGTAAATAATAAATTTCAACAGTTTGCAAAAGATTACGGCTTTAAAGTTCACCCTTGCGTAGCAGGTAGACCTAACACCAAAGCCAAAGTAGAAGCTCCTATGAAATTATTAGATGAAATAAGAGCATATAATGGAACATTAAACTATGAGCAATTACACAAACTTGTTTCAGATTTAAACAATAGAATTAATAGTAAATGTCATACATCAACAGGTAAAATACCAATATTACATTTACAGAAAGAAAAAGATTTCTTATCAAAACTGCCTAAAGATCAGATAAGAAATCTTTACAAAATAACCACCACATCTGTTAAAGTAAATAGTCAAAGCATGATTTCATACAAATCAAACCAATATTCTGTCCCACCAGAATATATAGGTAAACGACTAAAACTTCAAGTATATGATCATCAATTACATGTGTATTATAGCACAAAATTAGTTACTATTCATGATATACAAAATCAAAAATTAAATTATCATGCAGAACATTATGCTGAGATTAGTGCTTTACAATTTAATAAAAGCTCATATGAAATGATGAAGAAAGCTAGGACAAAATTTAAATTTAATAGGAGAGGTATATAAAAATGAATAGTGCATATACACAACTTATAAAAAATCTAGAGTATTTAAAATTTAAACAAATGATTAATCATTTAGACGAAGTCATTGATTTTTCTACTAAAAATAATTTATCCTTTGTTGATGCTCTTATTAAGCTTACAGCTTATGAAATAGATTTTAAAGAAGCAAATATGATTAAATCTATGGTAAAAGTAGGCGCTTTTCCTCATAAAAAAGAGGTTAAAGACTTTGATTTCAGCTTTCAACCTAGCATTAATAAAGATCAGATATTAGATTTAACATTACGCTTTCTAAATACACAAGAAAATATAGTTTTCCTAGGTCCTAGTGGAGTAGGAAAAACGCACCTTGCTACATCTATAGGAATTGCGGCAGCAAAACGTAGATATAGTACATACTTTATTAAATGTCATGATTTATTACAGCAATTAAAACGTGCAAATTTAGAGAATCGATTAGATTCTAGACTTAAACATTTTAGTAAGTACAAGCTCCTAATAATAGATGAATTAGGCTATCTACCGATAAATAAAGAAGACTCTAAGTTATTCTTCCAACTCATTGACATGCGATATGAGAAAAAAAGTACAATTTTAACAACTAATATAAATTTCAATGCTTGGGATGATATTTTTTATGATCCTATCATCGCAAATGCTATATTAGATAGAGTTTTGCACCATGCTCATGTTGTACCTATTAATGGAAAGTCTTATCGCTTAAAAGATCACTTTAAAGATGACGATGAGTAAAAAACTACACCCTTAAATGATCGGAAAATTTCATTATTATCTTGACGTTTATATATATGCTAAAATAATTACCTCATCAATTACATTTAATAAGTATAACTTAGTCAAATTTTTACCTCCTCAATAATCATCATAAACTTCTCATTTATTAAGGATTCTTTCCAAATTGAAAGAAGGTATGTACTATGGTGTTAATCAGAAAACAATTAGGACAATTATTAAAAAAAGCACGAAGTCTTAAATCAGAAAAAATAGGAAAATGTTATACTCAACGGATGCTGGCAAAGGATATAAATAGATCTCAAAGCTATATTGGTGATATTGAATCTGGAAGAACTTATACTAGTTTTTCAATATTAAATGAGATTGCAGAAGCTTGTGGCGTTCCTATATATTATTTTCAAGACCGCAACAACATTAATGATAATATAGATACTTTTATAAACTCTCAATTAGATACTCTAAATAAAACTGAACTTGAAATTATACGTGAAGCAATTAAAAATGACCCTGATATAAAACTTGCTCATATTTTAGATTGTTCTAAAACTCTATCTAAAAATTTATTTAAAACGCCAAAGGAAAACATAAAATGTTTACTGAGTCAACCTTCCATTATAGATTATTGTGGAGTTGATATAGATAACCTTAATGAAAAGGAGGCTGAGGATTTTGTTGATGAATTATTAAGACAACTTAAGCTTATTAGCTATAAGTACAAATGATGATTTTTGTATTACAAAATTTTATAAACAAAGGAGTTGCATATTATGAAAGGTGGAGTAAGAAAAAAGGGAAACCGCTGGTATTATTACTTTAACCTAGGTATTGTTGACGGTAAACGTAAAACCATTGAAAGAGCTGGTGGCTCTACAAAGAAATAAGCTGAAAAGGCTCTTAGAAAAGCCTTAAATGAATTTGAGAATTGTGGCTCTGTCTTAACTGAAAGTAATATTACTGTAGCTGATTATTTTGACTATTGGTATAAGGAATATGTACTTATTAATTGTAAATATAATACACAATTAAATTATAGACGTATTATCGATAGACATATTAAACCAACCCTTGGCAATTACAAACTAAAATCTCTTAATACTGCTGCATTACAAGAATTTTTAAACAAAAAATATAGAAATGGTTTCGCTAAGAATACTCTTTCTGGATTCTATGGGGTTTTATCCGGAGCCTTAAGAATGGCAGTTTATCCTTATCAACTCATAAAGGAAAATCCAATGCAATATGTTACCATGCCTAAATATAATGATTTAAAAAATACTCCAGATAATTTAAAAATAATAACCTTAGATGAATTTAGGAGAATTATTAAACGCTTCCCAGAGAAAAGTAATTTTTATATCCCCCTTCAAATAGCATTTAATACCGGCATGAGAGCAGCCGAGGTTTGCGGTCTTACTTGGGATTGTGTTAATCTAAAAAATAAGACTATTAAAGTTCAAAAAATTATTATTAAAGAAAAAAGAGAATGGGTCTTTGGAAGCCCTAAAACTAAGAGCTCCTATAGAACCATTCTCATTGGCAATACGCTAGTTAATATTTTAAAGCACCATAAGAAATGTCAAATAGAAAACAAATTAAAGTATGGTGAGTACTATACAAATAACAATTTTGTATGTACTAAAGAAAATGGTAAACTCGTAACTACTGATAGTTTCAAGTATTTAAGTCGAGTTATAAATTATGAACTTCAAATCAATTTTTGTTTTCACTCTCTTCGCCATACTCATGCAACTATGATGCTTGAAGCCGGTGCTAATATCAAAGATATTCAACACCGCTTAGGTCATAGTAAGTTATCCACTACTATGGATACTTATTCACATGTCACTAACAAATTAACTCAAGCTAGTGTGGACTTATTTGAGTCCATTATATCTCTAAAATGACCTTCTTCCATCCACTATAATTTTAGGATGGAAGAAGGATGGAAATTTACTGCTTTTAATATTATTATAAAAGGCTTAACCCTTGATATTACTTACTTAAGCGAACTACTGTCTCCACATGTGGCGTATGAGGGAACATATCCTTAATCTTAACCTTTTCAACCTTGTATCCTTCTTTTATAAGGAATTTTAAATCCTCAACTAAAGTTTTAGGATTACATGAAACGTAAATTATATCCTTAGCATTAAACTTTGTAACGTATTTTAATGCATCAGGATGAACCCCTGGTCTTGGTGGATCTAAGATTATTATATCTGGTTTTACTTTAATATCCTTAATAACCTTAGCTACATCTCCTGCTAAAAACTCACAGTTATTAAGACCATTAAGTTTTGCATTTTCGTTAGCTGCCTTTGCAGCCTCCTCTATAAGTTCAATTCCTATAACTTTACTAGCATTATGAGCTGCAATCTGTCCTATAGTTCCTGTACCACAATAAAGGTCAAAAACTACTTTAGATTTTGCATCTCCCATAAAATCTCTAACTATGCTATAAAGAGCCTCTGCCCCTTTAGTATTAGTTTGAAAGAAAGAAAATGGTGATATCTTAAACTTAAGTCCTAAAACTTCTTCCATTATGTAATCACGTCCAAATAGAACTTCCATGCTATCTGCTTGAACCACATCTGACAGTGAATCATTAACTGTATGAAGTATTCCTTTTAATTCTCCCTTATAGTTAAGTCCTTTTAAAAGTTCAACAAATTCACTTAAATCAAAATCTCTTTGAGATGTAGTAACTAAGTTAACCATTATATCCTGAGTATTTCTACCTTTTCTTATAACCAAGTTTCTAAGGTATCCTTCATGACTCATTATTCTATAGTGAGGAAGGTCTTTTCCTCTGAAATATTCAAGTACAGTTTTTAAGATTATATTAAAATCGCTATCTACTATCTTACATTCATCTGCACTTATGATTCCAAAGCTTTTACCTTGAGCATGCATTCCAAGAGTAAGTTCTCCACCCTTTTCCATGTCTCCAAAGGTAAATTCCATTTTATTTCTATACTCAAATTCTTCTGGACTTCCTTGTATTCCTAAGAACTCAAATCCGCTTATACCTGCATTTTCAAATAATTTTAAAACTTGATCTTTTTTAATCTCTAATTGCTTTTCATATGAAAGAAATTGATGACTACATCCGCCACAGACATCAAAGATAGGGCATTTAGCATCTATTTTATAATCTACATCTTCTATAACTTTATTTAATTTTGCCTTAGCATACTCTTTGGTTTTCTTGTTAACAAAACCTTCTACCTTTTGTCCAGGAAGAGCATTCTTAATCAAAACTTTAGTATCATCTTTATAAGCAACTCCAAATCCCGGAAATTCTGTGTCTACTATGTCAAATTCATATACCTTTCTTTTTTTCATACGTTCTCTCCTATATTTCTATTCTGCTTTATTTATTTTTAATTTAGATACTCTCATGCCTATAGTATCGCAGCTTTTTATTTGCATAACACTTGTGTATATTAATGATATTATTAAATAAATAATTGCAGTCATTTGTACTTTTTCAGTTATATAATATCCTGCTGTTACTCTAAGTATTCCATCTATAATAAATAAAGCTACTATAGATAATCCTAATGTAACTAATATGTCCACTAAATTTGAAACAAATGTATCTTTAAAAGTCATTTTTGATTCTAAATTGTTTTCCTCATTTGTTATAACTTCATCTTCTGTATTAATTTGAGTTTTATTTTCTTCGCTCATTATTTTTCCCTCCCTATGTCTATAAAAATTTAATTTATATACTTAAAAATAATTATGCACTAATATCTACATCATGTAAAGTAATTCTACCCATTAATATTATAAATAATCTATTAATATATAAGCAAAAAAAATCCCCAACTAAAGTTAGGGATACTCATGTTCAGTTTGAACTAAAGGCAGGTCAATTGCTGCAGAGTCAACTGCCTGCCGCCGATTCCAATGTCAATTGCCCAAAGGTCAACTGCCATAGAAAATTTCTATGTAAATATTTACTACCCATAATATACAACTTTTAAATTAGTATGTCAATAATTTATCAATAATTTCTCTGTTTTTATTTTTTTATTATTTAAATAAAAATTTTTCTATATAAATGGAATTTTTTTAATGCATATTTATCATATATTATAACTTATTTGTTATTTATTATTAGTTGTGATATATTTTTATTTGTTATTTTATTTATAAAGGAAGTGTTTAAAATTGGAACTACATAAACTCAAAGGAAATACGTACTTTATTGATGCTCCTACTAATATTGGAGTATATGTATTTAAAAATAAATTTTGTCTTCTAGTTGATAGCGGACTTGACAATTCAGCTGCTCGTAAAATTGATGATATATTAAAGGAAAATGGATTACATCCTAAATACATAATAAATACACATGCCCACACAGATCATTATGGTGGAAATCATTATTTTAAAGAAAATTACACAGGTACTCTTGTATATACTTCTAAAAAAGAAAGTATATATATGGGAAATTCCGAACTATTCTCTACAATATTATTCTCATCAAATGCACCAAAGAAACTTACTAATAGAAAACCTTTTGTTGCTGATGAAATTCTTAACTACGGTACTAACAAAATCAACGATGAAAAATTTGATGTTTTATCCCTTAAAGGACATTCTCATGAACATATAGGAATTATAACTCCTGAAAAAATATGTTTCCTTGGTGATTCTATTTTTGGATATGAAACTTTAGAAAAATATCCTATACCATTTTTATTTAATATAGAAGAATCTATAAATACACTAAATACAATAAAAAATTTAGATGCAGAATGCTTTATAATTAGCCATGAGAAAAAAGTTTTAGATGCAAATGAAATTAAAGATTTAGCTGACAAAAATCTAGAAAGAATTGAAACTATAAAAAGTACTATTTTAGAACTTTTAGACCAACCTTGCACTAAGGAGGATATATTAGAAAATATAATCGTACTAAATGATGTGGCTACTAATTTTAAACAGTATCATTTAGATTATTCATCAATCTCTGCTTTTATATCATATTTATTTGATAATAACTTAATAGATTATTCTCTTGAAGATGGTAAATTATATTTCTTCAAAAAATAATTATTCTATAACTATACTAATTTAAAAAATCCTTCCCTTTAGTATAGTTTTATTTTGTAATGAAATAAAAAAGATATAAGATTTACTTTTCTCAATCCTATATCTTTTTATTTACATTTTTATTTTCCGTTTCTTATTGTATCTAAAAGGTCTTTTGGAAAATTCTTTTCTTCCATAGCTTTTATTGTTTTTTCATAATCATATTTAACTTCTATAGTTTCTGATTTAACCTCATCCTCTTTTATAGTTAAAATAATATAATTTGAATTTGGACTATCTGTCTTTGGTTTTCCAACACTTCCATCGTTAATTAACACCTTATTTCCATACTTCTTTTCATAAGGTATATGCGTATGTGCACATACAAGAACATCTTCTTTTAATTCATCCATTGCTTCTTTTGCAGCATCAGAATTTTCTAAAAGGTATTCATTTATAGCTCTATTACTTCCATGAACAAACTTTAATACTTTTCCTTGTTCAACAACTATAATATCCTCTGGCAGTCTTTTTAAATATTTTTTATTGGCTTCTGTAACTTCTTTTACTGACCAAGGTAATGCAAATTCTCTGTTTAAGGGATTATCTTGTATGTATTTTATATCATTTGCTACTACAGCCTTATCATAATTACCTGCTATAGTTAATATATCTTCACTTCTTACTACATCTATAACTTCATTAGGGAAAGGACCATATCCAACTAAATCTCCAAGACATACTACTCTATCAACATTTTTAGATTCTATATCTTCTAACACTGATTTTAAAGCCTCAAGATTACCATGTATATCTGAAAAAATCGCTATTCTCATTTTAAATTCTCCTTTAATTATTAGTTTTCTCTATTTTTCCATTCAATATTATAACACAAAGCTATATTAAAAAATCTTAAAATATTAAACTGCATTAACCTTTAATAACCGTTTAATAATAAATAAATTTTCAATAAAAATTTACCTGATCATAATAAAAAACTAAGAAATAGCTTTTAACTAAATCTTAGTTTTTATTTTAAAAGAATATTAGTAGTTTTAAATATGGGTTTTCTTTATATAGACTATTCCTCAAGATTATTGTGGTAATAGTACAAATCTTAATATAAATAGTACAGATAATATGTACATTATAGGATGTACTTGTTTATGTTTTCCTGTTCCTAATTTTATTATTGTATAAAAGATAATACCTGCTGCTATTCCATTAGCTATACTATATGTAAAAGGCATCATTGCCATTGTAAAAAATGCTGGAAGTGCCTCTGTAAAATCTTCAAAATCAATTTCTTTAACAGCGCCAACCATTAAGATTCCAACAATTATTAAAGCTGGAGCAGTTGCCTCTGATGGTACAATTCCTACGATTCCACCAAAGAATAATGATAAAGCAAATAATATACCTACAACTACATTAGTAAGTCCTGTTCTTCCACCTTCTGCAATTCCCGCAGTAGACTCTACAACTGTTGCCATAGTAGGAGTTCCCATCATTGAACTTATTGTTGTTGCTATAGCATCTGATAATAATGCTTTTCTCATATTTTTAACCTTTCCATCTAATTGAATCATGTTAGCCTTTTGAGCTGTTCCAACTAGCGTTCCGATAGTATCAAATAAATCAACTAAACTGAATGTTAAAATTACCATTACGATACTTGTTACAGCTCCTATAATTCCTGTCCCACCATGATGTACAAGTCCTTTGAAATCAAAAGCAAAGAAAGTATGTCCAAATGTAGGTATTGAAAAAAATTGAAGTCCTGATATCTTTGTTATCCCCATTGGTATACCTACTATAGTAGTTATAATAATTGATATTAACATTCCGCCTCTTACATTACGTGCCATTAATATGGCCATTATTATTATTCCCACTACAGTTAAAATAGTGCTTTTACTTGTTAAATCTCCGAATTTTACTAATGTTCCTGGATCTGAAACTACAATATGTCCACTTTTTAATCCTATAAGGGATACAAATAGTCCTATACCTCCAGTTATAGCAAGTTTTAAATTTTGAGGTAATGCTTCAACTATCTTTTCTCTTATTGATGTTACAGTTATTATTATAAATAAAATTCCTGATATAAATACAGCTGTTAAAGCTTGTTGCCAAGTATATCCTAGTGTTAAACAAACACTATATGTAAAAAATGCTGTAAGTCCCATTCCTGGTGCTAGTGCAAATGGTAAGTTTGCATATAATGCCATTATAAGTGTTCCAATACATGATGCTATACACATTCCTGCAAAAGCTGAACTTATTACTGGGTCATTTAAAACTGTAAGAGAAGCTGCTGCATCTCCTTTAACTCCAAGTGAATTCATTCCTGAAAATTTTAGCATGTTAGGAATAACTAAAAGTGCATATGCCATTGTTATAAATGCTGTAAATCCAGCTAAAACTTCTGTTCTTACGCTTGTGCCATTCTCAGATAGTTTAAAATACTTATCTAAGGTAGATTTATTCTTTTTGCTTGAGTTATCCATTAATTATAATCCTCCCTTAAAATAAAAAAATTCTAGCAATGGATATAAGTAAACCCATTACTAGAATTCTAACAGTAATTATACATAGATTTACTCATAGCGGGAAAATTTAAGGTCATCCCGTAGAAACCACCGAACCATATTATCGGATTTATATGAGTTATTAATAAACGTATTTAATTTTAACTATCTTAGCATCTTTTTTTACATAAGTCAACACTTTAATGTTTTTATTTAAAATATTTCACTCCAGATTCAAACAATTTTTGATCTTTTTCTCCAATAATGTTTTTATAAACATTATCACCTATTCTCTCTGAATGTCCCATTTTTCCAAGTATTCTTCCGTCAGGACTTGTTATTCCTTCAACTGCATACACAGAACCATTTGGATTAAATTCTATATCATAAGTAGGATTTCCATTAAAGTCTACATATTGTGTAGCTATTTGACCATTTTTCAATAATTTTTGTGCAATTTCTTCTGTGCAAACAAATCTTCCTTCTCCATGAGATACTGCTATACTGTGAACATCTCCAAGTTTTACATTATTAAACCATGGTGACATATTTGAAACTATTTTTGTTTTCACAACCCTAGACATATGTCTTCCTATACTGTTATAAGTAAGTGTTGGACACTTCTCATCTATATCTCTTATTTCTCCAAATGGAAGCAAACCAAGTTTTGTAAGCACCTGGAAGCCATTGCATATTCCAAGGATTAATCCATCCCTTTTATTTAAAAATTCCATTACAACTTCTTTAACTTTTGGATTTCTAAAAACTGTTGCTATAAATTTTCCTGAACCATCTGGTTCATCTCCAGCACTAAATCCTCCTGGTAGCATTATTATCTGTGAATTTTTTATATTATCCACCATATCTTCTATGGAGTTTTCAATATCTTTCGGTGTTAAATTTCTAAATACACTTAAATTTGTTTTTGCACCAGCACCTTTAAATGCTCTCTTTAAATCATATTCGCAATTTGTTCCATAAAATACTGGAATATAAACTTGAGGTTTTGGAATCTTTATGCATGGAGATACTTTGCTTTTAGCATGATATAAATTTAAAGGTATCTGATTTTTATCAGTTTCTGTTTTTGTAGGGAATACTTTTTCAAGCGGACTTTCCCATTCCCTTATAAGTTCATCTATATGGATTTCTTCATCATTGAATTTTATATTAGGAGTTCCTTGTGTAAAACCTATTAAAGTATAGTTTACATTTTTAAATGCTTCTTTTAGCTGAACCCTATTATCCAATTCTAAAACAATTGCTCCATACTCCTTTGAGAATAATTCATCCTTCTTTATATTTTGAGATAAATTCATGCCTATTTTATTACCAAAGGTCATTTTGGATATTGCGTCTAAAACTCCACCCATAGTAACTGTGTGTGCTGCAAGAATAAGTTCTCTGTTTATAAGTTTACGTACTACTTCATAATTTTTCTTTAATTCTCCAAAATTTGGAACATCATTTTCATCCCTTGATACCTTAAGTAATACAACTTTTGAACCTTTTTTCTTAAATTCAGGTGATATAACTTTATCAGTATTTACTGTATCTACTGCAAAAGCAACTAGTGTTGGTGGTACATTTATATCTTTAAAAGTACCTGACATACTGTCTTTTCCTCCAATTGCAGGTATTCCAAGTTCTTTTTGTGCTACAAATGCTCCAAGCAATGCTGAGAATGGTTTTCCCCATTTATATGAATCCTCACCTAGCTTCTCAAAATATTCTTGGAAAGTTAATCTAATATTTCTGTAATCTCCCCCTGCTGCTACAACTTTTGTTACAGCTTCTATAACAGAATACATTGCTCCATGGAAGGGACTCCATTTGCCTATTTTAGGATTATATCCATATGCCATAATGGTTCCTGTCTTAGTTTCTCCATTTAAAACAGGTACTTTAAAGCACATTGATTCTGTAGGAGTTTTGTAATATTTTCCTCCAAAAGGCATAAACACTGTTCCTGCACCTATAGAACTATCAAATTTCTCTATTAGTCCCCTCTCACTACACATATTTAAATCTCTTAGATTTTCTATTAATTTTTCTTTTACATTAGTGCATCTTTCAGCCTGAAAATATGATTTATTAGAAGGATTTTTAACAATTACATCTATTCTTTGTTTAACTCCATTTGTATCTAAAAATTCTCTTTTTATATTTACTATATCCTTGCCTCTCCAGTACATTTTTAGTCTTTTATTATCAGTCACTTTGGCAACTTCAATAGCTTCTAAATTTTCTTCTCTTGACATTTTTATAAATTTTTCTGAATCATTACTATCTACTAAAACTGCCATTCTTTCTTGTGATTCTGAAATCGCAAGTTCAGTTCCATCTAGACCTTCATATTTTTTAGATACCAAATCTAAATTTATTGAAAGTCCATCACTAAGCTCACCTATTGCAACTGCAACTCCCCCTGCTCCAAAGTCATTACATTTTTTTATAATCTTACTTACTTTTTCATTTCTAAAAAGCCTTTGAAGCTTTCTCTCTGTAGGTGGATTTCCCTTTTGAACTTCAGCGCCACAAGTTAAAATAGATTTTTCATCATGCTCTTTTGATGAACCTGTAGCACCACCACATCCATCTCTTCCAGTTTTTCCTCCAACAAGTATTATAGAATCTCCACATTTAGGCCTTTCACGACGTACATTTACTTTAGGTACTGCTCCAATTACCGCTCCTATTTCCATTCTCTTTGCCACAAAATCTTCATCATAAATTTCTTTTACATAACCAGTTGCAAGTCCAATTTGGTTTCCATAAGAACTATATCCATTTGATGCTTTTATAGTTATTTGTCTTTGCGGAAGCTTTCCATTTAATGTATCACTAATTGCTTTTCTTGGGTCAGCACTACCTGTAATTCTCATTGCCCCATATACATAACTTCTTCCTGACAATGGGTCACGAATAGCTCCACCAAGACACGTTGCAGCACCCCCAAAAGGTTCTATTTCTGTTGGATGATTATGTGTCTCATTTTTAAACATTATTAAGTATTTTTCTATTTTACCGTCAACATCTACATCACACTCTATGCTACATGCATTTATTTCATCTGACACTTCAAGATCATCAAGTAGTCCTTTTTTTCTGAGTTCCTTCATACATATTACTGCAATATCCATAAGACACATATCTTTTTCTCTATTTTTATAAACATATTTTCTAGAGTTTATATATTCTTTGTAAGCAGTTTTAATTGGAAGTATATACTTTCCATCTTCAAACTTCACATCTTCTATTTTAGTTTCAAAAGTTGTATGTCTGCAATGATCTGACCAATAAGTATCTATTACTTTTATTTCTGTTATAGTAGGGTTTCTTTTTTCTGTATTTTTAAAATACTCTCTGCAAAATTTTAAATCTTCAAAACTCATGGCAAGTCCTAGTGATTCCATAAAGTCTTTAAGTTCTTGTTCATTCTTGTTTATAAATCCATTTAAAACTTCTACATCCTTTGGCACTTCCCATTCCATATTAATGGTTAATGGCTTTTCCAATAAAGCTTCCCTTGAGTCTACACTATTTATATAATAATTCTTAATTTTATTTATTTCATCTTCAGTGATATTCCCATCTATTATAATAACCTTTGCACATCTTACTTCAGGTTTTTCATTCTGAGTTAGTATTTGTATGCATTCTGCTGCGGAATCTGCCCTTTGATCATATTGACCTGGAAGATATTCTACTGCAAATACTCTATTGCTTTCATTTATATCTATTTTCTCATCATATACAAAATCGACTACTGGTTCAGCAAAAATATTTTTTCTTGCCTTTTCATATTCGTCATCCGATATACCCGCTACATCATATCTATTTAAAATTCTTAAACTATTTATATTTTTTATATTAAGATTTTCTTTGATTTCCTTTAATAATTCTTTCGCTTCAACATTAAATCCTAACTTTTTTTCAACAAATATTCTTTTAACTTTTCTATTTCCTATATCATGTCTATAATACATACCGTCAAAATCTATCTTTTCTATGTCTTTATAAGCTTTTTTCTTAGCATCATCTAATGTTTTCCCAAATGCCACTACATTTAAAACTCTTCCACCATCTGATACAAGCTTTTCATTTTCTTCTTTTGCACCAGCTATAAAAACTTTGGAATCAGTATTATTTAGCCCTGTTATTTCAAAACCTTTTTCATAACTACCAGGATAACCTTTTGACACAGCTGTAATACAGCAAATATGACCATTTTTCCACTTTACATCATAATTTTTTAATTCTTTATCTAAAGCTTTTAACATTAATTCCAAATAATCACTATCCATTAAAGATAAGACACCTTGTGTTTCAGGATCTCCCATACGTACATTGTATTCTAAAAGATAAACACCTTTTTTTGTTATCATAATTCCAAAGAATATAGTTCCTATGTAATCCATATCCTCCTCTTGTATACCTTTTAAAGTAGGCTTTAAAATTTCTTCATTAAATTCCTCTAAAACCTTATCTGTACAATAAAAATTTGGAACTATAACTCCCATCCCCCCTGTGTTTGGACCTTTATCACCATCAAAAATCTGTTTATGATCTTTACTTGATATAAATGGAATTATAGTTTTTCCATCTGTAATTGATAGAATTGATGCCTCTACCCCTTCTAAAAACTCTTCAATTACTATTTTAAGTCCAGAACCCTTTAACACATCTTTAATCATAAAATTTTCAATAGCTTTTTTAGCTTCTTCTTTAGTTTTGCATATAACAACACCTTTTCCAGCTGCAAGTCCATCTGCTTTTATAACTGTTGGATAACTACAATTTTCTAAATATTTTACTGCCTCTTTAACATCTTCAAAAACCTCATAATCTGCTGTTTTAACACAGTACTTTTTCATAAATTTCTTTGCAAAGCTTTTACTTCCTTCAAGTTTTGAAGCTTCTTTACTTGGCCCAAAAATCTTCAAGTTATTTTCTTTAAATCTATCTACTATACCATCTACTAAAGAAACCTCAGGTCCTACAATAGTAAGGTCTATATTTTCTTTTTTAGCAAAATTTAAAAGGTCTTCTATCTCTTCTAAATTTATATTTTCACATTTATTTTCCTTTGATGTTCCACCATTACCTGGTGCACAATAAATTTTATCTACTAAAGCACTTTGTGATACTTTCCAAACTATAGCATGTTCTCTTCCACCAGAGCCTACTACTAAAATCTTCATCACAAACTCCCCCTAAATTTTCAACATTTAAATTTATTTAACTTTATACAATAAGTTAGAGAGCCTATCTTTAAACCCTCTAACTTAAATTTCACTAGTGTTTAAAATGTCTAGTTCCTGTAAACACCATAGCTATATTATTTTCATTACAAGCTTTTATAGAATCCTTGTCTCTTATAGAACCTCCTGGCTGAATTATAGCTTTAACCCCATATTTTACAGCCTCATTTGCAACATCATCAAATGGGAAAAATGCATCTGAAGCCAGAATAGTGCCGCCATTTCCTCTTTCTAAAGCTTCTTTAGCTGCCCATATTCTATTAACCTGTCCTCCACCTATTCCTATTGCCATATAATTTTTAGATACCACAATAGCATTAGATTTTGTATACTTACAGACCTTCATAGCAAAAATTAATTCTTGCATTTCTTCATCAGTTGGTTTTTTATCTGTTACAACTTCCATCTTTTCTGCGAATAAATTATCTTCACTTTGAACCAAAATAGCTCCATCTACTTTAGATATATTAAAATCATCTTCTGGTTTTTTAGTGCATTTAATTATCCTTAAATTCTTTTTAGTTTTTAAAACCTCAAGGGCATCACAATCAAAATCTGGTGCTATAACAATTTCTAAAAATATTTTTACCATTTCTTCTGCTGTCTTTTTATCAACTTTTTTATTTAAAGCTACTATTCCACCAAAAATTGAAACTGAATCACAAGAATATGCTTTTGTATAAGCATCATAAACACTTTCTCCAAGTGCAACTCCACAAGGAGTATTGTGTTTAAGTCCACAACAAGCAATATCATCGAATTCCCATACAACCTTCCACGCTATATCCATATCTTTAATGTTGTTGTACGATAATTGTTTTCCATTTAATATTTCTATATTATTCATCATGCCTTTTCCGTTATTTCCAAGATAACATGCGGCACTTTGATGAGAATTTTCACCATATCTTAAGTCCATAGATTTTGTATACGACAAAGCCAAATTATCTGGATACCCTGCATCTTCTAAAAGAAAATTACTAATGGCTGCATCATAAGATGACATTAAATTAAATACCTTTCCTGCAAGCTTCCTTCTTGTATTATACTCAATCTCTTCATTTTCCTCTATTTGATTCATTATATTTTCATAATCCTTTGTATCAGTAACAACAACCACATCTTTAAAATTTTTTGCAGCTGCTCTTATCATAGTAGGTCCACCAATGTCTATAAACTCTATTTTCTCTTGAAATTCTAAGTTTTCTTTTACTTTTTCAAAGAAAGGATAAAGATTAACTACAACCATGTCTATAGGTTTGATTCCATTTTCTTCAATTACTCTCATATGTTCTTTATTTTTTCTTATTGCAAGTATACCACCATGTATAGCTGGATGTAATGTCTTAACTCTACCATCTAATATTTCATTAAATCCAGTAATATCATTAACTTCTATAACTGCAATATTATTTTCTTTAAGATGTCTATATGTACCCCCTGTTGATATTATCTCTACCCCTTTATTAATCAAAAATCTTGCAAATTCAACTATCCCCTCTTTATTAAAAACACTTATCAAAGCCCTTTTAAGCATTTTATCTCCCCCAAATTTTAAAATAATTTACTTATCAATATACACTTTTCTTTCATTAAACCCTATTTTCCCTTGATATATTAACTTTATTGCCTCTGGAAGTGCCTTGTGTTCCTGAACTAAAACCCTTTTTTGCAACTTTTCTGGTGTATCATCCTCTTCTACATTAACAGCTTTTTGTAGTATTATACTTCCTGTATCAGTTCCTTCATCTACAAAATGAACAGTACATCCCGTTACTTTAACCCCATATTCTAAAGCTTTTTGGTGTACCTTTATTCCATACATACCTTTTCCACAAAATGAAGGAATCAAAGATGGATGAATATTTATAATCTTATTTTTGAATTTATTTAATATCTTACCTTTTACAATAGACAAATATCCTGCTAAAACTATTAAATCTACTTTTCCATCTAATGTTTCTAATATTTTATCTGAAATTGACTCTCCATATTTTTTCCTATCAAAAACAAAAGTTTTTATGTTATGTTGTTTTGCTCTTTCTATGCCAAAAGCCCCCTCTTTATCACTAATGACATATTCTATATTACAGTTTAAATTTTCATTTTCTATATTATCAATTATAGATTGAAGATTACTTCCACTACCTGAAATTAAAACTGCTATTTTAAACATACACCCTTGCCTCCAGCTTCTACATGTCCTATCTCATAAGCCTTATTCCCCATTTTTTCTATATCCTCTATAATGCTTTTAACATCTTCTTTTTTTACACATAATACATATCCAATTCCCATGTTAAAGGTATTGTACATCTCTTTTTCCTTTACTCCTAAAGACATGATGTATTTAAATATGGCTGGAATATTAAGACTTTCTTTATTTATTATTGCCTTAAAATTCCCTTTAAACATTCTTGGAATATTTTCATAAAAACCGCCCCCAGTTATATGAGCCATTCCATTTATATTATACTTTTTTATTAACTCTAAAACAGTTTTTACATATATCTTTGTAGGAGTTAAAAGTACATTTCCTATTTTCTCACCATTAAAATCTTCATTAAAATTATTAATAAGTTTTCTTACCAATGAATAACCATTACTATGAATTCCTGATGATTCTATTCCTATTAGAGCATCGCCATTTTTTATATTACTTCCATCTATTATTTCATCTTTTTCAACTATTCCAACACAAAAACCTGCAACATCATATTCCCCTTCCTTATAAAAGCCAGGCATTTCAGCTGTTTCTCCTCCAATCAAAGAACACTCAGCCTGTAAACATCCGTTACTAACCCCTTTAACAAGATCTGCTGCATTTTCTGCATCTAACTTTCCACAAGCAATATAATCTAAAAAGAATAATGGTTTTGCCCCGTGACACAATATATCATTAACACACATAGCTACACAGTCTATTCCTACGGTATCATATTTTTTCATATCAAAAGCTATTTTAAGCTTAGTACCTACTCCATCTGTTCCTGATACTAACACTGGATTTTTGTACTTGGGAAGTTCAAACATACCCGCAAAACTTCCAAGATTATTAACTACCCCTTTAGTAAATGTTCTTGATGCATATTCTTTCATAAGTCCTACTGCCTTATAACCTTCTTCAATATTTACTCCTGCATCTTTATAAGTAGCCATTTTAATACCTACCTTTCTACTGGATATTCTCCATTAAAACATCCTAAGCAAAACTCGTTTTTACCATTTTTAAGTACATCTAAAAGTCCATCTATACTTAAGTATCCAAGACTATCTGCCCCTATTGCTTTGCATATCTCTTCAACGCTCATGTTTGCTCCAATTAAATCCTCTTTGTATGGCGTTGCGATTCCGAAAAAACAAGGATCTTTTACTATAGGTGAAGATACTCTAAAGTGAATTTCTCTTGCTCCTGCTCTTCTTAAAACTTCAACAAGTCTTCTACTTGTTGTTCCTCTTACTATAGAATCATCAATTAATACAACCCTTTTACCTTCAACATTAACTTTAAGAGGACTTAACTTAACCGAAACAGCCCTTTCTCTTATATCTTGAGAAGGTGCTATGAATGTTCTACCTACATATTTATTTTTGACAAGACCTATTTCATAAGGAATGCCAGATACTTTAGAATATCCAACTGCCGCTGGTATTCCCGAATCTGGAACTCCAATTACAACATCTGCATCTGCTGGCGCTTCTTTAAAAAGTTGTTTTCCTGCTTCTACTCTAGCATTATAAACATCAATTCCATCTATCTTACTGTCAGGTCTTGCAAAGTATATATATTCAAATGCACATGTTTTGTGTTTAGTATTCTCACTAAACTTTATAGATTTAATGCCATTTTCATCTATTATTACTATTTCTCCTGGTTCTATATCTCGTATAAATTCTGCTCCTATACAATTAAGCGCACAACTTTCAGAACAAACTATATAATTATTTTCTATTTTTCCTATACATAGAGGTCTTATGCCATTTGGATCTCTAACTCCTATAAGTTTGTCTTCAGTAAGTACTACTATGCCATATGATCCTTTAACTCTTTGCATTGCTTTTATTATGGATTCCTCAATACTACATTTTGTACTTCTTGCAATTAAGTTTAATATAACCTCTGAATCTATAGAAGTTTGAAATAATACTCCCTCATTTTGTAACTCCTCTTTTATTGATTCTGCATTTACTAATGTTCCATTATGTGCAATAGCAATTGATCCAAGCTTAAAATTACTTAGAAGTGGTTGCGCATTAGTACAAATACTTTCTCCTGAAGTTGAGTATCTAACATGTCCTATTGATATTTTCCCTTTTAATTTACTTAATATATCTTCATTAAAAACATCACATACTAATCCCATTTCTTTATTACAAATTAATCTTTTTCCATCAGAAACTACTATTCCTGCGCTTTCTTCTCCTCTATGTTGAAGTGCATACAATCCATAATACGTTATACTTGCTACATCTAGTTGTGATTTTGAATAGATACCAAAGACTCCGCATTCATCTTTAAATTTATCCAATTCAATTCTATTCATTATGTCCCTCCATGAATTTTCTATTTAGCATTAGAAATTCTATTTAATATTTCTACATAAGCTTCCTCTACATGTCCCATATCTCTTCTAAATCTATCTTTATCTAACTTTTCGTTAGTAATTGCATCCCAAAATCTACATGTATCTGGTGATATTTCATCCGCTAAAATAATTTTACCACCGAATCTTCCAAACTCCAATTTGAAATCAATTAATTTGACATTTTCATTCAAGAAAAATTTCTTTAATATATCATTTATTTTAGATGTAATACTATATATTTCTTTTAATTCTTGAAATGTAGTAAGTCCTAATGCTACTGCATGATAGTCATTTATAAGGGGATCTCCAAGTTCATCATTTTTATAACAAATTTCAAAGATTGTTGTTTTTAACTCTGTTCCTTCGGGAATTCCAAGACGTTTTGCCATACTACCTGCTGCAACATTTCTAACAATTACTTCAAGTGGTACTATATCTACCTTTTTACAAAGTTGTTCTCTTTCATTTAATTTCTTTTCAAAGTGAGTTTCTATTCCGTTATTATGAAGCATTTTAAATATAGTAGATGTTATATTATTATTTAGAATTCCTTTATGTTCAATTTGCGATTTTTTTGCCCCATTAAATGCTGTAGCATCATCCTTATAATATATAATTACATGATTTTCATCTTCTGCTTTGTATACCTTTTTTGCCTTTCCTTCATATAACATTTCTCTTTTCATTTTAAAGTTCAACCCCCTTAGAATTCTCTTTAATAAATTTTTCTTTCATGTCTTCTCTATATTTTTTTAAATTTTCTCTTAATTCTGGATATTTTAAAGATAAAATTTCTATTGAAAGCATTCCTGCATTAAAACTATTGTTTATACCCACTGTTGCTACTGGTATAGGCTTTGGCATTTGGACCATAGATAAAAGTGCATCAATTCCATCTAATGCAGATTCTATCGGAACTCCTATAACAGGAAGTATAGTTTGAGCTGCAATTACTCCTGGAAGATGTGCTGCAAGTCCTGCCCCTGCTATTATGCACTCATATCCATCTTTCTCAATTTTTCTTATAACTTTTGATAATTCTTCTGGAACTCTATGAGCTGATAAAATATAAGCATTATATTGAACATTAAATTCTCCTAGTATCTCAGCAGCTCCCTTCATTTTAGAAATATCCGATTTACTACCAAAAATGATTGCTACTTTCAAAACTACTCCCCCTAACTATTTTTTCTGTAAATTATGAATAATAATTTAATATTTTAAAATATTGTTCGTGTTATTCTTTACCATGATTTTACCATTCAAATTTTGCCAAGTCAATATGTTTAGTTATTTTCTTTTTTAATTATTCGCACGTGGTGAAATTTAATTTAAAATTTAAAAAGCATAGTTCGTACCATGACGAACTATGCTTTGTTGTATATAATTGAAATTATATTTTATTGAACAATCTCATCTATATTACTTTTCTCTAGACTATCAGATTGTTTCTTTTCTTCAAAGAATTTTTTAGTTTCAGCTATTATTACCCCACTTAAGCCTACTAAAGCTATAAGGTTAGGTATTGCCATTAATCCATTTACAATATCCGCTATTATCCAAATTAAATCTAATCCAATAAATGATCCCATACCAACTAAAACTATATATGTTATTTTATATGGTTTTATAGCCTTAACTCCAGCTAAATAAACTACACATCTTTCTCCATAATAATTCCATCCAAGAATAGTTGTAAAAGCAAAGAATATAAGACCTATAGCAACTATTATTTTTCCTAAATACGGAATTGGAAGTCCTGAATTAAATGCATAAGTTGTCATTGCTGCTCCTTCAAGGTTTGAACTCCATGCACCTGTTAGTATAAGTACAAGTCCCGTCATCGTACATATTAATATAGTATCAAAAAAAGTTCCTGTCATTGATATAAGTCCTTGACGAACACAAGACTTAGTCTTTGCTGCTGCTGCTGCAATTGGTGCACTACCTAAACCTGATTCATTAGAAAATACTCCTCTTGCTATACCACTTTGAAGTGCTTTCATAACTGTTGTTCCTAAAAATCCTCCTACTGCCGCTGTTGGTGTAAATGCACTCTTCATTATTAATTTAATTGTCGTTGGAAGAGCTGATGCATTAAACAATAAAATAATTACACAACCAACTATATAAAAAGCTGCCATAAAAGGTACTACTTTTTCTGCTACTGCCGCAATATTCTTAATTCCACCAATAGTTACAAGAGCAACCAGCACTGTAATTATAACAGCAGGAATTATTATTGGAATATTAAACGTAACATTAACAACTTGAGTTATAGCTTTTACTTGAGCAAATGTTCCTATACCAAAGAATGCAACTCCTATACCAAATATAGCAAAGATTTTAGCAAGCCATTTCTTACCTAAACCTTTTTCTATATAGTACATAGGTCCTCCAGCCATTTGTCCATTTTCATCTACAGTTCTATATTTTACTGCAAGTAAACCTTCTGCATATTTAGTAGCCATTCCAAAGAAAGCTGCTACCCACATCCAAAAAATCGCTCCTGGTCCTCCAGCTTTTAATGCTGTTGCAACTCCTACTATATTTCCTGTTCCTATAGTTGCAGATAAAGCTGTACATAATGCTGCAAAGCTAGATACATCGCCTTCTTCTTCTAATTCATCATCTTTTCCAAAAACGTATTTTAGTGCTAATGGTAATTTAAAGATTTGTAAAAGTCCAAGTCTTAATGTTAAATAAATACCTGTACCTACCAATAAAATTAGTAATGGTGGACCCCATACTAAAGAATCAATTTTGCTAAAAATTTGTGATAATACTGACATGTTATCATCCTCCTATGATTTGTTTATTTTACGGAGGAGAATACGAATTATTTTTTATTATATTATAAATAATCCTATCCTCTGTCCTTTTACCTGAGAGTTTCAATAGTTATAACTTATTAACTATTTTTCTCCTTCGGTGTCCATTAATGGATCTCTCCAGAGGCTCGTCCAATAACGGTCATCCCCTATAAATATAGTTACCTGAAAGATTGACCTCTTCGGTGGATGGAATACCATCTCTCTCCCGCTATCTTCATCCGAACACTGCTTATTTTACTGTATTATTATATTAAATTTTCTTTAATAATACAAGTGTAAGTTTTGAAATAATTAAAAATTCGTAGCTTTCAAACAAAATTTTGGCGTGTTATACAAAATCCAACTTAACTGTACCTAAAAAAAGTATCCAGCATTTTATATACTGAATACTTTTATAATTATTATTTATTAGACTTTGTAATAAGTCTAGGTACAAATTCAAATTTATCTACTAATTTCCACACAGTATAAATTAAAACTATATGAATTGGAAACATAGTAGCCTCTTTTATAGATCTTGGTATAAGTAAAATTTTTGCTGCCTTCCCAGTTATAATTGTTAACCATATTGTATTCATAGTTAAATTTACAAAAAGTGTAATAATTCCTACAGCTAAAATTACCCTTTTTAAAGATACGTTTTTCCTATAAAAGAAAAATCCATATATAACTGCTCCTACAAAGGCACTTAAAGTAAATCCAGGGAAATAAGCTCCTTTAGGAAATATAATCATTCCCAATATATCTGATACCACTCCAACAATACCCGCTAAAAGTGGTCCAAACATCATTCCTGCCATAGCCACTGGAATAAACCCAAATCCTATTCTTATAATTGGCGTTTCTATAGCCAAAAATCTAGTACATATAATCTCTAGCGTAACCATGAAAGCCATATAAACCATAACATTTATTTTTTTCAACTGCTTCTCCTCCTCTCTTTTTTTACAATATGCCAAAAAGAGGGGATATGCCCTATCTCTTTTATGGCAGCGGAATGCGACATATGTACCGCAAATGAAATTTCATTTTTCGTCCAATGGACAACTTCCCGTTCCAATGGCACTTAACGCACAAATATCTACTCTGCCTTTTATTGATTTGTTATAACTTATTTGAAATCTATTATACTTTATACCTTAAATCATTACAAGTTTTATACTTAATATTTATACAAGTTTTATACTTAAAAGTTTGCACAAATTCTTTGAATTATTAGGTAATGTGTATACTTTTAAAACACATATTAATACAAAATGACATTATCTAAATTTGTATTTTAAATAATGTCATTTTACTCATCTATATGTTATAAATTATAAAATTTTATTTACTCCCTCTTATCCCTCTTACTTTTTTAACTGCTAAAACTATAGGTAGTGCTACTACAATTGAAAGCCCAGCAGAATTAAATCCATTTAAGACTAGTAAAAACATGGTCTTACTGGCTACACTAGTTGATATATGCAAAGCTTGTGAATATTGCTCTAAATATAATACATACATTAAACCAACAACTCCTAATGTATTTGTAAATGATCCTACTGCTGCTGCAATCCCTATTCTTATCTTAGTATATTTTTTTATATTTAAATACTTATATACTAGATAAGGTGTTACCCCAATTAAAATTCTTGGTAAAATAGACACCACTGGATTTAAAAATATAAATGATACAGGCATTGGCGTATTAATTGCATGAAACATACTGAAACATCCAAATAAAAATCCAAGCATTCCTCCAACTATAGGCCCTTCAACCAAGCTCCCTACAATCACCGGAATATGCATTATAGTTAAGTTTACAGGTGGCACTGGTATAAACCCTAATCCAGTAGCTCCTAGTACTATTACTATAGCAAATAATGCACCTATCGTCGTTATCTGCCTTGTGCTAAATTTCCTTCTTGTTAAAACTTTTTCTGACATTTTAATACCCTCCATTCTCATTCCACTCATTGTGAATATAAGTTGTTAAGTTTTTAACTTGAATTTATTTATTTTTGAATTTGGTTTCATAATCGAATACCAATTTCCTATATTATATACCATTTTTTATGAAATCCAAAGTATTTTTAGTAACTTTTCATCTTTTAAATTAAAGTTTTTAACTATTGTTTAATCATCACTTGTTATATGCTTAACACAATCATATTGAAAACACTTTTTATTCATTTTATTACGTTACTATTTTAATAAATTAAACTTTTATTTATTTTAAGGTATTGACAAAGTAAATTCCAATTCTTATAATAATATACAAATCAAAACATATAACATTTTTAACACTATGACGGAGAGAAAAATACTAAGTTTTAAATACAGAGAACCAACATTTGCTGAGAGTTGGATATTAATCTAGTATATAATACTCACTCCTGAGTTTCCGAGCAGAACCTTTTAGTAAGTTCGGACGGTCGTTACCGATATCTAACTATAGGTTTAAGTATTTATTTTTATATGTGCTTTAACCTAAATAAGAGGCATTTTTAATGTAAACTAGGGTGGTACCACGAATATTGAGCTTTCGTCCCTATGAATTTTTTCATAGAGACGAGAGCTTTTTTTATATCTTAAAATGCTGTTATTATTCTTAATTCATAAATTTAAAGGGGGCACTAACATGAATAAAAAACAAAAAGATATCTTAATTATGGGAACAGCACTGTTTGCTATGTTCTTTGGGGCTGGTAACTTAATCTTTCCTCCATCTTTAGGATTGATAGCAGGTAAAGATTGGATTACATGTGGTATAGGATTTTTTATAACTGCTATAGGTATGCCATTAATTACTATAATAGCAGTTTGTAGAGCAGGAGGTACTATAGATGATATTGGCAATAAAATAGGTCCTAAATTTAGTAAAATAATTGCAACAATAATTATACTCGCCATAGGACCTTTATTTGCAATACCTAGAACCGCTGCAACAACTTTTGAAACTGGAATAAAACCTTCTTTACCCAGTGCTAGTTCACTACTCGTTTCCATAATATTTTTTGCAGTTACATTATATTTTGTAATAAATCCTTCAGAAACTATAGATAAAATAGCTAAGATTTTAACTCCTTTACTTTTGATTATTATGTCTTTATTGATTTTAAAAGGAATAATATTCCCACTTGGACATCCAGCTACTAAAATGACTACTAGTCCTTTTCCTAAAGGCTTTACAGAAGGATATCAAACAATGGATGCTTTAGCATCATTACTCTTTGCAGGTGTAGTAATAAATTCTATAAAAAATAAAGGATATATATCTAAAAACGAGCAAATTTCCATGACTATTAAAGCAGGAATAATATCTTCTATAGCTCTCGCTGTTATATACGGTGGTCTTATGTATCTTGGGGCATCAACCAACTCTATTTTTCCAATAGATAAACCCAAGGGGGATTTGTTAATTGCAATAACATATATGTCTCTTGGTGATTTTGGTAAGATAGCTTTAGGTCTAGTTGTATCATTGGCTTGCCTTACCACTTCTGTTGGACTTACAGCTACTGTTGGTAACTATTTTAATGAATTTAGTAACAATAAAGTTAGTTATAGAACTGTTGTTATAATAACTGTTGTTTTCAGCACTATAGTTTCTAATATTGGTCTTGATACACTCGTATCTTGTACACTTCCTGTCTTAGTAACTATGTACCCTGTTGCAATTGTTCTTGTACTTATGAACTTAGCTTCAAATATTCTTCCTAAAAATTCTTATGTTGGTGCTATTATAGCTACATTTTTAGTTAGTTTATATGATGGTTTTAAAATAGCTGGTTTTAATATGTCTAGTATGGGAAATATAATTTCTTATCTTCCTTTTGCAAAAGCTGGCTTTTCTTGGGTATTACCTGCACTTATAGGAGGATTATTATCAACATTATTATTAAATAGAACAACAAAATGCCAATCATTATTAAGTGATGAAGATTAACTAATATAACTTTAAATTAACAAAAGAGTACCTATATATTCATTTAAATATGTAGGTACTCTTTTCATTTATATATAATATCTTTATTTAAGTTGTACATTTGTCATTATATACTTTTATGAACTCAACTTGATTATATATAAGTTAAATTTAATTGTATCAATTTTAAACTATATATTATATGTAGAAATTTTTTAGAATTTAATAAAATCTACATTCTCCTTGTCTAACAATATATATTATTAATTTCTTTCTCTTTATTCTATGTTCTTAGATTCTTTTATATCAAATCCTTTAACCACTGTGTTATATAATATACCCTCAACATCTTCTAGAAATAAGTATCTTCTCAATAAAAACACACCTAATATTATTACTAATTAAAATACCATTAATAAAAGGAACTATCTTGCACTCACAAGATAGCTCCCTATACTTAGGAAAAATATAATTTGTATATGTTATTACATTTAAGTAATAATCTCTATGTTAAAATTAAAAAGTTTATATCTATTTAAATCCTAACAATCTACCTACTTGGAATACTAAAACAGCTGCAATCCAACCTATTGCAAATGTATAAACTGCTGCAAATATAGTCCATTTAGTAGAGTTAGTTTCTCTCTTTATAGTTGCTATAGCCGCTCCACATGGAGTATATAATAAGTTCATAACCATAAATGCAAATGCTGTTAATGGAGTAAATACCCCTTGGATTGCTTTAACAACTTCAGCACCATCTTCAACACCAGCATATACTGTTCCTAAAGTTGCAACAACAGCTTCCTTTGCAGTTATACCTGTAAATAATCCAACTGATGCTTGCCAAGTACCGAATCCAGCTGGTTTAAATATTGGTGCAATTGCTGATCCTATTTTACCAAGTAAACTAGCTTCACTATTTGGTTCTACACCAAATGGTAATACTCCAAGTACCCAAAGTAATGTTACAACTGCAAATATAATAGTTCCTGCTCTCTTTAAGAATCCTCCAACTTTATCCCACATGTTCATAAGTACATTTTTAGCTGATGGCAATCTATATGGAGGAAGTTCCATTATAAAGTAAGACTTTTCTCCTTTAAATAATGTTTTACTAAATATTTTACCCATTATTAACGCTACTACGATTCCTATAACATACAATAAAAATAACATTGCTCCACCGTGTTCTGGGAAAAATGCTGCTATAAATAGCATGTATATTGGCATTCTTGCACCACAAGACACAAAAGGATTTATAAGTATTGCAATCATTCTATCTTTTTTACTCTCAAGAGTTCTTGTTGCCATGATACCTGGTACGTTACATCCTGAACCAATTATCATAGATACAAAAGTTTTACCATGTAATCCAAGCATTCTCATAATTCTATCCATAACATAAGCTGCTCTTGCCATATAACCACTATCTTCAAGTATACCCATTAATAAATATAATACCATTATAAGAGGAAGGAATGATACAACACTACCTACACCTGCAAATATTCCATCATGAACAAAGCTTGTAAGCATTTCAGATGCCCCTGAATGCGTCATCATTTCTGCAACTTTATCACCTAAAACTCCTATTAAGTCTTCTGTTTTCTCTTGAAGCTTTGCACCAACTATAAATGTTAATTGATACATAGTAAACATAATTAATGCAAATATAGGTAATCCTAATATCTTATGAGTTACTATTTTATCAATTTTATCTGATGTTGTTTCTTTAAATAAGTTGTCCTTTTTAACACCCTTACTAACAACCTTACCGATAAAATCATATCTTTTATCTACAATAGCCATTTCAGCATCTTGTCCTAAATGTTTGAATATATTTTCCATACTTTCATTTAGGAATGTTGAGAATTTTCCCCAATTACTTTTGTTATTCAAATTACTCATTATAAATTCATCTTGTTCTAGTAATTTTATTGCAATCCAATTACTTGGATAATCTAAATCATTAAAATATTCTTTTACTAATCCCTCTATATTTGAAATTTCCCCATCAATTTCATTTCCAAACTGAAATACTTTATTATTAACCTTATTTCCTATATTTCTAACAGCTTCTCTTAGAAGTTCTTTAACTCCTCTTTTCTTTACCGCAACTGTTGAAATTACCGGAATGTTTAATTCTTTTGATAAAGCTTCCACATTTATTTTTATATTCTTGCTTTCAGCTTCATCCATCATATTTAATGCTATAACTACATTAGCACCCATTTCTATAAGTTGTGTAGTTAAATATAAATTTCTTTCAATATTAGATGCATCTACTACATTTACAACAACATCTGGTTTTTCTTTTAATATATAATCTCTAGCAACCCTTTCATCTTCTGAATAAGCTCCCAGACTGTATGTACCTGGTAAGTCTATTATTGTATAAACTTCATTATCAACTTTAACTTTTCCCTCTTTTTTCTCTACAGTAACCCCTGGCCAGTTACCTATGTGTTGTTTGGAACCAGTTATGGCATTAAAGATTGTACTTTTTCCACAATTGGGATTACCAATCAAAGCAATAGTGCTCATTTAAAAACCTCCTACCTTTTATTTAGTAATGACATTCATTATCATCATAACATCAAAAATAATTACTCATAACTTAAATCAGCTGGTTCCAGCATGATTTTATGAGCAATAGCTCTTTCAACCGCAACTCTATTTCCCCCTAATGCAACAATAAGAGGTCCTAAATCATTTTTAACTACTTGTAGTGTTGCTCCTTTATTAAATCCCATAGAAGATAATCTTTGAAATAAACTAGTATCCCCCTTTATATCTTCTACTACTCCTGACTCACCTTCTACAAAAAAGTTTAAAGGTAAAATACTCATTAATATTTCCTCCTTTAACCTACCATAATATCTACGGCTTCTTTTCCTCTTAAGGTAAGCTTGTATCCTCTTACTAAAATCTCAATAGGATCCCCAAGTGGAGCTTTACCCGTAACTGTAATTTCTACTCCTGGGATTATTCCCATATCCATAAGTCTTCTTTTAAATTGACTATTTCTTAATATACCAACCACTTTGGCTTTTGAACCTACTGGGATATTTTTTAAAGTATTTTCCATGTTTCTCCCCCCTACTTCTAGTTCATATGATAATGAGTTATATGAACAATTGAAACTGACTTTCATTTACAGGTTAAATATTACCACTATTTATTTGGCCTGTCAACAATAGTTAATGAATTTTTTCATAAATTTTTCATAAAAAAAAGCTTATTCTTAATTTTAAAATAAGAATAAGTTTTAAATAAGTTACTGTAAATCTCGTTTTATATAAATACTTTGGGAAATTTTAAAAGAAACGATAAATGCTGATATAACACATAATAAAATAATTAAAATTCCCTTATAATTAGTAAAGGACATTAATGATTTTGCAATATCTATATTAGGATGTTTTTTTAGAATTTTAAGAATAATTGTAGGTAATAATACTACTATCATAAATATAATTGAAGTTATATTCTTTGTATATCTACTTCCCACTTTGAAATATATAGGATAATACACGGCATAATATATTAATATTCCTATAATGTTAATTAGTATAATTTTAAAATTTATACATAAAGGACTATATTTATAAATTTCTAAATACTTCATGATGAAATAAATTATTATCATCTCAGCTTCTCCAATAACTAAATATATCGGTACTTGAATATATTTAGTTTTAACGATATCACTTCTTTTAATTGGCAAACTGGCTATAATCATATAACTTTTATGAAGATCATCATACAAATTTGACCCTTCAACATACATAAAAATAAATATAATTATACAAATTGTATTAATAAATATCGAAAGCTTTCCATAATACCCCCAAGACATAAAAAATATAGCATTAATAATCATTCCAATCCAAAAGCTTTTCTTAGCAATTATAATATCTTTTAACATCAAATTTTTCATACTATTCACCACCTAACCTATATCTTTATTCGAATAAATTTTTACAGATATTAAACTAGATACTATAAAAACTACTAAAGCTATTAATACAAAAATTTGTAGTTGATACATAGAAATAATATCAGCACTAGAATAAATAATCCCAATACCACCCATAACTCCAAAAAAGCACATAGAAAAAATTATATTTATAGCTTTTACATTTGTAATTCCAAATTTAAAATATACAGGAAGTATTATTGACGTAAAAACTAGAACTATAGAAATCATTTTTAAAACACCTTTTATGTCTTGCATACTAAAAAAATATATGTTAATAAAGTTAAAAGTTCTACATATTATCGGAAATATCATTAAAATTACTAGAATAGCTACTATATGAACAAATACACTTAAATATCTTGCAAATATAATTTTATTTCTGTTTAGAGGAAGTGAGTTTATTATAATTTCACACTTATTTTTCTCATCCTGAATGAACGCTGATATAAGGCCTGATATGGCCAAAAAACTTCCTATAACAAACATTTTATTTAGACCTTGTATATTATAATTATCACTAAATGCCAAAAATAATATTACTTCATAAAATATATAAAACATTATACTTTTTTTGGTATATACATTTCTCATATCCTTCATTATAAGATTAAACATTTTTATCACCTCTTACTGTATAAAGCATTATATCCTCTAAAGTAGGTCTTTCTATAATGCACTTATCTTGAAATACTCGTTTGATCTCTCTTCTGTCCTTTGCTATTCCTTCAAAGCCAAAAGAATTTTTACTTAAACCAACAAAATATTTTTTAGTTTCTTCATTTATAAGCTCACATCCACCTCTTATAAGTGCATAATTTTCTATAACATCATCTTTACTTTTTGAAAACTCTATCTTGCCCTTATTTATAAAAGTTACATAATCAGCTATTCTATCTAAGTCTGTTGTAATATGCGTAGAAAAAAATATACTTTTGCTATCATCTTGTATAATATCACTTAATATATCAAGTATTTCTCTCCTAAATATAGGGTCAAGTCCTGCTGTAGGTTCGTCCATTATTATGAGCTCTGCTTCATGCGAAAGAGCTATAGCAAGATAAAATTTAGTTTTCATTCCCTTTGAAAGTTCTTTTATCTTCTTTTTAGGATCTAAATCAAAATCTCTTAAATACTTGTTAAATTTTTTTTCATTCCATTTACTATAAAAAGGTGCTATTATATTTTTCATACTTTTAATTGTTAAATCTTCATAAAAATGACTTTCATCATATACAAATCCTATTCTATCTTTTATATCTTTTTCATGTTTTTCATTATTAAGTCCAAATATATTTATTTCTCCTGAAGTTTTTTTAATTAAATTCATAATAAGTTTAATTGTTGTACTTTTTCCCGCTCCATTTGGACCAATAAAACCCATTATATATCCTCTTTCTAAGTTAAAACTTATATCATCAATAGCAAATTTTTTATATTCCTTACATAAATTCTTTACTTCTAAAATTTTCTCCATACTAATTCCCCCTAGTCCTCATACAAAATCTTTAACATTTCTACTATCTCATCCCAAGTAAGTCCTAATATCTTACTTTCATTTACTGCCTCAGAGAGTTTTTCTTCAATTATTTTTAATTTTGTTTCTCTCATGAGTTCTTTGTTTTGTGGTGCTACAAAAGTTCCCTTTCCTCTAACCGTTTCAGTAAATCCTTCTCTTTCCAGCTCCTCATATGCTCGTTTAGTGGTAATTACACTTATACCTAATTCTTTGGCTAAATTTCTTATAGAAGGAAGAACCTCTCCCTCATTTAACTCATTCTTTAAAATTAATGCTTTTATTTGCTCAACTATTTGCTCATATATTGGCTGGCTAGAAGAATTTGATATTAATATTCTCATTTTTATTCTCCTTAATGTGTATATACTGTATATAAACTATATATACAGTATATACACACATAAATTATTTGTCAACAAATAAAAAAAGAATTTGAAGAACAAATTCTTCAAATTCCTTTAAATATAACTCAAAATTTGGGAAGGTTCAGTGCCTTGAACCGTAAGATAAACTACCTTATCTTTTATTGAATCAAATTTATTAAATTTTATTTGAGCATCTTTTATATCATTATATACTTTCCAATATCCAAGTAATAAACATTGTTTATTAGGACACTCAACAAAATCTATTACATCTTTAAGTGGATATCCTAAAAATATGCCGATTTCATGTGGGCATAAATTTTCATATCTCTCTTTTAACATCCCTAAACATTCAATATTTGAATCAAAATTACTATAATTAAAACGACTTAAAAATTTCTGATTTCTTGCATTAGATAATATATCCGTTAATTGATTATGATTATAAAAAAGAACCACGCACATATTTTCTGTCTTTTTCAGTTCAAAATACTCTATATTTAAAACATCTATAATTTCTTCTTTATATTCCATCCAAAAATTATATAAATCTCTTTTTCTTGTTTTGTTAAAATTTACAAGCGAAGACACTTTTTCTCCTGCAAGAGTCGGTGCAATACTATATAGTATAGTTGAAAGTAAGTAATCTTTATCACTAAAACTATCCATTGTTTTCATGTATGCTTTTAAATAGCACGTACTCATATATCTGCCTCCTCATTGATTACTTTATGTAATTGATACTGATTATCAATATTAATTACATAATATCATAAATTTTATTTTTTTTCAATAACCATGTAAAGGTAAGCACAAATATTTAATGAACTATTTCCATCTAAAATGATACACTCCCTTAGCTAATAAAGCTCTCAACCTTAATCCATCTTCCTCTTTTGGATATGGTCCTGCATTATGAATAATATATGGTACACCATCACCTCTTCTTTTATCAGAAATAATAGCTATGTGATCTTTCCTGCCATAAAAAACTACTATATCCCCAGCTTGCCACTCTTTTAAGTTGTCTTTGTTATAAGGTTTAATTTTTGGCGTTAAAGTTTTAGCATGTCTATTAAAAAATGATACAAGATTTGGAACTCTTCTGAAATCTATATTAGTATCAGATTTATCTTTAATTCTAGGATAAAATTTAAGATTTGTTTCTATATCATTATCTATTTCATCTTTAAGATTATATCCTGCATTTTTAAAAGCTCTCCATATTACATCTGTACATACACCTTCATTTTCAGGAGGATACCCTCCATTGTAATATTGGCTTTTATATTTAGTTTTATTTAAGACTTCAGCTCTTGCACCTTTTAATATATCTTCCACATCATTTATTCCGTTTTTATTTTTATCTATAGTACATTGACGTTGAGAAATTTGTAATCTACATGTTCCAAAAATACTATACCCTTTAAAAATAAGTATCCCCATTATTATAAAGATTATTATTGATAATATTTTTTTCTTCATACACATTCATCCTTTTTAATTATTTGTTTTTTAATTTACATCTTTAAGCTATTAAAGAGATTATAATATATTTCAAAAGTAAATTTTTAACAAAACCATTACATAAAAAAGAACATTCCAGTTAATTTATGAATGTTCTTTAAGATTTTATTTTTTTATTTACCAAAATATTTATGCATATATCTTCCACCTAAATCTGAAAAATATCCTACTAATGCCCCTAGAAATAATGATATTATAACTAACTTATACTGTGCATTAGCTCCGAACGTAGAACATGCTCCCATGAATGCTCCTGGTATAAATGTAAGCCATTTATTTCTTGATTGATAACACATAGCAAAAGAAAAAATTCCTGTTAATATTGCACCAGCTTGTTGGAAATTCCAAAATGAACTTCCTTTAATAATAATCATAGCCCAAAACACACCAGACATATTACATATTAAAGATTTTCTAAGCCCCTTAGCTTCTCCACCTGAAGCATAGTAACTTGTACACCCAATAAATCCAACCCATGTTATTAATCCTAGTTTTGAACTTAAATATGCCCAAAACCACGATAATACACCCACACTGAATGCACCTGTAAAAATTGAACTCATATGTTTTCCTCCTAATTTTATCATTCGTTCTGTTAAGTTATATGAACATTGATTCCCCTCAACCTATTGAAATATAATAGATTCACCACAAAAACATTACCTCCCAGAAAGGAGAGAGGACTCAATGAACAAAGCTAATAAAAAAATTACCTGTCCTAGATGTTACAGTCATAAGCTATATAAGTTTGGAAAAGACAAAGAAGGAAATCAAAAATATCAATGCAAAGAGTGTAAAAGACAATTTGCACCATCGGCTACGCCGAAAGAGCGTCAGCTCAAGGATTATCCTCGTTGTCCTGTCTGTAACAAAGGAACCTTTATTCATCATAATTATTCAAATTATATTAACTATCGTTGTAACGATAAGAAATGTAATCATAGTTTTTTCGTGGCGAAGCCTACGGCTATAAGCCCATCAAGCAATACCTATCTACAAGGTAAACTTGATTTTAAAGGTATGCGCTTTCCGCTCCATATTATTTTAATGGCTTTAAACCTTTATTTTCTTAATGAAAGTTCTACAAGACATATATCTCAATATTTGTTTAGAACATTTAATGTAAAAGTATCTCATGTTACTATTGCAAGTTGGACTAAAAAGTTTGCTGCATATTTCAAATTGAAATCTGATAATTTATTTTATAATATTGACTTATCAGATTCTGATGAATGGCACGCAGATGAAACTGTTGTATTTATAAATGGCAAGAAACATTATCTATGGCTTGTTATAGACTCAGAAAGTCGATTAATTATCTCTTATCATCTATCCCCATATAGAGATGCTAAACAAGCTTTTAGCCTTTTTAACGATGCTAAGAAATTAGGATCTCCTAGAGCCATAGTTACTGATAGATTACCATCTTACAATATTCCAATAAAATCAGTATTCCAAGATACATTACACATAAAAGTACAATCTTTTAAAGATGATATTTCAAACAATATTATTGAATCTTTTAATAAAACATTTAAGTCTTGGTATAAAGGTTTAAAAGGCTTTAACTCTTTTGATAGCGCCAATAAGTTAATATCGGTATTTATATTTCACTATAATTTTATTCGTAATCATTCCTCACTACGTAGTTTAACACCAGCTGAAGTATCAGGAATCAATTATTCAGTTAAAGCTAAAAATAATTGGTTATTAACTGCCTAACGGCTAACGCTATCGCTTTTAATTAAGTCTATTTATTTTTAAAAATCTATACATAGATAGGCTTTTTTGTCATACCACAAAATATTAATTATATAATTTTTATTATTTAAAGTAAGTCGTATAGTAATTTTGTGATTTTTAAAGCTATATTTTCATAATTAATTAACAGAACCTTATCATTTGCTTAAATCGTTTACTTTTTAAATTTAGTCGATTAAATTTAAAAAGTAAGTATAATTTTATCACATTTTTCTTAGAATTGTTTCATAATTTTTAAAATTTATATATATCAATATTTTCCCCTCAACATATAATTTGTGTTAATATTATTATGTTATTTATTTTAAACTTAAGAAACGAAGGTGTTCTTTATGATATATGATTTACATACTCACTCAGATAATTCTTTTGATTCAAAAACTCCTATTATGGATTTATGTAAAAGTGCTATAACTCGTGGTATTACTGATATTGCATTTACAGAACATTTTTCTATTGATAATCATAAAAAAACTTATGGTTTCATGAACTTTGAAAAATTCTTTAAAGATATAAAAGAAGCTAAATACATATATTCAAATGATTTAAATATATATACCGGACTTGAACTATGTGAACCACATGAAAATCCTGATAAATTTAGATGTGAACTTAAAGATTTAGATATAGATATAATTTTAGGATCAGTACATAATATAAATAACATTGGTCATAGATATTTATGTAAAGAACTAAATAAAAGAGATACTTATGATCTATACTTTAATGAGGTATTTAAATTAGTTTCTTTAGGCGACTTTGATATTGCAGCTCATCTAGATCTAATGAACAGATATGCGTATAATTCTCTTGGAAATTATGATTTTAATGATTTTAAAGATATCTTACAAGTAATTTTAACTAAACTTATTTCCCGTGGAATAGGTGTTGAAATAAATACATCCGGACTTCGAAATTCTCTAAAAGATATTCACCCTAAAATGGAAATTTTAAAATTATATAAATCTTTAGGTGGAGAAATTATCACTATAGGTTCTGATGCTCATAAAGCTTGTGACGTAGGATACAATTGTAAAGCATCCTTAGATCTTCTTAAAACTTTAAACTATAAATATATTTTTACATTTGAAAATAGAAAACCTATAGCACACAACATAGATTAATTATAGCCCTGAAAACGTTCAGGGCTATCTTATACTTTTTATATTATCATAATAATTCTATATAATTTTTATAAACATATCCTCCATGATTTCCAAAGTAAATATCATACCATCCATTTCCTTTATCTTTATAGATTTTAACCTTCGTTCCTTTATTCAACTGTCCTATCACTCTATAGTCTGTTCCAGGACCTGATCTTACATTAAGAACACTTGCAGTGACTAGTCCATATCTATCTCTAATTGAAGTATCGTCAGAAATATTCCCATATATTTTATGACCTACTATTCCTTCTGCAATTGCTTTTCCGATTCTATCAGCTCCAACTCTCCTATATACTTCAACATCTTTTTCTGATTCAACAAAGCATACTTCAACAATTATTGCTGGCATATTAGTATATTTTATTTCGTATAATCCTCTTGCAAGTCCATCCTTAACGCCTCTATCTATAAAACCTAGTTCCTTTAAATTTCTAGTAATTCTTTTTGCTATTTCTTTTGATTTATTATTTTTTCCGTTAATCCATGCTTCTGTACCGAGTGCTTCCTTGTATCTATCATATGCTTTATTAAAGTGTATAGAAACAAATAACTCTGCTCCCCAATTATTTGCTTTAGATACTCCATAATTCAAATCTGCATTATTATCTATATCTCCTGGAGTAACATCTAAAACACTTTGTCCATCTTTTCTTAAATATTTCATAACAGCAACATACACTTTTCTATCTTCTTTAACTTCATCAATTATACCTTTACTACCTAAAGCAAAATAATTATGGCCACCTCTTAAAGCTATCTTCATAGTAACTTTCCTCCCAAATTCTCCACTTTTTATTCTTTAGTTTAATGGGATTTGAAATCAACTTATTCTATCCCCACCATATAAATAATATGATTTATAGATTATTTTGGTTACTATTCTTTTAAAAAATATCCCTAATAAAAATATTCCTTAAAATTATAAATAAAATTCTTTATTATTATCATATATTTGATATTTTTATTGTATTATATAATGTGATATTTTAGGAGGTTATTGTATGTTTAAACGACTTAGTATATTTCTTTTTTTTCTTATTATCTCAATAACTACTACTGCTTTTGCTGGAAATATACCAGAAAGTATTATGATGAATCCTCAAAAAGGACTTTTTATTGGTAAAATAATAAATACTTCTGATAAAGAATTTACAATTGAACCTATAACTATTATGATGGGCAACATTAAAGATAAACAAATAAAAATTAAAAAATTTGATAAATATTATGGTACTAATACAACACCTAAGAAAAATGATTACATAGTAGCTAGATTAACTGACGTCAATAAAATAGATGAATTCTGGATTTTTAAAGCAACTTCATCTGATTATAAAACTTTAAAACTTATTTGTAATCCAACTTATGATATGATATTAAGATATCAAAAATATATTAATAATGGAGATTACTTTAAAGCTCAGAAAAACTTAGATGACAAACTTACTCTAAAAAAAAATTCAAATAAAACTAATAAAAATTTAGATAAAACCAAGGAAACAATTGCACTACAAACTAAAAATAAAATCTCTAAAAAACAATATATTTTATTATCAATACTTATTTTATCTATGGCCGGTATGTGCATATACTCCTATATAAATAGAAAAAAACGTTAAAAATCTACTATAAAAAAGGTAAAAAAGTTAGAACTCATTTTTAGTTCTAACTTTTTTTATCTTTTAATCATAAGCTTATTTAAAATTTACATTAATTCATCATTTTCCATAATAATAGGCTTTGAAACATTCTCTCCATATCCTACATCTAATCTATTTAATAAATACTTCTTTACTTCTTCCTTTGTGTTAAATTTAGTTACCTGATAAGGTGTTAAGAAAGAATATTTTTCAATAAAAACAAATCCATTATCACTTTTTACAAGTAATCCACTGTGACCGCAAAATAATGTTTTTGTATATTTATCATGTAAAAAACAATTTATCATTGATGCTTTAGAATTATTTATAAATTTGATTTTCCTTCTTTTCCATTCCTTTTTTATCGTACCAGCATTTTTCTTTACATCTTCTATTGATATTGATTCTGATATTTCCGCTGGTATACACACATAAAAATTAACAAATTTTTGAAATTCCTCATTCTTAAATTTACATAAAGGATTTCTATTTATAGCATCTAAATCAAATATTAAGCATTTCTCTTCATCTTCAGATTTACCTTTTGATATGATGTTATCCTTAAATAATGAAAATGCTGTTAACCTACAATTAATATCTACAGGATCATTTGAAGACTTGTACCATTGGTTCGTTATATATTCTTCAATATCCTCATAATTTACTGATTTTGAATTTATAGTTTTAAATCCATTAGTTGATGTTTTAAGTGGTCCAACTATACTATTATAACGTTTTACAGTGTTTATAAATCTATCTATATTATCAGATTTAATTTTACTATCTTTTAATAATTTAGCTATTTCATTTTGTGTACAATTATCAGATAGACTTGAATAAACAAGCTTATTAGATAATTCTTTTTTTGATAATTGTTCTTTTGACAATGGTATTACTTGTCCTTTTTTTGCAATTTTGTTTTCTTTCTTTGGTACACTATTATTTTTTGTTGAGCCATTATTTATCAAATCATTGTTTGAAGTATTTTGTTTTGTACTAACTTTCTTTTTAGTCTTTTCAGTTTTATGTCCCTCTTTATTTTGTCTATTTACATTACTAATTAATACTACTTTACCTTTTTCTTTAGAATACACTGAATCATATTTTTGTACTTTTATATTAAGTTTCGTATCCATATCAGTTTTTTTAATTATATTTTTTGTATTATTAGCATCCGCTACTTTTTCTATACTAGTTTTTATATTGTCTTTATTTTCCTCATTATTTGCTTGTGAAATGATTTTATTTTCTGATTCTTTTTGATTAACTTTTGATGATTTACATCCCATTAATGATATGCATATAATCACACTAAATGCTATTGTTAATGTCTTCTTCATTCTAGTATTTTGATGTTTCACAAATTTTACCTCCTATAATCTATAAATATAACAATATATTATTTACGTCTGTTTTAAATTAACATACTAGTTGATCTTATTGGTTACAAATTTTAAACAATAAAATTAAGGAACAATACTTATGAATACTAATTTTACTTTTTAAGCATACTAGCTTTATATTTTAACTATTTTTATAAGGAGTTGTATATTATTATGGGTAATGTAGTATCTAATCAAAAATATCAGACATGCATTGATATTTGCCTAGAATGTTCCGAAGTATGTGAATGGTGCTCTAATTGTTGCCTCAATGAGCCTGATCCAAAGGCTATGGTATGTTGCATAAAATTAGATAGAGATTGCGCTGATATGTGTACTCTTGCAGCTAAATTTATGGCTAGAGATAGTCAATTTGCAAAACAAGTATGCTTATTATGTTCTCAAATTTGTAGATGTTGTGGAGAAGAATGTGCTAAACACCCTAATGATCATTGTAAAAATTGTGCTGACATTTGCAATCGTTGTGCTACTGAATGTGAAAATATGTCCAAATAGAAAAAAGTAACTGGATGATTAATCACTATCCAGTTACCTTCATATTTGTATTTTAACTTTTTTCATTTGCTACAAAACTATTTAACCCCATTCCAATAACCACAAGAATTATTCCTATTAGACCAACTATTGTTGGTAATTTACCCTGTAACACCAAAACCTCTCCTAATAAAGTAAATATAACCTCCCCTGACTGAGTAGCCTCAACTGCAGCTAGTTTATGAGAATTTTCTTTAACTAAATCCGTTGCTTTAAAAAATAATATTGTAGCTATAATTCCTGAAAAAATGGCTACTAATAAAGATTGTATTATTTGCTGTTTCTGTGGCATACCTATTTTTAATAATCCAAATACAGATAAAAATATAAAGAATGGCATACTTGCTATCGTCATACCATATACTCTTTGAAATGTATTAAATTTATCATCGCACACTTCCATCATTTTACGATTTCCAAGTGGATATGAAAATGCAGCAATAACTATTGGAATTATTCCAATTAAATTTCTGCACATAGACCCTTGTCCTTTTTGTTCAAATTGAATCAAAAACACCCCTATTAAAATTATCAAAGACATTATCAAAGATTTTTTAGGAATCTTATTCCTCCTTTTTAAAACTCCTTTTTCTGTTTTAATATACTCATAAAATAATGGTGATAAAAGTGCACCTGCTATTATTGTAATCTGCCACGTTGATGAAACTACCCATGATGGACTATAAATCGATGAAAAACTTAATGGCGCATAAAATAGTCCAAAACCAACAGTACTCCAAATTAACCATTTAGTGGGCCTTTTTAAAATATCCTTTATAACATATGTACTTTCATTTCTTAAAATCATGATTATATGTAAAATTGGTAACATAAATATGTATCTTAAAGATGCACTCCAAATCCAGCTTCCCCCCGAAATATTCATTTTACTATTTAATACAAATGTAAATGAAAAGAAAAATGCTGATGATATTCCTAGTAAAATTGCTTTTTTCATTAAACCCCTCCTTATGCAACATTTATACGTTATATTATACATTTGTACGTTATACTTTACAATAGTGACTTTTTACTTATCTCTGAGTTATAAAAATAATATATGCTATAATATATATGACTTTATAAATAAAAAGGAGCTACATTTATGAAAGAATTAACTTCAATTATTGGAAGCAACTTAAAAACTATACGCAATCAAAAAAACATGAGTTTAGATAATGTATCTAAATTAACAGGTGTTAGTAAAGCAATGTTGGGGCAAATAGAACGTGGTGAATCTAATCCAACAGTATCTACATTATGGAAAATAGCAACTGGTCTAAAGGTTTCTTTTTCATCATTTATTGATGATTCAAATGAAAATTTAAAAATTATATCTCAAGATAAAATTGATCCAATAATCGAAGATAGCAATAGAATGAAGTTATATCCAATCTTCCCTTTTGACGGTAAAAAGAATTTTGAAGTATTCACTGTTGAATTAGAACCAAATTGTAATCATATATCTTCTCCCCATGATTACGGAGTTGAGGAATATATTATAGTTACTGAAGGTGAACTAAAATTAACTATTAATGATAACGTGTTCATGCTAAACAAAGGTCATTCCATAAGTTTTAAAGGAAATAATCAACATTCCTATGAAAACATCAGTAAATCTAAAGCAATTTTTCAAAATATAATGTTATATTCTAAATAAATTTAAAATAAAAGTACCAATATTGAATTTTAATATTGGTACTTTCATTTTAAAAATTATCTTTACTTATTATATTTTTTCTATTTTTTCAATGTCACTTTAACATAATTAAATATATTTACATATTATAAACTAAAATTTTAATTAGGTGATATATGTGGACAAACTTTCTAATCTAGAACAAAAAATAATTTCTATTTGTTATTGTGATTATAACTATTTTTTTAAAAATCCTAATGTAGTTGGAGTAGGTTTAGGTTATAAAACTACTAATGGATTCTGTACTTGTGAAAAATGTATTAAGGTATTTGTAAAATGTAAAATTCCATCTAATAGATTATCTAACGAAAACTTAATCCCACAATTTTACAAAGGAATAAAAACTGATATAACGTCAACTGGTATTATTAAATCATCTGCATTTACTGCTAGAATTCGCCCAGTACTTGGTGGATATAGTGTTGGTCCAATTCGTGTTAAAAAAAATGGTAGTGCTGGATGTTTGGTTCATCATGGCACTGATTATTACTTATTAAGTGCTAATCACGTACTTGCAGGTGGTAACACTGTCCCTCTAGGAACTACCATAGTTCAACCAGGTGTTGATGATGGAGGAATTGCTTCTAGAGATGCTATTGGAAAACTTTCAAAATTCATACCATTAAATTATATAACCCCTACTGCTCAACCAGAAAACTTTGTAGATTGTGCAATTGCTAAGCTATCAAGAAAGTCTATTTTATCACCTTTTATAGCTATTATAGGAAAATTAAAAGGGACACATCCTCCTGTTCTAGAATCACATGTTCAAAAATCTGGGAGAACATCTGAGTTAACTTTAGGTCAAATAACCTCTATAAGATGTACTATCAAAGTTAATTTTGAAAGTGGCCAGTGTTTATTTAAAAATCAGATACTTGCTACTAAGATGTCTGAAGCAGGTGATTCTGGATCTATATTAGTTGATTCTAATAATTTTGCAATCGGATTACTTGTAGGTAGTTCTACTTGTAACTCTATTTTTAATCCTATCGATACAGTTTTACACAGCTTGAATGTATCTCTTGTAACTAGCTAGTTAGAACATTTCATGAAAAATACATTTAAAAAATTCCAATTACATGAAAGCTTTTTGAACAATCTAAATAAAAGTATCTATATTAAACTTTCAATATAGGTACTTTTATTTATTAACAATTTACTTTATCTTTTATATTATCTACATGCTTTTTAGCATTTAATAAATTAATTCCTAATTTGTCCTTTTTATAAAATCGTTAATTTTTAGTAATTATTCCATTAATAAAAACATACCTGCTCCACTAGTCTCACATGGTCTTTTCTGAAATCCAAACTTTCCATAAAATCCTTCTTTTTCAGAAGCACTAGTGAGTTCTATAAGACATTTACAACCTTTAGGATTAGTTTCTTTGATAAATGACATCATATCTTCAATAATCTTTCTTCCTATTCCTTTTCCCTGATATTCAGGTAAAACTACGATATCTCGTATAAAATATGACATACTCTTATCCCCTAGCATTCTTCCCATACCAATTATTTCATCATTATATAATATAGAAACTGTGTATAACGAGTTTTGTAATGCTATATTCACTTGTTTATTAGAATTTACTTTCCATCCAACCCTTTTTACTAAATTATTAAACTGCTCTGCTGTTAGAACATTTCTTTTTACTTTAATCATTTTATCAATCCAATTATTATATATTTTTTTATCTATAGCCTTTATAAAATCATCCTTACCTTTACAATAACTTTCAATATCATATCTAAATTTTAATGCTAATTCTTTTTTCAAGTTTTCATATCGTTTTGCATCTTCTAAATGAGAAATCATATAATCTCTAAACTTTAAATGTCTTTGAATTTCTGAATTCCCTGACTGAAAAATATGCACATGATATGTTCTCTTATACAAACCTTTTATAAAAAATCGTCGTTTTTCTATTCCAAATTCTCCTTTAGGCACATAACCTAATTCCATCATTTTATCATTATAAATATCCACTATTTCAATCTTCTTAACTTCAACTAAAATATCTATAATAGGCTTTGCATAAATTCCTGGAATTGCAGTGCTACCAATATGATAAATATTGATTACTTCATCCCTCATTATATTACGTATTTTTATAGATTCATTTATAAATTTTTTTCTCCATTTTTCATCATAAGGAACAACTTCAATAATTCTAGTTTGATCATTTTCTTCCATAGGCATTCCCCCTTATCTGTGAATTATTAAATTAGTCTTATATACCTACTTCCTTGAAATACTTAACACACCAGCACAATGCGATATTTTTACATACTTACAAGTATATTTTTTATGTAATTTTTCTTTTATTTCTTCTGCTACAAAATAAACTTCACCTTCATCCCAATACTCACTGTATTTTTCTTTGGATTTTTCTAATGCAATTCTTGTGCTAAACGAAACATCTCCTAAAAGGATTTTGCCACCTTCATTTAATATTGAAAAAAGATTTTCAATAAATATAACTTTTTCATTATCTGTTAAGTGATGAATTGCATAACTACTTATTAAATAATGGTTACCTTTTTATTTGTAGCATCAAGTTCTACTGTAGAGCCTATAGGTAATGTCATCATTGGATGAGTATGACAACAATCAAAATCTGCAATAAACGGAATTTTTGTATCCCCTAATACTTCTAAAAGTATTTCATATGGCTTTCTACCAGTATTTAAATCATCGAATAACTCATGTTTCCCAAGTATTATTCCTGACACTCTCTCAAAAACTCCATTCACCTTTAATAATGAAAAACTTCTCTCTATTATTGCTGCATCCTTCATGGAATCTTCTATGAATAATATATCCCCTTCTTTAATTGTAGGCATATATTCGCTTCCCCAAATTCCAAGCATTGTATCTAAGTTTCCACCTATTACTCTTCCTGTAGCTACGCCATCATAAACTGTTATCCACTTGTTTTCTCTTTTTTCTTTACTTCTATCTTGAGTTTCCCAATCAATAAATTCGTCTGTCCAATACTTCGGCCTTTGTAATTCATATGGAAAATTTAAATCATTTACAAAAATATCTTCAAAATATTTATAAGTCCAATGGACAAATGGCTCTATTTCTCCAAAAGATGCTACAATAGCTGGTCCATAATAAGTACTTATTCCTGTTTTTGCATATATTCCAAGTAAAATTGCTGTAACATCTGAATATCCTATAATTATTTTAGGATTTTCTTTAAATGCTTCATAATCTATGTATGGAAGAATAGAGTTTGAGTTATACCCTCCTATAGTTGACATTATACATTTAACTTCTGGATTTCTAATTAATTCATTTAGCTCTTCTGCTCTTTCTTTAATACTTCCTGATCTATAAAAATCACTTTTTCCTGTTAAATTTCCTTCAATTATTTTAAATCCTTTGTTTTTTAAATATTGTTTACCCCTTTGGAATCTTTTAGGGCAAAATTTTGTTATAGGGGTAGATGGTGAAAATATCCCTATACATTCTTCATTTTTTAATCTCATAATTTTAGCCATTTGTGTCTCTCCTTCTATCTCATTCTTTTTTTATATATTAAAAGTTCAATCCATACACCTACCAAAATTCCCATAGCATAAGCTATCAAATCTCGCCATGAAAATACATATCCTAAAATAAGCCCCCCCATAGTAGTCTTTCTAATACTATCTATCCAACTAGCATGATATAATTGACTTATTTCAATTATGTAACAAAATGATAATGATATTAATGTAATTTTCTTTGTTTTCATGCTTCTAAAAATAAAAGCCATACCAAAGAAAATCATGAGTGCCCATAATGAATCTCCTAAATATATTCTAAAAATATATGTCATAACATTATTAATTTTTTTTGAAAACAACCCTAAAATCATTACACCTAATGTTAGTATTCCATATATAAACCTGTTACGCTTAAATTCTTTCAATGCCTATCCTCCTTCTTATTTCTTTTAATACTTCATCATGTTTTTCAAATAAACCTAGTTCATCATTTAATATATATTTAAGCATTTCATTAAATCTTATGGCCTTATTATTCTTCCTATTCACAAATACTTTCCCCATCTTTATTAAAATAGTCTTCCATAAGAATTGAATAATACTTATGATCCTTAAGTTCCCCTTTATTATTCTTAATTATCTTTCTTAAAGTTCCTTCATACTTTAGTCCACACTTTTCCATAACATGCCCTGATGCTGGATTATTTATATCATGACATGCTGTAATACGCTTAAATCCTACATTAATATAAGTCTTTCCGTTTCTAAAGGTATTGTCCCCACATTATTTAACATAAAAATCCCCCCATTTTATTAATTAAACTGATTTTATATATATTTAATTTATACTTAAAATGAACATAAACTATCCTTAAAATAAAGTTAGTTGCTCCATTTCAACCCCTTTTAAAGAAGATAATGATATACCAATAAGTCTAATTTCTTCAGTAAATTCTATTGAATCAAGGATATTACATGATATTTTATAAATTTCCTGTCTTGATGATATGTATTTATCTAAAGATCTGCTTTTAGTATGATTTTCAAAAAATTCATTCTTAATTTTAACGGTTATTGTCTTTCCTTTAAGATTTGATTCCGTAAGTTTTTCTTCAATATTAGTGGCAAAAATCCACAAAAACTTTTTTAGCTCCTCTTTATCTTTACTATTCTTTTTTAAAGTTGTTTCTTTTCCTATAGATTTTTGTTCTCTAAAAGTTGTTACTTCCCTATTATCTATTCCTCTAATCCTTTTATAAATATCAATACCGAATTTTCCAAAGTACTGATGAAATAAACTTTCAGGTAAAGTATAAAGTTGCTTAATTGTAAATATTCCTATATTATTTAATTTTTCTACAGACTTTTTTCCAAGTCCATGCACCTTATTTATAGGCAAAGGTAACAATATATAAGGAATCATATCTGCTGTTATTATTTTAAGACCATCTGGCTTATCCCAATCAGATGCTAGTTTAGCTAAAAACTTATTATATGATACTCCTACAGATATTGTTAATCCTAGTTTTTCTTTTACCATATTTTTAATTTTTATTGCAATATCTTTAGGATTATCAGTAATATCAGTAATATCTAGGTATGCTTCATCTATACTCACTTGTTCAATTTTATCCGTTATGGTTAATAAAAGTTTCAAAACTTTATTTGAAATTTCCTTATATCTATAATATCTTGTTGGTAAAAATATAGCATCTGGACACAATACTTTTGCTTTATATACTGGCATGGCCGACTTCACTTTATATTTTCTTGCCTCATATGAACAAGTTGATACAACTCCTCTATCTGATATTCCACCTACCACTACTGGCTTTCCTTTAAGAGACGGATTATCCATAACTTCTACTGATGCAAAGAACGCATCCATATCTACATGTAAGATTACTCTCTCCATTAGATTCACTCCTAAAATAAAAAACTATAATTAAATAAACATTTAAATGCTATAGGTCTATTAACGAGTACATCTTCTTCTACCACATCATTTAATCCTATAAATTTAGTTTTACAAAGCTTACATGTAACTATTGCAACTAGCTAAAACGTGTTATTTTTTATATAATTTAAAAATTAAAACACATTATGTTAAAATACTAAAATTAATAGTAAACTTTGTCTACTTCTATTCATATTATGTAACAAAATAACAGTTTAATTTAAAGGTGATTTTCATGTATACTATAAAAATTACAAATTCAAGTAGTAATCCTATACGATTTAGCCTAAATTATTTTTTAAATGGTCGTTTAGTTTCAAAATCAACCCCTAATTTTAATCCTGGAAATATAGGTCAATTAGAATTGCCTGTTAACGCTTTAAGTATTGTTCTTACAGTATCAATCTTTATCTCAGGCAGTCATTATAAATCAATATATACAGAACCTATATATTCTGCCGAAAGCATATGCTATCTCGTACGAGGTTCATCTAAATCTGCACATTGTACAAGAGTTCCTTGCCATAATTTATATAATTCTTGTCATAGTTTATATAATCCTTGCCGTTGTTTTTGTAGATGTATTAGATTTAAGTAGTTTATTTTAGCTCAGTAGAAATAGTTATCTTCTTTAATTTCTAAATAACTATTTCTACTGAAATTTTATTTTTAGCTTCACTACAAATAAATCTTTTGTTCTACAAAATAATAGTATAAATATTATAGGTAAATTATCTTAAATAAATTCTTGTAAAAATTAATTATGGTTATATATTTCCACAAATATAAAATTTTTTCATGTTCTTTGTGATTTATTTTGAAGTTCATTTGCTATATATAATACATTTATTTTCATACTTAATAAATAATATGATGTTAATGAATATATTACTATATATACTTTTTCATAGTGTATATCCTAACAATAAATAATTAGGAGAATTATACCATATATTTTTTAAAAAATCTATTTTCCATTTACATTAACAAATATTTTTTTTATATTTTTACAATTTGATATTAACATTTGTCGATTTTTGTAGTACAATTGAAATAATTTCTCAATTAGGAGGTAGATATATGCTTAAAGAATGGGATGGATTTAAAGAAGGTCAATGGACTACTGAAATAAACGTAAGAGATTTTATTCAAAAAAACTATACTTCATACGAAGGTGATTATAGTTTTTTAAAAAATTCTACAAAGAAAACAAAGAAAGTTTGGGATAAAGCTTATTCCCTTATAATAGATGAAATAAAAAAAGGTATTATGGATGTTGAAACTGAAAAATTCTCATCTATAGACAATTTTAAGCCTTGTTATTTAGATAAAGAAAATGAAACTATAATAGGCTTTCAAACAGACTCTCCACTAAAGAGAATCATGAATCCTTATGGTGGAATGAGAATGGTTGAACAATCGTTAGAACAATATGGTTTTAAAATGAAAGATGGATTAAAAGAAACTTTTAATGAATTTAGAAAAACTCATAATCAAGGAGTTTTTGATGCCTACGGTGAAGAAACTAGAGTTGCAAGACACGTTGGTCTTTTAACTGGTCTTCCTGATGCTTATGGGCGTGGAAGAATTATAGGAGACTATAGAAGAATAGCCTTATATGGTATAGATTATTTAATAGAACAAAAGAAATTGGACTTTAAAAATTTAAGAGGAAATGCTAATGAAAATCTCATTAGACTTCGTGAGGAAGTATCTGAACAAATAAAAGCATTAGAGAAGATAAAAAACATGGCGAGTAGCTACGGTATTGATATATCTAGACCTGCTAAATGCGCTAAAGATGCTATGCAGTTCCTTTACTTTGGATATTTAGCCGGTGCAAGAGAAAACAATGGTGCTGCAATGTCTCTTGGTAGAACTTCAACTTTTATGGATATATATATAGAAAGAGATTTACAAAATGGTGTAATTACAGAAGAAGAAGCTCAGGAAATAATAGATCAATTTGTTATAAAACTAAGAATGATAAGACATCTTAGAACACCTGAATACAACGAACTATTTGCAGGTGATCCTAATTGGATAACTGAGTGTATAGGTGGAGTTTCTATAAATGGTAAACCTCTTGTTACTAAAACTTCTTTTAGATTTTTACATACATTAACTAACCTAGGTCCAGCTCCAGAACCTAATATGACAGTTCTTTGGTCTGAAAAATTGCCACAAGGATTTAAAAAATATTGCGCTAAAATGTCTATAGAAACTGATTCTATTCAATATGAAAATGACGATCTTATGAGACCTGTATATGGTGATGATTATGGTATAGCGTGTTGTGTATCAGCTATGCAAATGGGACGTCAAATGCAATTCTTTGGAGCACGTGCAAATATTGCAAAAGCTTTATTATATGCTATTAATGGTGGAATAGATGAACTAAAGAAAGACTCTAATGGTAATTTCATTAAGGTAGTTCCAAACATATCAAAATTAAATGATGCAATTTTAAATTATACTAGCGTAAAAGAAAACTACTTTAGGGTTTTAGAATATATAGCTGAACTCTATGTAAATACTATGAATACAATTCACTATATGCACGATAAATACGCATATGAAAGTAGTCAAATGTGTCTTCACGATACTTTTGTTGAAAGAATAATGGCTTTTGGCATAGCTGGTCTTTCTTGTGTCGCTGACTCACTAAGTGCAATTAAATATGCAAAAGTTAAACCTATTAGAGATGAAAATGGTATAACTGTATCATTTGAAATAGATGGAGATTTCCCTAAGTATGGAAATGATGACGATAGAGTAGATGATATTGCTGTAGAAATTGTAAAGAAATTTTCAAGTGAACTAAAAAAACATGCCCTTTACAGAAATGCAAAACATACTCTATCTGCACTTACTATAACTTCTAACGTTGTATACGGAAAGAAAACAGGTGCAACTCCAGATGGAAGACAACTTGGAGAAGCGTTAGCACCAGGTGCAAACCCTATGCACGGAAGAGATACAAATGGAGCTCTTGCATCTTTAAATTCTGTTGCTAAAATTCCTTACAGAGAATGGTGTGAAGATGGAGTTTCAAATACATTCTCAATAGTTCCAAATGCTCTTGGATACGATATGCATTCAAGAATAAGTAACTTAGTAAACATAATGGATGGCTACTTCTCACAAGGTGCATTCCACTTAAATGTAAATGTTCTAAGTCGTGAAACTTTAATAGACGCTATGGACCACCCAGAAAAGTACCCTACTTTAACTATAAGAGTTTCTGGATATGCAGTTCACTTTAATAGATTATCAAAAGCTCAACAGTTAGAAGTAATAAAGAGAACTTTCCATGAAAGAATCTAATTTAATTGGAAGAATTCATTCTTTTGAAAGCATGGGACTTGTAGATGGTCCAGGTATTAGAAATGTAGTTTTTTTTCAAGGTTGTCCTCTAAGATGTTCCTTCTGTCATAATCCTGACACTTGGGACTTTAATGGTGGATATGAAATTTCTCCAGAAGACTTAGTTAAAAAAATTATTCGTTTTAAACCATATTTTAAAAATAATGGAGGTGTAACCTTTTCAGGTGGTGAACCTCTTATGCAACCTAAATTTTTATTAGAAGCTTTAAAACTATGCAAGGAAAATAATATTCATACAGCTATTGATACTTCAGGATATGGAAGTGAATATTTAGATGAACTATTAAAATTTACGGATTTAATTATTCTAGATATTAAACACATAGATGAACACAATTTTAAATCCTTAACCGGAGTTTCTATAAATAAACTCTTTAATTTTATAGCTATACTAAATAAATCTAAATGCCGAGTATGGATTCGTCATGTTGTTATTCCAGGGATAACTGATTCTATAGAACATATTGAATCTTTAAAAAGTATTATCAAAACAATACGTAATGTTGATAAAATAGAACTACTGCCTTATCATACTTTAGGTTCTCATAAATATGAAAGTTTAAATTTTGACTACAAATTAAAACATTTAGAACCTATGGACAAAACTAAACTTAAAGTTCTACAAAAAACTTTAAATAAAATATAATCTATTATATAAATAAGTCTTAGGATTTTTCCTAAGGCTTATTTTACTACTGTACAACTATTATTCTTTTCTCTTCCCATTTTTATGAAACATCCTTCTAAGATGAATTTCTGTACTAAAAATACAAGCTATCATCATCATAAAAGATACTATAGATGATAATTTTAACGATATATTCATATTATCTTTATTTAAAACTGTAATAATACTTGCTAAAATTATAGATACAACTCCATAGAACATCATTAAAATAGATGCAAACTCATTTGCTTCTTTCCATGTATCATCATTTTTCATTGAAAATGTAGTTCTATATCCTACTAACCCATTCTTTTGTGTTGATACTAATTTTAGAATTAATCCGGCAATGACTAAAATTATTCCAACAGAACAATTTTTAAGCATAAACTCTCCTCCTTATATTTAATTATTTAGAAGTCAATTATGTGCTAACCATTTATAAAAATACAGGAATATCCCTTTATATAATATACCGCTGTATTTTTCAATATATTTTATTCAATTAATATGTCTCATACTTTATACCTCACTTAACCTTCTTCTTTTTATACTTCTCTGATTAAACCAGAATATAAAATACTCTATAATACTAAGTAAAATTGCAACTATACTACAATCATCCTCTAATTTGCCAACTCTATGAATATTTATTATGAACCATATTATATATGATTAATATTATGTATTTTTTATTTTCTTAATAACAAGTATGACAGTCAATTCATATTATAAATATAAGTATACGAATAAAATTTATGAGATGGTGATTTTTGTGTATTGTAATTGTTATAACAATACCTCAGTTGATAGTAAAATTTCTTATATTTGTCTAAATGAGTATCACTATTTTTTTAATAAATCTAACGTCGTAGGTATCGGTCTAGGCTATAAAATAATAAACGGATTTTCAACTTTAGAAAAATGTATAGGAGTTTTTGTAACTAAAAAACTTCCTGAAAATGAACTAACTGCTCAAAATAAAATTCCTAAAACTTATAAAGGAATAAAAACTGACATTATACAAAGTAACATCGTAATAGCTTCTTCTCTTACAAATAAAGTTCGTCCAGTAATTTGTGGATATAATATAGGTTCATCAATTAATGATGAAACTGGGACTTTAGGTTGCCTAGTAACTGATGGAAAATATAATTATATATTAACTAACTATCATGTAATTACTAATAAAGAAAATCCACCCATAGGAACCCCTATATTACAACCTGGTCTTTCTTACAAAGGAAAGCTTCCTGATGATACAATTGCAACTTTAGCAAAATATATTCCTGTAAAATTTGCGACCTCACCTCAACATCGTCCTGCAAATCTTGTAGATTGTGCTATAGGAAACTTATCTAATCATTCCTCAGTTTCACCTAAAATTGCTCTTCTTGGACTTCCTAATGGTGTATCTTCTCCAACTCTTGGACAAAACGTTCAAAAAACAGGCTGTGAAAGTGAAAAAACTACTGGTAAGATAACTTATATTTCAGTAAGTATACTTGCAAATATGTCAGGAAAACAAGCTTTATTTAAAAATCAAATAGTCACAACTTTAATGTCACAAGATGGAGATTCCGGCGCTATATTATTTGATAATCACATGAATGCTTTAGGTCTTTTAATAGGCGCTGACGATTCTCATACCGTTTATAACTCTATAACAGATGTTCTAAATAATCTTAACGTTAAAATTGTAACTGCGTAACATTAAATGTATTGTATTATTAATTTTTCATTAATCAATGCATTTCTCCTGTTCGTTATTATTAATTAAAATTTCTTTTAAGGTGATATATATGAATAATAATTATTATAATAAATGTAATTGCGTATGTAATTGTAATTTACCATGTTCACTGGAACAACAAATACGTTATATATGTAAAAATGAATATGATTTCTTTTTAAACAAGCCCAATGTCCAAGCTGTAGGACTAGGTTTAAATGTTGTTAATGGAGTTTGTACTTTTCAAAAATGTATAAAAGTATTTTTATCAAAAAAACTCCCTGAAAATTCTTTACCTCCAAGCGCTTTAGTTCCTCCAATTTATAAAGGTATAATAACTGATACAATAGAATCTGGTACCTTTTCATCTTCTCAACTAACATCAAGAGTACGTCCTGTTCTTGAAGGATATAGTATTGGTCCTGCAGCTCAAAATACAGCTGGAACTTTTGGATGCCTAGTTAAAGACTTAAATGATCATTCCATAAATCTTTTAAGTTGTAATCATGTTTTGGCTAGACTTGGTTTAGTACCTATAGGTGCTCCTATATTACAACCAGGATTACTTGACGGAGGAAATATTCATACTGATGTAATTGCCACTCTTTCAAGATTTATTCCTATAAAATTTAAAGGTTTAATTAGCAGTCCTACCAATCTTGCAGATGCGGCAATAGCTAAAGTCTCCAATCCTTCTCTTGTATCTAATAAACTTGCTATTCTTAAAACCCCTCTTAGAGGTGTAGCTGAACCAAGTTTAGGAGAGCATGTATTTAAAATTGGTAGAACTACTGGGTCTACTGAAGGTTTTATAGTTGCTACGGATGTTAGTCAACTTGAAACCTATCCAAAAGGCAAGGCACTATTTAAACATCAAATAATAACTAGTAATCCAAGTGACCCTGGCGATTCTGGTGCCATTTTATTTGATGAACACTTTAATGCTTTGGGACTTCTTTTCATGACTACTGATAAGAAAAACTTTACTAGCTTTAATCTAATTTCTGATGTATTAAAATTATTAAACGTATCACTTATAACATCTAATTAATATTACACACTAAAGGTTTTCTTACTAATCTTTTATATGTTTAAATAAAAAGTAGCATTATTACATGCTACTTTTTTATTTAAACAATTGAGATTTACAGTATTCTAATTTAATCCATCTTTAAAATATATTTTAACTACTAATCCCCACTTAGCCTTTTTAGCATTTTCTTCGATCTCATCTGATGATTCAAGCTTCCCTTGTCCATTTGCTGTTACCCCTAATATAGATACTTCTTTACCATCTTTAACCTTAATTTCATTATTTATATTATTAATTATGTAGCTATGTTCTCTATCAAAAGTTTCTATACTTTTCATTCCACTGGAGACAGTTTTTCCATTAGTAACAGCTACAGTCATTATCATATTTTTTGATTTTTGCATATTATCGTTTAATGCATCTCTTAAAGAGACACTAACTTCTCCATTAAATTTATCATTAATTGATGCAGAAATTATATTTTCACCTTTAGTTAATTTTCCATTTTCCCATACTTCATATTTACATCCTATTTCCTTCTTTTTACCACTATACTCTACTTTAACACATCCTGTAATCATATCTGATAAATGTGGTTTTAACTTTTCTAAATTATTCTCAATCAAATTACTCGGTGTTATTTTTACTGATTCGCTACCTGAACTTGAACACCCTGTCATTAGTAATAAACATATAGTCATAATTCCTATCATTTTTTTCATTTTTATCCCCCTTTTACTATGCAAATTTTAAATGTCTTAATATGTTGTTAGACAAATATAATTTTTTATATGTTAATAAAAATCCTTATTTTTTTAATTTATAAAAAATAACTATTTTTTATATTAATATATTACCTATAAATTAATTTTAACATATTATGGTATGTAGTAGAAAGTTGATTTTTCCTTTAATTATTCAAATAATTTCAATTATTTAATCTTTTACAATTTAGTTTAAATTTTATTGAAATATTAACAAAAAAGTAGTAATATTAATTCTTACTACAAGACATTTTAAATTTTTAACATTAAGAGGTGATATTTATGGAATCAACTACTGTAATATTAACAGAAAAACTATTAAAGCTTTTAATCCTAGTTATTTTATCAGGGATTATTAGTGCTAAAGTAAGTCAAAAAATCAAACTTCCCGATGTAGTATTATTTATATTATCAGGTGTAATACTAGGTCCTCATGTCCTTAACTTAATTAATATAGACAAATACCCTTTGGGAAACCAATTGATTTTAACTATCGGAGCTGCTTATATTCTATATGATGGTGGTAGAGAAATCGAATTAAAGGTTTTCAATAAGGTTAAAGTATCTGTACTTATTCTTGCCACAGTAGGAGTTGTAATATCTACTACAATAACTGGTTTCTTTGCATCTAAAATATTTCATTTAAATATAATGTATGCACTTTTAGTAGGTGCTGTAATAGCTTCAACAGATCCTTCTGTTTTAGTTCCTCTATTTAAAAATATGAATATCAGTAGCAAACTTAAACAAACTATAATCTCTGAATCAGCTTTTAATGATGCTGCTGGAGCAATTATTACTTTTTCTATTATTGGTGCTTTAAGTGGCCAGGCTGTTTCTGTTGGTGCTAGTTTATTACAATTACTAAAGTCTGCTGGTGGTGGAATTTTAGTAGGTGCAATTATAGGATATATCTGTACTAAACTTATTTCCGAAGGAAGATGGGGTTATCTTCAAGAGTTTTCTTCTGAATCTTCGCTAGTAGCTGTTTTAAGTTCATACATTATCTCTGAACATTTTGGTTTCAGTGGATTTATGTCTGTATTTATATTAGGAATGCTATGTGGAAATAAGAAAATGTTAAACTGTACTGTTCCAGAACAATATTACATTACCAATAGTAGATTTAAAGAAGTATTAACAATAATACTAAGAATGATGATATTTGTACTACTAGGAACACATATTCAATTCACTATTTTAGGACAATATTGGAAAGGATCTTTACTAGTTGTTTTAATTCTTATATTTGTTTCTAGACCTATTTCAGTTATCCTATCAGTTATGTTTGATAGAAAAGCTAAATGGACTTTTAGAGAAATACTATATCTTATGTGGATTCGTGAAACTGGAGTAATCCCTGCTGCATTAGCCGGAATGCTTGTTTCAATCAAATTCCCTCATTCAGATATAATATCTTCTGTAACATTTAGTACTATAATAATAACTTTAACATTACAAGCTAGTACATCTAAGCTATTAGCTAGAGTATTAAAACTAGAAAAATAATAAAACATTAATAAAATGCTGATAAAGAATTTTCTTTATCAGTATTTTTTTTATATCTATAATTTTATTTTTTTAAGTAATCTTAATAAAATTGATAATTTTAATTAAAACTATATACATGAACTTATTTTATAAATTTTATCAATAAGATTGATATATTCTTCATATAATTAATATACTTTTATTTATATACTATCTTAGTTTAGGTTTATTTAATATTTATATGTTTTTATTGCATTATGTAATAAATATGGTATAATAGAAAAAATTACAATCTTCAAGGGGGCATTTTAATGAAAAGAAAGAAAATTTTAAGTTTAATTCTTACAGCATCAATTCTGTCTTCAACTCTATTCACTATAGGGGCTAGTGCAATAGAATTACCTGAAGTTACAAAAATTAATGCAAATATGTCATCAGCAAAAGACATAACTAATGTACTAAAAGAATGGAAAACATTTAATTATAAGGGTGAAGGTATGGTAATTTCCATAATCGATAGTGGTATAGACTATAGACACAAAGATATGAAACTGACTGACCCTTCAAAAGCTAAAATAAAAAATAAAAATCTACAAGGTAAAGGTAGATACTATACAGATAAAATTCCTTATGGATATAACTATGCTGATAAAAATGATAATATCATAGACACCGGTAGTATGCATGGTATGCATGTTGCTGGTATAGTTGCTGCCAATGGTAAAATTGATGAAGTATCTAAGTTTGAAGCAATTCAAGGAATCGCTCCAGAAGCTCAACTGCTTGCTATGAAAGTATTCTCAAATGATCCAGATTACCCAAGTTGCAATGATGAAGATGTCGTAAATGCTATAAATGATTCTGTAAGACTTGGTGCAGATGTCATAAACATGAGTTTAGGCTCTGATGCTGGATTTGTAAAAATGACTGAACCTATTCAAAATGCTGTAAAACAAGCTGAAAATAAAGGTGTAGTAGTTGTAATATCAGCTGGCAACTCTAGTTATTCTACTTCACCAAAAAAAGTATCTGGAGTTGTTGATACTGCAATTGTTGGTTCTCCATCTACAGCAAAAGAAGCTCTTAGCGTAGCCTCTTTTGAAAATACCAAATTAAATCAACAAGCTTTAACATATATATCAAATAATAAAAGTAAAGATATAGCATATCTAACTTCAGAAATAAATCCTATAGATAAGTTAAAATCAGATTATGATATAGTCAATTGCGGTTTAGGTACAAAAAAAGACTTTCAAAATAACAAAGTTAAAGGTAAAATTGCCCTTGTTCAAAGAGGTGAAAATACATTTATTGAAAAAAAATTAAATGCTCAAGATGCCGGTGCAGTAGGAGTTATTGTATTTAATAAAGACAATGAAAAAGGTTATATTGGTATGGCTACAGACCCTAACGTTACAATTCCCGCTATATTTGTAACTAATGAAGATGGTAAAGAACTTAAAAATGCTATATCTACAGGAGTAAAAATTAAATTTAGTAATAAAAAAATTCGTATAGATAACCCTAACAAAAATGCTATGTCTGATTTTTCATCTTGGGGACCTGCTCCGAGTCTTGATTTCAAACCTCAAATCACAGCTCCAGGTGGAAATATATTATCAACAGCTAATGATGATAAATATAAATATATGTCTGGTACCTCTATGGCAGCTCCACATACTTCTGGAATCATGGCATTAGTATTGCAACATCTAAAAACATTGCAATTAAACAATTTAACTCCTATGCAAAGAGTAGAACTTGCAAAAAATCTTGTAATAAATACATCAATGCCTCAAATTGATAAAGACTCTAAAAATAGTTCTCTTCCCTACTCTCCTAGAAAACAAGGGTCAGGACTTATAGATGCTCTAAATAGTATAAAAAATAACATAGTAATATTAAGTGAAGACAATCAATCCACTGTAGCATTAAAGCAAATTGATACTAACATTAAAAAATTTACTTTAACTTTTAAAAATTTTGGTAATACGGAAAAAACTTATTTTCCTAAAGATATATATGGTGTGCTTACTGAAGAAAAAGATAAAATACATGAAACACCTTTAAATGGGGCTACAATTTCTTTTGATAAAAATGAATTAGTAATTCCAGCAAATGGTGAAGCAAAGCTAGAAGTTACCTTAAATATCCCTAATTCTTCTCCTAAAGGATTATTTGTAGAAGGTTTCTTAAACTTTATTCCTAAATCCAAAGACGATGTTAAACTAGGAATTCCTTACATGGGTTTCTATGGAAATTGGGATGAATCCCCTATTATAGATAAGCCTATTTGGGAAAAAGAATCATACTTAAAAACAACTGGTGTTTATAAAATTTCTAAGAAAAATAATGAACTTTTATTAGGAGTGAGTGGCAAAGATGAGAAAACATCAACTCCAATAGTTAATAAAGATTTAATTACGGTAAGTCCAAATGAAGATGGTATTAGTATTACACCTAAAATAGCATTACTTAGAAATGCCAAAGTATTAATTGTTAATGTTTTGGATAGCAAAGGAAATTTAGTTAGAACTTTAAGTATAAATAAAGACGCAAGTAAAAATAAGTGGTCACAGTCTCCTGAAGATCCATTACAAGATGATAATTATAAAGAAATGTCTCCATTTAAATGGGATTTAACTTATTACAACTCATCTAAAGGTATTTATGAAACTGTTCCTGATGGACAATATTATTTTGAAATAAAATCTAAAGTTGACTTTAAAGATTCTAAATTTCAAAATATTAAGCTCCCTATAAAAGTAGATTCTACTGCACCAGAGTTAATATATACATCTAATACAAATAGCAATACTAGAAATTATAAGCTCAAATTTAAGGCAAAAGAATCTTTATCAGGAATCAAAAACTTTAAAGTTATGCTAAATGGACAATATATTAAAAATAAAACAGACAACTATAACCTAAGTTTAAAACCTAATGCTAAGGGCGAATATACTGTTGATTTAAACCTTCTAGAAGGAAACAACAAAATAGTTATCTCAAGTAGAGATAATGCAGAAAACGTAAGTAATCTATCAATGGATGTTCATGTTAATGCCCTTACAATAACTTCACCTACTTCTGATAATTCACTACCTTCTGGAAATTTTACTTTAAATTATAAAAGTGATGAAACCCTTAATAAAGAAACTGATCATTACAATATATTAGTAGATGGTAATATTATCGCAAAAAATCATAAAGGATTATCTTATAAATTTGATAATTTAACTTCTTGGAAACATGTTATAACTGTAGAAGCTTATGATAATAAAAATAACAAACTAGCATCAAATTCTGTTAATGTAGTTGTTGAAAATAAAAATTTATATATAAATTTTACAGGATTAAAAAGAGAAGGATCTTTTTATAAATACCCTGCTACTATAATAAAAGGTGATTTATCTACTAAAGTTAAATCTTTTAAAATTCAAGGTGAAGAAGTAAGGATAAATAGTAACTTATCTTTTAATAAGCTTATTAATTTAAAAGATGGTCAAAATAAAGTTGAAGTATTAGCTACAGATAATAATGGCAAAGATCACAAATATGCTTTAAACCTTTATTGTGATTTACTATCTCCTGATTTAATACTTAAAGAAAATATTAATAATATTATAACTGTAGATAAATCAACTAAGTCATATAAACTTAAATGTAGCATTAAAGATAATAATCACGGATTTAAATTATTTGTAAATGGAAATGAAATAAACTCAACCAAAGATATGTATGATAAATTTGGAGAATATGAAACAGATATTAATTTAAATGAAGGAATAAACGATGTAGAAATAAAAGCTGTAGATATTGCAGGAAATTCAACAATAAAACATTTAAAAATTAAGCGTTAATTCTCTAAATACTAAATAAAAATCACCTAATATAGAAATTCTATATTAGGTGATTTTTTATTTATCATGAACTACATTTTCATCAATATTATTAGGAACATTGCCTTTATTATTAGGTTCCCTATTAATATTATCTTTATTTCCTTCATTTTTATTATTATTGATATTTTTATTAGGATTATTATTAATTACATTATTATTTATATTTTTATTATCTACAGGTTTAGTTATCTTATTATTATTATTATTTTTCTTTGGAACTATCTTGGTATTTTTGTTATTTATTTGTTCTACAGGTTTATTATTTATAGTATTATTATTTCTATTATTATTCTTTATATCCCTGTCATGCCTTATACCTTTATTGTTTATATCATTTTTATTATTTTTTATATGATTCTTATTTTTTTCTATATTGTTTTCTACCTTAATTTCGGGATCTATATATCGTTCGTATTCTAGGTCTCTAATTTTTATTCCTTTAGCATCCTTACTAAGACCCACATGCCATTTTAGTTTTGAATCCATGGCAGAATAGTATAATAAATATTCCCCATCTCTTTTTACTAAACTAGGTCTATATAAAGTTTTCTCATCAAAAGTACCTATTTTATGAGTTGGTTCCATTATCTTTTTAAGAGGTTTGAAGTTTATTCCATCCGTTGATAATGAATAATATATATTTTGATTTAAGAAAATTTCTCCATAAGCACAGCATACAAATTCATATCCTAAATCTGTTTTTATTAAATCCTGATGCCATATTTTAAGCTTTTGTGGTACTCCTGGAAAATTACATTTTTTAAGCTCTTTAAAGCTCTTCCAATCATAAGTTTCTGTATAGTATAAGTTACCATCATAATTAGTAAACCAAACACTATATTTTCCATTATCATAATTTATTATAGGAGATAAATATGCACAAGGTGTTTTAAATGTTTTATAATCTAAAACTAATTGTTTATCAGTCCAATGAATTCCATCTTTACTCTTAGTAACATATATATAATTTTTATAGTTGTCCACTTCATTTTTCTCTGTCTTAGCTGGATTATATCTAAAATAAACTTCTAAAGTATCATTTACAGCACATAAATGTATATCTGAATAATGTCCCCCTCTTTTAACATCATTAGGCACAAATAATGGCTTATTAGGACCTTTGGGAGACTTGAAATTTATACCATCATTACTTACTAATATTTGAGGATTTTCATAATCATCATTACCATATGGATATGGAGTTATCCCCATCCAATACTTGTATCCATTCCAACCATTCTTAAAGTATAATACTTTAGGATGTACTGCTTGATTAGATCCATCATAAGTTGGTGTCCTAAGCGGTCTAATGGCATTTGATACTTTTAATCCATAAGTATCATCTTTACTTTCTGCATATGCTATAGAAGCTATTTTCCTTTTTTCATTAATTGCATATTTTTTTACTAGAGACTCATTATCGACTTTTCCTATCCTATTATTAGTAAATACAAATCCTGCGGCAAATATGACTGCAGAAAATGATACAATTTTTATTATTTTTTTCATCTTTTACCTCCATTACAATTATAAACACATACCCAAAACTTTTTACCTTTTATTTTATACCACATATACTATATTAATTCTATTATATAAATTTGTATTTACATTTTGGTAACATTTTATGAATATCTTTCTTAGAATTATTTTCATGATTTATGAAAAAACTAATTCATATATGAAAGGAGGCCTTTTTTATGGGCAAAAAACTTAAATCTGAAACTAATAATCAATGGACTTCATTATCTGAGAATTCGTGTAAAGACTCCTGTTGTTGTAATAAAAAACATAAAACTGCTACAGATAATCAATGGACTTCAACAATAAAAAATAATGTAACTAATTGTAACAATACTCACATTGAAGAAAAATAAAAAAACCTAAAATTATCACCTTAGCATTTTAAATATACTAAGGTGATAATTTTAATTTAATATAGTATTTAAATATTATATTTCAAATTTACATATTATTTCTTGTAATTTTTCTGAAAGACTATTTAATTCTTCTGATGATAATACTATTTCTTGTAATCCAGATGCTTGTTCTTCAGAAGATGCACTTACCTCTTCTGACGTCGCTGCCGCTTCTTGTGATACTGCTGATACATCAGATATATTCAATGCTACACTATCTTTATGTTCCTTTATATTATTTAAAGCAACACTTACATCATTTATATTATTTTGAAGTGTTTGTATTGATTCTTTTATTTTACTAAAATTCTCTTTTGTAACACTTACATTTTCTCCTGTTTTATTACTTAATTGCATAGCCTTATCTAATGTATCAAAAACTTCATTTATACTAGATTTTACTTCATCTATTACATTTTTTATCTTTATTGCAGAATTGGAAGATTCCTCAGCAAGCTTTCTAACCTCTTCCGCCACTACCGCAAATCCCTTACCAGCATCACCAGCTCTTGCCGCTTCAATAGATGCATTCAAAGCTAATAAATTTGTTTGTTCTGTTATGTTTTTTATTGATTCTGTAATATTTTCTATCTCTTTTGACTTTTCACCTAAAATCCTAACTTTTCTTACCACTTCTAAATTAGCATTTTCACTTTCACGATAAACTTCTCTTAAGTCTTTTATTAAAGTATTTCCCTCATTACTTGCATTTCTAACTTCATTTGATGCATTCATCATTTCATTAGAATTTTTCAATGAAATATCAACTATATTTCCTAGTGATTCTGTTAACTGAACGCTTTCATTTAATTTTTCAGATTGATGAACTGATCCATCAGCTATTTGTTGAATGGCCTTTGCAACTTGATCACCTACACTACTAGATTGTTCTGTTATTGATAACAGAGAAGTTGAACTATCTTTTAGTTGTTTTGATGCATCTTTTATATGCTCTACAATCTTTACTACACCATCTCTAGTCAAATTTATGGCATCCATTATATCTTCCATTTCTCTAGTTAATCCAGGTCTTTTCTCTATACTATTACTAAAGTTACCATTACTAAATTCATTTAATATATTAACAATATATTTTATAGGATTTATAAGTTTTCTTTTAACAAGTTTAGATGATACAAATATAGCAATAGCTATAGTTGCAATAGCTATTAATATATTTACAACAGATGCATCTACTATTGTTTCTATCAACTCTTTTTTAGGTATTAACCCTACAGTAATATAGCCTGTATTTTTTTCAGTTCTCTTGAATATTATCCATTTTTCCCCTTTAATCTCTTGTTGAAAAATATCACCCTTAGAATTTAAAATATTTAATATTTTTTTATCATTTTGACCAATTCTACTTTCAAGTCTATCCGCCATTATAGTACCATTCTTATCTAAAACCATCAGATACCCATTTTCACCCATTTTTATATCTTTAATAACTTCATTTATATGTCCTAATTTTATATCCAACCCCATTACTCCAACCATATTTCCTGAAGCATCTTTTACGGTCTTTGCATATGTAACTTCATATTGTTTATCTGTATCTTTATCTTTTTGATTTGCAATATATGGATCCGTCAATATAACATTATTAGGATTATCTATTGCTTTTTTATACCAATCTGTTTTAATTAAATCATAATTATTATTTATCTTTTGCTCAGGTTCTACAATTAATTTTCCTGTTTTAAGCCCAAAATATGCTGCATCTACTCCCTTATGCGAATTTAGAAATGCTTTTAAATGACTTCTTATCCATACTTCATTATTAGAATTCTCTAATATTCCCTTTGCGTTACTATCTTCTGATAGCATATTTATAGATTCCATACTAGTATCATTTATATCTTTTATAGACTCTGTAACTGCTTTTATATTGTTATTTGCTATTTCTTCAAAACTTTCTTTTTCATCTTTTGCTATAGCATAATAACTAGTACCCATTACTAATAGTAACGGTACCAACATTGCTATAACTACCATAAATATTATTTCTTTGTATAAACTCTTCATCTTATGTTTCATTTTAATTCCCCCTTACTTCTTTAGTTACATTAACTTATTAAAATTAATTTTATAATAAATTTAATATTATGTTTTTATAATTACATTTTATAATTCTATTCTTAAATAATTTCTATTAATTTTTTCAATAATTTCTTACTAAGTTTTACATTATATGACTACTATCCACTTATAAATTATACATTTTTTAGTTTTTAATTACAATATTATCATGCATTTAACATTTTATCAAAATATTCACCAAAGTTTACTTCTAATTTATTTAATTATAATAAAATTTCACCTTTATTGAGTATTTTAAAACTTTCAAATTTAAATCGAATCTTTTACTTATATTTCTAATGAAAATATTCATATATCTTAATATATTCATTAAATATATTGGAGGAATATTATGAAAAACTCATTATTTATTTTAAGAAAAAATTCTTCAAATTTTATAAAAAACTTTAACATTCCTAAAGTTCGAGAATATACTTTAAAAAACTTCAAAAGTGATTGTAAAACATTAATAGCTAAAGCTAATTTATTAATAGACAATACTTTTGTATTTAAAGAAAAATGGGATATGGAACAATGTCATACTCCCTATAAACTAAAAAATATTAACTGGATACAATCTCCAAATGGTGATGAAGAGTGGATTTTTATGCTAAATAGACAAGACTACTTATATAATCTAATTATCGCTTTTTATTTAACTAATGAGTATAAATATCTCGATAAATGGAAATATCTTGTACTTGATTGGATAGATAAGAATAAAATTAATCCTTCAAATCCTCTTCCAAGTTGTAGAACAATAGATACTGGTATTCGATGTTTAAATTGGACTTTATCATTAGCCCTTATTGCACATAATAATTATTTTACTGATGCAGAACTAACTAAAATTATACATTCTATAGATTCTCAAAATAACTTTTTAAAAGAAAAATTTATAGATAAACATAGAATAGTTAATTGGGGTGTTTTACAAACCACCGGAATGTTATCTAGTCTAATACTTACTAAAGAAACTCCTTATGAAAATGAAATATTTAAATGGGCACTTAATAAATATAATGAACAATTAACATTACAAATATTTGACGATGGAATTCAATGGGAACAATCTCCTATGTATCACGTAGAAGTACTCTTATCCACACTTAAACTATTACATTTATGTAGAGAATTTAATATTTCCTTAACCAATAATATTGAAAAAACCACATTAAAAATGTCTAAAACATTACTTTATACAACTAAACCTAACTTTCACCAAGTTATGCAAAGTGATAGCGATGATACAGATACACGAGATATATTAGTTAAATCTGCAATGCTTTTTAATGACAGTGAATTAAAATTTAGAGGATATGAAAAAGCTGATTTTGAATCTGCTTGGTTATTTGGATATAACTTCATAAATTCATATAATAAAATAACCCCAAAAAACCCAGTATGAAAAATAAATATTTTAAAGATGCAGGAAATCTTTATTTAAGAACTGATTGGAATCGCAATGCAACTTTTAGCTATTTTCATAATGGATCAATAGGTGGTGGTCATGGACATGCAGACTTATTACATTATGATATAACATATAAAGGGAAAAATTTTTTAATAGATACTGGAAGATATACTTATTTAGAAGAAAATAAATATAGAAATTATTTTAAAAGCGCCTATGCACATAACACTATCGTAGTAGACAATGATCCTTTTACAACTATCAAGGATTCGTGGTGTTTTAACAAAGTGGCAGAACCTTTTAAAAACTATGTTAATTTTAAAGATGACATTAATTATATTGAAATGATGTTTAACGGCATACTTGATAATAAAAATAGTTATATAATCATAAGAAAAGTTATAAATATTGAACCTTCTATTTGGATTATAATTGATCATATAAAATCTAGTGGTCCTCATACCATAAATAAATTTTATCACTTAGATACTGATGTTACTGTATCTTTTAAAATAAATTACAGCCTTTTAGAAAAAGACAATGAAAATTTATCAATAAATCACTTTGGAATAGATGATATAAAAATTAAAAACGATTATATCTCAAAACATTTTAACAACCTTGAAAATAGTAAAACAATAGTATCCCAAAAATCATTTATTGATATAGGTACTTGTTATGATGTTATTTACGAAAAAGAATTAAGAGATGATATACAAATAACCCCTGCAAAATTATATCAAGCTGGCAAAGTAAATCCTTTGTCAGACAATGATGCAACAGCTATAGAGATTAAAATAAACAATAAAACTTATTTAATTTCAGTAACTCATAGAGAAATTTTTAGTGGAAATAAATTATTACTGTTTAACAACACTATTCCTCTTTATGGTAAAACCATCGTTATAGAAAGTATACTAAACCATATGAATTATATAAAATTAAAATACTAAGGGGATGTAGGTTGATTTGTGTAAAAACAAATTAACCTACATCTTTTTTGTATGGAAAATTGGTTAGTTTGGAATAATATACTTATAAGAATTTAGGAGGAATCTAAATGAGAAATTTTGAAGTACCTGATTTTGATTACAAAGAAGAAGTTAAGAAATGCAAAAGTTTAGATGATGTTATGGGTAAAAACGGATTAATACAAAGAATGTTAAAAGACGTTATTCAAAATATATTGGAAGCAGAAATGGAAGATCATTTGGGAAGAGATAAATATGAAAGAAATTCTGAAAATAATAGTAAAAATTATCGCAATGGCTATAGTAAAAAGAATATACGCAGTAGCTTTGGAGATATAGATGTAGATATTCCAAGGGATAGAAATGCTGAATTCGAACCAAAAGTAATTAAAAAGTATGAAACTGTTTGCAATGAACTAGACAAAAAGGTTATTGGTCTTTATGCACGGGGTATGTCTACACGTGATATACAAGCGGAAATAGAAGACCTTTATGGGATTACTATATCACCATCAATGGTATCAAAAATCACTGATAAGGTAATTGGCGCAGCCACTGCGTGGCAAAACAGAACATTGGATAGAATTTATCCTATAGTATATATGGATGCTATGCATTTTAAAGTAAGAGATGACAATAGAATTGTTAGTAAAGCAGCATACATATGTATGGCATATGATATGAGTGGTCATAAAGATATTTTAGGTATTTGGGTTGGAGAATCCGAAGGAGCGAAGTTTTGGTTGTCAGTATGCAATGATTTGAAGAATAGAGGTGTTAAACAAATACTAATTGCATGTATGGATGGGCTTAGAGGTTTACCAGATGCTATAAAAACCGTTTATCCAGAAGTAAGTATACAAACATGTATAGTACATCAAATTAGAAATTCTCTGAAATACATAGCGTCAAAAGATAAGAAAGAATTCATTAAAGATTTAAAATTAATTTATAAAGCAACTACCGAAGAGCTAGCGCTCCTAGAACTTGATAATCTCAAGGAAAAATGGGGTTCTAAGTACGGTATAGTTATTGATTCTTGGTATAATAATTGGGATAATTTATCCACATTCTTCGAATTTTCACCTGAGATTAGAAAAATGATATATACTACAAATGCCCTAGAAGGATTTAATAGACAGATTAGAAAATTTACTAAAACCAGAACCGTATTTCCTACGGATGAATCCTTAAAAAAGTCATTATATCTAGCAACCATGGAGATAATGGAAAAATGGACTTCACCAAGACAAAATTGGGCTCTTACACTAGGTCAATTAACAATTACATTTGGTAATAAAATAGATGAATTTTTAGCATAATAGCTTGTACTTTTTAGAAATTTTATGTATATTTAAAACTTTATTACACACACTATAATTAGATATAATTAGCCATTATTAGTATGTTTTAAATTTAAAAAAATATTACTAGAAAGGTGAATTTCCAGTAATATTTTCTGATACTAATTAGAAGTACACAAATCTATCTATATTCTCAATACTAAAGTTATAATTCCAATAAAAGCCTCCAGAATTTTTGAACAATCTGAGTATAATTTTTATAAATTATACTCAGATTGTATATATTTAATAACTATTATAATTAATTTATCTTCGAAGCTTCTTTATGTTATATACCCCAATGGATACTATAATTAAAATTAAAATTATACTTATCATAAGTATATATTTTTTTCTTTCATGAAAATAAAATCTTTTCTAACCCTACTCTTTTTTCTCTCCAATTTGGCATAATAAGATCCATAAATTTATAAAACTCTTTACTATGATTAGGATGTTTTATATGACTTAACTCATGCATAATCACATACTTTATTTCATCTATATCACCTTTTATAAGCTCTACATTTAGAAGTATATGATTTTTATTAATATGGTAACTTCCCCATCTAGCTTTCATTTTTCTAATTCCCCATGTAGGTTTTTTTAAATCGTATTTTTTTACTTTTTCATAACACTCTATAAAAAGTTCTTCAAATATCTTTTTTGACTTTTCCTTATACCATCTATAAAGTAACTCTTTATTATATTCATTATTATTTTTATGTATAGTATGAATATAAATATATTCACCTTTAAGACTTACATGATTTCTTTCTGCCTCAATTACCTTAAGTCTATATTGCACTCCCAAATAACTATGTATCTCTCCACTTACATAATTTTTAGATATAATTTGAGGTGAAAACTTTTCAAAATATTCTCTTTTGTTTAATATCCATGATGCTCTTCTTAGTATAATTTCTTTAATACATTTATCTGTTACTCCCAACGGCGATACCACTTCTACTTCAAGAGTAGGTTTAACCAAAATTTTTAAAGTTTTTCTTTTTCTATACTTAACTTCAAATTCTATTTCCTTTTGATCATAGTAAACTTTCATTTTTCACATCACCTTTAACTATAAATCCTATTTCACATCTCTTTTATTATATACTTTCATCTTATTTTTAAAGATTTCTACCTAAAATTACTTGATAATAAATCTATAAAAATTATTATACCACCTAGTAAACTTTAATGTTTATATTTCCTATCTATTCTTTGTGTAAAATTAAATATATAATAGTTACATTTTGTAGTTTAACTGAATATACTAACATTGCAAGAGAAATCTTGACTTTACTTTTAAGGTGATTATAATGATAACAAATGATAATGTATTTGCTGGAAACCAAGGAAATGGTTTTATAAATATATCTAATCATGGTGCCTTTGTTGCAAGCTGTCATTTAGGATACAAATCTAATGGTCAATCTTATTTTCAATCAGCAAACTATCTTCCAGTACTACAATCTAAGCTATTTACTCTTCCTAAAGATGCTACTGGAATAGTATTACAAGTTGATTGTTGGATAGATTTTTCAGTATCAACCACAATGTGCATTGAACATTTTAATAGTGTTGTTCAAAAATGCTTCTATCTTTGGGGCACAGTAGCTTATAACGGATGTTCCGAAATACCTTGTAGTGGAAATGGTGGAAATGGTGGCAATCCTACACCACCTACACCTACTCCTCCTTGTTGCTGTTGTTGCTGTAAGTGTTAACTAATTTTAAATATAATAATTTATTTTTAATATTATACAGAGATTCATTAGTATAGTACCCTAATTGCGTTTTATGCATATAATGTACTAAAATGTAAAATAAGATAAAAAAATATATAATTTACAGGTGATATTAAAATGATTAACTCAAATCAATATTATATTTCAGGAAAAAATACTAAAACTGGTCCAGTATTTATGTATTTTGATGTAATGTTCGATACAGACGGAATTCCAAGTTATTCCTTTAGAGCAGTTCCTCCAAGAAAAACTGGAATAATACCTTTACCCGACAATGCAGTTAATATAGTACTTCGTGTACTTGTATATAAAAATCATTCTACCTTTAGACAAATTTATCAAGATTTCTTCTGGAATCCTGTTACAAAATGTTTCAGAGTAAGTGGACCTTATGATAGTGCTCAAGTCAACTTTGTTCCTTGTACTACTATAGGAGATTCTAATCCTCCTTCTTGTTGCTGTTGTCATTGTTGTTCTCCCTGTAGTATTCCTACTTCTTGTACCCCTAGTATGACAAGTCCTTGTTGTGGAACTCCTTATTCATATAATTTGTACTAAATATAAAACTCAAGCGTTTTTATTTACTCTTGAGTTTTTATCTATATTTTATTTATGTACAGTTTTATCAAATATTTTATGAAAAGTAACAATATCATGCAAAGATAATTTTAGAATTAAAAACAGAAAAACACTAGGCATTAACCTAGTGTTTTCCATATACGAGATAAGTCTATAAGCCGAGTTCTGTATTTGACGGTCATCTATCTAGGCCTAATGTTACCATTAGACTCAAGCGATTTTACCCGGGGACGGAACGGGCCGCTCCTAAATGTCCCCCTATTTAATCTTGCTCCAGATGGGGTTTACATAGCCGCAAAGTCGCCATTGCGCTGGTAAGCTCTTACCTCACCTTTCCACCCTTACCACAAACAAAGTTTATGGCGGTATATCTCTGTTGCACTTTCCTTAGAGTCGCCTCCACTGGGAGTTACCCAGCACCCTGCCCTATGGAGCTCGGACTTTCCTCTCCTACAATAATGTAGCAGCGACCATCTGGCTTACTCGCAGATTTTATATTATCATACTATTACTTAAAAAGCAAATTAAATTTTGAACTTAATATCTTCCATTTAATTATCCTAGTTTATATGGATCTTTTGAAGCCTCTGAAAATACTACTTCATTATGAAATCCACTGTCTTTTAATCTTTTTTCTAAAATTTTTACTATGTTCTTAAATGCTAACCATTCTGTTGGAAAATGTCCTGCATCAATTATTCCTATACCTTCTTCTTTATAGTCACTAACAAAGTGATACGTTGTATCTCCTGTAATTATGCAATCTACACCCATTTCTTTTGCCATAGGAAAATAACTTTGACCATTTCCATTTATTACAGCAACACTTTGTATAAGCTTATCATCTTCACCTGCATATCTAACAAAAGATACATCTAAGCTTGTTTTTACTTTTTCACATAACTCTTTTAATGTTATAGGATCATTAAGTTTTGCTACTCTTCCCAAACCACTTTTATTATCATCTTTATCTCTTCCTTCAGAAAGTTCTATAGTTTTACTTTCTCCAAATCCTAACATATCCATAACAGTATCATTAATTCCTCCTGCCACTGAATCCATGTTAGTGTGTGCAGAATAAAGATTTATATTTCCTTTTATAAGTTCTAATATCTTTTTACCAACCAAAGTTTCAGAAGTTACAGAAGATGGCTTTTTGTATAATAACGGATGATGTGTAAATATTAAATCACATTTTTTTCTTTTTGCTTCCTCTATAACGTCCAATGTACAATCTAATGCTACAAGAATAGATCCTACTTCCTTATCTAACTCACCTACCATAAGTCCTACATTATCATAACTTAATTTTAATTTTACAGGAGCAAAATTTTCTATTATATTTTTAACATCTATTACTTTTAAAGACATTTTATTAACTCCTCCAATTTTATAATATTATTATTTAACTCGCTTTTTCTTATGCTCGCAAGTTCAGTATCATCCTTTATATATTTAACAATGTTTTTATATTTGTCTATTTTAAAATTTATATAATCTTTTATCAACGGATGCTTTTTATCTATTAATTTTTTGCCAACTTCATAATATACATCTTCTACTTTTTCACATTTATTATTATATTTTATTTTTATTATTTCATAGTATTTTCCTTCATCAATACATAATTCCTCATCTAAAATATCATATCCACTTTCATATATGTATTTTCGTAATATATCTGGATTTTGTACTGGTTGTAATATACAATAATCCAATCTTTTAAACACATCTTTACTTTCTTCTATGATATCTCTTATTAGATTTCCACCCATTCCTGCAATAATGGCAACATCTACTTCATTAGGTTTTATAGTTTTAAGTCCTCCACCAAGTCTACAAGTTATCTTATCACTTAACCCTTGTTTTTTAATATTAGATTTTGCTTTTTCAACAGGTCCTTTATTAATATCTGATGCAATAGCATTATTACAAATATTTTTTTCTATTAAATATATAGGAAGATATGCATGATCTGTACCTATATCACATATTTTTTCACATTTATCTACTAGTAATCCAATTGTTTTTAATCTTAAACTTATATTCATAAATTCTCTCCTATAACATGTAATTAAACAACGTCCTCATTTGCATTAAAAAGAAAACTATAGCTGTGAATAGCGCCACATATATATATGTTTTTGCACTTTTCTTATCATATTTTGCATGAAAATGAGCAGCATAATACATACAAAGTAATATTCCCATATTTAACACACCATAAATAGCCTGTTTAAATGCATATTGTTTCCCCGTACCCATTCTTATTGGATTAAATGTAGCATCTAAACTCAAAGGCATTTTTTCTGGTAACATTCCTTTTACATAGAAAATTAATGGTGTTATTGTAAAAATAATTATAAGTATGCTTACAATAATAAAAGGAACCATAAATGCTTTTTCTTTATATAATATAACTGGCTTTCCCCTTACATACTCCCACTCCAATGAATTAACACCTTTTTCTTTTAACTTTTTTATAAAAAGCTCTATCTCCTCTGGTGAAACTGCATAATTTATATCTTTGGTTTTTAAATATACTGTATTTTTATTAGATGTTACAAACATACGGGTAGTTCCAATTTTTTCTATGAAATACCTTCCGAAAGCAAATCTTCCATCACCAATACCTCTTAATTTCACACCTTTTACTCTATTAGTACAAATCTTGTAACTTTCTATTTCTTTAAAAGATATTTTTATATTTTTAAATCCAAAAACACCTACTATATGTAAATAATCTTCATCAATTATATACTTTAAAGATAATGATAAAAACCAATAATAGCAGCCATAGATATTTAATACCACCAAAGCAACTTGTATTAATGATAAAACCATATATTGATTGATTAAGTTTTTTAACAGAATGCCACATATATCTATTAATAATATAACGGATAATATAATAATGAAACTTATTCCTTTTTTTGACTTATATATATCCACCCTATCACCTCTCTATATTTGTAACAATTATACCATAAAAAAAGAGTAAAGTTAAACTTTACTCTTTGAATAAATCTTAGTCTAAATAATCTTTTAATTTTTTACTTCTACTTGGATGTCTTAGTTTTCTTAAAGCTTTTGCTTCTATTTGTCTTATTCTTTCTCTTGTTACATTAAATTCTTTTCCAACTTCCTCTAAAGTTCTTGCTCTTCCATCATCAAGCCCGAATCTTAATCTTAATACTTTTTCTTCTCTTGGAGTAAGTGTATCTAGCACATTTATAAGTTGTTCTTTTAACATAGTAAATGCCGCTGCTTCTGCTGGTGCTGGTGCTTCATCATCAGGTATAAAATCTCCTAGATGACTATCTTCTTCTTCTCCAATTGGAGTTTCAAGTGACACTGGCTCTTGAGCTATCTTCATGATTTCTCTTACCTTATCAACTGGCATTTCCATTATTTTTGCTATTTCTTCCGGTTGTGGTTCACGACCTAATTCTTGCAATAATTGTCTTGATACTCTTATAAGTTTATTTATTGTTTCCACCATATGAACCGGAATTCTTATAGTTCTTGCTTGGTCTGCAATAGCTCTTGTTATTGCCTGTCTAATCCACCATGTAGCATAAGTACTAAATTTATATCCTTTTCTATAATCAAACTTTTCTACTGCTTTTATAAGTCCTAAATTTCCTTCTTGGATAAGGTCAAGAAATAGCATTCCACGTCCTACATATCTTTTAGCTATACTTACAACAAGTCTTAAGTTAGCTTCTGCTAATTTCTTTTTAGCATACATATCTCCATCTTCTATTCTTTGAGCAAGATTTATCTCTTCATCTGGAGATAAAAGAGGTACTTTTCCTATTTCTTTTAAATACATTCTAACAGGATCATCTATAGATATACCTTCTGGTACTGAAAGATCTATTTCTTCTTCTTCTGTCTCTATCTCTTTTATATCACCAACAACTTCTATATCCATTGATTCAAGAACACCATAAACTTTTTCTATTTGTTCTGGAGTTAATTCAACATTATCCAATTCATCCATTATCTCTTTATATGTTAAATTACCTTTTTTCTTTCCTTTATCGATAAGGTTTTTTATTATTTTCATTCTGTCCTTATTATCTTTTACGTCATTTTTGTTTGTAGTGTCTTTCTTTTTATTATCTGCCATTACACTTACCTCCTTTCACAATTGTTCATAGCCATTATATTATTTTGAATACTCTCAAGTTCCTTAACAAGATTTAAAGATTCCTCAAATAATCCTTGAGCCTCATAGTACTTAATTTTTTTCATAATTTCTTCCTTCGACTCCTCTAGTTTGAATTTTTTTATCTCTTTTATATAAGCATCCACAAGTTCTTTACAATCTACATCATCGTCCAATTGTACTTGCTGTATTTTTATCCATTCTCTAGAACTTCCTACATCATCACATTTCATTTCTATAGATTTATATATTTTTTTTAAATTATCTATATTTTGACTAACTTCTTCCTTTATTAACTTAAATATCTTTTTATGACTATCTATTATAAAATCTTTTTCACTAACTGTATCTATTACATACCCATAGTTATCTATATTTAATGTCATAATTTTTATTAAGTTTCGTTGAGTCTTCATGTAAGCAGGCTCTATATATAATTTTTGTCCAAAATTTTCTTTAGTATACCTTTGTTGAGATTTAGGATAATTTTTACTAGTATTTGCATTTAATAAGTCATAAATTGCTTGTTCTTTAAGTCTCGTTTCTTGTGACAATTTTCTTATATAAATATCTTTCTCTATAGGATTTAATTTATTAATAATTTTACAAGCATTATTTACATATTTCATAAGCATTTCTTCATTAGTAATATCAAGACCATATTTAGCCATTTTAATCTCATAATCAACTAAAGGTAATGCGTCATCTATAAGCTTCATGAAGGCATCTTTACCATGATTTTTAATAAACTCATCAGGATCTTTACCATCTGGTATATCTAATACTTTAAGGTCAAATCCTTGTTTTTTTAGTATTTTTAATCCTCTCATAGTAGCATTTTGTCCTGCAAAATCTGCATCATATGATACTATAATTTTATCGGCATATCTTTTTAAAAGCTTCGCTTGATCATATGTAAGTGCTGTACCCAAAGATGCAACTACGTTAGTAACTCCATATTGATATAAAGATATGCAATCCATATAGCCTTCAACAATAATTATAGTTCTATTATTATCTTTTATAGCAAAATTAAGACCATATAGATTCGTTCCTTTTTTAAATATGTCTGTTTCCGGAGAATTCAAATATTTAGGTTTTGAATCATCTAAAACTCTCCCACCAAAACCAATAACCTTCCCTTTATAGTCAAATACAGGAAATATAACTCTATTTCTAAATCTATCATATAAAGAATTATTTTTTCCTTTTATAATCAATCCTGCATTTAATAAATCTAATTCTGTATACCCTTTCTTTTTTAAAAAATTCATTATATTATGCCATCCTGAAGGTGCATATCCAAGACCAAACCTTCTTAAAGTTTTATTGAGTATACCTCTTTTTTCAAAGTAATCAGTAGCTTCTTTACTAGTTTGTAAATTTCTAAAATAATATCTTGCTGCTTCAACATTTATTTTATATAGCTTATCATTTTTATTTTTATGAATTTTATTTTTTTCATCATTTTCTTCTATATGTATGTTAACTTTATCACCAAGATATTTTACAGCTTCGATAAAAGATAAATTTCTACTTTTCATTACAAAAGTAAAAACATTTCCAGCTTCTCCACATCCAAAGCATTTATATATTTGTTTATCTTCTGATACACTAAAAGAAGGTGTTTTTTCATTGTGAAATGGACAAAGTCCTATAAAATTTCTTCCTGTTCTTTTGAGTTTAACACTTTCAGAAATAACATCTACGATATTATTTTGTTCTTTAATCTTTTCAATTATTTCTTCACTTATCAATCAAGCATACCACCCATTTATTATTTTTACGCCAACTTTATATGTATTCGACAAAAAAAATAAGAATCCTTCTTTAAATTTAAAATTTCTTATTTACTTATATATATTCTTTATAAAATACAAATATCCTTCATTTTTTTTAATTTTCTTTAATTGTTATTTCTATATGTATTTTTCCATAACTTTCAATAATTATGCACAGTTTAATAATTCATGAATAATTATATATTTTCGCCGAAATTCTTATATTTAATTACTTCTATATACTTATAAAAAATCCTTTTTAGTATTTATAATGTATATTTTAACTGCTTCTATAATATGTTTATAGTAAGACTTTTCTTAAGGAGTGTTACTATGGCTGAACCAGCTAAATTATATAATAATAGCATATTTTCAGAAGAAAATATACAAAAATTTATACTTCCTCATTACAATTTACAAAATGCAGAAGTTACAGCTATAAAGTTTAAAGATACAGATAAACAAAGAGCTGTATATAGAATAACTACAGATAATCGAGAGTATTGCCTAAAGAAAGTTTATTTTGGGAAAAAAGACTTACTTTTTGTTTACTCAGCCATAGAATGGCTATACAGGCATGAAATAAATGTTCCTACTCTATTACCCAATAATACACATGGAAGATTTGTTGAATATAATGATATGTTATTTATTTTAACTCCTTGGATTGATGGAGTTAAATGTGAATATAACTATAATGAGCATATAACTAAAGCCTGTAGTAATCTTGCAAATATCCATAAAGAATCCTTTAATTTTTTCCCAATTCCCGGAAGTACTTATCGAAAAGGATGCAATAATTTATTTAAATCTATAAATAAACATTTTGAAAACCTAATGATAAACTCAAATTATGCTTTTAAATATGGAGATTACTTTTCTAAAGCATTTTTAAATAAATTTCAAGATGCCATGTATATCGCTAAAATATCTAGTAAAACTTTAGCTGATATTAATTTTTCTAATTTGACAACATCTCTTTGTCATATGGACTACGTTAACAAAAATCTAATTTTCGACAAAGATGATAACCTTTGGATTATAGATCTTGATAAATGTAGAATTGATTATTGCATACATGATCTTGCTTATTTCTTTAGAAGACTTTTACGACGATATGAAACTAATTGGGATTTAGATACACTATTACTTTGTTTAAACTCATACGAAAAAATTCTTCCATTGAATTTAGATGAATATAAGTATTTATTAGGATATCTATCTTTTCCTCAAAAATATTGGAAACTATCTAGAGATTATTATAAGAACATAAAAAAATGCAATAAAAAAACTTTTGTAAATATGATTTCTAAATCTGTTAAAAGTTTTGATAAGCAAATAAAATTTTCACAAGACTTTTCTATGTATATTAATAAAAAATTTAATTTAAAAACATACTAAATAAAAAGGTCACGGATAAAATCCGCGACTTTTTTATTTAATAACTTATTAATTTTCCTCACCTAGTTTAAGGAACAAACGAGTTATATTAGTTTTAGAGAGTTTACCTATAACCTTAACTTTGTCGCCTTCTTCATTAGGTAATCTTTCAATTACCGGAAGACTATCAACTTCTCTTTCAATAATTTTCTTTGCAGCCGAGTAAACACACTCACCTTTTTCTACACACACTATATTGGGCATTCTAGTCATTATTATCCCTAATGGAACTTTATTTATATCAGTTCCCCCTATAGCTATCTTCAAAAAATCTTTTCTTGAAACTGCTCCTACAAGGTATCCATCATTTTCTACAAATATAGTCCCAACATCATTTAAAAATAAATTTATTATAGCATTATATACTGTAGTTTCTTCATCCAATGTAATAGGTTTTGACATTACATCTTCAACTTTTATTTTTCTTATATACTCCAAAACTACACTGGAAGTTGATTTATTTGAATATATATATCCTACTTTGGGTTTAGCTTCTAATATTCCAATCATAGTTAATATCGCAAGATCAGGTCTTAAAGCTGCCCTTGTAACTCCTATTTTTTTAGCTAACTTTTCACTTGTTATAGGTTGACCTTCTTTAACTAACTGAATAATTTCTTTTTGTCTAGTCGATAAATTGATAGTTTTCGACCCCCTTTGTTATATTACAATTATATTATATCATATAATAGATGAATTAATATATCACTTTTTCCATTTATGTATTTTTTATATATCAAATATATCTATAACATACTCTTATTAGTATATCTCAGATATGTTTTTTTACATATTATACTATGTTATTGAATTAAATATTTTAAAGTTATTGTATATATCTATATATTATGTAAAAGAAAAAACGACAGTATTATCTGTCGTTTTTATTTTTTTTACTATCTTTATCATCAACTTCTTCAAACTTAACAGTATACTTATATATGTTTTTATCCTCGGATGATGCATTGGATGTATTATTATTATTATTATCTTTATCGAACTTTCCTTTTACATCGTACGCCATGTATCCTACTTTTTCTTTTACATCATCTGTAATATCATTCACTTTATCTTTAACATCTTTTGCAGTATCTTTTATTATCTTATTAACAACTTCTACTGAACCATCATCTTTTACTATTTCAACTGTTACTTTAGTTACAACTGCACCTACAACTCCTAAAATAATAACTAGAGGATACATTGCTGCAATAACTCCTGCTGCAACTCCTGCATTAACAGGAATATCCACGATTACCTTTTCATCTTTTTTAACTCTTATTCTATTTACATTTCCTTTTTTAGCAATATCTTTTATCCACTTCATGAAATCTTCTTTTGTACTATATATATCTTCTTTTATACTGCTTTTATTTTCTTCTATAGTATTTTCAAGATATATCAATGAATCTACAACATTGCCATCACATTTTTCTAAAGCCTCTTTTGCTTCAGTATAGCTAACTCCAGTTCTTTCTCTTAAGATATCAATCTTTTCTAGAGTAATATCACTCATTTTACTCACTCCTTTTTTAAATAATTAAATATTTCTAAACTTTTAGGTTTTTTTGAATAACTTTGTGATATAAACATATCTAAGACTTTATATATCTCTCCTTTAACTTCATTGCTCACCGAAATTATATGTGCATTTTCTATTGATGTTTTATATAAAAACTTTAGCACAGCATAGGCTCCGTAGCTAATATTTAGACCATTACTCCTAGTACAATCGCTACAAACTCCTCCATAATATTGTATGCTTAAATAATTAGATTTATTTATCTTTTTACCACATATACAACATTTTTCAAAGTCAAATCCATAGCCTGTAGCATTTAATAATTTTAGTTCAAAAGTTCTTGCTAAAATTTCTAGGTCCATTGCTTTATTTTTAATAAAATAAAAGCTTTTGATAAAGTCTTTAAAAAGTTCTCTATTACTTTCTTCTTGCTCTAAAGCAATTAATATAAGTTCACAAAAGTATGACCCGTATGTAATTGTATCCATGTCTTTTAATAAATCTTGAAAAGAGTCTATAATATCAATTTCATTTATATTATATAGACTCTTTCCCCTAAATAATACGTATTCTCCAAAACAAAATGCCTGGGTAGAAGACATGAATTTACTCTTATTTTTTTTTGCACCTTTTGCTATGGCACAAATTTTTCCGATTTTTTCTGTAAAAAGCCATACTAATTTATCATTTTCTTTATAGTCTTGTGTTTTTAACACTATGGCTTTTGTTTTAAAAATTGACAGAAAATCATCTCCTACGTAATATTATATCCTATATTTTATTCTTTATATCCTAATTCTTTTAGCATGAAGTTACTATCTCTCCACTCTTTTTTAACTCTAACCCACACTTTTAGATTAACTTTAGCATCTAAGAACTTTGAAATATCTTGTCTTGCATAAGTTCCTATTCTTTTTAGCATTTGACCGCCTTTTCCAATTACTATTCCTTTATGTGAATCCTTTTCACAAAGTAGATTTGCATCTATATGATACGTTCCATTTTTAGCTTGCTTCATTGAAATAATTTCAACAGCTATACCATGTGGAACTTCCTCTGATAATAGTTTTAATGCTTTTTCTCTTATTATCTCTGAAACTACAAATCTTTCTTGTACATCTGTTATCATATCATCTGGATAGTATTTTGGTCCTTCTGGCATATATTTAATCATTAAATCTAATAGTGTGTCTACGTTTTTATTCTTTTGAGCAGATATAGGTATTATCTCTTTAAACTCCATATATTCAGAGTATTTTTTTAGAGTTTCAGCTACTAACTCAGGTGGATTTTCATCTATTTTATTTACAATTAGAAACACTGGTTTGTTTGAATTTTTTATATTTTCTAGTATTAATTCGTCTCCCTTACCAATTTCACTTTGTGGAGTTGTTATAAATACTATTAAGTCTACTTCATCTTTTGAACTTTCCGCTGCTTTTACCATATATTCACCAAGTTTATGTCTTGGTTTATGAATTCCTGGAGTATCTAAAAAAACTAACTGGTAGTCTTCTTTTGTTAATATTGCACGAATATTATTTCTTGTAGTTTGTGGTCTACAAGATACTATAGATAACTTCTCCCCTAATATTTCATTAATAAGTGTAGATTTTCCAACGTTTGGTCTTCCTATAATTGATATAAATCCTGATTTAAACATGTAACCTCCTATTTTAATAAGTCTTCTTTAGTAAATGCTCCTGGGAATAAGTCTTCTAGTTTTTGTATTTTATAATCATCTTTATTTTTCACAAGAATTATATCTGTATTTTCATCACTAAATTCACTTATTACCTGTCTACAAATTCCACATGGTGTAGTATAAGTAGCTAAGTCACCTACTAAAGCGATAGCTTTTAATTTTTTATTTCCTTGTGCTACTGCTGAAAAAATAGCAGTTCTTTCAGCACAGTTAGTAGCTCCATAAGACGCATTTTCTATATTACATCCTCCATATATTTTACCGTCATCCATTATAACTGCTGCACCTACTTTAAAATTTGAATAAGGAGAATATGCATTCTCTCTATATTTTAAAGCTTCTTTTATTAATTGTTTATAATCCATTTTAGTACCCCCTAATGTAATATAATTTATGTCTTATACAATATTAGTATTTAAATTATATCATGTATTAATGAAATTTGAAAATTTTTAATTTTTTTCTCTAATAAAATAGTTTAAATATTAATAAAGTTATAGCTGTACCAAAAATTGCTCCTGCTATTACCTCAATAATTGAATGAACTTTTGAGTCAACTCTGCTTTGAGCAATTAATGTTGCCATTAAGTAACTTAAAATTATTGCTGTAGGCTCTTCTGTAAGAACTGCTATTATAGTTGCTATAGAAAATCCAAGAGCACTATGCCCACTTGGCATACCTCCTTTTAAAGGAGTTCCCTCACCAAAAATTGCTTTTGCAATTACTGTAGCTAAAGATACTATTACTAGTACTAAAAAAATCATATATGGATCAGAATTTTTTATTTTTTTTATAACTGTAAATGCAAGTGGTCTTAATCTATCCCAAAATATAATATATCCAACTAATACTGCATTTATAGCTGTAATAAGCACCGCACCTGCTGAAACATTCTTTGCTATTTTAGCTAAAGGATGATAATAGTTTGTAGTAGCATCTATGGCAAATTCAATTGCTGTATTAATCATCTCTCCTGCTAAAACCATGGTTATAGTTATAGTAAGAACTAAAAGCTCAATTCTTGTTAAGTCATAAAAAAAACATGCACTTAAAACAAGTAATGTAGCTATTGAATGTATTTTCATATTTCTTTGAGTTCTTACTGAATATATGATACCTTCAATAGCATAATTAAAACTGTCCATAAACTTTTTCACTCTTTTTATTAAAAACACCATCCTCTTTTTTTATTAATTATATATAATATTCCCTTATAAAACATTGACATGCAATTTTATTAAATTGCATGTCAATTTCCTAATCATTATCCGTATAATTATCTTACTATACTAAACTTTTCCAATATTTCTTCTTCTCTTTTTCTCATTCTAACCTTATCTTCCTCTTCCATATGATCATATCCTAAAAGATGAAGTACAGAATGAACTGTAAGATAACAAACCTCTCTTAAAAATGAATGTCCAAAGTCCTTACTTTGTTCTTCTGCTCTTTCTAATGATAATACTATATCACCTAAAACAAGTTCTCCTTCATCTAAATATGAAGCATCGAACTCATAATCTTTATACGTCTCTTTATATATTTTACCTTGTAGATAATCTAACATTGGGAAAGATAATACATCAGTAACTTTATCAATATCTCTAGTTTCTTTATTAATTTCTTTTATAGTGCTATTATCAATAAATATAACACTTACTTCTGTATTTACCTTTACCTCTTCTTCCTTTAAGGTATAATTAATAATTTCTTTTACAGTTTCTAAAATTTTCTCATCAATTTTAATTTTATCTTGTCTATTATCAATATATATCATTTTTATTCTCCTTTAATTTTTCAACTATTTTTCTGTAGGATATTCAATTCTTTGATGATAAATTCCAGATAAAGTTTTTAAGAAAGATTTTCTTATTTTTTCTAAATCTTTTAATGTTAAATCACAATTGTCTAATTGTCCTTCATTAAGTCTTGCCTTTATAATATTATTTACCATCTCTTCAATTTTTCCTTTTGTTGGTTCACTTATAGATCTAACCGCTGCTTCTACACTGTCTGCCAACATCAAAATTGCTACCTCTTTACTTTCAGGTATAGGTCCTTGGTATCTAAAATCTTCTTCTTTTACTTCCTCTGGCTTTTCACTATTATTCTTGGCAGTTATATAAAAGTATTTTACAAGAGATGTACCATGATGTTGTTCTATAGCATCTTTTATAACCTGTGGTAATTTATATTCTTTTGCAATTTCCACTCCATCCTTTACATGAGATGTTATTATCAGCGTACTTAAATTAGGATTTATTTTATCATGAGGATTTTCCGAACCTAACTGATTTTCCTTAAAAAACATTGGTCTTTTTATTTTACCAATATCATGATAATATGCAGAAACTCTAGCAAGTACTGGATTTCCACCTACTTGTTCTGCAGCAACTTCAGCCAAATTAGCTACAAGCACACTGTGATGATATGTACCCGGTGCTTCTAAAAGCAATCTCTTTTGAACAGGATGATTAGGATTTGATATTTCTAACAATTTAATGGTTGTAACTATATCAAAGGTACTTTCAAAAAACGGCAAAAATCCAACGGTAAGTATAGCCGATGTTACACTCCCTATAAACGAAAATCCTGACTTTTTTAATACTTCTAATACATTATTACTTAATAAAAATCCCACAGTCAAAGTTAATACCACACTCATTGCACCAATAAATATAGATACATACAATATATCATTTCTTTGTTGTAATTTTTTAAGAGCCATTGCTCCTAAAATACCGTTTAAAATAGCAAGTAGTGTAATTTCTATATTAAATTGAACTGCCGCACTTATTAAAATGCAATTAAATACGTTATATGTCATTGAAACTTTATAATTAATCAAAAGTGTAAATAGCATAGGAACACATGCTAACGGTATTAAAAATGGTGAAATTATAGCAAGCGTTCTAGCTAAAAGTACCGATATACAGGTTAACATACTTAACAGAATTAATTTTTTATAATCATCAAAGAGCTTTTTATAATACCTATATATATAAAACCACTGCAAAAATATAATAAAAACTACTAATGCAACTATAGTTATATATATATTTATGTTATTATCATTGTCTAATAAACCTAAATCTTTAAGTATTATAATATCTCGTTCTGTTACAGGCTCCCCTTCTTTAACTATAGTTTGACCTTTTTTTATTACAATAGGTTGAACCGATTTTCTAGCTTCTGCTTTTAGTTCATTTGTTTTAGAATCATCGTAAAAGAAATTTGGTTTTATCATAATAGTACCGATTCTAATTCCTAAATCTCTTAAATTTCTTGATAGTTTAGAACTATTAATTTTTACAGCTACAGCATCTTGCGCCTTTTTAATATCTTCTTCATTTTCTTCTCTTATATCTAAATCCAAAACTTTATTCATTATACGTATTAAATTATCTTGTAACACCTTTAATTGTGATTTATCTAATTTAGTTAATGCTTTTAATTCTTCTTCTGATAAATTTATTTTTGTATCTACTTTTAACTGTTCTATTTTGTTAGCATCATTACTTCCACTATCTAAATACTTATTTATTTGGAAAAATAAAGTGTCTATTTCTTGTAAAGTTTCTTTCTTTATTTCCACATTTTTATTATACTGAAGTGGAACAGCCTCTTCTTGTTGAACTTGTTTCTCCTTGGTTTTAAGTGTATCAGTAACTTCTTTAGGAGCTTTTATATCAACTCTTGCTATATCTCCCTCTTTTAAATCATACTTTTGAGTAACTAGTGAAGTAATTAAAAGAATAGAGATAAAAATTACCGTCAAGATAAAAGTTAATATTTTTTTAGATTTGTTGCTCTTCATGTTGATAATCATTTAATCTTATCACGTCCTTGAAATAAATATTTATCCTATGTTGCCTAAGTTATTGCTCTGTTTTCTCTTTTTCTTTATTATTATCATCTTCTTTAGATGGAGTATCCCCTATATTACCTTCTATACTTTGCTCCTCAGCAATATTTTCTTCTACAACTAAGACAACCCTAACCTCATAATTATCTCCCTTTATATCTGAGTTCACTATCTTATCTACTATTTTAACAGATTTATCTAATTTTACAATTATATTTGAGAAAAGTTCATTAGCAGTTTTATCCACAACTTCCTTACTATCTTTCTTTTCTTCTTTTGTAATAACTTCAGAGTATATGTTTTGTTTTAATATAGAACCGCCTTTATATATTTTATCATATGTTTTAAAATTATTCTTAGCTTTCTTTATATATAATTTTTTCCCAAAAAGCTCTAAGTAAACATCTTTATCCTCATTTCCCGTTTTCTTTTTTGTTATAGTCTTTATAGGAACCTTATTCTTAGCTTCATAAAAAGTTCTAGCTATAACATCGGCAGCTGCATGAACTAAATAAGTACTTTCTTCTTTACCCTGTTCTCCTTTTACAAGTATGTCTCCTTTTTTAACTATATCCCCTTCTTTTACAATCGCCGTACCTGCCGTACTATATATCCTTCCAATTTCCCCATCCTTACTAGCTACTATATTACATGGCACATCTTGTTTTGCAAGTGATGGTGGCTCTTGCCTTTCTGCTACACTTACATTTAATTTAACACCTTCCACTCTTACTCTAGCCCACATTATAGAAGGATTATCTTGTACTATTTTTTCTTCAATATTATAAACATTAATCTTATCTTTTCTCATTCCAATGTTAATTCCATTATGCTTTAACTGATTTCTTATTTCATATGGAGTTACATTGTTTTCAGTAGTAACATTTATATTCCATACAAATCCTGATAAATAATATATTATACCTACGAAAATAGCAACTCCAATTACTAGTGTTTTTCTATTTTGGGTTTTAATTATTAAAAAAGAGAGTCCCTTTCTACCTACTATCTTTATCTTTGTACCTGTTCTCTTTGCTATATCTCGTATAACTCCATAGTCTTTTAGACTTACCTGGAATGCTATTGTAGTTATGCTTTTTTTCTTTATGTTTTTTACACTGACTCCATTCTTCCATAGTAAATTTATAAACTTTTCTGGATGAAAAGTTTGAATTTCAAGAGTTATTATACCTCTTTTGTAATTTTGAAAATTAAATTTACTCATAGCACCTTCCCCTCATAACTTATACCTTTAAATTTACCTCCTAATATTACAGTGCTGCCCCCTATAAATAATATTTCAAGATGACTTCCTTTAACAGATATAACTCCTACATTAGAATTTATTTTTATTTCATCTTCTTGAAACACTATTATACCTTTATGATTTTCTATTGCAATTTCACTATCCCCAGTTATTACTATTTGAGGTATATCTAAAACCGCGTCCATAGGCAAGCCCATTTTTTGTGCAACATTTTCCTTAGCATTATTTATACTTTCTTTCAATTTATAATCTCCCCAAAATTTCTTTCATACTAATTTATGAATATCGAACCCAATAAATTACTATTTAACCTCAATATGTACATTTGTTGGAGCAAAAAATAAAAAGAGTCCAGTTACACTGAACTCTAAATTTTAGCCTTTTAAGCCTCTATTTTAATTTAAGTTTTGTTTTACAATTGAGCTTACAAGTTTACCATCTGCACGTCCTTTTAACTTAGACATAGCAGCTGACATAACTTTTCCCATGTCCTTAGCACTACTTGCCCCTGTCTCACAAATAATTTGACGAACTATCTCAGCAATTTCATCTTCGGTCAACTGCTTAGGAAGGTACTCTAATAAAATCTCTATCTCAGATTTAGCCTCATCAACTAAATCCTGTCTATTTCCATTTTCAAAATCGACAAGAGCATCTCTTCTGCTTTTCACTTCCTTAGATAAAATTCCAATGATTTCTTCATCATCTAAAACTCTGTTATCAGTTTTTTCTACTTGCAAAATAGCGGCTTTTGCCATACTTAAAGTACTGGATCTAAACTTATCCCTATTTTTCATAGCGACTTTCCAGTCTTGTTGTAATTTTTCTTTAAGAGACATACTCGAGCTACCTTCTTTCAATAATTCTTATCTAACTTTTGTCTTTCTTCTTCTTGCAGCTTCTGATTTTTTCTTTCTTTTTACGCTTGGTTTTTCATAGTGTTCTCTTTTTCTTACCTCAGATAGAACACCTGCTTTAGCACAAGATCTTTTAAATCTTTTTAATGCGCTTTCTAATGATTCATTATCTCTAACTTTAACTTCTGACATCGGTTATCCCTCCCTCCCTAGCAGTATTCACACCTAAGTAATTTGCAGTTACTGAGGGCAAAATAGCACAGTGGTAATTATACAACATTTTTTTACAACCTGTCAACTATTTTCAGTGCTTAACTTAAATTTCATTGTATCAGCCTGGAGGCCAAGCTAGGCTTTTTCCTCCTAGTATATGAAAATGAATATGTGGAACTTCTTGTCCTCCATCTTTACCACAATTCATAACTACTCTATATCCACTATCATAGATATTCATTTTTTTAGCAATATCTTTAATAACGCTTAATGCATGCGCCATTATATGTGCATTTTCCATAGATACTTCATTTAAACTTTTTATATGCTCTTTAGGTATTACGAGAACATGTACCGGTGCTGCTGGATTAATATCTTCAAATCCTAACACTAGATCGTCTTCATATATTTTTTTGCAAGGTATTTCTCCTTTTACTATTTTGCAAAATATGCACTCTTCCATGTTTCTCACCTCCTTATCATTACTTCTTTATATATTCAACAAAAGTACTGAGTTTCCTTCTACTATTTAGTATAATTTTTATTATTATATTATTTCTCCAATAGTATACTCTTCTTTTGTTTCTATTAACTTAGTATTTAATATTTTTCCACTTATGTCTTCTCTAGATTTTGCTATAACTTTTATATAATTAGGAGTATATCCTTCATAATATTCTTCTTTATCACTACACTTTTGTTCATATAAGATTTTCATATCTTCACCTATGAACTTATTCATAAATTCTTTTTCATTTTTTTCGTTTAGTGCTAAAAGAAGTTTACTTCTTTCTTCTTTTATGTTGCCATCCACTTGATTTTCCATTTTTTCCGCTCTAGTACCAGTTCTGGGACTGTACTTAAATATGTGCATTTTTGATAACTTAATTTCTTTCAAATAATTATAAGTTTCCTCAAACTCTTCCTTAGTTTCCCCAGGAAACCCTACTATTATGTCTGTAGTTATCGAAATATCCTTAACATATTTTCTAAGTAATACTATTATATCCCTAAATTCTTCAGTAGTATATTTTCTATTCATTCTTTTTAGTGTAGAATTACATCCACTTTGTAATGAAAGATGAAAATGAGGACATAATTTTTTCAAGCTTCCTATTTCTTTTATTATATCTTCATCAAAAAATTCTGGACCAATAGAACCTATTCTTACTCTATTTATTCCTTCTATTTCATCTATAGCCTTAAGTACCTTTAGAAGATTCCAATTACCTTCTAAATCTACTCCATAAGAAGATATATCTATTCCTGATAATATAACTTCCTTAAATCCATGTTCTGATAACTTTTTAACTTCATCAATTATTGTTTCTGGATTTTTACTACATACAGCACCCCTAGCAAAGGGTATTAAGCAGTAAGAACAAAAGTTATTACATCCATCTTGTATCTTCAAAAATGCTCTTGTTTTATCTTGATATTCTTCTATATTCAATTCTTCAAATTGCTTATTTTTAAGAACATCATTTACTTCTACTATTGTTTTACCTTCTTCTTTTGCTCTATTTACCCAGTATACAATATCACCTTTATTTCTTGTTCCTAATATTACATCTACGTCACCAATTTCTCTAACTTTTTCAGGTGCTATTTGAGTATAACATCCAACAGCTGCAATTACAGACTCAGGATTTTTTCTTTTAGCTCTAGAAATCATCTGACGTGACTTTTTATCACTCATGTTGGTTACAGTACAAGTATTTACAACATATACATCTGCAACTTCATCAAATTGAACTACTTCGTAACCACCTTTTATAAACTTTTCGGCCATAGCCTCAGATTCATATACATTTACTCTGCATCCTAATGTAGCAAAAGCAACTTTCATTAAACGCTTCCTCCTAAATCTCCTAGTTCATACATAAGCAAAGCCAGACATGTAAATCCTGCGGTTTCAGTTCTTAATATTCTTGGTCCTAACGTTACAATATGTGCTCCCTTGTTCTTTAAGGAAGTTATTTCTTCTTCTTCAAATCCGCCTTCTGGTCCTATTACAATCGCAATCTTCTTAACTTCGCCTTTTAATCCCTTAGTCATTTGTTTTATTCCGTAATTTTCAGCATTTTCATATGGTACAACAATTAAATCCATATCCTTTAATTTAGCTGTAAATCCATCAAAATCTGTTATATCATTAACTATAGGTATCAATGTTCTCTTATTTTGTTTACATGCTTCAAAAGCTATCCTATTCCATCTATCTATTTTTTTACTTTCTCTTTTAATATCATTTATAGATGATGATACTCTACTAGTTACAATTGGTGTTATTTCTTTAATTCCAAGTTCAGTACATTTTTGAGTTATCAAATCCATTTTAGTAGATTTAGGTAATCCCTGAAAAAGATAAACTTCTATTGGTGGCTCATTATTAACTTTTAATTCTTCAACCAATTTTACTTCTACTTTAGTTTTATCTATATAATCTATTATTCCCAAAAACTCTTTACCATTGCAATTATTTATATTTACCTTTTCTCCTTCTTTAAGACGTAACACTTTATAAATGTGTTTTACATCTTCCCCCTCAATTACAGCTAAATCAGAAAAGATTTTATCTTCACTTATAAAAAACTTATGCACTTTTTAACTCTCCTTTTATGCTCTTGCAATTATACAGCACCATTCGCCATCTGTATTAATTTTTTCAATTTTAAATCCGCATTCTTCAAGTTTTTCAATCACATCATCTTTTCTATCTAATATTATTCCCGAAGATATAAAATATCCTCCATCAACTACAAATTTTTTAACATCTTCAGCTAATATTTTTATTATATCTGCCAAAATATTTGCAACTATTATAGTAGCTTTTCCATTTACAACTTCCATTAAATTTCCATAAAGGATTTCAATATTATTTAAGTTGTTTAATTGTACATTTTCTTTAGCCGCATCTACCGCTACTGGGTCAAGATCTACACCTACTACATGTTTTGCATTTAACTTAGCCGCAGCTATAGAAAGTATACCTGAACCTGTTCCAATATCAAATACAACAGAATCTTCTTTAACATACTCTTCTAAAGCTTTAACACAAAGTCTTGTAGTTTCATGTGTACCTGTACCAAATGCCATACCTGGGTCTAATTCTATTACAATTTCGTCATCTTTTTTGATATATTCTTCCCATGTAGGTTTAACAACTATTTCATTACCTATCTTTGTAGGTTTGTAATACTTCTTCCAATTATTAGCCCAATCTTGTTCATCAACTTTTCTAGCTGTAACTTTTCCTTCTCCCTTATCTAAACCAAATCTATCCAAATTTATCACACTATCTTTTATGTATTGAAAATAGTCATTAAATTTTTCATCATCTTTATAATAAGCCTTTATAACAGCTCCTTCTTTTACATTTAAGTCATCTAATTCTATCCAATCAAATAGATTATCATCACTATTTTCTCTTTCTTCTATGTCTTTAGAGTCTTCTATTGAAACTCCTTTAACTCCTGTATTATATAATATACCCGCAACAGCTTCTGAAGCCTCACTACTAGTTATAATTTGAACCTCAATCCATTCTTTATCCATTCTAAAGAATCTCTCCTTTTTTCTTTTTTTCGACTTATACATATTCTTTAATTATAAGCATATATACTTAAATTGTAAACTAAAAAACTTGTTCTCCCCTTAACACGAGAAGAACAAGTCTTTTTATTTAAAACTTTTTTTTATTTTATCTACAAAAGTTTCTTTTTCTGTATCTGGCCCTATTTTTTCACCACTAGCTTCCATAAACGCAATTAAAGCTTCTTTTTGTTTTTCATTTATATTTTTAGGAATATCAACAATAATTTTAACGTATTGATCTCCTCTGCCATGACCATTTACTCTAGTAACACCTTTAGATTTTAATCTAAATACAGTTCCTGATTGAGTACCAGCTGGAACTTTGTATTTTACTTGACCATCTATAGTAAGAACTTTAAGTTCTGTTCCTAATACAGCTTTTCCAAAGCTTATGTGTTCTTGTATATATATATCAAAGCCTCTTCTTTCAAATACCTTATGTGAAGCTACTCTAATATTTAGATATAAATCTCCACTAGGTCCACCATTCTTTCCTGGTTCGCCTTGTCCTCTTAAAGGTAATACATTGCCCGTATCAACTCCTGCTGGAATTTTAACTTTAATCTTTTTATTTTTTCTTACTGTACCTCTTCCATGACAAGTTGTACAAGGTTCATCAATAGTATTTCCACTACCTCCACACTTATCACAAGTACTTGTACTTACAAAACTTCCAAGTGGAGTATTTCTTTGCGTTCTTACTTGACCAGAGCCTCCACATTTATCACAAGTCTTTGCACTTGTTCCTGGTTTAGCTCCAGTACCTGAGCAAGTATCACAGTTTTCATTTTTAGTTATAGATATCTCTTTTTCTACTCCAAAAACTGCTTCTTCAAAAGTTAGATTCACAGTATATTCAAGATCTGCTCCTCTTTCTGGGCCATTTCTTCTTCTTCTTGAAGAAAATCCACCACCAAAGAAGGAATCAAATATATCTTCAAATCCTCCCATACCAGAGAAATCAAATCCGCCACCACCAAATCCACCACCATTAAAATCAGTAGTTCCAAATTGATCATATTGAGCTTTCTTTTGCGGATCGGACAATACTTGATAAGCTTCATTTATCTCTTTAAACTTTTCTTCTGCCTCTTTATCACCCTGATTTCTATCTGGATGATACTTCATTGCAAGCTTTCTATAACCCTTCTTTATTTCATCATCACTAGCACCTTTAGATAATCCAAGTACTGCATAAAAATCTTTATTAGCCATCCCTATTTACCACCACCTAATGCTGTATTTCCTAAGATAAATTAAGGGAAGGTTAATAAACCATCCCTTAACTATAAACTTATTTCAGTATACACAATTTATTTATCGTCTTCAACCTTAAAGTCTGCATCTACTACATTATCGTCATTTTCTTTTTGTGCTCCTTGAGCGTTTCCACCCATATCAGCACCTTGAGCTCCTTGTTGAGCTTGTGCTTCAGCAGCTGATTCTTGATATAGTTTTGAAGATACTTTATAGAATTCTTCAGTTAATTCAGTTGTAGCTTTTTTAATAGCTTCTAAATCTTCTCCGTCTTTAACTTTCTTTAAAGCTTCCAATTTTTCTTCAACATTCTTCTTATCTTCAGCCTCTACCTTATCTCCAAGGTCTTTTAATGCTTTTTCAGTTTGATATAGTGCTGAATCTGCATTATTTTTAACTTCTACTTCTTCTTTTCTCTTTTCATCTTCTGATGCAAATTGTTCTGCTTCTTTTACAGCCTTATCTATTTCATCATCACTTAAGTTTGTTGAAGCTGTAATTGTAATATTAGCTTCTTTTCCTGTACCCTTATCTTTTGCAGAAACATTTAAGATACCATTAGCATCTATATCAAAAGAAACTTCTATTTGAGGAATTCCTCTTGGTGCTGGTGCTATACCACTTAATTGGAATCTTCCAAGTGTCTTGTTATCACTAGCCATTTTTCTTTCACCTTGAACTATATGAATATCAACTGAAGTTTGATTATCTGCTGCAGTTGAGAATATTTGGCTTTTTCTTGTAGGTATAGTTGTATTTCTTTCTATTAATGGAGTTGCAACTCCTCCCATTGTTTCAATTCCAAGAGTAAGTGGAGTTACATCAAGAAGTAATATATCTTTAACTTCTCCTGTTAATACTCCAGCTTGAACTGCTGCACCCATAGCAACAACTTCATCTGGGTTAACTCCCTTAGATGGTTCTTTTCCTGTGAATTTTTGAACAGCTTCTTGAACTGCTGGAATTCTTGTAGAACCACCAACAAGTACTATTTTATCTATATCATTAATTGTAAGTTCAGCATCAGTTAATGCTTTTTTCATTGGTTCAATTGTAGCTTGAACTAAGTCAGCACTTATTTCTTCAAATTTAGCTCTTGTTAAATCCATATCTATGTGCTTTGGACCAGTAGCATCAGCAGTTATAAATGGTAAGTTAATATTTGTTTTTGTTGATGAAGATAATTCTATTTTTGCTTTTTCAGCTGCTTCTTTTAATCTTTGAAGAGCCATTTTGTCATTTCTTAAATCAATTCCATTTTCAGCTTTGAATGTTTCAGCTATATAATCCATAATTTTTTGGTCGAAGTCATCTCCACCTAATTTTGTATTACCGTTTGTAGCTTTAACTTCAAATACACCGTCTCCAAGTTCTAATATAGATACGTCGAAAGTACCGCCACCTAAGTCATATACAAATATTTTGTGACTTTTATCCATTTTATCAAGACCATATGCAAGAGATGCTGCTGTTGGTTCATTAATTATTCTCTTAACATCTAAGCCTGCTATTTTACCTGCATTTTTTGTTGCTTGTCTTTGGCTATCATTAAAGTATGCTGGAACAGTTATAACTGCTTCTGTTACAGTTTCACCTAAATAAGCTTCTGCATCAGCTTTTAATTTTTGAAGTATCATTGCAGATATTTCTTCTGGAGAATATTTCTTTCCATCAATATCTACTCTGTAATCTGTTCCCATGTGTCTTTTTATTGAGATAATTGTTTTATCTGGGTTTGTAATTGCTTGTCTTTTTGCAACTTGACCTACAAGTCTTTCCCCGTCTTCTTTGAATGCTACTACTGAAGGTGTAGTTCTTGCTCCTTCAGCATTTGGTATAACTACTGGACTTCCACCTTCCATAACTGATACACATGAATTTGTAGTTCCTAAGTCAATTCCTATTACTTTTCCCATTATTATTTACCTCCTATATAAATAAGTTATCTTCTTTCTTATAGTAATTACCTATTAATTGGCAACTTTTACCATGCTAAATCTTAAAACTTTATCTTTTCTTTTAAATCCTTTTTGAAATACTTCTACTACTTGATTTTTTCCGTAATTATCATCTTCTATATGCATTATGGCATTATGATAATTAGGATCAAATTCTCCTTCTGAAGGTAATTCTTCAATTTCTAATTTTTCAAAAGATCTTTCAAATTGTTTCATAGTTATTTCTATACCTTTTTTAAGATCTTCTTCACTACCTTCAGCTATCATAGCTCTTTCTAAGTTATCAAATACAGGTAGAATATGTTTTAGTACATCTGAACAAGAGTCATTATATATCTCTTTCTTCTCCCTTTCAGTTCTATTTCTGAAATTTTCATATTCTGAATTTATTCTTGAAAGTCTATCTTGTAGAGCTTTTAATTCATTTTGTAATTTTTTATTTTCTGATTTTAATTCTATATTCTCATCTTTTAAAGATTTAATAACATCTTCTTCACTTTTCTCTTCATTAACTTCTTCAGAAACATCTTCAGATTTTTCATTACAACCTTCTGAACACTCATTTTCGGTTGTTTCTTCTTCTAATATTTCTTCATTTTCATCTTTAAATTTCTTTTGATTTTCATCTTTTATCATGCCCTCACCTCTACCTATCTTCATATATTTGCCCAATATTATCATTAAGTATTCTGATAAACTGTGTAAGTAATGATATGATTTTAGAATATTGCATTCTTGTAGGACCTATAACCCCTATAGTACCTAATGTTTGTTCACCCAAAGTATAATTAGCAGAAAGTATGCTACATTCTTGAGCATCTTTTATTAGGTTTTCCCTTCCTATGCTTATAGAGACCTTCATGCCATCTTTTGCAACATTCTCCTCTCTAGTTAATAGTTTATCTAAGACTTTTTTATCATCCAATAGGGCTAAAAATTGTCTTGCTTTTTCTATATCATTATATTCTGGGTAATTAAATATATTAGTTGCTCCTTTATAATAGATTTTACTATTATCACACTTATTTAAAGCATCATATAAGGCAGTAATAATCGCATCAAATATATCTTCATATCCAGTCAAACCACTCTTTAGTTCATTTATAACTTTTAGATTTATATCTTGTATCGTCAAATTATATAACTTATTATTAAGAAAATTAGAAAACTTCTGTAACACATTGCTATCTATAGTTTTATTCACTCTTATTACATTATTATTTATCATGCCATTTTGTGTTATTATCACTGCAAGAATTGTATTAATGTCTATTTGTAATAGTTTTATTAATTTAATAGAACTAGTTCTCACAGAAGTAGTTTTCACTATACAAGTTAAATTTGTAAGTTCAGATAATAATACTATAGACTTCTTAACTATTTCATCTACTTCATACAGTGCCTCAGTAATGAGTTGGCTTTTTATTTTTAATTCTTCTTCTGGTGTTAAACTTGATAATTTAATAAGTTTATCCACATAAAGTCTATACCCAATATCTGAAGGTTTTCTCCCTGATGAAGTATGTAATTGTTCTATAAGTCCCATTTCTTCTAAATCAGACATTTCATTTCTTATAGTCGCTGAACTTACTCCCAAATCATATTTTTTGGCTATGGTTCTAGAACCAACAGGCTCACCAGTGATGATATAATCTTGGATAATCGCTTGCAATATTCTAATCTTTCTTTCATCCATATTAAAATCCATTTTTAGTTCATCACCTCTTTTATTAGCACTCCCTCTCATTGAGTGCTAACGACTACGATTTAAACTTATCACTACACTATTTTTTTGTCAACACTGCATTATTTTAAAATTATATTCTTTTATGTGAATTTTCTTATTAAATAGTGATTATCTTTAAATTTCTCTTTTTTTCTTTCATTTATACATACATTTTATTAATCCAATATAAAATCACTCATGATATGGTTAGAAACTTCTACTCCTTTATCAGATAAAAACAAATAGCCATCATGCTCAAGTAGCAACCCCTCTACTTTATGTTTAGATATAACATCACTATACAATTCATAAATTGACATTTTGAATCTTTTATTAAATTCGTCTAGAGATATTCCTTTTATTTTTCTAAGTCCCATAAAAATAAATTCCTCTATATCACTTTTTAAAGAATTTTTTATTTTTTCTACAATTGCACTTTGATTGTTTTCTATAAACTTTATATATTCTTCTATTTTATCCGAATTTCTATATCTATATCCTTCGCTATATGAATGTGCTGCTACACCACATCCTATGTACTCATTGAGATCCCAATAAACCAAATTATGTCTACATTCTTTATCCTTTTTTGAAAAATTAGAAATTTCATATTGATGATATCCTTTTTCTTTTAAAAATTTTAATGTATACCAATACATTTTCCTTTCTAACTCTTCACTAGGTAAATTAATCTTATTATTTTCATATAAATTATAAAAAGGAGTACCTTCTTCAATAATTAAACTATAACAAGATAAGTGTTCCGGATTTAACTCTGTTATCTCATCTAAAGTTTCTTTCCATTCATCAAAACTTTGATTTGGAATTCCAAACATTAAATCTATATTAATGTTTTTAAATCCAACTTCTCTTGCCATATTATAACTTTTCAAAAACTCTTCTCTTGTATGTATCCTTCCCAAAGCTTGAAGATGCTTATCTTGCCAAGCTTGAAGACCTATGCTTATTCTATTTACTCCCATAGACTTTAAAATTTCTAATTTTTCTTTATCAAATGTTTTAGGATTGCTTTCTACAGTAAACTCTAAATCATCGCTCTTTTGTAATTTATCTATGCTTTTTTTTAATATATTCCATCCCTCTAAAGATAAATAGGTGGGAGTTCCCCCACCTATAAAAATTGTTTTTATTTTTTTATCTTTTATATTATCTATTTCTGTTGAAAGTGCTTTGGAATATGATAACATCTGTGATTCTTTGCCACAATATGATGTAAAATCACAATATAAACACTTTTGCTTACAAAAGGGAATATGAATATATAATGAAATATCATTATACATACTTATTATCTCCATTTCAGTTAAGAATTAATCAACTTTTAATATTGACATGAATGCTTCTTGTGGTACTTCTACGCTACCAATTTGACGCATTCTTTTCTTACCTTCTTTTTGTTTTTCAAGAAGCTTTCTTTTTCTTGAAATATCTCCTCCATAACATTTTGCAAGAACGTCTTTTCTCATAGCTTTTACTGTTTCTCTTGCTATAATCTTTGCTCCTACAGCTGCTTGAATTGGTATCTCAAACATTTGTCTTGGAATAACTTCTTTTAGTTTTTCCGCAATAGCTCTACCTTTGTTATATGCACTCTCTTCTGGCACTATCATTGATAGTGCGTCTACTACATCACCATTTAACAACATATCTAATTTAACTAATTTAGATTTTTTGTATCCATTTAGTTCATAATCTAAAGATGCATACCCTTTGGTTTTTGACTTTAACATATCAAAGAAATCATATATTATTTCATTTAATGGAATATAGTAATTTACAACAACTCTTGTAGTTTCTATATATTCCATGTCAATAAATGTTCCCCTTTTGTTTTGACATAATTCCATAACAGCTCCTACATAATCTGACGGAGTTATTATTGATGCTTTAACAACTGGTTCTTCCATTTCTTCGATTTCAGTTGGATCTGGCATATTTGTAGGATTTGTTATCTGTATTTTTTCTCCATCTCTTTTGTAAATATTATATATAACTGATGGAGCAGTGGTTATAATATCTAAATTAAATTCTCTTTCTATTCTTTCTTGAATTATTTCCATATGAAGCAGTCCTAAAAATCCACATCTAAAACCAAATCCTAATGCTATAGATGTTTCAGGCTCATAAGACAATGCAGCATCATTTAATTTTAACTTTTCAAGAGCTTCTTTTAACTCTTCATATTTAGCTCCATCAACAGGGTAAATACCACTATACACCATAGGAATTGCCGGTCTATATCCTTCTAATGGTTCATCAGCTGGTCTTGAAGCCTCTGTTATAGTATCACCAACTGCAGCATCTCTTAAATTCTTTATTGATGCAGTTATATATCCTACATCTCCAGCCCTAAGTTCTTTCATAGGTAAAAAGTTTGGTGTAAATATACCTGTTTCCGTTACTTCATATTCCTTATTTGTAGCCATAAATCTAATTTTAGTTCCAGGCTTAACTACACCATCTTTAACTCTTACATAAGATACAACGCCTTTATAACTATCATAATAAGAGTCAAATATTAATGCTTTTAAAGGTGCATCTTCATCGCCTTCTGGAGCTGGTACCTTTTCAACTATCGCCTCTAATACATCCTTTATATTTAATCCAGTTTTAGCCGAAACAAGTGGCGCATCATGTGCTTCTATTCCGATTATATCTTCTATCTCTTCTTTAACTTCATCAGGTCTTGCACTAGGTAGATCAATCTTATTGATAACAGGAACTATCTCAAGATCATGATCTAAAGCAAGATAACAATTTGCTAAAGTTTGAGCTTGTATGCCTTGAGTTGCATCTACTACTAGTATTGCTCCTTCGCATGCTGCTAAACTTCTTGAAACCTCATAGTTAAAATCTACGTGTCCTGGAGTATCTATTAAATTTAATATGTACTCTTCTCCATTATCTCTTTTGTAAACCAATCTTGCTGCTTGAGATTTTATGGTTATTCCTCTTTCTTTTTCAAGTTCCATCTTATCAAGTACCTGATTTTCCATTTCTCTTTGGGTTAAAGTACCTGTAGCCTCTAATAATCTATCAGCAAGAGTAGACTTACCATGGTCAATATGTGCTACTATCGAAAAGTTTCTCGTACGTTTTTTTCTATCATTCTGCATGTATTTTACCCCCATTGCACATCATAAATCAAAATAAATTATATCACATAAACATTGATATATGTCAATAATAACTGTCTTAGTTATACCCTATGGTACTATATTTTTTATCTTTTTACCAATTTCTAAAAAAACAAATTTGAAATTGGATAATTTATCCTTTGCATTTGATTTAAAATTTGATATAACATTGTAATTTATAAAAAACATATATTTATTTGTATCTACTCTAAAATCAAATGGTTTATTCTCAAATAATACTCTTATTTTAGGTATAGTAGTATCATTTTTAACATCATATTTTTGAGGACAACTTAATACTTCCACCATATCATCTAAGTTATAAGAATCTTTATTATTTTTATATGTACTATTAGTATAGTTCATATCTTTTACTATACTTCTATATATTTGCCTATTTAAATTAAGATTTACTTGAAACAATCCAACAATTATCAAAAAAACAATTATAATTAGTGAAATTTTATATTTTCTCATAAAAAAAGTACCTCCTTAACATTAAGGATGTACTTTTCTATATGATTTTATTCAATTCTTTCCATTTATATATTCAGCAATTATTCTAGCCAAGTATTTAGATGATGCTTTAGCTTCATCCAGTGTATTGAGATGAGAACCTACTTCAACTAAAATAGCATTATTGCTAAGATCTTGACTATATAAATTTTTCCCATAGTTGTAATACCAAGTACCTCTATTATAACTTTTACAAGTTTTATTTCCTGGATAAAGTTTATTTGAAATAGCTTTTAGCTTTTCTGCTACCTGTATGTTTTTATCTGAATGAGGATTTTTTCTTACCATAACAAATTCAAATCTAGCAACGCTTTCCCCATTTATACTCGTAGTTACTATGTCTTTAGGAACTGAATCTCTATGCAAATCTATTATTAACTTAAAATCACCATATTTTTTAAGATATTTTTTCAAAGTTACTCTTGAATATTTATAGGCATTATTATAATCTGAAACATCATGAACTGTATTGTCATGAATTACATTTACTCCATATTTATCTAATTCTCTTTTTATTTCATCACCTACAGCCACAACACTCTTACTCTGGTCAGTAGTATTTATACCATAGGGTTCATAACTTTCACAGGTATGGGTATGATAAATAAGCACCTCTGGTTTAGATGGCATATTTTTCTTTAAATCTGTACTAAATACAGGCGCTGTACTCATATCTCCATCTTTTTGAGATGTATTCTCTTCAACATATACTTGATCATCATTTAAAGTAAACTCATTAAATATATGATCGGGATCCTTCTCTATAAAATTTTTATCATCTTCTAATTTTTTATATTCATCATTTGACCCTAAATAAGCAATTTCTCTTCCAAGTACACTTAATGAATTTTTACTATTCATGCCAATAATTTTCGCTAAGGACTTTTGAAACACTACATTTTCTTCTTTATTATTTTTCCCATTAATCATAGGTATAGTAGAGTTTAGTATGTTTGAATATACCTTATTTACGGGAGTTTTATATGTGAAACAAGTCTTTTTTATAATTGCAAATAATCCACTAAAAATAATAAGGGCAACAAATGCAAATATGCATACAGTTTTTATATTATATCCATTATTTTTTTTTAAGTTCACCCCAACCCCTCCTCTTGTTTACTTTAATATATATGAGAGGTTGATTTGAAATATTCCTGTTTTTGTAAATTAATTTAAGTATTTATTTATATCTTCTAAATCTAGTGCTGGTTGAAGTGATATATTTATTCCGCCTGCAATAATTTTAGATAATACATCAATAATCATATCAATCTCTTTTGGTGTCACAAACATCTCGCCTATATATGGATACAAAATTTCATTGAGTAATGATTGTTTTTCAGCCTTATCTATAGAATTAAGCATCTTAAAAAATTCACTTCCCTTATTTGATTGATTTATAAATGCATCTATAGCTAAGTCTATTGAATCATTTGCTAAAGTTACAGCATGAACTACAGTTGGCACTCCTATAGCTATAACTGGTACTCCAAGTGTTTTTTCGCTAATTTCCATTCTCTTATTTCCTATACCTGATCCTGGTGATATTCCTGTATTCCCAATTTGAATTGTTTTATTTACTCTTTCAGTACTTCTAGATGCTAATGCATCAATACATATAATTAAATTAGGCTTTATTTTATCTACAACTGCTTTTATTATTTCACCAGTTTCAATTCCTGTAATTCCCAATACCCCCGGAGATAATGCGCATACAGGTCTTATATTTTCATCTATTTTATCTGGTACAAGTTCTCTTAAATGTCTAGTTATCATTAATTTTGAGACTACTTTTGGTCCTAAAGCATCTGGAGTTACATTCCAGTTACCTAAACCTACGACAAGTGTAGTCATACTTTTATCTATATTTATCATGCTAGATAGTGTATTTGCAAATACTTTACTTACATCATCCATTATATCTTTATCATAGTTTACAAATTCAGGTAAATCCAATGTTATATATCTTCCAATTGGTTTCCCCATACTTTTTTCTCCATTTTCATCTAATATTCTGACATCAGTTACTTTGACGCCAGATTCAAAATCTTCATTAAATTCTACTCCTTGTATTCTTTCCCCATTTTCCTCTTCATAAATTTCTTTAGCTTCTACCGCTAAATCTGTTCTTATATTCTTCATATCATGCCCTCCTTTTTTAAACTATATTACCCCTATTTTGTCCTAATTACATTTTAATAATTCGTAAATAATTAGAAATTTCTACTTGAAGTGGCTTTTAAATAATGCTATAATATCATGTGTTGAGTAAGGCAATCGTATAAAGATTCCCCGAAGCTGCTTAACCCTACTATCATTACAAGGGGGTGAAAATGGAATGGCAAATATTAAATCAGCTAAGAAAAGAATTAAAGTTATCGAAACTAAGACACTTAGAAATAAAATGATTAAATCAGCTTTAAAGACTCAAATAAAGAACTTTGAAGTTGCTGTTGCTAATAATGATTTAAATGAGGCTAAATCTGCTTACACTACAGTTGTTAAAGCTTTAGATATGGCTGCAGCTAAAGGAATTCTACATAAAAACAAAGCTGCAAGAAAAAAATCAAGATTAGCTTCAAAATTAAGTGCACTAAACGCTTAATAAATAAACCGGTGATTTCACCGGTTTTTTGTTATACTTTTATTAAACAATTACTGTATTTATTATTAGTAATTCTAATTCAGTTTTTTGATTTACAGATGAACTTTTTAAAGTCTTTTCAGTATCCATACATAATTTAAATATTTTTTCAAGTTGATTTATAGAAAACTTTTTACTTTGTCCCATCATTTTTTCACATATGAATGGATGTAACCTCAATTCCTTTGATATTTCATCTTTATTCATACCTTTTTCCATACTAAGTTTAATATCAAATATAAGTTTAAATTGTCTTTGAATCATTCTAAGTATTCCAGTTACAGATTCCCCTTTAAATACTAACTCATTTAAAATATCCAATGAATTCTGAGGCTTTTTTTGTGATACAAAATCTACTAAGTTAAAAATATCATTATCATTTTTCCCAACTATAAGATCATTTATATCTTTAGTAGTTATTTCTCTATCTATGGTATAACAACTTAACTTTTCTACCTCATTTTCGATTATATCCATATTATTTTCAACTGTATTACAAAATAAAGCTAAATCTGATCTTGTTATATTCTTGTTTTTTCTTTTAAAAATCTCTGATACCTTTTTCTGAAGTGCCATCCCCTTTAATTTAGAGAATTTTACAACAGTAGCATCCTTATCTATTTTTTTTAACTTAGAACTTTCCTTCTCTCTATCATTTTCAAAAATATAATACATTATTAAAACGCAATCTTGAGGAAGGTCTTTTATGTACTTTTTTAAACCATTAAAAACTTTTTCTGCACTTTTATCTACTTTATCTCTTAAAAAATTAGCTCTATATATAACTACAACCCTTTTTTCACTCATTAGTGGTAAAGTTTCACAAGCATTTATTATGCTTTCCATCTCTACTACCATACCATCTAATTGAGCATAATTTAACTCTAAAAAGTCCTTATTTACAACTTTATTTATTATTTTATCTATATTACTCTTTATGCTTTGTTCGTCACTTCCACAAAATACATAAAAATTATCTATTTCACCTTTACTTAATTTATTTTCTAAAGCAAATGAATCCAACAACGTTTTTTCCCCCATCTTAATTTAAAATACTATACAATGCTATATGTTAAAACAAGACACATAACAAAAATAGGAAAATATATTATTCTTTTATACCCATGTTTGTAAAGTATATATGTTATAAAAATACTTAAAATAGATACTTCATAGAAATAATTATATTGTACCACATTCGGAGTTATTTTTAAAAGCAAATACGTCCCACCATCAATAGCTGTTAATAACGAATATAAAACCTTCGAGAACATATCAAATGCTGTATCACTATTAAAAAATATAACTTCTATATTGCCTATTAATATTACCATGGAATAAATTGGAACTAAAATTAAATTTCCAAGAATAAAAAACATACTTATATTGTTTAAAGTTCCCATGGCATAAGGCATAGAAAACACTTGAGCACTAAGAGTCATACTTAATCCCTCATTAATTTTCGTTGGAAGTTTGTACAAAACTCTTTTAATTTTTTTATTGTACAATATAATTCCCAATGTAGCTAAAAAAGAAAGATTAAATCCTATATCCATTACATAATAAGGTTTCATTATAAGTAATATTATAGCCGCTAAACTAAGTGCTGACAAACTATCATAATTTTTATACACAACCTTAGAAAATTTTAAAACAACTATCATAATATAAGCCCTAATAGTAGCTGCTTTTGCACCAGTAAATATCATATACACAAAAGACATAATTAAAGCTATTTTAATCCCGAAAATACTCTCTAAAATCTTATATACTAATGCTATATGTAAGCCTGACACACTAATTATATGAGATATTCCAAGTCTATTTATTTCATTTTTAGTATCTAAAGATAAGTATTTAGTATCTCCATAACAACAAGCCATAATAATTGATGATTTCTTTATCCCTAATAATTTATTATATTTCTTATAAAGCTTATCTCTAAAAATATATAAACTTTCTATAAAATCTGTCTTTATCTTTTTATAGTCATCAACCTTAAATTCGCCTATTATTCCTCTACTATAATCTTTATTGTCACTAAATTTTCCGCTTACAATTAATCTATTTCCTTCTTTTACATTTTTAAATTTGCCTAATAATATCACCTTTCTTCCTTTGTAATTTCCTATATAACCTCCCTTTTTCTTTTGAATTATTCTAACAGAATTTTTATTAGTGTATAATGTGACATTAAAATATGTATAAAAACTTAAACATCCAACTAGAAAAAAACTTATAATTAATATAAATGATTTTATATCTATAGCCAAAAATAAAACGATAAAAAATAATAGAACTAAACCTATAGCCATTATAACGCTATTTTGTAAAATCATTAAACTAATACAAGCTATGTATACAGATAATGCATAATAAATCAAAGGTCTATCCACTTCATTACAACCTTCCTCATATTTATTGAGATTAATTTATCCATAAAATTACCCTCATATACTAATTTATCCAAATATATGAGGGTATAATCATTATCTATATATTCTATTTTGAATTATCATCTAGTTCTTTTATAAAGTTTATTAAAGGAATTTGAACTAACATTATTCCTATCATTATTTTTGAGTTCACAAACATTTCTTTTAAGATTTCAATACAATTTCCTGTAAATATTTGTACAAACAATATATAAAATATTATATTTAGTACTAATAACATACTAGCTACTCTATTTTTAAATACATTTTTATATTTTATAAAATAAAAACCAAACAATATTGAACTTAAATTTAATACTGTAAATATACTTATATTAGCTAAAGTTATGTTTATATCTTTATTAAAGTTATACATTCCTATACATGCTATTACCTCAAATATTATATAAAACATTATTCCTGAAGAAAATCTATCAAATATAGTTTTATCTATATTTACCTTTTCATAGTTTTTTCCTTCTATATTCTTAGTTTCACTATATATCATAAGAGAAGTTACTATTACCGTCACAAAGTTAGTTAATACTATTTCAGTAAATCCTATAGTTATTCCATTATTTAAAACTGATGAACTTACAACTGAAAGAAACTCAATTACAGTTATTATTAAATTAAATAAGATAATATTTTTTATACCTTTTAACAATTGTCTACTACCTTTTATTAAATTTAATATCCCCTTAAAATCGTTATCTTCTACGTATATGTCTCCCAATTTCTTTGCTATATTAGTACAATTAAACCCTGTAGCTATTCCTACATTAGAAACTTTGAAACTAGGCAAATCCGTAAATCTACTACCAGTAACAGCTAGTTTGTATCCTAGTTTTTTAAATTGATAGCATATCCTACTTTTTATTTTAGAAGATATCTTTGAGTATATACCTACTTTCTCTACAAATTTCTCTAATTCGTCATCATCCATATTATCTATTTCTACACCTGATAATACCATGTCATTTTTATTTAATATTTTCAAACTTTCCCCTATAGATTGGGCAGTAATTTTATTATCATCAGTTATAATTATTGGTTTTATTGCAAGTGACCTACAGTATTCCATATAGTTTATTACATTTTCCTTACAAGGATTTTCAAATCCCATAAGTCCTACAAAAACCAAATTACTTTCTATGTTTTCATTAACACTAGGTTCATAATTAAAATTTCTATAAGCAAATCCAACAACATATAACGATTCCTTTGCCAATGATAAATCAGTTTTTTTAATGTCAATTATATCTTTAGGGGTTATCTCCACCTCAATACCATTTTTCATTATATGAGTGCATCTTTTTATTAATTTATCTACTGCACCTATACTATTAGCTCTATACTTATCTTCTACTTTATTTAAAGTAGTTTTTATTTTTCTTTCATAATCAAATGGTAATTGAAGAATTCTTTCTTGTTCTTGTTCTAAGATATTTTTATTAATAGAATTTTCTTTTCCATATAAAACAAGAGCTCTATCAATAAAATCTCCTTTTTTTATTTTTCCTTCAACATCTAGTCTTGAATCATTACACAAAACACCAATACTTATAATCCTATCTATATTATGTTTATCTTCTTCATTCTCTTCCATTCTAGCTTCTAGTATATTTCCATTTGTATAAATCTTTTTAACAAATGCTCTTTCTTCTGTTATTGAACCTATCTTATTCGCAATCAAAACATCAGTACTAGATAATGTCTCCATAGAAGAAAGTCCACCTAAATTTATACCCTTTCTTTTAGTTTTCTCATATATGATGAAAGAAATTAACATAATGATAATTATCACTTGTATTGGTACCATAATTAAATACCCCAAAGCTATAATTTTAGCATTCACAAGTATGTTAACCTTTTCTAAAAAACTATATATTAAAATTCCAATAAAACTTATTATGAAGATTATTGAAAATGAATTTATTAATTTAACTATCTTATCTTCCAAGAAATTTTTTTCTGACTTATCTTTAATTAGTTCCTTTGTAATATCGCCTATTTGAGTATTTTCTCCTACTTCTACTACTATAGCTTTTGCAGTTCCTTCTATTACAAAAGAAGATCTAAACGCCATATTCCTCATTTCACTAGGTGATATTTCATTATCTTCTATTTTCGTTTCATATTTTTCTACTATACTGTTATCTCCTGTTATAGCTGATTCTTTTATTCTTAAATTATTACACTCAATTAATCTTACATCAGCCGGAACAATATCTCCTTCTTCCAAGTAAACTATATCACCAACTACAAGCTCATCTGCATTTATAGATATAGAACTTCCCTCCCTAATAACTAATGCTTTATCAGGAGTTATCTTTCTAAGATAATTTAATCTATTTTCATTCTTATAATTCCTTAAAGAATAAATAGTAACACAAAACAAAGTTATTATAACCATAAATAGAGCCATTCCAATTTTTAATGCCATAAATAATAACACCGACGTTATAATACCAGATATTGAATATAATTTTATTAACTGTCTCAAAAATAAAATAATAAAACTTTTACTATTTAAATTCAAAGTTTTATTATCCCCAAATTCTTCTCTATTTTCATTGACATTTTCCATAGAAAGTCCATATGTCGTACTACTATTTAATTCTTTTACTACTTCATTCCAACTATAATTATACCAATCCTTCATATAGCACTACCTCATTTTTATTTATTAAAATATATACCATAGTTAATTTTCGTTTAGGTATATTAAATCTTTAATAATAAAAATAATAGTGAGCCTATATAGACTCACTATTTCTAAATTAATATTTATCTTTCGAAAAAGTTTTTAGAGAAATATTTTCTTTCCCCATTATCATCTTCAATTAAGTATAGTACAACATTATTCATTGAAGGCTTAACTTCATATTGAGCTGGTATTTTAACACTTAATAAATCATATGCTTTATCTTTAGTTAAATTAACTACCACACCTAATTCTTCAAAAGTATTTTTCTTAAATACTACTTTTTTAATAGGATTAGGCTCTCTTGTGATTTCTTCCATAAGTTATTCTCCTTTTTCTTTAATTTCTCTTTTAAAATTTAACATACGTAGTATTATATCATTTTTAATAATTTAATTCAAAATTTAAATCATTATAGACTAAATTTTATCTAACTTCTATTTTATCTTTAAATTTTTCTAGTGTTTTATTTCCTATTCTATTGACCTTTGTTATATCCTCAACTGTATTAAATTCTCCATTCTTTTCTCTATAATCTATTATGCTATTAGCGGTAATTTCTCCAACGCCAGGTAATTTCATAAGTTCTTCTTTAGTAGCAGTATTTATATTAATTTTACCCTCTTTAGATGACATTGTCGAATTTGTTTTATTATTATTTTTGTTATTATTTAAAGTATTTCCCTGTAAATTATTTTTATCATTTATAATTATACAATCTTCATCTTTTAACTTCATAGAACAATTTACACTCATTTTATCTGCTTTTTCTGTAAATCCACCTGCTATTTTTACTAAATCATTAACTCTACTTCCATAATTCATTGTATATACATTAGGATTTTTAACTTCTCCCTTTATTTCAACAATTATTTTTTTTAAATTATCATTGTTATTATCTTTCTTATTGGATTTACTCTTATCTACTATAACTTCACTTTTTTGTTTATTATGAATTTTACTACTTTGCGAATATATCTCTTCATCATTAAAATTCTTAGGTTTAGAGAATATATATCCAACAACTAAAAATATTGTACATCCTACTATCATAACTATTGACCCTATAATCTTTTCCTTTTTATCCATGTACCTTCCTCCTAATTAATACCTAATCAATATTAATTAAAATAACTACTAATTAAATTATTGCCACTAATATTTTTTTCATAACAATTCAAATTTATCCATTTATTTGATTATTTCTTTTGATATATACATTTTTTTTTGATATACTATTTCTATAAATAACAGGAGGTACACAATGCGTAAAATAATAACTTTCATATCAATTTTTATAATAGCATTTTGTATAAATGCACATAACACTAAAGCTATAGATACTCCTCCTACTGTATCAGCAGATGGAGTAGTATTAATGGATAAGAATACAGGACAGGTTTTATATTCTAAAAACTTAGATACTCAATATCCTCCTGCATCTACCACAAAAATAATGACTGCACTTTTGACATTAGAAAATTGCAAATTAGATGATGTTGTTACAGTAGGAAAAAATGCTGTAAATGTAGATGGTAGTAAAGTTTACTTATTTGAAGGCGAAAAGCTAACCGTAAAAGATTTATTATATGCTTTACTTTTACAATCTGCTAATGATTCTGCAGTTGCATTATCTGAACATGTTGCAGGCTCTACAAAAGAATTTGTAAATCTTATGAATAAAAAAGCAAAAGAATTAGGTTGCAAAAACACTAACTTTGTAAATCCTCATGGATTATATGATGATAAACATAGAACTACAGCAAGAGACTTAGGATTAATTTTAAGAGAACTTAGTAAGCATGAAGAGTTTAAACAAATTGCTACAACTTCTATGTACTATATAAATCCTACTAATAAAGAAACAAAAAAACGTCCTATATGGAACAAAGATAAATTAATTCAAAAAAACTCTAAATGTTATTATGAGGGATGTGAAGGCGGAAAAACAGGATATACTATTCAATCAAAGCACTCTTTTGTTGCCACTGCTACTCGTAATAATAAAAGTCTTATAGCAGTTCTTCTTCATGATGCAAAGCATACTTATTGGGATGATGTAATAAAGCTATTTGATTATGGTTTTAATAATTATACTAGAGAAACACTTTATAATAAGGATCAAACATTATGTAATTATAATGTAACCAATGATTTAAAGATTCCTATTTTAGCTAGTGAAGATTTTTATTATTTAAAAAGAAAAGATGCAAAAGATGCTCCTAAACTTAAAATAAATGATGAATCTTTAGGTTCTAAATCTTTTAATAAAGGAGATATTATTTTAACAGGCAACATAATATATCAAAATCAAAATTTAGGAAAAGTTAGTTTAGCTAGTGGATCAAATTATTCTTCTAATAAACTTCCAATAAAATCACTATCTAAGCTTTCTGACAAACAAATAAAAGCATTAATGGTATGTATTCCATTATTTATAATTTTAATTATTGGTATAATATTTTCAGTTAAAAGATCTAGAAACAATAATATAAATCATTAAAAAAGTCAGGTATTAACCTGACTTTTATTTTTCACTTAACTTTCTTATTAAGTTTTTCATATCCTCTGGAAGATCACTTTCAAGTTTTAATATCTTCCCATCTTTAGGATGTGGAATTTGTAATTTATACGCATGAAGCGCCTGCCTATCTATATATTGAGGTTCTTCTTCTCCATATAATGAATCTCCATATATAGGATAACCTATACTACTCAAATGTACTCGTATTTGATGTGTTCTTCCTGTTTCCAATGTTAATTCAACTAAACTTGCATTTTTGTATTGTTCTACTACTTTAAATCTAGTAATACTTCTTTGACCTCTTTCATCTATAACCCTTTTTAACGTTCCTTCACCCACTCTATATATTGGCTTATCAATAACTCCACTATCTTCATTTAAATTTCCATGTACAATAGCTAAATATTTTTTTACAAAATCATCTTTCTGCATATCTCTAGAAAGAGCCATATGACTATAAGCATTTTTAGCTATAAGAACAAGCCCCGAAGTATCCATATCTAATCTATTTACAAGCCTTACTATACTATTCTCATTTTTATCATTAAAATAATATAAAACACCATTAGATAAAGTTCCGTTCAAATGTCTTTTAGTTGGATGAACAACTATACCTTTAGGTTTATTTACGACTATAATATCATCATCCTCATATATTATATCTAAATCCATCTTTTCAGGTATAATATCCTGTTCTTCTTTTCTATTTATTTGAAGCTCTACTATATCATCATTTTTTAACATATATGATAATCTTACATTTTCTCCATTTACCTTAATTCGTCCTTCTCTTGCAGCCTTTCTTGTAAATCTACTAGAACATTGGGCTACATTTTTCAAATAGTGACTTAATCTAATTTCTTCGTCTTGAATTTCAACCTTTAATTTTATAATATTATCTTTACTTTCCAAGTATTATTACAACCTCATTTCTTATAAATTATCATTAGCATTCTTATTTTTTATATTCTTGATTTTCTCCTAATATAACAGTTATATCAAATTCATTAGAGCCTTTACTACTCTTCTCAACTGTATCTATATCAAAATCATCTTTAATATTTTCTACATCTTTACTACTAATGCCTTTTCCTATTATAATTCTACTTTTATTAGAACTTTTTGTATTTCCAGTAGAAATATTTTTGTATCCTTTGGATTCTATATATTTTTTATAACTAGATGCAAGTCCTTGTTTTTTAGTACCATTCAATATTTGTATTTTAAAACTTTTACTTTTAACACTATTTGAATTATCATCGCTATTAACTGAATGTACATCTCTTAGCTTACTTAAAATTTCTCTATTCTGATTTTTATTATACACAAAATACGAACCTTTACCTATATATCTTGTACTTCCCTTTAACGTTTCTGTACTTATATTTTCTGCTGTAGCTAATGCATATCCATACTTAAGTATTTCATTTGAAGACATATTAGTTTCAATATACTTTGGTAGAGCCCTAAGTAAACTTGGTATTCTAAATACTATAAATGGACTTTTCATTTTTTCTGTTATTTTTGAAATAAATATATGTTGATTATCAATTCTTCCCAAATCTCCTGTTGCAAGTCCACTTCCATCATTATTTTTTCTCCACCTAAAAAATTCCTCAGCCTTTTTTCCATCTAAATGAACCTCTTCACCTTTTTTAAAATGAATATGTAGGTTCTGTACATTATCGTCATAGTTCATATTATTTTCTATCTTAACGTCTACTCCACCTATTGCATCTACAACTTCCCTAAAACCTTCATAATTTATTTTGCCATAATAATCTATGTCTACATCTAGAAGTTTTTCAACTGCATCTATGGCACCTTCCACTCCACCTGTTGCATGTGCCGCATTTATCTTAGAATTTCTGCCCTTTATCTTAACAAGAGTATCTCTAGGTATTGATATAGCATTTGCTTCCTTACTTTTTTTATCATAATGAATTAATATCATTGTATCTGTTCTTTTAGGATCATTTTTATTAGTACTTCCCACAGTACCAATATCAACACCTAATGCTAATATATTTACTGCTGATTTATTACTAGTATCATTACTGGTTAACTTTGAATTATCATTTAACTTCCCTACAGCTTGATAAAAGTAAATAACACTTATTATTACTATCCCTAAAAGTATTGTAAATGCTGATAAAAAAAATTTTTAAACCCTATTTTTGTTTTCATATTAAATCCCCTATTTATTATATAACATATAATTTCTAGCCTCTATAGTCTTTTTATGTAAAAGCTGATTTCTATCAATTACATATTTTATAGTATTATTAAAAGATAGAATAAGTGCTCTATCTAATTCTTTGTTATAAACAAGTCCTCTTAAATCTTCAACTCCAGGAAAATCTCTTAAAGGTTCAATGTAATCTGATATGTATATTATTTTTTCAAGAAGAGTCATGTTTTCTTTTCCTGTAGTATGATAAGTTATAGCATCTAAAATTTCTTTATCTTCTATACCCATAATATTTTCAGCAACATATGCTCCAACTTCCCCATGTAAAATCGAAGGCATATTTTGTGATACTTCATCTATATTATATTCATTTTTTGAACAAATATCCAACATTTGTTCATCACTCATATTTTTAGCACAATCATGTACAAGTCCAGCTATTCTGGCCTTTTCTATACTTTCACCATAGATTTCAGCGAGTTTTATAGCTGTATCCCTTACCCCTATACTATGCTCAAATCTTTTAGGTTTTAAATTTTGTTTTAAATAACCTATTATTTTTTCTTCTGTCCACATATATATTTTCTCCTCTCTATTTATATAAATGACTTTCTTTCAAAAACTTTGATACTACCTCTGGAACTAAATAACTTACATTTTTCTCTTCCCTTGATTTTTCTCTTATAAACGTAGAAGATATATCTATAATAGGTATATCCAAAAATATAATACTTTTATTAAATCTATGTTCTATTTGTTTTTTTTGTTTTATTATATCGTTCATGCTATAACCATTTCTTCTAAACACTACAAAATGGCATAACTTTAAAATCTCATCTATACTTTTCCATGAATTTAATTCCATTAAACAATCAGCACCAGTTATAAAATACCATTCTGTATCCGGCTCTTTTTCGTTAAAATACTGTAACGTTTGATATGTATAACTAAAACTCTTTTTCTCCAATTCATATCTACTTACTTCAAATTTTTTTTCATTTTTAATTACTCGTTCAACTAATTTATATCTTGTTTCTGCATTAGTTACTGACTTATTCGTTTTATGGGGAGGATTTCCTGAAGGAATAAAAATAATTTTATCCAAATTCAACTTATACAAAGCTTCATAAGCTATATGTAAATGACCATTATGAATAGGATCAAAGGTTCCTCCAAAAATACCTTTTTTCTTCATAAAATACCAATCCTTTATAAAAAAATTTTGTACCATTACAAAAAGTATATCACAAAACTTAAAAAATTAAAGTTAAAAGGAAGGTGAATTCACCTTCCTTTTTTATCTTGGTAGCTCTATTTTAGGCTTGTTTTTTGATTTTTTGTATAATACTAGCTTATTTCCTATTGCTTGAATTCCTTCACATTCTACTTCTTCACATATGGCATCTGAAGCTTCTCTTGCTGTAAAGAAACTATTATTAAGTACTTTTATTTTTATAAGTTCTCTAGCTTCTAAAGCGTCCTCAACTTGTTTTATAAAAGCATCATCTATTCCATTCTTTCCAACCTGAAATATAGGTTGCATTTTATTTGCCATTCCTCTTAAAAAACTTCTTTGCTTACTGCTTATCATATTTTTCCTCCTAAATTATAATAAAAAGTCAAATTCAAAATCCTTAAGTCTTACAGTATCTTCATCTTGAATACCCATTTCCTTAAGTTCATCTAAAATTCCTTTATTTTTTAATACTTTATGGAAATATCTTAATGAGTCTGGGTCATTTACATTGACACTATCAAGAAGTCTATCAACAAAACTTCCTTCTACAACATAAACTCCATCTTCTACTCTTATTTCATAAGTAAATCTCTTTTCTTCTGGTATATATTTATCTTCTTCTGGAATTTCCATATCAGTTATTGGTATTGTACTTAACATTCTAGTAACTTCTTTTATTAAATCATCCACCCCGGATCTTGTAGCAGCAGAAATTTTAAATACTTTATCAAATCCCATTTTATTAACTTCTTTTTTGAAGTTTTCAAAAACTTCTTCATCATATAACATATCACTCTTATTAGCAACTACAATTTGTGGTCTATCCCATAGTTTAACACTATAGTTTTTTAATTCATCATTTATTTTCTTAAAATCTTCTATAGGATCTCTTCCTTCAAGTCCTGAAATATCTACTACGTGTACTAAAAGTCTTGTTCTTTCAATATGTCTTAAGAAATCAAGTCCAAGACCAACACCTTCTGATGCCCCTTCTATAATACCTGGTATATCCGCCATAACAAAAGCATTTGCACCTTCAATTTTTATAACACCAAGATTTGGTTTTAATGTAGTAAAATGATAGTTTGCTATTTTAGGTCTTGCCTTACTTACCATAGATAATAGTGTTGATTTTCCTACATTAGGGAATCCTAAAAGTCCTACATCTGCCAAAAGTTTTATTTCTAAGAATATCATTCTTTCTTCTCCTGGCATTCCTGGTTCTGCAAAATTCGGAGCCTGTCTTGTTGGTGTAGCAAAATGATAATTTCCTTTACCACCTTTACCACCTTTAGCAACTACATATGTATCTCCTTCTTTTGATAAATCTATCATAATCTTATTACTTTCAAAATCCTTAACAACAGTTCCTACTGGAACTTTTATATATAAATCTTCACCTTTTTTTCCAAAACACTTAGATCCTGAACCGTCTTGACCATTATCTGCTACAAATTTTCTATGATATGTGAAATCCAATAGAGTAGTAAGGTTTCTATCTGCAACAAGTATTACATTTCCACCATTTCCGCCATCTCCACCATCAGGTCCACCCATAGAAACATATTTTTCTCTTCTAAAGGAAATGCATCCATTTCCTCCTTTACCTGACTTCACAAAAATTTTCGCTGTATCTATAAACATATAATCACCTTACCTTTGTTTATTTTAATATATTCATATAAAAGTTAATCTATAGGCAAGATTATTACCATAGACATACTTGTGTAACTTAGTGTCATTTAAATCTATATATATTTCTTCCCACTCTTCCATCCAATCTAATTCGTTAGCGCTTGATTCTCCATCTGCTATAAGTAAACTTTCCCCTAGTTCATCTTCAAATACATATATATAAACAAATCTTAAATTGTTATTTTCTAATTCATGAAATATATTATTTAGTATTTTTTGTTTTTTATAATATTCATCACAAAAAACATTCTTAGAGAATCCATTAATCTCTATATCTAATTCAAATTCTATTTCTTTTTCATTTAATTCTTTTATTAATTTTTCTATGCAAAATCCAAAATATTGATCACCTAAAGAATATATCTTACTTATATTTTTATTTTCACCAATAATCTTATTTATATATCTTTTTGCATCTTCTTTTTTATCCAATTGAAGATATCCATATATAATTTGTACATAATTCATAAAATCATGTCTTTGTTTTCTAAACTCACCTATAAACTTCTCAAGCTCCCCCATAACAATCCTCCATTAAACAAAAGAGTTTTAAAAAAGCACCCTAATTGGGTGCCCTTATAAACTACTCAGCTACATTTTCTATTTCTACAGGATAAACGCTAGCTTGTTTTTTACTTCTGCCAACTCTTTCGTATCTTACGATTCCGTCTACTTTAGCAAAAAGTGTATCATCTCCACCTCTACCAACGTTAACACCTGGATGGATTTTTGTTCCTCTTTGTCTTACTAGAATGTTTCCAGCAAGAACAAATTGTCCATCTCCACATTTAGTTCCAAGTCTTTTAGATTCAGAATCTCTTCCGTTTTTAGAACTACCTACTCCCTTTTTATGAGCAAATAATTGAAGGTTCATTAATAACATAAATTACACCTCCTCTTCCCTTACATTTATATAATCTTTATATACTTGTTCCATGCTTTTAAGTCCTAATTGCATTGTATGTAGTAAAACCTGACATTTTTCAATCTCTTCCATGGTTTTCTCTTCTATGCTTAAACTTAAAAATCCGTCTACCATTTGATATTCAACATGGATATTTAAAACCTCTAGAATGCCAATTAAAGTGGTTTGTGAAATAGCTGATACAGCGCTACACACTATATCCCTATTATACTCATCAAACCCTGCATGACCTTCTATTTCAAAAGAAACTATGTTCTCATTTTTTTTCTTTAAAGTGACCTTAATCATTTATTAAGCTTCAATTCTTTCGATTTGTAACTTAGTGTAAGGTTGTCTGTGTCCGTTTTTCTTTCTAAAGTCTTTCTTTGGTTTGTACTTAAATACTACAACTTTTTTAGCTTTTCCTTGCTTAAGTACTTTAGCAACAACCTTTGCTCCTTCAACTACAGGAGCTCCAACTACTAACTTACCATCCTTATTTACAGCAAGAACTTCAGTTAATTCAACGTTTGAATCCACTTCAGCGTTTAGCTTTTCAACGAATAAAACGTCTCCTTCTTGAACTCTGTATTGTTTTCCACCTGTTTGAACTACAGCGTACATTAATAACACCTCCTTAAATAAGAGTCGCGCCACCGTCGGTACTCAAAATATGTTTGAGATTTCTAACCTTATGCGTGCGGTTTACAAATGCCATTTTATCACACCCCATATTATTTGTAAAGAAGATTTTTATCCATATATTTTGATATTTTCAAGTTTTTTTATTTGGCTTGCAAATAATAATGGTTCTACTTTAAAGTATTCTAAGTTACTTATAAAATTTACGTATATCTTTTTATGCAATCCTTCTATATCCTCTATAAATTTTATAACATCTCCTAAAACATCTTTTTTATATTTTTCATCAAGTTCAATATATATATCACTTATATTATAATCATTATCTATTTTTTTAAGTTCATTTTTAATCAACTTATTTAAGTAAGAAAGCTTTATCCTTTTTGCTTTTCCATGGCACATATTACATTCTTCTTCTATATATTCTGAAATAGCCTTTCCTCTTCTTTTTCTAGCTATTTGTACTAAATTAAGTTGTGTAAACGGATATATAACTGTTTTTTTCTTATCTTCTTTAAATTCATCTTTTAAAATATGTAATATCTTCTTCTTATAATCATAATCATGGATATCTATAAAATCTATAATTATTATTCCACTTAGATTTCTCATCATAATTTGTCTTGCAATTTCTCTTGCCGCTTCTAAATTTGTAACTAAAGCTGTCTTATCTATAGAAGTCTCCTTAGTATTCTTACCAGAATTAACATCTACAACATACATCGCCTCAGTTTTATCAATTATTATATTTCCACCACTAGGTAACATCACTTTATTATTTCTAAGAGATAATATTTCACGTTCTATATTATGATAACTAAATAAGTTTTGAGTTCCCTCATATAGTTGAAGTTCTAAATCCAAATCGGATTTATCTTCTATAAACTTTTCAATATATATAAGATCTTCTTTATTATTTACAACTACTTTTCTAGTATTAAAAGTCAATATATCATTTAAAATTCTTCCTAAAGTTCCACCACAATCATATAAAAGCTTTGGCTTCAAACAATATGTGCCTTCCTGTACTATGTTTTTATAAATTTTATATAATTTTTGAATTTCTGTATTTATATCTTCTATTGTTGCATCTAAAGCATTTGTTCTAATCATTATTCCTATATCTTCTGGCTTATTTATATTATCTTTTATGTAGCATTTAAAATTATCATTGTCTTCTATTTTTTTAGAAAAACTTATTTTATTATTATTGGTTACTATAACTATATATCTCCCTGGAACACTTATTGAACTAGTAACTTTGGGTCCTTTTTCACCTATAGCTTCCTTCATAATCTCAACTAAAACTTCATCACCATTTTTTACATCATCATTTTTGAATTTATGATGTAAATACATATATGCATTTTTATTACATCCAATATCTATAAATGCACATTTAATAGCTGGCACTATGTTTTTAACTACACCTTTATATATCTTTCCAGGAGATGGTTCTGATTTTTCCTCTTCTATAAAACATTCTTTTAATATATCATCTTCTCTTAATACAATTCTTAGAATCTCTTCTTCTCGTTCTATATAAATTGTTTCCAAAAATTCCACCTCATTTTAAATCTTAATTATAAAATTTCAAAATCCTTATCCTCTAGTCTATACTCTTGCTGAAACATTGAATATATTATTTTCATAAGAGCTTCTGCATCTGGTAATGCATAATGACGATTTACTATAGGAATATCTAAATAAGTCAAAGCCTTATCCAATGATATATTTTGATTAATATTAAAAAACTTTTTAAATTCTAAAGATAAGTCCAAATAATCTTCCTTTAAAAAAGGAAGATTAACATCATATTTCTTACATACAGTTTTTAAAATATCATATTCAGCCTTTCCCCACGACATCCAAATAGTCTCTTTTTCCACATATAACTTTTTCAAATCTTCAAATACTTTATCAAGTTCTAATCCATTTTGTATATCATCATAAGAAAATCTTCCACCATAGATACTTTTACTCTTATCTTTACTATTAAAAAAATATCTAGGTTTTATAATTTTACTATACTTTTCATACAAATTTTCATTCTTGAATACTGCTCCAACTTCAATAATTTCTTGAAAGTATTTTTCAGCCTTATTTTCAATAATTTTTGTAGTTATAAATTCAAAATCTATTGCTAATAAATTATATGGAACAAAAATCAACTCTTCATTCTCCACCAAATAAAAGCTCATTTATCTTCTCCTAAGGCATAATAATTTCTGATAATCTTTAATATTAATTATACCCCATTTATAAATAAAGTAAAACCTTACAATTTACAAGCAACATTCATTGTAACTCTAAAAGTATTTTATAATAAAAAATAACCACAAGTATATAATTTACCCATGGTTATTTTAAAAATTTTTATTTTAATTATAAATTTATTTTCCTAAGTACTCACTAAGAGTTAATAACTTATCTTCTTTATATGCGAAAAGTTCTTGTCTTTCTATATAAGTAAAAGCTTCTTTTTCTATACCTTCAACATTATCTTTTATATACTGTGACATTGCTTGGGCTGATAAATTGTCCACACTTCCGCATGATACTAATGTACTTATATTAAGCTTATTGTCATCTACATTAAAGTTAATATTTTTAATTAAAGCTCTTATATTTACTTCCTTTTCGCCTTTTTTAGTCTTTTTAACAATTTTCCATTCATCTAATTGAAGTAATTTTTTCAAACCTTTTTCTGCCATTTTAGCATCAGTACATTTTAATATAATTTTATATTCTGCTGCTTGTACAGCTGCCATAGATGGTGGAGTTTTCTTTTCTCCAATTTTTTCTTTAGTTTTTACAACATCCAAAATCTTTATACCTAATGGTGTACTTGCATTTAATTTATCTTTTATAATATTTTCATTTATCTCTTCTTTAAATTCTACATCCATATACTCTCCTTTAGATGCAACTCCTACAGATAAAGGTTGAGCAATAGATAAAATTATATGCGGATTGAAACCTTTTGAATATTCAACAGGTAATTCAGATCTTCTTAATATTCTTTGTATAGTTCGCATTAAGTCTAAGTGAGCAACATATTTTATTTCATCACCTTTAGTGTACTTTATTAAATATCGCATTTTCAAAACATGTTCCCTCCTTAAAACTTTCATTTGTGTTAATACCACAGTTTTTACATCCTTGTCTACAGTCTGGAGTAAGCTCTGCTTTTTTTGCTTTTTCATTTTCTCTCATTAAGAATTCTTTTGATACTCCAACATCTATGAAATCCCAAGGTAATACTTCATCATAACTTCTTTCACGATAAGCATAGAATTCTCCGTCAACATTACATTCTTTTAAAGCCTCTTGCCAAGTTTCAAAATTAAAATATTCTCCCCAACCATCAAACTTAGCACCCTTTTCAAAAGCTTTTATTATAACATCACATACTTTTCTATCTCCTCTTGCTAAAACAGCTTCCATATAACTTACAAGAGATTCATGCCAATTATATTGTATTCTTTTACTCTTAACAGAATTTCTGATAAGTTGAATCTTTTTCTTAACTACTTCCATTCTATCTTGAGGGGCCCATTGGAAAGGAGTAAATGGTTTTGGTACAAAAATAGATGTACTTAAAGTAACCTTAAGTCCTTTTTGTCTTTCATCTTTAGGTATTTTATAATATTCTTCAACTACCTTTTCTCCAAGTTCTGCAATTCCAATTACATCCTCATCTTTTTCATAAGAAAGTCCTATCATAAAATATAATTTTATAGTAGACCATCCTGATTTAAATGCATTAGATACAGATGCCATAAGATCTGCTTCTGTAACTCCTTTATTTATTATATCTCTCATTCTTTGACTTCCTGCTTCTGGAGCAAAAGTAAGTCCTGTCTTTCTAACCTTTTGAATTTCTTTTATTAAATCTACACAAAAAGCATCTATTCTTATAGATGGTAGTGATACCCCTACCTTTTTATCTTTATACTTTTCAATTAATGAAGTTATAAGTCCTTGTATATCTGAATAATCACAAATACTCAAAGATACAAGTGATACTTCTTCATATCCAGTAGCTTTTAAAAGCTGATCTACTTGTTCCATTATTTTTTCTTTAGTCTTTTCTCTAACTGGTCTATATATCATACCTGCTTGACAAAATCTACATCCTCTGGTACATCCTCTAAAAGTTTCTATAGTAACTCTATCATGAACTATTTCTCCATACGGAACTATTAATTTATCTGGAAATTCAACTTCATTAAAATTATTAATAATAGCTTTAGTAACCTTTTTAGGTACATCATCATATTTAGGTTTAAACTCTTTTATAGTACCATCTTCATTATAAGTAACATCATAAAGACTAGGTACATATATTCCTCTTATGTTAACAGCTTTTCTTAAAAACTCTTTTTTGCTTAATCCTTGTTTTCTACATTCTTGATATAAATCTAAAACTTCATTAAGTTGTACTTCTCCTTCACCTAATGCAAAAAAGTCCGCAACATCATGTAAAGGTTCTGGATTATAAGCACAAGGACCACCACAGAAAACTATGGGATCATCTTCTGATCTTTGAGATGCTCTTATTGGTATATCAGCCATATTAAGCATATTTAGTATATTTGTATAACTCATTTCATACTGAAGTGTGAACGCTACAAAATTAAACTCTTTTAGGGAATCTTTCGTTTCTAATGTATGCATTGGAATATTATTTTTTCTCATAAGATCTTCCATGTCTGGCCATGGAGCAAATGCTCTTTCACAGAATGTATCTTCTCTTTGATTTAAAGTATAATACAATATTTTTGTGCCCAAGTGGGACATTCCGACTTCATATACATCTGGAAAACAAAATGCTAATCTTATATCAACACTATTTTTATCTTTTGAAAAGGAGTTTAACTCTCCACCTGTATATCTAATAGGTTTTTCAACCTTACACAATATATCATCCGAAATTTTGTTCATCAAATTTCCTCCTACGTTGAACTTGTATTTTATCAATACATTTTATCATAAATAAAAAAATAAAATCAATTGTTTATACTTCTTTATTACACTCTTCTTTCCAATCTTGCCATTCATCAATAGCCATTTTCGCAAGTTTATCTATTTCATCTACAGTATTTAAATAATCTTCTATACTTATATTTCCATAAATTTTAAGTGCCCTTATTAATTCTTCCTCATATATTATATTTATTACCTTCATATCATCATTCAATACTGTAAATAAATTATACTTATTTTTATCTACAACACCTAAAGCATCTAATAAATTCTTTTTGTAATATACTGAAATACTCTTATTCTCTATATATCCTCTTGTTATAAATTTACATCTTTTCTTAATTATATCTCCCATAATTAAATAAACTATCCTTTCTTTTTCTTTATATGACGTAACTATTATTAAAAACCCAATAATACCAATACTAACGTTTTTAAATCCTAATGCTATTAATATAAGAAAATACGCTGATATAAAAACACCAATTACTAAACTTACATTAACAGTTATTTTATTAGCCCTTTTATAAAAAGTCTTAAATGCTAAAATATCTCTGAGTATTCTTCCACCATCTAAAGGCAATGCTGGAATCAAATTAAAAGCACCTAAAGCTAAATTACTAATATATAATAACTGTAGGTACCCATTAGAAAATTTTATATTTAATAAATAGCTTATCATAGCAAAAATTAAATTAAATAAAGGTCCACTTAAAGATATTATCAAATCTTCTTTAGGATCCGCCTCATCTAAATCTCTAAGTTTAAGAACAGCTCCTATTGGAAGAATTTCTATACCAAAACCTTTAAAACCAAGTTTTTTAGCAGTTATATAGTGTACTATTTCATGCATAAATACAAGAACAAATGATATTAAAAGTTTCCCTTTAAATCCTATAATAACAAGAATGAGGATATAGGGAATGGATAGCTTACTTATTTTTATAATTAACTGCTTTTCTTTGTCAATTTTCATATTCTAATTCTTATTTCCTAAAATTCTTTCTAACCCTTTACTTTGACCCATAAATAATATCTTAAATCCTATATATTTTTTTTTATCTTGGCTATGATTTTCAGCTATAATATCTCCTTTTTTTACTTTTTCTCCTTTTTTCACTACTACATCATTTAAACTATAATATTGGCTTTCTAATCCAGAACCATGGTCTATTAAAATATAATTTCCTTCTTCATTATTACAACCACATTCTTTTATTATTCCATCATAACTTGCTGAAATTTTTCCTTTATCACTTACTTGTAGGCGTAATCCATCACGGTTATTCTTTATATCTCCATTAGTAGGTAATGCAAATTTTTCTTTTATCTTTTGTTTTATAGTTTCTCCACCTATAAACTTAGCTTTAGCTTTATCTATTAAATCTACCATTGTGTCTTGTACACTTTTGCCTTTTTCTATTGTTTTAACTTTATTTATAAATTTCTTATAATCAATATTCGTATTAACAACATCTTTACAATAACTATATGCTGCTGTCGTTTGTGGAGTTACTATAAATTTACATACAATTACAAAAACAAGCATTATGAAAACCCCTAATAAATCTTGAATTATCCTTCTAGTTACAAATTTTTTTCTACCTCTGCTACTATTAATTAATTTATTATGTCCATTGTATGCTCTTTCTTTATTAATCCTATTATTATTTTTATTAACAAAACCTCTATAATAATTCTCATATTGAGAATTATAGTTTCCCATTATCTTTCCCCCCTATCAACAATGACTACTATAAATATATATTTACAATATTTGTTTTGTATTACATTAATTCTAACTGGATAAAAATACATAAAAATACTCTATATTAAAATCTTTTAATATAGAGTATTTTTATGTATTTTATTTGCTTTATAATTGATTAAAAATCTTTTGAATTAGAAAATATCTCAATAGTCTTATAATAAACATTTCCATAGTTACACTTAAATCCTAGCTTTTTCAATCCCTCAGATGATAACCTTAATCTTCTAGCACCCTCTTTACTTATTGAAATAACTCCTCTAGTCGATAATATTGGTCTGTTAGAATTACATTTTGATAACTCACCAACAACAGCAAATGGTTTGAATTCATAATTTTTATAAATATTATTTAGTGTTTCTACACTTACACTTCCTATCCACACAAACTTTTTATTATCTTTATTTCTATCATTGCTATAAATTTTTACTGGTGCACTTAATTTAATTTTTATCCCTTTACAAACATTGTATACTGTACTGACTTTTGCATAAAAATATTTTTCAATATTCTGCATTGATTTAATATTTTTTGCATTATTTTTATCAAAAATAATAGCATCTGCTATTGGAATACTATATACCTTAGATAATAAATCTAAGTATTTATCCTTAGATAAATATTCTATATTACTTTGTTTAATATTGACTTCTAACTCCGTATTATTAAAATACCTAATATTAAAATAATTAATTCCTTTTAACCCAGCAATTATAAAAAAACATATTACTAAAACTAACACAACATTTTTGTTATCTGTTTTATTCATAAATTCACCCCCTAACCTTAATTTTTAACCATTACTATATTCTATATAAATATTCCGTATCCTTTATAAGTGTACTTCGTTAAGAACTATAACCTCATTTTATTTCTATAAAATTTTATTAACAATAAAAATAATTACATTTACAAATTTATAAAAATGTCCTATACTTAAGTTGTATAAAATATAATATTTACTCGTTTTGCGGGGGAGCCTTTGGCTGAGAAGGATAAAATCCTGACCCTTAGAACCTGATGTAGTTAATACTACCGTAGGGAAGCAACTAAACTAATTGTATAAACACAACATGAAATTTTAGGATTTTATGTTATCTATTAGTAAATAAGTCTTCTTTGGTAGAAGGCTTATTTTTTTTATAAGAAAATATCGAAGGGATGGATGATTGTGAATTACACAACTCAAATGGATGCTGCTAAACGTGGTATAGTGACTAAAGAAATGGAAATTGTATCAAAAAAAGAAAATATGGAAATTAGTAAATTAATGTCTCTAGTAGCTTCTGGAAAAGTTGCAATACCTGCTAATAAAAATCATAAGTCTTTAAATGCAGAAGGTGTTGGACAAGGATTAAAAACTAAAATTAATGTTAATCTTGGTATTTCTAAAGACTGCTGTGATGTAGAAAAAGAATTTGAAAAAGTTAAAACAGCTATAGACATGAATGCTGAAGCTATAATGGATCTTAGCTGTTACGGAAAAACTGAAGAATTTAGGAAAAAACTAGTAGATTATGCTCCTTCTATGATTGGAACTGTTCCTATGTATGACGCTATAGGTTTTTACGATAAGGAACTTAAAGATATAACTGCTGAAGAATTACTTGATGTTGTTGAAAAACATGCTAAAGACGGCGTTGACTTCATGACAATACACTGTGGAATAAATCGTGAAACAGCAGAGATATTTAAGAGAAATAGAAGACTTACTAACTTAGTTTCTAGAGGTGGAAGTTTACTTTTTGCATGGATGCAATTAAACAACAAAGAAAATCCTTTTTATGAGCACTTTGATAAAGTACTTGATATATGTGAAAAATATGATGTTACAATAAGTTTAGGTGATGCTTGTCGTCCTGGATGTATACAAGATTCTACTGACCCTAGTCAAATAAAAGAACTAATAACTTTAGGGGAACTTACTAAACGTGCTTGGGAAAGAAATGTACAAATTATAATCGAAGGTCCTGGCCATATGTCATTAGATGAAATTAAGGCTAATATGCTACTTGAGAAAAAATTATGTCATGGTGCTCCTTTCTATGTTTTAGGACCTATAGTAACAGACATAGCTCCTGGATACGACCATATTACAAGTGCTATTGGTGGTGCTATTGCAGCTTCATGTGGAGCAGATTTCCTATGCTATGTAACTCCTGCTGAACATTTAAGATTACCTAATCTTGAAGATATGAAAGAAGGAATAATTGCTACAAAGATAGCTGCTCATGCTGCTGATATCGCTAAAGGAATTAAAGGTGCAAGAGAATGGGATAACAAAATGAGTAAGGCTAGACGTGATTTAGATTGGAATACTATGTTTGATCTTGCAATAGATCCTGAAAAAGCTAAACGTTATAGAGCAGAATCAACTCCTGAAGATGAACATACTTGCACTATGTGTGGTAAGATGTGTGCTGTTAGAAACATGAATAAAGTTATGGAAGGTAAAAACATAAATATTTTACGAGAAGATGACTAATTAGAATATATAATTCTTTATATATTCTATAATATAAAATATATAGAACTAGGAAGATACTTTCCTAGTTCAGGCTGTTGATAAACATAATTTGTCAACAGCCTTTTTACATTTATTACAAAAAGGATATCTCCTACTTCTGTAGAATATATATTTAGACCAATAAATTATTTAGCCCGTTAGGGCTCCTACGGAGGCAAAATGCTTACTAATAATGAGAGAAAACAAAATCAATTAGAACTGGTTTATATAGAAAACTTAGTACCAGAAAATCATATACTTAGAAAAATAGATAAATTCATAGACTTTTCGTTTATACGAGATTTAACTAAGGATTTATATTGTCCTGACAATGGTAGACCATCAGTAGATCCAGTTGTGTTATTTAAAATGCTTTTTATTGGATACCTATTCGGTATACGCTCTGAGCGTCAGCTCGTAAAGGAAATACAAGTAAATGTAGCTTATAGGTGGTTCTTAGGATATGGACTTACTGATAAAATACCAAGCCATTCTACCATAAGTCAAAATAGAACAAAGAGATTCAATGATACAAATATACATCAAGAAATATTTGATAACATTGTATTTCAAGCGATTAATAGAAATTTAGTCGATGGCAAAATTTTATACACTGATTCTACCCATCTAAAAGCTAACGCTAATAAACATAAACTTATAAAAAAAGAAATAACTAAATCTACAAAGGAATACTTTGATGAATTAGAAAAAGATATTAATAAAGATAGAATTAATCATAATAAAAAGCCTCTAAAAAAAGACCTAAAAACATCTGAAACCAAAGAAATAAAAGTAAGTACAACTGATCCAGACAGTGGATATATGGTTAGGGACGGAAAACCAAAAGGTTTTTTTTATTTAGATCATAGAACTGTTGACGGAAAATATAATATTATAACTGATGTTCATGTAACTCCAGGTAATATTAATGATGTAGATCCTTATGTTAAAAGAATAGAGACGCAAATAAAAAAGTTTAATTTTAATACAAAGTATTTAGTAGCTGATGCTGGTTATTCTACAAATCCTATTTGTAAGCAAGTTTCAGAAAAAAATTATCAAGGTGTTTTTGGTTTCCGTTTAGGACCTCATGTTAAAGAAAAGTATACTAAATATAGATTTCAATATATTAAAGAATTAGATGGATATGTATGTATGAATAACTTCTTTTTAAAATACAAAACCACTACAAGAAGCGGATATAAAGAATATGTTAGTAATGCGGATGAATGTGCTTCATGCAAATATAAAAATAATTGCTTAATATCTGATAAATCAATTAACAGAACTATACGTCGTCATGTTTGGGAAGATTATAAGGATCAAATTTTTGCATTTACTAAAACTGAAAAAGGTAAAAGTATTTATAAAAAACGTAAAGAAAAAATTGAGCGTAGCTTTGCTGATTCAAAAGAATTACATGGGCTGCGCTATTGTCGCATGCGAGGAATTAAAAATGTTTCCGAGCAATGCTTACTTACAGCAGCAGTTCAGAATATGAAAAAGATAGCCATGGTGCTATCGCACTATTTTTCGTATGATTTAATTGAAATTTATACCAAATCATTACACAAAACTAGCAACTTTTTAAATGCTATCGCATAAAAGATATTTGACGAAAGTAAAAGCCTCCAATTACATGGAGGCTTTTTGAACAATCTGAACTAGGAAGATACTTTCCTAGTTCTTATTGTATATTTACAACTTTAAACAAATTTATACCATTTTATAATATTATTGACATTTTTTCACCTCGGTAGTACTATTATACTGAAATGGAGGACGTCTTCTTATGCTAATTACAAAACATATAAAATCTTATTTTAACAAAAGAAATTTAAAATTCATACGATCTACTTATGGAAAACCTATAAAAAGAAAACGTAATTTAGATAAAATTAAATCATTTTTTAACTACATACATAATGCATCTGATGGAATCGATGATATTACATGGGCAGATTTAAATATGGATGACATGTTTTGCCAAATAGATAGAACATTTTCAAATCCAGGTGAACAAGTTCTATATAAAATTTTAAGAACACCTACCACTGACGAATCTTTGCTAAAAAAACGAGATACTATAATAGACTTTTTTCAAAATAATAAGAACATAAGAGAAAATATATCTTTATCACTACATAAACTAGGTAAAACTAATGCCTATATTGATACTATTTTATTCAAAAAAATCATTAAACATCCTTATTTGAAATCTATCTCTTATATCTGTTCTATATCATTTGCTATCTCATTAATAATGTGTTCTATTATAGGATTTTTGAAAACCAGTCTAGTAATATTACTTTTATCTTTTTTTAATATGTATATTCACTATAAACTAGATCGCATTATTAAAGAAGAAGTTTTATCTGTAGTTTACTTTGGTAACGCTATAAGCACATCAGCAAATATATGTACACTTAACTGTCCGGAGTTACAAGACTATGCAAATAAATTGATACCACTTATTAAAAAATTAAATACTATACGTAAAAATACATTAATTATAAATAGATTGGATAGTGTTGATTTATTTGGTGACTATATAAACATATTATTTCTTATTAAAGAAATAAGTTATTTTAAATCAATTGATACAATAATAAAATATAAAAAAGAGTTATTAGAATTATATTTAACCTTGGGAGAAATAGATGCACTTATATCTATTGCATCTTATAGAGATGGTTTAAATAAATATATTCAACCTTCTCTTACACATAAAGGTAAACTTCTTTATACCACTAACTTAATTCATCCTTTAATAAAAAATCCCGTTCCTAATTCCATAAGTATAAATAATCACGGAATACTAATAACAGGTTCAAATATGTCTGGTAAATCCACATTTTTAAGAACTGTAGGCGCAAATGCTATTTTAGCCCAAACTATATATACTTGTCTTGCTGATTCTTATTCTAGTAGTTTCTTCAACATAGTAACTTCCATTAAACCTGGTGACGATTTGCTTGGAGGCAAAAGCTATTACTTAGCTGAAGCCGAAGCATTACTTAGAATAATAAACTCAAGTAAAGAAAAAATACCTTGTCTTTGTATGATTGATGAAATTTATAGAGGTACTAACCCCATTGAAAGAATAAGTGCATCATGTGAAATATTAAATTATTTATCAAACCATAATGCTCTAGCAATAGTTGCAACTCATGATTTACAACTTACTACAATGTCCACGGGATATAAATGTTATTATTTTAAAGAAGATGTTACCAACACTGGCCTTACTTTTGACTATACAATTAAAGAAGGTATATCACCTACTCGAAATGCTGTAAAAATATTAAAATTTCTAGGATATCCTACTGAAATATTAAAGAAAACTGAAGAAAGAATAAAAGCCATTGAATGATTTTAAAATCATTTAATGGCCTTTATTCTTATATTTTCTATATCTAATATAAATTATTTTAAGAATCCTTTTAATATAGTATTTTCAGCTTCTTTTTCTGTAAGTCCTAAAGACATAAGTTTCATTAACTGTTCTGAGGCTATCTTTCCAATTGCAGCTTCATGAATTAATTCTGCATCTTCACAGTTAGCATCAAGAGCCGGTATTGATGTAACCCTAGCTTTGTCCATTATTATAGAATCACATTCAATGTGTCCTCTCGACTTATTATCGCCTTTCATCATAAAATAGAAAGTTTGTCTTGAACTATCTTTTGCAACAGAACGAGATACTATTTGAGCTGAAGAATCTTCTCCAACAAGTTCTATATTAACTTTTGAATCAGCAACTTGTTCTTCATCAGTAAACATTCTCTCTGTTATAATTAAATGTGCATTTTTGTGTAATTTTATGTTTAATTCTTTTTTACTATTATCTACACCTTTTATTTGAACTACATCCATTTCAAATGTAGCATCTTCTTGAACTTCAACTATAGTTTTAGTATTAAATATCTTTTGAGATTTGCCATCACTTTCAGCATAGTGTTTTTCAATATATTTAACATGAGACCCTTTTCCTATATATATATCATGAATTCCCTCATGTTCTGTTTTTTGAGCCGTACAGTTATGAATTCCACATCCAGCAACTATATTTATTTCACAGTTTTCTCCTACTTTAAAAGTATTATATACTTTGTCTTTAGCATTTACATTAGAAACGATAACCGGTACGTGAACACTTTCATTCTTAGTATTATTATTTACAATTACATCTAATCCTGATTTATCTTCTTTACTCTTTACAGTTATATTTCTTGTAGTATTTCTACTTACAGACTCACCATTGCTTCTGATATTATGAGCCCCTTTATATAAATCAGTAGTATCATCTATTTTATTTAATATTTTTTCTTGTATTGATTCTTGCATACTCTCTACCTCCTTGTTTCACAGGTTTCACAATAATCACAAGCTGCTTGAGCCTTTATTTCACTTATGATGTCTTCTTTACTTGTAGTTTTTTGTATTTTACCATTAGCTAGAACAATAACTTCATCCGCTAAGTTAATTATTCTTTCTTGGTGAGAAATTATTACTATTGTAGTATTTCTGTTGTTATGCATAGTAGTAAAAGTTTCAACAAGTCTTTGAAAACTCCATAAATCTATACCAGCTTCCGGTTCATCAAAAATTGCTAATTTTAAATCTCTAGCAAGCACTGATGCTATTTCTATTCTTTTAAGCTCACCACCTGAAAGACTTGAATTGATTTCTCTATCTATATAATCTTTAGCGCAAAGTCCAACATCTGCTAATAATTCATGTACATCAACTTTTTCTTTACTTTCTCTTCCCGCAAGATTTAAAAGTCCTCTTACTGTCATACCTTTGAAATGTGGTGGTTGTTGAAATGCATATCCAATCTTTCTTTGAGCTCTTTCCGTTATATCAAAATTTGTAATATCTTCTCCATCTAAAATTATCTTACCTGAAGTAGACTTATATATTCCCATCATCATCTTACATAAAGATGATTTACCTCCCCCATTAGGTCCTGTAATAACATAAATTTTATTATCCTGCAATGTTAAATTTATATTATCCAAAATACTAACTTTTTTATCATTTTGCTCAACTTCTAATGATAAGTTCTTTAATTCTAGCATTTTACTTCCCCTTTTCTAGATTTTTTAGTATGTATATCAACATAAAAACAAAACTGCTTTTTAAGCAGTTTTATCATTTTACTAAGAAATATATAAACAATTATTATATTTCTATTCACTCGTTATTTATTAGGTTTTTCCTCAATTACTTCTATAATTTTCAAAGAATAATTATTTTTTTTAGCATTCTTCTTATTGAAGTAATGTAGAATAACATATGATATAGCAAGTGCAACTATTCCTAATAAAAAGCTTAACATTTCGTAATTCTTATATCCTGCTGAAGAAAATATAACAGTACCTATTCCAATACCACATATCATCATAATAAGCGGAAAAATATAAACTAAAAATACCATCTTATCAAAGATTTTTTGTTCCATTTCCACCTTTACTTTATCTCCAACTTTTCCTCCTGCAGCATTTTCTATGTCAGTGGTTATAGCGGATGCCTTACATGCTGCTTTACAAGTAGCACAATTATCTCCACATCCAGACTTTCTCTTAAAAATCACTGAAGCATATTTACCATTTACAGAAGTTATGTATCCTACTTCTGTCATATTTATCAACTCCTAAATGTGCTTTATATGATAATTAATTATACCATATATTATTTAATTTTCTAATAGTTTTAATGTAAAAATGTAAAAATATAAACGGTATTATGGAATATCCATAATACCGTTTTATTTTTTACTATACTATTCCTTGAGCAAGCATTGCTTCAGCAACTTTTATAAATCCTGCTATATTAGCCCCTACTACTAGATTATCTTTATGACCATACTTTTCTGCACATTCTACTGCATTTTTATATATATTTTTCATTATATTGTGTAACTTTTCATCTACTTCTTCAAAAGACCAAGAATATCTCATACTATTTTGAGACATTTCAAGTGCTGAAACTGCAACTCCACCAGCATTAGCTGCTTTTGCAGGTGCAAATAATATTCCATTTTCTAAGAATACAGAAATAGCTTCTAGAGTTGATGGCATATTTGCACCTTCTCCTACTGCTATTACTCCATTCTTAACTAAAACTTTAGCATCTTCTTCATTTAACTCATTTTGAGTTGCACATGGAAGAGCTATATCACAAGGTATATTCCAAATGCCTTTTCCTTCATGATATTCAGCTTCTGAGTGGTACTTAATATATTCTTTTACTCTCTTTCTTTCTACTTCTTTTATTTGTTTTAATGTATCTAAATTAATTCCATTTTTATCATATATATATCCATTAGAATCACTACACGCAACTACTGTTCCACCTAACATTTGTACCTTTTGTATTGCGTAAGTTGCAACATTACCAGAACCAGATACTACAACTTTTTTACCTTCAAAACTCATACCTTTATCTTGTAACATTTCATTTACGAAATATACAAGACCATAACCTGTAGCTTCTGTTCTAGCAAGACTTCCTCCAAAGGTTAATCCCTTACCAGTTAAAACTCCTGCTTCATACATACTTCTAATTCTCTTATATTGACCATACATGTATCCAACTTCTCTTCCACCTACTCCAATATCACCAGCTGGAACATCTGTATCTTGTCCTATGTACTTATAAAGTTCAGTTATAAAGCTTTGGCAAAATCTCATGATTTCCATATCACTTTTTCCCTTTGGATCGAAATCAGAACCACCTTTACCTCCACCTATTGGAAGACCTGTAAGAGAGTTTTTAAAAATTTGTTCAAATCCTAAAAATTTTATTATACTTAGGTTTACACTTGGATGGAATCTTAATCCGCCTTTATAAGGTCCTATAGCACTATTAAATTGTACTCTAAATCCTCTATTTACTCTTACTTTACCATTATCATCAACCCAAGGTACTCTGAACATTATTTGTCTTTCTGGTTCAACTATTCTATCTAAAATACCATTTTCAATATATTCAGGATGCTTTTCCATTACAGGTACTAAAGAATGTAAAACTTCCTTAACTGCTTGATGGAACTCAGCTTGACCTGGATTTCTTTCTAATAATTCATCAAATACTTTTTGTACATATTTGTTAGCGTCCATGAAACAAACCTCCTAGAAATTTCTTAATTGAATATATAATATCATATAATTATTAAAGTTTATATAGTATCATTGATTTTTTTTCAAATAAATGCGTGTTTATTTATTAAATTATTAAAAATTTTCTAAAAATATGCTATTTTCATATAAAATTATAAAAATTCTGCAATAAAATTATATTACAGAATTTTTATAACTAAATTATATATTATTCTAACTTACAATTTTCATCATATCATTTGATAATTTTCTAAGTTCATCTACATTTAAATTTATTTCTTCACTAGCACTTGTATTATGTTCAATAGCTTCCTTCACTACTTTAAACTTTTCTACCAATGAATCTATAGACTTAAATATTTCTTCATTTGAATTAGCAATGATTTCTGTTTGTTCTAAGAAATCATTTATAAATTCATTTACTCCACTAATATTTTTACCAGAATTATTTAACTTGTTCATAATACTTTTGAGATTATTCACTATCTGAACTAATATATTATCTCCATTTATGATTTTATCATTATTTTTTTTCATTAAACCTTCTACTTCAATTATTCTTTGCTTAAATTCTTTTGTAATATTAGATATATTATTCAAGGAATCATTAGTACTTTCTGAAAGCTTTCTAACCTCTTCTGCTACTACAGCAAATCCTTTTCCGGCTTCTCCTGCTCTTGCAGCTTCAATTGATGCATTTAATGATAATAAGCTTGTTTGTTCTGAAATACTAGATATTATAACTAATATTTTATCCATTTCTTCTGACTTTATTTGTAATAATTTAGTAGCATTTAATGTTTCTAATATGCCTTCTTTAATATCACTTGTTATTTTTAATATTTCATTCAAAGATTCTTGATTTTCATTAGAAACATTAACTAATTCTTTTGCTGATGTTTCAGTATCTTCAATTTTATTGGACACAATTTCACTATTTTTCATTAATACACTTAATACTTGTTTATTGTTATTCGCATCTTGTAATATTTTCTCCGAATCTTCTTCCATCTCCTCACATGAACTTAAAACTTCTTGTATTGATGCTGATTCTTCTTCTACTGTTTCAGATAACGCCTGTCCTGAACTAGTTAAAATATTTACAAATTCTTTAATACTTATAAACATTTTTTCTATTTGATTGTTTTTTTCTATTAATTTTATTTCATTTTTCTCTACTCCATTTAATAGCTTTGACGCAAAGTATGTTATCATAAAAATTCCTGCAGTTGAAAGTCCCATAGATATTATTCGCATAGTCAACTCTGGTATAAGTTGTTCTTTATTAGGTAAAATATCTGGTTTACCAATAAACAAAACTATTTGACATACAATACTTAAACCTATTGATATAAGCGTCATGTTAATGTCTAAAAACAATGATCCTATTATTATAAAATAAAACACACATAATTGAAATTCTTTAGTTGGTATCATAAAATTCATACATAAATAATTTATATATGTAAGTACAAGTATTATTCCCTTCATTGTTTTGAAATTATTTTTTATTATTTTATCGTTTACTAAAGTTCTTTTATATGATGTTATCAAAATAATTATTTCTAATATAGCTACTATACTAAATTTAAATACATTACTCCATGTCATAGTATCATAAGCATTCATTAATTTAGCTGTAAAGAAAATTACTATGGCACATAGAATACTTATACAATATATTGCAATAACAAATTTTAATGTTTTAGTCTGATATATTTCAACAATAGTTTTTTCGTTTTCCATAACTTTTCCTCCTTACAATATGATACATAACCAATTTTATAAACTAATTTTTTACCATCTATAAAGTAATGCAGACATACTATATCCTCCCGCTACAGAGCAAAATACGCATAAATCTCCTTTTTTAAATGAGCTTTCCTTTAGTTTATCATCCAATGCCATTACAGGACTCGTAGGTCCAGTATATCCATATTTATCTCCTATAAAAATTGCTCTATCCTGTTTAACGTTTAAATTATTCATTGTAGTTATTACTTCTTCTTTTGAGAATTGTGACATAAAATAATGTTCTATATTTTCAGGTTTTAGATCATGCTCTTTTAATAAATTTGTTATAAGTTTTGTCCAATTTTTAGAAAGGAAATCTACTGAAAATGGCTTCCAAGACATCTTTCTTTCATATCCATTTATATTTTCATTAGGTATATTTGATAATCCACATGCTGGAAATCTTATTGTTTCATTATAGCTATCATCAGTAAATGCTCTAGAACCTAAAAATCCACGTTCTTCCTGTTCTTCTCTAGCTTCAAGTATCATAGCTGCAGAACCATCCCCGATAGTAGAGTATACTATTATGTCATCTTCACGAGCAAAAGGACTAATTAATAATGACCCCACTACAAGAACTCTTTTATAATTTTTATCTGTTTTTAAAAATTTACTAGCTATATCTATAGCATGTAACATTCCTATGCAATCACAATTCACATCAAATACTGTTTTAACATTTTTAGCACCTAACTTATTTCTAATTATAAGTGCACAACATGGTGTTAAATATTCTGGTGTATCGCTAGCTGATATAATCATATCTATATCTTCTACAGACAAATTTGCCTTTTTCAAAGCATCTTTCGCTGCTGAAACGGACATTGTTATTCCATTTTCATTATGCTTTGCTAACGTTAACTTTTTTCTTCCTAATTTATTCATAAGTGTTTCAGCTTTATGGTGTAAATTAAATTCTTTAAAATGTTCTATAAAATGCTCATTTTCAACTACTTTTTTAGGATGATAACTTCCAACCCCTATCATATGTACATTGGTAAACATACTAACCTCTCCTCTTTAATAAAATGTATTTTAATTCACATATTTCTTTTTTTACCCAGTTAAATATTATATATTTATTTGTCATAAATTTCAATAACCGCTTTATTTTTCTAAAACTTTATATGAAATTTATATATTTTTATTGTTTTTTTGTAAAAAATCCTCATAAGCACCTTATTATGTTTCAAAGGTACTTATGAGGATTCCTCATTATAATTATAATTATTTTCATTTAATATTTTCTGTATTTTTCTATCTAACTCGTGCCTTATATGTTTTCCCTTAGCTTCATCTTTTGATTCAATATAGATCTTACATAAAGGTTCATCACTATCTGGAAGAATCAAAGCCCATGCTTCTTCATAATTAATACTTACTCCCTCTATTATTTCTAAAACATTAAAATCATTGCCTTCAATCAAATTTCTCATGACTTTTCCTTTTTTATTCCACGGGCAATAAATCTGTTTTTTATAATTATAATACTTAGGTAATATACTGTTTATTTTTGATATTTTAATTTTATACGCTGCCATCAAATTTAATATAAATATAAATGTTCCTATAGCATCTAAAGTAAATAAATATTCATTTATAATCTCATCCACACTTAAATCCTTTTCTTTATTCATATACGCTTCTAAAACCTTATCTTCAGATATTTTTGTCCGTATGAACTTTGCACCACAAATGTATGCTATCTTTTCCATAGCTTTAGATTCATTTACTGGAACTGCGAGAGTACTAAACTTACATGTTTTAAGCATGATAAATGCTTTTAAAATTTTATAATTTTCTTCTTTTATTACATTACCTAACTCATCTATAATAATTGCATTTTCACCTTCATCATCTATATATATCCCCATGCTAGCACTCTCTTTTAAAACTTCCTCTTTAAGTTTTGTTATATGCTTTGATTTATTATAAATCTTAATATTTACATGAATCTTTAATCCTATTTCTCTTATTAAATTAATAATTATACTATTACTACAACTTAAAATAATATTATAGTTATTTTTCTTTATCTGATCTACATTTAATCTTTTTATAATATTTTTAACATACTCTTTTAATATTTCATCACAATATTTAATTCTTTTTATTTCATCCCCAGTGACTCTTCTAAAATCTTCTCTATTAAAATTATTTTCTATTTTTCTTTTCATATCTTTATCAATTTCTATACCATTTTTGTTCATAAATAATATAGTAACTTTTTCAGGATTATCCTTATCTATCTTAATGTTTATTGCTCCATCTGCTTTTAAAAACATAACTGCATGTCTTATAACAATATTCGGCATAGTATTTAGATCATATACTTCAACTCCCATAGATAAAAGTCCAGTAATCAAAGAATGCTTAAGCATTTCTCCCACCACGTTTTCACTACATCCTATGACTATCTTCTTATTACCATTTAATAACTGAGCTGCTGCTGATGCAAGTTTAGATATAAATTCTGGGGTTATATCAACATTTATTATACCTTTAACTCCTTTTTCACCAAATATAGTCTTGGAATATTTTTCTCCCCACTTATAATTTGAACTTAGTATTGATCCCGAATCTATTAATTTATTTGGCCAAACTTTCACTGCTGGATTTATAGTAACCTTACTTTCAACTATAGTATTATTTCCTATTACCGAGTTTTCAAATATTGATGTTTTATCTTTTATTTGAACATTTTTACCTAATATTCCTCCTCTTATTTGTGAATGATCTCCAATATAACAATTATCAAATGTAATACTTTTCTTTATTGAAACATTGGATCTTATTATATTGTTATTTCCTAGAATAGTATAGGGTCCTATTTCCGCCGAACCATATATTTTAGTATTCTCTCCTATAAATATAGGAGGATTTATTTTAACTTTAGGACTTATTATACTATTTTTGCCTACCCATATATTTTGTAAATATTTTTTTCCATTGAGCTTTAAATTAATAATTCCTTTTAGCAAATCCATATTGCAGTTATGATACTCTTCAATATTACCTATATCACACCAATATCCTCTAGTTGTATATACAAATAGTGGTTCATCATTTTCTAATAACATAGGAAATAGATGTTTACTAAAATCAAAATTTTCATTTTTATCATAATAAGAAAGCACCTTAGGTTCTAACACATATATTCCAGTATTAACTTTATCACTAAACACTTCACTCCAACTAGGTTTTTCTAAGAACTTAATAATTCTACCGCTATTATCTGTAATAACAACTCCATATTCCAATGGCAAATCAACTTTCTTTGTTACTAATGTTGCTATAGATTTTTTATTTTTATGATATTTAATTACTTCAGATAAATCTATATCTATCAAAGCATCTCCACTAATAACAATAAATGTATCATCCAAAAACTCATGAGCATTTTTCACACTACCACCAGTTCCTAGTGGCATTTCTTCTATAAAATATGTTATTTTAACTCCAAATCTCTTTCCATCACCTAAATAATTTACTATATAATCTGACATATACTGAAGAGTTATAGCTATATCATTTATATCATTTCTTTTTAAAAGTTCTATTGTGTACTGTATAATAGGTTTATCTGCAATAGGCATCATCGGCTTGGGTATACTGCATGTAAGTGGTCTTAATCTATTTCCTAATCCGCCAGCCATTATTACTGCCTTCATAAACTTCTTTCACCTCTTTAAACTTTATTTTCCCACTCAGTTCCTTTCACTTGATTTAAAACTTCCTTATACATTTGAATTGTCAATAATGCTACATGTGTCCAAGAATACTTTTCTATAACATTTTTAAAGGCATTTTCTTTTAAATTATGTGAAAGCATATCATCACTTAAAATTTCTAAAATATTATCTTTTAAACTATTAGAGCATCCACATATAAACTTCATTCCATTTACTCTATGATTTATTATTTCTGAAAACCCTCCTACATCAGAAGCTATTACAGGACATTTAGCTGCCATAGATTCTAATGCAACTATTCCAAATGGTTCATATAAAGATGGAAAAACAGCTATATCCGCTATGCTATAAAGCATTTTTTTCTCAATATCACTTATATATCCTGTAAAGGTTACATTATTTAAAAGTCCTCTATTCTTTACTTTAACTTTTAACTCCTCTGTCATAGATCCCATGCCACATATAACAAATTTAATATTGTTATATTCTTTGATAACATCAGGAATTGCATCTATTAAAACCTGTATCCCCTTTTCAAAGACATGTCTTCCTACATATATAACAACCTTCTCATTTTCTCTTGCATATCTTAATTTAAATTTTTTCTTGTTAAAACTTTTCTGAAATTCTTTTACCTCAACTCCATTGGGAATAACCCATATTTTCTCCCAAGGCTCTGAAAACAATCTATTAATCTCTTCTCTCATATAATTACTACAAACAATAGTTCTCCATGATTCATATACAAGATTGCCTTCCACATAAGATATATACCTTTGCATTTCTGTTTTTATTCCATTGTTTCTCCCATATTCAGTTGCATGTATAGTACAAACTATTGGTATATTAAAAGCCCATTTTAATGTTTTTGCACTATATGCTGAAAGCCAATCATGAGCATGTAAAATATCAAATTTACCTTCTTCTTTTATAAGTCTTATACCTTCTTCTATCATTGCAAAATTAAGTTGCATTATCCATTTTACAAAATCATCTGTAGGTATTTTATATGGTTCTACTCTATGAACCAATACTCCATTACTATTTTCTTTAATAGGAGCTGTTCCTTCTTGACAAGTAATTATATGAATCTCATGTCCTATACTTGCTAAACTATGTGCTAAATGATATACATGATTTGATAATCCACCAACATTTTTAGGTGGATACTCCCAAGATAGCATTAATATCTTCATATTTATACGCTCCTTTAAATATATCAGTTATTTTAATTATACTTTAGAAGCATTTACTTTTAAACCAATTTTTGTAAATAATATAATAAAATAAAGTCCCCTGCACTTATATCTGCAAGAGACTTTAATCTTATTTACTTTGTTTATTTAATAATTCACCAATAGCTGCTATGCTTCCTAATGAAGATAATGTTTCGTTAGGTAAAATAAGCTTATTTGCTGGATTATTAGCCATTTCTTTTAAAGCTTCTACTTGTTTTAATGCTATTACAACTTCATTTGTTCCTGATTCGATTATAGCTTTATTTACTTTATCTATAGCATCAGCTTCAGCCTTAGCAACAATTTCTATTGCTTTTGCCTTACCTTCTGCTTCTAAAAGTTGAGATTCTCTTAATCCCTCAGCATGTCTTATATTCGCTTCTTTTTCAGCTTCTGCTTGAAGTATCTTTGACTGCTTCTCACCTTCTGCCCTTGCAATTTCACTTTGTTTTAGACCTTCTGCTTGTAATATTGCAGCTCTTTTATCTCTTTCAGCTTTCATTTGTTTTTCCATTGCTGATTGGATTTCTGCAGGTGGAATTATATTTTTTATTTCTACTGATAAAATTTTTATTCCATAAGCATCTGTTATATCATCTATGATTTCTAATAGTTTAGAATTAATCCTATCTCTTCCTGATAACACTTCATCTAAAGACATTTCACCAACAATATTTCTCATATTAGTTATTGTAGAATAAATTATACCTGCTTTATAATCTTCTATATTATAAACAGCGTCCTTTGCATTTAATACCTTATAAAATATAACATTATCTATTGATATTTTAACATTATCCTTAGTTATAACATTTTGAGGTTGTATATCTAGTATTTGTTGCTTTGTAGATATCTTACGTCTTACATAATCAACAAACGGAATTATAAAATGCCATCCTGGTTCAAGTGTTCTATGATATTGCCCAAATCTTTCAACTACATATAAATACCCAGTATTAACTATCTTAATAGAGCTTATAAGTGTTGCTAAAACAATAATTAATATTATTGTAGGTATTATCCATACTCCATACATTGTAAACATATTTCTCCCTCTTTCCCTTATTATATTTTTTTTATTAATAATTTATTTCCGTCTATACCTATAATTTTAACTGAACTTCCCTTGTGTATATTTCCCTCTACACTTTTTACAGTCCAATATATTCCATTATACTTTATTGATACTTTTTCTTCTACGTCTTTTTCAATTACAAACTCTTCTCCAATATATTTCTCCTCCATAGTAGGAGTTATTGGCAATGTATTTTTTATAGTCTTTTTGATTATTGGATAACATATAACCATTAAAATAAGACTTACTATAATAAAACTAATAACCTGAATAGTAAACGAACATCCCATCAGTGTTAAAATTGTTGATACTACTCCACCAATAGTAAACCATACAAACAAAAAACTACTAGTTGAAATATCCACTACTAATGCTACTATAGATATTATTATCCATAATATTAAGTATCCGTTCACACACCCCACCCCTTTCATATTAAATTAAAAATAATACAATATACTTAAATATATTATATATTATAGTTTAAAATAATTCATTAATTATTGTTTAAACTAAATAGTATTAACCTGAATTAATTCATTGACAGATAAGCCTTACAAGGTATAAAGTTTAATAGTAATCTTTTTATAAATAAAGAAACTATTTCAATTATACATAATTTAATATATGGAGTGTGAGTTATATGAACTTTATTAGAGTTGCATCTGCATGCCCTGTAGTCAACGTTGGTGATATAAAATTTAACATTGAAAACATAAAAAAATGTATAAACTTATCCATAAAAGAAAATTCAAAATTAATTGTTTTACCTGAGCTTTCTATAACAGGTTATACTTGTGCAGATTTGTTTTTAAATCAAACATTAATTGAAGAATCTATAGAAGGCATTAAAGATATTTGTAATTTTTCTTTAAATAAAGATATTTTAATATCTGTTGGTGCCCCACTTTTGTATAATTACTGTCTATATAATTGTGCATACATAATATATAATGGTAAAATTCTAGGAATTGTTCCTAAAAGCTATCTTCCAAACTACTCAGAATTCTACGAAAAACGTTGGTTTACTGAAGGATACAATTTAATCGATAAAAAAGTAGACCTTTCCTTTCAAAAAAATATACCATTTGGAATAAATCTTATATTTTCAAGTGGTACCTTTAAATTTGGATTTGAAATATGTGAAGATTTATGGACAGTAATTCCACCAAGCTCTTATCTTGCTTTAATGGGAGCTAATATCATAGGAAATCTTTCAGCTTCTAATGAACTCGTTTCTAAAGCTGATTATAGAACATCTATTGTATCATCTCAAAGTGCTCGATGTATGTGTTCTTATGTCTATGCTTCTTCTGGAGTTTTTGAATCTACAACTGATGTAGTATTTAGTGGACATTTAATAATATCTGAAAACGGAAGAATTTTGCGTGAAAATGATAGATTCCAAAGGGAAAATCAAATTATTACTTCTATAATAGATGTTGATAAATTAAATAATATGCGTATTAAAAATTTAAGTTTTAGAGACAGTAAAAGAACTTGTCCTTTTGCTCCTTTTGAAATTGTTTTTGAATTCAATAATACAAATATAGATGTCTTTGATAGACCTATACATAAACATCCTTTTGTTCCAGCAAATGAACATGAAAGAGAAATTCGTTCAAAAGAAATATTTAATATACAATCTTCTGGTCTTGCTAAGCGTTTAAATCATACTAGACTCGAAAAGGTTATAGTAGGTATATCTGGTGGACTTGACTCTACGCTTGCTTTATTAGTAGCTGTTAATACATTTGATTTATTAAAAATACCAAGAAAAAATATAATCACTATAACAATGCCAGGCTTTGGTACTACTGATAGAACTTATAATAATGCCGTAGACTTATGCAAGAAACTTGGAACAGATTTTAGAGAAATAAATATAGTAAACTCTTGCCTTCAACACTTTAAAGATATCGGTCATCCAGCTGAAATTCATGATATAACTTATGAAAATGTTCAAGCAAGAGAAAGAACACAAATTCTTATGGATTTAGCTAATAAAGAAGGTGCTCTTTTAATCGGAACAGGTGATTTATCAGAAATTGCTTTAGGTTGGGCAACTTATAATGGTGATCATATGTCAATGTACTCTGTAAACTGTTCTATTCCTAAAACTCTTGTTAGATATTTAGTTCAATTTGCAGCAGAACATGAATCTGAAGATAATATATCTGAAATATTAATTGATATATTAAATACACCAGTAAGTCCAGAGCTTCTTCCTAAAGATAAAGATGGAAAAATAGCTCAAAAAACCGAAGATATAGTTGGACCATATGAACTTCATGACTTTTTCTTATATTATTTTATAAGACAAAATGCTACTCCTGAAAAAATTCTTCTTCTTGCAAAGAAAGCATTTAAAAATGATTATGATGAAGATACAATAAAAAAATGGTTAGATAAATTTATTAGAAGATTTTTCACTCAACAATTTAAACGTTCTGCAATCCCAGATGGTCCAAAGGTAGGAACTATAAGTCTTTCTCCAAGAGGAGATTTAAAAATGCCTTCAGATGCTAGCTATAATCTATGGATAGAAAATTTAAAATAGATCAACTTAACTTTTAACTATATTTAATCATAAAAGCCTTCACATTTGCGAAGGCTTTTATCGTTATTTTATAAATAATATTACTTATAAATATCCACCATAAGACCAGTTATATCGTCTATTGTGCTAGCTATACTTAAATTATCTTTCTCCTGACTTAAAAGCATCTGAGTCAGTTCTTCTAGTTTTTCATCTATTGTATCTACAGTGATGAAATATTGAGTTTGCCAAAAGCTTATATCTTTTTTAACTCCATACATATAGCTTAAAACAGATTCTAAATATTCTTTTATCATTCTTTTATAAGCAGCAACATCAGCATAGCATTTAGTAATTACGAGTCTATTTCCCTTTTTCTTTATATCCTCTAACATCTTTTTTAGCTGTTCTTGAGATTTTCTTTGATGTGCAAAATTAAAACTTTGTGAAAATCCTTTTCTATTTGCAACTTTTTTACTCTCCGAACTAATTTGTGTACTTCTACTCACTCTAGATATTTCCACATTCTCACCACCGTATACATATTTATTAATATTTATATTATACAGTAAATTTATCTCAAAACAAATCCTACAAATTTTAATTTCTATACAAATAATATTCTAACCCTTAAAGAATAATATAAATATAAACAATGTAAAATAATATAGTGGAGGTGATATATTATGTATTTTAATAAAAATATAGATGAAACTTTAAAAACACTAGAAACCGATAGCCATACAGGACTTACATCACAAGAAACTAAAGTTCGCCAAGAAAAGTATGGTTTAAATAAATTAGCTTCTGAAAAAAAAGAAACTATGTTTAAACTTTTCTTATCTCAAATAAATGATGCAATGATTTATATACTTATTGTTGCTGCAATTCTTTCAGCTATTGTTGGTGAAATAAGTGATTCTATCATAATTGCTATAGTAATAATATTAAATGCTGTTATTGGAGTCATTCAAGAATCTAAAGCCGAGAAATCTCTTGAGGCACTTAGAAGCCTATCTACTCCTAAAGCTTTAGTTAAAAGAGATGGTGAACTAAAAGAAATTCAATCTGAAGAAATAGTTCCTGGTGATATTATTATAATTGACGCCGGTAGATATATTCCTTGTGATTTAAGACTTATTGAAACTGCAAATCTTAAAATAGAAGAATCTGCTCTAACAGGAGAATCTGTACCTGTTGATAAAGATGCATCTATTATTTTGGAGCATGAAGATACTCCTTTAGGCGATAAAAGAAATATGGCATTTATGTCTACACTTGCAAGTTATGGAAGAGGTGTTGGAGTAGCTGTAGCTACCGGTATGGATACTGAAATTGGTAAAATCGCATCATTACTTAAAAATAATGAAAAAGAACTTACACCCCTTCAAAAAAAATTAGAATCTTTAGGAAAAACTTTAGGAATTGCAGCTGTTCTTATAGCTGCAATAATGTTTGCAATAGGATTTTTTCAAAAAAGAGAACTACTTGAATTATTTTTAACTGCTATAAGTCTTGCCGTTGCAGCTATTCCCGAAGGACTTCCTGCCATTGTTACAATAGTCCTTGCAATAGGTGTTCAAAAGATGATTAAACAAAATGCTATAATTAGAAAATTACCTGCTGTTGAAACATTAGGTTCTGTAAATATAGTATGTTCAGATAAAACCGGAACCCTTACTCAAAACAAAATGACAGTAACAAAATTCTTTACCAATAACAAATTAGATGATATAAAAAATTTTAAAATTAATGATACTTCAAGTAAACTGCTTATTGAAAATTTAGTTTTATGTAATGATGCTACTTACTCCGAAAGTTCATCAACAGGAGATCCAACAGAAGTTGCTCTATTAAATATGGGAGTTAATGTTAATATATTTAAAGATGAATTGCATAGTAGCCATAGAAGAATAGATGAAATTCCTTTTGACTCAGATAGAAAACTTATGACTACAGTAAACGAATATGGTAATGACCTTTACGTTATGACAAAAGGTGCTATTGATAGTCTTTTAAAAATATGTACTAAAGCATTGATTAACGAAAAGGAAATTGAATTAACAGGAGATATTAAAAATGATATAATGCAAGCCTCAAAATCTATGTCCGCAGAAGCATTAAGAGTTTTGGGAACAGCATATAAAAAAATAAGTGATTCTAATAAATTAGAACGAGATTTAACATTTATAGGACTTGTTGGAATGATTGACCCTCCTAGACTTGAAGTAAAAGATGCTATAACTTTAAATAAAAAAGCTGGTATATCAACTGTAATGATTACTGGGGATCATAGCGATACTGCATTTGCTATTGCTAAAGCTTTAGATATAACTGATGATCCTTCAGCCATTATGTCTGGCTCTGAACTAGATAAATTATCTCAAGAATCTTTGAATTCAAGAATTGATAATCTTAAAGTTTTTGCTAGAGTTTCACCTGAACATAAAGTGAAAATAGTCAACGCCTTTAAATCTAAAGGAAATATTGTTTCTATGACTGGTGATGGAGTTAATGATGCTCCTTCTTTGAAAATAGCTGATATCGGTGTTGCTATGGGTATTACAGGTACAGATGTTGCTAAAGGTGCTTCAGATATGATTCTTACTGATGACAACTTTTCTACTATAATATCAGCAATTGAAGAAGGTAGAAATATTTATAACAATATAAAAAAATCTATATTATTTTTACTATCTTGTAACAGTGGAGAAATAGTAGCAATATTTTTAGCCATTATTTTAGGATGGGCTTCACCATTAAAATCGGTTCATATACTTTGGATAAATTTAATCACAGACTCCCTACCTGCTTTAGCTCTTGGAGTAGATCCTAAAGATGAAGATGTTATGAATCATAAGCCCAGAGATCCTAAAGAAAGTATATTCTCAGGAATATTAGGAAACTTGATTTTTAATGGTATTTTAATCGGTGTATTAACATTAGTTGCTTTTCAAATTGGACTCCATAGATACTCTAACTCTTTAATACATGCTCAAACTATGGCATTTATGGTTATGAGTATATCTGAACTAATACATGCTCTTAATGTTAGAAATACAAAGAAATCTATATTTCAGATAGGATTATTTAGCAATAAACCATTAATTTTATCTATATTAATAGGTATATTATTACAAAACATTTTAATATTTATTCATCCACTTAGTAAAGCTTTTAGTGTTTATCCACTAAATCTTTATGATTGGATTTGGGTTACTATTTTAAGTTTATGTCCTCTTATATTCAATGAAATAATTAAAATTTTTAAACGTTTTGGAAATTCATCTAAGTAGAAAAAATTAAGTGCACCCTAAAGTTTAGAGAACATTCTAAATTTTTGGAGGTGCATTTTTATAATAAGAAAATCTATATTTCTAGATTTATGTTAAATATAGCTGAAACAATTAAAAGACTTAAAATTCCAGCGCTTATAAAGGAAACTATATATACTCCAAAGTATTTTAAACTAAAAAAATTCAAGGTAAATAAAATTCTATATGTTGTTATTAATAATGTCATAAAAATTATAAAACCCCAATAACTAATTTTAGTTGATCTTCCAAAATAATTAATTTTATTACAATTATACTTCATTATTGAAAATACATATATAATTATATATACTGTAGCAATTAATGTACTTCCGTGTTGCAAAATCTTATATATAGGAATATTAAAGTGCATAATTTTTATATTATTTGATAGCAATGCTATTCGTGTTACAAAAAATCCCGTCTTATGTGTAAATGCATCCCATAATATATGAGAATACACTCCTACTAATGTAGAAACTACAAATGTAATTACGTATTTTATATTAAATACATCAGCTTTTTTATTTAAAAAGTAACTAAGCTTTTTATCAAAAGGATCTGGCAAACTTAATATAAACGTTTTTTTTATTATACAATGCCATAAAAATGCCATTATAAACACTATTGGTATATCAAAAGAAAATACACCTAATAATGTATGCCCTATTTTTCCTATAGGCTTAAATCTTAAAAAATATTCAAAATCTGGTGCCATGCTTCCTAGTATCAGTGCTGTAATATTAAAGTATTTAGGTAATTGTTTGTTAAGTGGTATAACAATAGCCGGATGTGAAAAAGTAAATGGCACTAACTCTCCTCCTTTAGCTTTTTTAACAATATAATTGATAATTGTAAAATCTCAATATATATTATAACCTACTTTTAAAATATTTTTAATAAAATAACGTCTACTAAGTTTTTATTACTTAGTAGACGTTTATTAACATACATCCTTAATAGCTAAAGACATTTCTTCTATCAAATTTATATCATAAGGTTGTATTGGTAAATTAGTATACGTATCATATACTACCCTTATAACAGGTCTATCTGGAAAATTTCTATTCTGCTTAATAACATATCCTTGAATTCCATTAGTCAATTTTACACCACATCCCAAAGGATATATAGCAAAATTTTCTTTAAACTTTTTTATTACCTCTTCATCAAACCTAGTACCCATTCCCCCTAAAATAAACTCATAAGCTTCTTTAGGATCAAATTTCATTCTATAACTTCTATTGGCACTTACAGCTGTAAATACATCACTTACAGAAATTATCTTCCCAAATTTTGATATTTCATCACCTTGGATACCATATGGATATCCCTGTCCATCTACTCGCTCATGATGTTGAAGTATACCATTTATAATTTCATCAGAAAATAATCCTGTTTTATTTAAAATTTGTTTTCCATATAGGGGATGATTTTTAATCTCTTGAAACTCTTCATCTGTTAAAGACCCTTTTTTATTTATTATCTTATTTGAAATCTTAATTTTTCCTATATCATGTAACATAGCTGATATTCCTAATTCTTTTAATTCATAAGGCTTTAGATTTAAGCACGATCCTAAATAAACAGACATGATTCCAGTATCTACACAATGAATATATGTGTAATTATCATAAACTTTTACTTCATATAAGCTTACATTTATACTATTTTGCTTTATTATATCTTCAATAAGCGTATCTATCCTATCCATTGATTTAACTAATACCGATACATCTCCTTCTAAAAGTTCATTAAATAAATTGGGCATTATCTCTAAAGTAGTTTGCTTTAAATTAGTCAGTCCATCATCTTCTATAACATCTGAAAATCTATCATCTTGTACATATACCATAAATACACCATATTGTTTTAATTTAGGTATCATATAATGTTCTATCTTAACACCAGATTTAAGAAGTATATCCCCAGTACTACTGAGAATATCTTTAGCTAAAACTTCCTTTCCCTGCAAGTTCTTAACAAACTCCAATCTCATAGCATTATCCCTCACTTATACCTGAATTATATTTATGTAAATTATAACATAACTTCTAATTATACACACAACCATTCCATTTGTATAAACTATTAATAGATAAGCTTTGTCTATTTTAATACCTTTATTTCAACTGTCACAAGGAGATATAATAATGTATAAAAATCTTTTTATAAATATGCCTAAAAATAATAGTATTATACATGATAAATTCCCAGAAATCACTTTAGTTTCTCTAAATAGAGCCTATTTTACACATTGGACAAATATTAAAATGTATTTAAACAATAAAAAAGTACATTATAAAATCATAGATAATAAAATTACTTATATTCCAAGCAAAAAACTTCACTCAGGAGTTCAAAAAGTAAGAATAGTAATCTATGATGATCATAACGAAAAAAAAGAATTTAAATGGTTATTTGAAATTAAATCCACTTCTAATATAGATAAATATAATTTTTACTTTGGAATACCTCATGCTCATACAAGCTTTTCTACTGGTAGAGGAACTCCAATGGACGCTTTTACTTATGCTAAAAAGAAAGGTATAGATTTTTTAATAATAACAGACCATTGTGGCCATCTATGTAAAAATAGTAAATCTAATAAATCCTCTAAGTGGGAAACTACTAAAAGTTCTGCTATAAAATTCAATAATAAAAATCAAAACTTTCTCTCCTTAAGTGGTTTTGAAACAACCTCAAAAGGATTTGGTGATTTTAATGTATTAAATATAAATAATTTATATAAAGGTAAAATTAAAGATTTTACTAAATTCGCACTTTGGTTAGAAAAACAAAATAAACCTATAGTTAGTATTAATCATCCTCATAAATATATAGAATCCTTTGAATATAATAAAGCCTTAGATAAATTTATAAATTTTATAGAAGTAGGTAATGGTTCCCCACCCTTTAAATATTTAAATGGCGAAAAATACTATTATAAACTTTTAGATAAAGGATGGCATTTAGGTGCTTTAAATGGACAAGACAATCATAGGATGAATTGGGGTGATACAGATAATGTAACTGTTGTTATTTGTAAATCTTTAAATGAAAATGATTTTTTTGAAGCATTATACGCAAGAAGAACATATTCATCTGAAACAAAAACATTAAAACTTATATTCAAAGTAAATAATAATTGGATGGGGAGCATTATATCTCCTACAAAAAAATTAAATTTCGAAATTCATGCAGAGGATAAAAAAGAACCTATAAAAAAAATACAAGTTATATCAAATGGAGGAAAAGTTATAAAAGAAAAAACATCTCGAAAAAAAAATAAATTTAAATGGAATTTTACAATTCCTTATAAAAAAGATAGTTGGTATATCGTTAAAGTAATTCATAAAAATGATAATGTTGGTATATCGTCGGCAATATTTACTTAAGGCTACAATACTATTGTAGCCTTGTCTCTATAAAAGTTCTATTTTTCTGTTTTTAAAATATACAGGTCTTAACCCACAAAATTCTGCCAATTCAGTAGCCTCTTTAAAATAGTTGGCTATACTATTTTTATTATGTGCATCAGATCCTATGGTTATAAATTTTCCTCCTAATTCAGAAAATCGATTATATATTTTTATAATATTGGTAATGGCTTTTTTATCTCCTAGCCTTCGTGTATTTAACTCTAAACAAATATCTTTATCAATTAAATTTAACAGTACATCATCTATATGTTCTATATAATTATTATAATATATCTCTCTATCATCATATTTAGCACATCTTGCAATATAATCTATATGTCCTAAACTATTTATAAACCTATGCTTCTTTATACGTTTTATAATTTCCTGAAAATACTTAATATATAATTCATCTTTAGAATTATTTTTGTATATTTTTTCAGAAACATACAAATCTTCATCTCCTATTTCATGCACAGATCCTATTATATAATCAAATGGATATTCATTTACTATATTTTCATAATTAGAACAATATTCATTACACATACCTATTTCAATTCCTAGTAACAATTTATTATTTCTATATTTATAATAATCATCAAAATATTTATCACTGTCTAATCTAAATTCTTCTTTATTATGATAATTTAAGTCCATATGTTCTGTAATTATAGCACCTATATTATACTCACTTATTTTATTAATTACTTCATCAATTGTCATATGTGAATCTGTTGAATATTTTGTATGCATATGAGTATCAAACATAATTTTCCCCCTAAAAAAACAGCAAAACTTTACGTTTTGCTGGTATTCTAAAATTATTTTTTCTTAATTTTTTTCTTAACTTTTTTAGTTTCAGGTATAACTTCTATATTTGTCTTATTAACTCTACTTGGTTTTGCCTTAGCTCGTATTGTTCCCTTGTTAAGTTCTTCTCTTTTGTTTATTTTAGATCTACCATTTAATCCTGCTACATCTAAAAACCACAAAAATAAAATTAAAAATACTCCAGTATGTACATATTGCCACATACTTCCTTGTATTTTTTTACCCCATAATAGATTAGGAACAACAAATACAACTGCTGTTATAATAAGAACTACCCATTTATTAATTTTTATATTATCTAATAAATAAATTTTTAATACATTATATACAATTAATATAACAATAACCACTAAAAACATAGGTAAAAGAACCTTCAAAAATTCCATTTCCTTCATTCCTTTCTCTTAAGCATTTACTATATAATTATACATATATATGTATGTATTTATCAAGTTGAATATATATAATATACAAAAATAATTTATTTTCCCAATATTGATTTTTAAGATATTATATAAATTTTTTTAATATTTTACGTATTTTTATATAGATTTCTTTACATGCTAAGATATTTTTTACAATTAATAATTGTTTTATGTTAAAATATATTTAGTTTCTAAACATTTAATTATTTTTAATTTTAGCTTTGATACTTTATTAAAAATTTTGTTATAATGTTATTAAATATTTTATTTTTCGAGGTGGTTCCTATGGATTTAAAAATAAACGGTCTTGACGATTTAGATATACAAATTTTAGAAATATTGATAAAAGATTCTAGAACTCCTTACTTAGAAATTGCTCGTAAATGTCATGTTAGTGGTGGAACTATACATGTTAGAATGAAGAAAATGGAAGATATAGGAATAATAAAAGGTACTAAATTAATTCTAGATAATACTAAACTAGGTTATGATGTATGTTGTTTTATAGGAATATATTTAAATAAAGCTTCTTCTTTTAATGGCGTTTTAGAAAAACTTAATGAAATAAACGAAGTTGTAGAACTACATTATACTACTGGACAATATTCTATATTTATGAAAGTAATATGCCAAAGTATTTCTCACCTTCAAAACTTATTAATGAATAAAGTTCAAGCTATTCCTGAAATTCAAAGAACGGACACATTTATATCGCTTTCACAACCAATAGACAGAAACATTCAACTTTAATTTTACATAATTTTTATAAAGATATATTGAAAATTTCATATATCTTTATTTTCATATTTTATCTAATCCTTTTATTTTTTGACTAATATTTTTTTGTTATTTGTAAATACTAATGATATAAATTTATTTTAAAGGAGATGTCATTATGAAAGGCTTAGATATAACTGCACTTGTTTTAGTAATTATAGGAGCAATAAATTGGGGATTAATTGGTTTCTTCAAATTTGATTTAATCTCTTCTTTATTTGGAAATATGTCAGGTTTCAGTAGGTTTATATATGCTATAGTTGGTATAGCTGGATTATATGCTATATCTTTCTTTGGAAGAAATAATGAAACAGATGAATCTAAATAATTTTACAACTAAATAATTATTTTATAATTCCAAATATTATATAATATTTGGAATTTTTTTATTGACTTTTAATTATATTAAGCTTAAAATGTAATAAATTAAATTTTTAAAATCGTTGATCAGGATTAGTAACTATAGTACTTAGTTTCAGAGAATTGAGGATGGTGAGATCTCAATACTGTAGGCTTTAGCGAATGGACCTGTTAGATGTAAATCGAAATCATTTAGAAAGTAGTCTTTACCGTGTTTCGCACGTTATAGCGATAGGATATGTTAGTATCCGAAAGAGATATGCTTATTTAGTATTATTTGTATTTAGCATAATTTAGGTGGTACCGCGAATTCACTTCGCCCTATTTTTAGGGCGAAGTTTTTTTATGTAAATTTTTAAATATAAGGTGGTGATGGATATGGTATGAAAAAAATCTATTATTAAATTTATATACAAATTAGTTCTATTATTAAAAAATATTTTATTATCTAAAGGAGACTATTTTATTATGAAAACTAACTTTAAAAGATCAATTATAAATTCTTTATTACTTGCTATAGGTTTTATTTTGCACCAAATTGCCCCACCAATTTTCTTTGGAATGAAGCCTGATCTTTCATTAATCATGATGTTTATAATAATATTATTAAATGATGATTTCAAAACTACTTTAATTACAGGAATCTTATATGGAATATTAACAGCACTCACTTCTGCATTTCCAGGTGGACAGCCTGCAAATTTAATAGATAAGATACTAACTTCTCAAATTATATATCTCTTTTTAATACCTTTTAGAAATAAGTTCAGTAATCAGGTAAAACTTATAATATTAACTGCAATTGGTACAATGCTAAGTGGCACAATATTTATATTCTCTGTTTCATTTTTAATAGGTATAAATCAATCTATTTCCTCTTTATTTTTGGCAGTAGTATTACCAGCTGCATTAATTAACTCAATAATTGCCCCTATCCTTTTTAATGGTATAAAATTATCTTTAAAACATTCAAAAACAAATATATTTTAAAATAAAAGCGATGTCTAGAACTTATATTTCAGACATCGCTTTTTATATAAATATACTTTTTATACTAACTACTTTTACCTAGTACCCAATTCAATTTCACGTTGAGTATCCTCAACATTTTCTTCTATTTCAACAGGCTTTCCTATAAATCTAACTATTAATGCTAAAATAATTATATCTATTGGTAAAACTATATATATAGAAATTCCAAATCCAACTGGAATATATCCTCCAAATATCGCTACTGCTGCAACAACTAAAGCATAGTAAAGTTGAGTTTTCACATGATCTATATGATCACATGCAGCTCCCATAGACGATAATATTGTTGTATCCGAAATTGGTGAACAATGATCTCCAAATATTGCTCCCGTAAGTACTGAACTTATTGCTGTAATCATATAAGTATGAGTTGGATTTATAGCAAATGCTAGTGGTATTGTAAGCGGCATTAATATTCCCATAGTTCCATAAGATGTTCCTGTAGCAAAAGATATAACCGATGCAAGTGCAAATATAACCGCTGGTAAAACAAATGCTGGAAGAGTTGATGATAATTTTGCTACTAAGAAATGAGAAGTTCCTAAATCTTTAATTACTGCACTTAAAGACCAAGCTAAAAGTAATATAACACCTGTTATAATTAAAGATTTCATACCATTTACCCAAGTATCGATTGCTTCACCTAAAGTAAATACTTTTTGTTTTATTCCCATTATCATAGCAACTATACTTGCAAACAATGCAGCTTGAAATAAAACTATACTAGCATCTGATGCACTAAAACATTCTCTAACAGCTGCAAATGATGTTGGATGTACTTGTAATAATGTTATTAATTCTTGGTTTTCTCCGCTCATTATAGATGTATATCCATTATAATAAAAACCTAAAAATGCTCCTATTATTAATATCATTACTGGAATTACCGCATTTCTTACCTTTAAAACAGTACCTTCTTTTGGCTCAAGTTCTGTAGTTTCTGAAGAAACCATCGGTTTTGCATTATCACTTACTAATTTTCCTGTAGTTCTAGCACGTCTCTCAGCTTTTAACATTGGTCCAAATTCTCTTAAAAATATTGCTGTAAATACTATAAATAATAAAATTAGTATATTATAAAATCTATATGGAATAGTTTCTAAGAATATATTATAAGCACTTACATGTTCTCCTATAGACTCAAAACCATCTTTTATTAAGCTTAATTCGTATCCTACCCAGGTAGATATAACCGCAATTCCTGCTATGGGTGCTGCTGTTGCATCTATTACAAAAGATAATTTTTCTCTTGAAATTTTCATTTTATCTGAAACTGGTCTCATTATAGGACCAACTATAAGAGAATTTGCATAATCATCAAAGAATACAAAAATCCCAAGAAGCCAAGTTATTATCTGTGTACTTACTGGAGTTTTAGCTTTTTTTGATAGAGCCTCTGCAACTGCCTTTGCTCCCCCCATTTTTGTGATTAATGCTATAAGTCCTCCAATTGCTAAACATTGTAGTATAATTCCTGCATTCCACTTATCCGCTAAAGAATTTAAAACTTGAGATACAACATCTAAAAATCCATGAAATAATGCTCCAAATACTCCATTATTGTTTAATGCTAATAAAAACGTACCTGAAAATACTCCTAAAAATAATGACAAAACTACATTCTTAGTTATAAATGCCAAAATTATAGATATTAATGGTGGCAGCAATGTCCAAATCCCAAACTTTATAGCATTAGTTTTTGATGGATCTTGCTCTGCCCCTAATGCTGTAGTTGCAACCAATACTAACATTAACGTGACAATAAAAATTTTTCTCTTTTTCATATTTTCTTCCCCCTAATTTTCTGCATAGTCATATACCGAAATTTCGTGGAAAGTTAAAATTTATAAATTAAAAAGCCTTGAGCAATTCACTCAAGGCTTACTAAATACTAAGAATAACACAAAGTACCTAATAAGTTGAATGATAGCTCTCCACAAATAATATTTGCGACAATCTTGCATATATTTTATGCAAAACCAGTCATATAACCTTAAAGCATCAGTTATATGCTTCGGCGATATTTCCTTTTCTTATGCATCATTGTGCTTACCTCAACATAAGTACTCTTAAATATCGCACCTCTATCACTAAACTTCGATATACGCTTTCTTAAAATTTTAAACTATTATGTAAAAATAGTCAATACTTATATAAATATAAATTTAATGTTTCTTACATTATATTTAAAATTTTGGAATAGACTTATATGCCAATCTTTATTCCCCTTTTTAGACTATTTTTATATTCAATAAATTCATACACATCTTTACTAAACAAATCACAAAATGATTTTAATTTATCTAGTGTTAAATCTTCTATTGAAATACCTTTATCTTCACAATATAGCACAATAGCTCCAATTACTCCATGTGCATTTCTAAATGCCATTCCCTTATTTACTAAATAATCAGCTGCCTCTGTTGCATTTAAAAAACCTTTTTTAACTGCATTATACATATTTTCTTTTTTGATTTCTAATGAATTTAACATTTCACTCATAATTTTTAAAGATTTTATAATAGTATCTACAGCATCAAAAAAACCTTCCTTATCTTCTTGCATATCTTTATTATATGCAAGCGGTAATCCTTTCATTGTAGTTAAAATTCCAATTAAAGATCCATATACTCTTCCAGTTTTACCTCTTATAAGTTCTGCTGCATCAGGATTCTTTTTTTGTGGCATTATACTACTTCCAGTTGCAAATTTATCACTAATTTTTATAAAGTCAAATTCTTTACTGCTCCAAAGAATAAGCTCTTCACTTAATCTACTTAGATGCATCATTATTATAGAAAATGATGATAAAAGACTTATTAAATAATCTCTATCACTTACTCCATCCATAAAATTATCAACTGGTTTTTTAAAACCTAATTCTTTTGCTGTAAAGTTTCTATCAATATTATATGTAGTACCTGCAAGTGCACCACATCCTAAAGGACTTTCATCCATTATTTCAATATCACTTAAAATTCTTTTCTTATCTCTACTAAACATGTCATGATATGCCATTATATAAAATTTAAATTTTACAACTTGTGCTCTTTGAAGATGAGTATATCCAGGCATAATAGCATCATTATTTTCACCCAAATTTACTATTACTGACATTAATTCATCTATATATTTTATGATTTCACAAGCTTTGTTTTTAGCGTATATTCTCATATCAACAGCTACTTGATCATTTCTACTTCTTCCAGTATGAAGTTTTTTACCTACTTCACCAATTTTCTTTATAAGATTAATTTCTACAAAACTATGAATATCTTCATAATCTCCCTCAATCTTTAATTCCCCATTTTGTATATCATTTAATATAGATGTTAACCCAGCAATTATTGATATTTCTTCTTCTTTTTTTAAAATTTTACACTTAGAAAGCATTTTTACATGTGCAATGCTGCCTTGAATATCTTCTTTATATAATCTTTTATCAAACTTAAGAGAACTATTAAAGTCCTCCATAAGCTTGCTTTCCTCATCTTTAAAACGTCCACCCCAAAGTTTCATTTAAATCACATCCTTTAATAAACTATTTTTAAAATCCTTTTTACAACTCTTATACTATACTTATCTTTAATTATATAATTTTATTTTTCTTTATTTTTAGCTTTAATCATTGCATTTATCTTATATGGAAGTCCAAATAAATTGATAAATCCTTCTGCATCTTTATGATTATATAAATCACTTGCACCAAAAGATGAAATACTTTCTTCATATAATGCATTAGGAGATTCCATACCAGCTATCATTATATTTCCTTTATAAAGTTTTAATTTTACAGTTCCATTTACACTTTCTTGTGTTTTATCTATAAATGCATCTAATGATTTTTTCAAAGTACTAAACCATAATCCATTGTAAACAAGTTCCCCATATTTCTGAGATGCTACTTGTTTAAAATGAAAAGTTTCCTTTTCCATAGTTAAATACTCAAGTTCTTTATGCGCTGTATATAAAATCGTTCCACCTGGTGTTTCATAAACCCCTCTAGATTTCATACCTACAAGTCTGTTTTCTAATAGATCTACAACCCCTATTCCGTTTTCTCCACCTATTTTGTTTAGTTTTTCTACAATTTTTACTGGTGTTAATTCAACTCCGTTTATTTTCTTCGCTTCTCCTTTTTCGAAATATATTTCAACGTAAGTTACTTCATCCTTAGCCATTTCTGGGGGAGTAGTCATAAGATACATTTCTGTTTTATGCTCATTTTTTATGTCCTCTAAATCTCCGCCTTCATGACTTATATGCCAAATATTTTGATCTCTTGAATATATTTTTTCCTTTGTAACAGGAACATCTATTCCATTAGAATTTGCATAGTCTATGGCATCTTCCCTAGACTCTATATTCCAAATTCTCCATGGTGCAATTATTTTTAATGATGGATCTATAGATGCTATACCAACTTCAAAACGTACTTGGTCATTTCCTTTTCCCGTACATCCATGACAAATATATTTTGCCCCTTCTTTGTGTGCTACCTCTACAAGCTTTTTAGCTATTAATGGTCTTGCAAATGATGTACCTAAAAGATATTTACCCTCATACATTGCATTTGCTTTAACACCTTTATAAATATACTCTGATACAAATTCTGAAGTAACATCTTCTATATAAATTTTTGATGCTCCTGATTTTATTGCCTTTTTCTCTATCTCATCAAAGTCTTCATCCTGTCCTACATTTACACAACAAGCTATAACTTCTAAGTTATAATTTTCTTTAAGCCAATGTATAGTTATAGATGTATCTAATCCCCCTGAATATGCTAAAACAACTTTTTCTTTCATAATTAATGCCCCCTATATAAAATTTATTATTTTAATACTTTATTTAAAAATACCTTTGTTCTATTTTCTTTTGGATTATTAAACACTTTTTCGGGTGTACCCTCTTCTACAATTTTTCCATCATCCATAAAAATAACTCTATCCCCAACTTCTTTTGCAAATCCCATTTCGTGTGTAACTACAACCATAGTCATTCCGTCCTTAGCCAAATCTTTCATTACACTAAGAACTTCTCCTACAAGTTCTGGATCTAAAGCTGATGTAGGTTCATCAAACAACATTAACTTTGGTTCCATAGCTAAAGCTCTTGCTATAGCAACCCTTTGTTTCTGACCCCCTGAAAGTTTAGAAGGGTAATATTCTTTTTTATTTTCTAATCCAACTCTTTTTAATAATTCATGTGATTTTTTCCTCATAGCATCTTTTGATTGTTTCTTTATTACAACGGGTGCTTCAATTATATTTCTCTCTACAGTCATGTGCGGAAATAAATTAAAATTTTGAAAAACCATTCCCATTTTTGATGTTTTCATTCTTATATCATTTTTATTTTTAAAGTCAATTTTAACCCCTTCTACATAAATTTCACCTTCATCAGGTATCTCCAATGTATTTAAGCATCTTAAAAATGTACTTTTCCCTGATCCTGATGGACCTATTATTACTAAAACTTCACCTTTTTTTACACAGATATCTAATCCTTGAAAAACTGTTAAATCTCCAAATTTTTTAGTTAAATTTTTAGTTTCTATCATATACATTCTAATCCCCCCTAATACATAGACATCTTCTTCTCTAATAAAGAAAATATTACTGAAAATACTGTAGTCATTAGTAGATATAATACTGCGGCTATAATAAATGGTTCTACTGGTCTTCCACTGGCCGACATTTGAAGTTCAGCATTTCTCATTAATTCCTCCATTGTTATTGCAGAAACTAATGACGTGTCTTTAAGCATTGTTATAAATTCATTACCTACTGACGGCAATATTATTCTGAATGTTTGAGGTAGTATTACTCTTGTCATTGCTTGCAAATTTGTAAATCCTAACGATTTACATGCCTCAAATTGACCTTTATCTATTGAAATTATTCCACCCCTTATAATTTCAGACATGTATGCACCCGAATTTAAGCTAAGTCCAATTATTGCAGCAGCCATTGGAGTTAAACTAATCCCTAAAAACGGTAATCCATAGTAGAAGAAGAATAATTGCAAAAACATTGGTGTTCCCCTAAATAACCAAGTATAAAATGATGCAATATATAAAACCCACTTATGTTTTGATAGCTTTAACCCTGCTACAATTATCCCTATAATACTTCCTAAAATCACACATATAACTGTAAGTTGTATAGTTATAACGCTTCCTTCCAATAACACTGGAAACATATTTTTCAAAATATCTATGTCCATTTTATCCCCTCAATTTCATATATAAATTTACCTATATAATACTTTTATCTATCTATTTATCTATTTATTTGTCCTTATATGCATCAAAACCAAACCATTTAAGTGATAACTTAGATAAAATTCCTTCTTTCTTTAAATCATTTACTATCTTTTGCACTTCATTCTTTAAAGCATTATCCCCAATTTTAAATGCAATTCCCATAGGTTGTTTTACTACCATTTCATTTAACACTTCAAACTCACCTGGATTTTTCGATAAATAATATCCTCCAACTTGAGCATCCATAATTACCGCATCTATTCTTCCTATTGCCATATCACTAAAAGCTTGTGTTATTTTACTATACTTTCTTAGTTCTTTTATATCTTTTAAATTTTTTTCTGCACAATTTTGTCCATTGGATCCCATTTGACAACCAACTATTTTATATTTAAGATCTGAAAGTTTTTTTATTGAAGTATTACCCTTTTTAACTGCTATTACCTGTCCCCCTAAAACGTATGGATCACTAAAATTTACAGACTTTTTTCTATCCTCGGTAATACTAAATCCAGCAATAATAGCATCAAATTTTTTAGATTGTAACCCTAGTAATATTCCATTGAATTCCGTAGTAACAAATTCTACTTTAACTCCTAATTTTTTTGCTATTTCATTACTTAAATCTATATCAAAACCTATTAAATTATTTTTTTCATCCCTAAATTCCATTGGTGGATATGAATCATCCAATCCTATACGTAACTTTCCTGAACTTTTCATACATTTTAAAGAATTATCTTCTCCGCTTTGTCTTCCTAAACTATGTTTTGAACTACTACATCCTGATAGTAACATTAGCCCCATAGTAGTTATTAACACAAAGCTAATAATTTTTTTCATAATTATACACCCCTTTTATTAATTTTCCCCTGATATAATACTTTATTTAACTCTTTTAGAGCCATCCCCTTGATGTAAGTAATTATACATATTTTCTTATAAATATGCAAGCACTTTTTGAATATTTATTCAAAATTTATTTTAAATATAAAAAAACAGCCTTTATTTTTCTCATAAAGGCTGCTTTCTTAATATTTTTTCACTTATTGTTATGTATTATTATACATAACAATAAGTGAAATTATAAATTTTTAATTATTTCTTCTACGAACTTGGAAGTTGTAGATACTCCCCCAAGATCTTGTGTAATAACTTTACCTTCTTCTAATACCTTAGTTATAGCAGCATCTATTTGTTCAGCTGCTTTAAATTCTCCTAAATGCTTAAGCATCATGACTCCACTTAGAAGTATAGCGGTCGGATTAGCTATATTTTTTCCTGCAATATCTGGAGCAGATCCATGAACAGCTTCAAAAACTGCAATATCATTTCCTATATTGGCTCCTGGTACTATTCCTAATCCTCCAACAAGTCCTGATGCCATATCCGATAATATATCCCCATATAAATTGGGCATAACAAGAACATCATATTTTTCAGGATTTTGCACCAATTTCATACTCATAGCATCTACTATCATATCATTAAACTCTATATCGTTATAATTTTCAGCTATTTTTCTAGCACATTTTAAGAAAAGTCCGTCGGATAATTTCATTATATTGGCTTTATGCACTGCCATTACTTTTTCTCTACCATTTTTTCTTGCAAGTTCGAAAGCAAATTTCACTATCCTATCACTTGCTTTTTTTGTAATTATTTTTATGCTTTCAGCAGCAAAGTCACCTACTTTATGCTCAATTCCCGAATACAATCCTTCTGTATTTTCCCTTACTATTATAAGATTTACATTCTCATATCTAGAAAAAACCCCTTTATAGGTTTTTACTGGTCTTACATTTGCATAAAGATCTAAAGCCTGTCTTAATCTTACATTAACACTTTTGAACCCCTTCCCAACAGGTGTCGTAATAGGGCCTTTTAATGCAACTTTATTTTTCTTTATGCTTTTAATAACATACTCGGGAAGTGGAGTTCCTTCCTTCGGTATAAGCTTTTCTCCTGCTTCTACAATGTCCCAATTTATATCAACTCCTGTAGATTCAATAATCTTTTTAGCAGCTAAAGTTATTTCTGGTCCTATTCCGTCCCCAGGAATTAATGTTACATTATGCACCATTATTTATATCCCCCTTATATATTGCTACATTTAATACTGTTTATAATTCCACCTTTTAATATAATATTTTTTTCTCTTTCTGAAAGTTTTAACCTCACATTATATCTTTTATTCTTAGTTACATTTTTAATTATTGCTTTTCCACTTTCAACTGCTACTTTTGTATTTTCTATAATAAACTCATCAAATTCATCTATGCTATCATAATCACTATCTTTTATGAATTCTAGTGGCATTATTCCATTATTTATAAGATTTGCTTTATGAATTCTAGCAAATGACTTCGCACATACCGCCTTTATTCCGAGATAAAGTGGTACTAATGCCGCATGTTCCCTACTAGAACCTTGACCATAATTTTCTCCTGATATTATAAATCCCCCATTATTTTCTTTAGCTCTTTTAGGAAAATCCTCATTACATGGTACTAAACAATAATTTGCTAGATGAGGTATATTGGACCTAAATGGTAACAGCCTTGCATCTGATGGTATTATATGATCTGTTGTAATATTATCTCCTACCTTAATTAAAACTTTTCCTTTAACTGTAGACTTTAATTCATTTGCCCTTGGAAAAGATTTTATATTTGGTCCTCTCACAATTTCAACTTTTTCTGGATTTTTTGCTGGACTAATAACTAAATTATCATTAATTAAAAATTTCTTAGGTGATTTTATACTAGGCATTTTGTAAAATTCTCTAGGATCTGTTATATACCCAGTTAATGCTGAAACTGCTGCTACTTCTGGACTTACAAGGTATACTCCAGCACTTTTAGTACCACATCTTCCTTTAAAATTACGATTTATAGTTCTTAGAGATATTGCTCCATTGGCTGGTGCTTGACCCATGCCTATGCATGGTCCACAACCTACTTCCAAAATTCTTGCTCCAGACGAAATCATTTTGGAAAGAGCTCCACTTTCAGCTAGCATATTTAACACTTGTTTTGAACCAGGCCCAATTACCAACGATACATCTTCATGAATAGTATTTCCCTCTAATATTTTTGCAACCTTCATCATATCTATATAAGAAGAATTTGTACAACTTCCTATAGTAACTTGATTAACTTTCTTTCTCTTAACATCTGATACTTTCATTACATTATCAGGACTATATGGACATGCAATCATAGGTTCTAATTCACTTAGATTTATTTCTATAACATCTTCATATAAAGCATCTTTATCCGCCTTTATTTCTTTAAAATCTTTTTCTCTTCCCTGTGCTTTTAAAAATTCTAGTGTAACTTCATCACTTGGAAAAATAGATGTAGTTACGCCAAGTTCAGCCCCCATATTAGTTATAGTAGCTCTTTCTGGAACAGATAAAGTTTTAACTCCATCTCCTGAATACTCAAATATTTTATCAACTCCACCTTTTACAGTAACTCTTCTTAAAATTTCTAGGATAATATCTTTTGCAGAAACCCAAGGATTCAACTTTCCCTTAAGTTCAACTTTTATAATACTAGGCATTTTTATATAGTATTCTCCTCCACCCATGGCAACTGCTACATCTACTCCTCCTGCTCCAATACCTATCATTCCTATTCCTCCAGCAGTAGGTGTATGACTATCAGAACCTATTAGTGTATCTCCCGGTATTCCAAACCTTTCTAAATGAACTTGATGACATATACCATTACCAGGTTTAGAAAAGTATATTCCATATTTTTTTGCTACTGTTTGAATATACTTATGGTCATCTGCATTTTCTGGCCCTGTTTGAAGCATATTATGATCTACATAAGCTACTGACTTTTTCGTTTTAACTTTATCAACTTGCAAAGCCTCAAATTGCAAATATGCCATAGTACCAGTGGAATCTTGTGTTAATGTTTGATCTATTCTAATACCTATTTCTTCTCCCCTTTTCATGTTTCCTACTACTAAATGACTTTTTAAAATTTTTTCTACAATATTACTCCCCATAGTTTCAGCCCCTTATATAATTTATATGATACTGGTTTAAAAATGAATATTTTTTAAGCAAACCATCATATTTGAAGATAATTATACCATACAATGCCTTATTCTTCAAAATAAAATGCAATTTTAAATAACTAAAATTGCATTTTCTAAAATATTAAATATTTAATACATTTAATTTTTTATTATTAATCTAGCTACTATAATTCTGGTACTGATTCTCATAGCCATTAAACTATATCGTTTTTCAATTAATTCATTATAAAGTATATCTACTACCTCTTTTTGTAATGTATCTAAATATTCTCCTTTTTTGTTTACTATAATAAACTCCTTATTTTGCTTTATTATAAATAAATTTTCCCATTGCTTTATACTGTAATTATTATTCCTTATATTTATAAAAATCCCCTCATCTTTTACCTTATTTAATAAATAATTATACTGATTTAAAAGCATAGATTTTTTCTGTTTTAATTTTTCTAGAACCTGTTTATTTTTCTTCATTGTATCTATTTCTTTTTCTATATTTTTATTCATATTTAATGCTTTATTTTTTAGATTTTCTATATGATTTTCTTTCTTTTTTACATAATTATTTAAAATCTTCTTTTCAAATTCCTCTCTTCCCATTATAGTCCCCCCTTTATTAATTTAATAAAAGCTTTATGTAAATATGAAATTCATGGTAAAATATCATTATAATATTGAGAAGGTGATACCTATGCATAAAAATAATTCTTCTTATAAGATATTCATTAAACTATTTACATCATTCAAAATCTTTATAGAAAAATTTTATTTATTAATTTTAAACTTGTATAAATTACTAACATTTCTATTTAAAAAGAAATCAACAATAAAAAAATTGTATGAACCTATAATACAAGAAAATATTAAAATAAATACAAATTTAAACACTACTTTTAATAAATTAAAAAAAGAAAATTCATCTATATACAAACAAATTAACTTAATTGGATTAGAAAATTCAAAGTTACAGAATAATATAAATTTACTCACTACTTTGATAATCGATAATAAAACAAAAGTGTAAAGAAGAAATTTCTTCTTTACACTTTTATTATAAGTTTTTTACTATTTCATTTTTTACTATTTCTGATATATTCTTTTGATCTTCTCTTGAGAATTCATCTAAATATATTGGCTTCCCAATAACCATTTTAACTTCTCCACTTTTTATCTTTCCATTATTACCTTCATATATCTTATAAGTACCATCTAATGTAATTGGAACTATTGGGACTTTAGCTTTAGTTGCCATCTTTAAACTTCCTTTTTTAAATTCTCCTATAGTACTACTCTTACTTCTTGTCCCTTCAGGAAAAATAACCATGGATTGACCATTTTTCATATTTTCAGAACCTTCATTTATAGCTTTTAATGCTTCCCTTACATTAGCTCTGTCCATAAATACACATTGCATTTGTTTCATCCACCATGATATAATTGGTAATTTCTCCATTTCTTTTTTAGCAATAAAGCCCATAGGCTTATCTATTGTAGCTAAAATGGTAACTATATCAAAATCTCCTTGGTGATTTGATACAAAACAACATGCGTTATCTGGTAAATTTTCAAGGCCTGTTACATTAACAGTTACTCCTGCTTTATCCAGTATACCCTTTGCCCATTTCTTTACTACTTTATGTAAAAGTTGTTCTGCATCTTCTTTGTTACCCTTACTTTTCATAGCATTATATTTTCTTTTTGAAAAAAGAGTACTTATCATATTTAATACAACATATGTATACACACTTAAAGTCTTCATATAACTCATTCCTTCCTCGAATTGTATGTGCTTATTCTATTATAATGTTGAAATTGTATGAATTCAATAAATACTTTACTTTTTCAATAAATACTTTGTTTTTTTAACATTCTATGTTTATTTTACACTTAATATGGCATGATTATAAATATAATGATGTTTTATTATGAATTTGAGGTGAATATATGAAAATAAACAAAAAGCTTTTAACTTTTTCATTAACTGCTATAATAATATTATTAATATTTTTCTTATACATATTTTTTAGTTGTATTCCAACCTCAACTTCTAAAATTCCCTATAGAAAAGATTATTTAAGGGTACATTATATAGATGTTGGTCAAGGTGATTCTATTTTGATACAATTTAATGACAAAAACCTTTTAATAGACGCTGGATGTAACAATAAAAAAGTTCAACGTTATTTAAAAAAATGTGGTGTGAAAAGATTAAACTATTTAATAGCTACTCATCCTCATGATGATCATATAGGTGGAATGCATTATATAATTGATGAATTTAAAATAGATAAATTTCTGGCTCCTAAAGCTACTAATAATACAGCTACATTTAAAAATATGTTAATTAAACTTAAGGAAAATAATTTAAAAATCACTACTACTAAGGCAGGTGACGTTATAGATTTAGACCCCAAATTAAATATTTTTGTTGTAGCTCCTAGTAATTTTAATTATAGAAATTTAAATAATTATTCTATAGTTGTAAAACTCTCTTATAATAAAACTAGTTTTTTATTTTGCGGAGATGCTGAAAATCTAAGTGAAGATGAAATTTTAAAAGAAGGATATAACATTAAATCAGATATATTAAAACTTGGTCATCACGGAAGTAATACATCTTCATCTAAAAATTTTTTAGACGATGTAAATCCTAAAATTGCAATAATTAGTTGTGGTAAAAATAATGACTACGGACATCCACACAAGGAAACTTTGAAAAAATTAAAAACTAGAAATATTACTACATATAGGACAGATCTACATGGAACTATAATACTTGAAACTAATGGAACAAAAATTATAAAAAGGCAGTGATAGAATGAATCCAATAGCATTTAAATTATTTGGTCTTGAAATTCGTTGGTATGGAATTGTAATATGTTTAGGTATGATTTTAGCATACTTTTTAGCTTTTAAACGAAGTAAAATTTATAATATTGATTTTGATAAATTAACAGATATATTTATAGTATCTCTTCCAATATCCATACTTTGTGCTAGATTATACTATGTAATATTTAATTGGTCTTGCTACAGTTTAAATTTATATGATATATTAAATATTCGTCAAGGTGGACTTGCAATTCATGGGGGTCTTATAGGCGCTATAATCAGTTCTTATCTAATGAGTAAATATAAAAAAATAAACTATTTAGATTTACTTGATACTGTAGCTCCTCCTTTTATCTTGGCACAAGCCATTGGTAGATGGGGAAACTTCTTTAATGGAGAAGCACATGGTGGTATAGTATCACAACAGTTTATATCCTATTTTCCAAACTTTATTCAAAAAGGCATGTTTCTAGACGGTGCTTATTATCATCCTACATTTTTATATGAGTCTATATGGAACTTATTGATATTTATTTTATTAATTATTTTAAGTAAAAAACATTTAGAAAAAGGTTCAATATTTTTCTTATACTTAATTCTATATTCACTTGGAAGATTCTTTATAGAAGGGCTTAGAACTGATAGTTTAATGCTTGGTTCTTTAAGAATAGCTCAAGTTATAAGTCTTGTATTTATAATCTTAGGTATTATTTTATTTATTAGAACAAATAAACATAAAAATAAATATAATCAATAAAAATAAAAAGACAGATTAATCTGTCTTTTATTTTTATATATTAAATCAATATATGACAATATTAATTTTTACACTTCTATTATATTTTCCAAAAAAATAAAAAATGGCTCCGCGAAGAGGACTCGAACCTCCAACCTATCGGTTAACAGCCGAGTGCTCCACCATTGAGCTATCGCGGAACATTAAACAAGAGATTGCTCTCTCAAAATTGCACAGTGATAATTAATTTGATCAAGCCCTCGACCTATTAGTATTGGTCAGCTGAATACATTACTGTACTTACACCTCCAACCTATCAACCTGATAGTCTTTCAGGGGTCTTACTAGCTTACGCTATGGGAAATCTAATCTTGAGGTGGGCTTCACGCTTAGATGCTTTCAGCGTTTATCCCTTCCCAACATAGCTACCCAGCTGTGCTCCTGGCGGAACAACTGGTGCACCAGAGGTTGGTCCATCCCGGTCCTCTCGTACTAAGGACAGCTCCTCTCAAATTTCCTACGCCCACGGCGGATAGGGACCGAACTGTCTCACGACGTTCTGAACCCAGCTCGCGTGCCGCTTTAATGGGCGAACAGCCCAACCCTTGGGACCGACTACAGCCCCAGGATGCGACGAGCCGACATCGAGGTGCCAAACCTCCCCGTCGATGTGGACTCTTGGGGGAGATCAGCCTGTTATCCCCGAGGTAGCTTTTATCCGTTGAGCGATGGCCTTCCATACAGAACCACCGGATCACTAAGCCCGACTTTCGTCCCTGCTCCACCTGTATGTGTCGCAGTCAGGCTCCCTTCTGCCTTTGCACTCTACGCGCGATTTCCGACCGCGCTGAGGGAACCTTTGGGCGCCTCCGTTACCTTTTAGGAGGCGACGCCCCAGTCAAACTGCCCACCTAGCAATGTCCTGTGACCAGATTCATGGCCTCCAGTTAGAATTCCAGTACTGTCAGGGTGGTATCCCAAGGACGACTCCACGAAAGCTGACGCCCTCGCTTCTAAGTCTCCCACCTATCCTGTACAGACAATACCGAAATTCAATGCTAAGCTACAGTAAAGCTCTACGGGGTCTTTCCGTCCAACCGCGGGTAGCAAGCATCTTCACTTGCACTACAATTTCACCGGATTTATTGCCGAGACAGTGCTCAAATCATTACGCCATTCGTGCGGGTCGGAACTTACCCGACAAGGAATTTCGCTACCTTAGGACCGTTATAGTTACGGCCGCCGTTTACTGGGGCTTAAGTTCATAGCTTCGCTTGCGCTAACTATTCCCCTTAACCTTCCAGCACCGGGCAGGCGTCAGCCCCTATACATCAGCTTACGCTTTAGCAGAGACCTGTGTTTTTGATAAACAGTTGCTTGAGCCTATTCACTGCGGCCTACTCTCGTAGGCACCCCTTCTCCCTAAGTTACGGGGTCAATTTGCCGAGTTCCTTAGCAATAATTCTTCCGACGACCTTAGGATTCTCTCCTCATCTACCTGTGTCGGTTTGCGGTACGGGCACCATTTTGCTCCATAGAGACTTTTCTTGGCAGCGTGGAATCAGATACTTCGCCAAAATAGGCTCCCCATCACACCTCAGGCTTAATGTTAAGCGGATTTGCCTACTTAACACCCTAAGTGCTTAGACGCACATCCAATAGTGCGCACATCCTATCCTCCTGCGTCATCCCATTTGTCAAACGCATTATGGTGGTACTGGAATATCAACCAGTTGTCCATCACCTACGCCTTTCGGCCTCGGCTTAGGTCCCGACTAACCCTGGGAGGACGAGCCTTCCCCAGGAAACCTTAGATATTCGGTCAACAAGATTCTCACTTGTTTTTCGCTACTTATGCCAGCATTCTCACTTCTGTACTGTCCACCACTCCTTACGGTATGACTTCAACCTGTACAGAAAGCTCCTCTACCACGTGTACATAGTACACATCCATAGCTTCGGTGGTAAGTTTGAGCCCCGTTACATCTTCGGCGCAGGATCTCTCGACTAGTGAGCTATTACGCACTCTTTAAATGAGTGGCTGCTTCTAAGCCAACATCCTAGTTGTCTTAGAAATCCCACATCCTTTCCCACTTAACTTACACTTTGGGACCTTAGCTGATGGTCTGGGCTGTTTCCCTTTTGACCACGGATCTTATCATTCGTAGTCTGACTGCCGGGGTACAAGTATATGGCATTCGGAGTTTGATAGGGTTCAGTAACTGTTGTCAGCCCCTAGCCCATTCAGTGCTCACCTCCACTACTCAATTACCCGACGCTAGCCCTAAAGCTATTTCGAGGAGAACCAGCTATCTCCGAGTTCGATTGGAATTTCTCCGCTATCCACAGCTCATCCCATGGTTTTTCAACACCAACGTGGTTCGGACCTCCAACGGAATTTTACTTCCGCTTCATCCTGGCCATGGATAGGTCACTCGGTTTCGGGTCTACAATATACAACTAGTTGCCCTATTCAGACTCGGTTTCCCTTCGGCTCCACACCATAAGTGCTTAACCTTGCTATATATCGTAACTCGCTGGCCCGTTCTACAAAAAGTACGCCGTCACACTTTAATGTGCTCCGACCGATTGTAGGCACACGGTTTCAGATTCTATTTCACTCCCCTTCCGGGGTTCTTTTCACCTTTCCCTCACGGTACTGCTTCACTATCGGTCACTAGGTAGTATTTAGCCTTGGGAGATGGTCCTCCCAGCTTCCCACAAGGTTTCACGTGTCTCGTGGTACTCTGGAGTAGATCTACTTTTCTTTCCTTTTCGCCTACAGGGTTATTACCTTCTACGACGGAACTTTCCAGTTCTCTTCAACTAAAGAAATCAAAGCGTTATGATCTATCCGCAACCCCAGGAACAAGTTCCTGGTTTGGGCTCTTCCCCTTTCGCTCGCCGCTACTTAGGGAATCGAATTTTCTTTCTCTTCCTCTGGGTACTTAGATGTTTCAGTTCCCCAGGTGTACCTCCATATACCTATGTATTCGGTATACAGTATCTAGCATAACTAGATGGGTTTCCCCATTCGGAAATCTACATATCACAGGCTGTGTGCGCCTACATGTAGCTTATCGCAGCTTATCACGTCCTTCATCGGCTCCTAGTGCCAGGGCATTCACCGTGCGCCCTTTGTAGCTTGATCTATCATCAATTACTTAATTTAATATCATTAACAAATATTATTTGTTAACTAGGTTATTTCGTTTCTTTATCACTGTGCAATTTTCAAAGAACAAAATTGGTGGGTCTAAATGGACTCGAACCATCGACCTCACGCTTATCAGGCGTGCGCTCTAACCAGCTGAGCTATAGACCCATATGTATGGTGGAGATAAAGAGATTCGAACTCTTGACCCCCTGCGTGCAAGGCAGGTGCTCTCCCAACTGAGCTATACCCCCACTAAATCAACAACCGATAATACCTCTTGTAAAATCAATCGTTAATATTAATTAAAAGACATGGTCTTTCAAAATTAAACAGAATCAAGTGCCAGTCTGGAAGCTTTGCTTCCATTCTCCCTAGAAAGGAGGTGATCCAGCCGCAGGTTCTCCTACGGCTACCTTGTTACGACTTCACCCCAATCACCAATCCCACCTTCGACCGCTGGCTCCTTACGGTTACCTCACGGGCTTCGGGTGTTACCGGCTCTCATGGTGTGACGGGCGGTGTGTACAAGACCCGGGAACGTATTCACCGCGACATGCTGATTCGCGATTACTAGCAACTCCAACTTCATGTAGGCGAGTTTCAGCCTACAATCCGAACTGGGACTGGCTTTCAAGTTTTGCTCCCCCTCGCGGGTTCGCTGCTCGTTGTACCAGCCATTGTAGCACGTGTGTAGCCCTAGACATAAGGGGCATGATGATTTGACGTCATCCCCACCTTCCTCCACGTTAACCGCGGCAGTCTCGTTAGAGTGCTTAACTTAATAGTAGCAACTAACAATAAGGGTTGCGCTCGTTGCGGGACTTAACCCAACATCTCACGACACGAGCTGACGACAACCATGCACCACCTGTCTTCCTGTCCCCGAAGGGACTTCCTCGATTAAGAGTAATTCAGGAGATGTCAAGTCTAGGTAAGGTTCTTCGCGTTGCTTCGAATTAAACCACATGCTCCGCTGCTTGTGCGGGTCCCCGTCAATTCCTTTGAGTTTTAATCTTGCGACCGTACTCCCCAGGCGGAATACTTAATGCGTTTGCTGCGGCACCGAGGGTGGTACCCCCCGACACCTAGTATTCATCGTTTACGGCGTGGACTACCAGGGTATCTAATCCTGTTTGCTACCCACGCTTTCGTATCTCAGTGTCAGTTACAGTCCAGAAAGTCGCCTTCGCCACTGGTGTTCTTCCTAATCTCTACGCATTTCACCGCTACACTAGGAATTCCACTTTCCTCTCCTGCACTCTAGATGCCCAGTTTCAAATGCAGCTCCCAGGTTGAGCCCGGGAATTTCACATCTGACTTAAGCACCCACCTACATACTCTTTACGCCCAGTAAATCCGGACAACGCTTGCCACCTACGTATTACCGCGGCTGCTGGCACGTAGTTAGCCGTGGCTTCCTCCTTAGGTACCGTCATTATCGTCCCTAAAGACAGAGTTTTACGATCCGAAAACCTTCATCACTCACGCGGCGTTGCTGCGTCAGGGTTCCCCATTGCGCAATATCCCACTGCTGCCTCCCGTAGGAGTCTGGACCGTGTCTCAGTTCCAATGTGGCCGATCACCCTCTCAGGTCGGCTACGCATCGTTGCCTTGGTGAGCCGTTACCTCACCAACTAGCTAATGCGCCGCGGGTCCATCTCAAAGCGGATTGCTCCTTTGATTATTTTATGATGCCATAAAATAATGTTATGCGGTATTAATCTCCCTTTCGGGAGGCTATCCCCCTCTTTGAGGCAGGTTACCCACGTGTTACTCACCCGTCCGCCGCTAATCCACTTCCCGAAGGAAGTTTCATCGCTCGACTTGCATGTGTTAGGCACGCCGCCAGCGTTCGTCCTGAGCCAGGATCAAACTCTCAATTTAAAAGTTTAATCTTACTCAAATTTATTGACTGGTTTCTTACCTTAATTCTGTTTAATTTTCAAAGACCATTTCCTTGCCATCTTTCGACGACATTAGCTATTTTACAATAACTTGTGTTACTTGTCAACATTTATTTTAAACTTTATTTTTTAACTTCATAAATGTTTTTTTCTCTCAAGCACAGGTGTTATTCTATCAAAATAGTTTTAAGAACATTATTATATTTTCTTATATTTCATCAAATTATACTATCTTTCCTCTATTTTTTTCTTTTTTTCTCTTTTTTATATATATTGATACTTGTGGCTAAGTTGTAGTAAATATTACCGCTTATAAAAACATGCATTAATATTCACAACTAATTAATGCATGTTAACTAATCTATATATTATTAAGATTGTATATATATATATACTTCTACTTTATAAATTAAAATGTTCTGCTAATTCATCAGATACTTTCTGATCATAACTATTTATAAAATCTGATACACTTTCATGTGGTTCTACATAAAATCCTTTTTCTTCTGATGTTACATTCATTTTAACCAATTCTTCTGTAGCTTTTCCTGTAAATAATGCATCCCATTCCTTTTTATTAACTACTTTACAAAATTTATCATACTCATCTTCTTTTAAAATAGAATCAAATCTATCATCATAAAATAATATTAAATCATTATTATTTGTAACTACTATTTTTTCTACTTTTGCACAAGCAGGTCCATCAAGTTCATCTGTAACTAATAATAGTCTCAATCTGTCTTCATCTTTAAATAATTTACAACATTGAACCTTCCAAAGACCAGTATCATTCTTTATCCATTTATTATTTCTAATTACATCTTCTATTTTGTTATCCCAATTCATAATTAAACCTCCTATTATATTTCTATATAGAAATAGAATTCATTAAATTTAGTATTACCTTATAACTAAATTTTAAAAATAAAAACTTAGGAAATATTATCCTAAGTTTTTTGTATAATAATTGATTTTATTTTTTTATTCTATATTCTTTAACTTATATCTAAATTACATTAAACCAAAATAAAACTATTAATACTATTCCTAGAAGTATTCTATATATAGCAAAAACCCTCATAGGTTTCTTTTTCAAGAAATTAATAAATTTATCTACAACTATAAGTGCAACAAAGAATGATACTAAAAATCCTACTGTTAGTCCAATTATATGCATAGAGCTTAAAGTAAATACATTTATATCTTTTAAAGATTTTAAAGTAATCCCAAACATTACTGGTAATGCTAAAAAGAATGAAAATTCAGCTGCTGCAACTGTTGAAACTCCAACTATCCATGCTCCAATTATGGTAGATGCTGATCTAGACATTCCAGGCCATAAAGCTAAACATTGAAAACATCCTATTATAAAAGCTTGTTTAATTGTAACACCATCAATGTCTTTAGTTTTAAATTTTCCTCTATATTTTTTTTCTGCAAAGATCATCCATATTGCGCCTACTATTAATGCTACTGTAACACTTGCTGGATTAAATAGTTTTTCATTAATTTTACTATGATATTTAAGTCCAAGAACTCCTGCAGGAACTGCTGCTATAGCTATGTTTAACCAGAACCTAAAACCTGATTTTGGGTGTGATGGCGAAAAATTTTCAAGACTTTTTTTAATCTTTCCCCAATACAAAACTACGATAGCTAAAATAGCACCTAATTGAATTATCATTGTAAATGCATCTATGTATTGTTTTGTGTATAAAGAAATTGGCTCTGCTCCTTCTTTAAATTTAATAAGATCTTCTACAATAATCATATGTCCAGTTGAAGAAACCGGTAAAAATTCTGTAATCCCTTCAACTATACCTATAATTATGGCTTTGATTATAAAAAATAAACTTTCCAAGTTAATATCCCTCTTTCAATTACATAATTATTTATTTTTAATACTTTAAAATTATACTATTTTAAAATTTGCTTTGTCTACTAATTTTTTGTATATTATTCTTTATACTTAAAAGCAACTTCTCTAATTGTTTTTTTCCCATCTTTTGATAATTTAATATTATTCAATCCCTTTTTTATTTGAACTTTAAAATATTTATTTTTTTCTTCAAAAGGAGAACCATTAATACTTATGTAATACTTTTCTTCCATAGAACTATTTTTAAATACTCCAATACATAACTCTTCTTTTATCTCTTTATCAGATTTGTTATCCTTACTTTCCTTATTCTTTATCACTTTAGAAAATATCATAGTAGGAACTTCATCACTATTATATTGTTTATTTTCTTCTTCAGGTGATACTTGAAATAAATACTTATTTTTTGTATAAATTGATGGATATTCTAAAGGGTTTTTCATGTTTATTCTATCTTCATTATTATTTATAAAAGTTACATAACAGTTACTTTGTTTTGCATTATATATTGTGTTATCTATTTTTATAGTATAAGCATAGAAATACTTACTCATCTTCTTTTTATATTTATCAGGGCTTTCATCAGACACTATTTGTAAATTACATATACCTTTTTGGATTACATCTACAATACTCAACGGCATGTCTTTTTCACATACATATCCTCCATTTATTACATCTATCATAATCCATTTATTATATTTTACATTCCATACTTCACATACAAAAAAACTAGGATTATCTTTTGTTTTTGTACTATCTGAAATTGTAAGTTTACCTATTCTAGATATAATATTAGCCGAATTACAAAATTCATTAAATACAGTACAAATCTCTAAATTCGAGTATGGTTTTGATTTTTGTTTTGATTCTAAAATATCTGCAGCACCTTTATCTTCTACTTTATTCTTTTTATTTTTATCATATTTCATATTGGCTCTTACCCAATTCATTATTTTTATAGATTTTTCTAGTTCATCTTTAGAATTCGCTATAATATCATTTACTCTATATTTAGAATTTAGCTGAGTCAAAACTTGTTTTTCTGTTGTTCCATAATATAAATTTATATTTTTTTCTCCATAAAAATTGTCCCACTTAATTATGTTGAAATCATTTTTACTACTTTGCCTATATTTTTTAAAATTCAAACCTATTACAAAACCAATCATGAGCAATATTAATAAACGCATAATTACTCTTCTTTTTTTATTCATTACTTATCTCCTTATAAAAATATTTTTAAAATAAAAACTACCATACTATAGAAGTATCGTAGTTTTATATATAAAATTAATACGGATTAACATGAACCATGCAATGTTTAACCTTTTTCGTTCTTTCTTCTACTTTTTTATGCACTGTCTCTGCAATATCATGCGCTTTACTCAAAGATAAGTCCTTATCAACAGAAATTTCAACATCAACATATAATCTACTTGCATGAATCCTAGTTTTTAAATCATCAATTTTTATCACACCATTAACATCTAATATACTTTTTAATATTTTATTTACAGTATCATTGTCTGCCGAACAATCCATTAATTGATTAGTAGCATCTATATATATATCCACTGATACCTTCATGATAACTACACATATAACTAAAGATGCAATAGGATCTAAAATCAAATAACCGAATCTTGCACCTAAAATACCTATTAAACTTCCTATAGATGATAAAGCATCTGAACGATGATGCCACGCATCTGCCATCAAAGCTGAACTTTCTATTTTTCTTGCTCCTTTAATTGTATACCAATACATCCATTCCTTAGTTAATATAGATATAATAGCTGCATAAACAGTTATAATACTTGGTGTTGTGTAACTTCCTATTGTTATATTTTTTATTGCTTTATATCCAATAACACATGAAGTTATTCCAAGTATTAACGCTAATAATTTCGATACTATAGGTTCAAATTTTTCATGTCCATAAGGATGTCTTTTATCTTCGGGCTTTTTTGCTAGTTTTAGTCCAATCATAACACATATTGTGCTTAATACATCTGATGCAGAATGTATACCATCAGAAATCATAGCACTACTATTTCCAATAAAACCTATAAGCGTTTTTGCTATTGATAATATCAAATTAAATAGGATGGTAACCTTTGAAATTTTATTTCCTATCTTATAACGCTCTTCATTACTCAAATACATACACCTCATTTTTAATTGATAACATCAAAGATGTTCATAATTAATAGTATATGCAGTAACCTCAATATTTTCAACAACTTTTTCTATTAATTTACATTATCAATTGATAACGATAATTGTTAAAAATAGGAATTCACTTCTATATAAAATTGAATTCCTATTTTTACTCCTTATTATGATGTTCCACCTTTAACTAAATTTGTTTTAAAAAATACTTGTTTAGTTATATCTTTATTATTTATAACATCAATTAAAAGTTCACAAGCCTTTTTACCCATATCATATATAGGTTGTGCTATAGTTGTAAGTTCTGGTTCTATAAAATTAGAAATTTTTATATTATCAAATCCAATTACATTAATATCTTCCGGAACTATAAATTGCTTTCTTTTTAATACTTTTAACCCACCTAATGCCATTACATCATTGCTATAAAATATTGCATCTATATTTTTATTATATTGTAGAATTTCTTCAGTAATTTGCATACCACCATCTAAAGTAAAATCACTTTCAAATATCAAACCTTCAAAGTTCATATTGTGCTTGTTCATAGTTTCTATATAGCCATCTATTCTTTGTTTTGAAACACTTAAATCTTTATTTCCAGTTACAAAAGCTATATTTTGTCTACCTTTTTTTATAAGATATTCAACTCCTTGTACTATACCTTCCTTATTTAAGCAATACACTCCTGGATAATTTTGATTATTTTCTATATATCTATCTACTAATACAAATGATATATTATTTTGTTTTAAAATATCTAAACTTTCTTTATTTCCCCTTCCAGTTATAAAAATAACTCCATCTACCAATTTACTTATAAGTAACTTTATATAACTTTCTTCTTTTTCAAAATTGCTATCAGTATTACAAAATATAACATTGTAATCCAGCTTATTTGCAGTATCCTCTATTGCTCTTGCCATTTCCGAAAAAAATGGATTTATAATGTCTGGTAAAATAATACCTATAGTTTGAGACTTTTTTGTCGTTAAGCTTCTTGCAATACCATTTGGTATATAATTTAAATCTTCAGCTAATTTTGTTATCTTTTCTTTAGTTTCCTTACTTATTTTTGAATCCTTTTTATTTAATACCATAGATACAGTCGCTTTTGATACTCCTGCCTTTATGGCAATATCCTTCATAGTTATCTTCTTCATATAGTTACTTTCCCCCGTATACCTATTATGTCTTATCTTAGTTTTATTATATATTATTTTTTATAAAATCAAAATTTTAAATTAGTAAACTATATCTATTATACTATTTAAAATTTTATTGTTTTAACATTATTATGTAAAAGCTCATATTATTAATATTGAATATAATATTTTTAACGTTATATATTATAAAATTATCTTATGGTGATATGTATGATTAATACGTGTTTCAAATCTTCAATAAATGAAAAAGCTCGTTATATTTGTAATAATAACTATAACTATTTTTTTAATAAAAAAAATGTAGTAGGCATTGGTCTTGGCTACAAAACAATTAAAAATTTTACTACTAAGGAAAAATGCATTATAGTTTTTGTAACTAAAAAACTTCCCCAAAATAATATTCATTGGAAAGACTTGATTCCCTCACTATATAATGGTATGAAAACTGACGTCGTTGAAAGCGGGGGATTTGAAGCTACTTCATTCACTAAAAAAATTCGTCCTGCACAAGGTGGTTACAGTATAAGTGTTGAATCAAAAAATCCAGCTGGAACCTTATGTTGTCTTGTAAAAGATACCTCAAATCTTTATATATTAAGTTGCAATCATGTTATTGCTATTGAAAATACAGTTCCTATTTCTACTCCTATCATACAACCAGGTTATAAGGACTCAGGTAAGCCCTCAACTGACACTATTGCATATCTTTATAAATATATTCCTCTACAATATTATTCTCGTATTAATCCAGTTGCAAATGATGTAGATTGCGCTATTGCTAAAGTAACTAATCTCTCATTAGTATCTAAAAACATTGCTACTATAGGTCCTTTATTAGGAATAACCACTCCTTCTTTAGACTTATCTGTAAGAAAAATTGGACGAACAACTGGTATAACTTATGGCCATATATCAGCAATATATGTTACTGCAAAATATAAACTTCAGGGTAAAGAAATTGTTTTTAGGAATCAAATATTTACATCTAATTCGTCAGATAAAGGAGATTCTGGATCTATAGTAGAAGATCTTCATAATAAAGCCGTAGCTATGTTAATTGCTGGAACTACAAAGGGTGCCTCTCTCTGTACTCCTATATATTCAATACTAAATTTATTAAAAGTATCCCTTGTTATGTAGTATACTTTTAATCTAGTATGATAATTTAAAGATTTCATAAGCAAATAAAAAACGCGAAATCGTTATTTTACCAAAATTCCCTATATAAATTCTTATGTCAAAACTTATATAAACGAATTAAAAAACTAAAAGGATTGAATCTTGTTTAACACAGAATTCAATCCTTATTAGTTTTGTTAATTAAATTTATCTAATTGGAAAGTCTAAAACATTAATCCACATTTTAATAATTTCTTATCATTCTATTTAGTAATAAGTCTAAGTTTAACAGGAACTTGTTTTGGTATACTTTCTCCATTAGAAATTTTCACTGCATTTTCAATAGATGTAATACCCATTAATGCTGGTTGTTGTGCTACTGTTGCAGACATTTCTGCTTTTTCAATAGATGTTTTTGCATCCTCATCTCCATCAAAGCCCACAACTATTACTTTTTTATTTGCAGTTTTTAATGCTTTTGCTGCGCCTAAAGCCATTTCGTCATTATGTGCAAATACCGCATCAAAGTCTGATTGTGCTTGAATTATATTTTCCATTACTGAAAGTCCTTGAGCTCTATCAAAATTTGCAGCTTGACTAGACACAAGTTTTATATTTGATTTTTTATCAATTATATTGTGAAATCCTTGACCTCTTTCTCTTGTAGCCGATGCACCAGGAATTCCTTGTAACTCAACTACTTTTATATCCTTTTTATTTTTTAATTCATCAATTATAAAGCTTGCTGCAAGTTCTCCACCTTTAATATTATCTGATGCTATATGAGATACAACCTCTCCACCATTAGCTTGTCTATCTACAGTTATAACAGGTATATTGGCTTTGTTAGCTACTTGTACAGAATTTATAACAGCATCACTATCTGTAGGATTAACTATTAATACCGATATTCCGCCTTGAATTAGATCTTCTATATTAGATCTCTCTTTTGCAGGATCATTTTGTGAATCTAATACCAAAAGTTCATATCCAAGTTCCTTAGACTTTTTCTCTGCTCCTTCCTTTAATGAAACAAAGAATGGATTATTTAAAGTAGATACAACCATACCTATTTTCTTTTGACTTACTTGTGTATCTTTTTTGCTACAACCTATAAATCCTAAAACTAGTAATACAGAGGCACAAATTGCTATAATTTTTTTAGTTATCTTTTTCATATTTACCCTCTCTTACTTATTTTATTTTTTATTAATTTTTCTATCTACCATAACTGCTAATAAAATTACAAGACCTTTTACAATTAGTTGATAATAAGGTGATACATTTAATAAATTTAATCCGTTATTTAATACTCCTATAATTAGTGCACCTATTATGGTACCTGATATACTTCCCTCTCCTCCTGAAAGGCTTGTACCTCCTAATACTACAGCAGCAATGGCATCCAATTCGTATCCTGTACCTGCTATAGCAGATGCTGAACCAATTCTACTTGTAACTACTACTCCACTAATAGCAGCTGTTACTCCAGATATTATATATACTAACATTTTCATTTTAGTTGTATTTATTCCTGATAATCTAGCTGAATCCTCATTTCCACCTAGAGCATATATATATCTTCCACCTCTTGTTTCATTTAACACATAAAATGCTATTAAAAACACCACTATAGTAATAATTACAGGAAATGGAATACCAAGTAATTCTTTATTACCTATGTTTCCAAAACTTTCTCCAAGTTTTGATACTGGTGTACCATTTGTATAAACTTGGGTAACTCCTCTAAACACAGTCATTGTTGCAAGTGTAGCTATAAAAGCTTGAATTCTACCTTTAGCAATAAATAGTCCATTAACTAATCCAACTATTACTCCCACTACTAATGCTGCTATAATTGCTACAAATATGTTGCAATTTGCTTTTATTAAAGTTGCTGCTACCGCACCACTTATAGCAAGTGTTGAACCAACTGATAAATCTATACCCCCTGTTAATATTACGAATGTCATTCCAATTGCAATAATAGCATTGACAGACACTTGTGTAAGAACATTTTTTATATTAGCTACAGATAAGAATCTAGGAGATAAAATAGCCATTACTACACATAAAACTAAAAACCCCAATAATGCTTTATATTTCATAATTATATTTTTAAAATTATTTTCCATATGTGTTCTCCTTTTTGTTAATTTTCTATTTGCTTCTTCCAACTGCGTACGCCATTATAGACTCTTGATTTGCTTCTTCATGAGATAATTCACCACTTATTTTTCCTTCATGCATAACAATTATCCTATCACTTATCCCTAAAACTTCAGGCATATCTGATGAAATCATTATTATAGCTTTTCCAGAACTTTTAAGCTCATTTAAAACCTCATATATCTCTTTTTTAGCTCCAACATCTATCCCTTTAGTTGGTTCATCTATTATTAAAACTTTAGGAGATAACATTACCCACTTTGCAAGTATAGCTTTTTGTTGATTTCCTCCACTTAATTTATATATGAATTGTTCTGCACTTGGAGTTTTAACTGAAAGCTTTTTAATGTATTCCTTTATTTGTTCTTTCTCCATCTTTTTGTCTATCTTCTTAAGCTTATTTTCATATGAAGCTAAATTAGCAAGACTCATATTCTCTCCTACAGACATTTCTAAAATTAGTCCTTCTCCTTTTCTATCCTCAGAAACATAACAAATTCCATTTTTTATCCCATCTTTCGGAGAATTCATGTTAACCTTTACATCTTCTACAAATACATTGCCTTCATCTTTTTTATACTCACCAAATATAGTTTTAGCAAGTTCTGTTCTTCCTGAACCCATAAGTCCAGCAACCCCTAATATTTCTCCACTCTTTATTTCAAAACTAACATTATTTACTTTATTTTTATACTTTAAATTTTCTACCTTCAATAAAGTTTTTCCAACCTTAACTTTTTTGTAAGGAAATTGATCTTCTAATTTTCTTCCTACCATCATAGCTATTAATCCATCTTGATCTATTTCAGAAGTTCTTACATCTCCTACATACTGACCATCTCTCAAAACAGTAACTCTATCACAAATTGCAAAAAGTTCTTCCATTCTATGTGAAATATATATAACCGCTATTCCTTTTTTCTTAAGTCTGTCTATAACTTCAAAAAGCTTTTTCGTCTCTACATCTGTAAGTGCTGTTGTAGGTTCGTCCATAATTATGATTCTTGAATTTTTAGTTAACGCTTTTGCAATTTCTATCATTTGCCTATCACCGACGTTTACATCTTTCACTAAAGAATCTGGATTTACCTTACATCCTATTTGATCTAAGAACATTTTGCTTCTTTCCCTAATTAATGATTTATTTATTTTCCTAGTAAATTTACTATACTTTTCATTTCCCAAAAATATATTTTCAGCTACAGTCAAATTGGGAAGTACACTAAGTTCTTGATGTATAATTGAAACTCCTAATTTTTCTGCTTCTTTAATATTATTCGGAGTAACTTCTTGACCTTCTATAAAAATTTTTCCACTATCTTTTTTATATACTCCACTAAGTATTTTCATCAAAGTAGATTTCCCTGCTCCATTTTCACCAAGGAGAGCTAAAACCTCTCCTCCATAAGCTTCAATATCTATATTTTGTAATGCTTTTACTCCTGCAAATGACTTTGATATACCTTGCATTTTTAGCATAGGATGTCTTTTGTCCATTTTATCCCTCCTAAAATACCACTCCCGATTTTAATATCACATTAGCATAAGGAGTTTGTTCACCAGTTCTTATAACTGCTTTACACTTAGATAATTCCATCTTTAATTCCTCATGAGATATAAATGTAATTTTAACATCTCCTACTTCTTCTTTCACAGCTTCAAAAATTTTAGGACTAACCTCACTAGTTTCATGTGCTATTATCACTTCTTCTACCTGTTGTTCTAATAAAACAGCTTTAAGTGTTTGTATAAAACTGGGCACCCCTTTTAATAAAGCTAAATCTATTCTTTTAGTAACCTCCGGAATTGGAAGTCCGCAATCCCCAATAGCTATCATATCTGTATGTCCCATTTTTGAAATCACTTCACATATAGCACTATTTAATAAAGGTGTTTTTTTCATTTTATAGTTCCTCCCCATATATCTTCTTTACATCTTCTAAGTATGGAATAGATGGTTCTGCTCCTTCTCTTTGAACAGCAATAGAAGATACCATATTACCAAACTTTATTGATTTTTTTAAATTTTCAAAACTCATATTATTAATATCTATTTTACTTGCAAACCCACCTATGAAACTATCCCCTGCAGCAGTTGTATCTATAGCATTAACTTTAAACGCAGGTACTATATCTGAATATTCCTTCATTATTACTGCAGCACCTCTAGATCCTAAAGTAATAATTACACACTTAATACCTTCCTTCATTAATATATTTGCTGCATTTTTTGCACTATCTAAATCTGTAACTTCAAGCCCTGTAAGTTCAAAAGCTTCTGTTTCATTTGGTATTATTATATCTGTATACTTCAATAATTCTCTATCAATTTTTTTAGCTGGTGCTGGATTTAAAATTGTTATTTTATTATTTTCCTTAGCTATTTTAAATCCTTTTAAAATCGTTTTCATAGGAACTTCGAATTGTGATATTACTATATCGCTATTTTTTATAACATTAGAAGCCTCATTAATTTCTTCCTCTTCAATAGTCATATTAGAACCTGATGCTACAATAATTGAATTATTCGCTTCATTATCCACTGTGATTATAGCTGTACCTGTAGATACTTTATCATCTTTAAATATATATTCTGTATTTATATTATTCTCTTTTAGTTTATTTACTAATATATCTCCATTTCCGTCCATACCCACTTTTCCTATCATGGATACGTTTGCATTCATACGTGAACAAGCTATAGCTTGATTAGAGCCCTTGCCTCCGGGTATATTTTTTAAATCATTTGCAAATATAGTTTCTCCAACCTTTGCCATTCTATTTACTTTTAAAACCACATCCATGTTTATACTTCCAATTACACAAATATTGTTCACTTTGAAATCACCTCTCTACTTTTTGTCTGTAAGTTTAATTATTTAACCGGTTAAGCTAATCATAAGTCATTTTTAATTACATGTCAATATAAATAAAAATATAACAAAAAAAAGATTTCTATTATTTGTTAGAAATCTTTTAATAAATATTTTTTATTATTTGTTATCTTAATATATTGTACTAATAGCCTATCTAATTCCTGACTTAGCTCTATTACATCATAATCAACCATTCTATTAAACTTCCTTTCAACCAAATTGTTTAAATTCATCCTAGTTTCTTCCATCTGCATCTTGATATAGTCTTTCATACACATTCCCCCCAATTATTTATAACCCAAACCTAAAAACCGCAACATTACATTTATACCATATTTTCCAATATATTTCAATATAATGTATATTTTTAACTAATTATTAATGTTTTGTTTTCACATAATTCATATAAATAATAAAAACACTACAATATGACATTTGTAGTGTTTTTACCATATTTATTCGTTTATATATTCTACTTTTCCATTTATTATTGTACATGTTGTACTTGTAAGAGAATCTAATGGATTTCCATTAGAAATTACTATATCTGCATCTTTACCTACTTCTAGACTTCCAACTCTATTATCTATTCCACAAATCTCAGCTGCATTTATAGTTATAGCTTTTAAAGCTTCTTTTACTCCTAAACCTTCCTTAGCTGCAAGTCCAGCGCACAACGGTAAATATTCTATAGGTATAACTGGATGATCTGTCATTATAGCTATTTTAACACCATTGTCATGAAGTACCTTAGGCGTCTTAAATGTTTTATTTTTAACTTCAATCTTACTTCTTGCAGTAAGAGTAGGCCCCACAATTGCATTTCTTCCAGATTTTTTAATATGCTCTGGTATTAGATGCCCCTCTGAACAATGATCTAATGTAAGATTTACATCAAATTCTTTTCCTATTCTTATAGCTGTTAATATGTCATCTGTTCTATGACAATGTGCTTTAAGTGGTATCTGCTTATCTAATACAGGCATTAATGCCTCTAATCTAAAATTTTCTTCAAAATCTCTACCTTCTTTAGCAGCCTTTTCTTTTTTTATTTTATAATTTTTAGCTTTCATTAATATCTCTCTAATTAGAGCCGCTGTTGCCATTCTTGTAGTAGGCATTTTGTTTTTTGATTTATAAATTCTTTTAGGATTTTCTCCAAAAGCAATCTTTATAGCAGCAGGTTCTTTAACTACCATGTCATCAACACATATACCACTAGTTTTCATTGCAACAAATTGTCCCCCCATAGGATTAGCACTACCAGGACCTGTCATTACTGTAGTTACTCCTCCTTTTATTGCATCCTTAAAAGAAGTATCCATAGGATTTATAGCATCAATTGCTCTTAAATGTGGAGTTAATGGATCTGTAGCTTCATTTATATCCATGCCCTCAAAACCCATATCTTGCTCAAATATACCTATATGACAATGTGCATCTATAAATCCAGGTGTAACCCATCCCCCTTTAGCATCTATTACTTCTACATCTTCATTAACTTTTATGTCTTCTGAAATCTCTAATATCTTTCCATCTTTTATAAGAACACATCCATTTTCTAAAGTACCTTTAGTTACAGTAACTATCTTGCCATTTTTTATTAATATCATTTTTATACCCCCCAGTATATATTTTTTATGATAAAATATTTTGAATTTACTTTACTATTTTTTACAATTTTTTCATTGATGTTGATTTTTTTAGCAAAACATAGTAAAATATTCCTAGCAAAAGATAAATTTTTTACAATGCACTTTAATATTAATAAACTAATGATAAAATCCATATACTAAAGATGAATTTTAACTGAACCTAAATGATTATACCAAAATATAAATAAAAAATGATTATAAGACCTCTTATAATATTTTTTATTTATATTACAGTATTTTTATAGCCGTTCCATAAACTATAACTTCAGCTGCTGCTTGCATTATAGCACTAGTTGCATATCTAATGTTTATTACTGCATCTGCTCCAAGCCTTTCTGCTTCTTCTATCATTCTATTAGTAGCAATTTCTCTAGCTTCATTCATCATTTCTGTATATTCATTTAATTCTCCACCAACAATTGTTCTTAAACCACTTAAAATATCTTTTCCAATATTTTTGGACTGAATTGTAGATCCTTTTACTAAAGCAATAGTCTCTATTTCTTTTCCTGAAATAAAATCTGTATTCACTAGTATCATATCAACTTCCTCCACTTCGAGTCATTTACTATATTAATAATTATATCATTGATTTCCTAAAATATTAACAAAAATAAAAATGGCACACAACACTGCCATTTTTATTTTTTTAACATCCTCATACTCAACATCTATGATTTTTGTTTCAAAATTATATTCTTTTTTAGAGTTAACTTCTTTAAAATCAACATTATTCGTATTATTATAATTTGTACCTTTGAATTTAGAATTAACTAGTTTTATCCCTTTATAACCCAAAAATCCAATTATACATATAGGAAGTAAAAATAATAATCCTTTTATTATAAGTAAAACTATAAATAAAATAATTATTGGCATTACAAACATATTAAAAACTCTTTTTATGCTACCTTTATTTGAATATTCCATGCATATCCCTCACTTTTAAATATAGCTTTATTTTATTTACATTATATCATAAGGTCACACTCTTAACTCCTACATAAGTATTAACAATTTATTAATTTAGAATCTTCTAAAATATTCGTCTTTAAAATTATAATCGCTTCCAATTATACTATCCAATTCCCTTAAAAGTCTGTCTTTTTCTTCACCTAATGTTGCTGCAAGCGGTGCATAATTAGATGCATGATTACTTCTAAATATACAGTTACTAACCTCTAGATTTCTTATAAGTTCTCTAGTCTCTACCATAACCTCTTTCGGATTCAAAAGTACCATTTCGTCATTTTGAACCTTATTATATATTTCTGTTCCCGGCTCAATCATAAGTGTAAGTATGCCTAAATAATCCGGATTAATAGCACTTATAACTCTTGCAGATTCTTTTGCATGTAATTGAGACTTTCCTTTTCCACCAAGCCCTGAAATCAATGTTGCAGAAAGTTTTATTCCTGTTCTTTTTACTTTTTGACCAGCTTTTATTATCTCTTCCGAAGTAACCCCTTTATTTACATCTTTAAGCACTTCATCACTACCACTTTCTACACCTATATAAATTATATCTAGACCTAATTTTTTAAGCTTAATTAAGTCCTCTTCACTTTTTCTTAAAATATCTGCTGGAGTTCCATAAACAGAAACTCTTTCACATTCCGGGAACAATTCTTTAATTTTAATAAGTATCTTTTCTAAGTTTTCAGTTTTTAAAATTAAAGCGTCTCCATCAGCTAAAAATATTCTTTTTACATATTTATAATATTTTCTAGATAACTCTAAATCCTCAAATACTTCATCTAAACTTTTTATCTTAAAGCTTCTATCTTTATACATATTGCAGAATGTACATTTGTTATGAGAACATCCTAATGTAACTTGAATAATTAAACTATACGCTTCACTTGGTGGTCTATAAACTGTTCCTTCATATCTCATAAAATCATCCCTTCATCCTAAGTTTTCAAAGTATTTAAATTAATTATATATTTTTTTAAGTTTTTAGGCTACATATTTTTGCTTAAAACTATAAGTTTTACTGTAGCATTTTGGATATTTAGATTTATCCCAAATATGATCCTTTTGCATTTCACTGTCGGTCAAATTAAAATAATCATGCGTTACATACTTTTTACCACCTGGTACCATAGGATTATCCCAAGTCGTGTCTAGTTGATAATATTCACCGTACAATTTAACTATATTCCATGCATGAGCTTCTTTTATACCATTTTGATTTTTTCCTTCTCCAACTACAAACAATGTTTCAATTCCAGCAGTATTTAATAATCTATACATAGCCTTTGCATAACTTTCGCACACTCCTACACCCTTTACTAAAACACCATAATCTGTATAAGATTCTCCTGGTATACTACTAAAAAATAATCTCTCATCATATCTAGAATTATTAACAATATAGTCATGAATAGCTAATTCTTTTTCATAATCACTCATATTAGGTTTTATAATCTTTTTAATAATATCATTTACCTTATTTTGAGACTCTGTTCTCATATACTCCATTCTTTCCTTTGAGTAAGTATAATTTAAATTAAGCTTCATTGTGGCCTTTCCCATTGATGAACTTATACTTCCATTAGCCCCTTTATACCCATAATCTAATATTGGATTGTCATGTATAATATCAGCTATTATATCTAAAGAATAATCATTTTGATTATAATTATTTATTGTTAATGTAATTTTAGATTTAAATGTAAATAGTGCATATCTTAATATATTATAAAAATCTTCTTTATTATTAGCCACATTACCTGGATTTTTAAAGTTTTCTTTCAACAAAGACTTATTTGTATTTATTTTTTCATCATAATCTTTACATGTAAAATTAACCTTTACACCTTTTGATAAATCTTTTCCATCAAAAGATTTTATGCCTTTTTCTATAATTAAAATATACTTACCTTTACTTCTATATTTGCTTAAACACTCAACATTAACAAATTTATCTTTATCATTATATTTTACTTTAATCTTTAAACATTCTTTTGAATCCTCATCTACAATTTTAATATTATTTTTTAAGGTATCTTCATTAAGTTTATTATTAAAATTTATTTTCCACTTTTTATCAATATCAACATTTTCTATTTTATTTAATACTTTATAAGTACTATCTGCAGCAATAACTATCTTTGTACAATTAAAGATCATAATCAAAAACATTAATGTCATAATTGAATATATCTTAAAAACTTTAGAAAATTTAATACCCATCTCCTTCTCCTCCTTTATATTTAAAATTTTTATTGGAACTCTTATAAATTTTTGTCGTATATACAGTGTATTAACTTTAATTTACAAAAACCTTATCTTATGATTACTATCTGTATGTATTCTACAAGCTTAGAAATGGTTTTACTAATTTACTATTTATACATTTTATTTCATTATTATCTATTATATGATATATTTATATAAACATTATATAAAATTGTATAATTAGGATTATACTATATATATTGTATAGTTATTACCAAAACACTAATATTAAGGAGGTAAAATTATGAAAGCTATTATAACTGTTCTAGGTAAAGATACTACTGGAATTATCGCAAGTGTAAGTGCCATCTTAGCAAAATCCAATGTAAATATTCTTGATATAAGTCAAACAATCCTTCAAGAATATTTCACTATGATAATGCTAGTAGACTTGTCTAACTCAACAAAATCATTCAAAGAATTAAAAGACGTTTTAACTGCTAAAGAATCTCAACTGAACCTTTCAATAAAAATTCAACATGAAGACATCTTTAATTCAATGCATAATATCTAAAAGTAGGTGTAAATATGATTAATCAAAACAAAATAATTGAAACTATTCAAATGATTGAAAAAGAAAAATTAGATATTCGTACTATAACTATGGGAATATCTTTAATGGATTGTTGCGATTCTAATGGTGCTAAAAGCCGTCAAAAAATTTATGATAAAATTACAAGATATGCTGAAAATCTAGTTAAAGTAGGAAACGATATAGAAACAGAATTTGGTATACCTATTATTAATAAAAGAGTATCTGTAACTCCCATTTCCTTAGTAGCTCAATGCTGCAATGATGAAAATTATGTAGAATTCGCTAAAACTCTAGATAAAGCCGCTTCTAATGTTGGTATAAACTTCATAGGTGGTTTTTCTGCTCTAGTACATAAAGGTTGTTCAAAAGGCGATCTAAAACTAATTAATTCTATTCCTCAAGCTTTAAGCGAAACAGAAAAAGTTTGTTCTTCTGTTAATATAGGCACAAGTAAAAATGGTATAAACATGAATGCAGTTAAAAAAATGGGGGAAATAATAAAACAAACAGCTTTATTAACAAAAGATTCTGATGGCCTTGGTTGTGCTAAACTTGTAGTATTCGCTAACGCTGTAGAAGATAATCCTTTTATGGCCGGTGCATTTCACGGTGTAGGAGAAGCTGAATGTATAATAAATGTAGGTGTAAGTGGTCCTGGAACCGTAAAAAAAGCTCTAGAAACTGTAAAAGGTCAAAGTTTTGATGTAGTAGCAGATACTATTAAAAAAACAGCTTTTAAAATAACAAGAATGGGTCAATTAGTTGCAGAAGAGGCTTCTAAAAGATTAAATGTTCCTTTTGGAATAATAGATTTATCATTAGCACCTACTCCAGCTATTGGAGATAGTGTTGCTCATATTTTAGAAGAAATGGGCATTGAAAGTTGTGGTGCCCCAGGTACTACTGCCGCACTTGCACTTTTAAATGATGCCGTTAAAAAAGGGGGTATTATGGCCGCTTCTAGAGTCGGTGGGCTTAGTGGTGCATTTATCCCAGTAAGCGAAGATTCTGGAATGATAGATGCCGTTTTAAATCATTCTATAAACTTAGAAAAACTTGAAGCCATGACCTGTGTATGCTCTGTTGGTCTTGATATGATAGCACTTCCTGGTGATACATCGGCTGAAACTATTTCAGCTATAATTGCAGATGAAGCCGCTATTGGTGTTATAAACAATAAAACCACTGCCGTTAGAGTTATTCCTGTTCCTGGTAAAACCGTAGGTGATATGGTTGAATTTGGAGGTCTACTTGGAAGAGCTCCTATTATGAAAGTTAGTAAATTCAGTAGTTCTAATTTTGTAAACAGAGGTGGTTTAATACCTGCTCCAATTCATAGCTTTAAAAATTAAAGCTAATTCTACTAAAAATGATTACCCTATTTTAGGGTAATCATTTTTAGTATTGATTATTATATATTAAATTTTTCAATAAGTTCATTTAACTTTTGAATAACTTCTAACTGTTCTACCGATGTTTTTGAAACTTCTTTCATAGCTACATTGGTAGTTCCTAAATTCTCCAATATACCTTCCGTATGTTTTGCAGATTCTTGAGCATTTAGTGACATTCCTTGAACTCGTTCAGAAATTTGATTTATTGTTGCGCTTATTTCCTCTGTCATAGATGCCAATGTTTCTGATATATAACTTATATACTCTGAATCTTTATAGTACTGCTTTCCTGTATCTAATGACTTGTCCAATATTTTAGTTATATTATTATTTATAAATATAAGTATATCATCGCTATTTACAGCAAGATTTTCAAAAGCTGATTGTACCTTCTGTATTGTATCTTGAATTGTTGACACTGTATTTGATGATTGCTCTGCAAGATTTCTTACCTCTTCGGCAACTACAGCAAATCCCTTACCATGCTCTCCTGCTCTGGCTGCTTCTATGGCAGCATTTAATGCCAATAAGTTAGTTTGCTCTGCTATAGTAGCTATAGCATCTGCCATTACCTTTATTTCCTCTACTATCTTTCCTTCTTGTATTGCCTTTAATATGTTTACTTCTTTTTCTTTATACATCTTTTGTATATCTTCAACAGCATATTTAACATCATTTTGTATATTAACTGCCCTGTTTTTAGATTCTATCGCATTTTCACTTGCCTCAATAGATTTACTAGAAAGATCTTCAACACTTGAATTTACTTCTTCTATAGAAGCACTTAACTCCTCACCTGAAATACTAGCCTCTTGAGTTTCTTTGTTTATATTACCTGTAAATCCGTCTATTTCATCAACTTTTGCTGTTATCTCTTGAACTGTTGCAGATAAATTCTCACTCATATAAGTCATATTATTTGAATTAATCTTCATAGATTCTATGAGTTCTTTTATATTATGATGTGCTTTATTTAAAGCCCTAGCAGTATCACTAAACTCATCATTTCCAGTAACTTGTATATCTTCCGAAAAATTATACTCAGCAAGTTTCATAGCATACCCTTTAATTTTTTGAAGAGCACCACTAATATCTTTTACCATTAATATAGTTAATATTATAGATATAATTATTGCAATTACAGTTAAACTAAATAATTGTACTTTTATATTCAAGAAAAGTTTTTGATTATTTTCATAAAAATATCTAGCTTCTTCAATATTCATTGAACTTATCTTATTAATCATTTGCTCCATATCTTCTCTTAATGCTTTAACCTCAGAATAATATATATCTTGAGCTGATGAGTAATTCTTTTCTTTAACTAATTTTATTATCTTATCCCTGCCACCTCTATATTTAAATAATTTTAACTTAAAATCCTCATATACGTTTTGTTCACTTTTTCCTTTAGGAATACTTTCATAATGTTTCATAGATTCTATATTTTTTGTTTTCAAATCTGATATTTTCGAAACCTGCTTATGCATAGCTTGCTCATCTATATTAGTATTATATAACAGCATTATTAAATCTGCTTTTTCTTCATTTAAATTTACTCTTACTCCTTCCATGTCTTTAATCGCCAATAAGTGCTTTGAATAAGTTGTTTTTGCCCCTGTATTTATTTTTTTTGAATTTAATAGTCCTCCCATCCCGGATAATACAATTAAAATAACCAGTATTACAAAACTCACTGCAAGCTTGGCTTTAACCTTAAACTTTCTTACAAAACCCATAAAAATAATCCCCCTTATCTTTATTTGTAAAAATTTTTGTAAATAACTTTAATTTATTAGTACAATACGTTATTTAAATTTAAAAAGACATAAGGAGAAGACTAACTTGTAATCTCCTCCTTACATCTCTGTATAACTATCTTTTATTTATTTTGTGTATTAAATTCAAAATATTTTGAATTATTGGGATGAGAACTTACCCTTTATAATATAGCATACTTTTCTGTATTTTTCTATATTAAAATACATTTTTTTCTATAATATTTGTTTATCATACATTTTATCTATTTTCTTAAATTCATTATTAATTTTACTTTTTTAATCTTTTACTAAAACATAGAATATATCCCTAAAACATGTTAATAATACTCATATATATTAATTTATATAAAGGTGTGATAAAATATGCGAATTCCAAATCATATAGGTATTATTCCAGATGGAAATAGACGTTGGGCTATAAATAATGGTTTAACAAAAGAAAAAGGTTATGATTCAGGATTGAATCCCGGATTAATACTATTTCGTTTATGTAAAAAAATAGGTATCAAAGAAATTACATATTACGGCTTTACCACTGATAACACTAAACGTCCTAAAATTCAAAGACTTGCTTTTTCAAAAGCCTGTGTTGATGCAGTTAATTTATTAAGCAAAGAAGATGCTGATTTATTAGTAGTTGGTAATTATGATTCGCCAATGTTTCCTAAAGAACTTTTACCCTTTACTAAACGAAAAACCTTTGGTAAAGGAGGTATTAAAGTCAACTTTTTGGTTAACTATGGATGGGAATGGGACCTTAGTAACCTTAAAGAAAATACTAGTTCCAATAGAAATACTATAGCTAATACTTTAAAATCAAATGACATTTCACGAGTTGATCTTATAATTCGTTGGGGTGGCAGAAGACGTTTAAGTGGATTTCTACCTGTTCAATCTATATATTCAGACTTTTATGTTGTAGATGACTATTGGCCAAATTTTAACAAAGACCATTTTTATAATGCTTTAAAATGGTATAACACGCAAGATATAACGCTTGGTGGTTGATTTAATTAAACATTTAAATTTAATTTCTATGATTTTAACAGTATGAATTTTATGATTTAGTTAGGTATTTTATAAATAAAAAATACCTAACTAAATCAACAACGTTAAAAAATTAACAATTCTCACTAAAAAAAATAACCCTCTCACTTCTTATTTAAATTTTCTAACTGTTTCAGATTCTTATATAAAATTTAGATATTGAATAATAACAATATTATACCAGTTATTATAAATATTCTAGATAAATTAAATGCAATGTTCTTACTTCCTTTTATACATATAAAATCTATAACATATCCATGTCCTAATCTATCTATAAAGTTTCCAAATCCTCCACCAATTATAAAGGAAAGTGCAAGTTTTAATCCTATTTCCCCTTGATACTGAGTTAATTTTATTAAATATACAACAGCACATAACAAAGCTATTAAAGTTATCTTAATTATTATACTCAGTCCACCTTCTAAACCATCAACATGTTTTACCTTATTATATTCAAGCATTAATTTTAATCTATTTTGTAATAATTCTACAGATTTTTTTCCCTTTCCATTTCCTAAAATCTTAATTGTCTTCCGTTTAGTCCATCTATCTATAAAGACTATTAAAAATATTACGGTCCAAAATACATATGGCATATTATTGCCTCCTTTCCCTTTATTTATAAATTGTATATGTATTATAACACAGTTCCTTTTTTCCTTCAACTCAATTAGTACAGTTTTTGTAAATCTTTTTCATTTTATACATTTTTATTAAAATAAGACCAGCAAAACGCCGGCCTTACTTCAAATTGTTTTGTAAAATCCATTCTTTATATAATTCAGGTCTTTCGTTTTTTAAAACTCTCAAAAATTTATCTAAGTACATAGTATTTTTTAATCCCTTTATAAGATGGGATGGATAATTTTTATGTCTACTATAACATCCTTTAGGATCAATTACCATAACTCTTTCTTTTTTTTGAACAAAAATGTCTTTACATCGTATGTCTATTTTTGTAAAATGTAGTCGCTTAAATTCTTCTAACAGTTTAATAACATTTATAGCTAGTTTTTTACTAAGTCCATGGGTTTTTATATAATCTCGCATACATTCTCCACCAACATAGTCTCTTATCATATATAAATATTCATATTTATATGCTCGCGGAAAATATTTTGACCCATCTACTTTTTTTAATATAAGGTATTCCGATTTACAGCTCCTAACAGTTGTGCATATCTTTATGACTTTTCCGTCTTTTCTTAAAAATACTTTGCCATGATGTCCTTCTCCTAAAAATTTACATTCACTTAAATCAAGACCGCAATTATTTATATAGTCTTTATTCATAAAAACACCTTTAATGTATTAATCTTATAATCATCATATGTATATTATCTATTTTAGTGATTTTTTCTTCTAAATACTTTATTAATATTGTAATTTTATTAGATATTATTCTAAAAATGATGGTTTTAATAATTATATTAAAAAGAAATCAATCTGTTATAATGAATTTAATAATAACACCACTAAAAATTTTAAAACTTTATATAGTTATAAAAAATAGACGAAGAATTTTTTACAAAAAAACTTCGCCATTTATATGTTTTGAAAATTTAATTTGTAAAAATAAATAAATTTTTAAATACTAAATTATATCATTATCTAGCACTTATTTTTCCGCCCCAATTTATGGCAAGCTCTGGCCTTATATCTATAATCCCCTTTATAAAATCATCTAGGACTTTAGCTTCATCTAATTCTTTTAATAAAATTTTAGGAAATGAAACTTTTTTACTGTAGCATTTTCTAGGATCTATAACTTTCACCTTATAATTATCTCCAACATAAATATGTCTTGCTGACATATCTATTCTTGTAAATTTCATATTTTTAAACTCTTCAAATAAGTATACTAAATTATACGAAAGTTCTTTTGGCATACCTTTTTTTTTAATATATTCATTTAAAGCTATTCCACCTACATATTCTCTTAATAAGTACCTTCCTTTTATACTGATAGCCTTGGGAAAATATCTACTTCCTTCTACCATTTTAAGTATTTTATATTCTTCTAACGAATTTCTTTTTCTTTTAAATACTTTTAATACATAGTCATCTTCAGTTTTATAAACTTTTCCTTCTCTCCCACTTCCAATAAACTTACATGTGTCTAGACTTATTTTAAAAAATTCTTTGTTAATGTTTATCACCTCTATATAGCCTTGTTTATATAATTTCTCATATTAACATACTATTGAAATTATACTTTTAAGTTACTATATATTAAATTTTATAAATAAAAAGAACCATAGATTAATCTATAGCTCTTTAAAATTTGTATAAAGATAAAATTATTTTAATTTTATTCCTTTTTCTGTTTGAATTATTTTATCTTCTTTTAGCAATCTTCCTACTGCTCTTTTAAATGCTGCTTTACTTATTTTTAATCTATCTTTAATTTCTTCTGGTTTACTTTTATCATTTAATGGCATAAATCCATCATACTTTTCTAATTTTTTTAATAACATTTCTACATCACTATCCATTTGCTTATATGCAACTTCTCTTGTACCTAAATCAAGCTTTCCGTCTTCTCTTACTCTAGCTACTCTACATTCTACTTCATCCCCAACATTTATTTCCTTATATAGCTCACTCTTAGGTATTAATCCTTTGTATTTATTATCAACAGCTACTAGTGCTCCTATCTCATCATTAATTGAATATACTATTCCTTTAACCCATTCATCTTTTTTATAAGGACTTTCAGATAATAAAAACTTTGATATATAACTTGTAGCAGTAAGCCTACCACTTTTATCTATATATATTGCAACTAAATATTTTTTTCCAGAAACTACTTTATACTTTTGTTCCTTAAAAGGAAGTAACACATCTCTTTCAAGCCCTATATCTAAAAACGCTCCTATTGATGTTGTATCCTTTACTTCTAAAACAGCAATTTCTCCCACCTGTACTAATGGCGTTTTTCTAGTAGCGATTAATCTATCTTCAGAATCTCTATATACAAAGACTTCTAGTTCATCTCCTTCTTTAACATCCTCAGGTAATTGGTTATTCGGAAGTAATATATTCTCTTCTTGTTCTTCTGTTCCTGCATCTAAATATACACCTATTTTGGCAACATTAGCCACCTTTAATTTTTGTATTTTCCCTATTTCAACCATTTTAGTATCCACCTTTTCTTTTATTCATTATAATGTATCTATTTTTCTTATAATTTTTTCTTACGCCTTTAATATTTAACTTAGATTCTATTTTAATCTACATTTCTACTTATATCAACTTATATATTTCTTCTTATGCTTATGGTTAATTTTTTTTATATAATTATGCACATATTTAAAAACTAATTAAATATTATTCTATTTTAAATATATCTTTTTGATTTCATTTATATTATACTATTATGTAATTATATGGGACATAATAATATAAAACATAATTTAAAGGGGGATATAATCATGTCAAAAACAATAGCAGCTTTTTTCGATATTGACGGTACTTTATATAGAGAAGGTCTTATAACTGAAATTTTTAAAAAATTCATCACATCTGAATTTATTGAACCTGAACGCTGGTACAATGAAGTTAGACATTATTATACAAAATGGGATAAAAGATTAGGAAACTATGACGATTATTTATTAAAAATGGCTGACATATATATAGAAGCTATAAAGGGTCTTGACAAAACTCAAGTAGAATTCATAGCTAAAAGAGTTATTGAATCCAAAGGAGATAGAGTTTACACATACACAAGAGACATGATAGCTTGGCATAAAAAGCAGGGACATAAACTTATAACTATTTCTGGAAGCCCAGTAGAACTTGTTCGTGAAATGGCTCTAAAGCATGGGTTTGATGACTATATAGGAACCGATTATTTAATTGATGGCACTCAAAAATATACAGGTGAAATAGTTCCTATGTGGGATAGAGTAAATAAACAAAAAGCTATAAATAATTTTGTTGAAAAATATAATATAGATCTTAATGAAAGTTACGCTTATGGTGATACACTAGGAGATTTTTCAATGTTTAAATCCGTTGGAAATCCTAGAGCTATAAATCCTACTAGAGAACTTATAAACGCAGTAACAAAAGATCCTATTATAAAAGAAAAAGTAAAAATAATAGTTGAAAGAAAAGATGTAGTATATAAATTAAATCCTGATGAACTAGATATTTTATAAAATATAATCTTTATATATTAAAATTAAAAAGTACTATAAACTTAAAAGGGGATGTAGGTTGATTTGTGTAAAAACAAATTAACCTACATCTTTTTTGTATGGAAAATTGGTTAGTTTGGAATAATATACTTATAAGAATTTAGGAGGAATCTAAATGAGAAATTTTGAAGTACCTGATTTTGATTACAAAGAAGAAGTTAAGAAATGCAAAAGTTTAGATGATGTTATGGGTAAAAACGGATTAATACAAAGAATGTTAAAAGACGTTATTCAAAATATATTGGAAGCAGAAATGGAAGATCATTTGGGAAGAGATAAATATGAAAGAAATTCTGAAAATAATAGTAAAAATTATCGCAATGGCTATAGTAAAAAGAATATACGCAGTAGCTTTGGAGATATAGATGTAGATATTCCAAGGGATAGAAATGCTGAATTCGAACCAAAAGTAATTAAAAAGTATGAAACTGTTTGCAATGAACTAGACAAAAAGGTTATTGGTCTTTATGCACGGGGTATGTCTACACGTGATATACAAGCGGAAATAGAAGACCTTTATGGGATTACTATATCACCATCAATGGTATCAAAAATCACTGATAAGGTAATTGGCGCAGCCACTGCGTGGCAAAACAGAACATTGGATAGAATTTATCCTATAGTATATATGGATGCTATGCATTTTAAAGTAAGAGATGACAATAGAATTGTTAGTAAAGCAGCATACATATGTATGGCATATGATATGAGTGGTCATAAAGATATTTTAGGTATTTGGGTTGGAGAATCCGAAGGAGCGAAGTTTTGGTTGTCAGTATGCAATGATTTGAAGAATAGAGGTGTTAAACAAATACTAATTGCATGTATGGATGGGCTTAGAGGTTTACCAGATGCTATAAAAACCGTTTATCCAGAAGTAAGTATACAAACATGTATAGTACATCAAATTAGAAATTCTCTGAAATACATAGCGTCAAAAGATAAGAAAGAATTCATTAAAGATTTAAAATTAATTTATAAAGCAACTACCGAAGAGCTAGCGCTCCTAGAACTTGATAATCTCAAGGAAAAATGGGGTTCTAAGTACGGTATAGTTATTGATTCTTGGTATAATAATTGGGATAATTTATCCACATTCTTCGAATTTTCACCTGAGATTAGAAAAATGATATATACTACAAATGCCCTAGAAGGATTTAATAGACAGATTAGAAAATTTACTAAAACCAGAACCGTATTTCCTACGGATGAATCCTTAAAAAAGTCATTATATCTAGCAACCATGGAGATAATGGAAAAATGGACTTCACCAAGACAAAATTGGGCTCTTACACTAGGTCAATTAACAATTACATTTGGTAATAAAATAGATGAATTTTTAGCATAATAGCTTGTACTTTTTAGAAATTTTATGTATATTTAAAACTTTATTACACACACTATAATTAGATATAATTAGCCATTATTAGTATGTTTTAAATTTAAAAAAATATTACTAGAAAGGTGAATTTCCAGTAATATTTTCTGATACTAATTAGAAGTACACAAATCTATCTATATTCTCACTTAAAAGGCTGTTAATAAATATAATTTATCAACAGCCTTTTATAAACATTTTATTTAACTATTTTTTAAACAAAATTGTATAAAATTTTTTAAATAATCGCTTAACATTTCAGCTCTATATACAAAATTGAATTCCCTGTAAAACTTTACTTGTTTTAAATTATTATTTTTAATATTTACTATTTTAATAACACCAAGACTACATTCTCTTTTTATAGCTTCTTTAGATATAATTGTATATCCTAAATTTGCTTCAACTAAAGCTTTTATAGCATCTATACTTCCAACTTCCATATATACATTTAAATTTCTAGAATCATATCCTTGTTTTTTAACTTCTCTTTCAAAATACTTTCTAGTACCAGAACCTGCTTCTCTTAAAATAAGTTTTCCATCCATAACATCTTCTAAATTAACATACTCCTTATTAGAAAACGGATGTCCCTTTGCCACAGCTAAAACTAATTCATCATTTTTTAATTTTATATACTTAAATTTATTTTTATCAAACGGTCCCTCAATAACACCTAATTCAAATTCATCCTTTAAAATTTTTTCTAATATTGCATCTGTATTAAATACATTAAGAATAATATCAGTATTAGGATAACATTCTTTATATTTTCCTAATACCTTTGGTAATACATATCCCCCTATAGTTAAAGTTGCTCCTATATTATATTTTTTTTCAAGGGAAAATTTGTTTTTTAATTTTTCACGTAAAACTCTTTCTCTTAATTCAGCTTCACGCACATACTCTAAAAATTCTTCGCCTTCCTCCGTAAGTAAAATATTTTTTCCTTGTTTTTTTATAAATTTTATTCCATAATACTCTTCTAAAAACTTCATGTGTTGTGAAACAGCAGGCTGAGTTAAATTTAAAATTTCTGCAGTTTTAGTATAATTTCTAACTTTAGCTAAAATTAGAAAAGTAATTAATTTATTATCTAACATCTTGTTCTCCAAATCTAAAAATCATAGTCACCATCTATACTAACATTGTTTTTAATTATTTTTTTTAGTTTTTCTTCTTTATTTATACTATATTTAACCTTAATAATACTAGATTCATTCTTTTTAATCCATATATTTAATCTGTTACTACCAACAAATTTATATGTTTTAACAGTATTCCAACTATATAGATTACCATTAAAATATATACCATCTTGTAGTATTCCAAATTTTATTTTACATTTAAAAATTAATAATACAATTATTTCTATACATATAAGTATAAATAAAATATTGCTTAATTCTAAAACTTTAGTTGAATTTAAAAACATATTTTTAGCTACAAAATACTCAAGAAGTATAATTACAATCATTCTAATTATATCTTCTGTCATATTTTTTTTAAGCTCTACAAGAAATACCTTTTCTTCTCTCTTATTTTTATTACTCATGCTAATAAGAGAATATGCCCCAAAAATACTTGTAACCAATAAAAATATGGTCATTTTAATATCCCCCTAACATAATAGAATTACTTACAGTCTTAAATTAATGAAAATACTAGCTTTAATTTATATTATTGTAATGTATATTTTCTTTATTCATAAATTTCATTTATAAAAATTTATTTTTAATCCCTAATCTAATAAACACTTGTACAAAAATCACTATATTTAGCATTCTTACATACTGAAATATCAAAATACAATTTACTAATTTTTTTTGTTATCTCACCTAATTTTCCACTTCCAATTACCCTATCATCTAACTCAATAATAGACGCAATCCCCATAGCTGTACCACAAAAGAATAGTTCATCAGCAGCATATAACTCTGTTCTCGTTATGCTTCTTTCAACCATATCTAAACCCAATTCTTCTTTTACAATTATCATAATAGTATCTCTAGTTATACCTTCTAAAATATTATCTGATGCCGGTGGAGTTATAAGTTTACCACCCCTAATCATAAATATATTTTCTGCTGTTCCCTCTGAAACATGTCCATTTCTAGTTAAAAATATTGCTTCATCATAACCCTTTCTTAAAACTTCTAACGAAGCTAATCCTGAATTTAAATACGCTGCTGTAGCTTTTGTCCTTGGTGGTAACATATTATCCTCTACTCTCATCCATGAAGTTATAGCTACCTTAAGTTCTTTTTTATCACTATAATCCCCCATTGGATTACAATAAATCAATAAACGATCATCATTGTCCAATAATGTAGTAGCTATAGATTCTCCAGCTTTATACGCTACTGGTCGTATATAAGTTGTAGTCTTCAAATTATTTTTTCTTAATAATTCTATAGTAAAATTCATAAGTTCTTCAACATCATACGGAATGTTAATATTCAACGTCTTACAAGATTGCAATAGTCTTTCATAATGTTCTTTCATTCTAAAAACATATAACTTTTCGCTTTCTTTATCAAAATAAGCTCTAATTCCCTCAAAACACCCCAAACCATAATTAAAAGCTTTTGATCTTATTCCTATGCTTACTAAATTCTCCTCCACTATCTTTCCCTGATAAAATACATACGTATCCTTCATTAGTTATCCCCCTTAACACTTTTAAATAACCTTATATAATACTATCGCTTGTTAATTTACAGAATTTTTATAATTATATGATTTTTTACATTATAGCACCCTGTTTTTTGCATGTCAATTTTATACTGTTCTAAAAAAAGCTGTCAAAACACTTTGACAGCTTTTTATTAAATTCTATTAAATTAAAATGATGGAATTATTGATCCCTTATAATTGTCTTCTATAAATTTCTTTATTTCTGGTGAATTTACTGCTTCTTTTAATGCTTTAATATACTGTTTATCTTTATTGTCTTCTTTTACTGCAATAATATTTGCATATGGTGAATCTTTATCTTCTATTGCAAGAGCATCCTTTAACGGATTTAACCCAGCTGGCAATGCATAATTAGTATTTATAACAGCTGCATCAACATCAGTTAAAGTTCTTGGAAGCTGAGCCGCCTCTAATTCTTGTATTTTAATATTTTTAGGATTTTCTTTAATATCTAATTTAGTAATAATTTGACCCTCTTTAAATTTAATAATTCCTTGTTTTTCAAGTAATCTTAATGCTCTTGATTCATTAGTTGGATCATTAGGCACTGCTATTGTAGCACCCTCTTTTACTGCATTTACACTCTTAACTTTTTTAGAATAAATGCCCATAGGCTCTAAATGTACTTTTGCTATATGTGTTAAATGAGTACCTTTTTCTTTATTAAACTGTTCAAGATAAGGAATATGTTGATAAAAGTTTGCATCTATTTCCCCTTCTTCAAGAGCCGTATTTGGTATAACATAATCAGTAAACACTTTAATTTCTAATTTATAACCTTTTTTCTCTAAAATTGGCTTTACCTTTTCTAAAATTTCTTTATGAGGTTCTGGAGATGCCCCTACAACTATTGTAGTTTTATTTGATTTTGATTCATCTGATGATTTTTTATTTCCACAACCTGTTAATCCTACAACCCCTAAAATTAATGTACTTGCAAGTATTGCTGATAATATTCTCTTTTTCATTGTAATTTACCCCCTAAACATTATTATAAATTTATATTACTTATTTATTTTTTTGTATACTAATGTTCCTATAGTTTGTAGTATTTGAACTAAAACAATCAAAACTATTACTGTCACTATTAAAACATCATTTTTAAAAGCATAGTAGCCATAATTCATAGCTACAGCTCCAAGTCCCCCTGCCCCAATCACACCTGCCATAGCTGAAAATCCAACCATACTTATTAGTGTTAAAGTCATACCAGAAATAATTGATGGAAGAGCTTCTGGCAGCATAACTTTAAATACAATCTGAAATGTACTTGCCCCAAAAGATTTTGCAGCTTCAACAACACCGTTATCTACCTCTTTAAGTGACGATTCTATAATTCTTGTAACAAAAGGCGCACAACCAATAGTTAATGGTACAATGGCCGCTGTAGTACCCGTAGATTTTCCTATTATAAATTTTGTTAATGGTATTAAAATTATCATTAATATGATAAATGGAAAAGACCTCAATATATTTACTACAATATCTAAAATCTTATAGACTACTTCATTTGGCTTAAGTCCATCTTTATGAGTAATTATCATAATAATTGCTGGTATAAATCCTACTATTATTGCAAGTATTGTTGATATAAAAACCATAAATAGAGTTTCCCATAATGCTGGTACTAATATATCGATCATTTATAACACCTCCCAATGAACATCAGTATTACTTAGATAGTTAACTACATCATTCTTTTGTTTCTCTTCAACGTTTATTACTAAACTTCCGAGTACTTCTTCATTAAATTTCTCAAGTCTTCCCCATACAATTGAAAAATCCATCTGAAGTTCCCTTGCCATTGACGTAATTACTGAACTTTGACTTAATTGTTTTGGAAAAAATATTTTTATATTTATCCCTTTATCAGGTAACACCTCTTCTTCCCCTAAAAGATTTTGCATTTGCTTAGTTGGATTTAGGAAAAGCTTATCTACCTTTCCAGATTGAATTAATTTTCCACCTTCCATTAATGCAACCTTACTACATATTTCTTTTACGACTTCCATTTGATGAGTTACTAACACAATAGTAATCCCTAACTTTTCATTAATTTCTCTTAATAATGATAAAATTGATTTTGTAGTCTTAGGATCTAATGCAGATGTTGCTTCATCACAAAGAAGAATTTTGGGATTTAAAGTTAATGCTCTTGCAATTGCTACCCTTTGCTTTTGACCTCCACTTAACTGATTTGGCATACTTTTTTCTTTATCAGCAAGTCCAACTAAATTCAAAAGTTCACTTACTCTCTTATTTATTTCTTCCTTTTTATACCCCCATGTTTCCATAGGTAACGCTATATTTTTCCATACATTTTTTCTATTCAATAAACTAAAATTTTGAAATATCATACCTATATTTTTTCTAAATTCTCTTAATTCTTTTTCATTAAGTTCTTTAACTTCCTTTTCATCTACTATTACATTTCCAGAATTATAACTCTCAAGACCATTTATACATCTTAAAAGTGTAGATTTTCCAGCACCGCTATGTCCTACAATTCCATATATCTCCCCTTGTTTTACTTCAATACTTACATCTTTCAATACTTGATTTTCCCCAAAAAACTTTTCAACATTTTTTATTTGTATCATTTCTACACCCCCATTTTATATAAAAAATAAAGACCTAAGGATATCCTTAGGTCATATACATTTCCTACTTATCCTCATCTTTCAGCTTACGCTGCAGGATTTAGCACCATTGTATACAATCGAAAATGCATACTGGTTGCCGGGCTTCATAGGGCCAGTCCCTCCACCTCTCTTGATAAGACTATTTAATTATATTTATGGTTTAAACTGGTTTTTATTATATTACTTTCAAATAAACTTGTCAATAAATTTATTGAATCTTTTAAAAACTTTATTCAAAAGCCTTGTAAATAGCTTTTATAGCTTTTTCAAAATCATTAGAATCTACGCCTATTATTATATTGATTTCACTAGAACCTTGATCTATCATACCTATGTTTATATGACTTTTAGCTAGTGCTGAAAATATTTTTTCTGAAGTACCAACAGCTTTAGCCATTCCCATTCCTACTGTAGCTATTAAAGCCATATTCGGTATAACATGTATAGAATCTGGATTACATTGTCTTTTTATTTCTTCTAAAAGCTTGTCTAATTTATTATCTAGTTGAGAATCTTCTATTACAATAGATATTGTATCTATTCCAGATGGCATGTGTTCAAAGGAAATCCCATATGTCTCTAAAGCCGAAAGAAGCCTTCTGCCAAACCCAATTTCAGCATTCATATAAGTCTTTTGTACTGCAATTACAGTAAAATCTTTTCTGCCTGCTATACCTGTAATCTTTCTTCCACCATCTTTTAAATCTATTTCATTTACTATTATTGTTCCTTTATCATGTGGACAATTTGTATTTTTAATATTTATAGGTATATTCCCTTCCTTAGCTGGAAATATTGCTTCTTCATGTAGAACAGAGGCTCCCATATATGCAAGTTCACGCAATTCGTTATATGTAATTTTTTCAATTGGCTTAGGATTTTCTACAATTCTAGGGTCAGCCATTAAAAATCCTGAAACATCTGTCCAATTTTCATATAGACTAGCTTCTACATCTTTTGCTATTATAGCTCCTGTAATATCAGATCCACCCCTTGAAAAAGTTTTTATACTTCCATCTGGCATAGATCCATAAAAGCCAGGAATAACTGCATTTTTAATATTTTTTAATTTGTCTTTAGCTGAAATTTGGGTTCTTTTTGAATCAAAACATCCATACTTATCAAAACAAATTACCTGAGATGCATCTACAAACTCATAATCTAAAAAGTTAGCAAGTATTATACCATTTAAATATTCTCCCCTACTTACAGTATAATCACAACTACCTCCATCAGAAATAATTTTCTTCATTTTGGATAAATAAAACTCTATGTCTACAGATAATCCTAGATCATTTACTATTTCTTTGTATCTATCTTCAATAATTTTAAAAACATCATCAAAAGAAATTTTATTTTGTACATGTGCATGACACAAATATAATAAATCCGTTATTTTATAGTCCTTATCATTTCTTTTTCCCGGTGCTGAAGGAATTATATATCTTCTTCTACTATCCTTCATTATAATATTTTTAACCTTTTTAAATTGTTCTGCACTTGCTAGTGAACTGCCACCAAATTTAGCTACTATTATATCATTCATGTTTACCACCCCAATTTAATTTATTAATTAATAGCCCACATATTCATAAATGTTATCACAAATTGAAAATATTTCAATATATTTTGACAAACTATTTCCATTATTTTAATATGAGTATATATAATAAGTAATATATAATTTTATATTTTTTATATAATAAAATATTTTTTAAAATAAAAAATTGACAATAACTATTGTCAATTTTAAAATTTAAAAATATAAATTATTCATATTTTTACTATTATGCAGTTAATATTTCAACTCCATCTTCTGTTACTAATATTGTATGCTCCCATTGTGCAGTTAACTTTCCGTCTGCTGTAACCGCAGTCCAGTCATCATCTAATACTTTGCATTTATATGTTCCTTCATTAATCATAGGTTCAATAGTAAATGTCATACCTGGAACTAATATCATACCTGTATTTTTTACTCCACAATGATCAATAAAAGGTTCCTCGTGAAATTCAACCCCAACACCATGTCCTCCAAACTCACGTACTACAGAATATCCTCTTTCTTTTGCAAGTCTTTCAATAGCATATCCTATATCTCCAGTTGATGAATATGGTTTAACTTGTTGTATGCCTATATCCAAACATTCTTTAGCTGTTTCCACTAATTTAACTGCTTCATTAGATGCTTCTCCAATTATAAACATTCTACTAGCATCACCATAGTATCCATTTAATTTACTTGTTACATCTACATTAACTATATCCCCATTTTTCAAAACTCTATCACTTGGTATACCATGGCATACAACTTCATTTATCGATATGCATACACTCTTTGGATATCCCATATAATTAAGAGGTGCTGGTTCTGCCCCTAATTCTAATGTATATTCATGGACCCAAGTATTAATTTCATCTGTAGTTACTCCTTCCTTTATTCTTTCAGCAACCATATCTAACACTTTCTTAGTTACTTTACTACTTTTTCTTATACCTTCTATTTGGTCAGGAGTTTTTATAAGATTTCGTGGCGGAGCCATAAGACCTTGTAATTCAAGTTCACTTAATTTTTCATCCATTGATAAATGGCAATTTTTATATTTCTTTCCACTTCCGCACCAGCATTTATCATTTCTTGATAGCTTACTCATTTATTCACCTTCTATAAAAATTTAATTTATCTTATATATCATTATATCACTTTATTTATATTTAACAATTTTATAAAAGGAGTTTTAATTTATAATATTCCTCTTCCTAATCTTTCTAATTTAACTTTAACATTTACCTTAATTTCTGATTCACACACAACCTTATCCCAATCTATATTGGTTCTTCTTCCATATTTAGCTGCAGCAACTTTTCCAAGTTCAAGACAATCAAATTTAATTTCATTTTGCATTTTTTTTATAAAATTATAACTTTTCTTTGTCACAACTTCCTCTGTTTCCTTCTCTATCTTCTTTGTAATTTTAGGATCATCTGCCACCTTTTTATAAGAATTATTTTCTATAATATCACTATCTAATTCTAAATTTATAGTAAATTTATATTTATCTCCTTCCTTTTTACATTTGATTTTTTTCATGCTTAAAGCATTTAAATTAGTCATTTCTCCACTTTTACTTCTTAAATTTATAATTCCTGAAACCTTATTTTCCCTTAAAAGATTTATAATTTTTGCTTCTTTTCTATCTGATAAATACTTTAATTTACTTCCTTTAAAAATTCCCATACCAGTCATTTTAAATTCACCATTATCCATTTCTATATATGGAAGTGTAGCACTTCGTCCTTCTCCTAAAACCCTAGTATATACATCTATCATTTTATGATTATTAGAAAAAAAGTTATAATTTATACAACTATCAATCATACCCTTTATATAGTCAGCAGAACTGCTATATCCCTTAACTTTAGTTTTTAATGCATCTATTGTTTTTCCTTTAAAAATTGCAACTCTTGCTGTATCATTTGCATAGGTATTATTAAACAAAATATTTATCATATCTTCAATAGACTTTTCGGCAACTTCCTGACTTATTAAAACTACCTTTTCAGTTCCAAGTATAAACTTCCTATTGGACTTTGTTTGTCTATCTTCTCTAGTATTAGCAATTCCCTCTGCCTTTCCTGTAGTAACTATAGTATTAAGAGTTGAATTTCCTGGTAAGAATTGATATACGGATATAGGAATACTATATAAGGGATTCTTGGTCTTTCCATTAATCAAATCATAACCTATACCTATAGGTATATCTAAGTTTTCTATTGCTACATACTCATTAACATCGACCATATAAGAAATAACAAATACTAACATTGCAATTACAAAATATATCTTTTTTAATTTCATCCATTTCATATTTATCAATTTCCTTTGTCTTGTAATTGTTTATTGCCAATTAGTTTTTGTACCTTTTTTTCTTTAAAGTGAATTATCATAGCAATTATTGTAATATATAATATATTAAATGCTATCGTTAAATTTATTATAATATTTCCTATATATCTTCTAATTATTTCATTTTTATAAAAAACAGCTATTATCGTTACTATAGGAAATATCCATGCTGCTGCTTTATTTTCAGATATATTTAAATTAGAAACTATACCTTCAACAATATAATAGTAATAATTTGAAACAGTTTTTATTATTACTATTGCCCATAGAAAAACAAATATAAATCTAAAGTTATTTATTACTGGAACAATTATACTTTCAGTAACTAAAGTAAATGGCCATAGACTTTTAGGCACTAAATCTGGTCCTAAATAATATATACTTATAAATACAATCCATGTATATACAACAGTCATTATAAAAAGAGCTTTGAATATACTTTTTCCTACTTTATCTTTATTTTTAAAATAAGGATGTAATAATAGTAAAAACTCCATTCCTGAATATTGAAATGTAGTTAACATGGTAGCATTAAACAGTTGTTTGATATTAGCCTGAAAAACTGGTTGTAAATTTAATATACTTCCATTTTTCAACGCTCCCATTGAAACAGTTATAGGTAATAAAAATATACAAAATGTCAATTTACCCATTCTTGAAATATTTTTCACTCCAGTCATAGAACAATACCAAGCACTTCCTAAAATACACACAACTATGTTTATTCGTGGTAAAAAAGTTACTGTGTATACTCTCAGTACATTTGTAAATCCTGCTGCAATACTTGGAAGCAACATTAGAAATTCCATAATATATAAAAATCCTAATATAGTACCTATCCCTTTGCCAAAATACTTTTTCCCTATAGATATAATATTATCTTTAGGAAACTTTTTCATAATATACAATGAAATTAAAATTACATAACTAGGGTATATTATTCCTAAAATATTAGGTAACCATCCATCTTGACCCGCTACCTTGACAATATCATGAGACAATTTAAAAAAACCTATTCCAATAATAGTACCAATACAAAGATAATAAACTTCTTTTTCATCTAATAATTCATTAGTATTATTCATTTTTTTTACCTCTATTTGTTTTTCCCATTTCTCCCATATTTCCTTGTCTCTTCAGATTCTTCTTTTGTAAATCTTTAGGTCTTTTATCCATTTTCCACATCGCTTTTCTTATGAAAGTATCTTTTATAGCTTCTTTATTTATAGAAAAATATGGTACTCCAAATGTTTTTAATCTATATAAATGTGTAATTATTAAAAACCATCCTATAGCTATTCCAAAAACGCCTAAATAATTAGCCATTATTAACATAACAAATCTTAATAATCTAATTGACAAAGACATTTCATAATTAGGTATTAAAAATGTTGATACTACCGTTATACCAACTATAAGTGCTGTAGGCGGACTTACTATCTTCGCTTCCACAGCGGTTTGACCTATAATTATACCTCCAACTATACTTAACGTTTGAGCTATTTTAGATGGTAATCTAAGCCCACCTTCACGTAATAATTCTACTATTATTTCCATTGAAAGTATTTCTGAAAATGGAGACAGTGCTATACCCACTCTAGATTGATTTATTGGTATAATAAACTGCACTGGAATCAATTCAACATTATACTTTACTAAACTTAAATATATAGATGGCAGTGTAATTATTATTATTATTGTTAAAAATCTTAAAACTCTAGTAAAATTAGCTACCCAAAATCTTTGACTATAATCTTCAACACCATGAAAGAATTCAACAAATAATGCCGGCACTGTAATTACTTGTGAAATTCCACTTAAAATCACAGCTATTCTACCTTCCATCAAATTAGCTTCAACGATATCTGGCCTTTCAGTACTATATATTTGTGGAAATATAGAATAAGTACTTTCTTCTATATACTGTTCTACTATTCCATTTGAACTTACAAAATCAACATCTATATTATTAATTCTGTCCTTTAAAATTCTTAAAGCATCTTCATTAACTAAATTTTCTATATATAAAATTGATAAATCAGTCTTTGATCTTTTACCTACTTTAAAGTTTTCTATAGTTAGACTTTCCTCTTTTATTCTTCTAGTCATAATACTAATATTAGTCTGTATATTCTCTACAAAACTTTCTCTAGACCCTTTTATTGAATATTCATTTATAGGATCAGAAATTCCTCTATATTCTCCAGAAACACTATTTACTAAAATATAATTATTTATATAATCTACTACAATTCCTGTATTACCTGCTCTTATGCTTTCTACAAACTGTTGCATATCTGTTATCACTTTAGTATCACTACTTGGTATATATCTTTTACAAAGATATTCCGGTAATTCATCCTCTAATTCTAATTCTTCATTTATTCGTAACATTAATGGTTCTAAAATATCTTTATTTATAAGTTTTTTATCTGCTTGACCATCCACATATATAATATGTACTGGTATATTACTTTTACCTCCAATTAAAATTTCTTTAACTACAACTTGTTTTTGAATTCCTAATCTCTTGACTACTTGATTTACAATTGCATTTTGATTTTCCATATAATATCACCTAAAAGTATCTTTCCACCACAAATAACTTTTATTCGAAAAATAAATAAGATAAATAAAAAAACCTCCACATATGTGAAGGTTCCTATTGATCCTATATATAAATAACTTCATTAACTTATTACTTATTCTCTAAAGTAGATTTTGTATTTATTATAGCATTTAACACAACACCAGCTATAGCTGCTAAACTTAATCCTGTAATTTTAACACCTGATGTTATAGTTATCCCTAACGTTAATCCTGCAAATTTTTCAATATAACTTGTTCCAAGTCCTATAACTATTATAGTAGCCATTACTAAAATATTTTTGAAATTAAATTTCACTTTACCATTTCCTAGTGTTTTAAATCCTATTAGAGATATCATACTGAATAACATTAAACTTATTCCACCCATTACTGGAACTGGTATTGATCTTAAAAACCCACCTATCTTAGCTATAAATCCTAAGCATACTGCAAATACAGCCGTTATCCTCAATATTGCTGGATTATAATTTTTAGTTATTGCAAGTACTCCTGTATTTTCCCCATAAGTTGTATTGGCAGGACCCCCTATAAGTGAAGCAAATGAAGTTGCAAGCCCATCTCCAAGTAATGTTCTATTAAGACCAGGATCTTCTATAAAGTTTTTTCCTACTACTTCTCCATTTGTCGTAATATCTCCTATATGTTCCATAAACACTGCAAGAACTACTGGAGCTATTATTGCTATAGCTCCTATGTCAAACTTGGGCAATCTAAAGTTCGGCATTGATACTATAGGTGCACTTGTAATAATACTTGTATCTACTATTCCTAATTTAAGTGATACTAAGTATCCTACAATTACTGCTATCAATATTGAAAGTTGTTTTAAAAATCCTCTTCCTTTTAACGTTATAAGTAAAGCTATAGCAAGTGTAATCACTGCTACCTTAAAATTTTTTGATGCCATATCTATTGCTGTAGGTATTAAAGAGAATCCTATTACTATTATCATCGATCCAACAACATGATTGGGCAAAATCTTTCTTATTCTTTCTACCCCTATCTTTTTTACTACAAAAGACATTATTACATATATAAATCCGGCTACCATTATACCCCCTTGAGCATAAGCAAGATCTCCACCAAATTTATCTCTAACCATTATAATACTTCCTATAAATGCAAATGAAGAACCTAAAAACACGGGGACTTTACGTTTAGTACATAAGTGAAATATCAACGTTCCTACTCCTGCTGATAAAAGTGCTACTGATGGATCAAATCCTGTAAGAATTGGTACTAGAACTGTAGCCCCAAACATAGCTATTAAATGCTGAAGTGCTAAAATCATCCTTTTTAGACACTCTAAAACCTTTGATTTTTCTTTCATTTCTAAATTTTCTTTTAAAATTGCGTTTTCAGACATGAAAAAACCTCCTTATGATTTACTTTCTAAGGAGAACTTACTTCTTCTCCTTTTTTCAGCCTCACTGGACTGAATTAAAAAGCTATCTTTAAATTTATACAAAATAAAAAACTTCTTGTCCACCGACAAGAAGTTATGGTTATCATAACAAATCATAAGTATATCATATATACTTATCTACTAATCTTGTCGGTCTCTCTGGACCACATTAAAGATTATCTTTTCTATTTGCTTAATTATATCACTTAATAAATTTAAGTTCAACCTAAAATTCTTTAGAAATATTATTTTTTAATATATAAATGTAATTCCCTTACACCCTAATAAAATTCTTAAATCTGACTTTAAATTATCCTTTATATTTTCGCTATCTTTTATAGATTTATATACATCAATAATAGTACTTTTACATAAAATTCTATTTGGTATATCTATGTTTTTTATAAATCTTATATATTTAACAACATTCTCATTTGTTATATTTCTTTTAACACATATACTATACATTACTATTTTTCTCGTATTTTTATCTTTTATTTTCTCTATTCTATTTATCTTTATCTTTTCAATTAAAGTAAAAGGCCTTACAAATATAAATTTTCCCGATAAATTATTCATCCACCCCACTCCTAATACAAAATAAAAATTTATACAAATAGCACTTACTTACCTTTAAATATATGAAATTTATAAAATGTATATTCCAAAGTTTTCATGTATTTTTTCATTAATCATTGGAATACCTAAGATTATAGTATAGTATCTTAAAATCAAATTTAATGTAGAGGAGATTAAATATGTTTAACTTACCAAAACTACCTTATGATTATGATTCTTTAGAACCTTATTATGATGAAGAAACATTAAAAATTCATCATGATAAACACCACCAAGCCTATGTTGATGGACTAAATAAAGCTGAATCAGAACTTATTAATGCTAGAAATTCAGGAGATTATTCTCTTATAAAGCATTGGGAAAAAGAACTTGCTTTTAATGGAGCTGGTGATGTACTTCATACTTTATTCTGGGAAAATATGATTCCTGGTGGTTCTACTCCTTCTGATAATATATTAGAGATAATTAACAAAGACTTTGGAAATTTTGAAAATTTTAAAAAGCAATTTTCATCTGCAGCAGCTACCGTAGAAGGTTCTGGTTGGTGTGCTTTAGTTTTCATTCCTGAATTAGATAAACTTCAAATAATACAAATCGAAAAACATCAAAATCTAGTAATACTAGGAAGTATTCCTCTTTTAGTACTAGATGTATGGGAGCATGCTTATTATTTAAAATATCAAAATAGAAGAGCAGACTTTATAAATGCTTGGTGGAATATAGTAAATTGGGATGAAGTAACTAAAAGATATTTAAATATGCACTAAATCTAAATTAATATTTTATCTAAAATAAACCATGAAATCATATTAATCTATTAACTAAAAAAGATTATTGCTATATCTAAATAACTATAGCAATAACCTTTTTTAACTATATTAAATAATTATATTTACAATCTATTTACATAATAAAATATATATTATAAAGATTGAAATTTTTATTTTTCTAGTAATGCCTCCCCTGCCATATCTACCAAAACTTCTCTTATATCTGAAGCTTTATCTTCATCTACAAGTACTATTAAATAATCTCCTGCAAATATAGTTGTATTTCCTCTCGGAATTATTTCCTTCTGTCCTCTTTTAATCGCTACTAATAGACAGCTTTGAGGCCATTCTATATCCTTTATCTTTTTTTGCTCTAAAGAAGTTCCAAGACAAACTGCAACCTCTAATAGCACCTTATTTGTACTATTTCCAATAAATTTATTTTCGCCACTATTATTTTTAGCTACAAATCTTTCTAATAATGATTCATATATTGGTGCTGATTTTAATGCATCAGCTACTATATAAGCAACTATTGATACTACACTTAGGGACAACAAATTACTAAAAGATCCTGTCATTTCAGTAATCAAAATACTTCCTGTAATAGGTGCCCTTACAATAGCAGTAAAATATGCCGCCATAGCTAATACTATAAAATTTCTAACATACATAGGATTCAAATGTATCAACTTAACTAATACTTCCCCATATATATTTCCCGTTATTGCACCTATAATTAACAACGGCAAAAATATACCTCCTGGCACACCTGAACCATAACAAATCATTGTAAAGAAAAACTTAACTACTAAAATAATAAATAACATTTTTAAAGTCCAATTTTCATGGAAAAGATGCATAATAAGTCCATGCCCTGATCCTAAACCATTAGGATAAACTATAGCTAATATGCCTGCAACCATAAAAGGAACTATAGGTTTTATTTCTGGCTTTAACCATTTTGCCTTTCCATATAAATCTTGGGTTTTTAAAATCATTTTATTAAATACTACTCCAAATACACCCGTTATAAGTCCTAATATAATAAGATAAAAATAATATTTTAAAGGTATTGGACTAATTAAATTAAAATCAAAAACAGGTCTTAATCCAAAAAACTGTTTTGACACACAATCAGCAGTTAAAGATGCAGACATCGCAGATATAAGTATTAGTGGTGAGAAATTTTTGTGTATCTCCTCAAGTGCAAACATAACTCCTGCAAGAGGTGCATTAAATGCTGCTGCAAGTCCTGCACTCGCTCCACTTGTTATTAGATATTTTTCTTCCACTTTTATTCTTTTAAATATTCTACTAAATCCTTGTCCAACCGATGCACCTATTTGAATTGAAGGACCTTCTCTTCCTAATGATAGCCCCCCTCCAATAGCTAAAATTCCACCAAAGAATTTTCCTATTATAACTGTAAGCCAATTCATTTTTAGCTTTCTAAGCAAAATTCCCTCAACTTGTGGAATTCCACTCCCTGAAATCATAGGTTCCTTTTTAACTATTTGACCTACAATCAAACTAATAATTATAAATATTGCAAACCACATAGAAACACTACCAACAGTATGTGTATTTAATACAAAATGTTTTCTAGTATAACCCCAAATTTTTTCTACTCCAAGTCTATATAAGACTATAATAAATCCTGCAAAAAATCCTACAAGTGCTCCTTCTATTACAAGCTTAAACCTAAAGCCATGCCAATGAAATAATGTATTATAAGTTCCATTTCTATTTTCTTCTTCCACTGCGTTTTTGTCACTCCTTTTATCTAAAATATGTACATGCATATTTAATTATAAACATGATAAATTTTATTATCAACTATAAGTAACTTTGTACTTCAAAAAGAAAGACCGATACTTTAAATTTTAAAGTATCGATCTCATATAAAAAGGAGTTAGTACTTATTATTTATGTTATATTATGCACCTATACCTATTTTAGAGAATAGTGCATAAACTAAAAGCATGATACAAATTGATACAAAAGAAACTGTTTTAGCATGTTTCCAAGGAGTAATATCAACTTGTTTAGTGTATTCTTGTACATAGTCAGTTTCTCTTGGCTGCATTTTACCAACTACTAACATTATTATAACGTTTACAGGGAATAATACTCCTAATACATATAAGAAATGTATATCCGCTGCAACAAATTTAGATATTGTATATAATATTACATGTGCTATAAGAGCAATTTTAGGTGCAATTGCTGGAACTCTTTTGCTAAAGAATCCTACTACTACTGCTGCTAATATTGGCACATTATAGAATCCGAAACATTCTTGTAGGTATCCATATAATCCTGATGGTGCATATATAATAAATGGTGCTATAGCTATTGATAATACTGCAAGCACAGTACCAAATTTTTTACCAACGTGAACAAGTTCAGCGTCAGTAGCTTTTGGATTAAATACTGGTCTATGAATATCTAATGTATATAATGTTACTGCACTATTTAATGCACTATTAAATGAACTTAATATTGCTCCAAACAATACTGCTGCAAAGAATCCTAATAATGGTTTTGGCAATACATCAAGAACCAATGTTGGATATGCTAAATCTCCATTTTTTAATGTATTTCCATATAAGTGGAAAGCTACAATTCCTGGTAATACTAAGAAGAAAGGTCCTAAAAGTTTTAAGAAACCTGCAAATAATGCTCCCTTTTGTGCTTCTTTTAAGTTTCTAGCTCCAAAACATCTTTGAACTATTGATTGATTTGTACACCAATAGAATAAGTTGTTAAATAATAGTCCTGTAAATAATACTGGCCAAGGTACAAGTGGTGCTTGTGAACTAGCCGGATTTATTGCATTTAACTTTTCTGGATGTACTGTTACTAATGTATGAATTCCATCAGCAAAACTTCCATGTCCTAATGCTATTAATGCAAATACAGGAATTGAAAGACCTCCTATTAAAAGTCCAACACCATTAACTGTATCTGAAACGGCAACGGCTTTAAGACCACCAAAGATAGCATAAATTGCTCCAATAACCCCTATAGCTGTAGCAGTTACAGCAACGGCTTTAAATTGGTCTACTCCAAGCAATCTTTGTATTCCAAAAATTTCATTTAATACTATAGCTCCAGAATATAAAACTGTTGGTAGATAAGTTACTACATATCCAATTAAGAATAATACAGAAATAATTTGCTTTGTTTTTCTATCATAACGTTCTTCTAAAAAATCTGGTATGGTTGTTATACCACTTTTTAGATACTTAGGTAAAAATATTAATGCTAATATAACCAATGCTACAGTTGATGTTGCTTCCCAGGCCATGGGACCCATATTAGTCATATAACTGTTACCATTTAATCCTACCATTTGCTCTGTAGATAAATTGGTAAGCATAAGCGATCCACCGATAACAATACCAGTTAAACTTCTGCCTCCCAAGAAATATCCATCTTGGGTGTCCAAATTATCATCTTTTGTCTTGTACCATGATATAACTGCAACTAATACTGTGAATCCTATAAAAGATGCAACTGTCCAAATACTCACTTCAATTCCCCCTGTTTTAATAATTTTGTGATTATTTTTAAGTTAAGTCATTTCTTGAGTGCAAAGACTCTCAAGATTCTTTTCATAGCTCTCATTTTGAAGAATTTTTAATTGATCATAGTATTTTGAGTTTATTGACAAATTTATTTTTATTTCAACATTATTTTACAATATTCCCAAAATATTTTCAAGTACTTTTAAGAATTTTCTAACTTTTTTTAAAACGTTTTCATTACTTTTTGATTATATATTTGAATACCTTAAAATTAATTTATATATCAAAATAAAATTAATTTTATTTTGCGCCTAATCTAGATGTATGAAATAGTGCATACGTAATTAACATTACTAATGTTATTAGTGTGTATAAACTCAAAATATTCGTTCTATTTTCAATAGTCAAATTATTGTGTAAAATTTGTATATAATTCTTCAAAATCTTATTTTAATATATATTTTAATATGACATACTAATTTACCCTTACAAAATGAAAATTAGCATGTCATATCCCTAACTACAAACTTACAATTAATTAGTCTTCTACTTTTACTAAATTTCCTGTTTCAAATGATTCTTTGCAAGCATATGCAAGTGCAGTAGATTTAACACCATCTTCAACAACTACTCCTGGTTTTCTGTTTTCTAAAACACATTTAACAAATTCTTCTGTTTCGCTTAAGTATGCTTGATCAAATCTTTCTGGGAATCCTTGAACACATTCTTGTCTTGCTCCTGTTTCATCAAATACTGTAACTAGGTTCTTTTGAGGAACTGTTCCAACTCTTAATGTCCCTTTTGTTCCTATAATTTCAGTTTCTATATGATATCCGTGAGCACAATTTCTTCCTGCTACAAATACTCCCATTGTTCCATTCTTAAATTTAACTAACGAAGCTCCTGTTTCAGCATCATTTATTTCATCAAATTCAGGATATTCATATGCGCCACCTATAGCCCATACTGTATCAGCTTCTGATCCAAGATACCATCTTGCAAGGTCAAGATCATGTACAGCCATATCTAAGAATAATCCGCCACTATAATTACTTTTAGCAAATTTTAAGAAACCTTCCATAGAACCTGCTGGATCTAAACCATAACATCTTATAAGAACAGGCTTACCAATTGCACCCTCTTCTATTTTCTTTTTAGCATACGCATAAGAATTATCATATCTTCTCATAAAACCAACCATAAATATTTGATCTTTATGTTCATTAACTGCTTTTGCAACTCTCTTAGCTTCTTCTAGGTATAGTCCTAGTGGTTTTTCACTAAACACATGAAAACCAGCATCTAGCGCTTTTTCAATTTGCTCACAATGAAACCCTGAAGGTGATGATATAAATATAGCATCTAGTTCTTTATTTTTAAGCATCTCATCAAAGTCAGTGTATCCATACTTAATTCCCCATGCATTCTTAACTTCTTCAACTTCTTCTTTAACTACACTACATACTGCTAAAAGTTCTGCATTGGGAATTCTGAAAGCAAGATTTTCAGCATGCTTTCTTCCAAGTCTTCCAAGTCCAACTATTCCAAACTTAACCTTTTTCACCTGACATCCCTCATTCCAATTAAATCTCCCAAACTTACATTACAATTCATATACTCCCCGAGAACAAACTTACTTCCAACTTACAAACATATTTATTATTTTACAAACAAACTTACTTATAAACTTACAATCAATTATAATCCAGCTTTTTCTCTTATATATTTTCTAGCTTTTATAGCATATTCTAAAGGATTAGCTTTTGCAGGATCTTGTTCTGCTTCAACTAAAAGATATCCTTCATAATTGTTTTCAGCTAATACTTTAAACAATGGTTCAAAATCTATGCATCCATCTCCTGGTACAGTGAATGCTCCAGCATTAACAGCTTGTAAAAAGCTTAATTTTTCTGATTTAACTTTTTCAACAATTTCTGGTCTTACATCTTTTAAGTGAACATGTTTGATTCTATTTACATATTTCTTTAATACTGCCATTGCATCTTCACCTGAGAATACAAGATGTCCAGTATCAAATAATAAATAAACTAAATTTGGATCAGTCATTTCCATTAATTTATCAATTTCAGTTGTAGTTTGTACACCTGTTCCCATATGGTGATGATATACAACTTTCATTCCCTTATCAGCAGCTAATTGTCCTAATTTATTAAGACCTTCTGCAAGTTTTGTCCATTCTTCATCAGTAAAATATGGTTTTGCATCATATACTGGTTTATCCATCATTCCTTGTATACTATGTCCTTGTTCTGCTACAACTACTACTTTTGCTCCCATAGCATGTAAAAAATCTCTATGTTCGATAAATGCATCTACTGTTTCTTGAAGTGGTTTAGTTGTTAAAAAAGCACTAAACCAAGCACTAGCGATTTCCATTCCTCTTAATTCTAAAGCTTTCTTTAAAACTTTAGTATCTCTTGGATATTTGTTACCTACTTCTGATCCTGTAAATCCAGCAAGAGCCATTTCACTAACACATTGTTCAAAAGTATTTTCTTTTCCTAGTTCTGGTAGATCATCATTTGTCCAAGCAATTGGAGCTATTCCTAATTTAACTTTATCTTTATTAAACATTACTATCTCTCCTTTTTTAATCCCTTTATAATTATTGGTAGGTGTAAATAAGTGTATATATCCTTGATACGTAATTACATATCTATAATTTTTTATTTTAAATAGGTTTAATTATTAAAATTTGAATTCAGAAAGTTTAACTGGTCTTCCTTCTTCTAATGATTTCTTAGCTGCAAGTCCAATTAATACTGGTTGTAATCCATCGTTAGCATTTACTGGTACTTCTGTATCGTTTACAATTGCATTTACAAATTGTCTTACTTCTTCAGCAAATGATTGCATGTATCTTTCTAAGAAGAAATATAGTGGTTTTTCAGAAGCTATTCCTTCTTCAGTACTTATTACTGCTGTTGATAATGTATCGTTTGCAGTAGCAACTGATCCTTTTGAACCAAATACTTCAGCTCTTTGATCATATCCATAAGCTGCACGTCTGCTATTATCAATTACTCCTAATGCACCATTTGCAAATTTTAATGTAATGATTGCTGTATCTATATCTCCAGCTTCTCCTATTGCAGGGTCAACTAAAACTGCGCCGTTTGCATAAACTTCTTCAACTTCACTTCCTGATAAGAAACGAACCATATCAAAGTCATGTATTGTCATATCTAAGAATATTCCGCCTGAAACTTTTACATATTCAGCTGGAGGTGCTTCTGGGTCTCTTGATGTAACTCTAATTATATGTGGATCTCCAACTTTACCAGCTAAAACTGCATCTTTTATAGCCTTAAAGTTGTGGTCAAATCTTCTATTAAATCCAACTTGGAACTTCTTTCCTGATTTTTCCACTTCCTCTAAAACTTTTTTAATTCTTCCAAGGTCATGATCAACTGGTTTTTCACAGAAAACGTTTTTTCCTGCTTGTAAAGCTTCTATTGAAATTTGTGAGTGAGTGTTAGTTGAAGAACAAACTAAAACCGCTTCAATTTCTGGGTCATTTAAGATTTCTTTATAATCTTTATAAGTTTCTTTAACTCCCATTGATTTTGCCCATTCAGCTGTTGCATCATTCATAAATGGATCTGCTATTGCTTTAACTTCAGCATTTGGAACATACTTAGTGATACTTTCTGTATGAACTTTTCCGATTCTTCCTGCACCAATAATACCTACTTTTAACATATACTCGTACTCCTTTACCTTTTAAAATTTATTTTTTAACTAGTTTCTCTTAAAAGTTTAAGAGAAACTAGTGATTTTAACTTATTATTTTAATTTATTAATATCTTCTTGCTTTCTTTAATGCTTGTTCTTTTTCTGTATAAGCTTTTTGTATTGAAGGCTTTTCAGATACTTCTGCAACTCCAACATGCCACCATGATTCATATCCATGAGTCATAGTTTTTGGTAATACTTTTATATCTATTAATGTAGAAACTGCTTGTTTTTTAGAATCTTCTATAGCATTTCTTAATTCTTCTACTGTTTTTACTGAATAAGTTTTAACACCATATCCTTCAGCAACTTTTGCAAAGTTTATTGGAACTAATTCTCCATCCAACTTACCAGTTTTTTCATTTCTAAATCTGAATTCTGTACCAAAGCTACCCATTCCATGTCCCATTTGTAGATTGTTTATACATCCAAATACAGCATTATCTAAAAGAACTACATTTATTTTCTTTCTATCTTGGATACTTGTTACAAGTTCAGAATGTAACATCATAAAGCTTCCATCTCCAACTAATGCATAAACTTCTCTATCTGGAGCAGCAAGTTTTGCGCCTAATGCACCTGCAACTTCATATCCCATACAAGAATATCCATATTCCATATGATAAGTATTAGGCTTTTTAGCACACCACACCCTTTGAAGATCTCCTGGAAGACTTCCTGCAGCTCCTAGTACTATTGAATCATCATCTATTAATTTGTTTAATTCACCTAAAACTTGAGTTTGAGTTAAGCAAGAACCCATTTGTTTATGGAATTCTGGTAAAACATCATCAAGCTCTCCTGCTATTTCAGGTACAAATCCTTCTCCTGTATACTTAACATTAAATAATCTATCTAATTCTTTTATCCATGCATCCTTTGCATCTTTAATTTCAGTTGTGTAAGCTGATTTATAACCAGTTTTAGCTAGTTCTTCTCTAATTGCATCTAATGCAACTTTAGCATCTGCAACAACTCTTGCTTGTGCATCTAATTTATAAGCGTGGAACTCTGATACATTTATTGTTAAGAAATCAACATCTTCATTTTTGAATAAAGATTTTGAAGCTGTAGTGAAATCAGTAAATCTTGTTCCTATACCTATTACTAAATCAGCATCTTTAGCTATTACATTCGCAGATAAGTTACCAGTAGTACCGATTCCCCCTAGGTTATATTCATAATCCCATTCTATAGCACTTTTTCCTGCTTGAGTTTCTCCAAATGGAATGTTAAATGCTTCTGCAAATTTCTTTAATGCTTCAGCAGCCTCAGAATATCTTACTCCACCACCGCAAACCATTATTGGTTTCTTTTTAGATTTTATTAATTCAACTGCGTCTTTAATTGCTTCGTTAGTTGCAGGTCTTCTTTCTATTCTATGAACACGTTTTTGGAAAAAATATTCTGGGAAATCATAAGCTTCTCCTTGAACGTCTTGAGGTAATGCTATTGTTACAGCTCCAGTGTTAGCTTCATCTGTTAATACTCTCATTGCATTTATCATTGCTGGCATAAGTTGTTCTGGTCTTACTACTCTATCCCAATACTTACTTACAGCTTTAAATGCATCATTAGTTGTTATTGATAAGTTGTGAGTTTGTTCAACTTGTTGTAGTACTGGATCTGGTTGTCTTGTTGCAAATGTATCTCCAGGTAATATTAAAACTGGAATGTTATTTGCTGTTGCTGTTGCCGCTGATGTAACCATATTTGCAGCTCCTGGACCAACTGATGATGTACATGCATAAATTTGTTTTCTATGCATTTGTTTTGCAAATGCAGTTGCAACGTGTGCCATACCTTGTTCATTACGTCCTTGGTGAACTTCAAGATCTCCTGGATCTTGTTCTAATGCTTGACCAAGACCTACAACATTACCATGACCGAATATAGTAAATATACCTTTAATAAATTTATGTTGTTGTCCATCGAATTCTATATATTGTTGATTAAGAAATTTAACTAAAGCTTGAGCTACAGTTAATCTTATTGTTTTCATATATTATTCCTCCCGTTTCGATCTACTTCTCTGGCCAAATCTTAACATTAGGTTCTAATAGCCATTTGTGTTCTTCTGCATTTATTCTATCTGTCCATGGATTGTTATCTAAATGTCTTATCATCCAGCAATAATACATTGCATATCCCGGAGCAGATGTTTGAGGATGAACAAGTCCACCTGGAATTGCACCCACACTATTATCAGTTATTTTAAATACATCGTCTCCTATTACAGAACATCCAAATCCTTGAGGTTTATTAAATCTGTAGTAATATATTTCTGGTTGTGGATGTTCATGAGGTATATAACTTGACCATTTTCCTGGATAAGTTATAACTTCACCCATTACCATATTTGAATAAGGGGCATTTGAGTAGTCAAATACAGTTCTAACAACTCTTCTTGCAGTATCATTCCATACACCTTCTCCAAAGATGTCACTTTGGCAATCTTCTGGTGCATAAAATTTACAATCAAATTCTTTATCATTTGTTGTCTTTTGAACTAATACTTCAGCATCTGTAATTGCTGTTATCTTAACTTCAACATTCTTTGGAACATGTAAACACCATGGATCTTCATCGAATATTGAATGTCTTTCCATTTCCTTTTTATTTCCTTGCCACTCTATTTCAACCTTACCATCTAATAATAAAAATGCACTTTCTTTTTTGTTATCTAAAGCTACTTCAACTTGAGCTTTTTCCATTTTATATATTCCAGTATCCATAAGCATGTTGCTATGTTTACCGTTCATATCTGTTAGAACATTATATCCTTTAATTAATGATGCTATCTTTTCAACCATGATTTTCCCTCCTAATACTTTTCATCAAGTGAACTGTAATTAGTTAGCGTTTTTAAGCTCTAGCTATCATTTCACCATATTCTTCTTTTTTCTGTCTTATAAATTCTTTAACAGCTTCTACTGTTGGCATATCTTCTGAACAGCTATGGCTTGAAACTAACATTGCTGCTGAAGCACTCCCAAATTCTAAAGCATCGATTATTTCCCATCCTTCAAGTAATGCATACATGAATGCTGAACCATACGCATCTCCACCACCGAAAGATTTTAATAGCTTAATTGGGAATGGTTTTATTGAGAAACTTTGTCCGTCTTCAGTGTAAGCAGTTGAACCATCTTTACCGTGTTTAATAACTACTATCTTATTTCCAAATCCAATCCATCTGTCAGCTGTTTCTCTATCTGTACTTGATTCAACCATTAATCTTTCCATTAAATCAAATTCTTCTCTTGATCCCATTACTATGTCACTCATTTTTCCAGCTAAAGAATAGTAAACAGCGATTTCATCTAATGATTTCCAGTTATATTCTCTGTAATCTACATCAAATAAAACTTTTGTACCATGTTTTTTAGCAAATTCAATAGCTTTAAAACAAGCTTCTCTTGATGGACTTGCTGCAAGTGCAGTACCTGATACAACTATCATTTTTGCACTTTTGATATAATCTTCATCTATATCTTCTGGAGATAATTGAAGGTCAGCTATTCCATTTCTGTACATCAATATACTACTTTCAGTTGGGCTTAAAATTTCAGTGAAAGTTAGTCCTAAAGATTCACCATTTTTAGCTACTGATATGTGTGAAGTATCTATTCCTTCATTTTTAAAATAGTCAGTAACAAATTTTCCGAATTGATCGTCTGAAACTGTTCCTATAAATCCTACTTTTTTTCCTAATCTAGCAAGTCCAACAGCTATATTTGCTGGAGAACCCCCAACATATTTATTGAAGTTTCTACTTTCTTCTAATGGTTTATGAATATCAGTTGGATTAAAATCTATTGCTACTCTTCCTATTGGGATTACATCATATTTTCTTGAATTATCAAATTTTATATTATTCATTTTAAATATCCTCCTAACACTGTTATGCTCTGTTACAACTTCCAAATATTATTATGTGTTTTTTTACATTCTCATAAGCTGCATCAATAACTTCATCATGATAAGTAAAATAATCTACTGATTCATTAGCATTAAATAACATTTCTACTCTTCTTACAACATTGTTAAATGTAGCTGTTGCTACGTTTAATTTTCTTATTCCATTATCAACGCATCCTCTGAAATCGTCTTCACTAATTCCAGAACCACCATGAAGAACTAATGGTACATCCACATTATTATTTATTTCTTTTAATCTATCCATTCTAAGTTTTGGCTCTTCTTTGTATACTCCATGAGCATTTCCAATAGCTACAGCTAATGCATTTACCCCTGTTTCATCATAAAACTTCTCTGCATCCGCAACGCTAGTTACTCTTATATCTATGTCAACTGAACCATCTTCACTCCCGCCTACTTGACCTATTTCAGCTTCAACTGCGGCACCGTATTCTTCAGCAAGTTTTATAACTTCCTTGGTTTTCTTTATATTTTCTTCTATTGGATAATGTGATCCATCAAACATAACAGATGTAAATCCTATTTTTAAAGCTTGATGAATAGTTTCTATATTTATACCATGATCAAAATGAACAGCTACAGGTACTTTTGCTTCTTTAGCCGCTGCTACCATTGCTGGTCCTATTATATGTAATGGTGAATGGGGTAATCTTACTTCAGCAATTTGAAGAATTAAAGGTGAATTTAATTCTTCAGCTGCCTTTATAGCTCCCATAACCATTTCTATATTCGCAACACTAAAGGAACCTACTCCATAGCCTTCTTTATCAGCTTTATTTAAAATTTGTTCCATATTTACTAAAGGCATAGCAGTAACTCCTTCCAATTATTCTTTTTTATATTCTAAAAACTAATTCCATAAATTCTTATAGATTTTTATTATCTCTTCTTTAGTTGGTTGTCTCATTGTATTGCTAGGACTTCCACTTTCTAAAGCGTCACTTGCCATTTTATCAATATTTTCAAAGAATTTTTCTTTATCTATTCCGAACTCTTCTAAAGTTGGTATGTTTATGTCAGAACATAATTTTCCAATTTCATCAACAACTGTTTTAGCTGCTTCCATATTAGTCATACCTTCTTTGTATGAACCAATTACTTTAGCGATATCCGCAAAACGTTCTGGAGTTCCTTCAATAGCAAATTTTAAACATTCTACGAAAAGCATAGCATTTGAAACTCCATGTGGTACATGGAATAATGCTCCTATTGGTCTACTCATTCCATGAATTATTGTAACTGACGCATTGTTAAATGCTATACCAGCTTCTAATGAGCCAAGTGACATTTGATTTCTAGCTTCAAAATCATTTCCTTCATTATAAGCTTTTCTTAAGTTATTAAAGATACGTTTTATTGCTGATAAAGCAAATGTATCTGATAGAGGTTGAGCAACCCTTGATGTATAAGATTCAACTGCATGAGTTAAAGCATCTATTCCAGTAGCTGCTGTAACTCCTTTTGGAGCTGTCATTGTCATTTCAGCATCAACTATTGCAAGTTGTGGTAATAAGTTTGGTCCTTTTAATAACATTTTTACATTATTTACTGTATCTGAAATGATTGTAAATTGTGTTGCTTCTGATCCAGTTCCAGCTGTTGTTGGTACTGCAACAAGTGGTGGTGGACAAATTTCGATAATTTTTCCCATATAGTCTGAAATTTTTCCTGGGTTTGTTATCATAGCACCAATTGCCTTCATAGTATCAATTGGACTTCCTCCCCCTACAGCTATTAAGAAATCACATTCTTCACTCTTATATATCTCTATTCCCTTATCAACCATAACATCAGTTGGTTCAGAATTTACTTCATCATATATTACATATTGTATATTGTTTTCATTTAATATATCTGTTACTTTTGAAACATTTCCGATTTTAACCATTATTTCATCAGTAACGATTAAAGCTTTTTTTCCAAACTCTTTAAGGTAAATTCCAGCATCTTTAAGTGCTTCCTTACCATATACAATTTTTTTTGGAACAATAACTTTATGTGCCATTGAAATTTCCCCCTAATTTCTAAAAATATTATCAAAATTTCACAACTTTACATTAAATTACAAAATGTAACACTGTTTTGTTTGCGTTTTTGATTAACTTTTGATTAGATTTTAACACTCCATTTAATCGTTGTCAATATGTTTTTTACCAATATTTTTATAATTTTACTCACTTCATGATTATGTTTTGATTAAATATATGTTAACTTTCCAAAATGTATTCATGTTTTTGGATACATTATTAATATATAATGAAAAAAACTTGTAATTATTCACATATTCTTATATAATGTTACTGTAATGATATCTATTGATTTGGATACTTGAGGAGGTTAAAAATGAAATCTCATAGAATAAAAGAAATCGAGAATTATGTATTGCAGAATGAACATGCTTCAATAGATACATTGTGTTCTCTTTTTAATGTTTCAAAAAACACCATAAGAAGGGATATCGCAGTATTAGTGAATAAAGGAATCGTAAAAAAGGTTTATGGTGGAATTACTTTAAATAATGAAGAAAAATTAACTGTTCCTTTTGAACAAAGGGAAGTTACCCATAAAGACGAAAAGTACTTAATCGCTGAGTATGCAAGTAAGCTCGTTGAAGATAACGATATTATTTTTATAGATTCAGGTACAACCACAGTACATATGATACCTTTCTTAAATGATAGAAAAAATTTGACTATAATAACTAATAACCTTAATATACTACTAAAGGCTTTGCCTTATTCAAATGTAGATATATTATCCACAGGAGGAACTCTCTTTAGAGAAACTAATTCTTTAATCGGTGTAGAAGCTTCAAACTTCCTAAAAAATTATAATATATCAAAAGCATTTATGGCCACTACAGGTTTCTCTATTGATAAAGGAGTTACAAATTCATCTAATTTTGAATATGACGTAAAAAAAACAGTAGTTGAAAATAGCTCAAATGTAATACTTTTAGCTGATCACTCAAAATTAGATACAGCTTCGCTTAAAACTTATTGTAATTTGGAAGATATCACTTGTTTTATTACAGATAGAATTCCACCTAAAGAATATGTTAAGTTTTTTCAAGAACACAATATAGATTTAATTACTCCAGATAACTAAAACACCCCTATAAGTTTTTACTTATAGGGGTGTTTTTAACTTTTGAACATATTGGTTGTTTTTTGAGTAACTTTGAGTATATTTTTAAAAATATCTATCATTCATGTGTTTTATAACAAATTCTTGCCACAGTAGAAGTTGTTATAAAAACTTCTATTAATGTCTGAAGTCATATATTCTTTGATAAAACCTCTGATTTTCATTATCACAAACAATAAACTTTACTTATATTTACAGATCACTTTAAACTCAAATATTATTTGTCTAACTATACATTCTTTTAATATTATCCAATTCAGATGTTGTTATTATTTCTACATTTAAAGCTGATGTAACCTTCTTCATATCATTAAATACAGAATATACCGTCGACTGGCTAGCACCCATTAATAATCCTATAGGATTCATATTCTCATTTAAAAGCACACTTCCCGAATCTCCCTTATCTGATTTTACATCAGCAGCTATTTGCCCTTTAAATAAAGCTTTTTTTCCAGAAGAATTAATAATTTGAGTAACATCAGTTTCTGTTATCTCACCTTCAGTATATCCAGTAGTTCTACCAACTTTAAACACTTTTTCTCCAATTTTAGGTGAAGCTATCTGTTTTACGTCTTTACCAACTATAGCCATCGTAGTACTTACAAGAGAAATGTCTGATACTTTAGCTACAGCTGCATCTACTGTATTTTCTGGTTTGGAAAATGTTCCTATATATTTTATATTAGTACTTCTTACTAAGTTTGCAATTACGTCATTTCTTATATTTCCACCATCTAAAACTCCTGGCTGCACTATCGGCGTTCCAAAAGACATCTTTTCCAATGGATTTAATACATGACTTGCACTTAATAAATAAACTGCTTTTTCTCGTTTATTTTTAACTAAACATCCTAAAGTTCCATAGATTCCAATACCAACAGGCCCTATACTATATCCACATTGCGTTGGGCGAATCCTTCCATTAAGTGCGCAGGTAGTAAAAACTCCACTCTCCACTACATCTGTTGGAATATAATTAAAATATGCTGGAATTAAATCTTCCTTAGCTATATCATTGGAAGGTAATTTTTTAGATACAAAAACCCTTATGCACTTTCTGAAAGTACATTTTCCATTAATTTTTTTATATCCAAGTCCTATTCCTTGTACATTCCTCTTTCTCAAAAAATATTCATACTCGCTATTACAAGTATAACGAATTCTAGTATCTATTAAATTTTCTTCATTCATATATATCACCTTTTAAAATTATGCACATAAGTACATATTTCATTATATGTACTTATACTTAATAGGATATATATTTTAACTTTTATTTTTTCTTATAATAACTCTTTGCTAAACTTGCAGAAATTATAACCGTCAATGGTATTGCACATATAAGCCCTATACTTCCTGCCATGGCTCTTATTATTTCCGAAGCAATAGGTTCTAAATTTATAATTTCAAGTGGATCCATCTTAAACATAGAAAATAAAAGCATAATATAAATGGAACCCCCTGCATATGCAAGAATTAACGTATTAGACATAGATCCCATAATATCCTTACCTATATTCATTCCAGACTTTATTAGTTCATTAGTCTTTATATTAGGTTTTATCTCTTTTATTTCCCACATAGCTGATGATACAGACATCGTTACATCCATTATTGCTCCTAGTGCACCTATTATTATTCCACCATAAAGTAAACCTTTAAAATCTATATATTTATTTTGAGGTATATACGCAAGCATTTGTGCATCTTCATTACCTACCCCCGTTAACATAGCCATATTACCTACTATCATAGCTATAATACCAGCTATAATAACTCCACCTATAGTTCCAAGTATTGCAGTTAATGTCTTTTTATTTGCTCCACTTACTAATGTCATAGTAAATATCACTGATAAAATACTTATAAATATAGATACTAAAATAGGATTATATCCTCTTCTTATTAATGGTAATAAAACAAAAACTATAAGCACTCCCATAAATATTAATGTTATAGCCGATTTTAACCCTTTCCTTCCACCTATAGCAACTAATAAAATCATGAATAATGCCACTATAAAATATATAATTCCTTCTCTAGATCTTTCATATACTTTTAGGTTTACTACCTTATTCCCCTCTCCTTCAGTTAAATGAAGAAGTAATTTATCACCTTTTTCAAATATAAGTTTGTACGGTGATATCATCTCAACAGTATTTCTAACAGTATACACTTCCCCCTTATGCTTTCCCGATACAAGTTTTATCTTTAAATGTTGATATCTAATATCTGATTCTATTGGTATATCTTTTTTATTTTCTTTTGTATCATCAAATGTTATATCCATAATTTTAGCCTTTACAGTTACATAATCAGGTTTATCCATTTGTTTTGAATAATACTCTTGAAGATTCTTACTATTATTCTCTTCTGCAAAACAATTCAAAGCAAAAAATGCTGCAAATATGAACATAGCAATCAATACTATATGTAATCTTTTATATTTCTTCACTATATCCTCTCCTTTTTTTAATTTTAAAAACGCTTTGTTTTTAATAAATAAAACAAGCGTTTTTTATTTACAACTATTATTATGCTGGAATTAATATCTTTTGATTTTCAAATATCATATTTGGATTATTTAATTTATTAAACTTAGCTATTCTTCTCCAACTAATTCCGTATATATTACCAATCTTCTTTAATGTATCATATCTTTTCACTACATAAGTAGCTTTAATATTTGAGTTTTCTTTTGCTCCCTGTACAGGTATTAGTATCTTTTGACCTGGGAATATCATATTCGGATTATCTAATTTATTAAATTTAGCAAGTTCTCTCCAAGAAACTCCATATGCTCTTGCAATGTATTTTAAAGTATCTCCACCTTTTACAAAATAAACTCCTCTAACATTTGGATCAGGTTTAACTTCTGGTTTAACCTCTGGCTTTGGCACTGGTTTTGGAACCGGCTTAACTTCTGGTTTAACTTCTGGTTTTGGAACTGGGTTAACTTCACATTCTTTTATATAATCCACTGCTTTAGGTGTTATAACTTTTGCATTTTTAATAGCTTCAACAAGAACATCTCTTACAGGAATAAATGTTTCCACTACATTTTTTGCATTAGAAAAATCATATTTATCTCCACCCGATAAAAGGAAATCAGGAATAGTTAATTTGTAATATTTATTCATATCAAGTGGTGTTCCATCAGTAAGAGTTATTTTTGTTATTCTATGCTCAAATTCTTTATTTTTATCATATTCAACCTTTAATCCTGAAAATTGTCCATCTGTTACTTCAGGATTTAATATACCATGATCTATAGCTTTCTTTATATCTGCACCTTTTAAATCAAATGTTACAAGTGCATTATCAAAAGGCATTATTTCATACATATCACCCATTGTAATATCGCCTTTATATAGTGTTCTTCTAAGTCCACCACCATTTTGTATAGCTATTTGTGCACCTGTTTTCTTTTGCATAACTTCACATGACCATCTACCTAATAAAGACACGTTAGACTTAGCTCTATCATGAGTAAATTCTTCTGTTGCTTGTCCTATTTTTTCTCCTAAAATAGGTTTTAACTCTTTATCATATTTATTATAAGTTTCTGCACTTTGTTCATCTTGTATAATATCACTTTTAGTATTACATACATCATCTATCTTAGGTACAATTTTACTTACTTTATTATCCTTATCTAATTTTATAGACATTATTCCAATAGCACGACCATATTTATAAGCTTGAATTATTGGTTTACCGTTTATTATTCCTATAACTCTTCTATGACTATGAGCTGATACAATTGCATCTAATCCTTTAACTTTAGTTAAATCAACTGCTTTTCCTGTTATTTCTTTAGTATTATCATCTTGATAAGAATCAATATGAGTTAATGCTACAATAACATCAGGAATTCCTTCTTTTGCTTTTCCTTCTTTTAGATACTTTATCCATTCTTCTGCTGTTTTAACTGGATCTCTAAATTCAAGTCCTGTTACATTTTCTCTCTTAGTAAGAGTTGTTGTATTTGGGTGAGCAAGACCTATAAATGCTACTTTTATTCCACCCTTTTCAACTATCTTATAAGGCTTGGACCAAGATACTGGAGCATTTGTTTTTGAATCATAAATATTAGCAGCTAAAAAATTGAATCCTCCATCTTTTTGCCACTTTTCCATATGACTTACGCCCCAATCAAATTCATGATTACCAACTGCTGAAGCTGTTACATCCATAGCTTTCATCATAGCTGATACTGGTGCACCATATGTTAAATTTGACATAGCTGTACCTTGATAGTTATCTCCACCAGATACTATTATAGTGTTAGGATTTTTGCTAACTGCATCTTTTGCATATCCCACCATTTTAGCCATACCAATATTTTTTCCTGTTTCCCTTACATCTTCTGCTAAATTACCATGAAAATCATTAAACATGATAATGTTTACACTCTTATCATTAGATACATTTGCTTCTTTTGTTAACGTATTCATACTAGTGCTAATAACATTTTCTGAAGTACTAGTTGCAAATGCAAACTGAGTAGTCATTGAGAATATCATTGCCATTACTATAAAAAAGCTTACAATTCTTTTCCCTTTTGACCTTTTGAAAATTTTATTCATATTTTCTCCTCCTCCTTTTTGAATTCGTTCTGTTAAGTTATATGAACATTGATTCCCCTCGGCCTATTGAAATATAATAGATTTCTCACAAACATATTACCTCCCAGAAAGGAGAGAGGAATCAATGAACAAAGCTAATAAAAAAATTACCTGTCCTAGATGTCACAGCCATAACCTATATAAGTTTGGAAAAGACAAAGAAGGAAATCAAAAATATCAATGCAAAGAGTGTAAAAGACAATTTGCACCATCGGCTATGCCGAAAGAGCGTCAGCTCAAGGATTACCCTCGTTGTCCTATCTGTAACAAAGGAACCTTTATTCATCATAATTACTCAAATTATATCAATTATCGTTGTAACGATAAAAAATGTAATCATAGTTTTTTTGTGGCGAAGCCTACGGCTATAGATCCTTCAAGCAATACCACTATCCAAGGTAAACTTAATTTTAAAGGTATGCGCTTTCCAATTCATATTATATTAATGGCTTTAGACCTTTACTTTCTTAATGAAAGTTCTACAAGACGTATATCTCAATATTTGTTTAGAACATTTAATGTAAAAGTATCTCATGTTACTATTGCAAGTTGGACTAAAAAGTTTGCTGCATATTTCAAATTCAAATCTGATAATTTATTAAAAAATGTTGATTTATCTGATTCAGATGAATGGCATGCAGATGAAACTGTTGTATTTATAAATGGTAAGAAACATTATCTATGGCTTGTTATAGACTCAGAAAGTCGATTAATTATCTCTTATCATTTATCTCCATATAGAGATGCAAAACAAGCTTTTAGTTTGTTTCATGATGCTAAAAAATTAGGATCTCCTAGAGCAATAGTTACTGATAGACTTCCATCATACAATGTTCCAATAAAATCAATATTTCAAGATACACTTCACATAAAAGTACAATCTTTTATGGATGATATTTCAAACAATATCATTGAGTCATTTAACAAAACATTTAAGTCTTGGTATAAAGGTTTAAAAGGCTTTAACTCATTTAATAGTGCCAATAAACTAATATCAGTGTTTATATTTCACTATAATTTTGTGCGTAACCACTCATCACTACGTAATTTAACACCATCTGAAGTAGTGGGAATTAGTTACCCAGTTAAAGCTAAAAATAATTGGTTATTAGCTGCCTAACGGCTAGCGCTATCGCTTTTAATTAAGTCTATTTATTTTTAAAATCTATAATGGATAGGCTTTTTTGTCATACCACAAAATATTAATCGTATAATTTTTATTATTTAAAATAAGTCATATAGTAATTTTATGATTTTTAAAGCTATGCTTTCATAATTAATTAACAGAACCTTTGAATTTTATTTTCATTAATTATTATAATATAGTTTTAATAAAATTGAAAACCTAAATTAACATTTTAGTAATATTTTATTAATATTATTAATACATTTTTATCCCTAACTTATGATTTTTTACACTTAAAACTGACTTTTAAAATTTATCCTTAATGTTTAATACCAATAAAAATTTATCAAATTAAATCTACTCATATATATTGTGTACAAGCTTTATGATTTTAAGAGGTATTTATCCACATATTGTTATTAACTTCATTAAATTGTATAATTATTTGAAATCTTAGCAAAGGAGAGAAACGCATGATTATTGATAATTATAGAAACGCCAAAACATATTGTGGTATAAATCCAAACTTAGATATAGCTCTTAATTATCTAATAAATATGGATTTAAATAATCTTGCCCTGGGCAAAAATGAAATTCCCGATACTGATATATTCTATATCTATCAAGAATATTCTAGCAAACCCTTAAAAGAAGGCAAATGGGAAGGTCACAGAAAGTATCTTGACATTCAATATATTATAGATGGTTGTGAAAAAATGGGCTATTGTCCCATAAATGACCTAACTCCTCTAAAAGAATATAATCCAGACACAGATTTTATTTCATTCAGTGGAAAATCCAATAACTTTTTTATTGTTCCACAAGGAAATTTTGCTATATTCTTTCCTGAAGATGGTCATATGCCAGGATTAGAAGTCACTGAAAGTTCCTCTGTAAAAAAATTAGTTTTTAAGGTACCTATTTATTAGCATAAAAATACTTATAAAAAATAACACTTGATTATTTGAAAATAAGATAATCAAGTGTTATTTTAAAATTTTCTCATTATTTTTTTATTAATCTTGTACTAAACTCATAGCAGTAGATGATATTTCTTCTTCTTTTGCAGTAGTTTCTTCTATAATAGCCGATATACTATCTATAGCTTCTTTTAATTTTTCACTTTTTAATTTTAAATCATCAGATACCTTAGATATATCTCCTATCATATCTATCATGTCCTTTTGATCACTTACCGTTGAAGTAGCCATTTTCTGACTCACCTCCGAAAGCTTTTTAACCTCTTCTGCAACTACAGAAAACCCTTTTCCAGCCTCTCCTGCCCTTGCAGCTTCAATTGATGCATTTAATGCTAATAAATTAGTTTGTGATGATATATTAACTATTTCATTGGAAGACTTAACAAATCTATCAACTTTTTCTTTCATACTTTTAACATCTTCTTCTAAAGTTATAGCTGTGTTGTTCATATCTTCTATTTCATTAGTTATACTATCTACTTGTACAATATTTTCATTATTGCCTTGTGCTATTTCATTAAGTGATTCTATGATTTCATTTACACTTATCTTTAAGTTTTCAGAATCTCTTAATCTTTCATTACTTATTCTTTCTAATTCTTCTGATGATTTTTGTATTTTTACATTTTTTTCATCTAATATATCTTTTTCTTTCATTATAAGATTTTTATTATAATCCATACAATTGTCTTTTATATTCAAATCATTATAAATAGCTTTAACCATATCCTTGCAATTTTTATATCCACAAGCAGCACAATCTATATTTTTGGCTTCTTCCGTTTCTTTTAGCATGTCATCAAATATACTATCTACTTCTTTACTTGATGGTATTTTTATATTATTAGTTTTCATATTTTCATATTTTCTAATAAAATCATCTAGTCTTAATTTTTTGTCGAATAATTTATGCATCTTTTTTATTTTTTTTTCACTTTTATATTTTTTAATATTATTAAATTTTACATCTATATCATCAATAGCTGTATTTCCAATATTAGTTCCTGTTCCTTTATTACATCCAAAACCACAATTTAACGCATCTACTATATCAGGTAAAGTTTTTCCTCTTTTCATTCTTTCACTATATTCTTTTAAGTAATCATATACTACTTCTTGTCCCTCTATTTGTCTTATCCATATATTTTTATCATAAGCTTGTATATTTTCCTTAAGTCCTCCTGGTCTACTAAATAAGAATCCAAGATTGTTTGTATCTTCAAAATCTTCTTCATTATATCTATCTATGTTAATATTATTTTTTTCAATATATTCTCCAATTTTTTTGAAAGTTAAATTATAATTTATATATCCACCTGTATTTTTATCATTAATTTCATCCTTTTTTGCAATACATGGTGATAAAAAAGCTAATTCATCTTTACATTCACAATATTTTTTTACATATATACCAGAACATAATAATGGACTTTGTATAGGTATTAAGTTCTGTAAAAGTTCAGGACTATTTTTTTCTATATAATTTACAATAGATGTACACGGTTGAGCAATAAAATTTCTATTTTCTCTTTCTCTTATATATTTTAAATATGCCCAAACAGTTATGTCCGCTCCAAATGAAACATCATAAAATTTTTTTACACCTAAACTTTTTAAATATCCAAATATCTTTTTATAATTAGGAAAATTAGTTCTTATAGCAGGTGCTGCTAATATAGATACTTCCTTTCCTTCCTTTAATGCTTTGAAAAATTTCTTAATATCATCATGATACTCTCTCGCTTCATGCTCACAAACATCTATACATTTACCACAATGTATACATTTATCTATATTTACCTTAACCTTATTTTGTCCCTTTGAAAAATATGCCGTATTAGCATCAAATATAGGACAATATCTTATGCACTGATTACATCCAACACAATTTTCTTCTATAGTATATATCAGTCCTTCTTTATGCATAAACTTACAATCCCTCCATACAAATTTTAAATAACATTTTAAACTTACAAACCCTGTGAATTATTAATCTATTAAATCTTACTCATTTTAAAACTAAATTAGTAATTTTATTAAATTATTTACATATGCTTTTATTTATCGTACATCTATAAACTAATTTGAATATTTTTATGCATAAAAAAACCTTGCATAAGAGAAACTTGTCCTCTTTTGCAAGGTTAAAAAACTAATTTATTTTATTATTTCATAGCTTCTTCTATAGCAACTGCAACTGCAACTGTAGCACCTACCATTGGGTTGTTACCCATTCCGATAAGTCCCATCATGTCAACGTGTGCAGGAACTGATGAAGAACCAGCAAATTGTGCATCAGAGTGCATTCTTCCCATAGTATCAGTCATACCATAAGAAGCAGGACCTGCTGCCATGTTATCTGGGTGAAGAGTTCTTCCAGTACCACCACCTGATGCTACTGAGAAGTATTTTTTACCCATTTCAAAACATTCTTTTTTGTATGTTCCAGCTACTGGATGTTGGAATCTTGTTGGGTTTGTAGAGTTACCAGTGATTGATACATCTACTCCCTCGTGATGCATTATAGCAACACCTTCTCTAACATCATCAGCACCAAAACATCTTACTCCAGCACGTTCTCCAGTAGAGTATGCTGTTTCTTTTACTATTTTAAGTTCTCCAGTATAGTAATCAAATGCAGTTTGAACATATGTAAAACCATTTATTCTAGAGATTATTTGAGCTGCATCTTTTCCAAGACCATTTAAGATAACTCTTAAAGGCTCTTTTCTAACTTTGTTTGCTGATCTTGCAATACCAATTGCACCTTCAGCAGCTGCGAAAGATTCGTGTCCTGCAAGGAAAGCAAAACATTTAGCATCTTCACTTAATAACATAGCTCCTAAGTTACCATGTCCAAGACCAACTTTTCTATCATCAGCAACAGAACCTGGAATACAGAAAGCTTGAAGTCCTTCTCCTACATTCTTAGCTGCTTCTGATGCAGTTGTACATCCGTTTTTAATAGCAATTGCTGCACCTAATGTGTAAGCCCAACATGCATTCTCAAAACAGATTGGTTGTATTGATCTTACGATTTCGTAAACATTGATTCCTTTTTCATCACAGATCTTTTTAGCGTCTTCTATTGAATTCATTCCATATTTTTCTAAAACAGAATTTATTCCGTCAATTCTTCTTTCATATCCTTCAAATAATGCCATTCTTCTACACCTCCTAAAATTACTCTTCTCTTGGATCTATTACTTTTACAGCATCAGCAAATCTTCCATAAGTTCCTGTTGCTTTTTTCATAGCTTCATTAGCATCCATACCAGTTTTGATCATGTCCATCATTTTTCCAAAGCTAATGAACTCATATCCAATGATTTCGTTGTTTTCATCTAAAGCAGTTCTAGTAACATATCCTTCAACCATTTCTAGGTATCTAGGTCCTTTTGCAGCTGAGCTGTACATAGTACCAACTTGGCTTCTGTGACCTTTTCCTAAATCTTCAAGTCCTGCTCCTATAGGTAGTCCACCTTCAGAGAATGCAGTTTGAGTTCTACCATATACGATTTGTAAGAATAGTTCTCTCATAGCAGTGTTAATAGCATCACATACAAGATCTGTGTTTAATGCTTCAAGTATTGTTTTTCCTGATAATATTTCTGCTGCCATAGCTGCAGAGTGAGTCATTCCAGAACATCCAACTGTTTCAACTAAAGCTTCTTGGATTATTCCTTCTTTTACGTTAAGAGTAAGTTTACATGCTCCTTGTTGTGGTGCACATCTACCTACACCGTGTGTTAAACCAGAAATGTCTTTTATTTCTTTTGCGCTTACCCATTTTCCTTCTTCTGGGATAGGTGCTGGGCCATGGTTAGGTCCTTTTGCTACACAAGTCATTCTTTCAACTTCATTTGTGTAATTCATAGTCAAAACTCCTTTCTTTTATAAAAAAACTTCTACTTTAAAACTTACACAAGTAGAAGGGATTAACAAGTCAAAACGAATGTGAAATTTATCACAATAGTATCTCCTCGTCTATTATAGCATGAATTTTGATTAAACAACAGTAATTATGCACATTTTTGTTTTAAACTACATTCATTTTAAAATTTATCTCATATAATTTTCTTTAATTTTCTAAAAAAATATTTATTTTCATTTTATATTTTCCCTTAAATGTATTATTAGTAAAAATATTTCTTGTATTTTTATGTTTTATTTTGAACTATTTTGCATATTGTCTTTGTATAGAGTTTTCTGAATTTTTTTAACAAAGTAAGCCGATAAATTTCCCGGAACTAATTTAGATAAAAATATAGCCAATTTATTATTGATTCCAGGTATTATAACTCTCTTGGATTTCATAAGTCCATTATACGCACTTATTGCAACCTCCTTTGCATCCATGGCTACCTTAATTTCAGCTTTTCCTGCACTTTTTGAAAAGTTAGTCCTTGTGGATCCTGGACAAAGTGTTGACACAGTTATTCCGTATTCACCTAATTCATTTGTTAAAGCTTCTGATAAAGATAAAACATATGCTTTTGTTGCATAGTAAACCGCAATATATGGTCCTGGTTGGTATGCTCCTGTTGAAGCTACATTTAATATTTTTCCATAACCATTTTTTATCATCTTCTTTGAAAATAGTTTTGTAAGTATTGTAAGAGAAGTTATATTCAGCTGAATTATTTCTATATCTTTTCTATAATCTATTTCATGAAATTCTCCACATACGCCTGCCCCAGCATTATTAACAAGAATATCAACTTGTATATTTTCATTATTTACTTCATTAAACACTTCTTCAGCTGAAGAATTTATCGATAAATCTTTTTGTATTACGCTTACTCCTACACCATATTTTTGTATTATTTCATTACGTAGTTTATCTAATTTTTCTATACTTCTTGCAACAAGTATGAGATTATACCCATGTTTTGCAAAAACCTTACTTAGTTCATATCCAATTCCACTTGAAGCACCAGTAATAAGAACCGTTTTTTTATTATCTTTTATGAGAGTCATAATAAAATTTCACATCCTAAATTAGTTTAAAGTTATATATAAAATTAACCTACAATTATTTGTAGGTTAATTTTAATGGTTTTCACTATTCTAAAATAATCTTTCCATCAACTGCTTTTACTTTTATATTTGAACCTTCTTTAATTTTTTTAAGAAGATATGCCTCTGCTATTTCATCCTCAATATGCCTTTGAATAGCCCTTCTTAGTGGTCTTGCTCCATATTTTTCATCATATCCTACTTTTAATATGAAGTCTTTTACACTATCATCAATATCTAAATTTATTTTTCTTACTTTTACTTCTTCTTTTACTTCTTCAAACATTAGGTCAATTATTTTATATAATTCATCTTTATTTAAAGAATTAAATACTATTATTTCATCTATTCTATTTATAAATTCTGGTCTAAATGTTTCTTTCAAAGCTTCTTTAACACGACTTTCCATAGCATCATATCCTTCTTGATTAAATCCTATGCTATCAGCCTTAAAATTAGTTCCTACATTAGATGTCATTATAATTACAGTATGCTCAAAAGAAACAGTTCTTCCCTGACTATCAGTAAGTCTTCCATCCTCAAGAATTTGAAGTAACATATTAAATACATCTGGATGAGCTTTTTCAATTTCATCTAATAATATTACAGAGTAAGGTTTTCTTCTTACCTTTTCTGTTAATTGTCCTCCATCATCGTGTCCTACATATCCTGGAGGTGCTCCAATTAATTTAGACACTGTGTGCTTCTCCATATATTCAGACATATCTACCCTAATTAATGCATCTTCATTACCAAATAGTTCTCCTGCTAACGCCTTTACAAGCTCTGTTTTCCCAACACCTGTAGGTCCAACAAATATAAATGAAGATGGCTTTTTCTTTTTAGTAAATCCTAATCTATTACGACGTATAGCTTTAGCCAAACTTTTTACACCTTCATTTTGTCCTATAACCCTTTTATGCAGTCTATCTTCAAGGTTTATAAGTTTTTCTCCCTCTTCTTCTGTAATTCTTTGAACAGGTATTTTGGTCCAAGCTTCTATAACAAATGCAATATCTTTCGTTGTTAATACTACATCCATAGATTCTTTTTTTATTTCTTTTATTTTTTCTTTAAGTCTGCATTCTTCTACTTTATATTCAGCTGCTTTTTCATAATTATCCCCTTCAGCTGCTATTTGTTTTTCTTCTTGTATTTTTTTCAATTCATCTTCTATTGATTTTAACTCTACCAATCCTTTATTCTTTAAGTTGGCTCTAGAACTAGCTTCATCAATTACATCTATAGCTTTATCTGGTAAAAATCTATCATTAATATATCTTTGTGATAAATTTACCGCATCTTCAATTACATCATGTGATATTTTTACTTGATGATATTCTTCATAATAATTTTTTATTCCCTCTAAAATTTCTATTGTTTCTTCTACTGTAGGCTCTTCTACTAGTACTGGTTGAAATCTTCTTTCTAATGCAGAATCCTTCTCTATATATTTTCTATACTCATCTAAAGTCGTAGCACCTATTACTTGAATTTCTCCTCTTGCAAGGGCTGGCTTTAAAATATTAGCTGCATTCATAGAACCACCTTGTGCTTCTCCTGCCCCCATTATATTATGAACCTCATCAATTACTAATATAACATTACCATTTTTCTTAGCCTCATCAATAATTGATTTCATTCTACCTTCAAATTGCCCTCGAAATTGTGTACCTGCTACAACCGCTGTAAGATCAAGAAGATATACCTCTACATCAAATAACTTTGCAGGAACATTCTTTTCAGCAATTCTAACAGCCAATCCTTCTGCAATAGCTGTCTTACCAACACCTGGCTCACCTATTAATATGGGATTATTTTTATTTCTTCTATTTAAAATTTGTATAACTCTATCAATTTCTCTATTTCTTCCGATTACTCTATCTATTTTATTTTCTTTAGCTTTATTAGTAAGATTTATACCATATTTATCTAGATACTTATTTTTCTTTTTATTTAAAAAACCTTTTTTTGTTTTTATATCGGATTTTTCAGAAGAATCCTTTTTATTTAGAATTTTTTCTTTATCAAATTCAAGTGAATCTAAATTACTATCTTTATCTTCTTCTTTTTTGTCTTCCGGAAATATCCCATTTAAAACATTCATAAGAAAATTATTATCTGTTAAATCTTCAATATTAGAATCCTGAAGCACATTGTTCATTTGTTCAGTTAAGTTATCCATATCATCTTCAGTTATACCTACTTGCTTCATAAATTGATCCATTATAGGCATACCCATTTTCTTTGCACATTCTAAGCAAATACCAACCATCTTTGTTTTTCCATTTTCTGTCTTTGCAGTATATATAGTTGCTATATTTTTCTTGCAAATGGAGCACATTTCCATAATCATCATCTCCGTAATTTATTTAATTGAATTTAACATCCAAGGTATATTATATCATACTCCTATATTTTCATTTTAGATTAAACTATTTATCTACACAAATTAATTTTTTCTTAACTTTTAAAAATTCGACACACTTTCTCCATTAACTTAATAAACTATATTGAGACTAATAATGGGAGGATGATTAAATTGGATACTTCCTTCTACAGAAAACTAGTAGTTGCTGTTAATACCAAAGTACCACTAATAAACGGAGAATATGGTCAAGCTATCAATTTTGATAATGCTGCCACAACCCCCCCATTTACCACTGTAGTAGATGAAGTTATAAAATTCATGTATTTATACTCATCTGTTCACAGAGGCTTTGGATATAAATCTCAGTTTTCTACTAAAGTATATGAAAATAGCAGGAATGTCGTTGCTAATTTTGTTAACTGCGATACTAAATATAATTCCATAATATTCGTAAAAAATACAACAGAAGCTATTAATAAACTCTCCAACATGCTTTATTCTAAACTAAAAGATTATGTCGTTCTATCAACTGATATGGAACATCATTCTAATGATTTACCATGGAGAAAATATAATATTGATTATATAGGTTTAGATAAAAATTTCAGACTATCTTTAGATGATTTAAAAACTAAACTACAGAATTACAATGGTAAAGTTAAACTTGTTACAGTAACAGGTGCTTCAAACGTAACTGGTTTTAAAAACTCAATTCACGAAATTGCTAAACTAGCTCACATGTATGGAGCCAAAATCTTAGTAGATGGTGCACAACTAGTACCTCACTCAGCTGTAGATATGAAACCTATGGATTCCGATGAGCACATAGATTATTTAGCATTCTCAGCTCATAAATTATATGCTCCTTTTGGAACAGGAGTATTAATTGCGCCCAAATCTGATTTAAAGGATATTCCTCCAGATTATTCCGGTGGAGGAACTGTAGATATTGTAACACACGACACTATAAAATGGTTAGATACACCAAGCAAAGATGAAGCTGGTTCACCTAATGTAATTGGCGTCGTTGCACTTTCGGCTGCGCTTAAAACTTTAAGTATACTTGGAATGAAAAATATAGAAATGTATGAAAATTATTTATCTAAATACACTATAGATGCCTTAAATACTATACCAGATATTAAATTATACTGTGATAATAATCCTACCTATAATCATATAGGTACTATTCCTTTTAATATAAGAGGAATGACACACGAAACAGTAGCTAAAATTCTTTCTTACGAATCAGGGATTTCTGTAAGAGATGGTTGTTTTTGTGCACAACCTTATGTTCAAAGATTACTAAAATTAACTCCAGAACAAATAGCTGAACGAGTTAAAACCGGAAGTCATAAACCTGGTATGGTTAGAATAAGTTTAGGACTTTATAACACCACAAAAGAAATTGACGTTTTGATATCAACTCTAAAGAAAATTGTATCTTCTAAAGATGCATATATAAAAAAATATAGTTCTTTGCCTAATGATCTTTATTTTCCAATGTAGTTTTCAATTCAAATTTTGACAATTAATGAATTAATCTATTCATTAATTGTCTCACTTCAATTATTAACCTCTTTTAGCTTCAACCCATATTTTAACTACGGATGATATTAATATTTTTTTGACATTCAACTTGTATTCTTTATCATCTATTTTCATTATCCTGTTATCAATCACCTCACAAAGCATCTCTCCATCAACTGATTCTACTTCCTTTCCCAAAATATTGTTATACTTATGCTTAATATTTTTTTCTAAAGCAATTTTGGTTATATCATTTTTATCAGTTTGTTTTGGAAATATAACTTCTATTTCAACTTTTTTTACTAAAATTTTGTTTCTTTTAGATTTTTGAAATTTTTCAAGCTTTACAGTATCTTCTTCAATTATAGAATTTAAGTATTTAATTTCTCTTATATAATTATCAACTCTATAACTAACTAAAATATTTATAACAATTATTCCAAACATACCACCTATAAATAATCCAGCTAAAAAAAAGCTGAAATATTTATTTTTCATTTTGTCCATAAAATTCCACACTTTTCTATTAATCTTAAAAATCTCAATGCTACATTTGCTCCTATTAAAGCAGCTAATATATATATAACTTGTTTTATTAATGAATGTATATTCCCTCTAAAAAACCCCTCTTCTATTATTTCAAACGAAGAAAAAGTACCACCAATAGCTGTTGCAACTGCCCATATTTTTATACTTTCTCCTAAATCAATCATGGTTTTTAATGGTGGATGATTTGTTATTAATGCTCCAATACCTGCAAATACACTTCCTCCTATTATAATTCCAAAAGAAACTAGAAAACTATATACTGTACTAGTAAAAAAATTAGACACCTATATCACCTTCATAATCTAACTCATAATATTCTTTATAAATTATGAAGTAGGTGTCCTTAATATTACTTTTATGAATATATATCAGAAAATTCTATCATTATTTTCTCTATTTTATTAGAATTTGCATTACTATACATTTCTGCATTTTTATCTTGTATTTCCAATGTGCTGCAAGGTAATTTTATTATAAATTCACTACCTTCCCCTAACTTACTTTTTAAGTATATTTTCCCCTTATGAAGTTCTACAATAGATTTTACCAACGATAATCCTATTCCACTTCCTTCTCTATTTCTTGAAAGTGATTTATCTACTTGAATAAATCTGTCAAATATTATACTTTGTTTTTCATCTGGTATACCTATACCATCATCTTTTACAGATATGACAATATTATTTTTTTCTTCATACATGGTAACAGCTATATTTCCACCTGGATTGGTGAACTTTATAGCATTTGAAAGTAAATTTAAAATAATTCTTTCTATTTTATCAACATCACATGCTATTATCTTCTCTTCTACAAAAGTATCAAAAACTAAGTTTATACCTTTACTTTCTATATATTGAGCTACAGATAATGTTATTGATTCTATAGTATTTATAATATCAACATTAATTAAATTCACCTCAAAAAAACCTGAATCTATCTTTGTAATATCAATTAAATTATTTATTAGTCTAACTAACCTATAACAATTTTGCTTCATTGTTCCCATGTATTTATCAATTTTAGGTTTGCTTTGTAAGTTTTCGCTTTCAAGCATGAGCTTTAGCATTTGATATCCACCGAATATCACATTTAATGGTGTTCTAAGCTCATGAGATATATTAGCAAAAAATTCTGTTCTCATCTCTTCATATCTTATACTTTCATTTAGTAACCTAGTTCTCTCATCAACAGTCTTTTTAAGTTGTCCATTTAATTCATTTATTTCTTTATACATATAAGCATTTTCAATAGAAATAGCAGCCTGTGATGCTATTAATTCTACTATTGATAATCTCTTTTTGCTAAAAATATTAGCCGAAAATTTATTTTCCAAATATATAATCCCAATAAATTTACCCTTAGTTATTATAGGCACACATAAAATAGACTTTATTTTATTATCAGATATATAACTATCATCAAAAACTACACTTTCATTTTTACCATTATTTAAAACAACACTTTGCTTTGTTCTAGCAACATAATTGACTAATAATTTTGAAATTTCCCTGTAATTTTCAATACCAATAGGATTATCCACCATAGAATAAAATTTATCTATATTTCCCTCAACTTGTACAAACAATTTATTGTTCTTATTTAGTATTAAACATCCTCGTTCTGCACCTATACTTCCTATTAAATTTTTCATCAACTCTTCCAATAAATTTTCTAAAAGAATTTCTCCTGAAATAGATTGAAATGCTTTTATTATTTCCATAAATTCATACTTATTTCTATTTATCTGTAATGAACACTCAAAAATGTCATCAATATATAATTTTTTGTTTATACCATCAATTGCTACTTCTTCTTGTACACCATTTTGAATATTATATCCAAAAATCATTGGATATTTTTGTTGAAAAGCTTCTGTTTTAAATTTACAACCCCATTTTTTATAAAAGGTATACGCTTGAATAAGATATAATTTACTAACCGTTGTATTTCCTTTAGTCTCATAATAATAACCTGCTATCTCACTTATAAGTGCAATATTATTAATCATATTCTTTTCAGTAGCTACTTTTATTGCCTCATCATAAAGTCTTTCAGCCTTATATCCTTTATCATTTAGTCTATAGATTTCTGCTTGTAATAATATATAATAACTTAAAAAATTATAATAATTATTTCTAACTCTCTTTTTAATATACCTAACATGTTTTTTTATTTTTTTCATATACAAAAACTTTTTAGTTTCATCGCAAAATTCATACAACTTTATTAATGTAAGACAGTTAAAAAAGTTATATAACATACTTATATATCTTCCTTCTAAAATAGTCGCTTCTTTTTCTGCCTCCGTCATAAACTTTATAGAATCTTCATACTTTCCAGACATATAATTTATTAATATTCTATATATATTTCTTCCAAGTGGTATGAATTTTGTAATATTTTTTTCAAATTTAAAAACAAACTCATCTTTCTTTTCCCCTCTTAAAATATCTACTATTGTCTTGTTAAAAAGCATTTCCTCTTTTATATCAATAAAACTTATTTTTTGTGAAGCTTCCATATATTTAGATATTTTATCATTGATAACGTTTAAATTTTCACCTTTCATTAATGAAACTAATAAGATATTATTTGTTGTAATTGTAGCACAAAGAAGTTGTCCTCCATCCATACATACATCATAACATCTATACAAATGTTTAAGAGTAACCTCATAATCATTACTCCATAACACTATTAAATTCGCAAATAAACAGTATGATTTTGAAAAAGTTATTGCATCTATTTTATTATTACATCTTATTAAATCATCATATCCAAACTCAAAACTTTTATCATATTGTTTCAATGAATACATTTTGAAAATGCCATAATTCATATAAGTGCAATTTCCATATTTTGTATCATTTCCAATATTACTTATCTGCATTTCTTTTAACGTCACTAATCTAAATAATTCTTTATTGTACATTATCGCTGCTATACTAATATTAAAAAATAACTTTTTTAATTCTTCTATAACTTTATCTTCTTTCTTCTTAAACTTAGAAGTAATTTTACTAATAATTCTTTTCTCTTTTAGTCCTAATTTCAATCCTTCAGAATAAATTTTTAATGTATTTGGTTTTTTATTTATATATATACCTAAAATCTTTAATCCATTTATTCCTGTCTCAATAGCTTTCTCTATTTGTCCAAAATATGTATGAATGCATACTTTCATATTGTATATTTTTATAACTTCCCAAGGAGTTTTTATATTTTTTAATATGATTGAAAAAATTTCCTCAGCTTTTTCAAAATTTTTATTCATAAATTCACATTCTGAAAGCTCTATAGATACGTTATATGCTAAATTATAATCTACATACCAACTATTATGTGGTAGTAAGCTATATGCTACTCTAAAATATTCAATTGCTAACTGATAAACACCTGACTGTTTATCCTTCAAACCAGCAATTAAATTTAACTTTATTAAATTATAAATTTCTTCATCATTATTTATTAATTGTTTTCCCTTATTTAATTGATTTACTACTCTAAAGATCTGACTTTCCGAGTTAGATTTTAAAAATTTTTTATAAAAACTTCGTCCTAATGCAAGATGATATCTACTCTTTTGTTCCTTATCTATATTATCATATATTTGTATATGAATTTGAACATGGGAAAATTTATACGTTATCTTTTTATTATTGTACTTATTAATTTGATTTTCATTGAATAATATTACACCTTCATCTATTGCCGGTAAAATCCCCATATATATTTCTTCTATAGGTACATTAGTAATATCACTTATAGATTTAAGAGCAAATTCTACACCTATACATGATGCTATTTTTAAAATGTTTTTGGTTTTTTTTGGCAAAGAGCTAATTTTCCCCATTATTATTCCGAAAACACTATTTTCAATTTTCATATTTCTTACTGCCTTTATATCCCAAACCCATTTATTATTTCTATAATCAAACCTTAATATTCTTTTAGAATACATACTTTCTATACTATTTCTTACAAATAGAGGATTTCCACCTGTCCTAAAGTTAATATTTTTTATTAATTCTTTTGCATCTTCTCTATTACAAGATAATGTATCACATATTAAATTTCCTATATCATCTTCTGATAAACTATTTAAGTGGATATTAGTTATATTTATATCATTATAACTATTATTATTCATCAACTCATATACAAAATCCTTATTTTTTACTTCTTCTTCTTTAACTATTGCAATTATAAACAAATATTTATTTTCTTTTCTCAGAATAAGTTTCTTTATAATATTTAAAGAACCTTCGTCTAACCACTGAATATCTTCCAATAAAATAGCAATAGTTTTTTCTCTACTTAATATTGCTTGTATACTTCTTCCAAAAACCGTATTAAATCTATTAGTAGATTCAATACATCCTATATCCTGTAAAGGAGGCTGTTTTCCTATTAAAAATTCAACCTCTGGTATAAACTTCGTTATAATTTGTCCATTATTTCCTACCGCATCTAAAATTTTTTTCTTAATTTTTTTTATCTCATCTTCACTTTCCATTAGCATTTTATTCATTAAAGTTCTGCCACATTTAATTAATGGTTCATACGGAGCTCCATTATTATACTTTTTACATTTGCTTGCGGCAAACATCCCACCTTCTTTAATGATTCGCTTACTTACTTCATCTGCTACTACTTTTTTTCCCAGACCTCCATCTCCAGATATAAATACTACCTCTAAACTTCCATTACAACACTCATGATACTTATCCATAATTTTTTTAATTTCTTTTTCTCTACCATATATCTTCTCTGTAAATTTAAGCTTGTCTGATATATCTTTACTTGCTAATGCAAAATTATATATAAATCCATTATTTAAAAAAGAGTTATTACATCTTTCTAAATCCATTTTAATTCCATATACACTTTTATATCTTTCATCTGGATCTTTATCTAAGAGTTTCATAACTATATTTGATATAACTATTGAAATTTGATTATTTATTTTATTTGGTGGAATGGGTGTTTTTGCAATATGAGAATATGTAACTTCAACTTCATTATCCCCTTCTAATGGCAGTTTTTGAGTTAACATTTTATACAAAATTACACCTAAAGAATAATAATCTGTTCTGAAATCTACTTCTTTTTCTATTCTACCTATTTGTTCTGGAGACATATAATTTAAATTATAATTTATATCTCTACACATAAATTCAGATTTTTTTAATCTTATATCTTTATTCTTATCTATAACGATGTTATTTGGATTCAAATATTTATAAACAATATTTTTTTTATGAATATCCATTATAGCATCAACAATTTTTAAAGAAATTTCAAGGAAATCTTTTAGACATATTTTTTTATTACATAACACTTCTTCTAAAGTAATTTCATCCGTTTTCTTATAATATAGCATGCGTCTTCCTCCACTTTATTTCTGTTATTGTATGTTGATACATTTCATTAATATTATACTAAATTTTACATTTAATGTAAACCAAATGTAAAAATTTATATATTAAAAAAGGACATTAGTATTTTATGTCCTTTGAATCCATTTTTTTATATTATCATACCTTTTTTTTGCATCTTGGTACCCCAAATCATACAATTCTTGCAACTTTTCAACTCTTTTTTCTAATCTATCAACCTTTAAATCTATGGATGGTCTAATTACTATTATTTCATCTCTTTTTTCTAATATTTCTATATAATCTAAAGTTTCATTGTATTCTTTGTATCTATTAAATATTTTTTTAATTAATTTAGGATATTTTCTGTATTTAAATTTTATAATTTTTTTAAATTTAGTTTGCTCTTTCCTATATCCTTTAGGTCTAGTCAATACTACAATATTTTTTAAATATCCATCTTCAATAGACTTTTTTATAGGAATAGAATCAGATATTCCTCCATCTAAATAAGGTTCTCCATTAATATTTACTATAGGTGCTACTAATGGCAAACTACTAGATGCTCTAATTACTTTAATTATGTCCTTACATTGACTTTTTTCAAAATACACCGATTTTCCAGTACTACAGTTAGTAGTTCCTATAACAAATTTTTCTGATGCATTATTAAAAGATTCATAATCAAATGGCTCTAATTTATTAGGTATTTCATCATAAAGAAATTTTATACCAAATATACTTTTTTCAAATATAAGGTTTTTAAACCCTAAGTATCTAGGGTCTTTTATGTATTTTAAATTTATATTCTTACTTCTATATTTTTGTCTTGATATATATGAAGATGCATTACATGCACCTGCTGATACACCTATTACGTAAGGCAAATACACATCATTTTCCATTAAAAAATCTAATACTCCAGAGGTATATATTCCACGCATACCCCCACCTTCTAAAACCAATCCTACATTACACATATTTTACCTCCTTTGTATTAAATTCTATCTAATTATAAATTATTATTCAATAAAAATATTTTTAACAATAAAAAACTGCCTATTTACATAAGCAGTTTTTTATTATTTATCATATAATTTTATAGTATTATAAGTATACTAGCATTGGCTTAATTGAGATTTTACTTGTTGAACTTCTTCTTGAGTTGCTTGAACTGCTGGTTTGTAGTATCCTTTTTGGCTAGCTATTTCATATAATTGATATTGATATTGTTCGTCCCCGTTTCTTTTTTGTTGTAGAGTCTGTCTAAGTTGTTGATTATTACATTGAGTTATAATATCTCCATATTTTCCAACACTGCTATTTACCATAGTTAATACGTCATTCATCATATCTTTTTCTTGCATTATTATATCCTCCTTTACTATATACTTTTAATTATTGTAAAAATCCCATTAATTCTTGAGCTGTTTTAGCTGCTGAAGTTGCACCTTGTTGAAATACTTGTTTTACTTGTTGATCTTGAGCTTGATTTGCATAATCATTTAATTTTACTGTTATAGTTTGATGATGTCCGATTAAGTGTCTTAAATTTTGTAATTCTAATTGATTTAATTGAGCCATTTTTTTATCCTCCCTTGATGTTAATTTCTATAGTATTTTGTGTAAGTAGGATAATTAATATTCATTATAATTTTATAATTTTATCTATTTTACAACATTCTTCTACATTGCTTATTTGTTCTAACTTTCTAAATACTCTTTTATAACCTTCTTTTATAATATTGTTATCATATAGTTCTTTATATGTTATTTTATCTATATCAATTTCTTGTATATTAATATAATTTTCTCCGTAAATCTTTTTTAATAATAGTTCACAATCATGTTTTATTAAATCATATTTGTTAAATTTACTATCATCAAATTCCTTTAAATCTTTATTTAAAATTTCTATAATTCCATATAATTCATATATATAACTAAGTTCTTTTAAATCAAATTTTTTATTTAGGCAGGATAAAACCTTAGAATAATCCTTATTTATAGGTATAGGATATCTATTTATATAATTTTTTTCTTTTATTTCTTTTATATTTCTTATACTTTGGAATATAGCTGTACAGACATCTAATCTAATAATATTTACATTTTGACATATATTATTTATTCTTTCTATTTGATCATATCTCCTATTATCCTTAACTGTTTTACTTTGAATTTCCATACTTTTTTTCATAGAATGTTTAGCTGTAATCCAACTACATATCCCACCAATTAAAGAACCAATTATAACAGAAGTAGCCGATATTATAGGCGTTATAAATTCTTGTGGTATACTAAACATAATTCCCCACATCATCACGACTCCTCTCTTGATTTTATTCCCAATTATTTTTTTGTTTCTTGTAATTTATGATTTCCTTGAAAATAAAATATTATTACTTAATATACTATAGTAATAATATATGATATAATTTTTTTTATATATTTTTTTACATCAAACCTGTAATACACATAACATGAAGAAGGTGATATATATGAATAAGTCAGAGAGATTAGGATTAGATAATGTAGGAAAACTTCTTTTAAATTTTTCTATACCAGCAATTATAGGAATGCTTGTAAATGCTTTATACAATATTGTTGATAGAATTTATATTGGAAATATTTCAAATGGTATAGGGGCTAAAGCTCTAGCTGGTGTTGGAATAACTTTGCCTATCGCCACTATAATAATGGCATTTGGTATGCTTGTAGGAATAGGTTCTTCTACTTTAATTTCCATTAAACTAGGTGAAAATAATAAAGAATATGCAGAAGAAATTTTAGGTCAAGCTTTAATACTCGATATTATAATTTCTATATTCATATCTATTGTAGGATTAATATTTTTAACTCCTCTTTTAAAATTATTTGGTGCAGAAGGTGATAACTTATTTTATGCCAAAGAATATATTGCAATAATACTTGGGGGAAGTATATTTCAAAATTTAGGATTTGGAATAAACAATATTATCCGTTCTGAAGGAAATCCTAAAATAGCTATGCGAACTATGATAGTAGGTGCACTATTAAATATTATTTTAGATCCTATTTTCATTTTTGATTCTATTTTTAATCTTAAAATAGGATTAGGACTTGGTATTAAGGGTGCTGCTATAGCTACTATAATTTCTTCAGCCGTAAATACAATTTTAGTTCTTCACTATTTTATTAGCAAAAATAGTGGAAGTACTTTAAAATTTAGAAAGCGTCATCTTAAATTAACCTTTAAAACCTCAGTTGATATATTCGCAATAGGACTTTCTCCTTTTGCTATGCAAATTGCAAATAGTATAGTAGTTGCTTTATATAATAAAGGTTTATTAACTTATGGTGGAAATGATGCCGTGGCAGCTATGAGTATAATTACAAGTATATCAACTATAATATTTATGCCTATTTTCGGTATTAATCAAGGTGTTCAACCAATTTTGGGGTATAACTATGGAGCAAAATTATTTTCTCGTGTTAAAAAAGCTATTAAACTTGCTATTATTTCAGGTATTGCTTTAGCTTCTATTGGATTTATTGCTGTTGAGTTTTTTCCTGATATATTATTTAGCGCATTTGCAAAAGATGCTCCTAATCTTATAAAGTTAGGCTCTCATGGAATAAGAATAGACTTAATCCTTCTTCCATTAGTAGGGTATCAGATAGTAACATCTAATTACTTTCAAGCCATCGGGAAAGCTAAAATATCAATATTTTTAAGTTTCTTAAGACAAGTTATAGTTCTTATTCCACTAATATGTATACTACCTAAATTTCTTCAATTAGATGGTATTTGGTTATCTCAACCTATAGCAGATATTGCAGCTACACTTATAACTAGTTATTTCTTTATTAGAGATATTAAATTAATAAATAAAACAGAACATTCATATATTGAAGAATAAAAGAATGGATTTCATTATCCATTCTTTTATTTTTATACATAACTATTTAAATAAAATATTATTATCCTATCTAAATTATTTTTTAAAATGATAGTTATTCCTAAAACTTTTAAATTTACTTTCCTTTTACACATCCATTTAATTCTTTAACAGGTTTATTTTATATCAAAATATATATTTACTATACTTATTTATTAATTTATGCTTTAATATAATAAACTAATAGGAGGGACACTATTTTGAAAAGTTCTATTTTAGATATAGCAAATACTTTAAAAAATACTAATATAATTATTAAATTTCCTATTACTATAATTTTAATTTTATTTACTTTTTTCATTAATAAAAGCACTTGTAGTCTTATTGAACGTTCTAATTTATGTTCTAAGGATACTATAAAATATAAAAAATTTATTTCTATTACCTTTAAAATAATGTGCATTGTTATTATACTTCCTATATGGCTATATGATTCTAAAGATTTATTTGCTTTTCTTGGAATTTTTTCTGCTGCTCTTGCTTTTGCATTTAGAGATGTTGTTGGCAACTTTATTGGTTGGATAACTATTTATACTCAAAAACCTTTTGAAATGGGCGATAGAATTAAAATTGGAGATAGTTTAGGTGATGTTTTAGAAATTGGTTGGTTCTATACAACAATAATTGAAGTTACAACTAATGATAATAAAACCTATGGTCAAAGTACCGGAAGATTAATTTCAGTACCAAATATTAAAATTTTAAAACATGAACTTATTAATGAAACTAACTCATTTCCTTATACTTGGACTGAAATAGATACTTTAATTAGTATAGATAGCAATTGGAAAAAAGCTAAAAAAACCATACTTTCTATTGCAAATAATAGACTTGGAAATATAGAAGAAGAAGCTAAAGAGGCTCTAGATATAGCCTCAAAAACATTACCTATAAATTATCAAAATTTATCTCATACTATATATACCGCAATTGACAATGGTAAAATTATACTTACGCTACGTTTTATATGTCGAGCACGAAATTTTAGAAATTTACATCATTGTATTACAGAAGATATTTTAACTGAATTTGCAAAACATGATGATATTAATTTATTATAAAAAAGGATAAGCTTTCAAATCACTTATCCTTTCCTTAATATTAAACCTTAATAATAAAAATAATAACTTTTCTTCATATTTTCAATATCATATTTAATTGATAATTTTCTTAATTTCTCCTTTATCTTTTTATAATCTAAATCACTATTTATTAATTTTAAAACTTGATTTTTTTCTGTTTTATTTACTTTAAACTCATAAAATTCTTTCCATAACTCATTAACTGTACTTCTAAAATTTTCTTCTTTTATATTTAAATTTAAAATATCATCTATAAATTTATAAAAACTTATAACTTTACAGCTATCACTAAACTGTTTAAACCCTTCTACATAAACTTCTTTTTCTCTTTCACTTATTAAATATTTATATTTTTCCCATTGCTCTTCAATAACCAATCTGTTTTTATTATCATCTTGTATATTTATACTTTCTAATGCTTTTACACATTTTATTGCTGATATATCTTTATCCTTTACTTCCAACATAATATCTAAATCATACTTTTTTATTTTCTCATAGTAATTTAAAAAATTTCTTATATCTACAAAATTAGAATGTGCTCCTCTTTTTTTTAAAAAATCCTCATCTGAATAATGTATTTTAGGAATTCCGTCCTCTGGTTTCCACGTAGAAATAACTTTTTTAAGAATTTTTTCTAAATCATCATCCAAAGATGGGTTAAATTTATGATGTAAATTATCAAATACAGCTGGAATATTTATATCATTACATAAATTTAAAACATCTTCTATACTATACATCTTTTCGTCATTTTCTAATATTAATCTTTTTTTAGCTGATACTGAAAGTTTTTCAAAATTCCTTTTAAATCTATTTATAGCTTCACTTTTTGAATTATAAACCCCTCCTACATGCAAAACTATTTTATGTGTATAATTTAATCCTAGTGAATCCAAAAATTTAGCATGATATTCTATATCACCTACACTTTTAACTACCACTTCTTGTGATGGTGAATTTAACACTGTGTAATGCCCCGCATGCATTGAAACTCTTACATCATTATCCTTTATATAACTTCCAATATAGGTTAACTCCTTTTCAAAAATCTCCCACCATTTAATATCATTAATCTTATGACTTGCAAAAGGAATAATATCTGAACTTATTCTAAAAAAATATATGTGATTTTTAATATTCTCTTTTAAAATTTTATGTAAATCTTCAAGATTTTCTTTTACACAATTATAAAAACGTTCATAATTAAAATTTTTAAGTATAAATCCCCTAGTAGTTCCGTAATTTAGTGTCATGGGAATACATGCATATCCTATCTTCATAAAATGCCTCTTTTCCATCTTTTATTATATAAATCTCTATGATATTATTATAAAGTACGCTGAAACATAAGAAAAAAATTACACTTAAGGAGGTTATATATAATGAAACAAGAAAATCACATTTTGCCCTATTTTACGGCATGTTGTGTATCTCTTATTTTAGGACTCACTTTTATATTTTCCAAAACCGCTTTAAATATTGTAACTCCTTGTACTTTATTATCTTTTAGATTTTTAACAGCATTTTTAACAATAACTCTTCTTAGAGTTTTAAAAATCGTGAAAATAAACTATAAAGGAAAACCAATTAAATATTTAATTATTTTATCTTTAATAGAGCCTGTATTATATTTCTTTTTTGAATCTAAAGGACTTAAATTATGCTCAGCATCACAAGCCGGAATAGTAATAGCGCTTATTCCCATTTTTGTAGCTATTTTATCTTCTTACATACTAAAAGAAAGAAAAACTTCACTTCAAATTTGTTCAATAATTCTTTCAGTATGTGGAGTAATTTATATTGTTTTAATGCAATCATCATCATCTAACAAAGGTAGCTTACTGGGAATATTTTTCTTATTTGGCTCAGTATTATGTGGTTCAATATTTAGTATTTTATCAAAGAAACTTGCAGAAAGTTTTAAACCTATAGAGATAACTTATTTTATGAGTGGTGTAGCAGCTATTATTTTTAATTTTATATCAATTGTAAACCATATAAGATTACATACTTTAACTCTGTACTTTGAACCTTTAAAAAATAATAATTTTATTATATCTATTTTATATTTAGGAATTTTATCATCTGTAATTGGATTCTTCTTAGTAAACTTTACAATATCTAAGATAGATGTATCTAAATATTCTGTTTTTGAAAATGTAACTTCTATAATTTCTATATTAGGAGGAGTTATATTCTTACATGAAAAACTTAAATATTATCACGGAATAGGTGCAATAATGATTGTTATCGGTGTTTGGGGAACAAGTTTTTTTGCTAAAAAATCACTAAATCAATCCTCTAAATTGGAAATAAGCCAATCTTCTTAATTAAAAGATTGGCTTATTTTTATCTCTTATTCAATGATGTATATTTTTCTTCCTTCTTAATATTCATATATGCAGGCCTTATAATTTTAAATTCGCTAAGTATCTGCTCTATTCTATGAGCACACCATCCTGGAGTTCTTGCTACTGCAAAAATAGGTGTATACAAATCCGATGGAATATTTAACATGTCATATACAAAACCAGAATATAAATCAACATTTGCCGTAATAGCATCATATCCTCTTATCTCTTTGAATATTTCCTTTGATACTTCTTCTATATTTTTATATAAAATAAATTCATCCACTCTTTGCTTCTCTTTTGCAAGCTCTAATGCTTTCTTTTTCAGCAATACCGATCTTGGGTCTGATAAAGTATACACGGCATGACCCATTCCATATATTAATCCTGAATGATCAAAAGCTTCTTTTTTTAATATCTTTAGAAGGTATCTTCTTATTTCTTTCTTATTATCCCATGCATTTACATTTAATTTTATGTTTTTCATCATATCTATAACTTTTATGTTTGCACCACCATGCTTAGGTCCTTTTAAAGACCCTACAGCAGCTGCTATAGCAGAATATGTGTCTGTTCCTGTAGATGATACAACATGTGTTGCAAAAGCTGAATTATTTCCTCCACCATGTTCTGCATGAATTATCAATGCTAAATCTAGAATTTCAGCTTCTATTTTACTATACTTATTATCTGGTCTTATCATATATAATATATTTTCAGCCGTACTTAAATCTTTTCTTGGAGAATGAATAACTAAACTTTTTTTATCATAATAATGAATTTTAGCCTGATAAGCATGTGCTATCATTGTAGGCACTCTTGCAATTAACTCCATACTTTGTCTTAAAAGATTTTTTGTACTTATATCCTCAGGATTAGTATCAAAAGAATACGCTGCAAGTATAGTTCTTTGTAATTTATTCATAATATTATTACTAGGAAATTTTAATATCATATCTTCAGTAAAATCTTCTGGTAATTCTCTGCACTCTCCAATAATCTTTTCAAATATGCTTAGTTGGTTTCTACTAGGAAGTTCCCCAAATAATAATAAATATATAACTTCTTCAAATCCAAATCTTTTTTCTTCATTACAAGCATTTACTATTTCCTTTACATCAATTCCCCTATATGTTAGTTTTCCTTCATCCGGAATCCTATTTCCTTTACTTATTTTGTATCCATGTACATTTCCAACTCCTGTAAGTCCTACTAATACACCCGTACCATTTTCATTTCTAAGCCCTCTTTTTACATGGTACTTTTTATACAGCAAAGGATTTATTACATTATTTTTTTCTGTAATTTTTGAAAAATCATCGATTATGCTATTCTCAAAAATATCTTGCTTATAAATAATACTCATATCCCCATCCCCCTAAATATAATACTTATATTAATATACATCTTAATTAATTTAATTTTTTTTCCTATTATACACATAATATAAATATGTTTAAAAATATTTTGCTTGTAATTTACATATTTTTTGCTAAACTATAATAAATAAATTACAGTAAATATTTTACTAAGATTGGAAGTGATTTAATGACAGAAACTATTAATTTTGACTCAATGCTAATATTGTCTATTTTTGCCTTTATAACTCCAATTATCATAAATTCTTTTAAAAAATTCAAAGTTCCTTTTGTAGTTGGAGAAATATTCATTGGAATTATCATTGGTAAAAGTTTTTTTAACCTAGTTAATGAAGATATATGGATAGGATTTTTATCTAATCTAGGTCTTGCATATCTTCTATTTTTAAGCGGTCTTGAAATAGATTTTGACAAACTAAAGGCAGGTAGTGATAAAAAACAAATATTCAAAAGACTTTTAATGTCTTTAACCATGTTTGTTATATCACTTATTACATCATGGATTTTATCAATTTGTTTATATCACTTTGGTATTATAAAGAACGTATTATTTTTAACATTTTTATTTTCAGCTTCAGCACCAGGTCTCATTGTTCCATTTTTAAAAGAAAAGAATCTATTAAATTCAGAATATGGGCAAACCTTACTTATATACACACTAATATGTGAATTTATATGTCTAATAGCACTACCTATTATTTCTTCTACTATAAGTTATGGTTTAACCTATAAAAACTTTTTATTCATACTATTATTCTTAGCAGCCTTTGTAATTTTTAAAATAGTTCAAAGATTTTCACGTATTTTAGACTTATCTGCTGCTTCTTTTAGAAATTTACATATAGGTGTTCGTGCTGCATTTGCCTTAATACTTTTGCTTGTAACTCTTTCTGATAAAATCGGCGCAGAAATAATACTTGGTTCATTCTTGGCAGGATTTATATTTACTTTAATATTAGATAAAGGTCGAGAAGACTTAATGCATGAACTTGATATACTCGGTTATGGATTTTTAATTCCAATATATTTTATTATGGTTGGAGTTAATCTTAATATTTCATCAGTATTCACTGATCCAAAATCATTGTTAAAAATACCGTTATTTTTATTAATAATTTTTGTAATCAAGATAGTACCATTTTTAATTATGTCATTTGCTTTTGGTATGAATAAAGCTATATCTGGCGGAATTATACTTTCATCTCAACTTAGTTTGTTTATAGTAGGCTCTCAAATGGCATATAACCTAGGTATAATAACTTCTTCAGACTACTCAACTTTTATACTTACTACAGTTATTTCATGTATATTATTTCCTCTTATATTTGATAAAATATTTAAAAGAGATAATATATCTGAAATTGAAACAGAACCTATAAATCATATATCCATTATGGAAGTTGTACCTATGAATGAGGATATTATAGGAAAATCCCTTAAAGAAATATCATTTCCTCATAGATTTAGAGTTTTTTTAATAGTTCGAGATGGCATTGAAATTCTTCCTGTTGCAGAAACTCAAATTTTAAAAGGTGACAGATTAATAATTGCAGGTTTAGCAAGTAAAGTAAATGAAGTTTTAACCTTCTTAAATGGCTAATTTTTATTTTAGAAAAGGTTATGCAAAATTTTATTCTAGCATAACCTTTTTCCAGTTAATTTTTTATAAATTAGTATTAAATTCTTTATCTAAAAATGAAGTATTAAATTTTCCTGCATTAAATTTTTCATTATTCAATATATCAAACTGAAACTCTATGTTAGTTTTAACTCCATCTATTATAAATTCACTTAATGCTCTTTTCATTGTTGTAATTGCATCATTTCTAGTATTTCCATAACAAATTAATTTTGCTATCATTGAATCATATATAGGTGAAATTACACATCCATTATATATAGCACTATCTACTCTTAATCCACTTCCACCAGGAAAATGAACAAATTCTATCGTTCCAGGTGATGGTCTAAATTGACAACTAGGATCTTCTGCATTAATACGACACTCAATTGCATGTCCTTTAATTTTAATATCTTGTTGATTAAATTCTATCTTATATCCGGATGTTATTTTTAACTGTTCTTTTACTAAATCTATTCCTGTTACCATTTCTGTTATAGGATGTTCTACTTGAATTCTTGTATTCATTTCCATAAAATAAAACTTTCCATTTTTATCTAGTAAAAATTCTATCGTTCCTGCATTTTTATAATTTACAGCTTTAGCCGCCCTTATAGCGACTTCTCCCATTTTCTTTCTAGTTTCTTCATCCATGATAACAGATGGTGATTCCTCTATTACCTTTTGATGTCTTCTTTGTATAGAACATTCTCTTTCCCCTAAGTGAATAACATTTCCATAATTATCACCTAAAATTTGAAATTCAATATGTCTCGGATTTTCTATAAACTTTTCTATATACATGGTATCATCACCAAATGCATTTTTAGCTTCTGTTTTTGCCATATTAAATACATTAATTAATTCATCATTTGAATTTGCAATTCTAATTCCTCTGCCTCCTCCACCAGCTGATGCTTTAACCATAACTGGATATCCTATCATTTCTGCTTGTTTTAATGCATCTTCTTCATCTTGTACAGCTCCATTAGATCCTGGTATTACTGGCACTCCTGCATTTATCATTATTTCTCTTGCTTTAGATTTATTTCCTAGACTATCTATTGTATCAGCTGATGGTCCAATAAATTTTATGTCATACTCATTGCATATCCTTGCAAAATCACTATTTTCAGATAAAAATCCATATCCAGGATGTATTGCTTCTACACCTTTTAATTTTGCAGCCATTATAATATTTTGAATATTTAGATAACTTTCTTTAGCCGAAGCCTTTCCAATACATACAGTTTCATCTGCAAATTTTACATGCATTGAATCTTTATCTATATCAGAATATATTGCTACTGTTCTTATTCCGAGTTCTCGACATGCACGTATAATTCTAACTGCAATCTCACCTCTATTTGCAATTAATACTTTTTTAATCATAATAATACCTCGCTCTAATCCTTCTTTATCTTAAATAAAGGCTGATTATATTCAACCATTTCTCCATCACCAACAAGAATTTCAACAATTTCTCCTTTTACACCTGCTTCAATTTCATTCATAAGCTTCATTGCCTCTACAATACATAAAACATCATTTTCATTAATCTTAAAACCTAAATTAACATATGGTTCACTTTCGGGACTTGATGCTCTGTAAAAAGTTCCAACTAACGGTGATTTAATTATTTCTATGTCGTCTAAAATATTACTTTTCTCTTTGTTTATTATAGATTTATCTATTTGTAAATCTATATCACATTGCTCTCGTTTTTCATCTTCTTTATTTACACTATTAATATTATTAATCTCAACACTACCTTTAGACATTTTCATATACATCTCTTTTATCTTAATTTCTGCACAATATAAATTAGAATCACTTACTACTTTTATAATTTCACATATTTCTTTATAGTCCAAAGTTATCACCCTTTCACATCATCATATTAGTTAAGTATTTTTAGTATTTCTGTTATAAGTGTATTAACTCCTAAATAAGTCATCACTATAACAACTACACCTCCAAAAATAGCCATCCATATTGGATGCTTATAATTTCCTACTATACTTTTTTTATAAGCTGCAATTAGCATTGTTCCTAAAGTAATTGGAAGTATTAATCCATTTAACGCTCCAACCAATATCATTACTTTAACAGGCTTACCTACAAATACAAATATTATAGTAGACAATATAATAAATAAGATTGTTATCATATTTGAATTTTTTTCTACCTTACTACCCAAAGTCTTAATAAAAGATACTGATGTATATGCTGAACCAATAACTGAAGTTATAGCCGCTGACCACATGACAATACCAAAAATTTTATATCCTATATTCCCAGCTGCAAATTTAAATACTGATGCCGGTGGATTCATTGGATCTAATACAAAACCTTGTGCTATAATCCCCAACGTTGCCAAAAATAAAAATATTCTCATAAGCGAAGCTATTCCTATACCAGTAAAACAGCTTCTATTCATCTTTGAAATATTTTCTTCTCCAGTTATTCCAGCATCTAATAACCTATGACCTCCTGCAAATGTAATGTATCCTCCTACAGTTCCACCCACTAAAGTTATTATAGCCATCATATCTATCTTCTCCGGTAAAAAAGTCTTAACTACAGCACTAGTCACTGGTGGATGAGAAGTACCCACTATATATAATGTAACCACTATCATTATTAACCCCATAATTTGAGCAAATCTATCCATCGCCCGTTGAGCATCTTTAATTAAAAATACACCAATAGCTATAACTGCACTAATAATAGCACCTATTTTTTCATCTATATTAAATAATGCATTTAGCCCTAATCCTGCTCCCCCTATATTTCCTATATTAAATGCAAGTCCACCTAAAACTACAATTCCAGATATAAAATATCCAAGTCCCGGTATAACTAAATTAGCTATTTCTTGTCCTCTTTTTTTAGAAACAACTATTATTCTCCATATATTTAATTGTGCTCCTATATCAAATATAATAGATATCAAAATTATAAATCCAAAATTTGCCCCAAGCTTTCCTGTAAATGTTGTACTTTGAGTTAAAAAGCCTGGTCCTATAGCTGATGTAGCCATTAAAAATGCTGCCCCTAATATTACGCTCCAGTTTCTTTTATCCTTATTCCCCATATATTATCCCCCTTTAGTTTTCACCCTAAACTCCTTTAATTATTACTCCATTTTGTTTTAAAGCCACTCTTATATCTTTAACAAAATCTAAAGCCTTATCTCCATCTCCATGAATACATATTGTATCAGCCTTAATAGTTACTTCCTTGCCCCCACAAGATGTAACTTTTCCTTCTTTTATCATACTAATTACTTGATTTATACATTCAGTATTATCTTTAATTAAAGCATTTTTTTCACTTCTGGGTGTTAGTGTTCCTTTATCTGTATATGTTCTATCTGCAAAAACCTCATTTGCAGTCCTAAGACCTACCCTTTCACCTATTTTTATCAACTTACTTCCCGAAAGTCCAAATAAAACCAATTCATTATCAACATCATATATTGCTTCTACAATAGCTTTTGCTATTTTTTCATCTATAGCTGCCATGTTATATAAAGCTCCATGAGGTTTTACATGTTTTATAGAACCTCCCTGGGCTTTTGTGAATCCATATAATGCGCCCAGTTGATAAACTGTTATATCATAAGCTTCTCTTGGAGAAATATTTATTATTCTCCTTCCAAAACCCATCAAATCTTGAAATCCCACATGCGCACCTATAGCAACATTACTTTCTAATGCCATTTTAACAGTATTATGCATAACTATTGGATCTCCAGCATGAAATCCACATGCAATATTAGCTGATGATACATATTTTAATATTTCTTTATCATGTCCTATACTATAGGCTCCAAAGCTTTCTCCCATATCACAGTTTAAATCTATAAAGTTCATATTTTCTCACCTCTAAAATTTTAATAATAATGATGTTTTTAACGCTTGTATATCTTTTTCCCTCTTTATATACAATTTTTGTGCCTCTACCAATGAAATTTCTTCAAAACTTAAATTATCTCCTGGTTTTAATTGAGCAATACGTGGTATATCTATAGTTATAATTTCACCAATTTTAGGGTATCCTCCAGTAGTCTGCCTATCTGCTAAAAGTACTATGGGATTTCCGTCAGGTGGTACTTGAATGGTTCCCAGCGCTACTGCATTTGATATCATTTCTAAAGGAAATTTTAACTTTAACTTACTTCCCTTAATCCTATAACCCATTCTATCTGACTGAGGCGTTATTAAAAATTTTTCTTGTAAAAATGCATTTTTACTTTCATCATCAAAATAATTAAATTCTTCACCTTTTATTACTCTTAACTTAGAATTTAAATTATATTTGGGAATAATAGAATTACTCACACTCCATTTTGGATATGAAAATCCATTAGAATTAACTTGAGTTGAAAGACTTTTCATAATTTTGACACTCTGATATGATGGTTTATCTAATATTAATTCATCATTTTTAATAAGCTTTCTTCCATTATATCCACCAATTTCAGCTCTCAAATACGTACTTTTACTTCCCATAATCTTATCAATATTAATGGAACCTGCAAATGATATATAACATCTTGTACCAAATATACACTTACCAAAACTCAGTATACTTCCCGCCTTTACATAAATAGGTCTCCACATTGGAATAAAACAATTATTTATTTTAGGTGATAAATTCCCTCCACAAATAGAAATCACAGTATTTTCATTTATTTGAACCTCTGGTCCCATTACTGTAACTTCTATAGCCGCATCTTGTTCATTATTCCCAACTAATAAATTCCCAACTCTTAATGCAACTTCATCCATGGCACCACTTACTATTACTCCATATTTTCTAAATCCATATCTCCCATTATCTTGAACAGTAGTTAACAATCCCGGTGATTTTATTGTTATGCCCATTTCAATATTTTCTCTTCTTTTGAATACTTAATTTCATAATATTCTTTTCTTGAAATTTTTTTGAATTTTACTATATCACCGGCTTTAAGAAGACTTGGAGATTCACTTTGTGGATTAAATAAATCAACTGGTGTCCTTCCTATCAATTGCCATCCACCAGGAGTTGATATTCTATTTGACATTCCAGCAAGATACGGAAATCCTGGAGCAAATCCAATCATATACACTCTATTTTCAAAACTTAAATGAATATCTATTACTTCTTCTACAGTTAAATTATTATGTTCTGCTACAAAACTTAAATCTGGACCAAATTCGCCACCATAGCATACTGGAATTTCAACAATTTTAGGATTGTCAATTACTTTATCCTCTAATTTACTTAATACTTTTTCAATTTGTGATTTTACTATGTTAAATGGAATATCACTTTTTTCACTAAATTCTTTAATAACTTCTAAAGGATTATAAAATATCGTTAGTGACACAAATGATGGTACATACTCAACCATCCATTTAAATGGATTTTTATCCAAGTATTCCGATAAGGATTTTATTTTTAAATGTGTATCTATGTTAATATCTTCACTAAATTTTAGTGTAATTGCACAATCTCCCATAGGTTTTATTGTCATTAATTTGTCATATACCATCTACGTACCCCCTTCAATTTTTATTAACCCTCTTGTATATTTAGACAAACAATCGTGTTAAATTATTCAATTTACTATATATATATATATTACTACTATTTTTGGATTTTGCAAGTTTTTTTTAAAAAAAATTCATTATTCTTTTCATTTTTTAAATTCATTTTTTTAAAATTTTTAGTTTTATGCGTTGTATTCTAAGGTTTTAAAGTATATTGACCTTGTTATTAGGCAAAAATACTTTTGTGGAGTTTTTGAATTTTAAATTTCAAATAATTCATTTGTTAATATGTGCTAATTGATTCAAGTTATTTTCTCAATACAATACTATACTTAATTTACAGTATTGTTATATTATGCTGTGCATAAACATTAACAATATTTTAATAAATATTATTATTCCATTTTGAAAAGAATATATGGTATACTAGTATCCTAAAAATAAATTTTTAACATTCTTACACTGAAGAAAAAATGGAGGTATTACTTATGAATCCAAAAAAAACTAAAATATCGATAATTGGCGCTGGATTTGTCGGATCAACTACAGCTTATGCACTAATGATGTCATCACTAGTGTCTGAACTAGTAATAGTAGATATAAATAAGGATAGAGCCACTGGAGAAGCTATGGACTTAGCCCACGGAGTTTCTTTTGTAAGTCCTGTAAATATATATGCTGGTGATTATAGCGATACAAAAGATTCAGATATCGTAATAATTACTGCTGGTGCAGCTCAAAAACCAGGTGAAACTAGACTTGATTTAATTAATAAGAATTTTAACATTTTTAAATCAATAATTCCTGAAATAACAAAACATAGCCCTAATTCAATACTTTTAGTTGTTTCAAATCCTGTAGATATATTAACTTATATCACTTATAAATTATCAGGATTCCCAAAAGAAAGAGTAATCGGATCTGGTACAGTACTTGATACTTCAAGATTTAGATACTTATTAAGCGAACACTTTGACATAGATGCTAGAAATATTCACACATACATTATGGGTGAACATGGTGACTCTGAAATTGCTACTTGGAGTACAACAACTGTCGCTGGTATGAATATACAAGAATATTGTGATAATTTCTGTCATCAATGTGATGGATTACAAAAATATGATATCGAAAATAGTGTTAAAAATGCAGCCTATGAAGTTATAGAAAAGAAAGGTGCAACTTATTATGCAATAGGTCTTGCAGTTAAACGTATTGTTTATGCAATTTTAAGAGATGAAAACTCTATACTAACTGTTTCAAGTCTTCTTGAAGGACAATATGGTCTTAATGACATTTACCTTGGAATTCCTTCAATAGTAGGTTCTACTGGAATTAAAAAAGCACTAGAAGTTTCTCTAAATGAAACAGAATCAACTAAATTAATCAATTCTGCTAACACATTAAAACAATATATAGATAAATTATCATTTTAATCAAAAGCGAATAGATTAAACTAAAAAAGCCTTCACATTTTAGTGAAGGCTTTTTTAATAATTTTAATATAAATTCTTATATTTGTTTTTAATTTATATATGTTATTATTCTACTAAGAATAGTAACAAAATTTAATTCATCTCTACTAAATTTTTTGATTTTACAAGGTACAGATAAATATAATATAGATTTTATAATATCATTTTTTGTAATTGGAATAGCCATTATTGAATACCACTCTGGTAAAACTGTTAATAGATCATAGTTAAATGCTTCATTCCAATCCATAACACATATACCTTGTCTTTGTTGTATAACTTTTTCAATAATTTTTTCGTTACAGGAGTACTCATATGACCAATCTTCTTGAAGTCTTTTTCTTCCAAAGCTTTCAAATATATTATTATTTTCATCCATAAATATTAAATTAGCATATTCTGCTTCTGTTATTCCTATTATATGTCCTAAAATTTTATGTATTTTTTCTTCAATTTTTATACTTTCACTTATTATATCCATTAATTCAATCATTCCAAGAACATTTCTAGAATCTTGTGGAAAATTCCCTGAGATTATTCCTGTTAGTTTGCTAGTTACTTTAACTTTATTACCAAATTCACTTCTCCATATCTGACATCTATTTCTCCCTAAGTCTTTAGCCATATATAATGCTTGATCTGCTTTTTCTATCAACTCTCTTTTTAACTGTGCTTGACATGGATAAGTAGCTATTCCTGCACTAATTGTTATGAGAGTTTCATCCCCTATAATTTTACTTTCTTCTATTGCCATCCTAATTCTCTCAGCAATTTTTAGTGCTTCCTTATTATCAACCCCAGGAAGTACTGCTATAAATTCTTCTCCTCCATATCTACCACAAATATCCTCACCTCGCAAGTTATGCATAACTGTATTGCAAACGCTGTGCAATACTTTATCACCTACTTGATGTCCAAATGTGTCATTTATATTTTTAAAGTGATCCAAATCAAACATTATTATTGAAAATTTATCATTATTAAAATTGGCATATTCAATACTTTCACTTAATTTTTCTTCTAAATATTTTCTAGTATATGCACCTGTTAGCTTATCAATTGAACAACTAATATTCAATTGATATTTATCTATTATATAAGCTATAAGATTAACTAATTTTATGCAATTATCTATGCTTCTTTTACTTATGTTATTCATAAATTTTTCAGAACTAATATATATATATCCATTTATAACTGGTCGTTTTAAAATTTGTTGACTTCTAAATAAAGAACTATCATTATAGCACATTATCACTGGAATACATGCAATTGCCTTCTTTTCCTTAGTAACTGAAGTAAATTGAAAATTATCAAGATTTATTTCATTATTAAATATAACAAAAGAATTCTTTGTTTTTTTGACTCTTTGAAATATTTCTTTATTTTCTTTTCTTATATTATTTCCCGTTAACGATGCTATAGTTATGAATTCATTTCCTTCACTTTCTATAACTATTTCTGCCTCTGTAGCCAACGTCTTAGATGCTATATATTGTATAATTAATTTAAGATTTTTAAGAGAATCACATGTTAAATTTGATATTATATCTTTTTGATGGCAAATACCTATAGAATAAAAACTATTATAAATTTTATTCAAACTCTTCATAAATTTTTTATTACTTAATAGGCTAATTAAATTATTAAAACTTAATAATTCTATCAATTCTCTTTCAGAATGTATATTATATTCATTTTTAAACTTACTATCAAATACACTACAATCATTTTTTTCATAGTCTTTTTCTCCATCTTGAGAAAATATTATTTTTATAAGATTTAATCTTTTAAAAGGTTTTATAAAATTGTTAAAATTACAATACTGCATCCTATTGTTTTTAAACACATTGAATAATAATTTTCTTATTATTTCGCAGCTTTCTAAATAATAATAAGCACTAAAACTATATTCTTCATTATAATAATAATCTCCAAGCTTAATATATATTCGGCATTCTATTATACTATCCTTAAGTTTTTTTGCTAATTTTAACGCTTCATATAAAAAAGTAAGTTTTCGATCTCCTTTTCCACTAATTCCTTTAAAGTATAATTCTTTAAGCTTTATCCTATCATTAATACTACTCCAACTATCTGTTAATGTATAATTAAATAATTTTATAGCATAATTCTTATATCCTAACTCATGTATTATAATTGATACACTATATATAAAATTTAGCTTATTTAAATGATTTTTATATCTATTTGAAATTCGTTTTATACGATATATATATTTATTTAAATTAATTTTTTCATGTTCTTGTACTAACTTTATAAAAATTAAAATTTCTTCTGCTTTCCATCTTAATAAAGATTTTTCTTCATCATATATATCTAATGCTTTTATTACATATTGTTTTGTTTTTTTTAAATCGCCTAAATTAAATAAAAATGTACCCTGTAACAAACAATATTTATATATATTATTCAAACTATCTTTATTATCTTTTATATATTTTTCAGCTATTTTATAATATTTAAACGCTTCTTCGTAATTGCTTAATTTTAGTTGTAAGATTGCTATAAAACTTATACTATTAAATATCCCATTTACATATTCAATATATTTAGCTTTATTTAAAGCTTTTTCAAAAATATTTAATGCCTTCTCATACTGAAATCTTTCACTATATATTTGTCCTAACTTTTGCAAAACTATTACTTCATGATAAAGCAACTTATTTTTTTCACAAATTTCTTTTACCTTTATTAAATATTCTTCTGCTATATCTAAAATCTGATAGTAATTTAAATATATAGTAGCTAAATTGCTATATGCAAGTACAATTCCCTTTTGATAATTTATTTTTTTACTATCTAAATACACTTTTCCATAATCTTTTACAGCTTCATCGATGTAGTTTAAATACATATTACTTTTTCCAAGTATATTATATAAAACTACTCTCAATTTTATATAATTATCATCACATTCTTTTATTCCTTCAGTGCATATTTTAATAACTTTTTCATATTCTCTTTTTTTATAATATATATTTGCTAAAATTATTTTACTATCTATAAACCCTTTTTTATAATCAATATCTTGTAATAGTTTATCTACATATTCTATTTTAGTTAATGCAATTTCTAATTTATTTTTATTTAAATATACATTAGAAATTCTATTTAAAATATCTATTTTATATTGAATATTATCTTTTTCACTAATAAGCTTCATTGCTTTATTTAATGCCCTATTAGCATAACTAAAATTAAATAATTCCATGCATATATCTGATATTTGTAATAAAAGCCTTATTTTTTCATCATTATATCTTTCAGGTAATAAATGAATGGCTTTTCTTAAATTAAACAATGCTTCTCTATGATTTTTTAATATAAGCATTCTATTAGCATTTTCAATATAATATGTTACTGCTCTTATATTTTGGTATGATTTTTCTAAATGATATATTATATCTTTTCTATTTTCTATAGTATTATCACCATACTTTATTAAAAGCTCAACAACTTCCCTATGCATTTCAACCTTTTCATCTATTTTATTGTATACTAAATCTTTTAAAATCTTACTATAAAAATCATATATAAATCCTGTGTCTTCTATTTTTTTGCAAAGTATCCCTTTTAATATTAAATCTCGTATAATTTCACTATAATTCAAACCATCTTTTTTCATAAATTCTTCTATAATTTTTTGGCTTACCCCTTCGTTGAATATTGAAATGAATTCAAGTATAAAATATGATTCTGCATCTATTTTTTTTATTTCATTTTTAGAAGCTTGTTCTATGGAATGTGGTATTGGTAAAGAATCATAATTTCCCTTATAATCCGTTTCCCATCTTCCAGTACTTTCATTAATATATATTACTTTATTTAGAAAAAAATTTTTAATAGTTTCTTCTACAAACAAAGGATTTCCATAAGTTTTCAAATATATTCTTTGAGAAAATTTTATTGGATATTCTGAAAGCCCTAATAATTTTTCTATTAAAGCTGCCGTACCTTCAAACGATAATCCACTTAGTGGCATATTGGTTGTATTTTTGTTTTTACTGATTTTATCAACAAACTCAAAAAATATAGGATTAAGTAAATTTTCTTCATTATACGATATAATTATAATTAAATTCTTTATAATCTTTGAATTATATATATATTCTAGAAGTTCTAACGAAAACTTTCGGAACATATCTATATTATCTATAATAATTACACCTATCTTATCTTTAAATGCTTCTTTAATAAAACTTTCTGATAACTTAAAAACTCTTATTTTTTCGTAAAATGATGCTAATGGTTCTGATGGTATTATGCTTTTATCTTCTCCAAGGTCTGGTATAAACTTTATAAGCTCTGATTTATAGGTTTCTTCCAATTCCTTACCACAAGAATTAATAATCTTTTTTACTATTTCTATAAAATTTTTATTTTTTTCATTATTTATATTCGGGAAACTTGAATATACTAAATTTCCTTCTAAACTTAAAATTCTTTTTATTTCCTTTAAAATTTTAGTTTTTCCTATTCCAGTTTCTCCATGAACAAATATGCATTTATTTTCAGATTTTTTCTCTTTCATAGCCTTATACTCACAAATAATAGTTTTTAATTCATATTCTCTGTCAACTATTGGAGTATTAAAGTTAAGTTTTTCAATTTCATTATAATTATAAGATTTATATTTTTTACCCGTAATATTATTTATTTCTTTAACCACTTCATTTATATTATCAAATCTATCTTGCGGATATACTGATATCATTTTATTCAATATTTCTTTAAACTTATTATCAAATTCCATTTCACTTTTAGGCAATATTCGTATATATTTATTATTATTAATTAATGAATAAACATCTTGTTTTAAATCTATATCCATATTTAATTTTAATAATAATAATATATATATAAGTACCCCTAAAGAATATATATCACTTTTAATTGTAGAATCTTCACCATTTAATATTTCTGGTGCTTTAAATATAATTCCACCATCCACTTCCCCTCTCAAATATAGATTTTCTATTTTAATACTAATTAAATCCTTAAACTTAACTTTATATTTGTTATGTTTTTTACATAAAAAAATATTTTTAAAATTTATGTCTTCATATTTTAATCCTCTTAAATTGAGATAATTTACTCCTCTTAATATCTGAATATATATATCTATAATCTCTTCATAAGATAATTCCGTTATTAAATTGTTTATTTCATAGGATTCCTCTAAATATTCACTGGTATAATAATATTGTTTATATGTTAAACTTTTATTATCAATAGAATTTACTAATCCAAAATCAAAAACCTTTATAATATTTTCAGTATCAATATTAGATAATTCTATAAAATTATTTATAAGAAAGTTCATTAATTTTTTTGATATATAATCCGAGTTAATTATGACCAAATTCTCTATTTTATCATTAACCATATTTCTCACAATATATGATGAAGTTTTTCTATCCTGTTTTATACTTTTTAAAATCTTATACTTACTGTTAATTAGCTCCACTAATTTCACTTCCTTATTTTTATTTTTTCTAAATTATATACCATATATGTATTATATCACTTTAAAAGTTATTTTTTAACTTTTAATTTTAATAACATATTATATTATTTTTATGTATATTTTTTGTTTTTACTGTATTTTTTTACTAAAATGTTATATAATAATGTTGGGTATATTTTAAATATTCTGAAAAGGTGGGGGTATATGTGGAAAAAAGTCTTGTTTTAATAAAACCTGATGCTGTTGAAAGAAATTTAATAGGGGAAATAATTTGTTTTTATGAAAAAGAAGGTCTCAAGATAACCGCATTAAGAATGTTAACCGCTTCTAAAGAAACTGCTGAGGAACACTATGCAGAACATAAAGGAAAACCTTATTATGATGAACTTATAACTTTTATAACTCGTAGTCCTTTATGTGCAATGGTTGTTGAAGGTGAAGATGCTATTTCTAAAGTTAGAAAAACAAATGGAAATACCGATCCTTCAAAAGCCGATAAAAATACTATCAGAGGTTCTTTTGGTATTTCAAAAACTGAAAATTCTGTTCATTCTTCTGATAGCCCGGATAATGCAAAAAAAGAAATAGCTCTTTGGTTTTAATATTTAGTTTAAATGTTTTTACTTAGTACTAATATTAAATGTTTTGGGAATTATTCATATTAATTATTTTAAGCTTAAGAAACAAAGTATTCTTAAGCTTAAAATTTTCTAACTATTTAAAATTTTCTAAACTAGACTTCAAATAAAAATATGACATAACAGTTTTACCATCAAAAATTGTACCATTTTGAATACTATTTTCAAATTCCTTGAGATTCATCCATATAGTTTCTGTAACATCATCATTACATATTTTATTAGTTTTTATTAAATCCTTCTTTATCCTAACCTCAAATATAGTCATAGTACTATTACTAAATCCCATTATAGGCTTATATTCTATAACTTCCTTTATTTCTCCTTCTTCTATGTTTAAATTTGTCTCTTCTTTTAATTCTCTAATTAAACAAGTTTCCTTTTTTTCTCCATCAATATCTACACATCCTGCTGGAACTTCTAATGTTTCTTCCATAATTGCAGGTCTAAATTGTTTTACTAATAAAATTTCATCAAATTCATTCAACACTATAGCTGATACAGCATCATAATTTTTTAATATATCATATTTATTTTCTTCTATTTCTCTATTGTATACCTTTAACCATCCATCATAAACTAATTTGTCCTTCATATATATCACCTCATCTAAATAGTATAATTATTTATTGTAAAATTATTATACCAGAAATAACCTGAATATAAAGTCTTAATCTGGGGATTATATATAGTGTCAGAAGGTTTAAAGTTTTACTCAGACATTAAAAATTATTGAAAATTACCAAGTGTTTTGTATATTACTTGGAGGTGTTTCCAATGGGAAATTCTGAGGCATTACCAACAACTTAAAAAGTTTATAGAATACCTTATTGTAAGTTAACTTGTAAATTACTCGGAGGTGTTTCTAATATGGAAGAACCAAAGACTTTACCAAAACACTAAACCTTTAAAAAGGACCTAATAGTATTTTTAACTAATCGGGGGTGTTTCCAATGGGAAATTCTGAGGTGTTACCAATAAATTAAAAAATTTATAGAATACCGTGTAGTAAATTAACTTGTAAATTACTTGGAGGTGTTTCTAAGATGGAAAAACCAAAGACTTTGCCGAAACACTAAAACTTTATAAAAGTATCTAATAGTAATTACGTTTAAAACTACTTGGAGGTGTTTCCAATGGGAATTTTTAATTGCTATTGATAGTCTTATTAATAAATATTTATATAAATGTTTATTAATAAATCAATAGCTAAGTAAATCTAACTTCTGATTATATAGATTAAGGTAGATGTTATATAACATCTACCTTTTGTCTATTAAATGTTTTGTATATAATTATTATTTAAATATTTCATTAGCTATTAAAACAGATTCTCGTGCATCTTTTGCATAGTAATCTGCTCCTATTTGTTTTGCATATTCTTCGTTTAATACAGCTCCACCTACAAAAACTTTGCATATTGGATTAACTTCTTTAAGTCTTGAAATAGTTTCTTCCATACTTTTTACTGTTGTTGTCATTAATGCGCTTAATCCAACTAATTTTATGTTATATTTTTTTACCACTTCTAAAATAGTTTCTACTGAAACATTCTTTCCTAAATCCACAACTTCAAATCCATAATTCTCAAGAAGTAATTTTACTATATTTTTACCTATATCATGTATGTCATCTTTTACTGTAGCTAATACTATTTTTCCCTTAACTACATCTTTTTTATTATATTTCTTTATATTATCTTTTATGATTTGAAAAGATTTTTTTACTGTTTCCCCACATTTAATAAGTTGTGGCAGAAATATTTTGCCCTCTTCATAATCATTTCCTACTAAATCTAAAGCAGGTATTAAATATTTTTCTATAATTTCAACACCATCTTTAGTTTTTAAAAGTTCTTTTGTAACATTCTCTACCTCATCTAAAACTCCATTTACAACTATATCTTTTAAGTTTATTTTTTTATTATTGTATTTTACTTCTTTTTTTAAATTAGATATTTCTCCAATATAATTTTCACAATTCGTATCTATATTAGCTAACACTTCAAAGCTTTTTATAGTTTCCATAATATCTCTATCATTGGGATTTAATATCGGTACATCAAGTCCTTTTGTTAATGCCATGGTTAAAAAAGTTCGATTCATTAGTTCTCTTTTAGGAAGCCCAAAAGAAATATTACTAATACCTAATATAGTTTTTACTTTAAATTTTTCTTTTATAATTCCAAGAGCATCTAACGTCTCCATAACCTCTTTTTGCTGTGCTGAAGCTGTTAAAACCAAACAATCTACAATTATATCTTTTTTATCTATGCCATATTCTTTTGCAGTATTTATAATTTTTTCAGCAATTTTAACTCTGTCTTCAATAGTAGTTGGAATTCCATTTTCATCAAGAGTAAGGGCAATTACACATGCACCATATTTTTTTACTATAGGAAAAATATTTTTCATACTTTCTTGTTTTCCATTAACAGAATTTATAATTGGTTTTCCATTATAAATTCGTGTGGCAGCTTCAATTACATCACAATCAGCACTATCTATTTGAAGTGGTATATCTACTGTTGATTGTAAATTCTTAATAGTTTTTACCATAATATCTTTTTCATCTATCCCTGGAAGTCCTACATTTATATCTAATATATGTGCTCCACACGCTCTTTGACTTATAGCCTCATTTAATATGTAACTAATGTTATTACTTTTAATTGCCTCTTTAAACTCTTCTTTTCCTGTTGGATTTATTCTCTCTCCAACAACTTTAATACCTTCTCCTAAAATTACAGTTTTACAATATGAGGAAATCATAGTTTTATCTTTTTTTAAAATTTTTTTAGGAATACTATTCTTTAGCTCATCTATAACTACCTTTATATATTTATCAGTTGTCCCACAACATCCCCCTAAAATGCTAACGCCTAAACTTGCCATTTGCTTTTGATAAAAAGCAAACTCCTCAGGAGTTATATCGAATATAGTCTTGCCATCTACAACTCTAGGTAATCCTGCATTAGGTTGAGCTATAACTGGAATTGATGAATATTTTATTATCTTCTCCATTACAGGCAACATTTCCTTAGGTCCAAGTGAACAATTTATTCCTAATGCATCCACCGACAACCCTTCTAAAACCGAAACCATAGTTATAGGGTCTGTGCCTGTAAAGGTTCTTCCATCTTCTCCAAAAGTCATAGTACAAAACACTGGAAGTGATGAATTTTCTTTTGCTGCAAGTATAGCTGCCTTAGCTTCATATAAATCTGAAATAGTTTCTATTAATATAATATCGCATCCTGCATTTACTCCAGCTATAACCTGACTTTTAAAAATTTCATAAGCACGCTCAAACTTTAAGTCTCCCATAGGCTCTAACATCTCTCCTGTAGGACCAATATCCAAAGCAACTAGCTTACCATTACTTACTTCTTTTGCAAGTTTAACTCCTGCTTCTATAACTTTTTCAACAGAATATCCACTATCCTTTAACTTTAACTCATTTGCTCCAAAAGTGTTGGTGGTTATTATATCTACTCCAGCATCTATATATTTTTTATGTATATCCTTAATTACTTTAGGATTTAAAATATTATATATTTCAGGAGGGACCTCACCTAGTGAAATCCCTCTATTTTGAAGCATAGTTCCCATAGCTCCATCAAAAAATATATGCTTTTTCAAAAGAAATTTATTAATATCAATCATAGGATTCTCCTTTTTATTTATACCTTAATTATAACCCTATCTTATATTAATATATCCTTTTTAGTAAATACAATATGTGAAATAATATAGCAAATAATTGTCCAAGTTACTAATACCCCAATTGCAAACGTTGGTGTTAAATGTATATTACCATATCTACCCATAATATCTCCACTTAATATTGATCCTGGCTCTCCAAAGGTAGTAAATAAAAATCCACTTATTTTACTTAATGCACTAAAATTTGCAAATATATTAAAGGCTATTACCAAAACTATACTAAGTGACATAGATACCATACTACTCTTTAATGCTGTTGATAATAAAAATGTAAAAGCTGAGCATGCTATTATAAATATTATTTGAACTAAAAACATATATAGGATATATTTTCCCATAGTAATAATACTCGTACTTCCAGCTACAATTGTTATTACCTTTCTACCCATTTCCGGTTTTGCAATTAAATCATATACGTACTTTGTTCCCACTTGTACTGGATAATTGAAATCTCCAAAATTAAATATTAATCCCATTACTACAAATGCTAAAATCTCTATTCCAACTATCAATACCACTGATGAAACTATTAATGTTATAAATTTAGAAAATAATATTTTTCCTCTTGAAACTGGCTCTGTTAATAAAAATTTCATTGTAGGTGGTGTATATTCTCCTGAAACCATATCCGTACCAAAAACTATAATTCCAACACACAAAAATATAGCTCCAAGTAACGCAAATACATCTATAATATAATCTGTAGCCCTTATCTCAATATTATTGTGTTTAGGTACAATATTATGACTTAATAAATATTTATTTTTCTGTACTTCTAACTTTATACCTTCTTTTCCCCTAGATTCAGTATTAGGATCTTTTAATTGTTGTTCCAATTCTTTATTATGTTTGATTAATTCTTGTTTCCAATCAGACTTACCACTCTTAATTTCTTTCTTTATTTCTTCTATATTCTTAGAACATTCTTTTATTTGATTATCAAATTCCTTTTTATCCCTTTCAGGTATAGTAGTATCCTTTTTCATCTCTTGCAAATTTTTAATTTGATCTTGTTCCATAGCTATTCTGTTTTCAGGTTTACTACTTTCTTTCATATGCTCACAATTTTTATATGTTCCAAATCCTATAAAACCTAGTAATAATACAAAAGCTCCAATCACCACATATGTCTTTTTTCTATGCATAAGCTTTATGATTTCATTTTTAATAAGTGTAAATAACATATTATCTTTCTCCCCCTTCTACAAGTTCTATATATCTATCCTCAAGTTCTGCATGACTCTTATATACTTCTTCTATTTCAATACCTTGTTTTACAAGTTCAAAAACAAGTTTTGGAACAGAACCTTGCTTTATACGCAATTTGAACATTTCATCTTTAAATGCAACACTGCTTACAAATTGAAATTTATTTAATTCTTCTTCACATTCTTTTTTATTTCTAACACATAGAACTATATTTTCAAAGTCTTTATTTACAACATCCCCATGTATACTTTCAACAGATTGAATTATCCCATTATTTATAAACGCAACCTTATCACACATTACCTGAATCTCACTTAGTATATGAGAAGATATAAATACTGCTGCATTAGTTTCTTTTGCAACTTTTTTCACTATTTTTCTAAATTCAATAATTCCTGTTGGATCAAGTCCATTTGTGGGTTCATCCAATATTAAAAGTTTAGGTTTTGTAATTAATGATGCTGCAAGTCCAAGTCTTTGTTTCATACCAAGAGAATATTTTTTCACTTTATCATCTATTCTTCCTCTTAAACCTACAAGTTCAATAATTTCATTCACATACTGCTTATCTATCTTTCTAACTCTTGCAATCTGCATTAAATTTTCTCTTCCTGATAAATATGTGTAAAGTTCAGGATTTTCAACAACTGCGCCCACTGCTCGTAGGGCTTTTTCTCTTTCCTTTGATATATCATGTCCATTTATAACTATATTTCCTGAATTAGGAGAAATAAGTCCAACAAGCATCCTTATAGTAGTTGTTTTACCAGCACCATTTGGTCCTAAAAACCCAAAAATCTCCCCTTCTTTAACTTCAAAACTTATACCCTTTATAATATCTCTTTTTCCAAGACGCTTTTTTACATCTTTTACTTCAAGAACATTCATTGTATAGCCTCCTTCTTATCTTTTATTTGCCTCAATAATTTTATTAGTTATTACATAAACAATACATCCACATAGCAATCCTATAAGTAGCGTAAGTGTACACGTTTTATTAACTACATGGACAAAATTTGTACTATTTTGATTTTCTAGTTGCCATAAATCATAATGGGACTCTATCATAGGAGATACTATTGATGCTCCTAACAATCCAAAACATACTGATACTCCAATTTTAAATATAATTTCTAAAGGCTTAAAGATTACAATATATCCACATCTCTCTATAGGAACTCTTTTAAATGCATATACCATTAAAATAAATGCTAATATAGTAAATACTATCAAGAATATTATTCTTAATCTTGGTGAAAAGAACCCACTAAAAGAATCAAAAGTATACACATCATCTCCCTCTGGTTTCTCTAATCTTAAATCAAAACCATATGCCGCCGGAGTTATAATTCTTGCAAAATTATATAAATTACTAAATATTCCATCTAAATGCTCCCGAATAAAATTTGTAAAATCAGGATTCTTTCGAAAAATATCCGTAGCCATGAACACCAATGAACCAAAGGCTAAAGGAAATACTAAAAATATACCTCCAACTATACCACCAATTAAATGTTTTCCACTTAATGTTTGTATAAGCATTATAAATGTAAGAACAAATACAGGAATTAATATGTTTATACTACTCCAGCTTAAAATCATTTTATTAGTAACGGATTTCCCAATAAAATTTTCATTTATATGATATAATATATGAACTAATGAAGTACCTACTATTAAAGGAACAACTATAACTAACATCGCTATAATCCATTTAGATACTATGATCTGCTCTCTACTAAAAGGTAATGAATTTAATTCCTCGTATTTCCTACCAATTAAATCTCCACCAATGACAATTGTCGCTATAAATATTACACTAATACTTACAGATATCAAACCTGTTTGATTACTACCTTGAAAATAATCTTTCATATTACATAAACTTTCCCAGTGATCACCATAGATATTTTTATTATTTATTGCATCTATAGCGGTTCTTATGTCATGTATAAAAGGTACTATTGTAACAAACATTACTTCTAAAAAAAATAATAATGCTAAAGCTCTAATATTTCTCCACTCTCTATAAATGAGGGCTTTATTAAAATAATTCTTCATAGTCTATATCATCCCCAAACTGCTTTACATAGCTTACTTTTTATTTGCCTCAATAATTTTATTAGTTATAACATAAACAATACATCCACAAAGTAATCCTATAAGTAGTATAAGTGTACCTACTTTGTTAGCAACATGTATAAAATTTGCAGAATTTAATCTTTTAAGTTCCCATATATCATAATGGGATTCTAATATAGATCCTACTATTGTTGATCCTAGCAATCCAAAACATACTGAGACACCAATTTTAAATATAATTTCTAAAGGTCTAAAGATAACAATATATCCACATCTCTCTATTGGAACTTTTTTAAATGAATACACCATCAAAATAAACGCTAATATAGTAAATACTATTAAAAATATTATTCTTAATCTTATAGAAAAGTTTTTTGTAAACACATCATAGTAATCCGCAAAATCTGCTTTTTCAAATTTCATATCAAATCCATATAAGGCTGGGGTTAATATTCTCGCTTTATAATATAAATGATCAGATATATTACTAAAATATCTGTGTATAATATTATTAAAATTAGGATTAATTCTAAATGCATCAAATGTATTATAAACTAACGCTCCAATGCCTAAAGGAAGTACTAAAAATATGCCTCCAACTACACCACCAATTAAATGTTTTCCACTTAATGTTTGTATAAGCATTATAAATGTAAGAACAAATATAGGAATCAATATGGTTATACCACTCCAGCTTAGAATCATTTTATTTGTAAGAGATTTTCCAATAAAACTTTCATTTATGTGATAAAGTATATGCACCAATGAAGTTGCCACAATTAAAGGAACAACTATAACTAAAGCTGATACAATCCATTTAGATACTATTATTTGTTCTCTAATAAAAGGTAATGAATTTAATTCATCATATTTTCTACCAATTAAATCCCCCCCAATAACAATTGTAGCTATGAATATTACACCAATAATTATAGCTATTAGCCCTGCATTACTACCATGTTCAAAATAATTTTTTATATTACACAGCATTTTCCACTCATAATCATACCTGTATTTGTTATCCATTGCATCAATAGCCATTTTCATATCATGTGTAAAAGGTAGTATCACAACAAACATTACCTCTAAAAAAAACAACAAGGCTAGTGCCCTAATATTTCTCCACTCCCTATAAATAAGGGCTTTGTTAAAATAATTCTTCATAGTTTACATCACCTCCAACAGAATATATAAACATATCCTCGAGGCTTAAATCTATTTCTTCTTGAAACATAATTCCACAACTATTTAATTTATCTAAAAATTCTTTTCCATAGTTATTTGTAACTATATTGTATACTCGTCCTATCTTCTCTACATTCATTACATCATTCCACTGATTTAAATCCTTTGGAGCTTCTTCTTTAAACACTACTTGAATTTTTCTTATAGTTTCTTTCATATCCTCTACAGAATTTGAATACTTAATTTCTCCACCATTTATTATTGCTATGCTATCACATATTCTCTCAAGCTCCATCAAATTATGAGAAGATATAATAACTGTTGTTTCCCTTTCTGCCACATCCTCTAATAAAATATTAAAAAATTTCTTTTTTACTATTGGATCAAGTCCATTTGTTGGTTCGTCTAAAATCAAAACTTCTGGATTAATACTTAAATTAAGCATTATTGAAACTCTCATCTTCATACCTTTTGAGAATTTTTTTATAGATTTTTTTTCTGGCAATTGAAAAATTTCATTAAGCTTGTAAAATTTATTTATATCAAAATTTTCATAAGCTAACTTATAAAATTTAGATATAGTTTTTAAATTAAAATTATTTATCAAATTATTTTCATCTGTAACATATCCAACTATTTTTTTGGTTGTAGGATTCTCATAAACATTTTCTTTATTAATTTTTATAGAACCTTTATCCATATCATATATTCCTACTAAGTGTTTTATTAGAGTAGTTTTTCCTGCACCATTAGGTCCTATAAGTCCAAAAATACTTCCTTTTTTAACACTAAAACTTACATCTTTCAAAACCTTTTTATCTCCTAATGTTTTGGACAGATTACTAATCTCTATCATTTCTTTTTCACCTCTTCGTAAAGATCACATACAATCTTCATCATATCTTCTTTTTTAATTCCCATATAATGTGCCTCTACTATAATCTTTTTTATATCCTCTTTTAACTTCTCCATATTTTCTTCCCCCATTTTCGCCTTATAATTGGAAGATACATATGTACCTCTTCCCCTTAAAGTTTCAGTAACACCCTGCCGTTCCAGTTCCATATAAGCCCTACTCACTGTATTAGGATTTGCCATAATCATTGATGACATTTCTCTAACCGACGGTAACTTATCTCCTGGCCTTAAAATTCCTTTTAAAATATTTTCTTTTATTGCATCTATTATTTGTTCATATATAGGTCGACTATTTCTACTGTCTATCTGTATCAAATTTTTCACCTCCAACCTTAAGAACTATATATTTGATGTAAGTTTTTCGGGTGTACCATGTGTACTAAGTGTATTAGTTTTATTAGTACACTTATAGTATAGTGTTATTGCTTAAATTTGTAAACCCTCTTTTACATATTTTATAAATAATTCCATAATGCAAATCGATCTAAAATAAAAAGTGATTGCACTCATAACTAGCAATCACTTTCCACTTCTATATTTCTTTTTGTACTCATCAAAATTCCACTTACTTAAAAACTTCTCTGCACTTTTATATCCCGATTCAAATAATTTTAAACTCATTTCTTTGTTTATATCAAAATCAGTAGTATTAACCCCTAATGTTGGTATAGGTATAGTTCTTACCCAATCCTTATTTGTTACATAAACTTCTTCATTTTTATTTAACATAGCTCTATTAACATCTAATAAAAAAGGTATAAACTTATCATTACCTTTTGATGTATAACTGCTACTATTAGAAATTAATTTCAGACCTATAGTTGGCCATTTAGGAATTCCCTCAACATCAAATATCCATATAGGATAATTACTTAAAATTCCACCATCAACTATAAAACTAGTTTTATTCTTGTATTTTAATTCTACTGGTTTGAAATATAACGGTATACTTATGCTCATTCTAACAGCTATTGCAATGTCAAACTCCATAGGATTTATTCCATACTTTTTAAGATCATCTGGTAAAATAAGCATATCCCCTTTAGTAATATCCGATGCAATTATTTTTAGATGACTTTTTCCATTTTCACTTATATCTTTAAATTTAGTTTTTCCCTTTTTAAGAAATAAATTTCTCATAAATTCTTCTATAGCGTCTCCTGAATATATTCCCTTGTCTTTTATTAAAGATACCCCTTTACTTATTAGCGAAGTAGGCTTAAAATCATATAAAAACGTCTTATCTAAAAATTTATTATAATCAATATTTACTACAATGTCTTTTAACTCTTTACTGTTATACCCCACTGCTAACAATGATGCAATCATAGCTCCTGCTGATGTTCCTGCAAAATTTTCAATATGACAACCCTTATCTTCTAAACAACAAGCGGCCCCTACAAGACCTATACCTTTAACCCCTCCACCTTCAAATACAGAATCAATTTTCATATTAAACTCCTAAACATATTTGTTCATTTTATAATATTCTTTATTAATTTATTGGTTACATTAATACAATATAAATCAGTGAAAAAACCTTTTCTTTATGATATAATTATATTTAAATTAAACATTAAGTTGCAGGGGTGCCATTTGGCTGAGAAGAACTATTTCTAACCCTTTGAACCTGAAACTAGATAATACTAGCGAAGGAAGCGATAACAGAAATTAATCTAAATTTATATAATTTTATTATTGCTTTAAAGCACTCATTGTTTATCTATGGGTGCTTTTTGTGTTAAAAAATTTTTGAATTATCGTATAATGAAAGGATGATATTATGAAAAACGTACTTACTATTGCTGGATCTGACAGTTGTGGTGGAGCAGGAATTCAAGCTGATTTAAAAACTATGAGTGCCCTTGGCGTGTATGGAATGAGTGTAATTTCAGCAGTAACAGCTCAAAATACTAAAGGTGTTACTGCTGTACAAGAAATTAGTAAAGAAATTGTTGAAGCACAAATTAGAGCTATCTTTGATGATATTAAAGTTGATGCAGTAAAAATAGGAATGGTTTCTAACTCTGAAATTATAAAGACAATTAAAGACCTTTTACTTGAGTATAAAATTAAAAATATTGTACTAGATCCTGTAATGATATCTAAGAGTGGATATTATCTTTTAAAACCTGAAGCTATAAATGCCTTAAAAGATTTAATTAAAATTTCAGATATAGTGACTCCTAATATTCCTGAAGCAGAAGAACTTACAGGTATGAAAATTACATGTGAAGAAGAAATGAAACAAGCCGCTATAATTATAAAAGAATGTGGAGTTAAAAATGTTCTAATAAAAGGTGGTCATAGATGTAATGATTCAACAGATATACTTTATTATGATGGACAATTTTTAGCCCTTGAAGGAAAAAGAATAGACACTATAAATACTCATGGAACTGGATGTACATTATCTTCAGCTATCGCAAGCTATATAGCTAAAGGATACTCAATAAATGAATCAGTAAAACTTTCAAAAGATTATATTACACTTGCCATTAATAATTCTTTTTCAATTGGTCATGGGGTTGGTCCTGTAGGACATTTTATAGACTTATATAAAAAAGCAGATTTAGACTATAAATAATATTTATTAAATTATAGGAGATAATAAAATGTTAAATAATATATGCAATACATTTTTAAAGGTAAAAAAACAGACTCCATTAGTTCAAGCTATAACAAACTATGTAACTATAAACGATTGTGCTAATATGCTACTTGCATATGGAGCATCCCCTGCAATGGTAGAAGCTTATGATGAAAGTTATGATTTTGCCAAACTTGCATCTTGTATTTACATAAACCTTGGAACTCTTACAAGGGAACAGGAAGAAGCTATGATAATGGCTTCAATTTCTGCTAAAAACAATAATATTCCTGTAGTTTTGGATCCTGTAGCTTGCGGTGCAATAAGCCGTAAATGTAATCTTATAAATAAACTTTTGGAATTAGGTAAAATAGATATTATAAAGGGTAACATTGGGGAAATAAAATTTCTAGCAGGTTATGAATCCAAAACACGAGGCGTAGATTCAGTTGATAATGGAGATAATTCAATAGAAGCATGTACTTTTCTCGCTAAAAAATTTAATTGTACTGTAGCTGCAACAGGTGTTAAGGATATAATCACTGATGGAACACGAACAGCCATAATTGAAAATGGAAGTAATCTATTGACCTTAGTAACTGGTGCTGGTTGTATGGTAGGTGCACTAACAGCTGCAACTGCTGGAGTTGAAGAAGATAAGTTTATTGCTACTATTACTTCTATACTTTCTATGAATTTAGCCGCAGAACATGCTGAAAAAGAGTCTAACGGTCCTGGAAGTTTTAAAGTAAATCTTATAGATAAAATTTACTCATTAAAAGAAACTGATTTAAAGGAAGAAGGTAAAATTAAATGGATTTAAATTATAAATTATATTTAATCACGGATAGAAGCTTCTTAAATGGAAGAAGTTTAGCTGATTGCGTTGAAGATGCAATAAAAGGTGGCGCAACAATGGTTCAAGTAAGAGAAAAAAATATATCAACAAGAAAATTTTTCAATATAGCAAAAGAAGTACAAAATGTTACTTCTAAATATAATATTCCACTTTTAATAAACGATAGAATTGATATAGCACTGGCTATAAACGCAGATGGAGTTCATCTTGGACAAAGTGACATGTCTATTGATATAGCCAGAAAAATATTAGGCCCTAATAAAATCATAGGAATTTCTGCTGGAAATATAAATGAAGCTAAAGAAGCCGAGAATAATGGAGCAGACTATGTAGGACTTGGTGCAGTATTTTTTACTGGAACTAAAAGAGATATTGACGAACCAATTGGACTTAAGGGCTTAAATGAAATTACCAAAAATATAAATATTCCATCTGTTGCAATTGGTGGCATAAATAAAGAAAATGCCAAATCCGTTTTAGAAACCGGAGTAAATGGCATTTCTGTTATTTCCGCTATATTAAACAAAGATAATATAAAACAAGCCGCTGAAGAATTATTAAACATTTAACTGTTTTATTTATAAATTTTAATAGCTAATCGCTAATTAATTAAAGCGATTAGCTATTTTTTATTCATCATCTATCTCTAATACTGATTCTTTCTTATAACTATTATCTTCTATGTTTTTAGTATATTTTTTTATTTCTTCAACTTCTTCCTCATATTTATTTTCACATTCGGTTTCTTTTCCGATAACTCTACCATCTTTACATTTATAAAAAAATTCGATTTTCATAAAATTCACCTCCTATAATTATATATTAAAGTGAGATAAATTTTATGCTTTAGAATATTTATATAAATGAAGATTATTTTTTATGTCTTAGATATGAATCATAAATTTTAGAACCTATTTCATCGTTTATCTCTCTTATAGATTTTATATATGTTAAGACACTACCCTCATAATCATGAGGATTTCCTAGTAATATAACTTCACATGTACTCCTAAATAAATTGACTATACAATTTTCATTATGATATTTATTACAATTTCTACATTGGCATAGTATAAGTCCTATAGCATCTATTACAGAATTTTCATCAAATACTTTAGTATCACATAGAGGAATATCTCTCATAGCTCCATCTATAATTGTGACATCTTTTTTTAAAGATGTTACTAGATTCTTTCTACAATAACCTATTAAGCATTTTTCATTTTTACAACATTTACAAACATTTTCTCCTAAACAACATTCACTTAAAGCATCTATTAAAGCATTAAAATCTAAAACTTCGTTCATAGTATCCCCCTTATTAAATAACAATTCTTACTTAATAATTATTATATACTATATTTGAATTAAAAACAACATAAATATCATTTTTTGCTAAATATATTTTTATTTATCAAAAAATAAAAAAGCACTAAGCAAAATGCTTAGTGCTTTAACTTACCTGGCGACGACCTACTCTTCCACATCGTCTCCAATGCAGTACCATCGGCGCTTTGAAGCTTAACCATCGTGTTCGGTATGGGAACGGGTGTTACCTTCAAGCCATAATCACCAGATTTGTTCTTTCAAAATTGCACAGTGATAATTAATTTGATCAAGCCCTCGACCTATTAGTATTGGTCAGCTGAATACATTACTGTACTTACACCTCCAACCTATCAACCTGATAGTCTTTCAGGGGTCTTACTAGCTTACGCTATGGGAAATCTAATCTTGAGGTGGGCTTCACGCTTAGATGCTTTCAGCGTTTATCCCTTCCCAACATAGCTACCCAGCTGTGCTCCTGGCGGAACAACTGGTGCACCAGAGGTTGGTCCATCCCGGTCCTCTCGTACTAAGGACAGCTCCTCTCAAATTTCCTACGCCCACGGCGGATAGGGACCGAACTGTCTCACGACGTTCTGAACCCAGCTCGCGTGCCGCTTTAATGGGCGAACAGCCCAACCCTTCGGGACCGACTACAGCCCCAGGATGCGACGAGCCGACATCGAGGTGCCAAACCTCCCCGTCGATGTGGACTCTTGGGGGAGATCAGCCTGTTATCCCCGAGGTAGCTTTTATCCGTTGAGCGATGGCCTTCCATACAGAACCACCGGATCACTAAGCCCGACTTTCGTCCCTGCTCCACCTGTATGTGTCGCAGTCAGGCTCCCTTCTGCCTTTGCACTCTACGCGCGATTTCCGACCGCGCTGAGGGAACCTTTGGGCGCCTCCGTTACCTTTTAGGAGGCGACCGCCCCAGTCAAACTGCCCACCTAGCAATGTCCTGTGACCAGATTCATGGCCTCCAGTTAGAATTCCAGTACTGTCAGGGTGGTATCCCAAGGACGACTCCACGAAAGCTGACGCCCTCGCTTCTAAGTCTCCCACCTATCCTGTACAGACAATACCGAAATTCAATGCTAAGCTACAGTAAAGCTCTACGGGGTCTTTCCGTCCAACCGCGGGTAGCAAGCATCTTCACTTGCACTACAATTTCACCGGATTTATTGCCGAGACAGTGCTCAAATCATTACGCCATTCGTGCGGGTCGGAACTTACCCGACAAGGAATTTCGCTACCTTAGGACCGTTATAGTTACGGCCGCCGTTTACTGGGGCTTAAGTTCATAGCTTCGCTTGCGCTAACTATTCCCCTTAACCTTCCAGCACCGGGCAGGCGTCAGCCCCTATACATCAGCTTACGCTTTAGCAGAGACCTGTGTTTTTGATAAACAGTTGCTTGAGCCTATTCACTGCGGCCTACTCTCGTAGGCACCCCTTCTCCCTAAGTTACGGGGTCAATTTGCCGAGTTCCTTAGCAATAATTCTTCCGACGACCTTAGGATTCTCTCCTCATCTACCTGTGTCGGTTTGCGGTACGGGCACCATTTTGCTCCATAGAGACTTTTCTTGGCAGCGTGGAATCAGATACTTCGCCAAAATAGGCTCCCCATCACACCTCAGGCTTAATGTTAAGCGGATTTGCCTACTTAACACCCTAAGTGCTTAGACGCACATCCAATAGTGCGCACATCCTATCCTCCTGCGTCATCCCATTTGTCAAACGCATTATGGTGGTACTGGAATATCAACCAGTTGTCCATCACCTACGCCTTTCGGCCTCGGCTTAGGTCCCGACTAACCCTGGGAGGACGAGCCTTCCCCAGGAAACCTTAGATATTCGGTCAACAAGATTCTCACTTGTTTTTCGCTACTTATGCCAGCATTCTCACTTCTGTACTGTCCACCACTCCTTACGGTATGACTTCAACCTGTACAGAAAGCTCCTCTACCACGTGTACATAGTACACATCCATAGCTTCGGTGGTAAGTTTGAGCCCCGTTACATCTTCGGCGCAGGATCTCTCGACTAGTGAGCTATTACGCACTCTTTAAATGAGTGGCTGCTTCTAAGCCAACATCCTAGTTGTCTTAGAAATCCCACATCCTTTCCCACTTAACTTACACTTTGGGACCTTAGCTGATGGTCTGGGCTGTTTCCCTTTTGACCACGGATCTTATCATTCGTAGTCTGACTGCCGGGGTACAAGTATATGGCATTCGGAGTTTGATAGGGTTCAGTAACTGTTGTCAGCCCCTAGCCCATTCAGTGCTCACCTCCACTACTCAATTACCCGACGCTAGCCCTAAAGCTATTTCGAGGAGAACCAGCTATCTCCGAGTTCGATTGGAATTTCTCCGCTATCCACAGCTCATCCCATGGTTTTTCAACACCAACGTGGTTCGGACCTCCAACGGAATTTTACTTCCGCTTCATCCTGGCCATGGATAGGTCACTCGGTTTCGGGTCTACAATATACAACTAGTTGCCCTATTCAGACTCGGTTTCCCTTCGGCTCCACACCATAAGTGCTTAACCTTGCTATATATCGTAACTCGCTGGCCCGTTCTACAAAAAGTACGCCGTCACACTTTAATGTGCTCCGACCGATTGTAGGCACACGGTTTCAGATTCTATTTCACTCCCCTTCCGGGGTTCTTTTCACCTTTCCCTCACGGTACTGCTTCACTATCGGTCACTAGGTAGTATTTAGCCTTGGGAGATGGTCCTCCCAGCTTCCCACAAGGTTTCACGTGTCTCGTGGTACTCTGGAGTAGATCTACTTTTCTTTCCTTTTCGCCTACAGGGTTATTACCTTCTACGACGGAACTTTCCAGTTCTCTTCAACTAAAGAAATCAAAGCGTTATGATCTATCCGCAACCCCAGGAACAAGTTCCTGGTTTGGGCTCTTCCCCTTTCGCTCGCCGCTACTTAGGGAATCGAATTTTCTTTCTCTTCCTCTGGGTACTTAGATGTTTCAGTTCCCCAGGTGTACCTCCATATACCTATGTATTCGGTATACAGTATCTAGCATAACTAGATGGGTTTCCCCATTCGGAAATCTACATATCACAGGCTGTGTGCGCCTACATGTAGCTTATCGCAGCTTATCACGTCCTTCATCGGCTCCTAGTGCCAGGGCATTCACCGTGCGCCCTTTGTAGCTTGATCTATCATCAATTACTTAATTTAATATCATTAACAAATATTATTTATTAACTAGGTTATTTCGTTTCTTTATCACTGTGCAATTTTCAAAGAACAAAAGCAGATATCCTAAATCATAGATTTAGTGATAGTCGCTTTGTTAAACATTAAAAATGTTTAACTTCATTCAGAAAGACTTAGTCTTTCAAAATTAAACAGAATCAAGTGCCAGTCTGGAAGCTTTGCTTCCATTCTCCCTAGAAAGGAGGTGATCCAGCCGCAGGTTCTCCTACGGCTACCTTGTTACGACTTCACCCCAATCACCAATCCCACCTTCGACCGCTGGCTCCTTACGGTTACCTCACGGGCTTCGGGTGTTACCGGCTCTCATGGTGTGACGGGCGGTGTGTACAAGACCCGGGAACGTATTCACCGCGACATGCTGATTCGCGATTACTAGCAACTCCAACTTCATGTAGGCGAGTTTCAGCCTACAATCCGAACTGGGACTGGCTTTCAAGTTTTGCTCCCCTCGCGGGGTTTGCTGCTCGTTGTACCAGCCATTGTAGCACGTGTGTAGCCCTAGACATAAGGGGCATGATGATTTGACGTCATCCCCACCTTCCTCCACGTTAACCGCGGCAGTCTCGTTAGAGTGCTTAACTTAATAGTAGCAACTAACAATAAGGGTTGCGCTCGTTGCGGGACTTAACCCAACATCTCACGACACGAGCTGACGACAACCATGCACCACCTGTCTTCCTGTCCCCGAAGGGACTTCCTCGATTAAGAGTAATTCAGGAGATGTCAAGTCTAGGTAAGGTTCTTCGCGTTGCTTCGAATTAAACCACATGCTCCGCTGCTTGTGCGGGTCCCCGTCAATTCCTTTGAGTTTTAATCTTGCGACCGTACTCCCCAGGCGGAATACTTAATGCGTTTGCTGCGGCACCGAGGGTGGTACCCCCCGACACCTAGTATTCATCGTTTACGGCGTGGACTACCAGGGTATCTAATCCTGTTTGCTACCCACGCTTTCGTATCTCAGTGTCAGTTACAGTCCAGAAAGTCGCCTTCGCCACTGGTGTTCTTCCTAATCTCTACGCATTTCACCGCTACACTAGGAATTCCACTTTCCTCTCCTGCACTCTAGATGCCCAGTTTCAAATGCAGCTCCCAGGTTGAGCCCGGAATTCACATCTGACTTAAGCACCCACCTACATACTCTTTTAGCCCAGTAAAATCCGGACAACGCTTGCCACCTACGTATTACCGCGGCTGCTGGCACGTAGTTAGCCTGGCTTCCTCCTTAGGTACCGTCATTATCGTCCCTAAAGACAGAGTTTTACGATCCGAAAACCTTCATCACTCACGCGGCGTTGCTGCGTCAGGGTTTCCCCCATTGCGCAATATTCCCCACTGCTGCTCCCGTAGGAGTCTGGACCGTGTCTCAGTTCCAATGTGGCCGATCACCCTCTCAGGTCGGCTACGCATCGTTGCCTTGGTGAGCCATTACCTCACCAACTAGCTAATGCGCGCGGGTCCATCTCAAAGCGGATTGCTCCTTTGATTATTTTATGATGCCATAAAATAATGTTATGCGGTATTAATCTCCCTTTCGGGAGGCTATCCCCCTCTTTGAGGCAGGTTACCCACGTGTTACTCACCCGTCCGCCGCTATTCCACTTCCCGAAGGAAGTTTCATCGCTCGACTTGCATGTGTTAGGCACGCCGCCAGCGTTCGTCCTGAGCCAGGATCAAACTCTCAATTTAAAAGTTTAATCTTACTCAAATTTATTGACTGGTTTCTTACCTTAATTCTGTTTAATTTTCAAAGACCATTTTCTTTCGCCATCTCTCGACGGCTTATTCATTATATCAATTTGAAATCTCTTTGTCAACAACTTTTTTTGAATTTTTTAATTTTCTTAAATTATTTAAATTCTTTCGTTGTTTTCTCGATTTCCGTCGCTTCGTGACGACATGGATTATCTTATCACAATTTTTTTTATAATTACATATTTATTTCATCATTATACGCAATTAAAATCATATATCTATTATTTTCTTTAATTATTTCTTATTTTCGAATATTGACACGCGTGGCAACAGATACTATAAAACAAAAGCCACCAGTAAGCTGATGGCCTTTTTAAGTTAAACAAACTTTTTAATAAAATTTGCTTAAATGCTTAATTAAGCTAGACTATAATATAAAGTTTTTCCTGTAATTATATTAACTCTTAATTCTGTTAAAACATCATGAATATCATTATAAATAGTAATTCTAGAACCATCACTCATAAGCATTCCTAATGCTTCATTATTCTTATTTAATAAAATAGCTCCAGAATCACCCGGTAAAGACATATAACTTGTTACTATTTGATTTTTAAATACAACTTCTTCTCCTAGAAAAAAAGTTTTAATAGTTGTGTGAATAGTTTTCACTGTTCCTTCCTTTAATCCACTATTAGACCCTACCATTTTTACTTTTTCACCAATTTGAGGATAATTAACTCCTTTTATATTACCTATAAAAGTAATTACACTAGATGTCAATGCTTTATTAGTTTTAATTATTGCAGCATCTACAAGATTATTATCTCTACTAGTATTAACTTTAACAAATCTATAAACTATTCCAATTGTATCATTAGGAACTTTACCACCATATTGAGTAGCTGGTTGAACCACAGGTTTTCCTAATAACTTAGAATCATTTGCTGAAATAACATGATTGCAAGTTAATCCATATTCAATTCCATCTTGTGAAACTAAACATCCTAATGTTCCCCCTTGCAATCCATCAATACCTATAGAGTATCCTCCTGATACTGGTCGCACCTTATTTCTAAGTGAACATGTTGAGGTAATACCACTTTCAACAACATCGGTAGGAATTCCCCTGTAGGTTGCTGGAATTAACTCTTGTTCTGGTATTTCATTTGAAGGTAATTTATTAGTTACAAATACAGTAATACACTTCTGCAACACACAACATTCTTTTCTTATTTTATAACCTAACCCTACTCCTATTACATTAGCTTTACTAAAAAAATATCTATATTCACAATCACAAATACAAGAAATAATTTTGTTTATATTACAACAATTAATCATTTTTATCACCTAAATTTTTAATACATCATATTACATCATATTAAATTAGATACTGAATTGATTATTGTTAATTTAATAATTTTCAGTTTTTTCTACAAAATTTTTCATGATTAATATATTATAAAAAACATAAAAGTTTTCATTTTATTAAAATTGGACTAGTTTACTGATGACAAAATATCTGTTAAAATAAATCTTATAATAAATGTATATAAAGTCATAAACTAAAATAGGAGTATGATAACTAATGGGTAAAAACAAATTTAATAATAAATTTAGTAACTTAGAAAGCACTGAAAATACACAAAAATATGTAAAAGAAATGTATGATCTTGCTGAAAAACATGAAAAAAGAAGCGTAATGTCCTTCTTAGCAATAGGAATTCCTATTGCAGTTATATTAATCTTTACTTTGGTTCAAATGATTTCATTTTCAGTACATTCATCTAAAAATGAAACAAAACAAATAGCTTCTAAAACAGATTCTATAAAAAAAGATACTGCAAAAAATCAACCAAGCAGTCCTACAAAAAAGGATGATAAAAAAGCAACTCCTACTGTTACTCAATTAAATACTAGATTATTTGATTATTTAAAGCTATCTGAAAAACGAGCTGTTTCATATTATAGAGCAAAACAACTAAATAATAAAAGTGAAAAAGGACTTGCATCTATTTTTATAGCTCAAGTTTTAAGAGATAATGGTTATAAAATAGACAATTCGGTAATTAATACTGCAAGTCTTGTAAAAACATTACAAAAAGATGGTTGGAAAATTATATCTGACTACAAACAACTTCAAAAAGGAGATATATGCTTTACTACAGCACATGGTTCTAGTGGCCCTCCTGCTCACACTTACTTCTTTATGAGTTGGGTTAAGGAAGGTAAAACTGATTCTGCATATGTTGCTGATAGTCAAGTTGCAGAATATAACAATACTTATCATACAAGAAATATTTCTTCTACAACACCTACGAAAGAAAAATTTAGTTTCTTCATGAGAAAACAATAATTTATAATATATATATTCAAGACGTTAATATACTTTATTAACGTCTTTTTATTTAAAATTTAATATTTTTAAAAATATATAAACTAATTTTAACTTCACCTTATATTAATTATGTAACTTTTTATCTGAAAAACTCATATAATGTATAAGCAAGAAACTTCTTGACTATTTTTAAAAGGTGATATGTATGTTAACAAATGCAGTTGAACCTACTCTTTCTGCATCGCCTTTAAATGGTGATGGGTATGTTGAAGTAACTAATGATGGATCTTTTACTGCAACACTATATGTTGAATATCTTTACAACGGTAAATATTATCCTATTAACAGCGGTCTTTTTGCTACAGGAACATCAAAACAGATTATCCTCCCTCAAGGTGCTACAAATATCTTCGTCTTAGTCCAAATTGCAAATGGTCTTGCTCAATTTACTCCTGTTTATAACTACAATTTTGATAACTCTCGTATATTAAAATTAAAAATTTCAGGCACTACTTTTAACCAATCATGTAATGATATTACTAATGATCCTAACTATCCTTCCACTACTCCTCCTCAATTTTATGTTTCAATAAAAAATTCCGGTGGATTTATAGCAAGATTCCGTATAAAATACACTTTTAATAGTAAAGAATATAAACTTGATAGTGAAGTCTTTACTTTAGAAATGACTAGACGTGTTATATTACCTCCAAAATCTACAAATATTTTTGTATTAGTAGAAATTTTTAATGGTTTGAAATGGTTTCCTTTATATAACAATAATTTCGCTACTCCTAAAACTTTACAAATGCAATTATATGGAACAATATTCTCCCCTCAATATAAAATTCTACCAAATACGCCTAGTGTAGGTGATTCTCCTGCCCCTAAAATGCTAGTAGTTCAGTATCCCGATAAATCAGAAGTATACTCTGGAGAAGTAGTTGTAGTTGTTACTAACGTCTCAAATCTAGGTACTGCTACTGCTTCAAAAGTTTCTTTATTGTCAACGCTTCCAGCTAATGCAACTTTTATTCCAGGTTCTTTAAATATAAACAATACTTCAACTTCTGATATCGAATTTCCAACCACAGGTATTCCCCTTGGTGATATAGGTATAAATAATACTGTAATAGTAACTTACCAACTAACTTTTAAAGCTACCGCATCAACAAATACTCTTAAATCTCCTATCGTAAACTATATATCAAGTGATAATAATAATTCCAATAGTCCAATAGTAACATTTACAGGTATAGCAACACCACTAACAGTAAAAGTAAACTCAAACAACTCTGGTTGTTGCAATTGTTGTTGTTGTTGTACCCCTAAATTTAATACGTGTAGTTAAAATTCTAAACGTATAAACTTATTAGCATCGTACCAATGTAAAAAGTCTCCACTTGACTGGAGACTTTTTAATATTCATATCTTATTTATAATTATTTTAATATAGTGCTAAGAGCTTCATAATTTGCTTTTATCGTATATTCAATGTCCTCATCACTATGATCAGTTGATAAAAACAATGCTTCAAATTGAGCTGGAGCTATAAGTACTCCCCTTTTTAACATCTCTCCAAAATACTTAGCATACATTTCTGTATCACACTTTGTTACGTCTTCAAAATTATCTAAAGAACCTTCTGCAAAAAATAAACATAACATAGCCTTAAATCTTACTACTGTTGCCTTTATACCTAGCCTCTTTATGTTTTCCTTAAAGCCTTTTTCTAACTTTATGGCTTTTTCTTCTAACTTATCATATATATCTTTATTTTCTTTAAGAATACTTAAATTTTTATATCCCATGTGCATAGCTAAAGGATTTCCTGATAAAGTTCCAGCTTGATATACAGGTCCAACTGGAGATACGCACTCCATAATTTCTCTCTTTCCACCATAAGCACCTACAGGAAGACCAGCTCCTATTATTTTTCCAAAGCAAGTCATATCTGGCTGTATACCATATACTTCCTGAGCCCCACCATACGCAAGTCTAAATCCTGTTATAACCTCATCAAAAATTAAAACTGATTTATATTCTTTAGTTATTTTTCTTAAAAACTGTAAAAATTCTTTTTTTCCTGGAACAACTCCCATATTTCCTGACACTGGTTCAACTATAACCGCAGCGATTTCATTTCCTTGTTCTTTAAAAATTTTCCTTACTGCTTCTATATCATTATATCTACAAACCAATGTATCTTTAACTGTTCCCTCTGGTACCCCTGGGCTTGTTGGTACTCCAAAAGTTATAGTACCTGATCCAGACTTTACCAATAATGCATCAGAATGTCCATGATAACATCCCTCAAATTTTAATATTTTATTTCTTCCAGTATATCCTCTTGCAACTCTTAATGCACTCATAGTTGCCTCTGTTCCAGAGTTAACCATTCTAACCATATCGACTGATGGATAAGCTTCCGTAATAAGTTTTGCCATTTCAACTTCAATTTTTGTTGGAACTCCATAGCTAGTTCCTCGTCTCAAAGTTTCTTCTATTCCTTCAAATAATGCTTCATTACTATGTCCCAATATAAGTGGTCCCCAAGAACATATATAATCTATGTATTCATTTCCATCTACATCATATATTTTTGATCCTTTTGCTCTATCTATAAATATAGGATTTAATCCAACTGAACCAAAAGCTCTAACAGGACTGTTAACCCCTCCTGGTATATACTTTATGGCTTCTTTAAATATAGCTTCTGATTTAGTATGATTTAGTTCTTTCATTTTCACTACCTCCTAAGCATTCTTGCTGCATCTTTAGCAAAATAAGTTATTATTATATCTGCCCCTGCTCTCTTTATGGAAATTAATGATTCTAAAATGGCACTTTCATCTAAAAGTCCCGCATCTACAGCATTTTTTATCATTGCATATTCTCCACTAACATTATAAGCAGCTACAGGTATGTTAAATGTATCTTTAACTTTTCTTAAAACATCTAAATAAGGAAGTGCAGGCTTTACCATTACTATATCTGCGCCTTCTTCTATATCAAGCTCAGTCTCTCTTATGCCTTCATTAACATTGGCCGGATCCATTTGATATGATTTTCTATCACCAAAAGATGGAGCTGAATCCGCTGCATCTCTAAATGGTCCATAAAAAGCTGATGCATATTTTGCACTATATGACATTATAGGTATATTACAAAATCCTTCTTTGTCTAAAGCTTCTCTTATTGCAGCTATTCTTCCATCCATCATATCTGAAGGTGCTATCATATTTGCTCCTGCTTTTGCTTGGCTTACTGCAATTTTAGCTAAATATTTTAGCGTTTTATCATTATTTACATATCCATCTTCATCTAAAATTCCACAATGTCCATGAGATGTATATTCACACATACAAAGGTCAGTTACAACATACATATCTTTAAATTTACCTTTTATTTCTCTGACCGCTCTTTGAATTATTCCATTATCATCATATGCACCACAACCCACTTCATCTTTTACATCTGGAATTCCAAATAATATTACAGATTTTATACCTAATGATACAAGTTCTTTTATTTCTTCTTCTAGTTTATCTATGGAAAATTGATATTGTCCTTTTAATGATGAAATTTCTTTTTTTATATTTTCTCCTTCAACTACAAATAAAGGATATATAAAATCATTCATATTTAAAGTTGTTTCTCTAACTAAATCTCTTATTACTCTATTAACTCTTAAACGTCTAGGTCTTTTTACAATATTCATCTATTCTCTTCCTTTCAAAAACTAAATTCTAAAGCCTAGTATAGTAGCTTTACTATCCTCTTATTAAAGTTTTAATAATTCCTTCTATTGTATATTCTTCTGCTTCATTATAAACCTTAAGGCCAAAATCTTCTATAGTCTTTGAAGTTATAGGTCCTATTGAAACTAATTTTGTATCCTTTAATTTTTCTATATTTTGTTTTCCCATTATTTCAATAAAATTTTTTACTGTAGATGAACTTGTAAATGTTATATAATCTATATTTTTGTTGTTTAATAAATTAATTATATCATCTTTATTGCCTGAACCTTTTATAGTATTATAAATTTTGACTTCTGTAACATTACAAAGTTTATTTAATTCTTCTACTAAATATGTTCTAGCTTCACTTGATCTTGGTATAAAAACTTTATCCTCTTTTTGTAGAACTTCTTTTAGTAATTCTACTACAGATTCAGCTACAAATTTTTTTGGTAAAACATCTGGAATAATTCCATAATGTCTAAGTTCATCTGATGTTCCTGTTCCTATAGCTACAACTTTCAAGTTACCTAACTTTCTACTATCAAAATTAAGTTCAAACAATCTTTCAAAAAATATTTTAACAGCATTTCTACTAGTGAAAATTAAATAGTTAAATTCATTGATATATTCTATTCCATTATCAAGTTCCACATTACTAGGTATTTCTTCTATCTTAATTGCAGGAACTTCTATAGGATTTCCTCCAAGTTCAATTATTCTTTCCACAAGGTTACTACTTTGAACACGTGATCTAGTTACAACTATATTTTTCCCAAACAATGGTTTATTCTCAAAGAAATTTAATTTATCCCTAAGTGATACAACCTCACCTATTACAATAAGACTTGGTGAACTTATCTTTTCAGCCATAGCTTTTTCATATATATTTTCTAAATTTCCAACTACAACTTTTTGTTTTGTAGTACTTGCCCAATTTATTATAGCAGCTTTAGTAAATTTATTTTTTCCTTCTTTAATTAAAGAATTGCATATATTTTTTAAATTAGAAACTCCCATTAAAAATACTAAAGTTCCTTCTAATGAAGATATTGACTTCCAATTAAGTTCTGCTCCTTCTTCTTTTAAATGACCTGTTATAACATGAAAAGATGATGCATAATCTCTATGTGTAATTGGTATACCTGCATAGCAAAGCCCACCTATAGCTGATGTTATTCCAGGTATAACCTCAAATTTCACACCTTTTTTATTTAAATATTCTCCTTCTTCTCCACCTCTACCAAAAACATAGGGATCTCCACCCTTCAATCTTGTAACTATTTTTCCCGTTTTAGCTTTATGTACTATAATATCATTGATTTCATCTTGAGTTTTAGTATGATTACTAGACTTTTTTCCAACATAAATAAATTCACAAGTTTCTTTAGCCTCTTTCAAAAGCCTACTACTTGCTAATCTATCATAAACAATTACATCTGATTTTTTTATACATTCCATACCTTTTAAAGTTATAAGTTTGTAATCTCCCGGACCTGCTCCTACTAAAAATACTTTTCCATTCATATTAATTTATCTCCTTAAGTACAATTTTGGCAAGTTCATAACCAATATACTCTGCCTCATCAATACTTCCAACTAAAGTTTTTCTTACTATTTTTGAAGCATCTTCTTTTCCTAATAGACCTGTAACTTCTACAGTATCTTTATTTATACTACAAAGTGCTCCTATTGGAACATGACATCCACCATTGACACCTTTTAAAAAAGCTCTTTCCGCTTCTGCTTGAATCGTAGATATTTCATCTTCTATGGACTTTAATATATTCTCTAAATCTTTTCTTCCTCTTTTTATCTCTAATGCTAATATTCCCTGAGCAGGAGAAGGTAACATAATATCTTTTTCTAAATAAAAAATATTATAATCAATTTTATCTTCCAAGCCTAATCTCTTTATCCCAGCACTAGCTAAAACTATTCCATCTAAATTTTCAGTTTCTATTTTTTTTATTCTAGTATCAACATTTCCCCTTATAGGTACTATTTTTAAATCATTTCTGTAATCTAAAAGCTGATATTTTCTTCTTTTACTACCTGTACCTATTTTAGCTCCTTTAGGTAGTTCATCAATAGATTTATATTTTTTATTCAAAATTAAAACATCCCTATAATCTTCTCTTACTGGTACATAAGAGAACTTCAACTCTTCAGGAATATCCGTAGACATGTCTTTCATACTATGAACAGCTAAGTCTATTTGTCCATTTATTAATTGTTCTTCAATTTCCTGAACAAACAATCCCTTGCCTCCAATTTTATCCAAAGGCATGTGCTGAATTCTATCCCCTTTTGTGGATATTATTTTAATTTCAAAATTTACTTGTGGATGATTCTCCTTTATTTTATCAATAACCCAGTTAGTTTGGGTAAGTGCAAGTTTACTTCCTCTAGAACCTACTATTATTTTCATAATAACCCCCCCAGTATTTATACTATACTTATCTATTCTCCTTTATAAAAATCTTAATTTCATCTAAACTCATATTAATAAGATTTTTTAAGATTTCTTTTTTAGCATCGTCTTTAAATTTTCTAATCACAATGTTCCTAGCTTCTCCTAAAAGAACTATATATTCTTCATATTTATTTGAATATTTTTTTTCTATTTCTTGTTTTATTTTAGCTGCAAGCATAGGACTTTTGCCCATGGTAGAAATTGAAATTACAAGGTCCCCACGTTTTACAGATGAGGGAACTATAAAATCCGAACTATTTATATCATCAACTATATTACAAAGAATATTTTTTTCTTTGCAGCATACACTTATTTTCTTATTTATACTTTTATTCGATGTTGCTCCTATTACTAAATATGAATTTTTAATATAACTGTCATTATAACAATCTATTATTATATTTAGTTTACTTAAATATATTTTTTTTAAATCATTAAACTCATTTATTAATTGAGGTGAAATTAATATAACATTTGCTCCAAATTCTAATAACTTTTTTGTTTTTCTAAATGCTACTTTTCCTCCACCTACAACTACAACATTTCTATTCCTTATATCCAACATTAAAGGATAGTACATATTTACACACCCTTTTAAAAATTAAACAAGTTATTTATACTATCTATATATTTGTTTATTTCTTTTTCATTATTTAATTCTTTAAGATTCAATATAGGTTCTTTAATTACTTTTTTTAAAGCCCCCAATAACATTTTTTCTAATATTTCTTCATCTCTCTTGCTTAAATTTATTCTTCTATTTATATATCCTAAGTATTCATTCCCAATATCTTCACATCTATCATTTAATTCTTTTATAGTAATATCTACTTTTAAAGATTCCATCCAATTAACAAACTCATTAACTTTTGATTCAATTATATCTTTCGCTATTTTAGATAGTTCTTCCCTTTTTATTTTATTACTATCTGAAATATTTTTAAAATTATCTACATCATAAAGATGTATATTTTTTAATTCTTCAACACCTTTTTCTACATCTCTTGGAAGTGCCAAATCCATTATATATAATGGATTTTTTATATTTTTCAACTCATTATGAGTAATTACTATATGAGGTGCAGATGTGGCAGTTATAAGTATGTCTACATCTTCTAATATTTTAGATTTACTTTCATATTTTACAGGTTTTATTTTAGGAAATTCTTTAAGTAAGTCTATTACATTATCATAAGTCCTATTTGCTACAAATATTTCTTGTAAATCTTCCCCTATTAAATGTTTCAGTGCTAATCGTCCCATTTCTCCTGCACCTATTATGCACGCTTTTTTTCCACATAGACTACCTATATTTTGTTTTAATAATTTTATTGCAATATAAACCATAGATATTGGAGTTTCTGAAACTTTAAGTTCACTTTTTATTTTTTTAGCTGAAGTTATGGCCTCTCTAAAAAGTTTATTTAATATTTTTTTACTAAGTTTATGCTGCATTGAAAATGCCATTGCATCTTTTACTTGTCCTAAAATTTGATCTTCACATAAAATCATAGAATCAAGTCCAGAAGATACATTATATATATGAAAAATTGCATCTATATTTTTTTTTATAAAAATATAATCATATATATTATCAACCTTTGAATATTCTTTATAAAAATCTATAATTATATCTATTTTATTATCTATATCCTCACTAGCTATATATATTTCACTTCTATTACAAGTTGATAATATAATTACCTCATCTATTCCCTTTTCAGTTAAATATTTTCCACATTTCATTTTTTGAGATGTAGAAAACGAAACTTTTTCCCTTATATCTATAGGTGTATTGTTGTACTTCATACCTACAATTGCTAAATTCATAATAACCTCCAAGCCCACTTATATAATGATAGATTTATCATTATTCTCCTAGTATTCAATTTTAGTATTATACCACAATATAAGATTATTTACTTATGTAAGTATAAGCAAATTTAAAGTCGTATGAAAAAATCATACGACTTTAAATTTTTTATTTACTTAATATTTCAGGTTTTCTTTCAATCATGTCATTACCCAATAAAACTTCTTGTGCCTTATTAAAACCTATTCTATCAAGCATTATTCCAAATCTTTCTCCTGGAATCCCATTTTCTTTGAAATATAATATTGCTTTCTCTATAAAATCTAATGCTTCTTCTTCATTAAATATTTTGTCCACTAAATATCCTGCTTTAGGATATTTACCCCATCTTCCACCTAAGTAAATTTTCATACCTTCTTCTTTTACTTCCATAGCACTAAAGTAACAATTCTCTATACATTTACCACAATTAATACACTTTTCTCTATCTATTGCTACCCTGTCCTCTACTTTATATACAGCTTTCATTCTACACTTTTCTATAACGGCACACTTACCACAGTTTTTACATTTCTCTAAATTCAATTCTGGTTTTCTTTGTGCCATAATTCCAAGATCATTTAAATTAGGTTTTATACAATTATTGGGACATCCTCCAACTGCAATTTTAAATTTATGTGGTAAAACTACATCATACCATCCTAAATAAAATCTCTCATGAATTTTTCTATTTAACTCTTGAGTATCTAATAATCCATAACTACATACTGTTCCCTTACAAGAAGTAACTGGTCTTACTCTCTTTCCTGTACCACCTGCATACATTCCGCCTTCTTTAAGTTCTTCTTTTACATTATCTATATCTTCGTATTTTATTCCACGTATTTCAATAGTTAATCTGGAGGTAAAACTCATATGTCCTTCTCCATATTTTTCTGAAATATCTGCTACTTTTTTTATTTTTTCAGAAGTCATAGTACCATTAACAGTTATAACCCTACATACAAAATGTTCTTTATCTTTTTCAAGTATATATCCTTGTCCCTTTAATTCTGCTATTTCCTTTGGACTTAATTTAACCATCTTTTCCCCTCCAAATATATTTAATTAATTTAATAATATTACTATTATATTATAAAATCCAATTAAAATTTATCATAATTCCATAACAAAAATTTATAGTTAATTTTTTCAATAAACACTTCTTCTTGTATTCTCTTAAACTTAAATTTATAGATAAAAACACATAACTCATTTACTAAGTTATGTGTTTTATTATATTTATATAATAAATTATTTACTATAAAATTAATGCAGCTATAGTTCCTCCTATAATTAAAGCTATATTATAATGAAGGAAAGTGGGAACACAAGTATCCCATATATGATTATGCTGCTTATCTACACTTAAACCTGATGTTGGTCCAAGTGTACTATCAGATGCTGGAGAACCTGCATCTCCTAGTGCCCCTGCAACTCCAATCAAAGCTATTATTCCTATAACACTAAACCCTAAATTTTGTGCTAACGGAACATAAATTGCAGCTAATATAGGTACAGTTCCAAAAGAAGTTCCTATACCTAATGTCACTAAAAGTCCTACTAAAAGCATTAATACTGCTCCAACTACTTTACTTCCCCCAATACCCATAGTTACTGATTGAACTAAAGTATTAACAGCTCCTGTTTCCCTAAGAACATTTCCATACCCACTTGCAACTAGCATTACAAAAGCAATTAATCCCATCATTATAATGCTTTCATTCATAAATTCATCTATCTTATTCCACTTTATTGTTCCAGTTATAATCATAAATACAATACCTGATAATGCTCCTAATGGTAATGATTTAGTTATAACCTGAACTACAAAAGCAATAACAGCTCCCAATAAAGCTAAATAATGAGTTTTATTCATCTTTAATTCTTCATCAGAATCATTAAAGTCATCAATTTTTACTTTTTTATATTCTCTTGGTTTTCTATAAGTTATAAATACAGCAACTAACAATCCTAATATCATAAATACTCCTGGAATCCATAATCCCTTCCATACCATATTTGTAGTTATATTTAAACCATTAGCTACCATCTCATCTCTTATAAGATTATGAAATGCAAGTCCAAATCCAACTGGAATAGTAACATACGGAAATTCAAGTCCAAAAGTTAAAGCACATGCTATTGCTCTTCTATCAATTTTTAGCTTGTTCATAAGTCCTAATAGTGATGGAATTATTATTGGAATAAATGCTATATGCACAGGAATAAGATTTTGTGAAAAACATGAAAAGAAAGCTAGTAATAAAATAAACAGTATTTTCTTTTCTTTAACCGCCTTGGATATCTTATTGCATAAAATTCTAGCAAGTCCTGTTTTACTTACAGCAACAGCTAATAAACCTAATAATACATAGCTTAGTGCAGTTTCCGAATTTCCTCCCATTCCATTTATAAGAGTTTCCATTGTAGTCGTAAGTGGTAATCCGGCAGCAAGTCCAGCTACTACTGAAGCAATCAATATTGATAAAATAACATTTAGATTTAAAAGACTTAAAATAATCATTATTATTACAGAAATAACTACTGGATTTAATAATACCAAATTTATACCCCCTTTAATTAAAATATATATTTTTAACTATTAATTTTATCTTCTCTTCTTGATTTACTATTTTAGCATACTAAAGCGTTAAAGTAAATAATTAATTTCTGGATTTTATAATTATTTTGTACCCTATTTCATATTGTGTAAATAGGATGATATTATAAGTAATTTAAATTCAATTATAAGGAGAGATTGATTTGAAAAATTTAGATCCAAAAAAACTGTCTGTAAATTTTCAACAGAATATACCTTCAACTAAACCTATTCTTCCTCGACGTTATACCTTAACCCATTGCGATGAAAAAGAAGATTTGTTTTTAGATATAGGATTTGATTATACTTATGATAAAATTAGCAATGCTAGAGATGAAGTATTTGCACAATGGATAGAATTAAATGGAGAACATATTTTAAGTGTGGATGTATATGTTGGTGGTTTAGAATTTGACTTTGTTAATCAATCTAAAAGATACGATATATTCAACAAAACACTCCCTATTGTATTATCTGCTATAAGATATGGCGATAGTGAATTATTTAAAGCTCATTCTGAACTCGACAATTCTGAAGTAATTGTTCATTTCCACTCTATATATCCTAGCTTCAATACTAAAAAATTCGTCGGATATATAAATAATTTTATTGATTAACTTATTTATAAAAATACGACATTTTGATTTATAGTTTTTACATTATATCTTAGTTAAAATGTGATAACATGTGGCTTTGTAAACCTTTTCTCGTCATTTTTTTACTTTTATTTATAAATTTTTATGTATTTTTAATAGTTTTTCTTGACATTCTTTTTTAAATATTATAATATTAAATTAAAGAATTATCAAAAGTCACATTATATGTTTTTATTAATAAGACATATTAGATAATTTTGAATCATCCCCCTGATACAAACTTACAAACTTACAAACAATAAAAAAGCCACCCGCGAAGGTGGTTTTTTTATGTCTTTATTATTTGTCCTATCTATATAAAACATATAATTATATCTTTACAAATATCATCCTTGTTTAACCAAACAAATATATAAACTGAATGTATCACTTTTTTTAAATATTTAACTAAAATTTAATTTTTAGATCTAATGTAGAATTAAAAATTAATAAATAAAAATATATTTATTTTACGTACTTTTTTTACATATACTTTTACTTTATTTTTAAAAATTATTTTGTAAAATAAAAAAGCACTAAGCAAAATGCTTAGTGCTTTAACTTACCCGGCGACGACCTACTCTTCCACACCGTCTCCAGTGCAGTACCATCGGCGCTTTGAAGCTTAACCATCGTGTTCGGTATGGGAACGGGTGTTACCTTCAAGCCATAATCACCAGATTTATTCTTTCAAAATTGCACAGTGATAATTTAATTTGATCAAGCCCTCGACCTATTAGTATTGGTCAGCTGAATACATTACTGTACTTACACCTCCAACCTATCAACCTGATAGTCTTTCAGGGGTCTTACTAGCTTACGCTATGGGAAATCTAATCTTGAGGTGGGCTTCACGCTTAGATGCTTTCAGCGTTTATCCCTTCCCAACATAGCTACCCAGCTGTGCTCCTGGCGGAACAACTGGTGCACCAGAGGTTGGTCCATCCCGGTCCTCTCGTACTAAGGACAGCTCCTCTCAAATTTCCTACGCCCACGGCGGATAGGGACCGAACTGTCTCACGACGTTCTGAACCCAGCTCGCGTGCCGCTTTAATGGGCGAACAGCCCAACCCTTGGGACCGACTACAGCCCCAGGATGCGACGAGCCGACATCGAGGTGCCAAACCTCCCCGTCGATGTGGACTCTTGGGGGAGATCAGCCTGTTATCCCCGAGGTAGCTTTTATCCGTTGAGCGATGGCCTTCCATACAGAACCACCGGATCACTAAGCCCGACTTTCGTCCCTGCTCCACCTGTATGTGTCGCAGTCAGGCTCCCTTCTGCCTTTGCACTCTACGCGCGATTTCCGACCGCGCTGAGGGAACCTTTGGGCGCCTCCGTTACCTTTTAGGAGGCGACGCCCCAGTCAAACTGCCCACCTAGCAATGTCCTGTGACCAGATTCATGGCCTCCAGTTAGAATTCCAGTACTGTCAGGGTGGTATCCCAAGGACGACTCCACGAAAGCTGACGCCCTCGCTTCTAAGTCTCCCACCTATCCTGTACAGACAATACCGAAATTCAATGCTAAGCTACAGTAAAGCTCTACGGGGTCTTTCCGTCCAACCGCGGGTAGCAAGCATCTTCACTTGCACTACAATTTCACCGGATTTATTGCCGAGACAGTGCTCAAATCATTACGCCATTCGTGCGGGTCGGAACTTACCCGACAAGGAATTTCGCTACCTTAGGACCGTTATAGTTACGGCCGCCGTTTACTGGGGCTTAAGTTCATAGCTTCGCTTGCGCTAACTATTCCCTTAACCTTCCAGCACCGGGCAGGCGTCAGCCCCTATACATCAGCTTACGCTTTAGCAGAGACCTGTGTTTTTGATAAACAGTTGCTTGAGCCTATTCACTGCGGCCTACTCTCGTAGGCACCCCTTCTCCCTAAGTTACGGGGTCAATTTGCCGAGTTCCTTAGCAATAATTCTTCCGACGACCTTAGGATTCTCTCCTCATCTACCTGTGTCGGTTTGCGGTACGGGCACCATTTTGCTCCATAGAGACTTTTCTTGGCAGCGTGGAATCAGATACTTCGCCAAAATAGGCTCCCCATCACACCTCAGGCTTAATGTTAAGCGGATTTGCCTACTTAACACCCTAAGTGCTTAGACGCACATCCAATAGTGCGCACATCCTATCCTCCTGCGTCATCCCATTTGTCAAACGCATTATGGTGGTACTGGAATATCAACCAGTTGTCCATCACCTACGCCTTTCGGCCTCGGCTTAGGTCCCGACTAACCCTGGGAGGACGAGCCTTCCCCAGGAAACCTTAGATATTCGGTCAACAAGATTCTCACTTGTTTTTCGCTACTTATGCCAGCATTCTCACTTCTGTACTGTCCACCACTCCTTACGGTATGACTTCAACCTGTACAGAAAGCTCCTCTACCACGTGTACATAGTACACATCCATAGCTTCGGTGGTAAGTTTGAGCCCCGTTACATCTTCGGCGCAGGATCTCTCGACTAGTGAGCTATTACGCACTCTTTAAATGAGTGGCTGCTTCTAAGCCAACATCCTAGTTGTCTTAGAAATCCCACATCCTTTCCCACTTAACTTACACTTTGGGACCTTAGCTGATGGTCTGGGCTGTTTCCCTTTTGACCACGGATCTTATCATTCGTAGTCTGACTGCCGGGGTACAAGTATATGGCATTCGGAGTTTGATAGGGTTCAGTAACTGTTGTCAGCCCCTAGCCCATTCAGTGCTCACCTCCACTACTCAATTACCCGACGCTAGCCCTAAAGCTATTTCGAGGAGAACCAGCTATCTCCGAGTTCGATTGGAATTTCTCCGCTATCCACAGCTCATCCCATGGTTTTTCAACACCAACGTGGTTCGGACCTCCAACGGAATTTTACTTCCGCTTCATCCTGGCCATGGATAGGTCACTCGGTTTCGGGTCTACAATATACAACTAGTTGCCCTATTCAGACTCGGTTTCCCTTCGGCTCCACACCATAAGTGCTTAACCTTGCTATATATCGTAACTCGCTGGCCCGTTCTACAAAAAGTACGCCGTCACACTTTAATGTGCTCCGACCGATTGTAGGCACACGGTTTCAGATTCTATTTCACTCCCCTTCCGGGGTTCTTTTCACCTTTCCCTCACGGTACTGCTTCACTATCGGTCACTAGGTAGTATTTAGCCTTGGGAGATGGTCCTCCCAGCTTCCCACAAGGTTTCACGTGTCTCGTGGTACTCTGGAGTAGATCTACTTTTCTTTCCTTTTCGCCTACAGGGTTATTACCTTCTACGACGGAACTTTCCAGTTCTCTTCAACTAAAGAAATCAAAGCGTTATGATCTATCCGCAACCCCAGGAACAAGTTCCTGGTTTGGGCTCTTCCCCTTTCGCTCGCCGCTACTTAGGGAATCGAATTTTCTTTCTCTTCCTCTGGGTACTTAGATGTTTCAGTTCCCCAGGTGTACCTCCATATACCTATGTATTCGGTATACAGTATCTAGCATAACTAGATGGGTTTCCCCATTCGGAAATCTACATATCACAGGCTGTGTGCGCCTACATGTAGCTTATCGCAGCTTATCACGTCCTTCATCGGCTCCTAGTGCCAGGGCATTCACCGTGCGCCCTTTGTAGCTTGATCTATCATCAATTACTTAATTTAATATCATTAACAAATATTATTTATTAACTAGGTTATTTCGTTTCTTTATCACTGTGCAATTTTCAAAGAACAAAAGCAGATATCCTAAATCATAGATTTAGTGATAGTCGCTTTGTTAAACATTAAAAATGTTTAACTTCATTCAGAAAGACTTAGTCTTTCAAAATTAAACAGAATCAAGTGCCAGTCTGGAAGCTTTGCTTCCATTCTCCCTAGAAAGGAGGTGATCCAGCCGCAGGTTCTCCTACGGCTACCTTGTTACGACTTCACCCCAATCACCAATCCCACCTTCGACCGCTGGCTCCTTACGGTTACCTCACGGGCTTCGGGTGTTACCGGCTCTCATGGTGTGACGGGCGGTGTGTACAAGACCCGGGAACGTATTCACCGCGACATGCTGATTCGCGATTACTAGCAACTCCAACTTCATGTAGGCGAGTTTCAGCCTACAATCCGAACTGGGACTGGCTTTCAAGTTTTGCTCCCCTCGCGGGGTTTGCTGCTCGTTGTACCAGCCATTGTAGCACGTGTGTAGCCCTAGACATAAGGGGCATGATGATTTGACGTCATCCCCACCTTCCTCCACGTTAACCGCGGCAGTCTCGTTAGAGTGCTTAACTTAATAGTAGCAACTAACAATAAGGGTTGCGCTCGTTGCGGGACTTAACCCAACATCTCACGACACGAGCTGACGACAACCATGCACCACCTGTCTTCCTGTCCCCGAAGGGACTTCCTCGATTAAGAGTAATTCAGGAGATGTCAAGTCTAGGTAAGGTTCTTCGCGTTGCTTCGAATTAAACCACATGCTCCGCTGCTTGTGCGGGTCCCCGTCAATTCCTTTGAGTTTTAATCTTGCGACCGTACTCCCCAGGCGGAATACTTAATGCGTTTGCTGCGGCACCGAGGGTGGTACCCCCCGACACCTAGTATTCATCGTTTACGGCGTGGACTACCAGGGTATCTAATCCTGTTTGCTACCCACGCTTTCGTATCTCAGTGTCAGTTACAGTCCAGAAAGTCGCCTTCGCCACTGGTGTTCTTCCTAATCTCTACGCATTTCACCGCTACACTAGGAATTCCACTTTCCTCTCCTGCACTCTAGATGCCCAGTTTCAAATGCAGCTCCCAGGTTGAGCCCGGGAATTTCACATCTGACTTAAGCACCCACCTACATACTCTTTACGCCCAGTAAATCCGGACAACGCTTGCCACCTACGTATTACCGCGGCTGCTGGCACGTAGTTAGCCGTGGCTTCCTCCTTAGGTACCGTCATTATCGTCCCTAAAGACAGAGTTTTACGATCCGAAAACCTTCATCACTCACGCGGCGTTGCTGCGTCAGGGTTTCCCCCATTGCGCAATATTCCCCACTGCTGCCTCCCGTAGGAGTCTGGACCGTGTCTCAGTTCCAATGTGGCCGATCACCCTCTCAGGTCGGCTACGCATCGTTGCCTTGGTGAGCCGTTACCTCACCAACTAGCTAATGCGCCGCGGGTCCATCTCAAAGCGGATTGCTCCTTTGATTATTTTACGATGCCATAAAATAATGTTATGCGGTATTAATCTCCCTTTCGGGAGGCTATCCCCCTCTTTGAGGCAGGTTACCCACGTGTTACTCACCCGTCCGCCGCTAATCCACTTCCCGAAGGAAGTTTCATCGCTCGACTTGCATGTGTTAGGCACGCCGCCAGCGTTCGTCCTGAGCCAGGATCAAACTCTCAATTTAAAAGTTTAATCTTACTCAAATTTATTGACTGGTTTCTTACCTTAATTCTGTTTAATTTTCAAAGACCATTTTCTTTCGCCATCTCTCGACGGCTTATTCATTATATCAATTTGAAATCTCTTTGTCAACAACTTTTTTTGAATTTTTTAATTTTCTCAAATTATTTAAATTCTTTCGTTGTTTCCTTGATTTCCGTCGTCTCCGTGACGACAAGGAATATCTTATCAGAATTTCATTATGTATTTTTTTTATATTTCTCTAATTATGAGCATAAAACTATTTATATTACTTATATCTCACAAATACTCTTTTTTTCGCAAAATGATACTCCTGGCAAAGTATATACGGTAATGGTTTTATAATAAAGTAAAAGCTAGGTTTATCTCGCTGTTTTACTATATAAATTATAATATTTATCTATCAATTGATATTCTTTAACCAACTTCACTAAAATACATATTTAAGTATATATTTAATAAAAGCCCCTTATTTTCATAAGGGGCTCAGGCTGTTGATAAACATAATTTGTCAACAGCCTTTTTACATTTATTACAAAAAGGATATCTCCTACTTCTGTAGAATATATATTTAGACCAATAAATTATTTAGCCCGTTAGGGCTCCTACGGAGGCAAAATGCTTACTAATAATGAGAGAAAACAAAATCAATTAGAACTGGTTTATATAGAAAACTTAGTACCAGAAAATCATATACTTAGAAAAATAGATAAATTCATAGACTTTTCGTTTATACGAGATTTAACTAAGGATTTATATTGTCCTGACAATGGTAGACCATCAGTAGATCCAGTTGTGTTATTTAAAATGCTTTTTATTGGATACCTATTCGGTATACGCTCTGAGCGTCAGCTCGTAAAGGAAATACAAGTAAATGTAGCTTATAGGTGGTTCTTAGGATATGGACTTACTGATAAAATACCAAGCCATTCTACCATAAGTCAAAATAGAACAAAGAGATTCAATGATACAAATATACATCAAGAAATATTTGATAACATTGTATTTCAAGCGATTAATAGAAATTTAGTCGATGGCAAAATTTTATACACTGATTCTACCCATCTAAAAGCTAACGCTAATAAACATAAACTTATAAAAAAAGAAATAACTAAATCTACAAAGGAATACTTTGATGAATTAGAAAAAGATATTAATAAAGATAGAATTAATCATAATAAAAAGCCTCTAAAAAAAGACCTAAAAACATCTGAAACCAAAGAAATAAAAGTAAGTACAACTGATCCAGACAGTGGATATATGGTTAGGGACGGAAAACCAAAAGGTTTTTTTTATTTAGATCATAGAACTGTTGACGGAAAATATAATATTATAACTGATGTTCATGTAACTCCAGGTAATATTAATGATGTAGATCCTTATGTTAAAAGAATAGAGACGCAAATAAAAAAGTTTAATTTTAATACAAAGTATTTAGTAGCTGATGCTGGTTATTCTACAAATCCTATTTGTAAGCAAGTTTCAGAAAAAAATTATCAAGGTGTTTTTGGTTTCCGTTTAGGACCTCATGTTAAAGAAAAGTATACTAAATATAGATTTCAATATATTAAAGAATTAGATGGATATGTATGTATGAATAACTTCTTTTTAAAATACAAAACCACTACAAGAAGCGGATATAAAGAATATGTTAGTAATGCGGATGAATGTGCTTCATGCAAATATAAAAATAATTGTTTAACATCTGATAAATCAATTAACAGAACTATACGTCGTCATGTTTGGGAAGATTATAAGGATCAAATTTTTGCATTTACTAAAACTGAAAAAGGTAAAAGTATTTATAAAAACGTAAAGAAAAAATTGAGCGTAGCTTTGCTGATTCAAAAGAATTACATGGGCTGCGCTATTGTCGCATGCGAGGAATTAAAAATGTTTCCGAGCAATGCTTACTTACAGCAGCAGTTCAGAATATGAAAAAGATAGCCATGGTGCTATCGCACTATTTTTCGTATGATTTAATTGAAATTTATACCAAATCATTACACAAAACTAGCAACTTTTTAAATGCTATCGCATAAAAGATATTTGACGAAAGTAAAAGCCTCCAATTACATGGAGGCTTTTTGAACAATCTGAGCCCCTTATTTTCATAAGGGGCTTTTATTTTGTTAACATTATATTGTTTTTAATTTTCTATTTCCCTAACTTAAATGAACTTTTTAAAGATACAGTTCTATTAAATACTAATTTATCCTTTGTAGTATATTTAGGATCTACATTAAAGTATCCATTTCTAACAAGTTGGAATTTATCATTTGGTTTTGCATCTTTCATATATGGTTCAATAAATCCTTGCACAATTTCTAAAGAATCAGGGTTTACATTATCAAGGAATGTTTTGTTTTCATCTTGTTCATCATCTAAAATTAATGAATCATATAGTCTAAATTCAGCAGGAACACCATATTCAGCACTTACCCAATGAATTGTTCCTTTAACTTTTCTTCCAGTAAATCCACTTCCACTTTTAGTTTCTGGATCATAAGTACAATGTATTTCTACAACATTTCCATTTTCATCTTTAACTATATCTGTACACTTAACAAAGTATGCATTTTTTAATCTAACTTCATTTCCTACATATAATCTATGATATTTCTTTGGTGGATTTTCCATGAAATCTTCTTGTTCTATATATATTTCTCTTGTAAATGGTATTTGACGATTTCCCATTTCCGGATTATCTTGATTGTTTTCTGCATCTAGCATCTCAACTTGACCTTCTGGATAGTTAGTTATAACAACTTTTAAAGGTTTTAAAACAGCCATTGTTCTAGGCGCCTTTGTTTTTAAATCTTCTCTTATGAAATGTTCAAGCATTCTTACATCTACTAAACTATTACTTTTTGCAACACCAATTTCTCTACAGAAATTACGAACAGCTTCAGGCGTATATCCTCTTCTTCTTAATCCTGAGATAGTTGGCATACGTGGATCATCCCATGCATCAGTAAATCCTTCATCTACAAGTTGTTTTAACTTTCTCTTACTCATTACTGTGTTAGTTAAATTTAATCTTGCAAACTCTATTTGTTGTGGATGATTTTCCATTTCACATTCTGTAACTACCCAATCATATAATGGTCTATGATCTTCAAATTCTAGTGTACATATTGAATGTGTAATTCCTTCAATAGCATCTTCAAGAGGATGTGCAAAATCATACATTGGATATATGCACCATTTGTCTCCTGTGTTGTGATGCTCTGCATGAGCAATACGATAAATTATAGGATCTCTCATATTTATATTAGGAGATGACATATCTATTTTAGCTCTTAATACTTTTTCTCCATCTTTAAATTCACCTTTAGCCATACGTTCAAATAACTCTAGATTTTCTTCTACAGTTCTATTTCTATATGGGCTTTCTTTTCCAGGTTCAGTTAGTGTACCTCTATATTGTCTGATTTCTTCTGGTGATAAATCACATACATATGCTTTACCTTTTTTTATAAGAAATATCGCTCTTTTATACATCTCATCAAAATAATTTGATGCATAATATAAAGCATCCCAATCAAATCCTAACCATTTAACATCTTCTTTTATAGATTCTACATATTCTGTATCTTCTTTTACAGGATTGGTATCATCAAATCTTAAATTTGTTTTTCCTTTAAATTCATCTGCAAGTTCAAAATTTAAAGTAATAGATTTTGCGTGACCAATATGAAGATATCCATTTGGTTCTGGTGGGAAACGAGTTACTATTTCTTTTCTTTTTCCAGATTTCAAATCTTCCATAACTATATTTTTTATAAAGTTAGATGAAGCACTATTGTTTTCCATTCTTTTCACCTTTCTTCCATTTAACTGTATATACATTATTTTAGTATTTTCATTATTTTAGTACTTTTATTATTTTATCTCTAAAACCACACAATATATCTAATTATACAATAAAAATTTAATTCTGACACCTTTTTTAAATAAAAATAACCTACTCAAGCTTGTATTATACCTAATTAACACTTTCCTATTGCATTAATATATGTTATATACTAAAAAGCTTGTCTTTTCATAAAAATAATAGAAATTTGTAAACTTTAAAGTATTAATTCTTTTATGTAATGTTTTAAATATAGTCGGTAGGTATAATTACCCACCGACTATATTTAGACTTATTTTTCATTATGGTTGTGTGATTCGCTTGTATAAGTATAATTACCGTTGTTAGATGTTAAAATAGCTTTTTCTACTTTTTTATTTAATTCATCTAGTTGGTATTGAATATTTGATAATACTTCTTTTACTTCCTTTTCCATAGCATATCACTCCTTCCTTTATATTATTTTCTCTATTAGTACAATATTTTATCCAGAATAAATAAAATAAAAAATCAGCCTTCTTATTTGAAGTCTGATTTTTTACAATTTAAATTAACTTTTATTTATATATCCATTGTTTTAACATTTTCAGGTATTACCAAATCTGCTTCTGTAAGTTTTACAACTTCTTCTACTGTAACTCCAGGTGCAACTTCTTCTAGTACTAATCCTTTATCTGTTACTCTCATAACTGCTTTTTCAGTAATTATTAAATCTACAGCTTTAGCAGCAGATAATGGTAATTTACATCTCTTTAATATTTTAGATTCACCTTTTTTATTTGTATGAGTAAGCGAAACTATTACTTTTTTAGCTCCAACTAATAAATCCATAGCTCCACCCATTCCTGGCACAAATACTCCAGGAATTTTCCAATTAGATATATTCCCTTCTTGGTCAACTTCTAAAGCACCTAAAACAGTCATGTCTACATGTCCGCCTCTAATAATTCCAAGAGATGTTGCAAGATCAAATGCAGAACCCCCTGGTAACATTGTTATTGGTTCTCCCCCTGCATTACCCAAGTCAGGATCTGATTCACCTATCTTAGGTGCAGCTCCAAATCTAAGTCCTCCATTTTCAGTTTGAAGTATTACGTCTACTCCTTCAGGTATGTAGTTTGCCGATCCTGTTGGAATACCTATGCCTAAATTAACTACCATTCCATCTTTAAATTCTTGACCTATTCTACGTGCTATAATCTCTCTTTCATTCATTGTAAAATGCCCCCTATTCCTATCTTAATTTATTATTGGCTTTCCAATATTCTTCATAGTTTTGAGTTCTTTCTTTAAAAGGCATACTTTTAACTATATAATCTACAAAAATTCCTTGAGTTACAATATTATTAGCTGGAATTTCTCCAACTTCAACAATTTCATCAACTTCTGCAATAACTATGTCTGCAGCTGTTGCCATTACAGGGTTTGTATTTAAAGATACCCCTCTATACTCTATATTTCCGTATTTATCCGCTCTATAACCTTTAATTATTGCAACATCTGATTTTAGTGGTGGATATAATAAATATTCTTTACCTTCTACTGTTATCTTTTTAGCATTTTCTTCAACTTCTGTTCCAAGTCCTGTTGGTGTAATTATTCCCCCAAGGCCTGCACCTGCTGCTCTTATTCTTTCTATCCAAGTTCCCATAGGATTAAATTCAACTTCAATATCACCAGAATTGTACTTAGCTATAAGATCTTGATCGGTTCCTATATGAGTCCCAACAAATTTTTTAATTTGTCCACTAGTAACAAGCTTATTTATATCTCTTCCACCACCCGGTGATCCACCCCCAACTGAAATTAGTGTTAAATCTTTAACACCACTTTTGACAATCGCATCAATTGTTTCTATGGGAGAACCTATTCCGAAAAATCCCCCAATTGCTACTTTCATACCATCTTTAATATTCTTTACTGCTTCCTCTGTCGTTGTAATAACAGCCATTCAACACACCCCCATGTAATTTGAAACTATTGCTTTACATCATAATACGTTATTATTATAAACCTTTTGTTAAATTTTTGTCATATGTATTTTTCTTATATATTCCATTCTCGTAACTTATTTCTAAAATTTACTCTGATTTTTTTGATTTTTTTACGATTTTCATTCTTTTATCATTAATTTTCGTTAAAATTATTTATGTATAATAATTATGTCTTGTATACTTTCAAATTCAACTATTATGTAATATATACTTCTATTAACATTAAACAAATTATTATTCCTTGAATTTTCAATACTTTCTGACGATTTTCACCGTTATATTTTAGATTTATTTATATAACTCTCATTAAATATAACTATATTATTTAGTGTTTTTTCATCCTATAATTTTTATGATAAATCAACTATTTATTTAATTAAAAATATTATAAAAATATATAAATTTATAATTTAATTCTATGCTATAATATTTTCTGGTATTTAAAATCTATAAAATAAATTCTTATAAATAAGATTTTGAGGTGATAATATGAAAAGAATTCATGGTATAATTTATGCTCTTTTATCTTCTACTGCATTTGGATTTATGCCTATCTTCGCTAAAATAGCTTATAATCACGGTAGTAACTGTTTTACAGTTTTAACTTTTAGATTTTTAATAGCTGCACTGCTTTTATTTATATATTTCTTAATTAAAAAGATTAGTTTTAAAGTTAATCGACAACAACTTAAATTGTTATTTCTTACTGGTAGCTTAGGTTATACTTCTACAGGAATTGGATTATTTTTATCCTACAAATATATTTCTGTAGGTCTTGCAACGACAATGCATTTTGTATACCCTGCCGCAGTAATCTTAATGAGTTATCTTATATATAAAGAAGGATTCACTAAAAATAAAATTATAGCATTAATATTATCACTGGCAGGTGTATGTGTGCTTGCTGGGGAAAAAGGTCAATGCATAAGCCCTTTAGGAGCTTTTCTAGCTATTTTATCTGGTTTAACATATGCAGCATGTATAATAGCCATGAACAAAGAAGAACTTAAAAAATTAAATAATACTATAGTTGTATTTTACTTTTCACTTTTTTCAGGTATAGCTATGTTAATATTCTCATTAATAAGTAAAAGTTTAATTTTAAATTTTAATTTTTATATAACTTCCTCTGTTCTTGGAATATCTATTATATCTACTATTACATCTACTATATTATTTATCAAAGCTCTAAAAATAATAGGTGCTTCTTCCACTTCCATACTTGCTACTTGCGAACCTATAGTAAGTATAATTATGGGAATACTATTATTTAGAGAACAATTAACTACATCCTTAGTCATGGGGACAATTTTAATTTTATTTTCAGTAATAATCTTAGCTAAAGAGAAAAAACAGCCTGAAATAAAACCCGAATTTCCTTGACTAAATCATATGTTTTAATTTAAACTTTGATTATCAAATGTTTTGATAATCAAAAGAAATTAGGTGATAAATTATGAAACTACCCCAATTAATTATTGGAGACTTAAAGGCATCAGTTCCTATAGTCCAAGGTGGTATGGGAATAGGAATCTCACTTCACAAATTAGCATCAGCTGTTGCAAACCAAGGTGGCATTGGTGTAATTTCAGCTGCTCAAGTTGGTTTTTTAGAAAAAGATTTTCTTAGTAATAATCTAGAAGCTAATTTAAGAGCACTAAAAAAAGAAATTAGACTTGCAAGGAAAAATAGTCCTAACGGAATATTAGGAGTCAATTTAATGATGGCAACTAACTATTATGAAGAATATGTTCGTGCCGTTATAGAAGAAAAAATTGATATAATAATATCTGGAGCCGGTCTTCCTTTGGACCTTCCAAAATTAGTTCAAGGAAGTTCTGTAAAAATCGCTCCTATAGTGTCATCAGCTAAAGCGGCTAAAGTTATCTGTAAGTCTTGGGATAGAAAATATAATACTTGTCCTGATTTAATTATTGTTGAAGGCCCCATGGCAGGTGGTCATTTAGGATTTCATAAAGAAGATATATCAAGTAGTATCTCCTTGTTAGATGAAATAGCAGTTGATGTCAAAGACTCAATCCAATCTTACGGAAAGAAATATAACAAATATATTCCAGTAGTTGCTGCTGGTGGAGTATTTGATGGAAATGATATAGCTAGACTTTTAAACTTAGGAATCGATGGCGTTCAAATAGGCACAAGATTTGTTGCCACAGAAGAATGTGATGCAGACTATGCACTAAAAGAAGCATATGTTAATGCTAAAAAAGAAGATATCCAAATAGTAAGCAGTCCTGTGGGAATGCCTGGAAGAGCGGTTAGAAATAAATTTATAGACAATATTGAAAAAAATCATCAAAATGTTAAGTGTCTTTATAATTGTTTAAAACCTTGCAATCCATCATCAGCTCCTTATTGTATATCTCAAGCATTAATTAATGCTACACTTGGTAATATAGATGAAGGTTTAATCTTTGCCGGAAGCAATGTATATAAAATCAACGAAATTGTTACTGTAAAAGAACTAATAACCGAATTAGTTAATGATGCTGAAATAAAGTTTAAAGAGAAAACAAATCAAATTTAAAATAAAAATAGATACCAGAAATTTTTCTGGTATCTCAGGCTGTTGATAAACATAATTTGTCAACAGCCTTTTTACATTTATTACAAAAAGGATATCTCCTACTTCTGTAGAATATATATTTAGACCAATAAATTATTTAGCCCGTTAGGGCTCCTACGGAGGCAAAATGCTTACTAATAATGAGAGAAAACAAAATCAATTAGAACTGGTTTATATAGAAAACTTAGTACCAGAAAATCATATACTTAGAAAAATAGATAAATTCATAGACTTTTCGTTTATACGAGATTTAACTAAGGATTTATATTGTCCTGACAATGGTAGACCATCAGTAGATCCAGTTGTATTATTTAAAATGCTTTTTATTGGATACCTATTCGGTATACGCTCTGAGCGTCAGCTCGTAAAGGAAATACAAGTAAATGTAGCTTATAGGTGGTTCTTAGGATATGGACTTACTGATAAAATACCAAGCCATTCTACCATAAGTCAAAATAGAACAAAGAGATTCAATGATACAAATATACATCAAGAAATATTTGATAACATTGTATTTCAAGCGATTAATAGAAATTTAGTCGATGGCAAAATTTTATACACTGATTCTACCCATCTAAAAGCTAACGCTAATAAACATAAACTTATAAAAAAAGAAATAACTAAATCTACAAAGGAATACTTTGATGAATTAGAAAAAGATATTAATAAAGATAGAATTAATCATAATAAAAAGCCTCTAAAAAAAGACCTAAAAACATCTGAAACCAAAGAAATAAAAGTAAGTACAACTGATCCAGACAGTGGATATATGGTTAGGGACGGAAAACCAAAAGGTTTTTTTTATTTAGATCATAGAACTGTTGACGGAAAATATAATATTATAACTGATGTTCATGTAACTCCAGGTAATATTAATGATGTAGATCCTTATGTTAAAAGAATAGAGACGCAAATAAAAAAGTTTAATTTTAATACAAAGTATTTAGTAGCTGATGCTGGTTATTCTACAAATCCTATTTGTAAGCAAGTTTCAGAAAAAAATTATCAAGGTGTTTTTGGTTTCCGTTTAGGACCTCATGTTAAAGAAAAGTATACTAAATATAGATTTCAATATATTAAAGAATTAGATGGATATGTATGTATGAATAACTTCTTTTTAAAATACAAAACCACTACAAGAAGCGGATATAAAGAATATGTTAGTAATGCGGATGAATGTGCTTCATGCAAATATAAAAATAATTGTTTAACATCTGATAAATCAATTAACAGAACTATACGTCGTCATGTTTGGGAAGATTATAAGGATCAAATTTTTGCATTTACTAAAACTGAAAAGGTAAAAGTATTTATAAAAACGTAAAGAAAAATTGAGCGTAGCTTTGCTGATTCAAAAGAATTACATGGGCTGCGCTATTGTCGCATGCGAGGAATTAAAAATGTTTCCGAGCAATGCTTACTTACAGCAGCAGTTCAGAATATGAAAAAGATAGCCATGGTTTGACGAAAGTAAAAGCCTCCAATTACATGGAGGCTTTTTGAACAATCTGAGATACCAGAAATTTTTCTGGTATCTATTTTTATTTTAAAAATTCCTCTATTACTCTTCCATCTGTATCTTTTAAATTAATTTCTAAGAGTTTTGCTATTGTAGGTCCCTCATCTACTAAATTCATTTTTTCTATGATAACTCCTTGTTTTACTCCCTTCCCCCTCATCATAAATACCGTTCCATAATTCGGTTTGAACGGTGAATATCCATGAGTTGATTTTGTAGCTCCTGGTATTTTATCAATATTTTCATCAGTTATTTCTTGAATTAAATTACCGTTTATATTGTCTAAAAAATAATATCCTAATTTAGCATCTAACATAAATGTACATTTGGGATCAGCTCCTAATTTAGTAGCTTCTTCCTTTGAATATATTTTTTCTATACAATTATGTTCTTTATTAAATTTATTTATTATGTCATAAATTCTATTTACTAAATCAAAATTATAGCTTTTAGTATATATATAAGTAGACCCATCACAACTATGTGCAATAGCTTTATAGTCTATAATTTTACCTTTATCATCTAGTTTTATATATCCATTTTCTTTTAATAATATATTTAAATTTATAATTTTATTTTCATCAAAACTGCTATGATCTCCTAATACCACAACAGTAGTATCTTTATATAATTTACTTTCTCTTAAAGTTGCCATTATGTCTCCTAATCTTACATCATGTCTTAAAAGCGCTTCTTTTGCTTCTTTAGAATGAAATCCATATCTATGTCTCATGGAATCTAAATCTGTATAATGAACAAATGTAATATTAGGCTTTTTGGTTTGTAATGTATATAATAATGATTTATGCGTGAAATTATCTAAATTGGGTTGCATAAGTCCATTACGTATATGTCCAAACTTCTTATTTAATTTATATTGAAATAACGGACTTCCACTCAAAAGAGATACCATGACTTGATTTTGCCAAGCTCTATTTGCAAATATTTCAGGCATATTATATTGTATCTTTGATTTTCCTGTCACTGGCCAAAGTAATGCAGCTATTTTCATTCCTTTTTTTATTGATAAATCATACAACGTATCTCCCTTTATATATTTTCTATACCAATACCAATCTGGATGTGCTCTATTAGGCTGTAAAAGCTTATTATTTATAACACCATGATTTTTAGGATATTTTCCAGTTACTATCGTTGTATGAGCTGGATAAGTTAAACTTGGTAGTATACTACATACATTTTTACAATATGAAGCTTCTCTTATAAATTCCTTGAAATTTGGAAGTTCTTTTATATAATTAAAATCTAAAGAAGAGAGTCCATCAAATGATATTACGCACATATATTTTCTGATTTTGTCCATTTGTACTACCCTTTCTATTTAATTTCTATGTTAATATATTACCATTTAAATCCATTTTTGTCCCTTGAATTGAAAAATTCTATGAATTTAAATTTGCATAAAAAGTAAAAAATAACTTAAACATCTGCAATTTTAACCACTTGAACTTATAACAAAAATATTTTCCAAGATGTAATTATACTGATTTTATGATATAATAGCGCAATGATTACGAAAATTTAAGTAGAGGATGGTAATGCAGTGATTACAGTAAATAACGTAAGCTTAAGATACGGCGATCGAAAACTATTTGAAGATGTAAATTTAAAATTTACCCCTGGTAATTGTTATGGAGTTATAGGGGCCAACGGTGCTGGTAAAAGTACATTTTTAAAAATTTTATCTGGTGAAATTGAACCTAATACAGGAGATATTAGTATTCCTTCTGATATTAGAATGTCCGTTTTAAAACAGGACCATTATAAATATGATGAACATGAAGTTTTAGAAACAGTTATCATGGGAAATGAACGACTTTATGAAATTATAAGAGAAAAAGAGGTTCTTTACGCTAAAGATCCTTTTACAGATGAAGACGGAATTAAAGCGTCTGAACTTGAATGTGAATTTGCTGACCTTAATGGATGGGAAGCTGAAGGTGAAGCTTCTTCATTACTTCAAGGACTTGGAATAAATACAGATCTTCACTACAAAAAAATGGCTGATCTTACTGGTTCTGAAAAAGTTAAAGTTTTACTTGCTCAAGCTTTATTCGGTAAACCAGGAATACTAATTTTAGACGAACCTACAAACCACTTGGATATACAATCTATAAACTGGCTTGAAGACTTCTTAATTGATTTTGAAGGTACTGTTATAGTTGTATCCCACGATAGACACTTTTTAAATAATGTTTGTACTCATATAGCTGATGTAGACTTTGGTAAAATCAAATTATACGTTGGTAACTATGATTTCTGGTATCAATCTAGCCAACTTGCTCTTCAAATGGCAAAAGATCAAAACAAGAAAAAAGAAGAAAAAATTAAAGAATTACAAAACTTTATCGCAAGATTTAGTGCAAATGCTTCTAAATCAAAACAAGCAACTTCTCGTAAAAAACTTTTAGATAAAATTTCTTTAGATGATATCCAGCCTTCTAGTAGAAGATATCCTTTTGTAGGATTTACTATGGAAAGAGAAGTTGGAAAAGATATATTAATGGTAGATGGTTTAACAAAAACTATCGACGGAGAAAAAGTTTTAAATAACGTAAGCTTTATCATATCTAAAGACGACAAAATTGCATTTGTAGGAGAAAATGAACTTGCTAAAACTGCACTATTTAAAATTTTAATGGGTGAAATGGAACCTGATAGTGGAACTTTTAAATGGGGTGTTACTATAACAACTTCATACTTCCCTAAAGATAACTCTGAATTCTTTAATGATGTAGATCTAAGCCTAGTAGATTGGTTGCGTCAATATTCAGAAGAAAAATCTGAAAGCTATCTTAGAGGATTCCTTGGAAGAATGTTATTCTCAGGAGAAGAAGCTCTAAAAAAAGCAAATGTATTATCTGGAGGAGAAAAGGTAAGATGTATGCTATCTAAAATGATGTTATCTAATGCTAATGTTCTTGTTTTAGATCAACCTACAAACCACCTTGACCTTGAATCTATAACAGCTGTTAATAATGGTCTTCGTGATTTCAAGAGTAATATACTATTCACATCTCACGACCATGAATTTATACAAACTATAGCTAATAGAATAATTGAAATTACTCCAGATGGAATAATTGATAAGAAAATGTCTTACGACGAATATTTAGAAAGCAAATAATTTATTATTTATAAAAACTATTCTTGGTATTTTTAAAATATCCAAGGATAGTTTTTTTACTTTACTCTATCATCACTTTAGCAATCATCCATAATATATCTTTTCCTTAAATGCACATGTAAGTTTGTCAATTCATGTTAAATTATAGTAAACTATATCCGGATACCCTAATTTTGAAAGGAGATAATTTATATGATTAATATTTTACTAATCGAAGATGATATTACCCTATCTATGGGTATGAAATATGCACTAGAATCAGAAGGATTTACTATACATACAGCAGATTCTGTTGAATCCGCTAAAGATAATTTAAACAATTTAGATACCATAGTAAACTTAGTACTACTAGATGTAATGCTTCCCGATGGAAATGGATATGATTTATGCAAATACATACGAAGTAAAAATTTAAATATTCCTATAATATTTTTAACAGCTTGTGATGAAGAAGCTAATATAGTTCTTGGACTCGACTTAGGTGGAGATGACTATATTACAAAACCAGTTAGAATTAGAGAACTAATCTCTAGAATTAATGCTGTACTTAGAAGAAATTCTATAATATCCTCTTCTGCCCTAGCTACAACGCCTGAACGTACTATCACTTCCAAAGCATTAAAATTATATCCCTTGAAGTGTAAACTATTAAAACATGAAGAAGAAATAAGTTTAACTTCTATCGAGTACAAGCTATTATTAACCCTTATGAATAATTCAGGAAACATTCTAACTCGAAATACTCTTTTAGAAAAACTTTGGGATTTAGATGGGGAATTTATAGATAACAACACCCTATCTGTATACATAAGAAGACTTCGCGAAAAAATTGAAGACAACCCTAAATCACCTTCTTACATATTAACCCAAAGAGGCATTGGGTATAAATGGAATGAACCTGTGAAAGGGGCTTTATAATGAAATCACTTTATAATAATCCGGAAGTTAAATCAATAACAACTAAATTTTTAATTATGAGCTTAGTTGTTATGATATTTCTTTTTATTTTTATGAAAATCGAAATAAATAACTTTAAAAATTTATATATAGAACAAAATACAGCACTTGCAGGAAAAATACTGTCAAAACATCCTTCTTTAAAAGATGATTTGATTCCTATTTTTACAAAAGGCGCATCTAAAGAAGAAATATCCATAGGCAAATTCACTTTATCAAAATACAACTTAAATAATTATAAAGACTATATATATGAAAAACCCATGGATACCTATTATAAATCTTTATTTGTAAAATCATCATTGCTTTCAATTTTAATACTATTTATATTTTATTTAATAATAATATGTGATTATAAAAATGTTTTCTTTAAAATCCGTAATATTTCAAATGCTGCTGAACAAATAGTAAATGGTAATTTTAATATTACTCTTGATGAAAATGATGAAGGAGATTTTTCAATATTAAATCACCATTTTCATGAAATGGCTAAAAGATTAAAAAATAGCATAGAACGTTTAAAAAAAGATAAGTTGTTTTTGAAAAATATTATTTCAGATATATCACATCAACTAAAAACACCTCTATCTTCTTTAATCTTGTTTAACGACATGCTACTTACTAAAAATAATTTAGATTTACATGTAAAAAAAGACTTTTTAGAAAAAAGTGGTGAGCAACTTTCTCGTATGGAATGGCTTATAATAAATCTTTTAAAGCTTGCAAGAGTTGAAGGTGGTGCTATAACTTTTAATCAAATAGAATCCCCAATTTATAAAACCCTTCAACAATCCATAGCTCCCCTTTTAATTAAAGCAGATGAAAAAAAACAAGATATAATTATAAACTCAAATAAAGATATTTTATTAAAACACGATACTAACTGGTCAGCTGAGGCTCTAAGTAACATTATAAAAAATTCTATTGAACATACTCCATGTAATGGCATGATATCAATAACTACTGATGAAAGTCCTCTGTATGTTCAAATATATATAAAAGATAATGGCACAGGTATATCCCCTACTGATCTTCCAAAAATTTTTGATAGATTTTATAAAACTAAAAAACACTCAAATTCAAACAGCATAGGCATAGGACTCTCCCTATCTAAAGCTATAATTGAAGGACAAAGTGGTAACATAACAGTAAAAAGTTCTCTAAATCATGGTACTGAATTTTGTATAACCTTTTTAAAGCACACAATTTAATTTCTTACTAAATTGTAAGATAGGATTTCACTTTAATGTAAGCTTACACCATTATTATTAAACTATAAACTTACCTGTGGGAGGGATACAAATGGAAATATTAAAAACCATAGATTTATGCAAAAGCTATGGCAATACTTCAACAAGGGTTGAAGCATTAAAAAATATTAATTTATCTATAAATCAAGGTGAATTTGTAGCTATTGTTGGTGCATCGGGTTCTGGAAAGAGTACCCTACTTCACTTACTTGGAGGAATTGATAAGCCTACATTTGGTACTGTAATGTTAGATGATATAGATATATATTCTTTAAAAGAAAAAAAATTATCTATACTAAGACGAAGAAAAATCGGATTTATATTTCAATTTTATAACTTAATTCCCGTTTTAACTGCCGAAGAAAATATAATAATGCCCTTACTTTTAGACAATAAAAAACAAGATAAAGAATATATAGAAGAACTTATAAAACTACTTGATTTATCTCATAGACGACATCATCTTCCATCACAATTATCAGGCGGACAACAGCAAAGAGTATCAATAGGTCGCTCTTTAGCATACAAACCGTCTATAATACTTGCAGACGAACCAACTGGAAACTTAGATAGTAAAAATAGTAAAGAAATTATAGAACTTTTAAAATACTCAGTTAAAAAATACAATCAAACTTTAGTTATTATAACCCACGACCTTAATATTGCAAAACAAGCTGATAGAATAATAACTATGGAAGATGGTCTTATAGTAAAAGATGAGGTGATAAGATCATGAAAAGTTATTTAGATGTTACCACTAAGTATTTAAAATTTCATTGGAAAAGAACGCTCCTTACTATTCTTGGAGTTATAATGTCTGTAGCACTCTTATCTGGACTTGCAACAATATACTATAGCTATAGAGACTATAATTTAGCTGAAGCTAAAAGAACTGATGGTGATTATGAAGTTGCTTTTAAAGATATAAATAAAGCTCAAATTAATATAATAAAAAATCATCCTGCTGTTTGCAATGTTGGAATTTCTCAAAGTATAGGTCAAGGGAAAATATATACAGAGAATAAAAAAAGCTCTAGAAGAAGATTTGATGTTCCATCTTTTAAATACCTAGATATAAAAGCACTAGACACTAATTCTCTAAATAATATATTTAAACCAACTTTAGTAGCTGGAAGATATCCTAAAAATAAAAATGAACTCTTAGTTCAAAAAAGTTCTCTAAAATTTCTAGGAAAAAATATAACTATAAATAGCAAAGTAACATTTCCCCTTGGAAAAATACAAGAACCTAAAGAAATTGAAGACTCCCCTGAAAATGATTCTCCTAATGAAAATATATTTATTCCACAAAACGAATGTGAATACAAAATTGTAGGAATCATGGAAAATTGTTTTTTTAATCATTCTAATTCACTATTTGAGGGAATAACTGTTCTTGAAAACAAAGACTTATACAATAAAGCTTCTGATAATAATGTATTTACAGTATATTCGTCTATTTTATCAAAGAAAAACAAATGTGAAATAGGTGCTGACATCGCAAATTCTATAGGTATTAAAGTTGATTTAGCTACTTTACCACGTTATTCTCTAAATACTAAACTATACTTCAATGACCCATTACTAAGATTATATAATCAAGGTAGCTATTGTGGACTTGACAGTAGATTTAATTTAACCATATTATTTATGACATTTATAATAATTATCTGTACCATTGCAATAATATATAATTCAATTAATATTTCTGTTCTTGAGAGAATATCTGAATTTGGAATTTTACGTTCAATTGGAGCAACTCCAGCTCAAATTAGAAAAATGGTATTTAAAGAATCTTTTATAATAAGTATTATTGGAATTCCCATAGGAATTATATCTGGAGTTATTGCAACAAAAATAGTTTTATATATAGCTGGTTCTCTCTTAATGAAAAATGGATTTGACCCATTTGAAGTATTTATATACCCTGGAGTAATTATAATAAGCATAATTTTAGGATTAATTACTGTACTTTTATCTACCTTTGGTCCATCAATTACAGCTGGACGAGTAAGTCCCCTTGAAGCCATCAAAAATTCTAAAAACTATAAAGTAGGAAAGATTAAAAGAGTTCCAAAAGGCATACTATCAAAATTACTATTTAAGGTAGAAGGTCAACTCGCATACAGAAATATAACCAGAAACAAAAAAAGATTTATTGTAACTGTATTCTCCCTTGTAATTAGCATAATAATGTTTATAAGCTTTAACTCTTTTGCAGATTATATGAAACTACAAGATGAGCCTACTACACTGCTATATCATGATGCGTGCTATTCATCAAACCACTTAATTCCTAGATCTCAGTATGATAATATTTTAAAACAAGAGGGAATTGAAAAAGTTTATAATAGCTATGAAACATGTATAGATATAGCTATTCCTAATGAAAAATATAACGATAATCTTGAATCAGGTATAAATTTTGAATCATGCAAAATTAAAAATATAAATATGTTATCCGGTAAACTTATAGGCTATGACAAAGAAAGTTTAAAACTATGTAGAAATCACATTCTATCTGGAAATTATAATGACAATGATTTAAACAATATGGGTGTATTTTTAATTGATAGAAATTTTAATACTGAAAGTAATGAAGGCAAACTTCCAGTAAGCCTTACTAAATATAAAGTAGGCGATATGATAAAATTTCCAAAACTACAAAAATATTTTGCTCCCAATGACAATTGTCTAACAAATGCTATTAATTCTAATAACTTCTATGAACTTAAAATCCTTGGAATTTTAAAACAAAATCCATTATCTAATAATACAATGCAAGATGGTATACATCTTATAACTTCATCAAAAACATATGAAAAAATAATGGGGCTTTCAGAGAATTTATCTGAACAAAATTTATATATCAAATTCGCTCCAAATGCTAACAGAGATAATATAAAAACTTATTTTAATAAAGAGCTAAATGATGCATATGAAAGTTATACTGATTATTTAGAAATTATAGAAAAAAACCGAAAACAAGCCTTCCAAATAAGTGTATTTGTATATGGCTTTATCTCGGTAATAAGTCTTATTGGTGCAATAAATATTATAAATACTATAAGTACAAGTCTTTTAATAAGACGACGTGAATTTGCAGTTTTAAAATCCATAGGCATGAGTCAGAATCAATTAAAGAAAATGATTCTACTTGAAGGGGCTTTTCACGGTATAGTTGCATCCTTCTTCGGAAGTATACTTGGTAGTATGTGTAGTTTCATACTTAATAAACTGAATTACCCATCAATAGGAAATATGTATTGGTCTACTCCTTGGAGGGCAATATTAATCTCCACCATAGGTACAATTATAATATCTTTAATTTCATCATTATTTCCTCTAAGAAAAATTAGTAAAGATAGTATAATTGAAAATATTCGAGTAGAAGAATAACTTATAAAACTTTGAAAGGAACAAGCATATATTATGTTACTTGTTCCTTTTATTATACATTACTCAACTATAGTAACCTTTTTCATTTTTTTCTTCTCTCTAAAAAGTGAAACCCCATTATAAAGTAAATCTTCCTTTTCAACTATATTCTCTTCATTTGCTAAAACCTCATCTTCATTATGACATATATCAAATTTTAAAAATTGCATATTAACTATAGCTTTTCCTGATGTTGCTGACAAGAGTTGTAATTTATAATTCATTGACGTTGCAACAGGTACTTCAGCTTTTATTATCATTTTATCTTCACTGATTTCAGGTTCTTTAAACTTGCCTCCCATTTTCAAAATATCTGTCATAACTTTTCCACCAGTTTCTTTATCCACAATAATTTTGTACTTATATACAGGCTCTAAAAGTATAACTTTATTTTTTTGTAATGCCTGATAAACAGCTCTTATTGTAGCTATTCTAAAATCCCCTCCATGAGTATGTTCAAGATGATACTTACCATTTATAAGTTTTATCTTTATATCAGTAACTTTTCCACCTATTAAAGGCCCATGTAACATTGCCTCAAATGCTGCTTTTTCTATATTATTTTGATATTGATACGGAAGAATATCTCCATTTATTTCTGATATAAATTCTACTCCTTTTCCCCTATCGTTGGGTTCAATTTCGACTTCAACCTCTGCATAATGTTTTTTAGGTTCAAAATGGCAAAAACCTTTACTTATTTTTTCTATTGTTTCTATATAATTAACTTTAGGTTCTAAAAATTCAACTTGTATATTAAATCGTTCTTTTATCACTTCTTTTAAAACTTCCATATGTATTGAACCTTTAATGCTTATACTTAGTTCTTTATTTTCACAATTCCATTCTAATTGTAGTGTTGGATCCTCTTCATTTAAAATTTGTAATGCCTTTAGAAGTTCTTGTAATTTTTCTTCATCTTTAGGAATAACTCTAGATATTAATGCAGATTCATTTATTGTATCTTCATTACTTATATTCTTACTATTTCCTAGGCTATCATTAGCTTTAACATTTTTAAGTCCACAAACAACTCCTATTTCTCCTGATGTTAAACTCTCAACATTTATATACTTTTCTCCATTATATTTTCTTATTTGAGTTATCTTTTCTTCTTCTCCTAAACTATTATAAATGCTATCCCTTACTCTAACCACTCCATTAATAACTCTCACATAACAAAGCTTACCTACTGTTTCGTCAAATTTAACTTTATATATTATTCCTGAAAACTCCTTCTCATCATTCCCACTATGATAAGGTAATAACTGTACAACAGAATCTAGTAATTTTTCAATACCAATTCCCTTTATTGCTGAACCTAACAACACAGGAAATGTATCACATTGTTTCACTAAATTTTGTACCTTACTTATAAAAATATTTCTTGTAATTTCTTCTCCTTCTAAATACTTTTCTAATATTTCCTCATCCTTTTCTGCTAGTTTTTCTAATAATATAATCTTTTCTTGCGAATCTTTGCTAAACTCATTTTCATCTATTAAATCTATAATATCCTCAAAATCTTTCTCTATTTTTTCTGTCTTATGTATAGGAAAATAATCTTTCGTTAAATTTTTTTCTATATCTTTATAAATCCTATCTATACTTGCACCAACTCTATCTAATTTATTTATAAATATTAATGTTGGTATATTGTTTTTTCTTAAAAGATTCCAGATAGTCTCTGTATATGCTTGTACTCCTTCTACTGCTGAAATTATTAATACAGCTCCATCAAGTGCTTTTAATGATCTTTCGAGTTCTGACGAAAAATCTATATGTCCTGGAGTATCAATTAAATTTATATTAGCTCCTTTCCACTGAAAACTCGTCTGTTCTGAAAATATAGTAATTCCTCTTTGTCTTTCTATATTGTTATAATCCATTTTTGAAGAACCCTTGTCTACACTACCAAGCTCTCGGATTATACCTGATAAATACATAATTTGCTCCGTAGTTGTTGTTTTTCCCCCATCTACATGTGCTACAATTCCTATATTTTTTATATTTTTCATATTTTAAAAATCCCCCCTAAATTATAAGCCAGACCCTATACTAGAGTCTGGCTTACATTAGTTTTTTATTTCACTGTAAATTCCATTTTAATAGGAGCTACTAATTTAACTACTTTTCCGTCTTTTATAACAGATTGAATTCCTTTAATAAATAAAATATATTTTTTTCCACTTTCATAATTATTCTTTGATTTAACCTCAACTGCTTTATTCTTTTTATCATAACTAACTTCTACATCTACTTTATTATTCTTGTCATCTAATACATAAACATTTGATATATTTACTGTAAGCTCATCTAATTCTTTAGAAAAATTAACTTTAAAACTCTTATCTACAGATACATTTTCCTTCTTTTCCATAGTCATAGTCAAGTCTTTTTTATTATCCATGTCTAAAACATTTTTTATAGACATAAATTCTTTTTGATTTTCTTTTATTTTAGCATCTCCACCAACTACACATAGATAATCTTGTTTTAATACAGCATCTACAACTTTTGCAAAATTTCTTATATCTTCCGCTGTTGTTGATAGAATTTCTTCTCTTTGTTTTTGCATGTCTGCTTGAGTAGTACCAGTTATATACATATTGTCTCCTATAATTCCTTCTGCAATCGGTCCAAGCATACTATTTAATTGATTCATGGCGCTATCTACTTTTCCAATAGTTCCTATTATATAATTTGTCATCTCTTTTTCATCTGCATTGAATTTAGAAAGATATTCTGGTACTTTATCAAATGTATCTATAGTTTCCTTTAAATTAGGATCTCTATATGATGAAAATATTAAATTCCCATTATCTGCTGAAACACCTGCTCCATATGCTCCACCTTTTATTCTTATATCGTTCCATAAGTAACCACTTCCTAATACATTTGCAAGTACTTGAAGTTTTCCACTATCTTTATAACCAGCATTTTTTATATTTCCACCCTTAACTACATATTGAACTTTTGAAGGTGTTATTATTCCTTCATTTACTTTAGAATCATCAAATTTATACTTATGACTTTGAAGTTTTTCATTCTTTAGTTCTTTAGCGAACTTCTTAAAATTATCAATAAAATTATTATAATCCTTTTCTTCGCCAGTATAACTTGCAATCATATCCTGTTTATTAAATATAATATCTCTAACAGTTTCTAAGTTTTTCAATATTTCATCACTTTTACTATCAAAGTTTTTATCTAAATCACATATAAATTTATAAAATCCTTCACTTTGATAATTATTATATTTACCAGCCTTAGATATATATGATAATATTTTTTCATTAGCCATTTGAGCTCCACTTGTCATAAGTTGAGCTTCTAAATTCATTTTTGTATTATTTATAATCTCTTTTAAACGTTTTTTATCATTTAATTTACTATTAAATATCATTTCTTTTAAAATTTCAAAATTTTTATCTAATTTATTATTTAAAGATACTATACTAACTTTAGTCTTAGGAAAATAATTATTACTATCCTTTGCATCATCAAATGCATTATTAACTACCTGAATACCACCTGAATTAGCCATAATATAATTTAATAATTGTTCCTTAGTATAATTTTTAGTATCAACCTTTGCTAAAGTTAATTCCAATAAGCCTATATATCCTAACTTCTCTTGTGGAACTTTTGATGTATCAAAATATAAAGATATATAATTTACTCCATTTGTGAAAATAGGATGCTGAAGAATTTTAATTCCATCTTGATTTTTTTCTATTGTTTTATATTCTCTAGCTTTTTTGTCTATGTCATCACGAGTAAGAGTAGGTAATTTTTCTAATTGTTCTTTTGTATTTGGTGTACCTTGCCACTCTTTAAGCTCCTTAGTTTGTTTTACTAATTCATTAATTTTATCTTTAGATAAAGATTTTTTAATAGAAGCTAGTTTTTCTTTTAATTGAGCCTCTCTTCTTTCTTGAAGACCTTTTGAAGGATTTAAAACTACTAAAGATGAATGCTTATTATCTAAAAGATACTTTTGAATCATTTTCTCTAGTTCTCCATCCTTTATTATCTTCTCTATATTATCCATATCAATATCTAAATATAATGTAGGATCTCCATCATACAACCAACTTGTCATTATTAGCATATTGTACATAAGAGGATTATTTCCATTTCCCATACGTTTAGAAAGTTTAAACTGATTAACTAATGACTCTAATAATTTTTTATCAAATCCATTTTTAACTATATCTTTAAGTGTTTTGTCTATAACCTGTTGAAATCTTTCTTTCTGATTTTCATTTACATTTGATGCAATAATACTGAATGTTGATTGCGCATAATTAGGATTAAATTCAGATTTTATATTTTCACCTAATCCATTTTCTTGCATAGCTTTACAAATAGGTGATGCTGGTGTTCCTGTAAGCAACATGTTTAATAATGAAAATTTCATTGTTATATCTTTATTCGGTGACTTATCTATTACATAATTTGAACTTAAATAAGTTTTATTCTTGGTAGATGCATCCTTTGGAACTGAGTATTCTGCAACACTAACTTTGCTTTCATTAAATGACTTTTGTACTGGAATACTGCTATCAACTTCTACCTTTTGAAAGTTATTTAAGTATTTTTCTCCTATAAAATTTAAAGTTTTTTCTATATTTAAATTTCCTGATAAATAGAAATAGCTATTAGAAGGAGTATAGTATTTTTTGTATGTATCAACAAACTCCTTATAACTTAAATCTGGAATTTTATCCGGACTACCACCAGATTCATTTTTATATATAGTATCAGGGAAAAGTGATTTAGATATAGCATTTACTAATACTCTAGATGGGTCTGAATATACACCCTTCATCTCATTATAAACGATACCATTATACTTTAATTCACTATCTTTGGATTCAAGTTCATATCTCCATCCCTCTTCTTTAAAAATCCTTTCATCATTTATCATATTGGGATGAAAAACAGCATCTAAATAAACACTCATTAAATTATTGAAATCTTTATCATTTTTACTTGATACAGGATACATAGTCATATCTGCTGCCGTCATAGCATTTAAAAAAGTATTTAATGATTGCTTACTCATTTGTATAAAAGGATCTTTTACAGGATAATTTTTGGATCCTTGAAGTACCGAATGTTCTATAATATGATTTACACCAGTACTATCTTTAGTTGGTGTTCTAAAATTAACACAAATCATCTTATCTTCATTTTTATTATCTAAAAATATAAGACGAGCACCTGTTTTAGTATGTTTATATTCATAAGAATTACAATTTAAAGCTTTTATATATTTTTTTGTTACAAGTTCAAATCCACCTAATGATTTATTTTCTTTAACTGAATTCACTAATTTTGAACTTGGCTCTACAGCACTAACTAATACTGGTTTTTGAAACGCTAGTGTCTGACATGTCATAATGGATACCAAAGCTAATACTATTTTAGCTTTTAATCTTCTATGCATCTATATTCCACCCCTTCTTAATTTGATTCTTATTTTTAATTATATAATACTCCTCAGTGATTTAAAATAACATTTTTGGTTTATAATTACTATATAGGATATTGACATTTGGATATTGTTGACAATCAACTTCAATTTTGTGTAAAATAATATAATGTATAACAATTTATAATTTGAAAGAATTTATAGGTGACTATTATGAATAAAAAAAAATCAAAATTTAAAATAATCAAGTTTCTATTACTAGAGTTTGTGTTTTGTTGTATTTTTACTCCTATTATTGCCTTTCATGGTCCATTTAATAATGTAAAAGATACATTAGTTGGTATGTCTATGACTACAATGACTCATAAATGGATTGCTAAGTTATTTTTATCAGACTCTGAAATTCAAGATATCTTAAATGAAAATTGTGTTGAAACTTTATCTCAATCCAAAGAAGCACTTGATAATGTACATATAACTTCCAATGGCGAAAATAATATTAAACTATCTTCTCTAGAAGGATCTCGATTTAAAGTGTACTTATTAGAAATTAGTAACCCTAAAAAAGTAAGAGTAGGATATGCCAAAAATTTAGGTAAAGTTGGTGAACCAACTAGTGAAATTGCAAAAGAATTTAATGCTATAGCTGCAATAAATGGTGGCTCATTTAAAGATGAAACTTCAAATGGTACTAAATTTTCAGGAACAGGTGCTTATCCTCAAGGAGTACTTATGTCAGCTGGTAAAATTATTTGGAAAACTGTAAAACCTAATACCCCTATAGAAATCATTGGAATAAACTATGAAGGTAAACTTATTGTTGGAAAATATACTATAAATGAGTTAAAAGCTTTAAACTGCAAAGAAGCTTTATGTTATGACCCATTTCTAGTTGTAAACGGAAAAAAAGCTAAAATAAAAGGTGACGGTGGTTATGGTATGGCACCTCGAACGGCCATTGGTCAAAAAAGAGATGGAACTATTTTATTCTTAGTTGCCGACGGTACCGTACTTAAAAGAGATGGACTTCGTATGGATGAACTTCAAGATATATTATACGAAAAAGGTGCATACACTGCTGCTAACTTAGATGGGGGTTCATCTGTAACCATGTATCACGATGGAGAAGTTATAAACAATCCTTGTGATAGTGTTGGTGAGAGACCTGTGCCTTCAATATTTTATGTAGAACCTTAAAATGGAGATGTGTCTATGAAAAAACATGAAAAACCAAAAAAATCTTTTAAACATATAAAAAAAATTACTTTCTTTTTACTATTCGGTTTTATGCTTCAATTTGCCCTTTTATTCTTCCTTGATCAATTTGTACTTGGGAAACGTGATATTGCAGGAACCATGACCTTTAAAGAAATAACTAATACAAAAACTAACCTTAAAATACCAGACCCTATTGATTTACCAGAGTATATAGATAATATACAGCTTTCACACAATACTCATTATTTAAGTTATATTCAAAATGATGAACTAAAGGTATTAGATACTATAACAAATTCCGAAAAAAATATTACCATGCCAATGAATGGATCTATTACTAACTGTACATGGATTCCTGGTAGTGATCGTCTATATATATCATTTAAAACTAATAGAAATAATAATACTAAATTTACCTTTTTCGTATACGATGCAAAAAAAGATAATCTAAATCAAGCAAAATATAAAGTTAGTGATAGTGGAGATAATCGTGAAGAAGATTGCAAAATTGTTTGTAATAAAAACTCCAAAATCAAAGATGTTCAAGTTTCCAATTTAACAGGTATGTTTTTATTAAAGCTTCAAAATTCTTATTCTAGTAATTCTCTTTATACTTTTAATAGAATGAATTCTTTATCTCGACTTAAAATTAGCAGTAATAATATAGGCACTATTGCACTTATGCTTAATACTGATACGGTACTTTACGAAAAATTACCACAGCATGATATTTGCTGCCTATTTAGCAATAAAACTACAAAAAAACTAAACGTCACTGGAATAAAACACCCTACTCTTATATCTACAGATAAAGAAGGACTTATATATGTTGGTAGTTTAATAAATAAAAAATTAGATACTATTTTTTATAGAACCTTGGATGATACTTTATGGAAAAATTTCAAACTTCCTCATAGTGTTGATAAAAAAGATATATATATAATAAATAAAGATACAATTTATATTAATAATTCATATGAAAATACTTTAACTGAAATACATACTAATAGTTCAATAAAATATAAAGGAACCTTAATAGGTGTATATGAAAATAGAATTGCTTCTTTAAATGATTCAAAACTTATAATCGACAAATTAAAATAACAATATAGCATTAACCTGTATTTTATTCTAAAATAAGGTTAATGCTATTTTTAATATGTTAACTATTAATAAAGGAGCGATTTTATGTTTTCAAAAAAAGTATTAAACAATTTAAATAACTCTTCTTGGATAAGGCTTATGTTTGAAGAAGGAGCAAAACTTGAAAAAAAATATGGTAAAGATAAAGTATATGATTATAGCCTAGGAAATCCTTATGCAGAACCTCCCTTTGAAGTTTTAAATTCACTAAAAAATCATGTATCTGGTAATGAACAAGGATTGCATAGATACATGAGTAACGCAGGTTATCCTGAAGTTAGAGAAAAAATAGCGGAACAATTACAAAAAAATAGTAACATTAAATTATCTACAGAACATATTGTTATGACCGTAGGTGCTGCCGGTGGACTTAATGTAGTTTTAAAATCAATATTAAATCCTGAAGAAGAAGTAATTTTATTCGCACCATATTTTGCAGAATATAATTTTTATATTGACAATCATGGTGGAAAAACTATAATCGTACCTCCTGACACTTCTACTTTTGAACCAGATTTAATATACTTTGAAAAAAGTATTACACCTAAAACTAAGGCTATAATAATTAACAATCCTAATAATCCAACAGGTGTCATATATAATGAAAAAACTTTAAAAAATATTCAAGACATAATTTTTAAAAAGGAACAAGAATTCGGAATAACTATATTTATTATATCTGATCAGCCTTATAGCGAAATTATTTATGATAATACAAAACTTCCAAATATACTTTCAATATTTAAAAATGCTATTATAGTTAATTCTTTTAGCAAATCTCTAGGTCTAGCAGGCGAAAGAATTGGTTACATTGCAGTAAGTAGCAAAATAGAAAATGTACCTACTCTTATAAATGCATTAAGTTTTTGTAATCGTACATTAGGGTTTGTTAATGCTCCAGCATTATTTCAAAAAGTTATAGCTGATTCATTAGATGCTAAGGTAGATATTTCTGCATATGAAGAAAGAAGAAATTTTTTGTATGAACATCTTACAAAACTAGGCTTTCAATGTGTAAAACCACAAGGAGCATTTTATTTATTTCCTAAAGCTTTGATTGATGATGATGTTAAATTTATAAAAGAAGCTATGAAGTATAACTTGTTATTAGTTCCTGGAAGTGGTTTTGGTTGTCCTGGATATTTTAGAATTTCATATTGCGTTGAATTTGATATGATTAAAAATTCTATTGCAGCCTTTGAAAAATTAGCAAATGAGTTTATTAAATAGTTAAAATAAAAATCTTAAAATATTTTATATATTTTAAGTATTTTTATTTTATTTAAATTTATTTACTGTTATATAATTCTACCTTTAAATCACGTTAACTTTTACTTTTTTCTTTCTTATTGCTAAATATATTAAAAAGCATGATGTTAATACTATTCCCTTTATTATACTGCTAACACTAATACACCACCAAACTCCATTAAGTCCTAAGTATTTTGATACTATTAAGGCTGCAGGTATTCTAAGTCCTGTAAATACTATTCCTACAATAGCAGGTGGAACTGTTTTTCCCATACCATTAAATGCTCCTGCTGTCGCAATCTCCATACACATAAAAAATTGAGATATTCCAAGTATTCTAAGATAATCTACTCCATAAGGTATGGTGCTTTGCTCTGGTATAAAAAATGAAAATATAGGTTTAGCCCCAAAAATCAAAAGACAAGTTGCAAAAATCCCTATAGTTCCAACTATAATAATAGCAGCTTTATATCCATCAATAATTCTATCCCACTTTTTAGCTCCATAATTTTGTCCAACAAATGTACTTATAGCAGTTTGAAATCCCCCTGCTGTCATCCATGATATTGATTCAATCTGTGAACCTACTTTTTGAACAGCTATAGCAACATTTCCCCATACAGAAATTATTCTAGCAATTATCATAGAAAAAACACAAAACAAAGCATTTTGCATAGCAACTGGAAAACCAAACTTAAATATATTTTTCATATATTCAAAATCAAAATCTTTAAATGAAAATCCTCTAATTAATATAGATTTTCTTACTGATAATATAAATAATACCGATACCACAATTTGTGAAAATACTGTAGCTATTGCTGCGCCTCTAACCCCTAATGCTGGAAATGGACCTATACCAAATATAAGAACTGGATCTAAAATCATATTACTAGCAAGCCCTACTACATTGAATCTAAAGGGAGTCTTACTATCTCCTGAACCATTATATATGCCTGTGAATACAGGATTTATAAAATAAAAATTTATTCCAATAGCTATTATAACTAAGTAGTTGATAGCCATATTAATTACATTTTCATTTCCTAAATTAAAAAAACCTATAAGTTGCCTTCTAAATATAATTAAAAAACTACCATATATTAATGCTAATAGTATATTTAAAATTATAGTATTTTTTGCATACTTTTTAGCTGCTCTTATATCTTCTCTTCCTATTGACTGAGATACACCTATCTCAGCTCCCGTTCTTGATATTAAAATTAATCCCATAGCAAACCATGTAAAAAATCCAGCAGTTCCAATAGCAGCTACAGCGCTACTTCCCATTCTTCCTATATAAATCATATCCGTCATATTATATGCCATCTGAACAAATGACGTACCCATTATAGGAATAGCTAACTTTATAAGTACAGGAAATATTTTTCCTTCAGTTAATTGATTTCTCATCTTGTCACCTACCTATTAAAATATATAAAAAATATGCTTATAAAGATAAGCATATTTATTATATATTACTAAAGACTAAATTTCTATTATTCTGCGTATATTCCATTATATTTAAATTACTAATTTATAATTAATTTTTATGTACTATAATTTTTACTATATATTATTTTTTATTGTTTATCTATAGTAACGTCGAAAATCTCATCTGTAGGAACATCTATCCCTTTACTTCCTCCAGCTGGTGTTAATTTAACTAAATGTTCTCCATTAGCATTCATTGCCTCTTCTAAATCTAAAGTACTTTCCCTAAATGATTTAGCCTCAACCTTATAATTATCTACTAATTGATATCTTAATATAGCTCTATCTTTTTCAGAAGGATTATATGAAACATTAGTATTGCTTTCAAATGATGACTTTATTTCTCTATTATCTGTAAAATTCTTTGATGCAGTAGAATTTAATTCAGTACTTAATTTAGTGTCCATCTTTGCTGAAGCATATTTAAAATCAAATCCTGCACTAGCAGTTATCTCCGCACCAAACTTTAATCCGAAAGTTTGTCCAATTTCAATTTGTTCAGTTTTTGTAACTCCAACAGTATACTTTTTACTTAAAGTATGACTAGAACCTGCTGGTAAATCTATAAGATCTATAAGTTTCCAGCATGTTGTTCTTTTAACTTTATTATTAGGATTAAGTAATACTATTTTGTACATAGTATCACCTTTATAAAAATCTTTTTGTTCAGTTTCTTTTTGTAACATTTCACGTGTCTTAGCAGTTGTTCTATTATCTTTATCAACAACATATCCATTGCTTAAAATAAAATAATAATCTCCTGCATGTATTGATAAACCTTTACCTAACAAATACTCGAAAAATTTATACATAGATTTTTTTGCATAATTAACATCACCATTTTTAGATTTATTAGCATCTAATTTTACATCTATATACATCCATGGATTTACAATAGATGTTTTTTGTGAAACCTTTATCTTTGGTTGAATTTTTTCATTTACTACAGCTGCTTTTACTGTTGGTAAAATAAGTTCTTTATCAAAGGCTTTAACTTGTGCTACTGGTCCACATAATAATATAGCAATTAATCCACATAAAAATAATTTTTTCATATTCGGTCACATCCTTTGTTTTAAATTTGTTAATATTTTTTTTACAAAACGTTTACATTTGAAATTATACCAAATTTTTTTCACCATTAAAAGTATTCTTCTACATGTAAGTTTTTCCATGAATAATTAAAGGACTAAAAATATATGATTTTTAGTCCTTTATACAAGTATTTTTTTATCTTTTATCTAATGATACATCAAATATTTTTTCTACTGGAACATCTATTCCCTTTTCTCCTGAAGTTGGTTCTACTTTAACTATACTAATTCCACCTTCATTTATTAACTCCTGTAATTTATAAGTAGCATCTTTAAATGCCTTATCTTCTACTTTATAATTATCAACTAACTGATATCTTAATATAATTTTATCACCATAACGTGGATTATATGAAACAGTAGTACTACTTTCAAATGTTGACTTAATTTCACTTTTTCTTTTAAAGATTTTTGATATAGTAGAATTCAATTCAGAATTTAACTTAGCTAATAGTTTTGTTGATGCAAATTTTAAGTCAGCTCCAATACCTGATTCTGCTTCCCCTATAAGCTTTATTCCTAATGCCTGAGCAATATCTACTTCTTCATCTTCACTAATACCTACAGTATATTTTTTAGTTAGTGTATGAGTAGAACCTGCCGGAAGATCTATGGTATCTATAAGCTTCCAATAAGTTTTTCTTTCAACTTTGTTATCATGATAAAGGAATGCTAACTTAAATAGGGTATCTCCTCTATAAAAATCTTTATCTAAAAGTTGTTTTTTTGCTACTTGTGTTACTTTTTTATCCTTATAATTCTTTTTATTAATTACAAATCCATTGTTTAACACGATATAAAAATCTCCATCTTTTAATGAAAGTCTGCTTTCATCAAAAAATCCAATGGCTCTTTTCAATGCCAATTCTGCATAGTTGTATTTACTTTGTTTTGATTTAGTTTCATCTAATTTTATGTCTACATACATCCATGGATTTGTAGAAGAAACTTCTTTATCAATATTTATTTCGGATTTTATTTTTCCATCTACCACTGCAATATCATGTGTCGGTATAATTAAATCTTTATCATACGCTCTTACTGACGCTGGATAAGAACAAAATAAGAACACTGATATCATAAATAAAATTGCTTTTTTCTTCATATTAACCTCATCCCCTCTTTAATAACCCCTTAACTTTTTGTTCAATATTTATTTACAAACGCATTATATCAACCCGCAAATACATTGTATAGTAATTTATTAAGGGAATTTAGGTATTATATTACTATACACACTCTTCATAACCATTTAATATTTATATATCGAGTAGGAGCATTTAGCGTCCTCTCACACCACCGTACGTACCGTTCGGTATACGGCGGTTCATTAAGAATTATGTATTAGCTGATATCTTTTAGATATACTTCTGCAACCAAGATTTTCAATATATTTGTTGTTTAAGATTGTATCAAGAATTGGGCTTTTGGATATTCTCCAATAGCCTTTTCTTGTATTTGCATACTCCCATGCTTTATAGGTCGAAAGACCTAGTTTTATGAGGTTTCGTCCTCTAGTTTTAACCTTTTTCCATTGTTTCCAAATACAACTCCTTAACCTTCTTCTTATCCAACTATCTATTTTTTGTATTTTAGCGTTAGCTTTCGCTATTCCAAAGTAATTAATCCATCCAATCGTTAATTGGTTAATCATATAAACTCTATATTCCATACTTATACCTTTATTACGGTTTGTTAATTTTCTTATTTTATTTGTGAATCTTTTATATGACTTTTCATGTATTCTTATATTGGCTCCGTCTTTTGCAAAATAGAATGAAAATCCAAGAAATTTTCTTCTCGTCACAAAATCTACTGCACTTTTATTTTCATTAACTTTAAGTTTTAATAAACCTTCAAGTATTTTTCTTATACTTGCCATAACTCTTAATCCTGCCTTTTTACTTTTGACATAAATGTTGCAGTCATCTGCAAATCGGCAAAATCTATGACCTCTTTTCTCAAGTTCTTTATCTACTTCATCAAGCATAATATTAGCAAGTATTGGGCTTAATGGACCACCTTGCGGTGTACCTTTATCTGATTTTACCTTCAATCCATTTATCATTATTCCAGATTTAAGATAATTTCTAATTAGTTTAAGTACCCTTTTGTCCTTTATTCTTCTTGAAAGTCTTTCCACTAATATATCATGGTTAACTTTATCAAAGAATTTTTCTAAGTCTATATCAACAACCCATTTATGCCCCTCATTGATATATTGTCTTGATTTTAATATAGCTTGTTTAGCACTTTTATTTGGTCTAAATCCATAGCTATTATCCGAAAAGGTAGGGTCATAAATTTTATTAAGTTCTTGAGCTAATGCCTGTTGTATTAATCTATCAAGTACAGTAGGTATTCCAAGCAATCTAATTCCACCGTCAGGTTTTGGTATTTCCACTCTCCTAACTGGTGAAGGTTTATACCTTCCTTCTAATAACTTTTGCTTAATTGTTAGCCAATTTTTGATAATAAACCCTCGAAGTTCATCGACTCTCATACCATCAATACCATGACTTCCTCTATTGGCAACTACTCTTTTCATAGCTTTTAGCATATTTTCTCTAGCTAAAACCTTTTCAAGTAGATTATTAGTATCATCTACTACATTGTTTTCTCTTTCTCCCTTTGCTAACGCCAAATTATTACTCTGCGCCCCTCGTTTACCTTGAAGTTCCACTTCTACTTCCACAAGGCGACCTCTATATTGAGTTGTCTGCTTTCTTTGTAATTTATTTGAATTATTCAAAGTTGAAAACCTCCTAATGTTCAGTCCTTCCCTCACTACGTGCACATAGTATGGTACTATGACCTCTGCTGACTTCTGATAGTTCAGTTACATATCACTATGTAGGTTATCATGTAGGAAGTTCATCCTTTAATGATATATCTATCAGACCTCCCCAGGTAAGAACGCAATCTTTCATTCCATATATCTGCCACATATACTGCAATATAAACGTCAAGATAATAATGAAATTTTCCGATCATTTAAGGGTGTAGTTTTTTACTCATCGTCATCTTTAAAGTAATCTTTTAAGCGATAAGACTTTCCATTAATAGGTACAACATGAGCATGGTGCAAAACTCTATCTAATATAGCATTTGCGATGATAGGATCATAAAAAATATCATCCCAAGCATTGAAATTTATATTAGTTGTTAAAATTGTACTTTTTTTCTCATATCGCATGTCAATGAGTTGGAAGAATAACTTAGAGTCTTCTTTATTTATCGGTAGATAGCCTAATTCATCTATTATTAGGAGCTTGTACTTACTAAAATGTTTAAGTCTAGAATCTAATCGATTCTCTAAATTTGCACGTTTTAATTGCTGTAATAAATCATGACATTTAATAAAGTATGTACTATATCTACGTTTTGCTGCCGCAATTCCTATAGATGTAGCAAGGTGCGTTTTTCCTACTCCACTAGGACCTAGGAAAACTATATTTTCTTGTGTATTTAGAAAGCGTAATGTTAAAAAATCTAATATCTGATCTTTATTAATGCTAGGTTGAAAGCTGAAATCAAAGTCTTTAACCTCTTTTTTATGAGGAAAAGCGCCTACTTTTACCATAGATTTAATCATATTTGCTTCTTTAAAATCTATTTCATAAGCTGTAAGCTTAATAAGAGCATCAACAAAGGATAAATTATTTTTAGTAGAAAAATCAATGACTTCGTCTAAATGATTAATCATTTGTTTAAATTTTAAATACTCTAGATTTTTTATAAGTTGTGTATATGCACTATTCATTTTTATATACCTCTCCTATTAAATTTAAATTTTGTCCTAGCTTTCTTCATCATTTCATATGAGCTTTTATTAAATGTTAAAGCACTAATCTCAGCATAATGTTCTGCATGATAATTTAATTTTTGATTTTGTATATCATGAATAGTAACTAATTTTGTGCTATAATACACATGTAATTGATGATCATATACTTGAAGTTTTAGTCGTTTACCTATATATTCTGGTGGGACAGAATATTGGTTTGATTTGTATGAAATCATGCTTTGACTATTTACTTTAACAGATGTGGTGGTTATTTTGTAAAGATTTCTTATCTGATCTTTAGGCAGTTTTGATAAGAAATCTTTTTCTTTCTGTAAATGTAATATTGGTATTTTACCTGTTGATGTATGACATTTACTATTAATTCTATTGTTTAAATCTGAAACAAGTTTGTGTAATTGCTCATAGTTTAATGTTCCATTATATGCTCTTATTTCATCTAATAATTTCATAGGAGCTTCTACTTTGGCTTTGGTGTTAGGTCTACCTGCTACGCAAGGGTGAACTTTAAAGCCGTAATCTTTTGCAAACTGTTGAAATTTATTATTTACTTTTCTTTTAGAATAATTAGTTCTAGGTAAATCCATAACAGTTTTCATATTGTCCGTTAATAGTTCCTCCGGAACTCCTCCAAAAGCTTGAAATGATTCATCAAGAAAAGAAAATAACACTTCTTGTGTTTTATCGAGAGATAACTTGTACACTCTAAACCTCGAATATGAAAGTATTAATACAAAGACATTAACACTAATAATTTCTCCGGTATTTAAAACAAATTCTATGTTTTCTTTCCAATCTAGTTGTGCTTGTTTACCTTTACCTGTTTCATACCTCATAGGCGCAGCCTTCGATAGATGTCCTTTTCTTCTGCTATTAAAATAGTGACTAAATTCTGGATGATTGGAGATATACCTTCTAAAAGAAGATTGAGCACAATCTAATCCATAGTTATCTCTAAGATACTGCCACAGAATCCGTTTATAATAAAATATTTGAATAGAATCTTTACCAAGAAGTTTTTTGATAATAGGTTCAAAATGGTCTATTTTAGATTTACGATTTCTAGTAGTAGGTTTTACATATCCATTTAAATATTTACCTACGGTGCGTGGATCAACGCCAAGTTCTCTAGCTATTTGACTTTTATTTACTTTCAAATTATTTTCCTCCATAATTAAATTTAATTTATGAAGATCCTCTAACTTATCTATTTGTATTTCAGAATTAATATTCATTTGTATAATCATAATTACCTCCAGTTTAAATGTTGGTAATTATAGTATTATACATAAATCTAATTCTTACATCCTTAAATGATCACTTTCTTGCATTCCCATAATAGCACTTATACTGCAATAACTTTCGGGTGATACGGACTTTGTTTTGTTATGCAAACTCATCCAGCTATATCCAGCCTCTTATGTGATTCGTATTCCTCAGACCGGAATTTTGCCATCCGACTTCCTTCAGATTCCACCTCACGATGGACACCCTTGTCATTGGCTAACGCCTATATCACCTTCGGCGTTCAGGACTTTCACCTTATAGATTGCGCCCATGCTGGGCGCACATAAAAAGACTAGATACATTTTAATAAATGCACTAGTCTAATTTTTAATATAATTTTAATTGTGATTTTTTATTATTAATGTCCTACTAATCCACACTCTTTTAATTTACTTACCAATTTTTCATTCATATTATGCAATCTTTCTTTCAGTTGAACACTTAAAATCAATGCTATAACAAGATATACACATAAAATAACTATATCTTTTACAAGTACACTCCTTAAAATTCCTCCTACTGTTTCTCTCATTCCTCCAATAGCATAAGTGAAAGGTAAAAGAGGATTTAATCTTTGGAAAAATGGTGGTGTTACTTGGACTGGGAATGTACCACCTGATGCTGATATTTGAAGAACTAGCAGTACTACACCAATGGCCTTTCCTACATTTCCAAATATAGATACTAGGGAGTATATTATTATAGAGAATACTATACTTATAAATACCGACATCAGTACAAATGCCACTTTATTTACAACATAGGTTTTCAAAAGGAATATATCTCCTAAGCTAACAATTAGTGCTTGGCATATTGCTATTGTCATAAAAGTTAGATATCTCCCAAAATATATATCTGATATATTCAGCTTTACTCCTTCCATCTCCTCTACATGAACTGAAAGAAGCGAAACTAAAAGTAATGCTCCTACCCATAAAGATAATGTAGTAAAAAATGGAGACATGCCTGAACCATAATTAGGTATTGGGAATATCTTATTTTCTTTTATATCTATAGGATTAGATATAAAATTACTTTCACTTACTGCATCATTTTTCATTAATGATATTATTTCATTTAATTGCCCATCTTCATCAAGCTTTCTAAGTTTACCTGATACTTCATGAATTGATTTTTCTATAGGTGGAAGTTTTTCTTTAAGTAATTTTATTATTTCACTAGCTTTCTCTGCTCCAATTTCACCTTTATCTAATAATCCTGTTAATTGAGGCAAACTTACATTTGCATTATTTAATATTCCAACAGTATTATCTGCTACGGTCGTCAAATCATTAATAATACTATTTATAGCTGGCAATATTTCAGAATCAAATCTTCCTACAATGTTACCTAAAAGTGGTGCAACATCAGAAGCTTTATCACTAAGCTTATTTAACAAATCTATAGATGGTTGCTCTCCTCTATCTATAGCCGCTACTACATTGTTTAGTGTAGATATTTTATCATTTAACTTATTCTTTATAGAAATAAGCTCTCCCTTAATTCTATTTATTATTCTATTACTATTATCCTTATCTATATAGTTTAATAAATCGAGTACGCTATTTACATTGTCTTCTACATTTACGTACTTTTCTCTAGCTTTAATAAATAATTCTCTAGCTCTAGTTGCACTTTGTGCTACAATATTTGCTCCTTCTCTTGTTAAAACTTCTGCAGCATTACTTAAGTCTTTTCCAAGTATCAAATCTTCCTTTATATAAGGAGCTGTTTTTTGTAATCCATCCTTAGCCTTAGATAAAAATACTGATCCTGTGCTTGCAATACCTTTTGCCTTAACTACAGTATCTTGAATTAGTGGAATATCTTTTTTTACTTTTCCCAAAAACTCATCTACTGTAATAGCTCCTTTTTGTAATTGATCTATTCCTGCATTTATTTCAGGAATTTTATCATCTACATAGAGTATCATGTTAGTTAATTCTTTAAGTTTAGGCTTGCTCTTGTCAAGCTCTATACCTAACTTATTAACAATTTCCAAAACTTTACCATTTACTGTTTTTATAAAAGTTTTTGCTACTTCACTTTGTACAGTAGTTACTCCTTTATCAGTAATCTTAGGTGCTATAGCATTAATCTTTTCATTTACTGAATAAATTAGGCTAGGCTTTATCTGTTTATCTCTGACTATAGATAGAAGCTTATCTGAAAAATCCTCTGGTATAACTACACTTGCATAGTATTTACCTGTTTCAACACCTGATTTTGCTTCTTTTTCGTCAACAAATTTCCATCCTATCTTGTCATTGCTTTCAAGTTCCTTTACTATATCTCTTCCAGCATCTACTCTAATATTTTTAAAGTTGGCACCGTTGTCCTTATTTACTACAGCCACTGCTATACCGTTAGTATTAGAATAAGGATCCCATGAAGATTTGATATTGAACCAAGCATACAGTGATGGTAAAATCATAAGGCCTGTTATTATTACTAAAGCAACCCAATTTGTAACTACTTTGTTTATATCTCTCTTATAAATCTTAAATGCATTCTTCATAAATTTTACCCTCTCCTGATTGTTCTGTATAAATTATTATTATAAATAACTCGTACCACAAATTACAAGATGTATTTTTTTTATTATAAGTATTAAAATTCCATATTGTTATCATATTGCTTACATATGTCTATGAATACTAAATTTTCATAATTTCATAACACTTTTGTAAAAGTATATTTACATTTTAAAATTAAACAATATAAAACTTATATAAATACTATTATTATGACTTTGTTTATATAAATACAATACACAATGTATATATAGTATAACTCTACTATATAAATTCTATTACTTTTAATAAATGATGTAAAATAGTAAAAATAATTGTTTTAACTTCAAAACATATTTTATTTATTATAATATTAAATAAATTTTTTAATATCATATAATCTATTTAAATACCTTTTATTTATAATAATAAAATATAATTCCAATAAAAACTATGATGCAATAAAAAAGTAATAGATATAACTTTGTATATCCATTACTTTTTTATTACGATAGCATGTTTTCTATTATATATATAATCCTTAAAATAATCTAAATTATTTCTATAGTATAATTACAATTAAATATTTTTTCACTTTCTAATTTCTCTATACCTATTTTTTCTTTTAATTTATTATTTGAATCTACAAAATCAGGAATACCATACCATGGTTCAATGCAAAGGAAAGGTGCTTTAGGGCTCCAAAAAGTGAGGTATGGAAAATGTTTAAAGGTTACTTTTAAATTTTCCTTTACATTACTATCCATGATAAATAAATGATTAGATTTAATACCTTTAAACACTAGGGTATCTTGATTAAATAAATCATAATTTAACGGTAATATTTTTTTATTTTTTAATATTGAACTTGTATTATGTTCTAAAAGACCATTTTTCATATTTATAATATACGTATTTAAATTTTCTTCTTTTTCAAATTCAATATATTTATTTCCATCTTCCATATTGCAATTAAAAGCAGGATGTCCCCCTATAGAAAAATACATTTCTTTATTATCTTTATTTCTTACTTCATAAACAACATTTAATTTATTTTCTTCCAAAGTATATATAACATATAACTCAAATTTAAATGGATATTTTTTTAAGGTATCTTCATTATACTTTAATATATATACTAGTTTATCTTGTTTTTTTTCGACTAATTCAAAATCTAAATCTCTAGCAAATCCATGTTTACTCAAAGTATAAGTGCTTTCATTGTATTCATATTCATTATTTTTTACAAATCCTATTATGGGAAAAAGTATAGGTGCATGCTTATTCCAATACTTTTCATCTGCTTGCCATATATATTCTTTATTACTTTTTAATGATTTTACACTACAAAGTTCTGCTCCATGAGTTTTTACGGCTACACTTAAAAATTCATTATTTATAATATTTATCATTTTTTTCACCTTTCATAAGTATATGTAGAGAAAATTAACTTTAATGTAGAAGTTAATTTTCTCTTAGTAGGATGATAATATTGTATATTTTAGAATAACTTTTCTATTGAAATGCTATCCATTATATCATTAATTTTTTCTTCATTAATCACACCTGTTTCTTTTTCTAATGTATTAGATACTCCACAGGCATTTGCAAGTTTTAAAGTTTTTATAAGTTCATAATTTCTTGAGATTCCAGTAGCAAATCCAGCTACTGTACTATCCCCTGAACCAACCGCATTAACTGCTGTTATTTTAGGAACTTTAACTTTGTAAATATCATTTTTTGATACAAATAACATTCCTTTTGACCCTAATGATACGGCTACATTTTTAGCCCCCAAATTCATCAATTCTCTAGAAGCATTTATAATATCATCTATAGTTTCTATTTTCTTTTTAGTTATTGTTTCAAGTTCTTCTCTATTAGGTTTTATAAGATATGGCTTAGCTTTTATACCTTCAACAAGTGTTTCCCCACTAGCATCAAGAATAAACTTTACACTTTTTTCATTAGCTAACATTATTAATTCATTATAAAAATCTTTTTTTATACCTTTAGGAAGACTTCCTGATGCAACAATTAAATCTACTTTATCCAATAATTTTTTAAATTCTGTTTTGAATCTAATTATTTCTTCTTTACCTATAGTGGGCCCCTTTTCTAATACTTCAACTTGATCTTCATCTTTTGCTATTAAACTTAGACAAGTTCTAGTTTCCTCCTCTATCCAAGTAAACTGATTATTTATATCTAATTCATTTAATTTATTTTCAATGAACTTTCCAGAAAATCCACCTAAAAATCCTAAACATATGGCTTTTTCTTTTAATTGATTAGCTACACGAGCTACATTTAGTCCTTTTCCACCAGCTGTAAAAGAATAATCTTCACATCTATGAACAAAATCAGAACTAAAATTATCTATCATATATCTTCTATCAACAGACGGATTTAAAGTAATAATTCCTATCATCTATCTCACCTACGCTCTATTAAAGCTATTACACATGCGTATTTTATCCTCTACAACTTTTTTCATAGCTGCTTTTGCTGGCATGAAGTATTTTCTTGGATCATTAGCCTCTGGATGCTCTTTAAAATATTCTTTCATAGCATTTGAAAATGGTATTTTTAGCTCTGTAGCTATATTTACTTTGCATATACCAAGTTCAATGCACTTTTTAACACTTTCAGCAGGAACTCCACTTGCACCATGTAAAACTAATGGTATATCAACAACTTCTCTAATTGCTTTTAGTCTTTCATAATCTAATTTTGGTTCAGACTTATAAACACCATGTGCAGTTCCAATTGCTACTGCTAAAGTATCTATTCCTGTTCTTTCTGCAAAATCTTTTGCCATGTTAGGATCTGTTAATTGAGACTTTCCATCTTCTACAATTAAGTCGTCTTCTTGTCCTACTAAATTTCCAAGTTCAGCTTCTACTGATACATCAAACTTATGAGCATATTTCACTACTTCTTGTACTTTTTTTATATTTTCTTCATAAGGCAAATCTGAAGCATCTATCATAACAGATTTACAACCTAAGTCTATAGCTTCTTTTATCATATTAAAATCTTTATGGTGATCTAAATGAAATGCTATTGGCACCTCTGAATTATTTGCAGCTGTGGCTATGATACTTAATAAATAATCTTTTTTTGCAAAATTAATTGTTCCAGGTGTAGCAGCTAAGATAACTGGTGATTTCATTTCATTAGCAGTTTCAACAACAACTTGTATAGTTTCTAGGTTGTGTATATTGAACGCTGGTATTGCATATTTTCCTTTTTGTGCATCTAAAATCATTTGCTTAGTTGATACAATAAACATATAGATTCATCCCCCTAATTTTTACTTAGTCTATATTTTTAAATACGATTTTCCCATTAACTATTGTCATCTTTACATTATAATTTTTATCTAATGCTACTAAATTAGCTTTTTTACCTACTTTAATACTTCCTATATCATCATACATTCCTAATGCTTTTGCTGGAGTACGTGTAGCCATTTGAAGTGCTTTATTAAATTGAATACTTGTAGCATTCATAATATTTTTCACTCCATTAATAAGCTTTAATGTACTTCCTGCTAAAGATCCGGAATCAGTCCTTGCAATTCCATTACGAACTGTTACTTCAAGTTCACCTAGCATATATTTGCCATCAGATAAACCTCCTGCTCTCATACAATCACTAATAAGACAAATTCCATCAAGCCCTTTTACTTTGTATAATATCTCCATAACAACTGGATTTACATGAATTGTGTCTGCAATTAACTCTCCAACAGCATCCTGATGCTTCATTATTGCTCCTACAACTCCTGGTTCTCTATGATGAATTCCTCTCATCCCATTAAAAGTATGAACCCCAATTGAAGCTCCAGATTCAAATGCATCCATTGTTTCTTCATAAGTAGCATTAGTATGTCCTAGCGAAACCTTTACACCTTGACTTTTTAAAAATCTTATACTTTCTTTAGCTCCTTTTTTCTCTGGAGCCATTGTTACAACTTTTATTGTATTTTTTGAAACCTTTAAAATATTTTTTAATTCATCTATATTTAACTCTCTCATTAATTCTATTGGATGAGCTCCATTATGTTCTTCAGTTAAATATGGTCCCTCCAAATATGTTCCTAAAATTTCAGCACCTTCTACTCCCTTTTTCATAACATCCGCTACATTTTTAACAGCGTTTTCTATTTTTTCCATAGGTGCTGTTATTGTAGTAGGAAGAAAAGATGTTACTCCACCTTTAGCTAAATATTTAGATATTTCATTGATAGCTTCATATGACGCATCCATTGTATCAAATCCCATTGCTCCATGAGAATGTATATCTATAAGTCCAGGTATTAGAATATAATCCCTTAAATCTATACTCGATTCACATTTAATATCATCTTGTATATCTTTAATTAATCCGTCTTCTATTAATATACAAGAATTTTTGTTTATCTTATTTTCTAAAAATATTTCCTTACATTTGAGCACATATCTCATTTATAACACCCTCATATACTTTTTGTTTAAGATATTTCTATTTATAATCATGAATAATTACACCTTTAACAACCCTATTTACTTCACCTGTTGGACATGGATTATCTGGTCCAATTCCAAGTTCCATAGAATTTATAAATGCATACATTTGAGCATTTAGTAAATAATCAAAAACTAAGAAACTATCATCTAAATACTCTTGTTCTTCTTTATTTATATTTATAAAGTAATCACAATTATTCTTAATTGTTTCATCATCATAATCTGACATTGCAAGTACTTTATGGTTTCCATTTTGAGAATGTACTTCTTTTAATAAGTCATATTCATATGCTCTTGCATAAGTATCATTTGAGAAAAATAGTACTATGAGTGTTTCATCATTGATAATTGATTTTGGACCATGTCTGAATCCAAGTGGTGTATCATATAAAGTAGCGATTTTTCCAGCTGTAAGTTCTAAAACCTTTAGTGCTGATTCCTTTGCAAGCCCAAATGAATTTGCAGCTCCAAGATAGACAGTTCTCTTGAACTCTTCTCCAACTATCTTTTTCATTAAATCTACATTATCACTTAAAACTTTTTCTCCTTGTTTACTTATAATTTCAATTTGCTTTCCTATAACATCTAATTCATCAATATTAAAAACTAACAGGCAAGAAAGTAGCATAGTACTAAAACTTCCTGTCATAGCAAATCCTTTATCATTAGATTCTTCCGGCATTAATAATAAGAAATTCTCATCATTTCTTTTTGCATGTAATGCAAGTTTTCCTTCTGGATTACATGTAATAACTAAATGATATATATCATCTACAAGTTTTTCTGCGAGTGTTACAGCTGCTGTACTTTCTGGACTATTTCCTGAACGTGCACATGAAATCAGTAAAGTAGGTTGATCTTTTTTAAAATAATATTGTGGATGTGAAACTATATCTGTTGTAGCTATAGCTTCAATCTTTACATCTTCTTTTGAATCTAAATAACTGACTACACTATTCCCTACAAACGCTGAACTACCTGCTCCTGTAATAACTACTTTAGCATTTGGTTTCTTTACAAAATTATCTATGAAATTTTTTAACTTTTCTTTCTGATTTAATATAATTTCATAAGTTTCCTTCCATAGTTTAGGTTGATTACAAATCTCTTTAGCTGTTATATAACCATTTCTTTCTTTTAAATACTCCTCGTTATACCCTAATAAATTATTCACTCATTATACCCCCTGTTTCACTCTTAATGTTGTTGTGTTGTCATTACCAGTTATATTAAAAAAAATTAATTTTATTTTTTTATCTACTTTTAGTTATTTTTCTAGTACTACTCGGTATTCAAATCTATCTCCTCTTGCAATACCTACAGTGTATTCAATAATAGTACTTTGTTCAAATGTATATCTTTCAATCATCATACTTGGAATTTTCACATCAGCTTTTAGCAACTTGGCTTCATGATTTCTCATATGGACTGGTCTAAACGTTTCCTCTGCCTTTGTAAAATGAACATTATATTTTTTCTTAAAAACATCATACATAGAATTATATTCTAGCTGTTCCTTTGTAAGCTCTGGAAATCTTTTTAAAGGAAGATACGTTGTTTCATACATCATAGGATTTTCATCAGCAAGTCTTAACCTTACTATTTTGTATATCTCATCATTAATACTACATTTTAACTTTTCAACAAGATTTTCAGTAGCTTTTATAATATCGAAATCTATAACATTAGACTTTGGTACCTTTCCTATTTTCTTCATTTCCTCAGTAAAACTATAAAATTTAAGCAAATCTTGTTTTACTGCTTGTGAAGAAACGAAAGTGCCTTTCCCATGTTCTCTATAAACATATCCATTATTTTCGAGTTCCTGCATGGTTTGTCTTACTGTTGAACGACTAATATCATATTTTTCACATAATTCCCTTTCTGAAGGAAGCCTATCATGCTCTTGTAAAACTCCAAGTTCAATTTTTTCAAGTATTATATTCATTAGCTGATAATACAATGGTACACAGCTTTTTTTATTTATTCCTAACATCTTCCCCCAACTTTCTTGTTATCTTGTAATGTTGTACATACCACTTAATTCATATTTTACCATATAACTCTTTTTTGTCAAGATTGTTTTCCAACTTTTAGAACATATTTTACTTTTATTTGAATTTATGTTACTATACTGTCAAGATTCCTTTTTATTTAAAAATAATAAAATATATTTTTTATTTTTACTGTATCACCTCAACTCTTAATTGTCTACGTACTACCACTTCATTTTGTAGACAAGGAGTGATCCCTTTGATTAAAGATAAAGAAAAGAAAGTTTTTAATTTTAAAAAAGATGAATTAATCCTTAGAGATCTTTTAGCAACAGATAGGACTATTCTCGCTAACGAAAGAACTTTTTTATCCTATTTGAGAACATTTTTAAGCCTACTTATCGCTGGATGTACTTTAATTAAAATCCCTAAAAGTATGCTTCTTCATGTTACAGGATATATATTAATTATTATAGGAACTGTTATAGGTATCCATGGCATAAAAACATTTATTAAAATAGATCGTAATTTAAAAAATATAAAATACATATCTGATGAATACGAAATAAAATAATAAGATAAGGTGTTGAGAATACTATGAAATCATTATCTATGCTAATAAAACCCTCATCTAGTAATTGTAATTTAAGATGTACATACTGCTTTTACTATGATATATGCACTCATAGAAATGTTAAATCTTTCGGAATGATGAAAGTTTCTTTACTAGAAACAATAGTAAAAAAAGCCTTTGATGAAGCTGAAGTTAGTTGTACCTTTGCATTTCAAGGAGGGGAACCAACACTTGTTGGAATTGAATTTTTTAAATCTCTAATTACATTCGTTAAAAAATATAATAAAAATAATATAAACGTATTTTACGCTATTCAAACAAATGGAACTACCATTAACGAAGATTGGGCTAATTTTTTTAAGGAACATAATTTTCTTGTTGGGGTTTCCTTAGATGGCACAAAAGAAATTCATGACCAATATAGATTAGATGATTATGGTAAGGGTTCATTTAATAAAATCATGACTAACATAAACCTACTAAATAAATATAATGTTCAATATAATATACTTAGTGTCGTTCATAAAAATACTTCAAGACATATATCTAAAATATATAAATTCTTTAAAAAACAAGATTTTAGATATCTACAATTTATACCTTGTCTTGATCCAATAAATGATTCTCGTGAAAATTATCCTTATTCTCTTAATGCTAAAGATTATGAGATATTCTTAAATAAATTATTTGATTTATGGTTTGATGATTTTATAAAAGGTAGATTTATAAGTATACGATATTTTGATGATCTTTTATCAATTCTTTTAGGTAATAATCCTGGTTCTTGTTGTATGAATGGATTTTGCTCTTGCGAATTTATAATAGAAGCTGATGGTAGCGTATACCCTTGTGATTTTTATGTATTCGATAAATATAAACTAGGCCTTATTGAAGAAAATAGCTTTACGGAACTATTTAATTCTAAAATAACTGAAGATTTTATAAAATCTTCTTGTAATCATAGTTCAGAATGTGATAACTGTAAATGGTATCCTCTTTGCAGAAGTGGTTGTCGACGAAATAAAGAACCTAATTTTCCAAATAACATTAATGACAATATATTTTGCTCTTCATTTAAAGGATTCTTTGAAAAAAATATAGACAGACTAACTTACGCTGCAAAACTAATAATGAAAAATAACTCTAAATTATAATTTATATATAAATAAAAATGCTACTGATAATTTATCAGTAGCATTTTTCAGGCTGTTGATAAACATAATTTGTCAACAGCCTTTTTACATTTATTACAAAAAGGATATCTCCTACTTCTGTAGAATATATATTTAGACCAATAAATTATTTAGCCCGTTAGGGCTCCTACGGAGGCAAAATGCTTACTAATAATGAGAGAAAACAAAATCAATTAGAACTGGTTTATATAGAAAACTTAGTACCAGAAAATCATATACTTAGAAAAATAGATAAATTCATAGACTTTTCGTTTATACGAGATTTAACTAAGGATTTATATTGTCCTGACAATGGTAGACCATCAGTAGATCCAGTTGTGTTATTTAAAATGCTTTTTATTGGATACCTATTCGGTATACGCTCTGAGCGTCAGCTCGTAAAGGAAATACAAGTAAATGTAGCTTATAGGTGGTTCTTAGGATATGGACTTACTGATAAAATACCAAGCCATTCTACCATAAGTCAAAATAGAACAAAGAGATTCAATGATACAAATATACATCAAGAAATATTTGATAACATTGTATTTCAAGCGATTAATAGAAATTTAGTCGATGGCAAAATTTTATACACTGATTCTACCCATCTAAAAGCTAACGCTAATAAACATAAACTTATAAAAAAAGAAATAACTAAATCTACAAAGGAATACTTTGATGAATTAGAAAAAGATATTAATAAAGATAGAATTAATCATAATAAAAAGCCTCTAAAAAAAGACCTAAAAACATCTGAAACCAAAGAAATAAAAGTAAGTACAACTGATCCAGACAGTGGATATATGGTTAGGGACGGAAAACCAAAAGGTTTTTTTTATTTAGATCATAGAACTGTTGACGGAAAATATAATATTATAACTGATGTTCATGTAACTCCAGGTAATATTAATGATGTAGATCCTTATGTTAAAAGAATAGAGACGCAAATAAAAAAGTTTAATTTTAATACAAAGTATTTAGTAGCTGATGCTGGTTATTCTACAAATCCTATTTGTAAGCAAGTTTCAGAAAAAAATTATCAAGGTGTTTTTGGTTTCCGTTTAGGACCTCATGTTAAAGAAAAGTATACTAAATATAGATTTCAATATATTAAAGAATTAGATGGATATGTATGTATGAATAACTTCTTTTTAAAATACAAAACCACTACAAGAAGCGGATATAAAGAATATGTTAGTAATGCGGATGAATGTGCTTCATGCAAATATAAAAATAATTGCTTAACATCTGATAAATCAATTAACAGAACTATACGTCGTCATGTTTGGGAAGATTATAAGGATCAAATTTTTGCATTTACTAAAACTGAAAAAGGTAAAAGTATTTATAAAAAACGTAAAGAAAAAATTGAGCGTAGCTTTGCTGATTCAAAAGAATTACATGGGCTGCGCTATTGTCGCATGCGAGGAATTAAAAATGTTTCCGAGCAATGCTTACTTACAGCAGCAGTTCAGAATATGAAAAAGATAGCCATGGTGCTATCGCACTATTTTTCGTATGATTTAATTGAAATTTATACCAAATCATTACACAAAACTAGCAACTTTTTAAATGCTATCGCATAAAAGATATTTGACGAAAGTAAAAGCCTCCAATTACATGGAGGCTTTTTGAACAATCTGAAAAATGCTACTGATAATTTATCAGTAGCATTTTTGTGATGCTTATCTTTATGCTTTTCAAATCTTCTTAAGATTTTCTACTATTTCATCTGTAATTTCATTTCCTTCTAATTTATATGCATAAAGAGCAGATCCAACAACAGGAGCTAAAAGAGGACGCCTTATGTCACAATTAAAATCTTTTAATTTTTGTTTTAGGGGAATTAAAACACTGTCTCCTGCCTTGAAAACACCACCACTATATGAAATTACTATGGTATTGTTATACTCTAATTTTCCTATAACAGCTTTTATCATTAAATAAAATTCATTTGCTGCTTCTTTATAAATATCAAGTGCTTTTTTATCTCCAAGTTCAGCCGCCCTTGCAACTAATAAAGCTAATTTTGCAATTTTAGTTCTAGCAAGTTTATAATCTTCATGTATAAGAGAAATTAAATCAAAATCTCTTTTTAAATTTAATTCTTCTTTAAACACATTATAAATTTGTCCCTTTTCTAATCTACCATCTGCTTCTTTTGTGAATATCTCAATTCCTTTTTTAGCTATCCAATAAGCAGATCCTTCATCTCCACAGAAATAACCCCATCCACCGGATCTAGCTGATTCGTTTTTCTCATTCACTCCATAAGCTATACTACCAGTTCCTGCTACAAGGTTAATTCCTTCTCTACAAGCAAGACTACCTGCCCATCCAGCTACAACATCATTTCCTACAGTAAATTTATTTTGCTTAAAAATCGCCTTAAGAATTTCTTCTATATCCATATCATCCTTATATACTTCACCATATCCTGGGATGCCTAGAAATGTATATTTTATATCTGTATTATTTATATTAACTATATTGCAAATTTCTTCAACACCTTGTTGTATAATATTTTTAAATCCATCGAATCCTACTTGCATATGATGGCATGTACTCTTCTCTATTTCCCCTATTATCTTACCTTCCTCATTAATTAAAACGAATGCAGTTTTTGTACCGCCTCCATCAATTCCTAAATAATACATATTTCCTCCTTATGTTAAAAAGTTTTATTCTATTTTTTATACTGAATATTACTAATCATTTTTTAATTTTCCATCACAACTAAATACGAAGTCAGAATCATATCTTTGAAAAACTGCTTCATCTTTTCCCCAAAGTCCTGCAAATCCTGCTTGCCCTCCACCGAACACAGGAAGCTGAGCTCCATCTATTTCTGGATTAACATATTGTATAAACCATTTTTTAAGTCTATATCTTAATTCTTTTACAATATCTTGTTTTTCTTCATTATCTATAAAATTAACTTTTTCATCTGGATCATTAACTAAATCATATAATTCATGAGGACCAGCCGGATATCTATGAACATACTTCCATTCTTTTGTTCTTATCATTCTAGCAGGACCATATTCATCATATATAACTATTTCATTATCATCTCTTTCAAGTTTTTTACCTTTTAATAACTTTGCAAAACTTTTGCCCGGTAATTTTATTCCTTCGTCAACTTCATCTTCTATGCCCAAGTACTCTAATAATGTAGGCCTTAAATCATAATGACTAAGCAAATCAGTTGACACTTGTGGCTTAATCTCACCTAGTTTAGTAATAAAACAAGGTATCTTTACAGAAGTATCAAACATATTTACTGGGCTTGTTCCATTACCTTTTCCAAATATTCCATGATGACCCATATTCATTCCATTATCACTCGTAAATATAATTAATGTATCTTCTAATACGTTCATCTCCCTAAGTTTATCTATTACTCTTTTTATATTATTATCTACTGAAGTCAATGCAGCAAAATATCCTCTTAACACTTCTCTTCTTTCATCTTCTGTTTTAGGAAATATATAATCTATACTCCAATCATTTTTTCCTTCTTTAGGACAAGAATTAAATTCACACTTCTTATATAAATCTAATAATTCTTTTGGATGATTTTCAGGACTCCATGGAGCATGAGGTGCTGTATAATTTAAACTTAAATAAAATGGATTTTGACTATTTCTTTGTTTTTCTATAAAATCTAATCCATAGTCAGTCATAACATCTGTTACATATCTTTCTTCGCGTATAAGTTCTCCATCTTTATACATTGGAGCTCCATAGTAAGGTCCGCCCCCTTTCTGATGTGAATACCAATATTTAAATCCATTTTGTGGTTTATCTGCAACTCCTAAATGCCATTTACCACTCATAGCACACTCATAGCCATGCTTAGCTAAAATGTCTACAAATGTTGATTGTCCTTTTAAATATTCTTCGGTAGTATGTCCATTATTCCATTCATCAAGCCAATCATGAATTCCATGTTGAGAAGGTATACGTCCTGTATAAATAGATGCTCTAGCTGGTGAACATACTGGCGATACACAAAAGAAATTTTCAAATCTTATACCATTATTCGCAAGACTATCTAAAGTAGGCGTTATAGCATCACTATTTCCATAACACCCCATTGACCAATATCCTTGGTCATCTGTAATTATAGAAATTATGTTTGTTTTTTTACTCATAACTTCAAATCACTACCCTTCTTCAAATTTCATCCTAAGATTACTTTTTATCTTTATTGGCAACTGCACTTAACATATTTTTTACATCTTGAAATCCCTTTACTCCAACAATAAAAACAGTGATGGTATACCATATTACTGCTGAAACTGTTACTATTGTCCAAAATGCTACCATTTACATTGCCTCCTTAGGAGATGTATTTTTATTGCTATTAATTTTATTACTTTTCAATGTTGAACCAACAACCATTCCAATCCAAGCAAATACAAAAGATGCTATCCCCGCCATAAATGGTCCTACTGCTTCAGCTAAATGCACAGTTGATGGTACTTGTTGCATTATTAAAAACGCTATAGGTGTAATTGCGCCACATATTATTGCTCCAAAGCCACCCCAACTGTTAGCTTTCTTCCAATAGCAAGCTGCTATGAGAAGAGTAGATACACTTGCACCATATATTTTTCCTGTTAAACTCATATATACCCATAAATCTGATTTTAATGGATACCATAAACCGTAGAATAATAGGAATATACCTATAGCTGCTACAAGTAATCTATTAACTAACACAGCTTTCTTTTCTTCCCAAGAATTTTTATGAATTATTACTAATATATCATTGTAAATTACACTAGCCCAACTTAACATATATGATGAATCAGTAGACATGTCTGCTGCAAGCATAGCTGCTATTAAGATACCAATTAATCCTGTTGGAAGTACTGTTGCAAGCATTTTAGGCATTGCATATAAGGGATTACCTCCTATTTGACTAGGTGTTAAAACAGCAATTGCTGCAATACCCCAAACTACAGGTATTATAGAACGTGCTACATAGAAAAAACTTGTTTTAGTATATATCTTTTGGGCAACTTTATAATTTTTAGCTGCAAGTACACGAGATATTACTGTTTGCCAAGTTAATACTGTAGATGCTACAGATAATAATGTATACAATACATATTGCCATCCCAATCCATCAGTAACAAATGGATTAAATGCACCTGCTCCATTTTTAGCAAATGCAGCGTTTATTATATTTCCCCAACCTACTTTATACACAATAGTTATAGTTACTAATATTAATCCTACACTCATCAATACAAATTGCATAAAGTCTGTTACTATTACTGATAACATTCCTCCCATAACTGTATAAATTGCAACTATTAACAATAATGCAGTCATAGTTAATTCTAAATATTTAGGATTTAATCCAATTGTACAAACTAAAAATTCTCCTGCTGTCCTTAAAAACACTCCCATATTTAAAAGTCCACCTAGTACAATTACCACTCCTGTAGCCCATCTCACTCTAGGACCAAATTTTTTTTCAAAAAATTCAGGAACTGTAATAACTCCTGCTCTTCTTAAGGGTTTTATACAAAATCCTGTTTTCCCTACAATAAACATTACAATTGCAAATAAAACACCAACTGTAGCTCCTGCAAATCCATATTTAGTTCCAAGTTGAGATGCAGACATACATGTTACTATTCCAAATTCTGTAGCTGCTAACGATGCCATTCCTGCATATAAATCAACTTCTCTTCCTGCTACCAAGTAGTCATCAACATTATTTACATATTTACGAATAAATAATCCTACAATTAATGTAATTATGATGTAACTTCCAACAATAGAACCATCTAGCATCCACGAAAAATTCGTCGGCATAATTTTTACCTCCCATTTTTAAAATAAATTTTTAAAATTCCAACTACCTTTTTTGTTTTCTACTCCTTTCTTGAAAATTAAAATTTATGTTTTAAATATTAGTAAACCTTTACACCTTATAAGCATGATGTTCTTATCACAATTAACGTAACTATGTAATAACAATAATGATTAATTGTATGTTTTATTTGCAATTATAATGACGTCATTACCAGTTAATTTTAAAAATATAGCTTTAATCGTAATGATGTCATTACCACTAAAGCTATTAACTGTTTATTCAATTATAATCTTTAAATATATATTATAACTATTTTTTCCATATGTCAAATATTTTAATATTACTTATTTATAAAACATCAACTTATAATTTTTGTCTAATACTCCTATGTATAAGGAAGATGTTCTTATCACCTTCCTAAGTTACTTATTTAATTATGCAAGACTTACTCTAGGCATCCAAAGTGGAACCTTATCCATTTCAGCCCACATAAACTCTAGTAACATTTTTGATTTTAATTCAGCATATTCTGGATCATTCCAAAGATTATTAAACTCTTTAGGATCCTTTTCTAAATCATATAGTTCTCCGTGTTCCCTGTCATAATATACTGTTATTTTATATCTTTTATTTACTAATGTTCTTAGGTTTACAGTAGTTTCTGTATGCTGATTTTCACATGTTACATAAGTTCTTAATGATTCTTTTTCTCCATTCCATACACTACTTTCATCTTTACCAGCCATAGTTCTTGGAACTTCTATTCCCACTTTACTTAAAAGTGTAGGCGTTAAATCTACAAGTGATTGAAGTGAATCGTTAACTTTATTTGCTGGTACAACTCCTGGTTCTCTTACTATAAACGGAATTTTTATCATATCTTCATAATGGAATGGTCCTTTTGCAATTAATCCATGTTGTCCAAAGAAATGACCATGATCGCTTGTAAATACAACTATAGTATCCTCAGCCATTCCAAGTTCCTCTAATTTATCTAATATCTTTCCTATATAATGATCCATCATACTAACCATACCATAATAAATGGCAATATCTTTCTTTAATTCTTCTTTATCTTGAAGATGTGAATGGCATCCATGTAACCAATTTTTATCTTGTGGCTCATAATATTCTGAAAAATCAGGATCTTTTTCTTGGGTCTTTTTCAATATTGGTGATGTAGTTGTATGTTCTCCATCAAGATAATGAGGTAATGTTATATCATCTGAACTATACATAGAAGCCCAAGGTTCAGGTACAAAATATGGTGGATGCGGATCGAAGAAACTAGACCATAAGAAGAAGTTTTCATTGTTATCCTTATATTGTTCTAATAATGAATTTGTTCTTTCTGCAATCCAATTATCATAATGGAATTTTTCTGGTATATCCCATAATCTCTTTGCATTCGGATCTAAGTTTCCTATTGGTGGTTGGAAATAATCTTTCCAATTCTTAAGACCATTGTCTTCCATCCAAATAGCATAATGTTGTCCAACTAAAAACTCAACTGTATGATTTCTTGTTAATTCTATATGTTCAAATCCATAAAATTTTTCATCAAACTTTCTCCAAAAATCTAAATCATGAAGAATTGGCATAGCCTCTAAAGATGGATACTTCTCGTTTTGAAGATTGTGTTGAAAGTGAGCTTTTCCAACTAATGCAGTTCTATAATCATTATCTTGTAAAATATCACCTATAGTTAACGTATTCTCTGGCATTTTAGTTCCTAATGACCAACCTCCATGCTGACTTGGATAAAGTCCTGTTATCATAGTACATCTAGTTGGTGTACAAGTAGGATTAGGACAATAAGCTCTAGAAAATGTTGTTCCTTCCTTTACTAATCTATCTAAATTTGGAGTTTTTATTTCTTTATTAAATGCTCCTATAGTATTCCAATGTTGTTGATCACTAGTAATTAAAAGTATATTTTTCTTTTTCATATTCTCACCTCATATTATTATGTCATAAATTTTTATCTGACTAAATTTTAAGCTATTTCTGAAACTTCATTAACCTTAGCTTTAATACATTTTTTAACAAATGCATTGTGGCATACTAACGTAATAGGTAAAACTATCATCCAATAAATCAACGAATACATTCCAAACTTTCCATTAGGTGTTTTTGTTGCTATTCCTATTGGTGATAAAACACCATACATATATATTAATGCGAAAGCTAGTAATAATCCTGCTAACATTGAATACTTCCAATAATGCAAATCTACATTTGACTTATTCACCTTATTTGGAACATATGGAGTTGTTCTTTTGAATTTTAATGATAGTACTAACATTAAAATAACATCAAATGCAAATAATGCGCCCATTATATGAGTAAAGTTTACGTTAACTTTAAATACCCAAACTAAAGAATAGTATAAAATTATATGAAGATAAACTGTTATTCTTGCAGCTTTTCCTGAAACAGTTTTATTTAAAAATCCTATACATACAAGAGCTACTATTGGAATGTTGAAAAATCCGGCAAACCTTCTTAGTATTAAGAATATTCCATCTGATCCATATTGAAGTAATGGAGCTATAAACATAGATATTAATGCTATTATTGTACTTACAATCTTAGCCATTTTAATCATTTCATCATCTGTTGCATGAGGCTTTATTTTAGGCTTATATATATCTACACAGAATAATGTAGCAGCACTATTTACAAATGAATTGAAAGTACTTAGTATTGCCCCTAAAATAGTAGCTGTAAAAAATCCTAAAAGACATTTAGGTAGAACCTTAGCAACTAAAGCTGGATAAGCAAAATCTGCTTTTGCAAGACTATCACCAAATACAATATAAGCAATAGTTCCTGGTAAGTTTAATATTACTGGTAATAACAGTAACATAACCCCTGCCATTAATATTCCTTTTTGTCCAGCTGCTAAATTTTTAGCTGCCAATGATCTTTGTACTATAGCTTGGTTTGTACTCCAATAGAAGAAATTTACAATAAGTATTCCTGTAAAAATTGTAGTCCATGGAGTTGATGAACTTGCAGAACCAATAGCATTAAGCTTTTCTGGATGTTCAGTTAAAATTATATTCAATCCATGCATTACATTTCCTTTTCCTATAAATAAAAGACCAAAAACAGGTATGAATAATCCACCTATAAATAATCCAATACCATTCAAAGTATCAGACACCGCTACTGCTTTTAATCCTCCAAATATTGCATAGATTCCTCCAATAATTCCTGTAATCCAAACGACTAACCATAAAGAAGCTGAAAAACTTAAATGAAACATTTCAGAAACATTAAATATTTTTGTAAAAGCTATTGCACCTGAATATAATGATCCTGGAATCATAACAAATGTATATCCTATTAAAAATAATATTGACATTAATCTTCTTGTTTTTTCATCATATCTTTCTTGAAAAAATTCTGGTATTGTTGTAAATCCACCTTTAAGATATTTAGGTAACAGATATACTGCTAAAACTATTAATGGTATTATAGATACTACAGTCCAAGCCATAATAGAAAAGTTTGAAGCATAAGAATCTCCATTAACACCTACCAATTGTTCTGTAGATAAACTTGTAAGAACCATAGAACTTGCAATTACAGTTGCCGACAATCCTCTTCCTGCTAAAAAATACCCTTTTGCTGTACTATCACTACCTTTCGTTTTAATGTAAGAAATAATCGCAACTATAATCGTAAATGCTAAAAAAGAGCTGATAGTTAAAAGCATGATATATTCTCCTCTCTCCATCATAAATTTAAACTTAACTACCTAGTAACTTGTACGTACAAGTTACATTAAAAAAATAAGTATCTTTCTTAATATTTAGTTTAAAATGTTTTAAAACGTTTACTTACAACTTGTACGTACAAGTTGATTTAAAAAAATATAACACTCAAAAACTTTGTGTTGCTTATAAATTACTTTATTTTATAATAAATGTCAATTTATATTATTTATTGCCATAACAGAATTTTATTGGTTTTTATGTGTTTTTTAAGTATTTTCTTTGATTTATAATAAAATACTCTTTTGGATAAATTTCTCTATTAGTTTAACTTTCTTCTATTAACCTATATGTTCATAAATGCTATAATATAACTATTATATGTTGATTTTACTTAACTTTTATAGGGAGGACTTATTTTAATCATGTTAGATAAAGACAGTAACACACCTTTATATATTCAATTATATAATATGTTTAAAGAAAAAATAGAATCTGGAGATGTACAAGCTGGTTGGAAGCTACCCTCAGAAAATGAATTATGTGAAAAATATAAAATTAGCAGATCTACAATCCGCCAAACTTTGAGCGAACTTGAAAAATTTGGATTTATATATAAAGCAAAAGGTAAAGGTAGCTTTGTATCCGTAAGACCATTTCCCCAAGACTTAAATAGTCTTTACAATTTTTCTGATGAAATAAAAAAACATGGCAAGAAACCAAAATATCACTTAATTAACTTAGATTTAATAATTCCAGATAAAACTATATCTACTATTATGAATCTAACTTATACTGATAAAGTATACAAAATACAAATTATAAGAAAAATCGAAGATGAACCTATACTTTTTGAAACAACTTATTTACCTGAAAAAAGATTCAAAAATTTTGAAAATGTAAATTTAAATAAAAGATCTTTGTATGATGTTCTAAGATATGACTACAATGTAATTTTTTCTAACGCTAAACAAACTTTTTACCCTATTCTTGCTAGTAATAAAGTAAAAGAATACTTAGATGCTAGTAAACAAAAACCTCTAGCCTGCATGAATGTCGAAAGACTTAGCTATGAAAAAGAAAATATTATAGAATATACTATTTCTTTAGTAAAAGGAGAAAAATTTAGATATACAATTAATTTAACAAACTAATTTAACAAATAAATTATATAACATTAATTTATTTTAAACTTCTGTATTTTTATATTTTACAATTAATTCTTGTGCTAAATCATCTGAATTAAATCTTATAATTTTATCATAATCATTTGAAATATCATCTATAATAGAAGATTTTTTAACCATAGTTATTGCCTCTTTTTCAGAATACCTAAATTTTTGAACCAGAGAATTCACAATATATTTACCATATTCATTTTTTTCCTCTATAGATAATACCATAATATACGCTCCTTCTGTTTATATACTTTAACTTCTTTATATTATATTTTATATATACAATTCACTAATTACAATAAACTTATATTTATATGTATACGTTAAACTTTTAAAAAAACTCTTTTTTAAAACCTTTACACCATATATTTCTTTGTTTTTATAAAATTCTGAAAACTTGTATTAGTGATTTATTAATTTAATACAAATTTCTTATTTTATGTTATATAATATAATTATTGTTTTAAGTTTGTATATTATCAAAAGATAAATTCTAGTTGAACTCAGGAGGATCTTTATGCGCAATAATAGCTTTGCACCATTATTAGCTGGTGTTTTTATATTAGTTGTTATGTTTGGATTTGGTTACTTTCATTCCAGAAAAAAATAATATTAAATTTATACAATATGGAGGTATTTTTATGTTCATAGATATTATGAAAAAATATAGAGATAAGACTACATATGATTTAAGTTGTTCTGAAACAATGATTTATGCCGCTAATGAAGCATACAATTTAAATTTAGATGAAAAAACTTTAAAGGCTTTAGCACCTTTTAGTGGTGGAATGTGGACAGAAACTACATGTGGTGCTATATCTGGAGCTTTAGCTGTTCTTGGAATATTATTTACAAATGAAAGAGCACATAAAAGTGAACATTTAAAAGAATTGGTTATTGAATTTCAAAATAAATTCAACTCAAAATTAACAAGCTCTAAATGTAATGAACTTAAACCTTTGTATAGAACTGAAGAACATGGTTGTAACTCTATAATTTTTATAGCTGGTGAAATTTTGGATGAAATTATTTTAAGAGAAAATTTAAAGTGCTGATACTAAAAGTTATCAGCACTTTTTTATTTATTAAGATTCTATTTCTCTGATTCTAGATTTCGTACTCTTAATATTATATACACTTTCCCTATATTTTTGATTTTTCAATTTGTCCTTTATATTTTGTGATTCAAATTTTAGTCCATGCATCTCATTATTTCTCAATTCTTTTCTAAAAGCAATCATTGTAATTAACATAATAATACCAAATGGTAATGCCATTAATATAGATGCATTTTGTACCATTTGTAATCCACCAGCAAACAATAACACTATAGTTAATGCTGATTGAATTATTCCCAAAATTATTTTTGTTACATTTGATGGATTATTATCTCCATTTGATGCAATAACAGCTAAAACATAGGTTGCTGAATCTGCACTAGTAACAAAAAACGTAAATAATAATATTACTGCTAAAATTGAAATTGCAAATCCCATAGGATATTGATTAAATATAACAAAAAACGCCGTTTCAACCTTTTGTATTGCAAGGTTTGCAACACTATTTGAAACATTTATTCCTATAGTTCCAAAAACAACAAACCATATAATACAAAAACCTGCTGGTACACATAAAACACCTGCTATAAATTCTTTTATAGTTCTGCCTTTTGATACTCTAGCTATAAATATAGCAACAAAAGGTGCCCAAGCAATCCACCATCCCCAATAAAACAATGTCCATTGTTTATACCAAGATCCATTTAAAAATATGTTATTATTTTCACCTATTAAAGCTAAAAAATAATTAAATACACCACTTCCAAGATTTGTAATCATTTGTTTAAATGGTCCAACTATAATTGCTGCTACCAAAAGTAATACTGCTAAAAACATATTTAAATTTGATAAATATTTGATTCCCTTCTTTACTCCAGTACATGCTGATATTAAAAATAGAATTGTTATTATAGATATTATTGTAATTTGAATTATTTTTGTTTCAGGTACTCCTAATAAATAATTAAGACCACTGTTAATTTGAAGTGTTCCCATACCAAGTGAAGTCACAATCCCAGAAATAGTGGCAAAAATAGTTAAAACATCAACTAACTTGCCTATAGTTCCCTTAGCCTTTTTTTCTCCTATTAAAGGTATTAAAAGACTACTTATAAGTGCTGGTTTTTTTCTTCTAAAATGCATATATGCAATTGCTAAAGCCAAAACTGAATAACATGCCCAAGCTGAAATACCCCAATGTAAAAATGATTTTTTGAATGCAAATACTTTAGCTGCCTCTGTTCCACCTTTCATATTAAGAGGATGTAAATAATGCATTAATGGTTCCGATACTCCCCAAAATACAAGGCCAATTCCTATCCCAGCACTAAAAAGCATAGCGAACCAACTTATATTAGAAAATTCAGGTTTTGAATTATCATCTCCTAATCTTATATTTCTAAACTTGCTAAAAAATAACCATATACAAAAGACAAAGAAACTAACCATAAGCCCTGAATAAAACCAAGATAAATTCTTAGAAATCCATTCTAAAGCATTATTTATGATAATACTAAAACCTTCCTTGAAAAATAGCGCCCATATAAATATACATAAAGATATAAACATACTACTTTTAAAAATAAAATTATCTTTTTTTACTTTCATAATCTTCCCCCATTTGACTACCTTAATTTAAAACAAAGTTGCTACTAGTTAGTTTTAAAAAGACAACTTTTATAATTAATAAAGTTGTCACTAGTAACAACTTAATCATAACATATAAGTTGTTACTAATCAATATATTTATTTCTAAAAAATTACAATACACTTTTTATATTTTACATTTACCATGCAGAATGTTAAAATCATATTGGCAAAGGAGTGTATTAATATGGTAAGAAGGGCTAAAACGCCTAATTATATAAAAATTGCAGTAGACATAGCATCAAGAATTGTACGTAATGAATTTTTAGAAGGAAGTAAAATTACAGGAAGAAGTACTTTAGTTAGTATATATAAAGTATCCCCTGAAACAATACGAAGATCCACAGCTCTTTTAAAAGACTTGAATGTTGTTACTGTTAATGATAAAAGTGGAATAATCATTAATAGTCGTGAAGCTGCGAAAATCTTTCTAGATAAATTTAAAACCCAATCAGATTTTTCATCTATAAATAATGAAACATATGAACTTTTAAAACAAAAAAAGATGATTGATGAAAAAATCGAAAATAATATAAAATCTATAGTTGAATTTGCAACTCAACTTAAAAATGTTGAAAATATTATTCACTTTGAAAGTACTGTTGAAAAAGGAAGTATTGCTGTTGGGAAAAGCATAGGTGAACTGAATTTTTGGCATAATACTAAAGCTACTATTATTGGTGTTAAACGTATTAATGAAATTTTTGTTTCTCCTGGACCTTATTTCACTATTCAAGAAAATGATATATTAGTGTATGTAGGTCAAGATGAAGTTTTAGAAAATATAAATAATTACATAAAAAATTCTCATAATAAATAAAAATTATATCTACTTTTAAACATCATTAAGAGTAGATATAATTTTTATTTATTTTTAATTTAAAAAACAAAAAAACCTTGATGTCAAGGTTACCAGGATGTCTTATAGATAAAATTTTATTTTTGTTTACTAATTTAATTTACCTTTGGCTACCAACTTTTCTGCGATAAATTCTGCATCAAAATTTATAACTTTTTCAGGGTCATTTTGAAGTTCTGCCATTAAGCCACTTCTTACTACTAGATCTTCTGCTTCATAATCTTTATAATTAAACTTTTCTATTAATAAATTTATAACATGTTTTTTTAGTTCTTTTTTATCCTTCATTGATAATAACATTGTTATCAACTCCTCGTTAAGTTTGATTTCAGTTATATTTTATACCTTTTTCATTATTATTACAATTAAGGTATTTTATTATGAATTCGTTTTCCTTATACATTTTCTTTTCATTAAAAGCTTTTCACGTCGAATTTTGTAATTTTTTAAATTTTTCTGAAAAATATAACTACTTATGTTGTTTTTTATAAATAGTTATCTATGTTTTTATTTTATTATATTTATTTTTAACTATTTTAAAATAATCTCCTTTGGCCAAGGATTTTCTTTTGTTATTCTCCATGTTTTATCTATATATTCATGGGTATATCTTTGTTCCATTAAATGATAAATATATGCACCTCTTTTAGTTAATACATATCCGTCATTCACTTTTTTAACCAACCTTAAGAATTCACCAATTTTAAATTCAACACCAAAAAATTCTTCTAAATTTATATTAAATAATTTAGAAAATTCTTTATTACTTAATTTTAGAGTATAGGCATTCCAAAATAACCAATAAAGAGCTCTAGTCCTTTTATTAAATTTCATAGTAATTGCTGTAGCTTTTTCATTATCTTTAACAGATTTTATGTATTCTTTTACGGAAAATGTGTTTACCTTAAAAACATCTTTAGTTAACGTTGCCGCACTTGGACCAAAGCCAATATATAAATCTCTAGTAATAGATGAGTATTTACTTACATTCTTCTTTCCAAATGTCCATACTGAAGTTCTTTCACAATATATATCATTACTAATTGTATTAATACAATCTAAAAGTTCTCTCTTGTCCTTTCGTCCTAAAGGTTTATTTTTGTTATTAGCATATGAAAAATCTATAAATGGATATGTTGAAACTTGAGTAGCTCCTGATTTAAAAGCAGCTAAAAAATATTCTCTAAGCTCTTCTCTGCTTTGCCCCTTAATTCCAAATATTAAATCTACATCTATAACTTTGAATCCAGCTTCTGATACAAGTTTAACTTTATCTTCTCCATAAACATATTCTCTTCCTAAACTTTCAAGACACTTTTTATTAAAAGATTGTATACCTATGCTAATCATATCAAAACCTATATTCTTTAACTTTGTTAAGCAATATTTATCTATATCTCTAGGATGTAACTCTATACCTATATTATTATTTAAGTTAAAATTTTTTTTAAGTATACTTATAATATCTTCTAAATCTTCTAACATAAGTGCTGGAGTTCCTCCACCAAAATATACACTAGTTATATTTTTTCTACCATGACTTTTTCCTGCCATTTCTATTTCACTTATTAAAGCTTCTTTATATTTACTAGCTAATTGTTCATTATATTTTTCTTTATTATAAGGACAAAATGAACATAATGTTGTACAAAACGGTATATGTATATATATACCAAATTCATTCATTTCAAGTTCTGATTGTTCTTTTACATTACTTTTAAACACCAACGGCTTAAAAGAACGTGTTAATAGTACTCTTAAAATTCTTGTAATCATAACTTCTCCCCCTAAACATATTTCAAATAAGTCCTAAACATATCTAATATAACTTTGACTTTCCCCTTACAAAGCAAAGAAAATTCTACAGCAAATAAATAGCCACACTCGTCACAAAGTCCATCTATTTCCACACATCTTCCACAAACATATCTTTTTTTATTCTCAGATACTACACACTGATAACAAGGTTTATCCCACTTATTTTCAATATAATAATCTAGTGCAGAAGCTAAATTAAATATAGGATATTTTTCTTTAATCATATTTTTAATTACTTTTGCTATATATATCTTTTGCTCCTTAGTTAAGGCTAACTTTTCTGTACCTTTATATGGAGTATGTAAATTAAAAGAAATTGAATTTAAATTGGGATTATCTCGTACTAATTTAGTGACTTCTCTTATATCCATATAATTCATATTATTAACTGCCATATAAACACATATATTTGAATTCGGTGCTTTAGATACATTGTCCATAATTTTATCAAATGTATCTCCTCTTATTAAATTATGATTATTTTTAATTCCATCTAAACTTAAAAATATAATATCTGCCTCAGGAATATTTAAATCAATTGTTCCATTAGTAACTATATTTACAATAAAAAATCCTATTTGTTTTGCTTTTACTATAAGATCTCTTATACATTTATCATTATCCTCCCAAAGTAATGTTTCTCCACCACAAAAAAATAATATTCTGATTCCCTCATTATACATTTTATACATTTCATCAACTATATCATCAAAAGGATACATGATTTTATTTATGTTATTTACAGCACAGTGTTTACACGATAAATTACAATAATCCGTTAATATGATTGTACCTAAAATAGGATTTTTTAATTTATGGAATATAGTCTTTAATCCAAATCCACTTAGATATAAAAAATTATTAAATTTCAAACCTTACACCTCTTTTCTATTGCAGTAGGATATTTTACATCGCTAATGTAAATTAGTTAATTTAAGTGTAATTTTACACTATAAATAGGTGATTTGCAAGTAATATAGATTTTTTTCAAAAAATAAAAAAAACCCTGATGTCAAGGTTACGTAAATGTCTATTCTTTATTTTTATACAATTTAAGTTATTTATTTTTTGATACTAGTTTTTCTGCCATAAACTGTGGATCAAAATTCATTACTGATTCTGGTTCATTTCCTAAATTATTTTCAAATTCTTCTATTACTCCTGATTTTGATACTAATTCTTCTGCTATTTCTTTTTGATAATTAAATTTTTCTACTAAAACATCCACTACATAATTTTTAAATTGTTGTTTTTCTTTTAATGATAAAGCCATAACTAACAACTCCTTTTTTATTATTTTTAATTTAGTTATATTTTATATTTTATTATATATATTTACAAATTATGAATTTTATCATGTATACGTTACATAAACTTCTTCACTACAGATTGAAATGTTTACACATATTTATTCATATAAATTTAATTAATATAATAAAAAATTTTTTACATAAAAAAAAGCCTTGATTTCCAAGGTAAAAATTTTATTAGCACTAAACACTGCTCTCTATTCTCTTGTGTTTATTAACTAATAATACTATAGATTTGTATTATTAGTATTCTAATTTAATCTAGTTTTTGCAACAAGTTTTTCTGCTATAAATTCTGCATCAAAATTCATTGCTTTTTCAGGATTATTTTCAATATCTTCTATTACTCCATTTTCTGCTACTAATAATTTTGCTGCTTCTTTTGAAAAATTAAATTTTTCTACCAATGAATTTACCACATAACTTTTAAATTCCTTTTTATTTTTTATTGATAATGCCATAAATACCAACTCCTTAGTTTTTTTTAATTTCATTACAAGTATATTGTACATAATTTGTATTTTTATTACAAAGTTGGTATGTATTTATGAATACGTTAACCATAGTAACTTGCTCAGAATTGGAAGGTTTACATTAATTATTACTTAAATTATTAAAAAAATGTTTAATCTAATTCTAATTTAAAAATATACTACTTTTTGAAACATGTTAATTTTCTTGCCATACATAATAACTTTTTTACGGTTAATACTAATAGGGACATACTTAATATTCTTAAGGAGTTGATAAATGTGGGTTGTAAAAAATGTAGAAGTAGTAAAGAACTTGATAAACGCACTTCAAAACCAGATATTATCCGTGAAGAAGAAATGAAAAAACATAAGTCTAAAAAAGCAAAAATACCTACTGGTGAAGATATATAAATTTATAATATATGAGGTGATTTAAGTGTCATCAAATAATAAAATGAGAAAAACACAAAACAATAAGAAACAAGATGGTCACTTTAAAAAAGTAAATAAAAAACATGGTCCTGCTGAAAGCGCTAGAACTATATTTGGTTGCGACTGTGAAAAACCTAAATAAAAATAAGGAACTGAATTTACAGTTCCTTATTTTTATGATTGTAATTTATCTAATTCTATAACTAAACTTTTATAAATTTCATTGTATCTATCTTTTAGAACTCTTTCATAAAATTCCTCATCAGATTCTAAATCAAATTTTTGAAATTTTTCTTTTATAGGAGTCGCTATGCAATGACCATATTGTGCTACATGTGAAACATATTCAAAATAGTCTTCTGGCTTCATATCATTTATTTTTCCATTAGAAACTGAAGATATATACGTTCTATTTAATGGACTATTCAATAAATGATTTTTATTACTTCTTATCTTTTTAGAAGATTGACCTATTTTTGTAGCATTACTTAATGGATAAATATGATGGTTTTCTAATCTTATTAATTGATTTATATTGCCAAAATTAAAGCTAATTTCACTTCCAACTTTCCAAGCTGATAAATATAAACTTTCGTATATAAAATCTTTTGGTTCCTGACTTAATATATATTGAAGTAATGCCTTTTTTATAGCATTTTGTATTTTATGAGTATCATCCTTTAATAATAATAAACTTTTATCTGAATATCCTATCTCATTTAATACCTTCTGTGCATAACATTCAAACGGATTTTCACATTCTCCAAATATCCAATTATATAAATTTTTAATATCCTTAATGCATTGATCATTTTGTCTTTCTCTATAAGCACCACCAAATAAACATGCCCAATACCAATATTCTATTTTATCTAAGCTTTTTTTATCATTCCATATAATATCATCAGCCACGCAATAAGCAATAGGCATTATCATAGTTTCATATGGTATATCTTTAATATCTATAACACCACATCTAAGTTGAAGGAATGCAGTAGCCCTAATTATAGATTCTACACTCTTTTGTGTATTATCATTAATTTCTTCAGCACTTAATTTTAATATTTTATTTTTCTTAATATGTTCTATTCTTATGTCTTCAACATCTCCGTAATCAGAAGATGCAAAAACACCTAACATATTAAGAAACTGATTTTTTATAATTTTTGTTAACTCATTATCATTAATTAATTTTATATATTTAGGATACCATTCAATTGGAATTTCACGTAAATCACTTTTAATTGCATCACTTAAAATAAGTTGATCTTGTAAATATTTTAATAATCTTTTTGAAAGTGATTCTAAATTTTTATCTTTTGCAGATTTAGCCACTACTAAATCATACGTATCAAGTGGAGTTCCCCCTTTATTTATACTTTCAAAAATAGCAACTGCTCTATTAATTTCCTCGATAGGTAATTCTATTGTTGGAATTTCTTCATTTAGTATCCCATCTAAATAATTTATTATATCCCGACTCCATTTTGCCCCTAAATTAGACCAGGCATTTTCTATAGCGATTTCATCTTTTGTTGCAATAAGCAAATCTATAGTTGGCTCAATATTTCGAAGATATGAATTAATAACTTGTCTTCTTTTTTCATAATCTGTTATATCATCTATTTCTACTTTTAATTTTTCTATTCTATTTCTAGCTATTCTTTCAACTACATATTCATGAAGCGCCTTGGTACCACTTGTATTATATAAAGTATATAGTGGAATAAGTCCTTCTTTTGCCGCATATTTTGCTATAATAAAATTTCTTATGTTTATATCATCTTTTGATATTATTCCATTAGTTTCATCCCTTACAGTAAATCCAGGATTTGACCAATCACGAGTCTTTGTTTTAAATATTTGTTTATATTCTATGTAGTTTATAATTTCACTTGGTTCATATGCTTTCATATCTTTAAATTTTAAATCTTTATATCCAAATACATCTTCTTCTCCATCCCTAGGTATTACTCTTATAAACCATCTATTTCTTAAATCTTTAAAAATATTTTCCCAAGTGTATGTCCAATTATCTATATCCTCAAATAAATCTGTAAATACACTTTTTAAACTAGTTATTCTTTGTTGTCCGTCAAGTAAATATGTACATTCTTCCTTTTGTGAACATGTCTCTTTTGGAAAACACATTCTTTTATTTGCAAAATCATCTTTTTTTCCATCTAAAAGTAATATACTTCCAACTGGCAAGTAAGTTAAAAATGATGCCAGTAAATTTTTTTGTTGCTCTTTGTCCCATACAAAATCCCTTTGAAAGTCTGGAAGTACTAATTTATTTTCATCATTTTTACTGAAAATTTCTTTTAATTTTATACTCGGCATTATCTAACCTCCGTTCTGTTATTTTTCTGCTATAGATTAAATTTAACTGTAATTTTATGTATAATTATAGTTTTTTCTATTAATTTATGTAATAGTGCTATTTTCAGTATATAATATATCATAATATATGTCTAAATTTAAAATAAAACACATCAAGAAATATTATTTTAAATTTCTTGATGTGTTTTATTTTGTTTATAAGATTTCTATTAGTAAAAATTTTAGTGTGTTACAAGAAGTACATGCATTGAATTTAAAACTCTTTGAAAACTATTATATACAGTAATACCTTCTCCATCAAACACGGCAAGTCCAAGTACATAATTGTGCTGGTTTAACAAAACTGATCCTGAATCGCCTGCGTCAGACATTCTTGTTGTTCCTATTTGATCTTTAAATACAGTTTCCTTACCCTGTATCTGTATTTTTGCTGTAGCATTTACTATTGTTACTTTTCCAGTGGTTAGTTCAGTTGTTTTTCCTACTTTCTTTACATCTTCATGCAACTTAGCTTTAACAACTCCTCTTGGATTTCCAACTAAAGCAATACTAGGTGAAACATTCTTATTATTGAGTATCCTAGCCATAGCACAGTCTACATAATTCTCTCCTCCAGCCTTAATAGGAACAAACTCTGAAAGACTTCCAACTATATCCTTAGGTGATTTACCTCCATCAAAAATAGATGGTTGAAGTATTGGGCTTCCTATTGGGACTTCATTATCCCCTACTAAAACATGATTACAACTTAGTATATAATTATCATGATTATCTGTAACTACACATCCCATTGAACCACCACCAATTTTAGCTGCTGGACCAATACAATACCCACCAAGCACTGGTCTTATTCTTTTGGTTAATTTTATAGACCTCAAATACCCACTTTCAACTACATCAGTTTCAAGTCCTTTATAACATACAGGAATTATATCATTTAAATTTAAATTATTTTCGGGTAATTTATTACCTACAAGTACTTTAATACATTTTTTAAAAGTGTTAAATCCATTTGATACTTTATATCCAAGTCCTACTGCAATTACATTAGCTTTATTAAAAAAATATTTATATTCATATTCACAAATATATTTTATTTTTTCTTCCAACGTACAACAATTATTCATATAATCATCCTCATTTTATCATATATATTGTTATTATATGAAAATACATGATAAAATGATCTTTTTTATATCAATAATCATAAATAAAAATATTTATCCACTATAATTCTTTTATAAAATACCCTTCTTACATTTTATATTATTTAAATATTGTTGGATTAGCTACTTTAAGTTCTAAAATATGACCACACTTAGGACATACTTCTGCTATAACATCCGTTGTATTTCCCATAGTAAGTATTGATCCCATAGCAATTAATTTTGCATTAGGTCCAAAAACACCTTGTTTAATTTCTTTACAACTACACTTCGGACATTGCTTTTGATCCACGGTATCTCCTCCTAAAAATAAATTTCAAAGTATTAATTTATGTAATTAACACTTATATCTATTTTATGATGAATTCATCTAGGAAATTACCTTTTTCTTATTTCATTATTAAAATCTTTTTATTAAACTTCTTTACTTATATATACGTACAGAATATAATATATTATAATATTTATACGTACGTAGGAGGTATATTATGGACAATACTTTTTTTTATACTTTTCCTGCAATTAAAGGGAAACAAGCATCTAGAGACTTTTTTGTTATCATGTGCCCCCTATCCGTATTATCTAAATTATTTGTATTTAACGATAATGATTTACCACCAGAATATAGGGCTCAACGAATTATTAATAAATCTAGAATTCCTGAAATTGCATCCTATATAGTTGATAATCCTAATGACTATGTATTTTCATCAATAACCGCATCAATTGATGGTCAATTTCAATTTTTATCATTTGATGAAAACTTCAATGATAAAATAGGCACTCTAAAAGTTTCTATGGATAGTCGCTTACTAATTAATGATGGTCAACACAGACGAGCTGCTATTGAAAATGCCCTAAAAAACTCTCCATCTTTAGGGTCTGAAACTATTTCTGTTGTTTTATTTATTGATGAAGGCTTAAAAAAAAGTCAACAAATATTCGCTGACTTAAATAAACATGCTGTTAATGTCTCAAATTCAATAGCAATTTTATATGATTCAAGAGATCCAATAGCTATGTTTACTAAATTGTTGCTTAAAGAAAATGATTACTTAAAGCATTACACTGATAAAGAAAATTCCTCTTTATCAAAATTTTCACCCAAGCTATTTACTTTGAATAGCATTAATAGAACCAATAAAAATTTATTAAATAAATTAAATATTAGCGATATTAAAATTTGCAATTTTGCAAAGGATTTTTGGAGCACTTTATGCGTAAATATGAAAGAATGGCAATTTGTGTTCAATAAACATACTAGCCCGCATCTTTTTAGAACTAATTACATAAATTCTCACGGAGTAGTTTTAGAAGCTCTAGGACTAGTTGGTAACTATTTATATGTGAATCATCCTTCAAATTGGAGAGATATTCTTAAAAATGTCAATAATATAAATTGGCATAGATCTAATTTAGAAGACTGGCAATATAGAGCTATTGGTCCAAACGGACGTATTGTCAAAAGTGCTGCTTATGTAAAATTAACTAGTAATTTAATAAAAATAAAATTAAATCTTCCTCTGAATAAAGAGGAACTAAAACTTGAAAAAGACTGTAAAAAGGACGGCTAATTATGAATGTAGAATTACAAAATAAAGTAACTAATATTTTAGAAGAAATGAAGATGGTTTATAAAAATGATACGAGGCCGTGGGTTATAGGATACAGTGGAGGTAAAGATAGCACTACTGTAGTTCAGTTAGTATTTATGATGCTTCAAAGCTTAGCTCCTAATGAAAGACATAAAGATATTTATGTCATTTCTTCAGACACTTTAATAGAAAACCCAATCGTTCTCGGATTTTTAAAACAAAATTCTAAACTTATAAATGATGGTGCTAAAGTTCAAGGACTACCACTATATACTTACATGGTACAACCAGATTACAATAATACATATTGGACTAATATAATTGGCAAAGGACTTCCAACTCCTACCTCTATAAGATTTAGATGGTGTACAGAACGACTTAAGATTAAACCATCTAATAAATTTATTGAAGATAAAGTAAAAGAAAATGGTGAAGTTGTAGTACTTCTCGGCGTTAGAAAATCCGAAAGCATTGCTAGAGGAATACGTATTAAAAATAGAGAAATTGAAGGATACCTATTAACCCCCCATGTAACCCTTGAAAATACATATGTTTATAATCCTATAGTAGAACTAACCACAGATGATGTATGGGATATATTACTTAGTAATAACGGAAATACACCTTGGGGTACAAACAATAATGACTTATTTAGATTATATATGGGTGCAGATAGCGGCGAATGTCCCTTTACTGTTACTAATGATAAAGAAACTCCTTCTTGTGGTAATTCAAGATTTGGTTGTTGGATATGTACTGTAGTTAATAAAGATAAATCTTTAACTGGATTTATAGAAAATGGTGAAGATTGGTTGCAACCTCTTTTAGACTTCAGATCTTGGATTTTAACTATACGTAACAAACATGAATATAGACTAACATACAGAAGAGACGGTAACCATTATTATAAAAAAGTATACTTAGATAAAATACCTTTATTGAAAAACTATACTTTAAATGATGATTATATTTTTATTGATAATAACGGTGAATATTATATAGATTTAAAAATCTCTAAAACCATGTTAAGGGAAGATTCATCCCTTACCTCTGAAAATAACGATAAAATTTATTTAGAACTTTTGCCTATAAATGATAATTTTCAAATAGATTCTCAAAAAATTTACTCAGATGATAAAGGTAATTTTATAAATGTACTTGGGTATGGTCCTTTTAACTTTAAAGCAAGAAAATTAATACTAGAAAAACTTTTAAAAATTCAAAAACTCATAAATGAAGAATATGAAATTGAACTTATAACTAAAGAGGAATTAGAAGCCATTGATAAAATATGGGATAATGAAGAAGATTTAACTTGTAGAACATTAGTAGAATTATACACAGAAGTTATCGGCGAAAAACTTCCTTGGGATGATTATAAAAAACCTATATTAGATAATGATGCCTTAAATGAAATAAAAACTTTATGTAATAAACATAAAATTGACCAAGACTTAATTAATAAACTTTTAATTGAAACAAATAAGTATAAACATTTTACAAATAAAACTACATTAAATAAATCCATTAGTAAAATTCTTAATCAAAGACATTTACATAAAGCAATTATTGAGGAGATATAAAATGATAATTAATAGCATTACCCTTAAAAACTTTAGATCATATGAAGATGAAACTACGTTTTCTTTTACGCCTAAAGACAATAAAAATATTACTTTGATTGGTGGTGAAAATGGTGCTGGTAAGTCAACTTTATTTGAAGCAATAAAGTTATGTATTTACGGCCCTACTACCTATGGTTACTTAGGTGAAAATTATAATTACTTAACTAAAATTAAAAATAATATTAATGATAACGCGTTTAAAAGTAAAAATATAGAATGTTACATTAATTTAAATCTTTCTTTTAAAGAAGGAACTCAAATTAAACAATATCATTTGAAGCGTTCTTGGACTTATGAACACAAAAAAATACATGAAAATTTTATAGTCTCCTTAAATAACAAAATTTTAGATGATGAAGGTAAACTATATTTTGATAAATACTTAAAATCAATCATTCCTCCTTCATTATTTGACTTTTTCTTCTTTGATGGTGAAGATTTAAGCGATTTTTTTACTGGTAAAAGCGCTAACTCAAACCTAAAAGAATCAATTCTTCAACTTTTTAATTACGATACTTTTGATGTATTAAAGAAACAGCTTCTCTCACATCAAAGGTTAGAATCAAAATCTATTAAAAAGTTAGAAGAAGCCCGAAATAATTTCGAACAGCTTTCAATTTCTAGTGATACTATACAAAACGAGATTCAGAATTTAAAAAACACTGTAATTTCAAATGAAGAAATTTTAGAAAATCTCATAATTAAAAGAACTAGAATAGAAGAAGATTTTAAAAATAGCGGTGGACTATTAGAATCTGAAAAGGCTAGCTTAAACTCCCAAATAACAAAACTTGAAAATGAACGTGTTGACATAAATCAATATATTAAAGAATTTTGTAATGATACTCTTCCGTTTTTATTGGTAACTAATACTTTAAAGGAAATGAAAATTCAAATACATAAAGAAGAAACCTTAAATTCTTATAATAATGTTAAAGATAAATTATCTGGTAGCATAATTAAACGTTCATTATCAAAACATAATCTGGATTCAAATAAATCTGATGATATTTATAATGAAGTAGCAGTTACTATACTTTCAGATATGTTTGATACAGATGATTTAAAAAACGTATCAAATATTTTAGAACTATCACAAGAACAAAAAAACTTGATAAGTTTTACTACTAATAAAATATTAGAAAAAGAAAATTCATACGCTCCAAAAATACATACCAAATTTAAAAGAATTTCTCAAATAGCGGCACAATTAAAAATCTTAAGAGAACAATTGAACTCAACTATTTCTGAAGATTTATTAAATAAGTACTTAGAATCTATCCATTATATAAATGAAGAAATAAATAATGTTCAAAATGATATAGCCGTTACAAAATCTAATATTGAACAAAAACTAGATAGTCTTAAAAATACTGAATATCATCTTACCAGAGCAAAAAATACATATACTAATTTACTTCAAACCTCTAATATATTAGATATGTCATCTAGTATTATTTTATATTTAGATGAACTACTTAATAATTTAACTAGAAATAAAATTCAACTAATTCAAGATGAATTCATAAAAATATTTAGTAAAATAATCAGAAAAACCAATTATGTTAATAGTATTATTATCGATGACAACTTTAACTCAACTCTTTACATTAATAAATACTATAGCACAACTGAATTATTAAATATAATAAAAAATCTTGGTTTTGAAGAATTAGTTAAAAAATACGGTTCTAAATTTTTAGAAGACCTATATACTCACTATAGTGTAAAGAATAATAAAGACCTTGAAGAAAAAATAACTAATGATATTTTAGGCTCAATTAATTTAAGTACAAAAGTCAATATAACTGATTTTTCAAATGGTGAGAAGCAGATTTATATTCTTTGCTTGATCTGGGCTATTATTAAAAGTTCTGGTGTTGAGATTCCATTTATAATTGATACACCTTATGCTCGTATAGATGAAACTCATAGAAATGCTTTAAGTAATAATTATCTACCAAATATAAGTAAACAAGTAATAATTCTTTCTACTAATAAAGAAATTGATAAAGAACTATATAAAGTTGTTAAACCTTATGTATGTGATGAGTATTTACTTTTATATAATACAAAATTGCGAAAAACTGAAGTTAAAAATGGATATTTTGAGGTGTAGATTATGGGATTTAGATTAAAAACATCAAAAAAAACAAAAGAAATCTTTGAAGTAATAAGCAAAAGCTCCAATCTTAAACCATTTGCATTAAGTAAAATAGCGGTTTCCCTATCATTAAGTTATTCTGTTTCCATTGAGAAATATGAAAATACTGATATAAACGGCTTAGAACTTCAACGTTCTACTGTAACTGGTGAATTTGACTCACTGTTTAAAGCACTTATTGAAACAAACCTAAGAAGACATATAAATGATGATGAATACTATCCACACTTTATGAAACTACATATAGATAGGGGTGCTGAACTTTTATATAATAACTATAAATATTCAGGTGGTAATTTAGAAAAATTTTTAACTAACTTGCTACAAAAAGGGGATGCAAATATATGATCTATTTAGACAATAGTGCTACAACTCAAATTGATCCTGAGGTACTAGATGCAATGTTACCATATTTAAAAGAGGAATATGGTAACCCCTCTAGTCGATACTATACCCTGGCTATAAATGCTGAAAAAGCTGTAGAAACTGCTCGTGCTAAGGTTGCTTATTTAATAAATGCAGAACCAAAAGAAATTATATTTACTAGTGGTGCTTCTGAAAGTAATAACTTTATTATTAAAGGTATAGCTGACTATAAAAAATACTACGAAGAAAAAGGAAATCATATAATTACTTCTACTGTTGAGCATAAATCTGTACTTCAAACTTGTAAGTTTTTAAATGGTGATATTTTTGGGAATAAATCTCAAAAATCAATATCTAGCCAATTTTTAAAGAAAAAAACTACTTCAAAAAAAATTGATCGCGGATATGAAGTTTCTTTTCTTCCTGTAAATGAATATGCACAAGTACAACCAGATGCTTTTAAAAATGCAATAAAACAAAATACTATACTTGCCTCTTTCATATGGGGAAACAATGAAATTGGATCTTTAAATAATATAAAAAGTTTATGTAGTGTTGCTAAAGAACATGAAATATTATTTCACTCTGATGCTACTCAAGTATTCGGTAAACTTGATATAGATGTTAAAAATATACCTATAGACTTTCTTTCTATGTCCGCACATAAAATATATGGTCCCAAAGGTATTGGTGCTGCATTTATTAAACAAAGTACATTATCTGATTATAAATTAACATCATTAATTCACGGAGGATTACAAGAGCGAGGATATAGAGCGGGAACATCTGCTGTGCACAATATAGTAGGCTTTGGTAAAGCTTGTGAAATTGCAAAAAGAGATATGCATGAATATATAAAAAAAATATCTCAACTAGAAATTGAAACTAAGAAAATGCTTACTGAAAAGTATCCTGGCATTGAATTTTTAGGGGATCCTAAAAATCATATACCTGGTGTTATTGGTGCAATAATTCCTGGTATAATTAATGAAATGCTAATTAAAAAATTATCTGATAAGTGTGCTATTTCTTCTGGTTCCGCCTGTGGAATTGGGGAACCTTCTTATGTTATTCAAGAAATTGGACTTGGAAATAAGAGTAGTAGTTTTGTGAGAATAAGTCTTTCCAAAAATATAATCTTGGATAATACCAAAATCCATATATAAGAAATAATGTATGAAGATTTGTATAAAATCATATCTTCATACATTGATATTACTACTACTTTATCATTTCCCAAAATGCCCTATCCTTCATATAAATAGGTCTATCACTATCCCCCATCTTAACAAAACTATAATGCTTATTAAGACTTTTTATCTTATTAAATAATATCTCATCTTCTTGTTTGCTTTGAGTATTAAATATATATTTAACATCTTTATTACTGAGGTCATCCACCTTGTGAATTACCCAAGTTAGAATGTAATTCGCATAATCATTATCTCCAGTTGAGAAATGACTAAGTAATTGGGTTGAAAGTATAGTGCCTACCCCAAATTCTCTTCCTTCTTTTAATATCTTTTTTAGTGAAGTAAAGTTTTGACTCAAAAAGTTATCAGCTTCATCTACTAATACAACTTTGTTTAACTGTCTTAAACTCCCCTCTATCTTACTGTGACCATATGCTTGCATTTGTGAATAGAATAAATCTAAAGTTATTGCTACTACTAAATTTTGAATCCCTGGATCATAACCTGATAAATCTATTACTGTTACTCCGTCTACTAAGTCAAAAAGACTCTTAGTTTCAAATGGATCTGGTTCAAAAATTTCGAAATCTATTAAATTACTAAATGCTGCATATAAGCTATCTTCCTTTAAATCTTCTTTATTAACATATATATCATATACATCTTTAAGTGTAGGTGAGGGCTTATCCCATGTATCAGGTTTATTTTTTATGATTCCTCTCTTTTCATAAGCTTCCATTATTAAATCTCTTAATAATGTTTCTTGTTTTATGCCAAGTCCAAAAGCTTTAGCTAAAGTTTCTTTAAGCCCATTAGCAGTATGTAATGGAAGCATTGGTTTTGAGTTTGGAGTTTTAGTTAAGGATAATGGATTGAACGGTAAATGATATAATTCAAATACTTTTGCATCTGTAGCACCAATAAAATCTTGTTTTGATTTATTATAATCGCCCTTATAATCAAAAATTAATATTCCAATATTTTTTTCATCTACATTGTATTTTGATTCTTTATGAATTTGAGTTATCATCGCCTTAGTAAATTGAGTTTTACCAGTTCCCATAGTTCCAATTATCCCTGTATTAGTATGCATTAATTTATTTGTATCATTTGGACACCAATATATTTCTCTATTATTTTTTTGATTTATTCCAAATAGAATCTCCATATTTCTAGTTTTATGGTATTCTTCAGAAGAATCTTTTAATATTTGTACTAAATTCACTTCTTTTATTGAAGATTCAATATCTTTATTTTGTATTTCTTCTGATTCTAAAATATCATTTTCAATTACTGCCTCTTGTTCCGTCACATTTTCTTTATTTTCGTCTAAAATTTCTTCTATTTTATTTAATTTTATATCCTCTACATCTGTTGCATCTATATTTATACCATCTACTAACTCACGGATTTCACTAATACTCTTTGTTATAAAGTTAATACCTTCTTCCTCTGACATTTCAATTATCATAACATCATCTTCTAATCTGATATCATTATATAAATTTCCCTTTTTGAAAGATATAACTGCAGCTTGTCCAATTGAACCTTCAGAAGAATTGCTTATTTTGTATTCCTCATTTAATAACTTTCTCCTCAAATCAGAATCAATTATGCTTTTCCAATCTTCTTCCTTACATACACCATAGAGATTAAGTTTCTCCGCACTCGTTATTACTAATTGCATTAAAAAATTACGATATACCTTTTGATTACTATTAATATTTCCATTTTCATCTGGTAATAGTGTCTTATTAAATATTTTTTTAGTAGCTTTGGCTTGCTCTATTCCTTTTTGTATGTATGAAGGATTATTTTCTCCTATTTTAACCTCTATAGGATAGTAATGAATAAATATTTCTCCTCGTACAATCTCTATACCAACTAAAAGAATATCATCGCTTGTTGCACCATTTTTTTCAAACCCTAAATTTTTAGCTGAAAAAAATCCTTCTTTTTGCTTGAGTCCAGCACCCCCAGATACCCTAAGAACTTCTTCTAATGATATTGGTACCCATATAATATTATCCATTTTAAATTCAGCAAGTGCTAACTTAATAGCTGATAAAATACTCATTTTTTCTTTAGGCATATGTGATTTACTAGATAATAATCTCAACAACCAATCTCCATTTATAGCATTAAACATATTAATTATATTCGGTGAATAACTATGAGCATCTTCAATTCCTTTTTGAATTAAAAACTCCTCAATAACCCTTTGATAAGGTACCGATTTTCTTGTAACGGTTATAGCATCATATCCTCCCGCTGTAGTATATTGATCACTATAATGTATTATTAATAAATCCTTAGCATTGGGATCATTTTTGAAAAAGTTCAGATCTACCTTAGGATCAATAAATGTTACCCAATGACTACTCGAATAGATATTATCAAGCATATTTTTACTTTCACTAGGTATCGATATAGCCTTACACTGGTTTTTATTATATGGTTCCCCCCTACTTGCCGCATTTAGTGCATTAAGGCTCATTGCAACTTTCATTAAATCATTATTTATATTTGCATATTTTATTCCAAATCCAGTTCTATATGAATCCCCTAAAAATATTGATGGTATACCCGAAATTAATCCATTTAATATTATTCCTGATGGAATATCGTCCATTGTTGAAGTTATAGTTTTTGCCTCATTGCTCATCTCTAAAAATGTAATATGCGCATATTCTATTCCATCTTGAATTTTTTTAGAATAAAAGTGTACCCTTTCTCTATATAAATTCAAAACGTCTTCTTCAGACATATTATCAACATTTAAATCCAATCCATACATTACTTTTAAATCATTAATATTATCATTAAATGCTACTTCTTCAAAGGCATTAGTAATACCCTTATCAGAATATATAAATAAGTCTATTGGCAACACTTCTCTGGTCTTATTTGATTTTAATTGTTTGATATAATATTTAAATATTCCTTGAAGTATTTCTTTGCTATCCCCAGTGTTTACTAAGTTAATTCTTATAGGTGCATTTCCTCCCATGTTAAACATATACTTAAAGTGACTAACAAACTCAGTTATTTTTTCATTTACTAATTTAGATACAAAATCCCTTGAACTTTTATATCTTGGAAGATTTTCATCAACATAATATTTCCATTCTGGTGAGTGATATTGTTCCATTGGAATATATAATTTATCATTATCGCACAATACATATGGTAAAAGGTATGTTGATGTAAATTTCTTAATTATTTCATCTGATATATACTCACTACTATTTTCGTTATTTATATGTAGCTGATATGCTATATTTAGAGGATGTAACGCAGTAAGCATCAACTCTTTATCCTCAATTTCTCTTTTTATAGTTCCAATTTTAAATAAGTTTTTTTGTTCTTTTGTAAGATAAGACCCTTCTTTTATTTCTTTCAAAACGTCAATATATTTTTCTATAAAATTTTTATATAGAATTTTAAGATCCTCATTTAAATATGCTAAACTAGGTATCTTCTTTGATATGCTAAAATATCTTATTATTTCATCATAGTTTGATTTCAATTCAGTATCTAATTCTAAATTAATTGATTCTAATCCATCACTTGTTTCTATGAAATATACACCTTGGCTTTCTATTATTTCTTTTTCTAATTGTAAATTTCGTCTAAATTCATCTCTTGCAAAATATTCTTTCGTTCCATGTTGAAGCTTATTATCACCAACTAATTTGAAATCAGATTTTTTCTCCCTTTTTAACTTCCATACTTTTAATCCTTCAATTGGAGCAATTTTTTCACTTGTTCCCATAATTCCAATAGGGATTGAGCATTTATCAATTTTTAAATCAAATCTAACAAGCTCACTATCATTTTCATATTCAAAATCATCACTAATATTTACTGTAACTTTTTCATCCTCATCAAAATAAATTACATCATTGTTATGATTTATTTCATGCTTATTTGATATTCTACCAAATTCGTTAAATACTATATTAGCATCGTTAGTATTTACAGAAATATAATTATTTTTTGACTTCATAACGATAGAATACTTAGTCTTTATACTGGATAAATATTTTTCATTACATTCCAGCATTACAATTTTAAATTCAAATTTTACGTTTTTATCATTTTTATAAATTATCTTATAAAAATCACTACCTGTACCCGATTTATGAATAATTACTTTTATTCTCTTTCCTGAAATTTTTAAGTCTAGTAATCCTTTACTAGTTAAAAATTCTTTTTTTAGATGATCATCAAAGTTAAATTCTAACTCTACAGTTTCATTACCATTTTCATTAAAAACTATGATATTTCTTATTCTTGACTTAACCTTAGTAGTTCCTTCTTCTCTATCCCATTCCTCACTGCATGATTCATATTGTAAAGGCTTATCTTCTTTTTTCTGTTGTGCTGATTTAATTACATCTTTATAATCAACTATCTTCCAATCTTCACCTTTTAATTTTTCTATTCCCTTTTCATCAAAATAACGTTCCAATTGCATTTCAGGATTTCCATAATTATGTATTTCATCAATTCTATTGTAGTACATAGCATTTTCTTTAATTCTTTTTTGAAGATCTTTTGTGCTTAAATTTTTTAAATCACTATCATAGAATAATCCAAAATGTTTATACTGACTTTTCTCAATGCAACTCATATTAATTATTTTTAATAAATCTTTATATTCAAAAATGGAGATATTATCATCAAATAAATTTTTATTTTTTCTTTCTAAATCTACTTCTATGATAGCCTTATCCATATCATTAAATTGAGATGTTGATAATCTTCTTTTTATATCTTTTTGAACTGAATTTATATTAAAAGGCATTCCTTCTTTGTTAAATGACTCTGTTCCGCCCATAATACTATCAAGAGTAGTATCATGTATAAAAATTATCGCCTTATCTTCATATCCTGGCTCTACACCCACCATATTTCTAAGCCTAGTTAAAAAATCAGGTTGCACATTATCAATAGTTGCCGCTACTATTAATTTTGCTCCATGGAAATCTAAAAAATATGACTTATATCTAGCTTGCCCTCTATTATCTTTATACTCATAATCTTTACATAGTGTATTATTTTTTAATTCCTCATATAATGCTCTTACTTGTTCTTGTTTTTCAAATTGAATATTATATTTAGATCCTGGAATCAACGGATTCATATTAAAAAACTCTATTATTTTACTTGATAAATAATTATAAAACTGATCTGACATACTGTGCATCCCCACTATCTGATTTCTTTTCTAATAAATTTAACTTTTCATATAACTGTACTATTTTAATTTTTGAATCCCTATCAAAAAATAGTCCTCGTTTTTCAAATTCATTAAATAATAAATTTAATTTTAATTTACTATTATTATTAATGCATATTTTAGTCATTAAAATTATATCTTCTTCTGTCAAATTTAAATTATATCCTAGTGAACCTCTTCTTTTCGCGAAATTTTCATATATAAATTTCACACACCAATTATTGTAAGCCTGATTAGCTCTACTTCTACTGGATTTATTAAATTGATATTGAATAGCATCAAATAATTTATATACTTTATTAAATGCAGTGTTATCACTTTCTCTAGGCTTCTGTTTAAACTCACTCCAATCTTTGTCATTTATACGACTTGTATACTCATTATAAATAGTTTCAATTTGATTTGAAATTTCATTTTCATCGATGGACTCAAATAAATTAAATAGCTCTACATACCCTAATTGCTTCTCTAAATCATGATGATTTAAAAATTCTAATGTTATAGCATGTGAAAATAACTCATTTATATTATTTTTAAGTACTTGCCATCCAAATTTATATGCTGTTCTATTTTTTGATGTTCTTTCCCAATTTAATGTATAATAAATGGATTCCGGTTTAGTTAAATCAGCTTTTTCAAATTTAGATAGCTTCATAGCTAACTGTGATACATAAAACATATAGTAATACTCAAGTATTCTTTTTAAAGAATTTTTATATAGCTCTTCATCTTCCATAAGAAATCTAAAATCTTTTATAAATAACTCTTTTATAAATGGTAAGCAACAATTATATTTATCTATAGAATATTTTTTATCCTTTAACTCAGGTAATGCATTTAAGACTAATTTGTATAATATATTTTCTACATTTTCAGTATAGTATTCTTTAACTAACGATTTTAATTTTTCATCAAATAATACCGAATATAAAAACCTTGCAATCTTTTCATCTGACTTAGTAGACGTTATATAATTTATAGTTTTTATATCAAAATTAACTAAACTATCCTTATCTATAAACATAGTTTTAACTAAATCTCTAAGTACCTCTTTACTGCTTCCCCCTTCAAATTCTCCTACTTGATCTACTACATTTTCGATAAACTCTGTAAAATTAAACTCACTTTTTAATTCTTTATTACATATAATTCTAGAAAATGATCCTATAACTCCATTAAAATTTGAAACTAATGTCTTTTCATTTGCCGCATATGGTAATAATTTGAATTGATTACCTTGGCTATGAGTTAATCCATTTTCTTTAAATTTAAATGTATTTTCTATTTTATTAAAATCTATCTTATATTGCTTTTCATAACTCATCTCTTACATCTCCACAAATCTATAAAATTCAAATTCAGTATCATATTCCAACTTATATTTTTTATTAAATTCTCTATTCTTTTCTGTAAATATAAGTTTCTCTCTTTGTGATCCTACTTCTTCAAGTTTATTTATAAATTCAATAAACTTAATAAACTGATTCTTATCTTTTTTATTAGGTCTATATCCATTAATAACTTGTATTAATAATTTATATAATGAAAAGTCTACTTCTATTTTATAAGTCTTATCTAGATTTTTATTTCCATATTTTAATTTGAGAGTTGTAATAAATTTTTTAATATTTACTTCATCGCTCTTTGGCAAATTACTTGTATCTACTTTTAATTCAAGTTCCTCACTAACTTTATATTTAATTTGATTTTTACCAACAAAAATATTAATTTGATCTTTTTCAGCCTCTCCATTCCATTTAATAATTCCATTTTTAACATTATCATACAAAGTTTTAAGTTTAGGCTTATCTCCTCTATTCCAAAAATATAAGTTCTTCATATAATTTTCATAAACTAAATCTTTTAAAGAAAAAATATCTTCTTTGCCACATATATAATAACTTCTTATAAATAATTTTAATAATTCATATCTTATACTTTTATCCTCTGTATCACTAAAATCTATATTTTCAATTTTACTTAGATAATCTTTAGGATAATCAATATACATTTTAAAATAATATAATACATCTGAAGCATTATTAAACTCTATTATAAAATCATCTACTTTTTCATTTCTTACATTTAAAGGATCTAACCTGTTTAATGATTCAAATATAAATGATAACTCTTTATGATTAAAAAGTATATTCGGCATAAGCGCCTTTATGTAGTATAAATTGTTAAGATTAGCAATATCAGTCTTAAATATTGGTGAATTAATATCAATATATGATCTTGGAATTATTAACTCATACATAAAATTCAATAATGCTCTAGTTGAAATTATTATTTTGTCTTTAATAATAGATTGAACTAATAAATTTATTATTGCTTCTTGAACTTTTTCATTACTTAACAACTCATAATTAGCTTTAATAGGGCAACATTTGCAATTTGTACATTTTGTACAATATTTTTTATAAGAATTATAAAAAATATTAAGTTCCGAAGAATCTATAATCTTATTTATCAATGATTTAATATAATTTGATTGAACTTTGCTATCTTTTAAAGTAAATATATGATAATCACTAAAATTTACAAATTGAAATGAACTTTCTTCATCAAATCCCCCATCTACAATACTATTCTCTAAAATTTTTCTATCATAAACATACTTTTTTAAAATTGAGTATCTTTGTCCATATTCAGAATCTATAAAATTATTTAATGTACCAAGATTAATTGCTAATATAAATTTTTCATTACTTTCTTTAATTTTTTCATCACTAAAATTATCTAATACTTCATTTAAAGTATCCATTGATGTTTTATTGGGATCTAAACTTTCTGTAGCATCATTATGTAGAATAAAATTTTTCATAATATGTGGATATTTATTTTTGAAATATGATATTATATGTGACTTACCATCACCAACACTACCACAAACTAAAATTAATTGAGATTTATTAGATTCATTTGATTTAATTATTAATTCTTCCAATTCTTTTTGAGCTTCTCTTTCAATATGCATATACCTTTTAAATGGAGTAAACTCACCTAATCCCTCAACAGCTTCCTTTGATGATTCCTTCAATCTATTTAATTCTTGAATCATACATTTTTTATCTTCTTCATTATTAATAATACTTTCAACTATAAGCTCTTCAAAAGTATCTTCTAATTGGTTATTTTCAATTTTTATAGAATCATTTTTGGGTTGTAAATTTTTTTCTCTTCCACCATCAGATTTCTGTGTTTTAGATATTAAACTTTCCACTTTTTGCAATAAATTAGATACTAATTCAGTACCAATACTCGAAGGTTTATCTTGTTGTGGCATTGGACTTTTATATGATGTAGCTTCAAAATTGTAATCAATATAAGATTCAACAAACCAACAAGTAATTTTATAAATATTTTTATGTATATTTAAAGCAACTTCTAATTCACCCTCAACATCTTCATGTGCTGCTTTATTTCCAAGTAATCTTACAGTATGAAAAAGTTTATCTATCTCACCTTCTATTACTCCTTCATTTTCCAATTTTCTTAATCTTTCAGCCTGAGTCATCTTACTTAATAACCCATATCCTTCTAACTCTGATACCTCCTGAATTAACTTTTCGGAAAACGTTCTCCCCTTAATTATTGCACTATGTGGAGATGTAAATAATACTTTTTTAAAATCTTTTATATAATTATTTAAGTATCTATAGTTTTCATCTAAGTAACTAAAAACATCTCTTTCCAATTATAAATCTTCCTTTCTACTAATTTAAAATTTACATTAACAATTATATTTTATCATATAATATAATTATTATATATATTTACACAGATGATCATTTTTTGTTTTAATTTCATTATTATATAATAAGATTACATTTATGGACTAATATACTTATAAAATTTTCATATTATTTATACCTTTTTAACTATAATAAAAATTATACATATAAACATTTAAAGAAATACTTTGATAAATATAGAAAATAAAAATTTTATAAATGGCTTAAAAACGAATAAAAAACTAGTAATTTTTTAGATTCTCTCACATACAAGAATTTATTCGAAATAAAAGCCTCCAACTTATGGAGGCTTTTTGAACAATATAATCGAAAATTTTTCTTGCTTTTTATTATAAATTCTATATTAATTAGAAAATAATTATTTTATCAACAATTATTTTTGTTACTATTAACTAACAATTATCTGTATTTGATAAATAACTTGGATTAGACTTACAGCACTTATTCCCATAAGCCTTACAAGGATTGTAACTGCAATACTTTGACCAATTATCACATATATAGTCTGAGGGCATAAAAACCCCTTGTGGCAAACTGTCTTTAAGCATTGACATTACATCACATGGAACTTGCTTACAGCAATAGCAACATTCAGAACCATATGCTACAAAACATCTCTCAGATGCACATTTATAATTTTTCTTCATTATAACTTGCCATTGAGATTCACAACTACAACTACACATCTCCACAGTTAATGTAATGCAAGTTGCCTTATTCGGAATGTATATTAACTCATCTTCACACATATTTATAAACTTACTTTGATATTTATAGGTTACCCCACATACTTTATAAGTTCCACAGAATCTTAAATAATAATTTCCATAGTTATATACATGCATATATGCATTACATGAAGTAGGACAATTACAACAACAACAAGTATTATCCATAGTTCATCACCTTATCAAAAAATTTTTATTACTATGATAATATATGAAAATTTCTGCCTCATTGTTACCTGATTATATCCTATTTTTTCAAATTTTTATTTTTTCTCTTATCCTCTGCCAAAATCCTTTATTTTGTTTCTTATTCTCATTAATATCTATACTGTTTTTATTATATTCTATTTCTTTTGGTTTAACATTCCCTATTTTTTTTGAAAAGTTATCTTTTTTTATTTCTTTACAACTTGTTACTATCATATCTGTAAGTTCATTTTTAACGCTATATGTAATATTTAAAATTTTTCTTGCTCTAGTTATTCCAACATAAAGTACTTTTTTAGATTCTTCTTTTCTTTTTATAAGTCCATCATTAATTCCACAGATAAATACAGCTTCAAAATCTAATCCCTTGGCACTATAAATTGTAGATATTTTTACTCTATCTTTATAATATTCAAATTCATATTTGTTATAATCTTTATTTAAAATATCATAATCTATAAAATTTTTTTTCAAATTTTCTTTGATTATTTTAGTATATTCTATACCTTTATATTTATTATAAGGACATAATATAGCTATCTCTCCATAATCTAACCCTTGATTATTTAATTTTATAATATTCTTAATTATTTTTTTTATCTCATCTTCAAAACTTAATGCCTTGATTATTTCTGGAGTTTGTCCATTTCTTAAAATAGAATTAGGTTCTATTATAAAATCATTTTCATCTTCATTGCCATTTTTTAAACTACTATCTGACAATAAGTCATTAGCTAGTTTTAAAATTTCTTTAGTATTCCTATAATTTTCTCGCATAATAACAGTTCTTCCAACAGCCTTTATTCCCACTGATTTTAAAGTATACTTTCTACTATAAAGATTTTGTGCACCATCAGATGCCAATAATAAATGACTTTCTTTTGAATTTCTAAGATTTTTAACTATAAATTTTAGCCATTCTTTCTCTAGGTCTTGTCCTTCATCAATTAAAATAGCATCATACTTAATTAATCTTTGTAACATTTCTTCTGTAATTTCAGAAATATTTTTAGCAACATCCACTTCTTTATATATACCTGTCTTTAATCCTAATTGTTTAGAAATTTTATTAATCCATTCATGAAAATGTATAACTTCAACATTACTATTTTCTTCTTTTCCATTTATAACTTTTCTTAAAAAAGCAGCTAACGTTTTATTATAACAAAGAACTAATATATTCCAATCCTTATGTACTTCTTTTAAGTATTTAGCTCTACAAATTAGAACTATAGTTTTTCCGCTTCCTGCCACACCCCTAATTACCCTATGTCCATATCCCAATCCTTTGGCATACATTTCTTGTTGTAAATTCATAACTTTAAAAATTTTATCATCACTTTGAACTAAATTTACTTCTTTAAATAAGTTTCCCCTTATTCTATTTATAATATCTTCATCAAGATTATTAAACTTAAATTTCATAGGTAACATATTTTCTAATTTTGATTTTAGCATATCCTTATCAGAATTATTTTCTATACTATTTAACTCATCTTGAAATATAACAAAATTTTCTTCAAGTACTCCATTAAACTCAACCTTATTAAATTCATTCTTAGTTATTTTAGTAAATATAACTCCATGTCCATAAGTAAACTTTAAACTTCCATTATATTTTTCATTGCTCTGAGTTAATTTTTTATCTTTTTTTAACTTATTTACAATATTGAACATATAGTCTCTAGCTTGCTTTAATGGGTTTGTACAACTTCCTAAAGTTTTTAATTGAAAATAATTAATATCAGCTTTTTCTATGGAACCTACTTCCCAATCTTTAATTTCAAGAACTATAATACCCAAATCTGGTGCAAGTATTATAAAATCAGGATACCTATTACCAACTCTTAAATCAAACCAGCAAATATAATTTTGGGGCAATAAATTTTTTAATATTTTAAACACCTTTTTTTCACCATTAGTAACATTATTCAATGCACTAATGCTTTCTGGTATCATAATAGCCATTATCATCACCATCTTCCCTAATAATTCAAACTTTTAATACAAATTTTTTATAAAACTTTGTCATACATTTTACCATACATTTTTATGTAAATATTCAAATTGAAAATATTTTGATATTTTTTTGTTAATTTTTAATTATTATGGTATACTATTAGTAACATAATATACTAAATTAAAAACTTAAATGTATTTTTATATTGTATAACTCCAATATTCTAACTAAAATAAAAACTTATAAAATTAATTTACCACCTTTATAAAGGTGGTTTTTATGTTATCTTTATTGTCCTCACTATGAAAGATATTAAAATAATAAAAATAAAAAGGAGAATTTTTATGGCTAGACAAATTTATAAAGTTCGTAAAACTATATCAATAAAAAGATTTATTTCTGAATTAGGTGGAAGCTTTTCTAAACATATAAAAGAAAGATTAATTGACCTTGAAATAAGATGTGTATTAACAAGAGACAACGATAATAATAGACTAGACATAAAACATGTTGAACATATAAAAAATGATAATGGTGAAGAAACTGTATACGGTCAATTTTTTGTAAATGAAGAAATCCTTTATTTTTCACAAGACTGTTTAAAAAAAGATTCTATTATCGAATCCCCTATTATAAAAGAAATTTATAATTCATTAGATAGTGAAGAAATTATTGTTTCAGATGTTAAATCAAAAAAATTAGATGATAATAATATAGACTATGTAATAGACTCTATATTAAAAGTATGTCCTGACATTTCAGAAAAATATAGATCTATTGTTAAAGGTATGATATATCGTGCAAATAAATAAATTCCAAGAACATTTCACTTTCTTGGAATTTATTAAATGATATATTAAACGATTCCTAAATTAGCCAACACAACTATGATAATTAATACAATTATAGGTATTATTACAGAACATACAGCTATATCTTTATATGCCTCTTTATGAGTCATTCCACATACACCAAGTAATGTAATAATTCCTCCATTGTGTGGCAATGAATCAAGTCCTCCGCTGGCTATTGCGGCTACTCTGTGCAATACTTGTGGACTTATTCCTATTTGATTTGCCATATGCAAATACTGTTGACCTAATATTCCTAAAGCAATACTCATTCCCCCTGATGCTGAACCGGTTATTCCTGATAATATATTTACAGATATAGCTTCAGAAATTATTGGATTACTTGAAATTTGCATAATTACATTTTTTATTATAATGAATCCACCTAATATTTTTATAACATTTCCGTATCCTACTACAGAGGATGTATTTATTATTGCAGAAAGTGCTCCAGCTGTTCCTTCATTAAGACTTTTAACTACACTTTTCATTCTTTTAAAATTAAATAATATTGCAACAATTATTGATATAGTTAATGCTATTATTAAACTCCAAGTACCTGAAACATTAGATAATTTCATTAAATAAGGCGCTTTTTCTAAATATCCACTATTGTAATTTCCTGCTACAAATACAAATTTAGATAATGTAAAGTTTAGTATTAAAACTAATATAGTAGGTAAAAGTGCTATCCATATAGGAGGTAAGTTGCTATCATCAGTCTTGGCTGTTTCATTTTTATCTTCTCCATACCCTTCTCCAATGGATTTAGCTTTTTTTACTCTATAAGTTAACCATAACATTCCGGCACCAAACATAAACATACCAGCTATAATACCTAATATAGGAGATGCGTATGCATCTGTTCCAAAATACGGCATTGGTATTGTATTTTGTATTTGTGGTGACCCTGGAAATGCAGTCATAGTAAATGTAAATGATCCTAATACTATAGAAGCAGGAATTAATTTTTTTGGTATATCTGCTTCTTTAAATAATTGAGCAGCTATTGGATATACTGCAAATGCGACAACAAATACAGAAACACCACCATATGTTAATATACCTACTGATAATACAACTGCTAAAACAGCTCTTTGTACACCTAATTTTTGAGCAATCATTTTTGCTATTGCTTTAGCTGATCCAGAATCATCTATTATCTTTCCAAATATCGCACCTAATAAAAATACGGGAAAATACTGCTTAACATATGCGGCAAAAGCTTTCATAAATATTTCTGTGTACATCACCATTATATGAGTCTCACCATTCATAACCACTGCAAATAATGCTAAAATTATTGATAAAATAATAACCGAAACTCCTCTATATGCAAAATACATAAGAAGAATTAGAGAAATTAAAATACTAATTACTCCCACGTCTTTCCTCCATCTTTCGTTGTTTATATGAAATATCATCTTCATCATGCGTAAACGTTTTCATATCCATATCACAAAATATTTTTCTAAAATTTTTAGTATAAAAAGTGCACTTTTTTACTGCTAATTTATAATATAAGATTTTATACTTAATGTCAAACATTAGTTATTATATAAAATTCAAGTATTTACTATATTTATTTAAAATAAAAAACCCTAAGAAATTTTAAAACTTCTTAGAGCTTTTTATATAACATATCAAAATTACTCCTTTTTATACAACTCCAAAATTAGCTAATACTACTATTACAACTAAAGTTGCTATTGGAATTAATACTGAACACACAGCAATATCTTTGTATGATTCTTTATGAGTCATTCCACATATACCAATCAAAGTTATAATTCCTCCATTGTGTGGTAAAGAATCAAATCCTCCACTAGCTAATGCTGCTATTCTATGAAGTACTTCTGGACTTATACCCATCTGATTTGCCATCTCTAAATATTGTTGACCTAACATTCCTAAAGCAATACTCATTCCCCCTGAAGCTGAACCTGTTATACCTGATAATATATTTACAGATATAGCTTCAGATATTATTGGATTTTTAGAAATGCCCATAATAACTTCTTTTATTAATGTAAATCCTGCTAACATCTTAATAACATTCCCATATCCAACTACTGAGGATGTATTTATTATTGCAGAAAGTGATCCAAATGCACCTTCATTAAGGCTTTTTATAACACTTTTCATCCTCTTAAAGTTACATACTATTGCTACTATAATAGATATAACTAATGCTACTATCAAACTCCAAGTACCAGAAACAGTTGCTAACTTTACTAAATAAGGTTTTTGAGCTAAATACGCATCATTATATTTTCCTGATACAAAAACAAATTTAGATAATATCAAATTAACAGTTAGAACTAATATTATAGGCAAAAGTGCTAATAGTATAGAAGGTAAGTTTTCATCATTAATGCTCTCTAGTTTTTCATTTTTGTGAACTCCATATCCTTCTCCGTTAGCTTTAGCTTGTCTTACTCTGTGCCCTAACCATATCATACCACCGCCAAATAATAATATACTCGCTATAATTCCCAATAAAGGTGCAGCATACGCATCAGTTCCAAAGTAAGGCATTGGTATGGTATTTTGTATTTGTGGTGACCCTGGTAAACCTGCCATAGTAAATGTGAAAGAACCTAATGCAATTGCTCCAGGAATTAACCTTTTAGGTATATTAGCTTCTTTAAATAACTGTGCAGCTATTGGAAATACTGCAAATGCAACAACAAACATAGAAACTCCACCATATGTTAAAATGGCTACTGATAGCACAACTGCTAAAACCGCCTTTTCTACTCCTAACCTATTTGCAATGGTTTTTGCTATGGATTTTGCTGAACCAGAATCATCCATTATTTTCCCAAATATAGCTCCCAATAAAAATATCGGAAAGTACTGTTTACAATATAATGCAAATGATCCCATAAATACTTCAGTATATATAGCCATTACATGAGTTTCCCCATTCATTAATAACGCAAATAATGCTAAAACTACTGATAATATTAAAACTGTAACACCTCTATAGGCAAGATACATAAGAAGAATCAAAGAAATCAAAATACTAATTACTCCCATATTTTCTTCCTCCATTTACTGTGATTTTTATAATTTTGGTTATAACTATTACTTATATATAAAAGTTAACTTACCACACCCCATGTAAATGTTTTCAATCCTGCTTAAAAAATATTACTTAATTATTAATTTGAAAGTGCACTTCCAATTTTAGATTTATTATACAATATTTTGTATTATAAATCAAATTATTCCTTGTTGATTATACATAAAAAAGATGAACGCATATCACCTATGATTCATCTTTTTTATATACTGAATTTTAAATTTTTATATTTCTTGAACATTTGGAGCTTCTTCACAACATTTACTATCTACCTTGAAATTATAAAATAATCCAGCAATTATTAATGCCCCACCAATTAATTTTCCTTTAGAAATCATCATATTTGTGAAATAGTCTACAATCGTTCCTACAAATAATTGTCCCATAAATATTAACAAAGTTGTATATATAGTTGGTATCTTAGGCATTACAAAATTTGAAACACATACAACTAATACCCCAACAGCTCCCCCTAAATACATCCAAAATGGAACATTTAAGAACATCCCCTTTGATATATTAAAATTATTATAATTAATTAATAAATAAATAAGTGCTGGAATAAACCCACTTATAAAATTTATAAGAGTTCCTTCTAGTAATCCTATATGATCTGCCAGTCTAGCATTAAGTGTCATTGATATAATAATAATTGATCCACTAATAAATGAAAGTAACAAATATAACATAACTCATTCCCCCCTTAATAAACAGTCATTATAATAATTCCACATAATATTATTAAAAACCCAAAAATTTTTTCTTTTTTAAATTTATGAATTTCCATTCCTAGTAATCCATAATGATCTATAATACCTGATACTATTGACTGTCCAAGTAAACTAAGTGCTAATGTTAATGCTACACCTATTTTTAAAACACATACATTATTAAGAAATACTACAAAAAAACCTAAAAATCCTCCACATAAAAAATAAAAAGGAATACCTTTGATACTAAATTTCCTTTTGGTTATCACTAGCAATATACAAGTAGTTAATGCCCCCACTACATGAATAACTACTAATGCAAAACAGTTCTCCATTTTACCTGACAATGCTCCATTAATACTTATCATAGTAGCTAACAAGACTCCTACAATTACAGCATATATTTTATACACTTCATCTTCCCCCTTTGACAGTTATATTCCTCGATATAAGAATATCATTATTTATTCTTTATTAATAGCAATAATAATATATTTTTATGATTTTATCATCTAGTTACATTAATTTCTATTATTTTTCATTAATCTACATTAAGAATTTATAGTTGAGTTAAATACTCCACTTAATATATAATTAAAAGTATAAACTTGTTATTATCAAAGGGGGTTTTCTTTTGGAGGAATATAAAGTTGTCAAAGTTTTAAATAATAACGTTATTTTAGTCGATTACAATTGTACTAACTATATACTAGTAGGAAAAGGTATTGGTTTTGGTAAAAAAACAGGTCAATTAATAAATGATTTAACAGGTATTGAATCTAAATTTATTTCTCTTGAAGGCTTAGACTCTAATTCTTTTTCCACTTTTACAGACAATTTAGATCCTAAAATTTTAGAAATTACTAAAGATATATTAAAAATGATATCTGATGAATTTAATAAACCTTTAGACCCTAAGGTTCATGTAGGTCTTATAGATCATATTCAATTTACAGTTAAAAGACTTAAAGATGGTTTAGTTTTAGAAAATCCATTTTTAAACGAAACAAAACTTTTATATCCAAAAGAATATGGTGTTGCAAAAAAAGCTGTAACTATTTTAAGTAAAGAATTAAATATGAATTTTCCTGATTCAGAAATTGGATTTATAACCCTTCATATATGCGGTGGATTACAAGAAGGATCAAAAAAGGATGCCCTTGAAAATGCTCAATTAATCAATAAAATAATAAATCATGTTTCTAAAAAATTAAATGTTAAACTAGATCCAAGTTCATTTGAATATAGTGGATTTGTAACTCACATTAGAGGAGTTTTAAATAGAATCAAAAATAATAAAACAATAACGAATAATCTATTGACAGAACTTAAGAGAAAGAATATAATTGAATATAAGATAGCATATGACGTTTCTAAAATTATAGAAAACGTTTTACGAATTTCCGTACCAGAAGATGAAGTGGGATACATCACTATCCACATCATGAAATTAAACAGCATAGTAAATTGTTAGCGTGTTACTGAATTATCAGGCATGAGCTAAAATTTAGACAGGATTTTCATAAATATAATATACGTATATTATATTTATGTTACTTTCTATATTTATCTAAATTTTAGTTCATGCTTTTTTTTTGTCACATTAACCCCTAATATTGACCAGTTTCCCATAACATAGCTAACAAAATTACTATACTATATTCCTATACATTTTACTATGCAACGTCATAGCTAATACTTGTTCATGTTGCCAGTTATCCCCTAACTGGCAGTGTGAGAAAGGAGATTTATTATGAAAAATGAAAATAAAAAAGGCAGAATATTTGGAACTCTTCAAAAAATAGGTAAATCCTTAATGTTACCGGTTTCAGTGCTTCCAGCTGCTGGCCTCTTATTAAGATTGGGACATGATGATTTGCTCGGTCAATTCGGTCCAATTTTTCAGAATATTGCAAAAGCTGGAGATGCCATTTTTTCAGGCCTACCTCTTATATTTGCAGTGGGTGTTGCTATAGGATTCTCTGGTGGTGAAGGTGTTGCAGCCCTAGCGGCAGCTATTGGGCATCTAATACTTCAATCAGTTCTTAAAGCAACGGGACAAAGACTCGGTATAGCAATTGACATGGGCGTTTTTGGTGGTATTATGATCGGACTTATCGCTGCTACATTATATAATAAGTTTCACAATATAAAATTGCCTCAAGTATTGGGTTTCTTTGGTGGAAAACGTTTTGTACCAATTATAACATCTATAGCTTCTTTAGTATTTTCAATAATTGGTGCCCAAGTGTGGCCTTTTTTTCAAGATAAAATAAATATATTTGCTCATTGGGCTAGTTCATCTATTTTAGGTCCAGCCTTTTATGCAGCTGGTAAGCGTTTACTTATACCTTTAGGATTACATCATATTTATTATCCATCGTTTTTATATCAATTTGGTGAGTTTACTTCAAATGGTGTTAAGTATTTCGGAGATACAGCAAGATATTTTCATGGCGATCCTACTGCCGGATTCTTCATGGCAGCTGAATACCCTATTTTAATGTTTGGTCTTCCTGCAGCTGCTCTTGCAATGATTTTAGCATCTAAAAAAGAAAACAGAAAAAAAATGGCAGGAATGATGATTTCTGCAGCTTTCGTAGCTTTTCTAACGGGTATTACAGAACCTATTGAGTTCTCATTTATCTTTGTAGCACCTATTTTATTTGTATTTCATGTTGCTGCAGCATTCTTATCAGGAATAATAACGAGTTTTCTTCATATAAGACTTGGATATACATTTTCAGCTTCTTTTATAGACTATATTTTAGGATTTAAATTTGCTGGTCATCCATGGCTTATTTGGTTAGTAGGTTTGGCTTTCTTTGCACTATACTTTGTAGTTTTCTATTTCACAATAAAATTATTAAATATTCATACTCCTGGACGAGAAGAAGAAGATTCTTCATCTCCTAAGTTTGATAATATACAAGGTACTGAAAAAGCTAAACGTGTCCTATTAGCTATTGGTGGAAAAAATAATATTGAAGTACTGGATGCTTGTATTACTAGACTTAGACTTACTCTAAAAGATGCATCTATAGTAGATACATCAACATTAAAAGCTTTAGGTGCCGCTGGAATATTTGAAAGTGGTAACAACGTACAAGCTATTTTTGGAACTGAAGCTGAAAGAATAAAAGATGAAATTAAATCTATAATAGAATCAGGTGAAGATATTTCTCTTGATGATATAGATGATACGAATGAAGAAATATCTTCTAATTCAAATCCTGAAATTGAAGATAATATTATTACAAATGAATGTATTGATTCACAAATTTTACTATCACCATTAAGTGGTAAAGTTGTGGATTTATCAGAAGTTCCTGATGAAACTTTTGCCTCAAAACTTATGGGAGAAGGTATTGCAATAGAACCAACTGATGGAATCGTAACTTCTCCAGTAGATGGTACCGTAGCTCAACTATTTTGGACTAATCATGCTCTTGGAATTATCACTGATTCAGGAGTAGAACTTTTAATTCATGTTGGTATAGATACTGTTCAAATGGAAGGCCGTGGTTTTAAGGCTTTTGTATCTCAAGGTGATAAGATTAAAGCTGGTGATAAATTACTTGAAGTTGATTTAGATTTAGTTCGTAAAGAAGCAAAATCAGCAATTACACCTATTATTATCACTAACTCAGCTCAACTTAAATCTATAGAAAAACTTAAAGATGGAAATATTAAAAATAAAGAAAATCTTTTAAAAGTAAATTTATAATATATAAAATTTTAGGAGGAACTAAAAATGGAAAAAAAATTAGTTTTAAAAGCAGAAAACGGTATCCACGCAAGACCTGCAGCTACTATAGCTACTTTATGTAATAAATTTAAGAGCGATATTAAGTTAAACGGATATAACTGTAAATCTATAATGAATTTAATGTGTAGTGGAATTAAGTCTGGACAAGAAATAACTATAGTTACTTCTGGTGAAGACGAAAAAGAAGCAATGGATGCTTTAATTGACTTACTTAATACTTTAAACTAATAATAAAGATAATTACTTAAACATGGGGGGTAGTTTTTATGATTAAAGGAACTGGAGTATGTCCTGGTATAGCTATTGCTAAAGCTTTAATCCTTAAAGAAGAAGAACTAACTGTAGAAAAAAAATCTATTAATGATATAGAAAGTGAAAAAAATAAATTTAACAGCGCACTTTTAAAGTCTCGAGAAGACTTACAAAAAATACATGACAACGTCTTAAAAGATATTGGTGAAGATAAAGCTGAAATTTTCCAAGCACATTTAATGATTTTAGATGATCCAGAGCTTATAGGTCCAACTATATCTAAAATAGAAACTGGATTAAATGCTGAATTCGCTTTTCAAGAAGTTACAACTCAAATGATTGAAATATTTCAATCTATAGAAGATGAATATCTAAAAGAAAGAGCAGCAGATGTTAGAGATGTATCTAAACGAGTTTTAACTTACCTTCTTGGTAAGGAAGTTATTGATGTATCCATATTACCTGAAGAAGTTATACTTATAGCAGAAGATTTGACTCCTTCTGTTACTGCTTCTATGGATAAAACTAAAGTTAAAGGATTTTTAACTAATATAGGCGGAAAAACTTCACACACTGCTATAATGGCAAAAACATTAGAAATACCTGCTGTGGTAGGACTTAAAGATATTACTAACAGAGTTAAAAACGGTGATATCATCGCTTTTAATGGTAAAACTGGGGAAATTATAATAAATCCAAATTCAGAAGAACTTAATCATTACAAAGAAGAAAAAATTAATTTTGAGAACTATAAAAAAGAAATAAAGCAATTAATCGGTAAACAAAGTACTACTAAAGACGGAAAAACAGTAGAACTTGCTGGAAATATCGGAACTCCAGATGATATAGATGGATTGCTTGTTAATGATGCTGAAGGTGTTGGACTTTTTAGAACTGAATTTTTATATATGAATAGAAGCGAAATTCCTTCTGAAGATGAACAATATGAAGCTTATAAAAAAGTTTTAGAGTCTATGAACAACAAGCCAGTTGTAATTAGAACATTAGATATAGGTGGAGATAAAGAGGTTCCTTATATGAATCTTCCAAAAGAATCTAATCCATTTTTAGGTTATAGAGCTATTAGACTTTGTCTTGATAGAAAAGATTTATTTATAACTCAACTAAGAGCTTTATTAAGAGCTAGTATACATGGAAAACTTAGAATTATGTTTCCTATGATATCAAGTCTTGAAGAGTTATTAGAATCTAAGCGTATCTTAAATGAAACTAAAGAAACTTTAATAAAAGAAGGTATTAAAATTTCTGATAGTATAGAAGTTGGAATGATGATAGAAGTACCTTCTGCCGCTATAATAAGTGATATTTTAGCAAAACACGTGGATTTCTTTAGTATAGGTACTAATGACTTAATTCAATATACAACAGCAGTAGATAGAATTAATGAAAAAATAAGTTATCTATATACTCCTATGAATCCAGCAGTTTTGAGACTTATAAAACTTGTTATAGATAATGCACATAAAGCTGGAATTTGGGCTGGAATGTGTGGTGAAGTAGCTGGAGATGAAAGACTTATTCCTGTTTTACTTGGCATGGGATTAGATGAGTTTAGTATGAGCGCTATCTCAATTCTACCAGCTAGAAGATTAATATCTTCCCTTTCTTTAAAGGAAGCTGAAGATATTAGTAACAGAGTTCTAAGTTTAAACTCTGCCGAAGAAATTGATACCCTTTTAAGTAATTTATAATAAATAAAAATCCATGGATAATTGTTCAGTCCATGGATTTTTAATATCTATTTTAAACCAAGTTTTGCAAATGCCTCTGCAAATGCATTATTAAATGGCTCTTCATTTTGTTGTTTTTGTTGTTGCTTTAAATATTTATTTACTTCTTTTTTTGATAATTTACTATTATCTTTTTTCTTTCTTTCCTTAAATGAAGATAATTTTTCCCTATATCCACATTTACAAACAAAGATTTGTCCTTCCCCTTCTCCACGAAGCTCTAACTTCTTATGACATTCTGGACATCTTGCATTACTTATTTTACTAATTCCTTTTCTATATCCACATTCTCTATCCTGACATACAAGCATTTTTCCCTTTTTACCATTAACTTCGAGCATATACTTTCCACATTCAGGACATTTTATTCTTGTGATATTATCATGTTTAAACTTCTCTTTGCTATTCCTTATCTCATTAACTGTATCTTTTGAATAATCTTTTATTTCACTTAAAAATTTATCCTTATTAAGCTTCCCTTTTGATATTGCAATTAATTTTTGTTCCCACTCTGCTGTAAGCGCTGGTGATTTTAATTCTTCTGGTACTAATTCTAAAAGTTGTTTTCCTTTAGATGTTATAAAGATATCCTTACCTCTTTTTTCAATTAAAAAAGTGTTAAACAGTTTTTCTATAATATCAGCTCTAGTTGCAACAGTACCTATTCCACCAGTCTCTCCTATTGTCTTTTTAAGTTCTTTGCTTTCTTCCCTCATATATTTCACAGGATTCTCCATAGCTGAAAGTAATGTTCCTTCATTAAATGGTTTAGGCGGCTTTGTTTCTCCTTTAGTTTTAGATATAGAATTTACTTTTAAGGTATCTCCCTTATTTATGCTAGGAAGAATTTGTTCTTTTAATTCACCTTCTAAATCATCGTCTTCAAATACATTTGAATAAATTTCTTTCCATCCCTGAGATAAAACAATTTTTCCTTTAGCTATAAAGTATTCTTCTCCTATTTTAGCTTTAATTGTTGTTTGTTCATATTCAAATGGTGGATATAAAACAGCTAAAAATCTTTTAACTACTAAATCATATATTTTTCTTTCACTATCACTTAGTGATGATAACATAAACTTTTGCTCTGTTGGTATAATAGCATGATGGTCTGTAACTTTACTATTGTCTACAAAGCCCTTATTTCCCTCTATATTAGTTTTTAAAAGTCTATTTGTAAATTTTGAATATTCTCCTACTCCACATGCCTTAAGTCTATCCTTAAGTGTCTCAACCACATCTACAGTTATGTATCTTGAATCAGTTCTTGGATACGTAAGTACCTTATGGTTTTCATAAAGTCTTTGCATTATAGATAATGTTTCCTTTGCAGAAAAATTAAATATTTTATTAGCATCCCTTTGAAGCTCTGTTAAGTCATATAGTTGAGATGAGAATTTTTTCTTTTTTACTTTATTAACTTCTATAACCTCAGCATCTTTATTTTTTAGTTTTATAAAAATATTTTCACATTTATCTTTATTGAAAGTTTTTATATCTTTACTTTTAATATCTTGCCATACTAACTTTAATTTATCTGACTTAGCCTCAATTCCATAATAAGTTTTAGGTTTAAAATTTTTAATTTCCTCTTCTCTCTCATCAATCATAGCTATAGTTGGTGTTTGTACTCTACCACAAGATAACTGTGCATTATACTTACAAGTTAAAGCGCGAGTAGCATTGATTCCTACTAACCAGTCTGCTTCAGCACGAGCAATGGCAGACTTATATAAATTATTATATTCTCTTCCATCCTTTAAATTTTTAAATCCATCTTTAATTGCTTTATCTGTAACTGAAGATATCCATAGACGCTTAATTGGCTTTTTTATGTGTGACTTCTCAATTATCCATCTTGCAACTAATTCACCTTCACGTCCCGCATCTGTTGCAATTATAATTTCATTTACATCTTGTCTATTCATTTGTGATTTAACAACATTAAATTGTTTTCCACTTTTCTTTATAACAACAAGTTTTAAATGTTTTGGAATCATAGGCAAATCTTCAATATTCCAAGATTTATACTTATGATCATATGCTTCTGGATCAGCTAAAGTAACCAAATGCCCTAATGCCCAAGTTACTATATATCTCTCCCCTTCTAAATATCCATTTCCACCTTTTTTACAATTTAAAACTCTAGCTATATCCCTTCCTACTGAAGGCTTTTCTGCCAATACTAATATTTTGCTCATAAAAACATTCCTCTCAAAATTGTATACCTAATATTAACACATATTATTAGATAACTAAATATAGGTTTTTATACTCTTTACATGCAAAATTATCGGTCATACCTGCAACATAATCACAAATAACTGATAAATATGCATACTGTATTTCAACTAATGCTTTTAGCATAGATTCTATATTATCATAATCATCATTATAACTATCCTTAGCCATTTTAGTTAAATTAAACTCATTTAAACTTCCATCTTCTTTAATATATCCTCTTTTTTTAAGTTCATTTATATTAAATCCTTCTGGTAACTCTAATTCTTTAAAGTCTATTTTTAATTTCATAAGATTAACTAACTTAGTTACTTCATTTGGTTTACTATCAACAAAATTAATATCTCTAAGTTTTTCACCATCTGCAAATTCAATATCATATATATCATCTAAAATAGGTTTTACTCTATTTAATAATCTCTCTAATATATATTCTGGCATTTGTCTTGGATTAGAATAATAAGCCTTAAATAACTGCTTTATAATAAAGACTGCCTTTGCATCAAATCTATTTACATTGTATGAGTTAAGAATTTTTCTTTTTATATAGGTTTCAATTATATCATTTACTTTCTTTCCTACAAAAGAAAATCCAACTACTTTCTTTTGTATAACCAATTTATTATCTCTTCTATCTACATTTTCTTCTCTAATATTACTTATATTTTTAAGAGAATTTATAGTCACATCTTGAATAAAAAAATTAAGAACTCTTGTGGATAATGTACCTATCTTATATAAATTTTCTCTTTCAATTCCTATGTCCATATCTATGTACTCAATACCTTCCATTAGGTACTTTAAATTATTAAGATAAAATGTAGAATACTTATCCATTATACTATTCATATGAAAAGCTTCTATTTGATAAGTTATCTTTCTTAATTCAGCCATTAAGTACTTACATATATCATTTAATGTAATCCCTAAATCTCTATCCATAAGTCCATCATCTATATCATGCTGCCTTTGAGCTATTTCATCTGCTATTGCAACAATTTGTCCTTCTAATGTAACAGAAAAATCGTATTTCATATATTCTTTTAAAAAATTTTCATCATTTATAAATCTTTTTATATCCCAGCATCCACCACAATTAGTACACTCATGTGATTTATGTCTCCTAACCTTAGTATGCTTTAATATTCCCTCCATAACCTGCCATGTAAGATTTAATCCTTTATGGTATCTATGTTTTACTTCTAGCTCATCAAGCACCTTTAAAGAATGAAAATTATGCTTAAATCCACCATAGTTTACTTTGTATTTTATTTTTCCTGATAAGTCATCTTTGCCAGACATAATATCATCTAGAGTTCTTTCTCCTTGATGTCCAAATGGTGTATGCCCTATATCATGACCTAAAGTTATTGCATCTACCAATTCCTCATCAAGCCCTAAATTTTTGGCAAGACTTCTAGATATTTGAGAAACTGCTAGTGTATGCGTAAGCCTTGTCCTAAAATGATCTCCTTTTTCGTGTGAATATATTTGTGCCTTATGCTCTAATCTTCTAAATGCCCTTGAAAATTTTATTCTATCTCTATCTCTTGAAAATTGTGTTCTTGTAAAAATTCCATCTGCACTTATTAGTGGCTTTTCAATTTCTGGTTTTAGCCTATCTTCATCGTGTGGTGTTTGTATGTATTCTTTCATTTTTCCCCTTTTTAATTTTATTAGTTCCTTCAATATAATTCATCCCCTCTATACTTTCTTTAATATCCCCTATTATTTATGATAACATATCAAAAAATTTTTGTAATTACTTACAAACCGTGTAATATACACTATTGACATTATTAGCATAAACTTTTATCATATAATAATGATAATTTAATATTTTATTACTGTGATAAGGAATAGTAAAATTTAATTCTTTTTAAAGAGAGGGAACTTATGGTGAGATGTTTCTAAAAGAATACTTTTGAACCAGCCTTTGAGTTCTGTACTGAAATTATAGTAGGATACAGCGGTTTTTACCGTTAAAAATTTGAGAGAATATATTATTTTTATATATTAATAAGGGTGGTACCACCGTGACTCGGTCCCTATTGGGATTTGGGTTATTTTTATTTTTTGCCACTTTTATTTAAATATAAAAATAAATTTAAATAATATAAATAATGATTTAGGAGGAATAAATATGTCAAAGAAAAAGAAATTCGTTGAAGCTATAACACCAATGGATGAAGACTTTGCTAAATGGTACACTGATATTGTAAAAAAAGCTGAGCTTGTAGATTATGCTAGCGTTAAAGGTTGTATGATTATACGTCCTTATGGATATGCAATATGGGAAAACATTCAAAAATATTTAGATACTAAATTTAAAGAAACAGGACATGAAAATGTTTATATGCCAATGTTCATTCCTGAAAGCTTACTTCAAAAAGAAAAAGATCACGTTGAAGGATTTGCTCCTGAAGTTGCTTGGGTTACTCAAGGTGGTAATGATACTTTAGCTGAAAGATTATGTGTACGTCCTACATCAGAAACTTTATTCTGCGATCATTATGCTAAAATTATTCAATCACATAATGACTTACCAAAAAAATATAACCAATGGTGCTCTGTTGTAAGATGGGAAAAAACAACTCGTCCTTTCTTAAGAACAACTGAATTTTTATGGCAAGAAGGTCATACAGCTCACGCAACAGCTGAAGAATCAGCACAAGAAACAATAGATATGTTAAACACTTACGCTGACTTCTGTGAAAATGTTTTAGCAATGCCTGTTATTAAAGGACAAAAAACTGAAAAAGAAAAATTTGCTGGTGCAAAAGCAACTTATACAATAGAAAGTTTAATGCATGATGGTAAAGCTCTTCAATCTGGTACATCTCATAACTTTGGGGATAACTTCTCAAAAGCATTTAATATTCAATATAACGATAAAAACAGTCAGCTTCAATATGTTCACCAAACTTCTTGGGGTGTAACTACTCGTTTAATTGGAGCAATAATCATGGTACACGGTGATGATAGCGGTCTTAAACTTCCACCAAGAATTGCACCACTTCAAGTTGTAATAGTACCTATTGCTCAACATAAAGAAGGCGTTCTTGAAAAGGCTGAGGAACTTAGATCTAATATAGCTAAAATAGCTAGAGTTAAAGTAGATTCTAGTGATAAAATGCCAGGTTGGAAATTTAACGAATATGAAATGAAGGGTGTTCCAGTTCGTCTTGAAGTTGGTCCAAAAGATATCGAAAATAATCAAGTTGTACTTGTTAGACGTGATACTCGTGAAAAGATTTTTGTATCAATGGATGAACTTGAAACAAAAATCCCAGAACTTCTAGATGATATCCATAATTCTATGCTTGAACATGCAAGAACTCATAGAGATGAACACACTTACACAGCAAAAACTTTAGATGAGTTTAACAAAATTGCAGATACTAAGCCAGGATTCATTAAAGCTATGTGGTGTGGAGATACTGCTTGCGAAGAAAAACTTAAAGAAGTTGCTGGAGTATCTTCTAGATGTATACCATTTGAACAAGAAGAAATTACAGACAAATGTATATGTTGTGGAAAAGAAGCAAAACACATGGTTTACTGGGGAAAAGCTTATTAATAAGTTCTAAAAATACAAAACAGCAGATAGATTTTCTGCTGTTTTTTTATTTTAACTATTTACTTTTAAAACTCTCATAACACTATTATTTTTTAATAAAATTTTAAATACTGGATATCCAATTATAGTTACAACTACAAACTCTCCTATTGCTACTTGCAGTGATGTAAGCCAAAATGGAAGATGTTGAAGAAAATATAACTCTCCTCCAATAAATACACAGTTTATTGTTGGCCACAAGGATGCTACAAATAAATTTTTACATTTACTAATCATATAAACACTTATAAATGTAGCTGTAGTACCAACAACAACATCTACTATTCCAAGTGGACTAAAAAGATTTGAAATAGCACATCCAAGTACTAATCCAGGTATATATATTGGATCTATAAATGCGAGTAATGTCATAACCTCTGAAAGTCTAAATTGAATTGGTCCATAACTTATAGGTGCTATAGCTGCTGTTAGAACCGCATATACTGCCGCTACTATTGCTACTTTTGCTATCTTGTTTATTTTAAAATCACTCATTATTATCCCCCTTAAATCTTTAAAAATTAAAATTTAAGCCTTTAACTTTCCTATATATAGCTTGCCTATGTTTTATATTTATAATCATATGTTTTCAATTTTAACTCCCCCTTGTTTTTAGTGGTGCCAAGGAAACACTTCCGATGTTTTAGTATTAATTTTTTGCAATAAAAAAACTACCTAAAACTAGGTAGTTAAACGATCAAAAATAATACCCTAAGTAATTTTTAAATTAGAGTATAGCAAAAAATCTTTATCGTGTTTACCTTAGTTTTGTTTATAGACAGGAGGCTTACGAACTGTCTCTCTTTACGTTATCACATTTTTATAATAAATTCAATAATTCCATTATCTTTTTTCTATAGCTATTAATATAGGTGGATTATTTATTTGATTTATAAATCCTAATTTCATAACATTATACTCTTTTTGATTTAAAGTAGATGCAAATTCTTCCACAGCCACCTTTTCTAATTTCCCATTTTCATGACCATGATATATAACTACTAATACTACACCATTTTTATGTATTAAATTTAATGATTTTTTTATTGCTATTAATGTTGTATCTGCTTTTGTAGTAATTTTATGTTCTGCCTTTGGAAGATATCCTAAATTAAACATAACTAATTTTACATCTTCATTTATATATTTATCTATATTCTCATGTCCATCATGTATTAATTGTATATTAGTTTTAATTTCATTATCTATAATCTTTTTTCTTGTATTATCTATTGCTTCTTTTTGTACATCAAAAGAATATACGGTACCACTATCTCCAACGAGACTAGCTAAAAAGACTGTGTCATTTCCATTTCCCATTGTTGCATCTACCGCTATATCTTTATGTTGTAATTTTTTAATAGCTATTTCCTTTGCTAAATTCATAGAATTAGTTAAAAAATTTTTCTCCACATCATCCACTCCTACTAAAACATATATATTTATAATAATAGTAAATGTATATAAAGTAAACTAGTATACAGAACTTATGATGCTTCGATAATTATTTTCCTTTTTCTATACATATTTACATTTTATATCTTATTAGTTCAAATTCATATATAATTAAAAAGTTAAGAGGGAATACTTATGAAAAGAAAAATTTTATCACTAGCAGCTGGAGGGCTATTAATTATTATGAATATTAGTTCAAGTGCTTAACCACTGATTGATTTAACCAAACTAATTAGTGGTTTTTTAATAAATAAATTATATAGGAAGTGACACACTGAAAAAAATACTATGGATTTGTTCCACCATCATAATTATATTGATGGTTTTTTTAACCCATGAGTATACTGCTCATGAAGATACAGTTTATTGGGGAAATTGGGGAAGTAGTTCTATTTGTCAAAAAATATATATTAATAGTAGCGATATACAAAATAAGAATGTTGAAAGCATAAAAAAGAATATAATTGAAGTTTCTAATAAACATTCTGTATCTTTTATTAAAACTGGATATATATCTGAAAATGGTAAGTTAATTTTAAGAAAAGGAATACATATACCTACTGATTCTTCAGTTACTTTATCAATTATGATGAAAAATCATAAAAATTTTAATATGAAAAATCTTAAAGATGAAATGGTACTAAGTACTATTTCTAATGAAAATTCTATTTTTGACGCCTTCAATGATAATAATGTGGAATTTATGAGTTTAAAAACTGCTTGGAATAAGTCCCATATAGATGGAGATTATATAATTTCCTCAAATAGTCATACTAATTTATCAAAATTTATAAATGAACTCTCTAAAAAGACTAAAATTCCATATGATAATTTAACTGTGCAAAAAAACTTTCACGCTGTTAAAATGTCAACAGCCTCAGTAGCTTATATGATTTGTATACCACTCATAATGCTTTTATATGCTGCTATAAATGTTTTTTATACTATTATCCAAAATAAGAAGATAGGTGGATTAAGTGCTAAAAATATATGGTGGGATTTAACTTCCCCTCAGCTATTTATAACTACTTTATTAGGGCTTATCTACAACACTTTCCTTATTTACAAATATAGGTCCGTGGAATCCATTTTTGTAGTTAGATTGTTTGGAGAACTTATTATTTTACTAGCAATTCAACTACTTGTTTCACTATTAACTTTTAGATATATAAAAAATCAAAAGTTAAATAATTTAATTAAGGGTAAACGGAATATAAAATTTTTAAGAGCTATCAGTTTTATTTCAAAATTATGCTTTAGTTGATGATGAAACTGTAAATTTCAATTTAGATATAGCACTAAGGTTTACCAAAGGCAGTAAATCTGAAAAAGATACGTTAAAGAAAGATGCATTAAAAATGGTTGGATTATCTGGTGGTAAGCAGCAAAGAGTTGCTATTGCTCGTGCAATATTAAAGCCATCAAATTTAGTTTTAGCTGATGAGCCTACTGGAAGCTTAGACCCTGAAAACAGAGATATAGTACTTAAATTATTAAGCAAAATGAATGAAATGGGCAAAACTATAATAGTTGTAACTCATGATAGTACAGTTGCTGATTATTGCAAAAGAAAAACTATAATATAAATAAAATTTATATTACTTACTAAACAAAACGCTAAATAAGTATTTTATTTAGCGTTTTTTACATTATCGTATGTACCATTCAGTATAAGACATTTTATTAATAATAATATACCAAGTAAACCGATATACAAAATTACTTATAAAGTATTGATTTAATTATTATATCAATGCTATTATAAAATTGCATCATTATAGACGTTATGTATTTTATTAACAATATACTGTAAATTTAACTTTTATTTTGGAAAGGAGCCATTTATGAATAGAAAAAAAATTTTAATGTTCTTAACACCTTTATTTCTCTCAAGTTGTTTTCTGCTTTGCAATACTACTAACGTATACGGCCTAGAAAAAAACATTACTTCAGGTACTAGGATATTCAAAGCAATCTGTCCAAACAATCAAAAACTTAATTCTTCAATACCTAAATCAAATTTTTTGGTTATAGAGAAAAATAATACTTTGCAACTTCCTATAGACTCAAATTACGCTGGAAATACCATATATAAAAGTTATAATTCAGATATAGTTTCCGTTACTAACACTGGAACTGTTAAAGGCCTTCAAAAAGGAAGTGTTATTATATCTGCTACTACTCCTAAAAATACAACTTATTATATGGTAACTGTTAAGTATACTCTTTCACCTCCAAAAATATCAAAAAAAGAATATTCCCTTTTGAGACAAAAATGGTTTAATTCTATTATAGGAAATAACTACAATATAAATAATTCCAATATTAAACATTTAATAAACACTTTAAATAAAAACAGTAAAAAATATATGACCACAATTAATAAAGACCCTTTAAAAGAATATTTATGGAATGATATTCAAGATATAAATCCCCAAAAAACTTTAACCCCAACTGAACGTTCTAATAATATAGTATCAAACTACAACAGAATTTTAAATATGACAAAAGCATATGTAATGCCTGGTAGTACTCTAAAGGGAAATGCTGACTTATTAAATTCAATTCTATATTGCCTAGATTGGATGTATAAAAACAAGTATAACGAAAACTTAAATACAGAATACGGTAATTGGTGGAGTTGGGAAATAGGTGCACCTCAAGCGTTGAATGATATTTGTGTACTACTATATGATCATCTAGATTCTACTCGTTTAACAAACTATATGAACGCTATTTATTTTTACCAACCAGATCCATTTCACTCTGGATATACTAAATTACACCCTAATCCATACCGAGAATCAAAGGCAGCAAATCGAGTAGATGTAGCTAAAATAGCCCTAGGAATGGGTATTTTATCTGAAGACTCTGAGCAACTTTTAATGGGTAAAGATGCCCTTGAAAGCTTATTACATTATGTTAATACAGGTGATGGATTTTATAGTGATGGATCCTTTATACAACATAATAGTGTACCTTACGTTGGAACCTATGGAAACGTATTTATAAGTGGCTTACTTGAAGCTAATAGTATTTTGAAAAACTCTCCTTTTGAAATAAATAAAAATAAGCTGCATATTTTATATGACTTTATAAAAAATTCATTTGAACCTTTCTTATATAAAGGGGCAGCATTAGATATGGTTAGGGGCAGAGCAATTTCTAGGTATAAATATACTGATAGACATAGCGGACATGACATTGTTAACTCATTATTGATTTTATGCCAATCTGCTGACGAACCGTATTTATCTCATTTTAAGAGCTTTACAAAATATTTATTAAAATCAGATAAACTATACAATCATTTGCAAAACCAAACTTCTATAAATATGATAAATTGTACTGAGAAATTATTAAATGATTCTAGCATAACTCCACTAGACGAATCTTCTTTTCATAAAAACTTTCCTTTAATGGATCGAGTAATTCATAGAAGATCTAATTATTTATTTGGAGTTAGCATGTTTTCTTCTAGAATATCAAACTATGAATCAATGAACAGTGAAAATAAAAATGGCTGGCATATAACTGACGGAATGACTTACTTATACAATTCTGATTTAGCTCAATATAGTGATAATTTTTGGCCAACTATAAATCCTTATAGAATTCCTGGAACTACTGTAGATACTATAAAAATGATACCTGAAAAAGCTTGTGGCATTACTTCTACTAAGGATTGGGTAGGTGGTGTATCTCTTCATAACTATGGTTCAAACGGTATGGAATTTCAGGGGATTGCTCCAACTGCCACTCCAAATTCAGTTCCTAGCCAAAATTATTTATCCCTTACTGGTAAAAAATCTTGGTTTATGTTTGATAAAGAAATTGTATGCCTCGGCTCAGGTATAACTAGTAAAGATAATCGAACTATAGAAAGTATAATAGAAAATAGAAAGTTAAAAGATGATAATAGTAATATTTTTAATACTAATATAGGAGTTAAAGGTAATTTAATTAATACTGAAGAAACTTTGAAAGGCATAAAATGGTGTCACCTAAGTGGAAATACGCCTAATTGTGATATAGGATATTATTTTCCTAATAATACATCATTGAAGATTAGAAGAATAAAAAATTCTGGTAGTTGGAATGATATTGGTTCAAGCACCCCTAAAAATTCTTATGGTAATCCTATGATACTTACAAAAAATTATATTGAAATGTGGTTTGATCACGGAAAAGACCCTAATAATGCTTCTTATTCATATGTTTTATTACCTAATATGTCAAAAAATAAAGTAGCAAATTATTGTAAAAATCCTGATATAGATATAATAGAAAATACCCAAACTATCCATGCTGTTAAACACAAAAAATTAAATATATTATGCGCTAATTTTTTTAATGATTGTAATCAAGCTGTAGATTATATATCAGTAAATAGAAAATCATCTATAATGGTAAAAGAATCTAAAGATTTTATTGAAATTGCGGTTTCTGATCCAACTATGAAAAATAAAGATACTATAGAAGTGACCCTAAATAAAAAATTAAAAAACCCACTACATTTAGATGATGGAATATCTATAGTTAACCATGATTCCAATTTAAAACTTAGTATAAAAGTTTTAAATTCCAAAGGTAAAACTTTTTATGCAAAGTTTTCAAAGTAAACTTTATTAGTAAACTACTTCATAAGTAATTAATGCAAAATATACTTCTATAAAATAATAATCCACCAGCTTATCTGGTGGTATTATCTATATAATAAAAAGCACTAAGCTATTTGCTTAGTGCTTTTATCTTACCCGGCGACAACCTACTCTTCCACACCGTCTCCAGTGCAGTACCATCGGCGCTTTGAAGCTTAACCATCGTGTTCGGTATGGGAACGGGTGTTACCTTCAAGCCATAATCACCAGATATTTCTTGGTACAGACATATTATAATTTATTATTCTACATCTGTCAACATTTTTTTAAAAGATTTTGTTCTTTCAAAATTGCACAGTGATAATTAATTTGATCAAGCCCTCGACCTATTAGTATTGGTCAGCTGAATACATTACTGTACTTACACCTCCAACCTATCAACCTGATAGTCTTTCAGGGGTCTTACTAGCTTACGCTATGGGAAATCTAATCTTGAGGTGGGCTTCACGCTTAGATGCTTTCAGCGTTTATCCCTTCCCAACATAGCTACCCAGCTGTGCTCCTGGCGGAACAACTGGTGCACCAGAGGTTGGTCCATCCCGGTCCTCTCGTACTAAGGACAGCTCCTCTCAAATTTCCTACGCCCACGGCGGATAGGGACCGAACTGTCTCACGACGTTCTGAACCCAGCTCGCGTGCCGCTTTAATGGGCGAACAGCCCAACCCTTGGGACCGACTACAGCCCCAGGATGCGACGAGCCGACATCGAGGTGCCAAACCTCCCCGTCGATGTGGACTCTTGGGGGAGATCAGCCTGTTATCCCCGAGGTAGCTTTTATCCGTTGAGCGATGGCCTTCCATACAGAACCACCGGATCACTAAGCCCGACTTTCGTCCCTGCTCCACCTGTATGTGTCGCAGTCAGGCTCCCTTCTGCCTTTGCACTCTACGCGCGATTTCCGACCGCGCTGAGGGAACCTTTGGGCGCCTCCGTTACCTTTTAGGAGGCGACCGCCCCAGTCAAACTGCCCACCTAGCAATGTCCTGTGACCAGATTCATGGCCTCCAGTTAGAATTCCAGTACTGTCAGGGTGGTATCCCAAGGACGACTCCACGAAAGCTGACGCCCTCGCTTCTAAGTCTCCCACCTATCCTGTACAGACAATACCGAAATTCAATGCTAAGCTACAGTAAAGCTCTACGGGGTCTTTCCGTCCAACCGCGGGTAGCAAGCATCTTCACTTGCACTACAATTTCACCGGATTTATTGCCGAGACAGTGCTCAAATCATTACGCCATTCGTGCGGGTCGGAACTTACCCGACAAGGAATTTCGCTACCTTAGGACCGTTATAGTTACGGCCGCCGTTTACTGGGGCTTAAGTTCATAGCTTCGCTTGCGCTAACTATTCCCCTTAACCTTCCAGCACCGGGCAGGCGTCAGCCCCTATACATCAGCTTACGCTTTAGCAGAGACCTGTGTTTTTGATAAACAGTTGCTTGAGCCTATTCACTGCGGCCTACTCTCGTAGGCACCCCTTCTCCCTAAGTTACGGGGTCAATTTGCCGAGTTCCTTAGCAATAATTCTTCCGACGACCTTAGGATTCTCTCCTCATCTACCTGTGTCGGTTTGCGGTACGGGCACCATTTTGCTCCATAGAGACTTTTCTTGGCAGCGTGGAATCAGATACTTCGCCAAAATAGGCTCCCCATCACACCTCAGGCTTAATGTTAAGCGGATTTGCCTACTTAACACCCTAAGTGCTTAGACGCACATCCAATAGTGCGCACATCCTATCCTCCTGCGTCATCCCATTTGTCAAACGCATTATGGTGGTACTGGAATATCAACCAGTTGTCCATCACCTACGCCTTTCGGCCTCGGCTTAGGTCCCGACTAACCCTGGGAGGACGAGCCTTCCCCAGGAAACCTTAGATATTCGGTCAACAAGATTCTCACTTGTTTTTCGCTACTTATGCCAGCATTCTCACTTCTGTACTGTCCACCACTCCTTACGGTATGACTTCAACCTGTACAGAAAGCTCCTCTACCACGTGTACATAGTACACATCCATAGCTTCGGTGGTAAGTTTGAGCCCCGTTACATCTTCGGCGCAGGATCTCTCGACTAGTGAGCTATTACGCACTCTTTAAATGAGTGGCTGCTTCTAAGCCAACATCCTAGTTGTCTTAGAAATCCCACATCCTTTCCCACTTAACTTACACTTTGGGACCTTAGCTGATGGTCTGGGCTGTTTCCCTTTTGACCACGGATCTTATCATTCGTAGTCTGACTGCCGGGGTACAAGTATATGGCATTCGGAGTTTGATAGGGTTCAGTAACTGTTGTCAGCCCCTAGCCCATTCAGTGCTCACCTCCACTACTCAATTACCCGACGCTAGCCCTAAAGCTATTTCGAGGAGAACCAGCTATCTCCGAGTTCGATTGGAATTTCTCCGCTATCCACAGCTCATCCCATGGTTTTTCAACACCAACGTGGTTCGGACCTCCACGGAATTTTACTTCCGCTTCATCCTGGCCATGGATAGGTCACTCGGTTTCGGGTCTACAATATACAACTAGTTGCCCTATTCAGACTCGGTTTCCCTTCGGCTCCACACCATAAGTGCTTAACCTTGCTATATATCGTAACTCGCTGGCCCGTTCTACAAAAAGTACGCCGTCACACTTTAATGTGCTCCGACCGATTGTAGGCACACGGTTTCAGATTCTATTTCACTCCCCTTCCGGGGTTCTTTTCACCTTTCCCTCACGGTACTGCTTCACTATCGGTCACTAGGTAGTATTTAGCCTTGGGAGATGGTCCTCCCAGCTTCCCACAAGGTTTCACGTGTCTCGTGGTACTCTGGAGTAGATCTACTTTTCTTTCCTTTTCGCCTACAGGGTTATTACCTTCTACGACGGAACTTTCCAGTTCTCTTCAACTAAAGAAATCAAAGCGTTATGATCTATCCGCAACCCCAGGAACAAGTTCCTGGTTTGGGCTCTTCCCCTTTCGCTCGCCGCTACTTAGGGAATCGAATTTTCTTTCTCTTCCTCTGGGTACTTAGATGTTTCAGTTCCCCAGGTGTACCTCCATATACCTATGTATTCGGTATACAGTATCTAGCATAACTAGATGGGTTTCCCCATTCGGAAATCTACATATCACAGGCTGTGTGCGCCTACATGTAGCTTATCGCAGCTTATCACGTCCTTCATCGGCTCCTAGTGCCAGGGCATTCACCGTGCGCCCTTTGTAGCTTGATCTATCATCAATTACTTAATTTAATATCATTAACAAATATTATTTGTTAACTAGGTTATTTCGTTTCTTTATCACTGTGCAATTTTCAAAGAACAAAAGCAGATATCCTAAATCATAGATTTAGTGATAGTCGCTTTGTTAAACATTAAAAATGTTTAACTTCATTCAGAAAGACTTAGTCTTTCAAAATTAAACAGAATCAAGTGCCAGTCTGGAAGCTTTGCTTCCATTCTCCCTAGAAAGGAGGTGATCCAGCCGCAGGTTCTCCTACGGCTACCTTGTTACGACTTCACCCCAATCACCAATCCCACCTTCGACCGCTGGCTCCTTACGGTTACCTCACGGGCTTCGGGTGTTACCGGCTCTCATGGTGTGACGGGCGGTGTGTACAAGACCCGGGAACGTATTCACCGCGACATGCTGATTCGCGATTACTAGCAACTCCAACTTCATGTAGGCGAGTTTCAGCCTACAATCCGAACTGGGACTGGCTTTCAAGTTTTGCTCCCCTCGCGGGGTTTGCTGCTCGTTGTACCAGCCATTGTAGCACGTGTGTAGCCCTAGACATAAGGGGCATGATGATTTGACGTCATCCCCACCTTCCTCCACGTTAACCGCGGCAGTCTCGTTAGAGTGCTTAACTTAATAGTAGCAACTAACAATAAGGGTTGCGCTCGTTGCGGGACTTAACCCAACATCTCACGACACGAGCTGACGACAACCATGCACCACCTGTCTTCCTGTCCCCGAAGGGACTTCCTCGATTAAGAGTAATTCAGGAGATGTCAAGTCTAGGTAAGGTTCTTCGCGTTGCTTCGAATTAAACCACATGCTCCGCTGCTTGTGCGGGTCCCCGTCAATTCCTTTGAGTTTTAATCTTGCGACCGTACTCCCCAGGCGGAATACTTAATGCGTTTGCTGCGGCACCGAGGGTGGTACCCCCCGACACCTAGTATTCATCGTTTACGGCGTGGACTACCAGGGTATCTAATCCTGTTTGCTACCCACGCTTTCGTATCTCAGTGTCAGTTACAGTCCAGAAAGTCGCCTTCGCCACTGGTGTTCTTCCTAATCTCTACGCATTTCACCGCTACACTAGGAATTCCACTTTCCTCTCCTGCACTCTAGATGCCCAGTTTCAAATGCAGCTCCCAGGTTGAGCCCGGGAATTTCACATCTGACTTAAGCACCCACCTACATACTCTTTACGCCCAGTAAATCCGGACAACGCTTGCCACCTACGTATTACCGCGGCTGCTGGCACGTAGTTAGCCGTGGCTTCCTCCTTAGGTACCGTCATTATCGTCCCTAAAGACAGAGTTTTACGATCCGAAAACCTTCATCACTCACGCGGCGTTGCTGCGTCAGGGTTTCCCCCATTGCGCAATATTCCCCACTGCTGCCTCCCGTAGGAGTCTGGACCGTGTCTCAGTTCCAATGTGGCCGATCACCCTCTCAGGTCGGCTACGCATCGTTGCCTTGGTGAGCCATTACCTCACCAACTAGCTAATGCGCCGCGGGTCCATCTCAAAGCGGATTGCTCCTTTGATTATTTTATGATGCCATAAAATAATGTTATGCGGTATTAATCTCCCTTTCGGGAGGCTATCCCCCTCTTTGAGGCAGGTTACCCACGTGTTACTCACCCGTCCGCCGCTAATCCACTTCCCGAAGGAAGCTTCATCGCTCGACTTGCATGTGTTAGGCACGCCGCCAGCGTTCGTCCTGAGCCAGGATCAAACTCTCAATTTAAAAGTTTAATCTTACTCAAATTTATTGACTGGTTTCTTACCTTAATTCTGTTTAATTTTCAAAGACCATTTTCTTTCGCCATCTCTCGACGGCTTATTCATTATATCAATTTGAAATCTCTTTGTCAACAACTTTTTTTTGAATTTTTTAATTTTCTCAAATTATTTAAATTCTTTTGTTGTTTCCTTGATTTCCGTCGTCTTCGTGACGACAAGGAATATCTTATCATACTTTTATACATTGTTACTTTTTATACTTTACATTTTATCAATTTAAATAATCCTAACTACATTTTTCTTCTTTTTTCTATCTATTTTTACTATGGACACGCGTGGCAACAAGTACAGTAATTACATCAAATATATATATTTTAACACTATCACTTTTGATAATTCCTTATAAATTTTAACATTTTTACACTTATGAACAAAAACAAAAAAACTAACTTCTAGTAGTAAGTGTTTTTTTGGAGCGGGTAAGGGGAATCGAACCCCTGTGTTCAGCTTGGAAGGCTGACGTTCTACCATTGAACCATACCCGCATATCATTAAATTATTGGTGGGTCTAAATGGACTCGAACCATCGACCTCACGCTTATCAGGCGTGCGCTCTAACCAGCTGAGCTATAGACCCATATGTATGGTGGAGATAAAGAGATTCGAACTCTTGACCCCCTGCGTGCAAGGCAGGTGCTCTCCCAACTGAGCTATACCCCCAAATATCGTTTTTCTTAACGAACAAGCATTATTATACCACAAGATTTAATCTTGTAAATTAAACTGTATACTTATAATGCAAATTTAACTTAAAATTACTCTATTTTTCTTATAAATTTTAAAAATTTCTTGTATACTAATTAAAATATATTAATTACTTATATACCAAAACCAAGTTATAAAAACAACATTATACTGCTGTTTTTATAACTCGGTTTTAGATTATTATTTAATTATTTATCTAAAAAATTTTTTTCTTCGTTTAAAAACACTTCATATGTTTCATCATCCAAGTTGCACATAATTATTCTTTCAAGGCTTTTAGCACTTGTATTTAAAAATTGTATGGCTATATTTATTAAAATATTGGCACATCTTTCTTTGGGAAATCCAAAAATTCCAGAACTTACAGCAGGTACTGATAATGATTTTAAATTATGTTGCTCAGCTAAACATAAAGCACTTAAAATAGCATTTTTTAATTTAACCTCTTCATCTCCTTCACCCATTCTTGGGCCAACAGCATGAATGATATATTTACAAGGAAGATTATAACCTTTAGTTATAACTGCTCCCCCAGTGGGAATTATCCCTTCTTTTCTAACTATCTTATTACTTTCTTCTTGAACTTCACGTCCGCCTTTTTTTACTATAGCAGCTGCAACTCCGCCAGCATGCTTTAACATACCATTAGCTGCATTAACTATGGCATCAGAGGATTCATTTGTAATATCGCCTTTTTTTATAATTATCTCTTTATTTCCTATTTTAATCATATAATCACTCCTCTAATACTTATTTTTAATAAACAATAGGTACATCTACAATTACTTTAATACTTCTAGATTGATACGATATCTCCTTCAAAAATATCACTCTCTTTTCAAATTTATATACACTTTATTTTTTATTATTCCCTTATTTTATGTCACTATTTTTATATATATTATAAGTTTCATATAATATTCACTAAACTTTAAATTATATATAAAGTTTTAGATATTTGATTACGATAATTATATAATATAGAATTATTTCTTATTATTAAAAGGTTGGTGAAATTATGGAGATAAATAACGCTAAAATAGAAGAATTTCTAAAATTTCAAGTAATGACAGCAATGCTTAAACAAGCCGCTGGAGATTCTCCTGCGTTCCAAGTAGCTATGGAAAGTTTATTAAACGCTGGATCAAACGTTAATGGTACAGATGGTTTTAATTTAAATGACCTATCTCTTAATCAAGATGAATTAGATTCCCTTGGTTATGCTGCAAAAGAAAGGATACAAAATATAAGTAATAGTATAAAATCCTCTATTAAATCAGGAAATATTACCATTGAAAAGGCAGTTGAAAAAGCTTCTAAACAATATGGTGTTGATGCCGATCTTATAATGGCAGTTATAAAACAAGAATCTGATTTTAATCCTAAATGTGTATCACACGCAGGCGCAATGGGACTTATGCAGTTAATGCCTATTAATTGCAAGGAGCTTAATGTTAAAAATCCATATGATATTGCAGAAAATATTGATGGCGGAACACGTCATTTAAAAGATATGTTAAACAGATACGGTAATAATAAAAAAATGGCTCTAGCAGCATACAATGCCGGATGTGGCACTTTAAGAAGAAGAGGTGTACACGATGTAAGTGGAATATCTAGACTTCCTCTTGAAACAAGGGATTATGTAAAAAAAGTAATGAAATATTATGGCAAATAAATATAAAAATACAGAAGATATTTTAAACAAAATACCTTCTGTATTTTTTATATTTATTTATCTTCATAATCCAATTCTTCTCTATACTTCATCATTATTTTCGAAAATAACTTTCCTGTACTTAAAGGAGTATATGTTATAGCATTAGCACCTGCATTTATAGTGTCTTTTATAGTTTCTTCAGTTGGACCTCCTGTTGCTATTATAGGAATATTAGGAAAATCACCTCTTATTTTCTTTATTATATAAGGGGTTCTTTGCGCACCAGAAACATTAAGTATATCTGCTCCTGCTTTTATTCTTCCTTGTATATCCTCATATTCCGAAACCACTGTTACAATTACAGGTATATCTATAGTTTTTCTAACCCTTGAAATGACTAAATTTGATACAGGATTATTTAATACAACTCCCATAGCTCCTTTAAATTCAGCATCTAAAGCTAAGTTTACAACTCTTTTTCCCGTAGTATTTTCTCCACCAACTCCACAGAATATTGGTACATCTGATGCCATAACTAAAGCTTCAGTTATTATAGGCTGTGGTGCAAATGGATATACAGCCATTACAGCATCAGCATTATTGTTTCTTATTACAGCAACATCCGTACTAAACACTAAAGACTTTATTCTTTTTCCCAAAACTATAATTCCACTGGCTTCTCTTATAACTGTTGGTAGCTTAATCATGTGACTTCTTAAATTACCACTTATTTCTGGTATAACCTTGCTCATGCCCCTCTCCCCATTCATTATATATCTATTGATTTGTTATTTTCTTTCTTATTTCCTTTGCCTTACTAGATGATGCAAATCTTAAAAGCTCCTTAATTCTAAGGGGTCCATATGGAATTTGTTCATCCAACTTTGAATATCTAGCCATAGTACTATTATAATCTTCTAATAAATCACTTTGTTTTATATACTCATATAAATTTAATTCTTTAGCTAAAAAATCATTATTTAAAATAATCTTTTTAATAGCACTTACACATGCTGTAATATCTCCTGAAAGCAAATACCCACATGCATCACTAGAATACTCAGCAACCCTACTCCATTTATACATTATAATTTTTAGTCCCATTTCTAAAATCTCTCGTTCATTAACAATTCCCGCAATGTTTTCATTATATATACTATCTATTAATTTAGGCGCTTTTATACATTGCTCCATAAGAATATTCCAATAGATATGTTTACTCTTTATGTGAGCTAACTGACTTCCTATTAAAAATCTTAATTCCTTTTCATTAAACTTTTCAATAGTTTTTGCAGATATCTCTAACCATGATTTATTTACTCCCTGTACATGCGCATCATAATTTTCATCTTCAAAAACATATGTATCAGGTTGTTTTATACATAAAATATTGCTCATTTCTTGTACCATTTTATAAATATGTGATAGTTGCTTTTCAGTAACCTTTACATTTTTTCCAACCAAATCTGGTCTCATAGCTTCTTCAACAAACTTTTCATGGTAACTTGCAAATGTCTCTTCACAAAATATAGCTTTTTTCATATTTCTTAAATACTCATCTTCTAATCTATGCTTGTACATTTCGACTTCTATATTCATATTCCTTCTCCTTCCACACTAAATTATGTTAATTTCAACCCTCTAGCATATACACAATAGAATCTTCAAGTATCTGTTCCTCTTCTTCTCCTAACACTTTGTGGACTTTAGATAATATTTTATGTATTTCTATTTCTTCTGGCTTATCTTTTAATGCTTCCATAGCATATTGTTTTGCTTCTTCATATCTATTATTTTCTATTAAAAGCTTTGCATATATTTCTCTTATATAATAATTTTCATAAGGTTCTTCTTCTCTTTTGAAATAATTATCAAAATTATTAAGTGCCTCTTTATATTCTCCTTTATTATAATTTAACAACCCTTGAAAACAGTATTTTGTAAATGGAGTTTTTTCTTCTATGTGCTCCTCAAATTTCAAACATTCATCTAAAGAACTACTTAAAATCATCAAACATAGCTTTTCATTTTTTTTATTTTCAATTTCATGCTTATGATTACAAATTAATTCTTCATTTGCTCTTATATCCATAGTACTTACATCAACTTTGACCTTGAAATTTATTATTTTTTCTTCTAAACCTTTTGTAGATTCAACTACATTGAAAATATCTTCTCTTACGTCTTCATTTTCTTCATTATTTAATTTATTTGAACTTGTCTTTGATCTAAGATTATTTTCTTCTTCTCTTAATTTATCTAATTGCACTTGACTTTCTAATATTTCTTGTGTCAATAATTTTATACTTTCTTCTAATTCTTTATTTTTATCATATACCCTTTTAATTTGTCCATTAATTTCCTTTATATCGATTTCAATATTATCAATTTTCTTAATATTCATATTATAATTATAAAAATCATTTTCATATTCTGTAGATGATACTTTTGTAGATATCTTATCTATTGATTTTCTATAATTATCTAAGGTCAAATTAACCGCTTTGGTTAAAACCCCAAGTTCAGTAGTATCTATTTTTTGTGAATCTTCTCTAAAATCACCATCTAAAGATTTTTTTAAAACCATCTTCTTTATCGAATTAAAAAATCCCATAATTATTCTCCTTTATTTACATATATTAAAATTCATATACTAACTTATATTATAAAATATTAATGATTATTATTAAATTACTTTTTTTATAAATAAATATCTATTTTTAAATAATAAAAAAGGAACCGACTGGCAGCTCCTTTAAATTCTATCCTCTGTTATTTCTTTGTTGTTTTCTTTTTTTTCTACATTCTGGGCATCTTACTGGACTATTTTCAAATCCTTTTTCTTTATAGAATTCTTGTTCCCCTGTAGTGAATACAAATTCATTTCCACAATCTTTGCATACGATAGTCTTATCTTCCATTCTAAACTCTCCTCTTTTTAAATAACGATTTCCTTTATCATATCAATAAATTCTATAAATCCAAGTTTGAAAATACTTCCATGATACCCTCATCGCTTTATTTTAATCTATTTTACTAGTGTAACATATTAATATATATCTTTCAACCATTTTCTTCTATTTGTTGTGTAATTATCTTTTAGATTTCCTATATCCCGCAGCTTGTGCCTCAGATTCTGTATTAAACCAAACTTCTGCTACAGTTTTGTCATAATATGCTCCTCCAGGAACATGATATATTTTTTCACCTTTACTATTTATATTGCCTTTTATTTTTTCAATTCCACTTACTTCTTTAACCTGATTTTCCTTTGCAATTGATTGAGATTTATTTTTAACTTTTAAATTTGTTATAGGATTATTAGTTGCTCTTCTACTTGCTTTTCCTTTTGAGTTATCATTATAATTATAACTACCTGGTTTAGTATTAAAACTTATATTTTTACCATCACTTATGGCAATTATAGTACCAGATTCATCTGTTCTATATACTTGTATATGTTTAGATTTTAATTTATCCATGGTAGACTTATGTGGATGTCCGTAATCATTAGCCTTTCCACAAGATATAACAGCAAACTCAGGAGCTATCTTATTTAAAAACGCTTCCGTTGTTGATGTTCTACTTCCATGATGTCCAACTTTAAGTACATCAGCCTTAATATCATATCTACCACTTAAAATTTCTGATTCTGAAATTCCTTCTGCATCTCCTGTAAATATGAAACTCTTACTACCATAAGTTAATTTTATTACAATAGAATAATTATTTGCACTTTCATAATCTTGATTTTGTTTTGGTGCAATTATACTACAAGTTGCGTTTCCTAATTTAAAACTTTCACCTGGTTTTGGTAATGTAATTTTCATATTTTTATTTTTTATAGCCTTTATTACATCTTTATATGTTTTTGTTGTACTTACCTTTTTAGGCATATATATTTTATTAATATCAAATGTGTTTATTACATTATCAAGTCCACCAATATGATCTTCATGTGGGTGTGTACCTATTACATAATCTAACTTTTTAACTCCAGCTTTTTTTAAATATGATACTACCATATCTCCATCATCATTGTTACCAGCATCTATTAGCATACTATGACTTCCTTCTGTAATTAATATACTATCGGCTTGTCCTACATCTATAAAATGCACCTTTAAATCTCCATTAATATTATTAACACTACTTTCTTGATGTGTATTTTGAGTAGATTTATTATCTTTACTAGAAGCATTACATCCTGCAAATAACACTACTACAAAAAGTAACAATGATATAAATATTTCTCTATTAAATTTTTTCATAATTAATATTATCCTCCTTTTATGCTAATTTAGCATATAATATTATATACTTTGCATAATAAAAACAAAACCCTCCATACAATACTTTAATTATATGGAGGTCCTTATTTTAATTTACTTTAAACTTTGATACTTTTTGTGTAAATTCAGATGATATAGCTAATAATTCTTGTGAGGAAGATGAAATTTCTTCAACTGAAGCTTCTTGTTCCTCTATAGAATTTGAAATTTCTTGCATGTTGGCAGATAGCTCTTGAGAATTAGAATTTATAGTTTCAACTTTTTCTAAAATTTTATCTTTTGCATTAACTGACTTTTCTATAGCCTTATAAACATTGTCTATATATGGCGTTGCATTTTCTATTTCATTAAGTATACTCTTAAATGACGTTACTGTATCATCTAAAACATCCATTTCTGTTTTTACTTTATTTGAAACTAAGTTTGTAGTCTCTGATACATCTCTTGTATTTATCATTATAGTATCCACTAAATCATTAATACTGCTTGATGATTCTAAAACTTGTTCTGCAAGTTTTCTTATTTCTTCTGCAACTACAGCAAAACCTTTCCCTGATTCACCAGCTCTTGAAGCTTCTATTGCAGCATTTAATGCAAGTAAATTAGTTTGTTTAGCTACTGCATTAATTACATCCATAACTTTAGTAATTTCTCCTATATTGTTTGTAAGAAACTCTATCTTATCTGACGAATTTTCAAAGGATTTTTTCATATCATCTACTACTTGTATAAGAGAATTAAGTTGATTTTCCCCATCTTCAGCAGACCCTTTGATTACATTATTACTTGTTAACACCTTTTCTATTCTATCATGTATAATATCTATATTATCAGAAAAATGCTCTATACTTTCAGTTGTTTCCGATATAATTTCCGCTTGATTATTGGTCATATTAACTATTTGATCTACATTTTGTATAGCATCTTCTCCTGATGATGCTACTTCTTCACTAGAATCACTTAAATTTGAAGCCATTTCATTTAAATTTAGAGAAACTTCTTGTACTTTCCCTATAATTTCTCTTAGTGTATCCATAACATAATTTAAAGAATGCATTAAATCTGCAACTTCATCATTTCCTTTTGGAGAAAAGTGTATAGTAAAATCACCATTTACTACATTTTTCATTTCCCTGGACATCTTATTTATAGGTTTTACAATATTTTTAGATATTATACGAGATACAACTATAACTATACCTAAAATTATTAACGTTAAAATTGAAAATACTTTTACTGCATTTTTTACTCTATGTTGTGAATTTGCAAGCGATATACCCATAGACATTACTGCTACTACAGTGTCACTGTTATCTTCACATATAGGAAGAGATACATTACAAATTTCTTCTCCAGTTTCATTTTTATAAATTTGATTTACTCTTGTTCCACTTAAAGCCTTGTCTACAATATTGTTTTTATCTTTATACTCAACATCTTTTCCAAGTTCACTTGAACCAACTACACTTTTATCCTTTTTAACTAATACTATGTACCTTAACTCACCACCTGAACCATTCTTTATAGTAGATAATTCTTGATTAATCTTATCTCCTTTATCAAAAGGAATATCATTTATAGCATTTAAAACTGTATTAGCAACCATTTTACCTACACTGCTCATTTGTCTTTCTAAAGCAGCATTTACACATTCAGTAGATATATATGTAAATATAATCATAGCCCCTAAAGTTACTGCAACAAAACTCCACATTATTTTACCTCTTAATGAATTAAACATAGCTTAGCCTCCTTTCAACGAATCTTATTTTATATTTTATATTTTTATAAATATCCTCCATCAACAGTTATAACTTGTGCTGTTATATATGTAGATTGTTCACTAGCTAAAAAAGTTGCAAGTTTGCCTATATCACTTCCATTACCAAATCTCATCATAGGTATTTCTTCTTCAAGTTCACTTCTTTCTTCTTGTGACATCCATCTATTCATTTCTGTATCAATTACTCCAGGTTCAATGGCATTTACTCTTATTCCTGATGAGGCAAGTTCTTTGCCTAATGCTTTTGTAAAAGAATTTATACCTCCTTTTGATGCAGAATATATTACCTCGCATGAAGCTCCAACCCCTCCCCAAATAGATGATATATTTATAATGCTACCACTTCTTTGACTAATCATATATTTAGCTACATTGTGGCATGTATTAAAGACACCTTTTAAATTTATATTTATTATATTATCAAACTCTTCTTCTTTCATATCTATAAATAATCCAACTTTAGATATACCTGCATTATTAACTAACACATCAATCTTTCCGAATTTGTCTATAATTTCTTTTATCATTTTATTAGTAAAACTGTAGCTACTTACATCACCTTTTATAGCAATAGAATACCCACCATTATCCTTTATTTCTTTTAAAGTTTCTTCTGCTGCTTTATCATTATCTTTATAATTTATAATTACAGATGCACCGAGTTTTGCAAACTCTAATGCAATAGCTTTACCTATTCCTCTACTTGCCCCTGTAACTAAAACAACCTTTCCTACAAAATTCATATAATTACCACCTTAATAATTTAAATATTAAATATATTATTTCTCTATACCTTCTCTTGCTCCGACACCTTTAGAATAGTAATGTTTTATTTCTTTCATTTCAGTAACTAAGTCAGCTTTATTTATTAATTCATTTGATGCATATCTTCCTGTAATTATTACTTCTACATTTTCTTTTCTATTATCGAGTATTTTTATAACTTCCTCAATAGAAAAAAGTTTATAATATAATGCAATATTTAACTCATCCATTACAACAATATCATAATCACCTTTTTTTAATATATCTTCAATATCTTTTAATCCTTCCTTTGCAATCTTTATATCTTCTTCTGAAGGATTATTAAATATAAAACAATCTCTTCCATACTGCTTCATTTCAAATCCAGGAAGATATTTCACAGCTTCAAGTTCACTATATTTCATTCCCTTTACAAATTGACCAAAGAAAACTTTTTTTCCTGCACATACAGCTCTTAATGAAAGCCCTAAAGCACAAGTAGTTTTACCTTTTCCATTACCTGTATAAACATGAATATACCCTTTACTTCTTTGCATAATATATACCACCTTTATGTATTTTTTATGAAATCCAAAAAAGTCGTAAGTTTAGATTTATATTCTATACTCACGACTGAAATTTTATTCTTATTTTAATTTAGCTATTAAGAATTTACTCTTTATTCCTCTTTCTTTAAATTTACTTTCATACTCAGTCATTAAATTTCCCTCAACATACTCGCTATTATGTAAGTCATATGTTTTACAAAGCACATCAAATCCAGATTCTTCAAAATACACTAATGAATCATTAAATAAATCTAAATCATCAGTCTTAAAATGTACTTCTGTTCCTGGCTTTATAAATTTTTTATATTCAGTTAAAAATCTAGTATGAGTAAGTCTTCTCTTATTATGTCTATCTTTAGGCCATGGATTACAAAAATTTATATATATTCGACTTATTTCATTTTCATCAAATATTTCTGAAATCATACCAATATTCATTGCAATAACTCTTACATTTGTAAGTTCAGCATTTACTATATTTCTAAGTGTATATACTAAAACCTCATCTTTTAGGTCTATTGATATTAAATTCTTATCACTAAATTTTTTAGCTAGTTGTACTGCAAATCCACCTCTACCACAACCTAACTCTAAATATATTTCATTATCATTCTTAAATTCATTTTTCCAATTTCCCTTTAATTCTCTTGCCTCATCAAGGGACTTAAAAAAAGGACTTTCATCTAATTCCGGTCTAGCCCACCACTTTTTTCTAAGTCTCATAGTTCTCCTCCTCAAAATAATCTTTACTGTTTTTAGTGTCTATAATTTTACTACTCTTTAGTTTACATACCCGCAATTAAAGATGTTATCTTCATAAACAACTTTGAAAGCACGGCTGTTGGCCCTGATAAAATAAATCCTATAATAGATCCTCCAATTCCAGGAATAGGCATTATAAATAAAACTAATATTAAAATTTGATATCTATATAATGAATCTGATATTTTATAAAAAAACTTAGGAAATAAGTCTTTTAATATGTGAAATCCATCAAACCCTGGAAGAGGTAGTAAATTTATTATAACTAACAATGCATTTATTTGAACAGTATATACAAGCATTGTCATTATTATTTCCATACTTACCGTTTGATTTAATGACAATGCTAAAAATATTCCTAATATAATCGATGCTACTATTGCAACAAATATATTTCCTATTACTCCTGCTAACGAAACTTTAAGATCATCCTTATAATAGTTTTTAAATGCATTAGGATTTGTTTGTACTGGCTTTGCCCATCCAAACTTAAAAAACAAAATCATGAGAAATCCAATAATATCAATATGTGCTAAAGGATTAAGTGTAAGTCTTCCTTGAAATTTAGGAGTACTATCACCTAATTTATAAGCTACTAAAGCATGCCCATATTCATGAAAAGTAAATCCCAATAATATAGCTGGTATAATTAATAATGTATCTAACAATCGCATTGTACTAAACATTTATTTCCTCCTAACTTATGAATATTTTTTTATTATATCAAAACACTGATAAAAATAATATAAATATAAGCAAAAACCTCCGCTATTAAATACCGGAGATTTTTATTATATCATTTATTTCAGTGGTGTCTCTACCAATTTTCCTTCACTTATGGAAGCTATTCCTCTATCATACATTTGTAAGAATATTCCTTTGTATTTAACTTCCTCTTTAGAGGTTAATTCTGTAACTACCCCTCTTAATTTATCATTAACATATACTTTTCCATTTCTAGAAACATATATATCTTTTTTATCTATAGATTTATCTAATACTATTCTATTCCATTTGTAAGAAACATTTGTATTAACTTTAGATTTTTTAGATTTACCTTTTTTACACTTTAAAATATTATCGTCTTCAATTTTAGTATTATCAGGTGATTTTTCTCTTATACCACAATAAATATTTTTTACCTTAGTACCTTCTGATGTAAGAGAATTTTCAACTTCCCCTAAATAAACAACGTCATTATCATCAACATCTATAAGACATAGTTTGTCCACTCCATTAATATTTAGCGAAGTACTTTTCCCTGTAACATATACCTTATGCTTATTAGTGGCTTCATACGCTATACTATCATCATTAGGTATTATTTTTATATTTCCTATCGTACTGATTTCAGATTCTACTTTATCAATCTTCTGCATTATATTTATTTTGTGTATATTACTTTTTCCATCTTTAACTCCTGATTTTATATATATCATATTAGTAAATGGAGATAGTTCTATATCTTGTACTTCTGTTTCCCTACTTGCAATAAAAGATGTTTCTTTTTCATCTTTTGTTTGTAATTTTGTTTTTTCACCCTTTTCTGCATCATAGGAATAGAAAATAAACTTAGACTTGTCCTCACTTCTTTTTTTAGCCGCCATTAATAATATATTTCTATCTGGTGCCCATTTATAGTATGACATATGTAAACCTTCTTGAAGTTCAATATTTTCTTCATCACCAGTATACGTATCAACTATCTTTAATCTATCATTTTCAACATAGGCTAAATATTGTCCATCACAAGAAACTGACTTATTTTGAGCATACTCTGGAATTTCTATGTTTATATTACTCTTTTTATGTCCCTTATTATCTTCAACCTTAGTAGATACTATTTTACTACTTACATTTTCAGTAGAAAATAAGTAATTATCAACATAATATAATACAGCTATTTGCATCCCTAACGATATACATATCCATGCTATTATTCTTTTCACTGCTTTCATCTATTTCTCTCCTTTAAGGTTCAACATATATAACTGAAGGTATAGAACGTTCCCCCAGCGCATTAGATGGTTCATTAATAACTTTTCCTTCATAATACATAGTAGTAGATGATCCACCATCTAAATTACTAGCATTATAAGCTCCATATTCATATAATACGTCTTGCACATCTCTTAAAGTTGCAGCTAATCTTTTAATATGTTTACCATCAAGCACTAATAAGATTATACTTCCATCTTTTCTTTGACCTATAGCTGTTCTTGGAGCTGTACCCCAATTACCATCACCACTTTTAATAGTCTTTTTACCATTAACTATTAATGCTGGACCAAAAGAAACCGCGTCTGTTACATTTTTTTCTTTAAGTTCATTTACTGTATGTTTTCCTACTAATAATTTACCTTCTTTAGTCATAGCTACAATATCATCTTTTATAAAATTATTTTTATAATCATTATAAATTGTAGTTCCCTTTGACATTATTATTCCGCTAGGTTGTCCACCATTTCCTGCCCATTGTTGTCCATTAGCAGATTCATCAGTGAATCCACCTGCATTTACTGCAGCTACAGCACGATAGTTTCTAGCTATCTTACTTGTAGTTTCTCCAACTTTAGGTAGCTTACTACTATAACCAACTTTTACACGTTTAGGATTATGAATTATTAAAATGTATCCTTTATAAGTACTTCCTTCACTATCAATATTATATCTTTCTATAGTATTGTCATGTGTATTTTTTATTTTTATTTCATCACCATCAGAATTATCTTGACTTATATCCTGAACTTTATTTTTGCTTAAAATTTCATTTATACGATCTTGTGATAAAAAAGTAGTAGCAATCCATTGATGAGTCATTGTAGTCATAGCTGCCCCTACCATTGTATTTCTTGCATTTTCAAATGGACCATAGTAAAGCATAAATGGACCTGTTATACCTGTAAATATGAACTCAAAAACAATGAAGGATATGAACATTTTCCATGAAAATTTCGTTTTCTTTTTACCCTTGTTATTACTATGTTTTTTCGTTGTTTTCATCTATTAATCATCCTTTTTAAGTATTTATCTTTTAAATAACCTAAATTATATTTTACAATAAATTTAAATTTTTTCAAACTTAATTTTTGGGATAAACAAAAACTTAACAGTTATTTAACGTTTATGCTTTATTATAGTCTTTATTTTGTACATATTATTTTTCTTTATTTTTATAATCTTCCTGTTTTTTTTCTTCTTTGTTACTATCATTCTTTATACTGTCATAATTTTTAGAACTTCCTTCTTCATTTATGTTTTTTATGTCATCTTTATAGTTATCATTCTTTTTTATATTTTTTGATTTATGGGTACTATTTTTTTTATTTATTATTTTATTATTTTCCTCTTTTGGGTGTTTAATAGGTTTATATTGGTTTTTAGTCTTATTTTTTATTTTATTTTTGTATTTATTTGAAGACTTATTTATTCGATTACTTATATCTTTTTTATCTATTTTTATGCGACTTTCATACGCATCGCACTCTTCTTTATCATATTGATATGGTTGAATTTTGTTCGTTGGCTTAGTAGTATTGTTAATATCATTCTTATATTTTTCCATAGCTTTTTTAAATGACGTATAATCTAGACTCTTTGAATCATACCTTTTATTATTAAATATAAAATCATGCATAATTTGAGCATTTTGTTCTTTATCCATAAGTACTACCCACCCTTTACCATTAACAATTTGTGGTTCAGTTATCTCTGGAACTGGAATAAGCATTTGTTCCGGTGTAAAACTGCCTATTTTATATATTGTATATGCATAATTTAATATTTCTCCAACGTCCATATTGGTTTTTATATAAGGAAATAATTTTGATGCTAATATAGGATACTTTAAAACATTAGTATCTTTCAACTTATCTATTATAAGAGATATAACCTCTCTTTGTCTCTCTGTTCTATCATAATCCCCATTTCCTATTTTTCTTATTCTTGAATAACTTAGTACCTGCTGTCCATCCAAATGTTGCATTCCTGCTTTTTTAACTAAATGAGGATCCTTTGGATTCACTTCTGGTATAAATTTATTCATTTCTTTTCTTTCTACTTCGCTTACATTTATCTCTAGTCCCCCTATGCTGTCTACTAACTCCTGAAAACCATTAAAATTTATAATGCCATAATCATGTAGCTTTAAATTAAAGTTTTTTTCTATAGTATCTTTTAATAACTCAGGCCCACCATAAGCTAAAGCATGATTTATCTTTTGTTCTCCATATCCAGGAATTTCAACGTAACTATCTCTCATTATGGATATTAGCTTTAATTTTTTATTAATATTATCTATAGACAGTATTAATATAGCATCAGACCTTGCCTTCTCATTTAAATTTCTTGCATCATTTCCTATTAATAATATGTTAGATATTCCATCTACTTCTTCATAGTTATCTTCTTCATTTTTATCTTCTTTACTTAAATAATTATTTTTAATATACGTATTATTTTTAAAAGACCAATATAAATATCCACATGCTCCTGTTACTCCTATAACTAAAATCATTAATATACTAAATATAACTTTTTTAATACTGCTTTTTTTATTGTTCTTCTTTTTTTCATGCTTTGCCAATCATTTCACTCCCTATGTTATTATTAGTTATATAAATTATTGTATATTTTTTACATATTTGTTATTATAATTATATATTTTTTACGTTATATCTGCAAACTATGAATTTATCTACTGTTATTTGCTAAAGTCTTTTAGATGCATCATAAGCAAGTTTTGATCTCTCGCATTCAGCGTATTTTAATGTTACTTGATAGCAAAGCTTGCTGCCCTTCATTCTTTCAGATGCATAACATAAACCATTAGATCTATAATCCAAAAATGGTTGATCTATTTGTTCAGGATCACCAATTAATATTAATTTACTTTCTTCTCCAACCCTAGTAATGATAGCCTTAACTTGTTTAGGAGATAAGTTTTGAGCTTCATCTATAATCACCCAATTCTTTACTATTGATCTTCCTCTTAAAAATGCTACAGCTTCAGTTGTAATTATTCTTCTATCAAACAATTCTCTCATTTTATCATTTAATTCTTTTTCATTTTTATATCTTTCCTTTTCATCAGAATCAATCAATATTTCTAAATTATCTAGAACAGGTCTCATATAAGGGGCTATTTTTTCTTGTTCTGTACCTGGAAGATATCCTATCTCTTCATCCATAGTTACATTAGGTCTACATACTAAAATTCGTCTATACTCTCCCCCTTCAGTTTCTAAGATTTTATGAAGTCCAACAGCTAAAGAAAATAATGTTTTTGCAGTACCTGCTGGTCCTTTTATAATAGCTAATGGTACTTCTTTTGCACTTGTCATTAACGCTTCTAGCATAAATTTTTGCCCTACATTTCTTGGATAAATCCCCATTGGAATAACATCTTTATATATTAACGGTACAATTATTTTTCCATTAAATTTCCCTAGTGCACTTTTTCCATTGTTTTCTGCAGAATGCATTATTACAAATTGATTAATATATAATTTAGGTGTACTATATTGTTTATTTTTTTCACAATATACCTCTAATACATTAGGATCTAAATATTTATTTTTATAAAAAAAGTCTATATTTTCAGAAGATGCATATGCTTCTACTCTTCCTGTGTACTGATTATCATACTCTGGAACAACCTTTTCATGATAATCGCTTACCTTTATACCAATAGTATCTGCTTTTATTCTTTCAAATATATCTTTTGTAATTAAATAAACATCTTCTCCACTTTCTTTTAATCCTTTACAGACTTGTATTATTCTATTATCTGGTTTACTTCTATCCCAATATGTTGGAATATCAATATTATGGTGATTCATTTCTACTCTTAACTTACCACCATTAGGTAAATCTATACCTTTAGCTAAATCTCCTTTTGTCCTTAATTCATCTATGATACGTGCTGACATACGTGCATTTGCTCCTAGTTCTCCACTCTTTTTCTTCAAAGCATCTAATTCTTCTAATACAACCTCTGGTATAACCACATTAGAATTTTCAAAACATAGTATTGAGCGTGGTGAATATAAGATTACATTAGTATCTAACACATAGGTCTTAATCAAATTATAATCCCCCTCTTTTTTCTATAATTAATATTGTGCTTTTAGCATTATATATGTATATAAAATCCGTAAAATGACTATATTTAATTGGAAATTTTATGTGTACACATGAGAATCATTGACAATTAATAATTTTTATTATATAATACTTAATCATAAAGAAAGGGGATAAAATTTATTATGGATAATATAAAAACCATATTTAAGGAAAAAAAATTAAAGTTAACCCCTCAGCGAATTGCAGTATACAATTACTTAGGTTCTACTAAAGAGCATCCATCGGCTGAAACTATATACAAAGCTCTTCATGATGCTTATCCTACTATGAGTTTGGCCACAGTTTACAAAACTTTAAAAACACTTGTAGATGTTAATTTAATACAAGAATTAAATGTAGGTGAAGGTAACTTTAGATATGATGCCAATGCATCATCTCACCCTCATATACAATGTATTTGTTGTGGGAAAGTAGATGATATCGAGGGGATTTCTTTCGATGATTTAAATCAAAAAGTAATAAACCATACTGATTATAAGATTCTATCAAATAGAGTTTATTTTTATGGAATATGTAAAAATTGCAATAATATAAGGGATTAAAAAATAAAATTTAATTAGTTTTTTAATGTACAATTCATACAAGAAAACATGATTTACATGTTTTCTTTTTTTATAAATAATTTCATCATTTCCTTCATAAATATAGTTAAAAGGAGGTGAAGATTTTGAAATTAAAAGTATTATTCTTTAAAAGAAAACATATTTACTATTTTGTTTTCATTCTTGTATTAATAGTATTTTGTGCTTTTTCAATAATTTCTAATGGGAAATCATCATATATTACTTTTAACACAGATTCTAATAAAAAAACTTTCAAAACAGATCTTACTGGTGATGGTAAAGATGATACTCTTTACATATTAACTAACAAAGATAAATACCATATTCAAGTAACTACAGAAAAAGATAATTTAAACTTGCAACCTAATAAAGCACTTGAAACACTAGGCAGCTACTATTCTCATTGGCCAATACGTGTAAAATTATTAGATGTATCTCGTGATAAAATTCCCGAAATATTTGTTCAATCTTCTCAAAGCAATGTATCACTACAACATATTTTTGTTTATAAAGATAATAAATTTAAAGATATATTTTGTAGTTATAATAATATACTTGGATTTATAGATCATAGTAATAATAAAACTCCTAAGATACTTTCTGGTAAATTATATGGTGGAGAATTTAATTTTGAAAATTATATAATTATAGATAATAAATTAGAAAAATATAATGGTAATATCAAAGATACATTTATGGGAAAAGATTCAATTTCAACTTTTATAAACATAATAACCTCTTTAAACGGATCCTACACACAAACTAACGAAAATATTTTTCATAGTAATATTGATACTACTTCATTAGATATGTTACCTCATCTAGCTGGATATGCGAATAATTATGTGTTTCAAGATGCCATATTTATGGACACAAGGTGTGATAAATCAGGTGAGCCAACAAACATTCAATGGATTTTAAATTTTAGAGGTACTCCTACTGATTCTAACAAAGAACTTAAAAATTACACATTGAAAGTTAATCTTTGTCGTTGCAAAAACTGTATTGATAAATACTATTTTAAAATCTTATCTATTCAACTTATTAAATAAAAAACGGACCGCTTCAGCGGTCCCAATCAAAAGGGGGATGGGGGGTTTTAGCACTAGTGAAGAGTAATCATTCTAAAATGCTACTCCTCCTTTGTACACTATATATGCTAACCCATAAACCAAAATTTATTCACTATTAACTAATTATTTTTTATTTTTTACCATATTTACCTATGTATATTATAAATTTCATCGTAAAAATATAAACTTCCTCTTTTCAGGAAGTTTATACCATTGATTCATTTATATTTTTCCTTCCATATATAACTTCAACATCTTATTAATTATCTCCGCTTTGTCAGATACTATAAGAGGTTGCATAGCTCTTAATAACGTTACTACAGGATCATTTGATTGTTCCTGTGTATTTTTTATAGAATCCTGTTTAAATTGATTTATTGTTTCTTTTGGTTCTTTCCTACTCTCCTTATCTTTACGAGACTTCTTTTTACTATGTTTATTTCTTTCATCTTCATTTTCTTCATCTAATTCTCTATTATCTGATTCTTTATTATCTGATTCATTTTCTTCATTATTATATATTCCTGCATTTTCATTCATAATCATATCATTAACAGCTTTGGCTTGGCTTACTAACTCAAATAAATTTATATCACTATTATATGAATCATCACTCTCTTTTTTACTTTCTGTTGAATTATCCATATTTGTTGAATTATCTGATTTATTAAAAGTACCTATTGCATTCAAAAGAGAGGTTATCTGATTTATATCTATATTTCCTAATATAGAAGATAATTTGTTAAGAACATTATTGTCATATCCGGTATACCCATTAGGATCATTATAACCAGTATAATCATTGAATTCATCATATCTACCAGTATATTCTTTATGCCTTCTATGTTTTGCCATATTCTCACCTCTCTATAAATTAGGAGGGCTATATAGCCCTCCCATTAATTTTTAGCAACTAATTCTTAAGCACATATGCCGCGTGAACCGAATCCTCTGCTACAGCAAAGTAAGAATAAGAATATTAATATTGTTGCAGTTTCGTGGTCGATTATACATGCTCTTTTTAATATTAATAAGAACAATGCTAATCTACATGGATCGAATCCACCACATCCTGATCCTATTACTGATACTGGAATTGGGGCTGGTTTTGGAGGTGCAACTGGTAAACATGCACAACCGCAACTACAACCACAACTACATTTACATTTTCTTGACATAAAAGTCCCCCCCCTTCTTGGGCCATGGTTTCAATGTAATCTATTCTTCTTCCTTCGCATCTACAAACTCTATTTCCTCATTAGTCTCTTTAACATCTCTGGCATCAAAGTTGAAGATATCGTCTGAAGCACTTTCTTCTATATCGCAAGCTCTTCTTCCTCCACGAACCAATAGTAGAATTAATATAATGAAAATTATATTACCATATCCACCAAAACTACCGCAGTTACCACCATAGTTACAACTATTAGTGTTACAACCACAATAGTTATTAGGTTCGCAGTAGCAACAACAACAATTCTTCTTATGGTCTTTATGGTTACCTTTTTTGCAGCAATAGCATGAATATTGTGGGTAATTATTAGTGTTTTGGCAGTTACCTCTGTTACCAAATATGGCTATGAGGAATATAAATAGAATTAAAATATATCTACCCCCGAATCCAGGGAATCCTCTGCCGCCACTATTTCCTAACAGACCAGCTATTTTACTAATATTGCCGAGACCCTCAATACCAGATCCGCCCATTAGATTGTTTATCATCGAGCCTACGCCCTCCAAGTTGTTTAGATCCACTTTACCTCCCCCTTTCTGCCCATCCTTCTTCATCTTTTGTTTGATAATATATACTATTCACTTTTCATCACTTTTGACACAAAAAAAATAAAAGTGATTTCAAATTTTTTGAAATCACTTTTTTTATATCTTGTAAAACCCTTTATTCTTCTTCAATTACTCCCTCTGCAAGAAGCTCTAATAATTCTTCCTTACCACTCTTATTTAATGCTGAAAAGAATGTAAACTTGTCTTCATCTCTAATATTTAATGTTTCTCTTATTATTTTTTTATTCTTTTGAAAATCATTTTTCTTAAGCTTATCACTCTTTGTAGCAACTATTATAGCTTCATATCCATAGTATTTAATCCACTCATACATTTGGACATCATCTTTAGTTGGCTTATGTCTAGAATCTACTAATAAAACTATTTTCTTTAATTGTGGTCTATTTACCAGATAAGTTTCCATCATGCTACCCCATTTTTGTTGTTCACTCTTAGAAACTTTAGCAAATCCATATCCAGGTAAATCAACAAAATAGAAATCATTATTTATTAAGAAAAAATTTATTAATCTAGTTTTTCCTGGAGTAGAACTAGTTTTAGCAAGCTTTTTTCTATTTGTAATAGTATTTATAAGTGTTGACTTTCCAGCATTAGATCTACCAACAAAGGCCATTTCAATTCTATTATCAATAGGATATTGATCTGGCTTAACTGCTGATATTATAAATTCAGAATTCTTTATTATCATTAAAACTACTCCTCTACAAGTACATTTTCTAAAACAGTTTCTATCTTTTCTGCTGCTATAACCTTTATCTTTCCTAAAACATACTTAGGTATATCTTTTAAGTCTTTCTCATTATCCTTAGGAATTATTATAGTATCTATTCCAGCTCTAAATGCTGCAAGAGCCTTTTCTTTTAAACCGCCAATAGGAAGCACTCTACCAGTAAGTGTTATTTCACCTGTCATAGCCACATTATGCCTTACTTTTTTATTGCTCAATGCAGATACTATTCCTGTTATCATTGTAACCCCTGCTGAAGGTCCATCTTTAGGAACTGCTCCCTCTGGGGCATGAATATGTATATCCTTTTCTTTATAAAAATCAGGATTTATACCATACCTTTCACAATTAGCTCTAACATAACTATACGCTGCCTCACCAGATTCTTTCATTACATCTCCAAGTTGTCCTGTTAATTGCAATCTACCTTTTCCATTCATAACTGTTACTTCTAAAGGTAGTGTATCTCCGCCATAAGCAGTCCAAGCCATTCCCATAACAACACCTATTTTGTCTTGTTTATCCGCTTTATCATAAGAAAAAATCTCTGGTCCTAAATACTTTTTAACATGATTTGAAGTTATATTAACTTTCTTTTTATCATTTTCTAGCATATCCGCTATAGATTTTCTTATCACTGCTGATATCTTTCTTTTTAAATTTCTTACACCTGATTCTCTTGTGTAATTTTCTATTATCTTATATATGGCACCATCAGAGAACTTAATTTTATTTTCTGATATACCATGCTCCTCAAGTTGCTTCTTTATAAGATATTTCTTTCCTATTTGGAATTTTTCTTCCGTAGTATATCCTGAAACATCTATTATTTCCATTCTATCTAAAAGTGGTCTTGGTATAGTATCTAAACTATTAGCTGTAGTTATAAACATTACCTCAGATAAATCTAAATCTAATTCTAAATAGTGATCTCTAAAAGTCTTGTTTTGTTCTACATCTAAAACCTCAAGTAAAGCACTGGCTGGATCTCCTCTAAAATCTCCGCTTAACTTATCAATTTCATCTAATAAAAATAATGGATTCTTAGATTTAGCTTGTTTCATTGAATAAACTATTCTTCCTGGTATTGCACCTACATAAGTTTTTCTATGTCCTCTTATTTCAGCTTCATCTCTAACTCCACCTAAAGACATTCTAACAAAGTTTCTATTAAGTGCATTTGCTATAGATCTCGCTATAGATGTTTTTCCTACTCCCGGTGGTCCAACTAAACAAAGTATAGGACCCTTTAATGATTTACTTACACTTTTAACAGCTAAAAACTCAATTATTCTATCTTTAACATCTTTTAATCCATAATGTTCATTTTCTAATATTTCTCTTGCTCTCTTTACATCTAAGTTATCCTTAGTTGTTTTATTCCAAGGAATATCTAAAATCCAATCTAGATAGGATCTAATGACTCCGCCTTCTGAGGAATAACTACCTATATTTTTTAGTCTATTTAATTCATATATAGCTTTTTCTTTTGCTTCTTTAGGTAATTTAGCCTTCTTTATTTTCTTTAAATATTCTTCGAATTCCTTCTTACTTTCGTCTTCTTCTCCCAATTCTTCTTGTATAGCTTTTAACTGCTCTTTTAAAAAATATTCTTTTTGAGACTTATCTATTTTTCCTTTTACTTTTAATCCTATTTTCTTTTCTATTTGTAAAATTTCTATTTCATTTTTTATTATTAATAAAAGTTTTTCTAATCTTTCATTTACATCAAAAGCTTCTACTAATTCTTGTTTTGTACTTTCTTTTAATACTAAATAAGAACTTACAACATCAGCAAATCTACCCGCCTCATCTAATTCTTCTATATTAATAAGAATCTCTGCAGATGCTATATTTGATAATTTTATGTATTCTTCAAAAGCATCTCTTACCGAACGAACTAATGCTTCACATTCCTTTTCATTAGTAGAATTATTATCTTCTAATATTTCTACCTCAGCTTTAAAGAATGGATCTTTTTGTATATAATTGGCTAACCTTGCTCTATTTTCTCCTTCAACCAATACCCTAACCGTATCCCCAGGTAGCTTAAGAATTTGTTTTATATTACAAATGGCACCTATATTATAGATATCACTTTCATCAGGATCTTCTATTTTAGCTTCCTTTTGAGAAGTTAAAAATATTTTTTGACCATTTAACATTGCCTCTTCAACTGCAAGAAGAGATTTTTCTCTACCAACATCAAAATGTAAAACCATATGAGGAAATATAGTTAAACCTCTCAACGGAATTAAAGGAAGAATTTGTAGCTTTTTCTCCATAATTTCCCCCCACTTCTATTATGTTTTCTATAAATTTTATTATATTTTTCTATAACAATTTGTTATCATTTAAAAGTATTTATACTATGCTATTATACCTATAAAACTGTTTTTTTTCAATTAATTTAAACTTCTACGAATTAATTGCCGATTCAGCAGTAAGAATATCTACATTAGTTTTTACTCCTATTATGGATTCTTGATTTTCACATTTTTCCTCTGGTATTAATGCTAACTCAATAACTTCTTTAATATTAGTCACAGGAATTACACTAATACTTTTATCATTTTTAAATCTTTGTTGCCAATTTTCTTTTGGTATAATTACTGTCTTAGCTCCAGCTTTTTTAGCAGCATTTATTTTTGCATTAACTCCTCCAATAGGTTTTACTAAACCATGAATTGATATTTCTCCAGTCATTGCAACTTTATTATTAACTGGTATATTCGTTATTGCACTATATATAGCAGTAACCATGCTTATTCCTGCTGAAGGTCCATCTACAGGCATTCCTCCTGGAAAATTTAAATGTATATCATATTTATCACAATCTATATTAAATACATTTTCTAGTACAGTTAATACATTTTCAGCTGAAGCACACGCTGTGCTTTTCCTTTTAATCTTTTTATTACTACTATCCATCTCTTCTTCTTCAACTATTCCAGTTATTTTGAAATTTCCTTTTCTTGATATAACCTTTGTAGCAGTAGCTTCAATCTCCATAACAATCCCCATATTAGAACCATATACTGCAAGCCCATTTACATAACCTATTTTAGGTTCCTTAGGCACTATTTTTTCAGGTCTAGGGGCATACTCTCCATTTTCAATTATCCATTCCATATCCTCTACTTTAATTTCTTTTCTACCTTCATTTAAAGCAATACCAGAACTAAGTTGTACTAAACTAACAGCATCTCTACCATTAGTACAATACTTTCCAACGAGAACTTTAGCTTTATCTTCTATAGTAAACCTTATCTTTTTTACCGTATTATCTGCAATATCTTCTATTTCTTCAGCTGTAAGCGATCTAAAAAATATTTCGACACACCTAGACCTTATAGCTGGACACATTTCTTGTGGACTTCTTGTAGTAGCACCTACAAGTCTAAAATCCGCCGGAAGCCCATTATCAAAAATATCCTTTATATATGACGGCATATTAGGATCTTCAGAATTATAATATGCACTCTCTAAAAACACTTTTCTGTCTTCCATTACTTTTAAAAGCTTATTAGTCTCAACTGGATGAAGCTCACCAATTTCATCTATAAATAATATACCACCATGTGCTTTTGTAACTGCTCCTGGCTTTGGTTGAGGAATTCCAGCACTACCAAGAGCCCCTGCACCTTGATAAATAGGATCATGTACAGAACCTATTAAAGGATCTGCAATACCTCTATCATCGAACCTTACAGTAGTAGCATCTATTTCTACAAACTTTGCATTTTCATTAAATGGCGAATACTCCTTCTTTTTTGCATTTTCTAATACTACTCTAGCTGCTGCCGTCTTACCAACTCCTGGTGGTCCATAAATTATTACATGCTGTGGATTAGGACCACATATTGCCGCTTCTAATGCTTTTAATCCCTTTTCCTGCCCTATTATTTCTTTAAAAGATTTAGGTCTACTTTTTTCTGTTAAAGGTTCCGTCAATTTGATTTCTTTTAGTTTTCTTAATTTTTCAACTTCTTTTTTGTTTTCTCTATTTACAATACATTTATTATTATTTTGCTCTTTTAATGCATTGAAAAAATACATTCCCATAATAATTGTTACACCTAAACTAACAACTCCCATTAATGATCCAGACATACATATCCTCCAATTATACTCCATATTTTTAGGTATTTATACCTTTTATATATTTTGTACAAATAAGAATAATATATTCCAAATACATACTATTTTTATAATAAAAAAAGTTTAGAAATCAGGCTATTACTTAAGTAACACTTATCCCAAATTCTAAACTCATTTATAAATATTAAATTAAGCAGTTTCTGTTCCTCTATTACTTCTCTTGCGCTTAGGAGGAGCAATTTCTGGTCTTTCTTCTCCATTTTCAGTTAACACTAATTCCGGCTCTTTATTTTCTATTGTGTCTTTATTTATTATAACCTTCTTAATATCATATTTAGATGGTATATCGAACATTATATCTCTCATTGTCTCTTCTATAATAGATCTAAGCCCTCTAGCACCTGTTTTTCTTGAAATGGCTTCGTCAGCAATTGCTTTTAACGCTTCCTCTTCAAATTCTAATTCTACATTATCCATTAATAAAAGTTTTTTGTATTGTTTTACTAATGCATTTTTAGGTTCCTTTAATATTCTAACAAGAGCATTGTTATTTAAAGATTGAAGTGTAACCATTATAGGTAATCTTCCTATAAATTCAGGAATCAATCCAAATTTAAGTAAGTCTTCTGGAACACTTGCCTTTAATAATTCTCCAATATCTTTTTCTTCTTTAGATTTTACTTCTGAACCAAATCCAAGAGAACTTTTTCTTGTTCTTTTTTCTATTATTTTATCAAGTCCATCAAAAGCACCACCACAAATAAATAATATATTTGAAGTGTTTATCTGTATAAATTCTTGATGAGGATGTTTTCTTCCTCCTTGTGGTGGAACTGATGCAACTGTTCCTTCAAGAATTTTTAATAAGGCTTGTTGAACTCCCTCTCCTGATACATCTCTTGTAATTGAAGGATTTTCAGATTTTCTAGCTATTTTATCTATTTCATCAATATAAATTATACCTCTTTCAGCCTTTTCCACATCATAATCTGCATTTTGAATTAACTTAAGAAGTATATTTTCTACATCTTCTCCAACATATCCCGCTTCTGTTAAAGTTGTAGCATCTGCTATAGCAAAAGGAACATTCAAAAGTCTAGCTAAAGTTTGTGCAAGTAAAGTTTTTCCTGAACCAGTTGGACCTAAAAGAAGTATATTACTTTTTTGAAGTTCTACATCATCTATATCTACATCAGAGTTTATTCTCTTATAATGATTATATACTGCAACAGCTAATGCTTTTTTTGCTGAATCTTGACCTATAACATAATCATCTAAATAAGTTTTTATTTCACTTGGTTTTGGAAGTGAACTAATATCAACCTGAGTGTTTTCTTCAAATTCATCTGCTATAATTTCAGAACATAAGTCTATACACTCATCACATATATAAACCCCTGGTCCTGCAATTAATCTTTTTACTTGTTCTTGACCCTTGCCACAGAATGAACACTTTAATTGTTTTTTTTCATCGTATTTTGACATTCCTACACCTCTCTAAGGTTATTTCTTTCTACTAGTTATAACATCATCAATTAAACCATATTCTTTAGCTTCGTCTGCTTCCATAAAGTTGTCTCTTTCAACGTCCTTTTTAATTACTTCTAAAGGTTTTCCTGTTCTCTCACTTAAAATCTTATTTAATTTATCTTTGATTTTTAATATTCTATTTGCATGTATTCCTATATCTGTTGCTTGACCTTGGAATCCACCTAAAGGTTGATGTATCATTATTTCACTATTAGGAAGTGCAAATCTCTTGCCTTTTGCTCCTGCTGTTAAAAGGAAAGCCCCCATGGAAGCTGCCATACCTATACATATAGTTGATACATCTGGTTTTATATACTGCATTGTATCATAAATAGCCATTCCAGCTGTAATTGATCCACCTGGACTATTTATATAAAGATATATATCTTTATCAGGATCTTCTGCCTCTAAAAATAATAATTGTGCAACAACTAGACTAGCAGAAACATCATTTACTTCCTCTCCAAGAAATATTATTCTATCTTTTAATAACCTAGAGTAAATATCATAAGATCTCTCTCCTCTATTAGTTTGTTCAACTACTACGGGTACTAAACTCATATTAAACTTTCCTCCTTTTATTAAATATTACTTTTATGATTATCACCCATATCGGTAATGATATTCATTTTCCAAAAAAATTTATTGTAAAATTAATTGCCAGAAATCTTTCTGGCAATTAATTTTGTCTTTTATATTACGTATTATATATTACGTATAATTAAGCGATTTCTTTACTGTTTTCAACTAAGAAATCTATAGCTTTTTCATTTACTATTTGATTAGATAGAACTTCTTTTTGAGCTCCCATTATTGCATCTACTAATTTGTCAGCATCTTGTCCGCCACCATATTGTTGAGCCATTTCTTTAGCTCTTGCTTTTATTTCTTCTTCAGTAGCTTCTATTTTTTCATCTTTTACTATTTTTTCAAGAATTAATTCAGTTTTAACTTTCTTTTCAGCAGTTTCTTTCATATATTCTCTAACTTTTGATTCTGAACTATTTGTATATTGATAGTAAGATGCAAGATCTAATCCTTGATATCCTAATCTCATTTCTAAATCTTTAATCATCATATCAATTTCTTTTTCTATCATAACTTCTGGTATATCTATTTCAGCTTTATTTGAAACAGCTTCTATTACAGCTTCTTCATATTCATTCTTTTCTCTTGTTTTATTAGCTTCTTCTAATTTTTTTGTTACATCAGCTTTTAATTCTTGTAAAGTATCAAATTCAGATGTTTCTTTAGCAAATTCATCATCTAATGCTGGTAATTCCTTAACTTTTATTTCTTTTATTTTCACTTCAAACATTGCTTGTTTTCCGTTTAATTCGTCTCTTCCATATTGTTCTGGGAATTTAACATTAACTTCTTTTTCTTCTCCAACCTTTAATCCAACTAATTGATCTTCAAAGTTATCTATAAATGTACCTGTTCCGATTTCTAAAGAATAATCTGTTCCTTCTCCACCTTCAAATGCTTCTCCATCGATGAATCCTTTAAAATCTATTACAGCTATGTCACCACTTTGTACTGCAGCGCCTTCTTCTTTAGTTATGATTCTTGCATTCTTTTCTAACATAGCGTTTAATTGTTTTTCAACATCTTCTTCTTTTACAGTATATGTATTTCTTTTAGCTTCTACGCCTTTATAATTATCAAGTTTTACTTCTGGTCTAACTACAACTTCAGCAGTAAATACAAAATCTTTTCCTGATCCTATTTCAACAACATCTATTTTAGGATAATCAACAGGTTGTAGACTATGTTCTTCTACAGCTTGTGGATAAGCTTCTTCGCAGCAAGTATTTATAGCATCTTCGTAAAATACTCCTTCACCATAGAATCTTGTGATTATGTTCATTGGTGCTTTACCTTTTCTGAATCCTGGAATATTAAATTTCTTTGCGTTTTTCTTATATGCTTTTTTTATAGCTTCATTAAACTTTTCTTTTTCTACTGTTATCTCTAGTTTTACAACATTATTTTCTACTCTTTCAATTTTAGTGTTCATTAAGTTTTTCCTCCCAATCACCGTAAATACTTATTTTGACATGATATATTATAACATACATTATATTTTTTTTACAAATATATATACATTTTTTTTACTATAAATAATTATACACTAATTATATACTATTTTCTCAAAATTACAACAATAGTTAAAACATTACAAATATATCATTAAAATTTCTTTAAAAATTCTCTACTTTGTTGTAATTCTTCATAACTTAAATAGTTATCCCTATAGACTTCTATTATACCCATTCCTTTATAATTTAATTCCCTTAATCTGTTAAATAACTTAGAATAATTTATTTCTCCATTACCTGGTAGTAAACAAGAACTTTCTTTGTCTCTATCATTTATATGCAAATTCACTATATTTTCCTTCATTATATTTATATATTCATATGGTTCTTTTTTAGCCCTATATGCTTGTTTTAAATCTAGAGTAAAATGAATAGGATATTTACATTTTTCTTTTAGAAGCTTTAAGAAATTCAAGTCAGAAGACATGCACCAGGATACATTTTCTTGAGCTAATGTTATTCCAATCTCTTCTGATATATATATAAGTTCATTATATACATCAACAATATGTTTTATGTCAATTAAATTACTATCAATCTTCCTCATTCCATGAAAAGTATACGTCTTTGCACCTAATTTTTTTCCTGCGATACATACTTCTTTAAAATATTTAAGCATATCGTCTCTTCTTCTTTTGTAAGTATCAAATAAATAAGGTTCAAAAGATGATGAAAAAGCATGAACAGAATTTATATAAAAGTTTTGTTCTTTACACCTTTCTAAAAGCATTTTTGTAAATTCTTCACTAAATTCACTTGGACAATTAAAAAATACCTCTCCTTTGTCAAAGTTCAATTTTTTCATTAATTTTATACTATCCTCTAAAAGTACCTCTGGATAAAAACACGCTGTTGAAATACCTATTTCCACTTTTAGAAACCATCCTTTTTATTATTTTAAATAACTTTTCACTCCATCTACCACAACTTCTAATCCTTCACTTGTAATATTACCATATTCAATTTTATTCCCTGAAATTTCTCCTATAGATGGTAAATTATTATCATGAACATTAGTGCTTATATTATATTTCCATAAATATTTAGTATTAGGCTTATTAAACCAAGGTAATTGAGATACATAAATTATATTATCATCATCTAAAAACTTGGGTTCATCACACCATACATAGTTAGGATTTGACTTTAACACACTTTCTTCATCAAATGTGTCTCCTTTACTTGATACATATTGCAGTTTAGTTATTTCCTTAGATGTTCCATTTATATCTATTAAAATAAGTTTTTGAGTAGTATTTTCTACTATTGCTATACTTTTTTTAGATGGACTTATAGTATATTTTATTTCCTTTGGCATAACTCCTATATATTGTTTTTCATTATTTGCTACATTATATAATAATTTAACTTCTTCTCCATTAGAAAGTTTTAAGGTATATTCTTTATTGCTATCATCCTTTTCTTTTAAATTCTGATCTTTCTTTGGATTATCTATTTTAGTTTTATTAACTTTCTCATTTTGTTTAACCTGAACTTTTGCTTTAGCTTTTTCAGCAGAGTTATGTCCAAATAATATACTACCTAGAATGCCGCTTGCTATGATCACTAAAACTACTACTGCAATTACTATAAATATTATTTTGATTATTTTTCTTTTTTTCATTTGTTCATCATACTTATTGCTAAAAATACTAGGTTTTGGCACTTGATCACCTCCAACCAAAACAGTTGATAATTATTACTGTTATAAAATTTCTAATATTATAGCAGCACACTACAATTATAATATATTATCAGCTTTTTACCAAATACATTCTAAAAAAATCCTAGATTTTTAATCTTAGGATTTTTTTGTTTATATTACTTTTATTTACTGAAGTATTCATTTAACGCTTTATATTCTATTTTTTCATTATGTTTAACAATCTCTATTGTCTTCAAAAATACTTTAGCAGTATCTATACATGTAAATACAGGTATTTTATATTCAGCGCCTTTTCTTCTTATTTTAAATCCCATGCTAGCACTATTGTTCCCCTTTGTAGGTGTATTTATTATTAAATTTATTTGCGAATTAGTTATAAGTTTAAATACATCTTCTGAATTTATTATTTCACATTTTATACCATTTTCTCTTAGTGTTTCTCCAGTTCCTTTTGAACTATATATCTTAAATCCTAAGTCATAATAGTTTTTCACTATACTACTTCCTTCTTCTTTATCTACATCTTTAAGTGAGACATATATAGCTCCCTTTGTTTCTATACTTATGCCAGCTGCCTTAAATCCTTTATATATAGCTTTATTTAAATCATAATCAACTCCTAGCACTTCTCCTGTTGATTTCATCTCTGGTCCTAAATAAGTATCCACATCTGATAATTTTTCATTTGAAAATACAGGAACTTTTACCGCATGTATTCCACTTGGTTTTAAAAGTCCTATTCCATATTTAAAATCCTTAAGCTTACTACCTAACATAACTTGAACTCCTATATTTACCATAGGCACTCCTGTAACCTTGCTTAGTATAGGCACCGTTCTAGACGCTCTTGGATTAACCTCTATTACGTAAATATCCTTTCCATCAAAAACATATTGGATATTCATAAGACCAACTATCTTTAAAGCCTTAGCTATTTTTTTAGTATTATCAACTAATTTATCAATTACATCTTCCTTTAATGTCATATATGGATAAACTGTTATACTATCACCAGAATGTACACCTGTTCTTTCAATGTGCTCCATTATTCCTGGCATTAGTACATCTTCACCATCACATATTGCATCTACTTCAATTTCAGTTCCTCTTACATATTTATCTACTATTATTGTATGCTCAGTACTTAAACTTACAGCTTCTTTCATATATTTTTCTAAAGCTTTATCATCATATATAACCTCCATTGCTCTACCACCTATTACATATGACGGTCTAACGATTACTGGATACCCTAACTTTTCAACAACTTTATATGCTTCCTTTATACAAGTTACCGGTCTTCCCGTAGGAGTTTTTATATCTAAACTTTCTAGTAATTCTCTAAATTTCTCTCTATCTTCTGCTAAATCTATAGATTTAAAACTAGTTCCTAGTATATTCACTCCTCTTTTAGCGAGTTTTTCAGCTAAATTAATAGATGTTTGCCCTCCAAATTGTAATATTACTCCCTTTGGATTCTCTTTTCTTATTACATTCATAACATCATCTATATATAAAGATTCAAAATATAATTTATCAGAAGTATCAAAATCCGTACTCACTGTTTCTGGATTATTATTTACCATAATTGATTCATATCCTGCATTATTAATTGCCCAGGCTCCATGTACACAGCAATAATCAAATTCAATTCCTTGTCCTATTCTAATAGGTCCTGAACCTATTACCATGATCTTTTTATTGTCTGTTACTATATTTTCATCTTCTTTTTCATAACATGAATAATAATATGGCGTTTTAGCCTCAAACTCTCCACTACATGTATCAACCATTTTGTATACTGGATATATGTTTTTAAGCTTCTTAACTATTTCTATCTTTTTAACATCTACATTTGATAATTTACTTATTTGTTCATCTGTAAATCCTAATGTACTAGCATCACAAATCAATTCATTATCTATATTTTTGCTTTCTAATCTTTTTTCTATATTTACAATATTATTTATCTTATTTAAGAACCACTTATCAATCTTAGTTATTTCATATATATCATTTATTGAAAATTCTCTTCTAAAAGCTTCTCCTATAGCAAATATTCTTTCATCATCTTGCATTTTTATCTTATTTATAAGCTCTTCATCTTTTAGTTCATGACCATTTTGAAGTTTTAATCCTATTATCTTACTTTCTAAACAAGTTACAGCCTTTAAAAATGCACTTTCAAAATTTCTATCTATAGCCATAACTTCTCCCGTTGCCTTCATTTGAGTTCCTAGTCTTCTCTCTGCAGTATTAAATTTATCAAATGGCCATTTTGGCATTTTTACTACTACATAATCTAAAGCCGGTTCGAAGCATGCACTTGAACTCTGAGTTACATAATTTTTAAGTTCATCTAAACTATATCCTATTGCTATTTTAGATGCAATTTTTGCTATTGGATATCCTGCTGCCTTTGAAGCCAATGCACTCGAACGACTTACTCTTGGATTTACTTCTATTACTATATATTTATTGCTAATAGGGTCTAAGGCAAATTGTATATTGCAACCCCCTTCTATTTTTAAGCTTCTTATTATCTTAAGAGCTGAATTTCTAAGCATATGATACTCTTTGTCTGTTAATGTTTGAGAAGGTGCTACAACTATGCTATCCCCCGTATGTACACCTACAGGATCAATGTTTTCCATATTACATATTATAATGCAATTATCTTTTTTATCTCTTATTACTTCATACTCAAGTTCTTTCCATCCAGCAACGCTTCGTTCAAGTAATATTTGATTTATTGGACTCATTTTCAATCCAAGATCACATATTTGCAAATATTCTTCCATAGTATTAGCAATTCCTCCACCAGTTCCCCCTAATGTGTATGCTGGTCTTATTATTATTGGCAAACCATGTTTCTCTACAAATTCTTTACATTCTTCTATATTTACAGCTATTGTACTTTCTGGAATAGGCTCTCCTATTTGCAACATTAAATCTTTAAATTCTTCTCTATCTTCAGCTTTTTTTATAGATTCCCCATTTATACCTAATAATTTAACATTATATTTTTCTAAAACACCCTTTGATTGAAGCTCCATTGCTATATTAAGAGCTGTTTGTCCTCCAAATCCAGCAAGAATGCCATTTGGTTTTTCTTTTTGTATTATCTTCTCTATCGCTTCAACATTCAGTGGTTCTATATAGACCTTATCCGCTATATTTAAATCAGTCATTATTGTAGCAGGATTACTATTTACAAGTATTGTTTCTATTCCTTCTTCTTTTATTGACTTACAAGCTTGAGTTCCTGAATAATCAAATTCAGCTGCTTGACCTATTATTATTGGACCTGATCCTAAGATTAATACTTTCTTTAAACTTTTATCTAATGACATAAATTTACCTCCTCTACAATCTACATAATTTCCATGAATTTATCAAATAAATAAGCAGTATCACAAGGTCCAGGTGCACCTTCTGGATGAAACTGTACTGAAAATACTGGTAAAGTTTTATGCTTGATCCCCTCAACTGTTCTATCATTTAAATTTATATGTGTAATAATTAATTCTTTATTTTCTATACTATTTTCATTTACTGCATACCCATGATTTTGAGATGTTATAAATGCTCTATCTCTTTCTATATCATAAACACCATGATTTCCACCCCTATGTCCAAACTTCATTTTATACGTGTCTGCCCCAAAGGCAAGTGCTAAAATCTGATGTCCTAAACAAATTCCAAAAGTAGGCTTTACTTTAACTATTTTTTTTATATTTTCTATGACCTCTGGCACATCTTTAGGATCTCCCGGGCCATTACTTAACATAACTCCATCAGGATTCATTTTTATTATTTCATCAAAGTTTGTATCATATGGAACTACTGTAATATCACATTCTCTTAACTTTAAATTTTCTATAATATTAGCCTTAGCACCAAAATCCATTAAAACTACTTTATGCCCCTTACCTGGTATATTGTAAATTTCTTTTGTACTTACTTCCTTTACAAAATTATCTTCCTCTTGAACATTTTCAAAATAACTTTGAAGTTGTCGTACAGTTAAATCTTCACTAGTAATGACACATCTCATAGTCCCTTTATTTCTTATTTTTTTTGTTATATTCCTCGTATCAACAGCTTCTATTCCTATCACATTCATATCTTTAAGCATAATATCTACTGTTTCTTCTGATGTATAATTTGAAGGGTTCATGCAAATAGATCTAACCACAAGTCCTCTAGCAAATATTTTTTTAGATTCCAGATGCTTTTTATTAACACCATAGTTGCCTATTAATGGATATGTCATATTTATTATTTGACCTGCATAAGATGGATCTGTAAGTATTTCTCCATATCCTGTCATAGAAGTATTAAATACTAATTCTCCTACAGCAGTTCCTTTTTTTCCAAAACATCTTCCACTATAAACCGTTCCATCTTCAAGATACAATATTCCATTCATTCTTTATTACCCCCTCGTATTTATAACTCCTATAATAGCCCCCTGTATTTTTATACACTTATTTTTATATTTATACAAAGACTATCATGTTATATTTCTCGTGTCAACATACAAAAAAAAACCTTCTGCTAGAGAGCAGAAGGTTTTTATAAATTAATGTTATATAACCATCATTATAATCATCATACTAAAAGCCTAGTAAATATATACAGAGCTATTGTATTACCTTTCTAATCTCTCAGGACTAATTTAAAGGTTGCTATTCTATTTTTGTGCATAAAAAAACTTCTGTTTTAAGACAGAAGGATACCATATCATAACTATATTAAAATTATAAATATAAGTACCTTATTAGTCTCTCGGACTACCTTAAAGGACTGCAATAAATTCTTTATTTTTATTAATAATACCACTCTTCATTATATATGTCAATAAAATATCAAGCTTATTCATAAGAGACATTTTTTATATGCTTATTAATACTTTGAGTCTATTAATTTAAAATGTCTCTTATGATAAAATTTCTAAATATATAATTTAAATTGCTCCAATATTACACTTTAATCCTACATTCTCTACTATGTCTTTTAATGCTAACATAAACTCGTTACTAGGAGTTTTAATATCTTCTCCCATATTATACCTTTTCCCTATACACGCATACTTATTTACTCCTAATTTATGATAAGGTAGAAGATGGATTTCATCTACCATTTTTAGTTTTGTAGCAAATATAGCTATATCATATATACTCTTTTTATCTGCATTAAATTCTGGTATAACTGGAACCCTAACAATAGTCTTGATACCTAATTCTGAAATTCTTTTAGCATTTTCAAGTATAGTTTCATTTCTTACTCCAGTATACTTAAAATGCTTATCTGAATTTACTGTTTTTATATCTAAAAGAATCAAATCAAGCCAAGGCATAACTTTATCTATTATATCCTTACTTGCATATGCAGTAGTTTCCATAGTAGTATGCCAGCCCATACTTTTACATCCTTTTAATAGTTCTAATGCAAACTTAGATTGCATCAATGGTTCTCCTCCAGATAAAGTTACTCCTCCATTTGAACGTCTAAATTGAACTGACTCTTTTTTTAATTCTTGTATAATTTCTTTAACTGTCATTTCTTCCCCTGATCTAACAAGTGCTCCCGGATAACACCTTTCTACACAACGTCCACAATTTATACATTTACTTCTATCTATTCTATAACTAAGATTAAAATCTATTGCACCTTCACTACATACTCTTTCACATCTATGACATTCGGTACAATTTTTAATATTAAACATAATCTCACTATTTCTATTTTGCGACTCCGGGTTACTACACCAACGACAAGATAAAGGACATCCCTTTAAAAATACTATAGTTCTAATTCCTGGTCCATCGTTTACAGAAAATCTTTGTATATTAAAAACATTTCCTTTTTCTTTATAGTTAACTTTATCACTTAGCATAAATACCCCGCCTCTTCAAAATAATTAAATTTTAAGGCTTGAAATTTAATCAAGCCTTAAAACAAATCTATTAATATATTTTAAAAGTTCTGTTCTGTTCTCTTTATAATATCATCTTGTATTCCTTTATCTAAGCAAACAAATTGAGCACTATATCCAGCAACACGAACAATTAAATCTCTATATTTTTCAGGATGTTTTTGTGCATCAATTAAAATATTTTTATCAACTACATTAAACTGTATATGCATACCCTTTTCATCAAAATAACTACGTATTAATGATGCTAGATTTTTAAGTCCATTATCCCCTTTTAAAGAACTTGGGCTAAATTTTTGATTAAATAAAGTTCCACTTGGTGCAGCATAATGCTCCAATTTAGCTACTGAATTAGCAGCAGCAGTTGGTCCTTTAACATCTGCTCCTCTAGTAGGAGATACCCCATCTGCTATAGGCTTATAAGCTTCTCTTCCATCAGGAGTTGCTCCAACAAGACTTCCTAAGTGAACATTATTTGAAACTGGATATAATCCAGGTATAAATTTTCCTCCACGTTGATTAAAATGCTGTGATACTTCTTTACAATAGATAAGTGCTCCTTCACGAGTAAACTCATCAACTTCATCTATATCATTTCCAAACTTAGGTGATCTATGAAGAAGTATTTGCTTGATATCTTCAAATTGACTTTTCTTCACTTTATCGGTTTCATTTTCTCCAAAATTAGTATCAAGAGCTTCTTTTAATTGAGCCAAAGTAAATTTTTCTTCATCAAATATAAGCTTTTTAATAGCCATAAATGAATCTCCAACATTTGCAATACCAACACCTAGTGGTCCAGAAAAACGATAATGTCCTCCACCTTCTTGAATTGATTTTCCTTTAGCTATACAGTCATCAAGCATTGAAGATAAAAATGGAAGTGGTGCTCTTTCTTTATGTGCAATATCTACACAGTTATCAGCCGCAACCATTTGAGATACAAAATACTCCATTTGCCTTTTATATGCCTCTATAAATTCATCTATATTTTTAAATTGTTTAAATTCACCTGTTTTAGGCCCTACTTGTTTTCCGTCCATTTTTCCATTATCTATAGTTAATTTTAATATTTGTGCTAAGTTAAAAAATGCAGCATCATACCATCCATCCGTTTTTCCAGGTTTTTGGGGTTCAACACATCCTACTATTGCATAATCTCTAGCATCTTCTAAAGTTAATCCATTATTAACTAGCATAGGAATAATAACTTCATCATTATAAAATGCCGGAAGTCCAGTTCCTAAGCGTGTTAATTCACAAACTCTTATCAAAAATTCTTCCGGAGTTTTATTCCATATTCTCACTGAAAGAGATGGTTGTGGTAACTTAAGACTTCCAGTAGCATCAAGACACATATACGATAATTCATTTGTAGCATCTTTTCCTTCTGGTGTTTGTCCTCCAACAATCAAGTTTTGGAACATAGAATATCCACTAAAAGCTTTAGTTGTAGTTTCATCACGTACTTTAGTAAGATCATTAAATTTAACCCACAAACATTGAAGTATTTCTTTATTCATTTCCTTAGTTACAATTCCATTATCTATGTCATTTTTAAAATAAGGATACATATATTGGTCAAAACGAGCTGGAGAGATGGCATGACCATTAGATTCCAAACTTATAATTGCCTGTACAAACCAAAATGATTGACACGCTTCATTGAATGTACTCGCAGGATTTTCCGGAACCTTATTACATGTTTTAGCAATATTTAACAATTCATTTTTTCTAGTAATATCTGATGTTTTCTCAGCTAGTTCTTCTGCCAACCTTGCATATCTTTTAGCATAATTTATAGCTGCCTTGCAAGATATAATTACAGCTTCTAAAAACTTTCTTTTTTTAATATACTCAGGATCATTTGAGTCAAATTTACTCATAGCCTCTTCAGCTTCAGCTATAATACCTTTAAATCCTTTTTCTAAAACTTTTTTATAGTCTACAGAGATATGTCCTAAACCATTAAAGTGATAATTTGCTACTGTAAAAACTTTTGCTCCCATAGCTTTGACAGTTTCATCAGACATATAAGAACTTGCAAGTTCACTTACTGTTTTCCCTTCCCAATATTTAAATATTTCTTTAAGTTCTTTTTTTGTTTCTTCAGAAATTTGAAATGAATCAGATGTTCTTTTAGGAAGTTTATCAAATTCATCTACTAACCACTTGTTTGAAAACTCAGGGAAAACTTGTGCAGATCTTGAATTTTTCGTTAAACTGCCAACTATAAGTTCTTCATCTCTAATAACTATTGGAATTTCATTTAAAATCTTTTCAAGTGCTTTAGCCTTACGAATAATAATAGGTTGGTCTTCAGTTTCTTTGAATGATTCAGTTAACAATCTAGCTCTATCTACCTCAATACAAGGAACTGCAGAAAGTATTTGATCTTTTAGCCTTTCTACTCTTTCAGTGGGTTTACTAAATCCTTTTTCTAAAACATTCATTTTTATCCCCCTACCCTTTAATATATTTTTAATTATATGTATTCTTTATGGAATTACATATATTATTAAACGTTTTCATTTCTTTTAAAAACACTTCTTATCCAATAGATATAATTATAAATATATATTTATTACACAATAATAACTTATTAACTTAGAATAACTCTAAATCATTTATATACTTTAATTACATTATATTGAAATAAAATCCTATGTCAAGCTTCTTAGAATAATTTCACATAAGTTTCTATATTATTATTTATATGTAGATATATTAATGATATCATTACTTATATATATGTTTTTTATGAATATTTCTTAAGGAGGATTAATATAGTTGAATTTAAAAAAACTTTTTAGAGAATGGTGTATACCAATTGGACTTGCCTTATTTTTAGCATTATTTATATGGAAGTTTATAGGTTTTCAAGTCAAAGTACCTTCTACATCCATGTACCCAACAATTAAACCTGGTGATCATATATTAATTACACGAGTACATAGCGAAAAATCATTACATCGTGGAGATATTGTTGTTTTTTATTCTAAAGAACGTAATGAAACTATGATTAAAAGATTAATGGGTCTACCTGGAGATAAAGTTTCAATTACTTCTGACTATGATGTGTACATAAATAATAAAAAGATAGATGAGCCTTATGTTGTTTTTAACGGAGGTCCAATGGGAGATTTTAAAGTACCTGAACATTGCTATTTTTTCATGGGAGACAATCGAGCTGATTCTTGTGATTCAAGAGCATGGATAAATCCATATATTGATTGGAAAGATATAAAAGGCAAAGCAAAATTTATAACATATCCTTTTAATAGATTTGGTAAATTTAAAATAGGAAAACAATAAACTATGTATATACAGGAATGCTAATATATCATATTAGTATTCCTGTAATCCATAGTTTATATTTTTATCTGCACTTTGTCCATATGGATAAAGTACTCCTTTACCATATACTAAAAATACTTTTAAATCATTTTTATCTATACAATATTGCATATTTTTATTGTTTTTAAAAGAAACAGTAACTAAATAATACTTTTTTCCCTTAACCATATAATTGCTATCGCTCAAAACAACATTTCCATCTTTTCCCACAATAGATTTTACTAATTGTATAGCTTTTTGTTTATCTGATTCTTTGTTTTCTGTGGATTCTTGAATATTAGCTAAATCATCTATACCTAATGGTCCACTTATATATTTTTCTTCTTCGCGATTACAATATTGTTGGTTGTTACATAAACATTGATTATTTTGCCATTTATTCATTTTAAAAATATCATTACTTTCAGGATATCTTCTAATATTTCCACAACTAAATATACTTACTGCTAATATTAATAACGTTGTTGAACCAATAATTATCCTCTTTCTATATTTTCTCATCAATTTTCTTTCACTAGATATTTTACTAAAATGCTTCATATCATCACCCTTCCCATCATAATTATCCTGATAACACCAAACTAATAACTTCTCCCCACAATGTATTATACTACTATGTTTATAAAAGTTTACTATTTTGTAGAAAAAAATACTTTTTGAAAACATTTACAGAATTTGTGTATAAATATTTATTTCATTTCTATAAAAATACCCCAACTAACTTAGCTAGTTGGGGCATTTTACACTTTATTTTATTTTTCGACTACCTGGTTTCACATATGGAATTCCCTCTTTACACAATGGACAATTCTCTTTTTCATAACTTTCTATCTCAAGTTCTATAGCACTATATATTGGATAATCTATATTGCTACTTTTTCTATCTGCTATACATGCAATTCCTATAACTTCTCCACCTAAACTTTTAATAACTTCTGCTGTCTCCATTGATGATTTTCCTGTTGTTACTACATCCTCTGTTATTAAAATCTTTTGTCCCTCTTTTATTTCAAAGCCACGTTTTAACGTCATTTTACCATCTACTCTTTCAGTAAATATTGCAGGTTTTCCAAGTTGACGTCCAAGTTCATATGCAACTATTACCCCACCCATAGCAGGTCCTAAAACTATATCAAACTCCAAATCTTTTACTTTATCATAAATTACACTCAAGACTTCTTCTGCCTTATCCGGATATTGAAGTAACCTTGCACACTGAACATATCTATTACTATGTCTTCCTGATGATAATAAAAAATGTCCCTCTAATAATGCTCCTACCTGTTTTAATATCTCTATAACATTTACACCATTACTCATAACAAACTCCTCCATCTATATATAATTATTCTACTCTCTATTTCCTACTTCCTTATTTTTACGCCCCTTATTTTCCCCTAAATAATTCCTCTAATTTCCTCTAAATTCTTTATTCCTTCATTATCCATAAATTCTTCTATTCCTTTTATAATATCCAGTGCTATATTAGGTTTCATAAAGTTTGCTGTTCCAATCTGCACTGCAGTAGCACCAGCCATTATAAACTCTATGGCATCCCTTGCTGATACTATTCCCCCCATACCAATTACAGGAACATCTACATTTTTACATACCTCATGAACCATTCTAAGTGCTATTGGTTTTATTGCTGCTCCCGATAATCCTGCATATACATTGTCAAATACAGGTTTTCTTTTATTTATATCTATTGCCATTGCCTTAAAAGTATTTACAAGAGAAATTCCATCTGCTCCTGCCGTGCAGCACGCCTTTGCCATTTCCACTATATCTTCTGCATTGGGAGATAACTTAACTATAAGTGTTTTTTTGCATATACTCTTTACCTTAGAGACTACATCGTAGGCAACCTCTGATTTTATACCAAATGCCATTCCACCATGTTTTACATTTGGACAAGATATATTAAGTTCAATTATGTCTACATCTGTTTTATTTAATTTTTCAATCCCCATTAAATAATCCTCAATAGACCCTCCCCCAAGATTTGCAAATATTGCAGTATCTAATTTTTTCATCTCTGGTAGCTTATCTTTTATGAATGCATCCACACCTGGATTTTGAAGTCCAACACTATTCATAATTCCACTTGCTGTTTCCCATATTCTTATTCCATCATTGCCTTCTTTAGGATTTATAGTAAGTCCTTTAGTTGATATTCCTCCAAGCTTTGACACATCAAATATTTCTTTATACTCTTCCCCGAATCCAAAGGTTCCTGATGCAGCAATTACAGGATTTTTTAAATTAACTCCACATATATTTACATTAGTCATCAAAAACCAAATCCTTTCCACTAAAAACTGGTCCATCCTTACATGTTCTTTTATTTCCACCATGAGTTTTGCAAGTGCATACAAGACAAGCCCCAACTCCACATGCCATTCTATTTTCCATAGATGCATATACTTCTGTGCCTTTTTCCTTACACATACTAACAACTTTTTTCATCATAATTTCAGGTCCACAACATATAACAACATCATATTCTTCTGGTTTTAATAAGTCCGTTACATAACCTTTATATCCTTTTTCACCATTTTCCGTAGCTATATTAGTAGATTTCACATATTTTTTTAACTCATTAACTCCAAACTCTTCACTCCTAAATCCAGAGTATAAATCTATTTCACATTCCTTAAGCTGCTTTATTAAATAATTCATAGGTGCTATACCTATGCCACCTGTTACTATAGCTACTTTTCCTTTTATAGAATTCACATCAAATCCATTACCTAGTGATCCCATTATCTCTAATTCATCATTACATCTTAACTTACTTAATAATTCTGTACCTTTTCCAACTACTGAATAGAGAAAATTTATTTTATTATCGCTTGCATCATATATACTTATTGGTCTTGGAAGAACTGTATCCCCACCGCTCACTTTTAACATATAAAATTGACCTGGCTTTGTATTAAAGTTTCCGTATATAGTAAGCTTAAATATTCCCGGGGAAATTTCTACATTTTCTGTTACTTTTTCTACTGAATATTCCATTTAAATTATTCCCCCCAAAGCTCTTTTTGCATTTTTATAACTTCTTTTCTTGAACATTCATCAAAATTCTTTTCTCCATTTTCATACTTCTTGTATGCAAGCAATATACCTCTTGATGAATTTACAACTCCACCATTTCCATCTTTAAGATATACTCTTGCCTCCTTTGCACCTCCGCCTTGTGCACCGAATCCTGGTATTAAAAAGAATGTTTTATTGAATCTCTTTCTAATTTCTTTGCCATCCTCTAAAGTTGTACATCCAACAACGCCCCCAATTGAGCTATATCCATACTTACCCATAACACTTTGGCTTAAACTCTCTATTTTTTCTCCAACCGCTTCATAAACTCTTCTTCCAGCACTACTTTGAATGTATTCAAAATCTTTAGAGCCAGGGTTAGATGTTCTTATTAACACAAATAGTCCCTTTTCTTTATTTTTCATATATGGCATATACGGTTCTATACTATCCATACCCATATATGGATTTACAGTGATAAAATCCGATTCGAAATCCCCTTCAAAATGAGCCTTTGCATACATTTCAGCGGTTTTTGCAATATCTCCTCTTTTTACATCCGCTATAGAGAGGCATCCTATTTTTTTTATATATTCTAGTGTTTTCTTATATGCCATAAGCCCCTTTATTCCATAAGCTTCATAGTAGGCTATCTGAACCTTGTAACATGCCACTTTATCGTATGTAGCATCTATTATCTTTTTATTAAAGTTAAACAATGCATCATCTATATCTTCATATTTTTTTAAAAACCATTCTGGAATATAACTTAAATCCGTATCAAGTCCAACACAAACATTTCCCTTTTTCTGAACTTCCTCATACAATCTATCTATAATCATACCTCTACCCCCATTTTCATACTCTCTCTTCTGTTTTTATTTTTGGTATACTATTTTTCCGCCTTTAATAGTCATAACAACTTCTCCCCAAACAGTTCTACCATCAAACGGTGTATTCTTTCCTTTTGATACAAACTTATTTGAATCTATTTTGTATTCCTGTTCTAAATCCACTAACACGAAATCCCCATCAAATCCTACTGTTACTTGACCCTTATTTAAGTTCATTATTTCCCCAGGTCTTTTAGACATAAGTTCTGATAATTTATTTAGTGATATACTTTCTCCTCGAACGAGTTTTGTGTAGCATATAGCAAAACTTGTTTCAATTCCTGAAATTCCAGGTGCCCCATTTTTCTTATCTTCTTCAGTATGTGGTGCATGGTCTGTTGCTATTACATCTACCGTTCCATCCTTTATTCCCTTAATTAATGCATCAACATCATCTTGTTCTCTAATAGGTGGATTTACTCTATATACTTCTTCCCCTACTAATGCCAAATGATGTGGTGTTACTTCACATGTAACTTTTGCCCCTTTATCTTTAGCTTCTTTTACATAATTTATGGATTCTTTTGTACTAACATGAGCCATGTGAAGCTTACATCCTGTAAACTTACAAAGTGCTATATCTCTCCAAGTCATAAGATTTTCTGCCATTCTCATATCCATATTACTCATTTCAGGACTCTCAGCATGAGATATTACCGTTATACCTTTTGATTTTGCTTTAACCATAGCTTCCATCATTACTTTGTTATCTTTAACACCTTTTCCATCATCTGATACAAACTTTGTACTGCATGGTAATTTATCTATATGGCTAATATCTTCTCCCTTTAAATCTTTTGTAATTGACACTACTTGATTTATATCTACAAGTCCTACTGCTTTAGCCTTATCTTGTACATAATTAACCGTTTTAATATCCGAACACACAGGATTTGTATTTGCCATAAGATTTACTGTAGTATAACCGCCTTTTACAGCTGCCTTACTACCAGTTAGTATATCTTCCTTTTCTGTAAATCCCGGATCTCTAAAATGTGCATGTAAATCGATAAAAGCAGGCATTAAAACTTTTCCTTTTCCATTTATAACTTCACAATCTTTTGATAAATTTTTCCCTATATCATAGATTTTATTTTTATATATATAAACATCACCATAAAAATCTTGTGCCCAATCAACAATCCTTACATTCTTTATTAATAACTCCATCTACTCCACCCCCAAAAGTTTAACTATTAAAGCCATTCTTGCAAACATACCTAACTTTGCTTGTTTAAAATAAGCAGCTCTATTATCATTATCTACTTTTGTATCAATTTCATTTACTCTAGGAAGTGGATGAAGAACTATCATATCCTTTTTTGCAAATTTCATTTTTTCTTCATCTAACACATAAGTATCTTTCAATCTTATATATTCTTCTTTGTTTTTAAATCTTTCCTTTTGAACCCTTGTCATATAAAGTACATCTAAATCTTCTATAACATCTTCTAAATTTTTAACTTCCTCAAATTGTATTTTTCGTTCTATTAAAAATTCTTTTATATAATCTGGAATTTTTAGTTCTTCTGGTGAGATTAAAATAAATTTATTATTTTCATATCTTGATAATGCTTTAACTAAAGAATGAACTGTCCTACCAAATTTTAAATCTCCGCATAGTCCAATTGTATGATTTGAAAAGTTACCTTTTAACTTTTTAATTGTAAATAAATCTGTAAGTGTTTGAGTTGGATGTTGATGTCCTCCATCACCTGCATTTATAACAGGTACGTCTGACACACTACTTGCTATTTTTGCTGATCCCTCTTCTGGGTGTCTTATTGCTATAACATCTGTATAGCCTGCAACTATTTTTATGGTATCCTGTAAACTTTCTCCTTTAGATACTGAACTACAATTTGCATCTGAAAATCCTAAAACTTTTCCACCTAACCTTAGCATTGCAGCTTCAAAGCTTAATCTCGTTCTTGTGCTAGGCTCATAAAATAACGTTGCTAGTAATTTTCCTTCACAAATTTTTGAATACTTTTTAGGATTTTTTAAAATTTCTTCTGCTAAATTAAATATATCTTCTAATTCCTCTACTGAAAAATCCATTGGATCAATTAAATTTTTTCCTTGTAACATAATACATCCTCCTTTATAGTCTCACTGGACCAATTTAAAAGGTATAATAAAAAATGCCTTCCCAAGATTTTGGGAAGGCATGAGTATACTTTAATCTATAATGAATAAACTCTATATGCTTATATAGACAATTTCTTTGTCTACCCTTCCCAGTATCTCGTACTGAATTAAAGGCTCGCTTATTAACTTTTAGGTAATTATATCATATGGATATTTTTAACGCAATAACAATATAAACTTTTTTTAACTTTATTATATTAATAAATTGATTAACTCCTAAATTTCAAAATCTTTTAATTCCAATTTAGCGTAATATGATTTAATAGCTGTATAGTCCTTAATATTATTTTTACCTAAATAAAGCCACCTTAAATTTATCAAGTTTTTCAAAGGGTTTATATCTCTAATATTATTGTAACTCAAATCAAGTTCTTCTAGTTTAATTAGTTGATTTAGTGGTTCTATATCATTAATATTATTATGTTCTATCATAATACTTTCTAAATTTTTTAGATTTTTCATTTCAGATATATCACTAATTTCATTATTACTTAGGCTTATGCGTCGCAATTTTGTTAAATACTTTAATGCACTTATGTCTTTAATCTTATTATAATCTAAGGCAATATGCTCTAACTTATGTAGATCTTTAATTGCATCTATATTTATTATTTTACATCCATATAACACTAAACGGTTTAATTGTACACAATTTTTTAGTGCTGATATATCACTAATGTGGGCATCACTTACCTCTAACTCTTCTAAATTTATCATTTTATTCACTGCGTTTATATTATTTACTGGATTATTTGATATATCTAATCTTTTTAAATTTATTAAGCTTTCTACTCCACTTATATCACTGATATTATTTCCTTCTATGTCAATTGAATTTAAATTAATTAAGTCTTTTAAAGATTTTATTTCACTAATTAAATTATTATTTATTTCTAATTTCTTCAACTTTGTTAGTCCTTTTAATGCATCTATGTTATTTATTTTATTAGAACTTAAATCTAGTTCTTGTAAATTTGTTAAATGTCTTAATACATCTATATTTTTCACTTCATTTGCACTTATATATAACTTTTCTAATTTTTTTAATGCTTTTAAAGGTTCTATATTCTGAATTTCAGTAGATTCCATATTAAGTTCTGTTAATTTAGTCAAAGACTTCAATGGATTAATATCTTCAATGAAATTGTGTCCTAAATTAAGTTTTTTTAGATTTTTTAATTTTTCAATACCACGAATATTATCTATTCCCCATGATCTTAAATCTAACTCTTCAATTGTCAACAAATCTTCCTCAGTAATATACCCTGTAGGTTTATTTAATTTTTTCCTTATAATTTTCTTAAATGAATTATATTCAATATTTTCAATATTAGGATTTCCTACAAATATTAATTTTACCTTACTTAAATCTTCATTTTGTTCTCCTTCTGGTATATATACTCCACCTGAAAATGTATCAACAAAATATACATTCCTAGTATTTTCATAGGGCTTACTACTCATAGTGATTACACGATAATATCTTTTCCCATTTGCTATCTCAGTAAAAACATACTTAAATATTGCTTCATCTACTCCAGTTGAATTCATAACTGCCTCAACTTTTCTAATTGCCTCATCTTCAGTTATTCTTTCTAATTCTTTTAATATAAAATCCTTATTTTTTAGCCTATTATAATATTCTTTTGTTGGCGAAAAATCTTTAATCTTATTATTCTTTAAATCAAGACTTGTTAGATTTACTAAATTTTTTAATGGGCTAATATCTTCGATTTGGTTATCTTCTAATTCTAGATTTTCTAAATTAGTTAACTCCTTAAGTGCGCCTATATTCTCTATTTTATTATTTCCTAACATCAAAAAGTTTAATTTCTTTAGGTTTCCCAATGATTCTATATCAGAAATCTTATTAAAATTTAGAACTAATTGCTCAAGATTTTCTAAGTTTTTCAACGGACTTATATCACTTAATGCATTCCCACTTAAGCTTAATCCTTTTAAATTATTCAAATTTGCTAATGGGCTTATATCAGTAGTTTTAGTATACTCTAAATACAACTGTTTCAAATTTATTAAATCCTTCAAGGGAGTTAAATCCTTTATAGAATTATAATCTAACTTAACTTCCTCTAGTCTTGTTAAATACTTAAGAGGAGATATATCCTCAATTAAATTTGATGTTACATCAAGTATTTTTAAATTCTTAAGATTTTCAATACCACTAAGATCCTTTATTTTTGCTAAGGCTATATCTAATTCTTCAATTTTTAATAAATCTTCTTTTATTATCTTTCCTGTAGGTTTATTTATTTTTTTTCTTATAATATCTTCTAACTTTTTATCTTTAAAATTTATAATGTTACTGCAATTCTCCTTAATACTAAAATTCATAATGATATTCTTATTTAGTTTTCTATTATTTTGGCACTTAATTTTATCATTTATAATTAACTTATATTTCTCACCTTGAATATAACCATTGTCAGGTGGTTGCACTATAATTTGTTTACTATCTTGTCCTATTTTAAAGCTTACTTTTATTTTATTTTCCTTACTATCTAATACTGTAATTTCATCTTTTGTTAAACTATTAGAATCAATTATATCGTTAAACTTTATTGTAAAGTTTTTATTTATATCCACTACTTGATTATTTCTAAATGTAGTAGCATTTGCATTTGTTGATATAAACATTGATAAACTAACTGCTGCTAATAATATTGTTCTTTTTAACATATTACACCCCCACTTTAATGTATTATACTTATTATAACATTAAATACATATTATGTTTGAAATTACATATCAAATCTTAGTTTCAATTCATTGTTTTAAAACACAATTTTTTATATGCTTTGTACTCCTTAACTTAGGATTTTGCACTGCAACTTCCTTTAAATTACCTCTATGCTGAGCGTACATAAAAAAGTTACCTATAATTTAGGTAACTTCTTGTTTCTACTTATTTTTAGTATAATATATTTTCTTTACTTCTTTTTTTATATTAGTATATTTTTCAAGGATGTCTTTATTTACTACAACAACATTATCATTTTTTAAATCGTTATATTTTATTTTTCCATTATCAAAATCTTTCACAGAGTATAAGTTATTAACATTATTCTTATTATTTATATCAAATTTACTAAATTCTAGTGTAGTAAACATATATGAATTCTTTTCTTTTTCTGTTTTATTGTATCCATCAGGTACCTTTAAACTATTTAAATATACTATATATTCAGTATCATTTAACATCAAATTATATCCATTAGAACACCAATACATATCGTTTTCTATAAATGATGGTTCATATATGTATATCTTTTGTCCTTTTTTAATAGAATCTCCTTTATAAATATCTAAAACAGTTACTTGTGATAATGTTGTTGAAGATAATTTTTCCCGACTTCCAGATAACTTAACCTTTAAAATAAAAGTGGAATCCTTTTCTAATTCATTATAATTTTTAATATTACAATTAAAATACTGTTTATATGATCTGGTACCTAGGTATTGAATGCTATAGTTATCCATTTTTCCTTTATAATCATTAAAATTTGTATCATCTACAAAAGACCTTCTAACTATAAAACCTACTATTACACAAATAACTATTAATATTAAAATTATATAGGAAAATACTCGCTCTTTTTTCATAATCAAATTCCTTTCTATAATATTAATCTAGTTTATAAAGATTTCCTGAATCCATTTTATACTTTTTATCAGCTAAAATTTCTATATCCTCTTTATTGTGACTAGCAATAAGAATGGTAACCCCTCTTTTCTTTTGCTCTAGCAATATTTTTCTTACTACATTAACTCCATCCTCATCTAAACCATTGGTAGGTTCATCTAAAATAATTAATTCTGGTTTCTCCATAATAGCTTGAGCTATTGAAAGACGTTGTTTCATCCCTAAGGAGTATCTTTTATATGCACGAAGATCTTCTGGATCCAATCCAACTTTATCTATACTCTTTTTTATTTCATCATCTGTAATAAGATTTTTTATAGATGCCAAGATCTTAAGATTCTTAAATCCTGTATAATTGTCCCAGAATCCTGGACCTTCTATTGTAACTCCCAAACTTTCCGGAAATGAAATATCCTTATGCAACTCTTTTCCATCCACAAATACTTGTCCAGTTGTAGGTTTTATAAGTCCACATATAGCTCTAAATAACATAGTTTTTCCTGAACCATTTCTCCCAATAAATCCATAAATACTTCCTTTTTCTAAAGTTAAATTAATGTCTTTTAAAACATTATTTCCTTTAATATCTTTATTTAAATTAGAAATTTCTATATAACTCAAAGTAACGTTCCCCTTTCACTTAATTATATAATATCCATTTTATTTATTCGCTTATTTCCTAGAAATATAATAAAACCAGATATTATCAATAAATACATTATGGAATACCAAAAACTAAATCCTTCTATATAAAATGTAAAATATTCTTTTCTTTGAAACAACTGAACACTTCCATCATGCCAAGATGAAATAAGTTGAGACATAGGAAAAATTTCAATAAACTTAATACATTTATTTGCATATAAATATATCATTGCTGAAAAAAACATAGTTAATATATTTGTTATAATTACTAAGATATAACCATACATTGGACTTATAAATAGTGAAATTATATTTATAAATAAAACGGTAATATAATTAAATAAAACTACTAAACTAAAAATCTTTAGAATCATAGAAATTGACGTGAAACTCAACTGAAAATTATAAAATACCCCAACTGCACCAATTACTATGAAATGTAATATGTAAAATATAATTACATATAAAAACAAATTTAAACATCTTATAAAAAGCCATTTGCTTCTTTTCCTAGTTCTTGTAAAAACATTAATAGCATGTTCTTTTAAATCCCTATATATATAATCCATTAAACAAAATGTTAGATATATATTATAAATAATAAATGATATCAAAGGAGTTATATAAAAAATATTTGCAATGTCTAAATTACCAAATATATCTAAAAATAATATTTCTATATTTTTATAGTTTAAATAAGATAAACTTTTGCAACAAATACTCCCCATTAAAATAGAGTATAAAAGACTAAATAAAAACTTTTTTATAATATTAAAATCAAAATATATTTTTTTCATATCTTTTTACCACCATCAATATCCTTATTTGTTATGATATTAATTCCTATTTTATACATTAGTATAAAAGTCACAAAATAAACTCCTAAAATGAAAAAATCAATAACAGTCGTATTATAATTATTGACTACAGCCTTATTAACTAAAGACATATACTCAACTAAAGAATTCATATCTAAATTAAGTCCTATTTTCCCAAATTCACAAATCATAATCAAAAACATAACACCAAAGAAACCACTACCTCTAAAGTTTATAACTGATTCAATAATCAAATATAAGCTTTGAAGTATTAAAAATCCTATAAATTGAAATAGCATTACAATAATAAAAATTGGTTGAATTCCCTTATGTAAAATTGATACATCTAAAGTTAATATTATAAATAAGGGAATATTCATTATAAGGGTATATATTAGAGCTAAAATAACATTAGTAATATTTTTATCTCTGAACCATCCTTTAAGATTCTTATATTTTAAGATGACATTTCTATGATTGAAATAAACTGAGGTTTTACATATAAGTATTAAAAAAATAGGTATCATAATATAAGCTACTATCATCTGAAAATAAATACCATGATAAATTATGTAGATTCCTCTAGAATTTTTTATTAACATATTTCTAAATCTATGATTTAAATATATATATCCACCTAAACTGCAATATAAACCTATTATCAGTAACATTACTTTAGATGTTAATATTTCCTTTAATATCCTTTTAGTAAATATTTTCATAATTAATTAAGTCTCCTAAATATCAATTTCTCTTCTTGATTTATTAAATATCAATAAAAGACTAACTACCATTAATAACAACTGTAGAGGTGGTATTGACCAAAATTTTCCTTGCACACCAGATTGCATACAATGTAATATTGATATATCAGCAACTCCAATAACATTACCTAGTATAGATAAAAGCATATAACCTATAAACATAGCTGCTGGAACTGCAAATCTATTTTTTTTATAATACAATTGAATTGAAAAAGCTAACACAGAAAAAAGAGCTGCAAATAGACTTATGATTACAATATACGTTAAACTATATAAAAATAAAGACTTTATTCTTAATAAATCAAGCATCCAGTCAGAATTAAAATTACTATATCCTATATCATAAGAAGGCAATCCAAAATTATTGAAATATCCTTTTTTGGGGAAAGTTATAAGACATAAAATTTCATTTATTATAAGTGGAATAAAAAATACGAAGAAAGTCACTAAAAAGTTTACTAGTGCTTTTGATAAGTAATAATGTTTTTTCTCTACTTTTGTTAATATAGATTTATATACCCCTGTTTTATAATCTTCGCAGTATGTATCAGAATAAATAAGACAAGCTATTAAGGGTGCAATCATTACTAATAGATGATATAAAAATCTTGATTCCACACTTTGAATAAAACCCAATTCAGATGCAGATCTCATATTACTTAAACTATCTCCATAACAACTATGTATACTCATTACATATGAAATAATAGTTATTATGAATAAACTAAAAAATATTAATTGAGTTCTTAATCTTCCTATACATTTTTTAGTTTCTATAAAAAATAATCTTAGCATGTTTTTCCTCCCTTTTTTATTATTATAAGAGTTATACAGTAATTTTACTGTATAACTCTTATATATTTTAATATATGTTCTTAATAAAAATAAACAACCCCAGAAACAAATCCCCTACTATCTGTACATTCTGTATTTTCCATACCCATTCTAACCCAGTTACCTTTATTAAGTCTTTTATTAAATTTAATCTTATAATAAGCTTTATCTGATCTAAATGTTACCTTCTTAGATACCATATCTTTTTCTGCATTACAAGCCCACATATTTGCTCCAGGAGCATCTGTTAGTTTTGTAACCTTATTATCAAGGAATTGACTACCAGTAGTTTTGGCATGCTTATTAGTGTAATTATTTCCACAGAATCTAGGTAGTTCGTATGCTTCATAGCTTTCAGGTGACATACTAGCAAGTGATGGTACAGACAATAAAGTTAAACAAGCTAATGTTAATCCAAGTGTTTTTCCTTTTCCTTTTAATTTTTTTAACATATTTTTTCCCACTTTTATTTTTAAATATCACTCCTTTAATTACTAATATGAGCGCCCACAAATTTATTAAAAGAGACTACATGTATAATTCTAGTTCATTTAACACTAATTTCAATAGGTTTTGCATGAAAGAGAAAAATACGAGCATAAATAACATTCTATTCTTTTCATGACCTTATTTTTCCCTTTCATGCACCATCTATTTACATTTATATTGAAATATGATAATCATAGAATATAAATCATATTAAGGTGAGTTAAAATGTTAAATAAAATCACGCTACAAATAACAAATTATATAAGAGAAAATAGTAATATTAAAAATCAAGATGATTTAGATAGAATAAATTATTCACTTCAAGCTATTTTAGGAGATTTAATAAAGTTTATAGTATTAACTATTATATTTTGGGGGTTAGGAAGGCTTAAATACTTTCTTTTTTCAGCAAGTATATTAATTTCTTTAAGAATTTTCATGGGTGGATATCATTGCAGAACCTTTATGCGGTGTTTATTTACTTCTTTAATAATATTTCTAATAACTTCATTTATAGGACCCAAAATTCCAATACTTAATCAATATACTTACTATGGACTTTCAATTTTCAGTATCTTAATTACTGTAATTTATGCACCTTTTCCAAATATAAAAAGACCTATAAAAAATAAAAAAAGAAGACAAATTTTAAAATTAATATCTATCTTCTCTTTAATAGTTTGGATAAGTTTATTATTATTTAAACTTAATACTAGCAGTTATCTAAATTGTGGATTTTTAACATTATTACTTCAAGCAATTCAAATATTTATAATACCATTGAAAGGGGGTTTATTCTATGAAAAAACAAAATAATAAATTTATAAGTTGTCTTGGATTATGTCTAATTGTTTTATCTAATGTAATATCAGCTTCAGCATGTTTTGGATTTTGTGGAGAACCAGATGTTCCTAAAAGTATGTTAAAATAATATTTTAAATATAGTAAAGTTATTCTCAGAAAATAGTTGAATCTTTCCCTTATTTAGATCAACTATTTTTTTTACATTATAAAGACCATACCCTCTTTTGGTACCGGATTTAGTTGAAAAGCCTTTTTTAAATATATTATAGAAATCATTTGATTCTATATGCTTTCCATTATTTCTAATCTCTATGATGTTATTGTTATTTTCACATAATATATTTAAGATAACTATCCTATTATTTTCTTGTTCTCTTACAACTTCAAAAGCATTATTTAATATATTATTTAGTATATTTGAAATCTCATAATCTTTTAATATATCTTCTAAAAAATTATTTTCTATGTTATATGAAAAATCTATATTATATTTTTGAGCTTCACGTACTTTGCTATATATTATGGCTTTCACTACAGTATTATTTATATACATAATATCTTCTATATCTTTATTTGATGAATTAAGATTTCCTATATATTCCTTTAATCTATCCATTAATTCATCTTTACTACATATTTGTATGAATCCATTTATAGTATTTATATAATTTTTAAAATCATGCTGACGCGTCCTTATGTCTTCCGTTATGCTTTCAATGATAGGGAGATATTTGTTTCTTACCTCCAGTTCCTTTTTATATTCTGTAACTTTTATTATATACCTATATAAATATACTTGTATTAAGAATATCACTGTTAAAATAGTTGCATATGAAAACACATGCCTTAAAATAATATTTTTATCATATTCCCAAATAAGTTTTGATATTGTAATATAAAGACCATAATTAACAATAAAGCAGCCAATTAATCTTTTATTAATATGTTTAACATAAATTCTTTTATTTTTTAATACTAAATTATATAAGGCTACTACAAATGTTAAATTGAATAATACTATACTAGCATTCTGGTTAAAATTAGCTTTGTATTTAATGCCTATTAAATTAGTTAATATGCATACATCTATCAACTGTAACATCATATCCATGGCTAAAAATATACAAAATTCTAATATTGTTTTAAAAATGTTTTTTTCATAGGTAATACTTCCAATAAATATAATTATCAAGTATGAAAATATAACATTTAAATTCATATAAATACAAACTGATATAACACCTGAACTTAAAACTAGTATTACTATGTTTTTATATATACTGCTTTTATCTCTTAAACAAAATTTATTCCATAAATACATTATTAATATTAATTCTAAAATTGAAACTATAAAATCTTCAACTATATTCAATTAGCTCGTCCTCCTATGCTGTATAAATATTTCATTTGTTTAGTCTTTCAAATACATAATCTTTAAACTTATACCCAAGAGGAACTCTATAATCTTGATTTTCAAAATAAATATCATAAATTCTATTATCTATTTTAATTATTTTACTTATATATTTAGTATTTACAACAAATGATTTATGACTTTGAATAATATCATTACAATCTATTAGTTTTAAGATTTTCTTCAAAGACATTTTTTTTACTGGATAATCTCTATGTTTTGTATGAATAATGCACATTCTACCTAAAACTTCTATAAAAATAATTTCATCAATATAGACTTTAATATATAATTCATCTTTTAAATTAAATGAAACATACCTTTTCTCAATATATGACGTATTGTCCTTATTTTCATGCAAAATTATACGCCTTACCATATCTAAAACTTCATTTTTATCATAAGGTTTGAGAATATAATCATAACAATGAATTTCCTTAAACGCTTGGGTTATATATTGCATATGAGTAGTTAAAAATATAATCCAGCTAAACTCATATTGTGGATTTCCCCTAATTTTAAAAGCTAATTCTAATCCCGAAGAACTTCCAAGATCTATATCCATAAAAAACATATCTATATTATACTTATTTAAAATATTTAAAGCTTCCAGCTCATTTGTAGCTTGATAAATACTTAACTTAAAGTCTAGACTTTCAATCATTGTTTTTAGGATTGCACTTTGAACTAAATCATCTTCAACTATTAAAATAGAGTACATAGACATCTTCCTCCTAAACTGTAAAAATAAAAAGTCCATTCATACTTAATATATTCTAATTTTCTCCATATTTCTCTGTTTTATATTGTATATTATACCTTTAAATAGTTTATTTTACAAATAGCTCATATAAATAACTTTGAAGCAATAGTAACTTAAACTCTTTTTCGTAGTTATGCGTTAACATCTAACAGTAATAAAAAACCACCTCTATATTAAAAATATAGAGGTGACTTCATGGGGTTTGGATTATTAACCAAAATTTATAGGTTTTGTATATAACAACATTATAATTGATATGGGGAAATTATAATGTTATCAGCAATTTTATTAGACTTAAAGGACACTTACTTAAGTCCCATAAGTTCATCTTTAAAGATTCTTTCATCCATTAATTTTAAATCTTCTGGAATTATTGGTTTGAATCCCATTTGATCTAAAATATCTTTTTGAAGATCTACTCCTGGTGCTATTTCAGTAAGAACCATACCTTCTCTTCTTAATTCAAATACAGCTCTTTCTGTAATATATTTAACTATTTGACCAGTTTCCATTGCATATTCTCCACTGAACGTAATCTGTTCAACTTCATCTACAAATTTTTTAGCCTTCCCTTCTTGTACTATAACTAATTTACCATTATCTATATCAACTTTTAATCCACCAGCTGTAAATGTTCCGCAATAAATAACTACTTTAGAATTTTGAGTTATGTTTATGAATCCACCACAACCAGCAATCTTAGGTCCAAACTTACTAACATTTATATTCCCTGCTTTATCACATTGAGCAAGTCCTAAAAATGCAGCATCAAGTCCACCACCATCATAAAAATCAAACTGATATGGTTGGTCTAATATTGCTTCTGCATTTATTGATGCACCAAAACTTCTTGCTCCTGCAGGAACCCCACCAATTGGTCCTGATTCAACAGTTAATGTCATGGTATCTCCAATTCCTTCTTCGTTTGCTACCATAGCTACTCCTTCTGGAATTCCTATACCTAAGTTTACAACGGCATTCTTTGGTAGTTCCATTGCAGCTCTTCTAGCAATAAGTTTTCTTTCATTTAGTGGCGCTGATTCTATTGAATCTAATGGAATTACAGCTCTACCACAAAATTCATCTCTATATGGTTCATCAAATGTTTGCCAAGAATCTTCCTCACCTTCTGGAACTATAACTATAGCATCTACATATATTCCAGGCACTTTAACAAGTCTTGGATCTAATGTACCTTTCTTAACTAATTTCTGAACTTGTACTATAACTTTTCCACCTGAATTTTTAGTTGCTTGCGCAATTGATAAAACTTCTGTTGTAGCTACTTCTTTTTCAAGAGTTACATTTCCATTTTCATCAGCATAACTTCCTCTTATAAATGCAACATCTGATGGAATTGATTTATATAATAATCTTTCTTGACCTTCTATATTAATAACTTTAACCAAATCTTCCTTTGTTACATCATTTAATTTTCCACCTTCAATACGAGGGTCAACAAATGTCTTTAAACCAACATGTGTAATTGTTCCTATTCTTCCACCTGCTATATCTCTAAATAATTGAGACAATGTTCCCTGTGGTAAATTATATGCCTCTATTTTATTTTCAATTGCAAGCTTTTGCATTTTAGGTGCTAACGCCCAATGTCCACCTATAACTCTTTTTACTAGTCCTTCATAGCCGTAATGATTTATGCCTTTATCTTTAGAATCCCCTTGACCTGCTGCATAGAATACAGTAAGCTCTCTTGGATGTCCTGTATTTAAAAAACTTTCTTCTACTCCTCTTGATAATCCTTCTGGCTGAGCTGATCCTACAAAACCAGAAACAACTAATGTATCTCCATCTTTAATCATTGAAATAGCTTTTTCAATGCTAACTACTTTTGAAGCCATGACATTACCTCCTCTAAGATTTATCAATCTAAATAACAGTTTTGTCACTATATTTACTTAGCAATAATCATGCCAACTTAGTAGTATAGTAAATTTTTTTTATTATTTTACTTAAAGCCCTTAGTATATGGTCTTTTAAAAGCTTATACGTTTTATTTTTAATATATTTTCAGTAATTATATTTTTCTTTAAAACGTTTTCTGTAAATATTTTCTTACACTTTCCATGTACATTAAAATAAAAATGTATTAATTTCTGAACACTTTATATTTTTTATACTTATTACAGTAAGTTTTTTCGTACACTTTAAAATAATATACCATGCTTAGTCATCTTTTCATATAAAGTAGTTCTACTTATATTTAGTGCCTTAGCCGTTTGAGTCTTATTTCCATTAAAAGCTCTTAAAGCATTTAATATAGTTTCCTTTTCTGTTTTGTTCATAACATCCTCTAACTTTTTTACAGAAAACTCAGTTATTTTTCCCGTAATCTCTTGTGGCAAATGTTCTATTTTTATCTTTCCATCATATTCAACAACATTTACTGCCCTTTCTATAACATTTTCTAATTGTCTTATATTTCCATACCAACTGTATGATTGAAGTCTATCCATTGCTTTACTACTAATACCTTGTACCTCTTTACCTAACTTTTTACATATCTTCTCTAATAAATAACTAGTTAATGTTACTATATCGTTTGATCTTTCCCTAAGAGAAGGTATATTTATAGTTACTACATTTAATCTATAATATAAGTCTTGTCGAAAGCTTCCTTCCTTAACCATATTGGATAAATTTTTATTAGTTGCAGCTATTACCCTTACATCTATACATTTTGAAGCTATAGCACCTATTTTTTCAACCTCTTTTTCTTGCAAAACCCTTAAAAGTTTTGCTTGCATATGTAATGGCATGTCTCCAATTTCATCTAAAAATATAGTTCCTCCATTTGCTAATTCAAATTTCCCCATCTTACCTTCTTTTTTTGCTCCAGTAAAAGAACCTTTTTCATATCCAAAAAGTTCTGATTCTAAAAGTTCGCTTGGTATGGCCGCACAATTTACCTTTACAAAATTTCCATATGCTCTATCACTTGCTTTATGAATAGCATGAGCAAAAAGCTCTTTTCCTGTTCCACTTTCACCAATTAAAAGAACATTAGATTTTGTTAGTGCTGCTTTTTTTGCTAAATCTTTTGATTTTCTAAGCTTACTACTATCTCCAATTATATTATCAAAACAATATATGGCACTATTGCTTTGTCTAAGTTCTTCATTATACTTTCTTATATTTGTTTCCATTTTTCTAATTTTATTGTAGAGTAAATTAAAATCTTTTATATCTCTAAATAAAACTTTTCCTACAGCTCCTTGAACTTCACCATTTTGAATTATGGGTATTCTTGTAGCTATAGTATACTTTCCTCTCATTTTTTGAATTTCAGCCGACTCAGCAATCCCTGTTTTGGCTACTATATGTGCTCTTGTATTTTCAATTACATTTGTAACATGTTCACCTATAACATCTTCTCTGTCCACTTGAAGAAAATCTGCATATGCTCTACTTAACATAGTTATGAAACCGTTTTTATTCACAACAACAATTCCATCATAACTAATATCCAATATAGTATTTAAAACTTCCCGAGCGTTTTCTTCCTTATTTAATATATTATCAATTTGTCGTTTTTCCATTTTATTCTCCTTTCTCAGTAAATATGTTTATCATTATATGCAAATTTTTATATGTATACTACATTTAAAATAATTAAACACTATTAGATATATTAGCACATTCAAAATAACATCATCAAGAAAACATTTTCATTTATAAAAATTATCCATAAAAAAATAAAAAACATCTATGAAAATATACTATTTTCATAGATGTTTTTTATTTTTTTATTTAATTATTTTATCTACTAAAAACAACTGTTCCATTTTTCATAGAGTCAACTATTGCTAGTGACTCTAATTTTACACCCTTATCTTCTATAACTTTTCTTCCTACTTGAAATCCTTTTTCTATGACAATCCCTAATCCTTGCACTTCTCCTCCTGATTGTCTTATTATGTCTATAAGACCACATGCAGCATTTCCATTAGCTAAAAAATCATCTATTATAAGTACTTTATCTTTTTTATTTAAATACTTTTTAGATACTCTGATTTTATATAGTTTATTTTTTGTAAAAGAAAATACCTCAGTCTCATATGTTTCTTTGTCCATATTATTTCCTTCATGTTTTTTTGCAAAAACCACTGGAACATTAAAATACTGAGCTGCTATACAAGCTATTCCTATTCCTGATGCTTCTACAGTAAGTATTTTTGTTATTTCTTTATCCTTAAATCTATTTTTAAACTCTTTACCTATTTCATTTAGTAATTCAACATCTATTTGATGATTTAAAAAACTATCTACTTTTAATACTTCTTCTCCTATTACTTCACCATCTTTTAGAATTCTTTTTTTTAATAATTCCATATTTTATGCCGTCTCCTCTTCTTTTTATATATAAAAAAACTCCCTAAAACTAACTAGGGAGTTTATGAATTCTGCAATATTACTATACTATTATATACAAAATAAAACATAGTAAAATTTTCATATAACGATAAACACCCGTAGTCAAACAGTTTAAGGCCGTTCGGTAGAAACAATTGGACCACATTTCCAATCATATACGAGATAACGAACATTATTAAGTTTTTTATAATATTATTTGATTTATTCTTTTATATTAAATATAATAATTTAATTCGTAACAAAAATCAGTATTTAAATTTTATCATTATATATATTTAAATCTAATTCTTTTTCTGAATTACACATTATTATAGTTGTAGCTGCATTTCCTGTAACATTTACTACAGTTCTTAGCATGTCTACTATTCTATCTACACTTAATACTAGTGCTATTCCTTCTAATGGAAGTCCTACCTGTTCAAGTACCATAGATAACATTACTACCCCAGCACCTGGAACTCCTGCTGTTCCTATTGATGCAAGTGTTGCTGTTAGTACTACCATTAACATTTGATGTAATGTCAAATTAACTCCAACTAATTGAGCTATAAATACAGTTCCAACTCCTTGCATTATAGATGTACCATCCATATTGACAGTAGACCCTAAAGGAATAGTAAAACTTGCAATACCTTTTGATGCACCCATTTTTTCTTCACAAGTTTTAAGGCTCATAGGAATAGATGCATTACTACTTGAAGTACTAAACGCAACTAACATAACTGGCCAAAATTTCTTAAAAAACTTTATAGGGTTTACTCCACCTAAAATTTTTAATGACGGTGCATATACTATAACCACTTGTAATGTAAGCGCTACTGTAACCGTAACAAGATATTTTAAAAGCGGTATTAATGCACTCACGCCTTGAAAAATTATAACTTTTGATATAAGCGCAAATACACCTACTGGTGCAGCAATCATAATAACATTTATCATTTTTAAAAGTACTTCATTTATTTCAGATACTATGTTTGAAAGTGGTTTAGCCTTTTCACCTATTAAGGTTATGCATACTCCAAATAATATTGCAAAAACTATTATTTGTAACATATCACCTTTTACCATTGACTCAATAGGATTCGTTGGAATCATATTTACAAACATGTCCATAATGAACGGTGGCTTTGTAGTCTTAGCTACACTACTTCCAACCGCTAAGTTTATTCCTATACCACGTCCAGGATTCATAAAATTAGCTACTAGCATAGCAAGAACTATTGCAAAAGCTGTAGTGAATAGGAAATATATTATTGTCTTAACCCCTACTCTTCCTAATTTTTTTACATCTCCAATACTAGCTACCCCGCATATCAATGAACATAAAACAAGAGGTACTACTAACATTTTTATGGATCTTAAAAACATTTCTCCTAGAGGAGATAAAATCCATTTACTTATTCCATCATTAATTTCTTTAGGGAAAAACATATTTGCAATTACGCCAAAAATTATTCCCACCGCTAAAGCTAAAAGTATCTTTATAGCCAAAGATATCTTTTTAGTTTTCTTCATTCGTTCTCCACCCCATATAAAAATTTTATTCTATTATTTTTTGCTTTGATATTATATCATTTGTGCAAAAGTTGTTCAATAAATTTGCTTAAATGATTATGATATTTTAATTCTTCAGAATTGATAAGAATTTAAGAAATGCTTCTATGGACATTGCTATATGTCAAAAACACCTTCCTATATCAGGGAGGCGTTTTAATGGTGCGCCTAACAGGATTTGAACCTGTGACCTCCGGATTCGAAGTCCGTCACTCTATCCAGCTGAGCTATAAGCGCAAAAAAAACAAAAATAAAAAATGGAGCGGGTAAGGGGAATCGAACCCCTGTGTTCAGCTTGGAAGGCTGACGTTCTACCATTGAACCATACCCGCACAGAATGCATTAAAAAATATATTAAATTGGTGATCCACCGGGGAATCGAACCCCGGACAACATGATTAAAAGTCATGTGCTCTACCGACTGAGCTAGTGAATCAAAATGGCTGGGATAGCAGGATTTGAACCTACGCATGTAGCAGTCAAAGTGCTATGCCTTACCGCTTGGCGATATCCCAGTACTGGGGTGAACGAAGGGACTTGAACCCTCGACAACCAGAATCACAATCTGGCGCTCTACCAACTGAACTACGTCCACCATTATGGTGCGCCACCAAGGACTTGAACCCCGGACCTACTGAGTAAGAATCAGTTGCTCTTTCTCTGAGCTAGTGGCACTTTTGGTGCGTCTTAAGAGATTCGAACTCCTGGCCCACGCCTTAGAAGGGCGTTGCTCTATCCAGCTGAGCTAAAGACGCACATTTTGGAGCGGGTAAGGGGAATCGAACCCCTGTGTTCAGCTTGGAAGGCTGACGTTCTACCATTGAACCATACCCGCATAGTGGTCGGGGTAGCAGGACTTGAACCCGCGGCCTCATGGTCCCAAACCACGCGCGCTACCATCTGCGCTATACCCCGTTAATTATATGTTTTTATAAATGGTGCGCCATCGGGGACTCGAACCCAGGGCCCACTGATTAAGAGTCAGTTGCTCTACCATCTGAGCTAATGGCGCATATTTGGTGCGTCTTAAGAGATTCGAACTCCTGGCCCACGCCTTAGAAGGGCGTTGCTCTATCCAGCTGAGCTAAAGACGCATATTTGGAGCGGGTAAGGGGAATCGAACCCCTGTGTTCAGCTTGGAAGGCTGACGTTCTACCATTGAACCATACCCGCGTATTTGGAGCGGAAGACGAGATTCGAACTCGCGACGTTCACCTTGGCAAGGTGACGCTCTACCACTGAGCCACTCCCGCTTATGGTGCAGGTGAAGGGAGTCGAACCCCCATGCCAAAGGCGCTAGATCCTAAGTCTAGTGCGTCTGCCAATTCCGCCACACCTGCACGTTATGTTTTAAATATAAATTGGTGATCCACCGGGGAATCGAACCCCGGACAACATGATTAAAAGTCATGTGCTCTACCGACTGAGCTAGTGAATCAAAATGGCTGGGATAGCAGGATTTGAACCTACGCATGTAGCAGTCAAAGTGCTATGCCTTACCGCTTGGCGATATCCCAGTACTGGGGTGAACGAAGGGACTTGAACCCTCGACAACCAGAATCACAATCTGGCGCTCTACCAACTGAACTACGTCCACCATTATGGTGCGCCATCGGGGACTCGAACCCAGGGCCCACTGATTAAGAGTCAGTTGCTCTACCATCTGAGCTAATGGCGCATATTTGGTGCGTCTTAAGAGATTCGAACTCCTGGCCCACGCCTTAGAAGGGCGTTGCTCTATCCAGCTGAGCTAAAGACGCATATTTGGAGCGGGTAAGGGGAATCGAACCCCTGTGTTCAGCTTGGAAGGCTGACGTTCTACCATTGAACCATACCCGCGTATTTGGAGCGGAAGACGAGATTCGAACTCGCGACGTTCACCTTGGCAAGGTGACGCTCTACCACTGAGCCACTCCCGCTTATACTGGTCGGGGTAGCAGGACTTGAACCCGCGGCCTCATGGTCCCAAACCACGCGCGCTACCATCTGCGCTATACCCCGTTCTTTTCACATTTCTTTTTTTCTCTAGAAATGTTTCTGTGCCTTAACGACATGGATTATTCTACACTATATTTTATAAAACGTCAATACTTTTTTTTAAATTTTTTAAAGCTTTTCCTCTATGACTTATAGAATTCTTTTCTTCTGCTGTTATTTCAGCCATACTCTTGTTAAATTGAGGGACATAAAATAACGGATCATAGCCAAACCCACTTCCCCCTCTTGCTTCCTCTAATATGTATCCTTCAACTTCTCCTTGAACATCAATGATAGTATTTTCATCTACTATTAATTCCATAGCACAAACAAATTTAGCTTTTCTTTCTATAAATTTAACCCCTTTTAACTTAGAAAGTAATTTTTCATTGTTTTTCCTATCATTTCCATGTTCCCCACTATATCTTGCAGAATAAACCCCAGGCTCTCCATTTAGTATATCTACCATAAGACCTGAATCATCGGCAAGTACCATAGCATCTTTTACTAATTTAAAAATTTCTGCTGCCTTTATATGTGCATTTTCTGCAAAAGTAGTTCCATTTTCCTCTACATCTACATTAATACCTGCTTCTTTTAAAGATAATATATTTAAATCAAATTCTTTTAATATTTCCTTGATTTCTTCAATTTTATGTTGATTATTACTTGCTACAATAATTTTTTTTCATAATTGCATCTCCTTATCTATTAATAATATTATATAATTTTGAAGAGTTCATCTCTTTCTACAGGAAGTACATCTATATTATCATTATTATTCTCTACAAGCTTTTTCCCCTCTTTTGTAATTCGTCCCACTATTATAGCTGGTATATTATTTTCTTGTAATTCTCGGACCAACTTTTCTCCATTTTTACATGTTATAACCATGCTACCTGATGATATAAATTTTAAGGGATCTATTTTGAAAAAGTTGCACAATTTTTTAGTAACATTGGTTATTGGTAGTTGTTTTTTATATACTTTAAAACCAACATTACTTCCTTCAGCTACTTCCCATAAAGCACCTAATAGTCCTCCCTCTGTTATATCATGCATAGAATTCACTCCAAAATCTCCTGCTATTTTTCCTTCCTTTATAACACTTATATGATTAACATAATTTTTCGCTTCTTTAATTTCATCATCCGTTAAAACTTCTCTAGCTTTTTCATAATAATCATTAACTATAATTGAACTTCCCTCTAAACAAAGATATTTTGTTACTACAATATCATCTCCTATTTTGGCTCCAGCAGTTGACACTGATTTACCCTGTTTAGTCTTTCCCATTACAGTACAAGAAACTATCATTTTATTAACTGCATCAGTGATTTCTGTATGACCACCTAATATTTCTATATTTAACTTTTTAGTTTCATAATTTATTTCATTCATTATATTTTCAATTTCTTCTAATTTTGTATTTGGTGGCGCTAAAATAGTTACTAAGATTCCTAAAGGTTCTACTCCACATGATGCTATATCATTACAATTAATGTGCACCGCTAACTTTCCTATATTTTTATCAGCACCAGTTATAGGGTCTGTAGATACAACACATTCATATTCTCCAAAGTTTATAACACTGCAATCTTCTCCAATTCCACTTCTAATCCTAACATCTTCTCTTTTAACTCCCCTATTATTATTGATAATATTTTTTAAATCCTTCCACTCTAATTTACCTATTTGCATAAAAATCTCTCCTTTAATTAAGAAAACTATCATCATTTATTATCTATGTTCATATTATTTTATTAGGATTAATTTATGGTGGTGTAAATATGTTAAGATATATAGGACCTTTCTTACGAATGAATAAACTAAGTATAGATCAAATACAAAGTCAATTATTTCACTTATCTAAAGAATCTATAAAAAATCTTGTTTTATCTTCCAAATGCGGTATTGTAATAGATCATAGAAATCTTAATTTAAAAAACCTACCCAGTACTGATATTAACACATTAAAATCAATTTCTCCACTTTTATGTGTTTATAAAAAATCAAGTGCAAAACTTAAGAATAAAAATAACAAATTATGTTGGGATGATAGCAAACAAAAAAAAGAAATACCTATCTCTAGTAATGGATATATGACTTTATCCATCTTAGAACTTGTTGATTATTATAAAAACTTTAAAGATATAAATTCAAAAAAATATAACTTAAGTACTTTATATACTGAAATAGCTAGAAATCAACTAGAATTTTTTGTTTCCCACATGAGAGATGAATCAGGTTTATTTATAGATAAAAAAGACTGTACAGATCCACTAACTGGTAGGATACAACTTAAATCTAAAAATAAATCCTTTAAATTTTCTGAACAAGCATTATTTATGAATGCTTTTTATAAATGCTCTGATTATCTAGATGGTGATATTAAAACAGCATTTAAAACTTTTTCTTTGGATATTTTAAAAATGTTTTTAGATTTTAAAGATGAAATTTATAACATATCCTTTAATGAAAAATGCAATTTATGTTTTAATCTAAATGTGTTCTATACTTATTCTAATATGGAAGAAGTTCAACCTCTACTTTTAGATATTTTTGATTTAGTATATGAAGAATATAAAACTTTACCTCAAAATAATATATCTGATACTTGTATCATGTACTTAAATTCAGCAATGCTTTTTAAACATACCAATATGTTCAAATTTAAAAAAATAAGCAATAATCTAATGGAATCTCTTATGGATTATTATAATGAAGATTTGGGAATATTCGTAAAAGAAAGTGATGATAAAGATATTAAATTTTCTTCTGATGAGATAGTACTTTATCTTATATCTATGTTATATAATTCAACATTAGATGACATTGATGAAAAATTAGTTACAAACATTTTCAAATATCAATTTGTAGACTCTGGTATATTGCTAAGTTGGCCAGACATTCCAACATTAGATGATGTTGAACACTATAAAAGTTTTGATGCAAAACCAGAAAATCTATTAGAAGAACAGTATTTTAAAATGACAAGTATACAAAGTCCAGAAGTTACTGAACTCGCACCTATATTTATTAAAAATGTAACATTTAGTAGAAGTAATAACTCTTTTAAAGCAAGCAAATCTACTTTCGACAGTAGAAAAAACTTTAATTTATTCTTCCTAATGTTACATTTACTAAATAAAACTCCTGAAAATTAATTGTACTGTTTCAATTAAAAAAATACTATTGAAAGGTAATTGATAAATAAAATTTATTTTCATCAATTACTTTTCAATAGTAATTATTATTTTATATGAAATTAACGATTTATCGAACGAGCAATCATTGTTAACGTATGTCTAAACCCTCTAATAGCAGTAGATAATGTGAAAATATTTTCCGCAGGGGCTAATCCAGAATACCCTGCATCACCAATATGCTGAATATCAACTCCCAATGTCTTATTACGTATAGCTAGTTGTTCAATTACAGCTTTACTAGAACTTTCTTGACTAGTTCCAATAGCCGTTAATACAAGAGCTCCCTTTTTATGAGCAAAATTAACGATATCAAATAATTGTTTATCTGTAAAACCAGGAACAGTTCCTACAGCTGGAACTAAAATAATATCAGCTCCCGCAGCAATAAATAATTCAACAGTAGTCAAATCACAAATTAGCTCATTTACACCAGATCCATGCATCTTACCAGCAACAATTAATCCAGAAAAATATTGTTTGGCCAATTTAATAGCTTTTGTAATAGCTGTATTGGTTACCCCTGTTCCTGGATTACCTGTTAAACAAATAAAATCTAGACCTAATAATTCCGCAGCTTGTAATGTTTTTTCAGAACACCTCCTCCCTTCTTCTATTTCTAATCTAGTTTCCAACATTTCAGCTTCATAATCAATGGGTTCAATATTTGCACCAATAGGACGTCCAACTAATTTTTTTAATTTACAAATTAGCTCCTTCTCATTATCCAATCCATTAATTTTAGGATTTAATAAATCAAATCCATTTAATAACATCAAATCAGCCCCACAAGCACGAGCAATTTCAGCATTAGTTATTCCATGCATTAATGATTCTCGACATACAACCATCTCTGCACAAACCGTACGCCCTTCCGCTGCTAAAATGGAGTTTTTTAACTCTTTTGAAGTCATTTTATAAAAATCACTGCTTTGACAATCTAATAACCTTTTCATCCTGCCTCACCTCTTTCTAAGTTATAATTCAGAATTAACTTCACGCTTATCTAACATTTTGAAAAACGGATAATAAATAATAATATCTATAATAATTAAAACAACATGCAATAATGCTCCACTAACATGACCACCTGTTGCTAAATAACCACTAATTACCGGTGGCATTGTCCACGCAACACTTATACCTACTGTTTTCATAACCAATCCCGATGCCATTGCACAGTAAGTAATAATAGAATTAACCATTGGTGTTAATATAAAAGGAATAAATAATACAAGATTCATTACAACTGGTAACCCAAACATAGCAGGTTCATTAATATTAAATATACCTGGTACTAATGCCAATTTACCAATCATTTTTGTTTGTTTACCCTTTGCAATAAAGAATGCTAAAATAACTAACGCTAAGGTGGCTCCACTACCTCCGATATAAACAAAATTATCAATAAATGGTTGTGTAATAATATTAGGTAACTCCTTACCAGCTTGCCAAGCAATTCTATTTGCATCTGTATTTATTAACCACATTGGTTGCATAATAGAATTTACAATACTACCGCCATGTATACCAAACATCCATAATACTGAATTTAAAGCAATTGATATAATTGTACCAATTAATGTACTACCCAATAATCCAAGAGGTTTACCTAAAATAACAGATATCAAATCATGAATACTTCCAATATCCACTACACCAAGTATTTTGTATATAATACCAAACAACGCAATGATTACAATACCAGGAATTAGTGCTACAAAAGATTGACTTACTGCTGGAGGTACAGCTTCTGGCATTTTTATAACAATATTTTTTTGAACAAATTTTCTAAAAATCTCTGCCGAAATCATTCCAATCACCATAGCAGCAAATAAACCTTTACTTCCCATGAACTCCATTGGAATACCTTCCGCTTTATCTAAAACAATGTTTGGTGTTGATATTAAAAAACAAGATAGTGAAATAACTCCAGCTGAAACACCATCAACTTTATAAGATTTAGCTAAACTATAGGCTACTGAAAAAGATGCAACTAACCCCATTATGCCAAAGGAACCATTAACAATCTTTCCTAGCCAAGCATCTAAGTGTCCGTGAATAGCTAACCACTGATCATATCCCTCAAATGGCAAATTGCCTAAAATCAAAAAAATAGATCCGATAATAATCAATGGCATAGCCGCCATAATTCCATCACGAATTGATAATAAATGACGTTGGTTTCCAACTTTCATTGCTGTGGGTGCAATTTTGGCTTGAAGCCTCTCCAAGAAGTTATTCATAAAAATCACTCCTTTTTAATATTCTCGTTCTGTTAAGTTATATGAACATTGATTCCCCTCAACCTATTGAAATATAATAGATTCACCACAAAAACATTACCTCCCAGAAAGGAGAGAGGACTCAATGAACAAAGCTAATAAAAAAATTACCTGTCCTAGATGTTACAGTCATAAGCTATATAAGTTTGGAAAAGACAAAGAAGGAAATCAAAAATATCAATGCAAAGAGTGTAAAAGACAATTTGCACCATCGGCTACGCCGAAAGAGCGTCAGCTCAAGGATTATCCTCGTTGTCCTGTCTGTAACAAAGGAACCTTTATTCATCATAATTATTCAAATTATATTAACTATCGTTGTAACGATAAGAAATGTAATCATAGTTTTTTCGTGGCGAAGCCTACGGCTATAAGCCCATCAAGCAATACCTATCTACAAGGTAAACTTGATTTTAAAGGTATGCGCTTTCCGCTCCATATTATTTTAATGGCTTTAGACCTTTACTTTCTTAATGAAAGTTCTACAAGACGTATATCTCAATATTTGTTTAGAACATTTAATGTAAAAGTATCTCATGTTACTATTGCAAGTTGGACTAAAAAGTTTGCTGCATATTTCAAATTGAAATCTGATAATTTATTTTATAATATTGACTTATCAGATTCTGATGAATGGCACGCAGATGAAACTGTTGTATTTATAAATGGCAAGAAACATTATCTATGGCTTGTTATAGACTCAGAAAGTCGATTAATTATCTCTTATCATCTATCCCCATATAGAGATGCTAAACAAGCTTTTAGCCTTTTTAACGATGCTAAGAAATTAGGATCTCCTAGAGCCATAGTTACTGATAGATTACCATCTTACAATATTCCAATAAAATCAGTATTCCAAGATACATTACACATAAAAGTACAATCTTTTAAAGATGATATTTCAAACAATATTATTGAATCTTTTAATAAAACATTTAAGTCTTGGTATAAAGGTTTAAAAGGCTTTAACTCTTTTGATAGCGCCAATAAGTTAATATCGGTATTTATATTTCACTATAATTTTATTCGTAATCATTCCTCACTACGTAGTTTAACACCAGCTGAAGTATCAGGAATCAATTATTCAGTTAAAGCTAAAAATAATTGGTTATTAACTGCCTAACGGCTAACGCTATCGCTTTTAATTAAGTCTATTTATTTTTAAAAATCTATACATAGATAGGCTTTTTTGTCATACCACAAAATATTAATTATATAATTTTTATTATTTAAAGTAAGTCGTATAGTAATTTTGTGATTTTTAAAGCTATATTTTCATAATTAATTAACAGAACCAATATTCTAAATATAAACTTTATAATGTTATGCTATTTCTATTATTCATTCATAAACTTAATGCAAATTTCACAACCTTCTCACCATTCATCATTCCATAATCAATCATTGGAATAACCCCTACTTTAATCCCCTTAGGTTCACATAATTCTTTCATCTTATCTACTTGGAAACCTACTTGCGGACCAAGAAGTACCACATTCACTCCTTCTAGTAAATCTTCTGCTTCACTAATTGCATGTGCATCAATGTTTACATCAATACCTTGAGCATCTGCATATTTTTTCATTTTTTGTACTAGTAAACTTGTAGACATACCCGCTGCACAAAATAATCGAATTTTCATGACTATCTTCCCCTTTTATAATGTATTTAATTTTTTATAAACTTCTATAAATTCTTCTGCAAAAATTTTAATTGTTTCTGCACTCATTAATTGATCTTCAGCATGAATTAATAATAAATTTAATTCTTCTAAATTTCCTTGTGCTGATAATGTAATTAATTCATTATGAGTTTTATGACCTTGAGTAAAAAAATTATCTCCCTCTTTAATAAAATTGTTAGCTAAATCATAATTACCTTTTTTAGCTTCTCTAACAGCTTCAATATACTTACTTCTAGCACCTCCTACAAATGATATAATTTTAAAACAACTTTGTTCTAACGTATCTATATCCCTCACCCCTTTGTTTAGAAAAATAAACATATAAAATAATATTATTCTTATATATTGCTTACAATATAATTATATTGTAATTGTTTACATTTTAACATTCTTTTACCTAATAAAATAATCTGTTACACATAAAGAAATTTGTTACATGAATATAACTTGTTACATTATATATAAATTATAAAATATTCTTTTCACATTAAAATATCACTCCTCAAATATCCCCCTTGATAAATTTACCTTTAAATTTTCTCTTGGTATATATTTGCTGAATACTTCTATAAATAAAATAATCTGTATACAATGATACAGATTATTTTATTTAGTTATTTTAGTTATTTTTCATAAGATTGAAATATTTTTGTGATATATATGAACATAATTTACAAATTGTCGTTTTAGTTCCTTTTGATAAGTTTGAATTATCCTTCTGATATACACGCACATAATCTACAAACATCTTTGTCTTATCACCCCAACTAGTTGTTGTGTTAGGTTCTCCCCCCCAACCTCCACCAACTCCAAGATTTAAAATTAAATAAAATGGTTTATTAAATGGATCTGGAAATGCAGGATCTAAAACTTTTTCTTTTCCCGTTCTTATATCTGTAACTTTGAATTTTGATGGCCAACTATTAATCTTTCCAATAGATTTATTATCAATTAAAAATTCAAAACTTTTTTCTTTCCAGATAACAGAATAAATATGATAATCATCTGCTAATGTACCCTTTTGTAACTTATAAGTTACTCCAGTAGAAGTGCGGGTATGATTTTTAGGGTCATCAATATTCCCCGTATGCAATGTACCATAAACTATATTTTTTTCACTACCCAAAGCTTCCATAATATCAATTTCTCCATCATTTGGCCAACCATACGGATTTGCCTCTGGCATCATCCATATTGCAGGCCACATTCCCATTTCCATTGGTATTTTTGCACGTACATCTATACGACCGTATTTCCAAAACGCTATACCTTGAGTACTCACATTTCCCGATGTAGAAGAATAAGGTTTACCATTTTTCATTAATGGTTTCTCTCCTTTTATAGGAAGTGCAGATAATACTAAATTTCCATTTTCAAAATACACATTTTCAGGTTTATTTGTATATTTCATAGACCCATTTTCAGGTGTATAACGATATCTCCACTTTGTAGTATCTAGTTTATTTTCATTAAATTCATCTTGCCAAACTAAATTATATTTTTCATCATCTACCTTAATAGTTTTTTGTGCATCAGTAGTAGTATTCTCTATTTTTACTTTTTCAGGTTTAACAACTACCGATGCTCTACTTGATGTATTTTCTGTAGCATACACTGAGAAAATAGAACTTAATGATATATATACTATAGCTGTACTGATCAAAACTTTTTTATTTAATTTCATTTTATTGACCTCCTACAAACTATTAATAAAATACTAATTCACAGTTGTTAATTTCTTAATACAAATATATTTATTCATTAGTAAAAATAAAACCTGTATAATTTTTACTAACTTCAATGATACGATAAACATCCAAAATATTTTGGAATTCTGTCTCATTCAACTGAATAAATGTAATAAATTCATTATATAAATCATTAGCATTTTCTTTACCACTTGCAAGACTACTTAATGCTTTTGCTAACAATTCACAATAAGTATTATGGTAAATTAATTCTTCCCACATTCTTGATACTAAACCAACATTACTTGTAGCCTCTTTTCTAAGTATAGGAAGCATATCATTACATAAATCTACAATTTTACTGAATTTACACGCTAATTCTGGATTAAAACGTTCACCTATAGCATTGAAATAATCACAATTTGACAATATTGAAATAGACTTTAAATATTTTATTACTTTTTGATACCGTGTTCCATACATAGCTTTAAAATACTCTTTTTCAATTTGTTCATAATTTAATTCTGTATTCCACAATAGTTTTCCCATTAAATAATTTGGAAAATTAGTTGGATTTCCAACACGTAACTCTTGACAGCTAATATAACCATTAAGGTTTAAATCTTTTAAGTATGAAATATCCTTGCTAATAATTTTAGAAATTTTCATGTAACCTAAATCTCCATAGTGTGCTCTACCCAGTGGATAATCATATACAAATCCATCACTTGGAACTTTAGCTTGCCATTCTTTAAGATAAATAAGTAATTCCTCTAGAGAATTAGGTAAAATCATATTATTTCTAACATAAGGATGACTTGGTATTAAATTTCCATGTTCCTTATAAGATTTTTCAAAAGTACGTGTTATAGGCGCAAACATCATTATAAAACGCTCTGGATTATTTATTTGATTTTTTATTGGTGGCCATAATAATTCATGATAAAGCAAAAAACAAATTTTAGTATTCAAACCTTTTTGGCTCAATGCAGTATCAATTTCATTTAATAAACTAACATATTGATCTGTTGGTGAAATTTCTAAACAATTTTCACACTCACATATATTGTTTCTAGCATCTGATAACCATACATGAAGAATATCAATATTTTGATGCTCTTCACTATAATTAACAATCATATTAACCATTTTATCAATTGCCTTTTTATTAGACATGCAAATGCTAGTAAAAATAGCACCATTATCGAATAATTCACGTTTACCATTTACTAATGCGGCATACTCTCTAGTCTCATCCGTCAAATCTCCACCTAATGTCCATCCATACTTAGAAGAAAAGCCCAACACTTCACTAGTCCAACCATGCCCAACGCGATGATGTAATAAATGACGTACAGCCATAGCATTATCTATAATGTCAGAATAACTATCTGAAATATGTGTTGAAAATGCCTCCTTGTGTAAATTATTATTAAATTCATGTCCATACCATCTTTTTAAAAAAGGATATGGATTTTCAAACTGAACAAAAAATGAGTTAAATCCAATTTTAGGTAGCCATTCAATGAAATCAACAATATTTTCTACGCTATCCGCTCCCTCAATACACACTCCACGATGTCGTAAAGAGGCTTGCTCCGCCAATCTAATAGTTATTTTGTTTAATTCAATTAAAGGAATAACTTCATATTTCTTACCAGGTCTTAAAAAATAACAACCACATTCTGTTAACAAACGATAAATAGCTAGTAATATAGATCTTATATTTCCACCATAAATAATTCCTCTACCATTAGTAATATCTATAACATATTGATCATCTAAATAAGTATCGTCAACAGCTGGCAACCCAAATTCTGATAAATCCTGTTGAATAACTAGACTAATATCAGCATCTTCTTTATTGCCTATAATCTTTACTTTAGAACAATTGGTCATCTTTCTAAAATAATAATTTAATTCACCAATAATAAACGTTTCTTTTTCTAATTTTTTATCCACAAATAAATTCATGCCATTAACCCCTTTCTTTATAAAATTCATATCTTATATATTTTTAATCTTTGTTTTTTTCATCAGCTAATTTACGTAAATCTGCTGCTTTAAAAAATGGATAATAAATAACAAAAGAAACAAAAACTAATATTAATTGTAATAATGCTCCAGACCAATGCCCTGTTGAAAGAAATCCTCCGAAAATTGGTGGTGTGGTCCATGGTAAAACAACTCCTGTTGTTTTAGCTACTAACCCTAAAGACATAGCAAAATAAGTAATAGTAGCATTAATAATTGGATTTAAAATAAATGGTATAATCATAATAGGATTTAACACTGTAGGGAAAGTAAATAATATAGCAGTATTTATATTAAATAAGGCTGGTATACCACTAATTTTACCTAATAATTTATATTCTTTACTTTTACTAAAAAATAATAGACATAATGCTAATCCAATTGTTGCTCCTCCACCCCCCATATACACAAATAAATCAATAAAAGGTTGTGTTATGATATGTGGTAGTGCAGTTGCTGCTTGAGTAGCTGCTAAATTTTGATTTGTATAATCTAACCATATTGGATTCATTACTGTATTTACAACTTGCCCTCCATTTACACCTGCAAACCAAAAGATAGAATTTAAAAATACCGCTACAAATGTTCCTCCAAGAGTTCCAGCTATAAGTCCTAATGGTTTACCAATTATTACACCTAATAAAGCATGTATGTCTTTAAATTCACTTAAAGATAATCCTTTATATATAGCCAACCACATTAATAAAATTACAAACCCAGGAATTAATGCAGCAAATGAACGTCCAACCACTTCCGGAACTGAACTAGGCATTTTAATAACTATATCCTTTTTTATAAACCATTTATAAATTTCAGTTGTAATAAATGCAATTATAATAGCCGCAAAGATTCCCTTTCCCCCCATAAATCCATATGGAATTCCTTTTGCTTTTTCAGCTAATAAATCAGGCGTCATTAATAAAAAACTACTCAATGAAATAACTCCAGTTGTTGGTCCATCCACATCATAACTTTGAGCCAAACGATAAGCAACACCGAAAGCTGTTACTAAACCAAAAATACCAAATGAAGCATTTGATGCTTTGTTAAATAAATCAGCTAAACCACCATGACTATTTAACCACTCACTCCATCCTGCAATTGGAAAACTTCCGATAAGAACAAATAAAGAACCTAGTAAAATTAACGGTACAGCAATCATAATTCCTTCACGCAATGCTTTTAAATGTCGTTGATTACTAATTGATTGTCCAATAGGTACAAGATAATTTTCTAAAAAACCCATGATTTTTTTCATTTTCTTCCACCTCCAAATCAAAATTATAATTAAAAATAAACATTTTATATAATTATTTACATTTTAATTATATAGTAAAACATTTTGAAAATCCTTAAATCGTTTACATTAGTAACTTGTTTTATTGCAAAAATTTGTTACATATAAAAAACATGTTCCAAAAAAAAAAGATAAACTTAAAAATTTATCTTTCATCACAAAATTTCATATATATATTTACTTATAGTTCTTGTTTGTTTAAAAAATTGTGAAATGTTATAAACCAATTTTTCTATAATATATATAACCGGTATTTGAGAAGTAAAATTTATTTTTGATTTACCTTTTATATTCATTGGTAGGTTGTAATTAATTACCATATCTGATATTTTGGCAATGGTACTATATTCTGCATTAGTAATTGTAATTACTGCACAATTAAACTTTCTAAATTGGTGCAATTGGTTAATAACATCCACCGTCTCTCCCGATACAGAAAATACAATTATAACTGTTCCATCAAAAAATCCATCTGGAACTTCAAAGTAAGGATAATCAATATATTGAGAAAATCTCCCCGCATTCATAAAACAGTGGGATGCATATTTAGCCAATATTCCTGATGTTCCAATTCCTAAAAAAATAATTTGCTTACTATTAACTATCAATTGACTTGCATCATAAATTTTTTGTAAAAACAATGGTTCCTTAGTACGTATTAAAAAGTCTTGAATTGCAAAATCATCTGTTGAAAAATTGTAATCCTTTTTTGTAGAGTTCATGTGATCGCGTAACTTATATTTAAATTCATTAAAACCTTCGCATCCCATCTTACGACAAAACCTTAAAATAGTTGTTGTTGATACATGAGTATGTCTAGCAATTTCACGTATCGTAGCAACTTTGACACTATCATAATTTTTCACTATATATTTATATACTTCTAATTCTAGTTCATTTAAACTTTCTATTTCTTGATAAGTAAACATATTAACTACCTACCTATTTTTATTTGTATCATACATATTATACCATAAATGAATTTTTCAACATATGTTCAAAAACTTAAAAGAAACCCTATTGTGTTTTGATAAAATCAAACACAATGGGGTTTCTTTTATTATTTATAAATACTAATACATAAATAAACATTTTTTAATTATTTTTTATTTTTAATATGTGATTTTTTTATAATTATATTTCCCATATTATTTATTTCTATTCCCTCTACATAACTTTTTTTACACAATACAAAATCATAAAATCCAAGTGGTATTATGGGAATATCTTCTAATAAAATATCTTCTGCATTTTTATAATTAGTATTAGATTGTGCTTTGTCAATAGATACTTTTCCTTTTAATACTGCATTATCAAATTTTACATTTCTATATCCGTATACATTAAATTTATTACTACTAACCCATTTTTCTAAATAACATAACGATGAATTATACTCTCCTTTATAATCTTTAATAATTATATCGTATTTATCATTATCCACTATATTTTTTAATTCTTCTTTATCATAACCCTTAGCTTCTGCCTTTATCTTTAAACTTTCTAAATCTTTTAATATAGAATTTACTATCTTTTTATTATTATCACTACCATTTGAATAAACTACCTCTACAGTTTCTCCACCATAACCACTATTATTTAAAAATTCCTTAGCTTTAACCAAATTTGCTTGATAGTTTATAGAAACATTCTTTTTTATCTCCTCAGGTAAATACCTATAGGATTTTGTGAATAATCCATTTAAAGACTTTTCTATATTTTCTCTATTTACAGCATACTTTATGGCTTTTCTAAATTTTATATCCCTCGCAAACCCATCTTTATTTAAATTAAAATTTAAGCTAACTCCTTTATTAGTTAAAGTCTTTTTTAATTTTTCACTTTTTGGTATATCACTTAATTCAGTAATATCATCATTACAAAAAACATCAATACTATTAGAATTATAGTCCGCTAATGCAAAAGCCGTAGTTTCTTTATTTTTTATATGAACTTTTTTACTGATAACACTGTCTTTATCCCAATACTTATCATTTTTTAATAAACTTATCTCACCATTATCATAGATGTTATCAATTATAAATGCTCCAGAATAATTAATCTTTCTATATTCGCTTTTCCAATTTCTCAAATTATAAAAGTTTCTTTTAAGGGTAAATGCAGGCTCTCCCAATATCTTAAGAAAATCTTCACATGGATAATTTAATCTTATCTCCAATTTTTCCTCATCTTTACTGCTTATTGCAACCCTACTAAAGTCCGCATCATTATTTATATAATCTTTAACACCAAAAATACATTCTAATTGGCGTCTATAAATATTATTTTTCTCTTTCAAAATTCGCGAAAAAAAGTCCTCAAAATCCTTTGCAACTATTTTATCTCCATTGCTCCACATAGCATTTTCTCGTATATTAAAAGTATATGTTAATTTGTCAGATGAAATTTTCCATTCCGATGCTAATGCTGGTATTGTCTTACCTTCTTTATCAAAAGAAACTAATCCTTCAAACAAACATAAATTTAAATCCTGTTTTCTTATATTGTTATCACTTACTAATAATAAATCTTCTGGTAAACTATCTACATTGTATACTAAATAGTCTCTTACATTTTCATTATATACTTTTTTATGTATACATCCTGTTCCCACTATTAAAATAAGACTAATACATATACTACTAATGATAAATATATAAAACTTTTTCTTCATATCACTATCATCCATTCTACATAATATATACTTTAATTATGTCCGAACGTAAAAAAAATAAACAAAATTTTGTTAATTTTTCTCATATAACAAAACTTTGTTCTACCTTGGTAAATATCTATAAAAATTTATTTTTTTATTTTTAAAAACCTCTGATATCTTTCCTCTTAAGCCTAGCTGTTTTTTTAAAAAATAATTATAGTCTTCTAATAAAATCTTTTTATAAAACCAAGTTCTATTTTCCATTTTGTGAAGCCCAACTTCAAAAACACCAGTAGTTATATACACACCTTTATTTACCCCATGAATTTTCATCTGATTTAGGAATTCTTCATAGTGTTCATGAAAAACCATTCCTGTTCTGTGATATTTAAATAATGTTTTATCATTTTTTCCTTGTAACAGAACTAAAATACTATCCCAATTTTTTTCTATTACATCATATTTAACGTTCTTATTACTGCAATCTTTTTGAAGAATTCTTAATATACTATCCACTTTCATTCTTCTAAGTTTACTTCTACCTCTTTTTATTTCACCATTTTTTCTTTTAAAATATATTTTATTAAATAGTCTGTTAAACATATTAATCATCACCCCATAACTATATTATATGATAACAAACACCACTTTAACTATATTATATCACTTTTTCATAAAAATTGTGAAAGGACCTAATATATATTATTCTAGGTCCTTATTATATGTTACTTTTTTAATTATTTAATTCATTAAAAATAATATCATTTACTATCTTAGGATTTGCTCTTCCTTTGGTTATTTTCATTACTTGACCTACAAAAAATCCTAATATTTTAGTCTTTCCATTTTTATATGCCTGTATATTATCAGGATTATTTTTTAAAACCTTTTTTACTATTTCTAATATTTCAGATTCATTATTGTTTTGAACTAAACCCTTTTCCTCAACAATTATTTTAGGTGATTTTCCTGTATAAAACATATCCTCAATAATATCTTTTGCGATTGAATTAGATATAGTTCTATTATTTATAAGTTCAATGAGTTCTACTAAATGTATTGGAGTAAATTTTATTTGTTCAAATTTTAAGTTATTTTTATTTATAAACTTTAATATAGGTCCCATTATCCAATTTGATACTGATTTAGGGTTTCCACTTAAATTTGCAGCTTCCTCAAAAAATTTCGCTTGATTATTATTAGAAGTTATTATCTCCGCATCATATATAGGAATATTATATTTCTCTATAAATCTTTTTTGTTTTTCATGTGGAAGCTCTGGAATACTTTCTTCGATGACTTTTATCCATTCATCTGATATATTTATACTTACAAGATCACCATCCGGAAAATATCTATAGTCTTTTGAGTTTTCTTTATTTCTCATAACCACAGTTTTATTATTTTCCTCATCCCATCTTCTAGTTTCTTGATTTATTTTTTCACCATTTCTTATTGCATTTATTTGTCTTTTAATTTCATAGTTTAAAGCTTTTTCTAAAGCCTTAAAAGAATTCATATTTTTGATTTCACACTTAACACCAAATTTATTACTGCCTTTTGGCATTACAGAAATATTAACATCACATCTTAAAGATCCTTCTTCCATTTTACAATCTGAAACTCCAATTGCCTTAAGAATATTTCTTAATTTTATAAGATAGCCAACTGCTTCTTTAGGATTTCTCATATCAGGTTCAGACACTATCTCTATTAATGGAACTCCTGCTCTATTAAAATCCACAAATGTAGCATCAGAATTGTGGATAAGTTTTCCTGCATCTTCTTCTATGTGGATTCTTTCTATTCTTATTTTTTTTTCATGACCATTTTCTAAACTTATATCTATAAACCCATTTTTACATAACGGATATTCGCTTTGAGTTATTTGATAATTTTTAGGACAATCAGGGTAAAAATAATTCTTTCTATCCATTCTACTTAATTTATTTATTGAACAATTTAATGCAAGTCCTGCTTTCATTCCATATTCAACAACTTTTTTATTAAGTTTAGGTAAGGCTCCTGGCAATCCTAAACATATAGGACAAACATGTGTATTAGGCTTTGCTCCAAATTCTGCACTGCATCCACAAAATGCTTTAGTTTTTGTAAGTAATTCACAATGCACCTCAAGACCTATAATTACTTCAAATTCCATACTACAATCTCCTCCTATAACCTAGGCATTCTTTTATGCCAATTTGTAGATTGTTCATAACTATAACCTATATTAAATAACATATCTTCTCTAAAATAATTTCCTATAATCTGAAGCCCTACAGGTAAATTATTACTAAATCCACAAGGAACAGACATTGCTGGAAGTCCAGCTATATTTATAGGCACTGTATATATATCAGAGGAATACATAGATAAAATATCATTAGTTTTTTGCCCTATTGGAAAAGCCGTTGTTGGTGATGTTGGAGTTATTATTACATCACATGTTTTTAGTATCTTTTCAAAATCATTTTTTATTAGACTTCTAACTTTTAAAGCTTTTTCATAATACTCCTCATAATAACCTTTTGACAATACATACGTTCCCAGCATAATTCTTCGTTTAACTTCTTTTCCAAATCCTTCATTTCTAGACTGTATATATATATCAATATCATTTTTTACTTTTTCTATTCTCTTTCCATACCTTATACCATCTATTCTTGCAAGATTTGATGATGCTTCTGCACTAGATATTATGTAATAAGCTGCAAGAGAATAATCCATTAATGGAAGTGAACATTCTATTATTTCAGCTCCATTTTCTCTTAAAACCCCTATTGCTTCTTCAATTGATTTTCTGACACCATAATCTAAATTTTCTTCAAAAAATTCTTTAGGTATTGCAATTTTTTTCCCTTTTATATCTCTTTTTAAACTCTCCTTAAAATTAGGTACATATTTATTTAAACTCGTGCTATCCCTGTGGTCAAAACCACTTATAGCCTCAGTTAAAATTGCACAATCTGTAACATCTCTGCCCATAGTACCTACTTGGTCAAGAGTTGAGGCAAAAGATGTAACTCCGTATCTAGATATTCTTCCATATGTAGGCTTAAGTCCTACAACCCCACATAATGATGCAGGTTGTCTTACTGATCCTCCTGTTTCTGTTCCCAACGCCAAAGGAATTTCACCAGATGCAACTGCTGCTGCTGACCCTCCAGATGATCCGCCTGGTATTCTTTCTAAATCCCAAGGATTTTTTACCACTTTAAATGCACTATTTTCATTAGATGATCCCATAGCAAATTCATCCATATTTAGTTTGCCTATTATAATACCCTGATTTTCTTTTAATTTGGATATAACAGTAGCATCATATGGTGATATATAATTTTCAAGTATTTTAGAAGCACAAGTATTTTGCATATTTTTAACACTTATATTATCTTTTACTCCTATAGGAATACCGCATAAATTTTTAATATCCTCTCCTCTTTTAATTTTATCATCAAGTTTCTTCGCCTGTTCTAATGCTTTCTCTTTAGATAAGTATAAATATGCTCCTACTTTTTCATCTATATTATCTATTCTATTTAAATAGCTTTGTACAACTTCTTCCACTTTAATTTCTTTATCTTTTATCATATCTATAAGTTCATGAGCAGTCTTTTGGTATATTTGCACTTTTATTACCCCTTTACTCTATAACTTTGGGTACTACTATATATTCATTTTGTGAATCTGGTGAATTTTTCAAAACCATATCCAATGTAAGAGACTCTTCTTCTTCATCTTCTCTATATTGATTTTCAATATAGTAAGGATTAACAGTTATATTTATATTGTTTGTATTTAATTCATTGAGTTTTTCCATATCATCTAGTATTTTATTCAAGTCATCTATAAGGGCTTTTTCTTCTTCCTCATTAAAACTTAACTTTGCAAGCTTTGCCGTATATTTTACATCTTTTTTTGAAATCACTATAAAAAGCCTCCTTTTTCTAAATTTTGATTTTACAATATATATTTTTATTATATCACTACTATCTAAAAAAATAGTTCATTAGAATTTCTTTTAATTCTAATGAACTATTCATATATTATAATAACTCTTTTCTAAGTTCTTCTGGAGATTTCGGTGATATATATGCTAATGGAATATCAAATATAGTTTGTGCTCCTTTTTTTCCTTCTTTTGAAAGTCTATATACAGCTCTTGCATAAGCTACTATAACACTTGCTGTAAACTGAGGATTACTGCTAAGATTTAAACTGAATTCTATTCTCTGATCGTTACCTTCTGACGTAGTACCCGTTCTTATAACAAATCCTCCATGTGGCATTCCTGAATGTTGTGCCTTAAGTATATCTTCTGTGATAAAATGTACCTCTGTATCATAATCAGCAAAATAATTTGGCATATTCTTTATTTCTTCTTCTATCTTTTTAACATCAGCTCCATTTTCTGGAACAACATAACATATACGATTGTGTTTTTCACTTACTGCAAGCTCAGGATTTTCTCCAGAACGCACTCTTTCTATTGCTTTTTCCACTGGTACAGTATACTGAACCCCATTTTTAACCCCATTAATCCTTCTTATAGCATCAGAATGTCCTTGACTTACACCCTTCCCCCAGAAAGTATAATCCTTTCCATTTGGAAGTACTGCTTCTGCTAAAATACGATTTAAAGAAAATAAACCTGGGTCCCATCCTATGGATATAAGACTTAACGTCCCTGCTTTTTTAGCTACTTTATCTACTTCATCAAAATACTTAGGAATTCTAGCATGTGTATCAAAACTATCCACAGTATTAAAATTCTCTGCAATTTTGGGACCTTGTTCTGGCAAATCTAATGCAGACCCTCCACATAATATCATTACATCAATTTTATCTTTATAATCTTCAATTTCTGAAATATGTATCATTCTAGATTTTGACTTCATCTTACTTGGATCTCTTCTTGTAAAAATGGCTTCTAGCTTAAAATCTTTGTTGTGAGACAATGCTATTTCTACCCCTTTGCCAAGATTTCCATATCCCACTATTCCTACTCTTATTGTATCTTGCATAATCAAACCTCCATATTATAGATAGCATTTTATTAGTTACAAAAATTCTATGTAAAGTATATTTTTAGATTATCACAATATTTTTCAAAATTCTACTAAAATAAACATTATATAAAAATATATACATTGTAATATTTTTATATAATCTTTAATTTTATCATTTTTATATTAAATTTTGAAAAATAAATTGAAAATTTTTCATTAACATTATATAATTAGACTTACGATTTTAACAAAGGAGAAATTTTTCAATGGAAAATAATAACTTAGAATTATCAAACAATGAGATTCAAAACACTAAAATTTCTGATACTTCAGAAATTCCAAAAGCAATAAGAAAGTGGAGCTGGGGTGCCTTTTCTCTTAATATTATTTGGGGACTAGGTAATCGTTGCTATTTACCTCTTTTATGCTTTATCCCTATATTTAATTTTATTTGGATGTTCGTCTGCGGATTCAAAGGTCACTCTTGGGCATGGAAAAAAGGCAACTACAAAAACATTGATGAATTTATGCTTGTTCAAAAAACTTGGAATAGAGCTGGATTTATCTACTTTATAATCTCACTTATAATTATAGTAATATATTTATTATTAGCTGTATTTCTTTTAGGAACCTTTGCTAATGAAGTTAATTCTTTATATTATTAAAAACACTTAATTATTTATAATGTAATAAAAAACATATTTACAAAATTAGTAGTTTATATAAATATGTTTTTTATTTAATTAATTTAAAACAAAAAATTATTATATGAAATTTTACCAGTAACTAGTTTTACCTTTAAACTACTTAATACACTCTCTATAGGATTTACTATTGTATTTTGATCATTACTCGACATACAAAGTCCTACAGCATTTAGACCTTCATCTATTAACAAACTTCCAGAATCTCCTCCAGTAGTCATCTTTGATGTAAATATCTGATTAGTAAATAAAGCTTCTTTTCCATCCTCCTCTATATCTACAATAATAGTTCCATTTGTATAAATTACTTTTCCATAAGTTTCTTCAGTTGTCCTCCCTACCTTACGGACTTCTTGAAGTAATCTAGCCTTACTTATACCTTTAGGCACACCAATAAAAGCAATGGCGGAAGATACAAAATTTCTACTTATTACTTTTGCTATAGCACAATCAACTTGATTTTCAGGTTTTTTATGTCCTTGTATAAATTTTATAGGTATAAATCTATAAAGATGTGCTATTACATCTTTAGGATTTTTTCCCCCATCATAAATACTAGGTTGTACTATTGAAGTCTGTATTTCAGCTCGATTATTACTAGCCAAAACATGATTATTACTTAATATATATAAATATTTATCCTGTACCAAACATCCACATGTACCTGCTGTATCATCTTTTAATACATTACTAATGCCATACCCATTTATAACAGGACGAACTTTAGCTGTTAACGCATCAAACTTAGGTTTATCACATTGAACTACATCTGTAGGAATTCCATTAAAATACTGTGGAATCAGCTGATTTGAATTTAATTCATTACTTGGTACCTTTTCAATAACAAATACTGCAATACACTTTTTATAAGTATAAAACCCATTAGTAATTTTATATCCAAGAGCTACCCCTATAACATTTTTCTTATTTAAGAAATAATTATACTCTTTCGTGCATATATAAGATATTTTTTCCTCTATAGAACATACTCTATTCATACAATCACCTTTTAACACATATTTAATTATCCTAATATTAATAATATATTATTAATATATTATTTGAATTAACTAATTGATAATGATTATATATAAATAAAAATGTTTATGATACTTATTTATATAAGTTCATAAACATTCTTAATAATATATTATTATAGAAGTACTCTTATTTTTATATTAAAATTACCCTTGCTTATAAATATAACTTTATTAACTTCTATATATACTATTCAATTTTGATGTTATATATAAAACTTTTCATTAATAAATTTTCATGCACATGAAAACCATAGTTACAACCCCCATAAACATGCATAAAATAGAGTTAGTCCATCTACCATTACTTATTGGTATTTGTTTAATACTCCATAAAATCATTGTTATAACTATACTACTTTGGAACATATAATAATTGTTAAAATAACTTATATTTATAATATTGCAAGTTGAAAGCATAGTAAGTATTAAGCATAAACTTGTTATAGTTACAAATATCCATGCTAATATACTTATAAACTTCTTCATTTTCTTCTCCTCCATTTTGCCAAAGGTTCTATCATATCATGTTTTTAAACTCGTCTTCATCAATGATTTTAACATTAAGTTCAACGGCTTTTTCATATTTTGAACCCGGGTCTTTACCAACTATAACATAATCAGTCTTTTTACTTACGCTACTTGATACTTTTGCTCCTAATGACTGAAGCTTTTCTTTTATTTCACTTCTACTAAAAGAATTTAATGACCCTGTTACAACTACGGTTTTTCCATTAAATATATTCTCTTGTATCTCTTCTTCTTGGAATTCAGGATTTACACCTAACTCTAAAAGTTCATCTATACTTTTTAAAATCGTATCATCCTTAAAAAATTCCATTATACTTTCAGCTACAATATCACCTATATCTTCTACAGATATAAGATCATCAAATGTAGCACTTTTCAAATTTTTTAAAGTTTTGAACTTTTTACATAAATCAGTACTAGTTTTTTTACCTACATTAGGAATTCCAAGTGCATATATAAATGAAGGTAAATCACAGTTTTTACTTTTTTCTATAGCATCAATTAAATTTTGGGCTTTTTTTTCTCCAAAACGTTGTAGATTTAATAATTCTTCTTTTTTTATTCTGTATAAATCCGATATAGATTTTATATCTAATTCTTCAAATAACTGTCCTGCTGTTTTTTCACTAAATCCAGCTATATTCATGGCTTCTCTACTTCCAAAATGAACAATAGATTTTACAAGTTGAGGCTTACAAGATAAAGTATTTTCGCAAAAGTAATGAACACCTTCTTGAACTATTTCACTTCCACAATAAGGACATACTTCTGGTGTTTTTATTTCTTTAGTATCTTCTGTTGAATTTTCTACAACTCCCATTATTTCTGGAATTACATCATTTGAACGACGAAGAAATACTACACTTCCTAGTTTAACCCCTTTTCTATTTATATCATCCATATTATTAAGAGTTGCTCTTTTTACAGTAACCCCTCCTATTTCTACTGGTTCTAATATTGCTGTAGGGGTAACCCTTCCACTTCTTCCTACATTCCATTCTACATCTATCAATTTTGTTGTAGCTTCTTGAGCTTCAAATTTATATGCAAGAGCCCATTTAGGAAACTTGACTGTATATCCTATAAGTTCTCTACTCTTCATATCATCAATTGCAATTACTATACCATCTATATCATAATTTAAATCATTTCTTATTTCTTCTATATACTTAATTTCTTCTTCTATTTCTTCTACAGTAGAACATGTTTTTACATAGTCATCCATAGGTATTCCTTGTTCTTTTATAAACTTTAACATTTCACTATAAGTTTCAAAAGGTTTTCCTTCATTATAGCCTACATCATAGAAAAAAGCTGAAAGATTTCTTCTTGCCGTTTCTTTTATATTTAAATTTCTAAGAGCTCCAGCAGCACCATTTCTTAAATTTTTTAAAGGAACCTGTGCTATTTTATTATATTCTTCAAAGGCTTCTTTTGTCATTATGGCCTCACCATGAACTTCAATTAAAGCATTATTATTTATTTTAAGTGGCAATGTTTTTATAGTTTTTGCTTGTGCTGTAATATCTTCTCCTATTTCACCAGTTCCTCTAGTTGCAGCAGTAACCAATATTCCCTCATTATCATATGTACAATTTATAGTAAGCCCATCAAACTTTTTAGTAACAATATATTTAATAGGTGGCAGTTTATCTTCATGCTTTAAATTATATTCATTAATAGCTTTAATATTTTTATTATGCCAATCCTTTACCTCTTCTAAGCTTTGAGCTTTTCCAAGACTCCAGAGCTTACCCTTATGAGTATATTTTTCAAACTTTGCTAGAACCATATCACCAACCCTCTGCGTTGGTGAATAAGGAAGCATCATCCCTGTTTGTTTTTCAAGTTGTACTAATTCATCATATTTTTTGTCGTAATCCTTATCAGCTACACTCGGATTATCTAAAACATAATATTCATAAGCTAATTTATTAAGTTCATCAACCAACTTATAAATTTGTTGTTTTTTCCCTTCCATTGCAATTTACCTTCCTTTACTTAATTAGAAACTAAACTTACTCTAGTATAACCTATTATAAGCTTAGTTTCTATTAACATTTTTTGTATTATATAATTTAAATTAATTTTATAGGAGCCATGTTAAACATCAACTGCTTAACCCCCATATTATCAAAGGCAATTGTAACTTTTACATCATTATTTGTTTTATTAGCACTAACTATAGTTCCTATCCCAAACTTCTCGTGTTTAACCTTTCTACCCATTGTTATTTCATCTAAGTTTACATCATTTTTAGCACTTTCTGTATCCGAAGTACTTGATGAATAACTACTACTTAATATTGTATTTATTGTTCTTTCTGCTTTCTTTACTCCAAAACTAGATATAGCATGAGAACTCAAATTTGAACTATTAAAGCTATCATTAAATCTTCTATTTGAAGAATTTACACTTCCTTTAGATATTCTCTCTTCTTTTACTAATTCCTTCAAACTTGGAGATATTTCATTAATAAAATCAGATTCACTATAAGCAACAGTTCTTCCAAAGACCTTTCTAGTGCTTGCTGATGTCATATATAATTGTTCTTTTGCTCTAGTTATACCTACATAACAAAGTCTTCTTGATTCCTCCATCTCGGAAAAGTTTTCTAAAGATTGAGCACCTGGGAAAATCCCATTTTCCATACCTACCATAAACACTACTGGAAACTCTAATCCTTTTGCACTATGCAATGTCATCATAACTGTAGTATCTGTATCTTCATCATAATTATCTACATCTGATACTAATGTTATTTTCTCTAAAAATGCAGAAAGAGATTTATCTTCTGATGTATTTTCAAACTCTACCGCAGCAGACACTAATTCTTTTATATTCTCTATTCTACTTATATCTTCTATTTCATTTGAATCTTTAAGTTCTTTCATATAGCCTGTACTTTCTAATATTTCTTGTATAAGATTTGATACACTTACCTTATCCTTTGTTCTAGTAAATCCATTTATAAGACTAGTAAATTTATTTATACTAGAAATAGTTCTCTTAGATAATCCAGGAATATTTTCTACATCAAGCAATACGCTATACATACACTCGTCCATATAATTTGCAAATTCCTGTATCTTACTAACAGTAGCTGCACCTATGGCTCTTTTAGGTACATTTATTATTCTTTTTAAACTTATATCATCCTGAAGATTATTTATAAATTTTAAGTATGCTGTTATATCCTTTATTTCTTTTCTATCATAGAACTTTAATCCTCCAATAATTCTATAAGGAATATCTCTTTTCATAAATACATCTTCAAACATTCTTGATTGAGCATTTGTCCTATATAAAATAGCAAAATCCTTAAAATTTCTATCTTCTTTTTTAATAAGTCTTTTAATTTCATTTGCCGTAAAAATTCCTTCATCTATATCTGAATAAGCTCTATAAATTTTTATTTTTTCTCCATCTGAATTTTGTGTTCTAAGAACTTTATTTTTCCTTTGAGAATTATGCTTTATAACAGTATTTGCAGCATTTAATATATTAGCCTTTGATCTGTAGTTTTCCTCCAATTTTATTACTGTTGCTTCTGGATAATCTACTTCAAAATCTAAAATATTTTTAATATCTGCTCCTCTCCATTGATATATACATTGGTCATCATCACCAACTACAAATATATTTCTATGAGCAGATGCTAACATTTTTACAAGTTGATATTGAGTTTTATTTGTATCTTGATACTCATCTACCATTATGTACTTAAATTTATTTTGATAAAATTCTAATACATCAGGATTTTTTTTAAATAACTCAACAGTCTTAAAAATCAAATCATCAAAATCTAATGCGTTACTATTTTTTAATTTTTTCTGATATAAAAGATAAACATCAGCTATTTTATTTTTTCTAAAATCTCTTTCATTACGTTTTTTATATTCTTCTGCTGTAATTAAGTTATCTTTTTGCTTACCTATTTTAGATATTATTTCTTTTTCATTTATATCTTTATCATTTATATTAAGTTCTTTCATGCACTGTTTTATTAAATTCTTTTGATCTGAACTATCATAAATTGCAAAGTTTTTACTATATCCTAATTTGTCTATTTCTCTTCTTAAAATCCTTACACAACAAGAGTGAAATGTTGATACCCACATACTATCTATACTGTTTGATACTAATTTTTTAATTCTGTCTTTCATTTCTCCTGCAGCTTTATTTGTAAAAGTTATAGCTAATATATTATATTGAGGAATCCCTAAATCCTCTATCATATGAGCTATTCTATAAGTTAAAACTCTTGTTTTACCCGATCCTGCTCCAGCTAATACAAGAACCGGTCCCTCTATCGCTGTAGCTGCTTTATACTGTTCTTCATTTAACAGTGATTTTAAATCCATACAACCCCTCCTCTTTAACTTTGTTATGTATTATTCCCACTTTATTCTTTCTAATACCACATTATATCCATCACTACCATAATTTAAACACCTGTTAACTCTACTTATAGTAGCTGTACTCGCACCTGTTTCTTTTGCTATTTCCGTATATGTTTTCTTTTGTTTTAGCATTTTAGCTACTTGTAATCTTTGTTCTATAGATTTTAGTTCATTTATTGTAAATATATCTTCAAAAAATCTATAGCACTCTTCTTGATCTTTTAATGATAAAATTGCTTTACACAAATAATCCATTTGTGCACATTGCAACTTGGATTTATATTCATACATAGAAATTCACTCTCCAATTTATATACTTATATAATTTATAAATATATCATTCTATAGTTAAATCTTATCATCTCACAATATTTTTCTCCATACTAAAATTCACATCAATATATTTTAATACTTTAATTTAATATGTTCAATAATTTAAATATTCTTTAATAATCATCTCATACATCTCAAAAACGAAACTTTTCTTGCAAATATTTTTTAACTTTGCAAGATTAATTATAAAAATAAAAAAAACACTATCACCGGTCGATAGTGTTTTTTAAGTATTATATAGGGTAAGACTAGTCCTGGGGCTGGACAGTCTTAAATAAAAAGGGGGCTATTCATTCTTTTTATTTTCCCTTACAAAAATTATTATATTAAATAAATTTATAAAATGCAAGGGATTTTGCAGAATTATTTGTTAACAAACTATTATAATATGAATTGTGTTCTACAAGTTTTTTACTATTTTTAAATTGATTTTAACACTTTTACTTCATCTTCAGTTAATTCTCTATATTCGCCTTCACTAAGTGACTCATCTAAAACTAAATTTCCCATTTGAAGTCTTTTTAGATATATAACCTTTTTATCTCTTGCCTCAAACATTCTTTTTACTTGATGAAATTTCCCCTCTTGTATAGTTATGTTTACTTCAGAGCCATTTTCATCAGCAGATAAAACCCTTAATTTTGCAGGTAAACATCTGTATCCGTCTTCTAACATAATTCCCTTTTCAAATGCCTTAATATCCTTTTCATCTACAATTTTATCTATTTCAGCATAATAAATTTTATCTACATGCCACTTTGGAGATGTAAGTCTATGATTTAAATCTCCATCATTTGTAATTAGTAAAAAGCCTTCCGTATCTTTGTCCAATCTTCCTACCGGAAATGGATCAAAAACTGTATATTCATAATCTAATAAATCTATAACTGTTTCATCATAATTATCAAAAGTCGCCGAAACCACTCCTGCTGGCTTATTCATCATAAGATAAATATACTTTCTATAATTTATTTCTTCTCCGCTTACCTTTATTATTGATTTATTAGGGTCTACTTTTACTCCATTATCTTTAATTTTTTCTCCATCTATTTCTATTTCACCTTTTTTTACAAGAACCTTTATTTCTTTTCTTGAACCATATCCTAAATTTGATAAAATCTTATCTAATCTTTCCATAGTCATTCACTCCTCATCTAGTATCTTATATTCTCCTATTTTATCAAATTTGATTTATAATTTCATTTTAATATTAACTAAATTGCACAATTAAAATTTTCTATATTATCTAAAACAGCTTTACCACTCTCTATTCTTTCTCCTACTTTAATTTCTATCATGCAATAATCTTCATAAGAAATTTGTTTATTATTACTTTTTGCTAAAGCAAGAATCTTATATATCCCCTTTGAAAAAGGTATAAAAGAATAGTATTCTTTCTTACTATATTTTTGTACTAAATTCCATTCTCCTTTTTCCATTAAATAAAATTCATAAATAACATCCTTACCACCACTTCCTTCAGCAGTAACATTTATAGGTTCATTACAAAAAAAGTCTACTCTATCACATTTTAAAACTGTATTTCTTATAGGGGATGACTCATGCACTACCATACTTATTTCCTTAGCACTATCAAACTCTTTTTTACTTTTATCATTTTTGGCATAAACTTTTATTGTATATCTGCCACTACATCTAGGAGTTAAAATATATCTATTACTTTTTATATAATCCGTTTCTTCTACAACATGTCCATTTATCATTAGTGAATACTTTAATAATATATTTTTTGTATCTGTAGTTATAACATTTATAACTGTCTGTTCTCCTACTAAATAATATTCTCTTGGATCTACTAATATATAATCAATTTTAGCCGGTATATATTCATATGCATTTATAGATACCACTGTAGATGCATCAAATTCTTTACGAGAATACTTATCTCTAACTCTAACTTCTATTTCATATTTACCTTGTTCCTCAGGAATAAAATTAACATAATTACATTTTCCATAACTTATTTTGTCATATTGTCTATTATCTTTTTTTATTATGAAACTGTATAAAAGTTTAAGACCACCTTTAGCGATTGCCTTAACATTTATGCAATCACCAATCAAAATATCCTCTCTTTTGTTTACTATCACATCACTTATCTTAACAGGTTCTCTTGGTATTTCATCAATTTTATATTCTGCTTTTGATTGTGCCTCATATTTTTCTCTACATGAAACATCTTTTACCCAAAGCGTTATTGCATATTTACCACATTCCGTTGGTTTCCAATTAAAAATATTTTCTTTCAAATATCCACTATCTTCATTTTTACTACCTTCAATTATAAATCTATATCTAAGATCCTTTCCTCCTTGCGCTACACCTTTAAATTGTATATTTTCATTAACAATTTGTGGAGAACTCATGTTACTTGAAAAACTATCTATAATAACATCTTTATATGGTTTTACATTATAATATAAAATAGCTCTATCATCATATTTTTTAGGGGAATACATATCTTTTGCTAAACATAATAGTTTATATTTACCACTATTAGTTTCAGTATAACTAAGACTTTTTCTAGTAGAAAAATCTTGGAGACAGGTAACCTTTCCATATTCGTTTAGTCTTAAAAATTTATAAAGAGTTGTTCTAGTATCATCACACTTTGCTTCTACTTCAAATACCAATTCTTCGTCTTTAAGTATTGTTGAATTTAAACATTTAAAATTAGTAATTTCTAATTTTTGTACAGCCTTTACCTCAAATCCTATTTTCATTGCATCTTCAAAGTTCTTTTCAGAGTTTATGTATTTGCATTGAACTAAGATTTCATACTTTCCTGGTGAATTTGCGCTCCATATAAAATTTTTTTCAGCACAATAATCTTTTAGCAATAACCAATTTTCATTTTTATTTATCATATATCTAAACATTAACTTATCATCTTTGGCTTCTACACTGACATTAAGTTTTTCACCCATACTTAATATATTTTTATCCAGGACTATTTTACTAATCAACCTTGAACCTGATTTTAACTTTATCTTCTTGTTTGACTCTTTCTTAGGCTTTTCTAAATAAAATTCTCTTCGAGAAACATAATCAAAAGCCTTATTGCCATTCTTTTTTCTAGCTTGTACCATTATTATATAATTTCCTTGTTTCTTAGGATACCATACTAAACTTTTTTCATTACCAAAGTCTTTTAATGTTTCCCACATTCCATCATATCCTACGATAAATTTATATAACAAATCCTCATCCGGGTGGCTTAATATTTCTATAACAACTTTCCCATCTTTTTGTTTTGGAGATTTCTCATTGCATCCAATAATAATTTCATTCATTAATTTTCATCCCCTAACATAATTTACTTTTAATTGGATTTACTGTATATTATACTATAATTCCAATTTTTGTAAAAGATTTTTTTGGTAGTTTTTAGTATAATGATATTCATAAGAATTTTAATCTTTATTTATTTTCGGTAAATTTTTAAGAAAATTAATTAATGGAGGATACTTATGTTTAACTTATCTGCAAATGTTTTAGGTTTTAAAACAATTTCTATATCATATGCTGACCATGAACTGTTTAATATAAATGATTTACGTGTAAAAAATGGTGATAAACTTTTAAAAATTATTAATAGCTCTTTTAATAGTGAAAACTCCCTCCTTTTATTTTTAGATAATTTTATAGATATAAAATATCCATGTTATATTTCGTATAACAATTTAAAAATAAAAGCCAGTTATTCTAAACTTTTTCTTACATCAGAATTTAACGATAAATATTATTATGATGGTAATTTAGGTCTTTCCTATAATTTAAATTTTTCTACTTTCACCCTATGGTCTCCTGCTGCTACTTCTGTATCCCTTCTCATATATAATAATGGTGACATATCCATTGAAGAAACTCCAAAAGAATTTCCAATGACGAAAACTAATGGCACTTGGAAAATTACCCTTAGTTTAAATTTAAAAAATAAATTTTATACTTATAAAATATGCGTATATGATAATACTTCTGAGGTTATAGATCCATATGCTAAAGCAGTAGGAATAAATGGACTTAGAGGAGCTATAATTGATCTCAAAGAAACAAACCCAGTTAACTGGAATAAAGATAACTTTCAACTATGCAATAACTATACAGATGCTATACTTTATGAAACCAATATTCGCGATATATCTGCAAATAAAACCAGTGGCATTTATAATAAAGGAAAATTTTTAGGATTAACTGAAGAAAACACTGCATCTAATAACAATATGACTACAGGCCTATCTCACATAAAAGAATTAGGAGTAACTCATGTACAACTCATGCCCATATTTGATTTTAGTTATATTAGCGTTGATGAAAAAACTCCCCATAACTATAATTGGGGGTATGATCCTCAAAACTATAACGTACCAGAAGGTAGCTATTCCTTAAATCCATATGACCCACTCTGTAGAATTTCAGAACTGAAAACTATGATACAAGCTTTTCATCAAAATAATATAGCTGTAAATATGGATGTTGTATTTAATCATATGTTTCACAAACATTTTTTAAACTTTGAAAAAATCTTTCCTGGGTATTACTTTAGGTATGATGAATTTAATAATTTATCTAATGGAAGTGGTTGTAGCAACGATATAGCATCAGAAAATAAAATGGTTCAAAAATTCATACTAGATTCAGTAATATATTGGTGTACAGAATATCATATAGATGGCTTTAGATTTGATCTTATGGGCCTTCATGATATTGATACAATGAATACTATATTTAAACACTTAAAATCTTTAAATGCAAACTCTATGGTTTATGGTGAAGGTTGGGATTTAAATACTATATTACCTAAAGAATTAAGAGCCACACAATATAATTTTAATCAACTACCTAATATAGGGTTCTTTAATGATACTATACGAGATTGTATAAAAGGTAGCACTTTTTGTGATAATGAAACAGGATTCATAAGTGGAAAATCAAATTTAGAAAATCTTTTAAAATTTTGTATTACAGGTTGTTCTTTAGATATAGGTAATCATAAAGCTATTTATAGTTCGCCCTGTCAAACTATAAATTATGTATCTTGCCATGATAACCATACCCTTTGGGATAAATTAGAACTTTCTAATGCTAATAACTCTATAGATGAGAAAAAAAACATGCTAAAACTAGCTTGTGGCATAATACTTACAAGTCAAGGCGTTCCTTTTTTACACTCTGGAATTGAATTTTGTAGAACTAAATCTGGAATTAGCAACAGTTTTAATTCTTCTGATAAAATAAATAGTATAGATTATGATAGAAAATATGAATTTAAAGATATTTTTTATTATATAAAATCTCTAATAAATTTAAGAAAAAAACATCCTGCTTTTAGAATGTTTTCAAAGGCTGATATAAAAAACCACCTAGAATTTCTTAGTAATACACCTAAAAATTTAGTAGCATTCATTTTAAAAAATAATGCAAATGGAGATAGTTTTAAAAATCTATTAGTTATTTACAATGCTAATAACTTTTCCACTGAATTAACAATTTCTAACGGTAAATGGCATCAAATTGTGGATAAAAATACTGCTGGAGAAGATATTCTTAAAACTATAAATTCAGATATTATAAATGTATCTGCCATAAGTTTAAATATATTTTTTCAATAAATATATAAAACCAACTAAATACATGAATTAGTTGGTTTTATTATATTATTCATCTTTAACATAACTCCGATTATGTATAACTTCTTATACAATTACCTTTTATTAGCCTTTTCTATTAATTTTAATATATTCTTATATAATCTATCATTATCTTCCATGGTTCTTTTTTTAGGATTTGAAGTTTTTTTACCACCTCTTCTCGCCTTAGCCGATAAATGTCTTTCAAATAAAAGTCTCTCTATATTATCATTATCATAAATATAACCTTTAGGATTTATTGCATAAGCCTTTTTTCCTAATACCATAGCTGCTACACCATAATCTTGAGTCACAACTATATCATCTTTTTTAACTTCATTTATAATCTTCATATCTACACTTTGGAATCCACTATCTACTACTCTTATAGTGCTATAATTACTTATAAGTGCATGATTTATATCACAGTACATTATAACTTCTATACTATTTTCAATTGCAGCCCTCTCTATTATTTCTCTACCCGGACATGCATCTGCATCCACTATTATTCTCATAACACCCCTCCTTTATTAATTACCCGTTCTGTTAAGTTATATGAACATTGATTCCCCTCAACCTATTGAAATATAATAGATTCACCACAAAAACATTACCTCCCAGAAAGGAGAGAGGACTCAATGAACAAAGCTAATAAAAAAATTACCTGTCCTAGATGTTACAGTCATAAGCTATATAAGTTTGGAAAAGACAAAGAAGGAAATCAAAAATATCAATGCAAAGAGTGTAAAAGACAATTTGCACCATCGGCTACGCCGAAAGAGCGTCAGCTCAAGGATTATCCTCGTTGTCCTGTCTGTAACAAAGGAACCTTTATTCATCATAATTATTCAAATTATATTAACTATCGTTGTAACGATAAGAAATGTAATCATAGTTTTTTCGTGGCGAAGCCTACGGCTATAAGCCCATCAAGCAATACCTATCTACAAGGTAAACTTGATTTTAAAGGTATGCGCTTTCCGCTCCATATTATTTTAATGGCTTTAAACCTTTATTTTCTTAATGAAAGTTCTACAAGACATATATCTCAATGTTTACTTAGAATTTTTAATGTAAAAGTATCCCACGTAACTATATCAAATTGGACTAAAAAATTTGCTAGCTATTTCAAATTAAAGTCTGATAAATTACTTTATAATATTGACTTATCAGATTCTGATGAATGGCACGCAGATGAAACTGTTGTATTTATAAATGGTAAAAAACATTATCTATGGCTTGTTATAGACTCGGAAAGTCGATTAATCATTTCTTATCATCTATCCCCATATAGAGATGCTAAACAAGCTTTTAGCCTTTTTAACGATGCTAAGAAATTAGGATCTCCTAGAGCCATAGTTACTGATAGATTACCATCTTACAATATTCCAATAAAATCAGTATTCCAAGATACATTACACATAAAAGTACAATCTTTTAAAGATGATATTTCAAACAATATTATTGAATCTTTTAATAAAACATTTAAGTCTTGGTATAAAGGTTTAAAAGGCTTTAACTCTTTTGATAGCGCCAATAAGTTAATATCGGTATTTATATTTCACTATAATTTTATTCGTAATCATTCCTCACTACGTAGTTTAACACCAGCTGAAGTATCAGGAATCAATTATTCAGTTAAAGCTAAAAATAATTGGTTATTAACTGCCTAACGGCTAACGCTATCGCTTTTAATTAAGTCTATTTATTTTTAAAAATCTATACATAGATAGGCTTTTTTGTCATACCACAAAATATTAATTATATAATTTTTATTATTTAAAGTAAGTCGTATAGTAATTTTGTGATTTTTAAAGCTATATTTTCATAATTAATTAACAGAACCTAATTACCATTTCAATATTATAAACTAAAATTCCTTTTGTTATATTTAAAGACCTTAGAAAATTCAAATGTTTTCTAAGGTCTTATTATTAAAATTTAATTTAAATTATTATAATATATAGATTACTTAAGTTTTGCTTCTATTTCAGCTTTCATATCTTCATAACCTGGTTTTCCAAGTAAAGCAAACATATTTTTCTTATATGCTTCAACCCCTGGCTGATTAAATGGATTTACTCCTAGTAAATATCCACTTACTGCACAAGCTTTTTCAAAGAAATATACTAAATATCCAAAGTAATAAGCTGTAAGTTCTGGTATATTTATAATCATATTAGGTACTTCACCTTCATTATGAGCAACTACAGTTCCTCTAAATGCTTGATTATTAACAAAATCCATATCTTTTCCTGCTAAGAAATTTAATCCATCAAGGTTATCTTCGTTTGCTTCTATTATTACTGATTTTCTTGGGTTTTCAACATTTAAATGAGTTTCGATTAATGTTCTTACTCCTTCTTGAATATATTGTCCCATTGAGTGTAGGTCTGTTGAGAAATCTGCTGCTGCTGGGAATATACCTTTATGGTCTTTTCCTTCACTTTCTCCAAATAATTGCTTCCACCATTCTCCCATATAATGAAGGCAAGGTTCGAAATTAACCATCATTTCTATATTCTTACCTTTATTATACAATGCCATTCTTGCTGCTGCATATCTATAAGCTGCGTTTTTATTTAAATCATCAGTGCTATACTCTTCTCTTGCATCAGCAGCACCTTTCATCATTTCATCAATATCCACACCAGCTGTAGCTATTGGAAGTAAACCAACTGCTGTTAATACAGAATATCTTCCACCTACATCATCAGGAATTACAAAAGTTTCATATCCCTCTGCATCAGCTAAAGTTCTTAAAGCTCCCTTTGACTTATCAGTTGTAGCAAATATTCTTTCTTTTGCTCCTTCTTTTCCATATTTCTTTTCTAATAAATCTTTAAATATTCTAAAAGCTATTGCAGGTTCAGTAGTAGTTCCTGATTTAGATATAACATTTACTGAAAAATCCATATCTTTTACAGTTTCTATTAGATCTGCCATATATGTAGAACTAATATTATTTCCAGCATAGAATATTTGAGGTGCTTTTCTATTTTCCTTTGATGCAACATTTCCAAATGTATGTGTTAACATTTCAATAGCAGCTCTTGCTCCTAAATATGAACCACCTATTCCTATTACAATAAGAGCTTCAGAATTGTTTCTAATCTTTTCTGAACTTTTCTTAATTCTTTCAAATTCATCTTTATCATAATTAACTGGTAGATCAACCCATCCTAAAAAGTCGCTTCCTGCTCCAGTTTTTTCATGCACTAAATTGTGAGCTGCACTAACCATTGGTTGTAGTTGTATAATTTCATGCTCATTTAAAAATGGTTTTGCTTTTGTCAAATCAAGTTGTAAACTTTTAGACATTTTATTACCTCCAATAAAGATATTTTATATTTTAAGTTAGAAACTTAATTACTTATTTAAACGTAATTATTTTTTGTATAATACTTATTTATTATCCTAATTGTTAATTTATATGTACAGTTTACCACAATATTGCTCCAATTTCACAGTCTAATATTTCCATATATAATCAAAATTATTGCAATCTAATATTAGTATCTATATACTTTAATAGTAAAATAAAAACTCTAGGAGGGTTAAATAATATGAAGAAAAATTTAGCTTTAATTAGTACTATAATATTTTCTCTATCATTAGCTGGATGTACCTCAAAACAAAATAAAGTAGCTACTCCTTCTACACCAAATACTAAGGTAGAACAAAAAATAGATGAAAATACTACAGGTTCTAAACCAAATCTAAATACACCTAAAAAAATTACTAATACAAAAGATTTAAAACACAATAATGAGGGTGTTCCTGTTATAATGTATCATTCAATAAAATATGAAAAAAACAACTGTGTAAGACTTCCAAAAGAAAACTTTGAAAACCAAATGAAGTATTTGAAAGATAATAACTATACAACATTAACTCTAGATGAATTATATAGCTTTTTTGAAAATAATATTCCTATTCCTAAAAAATCTGTAGTTTTAACTTTCGATGATGGCTATAAAGATAATTATGAAACTGCTTATCCTATATTAAAAAAATATGGATTTAAAGCAACAGTCTTTGTTATAACTAACTGCATAGATACTGGTGAATATCTAACTTCTGAACAGCTTAAAGAACTAGATAAAAACGGATTCGATGTTCAAAGTCATACTGCAAACCATGAAACACTTACACAACTTCCATATGATAAACAATATGATACCGTTGCTAAATCAAAAGGAAAATTAGAAAAATTATTAAACAAAGAGGTTAAATTTATAGCTTATCCATGTGGAAAATACAATAATGATACTATAAAAGCAGTTAAAAATGCTGGTTACAAAATGGCCGTTACAACTGATGGAAGATGGTCAGATAAATCTGATGGTATATTTACTTTAGATAGAGTATTTATAAGTGGATTTCATAATATAAATACTTTTAAAAATAGAATTAGCAATCCAAATTACGATTTTAATTAAGGTTATATTATGGGGTGTTGTAATGATAAAATGTTCTATAAAAAATAATTTAATTTATATTTTTATATCATTATGTCTAATATTTAGTGTAGCATGCTCAAATAAAGATTCAAACTCTCACGATTCTGCTACTACCAAAAAAAACACATCAAATTTAAATACCAATACTTGTGATAATAGTTCTATTGATTTACATAAACAATATGAAGTAGCATACACTCTCTTTTTTAATCATAAATATGAAGAAGCTATAGAAATTTGTAATAATATTATAAAAAAAGATAACAATTTTTATAAAGCTTACACTACTAAAGGCATATCTTTATGCTTTTTAAATGATTTTGAAAATGGATTATCAAATATAAATAAATCATTAGATATTAATCCTAATTTCGGATATGGTCGTTTTAACAAAGCTTTAGCCTACGAATTATATGGACATTATGATGAGGCTTTAATATGGTATGATAAAGCTCTTGAAATAGAACACTACACTTGGAGTTACTATGGTAAAGCAAGTATATATGGACGACTTGGAAACGTTCAAAATACTATTAAATATTTAAAAATAGCAATTAATATGAATTCTAATGTAAAAGAATGCAAAAACCGAACGAGACTTCGATCCAATTAGAGATACAGAAGAATTTAAAAACTATTAATTAACAAATACCTACAGTATTTTATTTAAATATGATACTGTAGGTATTTTATTTATATATATAACAATAAACTATCACATTTTGGAAAACAAACTCATATATTGTATTATTAATATAATAATTAAATGAAGGTGTTTTTATGAATAAAAAAATTTTATCTCCTCCTTGGTATTCATTAAATAGAAGATTACAATGTACCATTGGAAATAATCCTCACATAACTGTTAGTAACCTAAAACAACTTTCACCATCATGTTATGAAACAGATATGTTTATAGATGATTATCCTACGGCAGTCGCAACTCGTTTTATTCTTCCCGAGAAATATATGCTTGGAAATATAACCATGATTTTGAATATTTATTATTATGATTCATTAGTTTCATCACAGCATAATTATAAATATACACCTGAGGAAGTTTGCTCTTTATTTACCACTGCTTTAAAAGACAATGGTTTCTTTCAATATGTTATTTGTTTAAATAAGCCCTTTCTTGGCATATATTCAGTAATTGTTATAATTAACAAAGCTGTAGTTCAATTTTTTAATGACGATATATCTGACTTTTATCTTAATACTAATGAAATTGCATCCAATTCTTTTAATTTAGTTTGTATTCACAAATTTCCTGAAGATGTAAATGTGCATTTTAATACTGAAAATGATAGATGTATGAAGTAATTCCACATTTAAATATATTTTTCTACTGTATTAAAGGGTGATCATAATGGATAAATATTCAAGTACAAATGTTCCACCAGTAGATGGTTATTGTGATGTATTGAATTATGGGGTTTATTTAACTAGATTTTTTGTGGATTATACTTTATATGGTGTGCAACATCATATAGGTAGTGGAGTTTTTGCCGTTTTACAAGAGAGAAGAATTATGGTACCTCGATTTGCTAAAAATATAACTCTCACTATACAAGCTGCTGCCCTTCCATTTGTATGGGGTAATATATTTCAAGAATCTTATACTACTGTAGATCAAAGGTGTTTTCTTTCATGGGGTGTAACATTCTATCCAGTTGTTAAATCCATTCCTTGCACTTCCCCAGGATTAATTAAAGAATTTTTTTCTAATGGATTATTTATTCCAACAGACTTCTTTAATCGTCCTCATTCAGTATAATATTAAAAAACTTATATATATCTACCTCTTAACATTTTATTAATAAATCACTTTTGCTATATTTCTATATTCCAACAATAAAATTATTTATTAAGTGCATTTTCATCTAAATTATATTAAAATTCTATCAATACAGCTTATTTTCATCACCTAATTGCATTAAAATTCATATTATGTAATAGTTATATAACTTTTATAATTAACCAAAGAAAATTTAGAGGTGATTGATTTGAACTATGCAGAAGTAGTTAATAACACTAACGGAAATGCCAACTTTGAGGTTAAATATCTTCTTGGTGGAAAAGCAGTTACAGAAACAAGTCCAGCTATTGAGTCATCAAGAATTGGAAGAATTGAACTACCTCATAATGCAGAATTAATAACTGTTGATATATTCATTATATATCCTGATGGTAAAACAAAAGAGATTTTCCATGATTCTTTTAACAAATCTAAACAAAGTTGTTATGAAATAAAAGGATCATTTAAAAATCCAACTTGTTCAAAAATATCTTGTTCTTCAATAAAGTCTACTGATTGGATATACGTTAAAAACAAAGGACTATATGCACCAATAAAATTCGAAGCACTTTATATAATTGATGGTGTGGGCTATAAAGATGAAAGTGCTATTTTAAACCCTACTAGAGGTGGTGGATTAGTTATTCCTCGTAATGCTGGAAGAGTTCAACTTAAAGTATATATGGAAGATACTCATGCACATGTAGAAACCTTCGATGTAATTTATCTTGAATATTTTTATCATCCATTTAACGTCTGTTTTGATGTAAATGGACTATTACCTTATCCATTTTGCGATAAAGTCCCATGTCCTAAATCTGATAATAACGGTAATATTCCTCCTCAATGTCCATATTGTTGCCATTGTTGTTGTGGAAATTGCACTTCTCAGTATAACGAAAAACTATCTCAATAGACACATTATTTTTCATATTGATTTTTAAATTGAAAATTCCTAGAGGTGAATACTAATGAATTATATAGATGTTGTCAATGATAGTGATTCAAAAATAAAATTTGAACTAATCTACCATTTAGATAAACAATTAATTGTAGACTCAACCCCCGACTTTGCTCCTAAAAAAATCAGAAGACTGGATCTTCCCTCCAAAGCTATTGTAATAGTATTAAAAGTGTGGATTCTTTTATCTCATAATAAATATGAATTAATTCATGATGAATCTATTTCAAAATCTCAAAGACTATGTTATGGTGTACGAGGTTCTGGTAAGTCAGCTATTTGCGAAAAAATAGATTGCTCAATCCTCCCTAATACAGATTGGGTAGATATACGAAATAAAACTTCTACCTATATACGTTTTGAATTAATATATACTATTCACGGTATAGGTTATAAAGATACTTCACCTGATATTAAACCTTATAGAGGTGCATCTCTTCTAGTTCCACGTACAGCTGAAAATGTACAATTAAAAGTATTTATACTAGAAGAAAAACATCATCAGGATGTATGGCATGCTATTTACGCAGAATATATGAAGCATCCTTTTAAATTCTGTTATCAAGTAAGTGGAAATGTTCCAAATGCAACTTGTAAAAAGGTTTCATGTAAAAATCTTGGAGACAATGGCATTCCACCTACACCTCCACCTAAACCATGTTCATGTTGTTGCAATTGCAAATGTGTTTTTCCTTCAATACAAACTCAAATTTCTTATATTTGTAAAAATCAGTATGAATTTTTTCTAAATAAGTTAAATGTACAAGCAGTAGGTTTAGGTTATAAAGAAATTCAAGGTATAGTTACTACTGAACCATGCATTAAAGTATTTGTATCTGAAAAAACTCCTCCTGGAAATCTACCTCCTTCTGACTTAATTCCTCCAATATATAATGGAATTAAAACAGACATTGTAGCAAGTGGAGTATTTACTCCTTGTGAATTAACAAAAAAAGTGCGTCCTGCACATCCCGGTTATAGCATTGGTCCCGCCGGTTATAAAGTAGCGGGAACTCTAGGATGCATAGTACAAAATCCATCCGAGAAAGCATATTATATATTAAGCACTAATCATCTTTTAGCTCAACTCGGTAAAGTACAAATAGATACCCCTATACTACAACCAGGAGTACTCGATGGTGGAAAGATAGATACTGATACAATAGCCCATTTGACAAGATATATTCCTATAAAAATGAAAACTCTTTTTAAAACTCCTGAAAATCACGTAGATGCTGCTATAGCTAAAGTATCTAACACCTCTTTAATATCATCTAAAATAGCTATAGTTAATGCTAATATAAAAAGATTAGGAGCACCTGGAATTGGAGATAGAGTATTTAAGATAGGAAGAACTACCGGACGAACTCATGGAGTTATAACAGCTATTGATGTTACTCAAGTAATAAACTATCCTGAAGGTAAGGCTCTATTTAAAGAACAAATACTAACTTCTGCCAGTGGTAATACTGGTGATTCTGGAAGTGTATTGTTGAATTCTAATATGGAAGCCCTAGGTCTACTTTCATCTGCCTCTAAAACTCTTACAACATTTAGTGATATGACTCTTATAACTTCATTATTTCACGTACAACTTGTTACCCATTAAATTAAAAGTAATAAGTATACTATCAAAAACAGTATACTTATTGCTTTTTTCCTAATGAAATCCTTAAAACACAATTATAATTATAAACCCATACTGCAATTGAATCACATTTCATTGTAATGAAACTGGTAACTATTTAGTCATCTACTTACATATTTTATTGCATAACTTTTTATTAATTTCCTTAATCCTTTTATTCCAATACATTCTATAAATCATCCAAATTAAAATATATATAAAAATATACGTAAATATAAAAATTATTTTTCCACTAATTGCTTTAGGCATCCAATTTGCATAATAAGCAAACGGAAAATACACTATACTCATAACAACTAAATGGATTATTGTTTGTTTCAATTTACTCCATTTTTCTATAGAAAATATCACCGAACATCCACAACAATAAAATCCAACTATACACGATATTAAAAATTGATTACACTGTATATTAAAAGGTATTGAACCTTTAAAACCATTAAAAATTCCACCTATTATAAAAATTAACTGATTTATAAATACTCCTAAAACCATACCTGTTATTCCTCTTTTTAATATATTCTTTATATATATCACCCTATCCAACCCCACATTCTAAATATTTTTTTATTCTTGAAACAAATTTTCTGGAAGCATACTCTTTTTTTCCATTTATTAAATTAATACACATTGAACCATTAAAAAACATTTCTAGATTAAGTACCTTATTCATATTTGCTATAACTGATTTTGATACTCTTATAAATGAAGTACCTTGTAATTCCTCTTCCAATTCATATAATTTTTCTTTAACTTCGTAATCTTCAGCTTTTAACGATGCAAAAACTTTTTTATTTTCACTATAAAAATAATATATATCATTTTGATTTAATAAATATATTCTTTCATTTTTTATTCCAACTATATGTTGTTTATATTTTCTTTCTTTTAAATTCTTCAAGATTGACTGAACTTCCTCATTCATTTCTGGTGTAATTATTTTAACTTCAATCTCATTACATAATGGCTCTATCTCTATATTAATCTTCAAGAAATTTCCCTCCTTTTAAAAATAATTATATGGAATTATTTAATTTAAAACTATAAAAATATACCAAGAGGCATTTTATTAAAACTAACTAGTAGTAATTTTAATACAAACAAAATAAAAAGGTAAATATCAAGATTATTATTTGTATTCTTAATATTTACCTTCTTTATTATTTATTTTTAGCATTTTTATAAAACCCTCTTTTTTATTTAAACTACATTTTTATTGTTAACATATTTTTTAATAACAATATATAATTTTTATAAATTATTTTTAGCACATATATTAACATTATAAATAAATTTGATTTTATATTTACATGATTTCCAAAAATATTAAAGTACCTATGATATCTTAATAATTTAATAATATCACAGGTACTTTTTATTATATATATTTATTTTAATCATCATTCACTGATGGTAATTTAGAAATCATACATAAACTACTTTATTACCTACAATTACAGTGACAATTGCAAGTACAAGTACAACAACATCCAGTATTATTGTTTCCATTTCCAATGCCTTTACATGGTACTTCATAACAACTTGCATACGTTGTTATTCCTGAAGCTACGTAGCACTTGGTTACAGGAGAATTAAATGTTTGAAAATAAATTCTTCTCCAAGCGCCAAAATAAACAGCAATGTCAACCATAAAATTTATATTTCTTGCATTCCACGGAATATACATAGGGTATTGCTGCAAAACAGCAATTGAAGGACTTTGTTTTGTATACAATTCTCCATTAATTTGATAATTCACAGTTGCACAAGCAACAAATGCTCCTTTATTGTATAATGTTATAACTCCACTATCTCCTGTGTTTGAACCTATAATCATTTGTATACACCTCATAATAAATAATAAATATTTTAATCTATACATTATTATATTTATGAAACATAAATTTAGTTACAAAACTTCCAATATCATTGATAAAATCGTTTGTATTTTTTATATATAAAAACAAAAGTGTTTATGATATTTTACTTAATATAAATATATCATAAACACTATTAATTACGTTATTAATTTATATAATAATTTAAATTAATTTTAATGATATTAACACTTGCACTTACAAATACACTTACAACAGCATATATTATTACCATTAGATTCATTACCACCGTCAGAACATGGTATTTCGGTACAAGTTGCATATGCTGTTACCCCTTGTACTAAATAGCATTTGCCTACAGGCGAACTAAATTTTTGAGTATAAATAGTTCTCCATATACCAAAAAACATAGCAATTTGAACACTAAAGGTAATATCTTTTGCATTCCATGGAATATTAATAGTATCATCCCACATAACAGGTATTGAATTACTTTCAATAGTGTACTTTTTTCCATTAACATAATAGCTTATAGTAAATGCAGCAACAAATGCCCCTCCATTTCTGACTTTTATAAACCCTCCCTCTGGTTCTTCAGTAACTGTATTTAAATAATTATTCATTTGTATACACCCCATAAAATATAATATAATACTTACTTATATTATATTTATCAAATGTATATACGGTTACAATATCTATATTGGTAATTAAAAATATATAAAAAGTAGTACATAACTATTTGTCATGCACTACTTTATTATTAACATATATATTCTTTATTCTATTCCCATTCAATAGTTGATGGTGGTTTTGAAGTTACATCATAAACAATTCTGTTTACTCCTTTAACTTCATTAACTATACGACGGCTTACCTTATCTAAAACTTCGTATGGAATTCTAGCCCAATCTGAAGTCATAGCATCACTTGATGTTACCGCTCTTAGTGCTATTGTATGACAGTATGTTCTCTCATCCCCCATAACACCAACTGATCGGATGTTTGGTAGGCATGCAAAGTACTGCCATATCTTTTCTTCAAGCCCTGCTAGTGCAATTTCTTCTCTGAATATTGCATCTGCTTCTCTTGTTATTTCTAGTTTTTCTTCTGTAATTTCACCAAGGACTCTTATTGCAAGACCTGGTCCGGGAAATGGCTGTCTCCACACTAATTTATGAGGTATTCCAAGTTCTTCTCCAACAGCTCTAACTTCATCTTTAAATAGTTCTCTTAATGGTTCTATTAAAGAGAATTGCATGTCTTCTGGAAGTCCTCCAACATTATGGTGACTCTTTATTGTAGCTGATGTGTTTGTTCCACTTTCAACTACATCTGGATAGATAGTTCCTTGAACTAAGAAATCTATTTGTCCAAGCTTTCCAGCTTCTTCTTCAAATACTCTTATAAATTCTTCTCCAATTATCTTTCTCTTTGTTTCAGGATCGCTTACTCCTTTTAATTTACCAAGGAATCTTTCTGCTGCATTTACTCTTATAAGATTCATATCAAATTGTTTCTTAAATATAGCTTCAACTTGATCTCCTTCATCTTTTCTAAGTAAACCATGATCAACAAATACACAAGTTAATTGCTTACCAATAGCCTTATGAACAAGTACTGCTGCAACTGATGAATCAACTCCACCTGATAATGCACAAAGTACTTTTTTATCTCCAACAAGTTCTTTTATAGCTTTGATTTTTTCTTCTGCAAAAGATGCCATTGACCAATCACCTTTTAGATTAGCTATTTTAAATAAGAAGTTTCCAAGCATCTTTTGTCCAAATAATGTATGTTCAACTTCTGGATGGAACTGAACCCCGTATATTCTTCTTTCTTCGTTTGCCATTGCAGCTACAGGACATTGATCTGTTGTAGCTATTATTTTAAATCCTACTGGTATCTCCGATACATAATCTGTATGACTCATCCAAGATTGATCTTCTTCCTTAATTCCATCGAATAAAGGTGATTTATTGTCTATTTTAACTTCTGTTTTTCCATATTCTCTTATATCAGGACTTTCAACTTTTCCACCTAAAGTATAAGCTGTTAATTGATGTCCATAACAAATACCAAGTACAGGTATTTCTAAATCAAATATTTGTTTTTCTATTCTTGGAGCTCCTTCACCATAAACACTATTAGGTCCCCCAGTAAATATTATTGCTTTTGGATTTTTCTTTTTAATATCTTCAATAGAAGTAGTATATGGAATTATTTCGCAATATACATTATGTTCTCTAACTCTTCTTGCTATAAGCTGGTTATATTGTCCGCCAAAATCTACTACTAAAACTAATTCACGTTCTATAGCCATTCTGTATCCTCCCAATTTTTCATGATATCCACTGTATGTTTTCTCTATTTACAATACTTAGTTGCCTATAGTATATCCTTTGTTAATTTTGATTAACTATATACCCATTAACCTTGAACACTATAATTTGGTGCTTCTTTAGTTATTGATATATCATGTGGATGACTTTCTCTAAGTCCTGCTGAACTTTGTATTACAAACTTAGCATTTTGATATAAATCATTTAATGTAGCTGATCCTAAGTATCCCATTCCAGAACGTAAACCACCCATTAATTGATATATTGTATCTATAACACTTCCCTTAAATGGAACTCTTCCTTCTACACCTTCTGGTACTAACTTTTTATTATCTTCTTGGAAGTATCTATCTTTACTTCCACAAGCCATAGCTGCAAGTGACCCCATTCCTCTATATACCTTATAACTTCTTCCTTGATATATTTCTACTTCACCTGGTGCTTCTTCACATCCAGCAAGCATAGATCCCATCATAACTGTTGTAGCACCTGCTGCAAGTGCCTTAACCATATCTCCTGAATATTTTATACCACCATCCGCTATAACTGGTACTCCATATTTATTAGCTTCTTCTACACAATCCATAACAGCTGTAAGTTGAGGTACTCCAACTCCAGCAACAACTCTTGTTGTACAAATTGATCCAGGTCCTATTCCAACCTTTATACAATCTGCGCCTGCTTCTATAAGATCTTTTGTTGCCTCTGGCGTAGCTACGTTTCCTGCTATTACTTGAAGTCCTGGGTATTTTGCTTTAACTTCTTTTACTGCAACTAGAACACCTTTTGAATGCCCATGAGCTGTATCAATTGTTATAACATCTACTTTAGCTTTTACTAATGCATCAACTCTATCCATCATATCAGCTGTTACTCCAACTGCCGCACCACAAAGTAATCTACCTCTATCATCTTTTGCTGCATTAGGGAACTTTCTAACTTTTTCTATATCTTTTATTGTTATAAGACCTTTTAAATTATTGTCTTTATCCACTAAAGGAAGTTTTTCTATTTTGTGACCTTTTAAAATTTCTTTTGCTTCTTCTACTGTTGTATTTTCCGGAGCTGTAATAAGATTTTCACTAGTCATTATATTCTTTATTGCTTGTTCGTAGTTTGTTTCAAAAGCAATATCTCTATTCGTTATTATGCCTACTAATTTACCCTCTTCAGTTATAGGAACACCTGAAATTCTATATTTAGCCATTAGATCTAAAGCATCTTGAACAGTATTATCCGGTGATAAATGGAATGGATCTGTTATTACTCCATTTTCTTGTCTTTTAACTCTATCAACTTCCATTGCCTGTCTTTCAATGCTCATATTTTTGTGGATTATTCCTATTCCACCTTCTCTAGCTACGGCTATAGCCATTTTAGATTCTGTAACTGTATCCATTCCAGCACTTAATATTGGAATATTTAATTTTATCTTTTTTGTTAAACTAGTTTTTAAAGAAACATCCTTTGGTAAAATTTCTGATTTATTTGGAACTAATAATACATCATCAAAAGTATAAGCTTGTTTTAAAATAATTGCCACTATAATCAACTTCCCTTCTAATTTTATTATTAATAAGAATATTCAATATTTTTTGCATTTTGCTCATAAAATATAAATAAAAAAACATCAATTCCACTTACTTATACATTTATATAAGGAGTGAAATTGATGCACCAAATTCACTCACCCATAGTCGGAAATTTTCGGTTTCCGGTAGAAACTCCCTGCCTTATTCAGGGTATATATAAGTGATATTTACGTTCTCTGTGTTTTTTATTATATCCATTTTATTTGAGTTTTTGCATTTTGTCAATTTATTTCTTTTATTTTTGAGAATAAACTTGCAAAAACCATATTATTCTATAGTATAATATTTTATTGTATACCATAAAGGAGGCTACTTATGATAATCTTCAAAAAAGAATATAATAGGTTATTTTTGCGCTATTTAAGAAAATCTATAGAAGAATATAATATGATTGAACCTGGCGATAAGGTGGCTGTAGGACTTTCAGGTGGAAAAGATAGTATATTTTTACTTTTTGGTTTAAGGCTCATTCAGATGACATCTATAAAAAATTTTGAATTAATAGGTATAAATATAGATTTAGGATTTGAAATGAATCTTGCACCATTAGAAGATTTTTGCATGAAAAACAACATTCCTATAATAATAGAAAAAACTAATATTTCAGAAGTAGTTTTCAATGACCGCAAAGAAAAAAAACCATGCTCTTTATGTTCAAAACTTAGAAAAGGTGCTTTAATTAGAGTGGCTAAAGCTAATAACGTAAATAAAATAGCATTAGGTCATAATAGCGATGACGTTATAGAAACTTTATTTATGAATGTTTTAAAGGTTGGTAAGCTTGGTACTTTTCATCCTAACATAAGCTTTGATGATAAAAATATTAATATAATACGACCTTTAATATACTTGAAAGAAAACCTAATACAAAAATTAACTACTAAATATGACCTTCCCGTAATTAAAAGTTCTTGTCCAAAAGATAAAAAAACAACAAGAGAAGATATGAAACAATTATTAATAAAATTAGAAAACCTTTATCCTGATGCACAAAGAAATATACTTACATCATTATCAAATATAGACTTTAAAAATATATGGAATCAAAAATAAGAGGATACCTCAATATAGGCACCTCTTATTTTTTTATTTAGATTAAGTTATTTCTTTGCTTATTAATACATTCCTTCCATTCCCATGCCACCCATTCCTGGTGCTTGTGGTGCTGGATTCTTTTCTGGAATTTCAGCTACAACGCATTCTGTTGTTAAAAATGTTGAAGCAACTGATGCAGCATTTTGAAGTGCTGATCTTGTAACTTTAGCTGGATCAACAATTCCTTTTTGAACCATATTTACATATTCGCCTTCTAATGCATCAAATCCCATTCCTTCTTGGCCACTCATGATTTTATCTATTATTACTGAACCTTCAAGTCCTGCATTAGAAGCAATTTGTCTTACTGGTTCTTCAAGCGCTCTTCTTATAATAGCTATTCCAAGTCTTATTTCTGAATTATTATCAGTTAATTTTTCCACTTCTTTTATAGCCCTTAGATAAGCTGTACCACCACCTGCAACTATACCTTCTTCTACAGCTGCTTTAGTAGCTGCTAGTGCATCTTCTATTCTTAATTTTCTTTCCTTTAATTCTGTTTCAGTAGCTGCTCCAACTTTAACAACAGCAACTCCTCCAGCAATTTTAGCTAATCTTTCTTGAAGTTTTTCTCTGTCAAACTCTGAAGTAGTTTCTTCTATTTGTCTCTTAATTTGACCTATTCTATCTTCAATTTCAGCTTTGCTTCCTTTTCCATTAACTATTGTAGTGTTTTCTTTAGTTACTTTTACGCTTTCAGCAGTTCCAAGCATGTCTAAAGTAACATCTTTTATTTCTCTTCCTAATTCTTCACTTATAACTTCTCCGCCAGTTAATATAGCTATATCTCTAAGCATTTCTTTTCTTCTATCACCAAATCCAGGTGCTTTTACAGCTACACAAGTAAATGTTCCTCTTAATTTATTAACAACTAATGTAGCTAATGCTTCTCCTTCTATATCTTCTGCTATAATTAAAAGTTTCTTTCCTTGTTGAACTATTTGTTCAAGTATTGGAAGTATTTCTTGTATATTGCTTATTTTTTTATCAGTTAAAAGTATATATGGATTTTCTAATACAGCTTCCATTTTTTCTGCATCTGTTACCATATATGGACTTAAATATCCTCTATCAAATTGCATACCCTCAACAACTTCAAGTTCTGTTGCCATTGTATTTGATTCTTCTACAGTAATAACTCCTTCATTTCCTACTTTCTCCATAGCATCTGCTATTAGTTTTCCGATTTCAGGATCTGCAGCTGATATTGCAGCAACTCTTGCTATATCTTCTTTTCCATCAACTTGTTTTGATGATTTTTTAATTTGTTCAACAGCAGTATCAACAGCTAATTTTATTCCTTTTCTAATTAGCATTGGATTAGCCCCTGCTGTAACGTTTTTTAATCCTTCTCTTATTATAGCTTGAGCAAGTAATGTAGCGGTTGTTGTTCCATCTCCAGCTACATCATTTGTTTTTGTTGCAACTTCTTTAACTAATTGAGCCCCCATATTTTCATATGGATCTTCAAGTTCTATCTCTTTTGCTATAGTAACACCATCATTAGTTATAAGTGGTGTCCCAAACTTTTTATCTAAAACAACATTTCTTCCTTTTGGTCCTAATGTTACTTTAACAGCGTTAGCTAATTTATCAACTCCTGCTTGCATAGCACGTCTTGATTCTTCACCAAATAAAATACTTTTAGCCATTTTAACTACCTCCTCAATACTTTAAACCTGATTATTAAAGTCTAATTTTTGGCACACTTATTCTTTTCTTTATTAAAATAAGTACCTTTTGTATAACTTCTATTCAACTATTGCTAATATGTCATTTTGTCTTAATATTATATATTCTTCTCCGTCAATTTTAACTTCATTACCAGCATATTGAGAGAATAATACTTTATCCCCAACCTTAACTTCCATATTCACTTCTTTTCCATCTACTATTCCACCAGGTCCTACAGCAACTATTTCTGCTTCTTGTGGTTTTTCTTTGGCACTTCCTGGTAATACTATTCCGCTTTTAGTTTTTTCTTCAGCCTCTAATCTTTTGATTACAACTCTGTCTCCAAGTGGTTTTATTCTCATAGTCAAAACCTCCTCAATGAAAATTTTATTTAAATTTTAAATTATTATTGGTTTGCCTGTTAGCACTCATTAACATCGAGTGCTAATACAATTATTATAATAATTTATAGTATATGTAATATCAAACTACTTGTTTTAACTTATATAATGATATAATTCAATTAAACTTAATTATTAGTCTATATCACAATATTTCTCATTTTTTCTTTTATTCCTGATATCAACTTAATTTCAATACAATATAAATTAATCATTTTCTATAGTATACCTTACTTTTCAAAGCTTATACCAATGATTTTACTTTATATCCTTATTGTGTAAAAAAGTTCAAGAGCTTATGACCCTTGAACTTTTTTATTTATATTCTTATTCTTAATATATTATTTAACTTTTACAAGAATTATTTTTCTAATTCTATTTCTTTAAATTCTTCCAATATATCATTATCTAATACTTGTTGCTTTTTAGCTGCTTTTGCAAATTTGTTTAATGCCATTTTTGTTTTCATTTGAGGCGCTGTAGATGCAGCCCCCCCTATACATCCACCTTCACACATCATGCCTTCAAAGAAGTTTCCTGGTAATTTATTGTTTTTAGCTAATAACATAAATTTTCTAAGATTTTGATATCCACTAATTTTTACTGGTTTAAATTCAACATCAATATTTTTGCTCTTAATATAATCTTCTACAGCGGCACTTAATCCGCCACCTTGTGCAAATCCTCTTCCTAAAGCAGAACCATCTTCAACTTCTATATCTTCACATTGTTCCACTTCTATTTCATATGCTCCTAACATAGCTGATATTTCTTCAAATGTTAGAACATAGTCTATAGCATCTTTTAAACCTTCTCTACCTATTTCTGATTTTTTAGCTGTACATGGTCCTACAAATACTACTACAGCATCTTTATCTTTTTTCTTAATCCATCTTCCCGTAGCAATCATAGGTGATACAGTCCCTGAAATTTTTTCAACTTGATCAGGGAATTTCTTTTCTATATACGATACAAAAGCAGGACAACAAGAATTTGTCATGAAATTATCGCCTTTTTCCATTCTTTCAACAAATTCTTCTGCTTCATGACAAGTTACAGCATCAGCTCCGCACGCTGCTTCTACCATATCCTTAAATCCTATTTTCATTAAACCATCTTTTACTTGTCCAACTGTAACTTTTGGACCAAATTGTCCACTTATTGCAGGTGCTACTAAAGCATATACATTTTTATTGTTCTTTAAAGATTTTATAACTGGAACAATATAACTTCTATCTGATATAGCCCCAAACGGACATGCCTTCATACATGCTCCACAACTTATACATTCCTCATCCTTTATTACAGCTCTTCTATCTTCTGGAGATATACATATTGCTCCTGTTGGACATGCAGTCTTACAAGGTCTCATAACTTCTGATATAGCATTATATGGGCAAACTTGTTTACACATACCACATTCACGACATACATCTTGATTTATATATGCTCTTCCATTAATTTTAGTTATAGCTTTAGCCGGACAAACCTCCATACATTTGTGCTGTACACATCCTCTGCAAGCTTCTGTAATTGTGTACTTATTAATAGGACATCTATCACAAGCTGCTTCTATAACATACATAATTTTATCTTCATCTTCTTGTTGTGCTATATACTCTGGGCTATCCCCATTTGGAATATATCCAGCTGCTAATTTTGCTCTTTCCTTAACTATAGCTCTTTCATGATATACACAACATCTATACTTTGGTTTATCTCCTTGAATTACATTGTATGATATTTTCTCTAAATCATCTTTATTTAATCTATCTTCTTTAGCTAATACTGAAACTTCTCTTAATACTTCGTACTTTAATCTGTTTAACTCTGTTTCAAAGTTCACTCTATTTCCTCCCTAACTTACTTACATGAATATTTTTTAATACTGTTATAATATTTTGGACAAACCTATTATATCAGATTATTGTTAAATATGTAACGTTTTTTGTAATAATAAGTAAAAAATTTGAAACAGAATTTTATATTTTTCAATAATTCAGAATTAAGTGAAATAAGTTCATTTATACCCTTATATTGTTTTCTCTAGCATAATAAAACAAATATTGTTGTGCAAATCCGCAAAACGGATTAAACTGATTTCTTCCAAAATCTCGTATTTTTTTTAACGATACATCAGGTGCTAAATAAAAATGTTGCATTGCTCTTTTTACCCAAACATCAACGGGAAAAGCACTATATTTCTGCATTGAAAACAACATAATACAATCAGCAACCTTAGGACCTACTCCGGTTATTTTTTGTAATTCTTTATGACACTCATCATCCTCTAAAGATTTAATATACTCTAAATCGAATTCATTGGATATAATATCCTTAATTGTGTTTTTTATGTACTTAGCTCTAAATCCCATTCCACATTCTTCCAATTCCTCTATAGTACACTCTTTTAACATTTCCACACTTGGAAATGTGTAGTAGTCTTTACCTTTATACTGTACTTTTTTTCCCCATCTTTTAGATATCCTTTCAATAGCTCTTTTTATCATAGGTATTCTGTTATTTGCAGATATAATAAATGATAGTACAATTTCAAAAGGTTCTTGCTTTAATATTCTGATACCTGATCCAAATTCTACAGATTTTTTTAGAAGTTCATCCTCACTTAAATTTTCTTTAATAATAGAATAGTCTCTATATAAGTCAAAATAATCACACCATATTTTTTTAAAATCTTCTTCTGTAGCATTATAAATAATTACATCTTTCCCCTTTTTTTCTACCTCAATTACTTTTCCAAATGCAACCCCTATATAATTTGTATTTTCTTGTCTATTCCATCTAAAACATTGTCCGCACTCAAATATATGAGGTAATTCAAAATTTATTACATCCTTTATTATTATTCCATTTTCTATTTTATCTACATAATCAAATTCCATATTTATACCTCTTTTCCTATTTATTTGATCTTAAAGCTATTATATAATACTAATTAATATTTTTCTTCTATCATTTAATATTATTCCAAATAATATAATTATCTTTTAAAACAAAAAAACTACCAAGAATTTTTCTTAGTAGTTTTGAAATAAAATAATATATTAAATTATAAAATTCAATAATTTCTATTTGCTTAAATACTGATTTATAGCATTTGCAGCTTTTTTTCCAGCTTCCATAGCAAGTATTACAGTAGCAGCACCAGTTACAGCATCCCCACCTGCATAAACCGCCTCTTTAGACGTTTTACCAGTCTCATCTTCTGCTATTATACATCCCCACTTATTTATATCTAAGCCTTCTGTTGTGGAAGATATTAATGGATTTGGTGAAGTTCCAAGGGACATTATTACAGTGTCTACATCCATTATAAATTCTGAACCTTCTATAACTTCTGGTCTTCTTCTACCCGATGCATCTGGATCTCCAAGTTGCATTCTCACACATTTCATTCCTTTAACCCATCCATTTTCATCTTCTAATATTTCAATTGGGTTCGTTAATAAATCAAAAATTATACCTTCCTCTTTAGCATGATGAACTTCTTCAACTCTAGCTGGAAGCTCTTCTTCTGATCTTCTGTATACTATATGAGTTTGTGAACCAAGCCTTAAAGCTGTTCTAGCAGCATCCATAGCAACATTTCCGCCACCTACAACTGCAACTTTCTTTCCTACTTTAACTGGAGTTGCATAATCTTCTTTATAAGCTTTCATTAAGTTTACTCTTGTTAAAAATTCATTTGCTGAAAATACTCCATTAGCATTTTCTCCGTTTATACCCATAAATTTAGGCAGTCCTGCACCTGAACCTATAAATACAGCTTTAAAACCTTCTTCTTTCATTAATTCATCTATGTTAGTAGTTCTACCTACTATAACATTAGTTTCTAATTTAACTCCTAGTTTTTTAATATTTTCAATTTCATTTTTAACTACAGTGTCCTTAGGAAGTCTAAATTCAGGGATACCATATACTAAAACTCCACCTGGTTCATGAAGAGCTTCGAAAATTGTAACATCATATCCTTTTTTAGCCAAATCTCCTGCACAAGTAAGTCCTGATGGACCACTTCCTATTACTGCTACTTTCATGTTTTTCTTTTTTTCTGTTTCTGATAAATTTATATTATTTTCTCTTGACCAATCAGCCACAAATCTTTCTAATTTACCTATTGATACTGGTTCCCCTTTTATTCCTAGAACACATTTTCCCTCACATTGTGTTTCTTGAGGACATACCCTTCCGCATACAGCTGGAAGTGAACTATATTTTGCTATAACCTTTGCAGCCATTTCAAATTCTTTATTTTTAACGTGCTCTATAAATTCAGGTATATTTATTGAAACTGGACATCCTTTAACACATTGAGGATTTTTACAGTTTAAACATCTATTAGCCTCTGCAACAGCTTCTTCTTCTGAATAACCTAGGCAAACTTCTTTAAAGTTCTTTCTTCTAACTCCTGGACTTTGTTCTTTTACTGGAATTCTCTTCATTCTGTCCATTATTTGTCACCTCCACAGCATCCACATCCGCCACCATTTTTGTGGTGATGTTGTTCTAAGTGTTTTTCTTCTTCCTTAAGTCTATCTCTTCCTTCTTCTGTCTTATACATTGCTTGTCTTCTAAGTGCTTCATCAAAATTAATTAAATGACCATCAAATTCAGGACCATCTACACATGCAAATTTAGTTTCATTTCCTACAGATACTCTACACGCTCCGCACATTCCTGTACCATCAACCATTAATGGATTCATGCTTACTATTGTTTTTATTCCATATGGTTTAGTTGCAAGACAGGCAAATTTCATCATTATTATTGGTCCTATAGCAACTACATAATCATAGTGTTTTCCTTTATTATCTACTAAATCTTTAAATTGTTCAGTAACTAATCCTTTAAATCCATATGAACCATCATCTGTTGTTACATAAACATTTTCTGCAACATTTTTCATCATATCTTCTAAAATCAATAAATCTTTATTTCTTGCTCCCATAATAACATCTACTTTTATACCGTTATTATGAAACCATTTAACTTGTGGATATATAGGCGCAGCCCCTACTCCACCAGATATAAATAGTACCTTTTTATTTTTCAATTCATTTATATCTTCTTGTAAAAATTCAGATGGTCTTCCAAGTGGTCCTACAAAATCCATAAAGTATTGACCTTCTTCGTATTTTGCCATTTCCTCTGTTGAACGTCCAACAACTTGAAATACTATAGTTACAGTTCCTTTTTCTTTATCATAATCACAAATCGTAAGAGGTACTCTCTCTCCCTTTTCATCTATCTTTACAATTACAAATTGTCCTGGTTTAGCTGATTTAGCTACTCTTGGCGCTTCAATATCCATAAGATATATATTTGGAACTAATAATTCCTTCTTCACTATTTTAAACATATTCCCTATCCTCCTATAAAAATTCATAATTATTTTAGTTTAATATTACTTATTTTAACTCTATATTTATTTCAACAAAAGATACAAACTAATTTCATTTAGTTTATATAAACTTTTTATTACTATCCATTTATTTGAGTTTATTTAGATTATAACTAATAAAAAGCTCCCAGTAAAGAGAGCTTTATTTTTAGTTATTTTGTGATTTAAAAATCAACTTTTTCTCCATAAAATGTACAATTGTATAACTTCGTCATAGTTTCATCATCTATCTCTCTTGGATTAGCTCCTGTACATGCATCTAATACAGCATTATGAGCCATAAATTCAACATTCTTCTTAAAATCTTCTTCACTTACTCCCCACTCTTTAATAGTTGAAGGTATATTCAATTTAACATTTAATTCATTAATTAAATTTATTAACGAATCAACTAATTCTGAATCAGTGTTTCCTTTTAATTCTAATCTCCTAGCAATTGTAGCATATCTATCTTCACAAGCTTTTCTATTATATTCAATTACATATGGAAGAAAAATTGCATTTGCACATCCATGAGGAATATGAAATACTGCTCCTATCTTATGTGCCATACTATGAGTAATTCCTAGTAGCGCATTTGAAAATGACATTCCTGCAAGGCATTGAGCTATATGCATTTGATCCCTAGCTTCTCTATCGCCTTTAAAAGAATTAACTAAATTATCTCTTACCATAACTATAGCTTGTATAGCAAGTGGATCTGAAAAAGCTGATCTTGCTCCTGCAACATATGCTTCTATAGCATGAGTTAATGCATCCATTCCAGTATGAGCTGTTAATTTTGGTGGCATAGTTTGTGCAATATCTGAATCAACTATAGCTATATCAGGTGTTAAATTAAAATCTGCTAAAGGATATTTTATTTTTGCTTTATAATCAGTTATTACTGAAAATGCTGTAACTTCACTTGCTGTACCACTTGTTGATGGTATAGCTATAAATTTAGCCTTTTGTCTTAACTCCGGAATTCCAAAAGGTATCACTGCCTTTTCAAATGTAAAGTCTGGATATTCATAAAATATCCACATAGCTTTTGCTGCATCTATTGGTGACCCTCCACCTACTCCTATTATTAAATCTGGCTCAAATTCTCTCATTACAGATGCACCATTCATCACAGTTTCAACTGATGGATCGGGTTCAACCCCTTCTATTAATCTTGTTTCTATATTAGCTTCCTTTAAATATCTTTCAATTTTATCTAAAAATCCAGATCTTTTTATTGATCCTCCTCCTATAACTATTACAGCTTTTTTACCTTTTATTGTTTTAAGTACATCTAAACATCCCGCTCCAAAATAAATATCTCTTGGTAATGTAAATCTTGCCATAGTATGACCTCCTCTATATTACATTTATAAATTTTTACTATTTTAAGTTATTTTATTAACAATATATACTTTAAGCAAATATCATGCCATATTTCTATATCTAATAAACTCTAGTAAAAACCATCATTTGATATACAATACTACACTTTCAATTTAAAAGATGTACTATTTTAGTACATTATATTTTATTTGATATGTTCATTTTTATTACACTGTCCTATTTTAATACATTGTCATTTCTTATAATTAGTTATTTTTATATCAATATCTCATATTTCTTCATTTTTAAATATAAGGTATTCCTTGATACACCTAATATTTTGGCAGTTTTCGATATATTTCCACTGTGTTTCTTTAGACATTTTTTTATAAGCTTTATTTCCATTTTTTCAATAGAACATACTTCATCATTTTTTTCTTCATTATTAAGCATTATTTTTTCATTTTCCTTATGAACATTAAGTTTAAAAGTTGTTCTTCCATTTAAATTCACTAAATTTTCTATATAATTTTCTAATTCTCTTATATTTCCCGGCCAATGATATAACATCATTTCTCTAAGAATTTTTTCATCAATATTAGGTATATCTTTTTTTAATTTAGCTGCTTTTAATTTTAAGTAATGTTCTATAAGTATTTTAAGATCTCCATTTCTTTCTCTTAATGAAGGTAACTTTATAGGTATTACTTTTAATCTATAATATAAATCTTCTCTAAAGGTACCTTTTTTAACTTCATCTTCTAAATTCTTATTTGTAGCAGCTATTATTCTTACATCTACTGGAATTATTTTATTGCCTCCAACACGTGTAACATACCCCTCCTGTAAAACTCTTAATAGCTTCACTTGCATATCTAATGGCATTTCTCCTATCTCGTCTAAAAATAAAGTTCCGCCATTTGCTAACTCAAATTTTCCTGAATGCCCCCCATTTTTAGATCCTGTAAATGCACCTTCCTCATATCCAAATAGTTCACTTTCAATTAAACTTTTAGGTATAGCACCACAATTTATAGCTATAAAACTTTGTTTTGATCTATTACTATAATTATGAATTGATTGAGCTAACAACTCCTTACCCGTGCCACTTTCACCTTGAATGAGTATAGTTGATGGACTAGATGCTATATCTTTTGAAAATTCTAATACCCTTTTTATCTCATCACTTTTTCCAATTATATCGTCAAAAGTATATTTAGCACTCATCCCACCATATTTATTTATAAGTTTATATACATTTTGTATTTCCTTAAAAACTACCACCATCCCCACTACTTCATCAATCATCCTTATAGGTATAGCACTTATATTGTATCTTCCATTTACACATCCATTAACTATAGTCTCCTTATCCCTAATAGTTTTACCAATCTTTAATTTGTTTAATATACTCTCCCACTTAGGTAATATATTTTCCACACTATTATTTATTATATTTTCTTCTTTAATTCCTAAAACTTTGCAAGCATATTTATTTATACTTTTAACTACCCCCTCAGAGTTAATTGTATATATTCCTGAAGGTATAGAATCTATTATTGTATTCATGTATTGATAAGCTTCTTCTAATTTTTTATTAATTTCATCAGCTTTTAATTGATTTTCGATTGAACGAACTGCAGCCACAGCTAATCCAAGTGTATGAGGGTGAACTTTATTCTCTGCCCCCGTTAAATTTATGCTCCCTATTATATTTCCTCTTATATCATGAATTGGAGCAGCAGAGCAGGTCCACTTATGATATGCATTTACAAAATGTTCCTTAGCGGAAATTTGTATTGGTATATCTTCTTTTATTGTAACTCCCATAGCATTAGTTCCTATACTTTTTTCATCCATATATGCACCCGTTATCATATTCATACTTCTCGCTACAATCATAATGTCTTCATCACCTATTGTATTTAATATACATCCATTTTCATCTGTAAGTACTATTATAAATCCTGAACCTTGTAATATTTCTTGCAAAGTGTTCATCATAGGTACAGCTGCCTTAATAAGACTTTGGTTTTTTCTTATATTAACTACGCAATCTTTTCCACTTAGTATTTTTTTAGAAATAACCCTCTCTCTTTCTACCCCATACTTCATAGATCTTATATGCGACTTTTTTATTATCTCTTCATGTAATTTTTTGTTATATTCCATTTATATCCCCCCCAGCTATGAAAATACCATCTCATTGTGTTTACTTCAAATTTACTTGTATTTCATATGAATAATAAATTTTATGTATAACAAAAAGAGCTACATACTTAAATAGCTCTTTTAAAATAAATTTACTTGAGTATTATTTTGCGTAGTTGTGGAATCCTCTTCCTGATTTTCTTCCAAGATATCCAGCTCTAACATATTTTCTAAGTAATGTATGAGCTCTATATTTTGAATCTCCTGTTTCGTTATATAATACATCCATTATAGCAAGACATACATCAAGTCCTATAAGATCTCCTAATGCTAAAGGTCCCATTGGGTGATTAGCTCCAAGCTTCATAGCTGTATCTATATCTTCTGCTGATGCAATTCCTTCTGCAAGAATTCCAACAGCCTCATTAATCATTGGAATTAAAATTCTATTTACAACAAATCCAGGAGCTTCTGCAACTTCTACTGGTTCTTTACCAATTGATTCTGAAAGTTCTTTTATAGCATCAAAAGTTTCCTTTGATGTTGCCATTCCTCTTATAACCTCTACAAGTTTCATTACTGGAGCTGGGTTAAAGAAGTGCATTCCTATAACTTTTTCAGGTCTATTTGTTGCTGATGCAACTTCTGTTATTGAAAGTGAAGATGTATTTGAAGCAAGTATTGTTTCCTCTTTGCATATATTATCTAAATCACCAAATATTTGTTTCTTGATTTTCATATTTTCTATTGCTGCTTCTACAACTAAATCACAATCAGCTGCCATATTAAGGTCAACTGTTCCTGTTATATTAGAAAGTATTTCTTCTTTTTTAGCTTCTTCCATCTTTCCTTTTGATACTAACTTTGAAAGACTTTTGTTTATTACATTAAGTCCTCTTTCTACAAATTCATCTTTAATATCTCTTAAAACAACTTCATATCCTTTTACAGCGAAAGCTTGAGCAATTCCAGCTCCCATTGTTCCAGCACCTAGAACACATATTTTCTTCATTATTATTCATCCCCCTACTAATACTTAATTTTATATTAATAGTTGGTGCTCATTCTAGAAGCTAGAATAAACACCAACTTATATTCTTATATCAAATTATAAACTAGTTATAACTTTTAACTTGTGCTATTAATTCAGGTATTATTTTATTTAAATCTCCTACTAATCCTAAATCAGCAACTTTCATAATTGAAGCATCTTCATCTTTATTTATAGCGATTATGTAATCACTATCTTGCATTCCAGCTAAATGTTGGATTGCTCCTGAAATACCACAAGCAATGTATAATTTAGGTCTTACAGTTTTACCAGTTTGACCAACTTGTAATGCATGATCTATCCAGCCATTATCTATAGCTGCTCTTGATCCTGCTATTGTTCCACCTAATAATTCAGCAAGTTCTTCTAATTTTGCAAAATTTTCTTTACTTCCAACACCTCTACCACCTGCTACTAATACATCAGCTTCTCCAATATCAGCAACTTCCTTAGCTATTTTAACAACTTCTTTAACTGATACTTTTAAATCCTCTGCAGATAGTTCTACTTGAACTTTTTCTACTTTAGATGCATCTACTCTAGATTCATCAGCTTCTAATTTATCGAAAACTCCTGGTCTTACAGTTGACATTTGTGGTCTGTTTTCTGTACACATGATTGTTGCCATTAAGTTTCCACCAAATGCTGGTCTTGTCATTAATAAATGACCAGTTTCTTCTTCAGTGTCTAATGATGTACAATCTGCTGTTAAACCAGTGTGTAATCTTGCAGCTACTCTTGGACCTAAATCCCTTCCTATGAAGCTAGCTCCTATGAATAATATTTCTGGTTTCTTTTCATTTACAAGATCACAAATTACTTTTGTATAAGCACCAGTTGTATAATGTGCTAATCTTTCATCTTCAGCATAAAGAACTTTATCAGCTCCATGTGCTAATAATTCATTTGCAACGTTTTCTATTTTACTTCCAAGTAAAACTGCAGTTAATTCTACTCCTAGTTTATCTGCAATTTCTCTACCTTTTCCAAGTAATTCTAAAGCTACTTTTTGTAATTCTCCGTCTCTTTGTTCTGCGAATACCCAAACGCCTTTGAAATCTGCTATATTCATTACTTATCCCTCCTACTTATATATATACTAAATGTAGTGTTTTTCTTTTAATTTTGAAGCTGCATAAGCTGCTGCTTCTTTAACTGGCTTATTAACTACTTCACCTTGTCCTTTAGCTTCTTTAGTCATTGATCTCTTAACTTTTGTTGGAGATCCTTTTAATCCTAATAAAGCTTTGTCAACATCTATATCATCAGCTGACCATACTTTAACTTCTTTTTCAAATACACCGAATACATTTCTCATATCCATATATCTTGGTTCATTTAATTCTTTAATTGCAGTTAAAAGACATGGAGTTTGAACTTCTAATACTTCATATCCATTTTCAAGTGCTCTTCTTACTGTTAATTTATCTCCTTCAACATCTACTTTTTCTACATAAGTAATTTGAGGAATTCCTAAATGTTCAGCTATTTCTGGTCCAACTTGTGCAGTATCTCCATCAATAGCTTGTCTTCCTGCTAATATAAAATCATAGTCTAATTTTTTCAATGCTCCTGCTAGTGCATAAGATGTTGCAAGTGTATCGGCTCCTGCAAATGCTCTATCAGATATTAATATAGCATCATCAGCTCCCATAGCCATAGCTTCTCTTAGTGCAGCTTCTGCTTGTGGAGGTCCCATACTTATTACTGTAACAGTAGCTCCGTTTTCATCTTTTAATCTTAATGCTTCTTCTAAAGCATTTTTATCTTCCGGATTTATAATTGATGGAACTCCTTCTCTTATAAGTGTTCCTGTAACTGGATCTATTTTAACTTGGTTTGTATCTGGAACTTGCTTTAAGCAAACAACTATTTTCATTGTCTATTCCTCCTTAAATTAATTATTATCTGAATATTGATCCTGAAATAACCATTCTTTGAACTTCATTAGTTCCTTCGTAAATTTGAGTTATCTTAGCATCTCTAAACATTCTTTCTACTGGATAATCTTTAATATATCCATATCCACCGAATAATTGAACAGCTTCAGTAGTAACATACATAGCAGTATCTGTACAAGATAGTTTAGCTCTTGCAGCTGAAACTGAGTATGGTCTACCATCATTTTTATCCATAGCAGCTTTGTATAATAAGTGTCTAGATTGTTCAATTCTTACATCCATGTCTGCCATTCTCCAAGCTATTCCTTGGAATTTATATAATTGTTTTCCGAATTGTTTTCTTTCTTTCATATATTCTTTAGCTTCATTGAAAGCGCCTTCTGCTATTCCAAGACCTTGAGCCGCAACACCAATTCTTCCTCCATCAAGAGTCTTCATAGCAATTCCAAATCCTCTTCCTTCTTTTCCAAGTAGGTTTTCAGCTGGAACTGGACAATCTTCAAGTATGATTTCTCCAACTTGCGCTCCATTTATACCCATTTTATCTTCAACTTTACCAATTGATATTCCTGGGAAATCTTTTTCAACTATAAATGCTGTTATTCCCTTATTTCCTTTAGATTTATCAGTCATTGCAAATATAACGAATACATCTGCTATTGGAGCATTTGTTATAAAGCATTTTTGTCCATTTAATATATATTTATCTCCATCTTTTACTGCTATAGTTTGTCCTGCTGAAGCATCAGTACCTGCATTTGGTTCAGTTAATCCAAAACAACCTATTTTTTTACCTGAGCATAAATCTGGAAGATATTTTTTCTTCTGATCTTCTGTACCATTTTGATAAATAGCTCCACAACATAAAGAAGTGTTTACTGAAAATGCTATTCCAGTAGTACCACAAGCCTTTGAAACTTCTTCTACTGCTAAAATGTAAGATAGGTAATCTCCACCTGTTCCACCATATTCTTTTGGATAAGGTAAGCCAATCACACCATATTTGGCTAATTTTTTATAATTTTCCATTGGAAATATACCTGTTGCATCTGTTTCAGCAGCCATAGGTTTTACTTCATTTTCTACAAATTCTTTTACCATCTGTTTTACATATTGTTGCTCTCTAGTTAAATTAAAATCCATTTGTATTACCTCCTATCTGTTTTTGAAACCATCTAATTTTCTTTTTTCTACAAATGCTGTCATTGCGTCTTTCTGGTCTTCTGTCGAGAAGCATTCTCCAAAAATTTCAGCTTCTATATTAATTGCTGTGTCTATATCTACTTGAATTCCTCTATTTATAGCTTGTTTGCAAAGTTTTACAGCAATTGGAGCTCTTCCCGCAATCTCATTTGCAAGTTTTTTAGCTTCTTTCATTAACTCTTCCGGTGCAACAACTTTATTTACAAGACCTATTCTAAGGGCTTCATCAGCATTTATATTTTTAGCTGAATATATTAATTCTTTAGCCATTCCCATACCTACATGTCTTGCAAGTCTTTGTGTTCCACCAAATCCTGGGGTAATTCCAAGTGAAACTTCAGGTTGTCCAAACTTAGCTTTTTGAGATGCTATTCTTATGTCACAAGCCATGGAAAGTTCACAACCGCCACCTAAGGCAAATCCATTAATGGCTGCTATCACTGGTTTTTCCAATGTTTCGACTTTTCTGAATATTTTATTGCCCAAAAGTCCAAACTTTCTACCTTCCATAACATTTTTATCTTTCATTTCAGAAATATCTGCTCCTGCAACAAATGCTTTTTCACCAGCACCTGTTAATATAACAACAAGAATGTCATCATCCTTAGCAACTTCATCAACAACTAACTCTAATTCATTTAAGGTATCTGTATTCAATGCATTTAATGCTTTAGGTCTGTTGATAGTTACGATAGCTATATTATTTTCTTTTTCTAATAAAACATTTTTGTATTCCATAATAATCCTCCCCCTCCCTTATTTTCACCTAATCAATACCTTTTTTCTAGCTATATTGTTACTATATTAACAATATAGCTTAAAAAAATTTAGGTATAATTACGCCAAGACAAAACTTACATTTATAATTATATAACTAATATTTGTATTTTTCAATAAAAATATGAGTTTTTTGGTATCTAAATCCTTTTTATTTTTATTTTTCCATATTCAGTTATTCCTACTTAAATCCGTTCAAAAGATAAGTAAGTGTTAATAGGCTTTCACTCAAATGTACATTTTCTATAACTACATCGTCTCCACCTATTAAATCAACAGGTGCAAAATTCCATATACCCTTAACACCATTTCTTTTAAATATATCACACACTTCTTGCGCATTACTTTTAGTAACACAAATAACCCCAATATGAACTTTTTCTTTTTGTAAAAAGTCTTCTAATTTGTCTATATCCTTTATTTCTACGTCTCTTATTTTTAATCCTAATAATTTAGGATTAACATCAAAAATTCCCTTTAAATTGAATCCCATTTTATCAAAATTAGTATAATTAGCAATTGCTTGCCCTATATTACCTGCACCAATAATAACTATATTATAATCTCCGTCTAATCCTAATATAGCTCTTATTTCATTATATAAATCTTTTACATTATATCCGTATCCTTGTTGTCCAAAGTCCCCAAAGTTATTAAGATCTTGGCGAATTTGTGATGCAGTAAATCCTATTTTTTCACTTAATTCCTTAGAAGAAATTCTATCAACATCATTATCTATTAGTTCAGATAAATATCTGTAATATTTTGGTAATCTTCTTATAACGGCCATCGAAATATTTCTTTTCTTTTCCACTTATGTTACACTCCTTGTTTTAATTTCAATAAAATAATATATCTATACTATCTCCTACACATATCACTATTAATCATTTTACTATAGTTAATTTGTTAATACAATAACAGCAAAGCCTTAAAATTCTATTTTTTATGTTATTTTTTAAGATGTTTTATAAATATTTATACACTTTTTGAATATATTTCTTTTTTAGTTTTTTATTAACTTTTAATGCATATTAATGGTATTGTTATTATATTCAATTTTAATTTTCTTTAAAATTATTCAATATTATTATGTTAAATACTTAACTACCATGACAAATTTTTAGCAAAAATTATACTACAAAAAAGTATGTTCCCATAGTAAAATATACTAAGGAAGGTGAACATTCATGATAGTTTTGAGTTGTAAAAATATAACAAAGAGTTACGGTATAGATGAAATTTTAAAAAATATAACCTTTAATATAGATGAAGGAGAACATGTGGGCCTAGTTGGATGTAATGGTGCCGGCAAGTCTACTTTATTTAAAATTCTAACTAGACAATTAGATGCTGATAGTGGGGATATGTTTTTAGATAAAAATAAGAAAATTGGTTATCTATCTCAACATTTATCTCTAGATAGTAAAAATTCTATCTATGATGAAGCTCTATTAGTATTTGAAGATTTAGTAAACATGGAAAACAAATTGGCTTTATTAGAATCAGAAATGAATAAACCATATGATTCTTGTAACGCAGATTACCACAACAAAATTATAAAAGATTATACAAATTTATCTGAACTTTATAATAACCGTGGCGGATACCTATACAAGGCTGAAATAAGCAAAGTACTAAAAGGATTAGGGTTTACAGAAGAACATTATTATAAATCAATAAACATTTTAAGTGGAGGGCAAAAGACTAGAGTTGCACTATGTAAATTACTACTTTCTAAGCCTGATATTCTATTATTAGATGAACCTACTAATCATCTAGATTTAGATGCTATTGAATGGCTTGAAGATTATCTACAAAGTTATAAGGGTACTATTATTGTAATTTCTCACGATAGATACTTTTTGGATTGTATAACTACTAAAACCTTTGAGCTTATAAATGGTAAACTAGATGTTTATAACGGAAATTATACTGCTTTCATTGATTTAAAGAAAAAAGTATTCGAGGAAAAACTAAAAGCATACAATTTACAGCAAGCTGAAATTAAGCGTCAAGAAGAAATAATAGAAAAATATCGTTCATTCAATAGAGAAAAAAGTATAAAAGCTGCTGAAAGTAGACAAAAAGCTTTAGATAAAATAGACAGACTTGATTGCCCTACTCAAGATAAAAAACTACATAAGTTCAATTTTGAAACTCAAATCAAAAGTGGTAATGATGTATTATATGCTGAAAATCTTTCAAAGGGCTATGAAGATAAACTTCTCTTTGAAAATTTAAGTTTAGATATAAAGCGTGGAGAACATATTGCTTTAATTGGCGAAAATGGTCGTGGTAAAACAACTTTATTTAAAATACTTATGAATAAAATAAAGCAAGATTGTGGTAACTTCTCCTTAGGTAAAAATGTGTTTATTGGTTACTATGATCAAGAACAATCTAACTTAGATCCAAATAAAACTGTTATTGATGAAGTTTGGGATGACTTTCCTAAAATGACCACTACCGAAATAAGAAACGTTCTAGCAGCATTTTTATTTACAGGAGATGATGTATTTAAACAAGTATCAAAATTAAGCGGTGGTGAAAAATGTAGAATAAATTTACTTAAAATCATACTTTCACAATCTAATTTTCTATTATTAGATGAACCTACAAACCACCTTGATATAATGTCTCGGGAAGCTTTAGAAGATGCTATAATGGACTATGATGGAACGGTACTTGTTATATCTCACGATAGATATTTTTTAAATAAAGTTGTAGAAAAAATACATGAACTAAACATAGACGGTATTAAAACATACCTTGGTAACTATAGTTACTATGTAGAAAAAAAGAAAAATCCTTTTAGATTTCAACAAATAGAAGAAATTCAAGGAAAAACAAAAACACAAATTCAATCAGAAAAGAAAAAAAAGCGTGAAGAAGAAAAACTAGAAAAACAAAAAAAATTAAGGGTTAAAAATTTAGAACAAGATATAGCTTCCTTAGAAAAAGATATAGAAGAACTTCAGCAAAAACTATGTCTTGAAGAAATTTATTCTGATCCTAATAAAAGTGAAGAAGTAAATAAAGAACTTTTAACTAAAGAAAATGAACTTGAACTTTTATACACTTCATGGGAAGAACTCCTTTAAAAATGAGAATATAGATAGATTTGTGTACTTCTAATTAGTATCAGAAAATATTACTGGAAATTCACCTTTCTAGTAATATTTTTTTAAATTTAAAACATACTAATAATGGCTAATTATATCTAATTATAGTGTGTGTAATAAAGTTTTAAATATACATAAAATTTCTAAAAAGTACAAGCTATTATGCTAAAAATTCATCTATTTTATTACCAAATGTAATTGTTAATTGACCTAGTGTAAGAGCCCAATTTTGTCTTGGTGAAGTCCATTTTTCCATTATCTCCATGGTTGCTAGATATAATGACTTTTTTAAGGTATTCATCCGTAGGAAATACGGTTCTGGTTTTAGTAAATTTTCTAATCTGTCTATTAAATCCTTCTAGGGCATTTGTAGTATATATCATTTTTCTAATCTCAGGTGAAAATTCGAAGAATGTGGATAAATTATCCCAATTATTATACCAAGAATCAATAACTATACCGTACTTAGAACCCCATTTTTCCTTGAGATTATCAAGTTCTAGGAGCGCTAGCTCTTCGGTAGTTGCTTTATAAATTAATTTTAAATCTTTAATGAATTCTTTCTTATCTTTTGACGCTATGTATTTCAGAGAATTTCTAATTTGATGTACTATACATGTTTGTATACTTACTTCTGGATAAACGGTTTTTATAGCATCTGGTAAACCTCTAAGCCCATCCATACATGCAATTAGTATTTGTTTAACACCTCTATTCTTCAAATCATTGCATACTGACAACCAAAACTTCGCTCCTTCGGATTCTCCAACCCAAATACCTAAAATATCTTTATGACCACTCATATCATATGCCATACATATGTATGCTGCTTTACTAACAATTCTATTGTCATCTCTTACTTTAAAATGCATAGCATCCATATATACTATAGGATAAATTCTATCCAATGTTCTGTTTTGCCACGCAGTGGCTGCGCCAATTACCTTATCAGTGATTTTTGATACCATTGATGGTGATATAGTAATCCCATAAAGGTCTTCTATTTCCGCTTGTATATCACGTGTAGACATACCCCGTGCATAAAGACCAATAACCTTTTTGTCTAGTTCATTGCAAACAGTTTCATACTTTTTAATTACTTTTGGTTCGAATTCAGCATTTCTATCCCTTGGAATATCTACATCTATATCTCCAAAGCTACTGCGTATATTCTTTTTACTATAGCCATTGCGATAATTTTTACTATTATTTTCAGAATTTCTTTCATATTTATCTCTTCCCAAATGATCTTCCATTTCTGCTTCCAATATATTTTGAATAACGTCTTTTAACATTCTTTGTATTAATCCGTTTTTACCCATAACATCATCTAAACTTTTGCATTTCTTAACTTCTTCTTTGTAATCAAAATCAGGTACTTCAAAATTTCTCATTTAGATTCCTCCTAAATTCTTATAAGTATATTATTCCAAACTAACCAATTTTCCATACAAAAAAGATGTAGGTTAATTTGTTTTTACACAAATCAACCTACATCCCCTTAAAAATTAAAAGTATATATGACATTTAACATATGTCATATATACTTTTTTATATTCTAAATTTTATTCTTTAATTGATACCTTATTAAAAAATATAATTCCAGTTGGATGATACTGCAATCCTAATATTTTATCTGAATATGCTAATATCTTTTTTGAATTACATATTGGAAAACATATATTATTTTTCATGAAAACCTCTTTTATATAATCACATTCATATTCTCCTATGCATCCATAAAACATTATATCCCAATCCCCTTGATTTATTTTTTCATGATATTTATCCCATGGAAAAACCTCAATTGTTGCCCTAATACCAACCTCTAATAAGTTCTGTTGAACATATTCCGCTAACCTTTCCCCTATAGTGTTGTAACTCGTTGGATTAGAATAAATAATCATTTTTATACTTAAATTATCCAAATTTAATTCTTGCAAAGTTTCTATACTTAATTGAGGATTATATAATATACCATCTTTAATTGTAGTTGAATAACCATTATAAAATTTTTTCATTATCTTTTCCCTATTTATAGCACTGCAAATAGCTCTTCTTAGGTTGAAATTATTTAGTGGATACTTTAAATAATTGAACTTAACATAATTTATATTATCTCCTTTTTGTTGAAGTATTTTTCCACCCGCTTTTTCTATATCCATAATACTAGTTGAATCTAAATTATCCACAACATCCACATCTTTTGTCATAAATTTTGCTACTCGTTGTGGATTTTTCTTTATAAATGTAAAAACTAGCCTTTCAACTTTAGCCTTTTCTCCCCAATAATTATTATTTTTTTTAAGTACTATTGCCTCTCCTTTTTTCCATGAAACAAATTTAAACGCCCCAGTTCCTACAGGATGTTTAAAATATTTATCACCATACTTCTTAATAGCCCTTGGACTTACAATAGGTGCTGAATATGGCATAGCTAAGTTTGAAAGAAACTGTGGATCTTTATCCTTAAGAATTATTTTTACTGTATAATCATCTATTATATTTATATTAATAAGATTTTTAAAAATCCTTTTAAAATAATTTATTGTGCTAGCTTCCTTGAAATTTAATTGTCTTATTATACTTTCCCGAACTGAATATGCATTAAATTCTGTTCCATCATGAAATTTTACTCCTTTTCTTAAATAAAAAATATATTCTCTTTCATCTTCACTTATATCCCACTTAGTAGCAAGGGATGGTTCAATTTCAGTTGTATTTTCTTTATACCTCACTAAACCATCATATATATTTACAATAACTTTTGCCGATTCAATATCTTCTGCATATTTAGGGTCTAAAGTTATTGGTTCCGTACCTATAGCAAAAACTATAGATTTAGTATTTTTTCTGAAAAAATCATAATCTACTCTATGATGAAATGACATAAATATAATAATCATTGCAAATATAATAGTAAACCCAATAAATCTTCTTTTAACCTTCATATTTATTCTCCTTTGCAAAGTACTATATATTATATTTATGATAAAAACTTTATAATAAAAACTCTAAAAAAAACTAGAACAATTTAAAATTGTTCTAGTTCTTTTTTATCTTTCACCAAGTTTTAAGTTCGGTATAGCATTTAACTCAAGTGGAGCTTTAACTCCTTTTATATATTCAAAATATGCAGCACTACCAATCATAGCTGCATTGTCTGTACATAATATAGGTTCTGGGAATAATATCTCTATTCCATTTTCATTTCCCGCTTTTATCATTGCCTCTCTAAGATGAGAATTAGAAGCAACCCCTCCTGCTATAGCAATTCTATTTACTTTTTTCATCTTACAAGCCTTAACTACATTATCAACCAAAACATCTACAACTGACTTTTGGAAAGAGGCCGCAACATCCGGTCTGTTTATTTCTTCATTTTTCATACTCATTTTATTTATATAATTAAGTACTGCCGATTTAATACCACTAAAAGAAAAATCTAAACTATCCTTTTCATGAAATTTAGCCCTAGGAAAAACTATAGCATTTTCATTGCCCTCTCTTGAGATTTTATCTATCTTTGGACCACCAGGATATCCAAGTCCAATAGCTCTTGCAACTTTATCAAAAGCTTCTCCAGCTGCATCATCTCTAGTTTCACCTAAAACCTCGAATTCTCCATAGTCTTTCATATGAACTATAAATGTATGTCCACCGGATACTACAAGACAAACAAATGGAGGTTTTAAATCTTTATACTGTATAAAGTTAGCACTAATATGTCCTTCTATATGATTAACTCCAATTAACGGTTTTTGCAACGCATAAGCAAGAGCCTTAGCATATTGAACTCCTACTAACAGGGCCCCTACCAACCCCGGTCCATATGTTACTCCTATTGCATCTATATCTTTAAGTTCAACATTTGCCTCCTCTAAGGCTTCTTTAACTACAATTCCAATAGCCTCTATATGCTTTCTTGATGCAACTTCTGGAACTACTCCTCCAAATTTAGTGTGTATATCTATTTGAGATGCTATAACATTAGATAAAACTTCTCTTCCATTTACAACTACTGCTGCTGCTGTTTCATCACAACTACTTTCTATCGCAAGAATTTTTATATCTTTACTCATACCGTTCCCTCTTTCATATTATTTGTTCATCCGAACATATGTGCTATAATTACTTATATAATGTTTATATAATAAATTAAGGAGTCAAATCATGTGTACAAATTACGCTAAAGTTATTGTTTATGGATCACCAATTACAAAATCAAATTTCAAATTGTCAAATGCTAACGGAAGAGCTATTCTCCCATATAACTCTGGAAAATACCACGACAGATACGGAGTATATGAAGAATTAATAGCCTATGAGGCTAGACTTCAAAACCCTAATGTATTTTTTACCGAATCACTAATTGCAATTTTAAAAGTTTATTATAAAAGCCAAAAAAGACATCCCGACACCACAAATATTCCCAAAAGTATTTTTGATGGAATTGAAAAAAGTGGCCTTATAATCAATGATGCTCAAATACGTCGTCTTATAATCGAAGAATATTACGACAGTAAAAATCCTCGTTTTGAATTAGAACTTTATGGCGAGAGTACTCATAAAATAGATTATAAAGTAACCCAATTACAAACATCTAATAAACCTATAATCTATAATCCTCCAGCTAATAAAAAATCTAATACGTCTAAAAGCATTAAGCCTTTACAAGAAAAAAAATCTGATTCTACTCATTGCGATATCTGTGGAAAAACAATAAAAAACCCTTCAGATTCTATTTCTGCAAATAAAGGAACCACGCTAATATGTAAATCTTGCTTTAATAAATTATTTTAGAAAAAGCCTAGGGTTTTTCCTACAACCTTTAGGCTTCTAATTTTATTTTTTAATATAGTTTACAGCATTTTCTCCCGCCCTATATCCTTCATAAGTTATATTGTCAACTTTATCATGAATAAAAACAACATTTCCACAACTAAATATCCCACTCACATTAGTTTCCATATTCTTATTAACTTTTATACCCTTTGTAAATGGAACAGTATCTATTCCTGATTTAAATGCCAATTCACTTTCCGGCGATAACTCTACAGATAACACAATTGTATCACAACTTATTTCTTGTTCCGTATCAGTTATAACAGCATTATTTTCAGCTCGTGCTATGGTAATACCTTTTATTCTTTCCTTTCCTTGGACATCTATAACTGTATGTGAAAATATTAATGGTATATTAAAATCCTCTAAACACTCTTTAATAAGTTTTTTATCCCCTTCAACATAAGGCAAAATTTCTATAACTGCCTTTACACATGCTCCTTCTAAAGTAAATCTTCTAGCCATAATTAATGCTATATTTCCTGAACCTAAAATAACAATTTCTTTTCCTGGCATATATCCTTCTAAATTAACAAATTTTTGAGCTGATCCTGCTGTAAATATACCAGCACTCTTTCTGCCTGCTATATTTATTAATCCTCTAGGTTTCTCCCTACATCCCGTAGATATAATTATAGCCTTAGATTTTATTTCAATTATTCCACTCCTACTAACTGCCTTTATAACTTTATCACTATTAAATTCAACAACACATGTATCTAATTTATACTCTATATCCATTTCATGAATAGCTTCTATAAATTTCTCAACATATTCTGGTCCTGTAAGGTTCTCATTAAATACTTCGACACCAAATCCATTATGAATACACTGATTAAGTGTACCTCCAAGACAACTTTCTCTTTCTAAAATTAATATCTTATCAATTCCACTCTTTTTAGCACTAATAGCAGCCGCAAGCCCTGCAGCTCCTCCTCCTATTATTACTATATCATACTCAAGCATAGTAACATCCTCCATTTCAACACCCTTACATAAATCATTTTATCACAATTTTTTGCATAAAAAAATCCTGATTTATACCCATATAACTTTAGGTTGAAATCAAGATAATTATTAGTATTCGTATTGAATGTTCTCTCCTTCTATTACATAGCTGTCTAATTTCACATCTTTAATATGTATATCTTCAGGATAATACAATATAGTCCACGGTCTCGAATCATTGCTTTCAATTACACCAAACTCTTCTTTCACAAAACTAAAAGGTGCAGATGCAATGACTTTACCATCCTTTATGAGCTTCAGATTGACATCTATATTAAATATAGCTTCTTTATGACCATTTCTAACAAATAAATCAACAGCTAAACTACCATCATCATTATAATATGCGTTTATTGGATTAAACGTTACCACATCGTTAGGAACATCTCCAAAATTATTTAATGAATTCTGTAATTCCGTCTTTTTTTTATCGTTTATTTTTGATAAATCTGCTATAGGACTAAAACTGTATTTTTGATTTTTTTTAGAAATTTCTTTATTTTCTAGGCTAGTATTAGAAGAGTCCATCTTGTTATGCATCGCACAGCCTGTAAGAAAAAATATAAATGATATTATAAACGCCACCATTCTTTTCATACTGATTCTCCTCTAATATTAATATCATATATGAAAAACACTGTAATTATACCACTTAGGATAACTAATGTCTACTTGATAAAAGTATAATTTTCACTATCAAAATATAACTTATGTAAATTATTTGAATTAATATAATTTACATGATATAATTGTTTTGTTTTTGCAAATGATATGCATTATAAATTATAGGAGTGATAATATGAAAAACCCATTAAAGAAATTGTTTATTACCACAACCTTTATGGCAATACTTATTCTAACTGGTTGCACTAAAAATTCGGTTTCAAACAAAAATAATACTACAAACGATAAATTAACAGTGGCTGTATCTATAGTTCCTGAGGAAACCTTTATTAAATCTATTACTGGCGATTTAGTTAATGTAGTTACTATGATTCCCCCAGGACAAAGCCCTGAAACTTTTGAACCTACTCCAGATCTTTTAGAAAAATTCAGTAAATCAAAATTATATTTTACTATGAATGTTCCTGCTGAGGTTAACTCAATATTGCCTAAGACAAAAGACTTTAATCCTGATGTAAAAATAGTGGATCTTTCAAATGAAGTAAGGAAAACTTATAAAGATAGAGAATTTGCTCCTGGTAGTCGTGATCCTCATATATGGCTATCTCCTAAAAGAGTTAAAATTATGATAAATGTAATGAAAGATAATCTTTGTTCTTTAGACCCAAATAATAAAAATATATATGAAAAAAATGCAGAATCATATATAAAGAAATTAGATGAAGCTGATAAAAATATAAAAAATTCTTTAAAAACACTAAAAACTAAATCTATAATAGTATATCATCCTGCCTTCGGATACTTTACCGATGATTATGGATTACAAATGATTGCTTTAGAAGAAGAGGGAAAAGAATCCACACCTCAAGACATGCAAAAAACAATAGATTTTGCTAAATCCAAAGGTATAAAAACAATATTTTACCAAGCGGAAACTGACAATAAGCAAGCCACTACCTTTGCCAAAGAATTAGGTGGTAAAGCCGAAAAACTTGCTCCACTTGACCCTAATTACATTGAAAATTTAAAGAAAATGTCTGATACATTCAAATCTATACTTAAGTAATAAAGAAGCACATAGTAATATACTATGTGCTTCAGGCTGTTGATAAACATAATTTGTCAACAGCCTTTTTACATTTATTACAAAAAGGATATCTCCTACTTCTGTAGAATATATATTTAGACCAATAAATTATTTAGCCCGTTAGGGCTCCTACGGAGGCAAAATGCTTACTAATAATGAGAGAAAACAAAATCAATTAGAACTGGTTTATATAGAAAACTTAGTACCAGAAAATCATATACTTAGAAAAATAGATAAATTCATAGACTTTTCGTTTATACGAAATTTAACTAAGGATTTATATTGTCCTGACAATGGTAGACCATCAGTAGATCCAGTTGTGTTATTTAAAATGCTTTTTATTGGATACCTATTCGGTATACGCTCTGAGCGTCAGCTCGTAAAGGAAATACAAGTAAATGTAGCTTATAGGTGGTTCTTAGGATATGGACTTACTGATAAAATACCAAGCCATTCTACCATAAGTCAAAATAGAACAAAGAGATTCAATGATACAAATATACATCAAGAAATATTTGATAACATTGTATTTCAAGCGATTAATAGAAATTTAGTCGATGGCAAAATTTTATACACTGATTCTACCCATCTAAAAGCTAACGCTAATAAACATAAACTTATAAAAAAAGAAATAACTAAATCTACAAAGGAATACTTTGATGAATTAGAAAAAGATATTAATAAAGATAGAATTAATCATAATAAAAAGCCTCTAAAAAAAGACCTAAAAACATCTGAAACCAAAGAAATAAAAGTAAGTACAACTGATCCAGACAGTGGATATATGGTTAGGGACGGAAAACCAAAAGGTTTTTTTTATTTAGATCATAGAACTGTTGACGGAAAATATAATATTATAACTGATGTTCATGTAACTCCAGGTAATATTAATGATGTAGATCCTTATGTTAAAAGAATAGAGACGCAAATAAAAAAGTTTAATTTTAATACAAAGTATTTAGTAGCTGATGCTGGTTATTCTACAAATCCTATTTGTAAGCAAGTTTCAGAAAAAAATTATCAAGGTGTTTTTGGTTTCCGTTTAGGACCTCATGTTAAAGAAAAGTATACTAAATATAGATTTCAATATATTAAAGAATTAGATGGATATGTATGTATGAATAACTTCTTTTTAAAATACAAAACCACTACAAGAAGCGGATATAAAGAATATGTTAGTAATGCGGATGAATGTGCTTCATGCAAATATAAAAATAATTGCTTAACATCTGATAAATCAATTAACAGAACTATACGTCGTCATGTTTGGGAAGATTATAAGGATCAAATTTTTGCATTTACTAAAACTGAAAAAGGTAAAAGTATTTATAAAAAACGTAAAGAAAAAATTGAGCGTAGCTTTGCTGATTCAAAAGAATTACATGGGCTGCGCTATTGTCGCATGCGAGGAATTAAAAATGTTTCCGAGCAATGCTTACTTACAGCAGCAGTTCAGAATATGAAAAAGATAGCCATGGTGCTATCGCATAAAAGATATTTGACGAAAGTAAAAGCCTCCAATTACATGGAGGCTTTTTGAACAATCTGAAGCACATAGTAATATACTATGTGCTTCTTTTAATATAATATATACCCTAAAATTCCCGATATTATTATTAAAAGTATTGGATCAAACTTTTTATATGATAATATAAATGCACCTATAAAAATAATTATACTTTTAAAATCAACAAATGCACCAGTAGTTACAAGTATTGCAGCCGCTGCTACTAATCCAACTGTAGTTGGTCTAAGTCCTAAAAAGGCACCATCTACATACTTATTATTTTTAAACTTAACAAAAAATTTAGTTATAATAATCATTATTATAATTGATGGAGTTACAACTCCCAATGTTGCAAAAACTGCTCCTAGTACACTATTTACCTTAAATCCTACATAAGTTGCCATATTTATTGCAATCGGGCCTGGTGTTGCTTGAGAAATGGCAACCATATTTATAAATTCTTCTGTTTTAACCCATCCATGAATACTTACTACTTCTTGTTGTATCATGGATAACATGGCATATCCACCACCAAAACTAAAAAGTCCTATTTTAAAGAAGGTTATAAAAAGATTAAATATTATCATCTTTTTTACCTCCTTTATATTTAGTATAAATAATACCTAATATTGCTGAAACTATTATAACTATTATTGCCATAACCTTAAAAAACCCAACTAAAATGGCTACTATAATTGGTATAATTACTGTCCTTTTATTTATTTTGGCATCTTTACCCATCCTTATAACAGGTGCTGCTATAAGTGCAACTACAGCAGGTCTAACTCCTTTAAAAACTTTTTCTACAATTATATTATTTTGAATTCCTACAAAAAACGAAGCAACAACTAAAATTATTAAAAAAGATGGAAGTACAGCTCCTAGCGTTGTTGCGAAAACCCCAGGTGCTCTACCTATTTTATATCCCACAAATACTGATGTATTAACAGCAATGGGTCCTGGTGATGATTGTGCAAGTGCTATCATATCTAAGTATTCTTCTTTTTCTATCCACGATTTTTTATCTACTATTTCTCTCTCAATTAAAGGAAGCATTGCATAACCTCCTCCAATTGTAAAGGCGCCTATCTTGAAAAATATAACAAACATTTCAATATACGTTTTTAGCTTCTGTCCTTTACTCACTACATCACCTTCCTCACACTCTAATTATTTAAAATTATTTAGAGTATTAACACCATAATACTCTAATAGCTTAAATAAGGCTACCTAACTAAGTTAGTGGTATTAGACTATCTTCTATTAAATCCCATTTATAGCACTTTCCATTTTGCTTATTTACATAATACCAACCCATTGTTGCTGTATGATCCTCTACAACACAGTATACATGTATTACAAAATATTTTATTCCTAATTTAACATCATCATGGTCATATTCTACTTTCAAATTGGGAATTTCTTGACTAGTACTTTTTATATAATTTTTAATCATGTCCTCTGCTTGTTGCTTATTTACCGGTTTATTAATATTTTTGTTGATTGTTTGTGAATTTATTTCTATATTCGGAGATTTTTGTGGATAACTTTCTCTCTTTTTGTTCATACTTTCTTGTGATTGTTTAACTTCATTGTGTGTGTATTCTTCATTAAAATTAAGATCATCTTCATAGTTTTTTTTATCAGTTTTTAGTTTTTCAGCTAACTTCATTGAATTTTTTATTCCTAAATCATTCTTATACTTCATAGCTTCTTTAAATAAAATTATAGCTTCATCATACTTAGAATTTTTTAGATTATCACTAGCTTGATTTACTAGCATATTATATGTTTTTATTTTATGATACCTATATAGTCCTATTGAAATCATACCTATGATTCCTATTACAACTGTACAATATATAATTTTCTTATTTATAGTATTTTTATTCATTTTATCTCTCCTTTTAGGATCAAATTATATTTTTATAAACAACATGTTAATTATAACAAAATAAGAAGTTATTGAAATATCATTTCAATAACTTCTTATTTTAACTCTATTTATTATTCTATTGTAAAACTAGTAACTGATTCATATAGGCCTTCTGAACTTTCTTTTGCAACTGTTACCCTTGCTCTTAAAGATTCTATTTGTTTTTGAGCTAAACTAAGTTTATTAACAATATTATTCGTTCCTTCAGCACCTTCATTAGTAGAAACGGTTACATTGTTTATAACTTCCATTACATTATTTACAGACTGAAAAACTTCTTCACAAACATTTTTAAGATCCATAGCAACTTGACTATAATATTTAGCATCATTGCTGTACATATTTCCCATTTTAACAAATTCATTATAATCATTAATTACCTTATTATTTATAAAATCCAATATGTTTTGAGAATTATCCGATAAATTACCAACTGATTTAATTGCTCCAGTTATTATATTTTGAATTTTACCAGCAGTATCAGAAGATTCTTCTGCAAGTTTTCTTACTTCATCTGCAACTACTGCAAATCCCTTTCCATTTTCTCCAGCCCTTGCGGCTTCAATGGCTGCATTTAATGCAAGTAAATTAGTTTGTTCTGTAATTTGAATAATAGACTCTAATAATACATTGATTTTTTCAACAGATTTAGACTCTTCTATTGCTTTTAATAATTCATTTTTATTTTCTGCATATATATTTAAACTATCATCTTTAGAGTTATTAGCTACTTTAGTTAAACTACTTGCTTTTTCATTTATTTCTTGAGACCTTTTTGATAATTCTTCTGCTCTATTTGATATATTTTCTATTGATATTCTTATCTCTCCAGCAGCTGTATTCATTTCCTCAGCTGATGCAGCAGTTTCCTCCATTCCAGCTGATAATTCTTGTGTAGTTGCTGAAATTTCTTGAGAATTTTCATTAACTTGTCTTACAAGTTCAAATACATCTTCAGTAGCCCCTATAGCTTCATTGGACTGATTTAAAATATTTTTGATAAGCCCAATATTTGTATTTCTCATTATACTAATTCCTCGAGCTAAATCACCAATTTCATCTTTTCTACTAAGATTTTTTTCTTTTACATCTTTGGAAAAATCTCCACTACCTATATTCTTTAAATAATTGGTTGCATCTTTTAATGGATTTATTATTGTTTTAGCAATAAGTAATGATATAATTACTCCTATGGCTACTGCAGCTATCAATATAATAGTTGTGGATCTCCCTGCATTTTTATATTGCTCATCATTACTAATTTTAGTCTCTTCTGCATCCTTTACATTGTAATCACATAACTTGATTATTATCTCCCTAAATTTTTCTACAATAGCATTACTTTCTTTAAAATTTTTATAGGCTTCTTCATTTTTATCCATACCTGCTAAATCCACAATCTTATTTACTTTTTCTTTATATGATTCTGCAATTTGTGTTATATCTTTGTATAAATCCTCTTCTTCTGGATCTAGTCTTGTTGAATAATAACTTTTTAAATCCTTGTCAAGTTCTATTATATTTTCTTTTGCATCACGTACTATTTTATCTTCATATCCTGCATTTCCAGTTTCCAAACAAAGATTTAACATATCCGCAGTTATTCTATTAGCTCTACTTCTTGCTCCTAATAAAAATCTTATGGCTAACAAATTTTGATTGTAAAGTGCATCTGTGCTCTTATTAGCTTTTTCTAAATAAACACCTCCCATTATACCAACTACAATTGAAACTAAAGCCATTACACATGTTATTAATAATATTTTACCTTTAACCCTTACATTATTTAACACATCGTTCCCCCCATTTTTTTCTCATTTGTTCAAATATTATTCATATATTACATATTATATTACCTATCTTGGTTTTATTCAACTTTTTTACATATTACCCTTAATTTTTATTAAATTCTTATAACTTTTATTTGCTTTTTATGAAATTAACCATGTTTTTATGATTAAATCTTTTATTTTTTAATAAGCGTATTAAAAAATAAAAATTCCTTAAATAATCATAATTTGATTACTTAAGGAATTAGTTTTTATAAAATAAAAAAGTCAGTAATCTTAATGATTACTGACTTTAATCTGGCAGGGGCACTAGGACTCGAACCCAGAACCAATGGTTTTGGAGACCACTACTCTACCAATTGAGCCATACCCCTATGGAACGATTATTATTATATCATCCTTATAAATTTTATGCAATACTTTTTTTATATTTTATCTACTTTTTTCATCCAAACTAGAATTTAGTCTATTTAAGCAATTATGAAAATATTCAATATAAATCATTCCCATGGATAATGGGATTACTAAAAAAACTCCTAAAATAACTCCTAAATACGGTATATTCCTTATAAAACTATATATTATAACAAATAAACTTATATATACTGGATACGGTATTTTGGTATTTAAATTTAAGTTTATTTTCATACCTATATAAATCATTATTGATATAAACCCTATGAGATACATAATAAATCCCCCAAGAGAAACAAGTGGTATGAGTCCTATTGATGGAGCAAATTGTATTCCCAAAAGGGAAAAAATTAATATAGCCAATAATAATATTCCACCAAACTCAATAATATATCCATATTTAAACTTTTCACTTATACTATTAGAAAAATTATTAGCTACCCTCAATCTTTGTTTAATATCTATAAAATATAAACTTTCACAACTAATTATTCCAAATATTATATATAAAAGCTGATTAATATCTAAAATACTATTTTGAATAAATACATCTCTTTTTTCTTTACTTATTTCCAGTTCTTTTCCATATACTTTTCCTTTTTGTCCTTTGTGAATTTTTCCAAATAAACTTATAATATTTCCTTTAACTTCCCCATCTACATATACGTCTGAGCATATTGTTGCTATATTTCCTATTGCCTTTCCTTCTACATGTACATCTCCATAAATATTTAATATATTATAATTAAACTCTTGTTCATTTTGAACAGTTATTATATTTTTAAATGAAAATTTATGTATAATTTCTCCTCTTCCTAAAACCGTTATAATAAATATAGATGTTATTAACATTATTAATAATACCACCAATATTCTAAGCATTTTATAATTAATCTCTATTTTCACTTAGTTAACTCCCTTTCTAAATTAATGTATACATAACCATATACATTATTATTGTACATTCTACTTTTTATGTTAATTTCCTCCATAATTATTGCACTTTTTATGTTTTTCTTTTATTTGATTATCTTCTCTTATATTTTATTCCTCATATTCACCCATGATATTTTTTTGAATTTAAATCAATATTTCACATACAATACATATTATGCTAAAATAAATTTGTATTAATTATTACATTATTCAAAAGAGAGGTAGTGAAATGAAAATATCTTTAGATAAAACTCTTCGTTCTATGTCTATAGCTCTTGATTTAGCTGAAATTAGTTCTATAGACAATAATAAAAACATAGTAGAAAATATATCTAATATAAATTATTCTAACCATAACTTTATGAATCATTCTAAACGAGCTACTTACATATCTTTAGTATTGGCCAATGTTTTAAATTTAAATAATGATATAAAAAAATATTTATATTTATCTACATTGTTACATGATATAGGTGCTACTACTAGTTTAAAATATAGCCATACTCAAGAAGAATTTATAAAAGAACATTGTCTAAAAGGAGCTGAAATATTAGATACATTTCCTATTTTCAAAAATCTTTCTCATATAATTTTGCATCACCATGAAAATTTTGACGGAAGTGGACCTCTTCATTTAATTGGTGATGAAATTCCCATTGAAAGCCAAATCATAAGATTAGCGGACCTAGTGGAATTACTATATAATCCTCAGATATCCTTATTTAAGCAAAAAGAAGATATAATACATTGGATAAAATCACGTTCTTCAAATATATTTTCGCCAATACTTTGTACTAAGTTTATAGAAATAGCATCAAAAGATATTTTTTGGTTTGATCTTGAAAATATTTCATTTGTTGATTCTATTTTAGACAATATTGCTCCTAAGCTAGATATATATTTAGATCTAAAGGAATTTGAAATTATAGCATACATTTTTTCTAATATTATCGATGCTAAAAGTAGTTTTACAGCAACTCACTCTAGAGAAATTGCTGAACTTGCTTTTAAAATCTCAAAATATTTAGGATACTCAGATGAAAAATGCTCTAAAATGAAAATAGCCGGCTTATTACATGACATAGGTAAACTCGCTATTCCTTCATCTATACTTGATAAAAACGGTAAACTTACCGAAGAAGAATTTTCTATAATAAAATCCCATGTATACTATACCTCTATCATTTTAGATAGAATAGAAGATATTCCTGATATAAAAGAATGGGCTTCGAATCATCACGAAAAACTTAATGGCAAAGGATATCCCAGAGGATTATTAGGCAAAAACCTAAGTGAAGAATGCAGAATTTTAGCTGTTTGCGACATCTACCAAGCATTAACTGAAGATAGGCCCTACAGATTAGGTTTAAATCAAAAAATAGCATATGATATTCTTGATAATATGGCTTCCGATAATCTAATTTGCAAACACGCTGTGAATAATTTAAAAAAAGCACTAATATAAAAGTGATTGTATTTATTACAATCACTTTCTTATATGCTTTTAATTTTCGTATATTTAGTATAAAATAACTTATGAATTAGTAATGCATTAATCTTAGGAGTTGATATAAATGGATTTTATAGTTGATAGTGTAGATAAAACTGTTGATATTGGATTACAAATAGGTAAACTTACAAATAGTGGTGATATTATATGTTTAATTGGAGATCTTGGAACTGGCAAAACTCACATAACCAAAGGTATAGCTAAAGGACTTGAAATTCATGATCATATAACTAGTCCTACCTTTAATATAGTTAACGAATATCAAGGAAGACTTAAATTATACCATTTTGATGTATATAGAGTTAATGACCCTGATGAAATAGAAGCTATAGGCTTTGATGAATATATATTTGGAGATGGTGTTAGCATTGTTGAATGGGCTAACTATATAGAGGAATTAATTCCAAACGAATATTTAAAGGTTGAAATAAAAAAATTACCTGAGCTTGGAGATAACTTTAGAAAAATAACTATAACTTGTAGCGGTAATAGATACAATTATGTAAAGGAGATTAAAATATGAAAATTCTCAGCGTAGATTCTTCTACTTCTAGTGCATCTTGTGCTATTTTAGAAGATAATAAACTATTAGGTGAAATAACCCTAAATGATAAAAAACAACATTCTGTCATATTAATGCCTCTAATCGATTCTTTATTAAACAATCTAAAATTAACAATAAATGATATAGATGCATTTGCTGTATCTAGCGGTCCTGGTTCTTTTACAGGCCTTAGAATAGGTATTGCAACTGTTAAAGGTCTTGCTGATGGTACAGGAAAGCCTTTTATCGGCATTTCATCGTTAGATGGATTAGCATTTAATTTAGCTTATAGTAACGGTATTATATGCCCTATTATTGATGCTTTAAGAGATAATGTTTATACTGCATTATATTCTTTTGAAGATGGAAAATTAAAAAAGCTAACTGACTATATGGCTATACATATTGATGAATTAATTTCTATTATAAAAGAAACAAATTGTGATTCTATAAATTTTATAGGAGATGCTATACCTAAATTTAAAGATAAATTATCTACTAGTTTTTCGAAAGTTTATTTTGCCCCTAACAATGTTAATCTTGCAAGGGCTTCTTCATTAGGTGAACTAGGTCTACAATTATTAAAAAATGGAGTTTGTGATAATTCACTTACCTTTGCTCCTATTTATCTTAAAAAATCACAAGCCGAAAGAGAATATGAAAATAAATTAAGGATGAAAGAAAATGAATAATTTATCACTTGAAGAAATGAAGGAGGAAGACCTAGAATCAGTTTTAAAAATAAATAATGTATGTTTTAACCCTCCTTGGAAACTACAAACTTTAAAAAATGAATTTGAAAATAATTTTTCTAAATATATCGTGTTAAAAGACCAATATAATAAAATTATAGGTTATGCAGGTATATGGCTCATCATAGATGAAGCACATATAACTAATATTGCAGTACACCCGGATTATCGTGGCATTGGCGCTAGTAATTACTTAATGAATGGTATAATGGATATTTGTACAGAAAGAAATATTCCAGCAATTACTCTAGAAGTTCGTGAAAATAATACTACAGCCAGAAATTTATATAAAAAATATGGTTTTTTAGAAGAAGGTTTACGAAAAAATTATTATGGCCCTAATGTAAACGCCTTAGTAATGTGGAAAAAAGATGTATTAGAATAAAAAATACGCTAGTTACTTCACTAGCGTATTTTTTATTCTATTTATATTTTTATCTTTGATTTTCTAAAGTATTAATTTTTCTTTTTTGCACAACTTCATCTTTGTGTAATATAGGTGATACACTTTTATACATAGCCAAAGTTATAATAGATACAATTAACCCCTTCAATAGATTAAACGGTAATATAGACCACATAACTAATCCTTTTAAATCATGTATTTTAGGATTCACCAAAGCTCCCATTGATACAAAAGCATCTATTGGTATTTTAAAAGCTTTTGCAAATAAGGGTAAAAATACACTATAATTTAATACTGCTGCAAATATAGACATTATTATTGAACCTGTTAACAAACCTAAAATAGCTGTTTTCTTAGATTTTTTACATCTATATATATATCCTGCTACTAAAACAAGTACTGCACCTACTATGAAGTTTGCAAATTCACCAACAAGTCCAGTCTGTGTTCCCTTAAAGATTACATGCAATATGTTCTTGAATAACTCAATTCCAACACCTTCCACTGGCCCAAGCGCAAATGAACCTAATAGTGCTGGAAGATCACTTATATCTATCTTTAAGAAATTAGGAAATATGGGCATAGATACTTCGAAAAACATCAATATAAATGCCATAACAGATAAAAGTGATATTTTAATCATTTTGTTTAAATTATTATGTCTCATAATAAACCCCCTTGTTTCGTTATCTTCAAGGGTATGGGTAGAGCTATAATCAAAAAACCCTGATGATATGAAAAATCATCAGGGCAAAAAATCCTACTAATACTCTATCTATACCTTCTTCCATCCAGACTTTACTGTCGGTCTTGGAATCTCACCAAGTCAGCCATAACATATATGGCTCGCGGACTTTACCGCCGGTCGGGAATTACACCCTGCCCTGAAGATACTATTTACTTTATTTGTATATAATTATACTATCTTTAATTAAATAATTCAACCTTTACTTCTTCATAGAAAGAGATATTCTCCCCCTCTTTTCATCTACTTCTAAAACCCTAACTTCAACCACATCTCCAACTTTAACTATATCTAAAGGATTCTTTACAAACTTATCCGATAATTGACTTATATGAACTAGTCCGTCTTGATGAACTCCTATATCTACAAACGCTCCAAAATCTGCTACATTTCTAACTGTTCCTGTTAACATCATATCTGGTTTTAGCTGATTTATATCTACTATTCCTTTTTTAAATATCGGTTTTGGAAGTTCTTCTCTTGGATCACGTCCTGGTTTTTTTATTTCTTTTATTATGTCTTCAAGAGTCGGAACTCCAATACCTAATTTTTCAGCTAAAGTTTCTACTTTATGCTCTCTAACTTTGCTATCCAAATCCAATAAATTTCCTTTTATTATATTATCTTCTGTATAACCTAATATTTTTAAAAATTCTTTAGTTGCCTTATATGATTCTGGATGAACAGAAGTATTATCAAGAACTTCTTTACTTTCTGTTACTCTTAAAAATCCTGCACATTGTTCAAAAGCTTTCGGTCCAAGTCTTTTTACTTTTAACAATTCTTTTCTATTGTTAAACTTGCCATTCTCTTCTCTAAATTCAACTATGTTTTTTGCAATAGTTGAATTTATTCCTGAAATATATGATAAAAGCGAAGGCGTTGCTATATTTAAATCTACTCCAACACTATTTACTACATTCTCTACAACACCGCTTAATGACTCATCAAGTCTTTTTGAAGATACATCATGTTGATATTGCCCAACTCCTATTGATTTAGGATCAATTTTAACAAGTTCAGCCATAGGATCTTGAAGTCTACGTCCTATTGAAATAGCACCTCTTATAGAAACATTTATATCTGGATATTCCTTTGTTGCAAGTTCTGATGCTGAATAAACTGATGCCCCAGCCTCTGATACTACAACATAAAATAAATCTTTTCCACTTTCTTTCTTAACATCTTCTATAAGTCTAGCTAAAACTTCTTCCGACTCTCTACTAGCTGTTCCATTTCCCAATGAAACAACATCTACATTATGTTTATAAACAAGTTCTTTAAGTATTTTGATTGATCCATCAACATCATTTTGTGGTGCAGTAGCATATACTGTTGCTGTATCTAAAAGTTTTCCTGTATCATCCAGCACAGCTATTTTACATCCAGTCCTAAATCCAGGGTCATATCCTAAAACAACTTTTCCTTTTATAGGCGCTTGCATTAAAAGGGCACTTAAATTAGCTTTAAAAACATCAATTGCACCCTCTTCCCCCTTGTCAGTAAGCTCTGCTCTTATTTCCCTTTCAATTGATGGATAAATAAGTCTTTTCAACGAATCTTCAACACTTTCTTCTATAAATTTATCTGTGATAGAATTTTCTTTTTTACATTTTCTATTTAAATACTCTATTATTTTATTAGTATCACATGTTACTTTTACAGATAAAACCTTTTCTTTTTCTCCTCTATTAATAGCTAAAATTCTATGAGAAGGTATTTTTAAAATAGCTTCAGAATAATCATAATACATTTCATATGGAGTTGGTTCTTCACTACTTCCAGTACATTCAATCATCCCATTTTTTCTAACAAATTCTCTTATCCACTTTCTATACTCCGCTTCATCTGAAATAGCTTCGGCAACTATATCTTTAGCTCCATTTAAAGCTTCTATTTCGGAAGATACTTCTTTTTCTTCATTTATAAATTTGCTTGCATATTCCTCTATATTACCTTTAAAATTACCATTAATGATTATTTCAGCAATGGGTTTTAACCCCTTTTCCATTGCTATAGTGGCTCTAGTTCTTTTCTTAGGTTTAAATGGTCTATATATATCTTCTACTTCTGTTAATGTCTCACACATTTCAATTTTCAGCTTTAACTCTTCTGTAAGTTTATCTTGTTCTCCAATTATTCTTATTACATCTGATTTTCTTTCTTCTAAATTTCTTAAATATGTAAGCCTTTCAGCAAGATTTCTTAAAACTACATCATCAAGTCCACCAGTTTTTTCTTTTCTATATCTAGCAATAAAAGGAACAGTGTTACCTCCATCTAAAAGTTCAATAACACTGTCCACTTGTTTTAATTGTATATTAAATTCTTTGGCTAATTTATTATTAATATTCGTCATAGTTTCCTCCATTTCTTTTAAAAATATATTTTCATATCGCTCTCATAATTTTACATTAATATAACTTAAAAGTCCAATTTTTCATCATATGTTACTATCCGATTTCATAATTATATATATATAAAATTGGTTCTGTTAATTAATTATGAAAGCATAGCTTTAAAAATCATAAAATTACTATATGACTTATTTTAAATAATAAAAATTATACGATTAATATTTTGTGGTATGACAAAAAAGCCTATCCATTATAGATTTTAAAAATAAATAGACTTAATTAAAAGCGATAGCGCTAGCCGTTAGGCAGCTAATAACCAATTATTTTTAGCTTTAACTGGGTAACTAATTCCCACTACTTCAGATGGTGTTAAATTACGTAGTGATGAGTGGTTACGCACAAAATTATAGTGAAATATAAACACTGATATTAGTTTATTGGCACTATTAAATGAGTTAAAGCCTTTTAAACCTTTATACCAAGACTTAAATGTTTTGTTAAATGACTCAATGATATTGTTTGAAATATCATCCATAAAAGATTGTACTTTTATGTGAAGTGTATCTTGGAATACTGATTTTATTGGAATATTGTAAGATGGTAATCTATCAGTAACTATGGCTCTAGGAGATCCTAATTTCTTAGCATCGTTAAAAAGGCTAAAAGCTTGTTTAGCATCTCTATATGGGGATAGATGATAAGAGATAATTAATCGACTTTCTGAGTCTATAACAAGCCATAGATAATGTTTCTTGCCATTTATAAATACAACAGTTTCATCTGCGTGCCATTCATCAGAATCTGATAAGTCAATATTATAAAATAAATTATCAGATTTCAATTTGAAATATGCAGCAAATTTTTTAGTCCAACTTGCAATAGTAACATGAGATACTTTTACATTAAATGTTCTAAACAAATATTGAGATATACGTCTTGTAGAACTTTCATTAAGAAAGTAAAGGTCTAAAGCCATTAATATAATATGAATTGGAAAGCGCATACCTTTAAAATTAAGTTTACCTTGGATAGTGGTATTGCTTGAAGGATCTATAGCCGTAGGCTTCGCCACAAAAAAACTATGATTACATTTTTTATCGTTACAACGATAATTGATATAATTTGAGTAATTATGATGAATAAAGGTTCCTTTGTTACAGATAGGACAACGAGGGTAATCCTTGAGCTGACGCTCTTTCGGCATAGCCGATGGTGCAAATTGTCTTTTACACTCTTTGCATTGATATTTTTGATTTCCTTCTTTGTCTTTTCCAAACTTATATAGGTTATGGCTGTGACATCTAGGACAGGTAATTTTTTTATTAGCTTTGTTCATTGATTCCTCTCTCCTTTCTGGGAGGTAATATGTTTGTGAGAAATCTATTATATTTCAATAGGCCGAGGGGAATCAATGTTCATATAACTTAACAGAACGATAAAATTTACAAGGAGTTTATATATGAAAAGATTTTTAAATGAATTTATTATAGGATTTTTAGTCCTATTATTAAGTATTAGTTTTAATACATATCTAAACATACATCCTTTCAATGAAAATAAAGTCATAGAAGATATTTATTTTCTAACCTCAAATAATTTTAAAGGTAGACTTACAGGTACCTTTGAAAATAAATTAGTAGAAGAATATATTAGACTTCAATTTATAAAAAATCATTTAAAACCATTTATGGGAGACTATACTCAAACCTTTAATACAAATTATCCAAAAAAAATAGATGGTTACCCCCATTTAATAATACAAAATCATGCTGGAATTAAAATCAAAGAATTTATTTACGGTATTGATTTTAAAGAAGACATGTTAAACTTTAAAAATAATAAAATTATAGTGAATAACAAAAACCCTTTTATAATTTCTAAAGATAGAATGTTACAAGTTCAAAATAATAAAGATTATTTTTTATTTTACATACCAACTAATGATAACTTAAACTTTAGAAGTTCTTTTGTAAATGATTCAAATTGGAGTATGTGCGTAATGGTAACTAAAGAAACCTTATCCTCTATAAACACAGCTATACAAAATGGTAATTCTGTAAATTGCTTTATTCCATTTTCAAATTCACCTACCACAGCAAATAATGTTCTTGGTTTTATTGAAGGAAAAAACAAAGATAAAAATCCAATTATAATTTCAGCTCATTTTGATCATCTAGGAATAGATTTAAATAACAACATTTATAAAGGTGCTTTAGATAATGCTTCTGGTACTTCTTTTATGTTAGAAATGATGAGATACATATCTTCTCTTGGGAAACCTGATAGAAGTATCCTATTTGTTGCATTTAACGCCGAAGAGTTCGGGTGTATAGGTTCAGATAACTTCGTTAAAACATATAAACCCTATATCAAAAATAGTAAAGTTTTTAACTTTGATATGATTGGTAGTGATCAAGATATTCCCCTCTGCTTAATAGGTGGAAAACAAGATTCCAAAAATACAAAATTCATAAAAAATATTTCGGCTGTTTGTTCTAGACAAAATATAAATATTAATTATCTTTTTGAAGACGACAGTGATCATAAAGCATTTAGAAACAATAATATTGATGCTATAACATTTTGTGATAACGATACCTCTAAAATTCATACATTAAAAGATAATCCTGAATTCATAAAAATAAGCGCTATTACTCGATGTTTTAATTTTTCTATGAAAAAAATTTTAGAGTTTTGTTTTAATAACAGTTTTATGATTATTTACTATAAACAAATATTATATTTATCATTATTTCTTATTTTAATTTATTCAATTTTTATATACTCACATAAAAGTCACAATAACTAAAAAAATTCTAGAATTTAATTTTTAATTAAATTCTAGAATTTTATTTATGGAATTAGTCTCTATATTGAGGCTCTTCTTGTTTTACAAAATCTAATCTTCCTTGGATTGTTTGAGATACATTCTCCATAGTTGTAGATAATTGCTTAAACATTTGTTTAGCATCTTGATTATCTGTATCTAATGAAAAAGTTTTTAAATCTGCTGATAATCCTTTTGCTGAAGCTAAAGCCTGTTCTAATTTAGTTCCTGTTGGCATCTAAAATTCCTCCTCTATATACTAAATAATTTCAACAATAATAGTCTTACCTAGTAAATCAAAAATATAAGTTGTATATCTTCCCATTAATTCTACATTTATTTGTAACATGAATACCTAGCTTTACATAATATACTAATGAGACAAGCTATATACCTATTTGTTTTATATTAACTATCTCAAGATTATAGGGAGGTAAACATTAAATGAAAAATAATGTAAGTGTAATACTTCTTATTTGTGAATTAAATAGTGGATGGTGCTACTACGATGATATTGTTGTAAGTTATTGTAGCGATAGAAAAATTCCTAGGGGAACAAAATGTTCATATGCTTTATCAAAACTTCTTAGTAATGGATACAAACTAATAGATACAGAAGCTATGCAAAGTTGCGGTCAACTAATCTACACTCTTTCAAAAACAAAAATCTGTACACCTTCAGAGCCTACAAAACCTTCAGAACCAGAACCTGAACCATGCTATCCATGTAAAGATGATGACAACGACGGCTGTTCAATTTGCTAACTTTTAAAAATAAAAAAGGTAAATAAAAGTATATACTTTTATTTGCCTTTAAATTTTAATTTTTATTAGCTTTTAAATATTCTATTATAAATATATCTATATCTCCATCCATAACAGCTTCGACATTTCCCATCTCAGTATTGGTTCTATGATCCTTTACCATCGTATATGGTTGAAATACATACGATCTTATTTGACTTCCCCATCCTATTTCTTTTAAATCTCCACTGAGATCTTCTATTTTTTCCTTATGAGCTCTTTCTTTTAGTTCTACTAATTTAGATTTTAACATACTCATAGCGGTATCTTTATTTTGAAATTGACTTCGTTCACTTTGACTTTGAACAACTATTCCAGTTGGTATATGAGTAATTCTAACCGCTGAGTCTGTTTTATTTATATGCTGGCCACCTGCACCACTAGCACGATAAGTATCTATTCTTAAATCATCTGATTTTATTTCAATATCTTGACTTTCTGTAAGTTCTGGTAGAATCTCTAAAGATGCAAATGATGTTTGTCTTTTTCCATTAGCATTAAATGGTGATATTCTAACCAATCTATGAATCCCCTTCTCAGCTTTAAGATAACCATATGCAAACTCCCCAGTTATCTTAAGACTAGCACTTTTAATTCCTGCTTCATCACCAGGAAGTATATCTAAAGTTTCAACTTTATATCCTTTAGTCTCTGACCATCTTGTATACATTCTTAAAAGCATTTCTGTCCAGTCTTGTGCATCAGTTCCACCTGCACCTGCATGTAAACTTACTATAGCATTATTTTTATCATATTCTCCAGAAAGCAATATTTGAACCCTAAATTCATCTATAATAATTTGAATTTCTTTTACTTCGTTTAAAATTTCTTCTACAGAAGACTCATCATCTTCTTCAATACTCATTTCTATTAAAATTTTTAAATCTTCTAATCTATTTTTAGTGTTAGAATACTTATCGATTCTATCTTTAAGCCCTTTCGCTTCTTGAGTAACCTCTTGGGCTTTATTTATATCATCCCAAAAATTACTTTCTTGCATTCTATTTTCAAGTTCTAAAACTCGCTTTTCTATACTTGCAATGTCAAAGTGAAACCCTCACTTCATCTAAATTTGATTCTAATTCAGTAACTGTATTTTTAGCTTCTTCTAACTGAATAATCACAAAATCACCCTCTCTTTAAATAATAACTATATATAATTAAAAAACCCAGTTAAACTGGATTTTTTAATTCATTTATTTTCCGCAACAATTTTTATATTTCTTTCCACTTCCACATGGACAAAGATCATTTCTACCTACTTTATCATCAGCTCTTTTTACTGGTTCTTGCTTAAGTGAATCATCACCATTCATATTAGTTGATGTTTCCTTTGCAACTCTTTCTCTTTCTATATTTCTTTCAACTTGAATGTGGAATAAATATTTAACAGTATCTGTTTTTATACTATTAATCATTTCATCAAACATTTCACTACCTTCAAATTGATATGCTTGAACTGGATCTTGTTGTCTATAAGCTCTAAGTCCCATACCTTGTCTTAAATGATCCATATTATCTATATGATCCATCCATTTAGTATCAACAATTCTAAGAAGAATAACACTTTCTATTTCTCTCATTCTTTCTGGAGTAATTTCTTCTTCTTTTTCACTATATAATTTTTGTGCAATACCTATTAATATATCTTTTATTTCATCATCAGATTTTATCTTAAGTTCATCTACTGTTACAGTATCCTTTGGTAAATATATCTCTTGTAAATATGTTAATAATTTTTCTAAATCTTCTTCTAAATTTTCATCAAGCCCACTCATATGTGCATCTACAGCTTCTGCTATAACTGCTTTTATCATTTCTTGAATATCATCTTTCAATGATTCCCCTTCAAGAACTTGAGATCTTTGTTTATATATAACTTCTCTTTGTTGATTCATAACATCATCATATTGTAATACGCTCTTTCTTACATCAAAGTTATTTCCTTCAACTTTCTTTTGAGCGTTTTCTATAGCATTTGTAACAAGTCTACTTTCTATTGCATCCTCGTCTGTTAAACCTAATTTCTCGACAACTCCTTGTAATCTTTCTGATGCAAATATTCTCATTAAATCATCTTCTAAAGATACATAAAATCTTGAATATCCAGGGTCACCTTGACGTCCAGAACGTCCTCTTAATTGATTATCTATACGTCTTGATTCGTGTCTTTCAGTACCAATTACTTTAAGTCCACCGACTTCTTCAACGCCTTCACCAAGCTTAATATCAGTACCACGTCCAGCCATATTAGTAGCTATTGTAATCATACCCTTTTCTCCAGCATGAGAAATTATTTCAGCTTCTTTTTCATGATATTTTGCATTAAGTACTTGATGTGGAACTCCTTTTCTCTTTAACATATCTGATAAAAGTTCTGACTTTTCTATACTTACTGTACCTACTAGAACTGGTTGACCAGTCTTATAAGTTTCAGCTATCTCATTAACTATAGCCTTGAATTTACCTCTTTCAGATTTATATACTAAATCTGAAGCATCTATTCTTGCTATTGGTCTATGTGTAGGTATAATCACTACATCTAATCCGTAAATTTCTCTAAATTCAGCTTCTTCTGTATCAGCTGTACCCGTCATACCAGAAAGTTTATTATACATTCTAAAGTAGTTTTGGAATGTTATAGTTGCAAGAGTTTTAGATTCTTTTTGAATTTTAACATCTTCTTTAGCTTCTATAGCTTGATGAAGACCATCACTATATCTTCTACCTTCCATAAGTCTTCCTGTAAATTCATCAACTATAATAACTTCATTATCCTTAACCATATAATCTTTGTCACGTTTCATATTATAGTTAGCCTTTAAAGCTTGAACTACGTGATGTTGAACTTGCATATTGTCTGCATCACCATAGTTATCTAAATGGAAGAACTTTTCTGCTTTTTCAATACCTTGCTCTGTTAAAATAACAGATTTAGTTTTTTCATCTACTGTATAATCATCTTCTTTTAATGTCTTTGCAAAGAAATCAGCTACTTTATAAAAGTCAGTTGAATTATCTCCTTCTCCAGAAATTATAAGTGGAGTTCTAGCTTCATCAATTAAAATAGAGTCAACTTCATCCACTATACAAAAGTTTAACTTTCTTTGAACTCTTTCTTCCTTATATACAACCATATTATCTCTTAAATAATCGAAACCAAATTCATTATTAGTTCCATATGTAATATCACAATTATAAGCTTCACGTCTTTGCTCATTATCTAAATCATGAATTATTACTCCAGTAGTAAGGCCTAAAAATTCATACAACTGAGACATTTGATCTCTATCTCTTTTAGCAAGATAATCGTTAACAGTTATTACATGTACACCATTACCTGATAATGCATTTAAATATGCAGGTAATGTTGCAACCAATGTTTTACCTTCACCTGTTTTCATTTCCGCAATTCTACCTTGATGAAGAACTATTCCACCTATAAGCTGTTCTCTAAAATGCTTCATACTAAGAACTCTCCATGAAGCCTCTCTTGCTACAGCAAATGCTTCTGGAAGTATATCATCCAAAGTTTTTCCACTTTTTAGAATTTCCTTAAATTCTTCTGTTTTATTTTTCAACTGTTCATCAGTTAATTTTTCAAATTCTTTCTCATAAGATTCTATTTTATTTATTATTGGTGCAATTTTTTTTAATTCTCTTTGACTATATGTACCAAATATCTTTTCAAACAGTCCCATTATCTTCATCCTCACTATTATATTTTTTCAATATTATACTTATTGATTATAACACCTATTCATTAACCGTTCAATATTATACTTTTTAAATAGTTTTTGTGATTATTACCAAAGTTTATGTCAATGGTATAAATTGTATTTATGTGTTTTGTTGTTTTTTTATGTATTTTTTTGTATACTATCTTTAAAACTTTATATATACATATGGAAGGATATTGATTATGTTGCCTAACGAACCATATTTTATATTTAATATAGATATGCTTTTTACCAATGATACTATAGATTTAGATGCATTAAACTTTATAAATGAAAACTCACCATATAGTTGTTTTTTTTTCACAAATAATTGTGATGTTAGCCATAACCATTTTTATATGAAACTAATTAATAATAATTTTTTATGTACTTATAAAAATATAATATCTCCTACTTACGTTCTTATAAACTACTTAAAAAAGGTTTACGGAAACTTTTCAGCATTTGTTATCAGCAATTCAAATGATTTACAAGATTTCAAAGAACTAAACGTTCCTTTAAACTCCAAAAACCCAGATTTCATATTTCTAAACACAACTAAAATCTCTTCAAAAGATTTAGCTTTTCTACAAAACACCAAAAGTATCATTACATTATCATATAAACTATGTAATTATGGAACACTTACATGTGATTTTTGTAAAAATAAGTGTATAATCGAATACTTTAAAAAGCGTTTTTCTGATAGATTAGTTATTCCTGATAGAAATATATTAAGTAGTAGCTATAATATTTTTAATCAATTACATATAGATACTAGGCAATTAGTTCTAGTTACAAATGATTTATCTGAAGAATATAGTACTTTTCAAAAATATGGTGGCAATTTAATACTTATATTAAACAAAGGTATATCATTTAACGATTATATAAATTCTAGCATTACTCCTGATATAGTTGTTGACAATTTTAAGACTTTATGTAACTTTCTAAAAAAATAAAAAGGCGATAATTATTGTCGCCTTTTTATTAACCTTCTATTAAAACTCAGGTTCTATTAACCCATATTGACCATCTTTTCTTTTATATAAAACATTAACTTCATCTGTATCACTGTTTCTAAATACAAAGAAGTTGTGTCCTAAAAGTTCCATTTGAAGAACAGCTTCTTCATTACTCATTGGTTTTATTGCAAATCTTTTAGTTTTAACTATTTTTGATTCTACATTATCTTGTGCATCTTTTGGAACATACTCCGGTATAAATTGAAATTTTAGAGCATCTCCATGTTTTCTTTTCTCTAATTTAGTCTTTTGTTTTCTTATTTGTCTTTCTAATTTTTCTAAAACTAAATCTATGGCAGCATACATATCAATATTAGCTTCTTCTGCCCTTAATATTACTCCATTAAAAGGTATAGTAACCTCTACTATTTGCCTACTCTTTTGTACACTTAGGGTAGTTATGACTTTTACATTAGGATCGAAATATTTATCTAATTTAGATAATTTTCTTTCAACTGCTTCCCTTAATCCTTTTGTTACTTCGATATTCTTTCCAATAACTTTTATGTTCATAAAGCCAGCCCCTTTCATGCATATCTCCTAGCTATATACCATCATTAATATAGATAAGATATAAATTATATTGCTTAAATATATTTTATATCTTATCTATATTAATAACAACTAATCCAGTTGCAATTTACTGAAAATTTAAACATTTTTCAGTGCTTAAAACTTATTTTACTCAGTTTATCATAAACTTATTACACTAACCTATTAAAGATATTTTTTTGTTTATATGATATAATATAATTTAGTGGCAATTATAAAGTACTTTTTGCTACTGTTAATATACTCACATCTTTAGCTCCATTTAAAATCATTTCTTTTGAGCAATAAAACGCAGTAGCTCCTGTAGTTAAAACATCATCTACTAATAATATCTTTTTACCTTGTATTTTATTTATATCTATACATTTAAATGAATTCTTTAAATTTTCCCATCGCTGATTTTTAGTTAATCCTATTTGGTCTTTAGTTTTTTTACTTTTTTCTAATACCTTTACAACCTTTTTATTAGTTTTTTCTGCAACCAACTTAGCTAAATATTCTCCTTGATTATATCCTCGTTCTTTTAAAGCTTCTTTAGAAGATGGAACATATGTTATAATATCAAATTTTATATGATAAATATCTATTGTATCCATCATATAGTTTATAAAAGCTTCTCCTGCCATAAAATCATTTTTATATTTTAATTTTAGTATTAATTCTTTCACATTTCCTGAATAATATACTGAACTGTAACAATTAAATATGTAATCTTCATGTGTAAGTTTCACAACATTATTACATACTTTTATATTTCTTATACAATTTATGCACAGCCTCTTACCTTCTTCTAAATTTTTTCCACAAAGTATACACTTTTCCTCAGTACTGTATATTAAATTTAAAACACATTTTGATATATATCTTATATATTTAATAACTCCATTTCCCATGCCATTTTATTAAAACACCTCGTTATATATTTTGCCTTATCAATATCATCAGTTTCATAGTTTCCTACAAATACTACTTCTCCACTATGTCTATTTTCATTTATACCCACTTTTCCACAAAGATATACTAACTTCTTATAGTCAAACCTAATATCATCTGCAAAAAATACCATAACATTTATATTTCTTAATTTAAAATATAAATCATCAAAATCATTAGTTATTATTATTCCGTTTTGCATTTCTTTAAAACTATATAATAATTTATTATATCCTTGATTTTTTATAAAGGGAATTGTAGTCCTAGAAAATTCATTACAATATTTATATAAATAATTGTATACACTACGAACTCGTTGTTGATCTGGAACATATATTATAACCTTATGATTATTTGTAATTGACCATTTTATATATTCATAAGCTACATAGGGTATATCTTTATTTATATCTATTCTAGTCTCTATAAATTTAGGTTCTATTATGGGAATACAATTTTCTCTTATAGGAAAATTCAATTCATTATTATTATAAAAAATTTTTTCTATAGAATATGCTATTATCTTTCCAAATTCTTTACATAAATTAAGAGTAATTTTAATTATATCTTCTCTATCATTAATAGAAAAACTTTTTATATCATCATAAATCACTAAATCAAATTTCTCTTGAATTTCCCTTGCATTATTGTGAGATGAAATTATAAGTAACATATTGTCATATTGAATTTCTTTTTCATAATAAACATACTTTTTAAAAGTTGTATACTTTTTTATCATATTAATTATTGTTATATTATCTTTAGATTCATTGGTTATATATAAAACTCTTTTATTCTTTCTAATAAATCTTATTATTATTTCTAAAAAAACATCACAAAAATTATATGGAGGCGATATGATATTTAAAAATCTTTCCTTAGATAAACTCCATGAAATTATTTCATCACTTATTCTATTTCTGATATTTATAATTTTTTTATCTACAGTATACATATATACCCTCCATTTTACGACTTATATACTTTCTTGAACTTCTCCCTCTAATATATTTAATATCCTCCACTTTAGTGCAGAATATCTATCAAAACTTCTATTATTATTTATCATAAAATTTACGGCCTTGTAAAGTCCAACTAAAACTACCATCTGTTTAGCTCTTGTAATACCCGTATAAAATAAATTTTTGTTCATAAGTAGTGGTGGTCCCATAAACATAGGCATAATTACTACAGGAAATTCACTTCCTTGACTTTTGTGTACTGTCATAGCATATGCAAGTTCTAGTTCATCTAAATACATATTGTCATATACTACTTCCTTATCTTCATCAAAAACTACAGTTATCTTGTCTTCACTAACTCCTATTATATATCCTACATCTCCATTAAATACTCCGGCCCCTTCTTCATCACTATCACTACTAATAGAATTCCATTTTAAATTATAATTATTTTTTGTCTGCATTACTTTATCGCCAACCCTAAAAATAATATCTCTAAATTCTAATTCACTTTTTTCCTTGGCTTTAGGATTTAAAATTTCTTGTAGTCTACTATTTAAATTTTCTATTCCTAAAGTTCCCTTTCTCATGGGCGAAAGTATCTGTATATCTTTTATTTTATTCCAATTATTGTTGAACTTAGGAAGTCTAGTATCTATAAGTCCTACCAAAGTATCTAAAACTTTATCTTGATTTTCTGAATTTAGAAAATAAAAATCTTTTCCCTTCTTATTTAATATAGGCATTTCTCCATTGTTAATTTTATGTGCATTAACTACAATCATACTTTCTTCCGCTTGCCTAAAAATGTCCCTTAATCTTGCTACCTTTACACACTTACTTTCTATTAAATCCCTCAATACATTACCAGGACCTACTGATGGAAGCTGATCTGCATCTCCAACAATAATTAATCTTGTTCCCATAGGAATTGCCTTTAAAAGATTATTCATAAGTAAAATATCTATCATAGAAGCTTCATCAATTATAAGAACATCACACTGTAGGGGTGATTCTTCCGATCTTAAAAACTCCATATCATCATCATTATTAAATCCAAGTTCCAATAATCTATGTATAGTTTTAGACTCTCTTCCTGTAGCCTCACTCATCCTCTTTGCCGCTCTACCTGTAGGAGCTGCCATAAACACTGTCATAGATGCATTTTCAAATATCTCTGTTATACACTTTATTATTGTTGTTTTTCCTGTTCCAGGACCACCCGTTATTATTTCAATACCATTTTCAAAAGCACCCTTTATGGCTTCTATTTGAGTTTTTGCAAATTTTATATTATTACTTCCTTCAAATTCCTCTATTTGTAAATCTACATCTATATTTATATCATCATAACTATTTGTACTTAACGTTAATATTTTGCTTGTAACTGATAACTCACAATAATAGTATGGCATTGTAAAAACACATTCTTCTTTATTTATATTTTCCACCTTTAATTTCCCATTAAGTACAGACTCTTGTATATTATTCATTATTTCATTTTCTTTAACCCCAAGTATATCTTTAGATTCTTTTAATAATTTTTCTAAGGGCATATATGTATTTCCCATACCACAAAATTGATTTACTATATATCTAACTCCACATTGGATTCTAAATGGTGAATCACTCTCTATACCCAAAGTTCTAGCTATTTTATCAGCAGTTTTAAAACCTATTCCAGATATATTTTCTGTCAAAGTATAAGGATTTTCTTTAACTACATTTATAGAATCTTTACCATATTTTTTATGGATTTTAACACATTGTTTAGCTGTTACCCCATAAGTCTGTAAAAAGACCATTATATTTCTTACTTCTCTTTGCTTTGAATATGATTTTGCTATAGTCTCTACTTTTTTTGAACCTATACCATCAATTTCTTTTAATTTTTCGATATTCTCATCTAATACTTCTAAAGTTTTTTCTTTAAAATGTTCTACAATCTTTTTTGCAGTTACAGGTCCTATTCCTGATATTATTCCTGAAGATAGGTATTTCTCTATCCCCTCTAGAGAATTTGGTACTATCTCCTCACATGCAGTAACTTTAAATTGTTGTCCAAAATGAGGATGATTAACCCACTCCCCTTGCAACTTTAAATTTTGACCTTCCATTATATACGGTATGCACCCTGTTATTGTTATTTTCTTTTTTTTCTCTTTTAGATGCGCAACTACATATCCATTACTTTCGTTTTTAAATACTATACCTTCTACCGTTCCATTTAACTCAGTCATAGTGAACCCACTCCTAATTTTTCATTCCTTTAATTTAATTATAAGATATACATATATTCTTCTCAACTAATGGACTACATTTATATTTTATGTAATTATTTATTTATAAACCTAAAAAAAATAAAAGACCAACACCTTATCAGCATTGATCTTTTTAACTTCTTAATATTAAAGAGCTTTTTTTATTTCTTCTACCTTATCTAATTGTTCCCATGGAAGTTCTATATCTGTTCTTCCAAAATGCCCATAAGCAGCTGTTTGTCTGTATATCGGTCTTTTTAATTGTAAATCTCTTATAATTGCTCCTGGTCTTAGATCAAAAACCTTATTAACAGCATCTACTATTTTATCTTCATCAAATTTGCCTGTACCAAAAGTATTTACTAAAAGTGATACTGGACGAGCAACTCCTATAGCATAAGCTAAACCTATTTCTATTTTATCTGCTACTCCTGCTGCAACTAAGTTTTTAGCTACCCATCTTGCAGCATATGCTGCTGATCTGTCAACTTTTGTTGGGTCTTTTCCTGAGAAAGCACCTCCACCATGTCTTCCAGATCCACCATATGTATCAACTATGATTTTTCTTCCTGTAAGTCCTGTATCTCCATGAGGTCCACCTATTACAAATCTTCCTGTTGGATTTATATAGTATTTTGTTTCATCATCTAACCATTCATTAGGAACTACAGTCTTTATTACATATTCCATAATATCTTTTTGTATTTGCTCTTGAGTAACTTCTGGGTCATGTTGAGTAGATACAACTACAGCATCTATTCTAACTGGTTTATTATCATCATATTCAACTGTAACCTGAGTTTTTCCATCTGGTCTTAAGTATGCTAATGTACCATTTTTTCTAACTTCAGTTAATTTTCTTGAAAGCTTATGTGCCATATTTATTGGAAGTGGCATATATTCCTTTGTTTCATTTGTCGCAAATCCAAACATTATACCTTGATCCCCAGCACCTACAGCTTCTACATCATCTTTTTGTCCTTGTCTTGATTCTAATGCTTCATCCACACCCATAGCTATGTCTTGAGATTGCTCATCAATAGATGTTAATACTGAACAAGTTTGAGCATCAAATCCATATTTTGCTCTTGTATATCCAATATCTGAAACAACTCCTCTTACAACTTTAGGAATATCAACATAACAATTAGTTGATATTTCTCCCATAACCATTACCATACCTGTAGTAACAGCAGTTTCACAAGCAACTCTTCCACTTGGATCATTTTTTAATATAGCATCTAATATAGCATCAGAAATTTGGTCACACATTTTATCTGGATGTCCTTCTGTAACAGACTCCGAAGTAAATAATCTTCTCATTTTATTTCTCCCTTCAAAAAATAAATCCTCTTCTTAACTAATCTAAGAAGAGGTTGTTTTTATAAATCAAAATTCTTATCTTGCAGACTACACTGCAGGAATTAGCACCTTAGTATCTTATATAATACTGGTTGCCGGGTTTCACAGGGCCATTCCCTCCACCTCTCTTGATAAGCTGTTTCTTATCTGATATTTAATTTTTGCAGATTAATATTATCATATAGCATGCTTTTATGTCAATGCAATAAATTATTTCATATTTACTGTATATAGCCAATGCTTTTATAATATAAAAATAAGAGACATTATCTAACGTCTCTTATGTGGTGGAGGAAGATGGATTCGAACCATCGAAGCGAAACGCAACAGATTTACAGTCTGCCCCCTTTGGCCACTCGGGAATTCCTCCATAATTTAATTTTAAATATAACCAATCGCATTTTATAAATGGTGGGCACAACAGGGCTCGAACCTGTGACCCCCTGCTTGTAAGGCAGATGCTCTCCCAGCTGAGCTATGCGCCCATTTATAATGGTGGAGGAAGATGGATTCGAACCATCGAAGCGAAACGCAACAGATTTACAGTCTGCCCCCTTTGGCCACTCGGGAATTCCTCCTAATTGGTGCTGGCACCAGGACTTGAACCCGGAACCTACTGATTACAAGTCAGTTGCTCTACCAGTTGAGCCATGCCAGCTTATTATATTTGTTTTTTCTCTGTGACACTTTCCCGTGTCAACGAATATTAGTATACATTGATATCTATTTTATTTCAACCGTAATTATATGTTATTTGACGAAATTAAATTAATATTATTATATATTTCGCCATTTTTCTTCATATTACTAATGCATTTAATTTTATTTTTTTGTATTTTTAACCTCTTTATTTGTAGAGTTTACTATATTATAATAAAACTCATAAATAAATTGATTTAACTGGAGGGCATATATGCAAAAATTATTAAGCAGACTACGTAGAGCTGTAGTTGATTTTGATTTAATTCAGGCCGGAGATAAAATAGCCGTAGGATTATCTGGTGGAAAAGATAGCATAACTTTATTATACTTACTTAATGCATACAAAAGATTCTCTCCTGAACCATTTAACCTAATCGCTATAACTTTAGACCCAGGTGCAGGTGCAGATTTTAGTGAAATGATTCATATATGTAAAGAACTAAATGTTCCTTATTATTTATTTAAAACGCGAATAAAAGAAATAGTATTTGATATAAGAAAAGAATCCAATCCTTGTTCTTTATGTGCAAACTTAAGAAGAGGATCTTTAAATGATCATGCTAAAAAATTAGGATGTAATAAAATAGCCCTAGGCCATCATAAAAATGATGCTATAGAAACGTTATTGATGTCTATGTTCTATGAGGGACGTATAAATACTTTCTTACCAGATACTTATCTAAGTCGAGCAGACCTCCATATTATAAGACCTATGGTTTATATCGATGAACAGAATATAAAAACTTTTATAAAGAATTCTAATATTCCAATAGTAGAAAATCCTTGTCCTGCTAATGGATTTACCAAAAGAGAATATATGAAAAATCTTACTTACTCTCTTGAAAAAGATATTCCTGGATTAAAAAACAACTTACTTAATTCACTTTCTAATATAGAACAATTAAATATATGGCATAAAAAAAATAAATAACATTGAGGTTGAATTATAAATTCAACCTTTTATTTTTTCATATTATATGCAAAATTGTCATATAAATTATCAAGGAGGTGTGGCTTTTGAATAAAGTTAGGGTTCACTATGATGATAATTTATCTTACTACGACATAGCATATTTTCTAAAAGATTATATTAATGAAGATACAATTATTGTATGTATTGGTACAGATAGATGTATAGGTGATTGCTTAGGTCCCTTAGTTGGAACACTACTAGATTTTAAAAACTTTCCTTTAAAAATATATGGCACTATATCCAATCCAATACACGCTTTGAATATAGATAAAAAACTAAAAGAAATAAAAAAACTGCATCCTAAATCTAATATAATAGGTATAGATGCATGTCTAGGTGATGAAAAAAACATAGGAGAAATTCAAGCTAGAAATTCTCCTATACATCCTGGCAAAGGAGTTGGCAAATTGCTTCCACAAGTAGGTGAAACCTCTATAATAGGCATTGTAGATTCTAGTGATAAAAATGAACTATTTACAAATAGAAATATACGTCTAGATTTAATTGTTAATATGTCAAAGGTTATTGTGCATTCACTAATTCATTCATATTATCTATATAAAGTTGAAAATAAAAATAATTCCTATACTTAATATAAAACGCTCTATAATAATTATAGAGCGTTTTATATTAAGTATAGACTAATCTATTAAGTTTATATCTCTACCCTTATAAGATGCATCAATTTTATCTAAAAATTTTAACACATCTCCAGTACCTAGTGCTACTGATGAAACAGATTCTTTAGCTACATATACAGGAACTTTAGTTACTTGTTCTATTAATTTATCTAATCCATGTAATAATGCTCCTCCTCCAGTCATAACAATTCCTTTATCAGCTATATCTGCTGCAAGTTCTGGTGGAGTTTTTTCAAGTACAGAATGAGTACATTCTGCAATTGCATTAACTGACTCACTTAGTGCTTCTCTCATTTCTTCTGAAGTTATAGTTAAGTTTTTAGGAAGTCCCGTTATTAAATCTCTTCCTTTTATCTCCATAGATGTATTTCCTTCTCTAACAAAAGCAGTTCCTATGTTTATTTTCAATTCTTCTGCCGTTCTTTCTCCAATCATTAACTTATGTTCTTTTCTTATGTATTTTATTATAGCCTCATCAAAATTATCCCCTGCGATTTTTATTGAGTTTCTAACTACCATACCGCCTAAAGATATTACCGCTATATCTGTAGTTCCACCACCGATATCAATAACCATATTACCACTTGCTTTGGTTATGTCCAATCCTGACCCAATAGCAGCTGCTAAGGGTTCTTCTATTAAAAATACTTTTTTTGCCCCAGCATTAATTGCTGCATCTTTAACAGCTCTTTTTTCTACTTCAGTTGCTTCACATGGAACACAAATCACAACTCTCGGAGCTCCCACTTTTTTCTTTCCACATGATTTTCTAATAAAATGTTTTAACATTTTTTCAGTTATATCATAATCAGATATAACCCCATCCTTCAAAGGACGAATGGCTACTATGTTTCCTGGTGTTCTACCTATCATTTGTCTAGCTTCTTCTCCCACAGCTAAAACTTTATTAAGGTTTCTATCAATGGCAACAACCGATGGTTCTTTTAATACTATTCCTTTTCCTTTAATGTATACTAGAACTGTAGCTGTCCCTAAATCTATTCCCATATCTGTACTCATTCTGAAAAACATTCCAACTTTCACTCCTGCTCTTTGGTATATTCTACTCTATAACCTTGTCTATACTTATTATATACGTTTAAGTACATTTATTCCATAGGATTACATAAAAATCCTTGTATTTAGTACAAAAACAGGAGTTTTTTTAACCTTCTAATGTTTTATATTTCATTCTAGTAGCTTTTCCACCTCTAATGTGTCTCTCTGATTTATTTAAGTCTAATACATCTTTAGCTTCTTTAGCTACTTGAGGATTTATTTTCGGTAATCTTTCAGTCATATCTTTGTGTATCGTACTTTTACTAACGCCAAAAACTTTAGCAGTTTTTCTGATTGTAGCTTTAGATTCTATTATATACTTTGCAACCTCGAGTACTCTTTCTTCAATGTAATCTTTCAAAGTAATTGCTACCTCCTTAACCTTATATATTTATAAATATGCATTTATTTCTCTTTAAATTACTATGTCTACTTATTATTTAGCCATTCTCCGAAGCACCTCGGAAAATGGCTTTTAATGGTAGGCTAGTATTTTATATACTTTTCTGGATTTTCACTTGAAAATTGAGGATCTCCATCTGATTTTTTAAGAATTTCAAAATGCAAAAAATCATTTCCAACTTCTTGTGACATTCCTCTTAAAGAAGTTTTCCCTATAGTTCCTATTTGTTGACCTTGAGTTACTTTATCTCCCTTTTTAACTTTTACCCTTTTATCTAAGTTTCCATAAACACTTGTTTTTCCACTTTCAGGGTGATAAATAACTATTGTTGTTCCAAATGAACCTTTAGCATCTATTTTTTTTACCTCTCCATTTGCAACAGCATTTACATTTGTACCTACCTTAGATTTAATATTTATTCCAAAATTTGGTCTATACGATTTTGAAATTTCCCACCATATTGGTGTTTCTGAATACTTCATAACAACTTTTCCTTCAACAGGCTTTATAAATTTAGCATCCGAAACCTTTGAAACTGATACTTCACTTTTATTAATATTTTTCTTTTGCTTTGAATTATTTTTTACCTCAACAGCATTGTTTATTTTCTTATTTCTTTGTGATAAAGAACCTTCTTCTGTTTGTTTAGCATTAATCTTTTGATTTTCTCTCGCTTCTTTACTTGTTACAGCTTCATTCATTGCAACCTTTTTGTCATTCTTAGTGTTATTTGTTGTTACTGCTGCTACTACAGCTATAACACTTAAGCAAACAAATAAAGCTATATAAAAGCCTTGTTTCTTTAAAAATTTAGTAAAACTTTTTTTATTATCCTTGTTTTCCATAAAAACACCTCCTTTTTGTAGTTTGTCCGTTGACCAATAAAAAATACATGTATTTATGAAAAATTTTTCCTTATAGTTAGACATTTTTCGATTTTTATTAATAAAAAAAAAAAAAAAAACGCCTATTAAAGACGTTTTCTAATATTAATTTTCTCAAAATCTATTCACGAGTTTTAAGCTTTATAATATCTGTTCCATTATAATAATGTTTTAAAATTTTTTTATAATCACATCCATCCTCTGCCATCGCTTTACTGCCCCACTGACTCATTCCAACACCATGTCCATACCCTCTACACGTAATCTCAACTTGTTTTTTATAAAAATCTATATGAAAATTAGCTGAATTTAGTTTTAATATAGTTCTAAACTTAATTCCGTTTATGAATTTATCTCCAACCTTCATTTTTAATACAGTACCAGATTTACTTCTTTCAAGTATACAAATCTGTTTTTTTACCGATTTTGATTTTATATTACACTGTGGATTCCATTGATTTAATATATAAGCAAGTTGATCATAAGAAACTTTTATCCTTGAAATATATTTAGATGCGCCCTCTTCTCCAGGACTTTTCACACTTTTTAAATAAGGAATTTCTTTATTAAATACATTTATAGCATCTTCTGTTTTTCCTCCACTTGTTGAAAAATAGTACGGACTCATAACTAGTTCTCCATCGTATGAAAGAACTTCACCCTTAGTTTCATCTACAGCCTGTGTAATCTTATTCCAAAACTTTTCTCTTTTACTTTTAGGCCATAACCTCATTCTCTCTTCTTTATCCATATATACTTGAAAATCCGTAGTATCATTCACATTTCCGCCATGTGCTCTAGGTGATTTTCCAGCTCCAAAAATTTCTTTATGCGCAAGGGCATATGTTCTTGCAGCTACGGCTTGAGCCTTTAAAGCTTCTAGTGGAAATTCCACAGGCATCTCAGCTGAAACCACTCCTTTAACATAGTCTTCAAGTTCTATTTTATCTATTGATTTTTTCTTAGTTATGTATACATCCATTGCTAAATCTTCCTCATCATATTCATCTTTTATCTCATTTTCATGATTAGATATAGAATCTTTTTTTAAATTAAAATTATTACTTTTATCCCTGTCACCTAGGGTTATAATTGAAAGACTTGTAATGAATACTATAATCAATATTATACTTATTATAAATTTTTTCATTCAGTTTCTCCTTTTATATATTTTTACAAAGATTAATATATTTTTATTAATTGTCTTAATGAAATATTACTTTTTTCACCAACCTAAACATCTTTTATAAATTATGAATAAAGTAAAAATCCTAAGATTATTGTTATATAACCTTAGGATTTTTTATATTTAAGTTTTTTATTATACTTAGAATATATATACTTCTATTCATCTATTCTTTTTATATCTGCTCCTAGATTTAAAAACTTCTGTTCTATATCAACATATCCTCTATCTATATGATATACATCTCCTATTTTTGTATAGCCCTCCGCTGCAAGTCCTCCAAGTATTAAAGCTGCACCAGCTCTTAAATCACTAGCTCGCACCTCACATCCTGTAAGCTTCTTCACCCCCTCTATAACTGCACATCTTCCATCTATTTTTATGTTTCCACCCATTCTTTTAAGTTCCCCTACATGCATAAATCTATTTTCAAAAATAGTTTCAGTTATAACACTTGTACCATTTATAGTACACAACAAACTCATCATCTGAGCTTGCATATCTGTCGGAAATCCTGGATAAGGCATTGTTTTTATATCTATGGGTTTTAAATTTCTATCACCATTCACCTCTATACTATCTTCGTGTTTTTCTATAATTACCCCTATTTCATTTAACTTTGAAATTATAGGACCCAAATGTTTTGTATTTATATGATTTATTTTTACATTACTTCTTGTAATAGCCGCAGCAGCCATAAATGTACCTGCTTCTATTCTGTCTGGTATTGGAGTATATATACTTCCGTTCAGTTCCTTAACTCCATGTATTCTTATCATATCTGTTCCAGCTCCAACAATTTTAGCACCCATAGAGTTCAAAAAATTAGCTAAATCTTGTATTTCAGGTTCTCCTGCTGGATTTCCTATTATAGTTTCCCCTTTGGCAAGTACTGCTGCCATCATTATATTCTCCGTAGCACCTACCGATGGAAAATCTAAATATATTTTGTTTCCAACTAATTTATCTGCATGAGCTTCTACATATCCATGTCCAAAATTCACTGTTGCACCCAAAGCTGCGAATCCTTTTAAATGAAGATCTATAGGTCTAGTACCTATGTTGCATCCACCTGGAAGAGATAATCTAAATTTCCCAAACCTTGCAATCATAGGTCCCATTATAAGAAATGATGCCCTCATCTTTCTTACAAGTTCACTATCTGGTTCTTTATCTATTAATCTTGAAGTATCTATTTTAATTATGTTCTCTTTCGAATTTATTTGTATATCAGCATTTATATCCCTTAACACATCACTAATAACAAAAACATCTTTTAACATAGGTGCATTTTTTATTACACACTTATCTCCACATAATATACTAGCTGCTATTATAGGAAGAATAGCGTTTTTTGCTGAACTTATACTCACTTCACCTCTGAGCTTTTTACCACCTTTTATTAATATCTTTTCCATTGATATCCTCTCCATTTCATTGTTGCTTGGCTAGTAAGTTGTAATTATTTCAGGAGTTGCTATAGTTATATATGCTCCCGAGGAGTAATTACTTAATGCATAATTTAAATCCATTAATTTACCATTATTCCTCTTTGGTTCATACTGAGTCGTATATGCACAAGTGCTAAATCCATCATTAATTTCCACCGAATCAACATTTATCGCACCTGTATTTTTTAATAAAGATATCAAGTTATTATTTACTTTTGATAAATCATTATCAGGTAACTTGGCTTTTAAATATTGATAATATATACCTTCTTTTTTAGATAAACCTTCTTTTAACTCTCTAACTTGACTCTGTAATTTGCTTAATTTATTGGTATTATCTGTTTTTATGATATTTATGGTTACATAGGATTTTTCTTTTAAGCTTTGTATTAGTATATAACCTTTTATATTAGAATTTTTAAACTCCATATGGTAATTTCCTTTATTTTCATAAGTATTCAATTTTAAATATCCTATAATGGGAATCCTATCTTTAAAACAACTAAATAATTCTTGTCCATTTATTGTAGTTTCAAACTTAGTATTAACTCCGTATTCTATCACTTTACTTCCTGTCGTATTTATAAATTTCTCGAAGTAATCTATATTTTTATATGCATATGTTATTTTATAATTTAAAAATATAGAAACCACAGTGATAAAAAACACTACGCCCTTTTTTATATTTTTCATATATATCCCTCCCCGTTTTCCTTTTAAATTATGGACATACAATTAGAAATATATACTCGAAATATACTATTAATATATAATTTTACATATAAAAATGTGATAAAATAAAATAACACGAATAACAAATTGTTATTCGTGTTATTTTATACTATTTTAGATTGTTTCTATTCTTCTAATAGCCCTTTTTAAAGATAGCTCAGCTCTCTTTGTATCTATGCCATCTTTTTGACTTAATCTTTCTTCAGCTCTTTTTTTAGATTCTTCAGCTCTTTTTTTATCTATATCTTTTGGCCATTCTGCTGCATCACAAAGCATTATTACCTCTTCATTATTAACTTTTAGTATTCCAGAAGATGAAAAAAATCTTTTTTCTTCATTTTCACTTGTAATAATTTTCGAGGTAGTTGGATTCAAGATAGCTATAAATGATGAGTGCATAGGAAGAACTTCTCTTCTTCCCTCTGTTGTTTCCAAATTAATTTTTTCAGCTTCTCCATCAAAAAATATCTTTTCAGGAGTAACTACTCTTAATTTAAATGTTTTTGCCATACTCTATCTCTCCCACTATTATGACATAGCTTTTGCTTTTTCTATAGCTTCTTCAACAGTTCCAACAAATAGGAAAGCAGATTCTGGGATATCATCATGTTTTCCTTCTATTATTTCTTTAAAACCTCTAACAGTTTCTTTTACGGGAACAAATTTTCCCTTCATACCTGTAAATTGTTCTGCTACAGTAAATGGTTGAGATAAAAATCTTTGTACTTTTCTAGATCTTGATACTACTAATTTATCTTCCTCTGAAAGCTCATCAACACCAAGAATAGCTATAATATCTTGTAATTCTTTATATCTCTCTAAGATATGTTTAACTTTTATAGCTATATCATAATGTTCTTGACCAATAACTCTAGGATCTAATATTCTTGAAGTAGATTCAAGTGGATCTACTGCTGGATATATACCAAGTTCAGCTATGCTTCTTGATAAAACTGTCGTAGCATCAAGATGTGCAAATGTAGTCGCCGGTGCTGGGTCTGTTAAGTCATCCGCTGGTACATAAACTGCTTGAACAGATGTTATAGATCCTTGCTTTGTAGAAGTTATTCTTTCTTGAAGAGCTCCCATTTCAGTTGCAAGTGTTGGTTGATATCCAACGGCACTTGGTATTCTACCAAGTAACGCTGAAACTTCTGAACCAGCTTGAGTAAATCTAAATATATTATCTATAAATAAAAGTACATCCTGTCCTTGATCTCTAAAGTATTCTGCCATAGTAAGACCTGTAAGTGCTACTCTCATTCTAGCTCCTGGCGGTTCATTCATTTGACCAAATACTAAGGCTGTTTTATTTATAACGCCTGATTCTTTCATTTCATAATAAAGATCATTACCTTCTCTTGTTCTTTCTCCAACTCCAGTAAAAACAGATAATCCGCCGTGTTCCTTAGCTATATTATTTATTAATTCTTGTATTAATACTGTTTTACCTACTCCGGCTCCACCAAACAAACCTATTTTACCACCTTTTTGATAAGGTGCTATAAGGTCTATAACTTTTATACCTGTTTCAAACATTTCAGGTTCAACTGATTGTTCTTCAAAAGTTGGTGCTGGTCTATGAATAGGGTAATATTGTTCAGCTTTAAAATTACCATCTTCATCTATTGTCTTACCTAATACGTTAAATAATCTTCCTAATATTTCAGTTCCTACAGGTACTGATATTGGCTTTTCAGTATTAACAGCCTTCATGCCTCTCTTTAAACCTTCTGTAGATTCCATAGCTATAGTTCTTACTACATCGTCTCCTATGTGTTGTTCTACTTCAGTTATAAGTACCCTGTCACCCATATCAATTTCTATAGCATTATAAATATTAGGAAGGCAGTCAGAATCAAATTTTATATCTATAACGGGTCCTATTACCTGTACAACTTTACCTATATTATCTGACATGATATACCTCCCTTACTTTTGAGCTTGTGCTCCACCTACTATTTCTGATATTTCTTGAGTTATACTACTTTGTCTTATTCTATTATATTTTAAGTTAAGCTTATCTAATAAATCATTTGCATTCTGAGTAGCTCCATCCATAGCCGTCATTCTTGACGATTCTTCGCAAGTCTTAGAATTCAATAATAAATTTAGTAAAGTTTGCTTTAAATATAACTCTGAAATACCTTCTAAAACCACACTTTTATCTGGCTCAAATTCCATAAAAGTATTTATATCCTTTTCATTACTTTCTGAAGTTATTGGTAATAGTTTTTTTACCTTAGATTCCTGTTTAACAGAAGAAACAAAATGAGTATATACTACATTTATTTCTCCTACTTCACCATTTAGATAAAGCATAAGAGCTTTATCTAAAATGGCTTTAACTTCTTTTAAAGTAGGAATTTCAGGTACATCTACATATTCAGCAATAGATTCTATTTTATATTTTTTAAGATAAGTTCTTCCTTTTTTTCCGACAGTAATAAGAAGACTATTTTCTCTATTACCTGATATTTCTTGTAGAGTCTTCGAAATTACATTACCATTAAATCCTCCACAAAGACCTGAGTCCGAAGTAATTACTATATATAATTTCTTATTATTTCCGTTATTTTTGAAATATATTCCTTTTTCTAAATTAGAATCTGATAATATTCCATTCATAATGTCACTAACGGAACTATAATAAGTATTATTTAATTCTAATTTTTGTCTAGCTTTTCTTAGTTTAGAGGTGGCAACAAGTCCTATAGCTTTTGTTATCTTTTTAGTGTTATTTATGGATTTAATTCTTCTTTTTATAGCAATTAACCCTGCGCCTGCCATATTTCACCTCCTAAGGTTAAAATATAACCTTATCCTATGCTAAAAATATTTTTTTAAATTCTTGAATAGCTATATTAAGCTCTGTCTTAATATCTTCTGTTAATTCCTTTTTATCTAATATCTTTGGTCCTAAATCTCTAAAATGAGTATCTACATATTCTAAAAATTCTTTTTCAAATGTTCTAATATCACTTACCTTAATATCAGATAAATAATTATTAACAGATGCATATAGAATTATTATTTGTTTTTCCACTGGCATAGGATTATATTGATCTTGATTTAATATTTCTACTAATCTTTTACCTTTTTCAAGTCTTTCTTTAGAAGCATTATCAAGGTCTGATCCAAATTGAGCAAAGGCAGCAAGTTCTCTATATTGGGCAAGCTCTAATCTTAAAGTTCCTGAAACTTGTTTCATAGCTTTAATTTGAGCATTACCACCAACACGTGATACTGATATACCTGCATTTACTGCTGGTTTTTGACCTGCATAGAATAATTCTGATTCTAAGAATATTTGACCATCCGTAATTGATATTACGTTTGTTGGTATATATGCCGTAACGTCTCCTGCAAGTGTTTCTATTATTGGTAATGCAGTAATTGAACCTCCGCCTAACTTATCTGAAAGTCTAGCTGCTCTTTCTAGTAATCTAGAATGGATATAGAATACATCTCCAGGATACGCTTCTCTTCCTGGTGGTCTACGAAGTAATAATGACATTGTTCTATAAGCAACTGCATGCTTAGACAAATCATCATAAATTATAAGCACATCTTCCCCTTTATGCATGAAGTATTCTCCCATACTACATCCTGAATAAGGTGATAAAAATTGAAGTGGTGCTGAATCAGAAGCTGTAGATGAAACTACTATTGTGTAATCCATAGCTCCCATTTCTGTTAATGTATTTACTATATGGGCTACAGTAGATTGCTTTTGTCCTATAGCTACATATATACATTTAACATTTTTGCACTTTTGGTTTATTATAGTATCGATTGCAATGGCTGTCTTTCCTATTTGTCTATCTCCAATTATAAGTTCTCTTTGTCCTTTACCAATTGGAACCATTGAATCTATAGCCTTTATACCTGTTTGAAGAGGTTCTTTAACTGATTGTCTATCAATAACTCCTGGAGCTTCAAGTTCAATTGCTCTAGTTTGTGTACATTTAATAGGTCCTTTTCCATCAAGTGGCTGTCCTAATGCATTTACAACTCTACCTATTAAAGCTTCTCCTACTGGAACCTCAACAACTCTACCTGTTCTTTTTACAACATCTCCTTCTTTAATTCCTTTTTCTGGTCCTAGAAGAACACAACCAACGTTATCTTGTTCTAGATTTAATGCCATACCATATACATCATTAGGAAATTCCAGAAGTTCTCCTTCCATACAATCTTCAATTCCGTAAACTCTTGCAATACCATCACCAATTTGTATTATGGTACCTGAATCTACAGTTTGAATCTTGTGTTCATAACTTTCTATTTGCTTTCTTATTATTGAAGTAATTTCTTCAGGTTTAACGTTCATAGTTCCACCTCTTTTCTACGTTAATTCTTAGATACTCTTTTTCTAATTTCTTCAAACTTTCCTTTTATGGTACCATCAATAACATCATCGCCTATTCTCACATATAATCCACCAATAAGACTTTTATCCAATTGTTCTTTTAGCATTATATTCTTTTGATACTTCTTAGACAATTTTTCTATTAAAATATTCTTTTGTTCTTCACTTAAAGGAACAACACTCTTAATATGAGCTACTATGATATTTTGTTTTTCTAAATGGATTTTCTCCATTTCTTTAACTTTTTCTTTTAAGTACATTATTCTTTCTTTTTCTATAAGTATTAATAAAAAAGCTAATAAATTATCATCAATTTTTCCTTTAAATATTTCTTTAAATATTTTTTTCTTTTTAGATGTTGTTACTTCTGGATGCTGTACTATCTTTAAAAGTTCTTCATTATTGTTAATTAAATCTACAATTTCTTTTAATTCTTGTATATATTCTTCGACTTTTCCATTTTTTTCAGCAACTTCGTATAAAGCAAGGGCATATCTTCTATCCAAATATTCATACATAGTTAATTTCCTACCTTAGAAATAAAATTATCAATAAGCTCTCTATGCACTTTTTCATCTATAGATTGTTCTAAAGCTTTTTTAGATAGTTCTAAAGCTAACTCTATAGTTTTATTTTTAACTTCATCCTCTGCTTTTTCTCTTTCTCTTTGTATTTCCTTTTTAGCTCTTTGTATAATAAGCTCTGCTTCTTTATGAGCATCGGAAATAATTTCTTGAGAAACATTTTCAGCCTTCACTTTATAATTTTCAACTATAGTTTTTCCTTCTTTTTTAGCTGCCTTATATTCCTTCTCATTTGCAATTCTAAATTCTTCAGCCTTCTCTTTATCAGTTTTAGCTTGATTTATATCATTTTCAATTTCACTATTTCTTCGGTCAATAACTAGATTAACTGGTTTAAATAAGAAGTATGAAAGTATTCCTAAAAGCACTAAGAAGTTTATTATTGTCCAAACAAATGTGGATATCGTAAATTCCATTTATAACTAAAGCCTCCCTTCAGGCTCACCTGTTACTAAGCTAATTTTTAACCTATATTTCCTATTTTTAATACTAATAAGATAGCTATTAAGAAACCATAAATTGCTGTTGCTTCTGATAACGCACTACCTATAATCATAGTACTTAATATTTTTCCGCTAGCTTCTGGTTGTCTTGAAACTCCCTCTACAGCTTTAGCTGTAGCATTACCTGTTCCAATACCTCCACCTATACATGCAATTGATGCTAATCCAGCTCCTATTGCGCACATTCCTGCTACAAACGCTTGTGAACTTATCATAAATTCATTCCTCCTAAAATAAAATTTTTAAATTTACGTTTTGGTTTTAGTGTTCTGCTATTATCTTTATATTTATCATTGTAAGCATAGTAAATATAATCATCTGTAACCCACCATCGAAAACATCAAAGTAAAAGTGCAGTGGAATAGGTAATCCCAGCTGAGCAATTCCAAATGGTAGATGAGAAAGTCCCTTATAAACCAAGTCCATTATAACTACGGCTGCTGTTATATTTCCAAACAATCTAAGACTCAATGATACAGGAAGCATTATTCTTTCCATTATATTTATTGGGAATAACACCCATATAGGATTTGCATATCCTTTAAAGTAACCAATTAAGCCTTGTTTTTTAATCGCGTAAGCTTGTATTACTACAAAACTTATAGCTGCAACTCCACAAGTTACGCTAAAATCTTTTGTTGGGGGCTCTATTCCCACTAATCCAGCTAAATTCATCAATAGTAAAAATATAACTAATGTACCCACATATGGTGCAAACACTACAGCGCCTTCTCCCATAATGTTTTTTACTACATTTTTTATACCTTCAACAAACATTTCTACTACTGTTTGCCTTTTACCAGGTACCTTCCTTAGCTTTCTAGTTACCATGATGCAGACTAACAAAGTTATTAGTATTATGACCCATTGAATCACTACTACATTTGAAATAGCAATCTTGTACTTTGACAGATTCAAGTAAAAAATTTTACCTTCCTCCATTTATTACATCACCCCCTCTAATTATTATTTCTTTAAAATTAAAGCATAAAGAACTAAGGAGAAAAAACGAAATGTGTAACCTAATATATAAGCTATTATGTTAAATTTATTGTATGTAAATACTACAATTCCTATAATAGTTATTAGAAATATTCTTAAATAATAACTTAAAATAATTATAAGATTACTATTATCTAACTTTTTTTCAAAAGCATACGTTGTTATCAAAGAATTAGAATAAAAACTAATGGCCGATACCACAAAGCCTAAAATACAAATTCCAACATATTTTTTGTTTATAATATATGATAAAATAGATAATGCAACCAAAACAACAATATCTAAATACCTTATCTTTTTAATCATATTATAAACTTCATGGGGTTTATTCATTTCTCCTCCTAAACAAGTAATATAATAAGCCTTATTATATAACTCTTGATGTTACATTCAAACTTGAAAATTTCTAATAATCCTTCATATATTCTAAAATAATTCCATTATATAAATTTAACCATGATTTATTAGCTATTTCTATTCAATTACATATTTTTCAACTGTTTTCAATATTCAATACTTCATTATTCCTATTGTCAGAATTTTCTGAAATGTATTTATGGAATTTTTTTATTATTTTTACAATGTATTTGTTTTCATTAATACTTTAGCTATAAATATTAGATGTATTAATTAATTACATCTAATATAGTTTGAATGAACTTATCATTTTTTATTCAAAATTTCTAAAAAATTATTTTATTCTGAATATAAATTATTTTTCTAAAATATAAAAAAAAGGGAAATAAACTTCCCTTTTTCTTAATATTTTAACTATTTTAAAAGTTTTCTTTTACTACCTTTCTACTATAAGAGATGTGCCCATTCCCCCACCTATACAAAGTGTAGCAAGACCTTTTTTAGCATTTCTTTTTTCCATTTCGTACAATAAACTTACAAGTATTCTTGCACCTGAACATCCAATTGGATGTCCTAGAGCTATTGCCCCACCATTTACATTTACTATATCCATATTAAATCCTAAATCTCTAGCTACTGCTATACTTTGAGCTGCAAAAGCTTCGTTAGCTTCGATTAAATCTAAATCTTCTACTTTTAATCCAGCAGCTTCAAGTGCTCTCTTAGTTGCTCCAAAAGGTCCATATCCCATAATACTTGGATCTACACCTTTTGAACCATATGATACTATTTTAGCTAATGGTTTAATTCCTAATTCTTTCGCCTTATCAGCACTCATTATAACCAATGCCGCTGCTCCATCATTGATGCCTGAAGCATTTCCAGCTGTTACCGTTCCATCCTTTTTAAATGCTGGTCGTAACTTAGCTAAAGCTTCAGCTGTAGTTCCTAATCTTGGAAACTCATCTGTATCTACTACTTTTTCACCTTTTTTAGTTTTAATTACAACAGGAACTATTTCATCCTTAAATCTTCCTGATTTAATTGCGTTTTCAGCTAAGTTTTGAGATCTTAATCCAAATGCATCTTGTTCTTCTCTAGTGATTCCCCATTGTTCTGCTATATTTTCAGCAGTTATTCCCATATGATATTGATTAAATGCATCCCAAAGACCATCCTTAATCATTGGATCTACTAAACTTCCATCTCCCATTCTTTGTCCCCATCTAGCATTTGGAAGTACATATGGAGTAGCTGACATATTTTCCATACCACCTGCAACAACAATATCTACATCTCCAGCTTTTATCATCTGTGCTGCTAATGATACCGCTCTTAATCCTGATCCACAAACTTTATTTATTGTAAATCCTGGAACTTCTTTTGGTATTCCTGAATTTATTAATACTTGTCTAGTTGTGTTTTGTCCTTGTGCTGCTTGTAATACGTGTCCAAGAATTACTTCATCAACTTGTTCAGGTTTAATATTAGCTCTTTTTAAAGCTTCTTTGACAACGATTTCACCCAACCTAGTAGCTGACACATCTTTTAAAGCTCCACCATAACTTCCTATAGCTGTTCTGACTGCACTTGCAATAACTACTTCTTTCATTTTATCAACTCCCATAATTTTTTATTTTTTTGGACAATACACTACTTTTTCATTATACATGTTTATTTATCCTTTTTAAACATTATTTTCTTATTTTCTGCATTTTTCCTGAAAAAATTTAAAATTATGGGATATATATATCGTGACTCACTAATAATCACTCTTATTAAAGTAATCCACTATACCATCTACAATTTTTTTAGAAGCCTTACCATCTCCATACGGATTTGTAGCCTTGCTCATCTTATAATATTCTTCTTTATCTTTTAATAACTTGTTTGCTTCTTTTATTATGTTACTTTCGTCTACTCCAACTAACTTTACAGTACCAGCCTCAACAGCTTCTATTCTTTCCGTTACATCTCTAAGAACTAGTACAGGTTTTCCAAGATGTGGTGCCTCCTCTTGTATTCCACCAGAATCAGTCATAATGAAATAACTTTTTTGCATTAAATTATGAGTTTCTCTAGTATCTAATGGGGATAATAGATGAATACCTTCTATTCCTTCTAAATATCTATGTACCATATCCTTAACTATAGGATTTAAATGAACTAAATATATTATTTCAACATCATTATTAGATTTTTTTACTTCCAATAATGCTTTACATATATTTTCTATACCACTGCCCCAATTTTCTCTTCTATGTGCTGTAACCATTATTATTTTTTTATTATAATCAATTTTATTTAAATACTCATTTTGAAATTTATAATCTACATCAACCGTATAGTTCATAGCATCAATTACAGTATTACCTGTTATAAAAATATTTTTTTCATTTATTCCTTCTCTTAACAAATTATTTTTATTTGTAGAGGTAGGTGCAAAATGTAAATCAGCTATACTTCCTGTAAGTTTTCTATTCATTTCTTCTGGAAACGGGAAATACTTATCATAAGTTCTCAAACCAGCTTCTATATGTCCCACCTTTATTTTATTATAAAATGCCGCTAAAGCTGATGCAAAAGTAGTAGTAGTATCACCATGAACTAAAACTATATCTGGTGTTTCTTCCACAAATATATCATTTAAATTATTTAATACTTCTGTTGTTATACTACTTAAAGTTTGCTTTTTCTTCATTATATTCAAATCATAGTCAGGTACTATATTAAAAAGAGTTAAAACTTGATCTAACATTTCTCTATGTTGTGCTGTTACACATACTTTTGATTCTATTGCGCTATTTTTCTCTAACTCCTTAATAAGTGGAGCCATTTTTATTGCTTCTGGTCTAGTTCCAAAAACACTCATCACTTTTAACTTTTTCAATTTTTTCCCTCCAACTTTATTAATCTCTTTTCTTAAAAAATCCATATTTCCATGCTGCGAATGTAATAATAATTATAACTATAGTTAATAAAAAGTATGATCTTGTTGTACTTATTTGCATAGCTATTATAGAAATTCCTCCTAAAACAGCACTTATTAAGTACATGATTATAACCACTTGCTTTTGCGTTAATCCCATATCTAGTAGTCTATGATGTAAATGACCTCTATCTGCTTGCATTATAGGTTTTCCATTAACTTTTCTTCTAATCATCGCAAACATAGTATCATATATTGGTAATCCGAATGCCAATATGGGTACTGCTATAGCAAATGCAGTAGCTGATTTTATTGTTCCTTCTAAGGATATAGCAGCAAGTAAAAATCCTAATAATTGAGATCCTGTATCTCCCATAAAAATAGATGCTGGATTAAAATTATATGGTAAAAATCCAAATATGGCTCCACTTAAAATTGCAGTAAGCAATGCAGCTTCATGCCTTCCATTTAATGCAGCTATTATAAATATTGTAGCCGAACATATAAATGATACTCCAGCTGCTAGTCCATCTAATCCATCAATTAAATTCAAAGCATTAGTAATACCCACAACCCAAAATATAGTTATTGGTATAGATAAATATCCCAAATCCAAAAAAGCTTTACTAGTTGGTAGTGGATTAGTTATTCTAATTATATTAATATCATATACTACCAAAATTATAGCTGCTACCAACTGAAATGATAGTTTAACCCAAGGTTTTATATCTTTTAAATCATCAATTAATCCACCAATTACAATTACCGTAGCCCCTAATAATAATCCAATCTCTGGTTTTTGCATACTTCCTTCTTTTAATAATAATGTTATTAAGAAAGATAAGTATATAGATACTCCTCCTAATAATGGTATAGGCTTTTTATGTATCTTTCTTTTGTCTTTAGGAATATCCACGGCTTTAACATAAAAAGCAAGCTTTTTCATAAAAGGTGTTAATATAAATGCTATTAACACTGCAACCAACGTTAAAATCTTTATACTATTCATTTTTAACTATAACCTTCCTTTTGTTAATATGATCCATCTCCCTGCAAAGAATCATCATTTTCTATCCACTGTTGTACTTCTATAACCCTAAATTTATCCACAGTATCTCTTATAATAACTTTAGATATTCCCGCATTTATGATAAACCTTTTGCAAAGTGAACAAGGCGCTGCATTCTTTACAAGTTCTCCATTTGACATTTCTTTTCCAACTAAATACAGAGCACCATCTAACATATCCTGCCTTCTAGCAGATATAATAGCATTTTGTTCTGCATGAACTGATCTGCATAACTCATATCTAGTCCCTCGTTCTACTTTCAATTCTTCTCTTCTACAAATCCCTAAATCACAGCAATTTTTTCTACCTCTAGGAGAACCTGTATAACCCGAGGAAATTATTTCATCATTTTTTACAATTATTGCTCCAAAATTTCTTCTTAAACAAGTTCCACGTTCCAATATGGTTTGACAAATATCTAAATAATAATTGTGTTTATCTATTCTTTCCATACTACCCCTCTATTTTTGTAATAATTATTATGTAACCATCCTATAATATTCTATACTATAAATTGATTAATTGGAAGATTTAAAGCTTAAGTTTAGCAAAAGATTAGCCACTATAAAATTCCATATATTCGCAAATAAAGGGCTAGAATGTAGTATTACACCCTAACCCTTATTATTTTCTTTATCTTATTTAGTTCCAAATAGTCTGTCTCCTGCATCTCCAAGACCTGGTATTATATACCCTTGTTCGTTTAATCTTTCGTCTATACTTCCAACATAAATATCTACATCTGGATGTGCATCCATTACAGCTTTAATACCTTCTGGTGAAGATATTAAACACATTAATCTTATGCTTTTAGCTCCTCTTTTCTTAAGAGCATTTATTGCATCTATTGCAGATCCTCCTGTAGCAAGCATTGGATCTGTTACAATTATATCTCTTTCATCTATATCTTGAGGCATTTTGCAAAAATATTCTACAGGTTTAAATGTTTCTTCATCTCTATACATTCCTATGTGTCCAACCTTAGCAGCTGGTATAAGTTTTAACATTCCATCTACCATGCCAAGTCCAGCTCTTAAAATAGGAACAATAGCCATTTTCTTACCAGAAAGCATTTTGCACTTTGTCTTACATATAGGTGTTTCTATTTCAACTTCTTCTAACGGTAAATCACGAGTAACTTCATATGCCATTAACATAGCAACTTCTTCTACAAGTTCTCTAAAATCTTTAGAACCTGTATTTTTATTTCTTATAATTGATAATTTATGTAATATTAATGGGTGTGCAATTTGTGTAACTTTACTCATAAAAATTCCTCCTAAAAATAAATATTTTTTACTATTTACTAACTATTTTTGATACTTTTTTTCAATCTCAGTTATTTTATCTATTCTTCTTTCGTGTCTTCCGCCTTCAAATTTAGCCCCTAGGAAAGTATCAACTATGTCTAAAGCAAGTCCTGGTCCAGTAACTCTAGCACCTAATGCAAGTATATTTGCATTATTATGTTCACGAGTAGCATGCGCACTAAAAGTATCATGACATAATGCAGCTCTTGCTCCTGGTACCTTATTTGCTGATATACTTATTCCTATTCCTGTTCCACATATAACTATACCAAAGTCATAATTTTCTGCCACTACTTGTTCTGCCACTTTTTGTCCATATTCTGGATAATCACAAGATTCTTCTGTATAAGTACCAAAATCCTTTACTTCTATGCCTTTTTCTTGTAAATGTTTAATAACATCTTTCTTTAAGTTTACTCCACCATGATCAGAGCCTATAGCTATTTTCATAAGTTTTCTCCTCCTTAAGTAATCTTTTATGCAAAAAAAGAAGATACCAGTATCATTTACCACTATCTTCCTTTAATTTACTAATCAATAATTCTATACTCTTTTTTAGGGAATAAAAAGTTCTCTGATACATTTCAACATTTCCGCCAAATGGATCAGATATATCTTTATTAATATTAACAAATGAGTTTAATGAAAATATCTTTTGTTTTTCTTCATGAAAAGTATCTTTAAGAACCTCTGACATATATTCTGTCATTGTCAATATAAGATCGCTTTTCTTAATATCTTCAGGTAATATTTGCTGGGCAAATCTATTACTTATGTCTAAATTAAAATTCTCCTTTACTAATTGGACAGCATTTTTAGATGTTTTACTTCCTGGAACAATAGAAATTCCCGCTGAATATGCCTTTATATTTTCTACATCCGACATTTCATTAAAAATAACTTCAGCCATACAACTTCTACATGTATTTCCTGTACAAACAAATAAAATCTCCATACTGCCCCTCCTTCTTGTAAATTTTAATTATAAGTTAAACATATATTATATCAAATCCAGCTGCTTTTTTTAATCTATTCATAATTGCAATACCAATTTCTTCTTCTTTGAAAGCTTCTGATAATATTATATCTACATTTTCACTATCAAATTCACTTAAGGTCTTAAATAAATTATGTGCTATAGTATGTAAGTCCTCTCTACTTCCTAAAGACTTTATTATAGCATTAGAATATTTACCTTTTGTCTCTTCAGTGGCCATAATACCCACCTTCTTACCATCATCTATATAATTTTGCACCATTTCATTGATTTTTGCAATACTTTTTACCAAATTTCCAGCAATAATTTTAACAGGAGCCTTTGGTGCATAATGTCTATATTTCATTCCTGGTGCCTTAGGTTTAAAATCCTTATCAGCTTTTTTCATAATAGCTGGATCTATATATATTTCTGGTTCTATTTCTCTTAACATTTCTAGTGTTATTCCACCTGGCCTTAATACACAGGGAGGATTTATAGTACAATCAACTATAGTAGATTCTAATCCTACCTCACATTTTTCTCCCCCAATTATATATTCTACCCTTTCATTTAAATCTTCTATACATCTTTCTATATTAGTGGGACTAGGTTTTCCAGATATATTAGCTGATGGTGCTGCAATTGGTACTCCTGATTTTTTTATAAGTTCCCTTGCAACAATATTAGATGGCATTCTTATGCCTACACTTTCAAGTCCAGCACTAGTTACATATGGTATCTCTCTTGATTTTTTCATAATAAGAGTTAATGGTCCTGGCCAAAACTTTTCCATAATTTTTTTCGCAATACTCGGAACTTCTTCTACTAAACCATCTAAATTAAAATCTGCTATATGTACTATAAGTGGATTATCTTGAGGTCTCCCTTTAGCTATAAATATCTTCTTTACAGCTTCAGAATCTAATGCATTTGCACCAAGTCCATATACTGTTTCTGTAGGGAATGCAACAAGTCCCCCTTCTCTAAGAACTTCCCCGGCTTCTTCTATAACTTTTACATCTAAGTTTTTTAAATCTAAATAACTAACTTTTGTATTCATATTTTTTCACTTCTTTACTTAATTATAATTAATCATTAATATGTATTTTATTATAATACATTTGTAATTACAATACCCAATATAATTCCTAACAATATACTTAATGTTACCTTAATTTTTTTACCTATATTTAAGGATTCAGGTATCATTTGACCAAAAACTACATACAACATTATTCCAGACGCGATTCCTAAACATTCTCCTAATACTACTTTTGATATATTCCCAATATAAACACCTATCCAAGAACCTATAACTGTAGGAAATGCTGTAATAAAAGCATATAACATTATTTTAAAAGGCCTTGTCCTTGCAGCCATAAGTGGAGCTGATACAGCAATTCCTTCTGGTATGTCATGTATAGCTATAATTAAACTCATTTTTATCCCAAGAGTCTCATAAGCTAAAAAGCCAGCTCCCATAATTATACCTTCAGGAAAATTATGAAGCATAAGTGCTAGCGCAGCCATAAATGCTACCTTTAAATGACCACTACTAAAATATTTTCCTTCATCTCCAGTTAAAATATCAATAAACATAACAATTAGAATACCAATTATACAAAAAAGCATTGTATAAAACATAGTAATTTTAGATATAGACTCTGGAATTAAGTCCATCATAACCACCGATAACATAAGTCCTGCGGCAAAACCATTTATATTACCTATACTATTTTTAGATGGTTTTTTTACTACTATACCTAACGATGCCCCTATCATAGTACCCATTAATGAAAATAAGCTAGCTAAAGTTACAATAAAAATTGTTTTTCCATCCAAAATAATCCCTCCATTTCTAATTTATAATTATTTTCAAAATGAAGGGTTTATTCTTACTCTCTATATTCTTTTATTCTTTTTATACAGTCATCCGTAAAATGGGCTTGTACACAATTTCTATATATGGAATCTAATAATTGATACTTATTGTACCCACCCTTATATATAACAAAATAATAACATTGATTAAATATACTTTTTTCCTTTAACTCTTCATAGTATTTTTTAATCCATTTTTGTCTTTTTAAAAAATAAGGTCCAACCAACTTTATTTTTGAGTTTCTAAATTTTGATCTTAATACTATTATGATTCTTAAATCTCCACCATCTTTTAACGTATGTACCATCTCCACCTTATCACAAGGCACCACATATCGTCCTCCAAAAATTCCGTTAACCACTCTTATTTTTGTATCTATTTTATAATTTAAATATTCTTTATCAGATTTAATAAACATTACAATTATTATTAACACTTCAATAAATACAAGATAAACTATAAAAAATGTATAAAATTCACGAGAAAAATATAAAACGGAAGGCAATAACAAAAAAATAAAGCTCATAGTCAGCATAAATCTCTTGTAAGATTTTTTTTGCTTTCTAATAGCTTTATTTATCTTCATAGTTCCACCTCGAAATTATATATTAATTATTTCCCATTGCTTTCATTTTTTCAGCTTGTTCTGCTGTTATTAATGCATCTATAATTTCTTCCATATCTCCATCAAGGAACGCATCTAATTTATATAAGGTAACACCTATTCTATGCTCTGTAACTCTTCCTTGTGGATAATTGTAAGTTCTTATTCTTTCACTTCTATCTCCAGTACCAACTTGACTCTTTCTGTCTGCTGATATACTAGCAGCTCTTTCTGCTTCTGCCTTTTCGTATAATCTAGCTTTTAATACCTTTAGAGCTTTTTCTTTATTTTTAAGCTGTGACTTTTCATCTTGACATGATACAACTATACCTGTTGGTATATGTGTCATTCTTACTGCTGAGTCCGTAGTATTTACACATTGTCCACCGTGTCCTGATGCTCTAAATACATCAATTCTAATATCATTAGGATCTATTTGTATATCAACGTCATCCACTTCTGGTAAAACTGCTACAGTAGCTGTAGACGTATGTATTCTTCCACTTGATTCAGTATCTGGAACTCTTTGCACTCTATGAACTCCACTTTCAAATTTCATTTTACTATATGCTGAATCTCCTCTTAACATAAATACAACTTCCTTAAATCCACCAATATCTGTTTCATTGGCACTCATAAGTTCAGTCTTCCAACCATGTCTTTCAGCATATCTTGTATACATTCTAAATAAGTTAGCTGCAAATAATGCTGCTTCATCTCCACCAGCACCAGCTCTTATTTCGATAAATACGTTTTTATCATCATTAGGATCTTTAGGAAGAAGTAATATTTTTAACTCTTCTTCATCACTTACTATACTTTCTTCGAGAGTTTTTATCTCTTCTTGAATCATTTCTTTCATATCTCTATCATTTTCTTCTGAAAGTAATTCTTTATTAGCTACTAATTCTTCTTTATTATTTTTATATTCTCTATACTTTGTAACTATAGTTTCAAGCTCCGCATGCTCTTTACATAGTTTTCTCCATTCATTTTGATTAGCCATTACTGATGGGTCACTAATTTTTATCGATAATTCTTCGTACTTATTTTCTGTAAAATCCAATTTATCTAACATCGATTTATCACTCCGTAATCCGTATTTTCACATTACAATATTATAACATAAAATTATTTATTAGTAAAAGATTATAATATATGCTTAAAGCCTTCCTACAACTACTCTGTCTAACCCTGCAAGGTCCTTGATCACCCTTATATTGGAAAACCCATTTTGAATTAATATCTCTTCAACATCTTTTCCTTGATCATATCCTATCTCAAAAGCTAATAATCCTCCCCTATTTAAAAAAACTACACTATCCTTTGTTATTTTGTTATAAAAGTAAAGTCCATCTTTTCCACCACATAAAGCAATATATGGTTCGTATTCTTTAACATCTTTCATAAGAGTTGGTATAACATCTTCTTTAATATATGGCGGATTTGAAACTATAACATCATACATCTTATTTTGTTTTTTAGCTTCATCTAACAGATCACTTTTATATACGTAAACTTTATCATTAAGTTCTAATTTATTTATATTACTTTTAGTAACTTCAATTGCTATATCCGATATGTCATAACAATCCACTCTAGTTTTATTTATGTATTTTGCTATGGAAATTCCTATGGCTCCACTTCCACAACATACATCACATATATTATTATATCCATTTTCCCTAATTTCTTTTATTACTTCTTCTACTAATATTTCTGTATCCGCCCTAGGAATTAAAACACCTTTTTTTACATTAAAATTTAATCCCATAAATTCACATTCACCTAAGATATACTTTACTGGCATTTTATCTTTGCGTAATTTTATAAGTTTAAAAAACTCCTCTTGATTTTCTGATGATATTTCCATATCTCTGTTTAAAATTATAAATAATTTATCTTTTTTTAAAACTTTTTGAATTAAAAGCTGTGAATCTAACATATACGTATCTATATTTTCATCTTTTAAAGTATTATATGCAATACTTAAAGCTTCTCCTATTTTCATATACTCCCCCCTTAATATAAGTTTCTTTAAACATCAATCGCTAATCCCTTTTAGGAACTAGCGATTAATTGTTTAACTATTATTTTTTAGTTATCATTATTATACTCTGATTTTATACTTTCAACTGTTTCCATACCTTCAGCTACCTTTAATGATACAATAGCTACCTCTAGTTGCTTCAAATCCGGTTCTCTAGTAGTAAGCTTTTGTAACATAAGTCCTGGATAAGATAAAACTTTAGTACACATATTTTTATTATTTCCCATCCATTTTATAATTTCATAAGTTATTCCCGAAACTACTGGTAATAAAATTATTCTATATAAAATTCTTTGCCAAATAGATTTCCACCCAGTAAATGAAAATAAAATTATACTAACTATCATAACTAAAAATAAAAAATTCGTTCCACATCTAGGGTGTAACCTTCCATGTTGTTTTGCATTTTCAGGTTTAAGTTCCTCATTACTTTCATAACAAAATATGGTTTTATGTTCTGCTCCATGATATTCAAATACTCTTTTTATATCATCCATCTTACTAATAAGATATATATATGTAAGAAATATAAAAACTCTTATAATGCCTTCTAATATATTAAGAGAAACAGTATTAGTTATGTTAATTCTTTTAAATCCATTAGCTACAAATGTGGGTATTATAAAAAATATTAAGATCGATAACGCCATAGATACAACAAAAGATATGCCCATAATTATGTCTGTTGCTTTTCCCTTAAACTTTTCTTCTATCCATTTATCTAATTTAGATGGCTCTTCTAATTCCTCTTCAATAAAAGATGCAGAATAATTTAAAGTTTTTATTCCAAGTATTAATGAATCAATCAACGTAATAAATCCTCTTATAATTGGTAAGGAAAATACCTTATTCTTTTGAGTAAGAGGTTTTATTTTTTTAAAATCTACTTCTATTTCTCCATTACTTTTTCTTACAGCAGTAGCTACACCAGTACTTCCTCTCATCATTACACCCTCTATAACTGCCTGCCCTCCAACTGAAACTTTTTTCCCCATAGTCTCACCTCATTTTTCTTATAAAAGTTTATATAATTTCCCCTTACCTTTTAAGTCCATCCCTATACTCTAAATAACACTTAGGGCAAAGAGATTCATATTCAACATTATCTTCTTTATCTATAGCAATTTGTTCTCCTTGAAAAACAAACTTTCCATTTATTTTTCTTCCATTTAAAGATGCTTTTTTTCCACAACTACATATAGTTTTCAATTCTTCTATACTATGTGCTAATAAAAGTAATCTCATACTTCCTTCAAATCCATTCATTTGAAAATCCGTTCTAAGCCCATAACATATTGTTGGTATATTTAATTTTACAGCTATCTCAAATAACTGATCTATTTGCTCTTTTTTTAAAAATTGAACCTCATCTACTAATATACAATTAAGAGTTCCTTCTTCATTACATATCTGCTGAACTCTTTCATATGCATTTTCATTAACATCTAAAAGCATATCAACTTTTCTTGTAACACCTAATCTAGAAATTACTTTATCTCCACCTTTAGAATCTCTCTTGGGCTTAATTATAATAACTTTCATTCCTCTTTCTTCATAGTTATGTGCTACTTGCATTAAATTTGTAGACTTTCCACTATTCATGGCGCCGTATCTGAAATATAATTTACTCATCTAAAACTATTCCTCCACAATTCCACCTATAATATTTTGTATTTTCCATACTAACTATTTTATATGTTTATTCCTTTAAATTGCAAGTGTAAAATTGTTGATATTTCACATACCCTATGATATAATTTTAAGAGTTGACAATTCGTTTTGAATTATTCTTTTTAAGAATAATAGTGTAAGCGAGGTGAAAATAATGAAAGAAGGTTTACACCCAGAATATCATCATGATGCAGTAGTTAAATGTGCATGTGGAAATACTTTCACTACTGGATCAACTAAATCTGAACTTAAAGTGGATGTTTGCTCTAAATGTCATCCTTTCTATACTGGAAAGCAAAAGATATTAGATACAGGCGGAAGAATTGAAAAGTTCATGAAGAAATACAACTTAGAAAACAAATAGTTATTTTAAAAATGGGAAAGATTTTATCTTTCCCATTTTTCTTTACTAAAATTTTGTAAAAACTCATCATTATTTTTTGTTTTTGAAAGTAAATTAATCAATTTTTCAGTTACACTCGCTGTATTATTTTCTTTATATAATACTTTTCTTATGGTAAATGAAGCTTCTAATTCTTGTGCAGTCAGCAACAAATCTTCCCTTCTAGTTCCGGATTTGTAAATATCTATAGCTGGGAATATTCTTCTTTCTTCTAACTTTCTATCTAAATGAACTTCCATATTTCCAGTTCCCTTAAACTCTTCAAAAATCATATCGTCCATTCTACTTCCAGTATCAATAAGTGCTGTGGCTAAAATTGTAAGACTTCCGCCTTCTTCTATATTTCTAGCAGCTCCAAAAAACTTTTTAGGCATTATTAATGCTCCAGGATCAAGTCCTCCTGAAAGAGTTCTTCCTGTTGGATTAATCGTTAAATTGTACGCTCTTGTAAGTCTTGTTAAACTATCAAGAAGCACTATTACATCTTGTCCTTGTTCAACCATTCTTTTAGCTCTCTCAAGAACCATATAAGCTACCTTTGTATGATGTTCAGGTTCTTCATCAAAAGTAGAATATATAACTTCACCATTAATAGATCTTTGCATATCTGTAACTTCTTCTGGTCTTTCATCTATTAAAAGTACTATCAATTTTGATTCTGGGTGATTTTTAGATATACTGTGAGCTATTTTTTTCAAAAGAGTTGTTTTACCAGCCTTTGGAGGAGCAACTATTAATCCTCTTTGTCCTTTACCTATAGGTGAGATTATATCCATTAATCTAGAAGATAAGTCTGATTGACCTATTTGCAATCTTATTCTTTCATTAGGATAGATAGGTGTTAATTTTTCAAATCTTTGTCTTCCTACTGCTTTTTCTGGATTTTCTCCATTTATTTTTTCTACATATATAAGCGCTTGAAATTTTTCGCCTTCTTTTGCCGTTCTAACTTTTCCGCTTACTTCATCTCCTGTTTTTAAATTAAATCTTCTTATTTGAGATGGAGATACATATATATCTTTAGGACCCGTTAAATAATTTTCTCCTCTTAAGAATCCATAATTGTTATTCTCAATAATTTCAAGAACACCTTTTGCACTTTGCGATTCATGTATCATTTCTTTAAGATTTTTTCCTTTTTCTAACGAATTTCCATCTTCTAAAGTTTCATTTTTATTCTGATTATCATTTTGATTCACATTTTTAATATTATCATTTGAAGAATTATGTACTTTTTTAGGTGTTATATTTTCTTTCAAAATTACTCCACCCTTATTTATAGTTATTTGTGACTTTTTATTTATTTCCTTGATTAATTCCGCTTTTTTTAATTTTGTTATACCTTTTATATCTAAATCTTTTGCCATTTTTTTTAATTCAACAACAGTCATACTGTTTAAATCTTTACTCTCCAAAATAGCACCTCCATAGTTTAATATTTATTTATAATAAATTTCATGTGGGAAATAATTCTTACAGAAATGTTTGACATGTAACACGTTTTAGATTATACCCTATTTTCCTTTTTTTATCTAGCAAATTTCTTAAAAAGAAAGTAATCCGTCCATATATTCATAATATTGACAGATTACAATTATTATATTCAATAATTTAAATCATAACATATATATTTTCATTAACTTCCCTATATTTATTTATTTTATCCTCAACCTTTTCTTTTTGACCAATGAAAAATATGGGATATCCGAGTTTCTCACATCCTCCAATAGTCATGCTTCCTCTAAGGAAACTCATTATATCATAGCTATAATAATGATACTCTCCGCATATAGGACATTTTATTTTAAATTGAATCTCTCTTTTACTAACGGATGCTAAATATATATATTTAAAAGTTTCTGTTACTTTGTTTATTTTAAATATACATATTCTTTTCATATCATATTGCCCTATAGAATTCTTAAGTGCAATACTTACTTCTGTATCTATTATCAATAACTACACCTCCACATTTCCAAATTAGCAATATATATACATTCTATATTTTTTTAATTTTTCCTGCATAAATATATTATTTTTTAGAATACTTATCTTTTTAATGTAGAACTTAGATGAATTTTGACTATGATACAAAAATTATTTTAATTTAATTTGCATTTTCACATAGAAAAAGTAGTTGATGCATTACATCAACTACTTTTTTTCTATATAAAATCTATTTATTTTCTAAAGATGCCTTAACAAATTCTCTGAAAAGTGGGTGTGGTCTATTTGGTCTTGATTTTAATTCTGGGTGGAATTGTGCTGCTACAAACCATGGATGTTCTTTAACTTCTACAATTTCCACTAATCTATCATCAGGACTTACACCTGTTATTTCAAGACCTGCATTAATAAGTTGTTTTCTATATTCATTATTAAATTCATATCTATGTCTATGTCTTTCATAGATTACTGGCTCTCCATAAGCTTCAAATGCTTTTGAATCCTCTTTTAATTTACATGGATATAATCCAAGTCTCATTGTACCGCCTTTTTCATCTATATCTCTTTGATCTGGCATTATATCAATTACAGGATGAGTAGTATTTTCATCTATTTCAGAACTATGTGCATCAGTATAATTTAATACATCTCTAGCAAACTCTATAACTGAACATTGCATTCCAAGACATATTCCAAGGAAAGGAACTTTATTAACTCTAGCATATTTTATAGCTTCGATTTTTCCTTCTACTCCTCTATCACCAAATCCACCTGGCACTAATACACCATCTACTTCTTTTAAATAAGAATCTACATTTTCAGAAGTAACATGTTCAGCATTTATCCACTTAATATGAACACTTGTATTATTAGGTATTCCACCGTGACTCAATGCCTCTACTACTGATATATATGCATCATGAAGTTCTACATACTTACCAACAAGACCTATAGTTACATCATCTTTTAAGTTTTTAATTTTATCAACCATTTCTATCCATTCAGAATTATCTATAGAATCATGATTTAATCCTAACTTTTTGCAAACTAAAGTGTCTAAGCCTTCTTTGTGAAGCATTAATGGAACTTCATAAAGATGCTCTGCATCTAAGTTTTGAATTACTGCATTTGCATCTACATTACAGAATAATCCGATTTTTTCTCTAACTTCCTGAGGAAGAGGTTTCACTGTACGACATACTAATACATCTGGTTGAATTCCTATGCTTCTTAATTCTTTAACTGAATGTTGAGTTGGTTTAGTTTTTAATTCTCCTGCTTTTCCTAAGTAAGGAATTAAAGTTAAGTGAATAAAACACACATTCTCAAAACCTACTTCATATTTTATTTGTCTTATAGCTTCTAAGAAAGGTAAAGATTCAATATCTCCAACTGTTCCACCGATCTCAGTTATAACTACATCTACATCTTTTTCCTTTGCTACTCTATAGACTCTATCTTTAAGTTCATTTGTTATATGGGGAATTACTTGAACTGTACCACCTAAATAGTCTCCACGTCTTTCTTTAGATAAAACTGACCAGTAAACTCTTCCTGTAGTAACATTGCTGTTTTGGCTTAAGTTCTCATCTATAAATCTTTCATAATGTCCTAAATCTAAATCAGTTTCCGCTCCATCATCAGTAACAAAAACTTCTCCATGTTGATACGGACTCATAGTACCTGGGTCTACATTTAAATATGGATCAAACTTTTGGATAGATACCTTTAAACCCCTGTTTTTTAATAATCTTCCAAGTGAAGCCGCTGTTATACCTTTTCCTAACGAAGACACAACGCCCCCTGTTACAAATATGTACTTAGTGTTCAAAATAACTCCTCCTTTAATTTATGTAAAAGTATTGACATGTTATCTAATATTGATTATAATAAGTATTACCCTATAAAATAGACTAATTATGTCTATCTACCAATCTTATTTCAAAACATATTTAAAATAATATCACATTTCGAATCTTTATGCTACCCCTTTTTTGACATATTTTTTGTTTATTTTATTTCCTTTAATTCAAATACATGATCTATTACATAAATCTTATTATAATCTCAAATCACGTTTTATGTACTAATGAATTCAGTCGTCTTTATTTTTCTTTAACTTAGTGTTTTCATTAATCTCTTTACTTGCACTATTTCTTTAACTATTTAATCATTTTATATTTTCGTCTTTTACTATTTTGCATAATTGAAATTTTCTTATACACCAAACCATAATATTACACTTAATATTTATAATGAAAATAATATAAATCTTTAAAATATTAATAGCACATAGTCTTTTTTCATTACTATGCGCTATTATCAAAATATATTATACAGCTTTTATCTCTATATTCAATACAGTATTAATAGGTTTTTGTCCACTTAAAACCATGTCATACTCTGATGAAATTTTTCCGCCACTTTCATCTATATCTATAGTAACTTTTTTTGTATTTACAGTAAGTTCTAAAACTCCATAAGGTGTATTGTATAATGATAAATCCTTATTATTTACTTCAAAATTTATCTTTGCATTAGTTGTTCCCATTCTTAAAAGACTAAACTTACCTTTTCCTATTTTAATGGTAGTTGTAGTACCTTTCATGCCCGATATTTCAGTTTCTTCATAAATAGCATAATATAAATCATTCTTTTTATATAGCTTTCCTTTAGTAACAACCTCTACAGTTCCATCTTCAATTGAAGCTTGCTCACTTTTTATAGATATAATTGCATCCTTTTTCTCCATACAATACCCCCCTTCCCCTTAGCTTAGCCTATCATATATTCCTTTAATTCATCATCCGTTGCAGGTTTAACTTCAATAGAACAATCATATGGTTTAGAGTAATTGCCATATATAACTTTTAATTTTTCTTCATCTTTTCCCTTTGAATATCTTCCAGTTACCTTTGCAGCAAATACTATATCTTCTTCTGTAGGATTTCCTACAATTATAACCATGGAACCACCAAAATCTTTAACTAAAAATGCTATATCATTTTCTGTAATATATTTTTTAATTTCCTTAGCTTCTGCTCCAGTTCTAGTAGATATTATTTTAGCATCTTTTGAAACTCTAAAGTGTCTTCCAAATCTCAATAATTCAATATCTTCTTCAGATATTTCTTCTTTATGCTCTACAAGTTCTCTAAGTCTTATAGAGAAATTAGGTTCTGTTAATTTGCATCCGCCTGCTGGAGATGGATAATCTTTTATACCCCACTTTTCTGCAAGCTCCATTTGAACCTTTCTTCCTCTTCCTGTTATACCCATAAGCTTTTCTCTATCAACAAGTCCATTAAGCTCCATTTCTGTAGGTGGTAACACTTTTGCACATAGAGGTCTTAATATTTTATCTCCAAAACCCGATTCTTTTTTTACTACATTTAATGAAGATTTATTTTGAGACATTGGTCTTTGATTTAGAACTTCTCCTGTTATAATAAAATCAGCATTAAATTTTTCTAGAAGTTCTCCTGCATATCTCATCATCATAGCATGGCAATCTATACATGGATTCATATTTTTACCATGTCCATGTTTAGGATCCTTTGTCATATCAAAATGTTCTTTAGAAAAATCAACAACTTCTAAAGGTATATCTATTTGTTTAGTCATCCTTTTAGCATTATCAGGTCCAAAGAAGTATGATTTAAAACATATTCCTATAACTTCTATCCCTTGATCTTTAATTAATTTTGCAGCTAAAATACTATCTAATCCTCCTGATATAAGTGCTAACGCTTTTGTCATACTGTTCTCCCTTTCATAGAATTTTATTATTTATTATCTCTTTCTATAGCAAGTTCTATAATTTCACTTATTAGATTTCCGTATGATTTTCCTTCTGCTTGCCACATTTTAGGGTACATGCTTATTTTCGTAAATCCTGGTATTGTATTTATCTCATTCAAATATACTTCTTCTGTTTCTTTGTCTACAAGAAAATCTACTCTAGACATACCTGAACAATCTAACATTTTGTATATTCTAATAGCTAATTCTTTAACTTTTTCAAGTTTTTTTTCACTTAAATTTGCTGGAAGTAATAATTTTGATTCTGCATTTGAATATTTTGCTTCATAATCATAAAATTCATTAGCTGGAACTATTTCTCCTGGAGTTGCTGCTTCAGGTTCATCATTTCCTAGTACTGCAACTTCGATTTCTCTTGCATTAAGAGCAGTTTCAACTAAAACTTTTCTATCAAATTTTAATGCCTCTGAAAGTCCCTTTTCTAATTCTTCTCTATTATGTGCTTTACTTATTCCAACAGAAGAACCACTATTTGAAGGTTTTATAAATACATCATATCCTAATTTATTTTCTATTTTAGTTAGTATATCCTCTTTTATTGTTTTATAATCATGAGCCGTTACAACTACATAGTCAGCTTGCTTTATTCCAAAGTTCTCTAAAACATATTTTGTATACACCTTGTCCATGCATACTGCTGAAGACATAACTCCAGGTCCCACACATGGTATATCTAAAAGTTTGCACAATCCTTGAATTGTACCATCTTCACCATATAATCCGTGCATAACTGGGAACACAACATCCACTTCTCTATTGAATAATATTTCTTGTCCATTTGGGTTCTTATAAAACTCATCTTTTTCCCATTCTCCTGATTCTATATTATCAACTGAACCTGTATATTCAAACCATTTCCCGTCTTTTGTTATCCCTATTGGATATACATCATATTTACTTAAATCAATATTTTTCAAAACTGAAGATGCAGAAACACGTGAAACTTCATGTTCTGTAGATTGTCCACCAAAAAGAATACCTACTTTTTTTTTCATAACTTTATCTCCTTACAATTTAAAATTATATTTCAAATAGTTATTTACTAATATATAAACTTATATTCATTTCTATTGTAACTTAATATCAATGCACTTCAAATTATATACCAATCACTTAAATATGTGAACCCTTTTTTAGGAGGAAGGAGAGTACTCCTCCCTTTATCCTATTTTATATTGCAAGCTCTCCATTTTGCGTTTTTATAAGTTGAAGTATTTTTTGCTCATATCCATTCTCAGCATTTATATATACAATAAATTTATCATCTTTATACGTTCCTATAAATTCATAACAAAGTACTTCTTTATTAGATTCTGTAGGAACTATAGCAAATTTTAAAGAACTTACTTTAAGATTTTTCCCAATTCTACTACTAGCAACTTCTTTTGAAACTTTAGGTTGTGGAATCTCTCTTTTTTCTATATGAGATACTAAATATTTTTCTGATTCTATTCCAACTATTTCTCCAGTGTCTAATGCTATTTTTAATTTTATCTGATCTGGATATATGTTTATACCGTCTTTATTGTATACATAACTTACCACCAATGTATTATTAAACTTTTGTGTATAAGTAGCGTTCATATTATCATATCCTATTTTTCGTAAAAACTCCTTACCTATTTGTTCTGCTTTTTTTATATCTATACTAGAAGTTGTTATATTTCTATTATCTATTAAATAAATGATTCTACCACCATTTTTACTTACTTCACATACTAACCCTTCTCCTTCTTCTCTTTCTTTTAATGATACTCCAAAGCTAAAAGCAGGTATTCTAGATTTAGGATCTTCTTTTCTAGTTATATTTTTTATTTTATTCTCACCTATCATATTTTTAATAATCTTTTTTGCGTCTTCTTCCTTAATTTCTTTAGAGCTAAGAATTCTTGGTTTTATATTTAAATTATTCTCTGAAAATGGTCCATCATATATTAATGTAGGATACTGAACCACCTGACTTTGTATTTCCTTAAATTGATCTGATGCCAATTTTTCAGAACTTCTTCCTAATCTAGAATTAGCTTTTCTTCTTATATCTCCCCATTTTACCTTACCTTGATTTATTTCTCTTTGAACCTCATTTAATTGTATAAGTAAATAATCTGCTTGATCTTTTAAACTCTCTATCTTTTTATAGTCTGCTTCTCCAAGGGCTTTATCTTCAAAAGAATTTCTACTTAATGTATGAGCAAAGTCCCCTACTTGCGCTAGAAATTTACTAGTTCCATCAACATATTGTTCTGCTACCGGAATCGAATGTATTTTATCATTGGCTATATCTGCATATTTTGATATATTTCCAAAAGTAATAATATTTCCTTCTTTAGAATTTACAATAGCAGACTTTGAAAGATTACTTTTTAAATTTTTAACAGAATCAATTAATTGATACATACTTTTAGAATACTCTCCTTGAAGATAATTTTTATAATCTTTTCTTTCAAGAGTCATTAAAATTGCAAATGTAGTAGAAAAAACTACTATAAAGGATACTATTATAGTATATACAACTCTCTTTTTATTCATATGTACATATTCCTCCCATTCATTTATAATCTATATACCTAGTATTTGTTGTAATAAATTTGCTTATACATATTGCAAACTAAACATTTAAAACACATAAAAAAATGACTGCATAAACCCCAGCCATTTTTCTATAATTATTTATATATCTTTTTTAACTTTTCAATAATTTTAAATTTAAAAATTATTTCATTGTTTTCTTCACATTTATTATTAACAAGCTTGTATTCTTCTTTTGTTAATGTTTTTTTCATCATCTCATCTGTCTTTTGTAGTTCCACTTCCCCCTTAGTTATATCTGTAAAACATAATGGCGGAAACATTACACACCACCAATTATGACCTTTACCATTACCTATTATAACTCTATAAGCTTCATAATTTCCTTGTGGAAGAGTTATATCTCCATAAGTCTTCACAGGAAAGTTTTCATGAGATAATTTTGTTTTCACTGTATATGTATATCCGTTTTGTTGTATTATTTTTTTTGCTATAGCATTTATAACTTCACTATTTTCTTCTATTATTTTTCTTGATTCTTCTATACTTTTTGAATCTTTAAGCTTTGGTGATATATATTCTAATATTTCATCCCTTACCTTTAATTTTAAAGCTTGATCTTCCGTTGAATCACTATTAGCTATTACATGAAACCTTATAAGTTTATTTGCAATAGATTTTTGACTTGCATCTGCCTTTATATAAGAAACTACTAGTATACTTCCACATAAAATCATCAAAGAAATCATTACAGCTAGTACCTTTTTCATTTTCATATCCCCCTATTTCTTACTCTTATGTTTAAAATTATTGACCATTTTTTGTTTTATATACATGAAAATAAGTTAGAAAATTAAAATTAATTTTCTAACTTATTTTCAACATTATCTATTTACTTATTCCAACTCTTCTAGCCTTAACATTTACGCTTACATCTACATTACAATTCTTATAAACTTTTTCCCAATTATCCTTTACTTTTTTATATACATCAGGATAAAACTTTTTAACATAGTCTTTCAATCCTATAAGATCCATAGTATGTTGTTCTTGTATTATTCTAGCTACCTTTTCACATTTTCTTTCAATAACTTCATTAAAATCTTGTTGTATATCATTTAATTTTCCGTAAGAGAACATATTCTCTCCAATATAATATCCTTTTAATTGACCCTCTAAATTTATATCAACTTTAAATTTTAACTTTTCTATATCACTAGCATCAACAATTCCTATTTTTCTTTTCATTCCTTCTATTTGAAATTCTATAGGATGCCCATCCTTTAATATTGTTTCTTTGCCACCTTTTATTTTTCCTCTCAATATATCTAATGAGGAAGTTTCATCTGGAGTTAAGTATCCTTGTAATTTATAGTTTTTAACTAAAGCTAATCCAGAAACATTTAATTTTGTCTTATCCTCTTTATCAAACTCTATACTTGGAATTGCAACACTTCCATCTTTATATAATGATATAAGTACATCATTTAAAGTAACTGGTAATATAGTAGAATTCACATTTCCATTTTCCATAAGTCCACTTATATACGCTTCAATATTTTTCTCCATAGTAGGAACAAACTTTACATAATCCTGAGCTTTACCATTGACAACTAAAACCAATGTCATCCTATCTATGTCTGCCTGTCTTTCAAAAAAATCAAATATCTCTCTTACTATATCAGGATATTGCATAATATCACTACTTAATAATATTAATTTTGAATGTCCGGTATATATAGTTCTACTAGTCTTCGATGCTAATTCATTTATAGCATCTTGCATGGAAAATGCATTTGTAGTTACTATCTGTTCTTTAGCTGTTCCAGAATTAGTAGGTCCAAGTTCACTTATATTAGGAAAACCAAATGTTACATCAATTTTTTTATATTGTGATTCATTAAAAATTTCATTAGATCTTATTTTTTTAAATTCCTCTTGCTTACTTATACTTTTTCCAGGATCTATAGCTATAGTTGATATAAAACTCTTTCTTTCTATTTCTACTTTATCCCAACAACCAGTTAAAAAACAACATAACAACATCAATATAGATATCTTCTTATATCTCATTTTTAACTCTCCTTGCCCTTACAACACCACTAAATAATAAGATAATAGGTAATACGACCATGGTTCCAAGTCCAATATACGGAAATAAAAATTCCTTTATAGTATACACTTCTGCAATATTTTCGGGATATAAAGATAATACATATAAAATTGGCGTTGTTAATACTAAAGATATTTTTATATCTTCTAAATGGAAAACATCTTTAACTATTTCAGAACTAAAATAATATAGATTTACATAAGTAGTGAAGAAAAATATAAGCCAAAATGACATTATTACGCCTTCCCATCTTTCTATAAAGGTTCCTGGTATATTTACTGCTGAAAGCATAGTAACGGGTGGCCATAACAACTGCGGAACATAATCATTAGAAAATACAAATAATGCTGTTATAGTAAGTATTATATAAAAGATCACTATAAAAACTAACCCCTTAATAGTAACTTTAACTATATCATCCTTTTTCTTAACCAAGGGATATAATACATATACTATTTGAAATCCAATAAAAGCAAATATGCTTCTTTTCATACCTAAAGCATATTGTATAGGAGTATGAGTTAAGACAGGAAATATATTGGTAAAATCAGATCCTTTTAATACAAACAAAATAGCTATTAGTATTGGTAAAAACATTAACCAAAATGCAATTTCATTAAATCTTATTATACTTTCAATTTCTCCTCTAACAAGAAATGCACCAACTAAAATCATTATAAATATTATAAATTCTGTAGGTGTCCTCTTTAATAAATACATTTTTAAAACCTCTGTAAAAACTCTCATTTCCATAGAAATTATCACAATAGAAGATAACGCCACTAAAATTCCAATAAATTTCCCCAAAATTGAACCTAAATTATTTTGAAGCATATCTGTAAATTTATCATATCCACTAAATTCAATAGCTTTATATATTATATATAAAAGTGGAATCATCACTATTCCACTTAGTATAATTACTAACCATCCATCCGTGCCTACACATTCACTTAGAACTCTAGGATATGCAAATATGGATGTTCCTGCTAATGTAGTTACTATAACTACAAATAAATCATATTTACTTATGATCCCTTTCTTATTCATACTCTTGCATCACCATTCTTTCCTTTTTAACTATTCCTGTCTTGTTTTATCTTCTGTCTTTATAAATATTGGTCTTTTTTTAAACCATTTTAAGGGTAGCCTTACAAACAAATCCTTAAAATCTCTTTTATTAGAATTAACAACTGGAGCTAAATAAGGTATACCGAAACTTTTTAATTTTATTAAATGTGTTAAAACCACAATAAGACCTAACATTACTCCATAAAGTCCAACAATAGCAGAACAAATTGTAAGGAATACCCTAACAATCCTAAGCCCTGTAGTTACTCCATAGTTAGGTGTTATAAATTCAGTTATGGCCGTTATACTTACTATAATTATCATTATAGGACTAACTATTCCTGCACTTACTGCTGATTGACCTATAATAAGACCTCCAACTATACCAATAGTAGCTCCTATAGGTCTTGGCAATCTTACTATAGCTTCTAATAGCAAATCAAAACTAACCTCCATAATTAATGCTTCAATAAATGCCGGAAATGGAACTCCTTCTCTAGACGCCGCTATGGAATATGCAAGCCGCGTGGGAATAATCGATGTATGAAAAGACGTTACCGATATATATAATGCAGGAAAAGTAATAGCCATAATTATAGCTATGGTTCTTAAAATTCTTACAATTGATGCACTTATCCATCTTTGATAATAGTCATCTGGTGATTGCAATAAACTTGGTAACGTAGCTGGTACTATAATTGCAAATGGAGAATTATCAACTAAAATAGCAATTCTCCCCTCATACAAAGCGGCAGCCACAACGTCTGGTCTTTCTGAACTTTGAATTTGAGGAAATGGCGATAAACAATCATCTTCTATTAACTGTTCTATATATCCACTATCTAATATCGCATCTATATCTATTCTATCTATTCTTCTTTCTAATTCTCTTAATACACGCTTATTAACTATATCATCTATATACATGATTGCTAAATCTGTCTTTGATCTAACTCCAACTACTGTAGGTTTTATCCTAAGTCTAGTATCTCTTATTCTTCTTCTAACAAGAGCAGTATTAAATCTTATAGTTTCTGAAAAACCTTCTCTAGAACCCCTTATTGTAGTCTCTCCAGAAGGTTCACTTATTCCTCTTGCAGGCCATGAACGTGTACCTATAATGCAAGCTAAATTAAATCCATCAATTAATAATAATGTCTCACCACAAAGAACATCTTTTATTCCTTCTGATAAATCATCAATTTCTTTTATTTCTGATACAGTTATGAGTCTATCTTTTATTTGTTTAAAATCTTTTAATTTTCTTTCCTCTTGCATAAGACTTTCAAGAACATAATCGTCTAGTATCTGTTTATTTGACATTCCATCTATATAAACTAGAGCTGCCTTAAAACCTGGAAACTCAAACTCTCTATATACCATATCTGAATTGTCTTTAAGTAACTCTTTTATATACTCCATATTTTTATCCAGATTACTTGATATACATTTTTTAACCTTCTCCTTCAAATTTTTCACACCCTTTTTAAATTACATTACTAAAGCATTATCCTAATATACTCCACCTCAAAACATACAACACAATTCCCAATATTATAATTACCTTTCCAATAACCCTAGCTTTTCGAGAAGCATTGCTCATATCTGCATTTTCAAAACTTATTGAATCTAACACTATTAATATGAATCCTTGAATCAACAGTAACATTAAAAAATATACTGTAAATAAATTTAATATTTTCACAATATCACCCCTATTTTGCTTAATCTATTTTTTGTATTAATAAATTAAAATATACACAAAAAGAGATTGTACTTTTTTACAGTACAATCTCTTTTATTTATTTGAAACTTATATAGTTCTAGTTATATAAACTTCATTATATTTATTTTTAAAGTGTTCATAACATCTCTGTGCCTTTAACATATCATCGAAGAAACCAAAAACCGAAGGTCCACTTCCGCTCATCATAGCACCTAACGCCCCATCCTTAACCATCTTTTGTTTAATTTCTTTTAATATTATATGCTTTTTTAATGTTACATTTTCTAAGACATTCCTCATATTTTCACTAATATATTTTAAATCATTATTTTCTATAGCATTTATTAATCCTTTTGTATCAGGATGCTTATATATTTTATTAATATCAAGATTTTTATAAACTTCTTTAGTCGAAACTCCAAAATTAGGTTTAATTAAAACCAATATATTTCCATGAAAAGACTTAAGTTCAGTTACTTCTTCTCCTATACCTTCACATAATGCAGTACCACCTTTTATGCAATATGGTACATCGGCTCCTATCTTTAATCCCAAATTGCAAAGTTCATCATCACTTACATCTACATTATACAACTCTCTCATTGCAATTAATGTTGTTGCAGCATCAGTACTTCCACCAGCAAGACCTGCTGCCACAGGTATGTTTTTAATTATGTTAAAATCCACTCCACCATTGATATTATATGTATCAATAAACAATTTAGCTGCTTTATAAACTAAATTGCGTTCATCTAAAGGAACATAATTTTTATTACATTTTATATTGATTCCTGAATTATTTTTTACAATATCTAAAATATCATATAACTCTATTCTTTGCATTATCATTTCTAACATATGATATCCATCATCACGTTTTCCTACTACATCTAATGATATATTTATTTTAGCATATGCTTTAAATAACATAATATTCCCCCAAAACAGTTTAATTTTGATTAATTTATTATATCACAAAAACATTGATTATATAAAAATATCTCCATGCTTAAAATTTTAAGCATGGAGATATTTTTATATAACAGCTCTTCCAGGAATAATTAATTTTTGGCCTACATTAATATTTTCACTTTCTAAATCATTTATTTTAATTAAATCTTCCACAGTTGTACAATACCTTTTAGCAATTTTCCACAAAGTATCACCATCTTGCACAACATATATTGTTATACTAGCCTTTTTATTTATAACCTCATCTTCTAAAGGTTCTATATCAACTAAAAATTCTTTATGTGTAACATAATTAACATTACTATAAATTTTTCCCACTGATTTAACAGCTATAGTACCAGCTTCTACTCCAGCTTCTAAGTTTTCTAATGATACTCTAGTAATGCATTCCATATCTATTTTAGCACCAGGTATATCCACTCCAGAACTAAATGGTATTTCCTCTGTTATTACAGCAACCTTTCTGTTTTCATCCTCTGTTTTATATAATATGTTTACATTCAAAAGGCCTTCTACTAAAACTTTATCTTCAACTATTTTTTTATCTGTTATAAACATATCGCCTAACGCTATAACAACTTCTGTTGGTTTTGGTCCTTTTACATCTATGTTTTCTTTAACTATAGTCTCTACAGTATTTTGTCCTAACATAGCATTAAGTTCATATGCCTTCTTATCCATTTTCAACATTTTAGAAGGAGAATATGCATCTTCTATCATATCTATCTCTTCTTTACTTACAACTTTAGTTTGCGATTTTACTAAAGCCTCTACATCTATAATACGATTTTCTCCAAGATCATCTTCTTTTACATCAAACGAAACATCTGCAACCATAAACTCTGTATTACTTTCCATAAATTGAGTTATATCCAAGCATTCTACTTCATCATTTACATATATATCTTCTTGTATTGTACATAATTCTTTAGTATCCGCTGCTTTATACAAAATTTGTATTTGTGTAAAGGCCTCAACTTGTACCTTTTCATCAATTAATTTAACATCACTTTTATGAACCCTAACATCACAATTTAATACCTTACCTATTTCAGGCTTATCCATAGGAACTTGGATATGTGCTTTGCTTATAAGTTCTCCATTAGGTGTTGAAATTATTTTATCAACAGAAGAAGGATTCTTTAAAAGTTGTATGTCATCTATGGAATCTACATCTTTTATAACTTCAAATTCATATTTTTTGTATACCGCAGCTTCCATTTGTATAATTCCTTCTATAACTATTTTTCTTTCATTTATTATACTGCATTCTATATGTTCAATATTGCATTCTAATGTACAATCCATATCCGCTTTAGCTCCATCAACATCAGCATATGATGAAAAAGCTTTTGTATATACAACATTATATACTTCTTTTCCTTCATCGCCTGTTGCCATATACAGAACATTACACTTAATTTCACCTTCTACATATACCTTATTTTGCATAACTTCTTTGTTAGTAATTTTAGGTTTGGCATCTAACATTAAAATTTTCTCTACGTCTGGTTGTATATCAGGTATTACATACTCCTCTTTTATAACATTATCAATTGTCGCTTTTTCTAAAAGTTGATTATATTCTATACTCTCTTTTATCAATTCTATAGCCATCCATTCTACCTCCTATAAAATACCTACTAACTAATATATATAATACATATATTGAAAATATGATATTTTTATAAAAAAAGAGATACTGAAAATCAGTATCTCTTTTAACCAGCGAAGTCTATTTGAACTGTTTTTGTCAAAACATCTGAATAACTATATGTGACTGTCCTTTGGGTGTCGTCTTGTAATCTAACAACAAAAATACTTGGATATGTTTTTTCTAGCACTCCACTATTTACCACAATCTTCCTTCTTCCGTTGTTAGCTCTTAGCGTCACTTTTTCTCCTATATGATCATCCATCTTAGTTTTTATGGACGCTAATACATTTCTTCCTTCCATCACTAGCACCCTCTTTCTACATTATATATTATATAATATATACCAGCGATTGTCAAGTAACTAATTATTTTATCACTAATATACACCACTTGTCAATATTAATTTTTTGTGAACTTTTTTCATAAAGTTCACTTACTCTAATCAAATTTACTGTAATTTCTCATATTAATATTATCTTCAAATAACTTATTTATATACATTAGTTTTTATTAGCTAGTAGACAGAAGGAAAGTTCAAAATTTAATACTGTTTTTAAGAATATTTAGATTTGGGAAATCCTTCTCTATATTTTCCTCTGGTTTGTAAACCTCCTACCCCGTCGACTCCAGTTATGGTATTATACACAACATCATGAATAGATACTACTTTTCCAACATTGGTATAAGCTATTTTTTCACATATAAATACAGGATCTAAACAATGAATCAACACCCTATTAGGTGAACTTGCAAAATTAGCACCTGCATCTAATATAGCTTCGTAACAAGATTGACATGCCCCTGCAAATATAACTAAATCATCATAATTAGGCTCATATGTTCTAAGCTCTGAAACAGTTTGTACAAAATACTTAGAATTTTTATAATTATTAAGATCTGTATATTCCTTGGCTCCCTTTATAATAGCATCATGTCCTGTTAAAACTACAATATCTGGTCTTATTTCAGAAACAAGTTTAGGCACTTGCTTTGGTTGCTCTCTTTCTGAAATAACATATCCCACTGACTCAACATTTAGTTGCTTATAAGTCTTTAAACAAACGTCCAGATATTCTGGATCTCCATCTATGTGCAGCACTCTTCCTGGTCTTCCAAAGAGCATACTAGATTCACTTTTTTTTGAGTTCTTAACTGTTTTATTTTTTCCCCTTTTTTCTTCTTCAGGGGATCTATACTTTTTTTCTGCATTTCTTTGTATAAGTATATTTCTAATACGACTATTTACCTTCTTATTAAATGTAACTTCTTTTTTCATTATAATATCTTCTGTTGCAAATTCTAAATCATCTATTGGTGAATCTGCTATTATCCTCATATTTATCCCCTTAAGCACATACACCTCATCTTCATCATTATTTCTTATATCTATTATTTTAAACGTAATATCTTTTCCATAAGATTTTCTTACTACTATGTCTCCAATTTTCAAGTTATCATCCCCACTGATTTAAATTATAATTTTATAGTATGTTGTATTAATACTATTGTTGACACAATCATGTATAGGATAATAACTAATATCTTATTACATTAAAATAAAAAAGCAGCAAAAATATATTTGTTTTTACTACTTAAATATGTTCTAAAAATTAAATATTAATAGAACCATATAAAACATTATATTAATATATGGTTCTATATAAACTTTTTACTTTTACTCATATATCTTCTTTTTGATTATATACTTGTTTAAACTCCTCAATAAAATTCATATATTTATCTTGTTCAGAAATTAAATTTTGTATTTTTCTATTAAAAGTATTAGTAGCCCAATTTACTTCATTATAATAATATCTATTTCCAAGTCTCCAAAAACGTTGAGGAAATAGTAAAAATGCAAATAACACCTTATATTCTTCTTCACTTAAGTTACTTACTTCATTATAAGAATCTATTATAAGTTTTGCACAATTTATGTCCCAGTCTCTTCTTTTAAGTACCTTTGTTATAAAATTTGATATATCATAAGCTCTAACTTCTCTTTTACAATAATCAAAATCTATTACATTAACACCATCATTCTCGTCAATTATTATATTATGATAAGTAAAATCATGATGACAGAAAGTTTTTTCCTGCTCAGTAACAGCACATATATCCATATATTTGGATTTATCTAAAACATTTATAGCCCTTTTTCCTAATTCCTTATAGAACTCTATACTTTTAATGTAGTTTAAATCAAAGTCACCTTTTCTATTTCTCTTTCTAGCCATATTTCTCATTTTATCTAAAGCTTTCACTCTTTTTTCCATAAGATGTGGCCATCTACCTAAATCAGTCTTTAACTTACTGTTCTCTGGTGGATCATAATCCTTTGATGCTATATGCATTTGTGCTAATGCCTTGGAAGCTTTTTTTATATCATCATCATTATGAAAATCACACTCTCTTCCATCAATCCATTCAGATAATGTATATATATCTTCATTAACTATGGCATAAGGCTCTCCTTCAATATTTAAATTATACTTATCTACACTATTAAATCCATTGTTCATCAAATGCTCTTTTGCACCATAAACAAACCAAAGTTTTTGAACACCATAGTTTATTCTCTTAAGGCACTTATTTCCCTTATTGGTTTTTAAAAAGTATACTCCCTTATTAGGCTTTATACTTTCAATTCTAATATCAAATTGTCTTTCTATTTCAAACTCCCTCATCATTATTTATCGCCTCCCCACTAAATTTATATGTACTTAATTCTTAATTTAGAATATCTAATGATTTATTAACATTTTTTTATAATGTTAATATACTAAAACTAGATAACTATTACTTTTAAAGGGGTGCTTTATGAAAATAGGAATTGACGCTCGAGCAGCAAAATGGTATAGAGGAACCGGTATTGGCACCTATACTTATCAACTTGTTAACTCCTTAAATAAAATAGATGATTTAAATCAATACTTAATTTTTATGCCTCAAAGTAGTACTTATGATATAAAATTTAAAAATAATTATAAAATAAAAAACATTACTAAAGACATGAAAGGTGAATTTTGGGATGAAGTAAACATACCAAATATTTTAAAAAATCAAGATATAGATTTATATCATGTACCTCAAAATGGAGTTGGTCTTCCTAAAGATAAAACTTCACCTTTTGTAATAACTTTACATGATATAATTCCTTATAAAATGCCAGAAACAGTCGGTCCAACTTATCTTGAAATTTTCAAAAAAGAGATGCCAAATATAATTTCAAGATGTGACGGCATACTAACTGTATCTAATTATTCAAAACAAGATATAATAGATGCCTTTAATTATCCTGAAGAAAAAATTTTCGTAACACATCTTGCCAATGAGGATATATATTTTCCTAGGGATAAGGTTAAATGTAAAAATTTCATTAGTAAAAATTATGGTATAAATGATGACTATATATTATATGTAGGTGGTTTTAGTCCTAGAAAAAATATCATCGGATTAATAGAAGCTTTTAGTAAATTTAAAAATAATAACTTAAAATTAATTATAGTAGGTAAACAAGGTAAATCATATGCCCTTTATAAAAACACCGCTGAAAAACTCCATATTTCTGATAAGGTTATATTTCCTGGATTTATACCATTAGAACATATGCCTATATTTTATAATGCATGTAAACTTTTTGTATATCCATCTCTTTATGAAGGATTTGGATTACCTCCAATTGAAGCCATGGCCTGTGGAGCTCCTATAATTACTTCAAATCTAACATCCCTTCCTGAAGTTGTAGGAAATGCAGGTCTTTTAATAAATCCCTATAATATCGATGAACTCCACCAAGCTATGGACAAAGTTTTACAAGATCATATCTTAAGAAACTCGTTAGTGAAAAAATCTTTAACACGAAGTTCAAAATTCAGCTGGACTAAAACTGCTAAAGATACTCTAACGGCATTTCAAACTATTGCAGGATATAAAAAGTGATTGCATTTTTATCCTGCAATCACTTTCTTCTCTTGCGAACACTAATCAAATACAGGTGTAGATAAATACCTTAGCCCAGTATCCGGTAACAATACTACTATATTTTTGCCTCTATTTTCTTCTCGTTTTGCTACTATTTTGGCTGCTTCAACAGCAGCCCCAGAAGATATCCCAACAAATACTCCCTCTGTTTGAACAAGTTCTTTAGTTGTTTTAAAAGCATCATTATCACTAATCTTTATTATCTCATCTATAATATTTACATTCAAAACTTCTGGAATAAATCCAGCACCTATTCCTTGAATTTTATGTTGACCTGCATTTTCACCTAATACAACCGCTGAATTTTTAGGTTCTACAGCTATAATCTTTATATTAGGATTTTTTTTCTTTAATCCCTCGCCAACCCCTGTTATTGTTCCACCTGTTCCAATTCCAGCAACAAAAATATCTATTTTACCCTCTGTATCATTCCATATTTCCTCAGCTGTAGTTTCCCTGTGTGCTCTAGCATTAGCTGGATTATCAAATTGACCCGCAATAAATGAATTAGGAATTTCATTTGCTAATTCATTAGCTTTTTCAATAGCTCCTTTCATGCCCTTATCAGCAGGTGTAAGTATTAGTTCTGCTCCATAAGCAGTAAGTGTCTTTCTTCTCTCTATACTCATAGACTCAGGCATTATTATAATAATTCTATATCCCTTTATTGCTGCTGTTAACGCAAGTCCTACTCCAGTATTTCCACTGGTAGGTTCTATTATAACTGTATCCTTATTTATAATTCCCTTTTCCTCAGCATCTTTTATCATATAATACCCTACTCTATCTTTAACACTTCCACCTGGATTAAAATACTCTACTTTTGCTATAAGCTTTGTATTTAATTTATTATTTTCACTATAATTAGATAATTCTACAAGTGGTGTGTTCCCTATTAATTCAACCATATTTTTGAATATCTTCATAAAATATCCCCCTCTTATTAATATACGCCATAGCATAAAATTAATCCTTCTTTATAATGATAGAACAAAAATTAATTTTAATCCCGACTAGTTTAATCGGATTATATTACATCTAAAATCATTTGTCAATAGAAACCAATATATGTTATTATAATGAATTTAGTGCTATAATTTACATGTATTTTTTATTTTAAAGGAGATTTTTATGAAAATAGATAATGCTCTTTATCTTTGTGATAAAGAAAAGAACTTTTATTTTGTCATATCATGTATCTTAAGAATAAGCTTTATTGGATTATTTATGTGGTATCTATGGAGTAACAATTACATACTCATTAGTAAATGTATTATTATATCTTTATCTATAATATATTTTTTAAAGGGTGGCATCGAAATTTTAACAGGACAAATACATTTACCCTTTATAAATACTAATATTAAACTTATAAGTAAATTCTTCATTATATTAATCTTTATAATAATTAAATTTGTAATTTGGATAAATATTTTAAATATCCTTCCATGAAAAAAGACCCTTAAAGGGCCTTTTTTATATTACTAATATATATATTTCTTATATTATCATTTTCTCCAAGAGAACAAAGATCTATATTAACCTTGAATCCTTCTTTCTCTAATACTTTTTTCCACGAATCTTTATCGTCTCCTGCCATATCATTCTTGGCATGATCTCCCGAAACTACCATAAATGGTTTTAACGTTACCTCTTTTATTTTTTTCTCTTTTAACCTCTTTATAACATCATTTAATGTAGGTGTTTCTTCTACAGTTGCAACATACGCATTTTCATATCCATTAGTCTTTAATATATAATCTAAAAGTGCATAGCATGAATTGGCATAATGAATAGACCCATGCCCCATTAAAATTAATGCTTTATCTTCTCTGATTTTTTTAAGATCATCTTTTATAGCATCTATTGCTATTTCATAATCTTTTGTCTTATATAATAAAGGTTTTCCAAGAACTACTTTTTTAAAACAGCCTTCTTCAATAAATTTATTTACAACTAATTTAATTTCATCATATTCAATACCTGGCATTATATGTAGAGGTTGAACAATTATTTCTTCATACCCCTCTTCTTTTAACTTACTTAGAGCTTCCCTTGGAGTATCAATATAGATACCATCTCTTTCTTTTAACTTCTTTATTATCATATTAGATGTATATGCTTTTCTAACAGTATAATCTTTAAATTCTTTTGCTATTTTTTCTTCTATAGCATCTAATGTTACTTTTCTAGTATCTTCGTAACTTGTTCCAAAACTAACAACTAATATGGATTTTTTATTTAAAGTGTTCATTATTTTCTCCTTTAACTTTATCAATTAATTCCTCTATGCTAGTGAATTTATTTTTATACTCTATATTTTCTCTTTCAATTATGAACCCATTTATATTCATATCCATAATGGCCTTAGCCTTTTCATATGTTCCACCAGCAGTCCCACTATCTTTCATTATAAGAACTTCTGCGTTGTATTCTTTTATAAAAGCCTTATTAAGTTCATAACTTATGGGTCCCTTTATTGCTATTAAATTCTCTATTTTAACTCCTAAATCAATACATTTTTTTATAACTGAACTACTTGGAAGTACCCTATGTACTATTCTACTATTTAAATTCATATCAATAATCTTTTGTATATTTTTGCTTCCCGTAGTATCTAGAATAGTTCCATTAATATTTTTAAGCTTTTCTTTTAGTTCCTTATAGTCTTTGACCCTTATTATATTTTTATAGTTTTTAAACTCTTCTATAATTGAAGGTCGTTCATATCTAAAATATATAATTCCACTACATTTACACGCTTCTATAATATTTTTACTAACCTCTATGGCATACGGATGAGATGCATCTATAAAAATATTTATACTATTATCTGTTATGATTTTCTTAAATCCTTCTATATCTAATGGATGTGTATTAAGTATTTTATATTTATAGTTTTCTAATAGTTCTCCTCCATATTTTGTAGCAGTTGATACAAAAATATCTTCTGTAAATTCATTTAAAAGTGATAAAATTTCTTTTCCTTCACTAGTTCCAACTACTACTCCTATCACTTTACTTCTCCTCTAGCTTTATTTTCATATCCTCTTGGAGTTATAAATTTACTATTCTTTATATAACTTTTACTATTTCCTATAACGACTATACTCATCATATCTACAATATCATCACTAAATTTTTCTATATTAGTAATAGTAATCTCTTGTCCTTCCCTAAGAGCATTTTTAACAATCCCAATTGGAGTATCACTATTTCTATATCTCTTTATTATATTTAAACATTCTCTTAAATAATGAGGTCTTCCTTTACTTTTGGGATTATATAACGATATTATAAAATCCCCCTTGGCCGCACATTCAACCCTATTTTTTATTACTTCATAAGGAGTTAATAAATCACTTAAACTTATATTGCAATTATCATGCATAAGTGGTGCTCCAAGCAAAGATGCCGCTGAAGATGCTGCCGTAATTCCTGGAATTACAATTATATCTTCATCTTCTCCCATTTCTAAAATAGGACCTGCCATTCCATATATTCCAGCATCACCAGTACTAATTATTGACACTACCTTATCTTTTGATTCACTTAAAGCGTACTTTACTCTTTCAATTTCCCCCATCATTCCAGTTGAAAAAACTTTTTTTCCATTAATAAGGGGTTTTATAAGTTCAATATATTTAGTATATCCAACTATAATATCGCTTTCTTCTATAGCATTTTTAGCTCTTATACTCATCTCTTCTAAAGAACCTGGACCTATACCTATAACATACAATTTTCCTTTATTTTCATTCATATTTTTCTCCTTGATTGTATAAATCTATTTTAAAATTCCGATACATAATGTAATTCCATTTAGTTTTAGCTTCTTTGTAATTGGAACTGCTCCTGCTAACTCAACGCTCGGCTCCGCTACTGCCCTAACCCCTATTATACTTTTTACAAAGTCACTGCCTTCATAATTATGCTCAACTTTTTTCAAACTATCTATAGTAAATGTCCTAAAATCACATTTGAATTCATCTACCATATGCAAAATTGCCTTTTCATTCTTTTTTATTTCTACTGTTGATATAATTTTTACTGCTCTTTTATCTATGTTATACACCTTCAGAATTTTAAATATTTTTTCTTTCATATATTCCTCTGAAATCCCTCTTTTACATCCTATCCCTAAAACTATGTTCTTATTTATAAGCTTAAGATATGTTGTATTAAAATCTAAATTATATTTATTTGTAACTATAACTAATCCATCAGCATTATTAATAGTATTTACATACCCTTTAGGAACCTCTTTTACTTTAGAGTTTCTACCAAAACACTCTTCTATATAAGCAACTCTTTTATTATCAACTAACATTGCCGAAATTTCTTTCGCTCTTTTTAAATCATCTATTACATAGTTATTTTCTTTTGCAATGATATCAGGTGCAACTATACCCATATTATCTGTAGCTGTTGTTATAATAGGTTCAGCATTTATTATAGATGCTATTTTTAATGTCATATTATTAGCACCGCCTAAATGTCCACTTAAAAGACTTATAACAAATTTACATGTACTATCTATAACTAAAACCGCTGGATCATTATCTTTACTATGTATATATGGTGCTATCGATCTTATTGCTATTCCTGTAGAGGCTATAAAAATGATTGTATTTTCTTTTTTAAAGTACTTCTCTACAATATTTTTAATTCCTAAATTTTTAACATCATCTTTTAAAAATTTATCTGTAGATATAATTTCATTTATGTAATTTGCAATTCTATCACCACTACTTGTGACACTTATAATAACAATTTTCATAATTTATTATTACTTTCTAAACATATGAGAAAAGTTTTTATCATATAGAAGACTTTTTTCATATTCACAATCAATAAAATCGCCAACAAGTATCTGAGCAGTCTTAGTTATATTTTCTTTTTTTACTTTTTCAGCTATATCATCAAGAGTTCCCATAACTATTTTTTCATCATTCCATGTAGCCCTTTGAATTACAGCTATAGGTACATTTCTCTTATAACCATCTTTTAAGCTTTTAACTACTTTTTCAATCATTGATACCGAAAGAAAAATTGCCATACTAGCTCCGATTGATGCTAGCTTTTCTAGTCTTTCTTTTTCCGGTACAGGCGTTCTACCTTCTATTCTTGTAAGTATTACAGTCTGACTAACTCCAGGAAGAGTAAATTCCCTTTTAATAGATGATGCCGCTGCTGTAAATGAACTTACTCCTGGTATTACCTTATACTCTAAATTAATTTTATCAAGTTCATCCATTTGCTCTTTTATAGCACCATAAATAGAAGGATCTCCGGTATGAAGTCTAACTATATTTTTATCTTTATTATTTTTCATTACATCTATAACTTCCTCTAAATTCATAGATGCAGAGTTATAGATTGCCACTCCGTTCTTACAAAATTCCAAATGTTCTTTTGCAACAAGAGAACCGGCGTATATAACTATATCTGCATCTTCAATTGCTCTTCTTCCTTTTATAGTTATTAACTCTACATCTCCTGGACCTGCCCCTACAAATGTTATCATTTAATCACTCCCTAAACTCTATTTGCTATAATAAGACTCATATAGCCAGCTTCTTTTAAAATATCTTCTCTATTTGTTAATACAACTTCTCCTTCTCTTCCTGCATTTTTTATATATACATAAGAGAATTTATTATCATCAAGAAAATCTAATGCCCTTTGTGCATTATTATAAACTTTCATAAGAACCACATACTTTTCATCTTTTATTTCTTCAACTTTTGATGCCGGAAGTATTTTAAGTGAATTTTCTCCCATAACAAGTGGTATATTTGCAATTGATGCTGACGCACAAAATGACGGTATTCCAGCTATAGTTTCAACCTCAAATCCTTTTTCGTTTATATATTTTAAAAGATGTACATATGTACTATAAATATACGCATCTCCTATAGTTAGAAAAGCTACATTTTTACCTTCCTTTAATTTTTCAGCTATAAAATCATATATTTCTTTAACTTTTTCATCTGTATTAGCTTTACCCATTGGAAAGTGTTTAACTACAACTTCGGTACCTTCTTTTATATAATCCTTTGCAGCATTTAAAGCTATACTTTCTCCCTTAGCCATAGCTGATGGTGCTACAATAACATCACACTTTTCTATAGTTCTTACTGCCTTTATTGTCAATAACTCTTTATCTCCTGGTCCTACACCTATTCCATATAATTTAGCCATTTTCTTCTCTCCGTTTATATATTTTTTTCTCCCCACACAATAAAAATAGGGTTATTTGCCTTAAGCATATATGTATTTTTAAATGAACGACTTATTGAAACTTCAATAAACTCAGGCTTATAATCCATCTTTTTTAATGTTTCTAATGCCTTATATAAGTTGTTTATGGTTATAAAATTTAAAACCATTCTTCCCTTAGTACTTATCTTGTTATGATAATTTCTAATTATCTCTTCAATATTTCCACCGCTGCCACCTATAAAAATTGCATTAAACTCTCCATCTATATGATCATAAACCTCTAATGCTTCTCCTTTAACAACTTCTAAGTTGTTAGCTTCAAACTTCTCTTTATTTTTATTAATTAAATCAATTGCTTTTTGTTCTTTTTCTATGGCTATAACTTCACCATTTTTTGAAATCTTCGCTAGTTGTATACTAATTGACCCTGTTCCCGAACCAATATCTAAAATTCTAGAATTTTCATTTATATTCATTTTAGATATTGATAAAATGCGAATCTCCTCTTTTGTCATTGGAGAATCTCCTCTTATAAATTCATCATCTTTTATGTATATCATTTTCTATCCCCTCAATAATCATTACCGTTAAATCTGAAAACTCCATATCCTTTATCTTCTCTACTGTACCAACTACAATTTTTTCATTATCATAAGATAAATTTTCTCCAACATAAACTTTAAAATTTTCTGATATTTCATAAAGTTTTTTACATAATTTATTTGGAGAATTTTTTTTATCTGTAAGCCACATAGAAATCCTATTTTCTTTTACTATGTTAATAAAGTCTTCTTCTCTTCCATGCATACTACCAACATAGGCATTACCCCAACTAATTTTAAGTTTACTTGTAAAATACTGAAGAGAAGTAATTCCCGGAACAATCTCAATATATCCACTGAAATTCTTTTTTATATACTCAGTTATTCCATAGAAATTTGGATCTCCACTTGCTGCAATTGATACACTTTTACACTCATTTCCCTTTATAATCTCTATGATATCTTGGAGCTTTTTTACACTTATAATAGATTTATTAATAAATTCAATGCTTTTTTTTACTCTTTCAAAAGCTACAACCACATCACTATTTTCCATAACTTCTATGGCTTTTGGAAGTATATATTTAGAACTTCCAGGACCAATGCCAACTATATATACTTTTTTATCTTGCATCCTTTATCACCAACTCTTCTTATTAATCCACCTTAGCTATAACTCCTTTTTTCATAGAAAACATAATAACTTCAGCATATATACTTTCATATGTATAAGTATAAATTCTTTTTTTTATTTTCTCTGCAATATTTACATATACTTCTTTATATCTATTTTCTAAAAATTCTACAGCCCCTTCTGTAGTTTTAAGATTATAAACCTTATTTATAATATCAAAGGGTGCTTTCATTAATGCAAGTTCTAAAGCTATTGTCTCCATTCTAACATCACATACTCTGCTATGTGTTTGAAAACAGCCACTAGCTATTTTGCACATCTTTCCTATATGTCCTACTAAAACAATATTTTTTATCTCTTTTTGTCTACAAACATCCAGAGCATATCCGATATAATTAGATACTATCACCATGTCTTTAGAATCAAATCCTAATTTTCCAGCCATTTTCTCACCCATATTACCAAAAATAAGGATAGGTCTTCTTACTCCTGATGCAATCTTTTGACTTATTTCTAAAGCAATGGATTCTTTTAGTGCTTCTTCAGACATAGGGGTTACTATCCCTGTGGTTCCTAATATTGATATTCCACCTTCTATGTTTAACCTTGGATTAAAAGTCTTCTTTGCAATTTCTAATCCTTTTGGCACAGATATTGTTATCTCAACACCCTTTTCTTTTGGAATCACTTCCTTTACTTCTTTTTCTATCATACTTCTCGGCACAGGATTTATAGCTGGCTCTCCTTTTTTTACATAAAGTCCTTCTCCCTTTACTACTCCAACTCCAGTTCCACCTTTTAAAACATAACCTTTATTTATCCTTCTTGCTGTAGCACAAATTTCTATGCCATCAGTTATATCAGGATCATCCCCTGCAAACTTAAAAACAGAACATTTAACACAATCTTTTTCTACTCTTATGTTACTTATAGGAAGATTTATCTCTATTCCTTTTGGAGTATCTATGGTAATTTCTTCTACATTACCCCCATAATAAAGTATTCTTGTTGCAGCTTTTGCAGCGCCAGCAGCACAAGAACCTGTTGTATATCCACATCTTAACTTTTTGCCATCACTATCAATATAAAGTTCAAACATAGTTTTCACTCATTTCTATTATCTTACCTTGCTAACATATACATAAGCGCATTAACTATACACGCTGCAATTCCACTTCCACCTTTTCTTCCCCTTACAGTTATCATAGGTAATTCTAATTTTTCTATTTCTTCTTTACATTCTGCTGCACCCACAAATCCAACTGGACATACAATCACAAATTTAGGATTTGCTTTTCCTTCTTCAATAAGTTCTTTTAATCTAAAAACTGCCGTTGGTGCATTTCCAAAAACAAAAAACTCAACACCGTCTTCCACTGCCTTTTCAACAGCTGCCATTGATCTTGTTATTTCCTTTTTCTTTGCAATTTCTGCCACATAAGACTCTGAAACATAAGATATAACTTTGCAATCTAATTTTTCAAGGGCTTTTTTATTTATACCCGAAAGAGCCATCTTAGTATCAGTATATATAGTGACTCCCTTTTTAAGTAATTCTAATGCTTTATCTATAGCGCCATCTCTTATATATATTAAATCTTTATATTCAAAATCCGCCGTAGTGTGTATTACTCTCTTCACTATTTGAAGTTCTCTTTCGTTAAAATTATGAGGTCCCATTTCTTCTCCGATTATTTCAAAGCTTCTTTTTTCTATCCCCATAGGATTTGTTATGTATTTATTCAAAATTGCTCCTCCTGCCTCTCAATCCTTTAGCTATATACTTTATAAAATCAATATTCCCGAAAAAATGCACATGTGCATATGAAGCTAATGTATTGTTTTTAGTATATCCACAGCTCCACCACTTTTTACTTTCATCATACATTTCCTTTTCAACTAAATACACCTTTTTATCTAAGCTTTCTATTTTTGACCTATGAAACTCATGACAATTTATACTAAATCCTTTAGGCAAAATAGGATTATCCTCTGTAATTGTAGCTTTAGCATACCCAAAGTTTTGAAGTCTACTTGTCATATAGGAACTTCCTTTAAAAAAGTTTACCATGTTATATCCAACTTCTTTTCCATAATCCTTTTCTATGAATGAGCTCATTAAATACATAAGTCCACCACACTCCGCATAACATCTGATCCCATTATCAAGGGATTTTTTTATATCCATAAGTAAACTTTTATTACTAGACAATTCTTCTTTAAAAATTTCTGGATATCCTCCACCTATGTATAGTAAATCTATATCTTTTGGTAATTTCTTATCTTCTAATGGACTAAAATAAACAACTTCACCAAGTTCCTCTAAAAGTTCTATATTCTCTTTATAATAAAAACTAAATGCCTTATCCTTGGCAACGGCTATTTTTATATCAAAACTTTTTATATGAAAATTATCTTTAAATTTTTTACAATTTTTAAATTCATGTAATAAGTCATCTACATTTATATGTTTTTCTATTATCCCTGCACAATAATCTATTTTTTCTTCAAGTTCATATATTTCACTACTTTGAATGAGCCCTAAATGTCTGCTTCCAATTAAAAGCCTTTCATCTTTTGGTATATATCCAAACACTTTAATTTTACAAGATTTTTCCACAGCCTTCTTTAATAACTTAAAATATCCTTCTCCTATATTGTTAAAAATTACTCCTACTATATTTACACTTTCAAAACCAACTATTCCATTAATCTCTGCACATAAAGTTGCTACTTGAGCTTTAGGTGATAACACTAAAATTACAGGTAATCCTAGCAACCTAGCTATATGGGCTGTAGAATTCTTTGAGTCTACTCCTTTACCATCATACAACCCCATGACTCCTTCAATAACAGCATAATCTCCTTTTCCTCTTGAAAAAGATGCCTTAACTCCCTCTTCACCCATTAGAAATAAATCCAAATTTCTAGAATAATTTCCTGTTATTTTACTATGAAATGCAGTATCTATATAATCAGGGCCTACTTTATATCCCTGTACATCAAAACCTCTATTTTTAAGTGCTTTCATAAGTCCAAGACTTATTGTGGTTTTACCTCCACCACTAGAATTTGAAGATATAACTATTCCTCTCACATACCTGCTCCTTATCTTTTAAAATAAATAAAAAAAGTACACCTTTCAGCGTACGAATTTACCATAAAAAAGCCTATACTCTAATATAAAATAGGCCTAATTAATAAAACTTTCCCACCGAAAGGTTATGCATCAAAGCTTAGGCAGGTCTCCTGGCTCGGCTTCATCCTCATCTTCCTTCCCAGTTTTAAACCAGTGGTTTTTAAGATTTGTTCACCATACAGTAGCGGGGGCTGCTACGGCTTCTCACCGTATTCCCTTTTCATCTGAAATTAATCAGACACCTAAGCTAATATTCTATTTTATAAAATTATTATATACTACATTATATAACTTTATCAACTTCCACCACTATTTCAATAAATAACTTCTAAACTTTTCCAAAAATTCTCTTTTGTCATGTTTTAGTCCATTCTTTTTAACTAGCTTATCCAAGAATATTTCATACTTCCATTCTTTACTTCTTGTATAGTATTCCTTTGATATAGTATAGAAATCTTGTGGAAATATCATCATCCCATATAAAACTTCTATTTCTGTTTGCGATAAAGTATTGTATTTATAATAATTGCTTAGTATAAATTTAAGTTCTTCGAAATCATACGCTGATCTTTTTTCTACCTTATTTATAAAATTACATAAATCATGAACTTTTAAATCTATAATTGAATAATCAAAATCAACAAAGTAAGCTTCATCATCTTTAATTAATACATTATGATGAGCTAAATCATGATGACATAATATTATTTTATCTTCTTCACTACATAATCCATAAAAATTAGATTTTTCTAAAACATCTATAGCTCTATCTATTTCACCCATATAATAATCTACATTATCTAAAAAGATCTCATCAAATTCTGTTTTACCTTTTATTAACTTAACTACATTTTTAAATATTTGTAATTCTTCATGTTTTCTTTTAAATGCATCAATAGTAGTTCCACACATATATCTTGTTTTATTTTTATATCTAAATCCCTCACAAGCCTTGTGTAGTTGTCCTACTCCCCTTGCTGCCATCATCACATCTAGTGGATTTGAATATTCACTTTCTCTACCATCAATTAAATCCATAACACAATAAATATTTTTATTCCAATTGGTATAAAGATCTCCATTTTTCGTCTCATCAAATCTAAATATTCTATTAAAAGAATTATTTCTTATATAACTTATTCCTGTATTTATAAAATTCAACTCATCAATACTATAATCTAACTTTTTTAAAATTTTATTTCCTTTATTAGTTATTAGTATATAAACTTTTCTAACAGGGATAATATCTTCAACTTTAAAATCATAGGATTCAAACATCTTTAAATTTAAATCATATTGAACCAGGGCTTTTTTATCTTTGAATCTTACATTCTGTAAAATTTTCAACACCCCCTTTACATAGAAATATTAGCCTCACACACAATAGCTTTCTTTAGTTTCTTTTTACTTTTATCTATATCTAAGTTATTATCATATATCATATATTTACTATTAATAATATATTTACTGCAACATTTCATAAATTCACTTGGATATGATATAAGAGCTTTTAAAAAAACATTGCTTTTACTATCTAATTTTTCAAATTCACAAAACTTATCTACTAGAGCTGTATAATCTAACTTTATCTTCTTTTTTATAAGCTTTCTAAAAAAATTAGCAGCATCAAGTTCTACTAAATCATAAAAACACTTCTCTAAATTTAAAGTTTCTATAAATTTAATTTTTCTGAGATTATTAAAATAAGTATTTCCTAAACATATTTCATTTCTATTCATACTTCTTTTAATAATCTCTAAGTATCCATTTTCATATATCACCTTTATAGCCCTCTCTGCCTTTTTTAAATACTCTTCTCCATATTGTAATAGGAGTTTTTCAAAATCATTTTGTGGTGAATTTTCTTTTATATCTTGATATTCCCGCTTTACTCTCTTTAAATAAACTTTGTATTGTTCTACGGTTCTTCCTCTTTTATCTTCTAATCTATGACCTATATAATCGTTATATCCCATAGACCTTTTGTGAAATTCACTTATTATATGGAGTTGATTTATAATATTATCTTCTAGTTTACAATCCTTAATCAAAACTTTTTCTTGAAACTCCCTTTGCATAACCCCCTTTTTCTCCATATAATTTAAGAAGGTATCTTTAGATATATCCGTCATTAAATTCACCTCTATCTATCTTTCCTCTTAATTTTTCTTATCACATTATGTTTCTCCCTTTCCAGTTCTTTTATTTTTTTCTGTTTTTTCTTTATTTTCTTTAACCTTTTTATTTCTTCTTTTAAAGTTTCAACTTCTTTATCATATTCTTCAACATCAAGATCAACACTTTTTATAGGCATTACTAATGTATGTTCACTATTTTTGCTCATTTAAAACCCCCCTCCTAATTTTAAAAATCATCTAAATCAGTAATCCTAAACTCTTCAATAAATTGTTGTTTTTCTGCTCTGTCCTCAATATATCTTTCCAGCTTCTTTATAAAAAACTCTTCTCCCCATGGTTTTTGCTCCCAATAATATTGTATTCCTCTTTGCCAATAGTCTTGAGGGAATTCTATAAAAGCCCCCATAATAGGAATATCATCACTTTCTACTTTATTTATAGAATTATACGTTTCTAGTATCTTTTTAGCATTTTCCATATCCCATTTACCATATTTCATTCTTCTTATTAAAATACTTGATAAATCATGAAGATGTGAATCTAGCATACAATAATCAAAATCTATTATATTTACACAATTTTCATTATCTATTAAAACATTATGATAAGCATAATCATGATGACAAAATCCATTTTGTACTATTTCCTTCTTCATCTTTTTTATATAGTCACTTTTTTTCAAATTTTCAATGGCGCTCTCCGCTCTCTTTAACTCTTCATTCATAATTTCAAGATACATTTCATCAAATTTAGATTTTTTTATTTTTTTATTTATCCTATTTTTAAAATCTAATATTTCATTTTTCCTAGTAGTATATGTTTCTATCCACTTAAGCCATCCAACTCTTGGATTCATCTCTTTAGTAACATTAAATCCTTTACTTCTAAGATGAAGGTCTGCAAGTTTAAGTGTAGCCATCTTTAAATCTATAGGATTATCATAATTACTTAATCTGGCATTTATCCATGGAGTAAAATAAGCATACTTATCTTCTAATTTTATATAATCCCGTCCTTCTTTAGTCTTAATTATCTCTGGAATCTTAGAAAAACCATTGTTTTGTAGGTGTTTTATTGCATTTAATATAAAGAAGAAATGTCCAAACTCATATTCTATAACTTTTAAACAAAATTCCTTATCATTAGAAATCACCTTATATATACTTTTTACTTTCTCTATATTGGTAATACGGATTTCATACTGACTTTCTAATAAGTTTCTCAATTCTTCAGTTTCCAAGTGTTCCTCCTCCAAAACCTTTTTCTCATTTTAGTATATGAAAATTTTTTTTAGTGTGTGAATACTCCTAAATATTGATTACTTTATATCACATTTTTTTAATATATTTAATATTAATACTATATAGGCACTATTAAGGAGAGGATATAATGAAAATAGCCATTGATGCTAGAGGTATCAATTGGTATAGAGGCACTGGAATTGGTACTTATACTGAGAATGTTGTAAAAAATCTAATAAATATATATGATGATACTTATTTTCATCTTTATTGGTCAGAACAAAATTATGAATATTTTAAAAAGAAGAATACAGAATTAATCCTTACTTCAAAAAAACATCCTCGTTTTTTTGAACAAAATTACTTTTATAACGATTTAAATAGAAATGAAATTGACATATATCACGTACCTCAAAATGGAATTGGAATTGATATAAATATAAAATGTAAAAAGGTGATTACAGTACATGATTTAATTCCGTATATTATGCCAGAAACAGTTGGCAAAGGCTACTTACTTAAATTTTTAAAAGAAATTCCAAGTATAATACAAAATGCTGATGGAATACTCACGGTTTCTGAATACTCAAAAAAAGATATATTAAAATTTTTCCCTATAGATCCTAATAGAATTTTTGTAACCCCCCTTGCAGCAGATAAAATATATAAACCTCTTGAAAAGGGAATATGTAAGTCATTACTTAAAGAAAAATATAATATAAATAATCCATTTATATTATATTTAGGAGGATTTAGTGCACGAAAAAATGTATCTGCACTAATAAACTCCTTCTTAAAAGTACATTCTAGTCTTCACACAGATTATAATCTTGTTATAGTCGGTGCACAAAAAGATTTAGGTGAATATTTAAGTAACAAATATTCAAATTTACGTTCTAAGATAATATTTACAGGTTTTATCCCCCAAGAAGAATTACCTATTTTCTATAATTCATGTGACGTCTTTGTATATCCATCTCTTTACGAGGGATTTGGCTTACCTCCACTTGAAGCTATGAGTTGCGGAACTCCTGTAATCACTTCTAATACAACCTCAATTCCTGAAGTTGTTGGTGATAGTGGTTTATTAATCAATCCTTATGACGAAGATGAATTAACTACTTGTTTAGAAAAATTACTGAATAATGAATCTCTTAGAAAGTCTCTTAGTATAAAAAGTTTAAAACAATCATCTAAATTTTCTTGGTATAAAACAGCTACTAAAACCTTTGAATCTTATAAAACAATATATGAGTTATAAAAAAAAGTTTACAGTATTATTCTGTAAACTTTTTTTATAACTACAAATCTATATTATTTTTCATTAGCTAAATCTTTTAGTTGTTCTGTCAATCTTAAAACATCATCCATGCTACTTGTTGCCCCAATAACACATTTTTCTTGTTCTTGTACTGTTTCAAGTGTTGATTTTGATATTTCCAAAGTTTTATCTATGTATTTTTGCATATCTTCAGTAAGATTTCCTATTGTATCAGCTGTATCCTTTGAATTATCCGATAATTTTCTTATTTCTTTTGCTACAACACCGAAACCTTTTCCAACCTCTCCTGCTCTTGCAGACTCAATAGATGCATTTAATCCTAAAATTTTTATTTGATTAGTTATTTTTCTAGTTACTTCTAAAATACCATTTATCTGCTTAGATAAATTTTCAACATTTGATATTTCCCTATTAAGATTTTTTTGATTATCTGAAACCCCTTCCGAAGCCACAGATACCTCTTCCATCGTTGAAGAGATTTTTAAAAAGTCATCTGTAAGTTTATCTATTACTTTTCTTAATTTATATTGTTGATATCCCATTTTAGAAACAGTATTAGCCACAAGATACAAAAGTTCTGCAGCTGCCTTTATAGTCTTTTCGTCTGTAATCCTTATTTTTTTCACTTCATCAACATACGTATCTTCATCTATATTTATTTCTCTTGCTACCTTTCTAATGTAACTCTCTTCAACTTCTTCTGTTAATACTTGTCCTCCAAGTATACTTCCTATTTGCTTATCACCAAGCATAATAGGGGCTCCAAAATCAATTAAGCCAGCATGGCATTTATATATGTATGGTTTTCCTGTACTTGATGCTTCTTCCCCACCTTTTCTATCACATTCTGCACATCTTTTAAATCCAACTTCACTTCTTCTTGTCATGGTGCAGAATTCAGCATGATTACTAGGAGTAGTTACGGGATTTCCATAACCATCTACACTAACACTAGATATATTGGTACTATTAGAAAAAGCATTTTGAAATTTTTGAAGAAAATCTAAGTCTATTACATCTTTTAATTGTATATCTTCAATTTCATTTTTAAAATTGTTATTTATCACCTTACCCATAAATACGCTCTCCTCATTATCATTTTTTTGATATAATTCCATAATTTATATTATACATTAATTATATAACTTTTTAGATATTTATCAAAATTTTTAAATTTAAATAAAAGACTTCATTAAATCCCGAAGTCTCTCATTTATTATATTCTATTATTTTACAAATTAGATACAATAGTTCCATCTGTATCTACTACAACCTCACTATAAGGTATAACTATATTCGATTTTAATATAGACTCTTTAACCATATTTACTATTCCTCCACAACAAGGAACTGTCATTCTTATTACTTTAATACTTTTTATATTATTACATATTAAAATTTCTGAAATTTTTTCTTTATAATATTCAATATCGTCAAGTTTGGGACATCCTATTATAGTTATATGGCCCTTTATAAAATCTTTATGAAAATTAGCATATGCATAAGCTGTACAATCTGCGGCAATTAACAACTCTGCATCTTCTAAAAACTTTGAATGTGGATTTATTAACTTTAATTGAACAGGCCATTGGGATAACTCTGATATAATAGTTTCCTTTTCCGCTTTCATATCTTTAGTTTTAGTGACCTTCATAGATTTTCTATCTATTTTTCTTTCCATGATTCCAGGACATCCACAAGGCATATTATTTATTTGAATTTGATTTTCTCTTTTTTTAATCCTTTCTTTAACAACCTCTTCATTGTACTTATCGGCTTCTCTTTCTATTATCTGTATAGCATCTACAGGACAAGTTGAAAGACAATCTCCTAATCCATCACAATATTCATCACTAACTAGTTTTGCTTTTCCTTCTATAACCTCAATGGCACCTTCATGACAAGCTTTAACACATATTCCACAGCCATTACATTTATCTTTATCTATAAAAACTATTTTTCTTTTCATAACTAAAACCTCCAATTAACTTGATTTTATAATCCAATTATAATAGCATTATGTTAATAAATATGTAACTTAAGTTACGCATTTAATTATATTTTAGGAGGTTAAAATGAAAAACTTAATCAGTAACTTAAAGTTTTGTTCATTATTTAAAAATTTTTCAGATGATGAAATTTTAGATATAACTTCTAACTTAAACTATAGACTATTATCTTATGAAAAGGGAGAAACTATTGCATTAGAGGATACCCCTATAAATAGCATAGGAATAATTTTAGATGGCTCTATCGAAGTTCAAAAATATTATTCTTCTGGAAAAACAGTAACTATAAATCATATAAAAAAAGGTGGTATTTTTGGTGAAGCAATTATATTCTCTAAGAAAAATACCTATCCTTCAACTATAGTATCATTTCAAGATTCTCAAATCTTCTTCATGTTAAAAGAAGATATTATTAATTTATGTAGTGCAAACATTGTATTTTTAAATAATTTTATGCAAATATTATCTAATAGAATACTTACTCTAAATAAAGCTCTAAAGGATATATCCTTTCAAACTATTAGAAAAAAGTTAGCTAATTTTATTTTAGATGAATATATAAACCAAAATTCTATAAAAATAAAGCTTTCTTATTCAAGACAAGAATTAGCTGACCGTTTTGGAATTACAAGACCCTCGCTTTCACGTGAATTAATTAATATGAAAAATGATGGATTAATAAACTTTGAAAAAAAATATATTACAATTATAAATTTAGATAAACTTGAAGATATACTATTAAAATCTTAATATTTTAAAATACAATATCTAAGCATTAAACCAAAAAATATTAAAGAACTTCCGTATTTAGAAGTTCTCTAACATTTTTATTAATTATACAAAATTTTAAACTTCACCTAAAAATAGCTTTATATCTTCATCTACTGTTCCAATTCCTGCTATTCCAAAATTATTAACTAACACTTTAGTTACATTTGGTGATAAAAATGCAGGTAGTGTTGGTCCTAAGTGAATATTTTTAACTCCTAAATGTAATAATGCAAGTAATACTATTACAGCTTTTTGTTCATACCATGAAATATTAAATGATATTGGAAGTTTATTTATATCATCAAGTTCAAATACTTCTTTTAATTTAAGTGCTATTACTGCTAATGAGTATGAATCATTACATTGACCAGCATCTAATACTCTTGGTATTCCATCAATGTCTCCTAAATTTAATTTGTTATATTTATATTTAGCACAACCTGCTGTTAATATTACTGTATCTTGTGGAAGTGCCTTTGCAAAATCTGAATAATAATTTCTAGTTTTAGCTCTACCATCACACCCCGCCATTACAAAAAATCTTTTTATATCACCCTTTTTAACTGCATCAACTATCTTATCCGCAAGTGATAATACTGCATTATGTGCAAATCCTCCTATTATTTCTCCTTTTTCAATCTCTATTGGTGGTGCACACTTTTTAGCATGTTCAATAATTTCAGAAAAATCTTTTCCTTCTCCATCTCTTCTATCTTCTATATGATTCACACCATTAAAACTAACAGCTCCTGTAGTATATACACGTCTTTTATACGATTCTTTTGGTGGTACTAAACAATTAGTTGTCATTAGTATTGGTCCATTGAAACTTTCAAATTCTTCATTTTGATTCCACCAAGCATTCCCGTAATTTCCTACAAAATGATTATATTTTTTAAATGCAGGATAGTAGTTTGCAGGTAACATTTCACTATGAGTATACACATCAACTCCAGTGCCTTCAGTTTGTTTCAATAGTTCTTCCATATCTTTTAAATCGTGTCCACTTATTAAAATAGCTGGATTGTTTCTAACTCCTATATTGACTTTTGTGATTTCTGGATTTCCATAAGTTTCTGTATTAGCTTTATCCAATAATGCCATTACATCAACACCAAATTTTCCACACTCTAAAACTATTTTTATCATTTCATCCACAGATAATGCTTTCCTTGTGGATACTAAAGCTTTTTTCATAAATGTGTAGATTGACTCATCTTCATATCCTAAGTTATATGCATGATGAGCATAAGCCGCCATACCTTTTATTCCATATGTTAATAACTCTCTTAAAGATCGAACATCTTCATTTTCAGTTGAAAGTATACCTACTGTAGGTGCTTTTACTTTAAATTCATCTACACTATTTGCTATCCATAATGCACAATCATCTTTTATATCATCAATTTGAACATTATTTTTAATTAATTTTTCTTTTATTGTCTCTCTTAATTCTAAAGCATTCTTTATTCTAACTATAAAATCTTCTCTATTAAAGTTTGCATTGGTTATTGTTGAAAATAGAGAATCCATTACAAATTTATTTACTTCTCTATTTTTAATTCCTGACTTTTCTGATTTTAAATCATATATTGCAATTCCTTTAACTATATAAATTAATAAATCTTGAAGATTTGCAACATCTGAAGTTTTACCACATACCCCTACCATACTACATCCTTTGCATCCAGCTGTTTCTTGACATTGATAACAAAACATAGACATTTGTATTACCTCCAATATATGAATGTTTGTATTTTTTCTCTGTTTAAATTCATTATAACTAGTAATACACATAATTTACGTAACCAATGTTACGATATTAAAATTAAAAATAAAAAATCCAAAGAAAGTCCTTATATGAAACATAAGCTTTCTTTGGATTTTTAAGTTTGAGTTAAAAAACAGATTCCCCTAATCCTGTTAATTTACTTGCTATGTCTTTCATATCATTAAATCTACCGATAATATAATTTGAAAGTTCTTTAGCCTCATTAGTATGCTTTAAAGCAGATTTTTTATCTTTTTGTTTTATATCATTTATAACAATATGTCCTATATTGTGTAACTTATCATGTATACTATCAATTTCAGTCCAAATTTTTAGTATTTCTTCATTTTTAGGTTTAACAGAATGATAAAAATGTCCAAATCCGCACCTTTGTCCATCCAATTGTAGAGCTTCAATTTTCATATTATCTGATATCATTTCAAGCGTACTTACCCAATTACTATGTGCCTCAATAGCATTTTCTAGATTTTCTATTAAATCTTCATTTGAAATTTTAAAATAATCTATATTGTTTAAATTAACAGTTAATTTAGATAACTGTGATACATCATCTTCTATTTCTCCTAACTCTTTTCCTATACCCTTTATACCATTAGCATTTTCATTTATTTCTTCTGCAACAATTGTTAACTTTTCAGTATCTTGACTTATAGCATTTATAGCATCACCTATTTCTTCACTAACTGAAGTTAATTCTTCCATATTGGAAGACATAGTCTCAATTTCCCCAGTAACCTCTTTTATAGCTTCTCTACTTTCTTTAAATGATAAAGACATTTGCTTTGTACAATCATTTATTTCATCAATAGAATTTAAAGTGTTTTTTACTCCATCATTACTTTTTTTATATCCCGCTTCTATTCTTTTCATAAATTCTTCAATAAACTTTAATTGTTCTTTTGTATTTTCTGATAACTTCTTTATTTCATTTGCAACCACTGCAAATCCTTTACCATTTTCACCTGCTCTTGCAGCTTCAATGCTGGCATTTAATGCAAGTAAATTAGTATCTGATGCAGTTTTATCTATTCCCGCCACAATATTACCCATGTTTTTAATTATTGAATCTAAATCATCCATACTTTCTGACATAACCTTTGAATTATAAATTATATCATTATTAGCTTTGCTCATATTTGAAAGAATATTATCATTTTCATCTAAGGCCCTAAAAATCTTTTTTGAATTAGATGCTATTATTGATATAGCATTTGAATTAGATTCTATAGATGAACTTGCCTCATTTATACTGGCATTTGACTCTTCCATTGCAGATAACAAAATTTCACTAGATTCTTTTAAAACATTTGATATATCACTAAGTTTATCTGCCTGATAGTTTAACCTTACATTAAAGTTACTTATATCAGTAGTAATATTCAATATACCTTTTATAATCTTCTTAATAGATTTAGATGATGAAAGCATAACTTTAAATGGTTTTATAATACTTCCTATTATAGAATCCCTATTTTTACTTTCTTTATCATTTAGTGATGATTCATTAAAACTTTCAAAATCTTTTAAAACATCTTTTACTTCAGATTTAATTTTAAAATATTGCAACATATTTTATCCCCCTAAAATAATTAATAAAATCTTATGTATGATTCTCGCTATTTTATTTACAATAATAGAAAATTTATATCAAAATTCTATATTTTATAAAATACTATTAAAATTAATATTACATGATAATTATTATTATTTCAATACTATTTTTTCACAATGTATACGTTTTTTTATACATTTATCTACATTTTTTTTATATTGTAGAATGTTTGTCTTACATAAATAGCTACTTCATGCTATAATTTATCTTATAATTTTTTTTCAAAAAGGGGGATAATATGAAGTATTTTAAAGAAGAAATTCCTAAAGTATTGGAAGCTTTAAATGTTAATTCTGATACTGGCCTATCAACTTCTGAAGCAAAATTAAGATTAGAAAAATACGGTCCTAATGAATTTTCCAAACAAGAAAAGGGTTCTATTTGGGAAGACATTAAAGATGCCTTAACTGAACCTATGATGATAATCCTTTTAATTGCAGCACTTGTAAGTGGACTTATAGGTGAAGTCCATGATGCAATAGGTATTGTTTGTGCCGTAGCTATCGGTATTGCCATAGGTATTATTACTGAAGGTAAATCTCAAAAAGCCGCTGACGCACTTTCAAAAATGACAGAAAATATAGAAGTAAAGGTCATGCGTGACAGTAAAATTCTTCAAATAAGTAAAGATTCATTAGTTCCCGGCGACATAGTATTTGTTGAAATGGGTGATATGATTCCATCAGATGGAAGACTTATAGAAAGCATAGACTTAAAGGTTCGAGAAGACATGCTTACTGGTGAATCTGAAGATGTAACTAAAAAGTCTGACATCACCGTTAGTATGGAAACTATAGAAAGTAAAGGCAAAACTATTGTTCAAGATCCAATACCAGCAAAACAAATTAATATGGTATTCGGTGGAACTCTTGTTGCTTATGGTAGAGGAAAACTTGTGGTTACTTCTACAGGTGATTCTTCAGAAATGGGTAAAATAGCTAAAAATCTTGAGGAAGGTGATCTTGAAACACCACTTCAGGTTAAACTTGGAGATTTAGGTTCAAAAATTTCTAAAGCTTCTAGTGCTATTGCAGGTATTTTATTTATAATAATGCTTGGGAAAATGATACTAGCTCATAATTTACATATTGATACTTCAGGATTTTTACCTTTTCTTGATTCTATTGAACCTATAAAAACAGCCTTTGTAGTTTGTGTAGCCCTAATTGTTGCAGCTGTTCCTGAAGGCTTACCAACTATGATAAATATGACACTTGCAATAACTATGCAAAAAATGGCTAAAATAAATGCCCTTGTTACTAAAAAGGAAGCATGTGAAACTATTGGTTCTGTTAGTGTTATTTGTTCAGATAAAACTGGTACATTAACTCAAAACAGAATGACTGTTGAGAAAGTTTATGTTAATGGTAAATTTACCGATAGAAATGAATTAAGTAAAAGTAGTAACTATTTTATAGATAATTGTCTAGTTAACTCTACTGCTGATATTGAAAAAACTGATGATGAAGTTAAATACTTAGGAAGTGCAACTGAATGTGCCCTACTTTTATATAATGACTCTTATGACTATATAAAAGAAAGAGAATCTACTGATATAATGCACCAAATTCCTTTTACATCCAAACGTAAAAGAATGTCTACTATAATAAGTGAAGAAACAAATTATACAGTTTTAACTAAGGGTGCGCCAGAAGTTATTTTAGATTTATGTAATTATGAAAATATTGATAATACCATAATTAAGTTAACCAATGAAAGAAGAAAAGAAATTTTGGAAGCCATAGAATCCCTACAACGAAAATCTATGCGTGTACTTGGATTTTCTTATAGAAATGTAGAAGCCGAAGTTGCAATGTCAACAGAAGCCGGAGTACTTGAAAATGATCTTGTTTTCACAGGATTTGTAGGAATAAAAGATCCATTAAGACCAGAAGTTTCAAATGCAGTTAAGATTGCAAAAGAAGCTGGAGTTACAACTAAAATGCTTACTGGCGATAATATAAACACTGCTGTAGCTATTGGTGAAGAACTTGGATTATTACATGGTGATTTTAGAGCTGTTGAATCAAGTTATATAGATACTCTATCAGATGAAGAACTTAGAGAAGAGATTAAAACTATAGCTATTGTTGCTCGTTCAAAACCAGATACTAAAATGAGAATTGTTCAAGCTCTTCAAAATAATAATGAAGTAGTTGCAGTTACTGGTGATGGTATAAATGATGCTCCAGCCCTAACAAAAGCTGATGTTGGTATTGCTATGGGGATTGCTGGAACAGAAGTTTCTAAAAATGCAGCAGATATTATATTAACAGATGATAGTTTTGGTACAATTGTTAAAGGTATTAAATGGGGACGTGGAATATATGAGAATTTCCAAAGATTTATTCAGTTCCAGATCACAGTTAATATAGTAGCCTTCTTAATTGCTATTTTATCTGTTATCTTTGATTTTGAAATGCCTTTTACTACTATACAATTATTGTGGGTAAATATAATAATGGACGGTCCACCAGCTTTATCTCTTGGTCTTGAGCCAGTTCGTGATATTGTTTTAAAAAGAAAACCAGTTAATAGAAATTCTAGTATAATAACCAAACCAATGGTGTTATCTATGCTTTTAAATGCTCTATATATAACAGCAGTAATAATGATACAAATGATATTTAATCCACTTGGAGCAGAAGTTCCTCCTGTAGGATTTAAAGGTCCAAATGAAATGGAAACTGTTTTATTTGCTTTATTTGCATTTAACGCATTGTTTAATGCCTTTAACTGTAGAGAATTCGGTACAGATAGCATATTCCCTTATTTTAAAAATAATACTATAGCACTACAAATAATTGCAGTTACAGCCATGGTACAAATACTTATAACTGAATTATTTGCTGGATTTTTCAACGCCGTATCATTAACTCCACTTATGTGGATTAAAGTAATCTTAGCATCTTGTCTAGTAATAGTTATAAATGAAGTTGTTAAATTAGTTCTAAGATTATTTAAAAGATAAATTATTTTCAAATTAAAATAGCCTATATACTTTAAGTATAGGCTATTTTTAATTTACACATTTTTATATACACAATTTTTTTATAGCATGTAAACATTTTCTTTATTTTATTAACATATTATTTATAGAATAGTTTACCATTATAAAATTAGGGGGTATTTAACTATGTCATTAAGAAAAAATAGTTTTTTAATATCTTTAGCATTAACTTCTTCTATAGCATTTTCATCAGTAACCGCTTTTGCATCTACTGGAAACACCTATACTGTAAAAGCTGGTGATACATTGCGAAAGATTAGCACAAAATATCATACTTCTTGGAAACACATAGCTAAACTAAATAACATAAAAAATCCTTATATCATTTTTCCAGGACAAATACTTAAATTACAAGAAAATATATCTCAGCCTGAACCAAGCTTAAAAAAAACATCTGTTACTCAAAAAGATTTAAATGAAGAATTAGTTATGGCAGAACTTTGGATGCAAACTTCTGCTGAATACAGAGGTCTTTGCTATCAAGCTTATAATAACGCTAGATCTATTATAAAAGATAAAGTATCAACCTTTAAAAAAGGAGACAAACCTTTAGCCATAATCACTGATTGCGATGAAACTGTTATTGAAAATAGTATTTATGATGCTGGTTTTATAGGTCATAATGATTCTCATAATCCAGATAATTGGCCTAAATGGGTTAATGCATCCGCTGGCAATGCAATGCCTGGTGCAAAACAATTTTTAGATTATGCTAATAGTAAAGGTGTTGAAATTTTTTATGTAACGGGAAGAGATGAGAAAAATAGTTTAGATGGAACTATGAAAAATCTAAAGAAACTAAATTTTCCTTGCGTAGATAAATACCATATGCGTTTAAAAACCGATACAGGTAATAAAGAGCCTAGAATGAAAGAAATTGAAAAAAAATATAATGTAATAATTTATATGGGTGATGATGCAGGTGATTTTCCAATAGGTTCTTATCACAAAGACGTAAATGCTAGAAATTCTTTATTAGATAAAAATAGTGATAAATTTGGTACAAAGTTTATAATTTTGCCTAATCCAAGCTATGGTCACTGGGAATCCTCTCTTCACAAAAATTATTGGCAATTAACTCCTGAACAAAAGGATTCCTTAAGAAAGAAATTTATAAAAACTTGGAGATGTGATAATAAATAATAGTAAAAAGCCTTCAATACTTGAGGGCTTTTTACTATTATTGAATTTAATATCATAAATAATCATTATATTTATTTTGTTCTTTTAATAGATTCACTAAATGTTTTATCTCTTGATCTCTGTTCTTATCCATAACAAGTAGCACGTCCCCTGCATCTACTACTATAAGATCTTTTATTCCAAAACCTATTATTAATTTTTCCTTTCCATATACAAAACAATTTTCACTTTGCTCAAGAAATGTTTTTCCCTTTATGCTATTTCCTCTATAACTTTGAAAAAATCTCCCCATAGCAGAAAAACTTCCTATGTCATCCCATTGAAACTCACTTTTTATTACATAAGCTTTTCTAGTTTTTTGCATTATTCCAAAGTCAACTGATATCCCATCAATTAAATCATATTGTTGATTTATAGTTTCTTCCTCTTTTTCTGATCCTACACTTTTGTATATCTCCATTAATGACTCATACATTTCAGGCAAATACTTTTGCATCTCTCTTAAGTAAACATCTGCTCTCCATACAAACATTCCACTATTCCATAAATAATTTCCATCTATAAGAAAATCTTTTGCTACTTCTAAATTAGGTTTTTCTGTAAATCTAGTTATTTTAAATGTAGGAATATTTCCATTAATTCTAGCCCCCATCTGAATATACCCATAACCTGTTTCTGGTCTTGTAGGTTTTATTCCTATGGTAATAAGTCCCCTTCTTCTTTCTGCAATCTCTACTGCTTGTTTTATAGTATCTACAAATAATTTTTCTTGATTTATAAAATGGTCAGAAGGAAGCACTACCATTGTGGCATCTTTATCTTTTTTTAAAAGTTTTACTGCTGAAAGTCCTATACATGTTGCGGTGGATTCATAATTGATATTGGTTCTTTAAATTTATAATAAATATCTATATTTTTTTCTTTAGTAATTTTATTTTCTGAAACAACAATTTTATCTATTAAATTCTCAATTATGAATCTATCAACTTCTTCAAAATTTAATATTTTATCTACCTTAGTTTTATACTCATAATATATTTTTTCTTTGTAATCATTATTTAAGTATAGATTTTCTATATATTTTTTTCTATTAATTAACCTTTGCTGCTGGTTCTCTATACCACTAATTAAATTTTTAAAATTTCTTTCATTAATTGTTCTATTTAAATTATCAGAATAAATTTTTTGAAATTTATCATCTAATATTTTTAATTCTTTATCTATATTTTTTAGTTTCTTTTTATAGTTATTATTGTCTTCTAGTTTCACTTTTGCTAAATCATAAAATTTTTTTGTACTATCTATTTTATTTATATATTTTTTTATATTTTCTCTAATCTCTTTTACTAAATATTCTTCCTTTATAGAATGGGCAGTACATCTCCCCCCTCCCATTTGACTATTTGTGCATTTATATCCTTTAAAATCACCTCTATAACTCATACTTCCACCACACTCATTACACTTAAGAATACCTGAAAATAAATGTACATTTCCTCCTTTATGTCTAAAAACTTTACTTCTTTTCTTCATAAGTTCTTGAACTATTTCAAAAATTTGTTTTGATACTATTCCTTTAAACTCTCCTCCTATAATCCATTCATCCTTTGATGTGGGTCTTATCTTCTTAATTTTGTAACTAACCTTTTTCCATCTTCCCTGAACCATAACACCAGCATATTTAGGATTTGTAAGTATAGATCGTATAGTGTTATTATTCCATAGTTTAAATTTTGACCTACTAAAATTTTTAATTAATGCCGATGGTGGTGCTATTCCTCTATCATTTAAGTAAGTTGCTATTCTCCCCATACCAAAGCCCTGAATATATAGTTCAAAAATCTTTTTAACAACTTTAGTTGTTTCATCTTCTCTTGGAACTAACTTTATACTTTTAATACTTTCATCATAATTTTCCTCAAACCTATATCCATATGGTGGTTTACTTGCAATTGATGACCCTCTAATCATTCTTTGTTTAAGTCCATCTCTTGTTCTTCTGGAACAATCTTTAATATACATTTCATTTAAAATATTTTTAAAGGGTACAATATCATCAACTTCATCAATTGTATCTACATTATCCAATACTGATACAAATCTAACACCCTTATTTTTAAAATAATCTTCTAAGTAATATCCCGCAGTTATATAATTTCTTGCAAATCTAGATAAATCACGAGTTAACACCATATTTATTTTTCCATTTTCTATATCTTTCTTCATCTTTATAAAGCTTTCTCTTTCAAAGTTAGATCCTGAAAATCCTTGATCTTTGTATATTTGTTGAAGTTTATAAATTTCTTGTTTATCATTACCACTTTTTTCCAGAAGCCATTTTTTTAAACTTTGAACTTGAGCAGGTATAGATTCTGATTGCTCCTTTTTATCCGTGGATACACGTGTATATATAGCTACATTCCATATTTTCTCCATACCCTCACCTCTTTACTTCATCACTAGAAACAGTAGTTGTATAATTTTTTTCCCTAATTTTCAAATTAGGTTCTTCAAGTTTAATATTAAGTATATATACCATAAGATTTTCAAATTCTTTTTGTCCATAACGAAAATTGACTATTGGCATTTTTTTAGACATAAAAATCCCCCAGCATATTGTTATTGCTTTATTTATATGCTGAGGGTATTCTTTTTATTTTAAACTCCACAAATTAACGTTCCCCAAAACCAATATAGATACGGTAAAATCCATATTATAAGATTACACGCAATGCCTATTTTCCCCACTTTGTTAGTTTCTATTATTATTGATACAATTCCTAAAACAACCCCTATTGGCCCTGTAAAATTTGCCATTATTAAAGGTATACCTTCTAATCTTTGATATGATGTTATTTTAAAAAACCAGTTTAATATTAATAGAAATATAATTAAAAATATACTTATTGAAATATACCCTATTGCCTGAGCAGCAATTTTTCTTGGATTTTCATTATTCATGAATATTATTCCTTGTAAAATTATTTAATGAAATTTATTACATTTCTATTTATTATTTTATCCTTAATCTTAGTATCTTCATCTTTGTATCCTATTGCAATTGCATAGTGAGGCTTATATCCCTCTGGTATATTTAATTTTTTAACTTCATTTTTAAGTGTAAAGAAAAACTTTATTTGTCCTATCCAAATAGATCCAAGGCCCAGCGATTCTGACGCTATAAGCATATTTTCAATTGCTGCTGAACAATCAACTAGCGTAGAACCTGAATTCGAATTTTCATTACCAGAAACTACGATAACAGTTGGTGCATTATAAAATATATTATTTGTCCCTTTTCCCATTTCAACAATTTTACTATCTTCATGACCTAACATAACATCTTTAGCCTTATCACTAATATGTTTTATTACTTCTTTATTTTGGATTACAGTAAAATGCCATGATTGACTATTATGTGAACTTGGCGCATGCATACCAGCCTCTAAAATTTCATTTAATTGTTTATCTGTTATTTGTTCATTTTTATATCCTCTTATACTTCTCCTACTTTTTATAGTTTCAATTATAATGTTGCTCATATATTTCCTCCCCTTCACAATTTATACATACGTTACAATTTTACCATACAAAACATTATTTATATACTTATTGCAAATTATATAGATTTTAACTTTAATATTTTCATATTTTAAACTTATAATTTATATCTATTTGTTTTGTATTATTAATTATGTCCTCATATACAACTATAGAATCTACTAGTTTATCAATCATATACTTTTTTACATTATTAAATTGTAATGTATCATCCATGCTTTTTTCATACACTTTATATATATCATCTAATGCCTTGTTACTCTTCATAATTTTTAAAACTTTATTCTTTTCACTAGATAACAATGCATGTTTTGTTTGTATATGATTAACCATATTTTCAAAATTTCTTTCATCTATTTTATTAACTATTTTATCTAAATAAACTTTTTTAAATTTGTCCTTTAATGATATAATTTTTTTATCAATTATAGTTAATCTCATCTTATATATATCCTTACATCTTGCCTTTTCATATGCCCAATCGTAAAATTCTTCTTTATAAACTTTACATTTAACATGATATCTTAAGGATTTAACTATATATTCCTTCAAATATTCTTCTTTTATAAAATGTGATGTACATACCCCTTTTTGTTTTTGACTATTTGAACATTTATATCCATTATAACTTTCCCTATAACACATATCTCCACCACACTCTCCACATCTTAAAACCTCCAAAAATAAGTGTGGTATGTAATTCTTAGAAAACATATAATTGTCTCTATCTAATGTATCAATATTTCTAATATTATCTTTTAAAGTAAATTCAACATTAGATATATCCCACATAATCTTATTTAAATTCTTATTTCCATAGAAACAATTTATTTCTATATTGTACATAAAAAAACCCCCAGCATAAATTATCACTACTATTTATATGCTAGGAGTTATATATTCTTAACAACTAAGTTTAATCTATAACATTATATTTTGAGGATTTCCTTCTATCCATTTTTCTATATTATCAAAAGTTATTTTTGCCCTTCTATACATAGCTTCCTTTGTGGCAAAAGCAATATGCGGAGTTACAACAACATTTGAAATATTAAATAAAGGATGACTCTTTTCTATTGGTGGTTCAATCTCGAAAACATCAATACCAGCACCAGCAATTTTCCCTTGCTTTAAAGCCTCAGCTAAAGCAATATTATCTATAACTGGTCCTCTAGCTGTATTAATTAATATAGATGATGACTTCATTAAATTTATCTTTTCTTTGCTTATCAGGCCTCTTGTTTCATTACTTAATGGTACATGTAATGAGATTACATCGCTACTAGCTAATAACTCATCTAATGATACATATTCAAATCCTAGATCTATAGCTTGTTGTTTTTGTGTTCTACTATAAGCTAATACCTTACATCCAAAAGCTTTAGCTATTTCTCCAACCCTTAGGCCTATAGCTCCAGTTCCAACTATACCAATAGTTTTTCCTAAAAGTTCACTTTGTGAAAATCCCGCTCTTGTACCAGCTTTTCTTGTAGCCTTGTCTAAAGGAACTATATTTCTAAATACAGAAAAAATAAGTCCATACGTAAGTTCTGCTACAGACGATGTACTATACCCTGCTGCATTACACACCCTAATATTTTTATCAATACATGCCTTTGAATCTACATGATCTACTCCTGTAAAAGCAACAGAAACCATTTTTAGATTTTCATCTGATCTTATTACTTCTCCATTTAAAGGCATATTAGCTAATACTAAAACATCTGCCCCCTTAGCTCTTTCTTTAAGGATTTCTGTATCCTCCATCTTATCTTCATAAAATATTATTTCATGTCCTTTATTGATAAGTGGTTTAGCTATAGAATATACTTCTTCTTTTGGTAATCCTAATGATTCTAATATTGATATACGCATATTTTTATTAGTAAGGTTTAGTGATATCAAACCTCCTAAAACTCACCCCCTAAATATATATTTATATATATATTTTAATTTATATCATACCAACATTCCATATTACGAATTATTTTTTATATATAATCTCAAAGCTATAATAATTAAAATCATTATAAATACCTTTAATCCTGATTCTACCAACGCTAAAACCTGAATTAAATACATATTAACTATATTATGCATACTATTTTTCCTCTCTTTTTCTATGCTATTTTAAAAAACCTATATCCATTATAAAGAGGTCTCCTTATTAGCAGGTTCAATAAAAATATTATCTTGATTTATATCTGATAATTCATCTTTTATCTTATCTATATAATCCTTATTTGTAACAACATACGTATTTTGTTTATCTACAATTGAACTTATTCTATCCACAGTATTTCTTAAAAAACTCTTTTCATTAATAACCTTTAAAAATTGTTTTGGACTTTTTTCACGAGATAAGGGATAAAGTCTTGTCCCTTTTCCACCGGCCAATATTAGTGCATATATCACTTAAGTACACTCCATCTTCAATTGTTTATACTCTATATTATGCATTTTTTCGCCTTTGGTGACCAATTGAAGCAATAAAAAAGGATTTCTTAATATATTTTAAGAAATCCTTTTAATTCGCTTGTTAACTGAAATTATGCTCTTTCAACTATCATGGCAGTACCCATTCCACCACCTATGCAAAGTGTAGCAAGACCTTTTTTAGCATCTCTCTTTTCCATTTCATATAGTAAAGATATAAGTATTCTTGCACCAGAGCATCCAATTGGGTGTCCTAGAGCTATTGCCCCACCATTTACATTTACTATATCCATATTAAATCCTAAATCTCTAGCTACTGCTATACTTTGAGCTGCGAAAGCTTCGTTAGCTTCGATTAAATCTAAATCTTCTACTTTTAATCCAGCAGCTTCAAGTGCTCTCTTAGTTGCTCCAACTGGTCCATATCCCATTATACTTGGATCTACACCTTTTGAACCATATGATACTATTTTAGCTAATGGTTTAATTCCTAATTCTTTAGCTTTATCTTCGCTCATTACAACTATTGCAGCTGCTCCATCATTAATACCTGAAGCATTTCCTGCTGTTACTGTTCCGTCTTTTTTAAATGCAGGTCTTAATTTAGCCAAGGCTTCTGCTGTAGTTCCGAATCTTGGGAATTCATCTGTATCTACTACTTTTTCACCTTTTTTAGTTTTAATTACAACTGGAACTATTTCATCTTTAAATTTTCCTGATTTAACTGCTTTTTCAGCTAAGTTTTGAGATCTTAATCCAAATGCATCTTGTTCTTCTCTAGTGATTCCCCATTGTTCTGCTATGTTTTCAGCAGTTATTCCCATGTGATATTGATTAAATGCATCCCAAAGACCATCTTTAATCATTGTATCAATGAATTTTCCGTCTCCCATTCTTTGTCCCCATCTAGCACCTGGTACTGAATATGGAGTAGCTGACATGTTTTCCATACCACCTGCAACTATGATATCTGCATCTCCAGCTTTTATGATTTGAGCTGCTAATGATACTGCTCTTAATCCTGATCCACAAACTTTATTTATTGTAAATCCCGGAACTTCTTTTGGTATTCCTGAATTTATTAACACTTGTCTAGTTGTGTTTTGTCCTTGTGCTGCTTGTAATACGTGTCCAAGAATTACTTCATCAACTTGTTCAGGTTTAACACTAGCTCTTTTTAATGCTTCTTTAACAACAATTGTTCCTAAATCTACTGCTGAAACATCCTTTAAAGCTCCGCCATAGCTTCCTACTGGTGTTCTTACTGCACTTGCGATAACTATATTTTTCATTATTATCTCCTCCATTAATCCCCTTATTTTTGATTTATTTATATATTTATAAGATTATTTTGAATAATCGTGAAATCCTCTTCCTGATTTTCTTCCAAGATATCCAGCTCTAACATATTTTCTAAGTAATGTGTGGGCTCTATATTTTGAATCCCCTGTTTCTTTATATAATACATCCATTATAGCAAGACATACATCAAGTCCTATAAGATCTCCTAATGCTAAAGGTCCCATTGGGTGATTAGCTCCCAGTTTCATAGCTGTATCTATATCTTCTGCTGATGCAATTCCTTCTGCAAGGATTCCAACAGCCTCATTAATCATTGGAATTAAAATTCTATTTACAACAAATCCAGGAGCTTCTGCAACTTCTACTGGTTCCTTACCAATTTCCGTTGATATTTCTTTAACAGTATCAAAAGTTTCCTTTGATGTTGCCATTCCTCTTATAACTTCTATAAGCTTCATTACTGGAGCCGGATTAAAGAAATGCATTCCTATAACTTTTTCAGGTCTATTTGTTGCTGATGCAACTTCTGTTATTGAAAGTGAAGATGTATTTGAAGCTAAAATTGTTTGTGGTTTACATATCTTATCTAACTCTCCAAATATCTGCTTTTTGATTTCCATATTTTCTATTGCTGCTTCTACAACTAGGTCACAATCAGCTGCCATATTAAGGTCAACTGTTCCATTTATATTAGAAAGTATTTCATCTTTTTTTGCTTCTTCCATCTTTCCTTTTTTAACTAACTTTGAAAGACTCTTATTTATACCATTAATTCCTTTTTCCACAAATTCATCTTTGATATCTCTTAAGACAACTTTATGCCCTTTTACAGCAAATGCTTGAGCAATTCCTGATCCCATTGTTCCAGCACCTAGAACACATATTTTCATTGAGATTCCCTCCTTATAGTTTGATGCATTGTTAATTTTTTAACTTACAAACTTAAAAAAATCTTGTACCCATAAAGGTACCAACTATAATAGCATGCTACTGTATACATATTTTTACTTTCTTTTCTTTTAATTCATACTTACTTGTTGTTTACAGTTATTATTATACATCAAGTTGATAGAATATTTCAACTACTCTTTTCCATGTTTTCATAAATTATTGTTAAATATATATCATTTCCATCGTTTTTTATAGAAAAACTACCATATTCAATAATTTTATCTATTAATATTCAATAAATGTAAATCATTTCAAAGCGAGCTCACTCTATTAACTTAACATAAAAATAAAGCCCCATAAATGTGGCTTTATTTTTGTATTACTTTTCCCATGTCTTTGATCTTCCAATGGCTTTATGCCATCCATCTACAAGCTTTTCTCGTGTATCCTTCTGCATTGTAGGTTTAAAATCCTTTGATATTTTATAGTTTTCTAATATGTCTTTATGATTCTTCCAATATCCAACTGCAAGCCCTGCAAGATATGCCGCTCCCACAGCTGTAGTCTCTATAACCTCCGGCCTTTGCACATCAACATTTAAAATATCAGCTTGAAATTGCATTAAAAAATCATTAGCACAAGCTCCTCCATCAACCTTTAAAGCCTGTAACTTTACATTTGAATCCTCTTCCATACATTTCAACACATCATAAGTTTGATATGCCATAGATTCTAATGCAGCTCTAATTATATGCTCTTTTTTTGTACCTCTAGTAATTCCAACTATAGTTCCCCTTGCATAAGCATCCCAAACAAATGCAGGAACTAAATATACTCCATTACAATTATCTACCCTATTCGCATATTTTTCCGACTCTGGAGCTGTTTTTATCATTCTAAATTCATCCCGTAACCATTGAATTACAGCTCCCCCTATAAATATACTTCCTTCAAGAGCATATTGTATATTTCCATTATAAGATGCTGCCATTGTTGTTAAAAGTCCACTTTTAGACTCTACTGCTTTTTCGCCTGTATTCATTAATAAAAAGCAACCCGTTCCATAAGTATTTTTGGCCATACCTTCTTCGCAACACATCTGTCCAAATAATGCTGCCTGTTGATCTCCAGCATCCCCTGCTATTGGTATAAGTGCTCCCAAAACTGACGGATGTGTTTTTCCATAGACCTCACTTGAAGATTTTACTTGTGGCAACATAGATTTAGGTATATTTAACTCTTTTAATATATCCTCATCCCATTTTAATTCATGAATATTATATAGCATTGTTCTTGATGCATTAGTATAATCTGTTACATGGACTCTTCCTTTTGTTAAATTCCAAATTAACCAGGTATCTATATTTCCAAATATTAAATCTCCTTTTTCAGCTTTTTTTCTTGCTCCAGGTACATTATCTAATATCCATTTGATCTTTGTGGCTGAAAAATATGCATCTAAAATTAGTCCTGTTTTTTCTTTTATTTTTTTATCAAACCCCTCTTCTTTTAACTTATCACAGTATTCTGAAGTTCTCCTACACTGCCATACTATAGCATTATATATAGGTTCTCCTGTTTTTTTATTCCATACCACTGTTGTTTCTCTTTGATTAGTAATTCCTATAGCCCCAATATCTTTTGCATCTAAGCCCGCTTTATTTAAAGCCTCTTGAGCAACCCCTAACTGCGTTGCCCATATATCCATAGGATCATGTTCTACCCATCCAGGTTTAGGATATATTTGAGGAAATTCTTTTTGAGATACAGATATCATCTCTCCCTGCTTATTAAATATAATACATCTTGAACTTGTAGTTCCTTGATCTAATGCCATGATAAACTTTTTATCTATGTCTATTATATCCACTGTAGTATCATACTCTTCTAATTTTTTACGATTTTTTAAACGCTGAAATATTTTTAACATATCACATTAAAATAGGGCTGCAAATAATAGAGCACCTATTATTCCTCCTATTATTGGTCCAACTACCGGTATCCAAGCATATCCCCAATCCGAATCTCCTTTACCTGATATAGGTAGTATTGCATGTGCTATACGAGGTCCTAAATCTCTGGCTGGATTAATTGCATATCCTGTTGGTCCACCTAACGCAAGACCAATTACTAATATTACAAGTCCAACTGAATACACTCCAATTCCTGGTGCTTGAGCTGCCTTTGAAAGTCCTAAAATTGCAAATACAAGTACAAATGTTCCTATAATTTCTGTTATAAGATTGGCAGCACTATTTCTAATTGCTGGTGCAGTACAAAATACTCCTAGCTTTACTGCTGGATCTTTAGTTTCACTCCAATGTGGTAAATAAGCAATCCATACTAGAGCGGCTCCAAGCATTGCTCCTAACATCTGTGCAATTATATAACCTGGAACCATTCCCCAAGTTATACCACCAAAATTAATTAATGCAAAGGCTATAGTAACAGCTGGATTAAAGTGAGCTCCACTTATTGCACCAAAGATAAGTGCTGGAACAGCTACTGCTATTGCCCAAGATGTTGTTACAACTATCCATCCTCCATTTTGTCCTTTACTCTTATTTAGTGATACGCAAGCTACTACACCATCACCTAATAGAATAAGTAACATTGTGCCTAAGAATTCTGCCATAAATCTAGACATAAGCTTTCCTCCCCTAAAAATTTAATATATTATCTTATGTAGTAACATAAAATAACACATTTAAATAAAATTATAGGAAAACAATATTGAATATATTGTTCTCCTATCCTTATATCTATGAGCCACCAACTTTATTTATTCTAAATACGTAATTTTTACATAAAAAAAACTATAACTTAAAGGTCTTAACCTTATGAGTTATAGTTTAAACCATCATAATATATCATCTAATCTTCCTTATTACATCATACTTCTCATCAAAACTTTCTATAAATCCCTGCACTGGTGTATCTATTTTATGTAAATCATTAGTATCTATAAATGCTCTCTTTAATTTATCTATTAATTCCTTATTCATGTTTCTATTTACACCAATAGTATCTTTAGGTATATTATCACTTTGTGCAAGTATTAAAATATCATCTACTTTAACCCCTTCTTTTCTTGCATTTTCTAATGCCTCATCATAAGTTGCCCCTGCATCTATTTCTCCGTTTAAAACAGCATTTATTACATTATCATGACTTCCTAAAAAGTATGATTCTTTAAATAAACTATTATGATCTAAATTATTGGCTTTTAAAATGTGATTTGCATATATACAGCCTGATGCACTATTAATATCTACATATCCAAAGCTTTTATCTTTTAAGTCTTTTAAAGTTTTAATATTACTATCTTTTCTAGCTATTATATATCCTTTATAATAATCTTTACCATTTATTTTAGGCGTAACAATAGGAATAACTCCTGACTTCTCATGTGCATTTACATATGCAAAAGGAGAAAACCAACCTACATCTATAATATTTTCTTCAATATTATCACTTAAAGCATCGTAATCTTTTACTATTATAGTTCTAGCCTTATAGCCTATGGATTTACATACTTTTTCTATTATTGGAACATACATTTTTTTTATATTTTTAGGAGCTGTAAATGGATTTACTCCAAAAATAATTTCATTTTCCATCTTTAACTTAGACGATACTTTCTGTAATTCTTCTGATATATTTATTAATTCATCAAAAGACTTAATCATTATTTCGTTTTTGTCCTTTACATATCCTACCTCTTCCATAGAATTATAGGCTAATTTATGAGTATCTTCTACAGCACTTGCTACCTCTTCTACTGCTGCTTCTACTTCAGTTACATTCTTAAGTCCTTGTTCAGATTCTTTTTCAAGATCAACTACAGAATCCCTTATAGACTCAACTACATTTTTTATTTTTTCTATAGCTTGGGTAGATTTATTCATAACTTCCTCTACCTTACTAAGTTTATCATCACACTTATCCATAGCTTCATTAGAATTAGATATTTTAGCTGATATATCCTGTACAATGTCCTCTATTTTTTTTATTGCAACTTGAGTTTGTTCAGATAACTTTTTTATTTCATTTGCAACTATAGCAAATCCTCTACCAGCTTCTCCTGCCCTTGCAGCTTCTATTGCAGCGTTTAAAGATAATAAATTAGTCTGTACCGAAATTTGTTTTATATAGTCAACTATAGAATATATATTATTTGATGATTCCATAAGCTCTTCATTTCTACCAGAAGCACTACTTATTTCTTTATTAAGCTCTTCTAAAAATACATTTACACTCTCCAGTGTATTTTTATTATCATTTAACATTTTAGAAGATTCTAATGAAAATCCTCTAATTTTAACTATATTATCATTTAAACTTTTGGAAAAATTAACAAACTGATTAACACTTGCGTTTATTTCTTCTGAACTTGCAGCATTTTGCTGGCAATAATTTTCTACTTTATAAGACATATCATGTATATTTTTAAACGCATTAATATTATTTTGACCAAGCCATAATAATTGTTGTGAATTAAATGCAATTTCTTCAGAAGCTGTTAGTATAAAATCTTTTAACTGTTTATCTTCTTGTATATTTACAATATCATTTTCAGAAATATTTTTAATTACCCCCTCTTCATCTGTACAAACTGATTTTGTTGCTAAACACAAAATCAAAATATTAGCTATACTTATAATTATTCCGTCAACCCTATTATGATACATAGCATAATATAAAACTAAATTTATAACCACTGATGCAATTATAAATATAAGGATTTTTTTGTGTTTTTTCATAGGTTATTCTCCTTTAAAAACTAAAGACAAATCCCATATTTATAGAGATTTGCCTTTAGTGAAATATATTAATTTAGCTTATTATTTTTCCCAACCTTGAGCTCTACCAACAGCTTTATGCCATCCGTTGATAATATCTATTCTCTTTATATCTTCCATCTTAGGTGAGAATGTTTGAGAAGGTTTAACACTCTTAGATAAATCTTCAACATCTTTCCAATATCCTACTGCAAGTCCTGCAAGATAAGCAGCTCCTAATGCTGTTGTTTCAATAACTTCTGGTCTTACAACCGGTTTATTTAATACATCAGATTGGAATTGCATTAAGAAGTTATTAGCGCAAGCTCCTCCATCTACTTTTAATGTTTTTAAGCTTGTTCCTGCATCTTCTTCCATAGCCTTTAATACATCATAAGTTTGATATGCCATAGATTCTAATGCAGCTCTTATAAAGTGTTCTTTTTTAGCTCCTCTAGTAAGTCCAACTACAGTTCCCCTTGCATAAGCATCCCAATATGGTGCTCCAAGACCAACGAAAGCTGGTACTAAATATACTCCATTAGAGTCTTCAACATCTAATGCATATCTTTCTGATTCTGATGCTTTTCTTATCATTCTTAATTCATCACGTAGCCATTGAATTACAGCTCCACCTATGAATATACTTCCTTCTAATGCATATTCAATCTTTCCAGCATATGAAGCAGCCATTGTTGTAAGAAGTCCATTTTTAGATTCTACTGCTGTATTTCCAGTATTCATTAATAGGAAGCAACCTGTTCCATAAGTGTTTTTAGCCATACCTTCTTTACAACAAAGTTGTCCGAATAATGCTGCTTGTTGGTCACCAGCATCCCCTGATATTGGAACTGGAGCGCCAAATATTAATTCATCAGTTTCTCCATATACACAACTTGAAGGTTTAACTTCTGGAAGCATTGATTTAGGAATACCTAATTCTTCTAAGATTTCATCGTCCCATTTTAATTCATGTATGTTATATAACATAGTTCTTGAAGCATTTGTATGATCTGTTACATGAACTTTTCCTTTAGTTAAGTTCCAGATTAACCAAGTATCTATGTTACCAAATATTAATTCGCCTTTTTCAGCTTGTTCTTTTGCGCCAGGCACATTATCTAGTATCCATTTGATTTTTGTTCCAGAGAAGTAAGCGTCTAAAATAAGTCCAGTCTTTTCTTTTACTTTTTTATCGAATCCTTTTTCTCTTAATGTATCACAATATCCAGCTGTTCTTCTGCATTGCCATACTATAGCATTGTATACTGGAACTCCTGTAATCTTGTTCCATACTACTGTAGTTTCCCTTTGATTTGTAATACCAATACCTGCAAGATCTGTTCCATAAAGTCCTGCACCTGCTAATGCTTCTCTAGCAACACCTGCTTGAGTTCCCCATATTTCCATTGGATCATGTTCAACCCAACCAGCTTTTGGGTAAATTTGTTTAAACTCTTTTTGTGATACGGATACGATTTCACCCTGCTTATTAAATATTATACATCTTGAACTTGTTGTTCCTTGATCTAACGCCATTACATATTGTTGTTTTTCCATTACATATTCCTCCCTTTCTCTACTCTCCAAAGGTCTAGATATAATTTATTTTCTAAATCTTATCTATTTTTAAATAAAAATTTAACATATTTATACTATTAATGCTTATTTAAATTATTAAATATTATTCCTGTCATTATCAATAAAAACTTTATTAATTAAAAATTCTTAACTACTATACACTGATCAATTACTAAGCTACAAATACAGCTTTAAATAAGAAAGCTCCAATTAATCCACCTATTATTGGTCCAACTACTGGAATCCAAGAATATCCCCAATCTGATCCGCCTTTTCCAGCTATAGGTAAGATAGCATGTGCTATACGAGGTCCTAAGTCTCTGGCAGGATTGATTGCATATCCTGTAGGTCCACCTAATGCAAGACCAATTACTAATATTACAAGTCCAACTGAATATACTCCAATTCCTGGTGCTTGATCAACTCTTGAAAGTCCTAAGATTGTAAATACAAGTACAAATGTTCCTATAATTTCTGTTATAAGATTTGAAGCACTGTTTCTAATTGCTGGCGCTGTACAAAATACTCCAAGTTTTACTGCTGGATCTTCTGTTTCACTCCAGTGTGGTAAATAAGTAATCCATACTAAGGCTGCTCCAAGCATTGCTCCTAACATTTGAGCTATTATATATGTTGGAACCATTCCCCAAGTTATTCCACCAAATCCTATTGCTGCAAAAGCTATTGTAACTGCTGGATTAAAGTGTGCTCCACTTATTGCTCCAAATATAAGTGCTGGAACTGCTACTGCTACTGCCCAAGATGTTGTTACAACTATCCAACCTCCATTTTGTCCCTTACTCTTGTTAAGTGCTACACTGGCAACTACACCGTCACCTAATAAGATAAGTAACATTGTTCCTAAAAATTCTGCCATAAATCTAGACATAAGTACATCCCCCTTATTTGTTTTTATTATTAATCCATATCCCCCTTTAATATGTTAGATATGGGCGAATAATCTTTTTACAAATTTGGTATATTATGTTTTGAAAACGTTTGTATGAATCGTTATTATAAATGGAGAAAAAGAGAACCATTATTAACCTATGGGGGTTACCCCACGTAATAATGGCTCTCTCATCTCCGCCAAATTTATTCGATTCTCAAATCTCTCACATTTTTCATACAATATACATTTTTCTTTTGCTTATGGTTATATTTTACTATATTTTCTTTTTTTTTGCAACAATTAGTTTACTTTTGCAACACTTTTTGTAGCAATTATATTAACACCTGTGCCAGCTATATCCTTTGCAACTACATCTCCAACTTTTATAGGTGCTGGTATAGTAACTCCTCTAAGTTCTTCTACACATTTAAATATTTTATCCTTTGGAATATCAGCTTCTGTTTTTACAGAAACAGCTGCAATTTCTCCACCTTGAACTTTAACAGATGATGTAACTATTCTTGTTGGATTAGTACATTCCTTTTCTGCATAAGTCTTTCCTCTTAAACAATTGTTACCTTTTACATCTACAACTTTGCCATCTTCTATAGTAACTTCTAATAAACAACCCATAGGGCATCCTATACATGTTAATTCTCTCATTTCACTCATGATATCCTACTCTCCTTCCACCTTAACAGTAATCTTCTTACAATTAGGATGTTTATCAAATAAAGCCTTTGTAAGTTTTACTGTTTCCATTTCTCCTGGAGCAATTATTCTTTTCTTTATGTGCATTTCTCTAACATCATCAAAATATACAGAAACATAACTATCTTTAAATACGTCTCCAACTCTAAATCTTACATCTACTAATTTTTCTATATTTTCAGGATCTATAACAGTTGGAACTGTGTATCTTGCACCTTCTGTTGCAACTAATTGAATTCCATCTTTGCTAAACTTTTTACCATTTAAGTATTTAGCAGCATTTTTACCTGCATTAATACTTTCTTCTGTAACAAAGTCAACTAGGTCATGTACATGTAGTACGTTTCCACATGCAAACACACCTTCAATATTAGTTTGAAGACTTTCATTAACTAATGGTCCACCAGTAACAGGTGATAGATTAACATCTGCTTTTGTAGATAATTCATTTTCTGGAACAAGTCCTACTGACAATAATAACGTATCACAAGGAATATATTCTTCTGTTTCCTTTATAGGCTTTCTATTTTCGTCTACTTTAGCTATACTAATACCTTCTAATCTATCTTTACCTTTTATGTTCGTAACAGTATGTGCTAATTTTAGAGGTATTCCAAAGTCATCTAAACATTGCACTATGTTTCTCTTAAGACCACCTGAATATGGCATAAGTTCTACAACAGCTTTAACTTTAGCACCTTCTAAAGTCATTCTTCTTGCCATTATAAGTCCGATATCTCCTGAACCAAGTATAACAACTTCTTTTCCTGGCATAAATCCATCAATATTTACGAACTTTTGAGCAGCACCTGCAGAATATATACCTGCACATCTACTTCCTGGTATATTTATTGCTCCTCTAGGTCTTTCACGACAACCCATAGCTAATATTATTGACTTAGCTTTTATTTCTACTAATCCATCTTCTTCATTAACTACTGTTATAACCTTGTCTTCACTTATATCTATAACCATAGTATTTAGTTTATATGGTATTTTCATTTCTTTTACTTTATCTGCAAATCTTTGTGCATATTCAGGTCCAGTAAGTTCTTCTTTAAAAGTATGAAGCCCAAATCCATTATGAATACATTGATTTAGTATACCACCTAAACAAGTATCTCTTTCTAATATTAAAATATCTTGTATTCCTTCTTCTCTTGCACCTATAGCAGCTGCAAGACCAGCAGGACCACCGCCTATAATTACTATATCATGTTCTCTCATTTTACAATCCTCCAAACTTTATAAATATGTTCTATGAGTGTACAATACTAAATTTCTTTGTCTTCTCCAATTAATAAGTTAGATTTTCCGCCAAATTTAGTTACCTCAGTTACTGGTATATTTAACTCTTTTGCTAAAATAGCAACTAATTTTGTAGAACAGAATCCTGATTGACATTTACCCATACCAGCTCTTGTTCTTCTCTTAATTCCATCTAAATCTTTAGCTCCAAGTGGTCTTCTTATAGCATTGATTATTTCACCTTCAGTAACTGTTTCACATCTACATACTATCTTTCCATAGCTTGGATCTTTAGCTACAAGAGCCTTTCTTTCTTCATTATTCATTTCTCTAAATTTAGGGATACCTTCTCTTATTGGGTTGAATTTCTCATTTTTAGCTGGCGATAATTTTTCTACAACTATCCCTTCAACCATTTCAGCTATTGCTGGAGCACTTGAAAGTCCTGGTGATTCTATACCAGCTACATTTATAAAGCCAGAAGCATCTTCTACTTCTCCTATTATAAAGTCATTTACTGTATCATGAGATCTAAGTCCTGAGAATGAAGTTATAACTTGTCTCATTGGAATTTGTCTAAATGTTTTTTTAGCTCTTTCTAATATATCATCTATTCCTTCTTGAGTAGTATCTACATCAGTTTTATCGTTTACATCTACTGCATTTGGTCCTATTAGTAAGTTACCATCTACTGTTGGACTTACAAGAACACCTTTACCCATTTTAGTTGGTAATTGGAATAAAGTTTTTGTTGCCATTGCTCCTGCAGCTTTGTCAAATAAGCAATATTCACCTTTTCTTGCTACTATCTCTATTTTATTTGCACTAACCATATTATTTAATTCATCTGAGAATAATCCTGCTGCATTTATTACTAGGTTAGTTTCAATATTTCCTTTATTTGTTTCAACTGTAAATCCATTTTCTTTTTTAACTATATTCTTAACTTCTGTTTCAAATTTAAATTCTACTCCATTAGTGTATGCGTTTTCAGCCATTGCTATAGTCATTTCGTAAGGACATACAATACCACCTGTTGGTACATGTAAAGCTGCTACCACGTCATCGTTTACATTAGGTTCTAATTCTAATATTCTTTCTTTATCTATAATTTCAAGGTTTTTAACACCATTCTTCTTTCCCTTTTCAAGTAATGCTTGTAAACCATCTTTTTCTGATTCATCAAAACATAGTACTAATGAACCATTTCTTTTAAATGGGAAATCAAGTTCTTTTACTAATTTATCGAACATTTCATTTCCTCTTACATTTAATTTAGCTTTTAAAGTACCTGGTGTTGCGTCATGTCCACCATGAACTATACCACTATTAGCTTTTGAAGTACCTGTTGCTACATCTGGTCCCTTTTCTAGTACACATACTTTTAAATCATATTTAGATAATTCTCTTGCTATACTGCAGCCAATAACCCCTGCACCAACAATTGTAATGTCAAACATATTATACCTCCTCCTCTAAAATAAAAAGAACCGCAATTTCAGGTAGTACTCTATGATACTACCATGAAACTACGGCTCTCTACACTCTGCCTTTTTCGTATTATTTTTTATACCTTCATTATAACACCTAAGCAATTTTTGTCAACTTAAATTTTAATTTTTCTCTATTTTTGAAAATTTCACAAAATTTTGTAAAAATATCTTATAGATTCCATATATCTTCCTTGCTAGTTGAAACCCCTAATGCTCCAGCTTTTAGACTCTCTATAACATCTTCTTTATCTTTTATTAAACCACCTGCAATTACAGGAACTTTAACTTCTTGCTTAACTTGTTTTATTATTTTAGGCATAACACCAGGTAAAATTTCCATAGCATTAGGTCTTATACTGTTTATGGAGTTTATTCCTGTTTCTAAAGATAAATTATCAATTATGAATAATCTTTGTATTGTAAAAAGGTCTAATTCTTTAGCTATTTTTGTTAAATTTGATTTAGTGGTAATTATACCATCAGGATTTACTTGTTCTTTCATATGAGTTAAAGCATATCTATCCCTAGCAAACCCATCCATAAGATCAATATGTACATATATGCTTTTTCCAACAGCTTTGACCTTATCAACAAGCTCCTTAATATTACATATATTCCCCTTTAGTAAAAAAATAACTTCACATGGAGATTTTATGGCCCTATCCAACTTATCTAAGTCTTTAACCGCTGCGATTATTGGATTAATACTTAACTTGTCATAAAATTGATTTCTCATATTTGTCACTCTCCATTATATTAATTTAAAATATTTTTATATTTTTCTGTATTAAGTAATAAATTTACTTAATACATCTAAATTCTGTTAATACTTAGAGCTTGTATATTATTATCTAGATTTTATTATTCCACTACAATATAAATTATATCAATTAATGGTCTTTTCCTCAACCTACTTATGTAATATTTTCTAATATTATACATTCATTCTCTAAAAATATATTATTATTTGCTGATAAATATTCCTACAAATATTATTTTTTTATCCCATTATAATATTTAATACATTTATCGTAAAACTCTTTTGACTCATCAATAGTTTTAAATGCTCTCTTTGGAATTATATTTGCTTCTAGTCCACCTAAAAAAATATATATATTATTTTCATCTTGCTTAACATCTTTTATACTTTTCCAAGTATGCATTTGATTTTTAACATCGCTTATTTCTTTTATGCCCTTATTATATAATTCAAACTTATGATTGCCTAATATATCATCTCTTCTACTAGCTGTTTTGTCAACCTGTCTTTTTATTATCCATATAAGAAATATATCCGCAGCAGCACCAATAACAATAGTCATTGTTATTGTACATAATAATGATTTTTTCATCATTATCATAACAATTAACATAGTAATGGGCATCATAATCATATTTAATATAAAACTACGAGTAAATCTTGGCATATGTTTTATTAGATACTTATTATAATTCCAGTAATCGTTTTTATCAATATTTACATCTATATTCATATAACTCACCTCCCTTAAACTATTATATTTTTCTATGTTTTTATCTTTATTTATAATATTCTATGTTTTTTTTAAAATTCCTTCATATTAACTCATTGTTAGGATTTATATAAAAAAGCATCCTAAATATTCATATATTTTAGGATACTTTAATTATATTAAACTATTATTTATTTGATGCCATAAACTCTTCAATTTCATCTATTGTTTTTATTATATCTTTAGAAAGATTTTCACACCCTTCTTCAGTAATCAATAAATCATCCTCTATTCTAATTCCTATCCCTTCTTCTGGAATATATAATCCTGGTTCATCGGTGATTACCATTCCAGGTTTAAGAATAGCATCCCTGTCTCCAACATCATGGGTATCAAGTCCAAGATTATGACTTATACTATGAAAATAATATTTAGATATTTCGCTATATTCACTTATAAGTCCTAGTTCCATACACCCTTCTGCTAAAACTTTTTTTGCTATATCATTTAATTTTAAATATGAAACTCCTGGCTTTGCTTCTTTTATTATTTTCTCATTTGCTCTCAATACTACATTATATATTTGTTTTTGTCTTTCTGTAAATTTACCACTTACAGGGAAAGTTCTAGTTATATCTCCATTATAATATTCAAATTGAGCTCCTAAATCAAACATTATTAAATCATCTTTTTCGCATTTACAATTATTACTTGAATAGTGCAGTACAGTAGCATTTTTTCCTGATGCAGCTATAGTTTTAAAAGCTTTATCCTTTACCCCTTTTGATGTAAGTACATAATCAAAATAAGCTTCTATCTCATATTCCATCATTCCAGGTCTAGCATTTTTCATCATAGCTTCTATTCCACATTTAGTGATTTCTATAGCCTTTCTTATTTTATCAACTTCTTTCTTTCTTTTTACTGTCCTAAGTTCACTAATTTCATTATATATATTTTTAATATGAAAATATGGATATATTTTCTTTACTTCTTTTGCAAAAGTTTGTGAATTAGTATCTGCTATTCCACATTCCTGCCTTTCAAGATCTAAATATAATGTATCATATCCATATCTAGATATTAATTCTCCAATAAACTCTTTAAAATTTTTAGTATAATCTATATTTGTAACCCCTGATATATCAATAGCTTCATGAATTTTCATTTTTTCTCCAACCCATTTTGCCATTATAGGATCTTCTTCTTCTACTAATAATATTTCATTAACATTTCCATTTCTCTTAGTAATAATTAGTATTATATTTTCTCTATCTATACCCGTTAAATAATAAAAATTTCTATTTGGAGTAAATGGGTATGTTTCATCTGCTGATTTATAAGGGGCTCTTCCGGCAAACATTACCAACATAGAATTTTCTTGTATTTTCTCACTTACCATTTTTCTATTTTGCATAAAAAATTTTTTATTCACATTATCACCTCAGTTTATTATTTTATTTTCATACAAATTCATTATATGTACTTCATAGCACCTCATTACATTATAGGTTATAATAAATATAGTTTTTAATGGCATAAAAATTTTATTTACATAAGATTGAGGAGGTAGTAATTATGAAAATTGATGTAATTATTTCTGCAAATGATATTAAAGAAGAAAAAGTTAAACGTAAAACAGTTATAATTATAGATATTTTACGCGCTACATCTGTTATAGTTACTGCAATAAATAATGGATGTAATGAAGTAATACCAGTTCTTGAAGTAGAAGATGCTCTTAAAATAGTAAAGGACAATAGAGACGAATATATTTTAGGTGGTGAGCGAAACGCGTTAAAAATTAAAGGCTTCGACTTTTCTAATTCCCCTTTAGATTATACAAAGGATGTTGTAACTAATAAAACATTAGTCATGACTACTACAAATGGTACAAGAGCTATTCATGGAGCTATTAGCGCTAAAAATATTTTAATTGGAGCCATGATAAATGCTAAAGCCGTTGCAAAAAAGGTTATAGAACTTGGTAATGATTTAGTTATTATAAATTCGGGGACAAATGGACATTTTTCTATTGATGATTTTATTTGTAGTGGATATATAATTGACTGTATATTAAGTACAATACATGCTGAATTATCTGATATAGCTATAACTTCACATTATATATATAAAGAAAATAAAGATGTTCATTCTTTTGTAAGTAAAGCAAAACATTATAAAATTTTATCTGAATTAGGTCTTGAAGATGATATAAAATATTGTTTTTCAAAAAATATAATAGATATAGTACCTGAATTTCATTATCCAAAAATAACAAAATAATAAAAGTGGTATTCATAAATATGAATACCACTTAATTTAACGTATTTAAAAAAATCTATTTAAATACAAATTATAGTTTAACTACGTTAGCAGCTTGAGGTCCTCTAGCACCTTCAGTTACTTCGAATTCAACTTTTTGTCCTTCTTCTAAAGTTTTGAATCCATCTCCTTGGATAGCTGAGAAATGTACGAATACGTCATCTTCTCCTTCTACAGATATAAATCCAAATCCTTTTTCTGCGTTAAACCATTTAACTATTCCTGTTTTCATTAAAAAATCCTCCTAAATAAAAAAAATTTCCTTAAAATATATGAACACAGATTTCTGTTTTAAGATAATTGAAAATATTATCACCCACAAGAAATCGATGAACAAGCTAGTTAATATAACTTTTGTAATATAATATTAATTACAAAAAGTATTTTATTAAGTCATAGTAAAACTTAGAATAATAAAAACTAAATCTTCTAACTGAATTAAATATATACCCTTTAACTTATTAAACAAGAATATTGGCTTACCACTTTTAACAATCCATCTTAAACATTACTAAACTTACTAAAAGTAAACTTACCTAATCATAGGAGGATTAGTTTCAATTTTTAAAGCCCATAATACAATTAGTTTTATACATTAGTTCTTATTTAATTCATACTATACTCTAAACTAATACCTATTAGCTTTTTATATCTTATATTAGTTTTATGGTATCATACATAACTTTTATTGTCAATAAACATATGTATTATTCAATGTAGTTACATAATTTATTAATGTTATTATGTTTTCCATGTTTTACTTTAATATTCGCCTTTTTTAAATTTAAATATTATATATACATATATTATATTCTTTCCTCTTTTAATAATTTTATTACATTTTTCATAAATTCTACTCTCGCCTTTACCTCTTCATACTCCATATAGTTGTCCCCATATTGATATTTCATACTTTCCAAAAATTCATTCAATTCTTCTTGCTTTAAAAGTATTCTAGTTTCTCTATCAGCCAATTTTAAATCCCCCCACCATTTTTTCTTAAATTCTTTACATTATTTTCTTTAAATTGAAAAATATACGTAAAATATTTTTTGTAAATAATTTTATTATCTTATAATACATTTTACATTTTTCATCTTCTCTTGTCAGTAATTACATCATAAATAAATATTATTGCTGCTATTATCAATAATATATTTATTAATTTTCCTCCTATTTTGAATACAATTCCCAATATCCAAAAGAATACTACAATGGCGCCTATCCAATGTAATACTTTCATTATATCTTTCCTCCTATTTTTAATAGATTATATATAAATTATTCCCAAATAATTTTTTATTTATTACTAACCTTAACTTTTTAGAATTTATGTAAATTTTATAGATGAATAATTCCTTAGTTTCTATCCACAATATAATATGTAATACATTTACCTTAAGGAGGCTTTTTTATGAATAATAATCATGATCATAACCATATTTCCGGTGTTAAATGTGCTGTCACTAACTGTAAGCATCACGCTGAAGATAATTGTTGTACTGCTAAAGAAATTCAAATTAAATGTAATTGCAACTTTGATGCTTGTACTTCTCATGAAACAGACTGTGCAACCTTTACTCCTGTAAAATAAAATATTATATAAAAATAATGCAAGATATGTATAAATACATACCTTGCATTATTTTAAACTATAATCTCGTCTATTTTATTATATTATATTTATTATTAATCTTTATATAATTACATATATCATCTATACAATTATATAAATTTTTATTGATAATCTCTTTATTACAATAACTTTTATATAAATTATATCTTTCTTTATAAATATTATATAATTTTTCTGATCCTTCTTTTAATAATGGTCTTTCCCTTATATTTATGTCTGATAATATATCCTCTAAAGGTCTATTTATAAAAATAATTATTCCGTTTTTCTTTAATTCATTAATATTTTTATAGTCTTTTACAATACCTCCACCTGTAGATATTATCTGGGGATATTCTTTACACACTTCCTTTATAACTTTGCTTTCAATTTTTCTAAAATAATCCTCTCCTTTTTGGAAAAGTTCATTAATAGATTGGTCTGTGTAATTAACTATATACTCATCTATATCACAAAATTTAAATCCTATATTTTCAGAAAGCTTTTTACCTATTGTAGTCTTTCCGCAACCTGGCATGCCTATTAAAACTATATTTTGTTCTAATAATTTCATAAAATTACTCCATTTCTAAAGTAAGTTCTTTATATTTTCATAAATTTTATCCACAAGTTCTTTTTTTATTTTTAAACTATTCCACAACTCTTGTGATTTAATTGCTTGACCTACTAACATATACAATCCATTTACTGCCTTTATTCTTTGATTTCTTGCATATTTCATAATTAAAGTTTCTTGTGGATTATATATTAAATCAACAACTACTTTAAATTTAGCAACTTGAGATTCAGTTAATGGTGAGCTTTCTGTATTTGGATACATTCCACATGGAGTACAATTTATAACAATATCTTGATTTTTTAAATTTTCTATATTAGAGTAAGAAATTAAATTATAATTTTCTAGTTCTTTTCTTTTATTATCTAAATCTCTAGTTACAAATGTTATCTTTTCAACTTTATTATCTAAAAGATATTGCTTAACAGCTCTCGAAGCTCCACCTGTTCCTAATATAACAACATTTTTGCCTTTTACATCTATGTTAAAATTTTCTAACATCATTCCAAAGCCATAATAGTCTGTATTATATCCTTTTGTTTTTCCATTTTTAAAACAAATAGTATTTATTGCCCCTATATTTTTAGCTTCAAGAGATATATCATCTATATAATCCATTACTCTAACTTTATATGGTATAGTTACATTTACCCCTTGTACTTTAAATGCCTTAAATCCTGATACTCCATGTTCTATATCTTCTTCATCTACTTCAAACAAATGATAATATCCATTAATTTTTAATTCCTTAAATATTAACGAATGTATCTGTGGTGAAAAACTATGCACTAACTTTTCACCTAATAATCCATACAACCCCTTCACATTATCAAACCTCTATTCTGATATTTTTTTAGCTTGAAGCTCTTTGCTTATACTCATTATACTCTTTAAAAAATCTTCAACTGGTTTTTTAAAATCATCATTACATACTAGTTTAATATTTTTATCTATAACTTCCTGTTCCCTACTTGTACTTAATATGGGTACATTATTTTTTTTCTTATATTCAGCAACCTTTAAAACTGCTTCCATCCTCTTTTGAAATAAACAAATTAATTTATTATCTATTGAATCTATTTCTTTTCTTAATTCTTTCAAATCATCCATTGAAATACTCTCCTCCATATTAAATTAATTCTAATATTCCCATAGCTGTAATAGCTTCAACTACAGGAACAGCCCTTTGAACTATACAAGGATCGTGTCTTCCTTGAATTTCTATAGTTGTATTTTCTTTATTTGAAATATTTATTGTTTTTTGTTCTTTTGCAATTGATGGTGTTGGCTTAAAAGCAGTTCTAAATATTAAAGGCATTCCATTTGTAATTCCACCTAAAATTCCACCATTATTATTGGTATAAGTTTTTACTTTTTCATTTTCCATATAAAATTCATCATTCGCCTGGCTACCCTTCATTTTAGAAATACTAAATCCGGCACCAAACTCCACACCCTTTACAGCTGGTATTGAAAATAATAAACTACTTAGAACACTTTCAACTGATCCAAAAAAGGGGTTTCCTAGTCCAGGTGGCATATTTAAAACCGCGCATTCTATAATTCCACCAATGGAATCCATATTATTTCGAACTTCTAAAATCGCCTCTTGCATCTCTTTTCCTTTTTTATCATCAATAGTTGCAAAAGTTTTTCTTGATAATTCTTTTAAAAACTCTTCTTTTATGGAAACTCTAAAATATTCTTCTTCAATACTTCCTATACTTTTTATATGGCTTCCAATTATAATATTATTTCTTTTTAAAATTTGTTTTGCGATAGCTCCTGCAAATACTATAGGTGCAGTAATTCTCCCTGAAAAATGTCCTCCACCTCTATAATCATTAAAACCACTATATTTTATATATCCAGTAAAATCAGCATGGCCAGGTCTCATTAAATCTTTAGTTTTTTCATAGTCCTTTGAATGCTTATCTGAGTTTTGTATAATAGCACATAAAGGAGTACCTGTTGTTTTATTATCAAAATATCCACTTATAATTTCAAATTCATCCATTTCTAATCTAGATGTTGAAAGTTTACTTTTACCTGGAGCACGTCTTCTCATTTCTCTACTTACTTCATTTAAATCTAGTTCAATTCCAGCTGACAACCCATCTATTGTTATTCCAATTGCCTTTCCATGAGATTCTCCAAATATAGAATATTTTATTTTACTTCCCCATATTCCACTCATTTATGTTTCCTCCAACTTTCTTTAAATCTTCCCAGAAATCTGGATAAGATTTATTAACAGCGTCACTATTCTTTATAGTAATTGGTTCTTTACATTTAATTGATGCAATAGCCATAGACATTGCAATTCTATGATCATTCCAACTATCAACAGTTCCACCTTTTAAATATTCCCTTCCTTTTATAAGTAGTCCATCTTCAAGTTCTTCTATATCTGCTCCAATTTTTTTAAGTTCTGTTGCCATAGCTTTTAATCTATCACACTCTTTTATCCTAAGTCTTTCTGCATTTATTATTTTAGTAGTTCCAGTACTTAACGATGCTAAAACAGAGAGAATAGGTACAAGATCAGGACACTCAGATGCATCTATTGTAATTCCCTTTGTCTTAGATTTTTTAGTTTCTATATAATTCTCATTTATCTTTATATTTGCTCCCATGTTTTTTACTATATCTACAATTACCCTATCACCTTGTAGTGAATTTATATCTAAATCTAAGATTTTTACATTAGAACCTAATATACCTGCTACTATCCAAAAAGCCCCTTGAGAAAAGTCTCCTTGAACTCTATAGTTATTTGTAATACTTTTCTGATTACCCTTTATAAAAAATTCTTTATAATTTTTATTTTCTATCTTTATGCCAAACTTCTTTAAAGTATCTATAGTTAAATCTACATATCCCTTAGATTCAAGTTCTGTCGTAACTATCATTTTAGAATCTCCATTTAAAAATGGAAGTGTATACATAAGTCCTGTTATAAACTGAGAACTTATATTCCCTTTAACATAAAACTCCCCTGATTTTAGAACTCCATCTATAAATAAAGGTAGCTTTCCATTACTAGTTTTGTATTTTATTCCTTGATTTTCAAACATATTATAGTATACATCAAGTGGTCTTGATACAAGTTTGCCTTTGCCTGTAAATTTAACTTTATTACCTGTTCGTAATGATATAGGAATTAAGAATCTTAACGTAGAACCCGACTCGGAACAATCTATCTCACTATTTTTTAAAACCAATCTATCTCTTCCTATAATTTTTAAAGTTTTTCTATTAAAATTATATTGATTTTTTTTAGTTATATCTTGAATTTCTATACCAAAACTTTTCATTCCTCTAATAGTGGCTTTTATATCCTCTGAAAATATTATATTTTCAATATTGCTTACCCCTTCTGAGAGTCCTGCACTTATTATAGCTCTATGAGCTAAACTCTTAGATGGTGGAATATTTATGTCTCCACTTAATTCTGAGGGAATAATTGTTACATTCTTCATCTATTCATCCCCCTTTATATAAAATTAACTACTTCCTTCTTATTTACCTTGTGTATAAAAGCTTCTCCAATTTCATTAAGTAAAACTATATTCATAAATTCGCCTTTATTTTTCTTATCTAATGATATTGTGTATAATATACTTTCTTTATCATCAATATATATATCCCATTCTAAGTTATATTTAATTAAAATATCTCTTATAAGTTTTGATGTGCCTTTCTTAGTCAAATTCATACTTTCGCTTTTTTTAGTTATTGCATACATACCTAAAGCTACTGCCTCACCATGAGTATATTTATCAAAACCAAAATGTTTTTCAATCGCATGACCTATAGTATGACCAAAATTTAAAAGCATTCTATCTCCCATATCTTTTTCATCTTTTTCAACTACATCTTTTTTTATGCTACAACAAGAATATATTATATATTCAATATTATTCATAAGTTCTTCATGTGTATTAAAATTTAATAGATTATAAAATATTTTTTTATCTTTTATACAACCATATTTTATTACTTCTGCCATACCATCATAAAAAAATCTTTTATCTAGTGTTTTTAATACATCAGCATCTATAAAAACTGCTTTAGGATGATAAAAATTTCCTATTAAATTTTTTCCCTTTGGCAAATCAACTGCTACCTTTCCTCCTATACTGCTATCGATTTGTGATAATAACGATGTAGGTATTTGAATATATGGAATTCCTCTTAATAAAGTTGCCGCTGCAAATCCAGTAAGATCTCCTACAACCCCTCCACCAAGAGCAATTATAAGATCTCCTCTAGTAATTCCAAATTCTAATAAACTATCATATACTTCAAGCAATACATCTACCGACTTACTTTTTTCTCCTGGATTTATTACTATTTTCTTTACATTAAATCCACTATCTATTAAATTCTTTACTACTATATCTCCATAAAATTTATCTACATTTTTATCTGTTATAATTGCTATTTTATTATTACTATAAATATCTTTAATTTTTCTACCTATAGATGCAATCAATCCCCTATCTATAAATATAGAATAACTATTTTCTCCAAGATTTATCCTAAGTTCTTTCATTAGGACATCCCCTCTCTTTTTTCACATGCTTTATTCAATATATTATTTAATTCTTTAATATCTTCATTTACTATTGCTAACTTTAACTCCTGTATATTTTCTTGAAACCCTTCTATTTCACTAACTAGATTTTCTTTATTACCTATAAAAAGTTCCGTCCATAACCTTGTATTTATTTTCGCTATTCTTGTTAAATCTCTGTAACTATCCCCTGTAAATTTTCCTATATCTAAACCAAGATTATCACTATTTACTAATGACACAGCTATAACATGAGGAAGTTGGCTTGTAAATCCTATAACCCTATCATGAAGTTCTGGACTTATTTTCTTTACACTGGAAAAACCTATTTTTTTAACTATGTCTTCTATAATATTTATACTTTCTAATTTGTTTCTTTTATTTGGAGTTATTATATAATTTGCATTTTCAAAAACTTCTTTTGATGAATACTTAACACCACTAAATTCTCTACCAGCCATTGGATGTCCAAATACAAAATCTATATCATCTCTTAATAATGCATTTATTTCTTCTATAAAATTTGTTTTTATACCTGTAACATCAGTTATAATAGTTCCACTTTTAAAATGCTTCATGTTCTCTTTTATAAATTCTTTAACTCTATTTGGATACAAACAAATAATTACTAAATCAGACTCTTTAAGTGGAATCTCTGGACTTGTAAATCCCTTATCAATAATACCCCTTTTTTTTCCTAGTTTTAAAGCTTCCTTATCTACATCTACTGCATATATATTTCTTGGATTAAGTTTTTTCAATGAACTTGCATAACATCCGCCCATGAGCCCTAACCCTACAATAGTTATATTAAAATCAAAATCCTCCATAATAAATACCCCACTATAAATCTAATATTAAATTTCTCTTCCTACTGCTTTTGCAACTGTTGATAATTGTTTCATTAACTCATCAAATTTTTCAGGCTTTAATGATTGAGCCCCATCACTTTTCGCTTTTTCAGGATTATTATGAACTTCTATCATAAGTCCATCTGCACCAACAGCTACAGCAGCTTTAGCTAAAGGTTCTACAAGCCACCAAATACCTCCTGCATGGCTAGGATCAACGATTACTGGTAAATGGCTATGTTTTTTTATTACTGGTATAGCACTTAAATCTAATGTATTTCTTGTATATGTCTCATAAGTTCTTATGCCTCTTTCGCAAAGAATTATATTTTCATTTCCACCTGCCATTATATATTCTGCTGACATTAGTAATTCCTCTATTGTAGCTGCAAGCCCTCTTTTTAAAAGAATTGGCTTATTAGTTTTTCCCAGTTCTTTTAGAAGATCAAAATTTTGCATATTTCTTGCACCAACTTGAATTATATCTACATCTTCAACGAATTTATCAACTAAATTTGGTGACATAATCTCTGTAACTATTGGTAATCCTGTTTCTGCTTTTGCTATTTTTAAAAGTTCTAACCCTTCTAATCCCATTCCTTGAAAACTATATGGAGAAGTTCTTGGTTTAAATGCTCCCCCTCTTAAAAATGTAGCTCCTGACTTTTTAACATCTTCTGCAAGTTTAACAATTTGCTCTTCACTTTCTACTGAACATGGTCCCGCCATTATGGAAAGCTTATTTCCTCCGATAAATCTATCCTTTACTTTTATAATACTATCGTTAGGATGAAACATTCTGTTTGCTTTTTTATAAGGCTCCTGTACATGAACTATTTTTTCAACATCGTCATTAGCCTTAATCTGGTCTGGATCAAGATTACTTGTATCTCCCACTAATCCAAGTATGCAAAACTTATCTCCCTTAGATTCATGGACACCAATTCCTTTTGCCATAATAGCCTCCTTAATCTTTTGTATGTTTTCCTTCAATGCATTAGTTTTCATAATAATAATCATAATATAACCCCCTAATATTAACTTAATACAAATTTAGCATAAAAAAAGGAGACTCATAATGAGTCTCCTTTAATATATTAAAAAAATATATTGCTAGATAATATTAATAATAAATTTTATATATTATTAAACTCATTAGAACTAGGAATTTTTATTTTTAGGCAGCATAAATATCCAGCGCTATAATAATAGCCCCAGTTTCCATAATAACAATATTCTGCTGTCATTCCCCTTCTAATAAGATTTTTCATAATAATATCCTCCAATAACATCTTTACATAAAATCATGCTAGTTTGCTAATTAAATTTTAAATTCAAATATATAACTGTTAAGTTATTGTGTTAAATTATACTATTATTTTTTTATATGTCAATACCAAATGAAAAATAATCTTATTTCCATTTAACATTTATTAACATTTTTTAACTGTGGTTAATATAATATAGTAAATCCACAATATCTCCATCCTAGACAAGCTACACAATCCTTGATATATGGAGGTGTTAATTAATGTTTGGTTCATTATTATTTCCTTTATTATTTGGAGGACTAGGTGGTTGTGGTAACAGTTGTGGTTCTTGCAACCCTCCTAGACCAAACCCTAGCTGTTGCCAACCTACTTGCTGCAAGCATTGTGGCTCTTATGAAATTTATCGTTGTGAACCTGCCAACCCTTGCTGTTGCTGTTGTGATCCTTGCGATTGCTGTGATTGCTGCGATTGTTGTGATTGCTGCGATTGCTGTTGTTGTGATGATCATCACAAACACCATAAACATCATAAACATCATAAACATCATAAACACGATAAATGTTCAATGTGCTGTTGTCAATGTGCACCAATGAATACTAGCTATTATAATAATGGATGGTGCTAGTTATTCATCTAATTTATATAAATATACTCACTAAATATTTTAAAAGGCATGATGATTTTATATCTCATGCCTTTTTACTTAAACCATCTTATTTTATAAACTTTCTTTTTATTAAAAAATCATCTGCAACCTTTCTAGGATCTTCACCCAATTTATCTACCTTATAGTTAAGTTCTGTCATATCTTCTTCACTTACTTTTCCTGCTAATATATTTAAAACTTTTTTTAATTCTGGATGTTTTTTTAGAGCATCATTTCGAATTATTGGAGCTGCATAATATGGTGGAAAAAATCTTTTGTCATCTTTAAGTCTTACAAGATCATATACCTTTAAAAGTCCATCTGTTGCAAATGCATCTATTACATCCACCTCGTTACTTTCAAGCGCTGAATATCTAAGAGAACCATCTAAAGATTTTAAATTTTTAAACTTCATACCATAAAAATCCTTCATTCCTAAATAACCATCTTGTCTATCTGAAAATTCCATTGTACATCCTAAAATTAAGTCATCACTAACTTTGCTTAAATCTGATAAATTTTTAAGACTATATTGTTTAGCTATTTCTTTATTTATAGCTAAAACATATGTGTTATTATATCCCATAGGATCCATCCATGTAATATTATATTCTTTATTAAAGTAATCCTTAACTATATTAAATGCTTTATCAGGATCATTTACTGCCTTTCTTCCCATAATATTAACTAATGCAACACCTGTATATTCAGGATATATATCTATATCTCCTGATCTTAACGCTTGGAACGTAACCCCTGCACCGCCTAAATTTATCCCCGTTCTTTTTACTCTTAAATTTGTATTTTTTTCAATCAACGTTGCATACATATTTCCTAATATGAGTTCTTCAGTATAATTTTTAGATCCCACAACTATACTCCTATTATCATCATATATTTTATATGCACAGGCACTTACTAATATACCACATATAACTCCAACTAAAATCATAGCTATTCTTTTATTTCTTTTTTCCCTTTTTCTAGACCTTGCCTTTCTTTTTTTATTACTTGGAATTTGCTTAATTCCTTCTGGAACCACCGAATTTTCTATCTTCCCACTAATAAAATCTATAAAAAGTGCAAGAATTCCTGATGGTATAGCCCCAGCTAAAATCATATAATTATTAACTCTTTGAACACCCGTAAATACCATGTACCCAAGTCCACCTGCACCTATAAAAGCCGCTATTGTCATAAGTCCTACAGCTGTAACAGCAGCTATTCTAATACCAGCCATTATAATTGGTAATGCTAATGGAAGTTGTATCATTTTTAACTTTTGTGCTGAAGTAAGTCCCATACCATCAGCTGCTTCTAGCATATCCGGATTTATACTGCTTAATCCTATATAAGTATTTTTTATTATTGGTAACAATGAATATAAAAAAACCATAAAAACTGCGGGCGTACTTCCTATACCTAATATAGGAATCAAAAATCCTAACAAAGCTAAACTTGGTACTGCTTGTATTATATTTGCAACTCCAATTATTGGACCTGAAAGCTTTTTATTTCTTGAAATTAATATTCCAAGAGGTACTCCAATTAATATAGCTACAATCACAGAAGCTAATGTAAGTCCTATATGTTCAAGTAATAAACTAACAATTTCACCTTTTCTTTTAAAAGCATAAATAAAAAAAGCTCTCATTACATTCCCACCCCATCTATATCTAAAAATTGTCCACTTAAAACATTTATTAGACTACTTCTAGTTATTAATCCTAAAAGCTTTTTCCCATCATCTACTACCGGTATATAACCAACATTTTTTACATTCATAACCTCAAGTATATCAACAATAGTTTTATCCTTATGAATACAAACTACATCTGTTTCCATAATCTCTTTAAGCATTACTTTGCTGTAATTTTCTCTATTTCTCCTTATATCTTTTAAGGTTACTATTCCTATTAATGTATTTGTTTTATCAACAACTAAAATGCTATCAACATGCCTCTCATGCATTATTTCAGCTGCTTGAAGTACTGTCCTTGTAGCAACTGCCTTTACTGGGTCTTCTATAATTATATCCTCTGCTTTTATATATTCCGGCTGATTCCATATTCTATTCTTACCTATAAATTCTTCAACAAAACCATGCGATGGATTTTTCAATATATTCTCTGGAGTATCATATTGTACTACTACCCCGCCCTTCATAATGCAAATCTTATCAGCTAATTTTAATGCTTCATCCATATCATGAGTAACAAAAACTATTGTTTTCTTCATATTTTCTTGTATATTAAAAAGCTCATCTTGAAGTTGGTTTCTCGTAATAGGATCTAATGCCGAAAAAGGCTCATCCATCAATATTATCTCTGGATTTGTTGCAAATGCTCTTGCAACACCTATCCTTTGTTGTTGTCCTCCACTAAGCTCATTTGGATATCTATCTATATACTTTTCTGGTTTCATCCCCACCATCTGTAACAATTCAATAGTCCTTTTTCTTATTTTCTCATCCTCGTACCCTTCCAAATATGGTATTAAACCTATATTATCTCCAACAGTCATATGAGGAAATAATCCTGTTTGTTGTATTACATATCCAATATTCCTTCGTAACTTTATTGAGTCTTTCTTAGATATATCTTCACCATTTATAAAAATTTGTCCTGATGTTGGTTTAATGAGCTTATTTAACATTTTTAATGTAGTTGTCTTACCACATCCACTAGGTCCTATAAGCACAACCAACTCTCCTTTTTCTATACTTAAATTTACATTCTTTAGAACCTTAGTGTCTTGAAATGTTTTCTTTATATTCCTTAGTTTAATCATAATCTTCCCCCTTAATTATTAACCCCATAAAACAACTTTATTTTTTTGTAAAGTTGTCAGAATCTTAATTAAAGTTTATCATAAAGCTATTTCCATGTCAAAATTTAACATAACAATAGCCTTATATATCAAAAGAAGATTATTCCTTTATAGAATAATCTTCTTTAATCCCAGTATAAATATTTTTATTGTTGTAAATCTGTTAACTGTTTTGCTATATTTGAATAGAAACTAGTTAAATCCCTAAGATTCCCAATTCCTACAATATCCATATGATCTGTTTTGTCAATTATACCCATATGATTCCATTCTCCTTTTTGAAGAGGTTTTTTGGGATCATATTCCACTATTTTATCCTTTGATCCTAACTTAGGACCATTGGCACTTATAACACTTACAGCTCCATCATTATGAAACCACTTAGAATCTATATTAATTCCACCCTTATGATCTGTATGATGAGCAATAAATGTTGCTGTAGGAATCAATACAGGATTCATATATATTGGATCTGGAACAACATTTCCCGTTATTGGTAAACTTCTTGTTGCCTTAGTTGTCCAAGAAAAATAATATACATTCGGTTGTGCTTTAACCCATCTATTTAATTCTCTTGCACCTTGTGGTGAAAGATCCCATCTTGATATATCCTTTGTATTCCATATACTACTATTCCATACTCTACTTGAGTAACTAAATATACTTTCATTTGATTTTCTTTTAAGTCCCCATTGTTCTATATCAAAATCATACACAAAATCCTTAACGTTTCCTGTTACTGATGCTAATGCACAAACTATCTTTTGACCATACTTATCTATATAATGATTGTTTTTATCTCCAAGACTACTTCCATCATGTGGAGTTGAAATAGTAGTTACACTAAATACCCAACTTTTGTCTCCTTTAAACAATGGAGATAATGTATCACTTTTAGTATTATTTCTTTCTTCTTGTGAACCTTCTTCTAATAACTGTACTAATGTACGTATAGTTTGACCACCCATACTATGTCCTAAAAGATGAACTTTTTTAATATTTTCCTCACTATCTTTTGTACCCCATTCTTGATATACTCCTGGATAGTATTTTCCGTATCTTAGATGTCCATTTTTTTTTGAATGAGCTTCTCCATAGTCAACTCTTCCCCCTTTAATATAGGCATAAAGTTCACATGCTCTATCCCAATTACTTGAAATAGGTCCAACAGAAGCTGTATACACCTTAAATCCCTTATTTCTTAAAGCTTGTTGAATATCATTAAATCCACCCCAATACTTAAATCCTAAAACTTCATCGCGTCCCCATCCCATAAATCCATGAACTAACACAATTGGATAATCGTTATTTACAGCTCTACTATATTGTTTTTTTTCTTTTGCAAATGCTGGAGTTGCTAAAAATACAACTAAAAAAGGTATTATTAGTAACTTACTTGATAGTTTTTTTAAGAATCCACACATATCAAAACTCCCCCTCAACATTTTTATTAAAATTTATATAATTTTTAAGCGACTACAAATTTTACATAATCACTTAAAATTATAAGCTGTGATTAACTTGTATTGATTTAACAAATCCAAATATGTACTGAAATTATCAATAGCTTGACCACTTATACCCCATTTCATAATGTATTTTTCTATAATAGTATTTTAATGTTTTTATATTCCCTTATTATATATTTTTACAATCTTCATTTAATTCATTTAAATTAATATATTTTTAATTATAATCAATCTTTTTTCATACTTTATGAAAATATAAATTCTCATTTTGCATCGCTTATTCATATACCCTTATTACTAAGATTCATCTTTAATATATCTCAGTAATCGTTTTCAAGGATTTTAAATAAACTTATTCAATTTTTAATATAAAATCCTTCTTAAATTTTATATATTAAAATTACTTATGCCTAAAATTATATATTTTAGTAGCATTATACCATATTATGTTATTATATGGTATAATTTTTCTGAATTTTTATATATTTTCGCTCCACTTTCCACACTTATCTCCAAAACATCCAACAACCTTTAAATTATCCTTTATATTTACAACTTCACATCTATTAGGACATCCACTACATTCAAAACTTGTAGAAATAATTGTAGATTCTCCTATTTCAAATCCTTTAAATTTAGTCTTATTAAAACTTTCAAGTTCAGAGACCATAATAGCTACACCAATGGCTCCCATAACATCATAATTTTTAGGAACATACACCTTATAACCTAATTCATCTTCAAAAGCTTTTTTTATTCCTTTATTTGCAGCTACCCCTCCTTGAAAAAATACTTCTTGTTTAATTTCTTTTCCTTTTCCAACATTGTTAAGATAATTTCTAACAAGTGCTATACTTAAACCTTTAATTATATCCGATTGATTATATCCTAATTGCTGTTTATGTATCATATCTGATTCAGCAAATACAGCACATCTGCCAGCAATTCTTACAGCTACATCTGACTTTAATGCATAATCACCAAATTCCTCTATAGGTATTTCTAATCTTTCCGCCTGTCTATCTAAAAATGATCCTGTTCCTGCTGCACATACAGTATTCATAGCAAAATCTGTTACTATTCCATCTTTTAATGTTATTATTTTAGAATCTTGTCCTCCGATTTCTATTATTGTTCTAACATTTTTATTTACATTAAGAGATGCAACAGCATGTGCTGTTATTTCATTTTTTACTACATCCGCACCTAAAAGAGTCGCTGCTATATGTCTTCCACTTCCTGTTGTTCCTACCCCTTTTATATCATCTTTTTTATATTTTAACTGTAATATTTTAATACCTTCCTGTATAACTTGTATTGGCTTTCCCTTAGTTCGCAAATATATCTTTTCTACAACATTTAATTTTTCATCTAAAAGCACTATGTCTGTACTAACAGAACCAACATCAACTCCCATATAATACATTTTTCCTTCTCCTTTCAATTAAATCTAAAAATGCTTCAATTCTAGTAATATATCCACCTTCGCCTGTCATTTCATCTACTACTAAAGTCATTATTGGAAAGTTTTTATCTTTTGAAATCTTAGGAAGTATCGCTTTACTTACAATTTGTGGCATGCAACCCATTGGAAATATTTGAATTGCCCCATGAAATTTTGCATTATTTGCAAGTACTGCTTCTCCTATGCATTCTCTAGCATGGCCCCCTACATAATAGGGCAAGTATTCTTTTGAAGCAATTCTTATGTCAATAGAGTTTAGATTTAAAATACTCATTATAGCATCCTTTACCCACCAACTAGGAGTTAGTTTTCTTCTACTTGATACTCCATAATCCATAAGCTTATCCTCTATGTTAAGATTTGAAAATGGATCTATTATAGTATAAATCTCACCTATTATTTCAATCTTTAATGGATTTTTATTTTTATCTATAGGAACTTTATTTAATCTTTTTCTATAATTTTCTAAAATCTTTATAGCTTCTATAGGATTATTGGTTTTCCAAATATCTCTTTTACACTTATAAAGAATGCTTTTACACTGACCCTTATTTATTTCATAACCGGCAAGATAATGTGCTTTTTCTTCAATAATATCAATTAAATTTATGGCTTTTAATGCTCTTTTAGCTACTAAAATACTATTCACCTTACCTTTACTACTCCTTGATGATATGTATTTTATTCTGTTTAATAATTCTTTTTTTCCTATATCCTCTGGTTTATCTAAAACTATAAATTTTAAGTTATACCCTAACTTTTTTAAAATATTCATTTGTAATTCACAATATTCACCGAATCGGCAAGGTCCGCAACTTCCAACTAAAAGAATGGTATCGGCTCCTTGTTTTATACTTTGAATATAATTTCCTATCATGATTTTAAAAGGAGTGCACATTTCTTCTGGTGAATGGGCCACCCCTATATCTAAACATTCTTTATTATTCATAGGCGGAACTACATAATCTATCCCTAATCCATCAAATAATATTTTAGCTGCAATATACGTATTACCCAAGTTTGGAAATGTTATTTTCAATCTTTTTTCTCCTTTCTATCATATCTACAAAGGCTTCAATTCTTGTACTAAAGCCAGCTTCTCCTGTTTGCTCATCAACCTTTAAAATTAATAAAGGGAAATCCTCTATTCTATTTTTTATAAGCTCTACTACAACTGAATCTATACCACATGCAAACGAAGATATATATATAATTCCATTCACTTTCTTATTTTTATAAAAATTTCCCGCTGCTCCATAAGCATTTCTTGCAAAACTCCAAAATGGTCTTTTAAAAAGCTTATTAATTTCATTCTCAATCTCTTGTTCTTCAACAACTTCTTCAGTAACTACACCTACTCCAAATCTATGTAACTTTTTTACCAAATCCATATTAACAAAGTTATCATATACATTATATGGGTGTCCTAACAATCCAATATTTATCTTATATTCACTATCCTCAATGCCCGTTTTAAAGTTTTTTTGTGTAATTATTGCTCTATAATATGCCCTCTTTATATCACCTGATTTAGCCCCAACATATTTTCCAATATATCTACACCAATTATATAAACTTTTAGAAGAAGATATATCTATAGGAAGTTCTGTGATTTTAGGCAAATTAGGTATAGAGTTTTTTATCATTTCTGGGATACCACAAAATTTAGGACATATAAATTCTTTTTTTCTAATGCTCATTATCCTAGGAATTATGATTAAATCACACTTACCTACTAAACTGGCTACATGTCCATGAAATATTTTTATAGGAAGACATGCCTCATCTACAGAATACTTTACCCCATTATTCAGAATGGTTTTATTTGTATCATCTGAAACTATAAATTCTACTCCTAATTCCAATAAAAATTTTTTTATAAAAGGATAATATCTGCAATATAATAGTCCTTTCGGAATACCTACTTTCATAATCTACCTCCCTTATTTTTCATTTGTTTACATTAAATAATTATTGAACATTTTTATGCATTTTATTCATTTCAATTATAAAAGTATATCGAGTAGGAGCATTTAGCGTCCTCTCACACCACCGTACGTACCGTTCGGTATACGGCGGTTCATTAAGAATTATGTATTAGCTGATATCTTTTAGATATACTTCTGCAACCAAGATTTTCAATATATTTGTTGTTTAAGATTGTATCAAGAATTGGGCTTTTGGATATTCTCCAATAGCCTTTTCTTGTATTTGCATACTCCCATGCTTTATAGGTCGAAAGACCTAGTTTTATGAGGTTTCGTCCTCTAGTTTTAACCTTTTTCCATTGTTTCCAAATACAACTCCTTAACCTTCTTCTTATCCAACTATCTATTTTTTGTATTTTAGCGTTAGCTTTCGCTATTCCAAAGTAATTAATCCATCCAATCGTTAATTGGTTAATCATATAAACTCTATATTCCATACTTATACCTTTATTACGGTTTGTTAATTTTCTTATTTTATTTGTGAATCTTTTATATGACTTTTCATGTATTCTTATATTGGCTCCGCCTTTTGCAAAATAGAATGAAAATCCAAGAAATTTTCTTCTCGTCACAAAATCTACTGCACTTTTATTTTCATTAACTTTAAGTTTTAATAAACCTTCAAGTATTTTTCTTATACTTGCCATAACTCTTAATCCTGCCTTTTTACTTTTGACATAAATGTTGCAGTCATCTGCAAATCGGCAAAATCTATGACCTCTTTTCTCAAGTTCTTTATCTACTTCATCAAGCATAATATTAGCAAGTATTGGGCTTAATGGACCACCTTGCGGTGTACCTTTATCTGATTTTACCTTCAATCCATTTATCATTATTCCAGATTTAAGATAATTTCTAATTAGTTTAAGTACCCTTTTGTCCTTTATTCTTCTTGAAAGTCTTTCCACTAATATATCATGGTTAACTTTATCAAAGAATTTTTCTAAGTCTATATCAACAACCCATTTATGCCCCTCATTGATATATTGTCTTGATTTTAATATAGCTTGTTTAGCACTTTTATTTGGTCTAAATCCATAGCTATTATCCGAAAAGGTAGGGTCATAAATTTTATTAAGTTCTTGAGCTAATGCCTGTTGTATTAATCTATCAAGTACAGTAGGTATTCCAAGCAATCTAATTCCACCGTCAGGTTTTGGTATTTCCACTCTCCTAACTGGTGAAGGTTTATACCTTCCTTCTAATAACTTTTGCTTAATTGTTAGCCAATTTTTGATAATAAACCCTCGGAGTTCATCGACTCTCATACCATCAATACCATGACTTCCTCTATTGGCAACTACTCTTTTCATAGCTTTTAGCATATTTTCTCTAACTAAAACCTTTTCAAGTAGATTATTAGTATCATCTACTACATTGTTTTCTCTTTCTCCCTTTGCTAACGCCAAATTATTACTCTGCGCCCCTCGTTTACCTTGAAGTTCCACTTCTACTTCCACAAGGCGACCTCTATATTGAGTTGTCTGCTTTCTTTGTAATTTATTTGAATTATTCAAAGTTGAAAACCTCCTAATGTTCAGTCCTTCCCTCACTACGTGCACATAGTATGGTACTATGACCTCTGCTGACTTCTGATAGTTCAGTTACATATCACTATGTAGGTTATCATGTAGGAAGTTCATCCTTTAATGATATATCTATCAGACCTCCCCAGGTAAGAACGCAATCTTTCATTCCATATATCTGCCACATATACTGCAATAACTTTCGGGTGATACGGACTTTGTTTTGTTATGCAAACTCATCCAGCTATATCCAGCCTCTTATGTGATTCGTATTCCTCAGACCGGAATTTTGCCATCCGACTTCCTTCAGATTCCACCTCACGATGGACACCCTTGTCATTGGCTAACGCCTATATCACCTTCGGCGTTCAGGACTTTCACCTTATAGATTGCGCCCATGCTGGGCGCACATAAAAATAGACTATCGATAAATCCTAATTATCAATAGTCTAAAACTTCAAATGATTTAATTAACTTTACTTTCTTCTATTATGTAAATATACTACTGTAGCCATTAGAAGTATTATTACTCCTCCTAAGATACTTAATTTATCTGGAATTTCTCCCCATATAAAGAATCCTATTACGGCTGAAAAAACTATATTTACATAATTATAAATTGCAACTTCTGATGCTGGAGCATATTTATAGGAATATGTTAAAGAGAATTGGGCAATAGCTGCAAAAACTCCTGTTAATATTAAATATAAAAATTGTATTTTACTTGGCATTACAAATTTAGCTAACATAAATGGAAGTGCTCCTATTACTGATACTAAAGAAAAATAAAAAACTATAGTAGAAGGACTTTCTTTATCCTTTAGATATCTAACTATGGTATATGCTCCACCTGCGAATGCAGCAGATATAAATCCTGCTAAAGCAGGTATAATGCTGAGATTCCACTGTGGTTTTATAACCAATATTGCACCTATAAAAACAATAATCATAGAAATCACTTTCATACCTGTTAATTCTTCTTTTAAAAACATTATAGCAAATAACGTTATAAAAAACGGAGATAATTTATTAAGCATAGCTGAATCCGCAAGCACTAAATTATCTATTGAATAAAAATATAAAAACATTCCTGTAAGTCCTAAAAGTGCTCTTGCTAACAAATACTTTTGATTTTCTCTTTTCCCAAACATAGGCCCATGCACTTTTCTTAATGCTGCAAAGGCAACAAATAAGCTTATAAAATTTCTAAAAAATACTTTTTCTATAACTGGCAACTTTCCTGCAAGCTTAACCATAGCCCCCATAAAAGCAAATCCTAAGGCAGATATCAACATATATGCCACCGCTTTTGTTTTATTGTTCATATATTTGACCTCCATAAATTAATTACTCATATATTGTAACATACTTCATATATTCCTTAAAATTAGTCATATTATTCATAGTTATTTATTAACAACAAAATAAAAGAGTTCCATTGCAATATATGGAACTCTTTTTTAAAATTTTATTTAATATTTTATTGAATTTTTGGGACAATATTTTACACATTCACCACATTGTATACAATCTATATGCTTTAAAATATCCCCTTTATAATCATATGGAACTATTCCCATTGGACATTTTCTTTGACACAACTTACATGATACACAATTTGAATTTACTTTTAATGTTTTTCTATTCTTCTTAAAATATGATATAAAAGCAGCAATACTTCCCATAGGACAGAAATTGCACCAAGATCTATGATTATAAAATATAGATAATATCAATCCTACTAAAGTTGTAACTACTATCATTCTATAAAAAACCATTGCTATTCCAGCTATATTTCCCCAATTCATATATATACCTATTCCAAACATATAAAACATGAATACAATAACTAACACTCTAAAGATTTTTGATTTTAGTAACCCTGGAACCCTTTTTTTATTACTAAACTTTTTTACTATATTATCGTAAAAGCTACCCCTTGGACAAATATTTCCACACCAAAACCTTCCCTTTCCCAATAAAGCTAGTATTAATGGCCCTAACATACATACAATGGCTGCCATGGCTATCTTAATATTAAATATACCCCCGACTATAAAAACGATGAGAATAATAAACGAATATTTTTTCCATAATTTTAACATAAATCTCACTCCCTTTTAGTATACCCCATAGGGGTATACTAAAATATTATTATATTTCCCTCATCCTTGTCAATATACAATCTACTTTAATTAATTTTCATATATTAACTATTACTAAATTCTTATTTAATTACTTATGTATAGTTACACCCTATAAACAATATATGATATATAATCTTTATATATTAAATTTGTTATAAAATAAGTAAGGTTGGTAATAAGTTTATCTTATCACCAACCTCATTTATACTATTTTTATTATTTATATGCTCTTTGGGGGAGCCTTAAGTATTAACTTTTTAATTCTTGAAATTTTCTCTTATATCCTTCTTCTATAACCATTCTTTTTATATTTTTTATATCTTTTGCATTAATATTATCATAATCATCGTATTCAACTATATCTTGAACTGTTAAATTTACAAATCTTTTTTTCAATATAGGTTCATACGTTATAAAAATTTCTTCTTCTATTCTTTCTTGAGTCTTTGATTTTATATCACTTATTATATGTTCTAAATCAATGCCCATATTTTTCAATGCATACCCCAATACAATCCCTCTGCTACAATGAAATGGATTTTTTTCAGTGCACATTATTGCTATTCTATGACCCCTTTTAATTCCTTCAACTATTCTGTGAAGTCCTTTATTAATAACGCTATTTCCTATAACCTCGCTAAAACCACTCTCTTTTAATTCACCTTTAATTCTTTCATGCCCCAACTCTTTACCCATATATATATAATTTATTCCACATTGTTTAATATACTTTTCAATAATTTCTTTGTCATATACATTATTTTCTTTATCTATACTATAAGGATTACTTCTTATGTCCATAATACAATCAATACCATATATTTTTATTAAATTTAAAAAATCATCTAATCTTCTAGTAGAAAGTCCTATTGTATAACATTTCATCTTAAAATCCCCCGTTTATTGTAAATTTAAGCTATTCTTAATTTTTTATTTATAACCTTAAAGTTTATACAATAATTTAATAGTTTTGCCCTTATACACTCCTCATTTAAATCCTCTAAGTTTACTGAATGGAAAAGCCACATTTGTCTTTTAGCTCTGCTAGTTGCTACATTAAACCGTCTTATATCTGCATCTTTAGTTAGGGTAGCAAATTTAACATCTTTACTTATAACCATAGACAAAAATATTATATCTCTCTCCTCTCCTTGAAGTGTATATGGATTTCCACAAACTATTTTTCTATTTTTCATTTCTTCATAACCGATTTTACTCTTTAATAGATTATTTATTAATTCTCCTTGCTCATCTCCTAACAAGGATATTACTCCCATAGACATTCCATTGTATATTGGATTTTTACAACATTGTTCTATTTGTTCAACTATAGCTTTTGCTTCATTTACATTAATAGGTTTATCTTCATCTCTTAATCCATCAACCTTAACAGTATTGATAGCTGACCATAACTCTCCAAATATATTGTTATCTTTATGTGTTATTATCTTATTTGAATAACATAACTCATTACTAAAATTAATTATTTCAGGTAAAGATCTTAAGTTTTCTTTTAATGTTACCGTTGATGGAAATACTCTAAGAGCTGTAGAATATATAAATCCCCCGTTTATTGTAAATTTAAGCTATTCTTAATTTTTTATTTATAACCTTAAAGTTTATACAATAATTTAATAGTTTTGCCCTTATACACTCCTCATTTAAATCCTCTAAGTTTACTGAATGGAAAAGCCACATTTGTCTTTTAGCTCTGCTAGTTGCTACATTAAACCGTCTTATATCTGCATCTTTAGTTAGGGTAGCAAATTTAACATCTTTACTTATAACCATAGACAAAAATATTATATCTCTCTCCTCTCCTTGAAGTGTATATGGATTTCCACAAACTATTTTTCTATTTTTCATTTCTTCATAACCGATTTTACTCTTTAATAGATTATTTATTAATTCTCCTTGCTCATCTCCTAACAAGGATATTACTCCCATAGACATTCCATTGTATATTGGATTTTTACAACATTGTTCTATTTGTTCAACTATAGCTTTTGCTTCATTTACATTAATAGGTTTATCTTCATCTCTTAATCCATCAACCTTAACAGTATTGATAGCTGACCATAACTCTCCAAATATATTGTTATCTTTATGTGTTATTATCTTATTTGAATAACATAACTCATTACTAAAATTAATTATTTCAGGTAAAGATCTTAAGTTTTCTTTTAATGTTACCGTTGATGGAAATACTCTAAGAGCTGTAGAATATATACTAGTTTTCATATCAAACCACTGCCAATTAGGAATATCTGTTAAATATTTTTTTGTCAATGATTTTACATGTTTATAATTTTGAGTAGTATTTTCAATATTAATTTCATTATCATCACCAAAAATAATCGCTTTTTTAGCTCTAAATAATGCAGATATTGCAAAAATATTCATGTCACCTGCATCATCCATAATAACAACATCAAATAATTTTTCAGATAAACTTAGATTTTCTATGACTTCATTCAATGGCATAATCCAAACAGGCATAAACTTTTTAAAGTTATTTAATTCTTGTTGTGCTAACATTAAATAATTTAAAGAATTTTTACCCGATGCTTTTCCTAATCTGCTAATAGCTTCTTTATATGAATATAAACTTCTTTTTTCTTCTTCACTTATTTTTGAAATGGTATTATACCAACATCTCTTAATAGATAATTTTTGTATCAATGCCTGTTCTCGTTGAATTTCAACTTCAATTTCTTTATTTATATTTTCTAATTTAAATTTATTGTATTCATCTTTTAGTATATAATCTAACTGTTTCCAGAACCAAGCTATACTAAAGTTTTTATATTTAATAAGCATATTAACCCTATCTTTTTCATCCATAAGCCTATCTATTAACTTAGGACAGCTTTTTTCTATCTTCTCCAATATATATTCCATTTCTGTAATACTTGGCATTATAGTTTTAAGCCTGTCTATTCTTTTGTAACACTGTTTTAGTGAAACAATGTCATTTTCTTTAATAGCTTGTACAATGTCGTTAAATCCATTAACTTTACTCATTAATTTTTCTATATTTCCTATATAACTTTTTATACCTTCATATTCACTTATATATTTAATACTCATTACACCTTTTTGAAGTTTATTATACGTTTCCTTATTACACCAATCTATGTTGTTTAAAAATACAATTTCTTTCATTGAATTAGTTATTTTATCTACAACCTTAGTATTCCAATTAATGATAATATCAATTTTATTAATATACTCCTCTAAATTTGTTATAACCTCTAAATTTATTTCTTGTATATTTTCAGCTCCATATTCACTCATTGAATCATTCCATAAATTTATTAACTCTTGTTCTATTATAGTTTGTTCAACATATAACTTAGCTGTCCTAACTGACTCTTTTCCATCCATTATTTTGCAGTTAACTAAACACTTTTTTATTACTTCTTCACAATCACTATGAAACAATCTAAAAATTTTATTAATTTTACCTTTTTGCTCATACTGTTTATAAATAATTTCTAATTTTTCTAACAGTATTGTTAAATCCATATCTTTAGGAATCTCTACACTTTGACCATATATCTCCTTTTTAATACTACCTAGTTTTTTTATATAATAGTTACACTTCAAAATTGCCTGTTGAAGTACAACCTTTATGACCTCTCCCCTCTTTGCACAATTTAAAATATTTTGTAACCAACTATCTTCTAATGTAATTAAAAATCTTTGAGTTTTGTTCAATAACTTAAGTATATATTCATAATCATAATGACAATTATATGATATACACCAATTTTCAACTGACAATTTATACTCATTATAATTTCTTTCTATTTCAAATTTTCTTTTTATTTTTCCAAACAAATCATAATATGGTGGTATATTATATAACAACCCTCCAATATCATTTAATTGAGAAATTTCATCTTTAGTAATATTACTCATTATATATAGTAGTCTAGAAAATTTAGCGTCTGTAACAGGTGGCTTCTTCATTGAACTTATATCATCCTCAATCCACGAATACTGACTTTTATATTTTTCTAACCACTTTTCTATATATCTTATTTTATATTTTCTACCTAAATAATGAATTTCCTTCTCTTGAAGATTATTAGATATCTCTATTTTTTTATATATAACATTTTTTCTTTTTCTACATAACTCTAATTGTCTTTGGATATTTTTAATTTCTATGATTGTTTTTTCTGAATTTAATTGAATTTTTTCTATTACGCTGATTACCGAATGGTATATTTGAGATAAATTTTGTAATTTATTTTCATTATAATTAATACATAAAGATCTGATTTCTTTTGGTATCATATTGATTAATGGTTCAAGAGATTTATATTTAGTACTAGTTATTAAAATTCTTTTGTTATGTGCTAAAAGATGAGAAATAAGATTTGCTATAGAATAGGTTTTGCCTGTTCCTGGTGGTCCTTGAACAACCACCCCAAAGTTTTGGGCTATACTTTCACCTATACTAAGTTGTTCCTTATTATAAGGTAATGAATATAAAATATCTTTTCCTATATCCTGCCACTTTAAGTCTTCCTCTGTACTTATATAATTCTTATCAACTAGTGATTTTACAGAATCAGGTATATATTCATTATGATCTATCATCTTTAACATATTATTTAATTCTTTATTCCAAGAATTTTTATAATAATTTCTTATAATTATGACAGGTTCATTATATATTTGAATTTTATTTTCTATGTTAATATCATTATAGTTAATTATATTACTGTTTATTTTTCTAAACTTTTCAATTTTTATCTTTAATTTATCACTAAAAATTTTAGATAATTTATTTAAATCATCTAATTTATTTATAGACTTAAAACTATTTTCTATGTAATTCTTAGTTTCTAATAATTTGTCTAAATTATTAGATTTCATATGATCTAATATTTGAATTTCCATTTGAAACTCATTTATAGGTTTCAAAATATACATATCTTTTGGTTCATCAAAAATTAGATTACACCTATAAGAAAACAAAGGATGTGCTATTTTTTTATTTTTTATCTTCAAAGTAATAAAACAATATCCCCAAATAATTTCTATATTATCTTGTTCTTTTAATAGTTTAGTATACCACTTTGAAATTTCATTATATATCTCTCCACTTTTTTTGTTTATTTCTATATATCTGTCACCACTTTTTGTAATTTTTAAAATACATCCTTTAGTTACTAAGTTTTTTTCCCAAAAAATTTTCTTATATTCTAAAATATTTTTTGTAACCTTTGAATTCATGTTTTTTACACTAATTAAATAATAAATAATGTTTTTCAGCCTTTCTCTGGTGTTCATACTCATACCTCCTAGGCTAAATGATTTCTCACTTTATTTTTTACATTTTTTACCTTATGTATTTTTGATTATACCATAAACTTCCAATTAAGTGTATAAAAAAAATGTATGCCTTTTCGACATACATTTTTTTTATTTACATGAATCTCTTTCAATAAGTTCATATGGCAAAACAAATAACTCTTTGTCAAGTGGTTCGTTATTTATCTTTTTAATAAGCATTCTAGTTGCAACGGATCCCATATCATATAGCGGCTGTGCTATTGTAGTAAGTCGAGGATAAAAGAATTCTGCCCCGTGAGTATCATTGAACCCCATGACATCAATATCCTCAGGAACTTTAATTTCTCTATCTCTAAGTGCATTTATTGCCCCCATAGCAATTTCATCATTAACACAAAATACTGCATCTATATCCGTTGTTTTTTCTAAAATATTATTCATCGCTTCATATCCATCTTCTGCTTTTAATGAATACTTACAAAAGAATGTTATGTCTTTATCATAAGGTATATTATTTTGAGAAAGACCTGCAATATATCCTTCATGCCTAATAGCACTAGCATTTATTACATCATCCGAAATACCTATATAAGCAATTCTTTTATTTCCTTTTTTTAATAAGTAATTTACAGCATCTATAGCTGCACTTTTATTATCAATTATTACACTTGGGAACTCTGTTTCTCTCCCATTAGTTTCAATTAATACTAGAGGCATATTAGTGTCTTTTATGGTTTTTATTGTTCTCTCTTCCAATGAGTTACTTATATATATAACTCCATCAACCATTTTTTCTCCAAGCACTCTTAAATATTCTAATTCTTTATCAGGTTCCAAATCTGTATTACAAAGCATTATGTTGTAATTATAAATATTAGAAACATCCTCTGCGCCTCTTACAACTTCAGGATAAATGGGGTTAGATATATCCGGAATTATTATTCCTATTGTTCGTGTCTTTTGTGTTTTTAAACTTCTTGCTACTATATTAGGTCTATAATCTAATTTTTTTATAGCCTCTAAAACTTTCTTTTTGGTATCCTCATTAACTACGTCTACATTATTTAGAACTCTTGATACCGTTGCAATTGATACATTTGCTTCTCTAGCCACATCTTTTATTGAAGTTGCCATATTACCAACTCCCATTTTTATATATTCTTATTATCAATTATACAATAGAAAACATTTAAAGTACAAGCAAAGTGTTTATATAAAAATTTTTAATACTATACATTTTCATATATAGTATACTCAAAATTTTATTAATTTAATAAAATTTTATTTTTTCTACATACTAATCTTATAGTAAAGAATTTTAACCTTAGAGGTGATTAATATGAATGAAGGTGTTGTTGTTTTAGTTAGAGCCATTATTGGCTTTTTTACACTATTAATTTTTGCTCGTTTACTAGGTAAGCAACTAATTAGTGAACTAACCCTTTTTGATTATATATTAGGAATAACTATAGGCTCTACAGCTTCAAGTCTTACAACAGATTTAACTAGCAGAGCATGGCCTCATTGGATTGGAATTATAGTTTGGGTAGCACTTGCTATATTACTACAATTTATAACATTAAAATCAAAACCCGCCTCAGATTATTTAGATGATAAACCTACAACAATTATAATCAACGGCCAAATATTAGAATCTACTATGAAAAAATGTAGGTATAGGTTAGAAGATTTATTAGAACAGTTACGAAGTAAAGGCATATTTGATTTAAATGAAGTTCATTTTGCAGTTCTTGAAAAAGACGGTAAATTATCTGTATTAAAAAAAAGTGAATATAATCCACTAACTCCTAAAGATTTGAATGTATTCACTAATAAAACTAATCTTAGTTATGAACTTATTTATGATGGCGTTGTAATTGATGAAAATCTCAAAAATGTAAATAAGGATATTGATTGGTTAAAAAAACAATTGAAAATCAAAAACATTGACAATATTTCTGATGTATTCTTAGCATCTTTATGCCCACCTAATAACTTATATATAGATCTTTATAAAGATCATATTAAAAAATAACTATTTTGTTTATATAGAAAGGAATGAGGTTTATGAATAAATTCTTTAAGTATCTTATTCCAATAATAACTATATTTTTATTTATTATAGTAATGCTTAGTGGCAAATTTTTAAAACAACCTAGAAATTCATCTGAAGACTTAGTATCCTTTGTATATGCAGCTATGGAAGATTGTAATTCTAATAATTGGCCTAAAGTAAAAACTGATACCGATAACATAAAAATTTCTTGGGAAAAGATACAAAAAAGAATTCAATTTAGTGTTGAAAGAGGTCAATTATATGATATGGCAATAAATATAGCCCGAGCACGTGGCGCTGCAATAGCCCAAGATAAGAACAACTTAATATTAGAATTAAATGAAATCTTAGAAAACTGGAATGAATTAAGTAAATAAAAACACTATTGGCAACGCCAATAGTGTTTTTATTATGCTTGTTTTTCTACTGCAATTTTTAACTCTTCTCCGTTTATTTTAAATTCCCCATAAGTTCTATCTTCATTATAGTCTATTGAAACAGATAAAGTTTCTTTCATTATATGATCTTCAAATTTCTTAATTACATTTTCAAGTGTCTCATTGCCTGCAAAATAAAGTTTTATTTTATCAGCAACTTCAAATCCACTTTCTTTTCTTAAGTTTTGGATTTTACTTAATATTTCACGAACAAATCCTTCTTCTTTAAGTTCTTCTGTAATAGTTGTTTCAAGAATTACTCCAACTCCACCTTCCCCTGCAAATGCAAATCCTTCAAGTCCTTGCATTGTTACAAGTAAGTTTTCATTTGTAAGTTCAATTTGATCTTCAAGTCCTTCTACATTTATAAATACAGATTTTCCATTTTTTATGTTTTGAGCAAGTTCCATTTGATCCATTGAAGCTATAGCCTTTCTTATAGCAGGAATATATCTTCCATAAGCCCTTCCAATCACAGGTAAATTAGGTTTGATTTCGAAGTTAACATATTTTGAAAGGTCTGCTCCAAATTCAACTTTCTTTATGTTAAGTTCTTCCCTAATTATATCTCCATAATACTCTGGAAGAGATTTTGTGCTAACAAGCATTTCTAAAAGTGGCTGTCTATTCTTTATATTAGCTCCATTTCTAGCACTACGTCCAAGTTTAACTATTTTATAAGCTAAATCCATTTGTCTTTCAAGTTCAACATCCACAGTATCTAAATTATATTGTGGCCATGTACATAAATGAACACTTTCTACAGCTTCTTTATCTAAATTAACTACTAAATTTTGATATATTTCTTCTGACATAAATGGTACAAATGGTGCTGCAACTTTAACAAGTGTTGTTAAAACTTTATGAAGAGTTGTATAAGCTCCAATCTTATCATCTGTAAGTTTAGTTGACCAAAATCTTGATCTATTACGTCTTACATACCAATTTGAAAGTTCATCAACAAAATCTTCAAGTGTAAGAGCAGCTTCAGTTATTTTATAATTATCTAAATTTTCTCCTATAGTTTTAATTAAGGTATTAAGTTTAGATATTATCCACTTATCCATTACATTTTCTGATACAAAATCTTTATATTCAGTAGGATTAAATTTATCTATTTCAGCATATAACACATAGAATGAATATACATTCCATAATGTACTTAAGAATTTTCTTTGAGTTTCTTTTACATCATCCTCTGAAAATCTAGTTGGAAGCCATGGTGCACTTGCAGTATAAAAATGCCATCTTGTAGCATCTGCTCCCTCATTTTCAAGTACATCAAATGGATCTACAACATTTCCCTTTGATTTTGACATTTTAAGGCCTTTTTTATCAAGAACATGACCTAAAACTATACAATTTTCATATGAATTTGTATCAAATAAGGCAGTTGAAATAGCAAGTAGTGAATAGAACCATCCTCTTGTTTGGTCAACAGCTTCAGATATAAATTGAGCTGGGAAAGTTTTTTCAAATACTTCCTTATTTTCAAATGGATAATGATGTTGTGCAAATGGCATTGATCCTGAATCAAACCAGCAGTCAATAACTTCATTTGTTCTTGTCATTTCTTTGTTACAATGAGGACAATTTAATTTAACACCATCAATATACGGCTTATGAAGTTCTATATTATCAGGAACATTCATTCCTTTTTCTTTTAATTCTTCAATACTTCCAATACATTCTCTATGACCACATTCACATTCCCATATTGGAAGAGGTGTTCCCCAATATCTGTCTCTTGAAATACCCCAATCAATAACATTTTCTAAGAATTTACCGAATCTTCCTGTTCTTATGTTATCTGGATTCCAGTTTATTTTATTATTATTTTCTAATAATTTATCTCTTAGAGATGTCATTCTTACAAACCAGCTATCTTTTGGATAATAAAGAAGTGGTGTATCACATCTCCAACAATGAGGATATGAGTGAGTAAATTTTTCTGATTTATAAAGACTTCCGTTTTCTTTCATGTATTCAAGAATTTTAGGATCAGCCTTCTTAACAAATAGTCCCTTCCAAGGTTCAACTGCATCTACAAATTTACCTTCTCCATCAACTAAGTTTATAAGTGGTAGATCGTATTTTTTTCCTGTCATATTATCATCTTCACCATAAGCCGGTGCAGTATGAACTATTCCAGTACCATCAGTTAATGTTACATAATCACCATGAACTACATAAAAAGCTTTTTTATCTGGAACTTCAAATTTAAATAACTGTTCATATTCTATTCCTAGTAACTCTTCACCTTTGAATTCTTTAACTATTTCATATTCTCCATCTAATACCTTTGAAGCAAGTTCTTTTGCAAGTATTAAATGTTCATCATTGTGTAATACTTCTACATAATCATATGCTTTATTAATAGTTAAAGCTACGTTACTTGGTAATGTCCAAGGTGTTGTAGTCCAAGCTAAGATATATTTATTTTCTTCACCCTTAACTTTAAATTTAACAAACGCAGTTGCTTCTTTTACATCTTTATAACCTTGAGCAACCTCGTGAGAAGATAATGCAGTTCCACATCTTGGGCAATATGGTGTTACTCTATGCCCTTTATATAAAAGATCCTTTTCCCACATTGTCTTCAATGCCCACCATACTGATTCTATGTAAGTATTATGATAAGTTACATATGGATTATCCATATCAACCCAGAAGCCTAACTTTTCAGACATGTCTTTCCAAAGACTTGTGTATTTAAATACGCTATCTTTACATTCTGTAACAAATTTTTCAACACCGTATTCCTCTATTTGAGGCTTTCCTGATATTCCAAGTTTCTTTTCAATTTCAAGCTCAACCGGAAGTCCATGAGTATCCCATCCAGCTTTTCTTAAAACTTTATACCCCTTCATAACCTTATATCTTGGGATTAAATCTTTCATAACTCTTGTAAGAACGTGTCCTACGTGAGGCTTACCATTAGCTGTTGGAGGTCCATCATAAAAAGTAAAATATTCACCATCTTCATTTCTGTCAAAACTTTTTTGAATCACATCTTTATCCTTCCAAAGTTTTGCAATGTTTTTTTCCATGTTTACAAAATTTCCAGAGTTATCAACCTTGTTATACATGTTTTATCTCCTTTCCACCTTATAATAGTATTATTGTTATAATTACCAATAGTATACTTTATTAACATCTTTATTGCTTATATAAACAAAAAAGCTACGCCCATAAGGACGTAGCAAAATAACCACCTATGAAAAAATTCAAATTTCAAGTACTAACATACTCTATTTCTTAACGCGAAATAACGGATAAGCTTACTAGATTAATGTATTTTCAGCCTTCAACTCCCAGGTGATTTTCTTTAAGCTTTAGCTATGAGGTTCTCATCAGTCCTCACTCTCTGTAAGCATATATCTTAAATACTTTTCCTGTTCATAGTTATTAACTAAATGTAAAAATTTTATAATTTGATATTATTTTAACTCATATTATATTATAATAATTTTTGATTGTCAATTTATGTTTGTAGTATTGCAAAATTTATTTTTATAGCAAAAAAGACTGGTCTATGCCAATCTCTCTGCTTCCAATATGTCAATTTATATGTTATATAATCTCCTAGCCTACGCCAGGTATGTTATTATGTAAAGGATCATATGAAATATAATCTCCTAATCTACATTAGGTATGTATAAACCATTAACGATTTAATTCTATCACTAATATATCTCTTAATCAATATGTTTTTACGATTTTATTAAATTTTTTATGTATTTTTTTGTATTTTCATTTGTTTTATATTAATATTATACTCAACTTACAAAAATAAATTACAAATTAAGAGAAATTTTTATCTTTGAGTCTAAAATATCCATAAACTCATTATTTAAAGTTGCTATATGTCTACCAAGCCTAGCTTTTGATACCACTTTTATTTGCTCTAACAATACCGTCCCTGTTATATGATTTTTTTCTCCATTTTCTAATTTATAATCGCTTTCTCTTAATTCTATATGTACAGCAATCTTTTTAGGTCTATTAGATATAGGTGCTATTATTGTAGTAGGTGCATTTTTATTTCCAGTATCATTTTGAATTATTATAACAGGTCTAATTTTATTTTCTTCTGATCCAATATTTTGACCTAATTCACAAGTCCAGATTTCTCCTCTTCTAGGGATTACCTTTGCATCTCTTGATACATTTTCATTCATCTTTATCTGTTCATTTACCCATGATACATAATTATAAATATTATTTATATAATATGCTCTTTGTTTATTAGATTTAAATTTATGATTTTTTCTTGTTTTATCTTTTATTAGATTTATATACTGATTTATCAACTGATGCACTGTTTCAATTCTTTTATCTAAAAATATTTCTAATTCTTCATCACTCATATTATTTATGTTGTTTTTCATCTATACTCTCCCCCCTTATTTCGTCTTATCACACATATTATATTCCCCACCACTAATTATATTATATTTTTACATATAAAGTATATATTTACATAAAATATTTTGTTCCCTTGCTATCTCCAGGAATTATCTTTTATTTATAAATAGTTTTTATCTCTATTATTATCGTAATAATATAAATAACTAAAGACACATATACAGGCCAATTCATAATCTTTTTAGAATTTTTATATTCATTTGCTTTATTAATTTGCTCAAAATTATTTATTTTTATTAATTTTCTAATTAATAGCATAACTATTTTTATGCATATTATAGCAATAATAAGCCAAAACAATGTTCCAAATATTAATTCTTTACAAGGAATAGATTTTATTCCTTCATTGTAAGCAACCTTATTTTGAAAATTTCTCTTTGATAAAAATGATATCATAGTTGAGGTCCCATTAATTGTAAAATGACATATCATAGATGAAAATATAGAGTTTGTTATTTTAACTAGATACGCAAATATAAATCCTAATACGAAGGTATATAATGCTTGATTTCCATCTCTGTGAAGCATAGCAAAAAATAATCCTGTCATAATTGCTGCTTTTTTTATATCTACATCCTCATATCCACCTAATATAACACCCCTCACAGTAATTTCTTCAAATATTGCTGGTGTTACAGCAATAATCATTACTTGAACTATTAAAGGTATTGAATTTAATTGAGACATAAATTCACCTATTCTATTTGGGAAAATAAGTTGAGTTATTAATGATAAAAACATTATTATAGGTTGTGCTATAATTCCCATAACAATTATTATTAATACACTTTTAAATCCTATTTTATTCAATCTTAAAGTCTTTTTTATAGGATACTTAGTAACAATAAAATAGATTATAGTTGGAACTAATAATAATACCACTTGTATAACTACAATATTGTATTCCATAGGTAATTTTATACATTTGAATATTGGTAAAAGAAATGTTGGTGCTACACTATATAATATTAACAACATCATTCCAAAAAAATTAGCCTTCAATACTTTATTATTATTCATTTACACCCTCCCCGCATGGTAATAATTTCTTTTGCATTAAATATAATAAAGGAAGAAACAACATATTACAAATAACTTTTATAATATTTATCTCTTCCTTTCCGCATTACTCCCTTTTTTACAACAAATTGCTTTATTCTATTAAGTTTTTTAATATATACTATTTTCCTATTGTATCCATAATCCCTTTAGCAATACTGTCTGCATATCTTTGTTGATAAGTTGAATTATTAAGCATTTGTTCTCTATTTCCATTACTTATAAATTCTAATTCTACAAGAACTGCTGGCATATTTGTGTTTTTAACTACATAAAAACCACAAGATTTAATTCCTCTATTTTTATATCCAAACTGCTTTATTAATTCATTTTGTATATTCTTAGCTAATTCAATACCATTTGTTCTATTTCTATCATAATATGTTTCTATACCTGTTGCAGCAGAAGTATCCGCACTATTACAGTGAATAGAAACAAAGTAATCTGCCTTTGCATTATTAGCAATATCACAACGCATTTGAAGCTCAGCATTTTTATTGCTTGGCCAAGGACATTTATCACTTGTTCTAGTGTATACAACTTCTATACCTTTTTGCTCTAAAACCTTTCCTAGTTTTAAAGCCACCGCTAATGTTACATTCTTTTCACATATTCCATTGGGGCCTACAGCACCTGAATCATATCCACCATGCCCTGGATCTATTGCTACTTTAATTTTTTTAGCTGGTCTACTTGATACAACTATTGTCATAATTATAGATTTATTATAACCTTTAATCTTTCCTTTTACACTTATAGTACCTACTTTACTTGTATCTACAGAACTTCTATCCCAAGTAACTGGCACCTGTATATCTTTATTATCTGTATTTACTGCAGATATCTTGGAAGGTAAATTACACTTATCACCTTGATATACATTTATATTTATATTGTTTACTGATTTAATTTTAGTGTTTAAATTTGGCATATGATTTTCTATATTATCCGCTATAGATTTAGCAATTTTATCTTGATATACTGAATCATTCAACAATTTTTCTTCACTTTGATTTGTTATAAACCCAGGATAAACAATTATACCTGGCTTCTCAATTCCTTTCAAAAGCCCAAAATCTCTTTCCTTAATTCCTCTATCGGTTCCCCCTGTTGAAGAAATTATACTTCTTTGAACATTTTCAGCAAGTTCCTTTCCTAAACTATCATCTTTATAGTAGTAAGTTTCTATTCCATGAGATGCCGGTACAGTATACGAATTTGAATTTACACTTACAAATAAATCTGCTTTTGAATCATTTGCTATTTTAATTCTTGCACTATCATCTTCATTTTCATCCCAAGAAACTTTATCCTCAGTTCTTGTATAAGCTATTGCTATTCCCTTACTCTTTAACAAATTACCTAATTTTAAAGCAATAGCTAAATTAACATCTTTTTCATTAATACCAGTAGGTCCAACAGAAGAAGATCTTATATTTGCTCCACCAGCTGGATCTATAACCACTTTAAAATCTTTTTGTGGAATTACCCTTGAATTTATTATAAGTGTTAAAGTTATTATTCTAGGATAGCCCTCAATTTTTCCTTCAAATGAATATGTACCTGCTTTAGATGTATCAGCTACTGTCCTATTCCATTTAACAGGAACTTTAATTACAGTACCATCACTCATTGTTGCCTCAACATTGCTTGGAAAACTATAAGCACTTCCTTGACTTACTATCTGTGTTATGTCGTTAATATTTTTTATGTATTTTTTTTCAGTTGAAAACTCCATTTTGGCAGGAATTTTTATTCTTTTTCCGTCGGTAGATTTGATATACTCATTTATAAACATTGTATAATTACCACTGGGCTTGTAATTATTTATAGGAGACACTATAACTTGTCTACTATTTTTGTACTTTACGTCAATTGAAACATTATTATTTTTGTCATCTACTACTACTATGTTCTTCTTATTTATAGTTGTTGCATCAATATCTTTATTGAATTTTATATCCCATACTTTATCAAGTACTACATTTGATTTTTTTCCCATATCTTTATATGTACCTGCAAATACCTTGTTTGGAATACCTAATGCAATAGATAAAATGCATAAAAATAATAGTAGTATTTTTCTCTTATTAACCAAAATATCACCTCACTATGTTTATTATACTAATGTATATATTTTATTTTACATGGTTAAATAATGCAACACTTACTATATTTATTTCAATTATAAAATATTATGTTATGTTATAATATTTTATAACTTTATATGATAAGGAGGCGTTTTCATGGAAATAACTTGGTTTGGACATTCATCTTTTTTAATTAAAACTAAAAATGGAAAAAGGATTTTAACAGATCCATTTGATAAAACAGTTGGTTATAAAACTTATCAAGATACTGCAGATATAGTTACAATAAGTCATCATCATTATGATCATGATTATACAGAAGATATTCAAGGTACTATTGATGTTATAGATTCATGCATAACTTTTGAAAAACACGGTGTATTCATTAAGGGAATCCCATCTTACCACGATGAATCCCATGGCAGCAAACGTGGAAAAAATATAATTTATATTATTAAAGTAGATAACTTTAATATTTGCCATTTAGGCGATTTAGGACATAAACTATCTAAAGAAGCTATTGAAGCTATAGGAAATATTGATATTTTATTAATTCCTGTAGGTGGAATCTATACTATAAATGGCATAGACGCAGCCTCTGTTGCCAAAGACATTAATCCTAAGATGATTATACCTATGCACTATAAAACAACATATTTATCTTTTGCCTTAGATTCAGTTGATACTTTCGTAAATAATATGAATAATGTGAAAAAATTATCTTGCTCTACATTAAAAATTACTGAACCTTTAGATAGTCATTGTGCAGTTAAAATTCTTATTCCATCTGCTCAATAATAAAAGAAGCACATTAAATCGTGCTTCTTTATATATTAATTATAATTTTATTTCTATTTTTTCTAATCTTACTAAAACCCTAATATCTCTTACAGTAACAGTTTCTGTTCTTAAACTATTTCCGTTACTTATAAGTAATAACTTATTACTGTCTAATCTCTTAATCTGTCTTATATGTCTTTCTCCCTTATATTCAACAAGACATAATGCATTGTTTTCTATTTCATGAGTTATATAACCAAAAGCAACATCACCTTTTGCTATTCTAGACCCTATCATATCATCATCTTCTACCTTTAAAAACAATACTTTATCTTTAGCATGTCCTTCAACTCTATTCCCTATAATTGGTAGTTTTCTCATTTCTATAATTCTAGCCATATCATATCCGTAAACTGGTACAGGTTTTAAAACCGATCCCAATGCATCATTCCAAACATCATTTATTTTTTCTACTGTTTTTTTATTTGTATTTTGGACTTTTTCTTCTTCATAAACTTCAGTTTCAAAAGACATTGTAACATCATTTAAATCTTTTCCTAATACCTTTGATATTTTTCCCATAACACTTTCATTTATGACCTTTTTTCCACTCTCAACCTCTTTAATAAACTTTTCAGAAACTCCAATCTTTTTAGCTAATTGCTTTTCTGTCATATTTGATTTTAATCTAGCTTCTTTTATTTTACTTCCAATTCTGCTCATCCTTATTCCTCCAAACGTAGCATTTTGAAACCTATTACTTACTTTATTCTAATATAAACCACTTATTTTTTCCATATTGTTCAATACATAAAAATATAAAACGACCTTAAAATTAAAAATTCTAAGATCGTTTTAGTTCTAATTTATTTTGAATTATTTTTAAACCATTCTCTCTCTTCAATTAAATGATCAAGAAGATCTTTAAAGCTCCATTTAATAGACGTTTCTGTAATCATTGCAAAAATAGTATTTTGATGAAATATTTCTTTTATTGAACTAATAGCTTTAGTTATATCTTTATCTTTGCAATTATTAAACAATACTACTTTTTCTTTTGGAAGCTCACCCTCATATATATTCTTATTAACATCATTAAGTATACATTCTAAAGATGTTGTCGCCATATTCTTATTTATACACTTATAACTAGGTATTTTATTTTCCATAACCAACTTTTTTAATGATCTTTTTTCATTTTCATTAAATCCGTATACCAATAATACCTTTCTATTAGATTCTGTCATTTCATCACCTTAAATTTTTTATTCTATTTCTTCTGGTTCAGGATATTCTACTCCAAAAGTATCAACAGTAACCTTTTCCATAACTTGGTCTTCATAAGGTCTATCACTATAATCTGTCTTTTGGTTAACTATCTTATCTGCAACTTCCATACCTTCTATAACTTTTCCAAATGAAGCATATTGTTTATCTAAATGAGGAGCATCTGCTACCATTATGAAAAATTGACTTCCGGCAGAATCAGGGCTCATAGCTCTTGCCATAGATAATACTCCTTTAGTATGCTTTAAATCATTTTTAAATCCATTAGAAGTAAATTCTCCTTTTATTGAGTATCCAGGACCTCCCATACCAGTTCCATCTGGATCTCCCCCTTGAATCATAAAACCAGGTATTACTCTGTGGAATATGACTCCATCATAAAACCCTTTATTTATAAGACTAATAAAGTTATTTACTGTATTTGGTGCTATTTCAGGATATAATTCTGCTTTCATTACATCTCCATTTTGCATTTTAATAGTAACTATTGGATTCATATATTTAATTCTCCTCTCTAATTCACTGCTTTAATTTAACATTTATTTTATTATGCTATGTTAAATTATAGCATAATATACTAACTTATATTTAAATAAAATTATATCATTTATATACCTAATAATTTTTTAGATATTTTTATAATTTCCTCATCCTGTAGTGAATTTAAAACAGTTATTTTTCCTTTTTTATTATCTTTATTTATAGAATTATTCTTTATTAGTTTTCTTTTTAGTTGACTTGCAGTACCAAAACTTCCATCTATAATTACAACTTCATCTCCTAATATATTAGATAACTCTTTTTTTACAAATGGATAATGTGTACACCCAAGGACTACTGACGCAATTTTATCTTTATCTAATATTGATAATCTTCCACTTAAAAACTCATTTAATTCCTTACCCTGAACTATACCTTTTTCTATATATTCAACTAATCCTGGACATGGAAGTGATACTATGTCATATTCATCTTTGTATTTACTCATAAGTTTATTAAACTTCTTTTCAGCTAATGTCATATTTGTTGCCATTATAACAATTTTTCCATCCTGAGATAATTCTACAGCCGGCTTTAACGCTGGTTCAATCCCAATTATAGGTATATCTTTATATGTATTTCTTAAATCTTCAATAGCCGCACTAGTAGCAGTATTACAAGCAACAACGATAGCTTTTACATTATAATCTAACAACATTTTTACTGCATCAAAAGTTAACTTTTTAACCTCATCTACTTTTTTAGTTCCATAAGGTGCATTTTTAGAATCTCCAAAATAAATAAAATCTTCATTAGGGAGAATTTTTATAGCCTCTTTTAGAACACTTAATCCCCCAACTCCTGAATCAAAAAAACCTATAGGCATTCTTGTAATATCCATGTTTCTCAGCCTTTCTATAATAATTATTACACTCTATATAGTAATAAACATTTATTAAATAGTATAATTTTACACAGTAAAATTATACTCCATCTATCGGTTTATTTCCACATTTACAAATATATGATTTCTATATTTTATAATATAAATCATATTGTATCATTTTCTATTTTAAGATTGACTAAATTATTAGAAAAAGCATTCTATTTGTCTTAAAGTAAATTAAATACAATTGACAATTTGTTAATTTTATAATAGAATTTTTTATAATTTATAAAAATAAAGCTGATATTATAACAAATAAAAAAAAGCCAACATATTTTTTTATAATAAATTGAACGGGAGGAAATTTATGTTTAACGAATTGATTTATAACATTCCTAAAGAAAATCATTCTGAGGAATTCCTTAAAAAGATATTAAATGAACATCCTGAAATAAAGTTTGTATCTCCTGTAGGTATAGATTTATCTGGAAATGATACTGATGCTAAAATTCCTATGAGAATATTTTTAGATGATATAAATGGCTTTTTAACTGGAGCCATTCAAACTGACGGTTCTTCTGTTGCATTTCCTGGTATAGCTACTTTAAATAACGCCAAAGTAGATATGATTGCCGATACCGATGTTAATTGGTTTATTGATTATAACTTTGAAAATATTGATGAAGAAACTTCTAAACCTGTTGGTACACTTAGAATACCTTGTTTCCTAATTCATAATGGAAAAGCTATTGACTCAAGGCATATATTAAAATCTTCTATTTGCAATATTGAAAAAAACCTTATGAATTTCTATAAAAAATATCCGGAACTTTTAAATGTTTATGGAATAACCTTAGACGACATAGATGATATAATAGCTACTGCTGCAACCGAACTTGAATTTTGGGTAAAAACACCTGAGGAGAAAGCACAAATTGAACAACTTTCAACTTCTGAAGTTCTTCAAGAACAATATTGGAATAGAACAAAAGGTGCAGTTAGAACAGCCCTTGAGGAATGCTTAGAATTAATGGATAAATACGGACTTGAATCAGAAATGGGACATAAAGAAGTTGGAGGCGTAAAAGCTAAATTAAATGAAAGCGGTAAACTTACTCATATAATGGAACAATTAGAATTAGATTGGAAATATGATAATGCACTTCAAGCCGCTGATAATGAATTATTTGTTAGAATACTTGTTAAGGAAACATTTAGACGTCATGGTCTTGATGTAAATTTTCTTGCAAAACCGGTTGAAGGAGTGGCTGGTAGCGGTGAACATACTCATTTAAGTATAGCACTTAAGTTAAAGAACGGAAAAACCATAAATTTATTTGCGCCTACTGGCAAACATTTTTTAAGCATTTATGGATATGCATCATTAATGGGTGTTCTTAAAAACTATGAAATAATAAATCCTTTTATATCTTCTAATAATGATGCTTTAAGAAGATTAAAGCCTGGTTTTGAAGCACCTATTTGCATAGTTACATCAATAGGTCACTCAGTAGATGTTCCTTCTAGAAATAGAACTATACTACTTGGAGTTATTAGAGATATTAAAAATCCACTTGCTACTAGATTTGAGCTTAGATCGCCAAATCCTCATACCAATACTTACTTAGCTTTAGCTACTATGTTTATGGCTTGTAATGATGGTATTACCTATGCAATTAATAACCATAAATCTGAAGATGACCTCTTAAAGGAACTTTCAAAAAACCCTGGCGAAATTGCTGGTTATCTAGAAAAAAATAGAGCATATAGAAGTGAAGAAGACGTATTTGAAGACTATTCTGACGAAGAAAGAAGTAGACTCTTTGGCAAAGCTCCAGCTACAGTATATGAAAATCTTTGTGCCTTAGATAAATATCCAGAAAAATTAGCTGTTCTTAAAGAAGGTTCTGTTTTTACTGATGATATTATAAACAGTTATAAAACAGCCATTAGTAAGAGATGGTTAACAGAAATTTTATATAGAATAATCCCTAAACATTCAAATAATATACGTTCGTATAAAATGCTTCACGATATAAATAAAGTCCATGACGTTGATGTAACTAGATGGCAAGAGGTTAATAACTTAAGACAATATTTAATGAAAGATTCTTATTGTAAAAAATCTCTATTCTCTAGACTAATAGATGCTGCCAATGAAAAAGACTATGAAACTGTGTCAAATCTACAAATAGAAATGGATTCTAAAATGTCATTACTAAGAAAATTATATATTAACTACACTAGAAATCTTTTAGATATATAAAAAAATATCCACCATTTGGTGGATATTTCAGATTGTTCAAAAAGCCTCCATGTAATTGGAGGCTTTTACTTTCGTCAAATATCTTTTATGCGATAGCATTTAAAAAGTTGCTAGTTTTGTGTAATGATTTGGTATAAATTTCAATTAAATCATACGAAAAATAGTGCGATAGCACCATGGCTATCTTTTTCATATTCTGAACTGCTGCTGTAAGTAAGCATTGCTCGGAAACATTTTTAATTCCTCGCATGCGACAATAGCGCAGCCCATGTAATTCTTTTGAATCAGCAAAGCTACGCTCAATTTTTTCTTTACGTTTTTTATAAATACTTTTACCTTTTTCAGTTTTAGTAAATGCAAAAATTTGATCCTTATAATCTTCCCAAACATGACGACGTATAGTTCTGTTAATTGATTTATCAGATGTTAAACAATTATTTTTATATTTGCATGAAGCACATTCATCCGCATTACTAACATATTCTTTATATCCGCTTCTTGTAGTGGTTTTGTATTTTAAAAAGAAGTTATTCATACATACATATCCATCTAATTCTTTAATATATTGAAATCTATATTTAGTATACTTTTCTTTAACATGAGGTCCTAAACGGAAACCAAAAACACCTTGATAATTTTTTTCTGAAACTTGCTTACAAATAGGATTTGTAGAATAACCAGCATCAGCTACTAAATACTTTGTATTAAAATTAAACTTTTTTATTTGCGTCTCTATTCTTTTAACATAAGGATCTACATCATTAATATTACCTGGAGTTACATGAACATCAGTTATAATATTATATTTTCCGTCAACAGTTCTATGATCTAAATAAAAAAAACCTTTTGGTTTTCCGTCCCTAACCATATATCCACTGTCTGGATCAGTTGTACTTACTTTTATTTCTTTGGTTTCAGATGTTTTTAGGTCTTTTTTTAGAGGCTTTTTATTATGATTAATTCTATCTTTATTAATATCTTTTTCTAATTCATCAAAGTATTCCTTTGTAGATTTAGTTATTTCTTTTTTTATAAGTTTATGTTTATTAGCGTTAGCTTTTAGATGGGTAGAATCAGTGTATAAAATTTTGCCATCGACTAAATTTCTATTAATCGCTTGAAATACAATGTTATCAAATATTTCTTGATGTATATTTGTATCATTGAATCTCTTTGTTCTATTTTGACTTATGGTAGAATGGCTTGGTATTTTATCAGTAAGTCCATATCCTAAGAACCACCTATAAGCTACATTTACTTGTATTTCCTTTACGAGCTGACGCTCAGAGCGTATACCGAATAGGTATCCAATAAAAAGCATTTTAAATAACACAACTGGATCTACTGATGGTCTACCATTGTCAGGACAATATAAATCCTTAGTTAAATCTCGTATAAACGAAAAGTCTATGAATTTATCTATTTTTCTAAGTATATGATTTTCTGGTACTAAGTTTTCTATATAAACCAGTTCTAATTGATTTTGTTTTCTCTCATTATTAGTAAGCATTTTGCCTCCGTAGGAGCCCTAACGGGCTAAATAATTTATTGGTCTAAATATATATTCTACAGAAGTAGGAGATATCCTTTTTGTAATAAATGTAAAAAGGCTGTTGACAAATTATGTTTATCAACAGCCTGAAATATCCACCATTTGGTGGATATTTTTATTTATCTATATGTTATATTATTCACTTACTTTTAAGCTTTTATTATAATAATATTGTATAATCTCACTTCTTTTTATTATCCCAATAAACACATCATTGTCATCAACTACAGGTACAAAATTTTGATTTACTGCAAGTGAAATCAAATCTTCAATATCGGATCTTACGTGTACAGGAGTATTTCTAACATTTCTAGCTACATCTTTAATTGAAATCTTATTTGTATTTTTAAAGTCTAATCCGGGAGTATTTTTAAGCTTCCAAAGCATATCTCCTTCTGTAATAGTACCTACATACTTACCTTCTTCATCAATAATTGGAATTGCTGTATATCTATGATATTCCATTCTCTCTAACGCTTGTCTCATGGTTGAGTTTATTGTTTCATAAACTACATCTTTTTTAGGTGTAAGAAAAAATGCTACATTCATACTTTATCATTCCTATCTTAAGTATTTGTATCTAACTTCATTATACACCATATTTACAATATATATATATTAAAATATTATAAATAATTTACTTTTAGGTACATTTTAAGGCTCATTGACTTATAATATCTTATAACCTATTATTAAATTATATACAAAATAATTTAAGGGGAGTTGGGGTTTATGAATATTAAAAACACTATCTCTAAAATAAAGAAAACAGCTGTGGATACTGCAACCACTGTAGCCCAAACCGCTAAAGAAGGTTCTGCAACCGTAGCCCAAAAATCTAATGATATTTTAGAAATTTCAAAACTAACATTATCAGTAAATTCAGAAGAAAATACATTAAATGATTTATATGCTTCTATAGGAAAAAGAGTTTGTGATAAATATGAAAAAGATGTGTATATAGATCCAGAACTTGTGAACGATTGCAATGAAGTTACAAAAATACGAAATTATATAAGAGATACTAAAGAAAAAATACATGAAATAAAAACAAAATCTTCTAAATAGTAAATAATCTAAAAATTCATAATATTTATTTAAGGACTAAGTTATAAGTTTATATTTATAGCTTAGTCCTTTTATTTACTATTAAGTATAACATTCTAAATAAATAACCATATTATAAAATATATATTATTTATACATTAGTATGTATTTTTATTCATTTTGGTGATTTATATGCTTTAATTTTACAGAAAATTTAAAATTTAGTTCTTGATTATTATGAAATTTGCAAGTGGAAATTTTTTAATATGCAATTGAAATAATGATTTAACTCATATATAATTGAGTTATTATAAATTTTGAATTAGTAACAACAACAATATTGCAATAATACATATTTTTATTTATGCATAAATAAAAAAGGAGTGAAAAATATGACAAGAAAATTCAAAAGAGTTTTAGTTGCCAATAGAGGCGAAATTGCCATAAGAATTTTCAGAGCATGTAATGAACTAGGAATTAGAACAGTTGCTATATACTCTGAAGAAGACAAGTTTTCTCTTTTTAGAACTAAAGCTGATGAGGCTTATCTAATTGGTAAAAATCAAGGACCTATAGAGGCTTATTTAAATATAGATGAAATAATAAGCTTAGCTTTAAAAAAAGGTGTAGATGCTATTCACCCTGGATATGGTTTTCTTTCTGAAAATGCAGAGTTTGCAAGAAAATGTGAAGAAGCTGGTATAGAATTTATAGGGCCTACAGCTGAAATGATGGAAAAGCTCGGTGATAAAATAAAATCTAAATTAGTAGCTCAAAGTGTTGGTGTTCCAACTATTCCAGGAGTTGAAAAACCAGTTACATCTGAAGAAGAGGCTATAAAATTTGCTGATTTTTGCGGATACCCTATTATGTTAAAAGCTGCTGCTGGTGGCGGCGGTCGTGGAATGAGAATCGTTAGAAGTAAAGAAGAACTTCTTCCTTCATTTAAAAGTGCTAAAAATGAAGCAAAAAAAGCCTTTGGAATAGACGATATCTTTATAGAAAAGTATTTAGAAAACCCTAAACATATAGAAGTTCAAGTTATTGGAGATAAGCATGGAAATATCGTTCATTTATATGAAAGAGATTGTTCCATTCAAAGACGTCATCAAAAAGTAATTGAATTTACCCCTGCCTTTGCATTGTCAGAAGAAAAAAGAGAAGAAATTTGTAGTGATGCTTTAAAAATAGCTGAATCTGTAAGCTATAGAAGTGCAGGCACTTTAGAATTTTTAGTAGATATACATGGAAATCACTACTTTATAGAAATGAATCCAAGAGTTCAAGTAGAACATACTATAACTGAAATGACTACAGGTATAGATATAGTTCAAAGTCAAATTTTAGTTGCCATGGGAAAACCTTTATCTTGTGCTGAAATAGGTATTAAACATCAGCAAGATGTTAAGCCTAGAGGATTTGCTATACAATGTAGAATAACAACTGAAGACCCTACAAATAACTTTGCTCCTGATACAGGTAAAATAGATGTTTATAGAACAGGTTCTGGTTTTGGTGTAAGACTTGACGGTGGAAACGGATTTACAGGCGCTGTAATAAGTCCTTATTATGATAGCTTACTTGTAAAAACTACAACTTGGGCAAGAAGTTTTGAAGATGCCATAAGAAAATCTCTTCGTTCCATGAAAGAACTCACAATTTCAGGCGTTAAAACAAACGTAGGATTTTTAATAAATGTTTTAAACCACCCTACTTTTGTAGAAGGTAAATGTACTACTAAATTTATTGAAGAAAATGCCGAACTCTTTAAAATCTTTACTAAAACCGATAGAGAATATAATTTACTTAAATACATAGGTGAAAAAGTTGTAAATGAAACCTTTGGAGTAAAAAAAGAATTTGACGTACCTTTAGTTCCTAAAGTTATAGTTCCTAGTGATTTAAGAGGGACTAAACAAATATTAGATGAAAAAGGTCCTAATGGACTTGTAGATTGGATAAAATCACAAGAAAAACTTCTTATTACAGATACTACTATGAGAGATGCGCATCAATCTCTTATGGCTACAAGAATGAGAAGTATAGATATGATAAAAATTGCAAAATCAACATCTGTTCTTGAAAAAGATGCATTTTCACTAGAAATGTGGGGCGGTGCAACTTTTGATGTTGCTTATAGATTTTTAAAAGAATCTCCTTGGATTCGCCTTCAAGAATTAAGAAAAAGAATACCTAATGTATTATTTCAAATGCTTATAAGAGGTTCAAATGGTGTTGGTTATAAAAACTACCCTGATAATGTAATTATAAACTTAATTGATGAATCAGCAAATTCAGGAATAGATGTATTTAGAATATTTGACTCTCTTAACTGGGTAAAAGGTATGGAAGTTGCTATAGACCAAGTTCTAAAAAATAATAAAGTTGCTGAAGCTTGCATCTGCTATACTGGTGATATTTTAGATAATACAAGAGATAAATATTCATTAGATTATTATGTAAAAAAAGCCAAAGAACTTGAAAAACGTGGTGCTCATATTCTTGGAATAAAAGACATGTCTGCCCTTTTAAAGCCTTATGCTGCATTTAAACTTATTAAAGCTCTTAAAGAAGAAATTTCAATACCAGTACACCTTCATACTCATGATACTACTGGAAATGGAGTAGCTACTGTTATGATGGCTGCTGAGGCTGGTGTTGATATTGTAGATACTGCAATTAGCAGTATGGCCGGACTTACAAGTCAACCTTCACTTAATTCAGTAGTTGCAGCTCTTGAAAATACAAAACGAGCTACAGGTATGAAAGCGCATGACCTTCAAAAAGTATCTGACTATTGGGCAGCTGTAAGACCTGTTTATGAACAATTCGAATCAGAATTAAAATCAGGCTCTACAGAAATATATAGATACGAAATACCTGGTGGTCAATATTCAAACTTAAAACCTCAAGTTGAAAGTTTTGGACTTGGTCATAGATTTAATGAAGTAAAAGAAATGTATAAAAAAGTTAATAATATGGTAGGAGATATAGTAAAAGTAACTCCATCATCTAAAATGGTTGGAGATCTTGCTATATTTATGGTTAAAAATAACTTAACTCCAGAAAATATATTAGAAAAAGGAAAAGATCTTGCTTTTCCAGACTCTGTTGTTGCATACTTCAAAGGAATGATGGGTCAACCTGATGGTGGCTTCCCTAAAGATTTACAGAAAATAGTCCTAAAAGGCGAACCACCTATAACATGTAGACCAGGTGAATTACTTCCACCTGAAGATTTTGATGCTATTAAAGCTTACCTAAGTGAAAAATTTAATATGGAAGCTAACAACAGAAATGCTTTAAGTTATGCATTATATCCAGATGTATATGAAGAATATTTAAAATCTATACAATCTGATAGAGATCTTAGTAAAATGGGAAGTGATATATTCTTCCATGGCTTAAGAGAAGGCGAAACTTGCGAAGTTGAAATTAATGAAGGTCAAACAATGATAATTAAACTTTTAGAAATAAGTAAAGTTGATATAAACGGTAATAGAAGTCTTTACTTTGAAGTAAATGGAAATAGACGTGAAATTAATATTAAAGATACAAGTTCCCTTTCTGCTAAAAATATAGAAATAGCCTCTACTCAAATGGCTGATGCTGATAATCCTCTTGAAATAGGATCTAGTATACCTGGTACAGTATTAAAAGTACTCGTTAATGAAGGTGATGAAATTAAAGAAAATGATAGCTTACTTGTAATAGAAGCTATGAAAATGGAAACTAATATAACTGCATCAGCAAGTGGTGTTGTCTCTTCTATACTTGTAAATGAAGGTCAGCAAGTTAAATCTGGAGAATTACTAATAAAATTAAAATAATATTTTAAAACCACAAGTTCAATATACTGTACTTGTGGTTTTTTATTTACTTTATTTTTTTTAATACCTCAATTAAATAATTATAATTTCTTTCTACAGATGAAATACTCACTCTTTCATTTGGTGTATGTACATCATACATATTAGGCCCAAAAGAAATCATATCTATATCTCCAAGTATCTCTTTAAGGATTCCACACTCAAGTCCTGCATGCACTGCTGTTACCTCTGGTTTTTCATTATATAAATCCTCATAAACGCTTATAAACAAATCTCTAATATAAGATTTTTCTTTATACTCCCAGGCAGGATAATCTGCATATACCGTCATAGCTGCATCAATACTATCACATAATACTTCTATTTGATTTACCGTGTTCTCTTTTAATGTCTTAACTGAACTTCTTATAGCACTTTCAAAAGTAACCTCATCTTCCTTCGTCTTCACAACACCCAAATTTATAGAACTTTCTACAAGGCCCTTTATATTTTGGCTCATACGCTGAACTCCTTGAGGCATAAGCATAAGAACAGTTATAATTTTATTAGTTAGAGCTCTAGAAAATATTCTATATGGCTTTTCTTCTTCACTTTCTAAATTAACTGTAACATCATTATCTGAAATATTTAGTTCTTTCTTAAAAACTTCATTACAATAATTTATAACATCTTCTAATTTTTCTTTATTACTCTCTTTAACAAAAACTATAGCTTCTGATTCCCTAGGTATTGCATTTGATTTTAATCCACCATTTATATCAGCTATAAATAATTCCATTTTATTACTTATGTAATTTAAAATTCGACCCATAAGTTTATTTGAATTTCCTCTCCCCTTTTTTATATCCATACCAGAATGGCCGCCTTTTAATCCGTGAACAAAAATTTTATATGGTTTAAACCCTTCTTTTCTATCTTCTACCTCTACAGTAAGTCTTACTATATTTCTAACTCCACCTGCACAGGAAACTAAAAGTTTTCCCTCTTCTTCAGAATCTACATTAATTAATATTTCTCCTGATAAATCTTCTTTACTTACCTTTGAGACACCCCCCATACCATTTTCTTCTTGGGTTGTAATTAGAATCTCTAGAAATGGGTGTTGAAGATTATCATTCTCTAAAATAGCAAGAAAATAAGCAACAGCTATACCATCATCTGCCCCTAATGTAGTTCCTCGTGCTGTTATATAATCTCCATCAACAATAAGCTCAATAGGATCTTTAGAAAAATCATGTTCTACATTTTTATTTTTTTCACAAACCATATCCATATGACCTTGTAATATTACACCTGGTGCATTTTCATAACCCCTTGTAGCTTGCTTTTTTATTACTATGTTCAACGCCTTATCTTGTTTAACTTCTAACTGATGTTCTTCTGCAAAATTAAATAAATAATCACTTATAGCTTTTTCATTTCCTGAAGCTCTGGGTATACTACTAATTTCTTTAAAATACTTAAATACTCTATTACAAGATAACTTTCCAATTATATTATTCAAATTTATCATCCTTTCACTATTAATTTTAAGGGAATGATTAATTATCTACTTAATAAGTTTAGCATATACTTAAAATTTAACAATATTACATAGAACTTTATATTTGTATATTTTGAATTTACCTATATAATATATATGTGCGCATAATATCAATTCCAATTATTGCATGTTAGCGTATTAAGTTATAAAATAGTGTATGTAGTTATTTATTTTTAAACACTATATTGATAATATCAATTACGTTTTATACAAAATAAGTACAAGTTAGGATATTATTAAAATTAATTAAGGGTGGTATACATGTTAAAGAAAGAATCCATTAGCGGAAAGTTTCCAAGAAAACTTTTCATATTATTTGAGATTATTTTTACCCTGATAAGTGCACCATTTTTACTTTACTATGGTCCATTTCAAAATGTAAAAGCTACAGTAGTTGGTTCCGCCATGACAACTTCAACACACCAATGGATAGCTACTACATTTTTATCTAGAAAACACATAGATGAAATATTAAGTAGAAACAAAATCAATAATATAGTTCAATCTGATATAGACACACTAAGACAAAAAATTAATTCAGGAACATTAGGTGAAACAAATGAAATTGAAAAACATGAAATTCACGGTGATAAATTTAAGGGTCATTTACTAGTAATAAAAAATCCTAAAAAAATTAAGATTGGGTATAGTAAATATCTTGGTACAAAAGGCGAGACAACTAGTGATATGGCCAAAAGATATAATTCTATAGCTGCAATAAATGCAGGTGGTTTTGCAACAGATAATGACTCTAAAGATAATATTTTATCTTCTAATCCTAATGATAATCTTGGTGGAATATTAATTTCTAACGGAGAAATTATTTATAGTACACTAGGAAAAAACGAAAAAATCTGTATTGCAGGTATCACTGCTGATGGGGTTTTATTAGTTGGAAATTATAGTTTAGATGAAATGATAAAACTAAATGTAAAGGATACTGTATCATTTGGTCCAGCATTAATTGTAGATGGACAAAAAACAATTACCTCTGGTGATGGTAATTGGGGAACAGCTCCTCGTACTGCCATAGCTCAAAGAAAAGATGGAAGCATTCTTTTCTTAGTAATAGACGGTAAATACATAGGTAGACTTGCTGTAACCTTAAGAGAATTACAAGATATATTATATGAATATGGTGCATATAACGCTGTTAATTTAGATGGTGGTTCTTCATCTACCATGTATTATAACGGTAAAGTTATTAACGAACCTTATAAATCTTCTGGCGAAAGACAAATTCAATCCATATTTTATGTATCGCCATAAGAAAAGCTAGATGATAATTTATATTATCATCTAGCTTTTTAAGTATATTCACTACTGATTTTTACATTCTAAAATCTAGATTACATTGGATTACTTTTATAAAATATAATATAAAAAATCCATATATGTTACTTTAAAACACATAATCCTTATAGCTATGATTTTAAAGGGTATTTCTTTATTTAACTGATTATATGTTTATAAAATTAGCTACTACTTTTACTTGATTTTGAACTACTGCTTTGTTTTTTTTCAAATTCGCTTTGGTCTTTTTCTACCTGATTCCTTATAAACTCTTCAACATCCTTTTTATATTTTATCCTCATATTCCTTGTATATGTTGCTTGTGATTGTATTGTTAGTAATACGTCTCCTACAACCTCAAGGAAGTTTCCGAAAATAGCTATCTCTGGCAATGTAAGACTTCTTGATATTAATACACCAACTAAAGCTGCTGCAATAGCAATTTGTTCTCCACTAGCCCTATCATTATACATAATAACCCCCTCCCTATATTATTATATATAAGTTTATATAACTATGTTCTTATTACTATCCTTAAAACAGAAAATATCGCAGATACAATTTTATATCTACGACACTTTCTATTTATCTATATTTATTTATCATATCTTGTAATCCAGCTACAGTATCTCCTTGTCCTATAGCTGCAAATTTCCATTCTGATCCGTGTCTATATATCTCTGCTACATATATTCCTGTATTATTTGAATAATCATCAGTTAAATTAAATCTAAGCATTTCTTTGTTATTTTGTAAATTTATAATTCTTATGAAAGCATTTTTAATCATTCCAAAATGTTGATTGCGCTTTACACAATTATAAATATTTACTACAAAAATTAATCTTTCTATATTAGATGGAATCTTAGAAAGCTCAAGTAAAATTTGCTCGTCATCCCCATCTCCATTGCCTGTAAGATTATCACCCATATGTTGAACACTTCCACTTATATGCGATAAATTTCCAAAATATATTAAATCCTCTTTTGATTGAATTTTATTATCCTTATTTAACATAATAACAGAAGCATCACAATCAATATCTGGTGATGATGAACCAAATAAAGCTCCAAAAATCCCCTTACCTAACCCCTGTTCTACTGGATCCCATCCAAGCCCTACTATAATTCTTGATAATGTAGCATCTTCTTTAGTTAAGCTAATTCTTTGACCCTTCTTTAGATTAATAGCCATTTTGTTGACCCCCTATAGTCTTTCTAAAAGTTATTAAATTTACTACACTTCTAAACCATAATTTTTACAAAGCGCTGCAAGTCCTCCTTGAAATCCACTTCCTACAGCACTAAACTTCCATTCTCCATTATGTCTATATACTTCACAAAATACTAATGCTGTCTCTATTGAAAAATCTTCTGATAAATCATATCTTAAAACTTCTTCCCCATTTTCTTTGTTAACTAATCTTACAAAAGCATTAGATACTTGTCCAAAATTTTGTTTTCTTCCTTCTGCATCATATATAGTTACAGCTATAGCTATTTTTTCAATAACTTCTGGAATCTTTGTAAAGTCAATAATGATTGATTCATCATCTCCATCACCTTCTCCAGTTCTATTATCTCCTGTATGAATAACAGATTCACTTGGATGTTTTAAGTTATTATAGAACACAAAATCCTCATCATTATTTACTCTTCCATTAGTTCCAACTAAAAATGCAGATGCATCTAAATCAAAGTCTGCCCCACCATCAAACTGTTTTGTATCCCATCCAAGTCCAATTATACCTTCCTTTAATCCTGGAGCTTCTTTTGATAAGTTTATTTTTTGTCCTTTAGATAAATTTATCGCCATATCTATTCCTCCTATAAACATACCTTAGTATAATTAATTTAACCTACACTTATTCCAAAGTTATTGCAAAGCGCTCCAAGTCCTCCTTGAAATCCACTTCCTATAGCATTAAATTTCCATTCTCCATTGTGACGATACAACTCTCCAACTACTAAAGCTGTTTCTATACTATAATCTTCACTTAAATCATATCTTATTAATTCTTCGTTAGTATCTGCATTTATAATCCTTATAAATGCATTAGATACTTGTCCAAAATTTTGTTCTCTTAATTCTCCATCATGTATAGTTACTGTAAAATCTATCTTTTCTATATTTGAAGGTACTTTATTTAATTCAACACTTATTTTTTCATCATCTCCATCACCTTCTCCAGTACGATTATCTCCTAGGTGAATTACTGATTGTGAATCATGATTTAAGTTATTATAGAAAACAAAGTCTCCATCTGATGTAACCTTTGCATTTCCATCTAATAAAAAGGCTGCAGCATCTAAATCAAAATCATTTCCACCATCATATTTATTTATGTCCCAACCAAGTCCTACTACTACCTTTGTTAAACCAGGATTTGTTTTTGTTAAATCTACCTTTTGACCTTTTGATAAACTAACTGCCATATTATTACCTTCCTCCCATAGTTTTAACTATATTTTACATTATATTTTTATTATAATCTACCTATAAATTGATATCCTAAATATTATAAGTTTTAATTTACAATATAATATATTTTATTATATTGTAAAACACATAAATTACTTATAATAAATTTTTATTGACAAATTTATAAAATCAGTAGTATAGTTAAACTGTACTAAAAGGGTATACTTTATTAAATAGGAGAATCTTAATGAAAATTACTCAAGAAGTTGACTATGCTCTAAGAATTGTTTTATATTTATGTAAACTTGGTTTCGGAGAAAAAATTGAAGCTAAATTTATAGCTGAGCATGAAAATATACCAATAAGATTTTTATTAAAAATACTTAGAAAATTAAAGCAATCAGGTATAGTAGAATCTTTTCGTGGCATTAATGGAGGATATGCACTTAATAAATATCCTGCCGATATATCTTTTAAAGATATTATAATATCAATAGATGGTCCAATCTATATGAATAGATGCTTATATGATCCTAAATCCTGCAATTTAAATAGATCCAATAGATGCGTAGTACATAATGCACTAGCTTCTATTCAAACTACACTAATTACAAAATTAGAATCTATAACTTTTAAAGATCTTTTAGATGAATACTACAAATTATAAGATATATGAATTAATCATATGTCTTATATAAAAGTATACTAATTTGGTATATTTTTATTTTATTTAAAACTATACTAAATAGGTATAGTTTAAGGAGGAGTATGTTTTATGTCAAATTGTTTAGATTGTTCACTATGTTCAACTTGTAAATCAGCAGATAAAGTTCTTGAAAATTTCATATCAGAATTGGATATTGAAACTTCTCATCATAGAGTTTCATCGCAAAACACAAAATGTAAATTTGGCCTTGAAGGAGTTTGCTGTAAACTTTGTGCCAATGGACCTTGTAAAATAACGCCAAAATCGCCTAAAGGTATTTGTGGCGCTGATGCTGATACTATTGTTGCAAGAAATTTTCTTCGAGCTGTATCGGCAGGTGCTGGTTGCTACCTTCATGTTATAGAAACTACAGCTTGGAACTTAAAATCCACAGGAGAAAACAAAGGCGTCATTAAAGGAATTAATGCCTTAAATAAACTTGCTTCTATTTTTGGTATTAAAGAAAAGAATCCTCATAAAAAAGCTATTCTTATAGCAGATTCTATACTAGATGATATATATAAACCAAAGTTTAAAAAGATGACTTTAGTTGAAAAACTTGCATATAAGCCTCGTTTTGATAACTGGGAATCCCTAAACATATTACCTGGAGGAGCTAAATCTGAAGTTTTCGATGGCATTGTAAAAACTTCAACAAATTTAAATAGTGATCCTATTAATATGCTTTTAAACTGTTTGAATCTAGGTATTTCTACAGGATTATATGGCCTTACTTTAACTAATCTATTAAATGACGTTATGCTAGGTGAACCTAAAATAAGATCTGCAAAGGTTGGATTTAAAGTAGTTGATACTGACTACATAAATATAATGATAACGGGACATCAACATTCAATGATATCTCATCTTCAAGATGAGCTTATAAAAAACAATATAATTGAAAAAGCTAGAATGTTGGGTGCTAGAGGATTTAAAATTGTAGGCTCTACTTGTGTAGGTCAAGATCTTCAGTTAAGAGGAGAACATTACAGTGAAGTTTTTGCAGGACATTCTGGTAACAACTATACAAGTGAAGCTTTAATAGCTACAGGTGGTATAGATTTAATAGTTTCAGAATTTAACTGTACATTGCCTGGAATTGAGCCAATTGCACAAAAATTTCAAGTAGATATGGTCTGTATTGATGATGTAGCAAAAAAAGCTAATGCTGAATATATTGAATACTCTTATGATGAAAAAGAATCTATTACAAATTATATAATTAATAAAGCTTTAAATAGTTATACAAATAGACGTAATAAAATAAAAGTTAATTTACCTAAAAATCATGGAGATGATAATTCAATTACAGGTATTAGTGAAGAATCTTTAAAAGAATTTTTAGGTGGAAGTTTTAAACCACTTGTAGACCTTATAGCCTCTGGAAAAATTAAAGGTGTGGCTGGAGTTGTTGGATGCTCAAGTCTTGTTTCTGGCGGACATGATGTATTCACTGTTAATCTAACAAAAGAACTTATAAAAAGAGATATTATAGTACTTACTGCCGGATGTTCTAGTGGTGGACTTGAAAATGTAGGCCTTATGTCACTTAGCGCAGCCTCTCTTGCAGGAGATAGCTTAAGAACTGTTTGTAAGTCCCTTGGAATTCCACCTGTTTTAAATTTTGGTCCATGCCTTGCAATTGGTAGATTAGAACTTTTAGCAACAGAACTTGCTAAAATATTAAATATTGACTTGCCTAAATTACCATTAGTTTTATCAGCACCTCAATGGCTTGAAGAACAAGCTCTTGCAGATGGTGCATTTGGTCTTGCTTTAGGATTGCCTCTTCATCTTGCAAAATCACCATTTATTACTGGAAGTTCATTAGTAACTAATCTTTTAACTAAAGATCTAGTAAATTTAACTGGCGGACAACTTATATTAGAAGATGATGTTATTAAAGCTGCTGATAAACTAGAAAATATAATAATAAACAAAAGAAAGGCATTAGGTATCTAACAAAACATAAACCTTAACAATAGATTATAACAAAACTCCTATGAAAATATTTCATAGGAGTTTTTATAAAAACTTTAATATAATCGCATTTCTTTTATTGTTATTTAAGCTGGTATAAAGAATTTCAATATAAATAATATTCCAACCACATACGTTGTTAGAGTAACTTCTTTATATTTTCCTGTTAACGCTTTTAAGAATATATATGAAACTATTCCAAATGCTATACCATCAGATATACTATATGCTAAAGGCATCATTATTATTGTAAAGAAAGCTGGAATAGCTTCTGTAAAATCTACTAAATCTATTTCTTTTATAGGCTCCATCATGAAAAGTCCTACAAGTACAAGAGCTGGTGCTGTAGCTGCTGATGGAATTATTGCAAATAAAGGTGATAAGAATAATGCTATTGCAAACATTATAGCTGTTGATACTGCTGTAAGTCCCGTTCTACCCCCTTCGGCAACTCCTGATGCACTTTCAACAAAAGTACTTACTGTACTAGTTCCAAGGCAAGCTCCTAAAGTGGTTCCTATAGCATCTGAGAATAATGCTTTTTTTACATTTGGAACTCTTCCATCTTCATCTAACATTTTTGCTTTTGTAGCAACTCCAACTAAAGTTCCTACTGTATCAAACATATCCATAAATAATAATGTAAATAAAGCTATTGCCATCTGTACAGTAAATATATGTTGCCATTGAAATTTAAATGCTATTGATTTTATTGATGGTGGCGCACTAAAAATTGCTGTAGGAAGATGTGTTATACCCATTGGTATACCAATTATAGTAGTAATGATAATTCCTATAAGTAATGCTCCTCTAATATTTTTAGCAAGTAAAATTCCACTTATCAATATTCCTATTATAGCAAGTAGAGCTTCACCAGATGTTATGTTGCCAATAGCTAATATTGTACTATTATCTTTTGGATGTAATACAACACCCGCATTACTAAGCCCAATAAAAGCAATTAGAAGTCCAATTCCAACGGAAATAGATTTTTTTAAGTTTATTGGTATAGAATCAACTATAGCTTCGCGTACATTGAAAGCTGTTAATGCTATGAATATAAGACCTTCTAATAAAACTGCTGTTAATGCAAATTCAAAGCTATATCCCATTTGCTTAACTATGTTATATGCAAAGAAAGCATTTAATCCCATTCCTGGTGCTTGTGCAAAAGGTAACTTTGCATAAAGGCCCATGATTAGTGTTGCTATAACTGCTGATATTGCTGTCGCTGTAAATACCGCCCCTGAATTCATTCCTGCATCAGAAAGTATGGCTGGATTTACAATAAGTATATATGCCATTGTCATAAAAGTAGTTATACCAGCTAAAACTTCTGTTTTCACATCGGTATTATTCTCTTTTAATGCAAAAAATTTCTCCATAATTATTCTCCTTTAATCCTAGTTTTTCGACACTTGTACATATTAACAGAAGCAAACATTAAAGTCAATAAAATTCCCGAACATTTAACACCTTTTAAGTTTAATATTTTGTTATGTAACTAATAAAAACAACTTTATAAGATAGTTTTCAATGTTAATGTTCGTGTTTTATTGAGTTTCTATGCCATAATTATTACACAATGCACCAAGCCCACCATAAAATCCATCACCTACAGGATTTAATTTCCAAAATTCTTCATACCTATATATTTCTGCAATTACTACAGCTGTTTCTTTATTTAATCCATCATTAAATCTATAACTAAATATTTCGCTTTTACTTTCAATATCTATGACTCTAAAATATCCCTTTAATATTTTAGAAAAATTTTGTTGTCTCTTTTCGCCTTCATATATAGTAACTGTAAAAGCAAGCTTTTTCACATTTTCTGAAATAGTTTCTAAATCTACCTGAATAGCCTCTTTATACTTCTTTTTAATTCCTGTATTATAATCTTCTCCTAATTTCACTGCATTATCCAAGCTTTTAGTATTTCCATAGAATATAAAATTCTCATCCTTTGTATTACCATTAGCATCTACCATAAATACTGATGTATCTAAATCAATTGGATAGTTTCCTTTATACTCTATATCCCAATCTAATACTATTAATAATTTAAATATATTTTTTTTATTTGAATTAATAAAAACCTTTTCCCCTTTTCTTAGTGTAATACTATTATTATTTTTAATTAATTCTTTATTGTTATTTTGAGTATTAATTTTTTTTATTTTCGTGGCTGCTATTTCATCTACTGCTTCAATGCTATTTAATGTTAATGATTTTAAATTAATATTTGATGAATATGTACTTTTATTTGAATTTGTATTAGTTAAATCTATAATACCTCTATCCTCTTTAATAGTAGTATCTACAAGTAAATTTCCATACTTCTTTTCTGTAGATTTTTTAATAAATCTACTTTCTTCATTTATATTAAAATTCATTAAACTCCCACCTTTTATTAATCTATAGCAACTTCAAGTCCGCTTATTCTTTCTGATGGTTGAACTATTACAGTCTCTCCATAACTATTAAACTCAAGAAAATAAGATTCTCCGGATGATTGTCCAACAAAATTTTTCCAACTAATATCCGTTTTAAAATTAGGATCAGAGCCTGTCCAACATATAACTGCATCTGGATCAACAGTACAAGGAGTTTCTAATATAAGAGGATTTCCCTCTGTAGTTATTGAAACTTGTGCATTTTCCGCTACTCCAGTTAACTTAGATGTAAACATACCCTTTTGAGATATAACTCCACTTCCTATAAATCTAACTCCGTATTTGCAATCTCCCGTAAAAGCCAATAAATTTTCTCCCTCAACAGATATACTTTGTCCTTGATTAAGCTTAATAACACTAACATGCTGAGATTTATTTGCCATATAATATCTTCCACTACCATTAACCTTCATTATTTGTATGTTCTCTCCAGTAATTTTCCTAGCTGCAAGATTAATAAAGGATCCTAAAATACTTCTATTTTCATTAGGATCTAACAATACCTTTTCTGCATTGAAATTACCCTGACTTGCAATCATAGCCCCTGCAAGAGCATAAAATTGTCCTTCCCCCTCCGCAACACATGTCAATTCTTGATGGACTTTAAAATTAAACATAAAATCATCCCCTTTTTTGTAAGTTCTTTAATAATTATGGTTAGTATATCACATGCCTATCTCTTAATACATATTTTCATTATTATTTTTAATTTATTGCTACAAATTATCTTCATTTTGTATAATATTAATATACTTAACATTTGATTATTTTTGAAAGTAGGCATGATATCATGATTAATATAAATAAATTTATAAATTCGTATCCCAAATCATCTGAAAATATTTTAGATGATTTAAATACACCACTTAATAAAAGAACTGGCTTTATAAATGGGAAATCTCCCATTATACCTATTTATTTTTATAGATTTATAGGACTTCTTAATGACGAAACTGACTACTATACTAATATAAAGAATCTAAATAAATCTTTAGCTTTCCTTAAAGATTCTTATTTAACCTTTTTATCCACAATCTCAGCTAAAAATAATCCACAAATAACAAATATTTTTCAATCATTGTGGATTAATTATAAATTACAAGACTTCGATTATAAAAACACAAAAGTTTTAATAAAAATTTTTAAAGAAAATAAGCTATTGCCAATACTTAATAGTACTCTATTAAATTCTTCCCTTGAGGAATCTTTAAACTTTATATTAGAGTTATATATAAAAAAAGAATCTAGTGTAACCATGACTAAATTAAAAAACTTTTCTATTAAATTAGTTTTATGGATAAATGAATTTGTTCCAAATCTTTTTAAAAACTTTAATATGTCCTCTAAATCAATTAATAATATAATAAATCCCAAAATTATATATATAGGAAATATAAAAAAACATGAAGTTTATTTTTTAATATTTTTATCTAAATTAGGTTGTGATATTTTATATATGAATTCACCAGATGACGGTGACTTTTCAATAATTGATAATGATGAAATCTACTCTAAGACTTTAAATTTAAACAATAAAACTTCATTAGATATATCAAAAATTAATACACTTATAAAAACTAATTTAATTAACACTAACTATGAAAATTCAACTGCACCATCCTTTGATTTAGAAAAATACATAAACACATCTATTAAATCTTCCTTAAAAACATCAAAAAATATTTTTAAGGATATATGTTCTTCATTAAATGACAGGACTGATTTTTTAGGTGAAAACTCTCCTTATATACCTTGTTACTTTTACAGATATATAGGTTCACTAGAAAATAAAGTAGAATATTTTAATAGTTTATTTAAATTTAATAAACATCTTGAAAATTTTAATAGCTTATATTTAAATTTTTTCGATGATATTCCAATAGAAAATAATTTAGAATTGATAAATAAAACAGCACATATATGGACAAGTATTTCTAAATCTAAAACGGACTTTAAAAGTCCATCAGCCTTACCTTGGCTAATGGACCTATTAATAACTAATAATGTATTTCCCGATTTGAGAGAACCTGTTATAAACTCATCCATAATAAAAAGCTTTTATACTACTTTAGAACTTTATATAAATAACGAAACAAATTTAAATTTTAGTAAAATAAAAAACTTTATATTAAAAATTCTTATATGGATATATAAATATGTTCCTGATTTATATAAAAAGTTTGATTATCTTAAAAACACAGCAACCACTACATATAATCCTAAGATATTATATTATGGAAATTTAAAAAAACATGAGGCATATTTTTTAATATTTCTTTCATTAATGGGTTCTGATGTTATATATATTAATTCTAAAGATGATACAGCATTTCAAAATATTGATAAAAATAACGATTTTTCCAATATAATTAACCTCGGAAACTCAATTGATATAGAACCATTTCCAAAAGAAGAGCTTATAACAAGACATGAAACCATAGCCTTTCAAGCATCTTCTGAAATTGAAAAAGTACTTTACAATACAAAGGATGGTCTTTTTAAACCTTGGCAGTTTGAGAATTACAATATAACTCCTTTAACCTTAAAAACAACATATGACGAACTAAAACTACTTTGGAATGAAGAGTGTAGAATTCGACCAGGTTTTAATATAGAGAATAATACTGTATATATTCCTAATTTATTTGCTAAAATTAGCGGTGTTCATAGAGATATTGATATATATTGGAATGAACTTAAAAATTTAAAATCCACTGAAAATACTTTGTTTATATATGATATTCCTTACACAAAAGATTCTTATGCAAACTATGATCTATATAGTCTAGATTATTGTTTAAAAAATGGTTTAGTAGATAAAGAAAACCTGCTTAAACATAGACTCTATAAATTTGCTTACTTAAAAACTTCATTACAAAATGTTATAATAGATAAAATAAATTTATTATTAAAGTTAAACATTTTTAATACTCCTATAGACACAGATTTCAAATTAAAAATTTTAATTACAATATTAAATTTAGATAACTCTATACTAGAATTAATACAAAAGTTTGATTATCCTTTTGAAATACCAAAGATTTTGATATATCACAATAATAATAATGTACCAAGCACTGAAGATGCTATAATTTTAGCTTTTTTAAATCTTATGTGCTTTGATATAGCTATATTTACTCCTACAGGATACAATAATATAGAATGTAATATTTCTGAACACTTCTATGATATTTATAAATTAGAAGAAGTTAAATTTAACTTAAATATACCTAATTTAAATTCTATAAGAAAATTTAAAGATAGATCTACTTCATTTTGGTCTAATCTATTTAAATAAGAGGGGGATTTTTTATTATGAATGAAAACTCAGTTATAACTACTCAATTTTCAGAAGTTAACTTAGAAAAAGAAACTAACGATATATCATTAAAAGTTAAAAACTCACCAGCGGTATTAGATTTGGCTCAAAAACTTGATATATCCAATGTTGACTCAGTTATGAATTTTGGTCAAGATACAGCAACAGAAATATCACGCTTTGCAGATCAAATACTAAATTCTATTGAAACTACAAAAGTTGAAGATTCAGGGACATTACTAGTTCAACTTAATAAAATCATGGATAAATTTGATATAAAAGATTTTGAAGAAAAAAAGCAAGGTTTCTTTGCTAAAATATTTAAAAAAGCTCAAGATTCTATAGACGCTTTATTCAAAAAATATCATACTATGGGCGGGGAAATAGATAAAGTATATATTGAATTAAAAAAATATGAATCAGAACTAAATAGTTCAAACAAAAACCTTGAAGAAATGTTTAATAAAAATATGGATTACTATGAATCATTAGAAAAATATATTCAAGCTGGAAACTTAGTTGTAGATAACTTTAAGAACAAAATATTACCTGATCTTCAATTAAAAGCTGATAACTCTACTGAACAAATAGATCAAATAAATCTATCTAATGCCATGCAAATTTTTGAAATGATTGAACAAAGAGTTTATGATCTTGAACTTGCTAAAAATGTTTCCCTACAAACAATGCCTCAAATAAAATTAATACAAAAAGGAAATTATAACTTAGTTAGAAAAATAAATTCAGCCTTTATAGTTACAATTCCAGTGTTTAAACAATGTTTAACTCAAGCTATAACTTTAAAAAGACAGGCAATTCAAGCTAAAGCAATGGCTGCATTAGATGAAAAAACAAATGAGTTATTGCTTAGAAATGCTGAGAATACTGCCCTTCAATCCAAATTAACAGCAAAACTTGCATCTGGAAGTTCAATTCAAATTGAAACATTAGAAAAAACTTGGTCAACTATAGTTCAAGGTATAGAAGAAACTAAACAAATAGAACTAGATGCTAAAAAACAACGAGAAGATGGTGCAAAACGTCTTCACGAATTACAAAAAGATTTTGAATCAAAAACTACAAAATAACAAAAAGTGGTATTGACTTTAGCCTATAAAGCCAATACCACTTTTTAAATAGATGTTGAATCAGGTTCTTTTATATGCTGAAAATCAAGTACATGAGCACCTTCACTAGTATTTGCTAAGGTCATAGTATCTATACCATAGTCATTATTAGTTGTTTTATCAAAATTTCTTACCCTAATGGTTACAATAAAATACAATGCTCCTTCTTCAACCTTTTTTATTTCTAAGACTTCTGCATTTTTTATTTCAAAGCATCTTGGTTTTCCATAATAATCATTTAAAGTGTCTATAATATTAGAGCCTAATAAAGTAACTAAAAAATCATTATACTCCCTTTCATCTATATTTTTTTCTTTAGCAATACTTACAGATACTATAGAAAAAAATATCATTAAACTACTTATAAATCCTACTACTATTTTTTTCATATAATCCACTCCATGATCATTTTTATATCATTAGTATGTGGATAATATCTTATAAATATATAAATTTTCATTTAAATTCTATTTGAAAATTAAACTACCTTTGCTTCAATAATCCAACTATTGTTCTCAAGCTCTTTCTTAAGTCTCCTTAAATTTGAATGCTTAGATATTAGAAGTTTATATACACACTTTCTATAATTTTTATTATCTTGATTTTTTTCAACTACGTATATTATATTCTGTATTTTAATATTTTTATATTTAAAATATCCTACTAATTCAGCATTTAAATCAACATTCATATCATACTGTATTTCAATATTAATAGGAGTTGTTCTATCAAAAAAGTATACCTCTACCTTTTTCATACATACTATAATAATAAAAACTCCTATTGCTGCTGAAATACTTAAAAAATAATATCCAAACCCAACAGCAAGTCCAATACATGCAGTGGTCCAAATACCTGCTGCAGTTGTTAATCCCTTAACCGAACCTTTCTCATGTATTATAGTGCCAGCTCCTAAAAAACCAATTCCTGAAATAACTTGTGCACCTAATCTTCCCATATCAGATTTCATTGCTGTAGATAATCCTGGACAACTTAATATTTTACCTCCTACTTCTAACCCAACACTTGTTTGTATCATAGTTATAACACAAGCACCTACACAAACTAAGATATGTGTCCTAAGTCCTGCCGGTCGGTTACTATATTCCCTTTCATAGCCTAAAAGCACTCCAATTAAAATAGCAACTCCAAGTCTTATTAATATCTGATAATGACTCATTTGTTATCCCAGTCCCCCTTATCTAGATGTTATTAAAGACATAGCTTATATTAAACTATGTCTCCACCGCAAACTATTTAATTATATTTATTACTAATATATTATTCTATATTATATCATAAGTTACAATAAAATACTTTTAGTTAGAATCACTAAATACTTTTGAATATATATATAATAAAATAGGTACCCCTTCTATTGGAGTACCTATTAATATTACTTATTTAATGTATTCATAAAATTATCTATAAACTCATTATATTGTTCACAATTTCTTATATAACTTTCCATTTGTCCTTTTTCTAGACTTTCAACCATATCAAGATTTATAGGCATTTCTGCTAGAAGTGGAGCTCCTAAATATTCAACATGTTCTTCTGCTGATTTTTTACTAAATATTCTTACCTTTTCTCCACATTTACCACATTGTATGTAAGACATGTTTTCTACTATACCAAGTAAATTTATATTCATTTTTTCTATCATTACTACTACTTTCTTAACTATCATTGAAACCATATCTTGCGGAGTTGATACTACAACCATTCCATTTAAAGGCATACTTTGCATTATTGTTAATGCTACATCTCCTGTTCCTGGAGGCATATCTATAAGAAGGTAATCAAGTTCTCCCCACATTGTATCACTATACATTTGGTTTAAAACCCCAGTTATTAAAGGACCTCTCCATATAACTGGTTGATCTTCTCCTTCAATTAATAAATTTAAAGACATTACTTTAATACCACTTTCAGTTTCTACTGGTATAAGTCTAGGTTCATTTTCATTTCCATCTACCTGAATCATTTTAGCTCTATCATTATTAACACCTAAAATTCTTGGCATAGATGGTCCTGTTACATCTGCATCTAACACTCCTACTTTGAATCCTTTTTTACAAAGCTCTGCTGCAAGTATTCCAGTAACAGTAGACTTTCCTACTCCACCTTTACCACTTATAATTCCTATTATATTTTTTACATTTCCATACTTAGGTAACATTTTAGAACATTCTTGTTCATTACACGTACCCTTACTTGGACAGCTTTCACAATTACTCATTATAAAATCCTCCTATGTATAAAATTAACAATCCAATTAATATTATACTACCATATTGATTTTTTAGCACACTATAAAGATGTAGTTTTATAAGCTTTTATTTAAAAATTCTTTGGCATCTCATCTTTTGTTAAATCATATTTCCATGAATTCATTGAGTATATATTTACAAAATAATATACTGTTTCTTTTTTGTTTACTTTGTCATAAAATTTTATAACACACTTAAACTTATCTTTTTTATATCCTTCTGTAGTTATATCCATAGTAATATCATATTTATCTCTATTATCATCAGAAATCACCTGTTCATTTTTACCTAACTCATCTTTAAATTCTTGTACATCCATAGTTAGAACAAATTTTGCTACTTCTTCATCATTAAGATCTATACCTATCTTCTTATCATCTCCTATTGTTTTCCTATAATCTTTTATAGCATTAATAATAGAAGTATAATAAACTGTTTTAAAATCATTAGGTATTCTAATATTGTAGAAGTTCTTCATTATATCATCATCTAATCTTTTAGATACAATATATATCTTATTATCTCCATATAAGTTTCCTGCATCTTTTTTATCAAGACCTGCTATATAATTAAATTTATGTACTTTATTTAATCCTTCATGAAACTCTAAAGTATAATCCGGCTTTAAGGTTATTTTTTTATCAACTACTTTTGCTTTAGATAATATACCATATAAATCATTTACAGCATTCTTATCTGTCATTATAAATGTAAATCCTTTATCTCTATTATTTTGAATTACTACTTTGCTTATTCTTCCTTCCTTTATATATTCAAAATCCTTATTTTTAAATCCCATTTTTAATTTTATTGCATCTGTACTTGCGCAACCCATTAACGACATAGAAAATATCATCATTGCCAGTAAACTTATTTTTCTTAAACTCTTTTTCATATTTTCACCTCTTTATATTATGGCATATACAAATAAAAGAAGCTCTAGGCTTCTTTTTATTATTCTCATAAAAATTATAATACTTTGGTATATGTAAATCAATGACGTTAGTATTATTTTAGCTTTATTGTTTTTAAAATAGCATCATATAAACCTTTCATATCTTCCTTATAGTTTTCCTTATTATTAAAGAACGAAAATCTAATAAATCCTTTTTTATATTTTATAAAATATTCACTTGCTATATATTCTCTTTCATTGGCTTTCATAGTGTAATTAGTATAGTATCCCTCGTTTCCATTTATGTTTATCTCTTTAATTTCATAATTTTTTATTTTATTTTGTTTTTCCGAATATGTCTTACTATTATCTAAGAATGTTTTTAGGTCTTCTTTTTCATTCCACACTTGTACAAATCCAGATATTAACATATCCTTTGATATAAATTCATTGTGATATATTATTTGATTTCCCGGAAAAGATTTCAATCTACACTCCCATTCTGAAGGCAATTCATAAGAAAGTTTTCCATCTAAAACCTTATACTCCTTTAATGATTTTATGTTATTTTGCATAAGGCTTACAGGATTTAATTGACCTTTTATAAGTTCTCCAACTCCAAATAACACTCCCATAAGTAAAACTAATATACATAAAACCTTGGCCTTTCTTCTATCAACTAATATTAATTTCATAAAACTCCTCCACATTATATTTGGCATATTATATAATATGATTTAGTTATTAAAAATATTAAAGCTAACTACCAAAAATTAAGTAGTTAGCTTTATTCTTATTTCTTAACAGGTATTACTACAGTAGAATTTTTAAAATCATAAAACATAAGCCAATATCCCATATTCATTGGATCCATATTATTAACATCTTTATTAACCCATGTAACAAATCCTGTAGCTCCATTAAATGGCTGATCCATCATGGATTTAGTACCTGGTATACCATATACAAGATATCTCATTTTCCCATTTTTATCATATTTAAATCCAACTATATAATGTCCTTTTTTCATTATATAAGGATAATAATTCATCATAGGATAATATAAAATTGAATACTTACTAAAATCAGTTCCTGGTCTCATATTCATAAGACTTGTATGCTCAATTTTATACCACTGACATTTTCCTATTTCTTGACATATACCATTTTCTTCGTGCAATCCCTCTACTATATGTTTATAAAATTCTTTTTCCCAATTCATATGACAACTGCTTTCATAAGGACAATTCTCTTTTGATTTTTCCTTTTCTTTATCTTTGCATTTATCTTTATTATCACATTTACATTTATCTGATTCTTTATCTTTTTCTTTATCTTTTTCTTTATCTTTACTCTTTGATTTTTCTTTCTCTTTCTTACTTTTTTTACTCTTCTTAGCATCCTTGCATTTTCTAGTATATTCATCATTTATTTCTACTTCATTTTCTTCTGAATCATTCTCATCTTCTTCATCTAAATCATTATCTTGTCTATTATTCTCATAATCTTGGGTTTCATCTATCTCTTCATGGTTCTCTTCATTATTATCTTCTTCATTGCTATAATCTCTCATATCTTCTTTCAATCTTTCTTCTAATTCATCTTTCGTCTCTTCTTTATATGACTCTAATTCATTTTCTTCAAATTCCTCTGATTCATCTTCAACTTTTCCTAATCTGTTTTCTTCACTCTTTACTTCTTGATTTTCTTCTATTACTTTTTCATCCTCTTGTAATTTTTCTTCATTTTTAACTATTTCTTTCTTTGAATCTCTTGCATCTTCTTCTTTTATGATTGTATTTTTGTGCTCTTCTACTTCTTTTTCATATTTATCAAATATATTTTCTTCTTTAGACTTCTCTTCTTTTTCTTTATTTTTTCTCTCTTCTATCTTAATCTCTTCCTTAGTTTTTTCATTATCTTTCTTTTTAGTTTCTTCTCTTTTTTCATCCTCTATAACTACATAACTTTTCCAATCATCTAAACTAGATCCACTAACAAAACCAGTTAATATACCATGTACATTACTATCTTTAATTTTTGCTATAGACGCACCTTTTATATTGTCCATAGGTATGTTACAATTTGCTACATTATTTATATCATATTCATATGATACTTCTGATCTACCATAATCGTCTATGTTGATTTTTCCAACCTTAACTAGCCTTTTATCCTTTTTTCTATCACATATTAGTAACATGTAGTATGGATCTTTACTTTTTTTGAGATTTTGAACATAATAAGATACCCTGCACTTATTATTCTTTCTTTCAACTTTTGCATATCCTGTTGGAAATTTGTTTTGGTCTATTGCATAACCTTTTTCATCTTCCTGTAATATTATAAAGTATCTACTATAATTTCTTTTAGACGTCACAGGTTTCCCTCCAATACAACTTATTGAACTTACCATTTTCAAATTATTCATTATTATAATATATGTTGGTTTTTCAAAAAATGAACAATTATTTCATAAAAAAAGAAGTTTAGTAGATTAATAATATTAATCTACTAAACTTCTCTTATGTTATATACACTATCAGCCAGCTTACCAAACTCTTCTAAAGTCAAGGTTTCCCCTCTTCTTCTAGGATCTATATCCGCATCATTAAATACCTTTTCTATATTATCCGAAGACACAAATCCTAAACTTTTTATAGCATTTCTCAATGTTTTTCTTCTCATATTAAAAGACTGCCTTACTATCTTAAAGAATAATTCCTCGTCTTTTACTTTAACTCTAAGTTCATTTAATCTATCCAATCTTATTATTATAGAATCAACTTTGGGTTGAGGAATAAAACAAGTCGGTGGAACTTTTCTTATTATTCTAGTATCACAATAATATTGAACTAATATCGATAATGCCCCATATTCTTTACAATTTGGCTGTGATGCTATTCTCTCAGCAACCTCTTTTTGAATCATTATTGTTAAAGATTTAAATTTATATCCTTCTTTCAAAAGTCTAGCTATTATAGGAGTTGTTACGTAATAAGGAAGATTAGCTACTACCTTAACACTTTTTTCATCTCCAATTAACTCTTTAAAATCTATTTTAAGAGCATCTTTATGTATAAGCTGAAAATTATCAAATTCCTTCAATTCTTCTTGTAAAATAGGTATTAAATTAGAATCTAACTCTACCGCACATACTTTTTTTGCCTTTTTTAATAATTCTTTGGTAAGAGTACCTACCCCTGGACCTATTTCAATTACGAAGTCTTCCTCACATACTTCAGATCCATCTACTATATCATCTAGTACAGTCTGATCGGTTAAAAAGTTTTGCCCTAAACTTTTAGTAAACTTAAAATTATATTTTTGAACAATCTCTTTAGTCGTTACTTTTTCCATTATTTATCTCCTTGTTTACTTTTTTTAATGCCTCTACAAATTCTTCTTTTTTAATTCCATAGTTATTTAATCTAGTTATAAATTGTGCAGAATTACAATAACCTATTCTTAATTCTCTTCCTAATATTTCTCTTCTTTGTTTAGCTTCCTTACTTCCAGTAAGATTAAAAAAGAACAAATCTTCAGGTCCAAATTCATTTCTCTTTTCTTTTGTTTCACACTTGGCTTTTTCTAATGCCTTTCTTATAGTTTCAGGCGCTGCATTTTCAACTCCTATATCATCATCTTTAAGCCCTTCTTCTTTACTTATATATGCATGTTTAATTCCCTTTACTCTCTTAGATATAATTCTACGTATTTTCTCTCCTGCAAAGTCTGGATCTGTAAATACAATTACACCTTGTCTTTTTTGTGCTTCTTGTATTCTATCTATAACTTTTTTATTAATTCCAAAACCACCTACTGCTATCATCTCTGCATCTACAGCTCTTTTAACTGCTGTTATGTCATCTCTACCTTCAACTACAATAACTTCTTTTATCATCATTTTAATAAAAGCCTCCAACTTTATATAAATTTCAATTTATCATATGGTATATTTATTGAAATAACTGCCATACATAATATTTTTAACTATAGCATTTATTATGTCAAGTAAAAAACTAATATATATTGGGTTAAATAAAAAAAATTAGAGCGCAAGCGCTCTAATTAACTATATACACATCTACGTATCTTACTCCCCAGTTTGAAACTTGGCTATCACTATTAAAATATAAGTCTATCTTATTTCCTTTAATAGCTCCACCAGTATCCTCGGCAATTGCATACCCATATCCTTCTATATACAATTTCGTTCCAAGTGGGATAACATTAGGGTCTACAGCAACTGTACTGTATCCTCCTACGTTTCTCTTAACTCTTGTACCCGATGCAGTTATTCCAAATCCACTATCCCCAGGACCTTTGCCTGTATCACTATAGCTAGCAGTATAAGCAGTAGATCTCATTCTTAATCTTTTAGAATGATTTATACTACTTCCACGTGAAAGTCTTACGGACTGTTCTTTTGCAGTTCCCATTGCAATAACTTTTTTTGTTGGCTGCTGAACTATAACCTGATTTACTACTTCTCTCGATACTTCTTTCCCGTTTTGGTATACAACCTTTTCATTTATTTCCCTTTGTCCAGCTTTTCCTTCTTGTACAACTTTTTTAACTCCATCATTTAATGATTCATCTTTCTTCATTTCAGTACAAAATTCAATAGGCTGAATCTTTTTCTCTATCTTTGTATTTATTCTTGTAATAGATATCTTGTCTCCATTTTTTATTACTTTTTCTTTAGGTACTGATATTTTATCTTCTTTACCTAATCCTATTTTTTCTTGCGACAACATTTCTTCAACTGTATCAGCCGCCGTAAGAAGTTTTCTTACTTCCTTACCTATGGCTAATTGTACATTTATTGCTTTCTTTATCTTTATGGTATCTCCTGTTTTGACATTACTCTGTAGGTCTGGTTCTACTATATCCTTAGGACCTATAGCTATATTATTTTTGTTAAGTATACTTGCTACATTGCTCTTATATGTCATTACACTAGTTTCTTTACCGTCAATTACAATATTTACACTTTTCTCCATGTTTATTAGTACGCCTAGCGTTGCGCACAGCACGATTAACACGGATACAAAAACTATTTTTTTAGGTCCATTCGAGAAGTAGGTTGTTATGTTGTCTTTTATTTTTTTGAACATACATAAACCTCCTTGACAAAATTGACTTAATCATTATACCGTGTATCTAATAATTCGTCAAATTTATCAATTTTGCCCTTAAATTAAGTTTCTAAAAATGCACTATTGGCATACTTTTATTCTTATAGTTAATTTAATTAATTTTATCCTTAATTCCTCTATAATACTCTTATGTGTATATACTACTCATTATTCGCAAAGGATTTTTTTCCTTCATCACAACATCACATCAGCAACTTTTCCTGCGATTATGAGAATTTTAATTATATTCTACACTAGTATTTTATTTTTAGCAAGTTTCTAGCATTCTCTATAGTCTTTTGAGCTACTTCTTCTTTTGATATTTCCTTAATTTCAGCTATTTTATCGATAATAAATTCTATATAATCAGATCTGTTTCTTTTTCCCCTATTTGGAGTAGGCGCCATATATGGTGCATCTGTTTCAACTAAAATTTTATCCATAGGTACTTCTTTTGCTACTTCGATTGTTTTTTTTGCATTTTTAAAAGTTATAACTCCAGTAAATCCTATATAATATCCTAATTTTAAACATTCACGAGCAAATTCTACACTTCCAGAAAAACAATGAACTACCCCCTTAACATCTGGGAATTCTTTTATTATATCTAAAGTATCTTTATGAGCATCTCTATCATGTATTATAACCGGCATATTTAATTCTCTTGCTAAGCTCATTTGCTTTCTAAAAACTTCTTTTTGCTTTTCTCTTGGTGGATTCTCTTCCCAATAATAATCAAGTCCTATTTCTCCTATAGCTCTTACTTTAGGATGTTTAGACATATTTTTTATTTCTTCATAGTTTTCTTCTGTAAGTTCGTATGCATTTTCAGGATGAATCCCTACAGCCGCATAAAAGAAATCATATTTATCTGCTAATTTTAGAGAATCTCTAGCGCCTTCCATAGATGCTCCACAATTTAATACATTTATTACTCCATTTTCTTTAATTTTTTTTATAATCTCTTCTCTATCCTCATTAAAACTTTCATCATCATAATGTGCATGTGAATCAAAAATCATAAAATGTCCTCCGAATTATTTATATAGTTTAACAAATATAATTATACCATTTTAATACATTAATATAAAATTAACAATCACTTAATAATAAATGTATAAAAATAAGATAAAAGCTTACATACTCTTATCTCATTTAGCAAATCACTCTACTATTTTTGCATATTTTAACGATGAAAAATCTATATTTTCAAAAGAATATTTTTTAGAATCACATACTGGATATAACTCTTTATGCGTTGATTCAAATTCACCTCTTTTATGGTCTTTATTAAAAATAGAATCTGGTAAATTGAAATAATCATAAACAACTTCATCTATTTCTTCATAAACCTTAGGAACATCTTCTAATACAGGATCATCCCACGTAACATCCAAGTTATACCATTTATTATCTATTTTAACCATATTCCATGAATGATCTTCCCCTGCTGCTTTTCCTGTAATATATTTACATTGAATTCCAGCATTATTTAAAAGGTGATAAGTTGCTTTTGCATAGCTTTCACACACTCCGGTTTTATTTATTAAAATACCATAAGCATTAAAATCTTCCGGAACATACTTCTTTGCATTTTTTGCTTTTACATCATAATTCCCTAATTTAATTATATAATCATGAATTGCCAATTCTTTTTCAATATCACTCATATCAGGTTTTATTATAGATTTTAAAATATAATTCACTTTATTTTTAACATCTTTCTTTTCTTTTTCCATAGTTTTTTTATCAAGTTCATACTTTAGATTAACTTTTAATATTCGTTTTGAATAGTTTGGATTTTCATATAAAGTATATTCCCAACTTTTAAATCCATAATCTATATCTGGATGCTGTAAAAGTATCTCATCTATTATACTTAAATCGTAATCTTTTTCATTATAATTAGGTATTTTAAAATTCACCTGTGTTTCAAAATTTTCAAGAGACTCCTTTAAAACATTATAGAATTCTTTCCTATTATTCACTATCCTAATAGGTGTCTTTATTAAATCTAAACCCACATGTTTATAAAAAGATGTTACATATTTCGCCTTATAAAAGTTTAAATTCTTGTGGGTTCCTCCTATCATTAGTAAACCTATTATAGGTATGATTGAAAAAATTTTAACAAACATTATTTGCATTATATAATTCCTCCGTATATTACTGTGACTTTTTAATTATAAATTTCTTTTGTATCATACTATATTACAATACTAACATATACTATTATGTTTTATTAAATATAAAAATTAATAAATATGGAGTAGAAGGTAAATAATTATTTTATTTAGCTTCCTCTCACACCACCGTACGTACCGTTCGGTATACGACGTTTCATTAAGAATTATGTATTAGCTGATATCTTTTAGATATACTTCTACAACCAAGATTTTCAATATATACTGTAGTAGCTTTTGGGTGATATGAACTTTGTTATGCAAACTCATCCAGCTATAATCAGCCTCTTATGTGATTCGTATTACTCAGACCGGAATTTTGCCCTGCGACTTCCTTCAGATTTCCCCTTGCGATGGACACCCTTGTCATTGTCTAATGCCTATATCACCTTCGACGCTTGAAACTTTCACCCTATAGATTGCGCCCATGCTGGGCGCACATAAAAAAAGATATGAAAGTTTTAAATCTTTCATATCTTTTAACATGCCCTTATGAAATTTTACCTAACTTCATTGAACCTAATGCTTTTTCTATTTGTTCTATACTTTTGCCTATACTGCTTTGTACAGCTGCTGTTATAGCGCCTTCTACTAGAGGGGCATCTATTATTTTTACCTTATGAATCCTCTCTTCATCTAAACATTCTATAGCCATTTCAGCATTCATATATGCACTGCCTAAATCAAACAATACTATAACTCCATCATCAGAATAGACCTTTTCAATTCCCTTCAATATCTTCTCCATATCCGTTCCAATTCTTCCATCCCTTGTTCCACCAGCTGTAACTATTGGGGTTCTTGGTGCCATCTCTGCTGATAATTCTTTTAATCCTTCTACAATATTGCTACTATGAGATACCAAAACTATACCTACCATGGCCTTCCCCCTAAACGTTATTTTATAATAATTTTTTTACTTCTTTATATATAGTCTCTAGCATCAAAGCACAGGATGTAGCTCCTGGATCTTGATGTCCAATACTTCTTTCTCCTAAATAGCTAGCTCTACCCTTTTTCGCTATAATTTCTTTAGTATATTCTACCCCTTTAAACGCAGCATCACTAGCTTTCTTTAGTGCATATATTGAGTTTTCATCATTTCCTATAGAATTATCTAAGGCTTCTATTGCAGGTACTAAGGCATCAATCATTGTTTTTTCTCCAATTCCTCCTTTTCCCCTCATCTTCACTCCCTCTAACGCTTCTTTAAGAACTTTAGAAAAATCATTGATATCAATTTCAGATTTACTATTTAAAATAGCTCCTGCCTTCATAAAAGCAGTGCCATAAAGAGGCCCCGATGCCCCCCCAACATTAGATACTAATGCCATTCCTACTTTTTTAAATGTATTTGCGATGTTACTTCCATCATCGTCTTTTAATTTTTCTACTACAGCTTTAAATCCTCTACTCATATTGAGACCATGATCACCATCACCTATAGTAGCATCTAATTCAGTTAAATAATCTTTATTTTCTTGAATCATATCATTTATCTTATCTAATATGTCAATTACTTCTTTACCTGTTATACTCATAACATACCTCCTATCCAAACACTTTAAAAGCTGGTGTATCTGCCTTTGCATCTAAAAGTTTCTTTAATTCTGAATCAAGTTTTAATATGCTTATTGAGAATCCCGCCATTTCTAAAGAAGTCATATACTCACCAACAAATGTCTTATGAACTTTTATTCTATTTTTTTTAAGAAGTTCACCTACCCTCTTATTTACTATATAAAGTTCCATAAATGGAGTAGATGCAAGCCCATTTATCATTACAGCTACCTCTTGTCCTTCTTCAACCTTTATATCATTTAAAACTTTATTTAATAAATGCTCTGTTATTTCATCAGCAGACTTTATTTTTTCTCTATGAGTTCCTGGCTCTCCATGTATGCCCATTCCTATTTCTACTTGGTCTTCATCTAAAGTAAAATTAGGTTTTCCCGCTGCTGGTACTATGCAAGAACTTAATGCCATACCCATACTTCCAACATTACTTATTACCTTTTCTGCAACCTTCTTTACTTCATCAAGAGATGCTCCCATTTCTGCCTTTGCACCTGCAATCTTATGAACAAATACAGTGCCTGCAATACCACGTCTTCCTGATGTAAACGTACTATTTTCCACAGCAACATCATCATTTACTACAACAGATTTAACCTTTATTCCTTCCATATCAGCCATATCCTTTGCCATCTCAAAGTTCATGACATCTCCACTATAATTTTTTATAATCAATAATACACCTTTTCCACAGTCAACAGCTTTAATGGCTTCATATATTTGATCAGGGGTTGGAGATGTAAATACAGCACCCGCTACTGCAGCATCAAGCATGCCTTCCCCTACATACCCTCCATGTGCCGGTTCATGACCACTTCCACCACCACTTACTAATGCAACTTTATCTTTCAATGTATGTTGGCTTCTTACTAAAACATCTACATTATCTAATTTTTTAATATATTCAGGATGAGCAGCTACCATTCCCATTAGCATTTCTTTAACAACCATATCTGGATTATTAATTATTTTTTTCATTAAAACTCCTCCTTTTTTAAATGTTTTTATGGATTAATTATATCATAATACCATAAATATCTAGAAAACTTATTTTCATTTTTTCTAACATTGAGACTCAATACATATATACTAAATAAAGCTTTAAAAATGAATATTTTTTAAAATTATTAAATATACTAATGAAATATCACTAAACTTCTTTAAATATAAAAAACTGCTGATAAATTTATCAACAGTTTTTATATACTCTATTTTTACATCATAGCAACCAAAGAAGATACAAGTCCCATTATAAAACCAAGTAATGCTCCAAGCCATGTTATTGCGCTTAATTCTTTGCTTGCAATATCTAATATTATTTTTTCTGCAAAAGAAACTTCAAATGTATTTATTCTATCTTCAACTATCTTACTTATATCAAAACACTCTAAAAGCTGATTTGCTTCATTTTTAATAAATTTATTAAATCCATTTCTTACGATTTTATCAGTTACACTTAAAATCTCTTCTTCTTTTCCTTCTGTAATATCACATATTTTATTTTCTAAAATTTTATCCACTATTTTATCAGTATAAAATGCTATTTTTTCTATTGTCTCTTGTGATGATAAAATACTATCCATTTTATTTCCTATAATATTTCTTAATATTTCATGTGAATTTATATTAGCTTTTACTAAAATTTCTTCTATACTTCCGCTTTCTTTTATCTTATCTTCTAGTTTTAATAATATTTCATCAAAAACTTCATCTTCTAATATATTCTTCAATATAAAATCTGAAATATTTTCTGCATTTTTTACCTTTGCATCTTCAGACAATCCGGATACAATATTTGATACTTTAAGCTTTAACATTCTATCAATAATATCATTTACAAATAACGCCACTTCTTTTTGAGTTTCTTCTTTATCTAAATGATCATTTAAAACAGAATGAACCTTATTATATATAGTTGTTGGATTTAAAAACATAGCAACCATAGGATTTAAATTACTACTTATTAATTCTGAAAAAACATTTTGTAGTTTAAGTTGTACTTTTTCATCATTTAATAAATCTTTTATGCCCATGGAAATGTCATAATTTCTATTATATATGTATACTTTAAGTGAACTTATAACTCCAAGTGGTATAACCTCATTTAAAGATTTATCTAACTTTTGAAATTTGATTAATTTCTTTTGGACCCCTTTTTCTAAATAATTTCTAAATTCTGTTGAATTTTTAAATCCAATAGAATTGCTTAATAATTTTTTTCTTACAATATGATAATAAGAACTTTCCATTATATCCTTAGGACTCTTTTTAAGTTCTACTTTTATAGCATCTACAATTAAATCCTCAACTTGTAATTTAAAATCGTCTTTTCTCATAGTTTTTAATATAATATTAGATAATTTATTTTTTAAATTAAAAACTATCTTTTCAAATTCAACTCCTATCATATTTCTTAATTGATCTTTTATAGAAATATTTTTCTTTATAATTGATCCTACCTTTTTATTTACCCATTGTTTAAACTTATTATCAACTTCATTGTCTTTTAAAGCCTCTACCATTGCTTCTTTAGTTAAAAGATGATTTCCTACAGCATCACCTACACTTTTTGCAATTCTTTTCTGTTCTTTTGGTATAAGTCCTGGAGTAAAAGGTATTTTAATTCCAAAAATCCTTTTTTCTTCATGGGGACGAAATAACATTTTTATAGCTAACCAGTTTGTTATATATCCAATTACAGCTCCGACAATAGCTGAAAATAAAATTTTTGTATATGTCATATTAATTTTTCCTCCCTTGTTTATTTAATAATAGTAATTTTACTATACTTAATTTTAATTTTAAAGTTGATTTTGGGCAAACTATATATATAAATATTATCTTGTAACCAATTTGTAGTTTTAAGATATATAACTTATTCTAAAATTATATTGGGATATGATTTAGTATATCCTACAGGAGGTTTTATAATGAATAATTTCATTTATGCTAGTCTAATAATATCGCTATTATCTAGTACTTCTCCTTGTATTAATACCTTTAATAATCCTAATAGGTCTAACCTAACTAAAGTAAATAGTAGTATATTTAAAAACAAAGTAAAAATTGACACAAAAGAATTACAAATAAAAAAAGATTACTTTGATAGTAAATTAAAATTTCCTATTATAACAGGATTAAAAAATAAAAATATTGAAAAACAAGTAAATTCAATGATTGAAAATGATGTTTTAAAGTTTAGGAATAGAATAAAAAATTTAGCTGAAAAAAACAAAGAAAAGTCTATTAAAGAAGGCTATGAACTTATGCCTTATGTTGCATATACTGATTATAAAGTATCAACTATAAAAGATGACTTTGCAAGTTTTTATATTGATTTCTATGAATTTACTGGAGGCGCTCATGGTAGCACTCTTAGGAGATCATATAATATTGATCTTAAAACAGGTAAATTATTAACACTCCATGATATATTGAAAGATATTCCTAACTACAAAGATGTTATAAATAAATATATATATAATGAAATTAGTAAAAAACCAGATATTTACTTTGTAGACTCCTTTAAAGGGATAACTGATAACATAGCTTTCACTGTAGAAAAAGATGCTTTAGTTATATATTTTCAGCAATATGAAATTGCACCATACTCTTCAGGAATTCCTGAATTTACAATTCCTTTTATAAAATTAAGTAGTTTCTAATAAAATATATATAAATAGTTTTTATACTCTTATGCACAAATCCATATACTAAACAAATAACCAAAGATGCATGAGCAACATCTTTGGTTATTTGATTTATAAAAATATCACTTTATTTAACAGTACTTCCTGTTGGAAGTTCTCCTGGATTTACTACAAATAATTGCTCTTTATCATCTGATGCTGCAAGAATCATACCTTGAGATAATTCTCCTCTTAATTTAACAGGCTTTAAGTTAGCAACTAATACAACATATTTTCCTACTAATTCTTCTGGTTTATAATGTTTAGCTATTCCTGATATAACCTGTCTTTCTTCTCCACCTAAATCAACTTTTAATTTTAAAAGTTTGTTTGCTTTCTTAACAGGTTCACAAGATAATACTTTTACAACTCTTAAATCAATTTTCTCAAAATCTTCTATAGTTATTTCTTCTTTAATTGGTTCCATTTCAGGTTTTTGTGCCTCTTGTGCTATTTGCATTTGTTCTTGTTGTATTTTTTCAAGTTCTTCTAATTTCTTTTCAACATCAATTCTTGGGAATATAGCTACAGCTTCTCCTACCTTTGTACCTGCTCTTGTTCCATCAAAAGATGCTATGCTATCCCATGTTGCAAGTTGAACATTTAATTGAGCATTTATCTTCTTACTTGTTTCTGGTAAGAAAGCTGAAAGCATTACAGATACTATTCTTAAACTTTCCACTAAATTATATAAAACTGTTCCTAATCTTTCTTTCTTATCTTCTTCTTTAGCAAGAGCCCAAGGCATAGTTTCATCAATATATTTATTACTTCTTCTAACTAAAGTCCATATTTTATCTAACGCTTCTGGTATCTTTAATTCATCCATTTTTGCTTCTACTTTTCCTGGTGCTTCAAGAGCAATTTTAATTAACTCATCATCTATATCATCTTTAGCCGTTGGTACTGGAATTATCCCATCAAAATACTTATTAATCATAGCTATAGTTCTATTTACAAGATTTCCAAGATCATTGGCAAGATCTGAGTTTGTTTTCTTTATAAATGTTTCGCTTGTATACATTCCATCTTGACCAAATGGTATTTCGTGAAGAAGATAATATCTTACAGCATCGGTTCCAAAATGATTAACCAACGTCACTGGATCTACAACATTTCCCTTTGATTTTGACATTTTTCCACCATCAACTAAAAGCCATCCATGGCCAAATACTTGTTTGGGTAATGGAAGATCTAACGCCATTAACATAATTGGCCAATATATTGTATGGAATCTTAATATATCTTTTCCTACAAGATGAACATTTGCTGGCCAGTATTTTTGATATAATTCATCATTATCTTGATTATATCCAAGAGCTGTTATATAGTTTGTAAGCGCATCTATCCATACATATATAACATGTTTTTCATCAAAACTTACTGGAATTCCCCAATTAAATGAAGTTCTTGATATACATAAATCTTGAAGACCTGGTCTTAAAAAGTTATTTAACATTTCATTTTTTCTTGATTCTGGTTGTATAAATTCTGGATGATATTCTATATATTTTATAAGTCTATCAGCATACTTTGACATCTTAAAGAAATATGCTTCTTCCTTAGTTTTTTCAACTGGTCTTCCACAATCCGGACATTTTCCATCTACAAGTTGAGTTTCTGTCCAAAAAGATTCACATGGTGTACAATATAGCCCTTCATATTCTCCTTTATATATATCCCCTTGATCATATAATTTTTTAAATATCTTTTGAACTGTTTCAACATGATAATCATCAGTAGTTCTTATGAATTTATCATAATTTACATTCATAACTTTCCATAAATCTTTTATACCTGCTACAATTTCATCTACATATTCTTTTGGTGTTATACCTTTTGCTTCTGCTAGTCTTTGAATTTTTTGACCATGTTCATCAGTACCTGTTAAAAAATATGTGTCATATCCTGTTAATCTCTTAAATCTAGCAATTGCATCTGCTGCAACCGTAGTATATGTATTTCCTATATGTAATTTTGCTGATGGATAATAAATCGGTGTAGTTATATAAAAATTACCTTTATGCATCTTTAGTCCTCCTTTATTATTTAACCTATATTGTTTTAATTATTTATAAAAAAAAAGTCCCTAAGCAAGTTTTTCTCGCTTAGAGACGTAATTTACGCGTTACCACTCTAATTTAATTTTGTCTCACAACAAAATTCTTAATAAGTGACTCCTTAACAATAGTTAATTTTATCACTTTGCATTATAACCGCTGCATCGGTAGTATCCTAAAAAATTTCAGATACCATGCTCCAAGACCATCTTCACAAATTGCCATGTAACCAGTTTTCACCTTCTCTGGCTCTCTTTATACACTTTCACTCGTTACTCTTCTTTTCATAGCATTTATTAATTTTTAGTACTTACATTAAATGTTATGACAAATCCCTTCATATGTCAATATTATTGTCCTTTATAAAAATAATTATTCCACTTTTCTCTTTCTCTTTGAGTTTTATATTTTTCATGTACTAATACGGTTCCTAATGATATTGCAACTGATGCTGCAATTCCCATTGCTGAAATAATCCTCGAGGTTACTTGTCTTGTTCTTTGACTTTCACCTTCTTTACTTAAATTACTTATTTGTGAAAGTAATTTATATATATCTTGTCTTTCTTCTTTTGATATGTCTTCTCTTTTTAAAATAACTCCTAATATTTCAGTTACTTTATCTAAGGATTCGTTATTTCTAATATGTATTTCTTTTTCATTGTCAATAGCCGAAATCAAATGTTTAATTTCTTTATCAATGCATACACTAGCAATATGAGATTGTGTACAAGATACATATCCATCTATAAATTTAGTTAATATTTTATCTAAATACTGATTGTCTTTATTTTTCTTTAATAATTTTAACATGAATTTCACCTCTTTAAGATATTTTATACTTATATAAACCTTATGTGAAATTATATAAAGCTTTCAGTAAATTATATTACCTTATTTATTATATTACAATGTAATTTCTTATATTAGTAACTCTTTTGTATACTTTAATAAAATAATATAATATATAATGTTTTAAGAAGTGTTTTAACATTATTTCATAAAGTATTTAGAGGTGTAATTATGAATCATAAACATAAAGTACTAGTTATAGAGGATGAACAATCTATAAGTAAATTTATAAAATTAGTTTTACAAAAACAAGACTTTGAAGTTATACAAGCTTTTTCTGGTGAAGATGGAATTAAAAAAGTAACTACTGAAAATCCTGTAGTTGTTATTCTAGACATTATGCTTCCTGGGATTAACGGATTTAAGGTATGTGAAATTTTAAGAAAAAACCATCCTAAAGTTGGAATTATAATGTTAACAGCTTTAGGACAAGATGTAGATAAAATAAAAGGTCTTGAACATGGTGCCGATGACTATATGATAAAACCATTTAATCCTTTAGAACTTGCTGCAAGAATAATCTCTTTAATTAGGCGTATGAATTTTTCAAATGATACTTCGTCTGAAATTTTAATCTCTGAGCCTTTTAAAGTTGATTTAAATTCAAAAACAGCTTACAAAAATGAAGAAAAATTAAATTTAACCCCTAAAGAATTTCTACTTTTAAAAATATTCATTGAAAATATAGGAAGATCCTTAAGTCGTGATAAACTTTTAGATCTAGCTTGGGGATATAACTTTGTTGGAGATCCTAAAATTGTAGATGTAAATATTCGTAGACTTAGAAGTAAACTTGAAGATGACCCTTCATATCCAAAGTATTTACAAACAGTATGGGGGATAGGATATATCTGGAAGGAAGATTAGCGTGAAATCTATAAGAAACAAAGTAACTTTGAGCTATATAGGTATAATAATTTTTACAGTTTTTATATCGCAAATAATAGTATTAACGTCTATAAGAAAGTATTTTTATGATAATGCTCGTGAACTTCTATCTAATCAAATAAAACTTTCAGCAGAATTTTATAGCACATATCTATCCTCAATAGATATTAAAGAGAATGTAGAAAATGATGTAGATATATTTTGGAAAAATACCAATGCAGAAGTTCAAATTTTAGATACTAAAGGAAATCTACTTATGGACTCCATGGGGTATTCTCCAAAGGACATAAAGTCTTCTAAAGATTTTAACCAAGCTTTGCTAGGTAAATTAGGCTTTTATATTCACAAACCAGCTAATTCAACTGAAAATATAATGAGCATATCTATTCCTTTAAAAAACGGTGAAAAAACCCAAGGAATTTTAAGGTTTGTATCCTCTTTAAATAAAATAGATAAACATATAAGTTCTATTGCATTTTATTTTATACTTGTAGCTATAATTGTAATTATTATTTCTAGTATTATAAGCTTAATATTATCCAGAAAAATTACTCGCCCTTTAAGAGAAATTACTGAAGGTGCAGAAGTATTTGCATCAGGTAAATTTAAAGAGAAAATAGTAAAATCATCCAACGATGAATTTGGTAAACTTGCCGATACACTAAACTATATGTCAGAAGAGTTACTCAAAACAGAAAAATTAAAAACAGAATTTATAGCATCTGTTTCACACGAACTTAGAACTCCTTTAACATCCATCAAAGGCTGGACTATAGCTCTTAGTTTATGTGATCCTAACAACAAAAGCGAATTTGAAGATGGTCTTAAAATAATAGAAGAAGAAACTGATAGATTAAGTTCACTTGTTGAAGAACTCTTAGATTTTTCAAAGTTATCATCCGGAAAAATAACCTTAAAAAAAGACTTTGTAAATATCTATGAACTTCTTATATATCTTCAAAAGCAACTATCTCCAAGAGCTTCTAAAGATAATATAAATATACTTCTTGAATGCAAAAGTACTATTCCTGATATATATGTAGATGTAAATAGACTTAAACAAGTATTAATGAATATACTTGATAATTCATTAAAATTTACATCTAATGGAGGAGAAATAAAAACTATTTTATCTTCTACAATGGACCATGTAATAATAACTATTAAAGATAATGGATGTGGAATTCCACCAGAGGATCTTCCTAGAGTTACTGAAAAATTTTACAAAGGTAAAAATAGTAATTCTAAAAATGGTATAGGTTTATCTATATGTAGTGAAATTATATCCCTACATAATGGAACTCTTAAAATATTAAGTGAAGAACATAATGGAACTGAAGTAATAATAACGCTACCTTTACAAACTTTTTAATTTACCGTCCTTTTTAATACTTTTGTTACTTTTTATATATGCCATAGTATTAAAATATATTTGCTTATAAAAACTGGGAGGTTTGCTTGATGCATCAAATAAAAAATTTATTAAGTTTTTTATTGATTTTTATATTGACTATAACTATTACAGGTTGTAATAAACGTCCTATAATATCTCCAGGCAAAATAGTTCCACCTGAGAATTATGATATAGCTATATCAGGAGAATGGATTATACAAAAATATTACCCTACTGGCGGTTCTCCAGTTAAAAACAAAAATATAGAGGATAAAATCGGAAAATCACTTTATATAGGTAAAGATAAACTGGAACTTTTAGATAAAACCTGCAATTCACCAAATTTTAAAATCAAAACAGTGGATAGCACAAGTTACTTGGCAAGTAATTATAGTATAACTCCTAGTACTCTTGGTATTGGGAAATCTGACATTCAAGTTATAACAGTTTCTAATAAAGACACTTATTTTACTTCTTTTATAAAATTAAGTGAAAATAGCTTGATTGCTACTTTGGACGACTCTTTTTTCTTGCTTACAAGAAAATCTGGTAAAATAGAATATAAAAATAATACAACTATTAATGATAAATCTAATTTTTTTAATTTTCCTAAGAACTTAGATTCTGGATTATTACTTGGATTAAAATCATATGTTCCGGGATTTACCCTTTCATATGATAATAACTCACAAACAATACCTAGACCTGTTTATAGGACAATCTGGATTAACTTTGATAATCCAGGAATTAAAGACATATATGAAATTCCTCATTTTGTATATGCTAGGAAAACAGGATTTTGGTATATTACAACTAAGGATGTTAGTACTACAGATTATAAAAAATATAAGATATATACCTATCCATTGACAAAAAATAATAATCCTAAACTAATAGAAACTAGCATAAAAAGTGATATAATAAACAAGGGACAATCTTATTATGTAGAAGATGTATATTTTGTAGGTGATGATTATATATCCTTAGAATCAAAAGAAGGTAGTCTTAACAAAGATAATACTCTTATTCCACAAAGTCTATTAAGGGTTGATCCAATTGACACCTTTAATAGTAATAAAGACTATTCTCTCTCTATTTCTAAATTAATGGGAGAACAAGGTATAAAATCATTAAAACAAGGGGCATCAGCGTATATAAATTCCTTAGATTTTAATGAGAGAAACAAGTTAAATCCTACTCCATGCGATAAGTTCTTTGGTGTTATGCGCAAAAATGGCAAATGGATTTTAAGAGGAAGACTAGAATATTTTTATGGTTTTTTTGGGGAATCTCCACTTGCAAATTTTGCAGATTTTGATATTCCTATAATTCCTCCAAAAGAACTCATAGGATATGACTTATTATTTCCTAATTGGAATATAATAAAAAAGAAGGTACCCGATGCTTTAGATGCGTACTCTTCTCCAGATAAAAATTTTGTTGTAGTTTTAACGCATTCAAAAATACTGATATATGATATTATAAATGGTGATTTAAATAATACTCCATTGAAAACAGTAAATTTAAAAAACAATGAAGAAGTTATAATGTCTCAATGGGCAACTGGAAGCTACGTGAAAACTTGGGACGATCAAATGAGAAAACTTATAAAATAACATATTAAAAAGGATGGGATGACATTGAAAAAATTATTTGGAAGACGTTTGACTGGTAAATTTATAGCAGTAATCGTAGGTTTTATATTTATATTTTCTATGGGCTTCTTAACTGGAATGAAAAAAACTACAGTTAAATCAGCTAGTAATAAAATAACTGATACTAAGTCTACAGAAAAAAACACTACTAAAGATAACTCTGTTGCAAATAAAGCAGAAGATAACTCTAGTAAAACTCCAACTGAACAACCAAAAGAAAATAAAGTAGCACCTTCTACAGCTCCATTAGATCCTAATAAAAAAGTTGCTTATTTAACTTTTGATGATGGTCCTACTAGAAAAATAACTCCAAAAGTACTAGAAACATTAGACAAGTATAATGTAAAAGCTACATTCTTTGTTTTAGGACAAATGGCTAAAGCAAATCCTGACCTACTAAAAGAAGAAAGAGATAAAGGACACGCTATAGCTAACCATAGTTATTCTCATGATTATAAACTTTTATATAGTAATGCAACTAACTTTTTACAAGACTTTGAAAAAAGTGCTCAAATAATAAAATCTATCCTTGGAGACTATAACGGAAAGGTAATTCGTTTTCCTGGTGGTTCTTATGGTTCAAAACGTGCTCCTTACAAACAAGTTGCTAAAAATGCAGGTTATACTTATGTTGATTGGAATGCACTAAATGGTGATGCAGAACATCAACATGTTCCAGCTGATCAACTTGTTGCAAGAGTCCAATCAAGTACTAAGGGTAAAAATCATGTAGTTATATTAATGCATGATGCTGCAACTAAATCAACTACGCTTGAAGCTCTACCAAGAGTAATTGAATACTTAAAGAGTCAAGGATATTCATTCGCAACACTTGATGAAGCAGGTAATATACCAGCTAACTTACCAAGTGTACATGGTCCTAATGAAAAAGCTACTGAAGTATCTAAAACAAAATAAAATTTAGTTTTTAAGGGGAAATATAAATAGTTTAACCTACTATATTATATTTCCCTTAATTTATTTCAATTATGCATATATTTATAATAACAGTGTTTATTTAATTTCATCAAACTTCTTTTTTATCTCTTTTAAATCCCTCCAAAATAACGCCTTCTTACTATCATCTCTTAATATAGCAGCCGGATGAAATATAGGCATTATATAAATACCTTTTTTGTTTATCCACTTACCCCTATCTCTAGTAATTTTCAGACCTGAATTTATTATATATTTACCTGCAATAGCTCCAAGACAAACTATTATTTTAGGCTTAATTAATCCCACTTGGTTTCTTAAATAAGGTATGCAAGCATACGCTTCATCTTCCATAGGATTTCTATTATTTTCAGGTCTACACTTGCAAATATTTGTTATATAATAATCCTTATCTCTATGTAAGTTCAATGCTAGTAACCCTTTAGTTAATAACTGTCCTGCTCTTCCAACAAAAGGCCGTCCAGTCCTATCTTCATCTGCTCCAGGTGCTTCACCTATAAACATTAATTTAGCCTTAGGATTTCCTTCTCCAAATACCATATTAATTTTTACTTCACCAAGATTACATTTACTACAAGCCCTACATTCCTTATATAAGTCCTTCCACTGAAGCATAATATCCCTCCAATATTTAGCTTATGATAATTCTATAATAGCACATTTATATATAATGTTTATTGTCATGTATTTATATTTATATTTATTTTATAATACACTCTAAAACCTTTATATAAATCACTATATACCATGCTATAATTAAATAAATTATAATACTTATTTAAATTAATATTAAGAAGCGAGGATAAAATTATGTTTGATAAAAATACAGTCAAAACTATTCTGAAACTTGCATTGCCTGCTGTTGTAGAAATGATTTTATATATGACCATAAGCGTCTTTGACACCATGATGGTTGGTCGTTATGGTGGACAACTTGCTGTAAGCGCCGTTGGATTAAGCGTTGAAATAATTTATACATTTATAAATATCTTTATAGCTGTAGGTATATCTATAGGTATAACCTCTCTTGTAGCTAGACGATTTGGTTCTAAAAAATATGATTCAGCTGAGGAATATGCCTCTATAGGTTTTTTTATAGGATTGATTATAGCATTAATTATGTCCATTTTTATGTTCATATATACTAAAGAAATCCTCAACATAGGAGGTGCTTCTACTGATGTTATCTCCCTTGGAAATACTTATATGAAAATTATATCTTTAGGATGTTTTTTCTATATGTTAACAAGTATGATAAATGGCATCTTAAGAGGATATGGAAATACTAAAACCCCTTTATTAATATCTTTTATTATTAATATAATAAACATATCATTAGATTGCATATTAATATTCGGCAAACTAAATTTTCCCGAACTTGGTATTAAAGGTGCTGCTATAGCTACTTCCATAGCTCAAATAATAGGATTTTTCTTTGCACTAATTTATATAACTAAAAAATCTAAAATAAAACTAAGATTAAAATATATAATAAATTTAAAAGCTCATAAGTTAAAAAAGCTTTTAGTACTAGTTATACCTTCATCTTTACAAGAAGCAACCTTTGATATTAGTAGACTCCTTAGTACATTTATAATAATGCGCCTTGGTGAAACTTCCTTTGCTGCAAATCAAATAACCACTACTATAGAATCAGTATCCTTTATGCCTGGTTGGGGATTTAGTGTAGCTGCAACAACATTAGTAGGTCACAAAATAGGTGAGAAAAATATAAAAGCTGCTAAAAAATACACCTTTGTATGCGTAATTATTGGAACAATATTTATGGCTCTATGTTCTATACTATTTCTTATAATTCCTAATACATTAATAAAATTATTTATTAGCTCCTCTGAAACACAAGTTATTAAATTAGGTGCATCTTGTCTTATGGTAGCTTCATTAGAACAAATTCCTATGGGAATTTCCCTTATACTCGGTGGTGCATTAAAAGGTATAGGTGATACTAAAACTCCGTTTATTGTTTCTTTTATATCAAGTTGGCTTATTAGGATTCCACTTATGTTTTACTTTGTATATATTCTGAAAACTTCTGTTGTTTATGTATGGTGGATTACAGGTATTCAATGGATACTAGATGGCCTCATTATGTTTATATTATTTGAAAAATCTTTTAAAAAATTAAACAAATAAAAATAAGGTATAGTTATTTTCATTTCCTAATAACTATACCTTATTTTTATTCTGTATATATATGCACTCCATTAAAATTAGGTTTTAATAAATATGCTTTCCAAATTCCATCCATCTTTTCAAGAAAGTCTGTCATTTTATCATAAAATCTATGATTTTCCTTATCAATAATAGCAATAAGAGTTGATCCTGAACCACTTATAAACTCTCCTAATGATCCATATTCTTGAGCTTTAACAAATATATCATTCATACTATTTATTAAACTTTTTCTATATTCTTGATGTATTTTATCCTGAACACATATTCTTAATTTATCTAATTCCCCATTATTCATAATATTAACTAACATAGCAGCTCTTGAAATATTAAAAACGCAGTCTTTTCTTGTATAATCTTTAGGAAGTACATTTCTTGCATCTTCTGTACTCAACTTAAAATCTGGTATCATAACAAAAATCCTTAAATTTTCTGGAACTGTCACATTAGAATATATTATATTATCTTTGTCCATTATAGAGATTGTCATACCTCCAACAACTGCTGGAACTATATTGTCAGGATGACCTTCTATCCTTACACATTCCTTTATAATATCATCTAATGACATTATATTTCCCATTACTTTATTTGCTGCCGAAATTCCGCCTACTATGCATGCTGCACTGCTACCGAGTCCCCTTGAAATTGGTATATGACACTTAGTCAAATTTATTTTAAATCCTTTATATTTATAATTATATTTTTTCAATATACTAACAAAGCTTGTATATATAAGATTATCTTTTAGTGGAATTTCTGATACTTTTCCCTCTTGTAAAATCTCAAATCCATCTTCTATTTCCTCTATACATATTTCATTATAAATGTCTAAAGCCATTCCAAAACTATCAAATCCTGGCCCTAGATTCGCAGTTGTAGCAGGAATTTTTACTTTAATCATATGTATACCCCCCTTTGCCTAATATATAACTTCTAGTAATATAACTATTTCAATTTACTGTATTTCACCGAAATACAATTGTATCTATTTCAACAACTAATATAATAATATCATATTCTTATATTAGTTTCAATTAATTATAATTTAATAATTCATCTATATAAAACTAATTGGGAACTAACTAGAGTGATCCCTAATTAATTCCCAATTAGCTATTAAATGCTTTATTCTTTTTTATATATATTAAGTCATGAACTATACCTATTGTCATACTAATTATAAATCCTAACATTAAAAAAATAATCATCTTATTAAAAACTGCACCAAAGCAAGCTCCCAAAGCTAATCCAATTCCCACTTTTTCAGAAAGTCCATCAGTATTTTGGAATAATCCTGCCTCCTTTAATTTATTCATTTTAAACACCTCTTTACAAAATAGTAACTTACACTATCATCTATATTTATTATATATCTCCTTATATTATAAATGGTTTCAGATTTGTAACAATACTCAAATAAAAATGTTACATTTTTATTTCGTAAAATTTATCAATTTATTTATATTATTTAAAAATTTTTAATTAGTAAATATTGCTTTAGCTATTATAACTGCTGCTATAACTGCTGTTAAATCTGCCATAATTGCTGCCCATACAGTATGTCTTATTTTTTTTATATTAACTGACCCGAAATATACAGTAAGGGTATAAAAAATCGTTTCTGTAGAACCTATTATAATTGATGCAACAAGACCAATATATGTATCAGCTCCATACTGATTTAATATGTCCATAAAAACACCCTGTGCTCCACTTCCTGATAAAGGTTTCACCATAACAAGGGGTACTACCTCTGGTGGTAATCCTATAAATTTTACAATTGGCCTTATAAAATTGATGAAGTATCCCAATGCACCAGAACCTCTAAATACTCCAACGGCTAGAAGCATAGCTAAAAGATACGGATATATATTAACACATAATTTAAGTCCATCCCTTGCTCCTTCTATGAAACACTCATAAATTTTTACCCCTTTAATCATTCCATATATAACAATTAATCCAATTAATATTGGGACTATGGATATTATAAAGTATTTCATTTTTTCAACTCCTTATTCCATATCAGAAAAATTTCTGAAGTATTTTACAATAAATAATCCCCATTATAGCTGCTATTCCTGTTGTCATTATAGCTGGCAGGATTATTATGCCTGGATTTTGTGATCCACAAGCTGCTCTCATTGATATTACCGACGTTGGTACAAGCTGAATACAAGCAGCATTTAATACTAAAAAAAGAGCCATATCATCTGTAGCTGTATCTTTTTTAGGATTAATCCTTTGTAATTCCTCCATAGTTTTTATTCCAAATGGTGTTGCTGCATTAGATAAACCTAGCATATTAGATGTCAAATTCAATATCATACTTCCCATAGCATCTTTACTTTTTGAGGCATCTTTAAATAAAAATCTTAATATTGGTTTTAATGGAATTGCAAGTTTATCTGTAATTCCACTTTTTTGGGCTATTTTCATGATTCCACACCAAAGACTCATCATTCCAACAAGTCCTATAACAAGTTTAACTGATGATTGTGTAGAACTTATTATAGATTTTGAAAGAACTTCTCCGTTTCCTGTAACAAGTCCAAATACTATCCCTATACCAAGAAGTACAAACCATATAATATTTATCAAAACTTATCACCTCTTTTAAACACATACTTTTGTAATTAATATATATTACTCTTAAGTTAATTGTATGTATTGATTGTCCTTCTTTTTTATATTATTTTTTTAATAACAAAAAACCCCTTTTTCTAAGAAAAGAGGTTTTTTAAATAATCTATATTTCATTTAATAAATTAGTCATTTCAATAGCTGTTACTGCTGCTTCATATCCTTTATTTCCAGCCTTAGTTCCTGCTCTTTCTATGGCTTGTTCTATATTATCTGTTGTAAGCACTCCAAAGATAATGGGGATTTCTGTATCTAAAGAAACATTGGCAATACCCTTTGAAACCTCACTTGATACATACTCAAAATGAGCAGTAGAACCTTTTATAACTGCACCTAAACATATAACCGAATCATATCTATTTGATTTAGCCATCTTTTTTGCAACAAGCGGAATTTCGAAAGCACCTGGTACCCATGAAATTTCTATTTCATCATCCTTAACACCATGACGCTTTAGAGCATCTAATGCTCCAGACAATAATTTACCCCCTATAAATTCATTAAACCTCCCAACTACTATACCAAACTTCTTTCCTTGCGCAATTAAACTTCCTTCATATATTTTCATATTACTCTGCCTCCTTTAATGTTCTATTATATTTTTTTATATTTTTAAAGTTTAAAATATGACCCATTCTCTCTTTTTTAGTTCTTAGATAAAATTCATTTCTAGAATTATATTCTATCTCTATTGGAACTCTTTCTACTATCTCTATCCCATAGCCTGAAATTCCTGATATTTTTTTAGGATTATTAGTCATAAGCCTTATTTTTTCAACGCCTAAGTCTTTAAGAATTTGTGCACCTATGCCATAATCTCTTAAGTCTTCTGGAAATCCTAAAGCTAGATTTGCATCAACAGTGTCCATACCTTTATCCTGAAGGTTATATGCCTTTATCTTATTTATAAGTCCAATTCCACGTCCTTCCTGTCTCATATATAATAAAATTCCGCGTCCTTCTTTATTAATAGATTTAAGTGCTTGTCCTAGTTGGTCTCCACAATCACATCTTAAAGAACCAAATACATCTCCAGTTAAACACTCTGAATGAACTCTAATAAGTACAGGCTCTCCATCTGAAACATCTCCTTTAACTAAAGCTATGTGCTCCTTTCCAGTTAATTCATCCTCATATCCCACAATCTTAAATTCACCGTATTTTGTTGGCATGCAAGCTGTTCCTTGCTTTTTAACTAAACTTTCAGTTCTTCTTCTATATTCAATTAAATCAGCTATAGTTATTATCTTTAAGTTATGCTCTTTTACATATTTCATAAGCTCAGGTACTCTAGCCATAGTACCATCTTCATTCATAATTTCACATATTGCTCCTGCTGGAGATAACCCTGCAAGTTTTGCAAGATCTACAGCTGCTTCAGTATGTCCAGCCCTTTTTAATACTCCTCCCTCACGGGCTCTCAATGGGAAAATATGCCCTGGACTTTGAAAATCTTCAGCCTTAGAACTTGATTCTACAGCTCTTTTTATTGTTAGTGCTCTTTCATATGCTGAAATTCCAGTAGTAGTTTCAACTGAATCTATTGATATTGTAAAAGCCGTTTCTTTAGAATCTGTATTATTAGCTACCATTTGATGAAGGTGTAATTCTTCAAGTTTTTCCTCTGTCATTGGCATACATATTAATCCTCTTGCATATCTAGCCATAAAATTAACTGATTCTGGAGTAATCTTCTCAGCAGCCATTAATAAATCGCCTTCATTTTCTCTATCCTCATCATCAACAACTACAATCATCTTTCCAATTTTAATATCTTCTATAGCTTCTTCAATAGTATTAAACTCATATTTGATCATTTTTCTTCATCCCCCTAATAAAATCCATTTTCCTTTAAAAAATTTATATCAATACTTTTTTTCTTTGTTTCATTATTTTTCACTTGCAAAAGTTTCTCAACATACTTTGCAATAACATCACACTCTAAATTAACTTTATCCCCAGATTTTTTTGACGTGAGAGTTGTTTCACTTTGAGTATGAGGTATTATACATACTTTGAATATCTCATTATCAATATCCGCTACTGTAAGACTTACTCCATCAATAGCTATAGACCCTTTAAAAACTATGTTTTTTAAGATTTCTTCGCTAGCTTCTATAGTTATCCATATAGCATTTGCCTCATGCTGAAAATTTTTTATAGTTCCTACTCCGTCTATATGTCCACTAACTATGTGACCTCCAAACCTTCCCCCTAGGGCTAATGCCCTTTCTAAATTAACCTTATCTCCCCTTTTTAAAGAATCCAAATTACTTCTTCTTATGGTCTCACCCATTACATCTACAGTAAAATTATTACGGCTATACTCTGTTACAGTAAGACATACACCATTTGTGCTTATACTATCACCTAAAGATACATCTTTTAATATTTTTTTAGCATCAATAGTTATTCGTGCAGCATCCTTTGTGCTAGTAATAGTGTTTATGGTTCCTATTTCTTCAACTATTCCTGTGAACATAACTTTTTCTCCCCTTTAATATAACCTTCTATAACAATATCTTCTTCAAACTGTGATACTTTTATATTTTCAAGATTTACACATTCACTTATAGCACTTTTCCCAACTCCACCTACAGGTGTTTTGGCCTCTTTTCCCCCTATTATCTTAGGTGATATAAAAGATATTACTTTATCTACAATTCCTTCATTTAACGCAGAATAGTTAAGTTCCGCACCACCTTCTAGTAAAACACTATCTATATTTCTTTCTCCTAACTCTCTCATAAGATATTTTAAATCCACCCTATCATCACATAGTGGTGTTATTATTACTTCTGCCCCTTTACTTCTTATAACTTCAATCTTTTCTCTGCTTGCTAATTCCGTTGTAACTATTATGGTATTAGCTTCAGACTCTAGATTTAATACTTTTGACTCAACAGGTATTCTTCCTTTGCTATCTATAATTATCCTTGTGCTATCTCTTCCCTTTTTATTATTAAGTCTAGTAGTCAAACTAGGATTATCTTTAAGAATAGTCCCTATTCCAACCATAATTCCAGCTACTTTATGTCGTATCTCATGAACATATTGCCTAGATATCTCATTACTTATCCATTTTGAATCTCCATCCCTAGTTGCTATTTTTCCATCTAATGTCATAGCAGTTTTCAAAATACAAAATGGTAATTTAGTTGTAATATATTTTATAAAAATCTCATTTACTTTTTTTATTTCTTCCTCAAGCACTCCTTGAATTACTTCTATTCCGTTATTCTTTAGTATTCTTATACCTCTACCAGCAACTAATGAATTGGGATCCCTCATTCCTATTATTACTTTCTTTATTCCGCTTTTTACAATGGCATTGGCACAAGGTGGGGTTTTACCATAGTGAGAACATGGCTCCAAAGTAACATACATAGTAGCTCCATTTACATCCTCTTTAACATTTTTTAAAGCATTAATTTCTGCATGATTTTCACCAAAATATTGGTGGTATCCCTCACCTATAATTTTGTTATCCTTTACAATAACAGCTCCTACTAAAGGATTAGGGTAAGTATGTCCAATACCTAACTTAGATAAATTTATAGCTCTTTTCATATATCTAAGATCCACTAAATCACCTCCGCTAAGGCAACTTTAAGTTGTCTAATATATTTTTATTTTTTTACCTAAAGGGATCTATCATTGGGAGAAATTTGATTCCAAAAATATGAATGTTCAAAAAATTGCGTAAAATAGATTTTGTTAATCAAAAAAAATCAAGCCCTGAAAATTAAAACTAATTTTCAGGGCACTTAATATTTATAGAAATGGTAAATAAACAAATTTATTCTGACGTATACAAAAATACCATAAAAATAAACTGTTTAAAAACGTATATTAATCCTAATCTCCCATCCAGACTTTACTGTCGGTTTTGGAATTTCACCAAATCAACCATATAATATATGGTTCGCGGACTTTACCGCCGGTCGGGAATTTCACCCTGCCCTGAAGGATTAAACAATAATTTTATTAATTTGTATATATAAAAACTATCACTTTTTTAATATATTGTCAATAGCAACAAATCTATTTTTGTTAAATTTATGCTTATTTTTTTAAATTAATTATCATTCGTCTTAATATTTAAATAATTTATCTATAATTTCAATATCCTTTAAATAAGAACTGTTGAAATTATAATTTTTAGATGTTACCATTAAATATATTTATTAATTAAAATTTGGAGGAGAAATATGGTATTACATGATATTATGAAATACATAGAAAGTGAATATAACATTATTAATTCTACTCCTTGTGAGATTTGTGGCGATTCATATATAACCGAAAATTTAGAAGTACATGTTGTAGATAACATTCCTTATGATGTTTGTATATGTGTTTGTCCTAAATGTGGACATGAAAAATACTTTAAATTTTGTGCTCCATTTATAAATGATGAGCTATTTAAAAATGCTATAAAAACTTTTCAATAAATATAAAGACTAAGATTAACTTTATTAATCTTAGTCTTTATATTTATTTTATAGTTATTATTTTGAATAAATATCTATTATTTTTAATATAACCTCTACCGATTTATTCATTGCAAAAACAGGTATAAATTCAAATCTACCATGGAAATTGTGGCCACCAGTAAATAAGTTTGGTGTTGGAAGTCCCATAAATGAAAGTCTTGCACCATCAGTACCTCCACGTATAGGTACTACCTTAGGTACTACTCCCACTTCCTTCATTGCATTAAATGCACTATCTACTATATGTTTTACGGGTTCTATTTTTTCTTTCATATTGTAATACTGATCATTCACCTCTAATATAACAGTATCTTTTCCATATTTATCATTTAATTCTTTTACTACATTTTTCATTGTAGTTTTTCTATCTTCAAATTTTTCTCTATTAAAATCCCTTATTATATACTGTATCTTTGTTTCTTCCACTGAACCATTAAAAGCTACAAGGTGATAAAACCCCTCATATTCCTCAGTGTGTTCTGGAACCTCATTTTTAGGTAACATTGATATAAGCTCACTACCAATAATCATAGAATTTATCATCTTGTGTTTTGCAGAACCAGGATGAATATTTCTACCATTTATAGTTATTTTAGCTCCAGCGGCATTAAAGTTTTCATATTCAAGTTCCCCAATTGCTCCACCATCTACAGTATACGCAAAATCTGCATTGAACTTCTTAACATCGAAATAATCTGCCCCAGCTCCAATTTCTTCATCTGGTGTAAAGGCTACCTTTATAGTCCCATGTTTTATTTGTGGATTTTCTATTAAATATTGCATAGCAGTGATTATTTCAGCAACCCCAGCCTTATCATCTGCACCTAAAAGAGTAGTTCCATCTGTAGTTATTAAAGTCTTTCCTATATAGTCTTTTATTTCTGGAAAATCCTCAACTTTTAATACTATATTTTTTTCCGGGTTAAGTACAATATCTTTTCCATCGTAATTTTCTACAAATTGTGGTTTTATATCCTTTCCACTTATTTCCGGAGATGTATCTATATGAGATATAAAGCCAATTGTAGGCACTTTTTTATCCATATTTGATGGTAAAGTTGCCATTACATATGCCTTATCATCTACTGATACTTCACTTAAACCTATTTCCTTTAGTTCTTTTGCAATCTCCTTTGCAAGTTGAATCTGTCCCTTTGTACTAGGTGTAGTACTTGATTCTTCACTTGATTTTGTATCAAATTTAATATACTTTAAAAATTTTTCTACAACAGTCTCCATTAATCAATCTCTCCCTCTTCCATATTTATAAATATTAAGATTATTTATCCTAATATTAATTATAGTGAGGTTTATTTAATTTACAACTATTCAACTACTATCTTTATTGATTTAATACATGTACGTTAATTTTATCTTCTACAGTAATAGGTATCATCTGTGTACCTGTATTAGGATCCATAGAAACTATTTTTATATTTCCTTTATACTTACTTTGAATATCTGTATTTTTAATTATTCCTTTATCTAAATTAACACTTATGTTTCCACTACCGCTTCCTTTAATATCTTCAAAACTAAGTTTTACATCACCTATATTTTTAGGTTGAGCAGATTCGTTTTTTTTAATTTCCGACTTTATAGAAATATCTGCCGTTTTATCTTCATTGTCTTTTAAAACATACTCATTTACTGACTGTATTGGTATTTTTGTAGATGGAGTATTTCTTATTCTCCATTGAGTATTTTGACTAACCCTTTTCTCAGGATAAAACAATGTTATTTTCTCAATTTTAGCAGTTAAAGCATTCTCTGAGAACTCCTTTTTTATAAAATTTTTAACATCTTGTTCTTTACTTTTATCTTTTAGATCCTTTAAAACAGCCATTGTAAGTTCATCTATACCCATTACTTTCTTTACTTTTCCATTTTCCGCTATCTTCACTTTAAAACTTTTGCCTAAAAATGATGAATATATTTGAGATAATTTTTTTAAATCTTCATCTGCATTAGGTATATATTTTTTTAATTTATCTGAAACATTAATATTATTAATAAAATTTATAGAATCAAAAGTTACCTTTATATCCGAATCTTTTATATCATCTACGTTAATGACATTACATAAAAACCCTTCTCTAACTTTTAATTCAACATTTGAATTTTCTCCATTAAAATTACTTGTAATTTTTTGATTTCTATCTATTTCAACCTTGAACGAATCACCCTTTTTATCATTTATTGACAATTTTATCGGAATCTTGATACAACCTGATAAAATTGAACATACGTACAACATAAGTACTAAAATCACCACTTTTTTCTTCAAAAAATTACCTCCTAACATAAATAACTATAATATATTATTCTACTATTTTAAAATTTTATTTTAATTTTTATAAAACATTTAAAATTCCTATTAAATTTTTCTAATTTAAATATTGAAATAATTTATAGTTAGTGTTAATATTATCATATATTTACAATTTATTATGATTATATATTTAATAAACTACTTAATTGGAGATATTTACTGATTATGCGCGATTTAAAATTAAACAATTTTTTTTATATAATTTTTTTTGCCTTTTTTATTATGTTTTCCTATAATACAAAGGCTTTTGCACATGAACACCCACAAAAACGTATACTTATTATTAACTCATATGACAAACTAGTTAAGCGTTCGGAAGATATACTAGACTCAATTATGCCTATTTTAAAGTCTTCTTCTAACTCCTTGGACATTGATATAGAGTATATGAACACAGAATCCTTTAACAGCGATGAATACATTGAAAATCTTTATACATTTTATAATAAAAAATTTATTAATAAACATTTTGATTTAATACTATCTATTGATGATGATGCATTTAACTTTTTAAAAAAATATAGTAAATCTCTTTTTCCTAATACGCCTATAGTTTTCTCAGGTGTTACTAACTTTGATAAAAGTATGTTAAATGATTTACCCATGTTTACAGGTATTACAGAAAATCCAGCTATTAAGGAAACTATTGATGTTGCATTATCACTAGACAACAACATAAAAAATATAATAATACTTTTAGATGATAAAAGAAGTATTTCGGCTCCTCTTAGAAAATCCTTAAATAGTATCATACCTAGTTACAAGGGAAAATTGAATTTTATGTATTTAAATGATACAAGTAAACTAAATAACAAAGATTTCATAAAAAAACATAAAAAAAATAGTATAGTTTTATTATTACGTGGATTTACTACTACTTATAGTAAATCCGTATTTATAGATAATGATACCTTTTTATCCCCCGATGACTTTTCCATACCTATTTTTAGTGTTTGGGAAACTTTATTGGACCATGGAATAATCGGTGGCAAAATGCTTTCTGCTAAAGTTGAAGGAAAAACTCTCGGAAGGTTAGCCCTTGAGATTTTAAAAGGTAAAAAACCTAAAGATATACCAATTCAAAAACAACCTCAATCAGGATATATTTTTGACTATAATATGCTTATAAAATATGATATTCCTATAACTTTAGCACCAAAACATGCATCCTTTATAAATCTTAAATCTAAATCCTATACTATACCTAAAATGTTTATTTGGTTGTTTATTATATTTTTAATAACTTTAATATCCTTTTTAATAATAAGTCTTTTTGAAAAACATCATACCAGAAATGCATTAATTGAAAGCGAAAAAAGACTTAGAATATTAATTAATGCCTTTCCCGACTTGATTTGTCTTAAAGATGGAAATGGACATTGGTTAGAAATCAATGAATCCACTATTAAATTTTTTAATTTAAAAAATGTTCCGTGGAAAAATAAAACTACACAAAATATTATAAATACTTTAACCCACAAAAATATTTATGAAAATCGATTAAAAAAATATGAACATTTTGATAATATAGCTTTAATGCGCAAAACAATAGTTAATTATCAAGATGAATTTTGCTTAGCTAATGGGGAAAAGATAGTTTTAGATATATTTAAGGTACCTATATTTGATTGTAATAACAACTTAACCGGGATGGTTACAATTGGCCACGATTTAACCGCCCATATAAAAGCAGAAGAAAATAGCAAGCTTTTAAACGAAATGTTAGAATATCAAAAGCTCCGCGTTGAATTTTTTGCAAATATATCTCATGAACTAAAAACTCCCCTTAACTTAATATTAAGTGCAGTTCAATATGTTGAACTAGTCAATAATAAAAACTTTGATTTTAATTCAGATAGTTTTTGTAAATACACTAACATTATAAAACAAAACTCATATAGACTTGTTAGAATAGTAAATAATATAATTGATATAACCAAAATCGATTCAGGATATTTTCAAATTCATCCTGAAAATTATAATATTGTAGAATTAGTAGAAGATATTTGTTTATATTGTGCATCTTATATACATTCAAAGGACTTAGATTTTATATTTGATACTGAAACTGAAGAAAAAATTATATCTTGTGATGCACTTATAATGGAACGTATTATATTAAATCTTTTATCTAATGCAATAAAGTTTACACAGCCAGGTGGGCGTATAACTGTAAACATATATGATAAGGATAATGAAATTCAAATTTCAGTAAAAGACACCGGTATTGGCATACCAGAAAATAGACAAGACCTAATATTTGAGAGATTTATTCAAGTGGACAAGTCGCTTTCAAGAAACCACGAAGGCAGTGGTGTTGGATTATCTCTTGTAAAAGCTTTTGTAGATCTACATAATGGTAGTATCGAAGTGAAAAGTAAGGTTGGTCATGGAAGTGAGTTTTTAATTACTCTTCCTGTCTCAAATATAGCTAATAAGGATATTAAAATTTTCTCAGATGTTACACCTTATGAATTTAGAAGTGAAAAAATAAACATAGAATTTTCTGATATATATTAAAAATCGCCAATAATATTATTGGCGATTTTTATTCTTTAAATTTTATTCTCTGTAAAAAAGGTAGTAAATACTTCCCTGTAAGACCTACAAATAATCCTGTTCCTATTGATGCAAGTAAAAGTATAGGAAGATATGAAACAATCATAGCATTTTCTATAATTAGTCCTGCAACTATTATTTGTCCAATATTATGAAACACTGCACCAACTATACTTATTCCTATAATGCTTACTCCTTTTTCCTCAAATTTCTTTAATACATACATCGCAAAGAAACTTAAAATTCCGCCTGCCATACTATATAAAAATGTAGATAAATTCCCCCCTAATAATGTAGATAATAATATTCTTAATATTATTACTAACAAAACCTCATTAAAATTTAATAAATAAAGAGATACTACTGTTATTATATTAGTAAGCCCTAGCCTTGCCCCTGGAGTTACAAAAGGAAGTGGTAACATTCCTTCAAAAATGTGTAATACCAATCCTTCAGCTACAAGAAGCGCTATAAAAGTTAATTTCTTAGTTTTATTCATTAATTCCACCTCATTGAGATATATCATCAACCTCTATATCTCTATTCTCTCCCTTTATGTTAATAATAATTTTATGTGGAAGACACACTAAAACATCCCCAACTTTATATTTAAATCCATCCTTAACACAAACCTTATCTGAACAATTTGCATCTAATATTCTTAATCCACCATTTTGTATTTCTATTATATTTTCCCCTAAATCTGTCTTTATGTCCAAGGTCTCCTTTGGTCTATTTTTATCTAATATTACTTTCTTGTATAATTTCCCTTTTACATTTATTTCAGCATATTTTTCATTATACTTTTTACTTGAATTATATTTTAAAATTCCAACCCCAACTGCTGATACAATTAAACAAACTGCAATGATAATCTTGTCTATTTTTTTCACAAATCAATCCCCTTTCTAAGTAAAAACATATATATATTATACATCGAGAATGTACATAATTTAAAGAACACTTTTTAATGGTACTCATCCATTTATATACATATAAGTTAAATTGACTTTTATATTTTCAAAGAGTAAAATTAAAAAAGTTAACTAAATTTAATTTTATTAGGAGGATTCTATGTTTAAACTAAAGAAAATTTACAGCTGCATCATATTAATGATTTTCTCAGCATTTGTATTTTCAGGTTGCAAAGTAGAACCCATATCAAAAGATGGAATTTTTCTTGGAACTATATGCAAAATAACAGTATTTGATAAAGCTTCTCCAGAAATACTTGATAAAGCATATACACGGGTTAGTAATATAGAAAATGAAATGACAATAAATAAAAAATCAAGTGAAGTTATAAATATAAACTCTGCATCGGGTTCTAAATACATAAACGTGTCTGATGATACCTTTAATGTTATAAAAAAGAGTTTATATTATTCTAATATGTCTCATGGTAAATTCGATATATCTATAGGATCCATTGATAAACTATGGAATATAGGCACAGATAAAGCTCGAATTCCCTCTCAAAATGAAATAAACTCCAAACTACCACTAGTCAATTATAATAATATACTTACTAATGACAAAGACAAGTCTGTTATGCTTAAAAATAAAGGAATGCTTATTGACCTTGGGGCTATTGCTAAAGGATATGCAGCTGATGAAGTAAAAAAACTTCTTAAAAATAACGGAATAAAGAATGCAATAATTAATCTAGGTGGAAACATTATAACCATGGGAAATAAATCTAATGGTGATAACTGGGTAATAGGAGTTCAAGACCCCTTTGATGCTCATGGTAATTACATGGGTAAAGTTAAGCTTTTAGAAAAATCTATAGTTACCTCTGGAATCTATGAGCGTTTCTTTGAGAAAAACGGCAAACGCTATCATCATATTTTAGATACTAAAACAGGTTACCCCGTGGATAACTCCCTAGTTAGCGTATCTATAATAGCTGATAAATCTATAGATGCCGATGGTTTATCTACAACTACCTTTTCTTTAGGACTTAATGAAGGATTAAAGTTAATAGAATCTCTTAAAGGGACAGAAGCTATTTTTGTTACCAAAAATCATGAAGTTTACGTTTCTTCTGGATTAAAAGATAATTTTGAAATAACCAACTCTAACTTTAAGTTAAAACATTACTAAATGCCTTAAATCCCCATGTTGTATACATTATAGTATAAACATGGGGATTTTATGTTGAAATATTTTCCAATATATTGTAAAATTATCTATATTGCTTATAGTATTCCAAATATTTCTATTTAAGAATATTATTGTAGATTTCAATAATTGTTTTTTATTTATAACAACAAAATAAATGGTGGTGAAGTTAATGATAAAAAAAGAAATGCTAGCCATGATTCTTGCAGGTGGACAAGGTACACGACTTAAAATTCTAACTAAAAATAATGCAAAACCTGCTGTACCTTTTGGAGGTAAATATAGAATTATAGATTTTACCTTAAGTAATTGTTCCAACTCTGGAATCGACACCATTGGAGTATTGACACAATATGAACCGCATATACTTAATTCTCATATAGGTATAGGTAGCCCTTGGGATTTGGATAGAAATCGAGGTGGAGTTTCAATTCTTCCACCCCACATGAGAAATGATGGTGGCAACTGGTATATGGGTACCGCTGATGCCATATATCAAAACATAATGTTTATTGATAAATATGACCCTGAATATTTACTAGTACTTTCAGGGGATCACATTTATAAAATGGATTATTCAAAAATGCTAAAATTCCATAAAGAAAAAAATTCGGATGCCACAATAGCCGTTATAGATGTTCCCCTAGAAGAAGCCAGCCGTTTTGGAATAATGAATACTGAAGATGATAATAAAATATATGAATTTGATGAAAAACCAGAGAATCCTAAAAGTAATAAGGCCTCTATGGGAATATATATTTTTAATTGGAAAATTCTCAAAGAATTTTTAATAGAAGATTCGGAGCTTGAAGATTCCGATCATGATTTCGGTAAAAACATAATTCCTAATCTATTAAGTTCAGGATATAATCTTTATGCTTATTCCTTTAATGGTTATTGGAAAGATGTTGGTACCATTGAAAGCTTATGGCAAGCCAATATGGACTTATTAAATCCAGAAAACACATTAGATATATACAACAGAGATTGGAAAATCTATTCTGTAAGTCCAACTAAGCCTCCTCAATATACAGGTCCAAATGCAATAATCCAAAATTCCCTCGTAGTTGAAGGATGTGCCGTTTTCGGTAAGGTTCAAAATTCTGTACTATTCCCTGAAGTTGAAATAGGTAAAAATAGTATAATTGAAGATTCCGTAGTAATGTCTAATGTAAAGATAGGTGAAAATGCAATAATAAGAAAATGTATAATTGGAAGTCATACAATCATAGAAAAAAATAGTGTTATAGGAAATTCAGATGATATAACTGTTATTGGTGATGGAGAAAAAATTAAAACTAACTCCATAATTAAGAATTAGGAGGGGGAATAAATGTTTAAAGATTATATGGGAATAATAAGTCTCAATGAAGACGATAAAGAATTAACCAACTTAACCGCTAGTAGACCTTTAGCTGCCGTTCCAATTGGAGGGAGATATCGATTAATTGATTTTGTTATATCAAACATGGTAAATACAGATATAACAAATGTAGGGATATACACTCAAAGTAACTCAAGATCATTACTTCATCACCTCCAATCAGGTAAGCCTTGGGATTTAGATAGAGCAATAAATGGTCTTTTTTTATTCAACTTTAATTTCACCCATTCAAAAACTAATGATATATATCTATTAAAAGATAATATAGACTATTTATATAGAAGCAAACAAGATAATGTTATATTTTCATCCTCTAATATGATTTGCAATATCGATTACTCAAAAGCTATAAAATTTCACGAATCACAAAAATCCGATATAACAATAATCTATAAAAAAGTTTCCAATGCTGATACAAGCTTTTTAAATTGTAATGTATTAAATCTTGATTCTGACAATGGAGTTATAAGTGTAGGTAAAAATATAGGAATAAAATCTAATTGTAATATATCTATGGACATGTTTATTATGAGCAAGAAAACACTTATAAACTTAATTAATGAATGTATTTCAACTGGTTATTATAAATCCATTAAAGATTGTGTATACTCTAAAAATCTTACCCTTAATATAAAAGGGTATGAATTTAAAGGTTACCTAGAATGCATAAACTCTATGAATTCATATTATAAAGTTAACATGGATATGTTGAACTTTAAAATTAATCAAGAATTATTTTTCGGTCCTCGCTCTATTTATACAAAAGTTACAGATGCACCTCCTACCAAGTATCAAAATGGATCCCATGTATCTAACTCCCTTATAGCTAATGGGTGTATTATAGACGGTACTGTTAAAAACAGTATAATTTCTAGAAGGGTTGTTATCCATAAAGGTGCTAAAATTGATGGATGTATCATCCTCGCTAATTGCGAAATCAAAGAAAATGCCAATCTTACAGGAGTAATAATGGACAAAAATGTGGTCATTGGCGAAAATAAAGAATTTAAAGGTGATGCAAAAGTTCCTGTATTTATTGAAAAAAATCCTTACTCAAGCGCTTCACTAGTAAAATAATCCTAAAAGGAACAGAGGTTTTCTGTTCCTTTTAGGATTATTTACAATATTTTATTTTATGTTACAAAATATTTTAAGACAATACATCAATGAATTGATATAATATAAGGTAATTGAACAATTTAAATCCAATTATAATTTTATAATGCAAGTAGGTGAATATATGAAAAGAAAAACTGGCGTTGTAGTAAAAGTCTTCAAAAATTATGTTTCTATAAAAACTGTTAAGGGCGAATTATTTAATGTTAAAATAAAAGACTATACTCCTAATATAGGTGACATATATTCAGGAACTATAATCAAGAAAAATTCTAAAACCTTAAATAGACTGATAGCACTTGTTATACTTATAGCATTATGTATATTTGGCAGAAATATATATGTTTATTTTTCCCCTAAAGCTTCTATAACTATGAATATTCCCCCTACAATACAAATAAAGGTAAATAACTGGAATAAAGTTGTTTCTGTCTCTGCTACCAGGAAATCAGGTAGAGAATTAATATCAAATATTCAACTGAAGAAATTACCACTTAATGCCGCTCTAACAAAGATAATAGAAACCGCAAAAGAAAAAAATATAATAAATGATGAATACATATCAAATAAAGATAATAGTATTACTGTATATACATCCATTAATAGTGATTCCATGGATTTATCTTCTTTTGAAAAATATCTTAAAGACAGGAAAATAAAATATAAAATAAATTATGATGGAAATGATAAATTAAAGTGAGCAGTTAATTAACTGCTCACTTTAATTTATTATTTATTTAAATTTAGGTATATCAAATACTGGTTTTGCACTTTTACATTGTGTCATGAAATTTCTTATTCTACTAAGTTGCTTATATGCCCATCCAATATCCGTTGCATATTGATGATATGAAACATTTATATTCCATCTCATCTTATAAAGTGTGTTTTGTTTATATTTATCACTATTTATATATCCATTTCCAATAAACTTAGCTCCACCTAATATTGCTTCTTCTGGCTTAAACCATTTCTCAGTATATGCATATTCAGAACCACATTTTACAGGATTTTTATCAACAGCACCTACTCCAAACATATTATAAGTTTTTCTAGGAGTTACACTTTTTCCTTTAACAGCACTAACTAAGACTCCAGTTGCAAGTACAGATTTTCCATTTCCTGTTTCAAGTAATGCATGTGATACTAAATAAATAGGGTTTATATTATTTATCTTAGCAGCCTTTAAAAAAGTTTCACCTTTATTTTCTAATATCCCTTTCCCTTTTAATAAATTATTTAAATCATTTGTAGTAACACCATCCATATAATTCAAATTTAAAAATTGGTATTTTCCTAAATCATCAAGAAAATTATTTGGATTCATATAATATTCAACTAATGCCTTACTTGATTGAATCCAACTAATTCCTTCACTGTATACAGGTTGTCCATTTTTTATTTGATTATTTATAGACTCCGCCAATGTCTTATTATAACTTGTGTATATTAAAGTTTCATTTTCTTTTTTATCACTGATTATATTTGTATTAACAACCTTAAAGTAAATGCTACTATAATTATCATAATCAGTATTATTATCTAAACTTATTCCTTGTCTATTAGAAGCTTTTACATAAACCATTAATTTATATCTTCCAGATTCAAGTCCATCTTTTTTTGTAATTATGTACGGAACTCTAGGATTTATCGAGTTACTATATCCCTTGGTAATTTCTATATATGGAACTTTTGAATACCTGTCATTACTTGAATTATCATATACTTCATCTGGATATTTAAAAAGAAAAGCTCTATATTGAACTGACTCCTTAAAATTAGAAGTTACTTTAAAACTTACATTATTCTTTTCCATCAAGGGTTTTTGAACTATTTCTAATTGATTAATATTGGGCAAAGATTTATAATCGCTAAAATCTACTAGTTCTTTAGCTATATTAAAATTCATTTTTGTATATTTAGAAAGATTTTTTCCACCTTTGCTTCTAATTCCTGTTCCTAATTCTAAAGAATAATTTCTACTAGGTATATATCCACCAACTGGAGGATATATTATTATAGTTTTTGAATCTTTTCCTATTGAGGTTGTAGTTTTAATTACTTTTCCATTTGGATCTTTAACTATTATATTATTATTAATAGTCCTCTCATCTAAATTTTGAGTTAATTTTACTACCCACGGTTTATTAACTTTTATACTGTTTTTTTCAGGAAACTCATTAATGTTTGTGGCTGCTAAGGCCCCTTTAGGTATGCTTAACATTAAAACTAATGATATTATTAGTTTTAATGTCCTTAACCTTTTACCCACTTCATTACCCCCTTATTAATTATTATTCATGGACATATTATCGTCTGTATCTCTTTGTTTTTAATGCACCGGGAATATTTACACATATATACATTATCACACATTTACCATATTTTGTATATAATAAAAAATCATACCTTTCGTTTTCGGGTATGATTTTTACATAATATATTCTATTTAATTAACTTTAATAAATTAATTAAAGATTCCTTGGCTTTTTCTCTTGGCCTTACTTCTATAATATAAATAACATCACTGTTTTTCATATTATTAAAATGGTAATTAAAATCTACTTTTCCTTTTCCTATTATTTGATGATCACTTAATCCATTATTATCATGTACATGACAAGTCCTTATTTTATCAATATTTTTTAAAAAGAACTGAACTTCATTATACTTATTTTCATATGAATGTCCTATATCCCATGTTAAAAATAAATTTTCTTCTTCCTTTAATAATTTATCTAAAGTTTCTTGTACTAATTTTTCAGGAAAACGCCCTGAATTTTCAATACAAAGTTGTATTTTACCTTTTGAGTAACTTATTAATTCCTGTAAATTATCTTTTAATACCTTTTTATATTCTAAATAATAAATTTCATCTAAATAAATTTTCTTATCCGTTAATGTAAAACAAACTGAGGGTCCTATATGCATAGTAATTCTACTTGCCTCTAAATCATAACCAAAATCTATCACTTCTTTTAATCTATTTATACCAGCTTTTCTAACACCCTCTTGCAGTTGTAATAAAGATATATCCTCTGGTGCATGAAAAGTAAGTTCTATATTTTTATCATTGCTATACTCTTTTATTTTTTCTCTTTCTTTCCTATTAAATCTTTCTGGGAAAAATATAGGCATATTTATATTAAGTTCAACAGCTGAAAATCCATTTTTATAAGCATAATCTATGGTATCAAAAATATCCTTTTCTCCTGCTGATGCAGCATATCCGATTTTCATATTAATCACCCCAATAAAAACTCATGAATTAGATATAACTACATAACATCTAATTCATGATTATATTATCTATTTCATTATAATCTAGTTGATTTTACTTCAATAATATTTTCTATTTCTTTAAATTTATTAAGAGATTCTTTTGCCACTTCGCTATCTACATTTAGTATCATAAGAGCAATTTCACCTTTAGCTTTTCTTCCAACTTGCATTGTAGCAACATTTATATTTTCCATTCCAATTATTGTACCAACCTGTCCTATAACCCCTGGTACATCCTTGTTTTGTACAAATAGCATATGAGTACTTGGCTTAACATCAACCTCATATCCCTGAATTTCAACAAGTTTTCCCTCATGATTACTTGATAATGATCCAGCAAATGTGTATTGTTCCATATTATTATTTGTTATTTTTATTGTAATAAAATTTGAATAATTCTTATATTGTCCTTCTATTTTTTGTTGTCTTATGCTAATACCATTTTGTTCTGCTACTATTCTTGCATTAATATAATTAACCCTATCATTACTTATAGGCTCAAGTAATCCCTTTAAAAATGCTCTTTCCATAGAATCTACATCAAACTTTGCAATTTCTCCCCAATAAGTTATATCTACATACTTTACAGACTCATTATTTAATTGATAATATAACTTCCCTAATTTTTCTATAAGTTCAATATATGGCTTAAGCTCCTTAAGTTCTCCCATGCTAATCCCCGGCAAGTTAACAGCATTAGGAACAATTTCTCCCTTTATACCATTAATAACTTGCTTAGCTATTGTTAATCCTACATTCTCTTGCGCTTCTATTGTAGTTGCTCCAATATGAGGAGTAACAGTTACATTAGGAAATTCGTATAATGGACTTTCAAATCTCGGTTCCTTATCATGTACATCAAGACCAACACTTTTAATTTTTCCATTTTTTAATCCATTATATAAAGCTTCTTCATCCATGAGTTTTCCTCTAGCAGCATTTACAAGTCTAACCCCATTTTTCATAAGTGCTACTTCTCGTTCCCCAATAATACCTATAGTTTCCTTAGTTCTTGGCGTATGAATACTTATAATATCTGCTTCCTTTAGTAATTCATTTAAACTTTCTTTTTTCTCTACTCCATATCTCTTAAATCTTTCATCAGATATATAAGGATCATATGCTATTAATTGCATACCAAAGGCTTTCATTCTTGTAGCTACTAATGCTCCAATTCTTCCAAGTCCTATAATTCCTAAAGTTTTATTATATAATTCATTCCCCATGAATAAATCTCTTTCCCACTTACCTGCTTTTAAATATGAATCCGCATAAGTAAAATTTCTTGAACCAGCTAAAATGTGAGCTATTGCAATTTCACAAGCTGATATTGTATTACTGTCTGGAGTATTTGCAACTATAATGCCCCTTTTAGTTGCTTCCTCTATATTAATATTATCAACACCATTTCCTGCTCTACCCACGATTTTAAGATTAGGCGCCTTTTCCATAAGCTCTTTATCAACCTTATTATCACTTCTTATTATTAATCCATCATAAGCATGAATTTTTTCTAATAATTCATCTCTTCCTATTCCTATAGCTAAATCTACATCCATCTCCTTTTGTAAAAGCTTAACCCCAGCTTCATCAATTCTTTCAGCAATTAATACTTTCCCTCTATTCATTTATATAACCCCCAATTTATTAACTAACTAAATTCACTCTTATTAATTTTCTAATTATAAACACTTCTTTAAGGCATCTAAACTTTTATATATCATTTCTTGATTTATGCACCCCATATGCCCAAATCTTATAATTTTACCCTTTAAATCGCCTTGTCCACCAGCAATTATAATATTATATTCTTTTTCAAGTTTTTCTTTAATTTTTAATGCTATATTATCTTTATCAAATTTTATTGCTGTAACTGTATTCGATAAATAATCTTTATCGGTATATATACTAAGCCCCATTTTTTCTACTTCATCTCTAAATTTATTGGCCAACTTATTATGTCTTTTAAAAATATTATAAAGTCCCTCTTCCTCCATCATCTTAAGAGCCTCGTTTGTTGCAGTTATAAGTGATACAGCTGGAGTATATGGATTTTGTGGTGTTGGCTTTTCTAAAAATTCTTTGGCTCTTTTAAAATCAAGATAAAATTTAGGTATATCTGAATTTTTATTAGCCTCCCATGCCTTATCACTTACCCCTGCAAAAAATAGTCCAGGTGGAGACATTAATGCCTTTTGAGATGCTGTAATTAAAACATCGATATTCCATTGATCCATCTTTACTTCTATTCCACCTACTGAACTAACTCCATCCACTATAAATAATTGTTTTTTCCCTTTCATAAATTGGCCGATTTTTTCAATATTGTTTGTTACTGCTGTTGATGTTTCATTATGAGTTACAATAAGTCCCTTATGCTCATCTGTAAGTTTATTTTTTATTTCTTCAAGTTTTACCCCAGTTCCTAATGGAACCTTAATGATATCTACCTCAATTCCAAATATCTTAGCTATTGTTATAAACCTATCTCCAAAAACCCCACAAGATACTGCAAGTATTTTATCTCCCTTTGAAAACATATTTATAATAGCGGCTTCAAGCCCCCCAGTACCTGATGCAGGAAATGTTAACACGGAATTTTTTGTTTGAAATATATATTTTAATCTTTCACTCATTTCTCCAAACAATGCCCCAAATTCTTTGGTTCTATGATGAAGGATTTCCTCTCCCATTTTCCTTAAAACCCTATCCGGTACATTAGTAGGACCTGGTGTCATTAACAATTTATTGATCATATATATACCCCCTTTTTCATTTAACTGTATATTCAAAATATTCTGTTTTTAAAATTTTATACATATACCCCTTTATATTGAAATTAATTGTAATAAAAAAAACTCCGTCCTTGAAATATCAAGGACGGAGATATATTCTTAAATATCTACGTGGTACCACCTTAGTTTACTGCATTATAGCAGCCTCATTATATAACGGATAACTCCGGCATAGGTTGTTACCCCTACACAGCTTCAGGTCGGATTCAATAACTTTCATTATGGATTCTCACCAACCATCCACTCTCTTAAAATGAAAATTTATTTACTACTACCCTTCATTGCTTTTGTATAATTATAATAAAGTCTTAATAAGAATTCAATAGATATTTTAATTTTTTTTATAAAAATATTCTAATAACGTTTTCATATTTAAAACATGTTGACATATATGCCAACATGTTTTAAACTCTATTATTTTGCCACTTTCCCTTTTTATAAAAAAGCAAAATAACTATCATTTCAAATATATCCGCCACTACAAATACACACCAAACCCCTATTATAGGTAATTTAATTACTCTTACTATTAAATATAAAAGAGGAATTTGTCCACACCATCTTGCAATAAAACTTGCGATAAAATATGGCAGATTATATCCTGAACCTGGGAAAACTGAACCTATTCCCATAGTAAGTCCCGTAGCAATTAATCCTAAACTTATTATTCTAAGCATCGAAGTTCCTATACTTATAACTTCATCATTACTTATAAATATTTTCATTATGAAATCTGGAAATACAAATATAATTATTGCTGAAACTGTCATTATAATAATTCCTAAAAAGCCCGCCTTTGTAGCTGCTTCTTTTGCTTTTTGTGTTTTATTAGCTCCAAGGCATTGTCCAACTATAGCACTAGCACCCATAGAAAGCCCTACTATAGGCATGTTAGTAAAGTTACACAATTTATTTCCTATACCTATTGCAGCTACTGAAGCAGTGCCATAAAAGGCTACAAACTTTAACACCATTATTCCCGCTAAATTTTTAGATAACATTTGAAATCCACTAGACATACCTATGGTTAATAGTTTCTTATCTATACTCCAATCCAATTTAAACAGCCTTTTAACTTTTAAATTTATATGTTTTTCTTGAGTTATAAATATAACTAGTGCTAATAAAAATGCAATAGTTGTAGATATTACAGTTGCCAATGCAGCTCCAAAAATACCCATATTAAATCCTGGTATATTTGTTCCTGGTATATGCTCAAACATAAATAATGGATCTAAAACCACATTAAATATAGCTGCAACAATCATAACAATCATAGGCTTTTTTGCATCACCAATACATCTAAAAGCAGTGTTTATAGTAAAAGATGAAAACATAATAGGTAGAAAGAATATTCTTATATAACCATATTCCAAAGCATTCTTCTTAACTATAGGATCATTTGTAAAAAATCCTATAAGGGGTTTTAAAAATATAAACATTAAAATCGCTGCAATTACTGCTACCAAGGCTTTAAAAATTAATGTCTGCTCTATAGCAATAGTAGTTTTTTCATTATCTCCAGTTCCATAACTTTGAGAAATAACTGAAACTGAACTAGTCCCTATTATTTCATTTAAAATATCTACAGTCCAAAATATTGTTGTAAATATCGTTGCTGCAGCTACCGCTGAGGATGATATTTTTCCAATCCATATTAAGTCAACTAAGTCATAGGCCGATTGAAAAAGATATCCTAGCATAGTGGGTATAGACATTCTCAGTAAATTTTTTAGTATGCTTCCTTCAAAAAGCTTTTTATTGTTTTGTCCTTTCATATTATACTTCACTTTCTCCTTTATATCTTTAAAGTAATTTGTTCTTTTAATAAACTAATTCCATTAAATAGTATAATACATCTCTTAACTTTAAACTACTTATAAAGAATAAAAAGGAAACTAACAATTGAAACTTATAATTTTATCACCAATAAATAAATTTATAAACATTATCCACAAACAAACTGTTCATAATATGTTAATTACATGTTATTCTCAAAAATATACTCTACAAGACCATTTCCAATTACTTCAATTAAATGTATTTATTTTGAATTAATTGGATTTTTTCTATAATTATTTACCTTTAATATAAAGTTATCCACATTATCCACATTTTGTATGTGTATAACTTGTTTATTTTATGTTAATTTCTAATATACTATAATATATTTATGTATATTGTAATTAATTTTTAATCCAAATTTTATTAATTTTATATAACTCACGATAATTTTCAAAAGTTGTCCACAGTTATGTGGACAAAATGTTAATAACTTGTAATTATATAATATTTATTCTTTTTATATTTTCATTAACATTTTTTCATATTATTAATATAATAAAGTATACCAACCTCTGTAATTCCCTTTTTAACCTTTAAAGGTAGATCACATTTAAGTGTATCTACCTTTAAATTTTTCCAAATTTTCTTTATATTATGTTATAATTAATTTACAGAAATTTATTATAGACATAAATTTAATTCTCATCACATTTAATTTATCCATATTTGTATACCTCTTATAAACTGTAATTATATAATTACAGTTTATTTTTTTACATATATTATGTATTATCCATTAATCTTCCCTTATACTATAATTATATATATTTTTTACTTGGAGATGATAATATGAGAATTGGAATGGGCTATGACGTACATAAACTATGTACAAATAGAAAATTAATATTAGGTGGAGTTGAAATTCCTTATGAATTAGGACTTTTGGGGCATTCTGATGCTGATGTTCTTGTACATGCCATAATGGATAGTTTACTTGGTGCAGCTGCCCTTGGTGATATAGGAAAACACTTTCCAGATACAGATAATAAATTCAAGGGAATCTCAAGTTTATTACTTTTAAAAGAAGTACGTAAACTACTAAATGAAAATTCATATAAAATAGTAAATATTGATGCTACTATAATAGCACAAAAACCTAAAATGGCTCCTTATATACCAGAGATGATAAAAAATATCTCTTATGCTCTAAATATTGAAAAAACACAAATCAATATTAAAGCAACTACAGAGGAGGGTCTTGGTTTTACAGGCAAAAGTCTCGGTATATCAAGCCAAAGTATCTGTTTAATAGCTTCAAATTAAAAACACCCATCACAAAACTTGTGATGGGTGTTTTTAATAATTAGTAGTATTTACATAGATTCATTTGGATATTTTAATCATTATATCCTAATGATTTTATATATTTTTATTTTTCATTTTATATTATATTATAGTATAATATTTTTAGTAAGTATTATTTTATACTATAGTATGTAAAAAGGATTATAGTGTATAAATTATACTGTAATCTACAGGAGGTATACATATGTCAAAAATAGATGAGAAGACTTATAAATGTGGCATGGAATTAACTATGGATGTAATAGGTGGCAAATGGAAAACTGTTATTCTGTGGCATTTGAGATCTAAAACTCTTAGATTTAGCCAATTAAAAAGAAGACTTGGAAGTATAACTCAGAAAATGTTAACTCAACAACTTAGAGAATTAGAAGAAGATGGACTAGTTAATAGAACTGTTTATCCTCAAGTTCCTCCCAAAGTAGAATATAGTTTAACAGACTATGGGAAAAGTATAATACCTGTTCTATACTCTATTTACTCTTGGGGTATTGATTATGCAAAAGATTTTGATGTAGATTTAGATATAGATGACTTAATACTTGAAAGAATTAAAAATAGACAAATATAGGATGCCCAAGGCATCCTATATTTGTCTATTATATTCTATTTTCTAACTCATCATCATCTATAGCACTTCTTGTTAATTTTATATTACTAAAATTAGGTTGTTGTGCATCACTAATATTATTATTTATAATTCTATCATTTTTATCACACTTTATGGGCTCTGGTTCTATTGTTGTAATAGCTGAAAACTCATGACTTCCATACATATATCTCATATCCAAAAGTTTCTCATCAATACTTCTATCTCCCTCAAATATAAGACCTTTTAATATTAAATCCTTTATTCTATCACTTCTATCGCCTTCAATATATTTAAGTAGTTCTTTATTAACTATCTTATCCTTTTTTTTGCGTTCTCCTATATATAGAGAAATTTGCATATCCTTTACCCCCTATACTGCTTTTCTCTTCCACTTTCTAATCCCCTGTTTATATAATCCCGATGCATTTTGATTTCTTGTTAAATACATTGCATTCTTAAATTCCTCTTGTAAATATGGCTTTAAAACAGTAGCCCCTCCTCCTGTAAAAATTATATTATCAATAAACGGAAATGCATTTTCCCAAACAGTTCTAATCTCTAGTATAATTTTTCTTGCAAGACTTCTATAAGCCTTTTGAATTACAGGAGTTAAATCATACCCCTTTATATGACCACTAGCAACAATATATTGAATTTGTCCATCAGATACGCTTAAATGCAATTCTTGTTCTATGTAATTCTTAATCCACATATAAGCTATATACATTCCACTATTTTTAGTATCACAAAAATCTGCTAATGGCTCTAATGCATCCACTAAATATAAGTTATGAGTTTTACCTCCAATATCTGAAATAGCATTAACCTTTCTTGCTAAATCTTTATTAGTTAACCCACCACTATTGTCCAAGATAAGATCACATAAAGTACCATGTGGCTGAGCTTTTACTATCAAATCTTCCACCTTTATTATCTTATTCTCAAATTCTTTATCTCCACATAATCTCATTCCAAGATTATGTTGTCTAAGTACCTTTGCTTTCATTTTTTCTACTCTTTCTTTATCTAAACTTGCAACTACAGGAAGTCCCATAACTAATTTAACTCTACTTATAGGCTTTTTATTTAAAAGGCTCAAATGAGTCTTCAAAAGAATATCAAATGAAGTATCATCGTGCTTGTCAGATGCACCATTCCACTGAATATTTCTATCTTGCTTCACAGCACACTCCCCAACTAGAAATTTAGAACCATTTACCTTTACTTCTATTCTGCTTAGCTTGTCTACTTTTCCTTCTTTTAAATCATTATCCTTATTATATGATGGTCTCCATGAGGTTACATAAGAAGGTGTTACGATTATATTTGTATCCTCTGACCTTGATTTAGTATCTGCATATCCATCATCAATTACTTGTACAGCAAAAGAATCTACAATATTATTTCCCTTTGACATTAACTTTTTTCCCCCTTATTTAATCTAGTATAATGGATTATATTATATTGCTTGTCCATTCCATTTTATTCCATTATAGTATATTTCCAAAAATTAGTAAACACCATTTTGTAATTTTTACCATATATTTTGTTTTATAATCTATTTTTAATAAAAAAGGACTATGAAGATTTTACTTCATAGTCCTTTTTTATATTTAATATTTTTACTATTTCTCTTATTCCCAACACTCCGCATTTACTAGATCATCTATACTATCTGCAGTAAACACAGGATCTTTTCCTTCTTTTTTCTGTTTTGTATAATCTTTCAGCACTTTAAAAGCAAGTGGACTTAATTTCCATATAGCAATAAGATTTATTATAGCCATAGTTCCCATAAACAAATCTGCTAAATCCCATACAATTTGAATTTTAGCTACAGATCCAAATAAAACCATACCTAACACAGAAATTCTATATACTATAAGCCAAACTTTTCCGCCTTTTAAAAATTCTATGTTACTTTCTCCGTAATAGTAATTTCCAACTATAGAACTAAAAGCAAATAACAATATACATATAGCTATAAATGTATTTCCCCAATGCCCTATTTGCGAACTTAAAGCATTTTGTGTAAGTTTAATCCCCTCTAACTTCTTATCTGTATATACCCCTGATATTAAAACAATAAAAGCCGTACAACTACATATTAAAATAGTATCAGTGAATACTCCTAAAGTTTGAATAAGTCCTTGTTTTGCAGGATGTGTTACCCCTGCAGTTGCCGCTGCATTAGGTGCACTTCCCATTCCTGCTTCATTTGAAAACAACCCTCTTTTAATACCCATTAATATAGCAGCACCAAGACTACCACCTGTTATTTGTTTTATTCCAAAAGCATTCTCAAATATAATCTTAAACATTTCAGGTACATGAGTTATATTCTTAGTTACAACAAATAAAGCAACTAATATATATGCAATTGCCATAACTGGTACGATTACTTCAACTACCTTTGCAATTCTTTTTATTCCACCAAATATAATTACCGCTGTAACTACAACTAAGATTATTCCAAAAACCATTCTTTTTATTCCAAAAGCTTCTTCAAATGCTAAAGATATTGTATTTGCTTGAACTGCATTAAATATAAGACCAAACGATACAGTAATTAGTATAGAAAATATAATTCCAAGTCCTCTTTTGTTAAGTCCTTTTTCCATATAATACGCGGGACCACCTCTAAAACCATGCTTATCTTTAGTTTTATATACTTGAGCCAATGTACTTTCTACAAAACTTGAACCAGCTCCAATTAATGCGATAATCCACATCCAAAATACAGCACCAGGACCACCAAGTGAAATTGCAATTGCAACTCCCGCTAAGTTACCAGTTCCTACTCTTGAAGCTGTACTTATACAAAAGGCTTGAAAAGATGATACCCCATGATGCTCTTCCTTCTTAGAAGATATAGACTTACCTGCACCCTCTCCTAATAACTTAAACATATCTATAAAATATCTAACTTGTACAAATTCTGATTTTATAGTAAAGTATAATCCCATTACAATAAGTAATGCAATAAGAACATATGACCATAACAAAGTATTAAATGATGCTATAAATTTTTGTAATAATTCTAACATATACATCCTCCCCTTTTTAATTTTCGTTCTGTTAAGTTATATGAACATTGATTCCCCTCAACCTATTGAAATATAATAGATTCACCACAAAAACATTACCTCCCAGAAAGGAGAGAGGACTCAATGAACAAAGCTAATAAAAAAATTACCTGTCCTAGATGTTACAGTCATAAGCTATATAAGTTTGGAAAAGACAAAGAAGGAAATCAAAAATATCAATGCAAAGAGTGTAAAAGACAATTTGCACCATCGGCTACGCCGAAAGAGCGTCAGCTCAAGGATTATCCTCGTTGTCCTGTCTGTAACAAAGGAACCTTTATTCATCATAATTATTCAAATTATATTAACTATCGTTGTAACGATAAGAAATGTAATCATAGTTTTTTCGTGGCGAAGCCTACGGCTATAAGCCCATCAAGCAATACCTATCTACAAGGTAAACTTGATTTTAAAGGTATGCGCTTTCCGCTCCATATTATTTTAATGGCTTTAAACCTTTATTTTCTTAATGAAAGTTCTACAAGACATATATCTCAATGTTTACTTAGAACATTTAATGTAAAAGTATCTCATGTTACTATTGCAAGTTGGACTAAAAAGTTTGCTGCATATTTCAAATTGAAATCTGATAATTTATTTTATAATATTGACTTATCAGATTCTGATGAATGGCACGCAGATGAAACTGTTGTATTTATAAATGGCAAGAAACATTATCTATGGCTTGTTATAGACTCAGAAAGTCGATTAATTATCTCTTATCATCTATCCCCATATAGAGATGCTAAACAAGCTTTTAGCCTTTTTAACGATGCTAAGAAATTAGGATCTCCTAGAGCCATAGTTACTGATAGATTACCATCTTACAATATTCCAATAAAATCAGTATTCCAAGATACATTACACATAAAAGTACAATCTTTTAAAGATGATATTTCAAACAATATTATTGAATCTTTTAATAAAAACAATTTAAGTCTTGGTATAAAGGTTTAAAAAGGCTTTAACTCTTTTGATAGCGCCAATAAGTTAATATCGGTATTTATATTTCACTATAATTTTATTCGTAATCATTCCTCACTACGTAGTTTAACACCAGCTGAAGTATCAGGAATCAATTATTCAGTTAAAGCTAAAAATAATTGGTTATTAACTGCCTAACGGCTAACGCTATCGCTTTTAATTAAGTCTATTTATTTTTAAAAATCTATACATAGATAGGCTTTTTTGTCATACCACAAAATATTAATTATATAATTTTTATTATTTAAAGTAAGTCGTATAGTAATTTTGTGATTTTTAAAGCTATATTTTCATAATTAATTAACAGAACCTTAATTTTTATTTTTTCATAAGCTATTTTTATTAATTTATCAATTTCCGTTAAGTATATATAACATATTATCAAAAAAAACCTCACATTACAAATGTTTTTTATTAAAATATCAAAAATATTTTAGTTTTTTTATTAAATGTGTAATTTAAACAATAAAAAAGTACCTTAAGTTCAATACTTAAAGTACTTTTTTATTATTTTTTAATATTAAATTTTATAAATTTGTTGTTCTTTAAAACCTTTATAAAATATACAGTTCTATTTATAGACTCTTGCTTATCTACATTATATTTTTTCATAAATATATCACATAAATTAAGCACTGTTTTTTGTCCATCTATATTTTCCCAAATGAAACTTCCTATTTCATCAAGATGAACATATAATTCTTTATGTGCTTTCTTAAAAACCTTAAGAAAAATCTTGTCTATTTTACTTTTTCTTTCAATTACAAGAGTTATATTATTATTTTCTTCTTGTCTTTCACTTATACAAGAAAGATTTTTAAAGGGTACAAACTCTAATAGATTATTAAAGTTCCTTTGCTTCATTTAAGTCATCCGGCTTTCTTACATTTGAATAATAATATAACATGGCTATAAGTATAGCATAAGGTATTAAAGTAACCCAATCCTTGTGAAGAAATTCTATCTTCTCACCAAAAGCTAATGGATTATGCCACTTGTATTGAACATCAAAATAAGAATAAATTGCAAGAATTACTCCCATTAATGAATCTCCTGCAACAAGACCTGATCCAAATAATATACCGCTTTCACGTCTTAGAGCTAGTTCATGTCCTTCTTTCTTTGACTCTAAATATCCTCTAATTAAACCACCAATTATTGGTGCAGTTGATAATGATATTGGAAGATATAATCCTATTGCAAATGGAAGAACTGGAATTCCAAGTAACTCTACAACAGCTCCTATTGCCATACCAATAAATATAAGTATCCAAGGAAGATTCCCTGTAAATATACCTTTAATAAGTGATGACATAAGAACTGCTTGTGGTGCTGGTAATGCCTCTGTACCAATACCATATGCAGCAACTAATACTTTTACAGTAACTCCTATGAAAACAGAAGATGCTAAAACACCAATAATTTCTCCTATTTGTTGTTGTCTTGGTGTAGCCCCTACTAGGAAACCAGTTTTTAAATCTTGTGATGTATCCCCTGTGATTCCAACTGCAATACATACAATAATTCCAACCATTAACGTTGCAGCCATTCCCGCTTCTCCCTTTGCACCTAATGCTTTTAGTATAAGAGAAGTTACAAGTAATGTTGCAATAGTCATTCCTGAAATAGGGTTATTTGATGTAAGACCAGTCATTTTTGCCGCAACTGGCACAAATAAAAATGAAAATATTAATACTAGTAATGCCCTTACAATGCCTAATTTTAGTGGTGGGCAAAATGCTATAAATAAAAATATTGCTAAAATTAATATAAACACTATTCCCATATTAATATCTTCATCAGTTCTTAAAACTTTTTCATCTGATTCGTGAGCACTTTTTGTAAGCTGATTAAATCCTATTTTAAAACTATTAACCATAACCGGAAGTATTTTAAGGAAACTCCATACACCTCCGAATATAACAGCACCTGTTCCTATATATTTTATATAGTTACTCCAAATTTTAGCAGCAGTCATAGTAGAAATCAAATCTGTAGCCGGTGCTATTGGCACTGTAAGACTTCCTCCAAAATAAGATATTATAGGTATAATGACAAGCCATCCTAAAGCGGCTCCTGAAAGCATAGTTGCAGCAATTCTCGGTCCCATAACATATCCAACTCCAAGTAATGCTGGAACTGCTTGTATTCCTATCCATCCATCTGCAAGTCCCTTAATTCCTACTCCAACTTCCTCTTTCCAAAGTTTGAATCCACTTGAACAAAGGGTATATAATCCGGCAACCCCTCCACCTACAAATAAAACCTTTGCTGAGCTTCCACCAGCTTCTCCAGCAACTAGAACCTCAGCACAAGCTGTACCATCTGGGAAAGGTAACTCTCCATGTTGATCTAATACAAAGTATCTTCTAAGTGGTATTAATATTAGAACTCCTAAAGTTCCTCCTAAAAACGCCATTACAGCAATTTTAAACATATTAACATCCATACCCCAAACCATAAGTGCTGGTACTGTAAATACAACACCCGCAGCTACTGATTCACCGGCTGAACCAATTGTTTGGACCATGTTATTTTCAAGTATAGTTCCTCTTTTTAATACTCCTCTAAGTATCGCCATCGATGTAACTGCACATGGTACTGATGCACCAACTGTTTGTCCTAATTTAAGTCCTAAATATGCATTAGCTGCACCAAACACTACAGCTAAAATAATACCTAAAAATACAGATTGTACTGTAATCTCTGGCATATTCACACTTGCAGAAACATATGGCTCATATTGATCTCCTGGTATTTTTTCATATGCACCCTGAGACAATGTCCTTCTTTCGCTCTCTTTAGACACAATTAAACTCCTCTCTTTAATAATGAATAGCCCCCTTAATTTTTATTGCATAAACCTCTTTTCATTATTATCCCCATAGAAGAATTATGTCATATAAATGTTATCTTTTTAATTATAATTAATTTTTCATATATGTGTCAATGTAATATGAACACTTGTGTTTATATTTTTTGCCATTAAATCCACAATATATTATGATATGCTATGTTACTCACCAATTTAAAAACAAACTATTGGGTTTTATCCAATAGTAGCTAACATAAGTGCTTTTGTAGTATGAAGTCTATTTTCAGCCTCATCAAAAACTATAGAATACCGGCTTTCAAAAACCTCATCTGTAACTTCTAATGCTTTCATTCCAAACTTCTCATATATTTTTCTTCCAATTACGGTATCTAAGCTATGAAATGCGGGAAGACAATGCATAAACTTTACATTATCATTTTGGGTCTTTTTTATAATATCCATATTAATTTGATATGGTTTTAAAATCTCAATTCTTTCTTTCCACACATTATCATCCTCACCCATTGAAACCCATACATCAGTATATAAAACATCCATATCTTTTACTTCATCTACATTAGATGTAACTTTTATATTGCCACCTGAGATTTTACATTGCTCTTTGCATCTATTTACTAAATGCTCATCCGGAAATAACTCTTTTGGTGATATTATTTTAAAATTCATTCCTACTTTAGATGCACCTATCATAAGTGCATTTGCCATATTATTTCTTCCATCACCCAAATAAGCAAAAGAAATTTCATTTAGCGGTTTTTGTATATGTTCTTTTAAAGTTAAAAAATCTGATAAAACTTGAGTTGGATGATCTTCATCTGTAAGCCCATTCCATACTGGTCTTCCTGAGTATTTTGCTAGTGTTTCAACAGTTTTTTGACTATATCCTCTATATTCTATAGCATCATATATTCTTCCTAAAACCCTTGCAGTATCTTTTATGGATTCTTTTTTTCCTATTTGTGATCCTGAAGGACCTAAATATGTAATATGAGCACCTAAATCATAGGCTGCCACTTCAAATGAACACCTAGTTCGTGTTGAATCTTTTTCAAAAATTAAAGCTATATTTTTTCCATGAAGCTTCTTAACTTGATTGCCTAACTTTTTTTCTGCTTTAACTCTTTTAGATACCTCCAATAAATACTCTATTTCTTCTTTGGAATAATCCATTAATGTTAATAAACTTCTGCCCCTTAAATCCATTATTAAACAACCCCTTTAAAAATAAATTTCATCAATTATATTATAAAAAGCCAGTTATATATTCTGGCTCTTTCTTAACTAATTTTTATATTTTATTTATTACTATGCTTTTCACCATATTCATCAACTATCTTCTTAGCTATTTTCTTAATTGCACTTGCTTTAGCTATTAAACTCATTACCACTAAGAATACTAATATTCTCTCTTCTTCATCTTCCTTTAATTTATCATCACCAATAAAGTTTTGTAGTTTCTCTTCATTGAAAAAATCAACATTTAAAAAATTATCAAAACTTTCATTTTGTATTTTATCAAAAATCTTATATGCTTTTTCCCAAGAAATTATATCATCACTTCTATCATTTATTTCATTAAATGCTAGTGCAAATACCTTTTTAATCTCATCTGTAGTAAGTATTGGTCTCATATAACTTAAAAGAACAAGCTGAGTTAAATGTAATTTTGTATACCCTCTCTTTTTGCCATCCTCAGGTTTTGATATAACCTCATTTTTTATATAATTTTGAACTATATTATTTGTATATTTTTCTTCTTCAAATCTATCATTTAAATAATCTATAACTTGAGATAAAAATAATGAATATTGTGGCAAATCTTCATATGTAACTAGACTATTTTTAGATATTTCTTTGGCAAAGTCATTTATATTTTGTAAAACTTCTTGAATATTTTTCACTTATAATACCTCCATGTTTCTATATTACTAAGAACCTTAAGTAAAAATCCGTCTTATTTATTATATTTAATTTATTATCTATTATAAGTGTTCTTATTTTACTATATTAGGTAGATAAAATCTATTGTACGGTAATTATAAAGTCATTACAAGGTTTTATTAATTTTTAATATCTTCTTGCATTGTATATATAATTCAACATAATATTTACTTTTCTTCATTTGTGAAATATTAGTTGCATATCAATAACTAAATCACACGCACAAAAACTTATCCACATTTTGTACAAGTTATTCACATTTTCTGTTGATAACTTGTACAAAACTGTTATTAAGTCACTTTATGAACTTTGTAATTTTTTTACATATTTTAAGTTATCCACATTATCCACATTTGCTTGTGGATAATGTGTTAAAAACATGTGGAATATTTCGATTTTTTTTGATTATTATCTTTCATTTTTTGTATAATTCTGTAGCTTTTATGAATTATATAATTGTTTGTCCCATTTATCTACATAAAAAGTTCTTATAACGACATATTCATTTTCTAGTATACTATGTAAAGAAAATGTTTACAATATCAATTAAATTATACACTTATCTACATAATAAGCCTACATAATAATATTATGTAGGCTTATTATCATTAATACTTATTTACTTTTATTATAATCATCTAAAAACTTCTCTATTCCTATATCAGTTAAAGGATGTTTTAACATTTGTACTAATACCTTATATGGTATTGTTGCAATATTTGCTCCAACTTTTGCAACCTCTAAAACATGCATTGGATGCCTTATACTAGCTGCAATAATCTCTGTGTTTATATTATATTCTTTAAATATATCAGCTATGTTTTTAATAACCTCATAACTATTAACTCCTATATCATCTAACCTTCCTGCAAATGGACTTACATAACTTGCTCCGGCCTTTGCAGCAAGCAATGCTTGTTGAGGTGAAAATATTAAAGTTACATTTGTATTAATTCCTTCTTCTGAAAGAACATTTACAGCCTTTAATCCTTCCTCACACATTGGTATCTTTATAACTATATTTTTATGAATTTTAGTAAGCTCTCTTGCCTCTTTTATCATATCCTCAGAATTTAAACTTATGACTTCTGCACTTATAGGTCCATCTACAATAGAACAAATTTCTTCTATTACATCTTTTAAATTTCTTCCCTCTTTTGCAATTAAAGATGGATTAGTAGTAACTCCATCTAATATACCCCACTTACTAACTTTTTTTATTTCCTCTACATTAGCTGTATCAATAAATATTTTCATTATAAAGACCCCTTTACTAAACTATTTTTTATTTTTTAAATACTTAATAACCTCATCTTTTGTAGTTAGTTCTTCATAATAAAGTTTTTTATGTATTTCATCTAATGTGCTTTTTATATCTATCCCTTTTGCTTTTGTAATCTTCATTACAATTTGTTCATCTACAATTTTACATTGCAATACATTATTAAATTTTTTGTACTCTATAAAAAGTTTTTCTAAAAAACCTTTAAAAATTCCTTCTTCATTGTCAGGATCATATAACATTTTTGTTGCATGCATATCACAATAAGAAAGGGTTAAAATAAAGGGGACATATTTATCATATCTTGAAAAAAATTTATAAAAACTTTTTTTATAGTTTTTCACATTATTTTTACATAATCCCAAAGGATACATATGTGCCTCAATTAAGGTAGTTATAAAATTTTTTCCCTCATCTGAAAATCCTAAAACACTACATACATCCTTCATTATTTTAGAACCTTCTATTTCATGTCCTATGAAACTTATGTTCTCCCCATTCTTTTTATAACATTTAACCTTTCCTATATCATGGCAAAACGCAGCAACTGCAAAATAGTCCTTAATAAAAAATCCTCCCATATACTTATTAAATATATTTAGATCTAATCCTTCTATAATTAAACTTTCATTTAAAATTTCTTTAAAATTTTTATAAACTAAATTCATGTGAGTAAATGCATCTTCTATATGATATCTACATTTACCTATTGTTTTTAATTCATTTACATACGGTAATAATTCTTGTAAAACTCCATGAACATCTAACTCTTCAAAAGCTCTTCCATATTTATCAAATTTAATTATTTGTATAAATTCATTAAATATCCTTTCTTTAGAAGAATTTTTTATGTGATATTTATTATTTTTAATTTGTTCTTCACAAATTTTACTAAAATGCATTCCATATTTTATTGAAATTTTATACGCTGTTAATATCCTTATAGGATCTTCTTTAATACTCTCTTTACTAATTGGATGTATTAACTTTGCTTTTAAATGATATCTTCCATTGAATGGATCTATAATTTTATTATCTACTAATTTAAGTGCTATTGAATTAATAGTAAAATCTAGATCACTTAAATATTCTTCTATACTTTTTGCCTTAAGTAATTCCACATTTAATATTTTATTATCAATAATAGTTCTATATATATGCTTTTCTTTATTTAAAATTATTACATTATAGTTTTTCTTTTTTAGCTCAGTTATAAATAACTCTATATCACCGTCATAAATTATATCTAAACCTTTAAATTCTTCCTTAATATTTATGAGCTTATTTCTTATATATTCACCTATTATATAAGCACTTCCTTCAATATTTTTTATTATATCTTTTATATGCTCTATTACAGTTACCATATTTTCACCTACTTTATTTCTAATTTTTTAATTATACCATAATACTTATTATACTTTTTTTGTGACTACACAATTATACGCACAATGTATTGAATATTTATACTTTATTAGTTATTAATTGTCAATAAAATTTTTCTTAAAATTTACATTTTTAACATCTTATTATGATTTTCATTTATAGCTCATTATTACAATTTAATATTTATTGGTTTTTAATTAAAATTTTTCTTTGATGGATTATATGAAAAATGTATTATAATATATATTTTGTAAATTTAGCTTGCATTTCTTTACATTCTATGAGAGGTTTTCGACATGGATAAATTCATTATCCATTATATTACTATTTTATTCGTTATAATACGCACATATAGACTTTTACAATTTATTACTATTTTTTTAACTTTTTTTTAAAGAACTGTTTACAAACCATTGATTTATCAAGGTTTTATCATATAGTAAAATTTTGTATATTATCCTGAAAAAATCTATTGACTTTTGAATAAATTGGTAGTATATTAACTTTAGATGGAATTTGATAAGAAATTTGTAACAAAATCAAAAAAACTTCATTTTATGTATTGACTCGTTTTGTCATATTTGTTATTATTTAAAAAGACGAATGTCGAACTATGTAATAAACTTATTTTAAATAAAGATATTCAAGGAGGAATTGGTATGAAATCAACAGGAGTAGTTAGAAGAGTAGATGAACTAGGAAGAATCGTTATCCCAATAGAATTAAGAAGAACTTTAGATATAGCTGAAAAAGATGCTTTAGAAATTTATGTAGATGGAGAACAAATTATATTAAAGAAGTACGAGCCAGCTTGTATATTCTGTGGAGATGCTAGAAATGTTATAAACTATAAAGGTAAAAACATTTGTAAATCTTGCTTAGAGACTTTAAAAGAAGAAGCTAAATAATTTATATTATTTTATATAATTCCCCTAGTATGTGGGGATTTTTTTTATACATAATAAAAAAGACATCTAAAGTCACTTTAGATGTCTTTTACTATACAAATTATTATCTAACTCTTCTAGCACCAGAATAATCTGATCTTCCTGATAATGAGCTTATTTTTACAACATCACCTGTTTTAGGAGCATGTATGTAACATCCGTTTCCTACATATATACCTACGTGATGAACTGGGCTACCAAAGAAAACTAAGTCTCCTGGTTGTAAACTATCTCTTGATACAGAAGTTCCAAAACCTGATTGAGCACCAGATGTTCTTGGAATTCCTACTCCAAAGTGAGCATAAACATATGAAGTAAATCCTGAGCAGTCAAATGAGTTTGGTCCAGTAGCACCCCATAAGTATGGTGCACCTTGAAAACTTGATGCATATGCCACTACTGCATTACCTGAACAGCTCGAACTGCTACCAGCATTACCTCTTGATGGTCTGCTAGCAGGTCTACTGCTTGAGCTACTTGAAGTTTTAGAACCACTTGTTGAAACATTTGATTTAGAGTTATTAACTGTAGTATTAGCAACTCTAGCTGCTTCTGCTTGCTTTTTCATTTGTTCTATAAGTTTCATAGTATCACTTATTTGAGATTGATCTGATTGTAATTTACCAGCATATAATTGACTTTCTTTTTGTGCTTGCACCATAACATCTCTTTGAGCTTTTTTATCTTGCTCTAATTTAGAAACCTTTTCTTGTTGAGCTTTATTTAAATTTACAACGTTATTTTGTTCTGTTTTAAGCTTGTCCTGTTTTGCTTGTAAATTTTCTTGTTTGTTTCTTAATTGTTTTACTATTTTCTTATCTAAATCACTTAATTTTTTTACAGCTTCAACTTTTTGGAATAAATCCCCTAAGTTTTCAGCCCCAAGAATTACCTCTAAATAGCCACCTACACCATTCATGTACATAGTTCTCATTCTTTGATTATATAATTCTTGTTCTTCTTTTATATCCTTTTTAGCTTTTACAATTTCTTTTTGTGATTTATTTATGTCATTTTGTAGTGAGCTTATTTTAGACTTATTTTCTTGTATTTCCCTCATTAAGCCTTCTATTTGATTATCAAAAGTTTCAATTTTTGATTCTAACTGTTGTATTTTATTTTGAGCGTTTTTATAGTTAGTTTGATTTTGTTGTAACGTATTTTGTTGCTGCTTTAACTTATCTGATAATGGGCTTGCAATAACTGAACTAGTTCCCATAGTTACTAATAACACAGCTACAGCTACAACTGAGGCTACCTTCTTATGCACTTTAAATCATCTCCTTTACTAATGTTTCACTTTTCCATATACTCTGTTTTCTATTATACCATCAAATAGACAACATTTACAGTGGAAAAAACAGATTAATTTTCTTGTGATAGATTCAAAAATATAAATTTGTTAATTTTTTCTTACAAATTTAAAGAATGTTTATAAATTTCGGATTTAGGCATATTTCTATCTTTAGAAACTTTCTTTATAGCTTCTTTCTTAGATGTACCTTCATCCATATATTTTTTTATATGTTCTTCAATAGAAAGTTCTTGCCAAACTTTCTGTTCTTCCATAATTACTTCTTCTATACTTTTACCTGCAACCACTAGAACATACTCCCCTCTGGTATCATGAGTTTCATAATATTCTATTGCTTCTTTCATACTTAATCTAATTATTTCTTCATGAAGTTTTGTAAGTTCTCTACATATTGATATTTGCCTATTTCCTAAATTCTCATATAAAAACTCTAATGTTTTTATAAGTCTATGGGGAGATTCATAAAATATTAATGTTTCTTGCCTATCTTTTAAATCTTCAATTATAGGTTTTCTATCTTTATTCTCCCTTGGGAGGAATCCCCTAAACAAAAACTTAGTTGTATCAAGCCCTGAATATACAAGAGCTGTAGTAACAGCTGTGGCACCTGTAAGCACCTCAAAATCTATATTTTCTTCTATACATTTTTTAATAATTACACTTCCTGGATCAGAAATCCCAGGAGTCCCCGCATCAGATACTAACGCAACTTGTTTACAATTTTTTAACATGTTGATGATATCTTCACTTTTTATATTTTCATTAAATTTATGATAACTTACCAATGTTTTCTTTATATTAAAGTGATTTAATAGCTTTAATGTTTGTCTTGTATCTTCTGCAGCTATTATATCGGCATTTTGTAATACCTCTAAGGCTCTTAGGGTTATGTCTTTTAAATTACCTATAGGGGTTGGTACTACATATAACTTTCCATTCATAATAAACACCTCATTTTACTTTCTTCCATATATAGCTTCTATTTGATCTGAGTATCCACCTTCATCGTTATATACATATATAGGTGGTTCCCATTTTAAAAAGGCTCCCCCATCTCTTTGTCCTTCTATTAAAACAATATTAGGAGCCTTTTTAGTATTTGGATGAACCATTTGTATTCTTTTAGGCTCTATTTTATTTTTTCTCATTAATGTTATAATATCCGCAAGTCTATCCGGTCTATGTACCATATACATTCTTTTATTGTCCTTTAGTAGTGTTCTACAAGCTATAATCACATCCTCTAAATTACAACATACCTCATGCCTTGCTATAGCCATTTTATCACTAGGATTAACTATTCCAGAATTATAAAGTTTATATGGCGGATTAACTGTAACTACGTCTGCTTTAGGTACCTTTTTCATAACATCTATATTAGTTAAATCTTCACATATAAATTCTATTTTCTCCTGTAATTCATTAAATTTTATAGACCTATTGGCCATTTCAACCATATCTTCTTGTATTTCTATTCCAGTTATACTTGAAGCTTTTGTTTTCCCTGCAATAATAAAAGGAACTATTCCCGTTCCACTGCACAAATCTACTACTCTATTGCCATTTTTAACATTTGCAAAATTAGCTAATAATACCGCATCTATTCCAAATCGAAATCCATCTTTTTTTTGAATAACATGAATTCCATCTAATTGTAAATCATCCAATGTTTCTCCATTTCTCACTAAATCTATTGTCAATTATATCACCACTTACCTTAAAAATTTATACTAATGTCACTTTTAGGTTATATTATAACCTATATTATATTTGATTGTTAGTAAATATTTTATATTTATTTACTTTTCTAACAATTAACCTTTTGGAGTAAAAAAGTTATATTATATACTTGTTAATAAATTTCTCATTAAAATTTTAAATAAAATTATATTTAAGTTAGAAATGAGGTGTTAATTTGAAATTATTACGCCAAGTAGCCTTAGTTCTTGGACTATACTTTTTAGGTCTATTAATTCAACAGGCTCTTAAACTTCCTATACCCGGTAGTGTTTTAGGCATGATAATACTTCTTATTCTTTTATGTGCCGGTATAGTTAAAGTTGATATGATTGAAGATATAAGCAATTTCCTATTAGATAATTTAGCATTTTTCTTTGTACCTGCAGGTGTTGGATTACTTTCTAGTTTTACTATGCTAAAAGGAAAACTATCTGCTATTGTATTTGTTTCTATAATATCTACTATTATAATAATTGCATTTACAGGATTATTAGTAGAACTCATGATGAAAGGAAGAAAAAAATGAATGAAATTATATCAAGTCCAATTTTTGGTGTCTTAGTTTCATTAATTGCCTTTGAAATTGGATGTATACTTTATTCAAAAACAAAATTAACTGTTCTTAATCCCTTACTTATAAGTATTGTTTTGATAATGCTATTTTTAGTTAAATTTCACATAAGTTTGGATTCATATAATGAAGGTGCTCAAATTATTTCCTTTTTCTTAGGACCTTCAACAGTAATTTTAGCTGTTCCACTTTATAAAAAGCTATATTTATTAAAACAATATATAGTCCCTATTCTTGTAGGCATATGTAGTGGTTCTTGTGTAGGTATAATAAGCGTTATCTTATTATGTAAAGCATTTGGATTAGATAACCAAATTACACTATCAATGCTACCAAAATCCGTTACAACACCTATAGGCATTGAAATATCTAAACAATTAGGTGGTTTGTCAGCAGTAACTGTAGGCGCTATTATTTTAACCGGTATACTTGGTGCTGTTATAGGCCCTTTCATTTTGAGTATAGTTAGAGTAAAAAATAAAGTAGCTATAGGCATTGCTATAGGTACAGCCTCTCATGCTGTTGGAACATCGAAAGCTGTTGAACTTGGTGAAACTGAAGGTGCTATGAGTGGATTATGTATAGGCATTGCTGGTCTTCTTACTGTATTTCTGGCACCAGTGCTATATAATATAGTTAATATGTTATTAAAATAAAGATTTATATAAATAAAAAAAGACGTCTAAAGACGTCTTTTTTTTTTAATATTATTCTTCAGCAGCGATAGCTCCAACTGGGCAAACATTAGCACAGTTTCCGCAATCTATGCAAGAGTTTGCATCGATTTCGAATTGAGAATCTCCTTGGCTTATAGCTCCAACTGGACATTCAGAAGCACATGATCCACAGCTTACACAAGAATCACCTATTTTAAATGCCATGTAAAACACCTCCCTAAAACTTTAACTGCACGCTCATATTTTTATGTACATGCTACTAACATTCTATCACGTTTTCTTAATTTTTTAAAGACAAATTTTATATAATGGTATACCCCATATCTTCTAATAATTCTTTTATTTCATCTATATTTATAAAGTAATCATCATACACAATGTCTACTTTTCCAATTTCTTTTTTTATATAACATGCAATTATGCCTTCTTTACTTCCTAAGGCTCTGGTTATACTTGCAACATCTTTTTGAGAACGAATACTTGAAACATTAATAACCGCCTTCATATTTCTGCCTCCCTAGTCCTCTTTCAATAATTCCTTAAGTATTGTTTTATCATCTATATCATCAACTTCTAATTTAATATCTTCTTCATTAATATTATTATTATACTCATATTCTCCAGAAACCAATGTTAAATCCCTAATTTTAATTTCTTTTACAGTGTCTTCTCCATCTTCATCCTTAATTTTAATCTTGACACTTTCATTTACTACAGAATTACTTATAACAGTTCCCTTTCCATATGGTGTATCAACTACTGAATCAATCTTTGGCAATTGTTTCTTTATATCTTCATAAGTATCTTGTTCATAGTTTAAACAACACATAAGTCTTCCACATATACCAGATATTTTAGTAGGATTTAATGATAAATTCTGTTCTTTAGCCATTTTTATAGATACTGGAACAAAATCCCCTAAAAATGAAGAACAACATAGTGCTCTACCACAAGGACCAAGTCCCCCTATCATTTTAGCTTCATCCCTAACCCCTATTTGTCTTAATTCTATTCTAGTTCTAAATACAGAAGCTAAATCCTTTACAAGTTCTCTAAAATCCACTCTTCCTTCAGCGGTAAAATAAAATATAATCTTATTATTATCGAAAGTGTATTCAACATCAATAAGCTTCATAGGAAGATCATGTTTTTCTATCTTTTTTAAACATATATCTAAAGCTTCTTTTTGCTTTTCTTTATTTTCTCTATCTTTTTGTATGTCTTCTTCAGTAGCTTTTCTTATAACGTTTTTAAGAGGAGTTACTACTGCTTCTTCTGGAATCTCTTTAGGCCCTATAACACAATGTCCAAATTCTATACCTCTCACAGTCTCTACTATTACACTTTCACCATCTTTTATATCTAATTCATTAGGACTAAAATAGTATATCTTTCCTGATTTCTTAAATCGTATTCCTACAACTGTTATCATTCTAAACCTCCTGCATATTTAGTAACATTACATCAAAAGCTAATGACGAGTTTACTCTTTTATCTAAATTATCTCTTATACCGATTATTATGTTTATAAATTTATTTAACTGTTTTAATGAATATATATTTGAAAGCTCTTTTATCTCTTTTATATAATCAATATTTATAATAATTTCAGCACTGCCTAATTCTTTATAAAGAATTATATCTCTTATATACGAAGTGAAAGAACTTAGAATTTCTTCCCAATTGTTTTTATATTTATAAAAAAACTTCTCATACTCTTTTATAATATACTTTTCTTTTCTTTGTAACATAAATAATATTTTTATAATAGTATCTCTAATTTCTTTAAAGCTCTCATCCTCTAAAAAGATTTTACATCTTCCTGGTATTCCGTCACTAAATACTATAATTTGACGCACTTCATCATCCTGTAAATTGGGATATTCTCTTTTTATATACCTATCCATATCTTTAAAATCTAGTCTTTTGAGTTTATGTATTTGACATCTTGACTTTATAGTTTCTAACATAAGTTCTAAGTTTGAACTAAGTAATATTATTAGCACACCTGCTGGTGGTTCTTCTATAGTTTTTAAAAAAGCATTTTGTGCCTCTATAGTCATTCTTTCTGCTTCGTAAACTATTATTACTTTTTTATCTTCCTCATAAGGCTTTTTATTTACCTCTTTTATTATATCTCTTATATTATCTACTCCAATAGATTGCTTATTCTTTTCAACTCTCCACTGTATTATATCAACATAATCTCTATCTTCTATTTTGCCTAAAACCTTTAAAGCAATTTCCCGAGCAATTAAACTTTTTCCAATTCCATCTTCCCCTACTATAAGATGAGCATGAGAAAATTTTCTCGAATCTATAGAATTGTTTATTTCTCTTTTTATTAAATCATGTCCTATTATATTCTCAAAGCTCATCTTAACCTCCATATATAAATAACCTAAATTTTTATAAATTGATCAACATCAACAACAAACACTGTAGCTCCTCCTACCTCTACTTCTACTGTATAAGGTACATATACCCCTGTTGAAGCAGTTACTGGAGAAGGTGTTGTAACAACTTGATTTCTCTTTCTACATATATCTTTTATAATTGAAATTATTCCATCAACCTCTTCTTTTTTTACTCCTATCATAAGTGTTGTGTTTCCTGCCTTTAAAAATCCTCCTGTTGTTGCAAGTTTGGTTACCCTATGCCCGGATTCTGTTATAGCATCTATAAGATCCTCAGCGTAACTATCCTGTACCACTGCAATTACAAGTTTCATTTCCACTCCCCCTTAGATATTCATATATACAATTAAGGTATTAATTATATTTTAACATATAACCATAAACTTTAAATAGTTTTTTACATCTTCAAAAACTTTATCTATAGGCTGATTTGCATTGATTTTCTTTATTCTATTAGGGTATTTTTCTAAAACCTTAAAATATCCTTCTCTTACTTTTTTATGAAAATCTAGCTTTTCAAGATCTAGTCTATTAACTTCTCTTTTGTGATTTTGAGATATTCTTTTAAGTCCAATTTCTGGTTCTATATCTAGGTATAGCGTTAAATTAGGCATATATCCATCAATTGCAAACTCATTAATTGACATTACCTCATCAATTCCTATTCCCCTTGCATACCCTTGATAAGCTAAAGATGAATCTATAAATCTATCACATATTACTATCTTTCCTAATTTTAAAGCTGGTATTACTCTTTCCGCTAAGTGTTGTCTTCTAGATGCTACATATAAAAGTGCTTCCGTCCTTGCATCCATCTCCGTATTCTTTGTATCTAGTATTATTTCTCTTATTTGCTCAGATATATTGATTCCACCAGGTTCTCTTGTTGATATATAATCTACATTATTCTCTTTTAAATACTTTTCTATCATTTTCACTATAGTTGTCTTTCCTGAACCATCTGGACCTTCTAATGTAATAAATACTCCTTTGTTCACTAACGTTTCCCCCTATTTTGTCTAATAACACTAAGCTAAAGATTATCCTTTAATACTTTAACTTGAAGTTCTTCCTTTTCTTTTACTACTCCTGTAACTTCAACACCACTATTTAAATAATGATATACTAAATTTATAGATTTTTTGTCTATAACTTCTCCAAGAGTTACTAAAGGAATTCCAGGTGGATATGGTACTATTGCATCTGAACATATCCTACCGTCTGCCTTGCTTATATCTATTAATTCCTTTGGCTTTTCTATAACTTCACATGGAAGCATTTTTGTCTCTGGTATATTATAATTCAATATATCATAATATTCATCCATTAAAATTTCCCTAGGACAATTTTTCAAAACAGTATATAATTTTTCAAAATCTTCTTCTTCATTAAATGTCCCTAAAATAAGAACTATATTTTCATTATCATTCATTTCTACTTGAATTTTATTATGTCTTAAATAATTTAAGAGTTTACCTGCACTATATCCCTTTCCAACATTAATTACATATCTTGTCTTATCCATGTCATATATACTATCTTCTAAGTCCTCTTTACATATTACGTGAAATCCATAAATAGTATTTATTTTTTCTTTATATTGGTTTGCCAAATTTATTAGTTTTTTATAATCTTTAGCACCATATTTTTCAAGATAAAATCTAGCATAATCCATTGAACACATAAGCAAATAAGAAGGGCTCGTACTTAAAAACATATGCAAATAAAATTCTACTTTTTCCAAATACTCATCATTATTTATATGAATATATGCTGTTTGTGTTAAACTAGGTAAAGTCTTATGTGAACTCATAACAACCATATCCGCTCCCAATTTCACAGCACTTTTAGGTAATTCTTCGCAAATTCCAAAATGAGCACCATGGGCTGAATCCACTAATACTTTTATATTTCTTTTCTTAGCTTCCTTTATTATAAATTCTAAATTAGGACATATTCCATAATAATTAGGGTATGTCAAAATTATACCTTTCACATCTTTATTATCATCTAAAAGTTTTAAAAAATGCTCCTCATCTATAGAAAGAGGAGCATTATAGTTTGAATCAATTTTGTTTTTTATATATATAGGATTTAGTTTCCTTAATATTATTCCATTGAATATTGATTTGTGACAGTTTCTTTCAACTATTACTTTATCTCCTTCATTAAACGCAGAAAATATCATTGTTAAATTACCACTAGTACTTCCATTCACTAGGAAGTACGCTCTTTTACTCCCATAAAGTTCTGCTAAAGCTTCTTGTGCTTCTTTTATTATTCCATTAGCATTGTGAAAATTATCTACTCCATCAACTTCAGTTATATCCATATCAATAAAGTTTTTTATGATTTTTCTTCCTATATCCGTAGTGTTAAACCCTTTTTTTCCCTTATGCCCAGGCATAGCAAATCTTATATTATTTTCTTTACAATAATTTAGTATTCCTTCTACAAGAGGTAATCTTGCCACTTGTAAACCACTCCTCTTATGATATTATGGGGTATAGCTTTTTTTATACAACACATATAGTATTCATAAAAATCTGTACCCGATTGTGAATTTATTATTCTTCCTTCACAATTCTTACATATTCCTCTTCCATTTATCATTATACCATCATTTAGAGGCTTTCCACATATAATACATTTACGTTTTTGCATAATTACCTCCTTAGATAACTTACTAAAACTATCTTAATTATTGCCCCTTATACTATAGTCTATTCAATAACTCCCTTAATCTTATTTTGTCCACAAAAATATTTTTACTATATTTCATTTTTTATCTGCTACTTAGAAAATTTATTTTTTATTTACTCATATTACTATTAAAATTGAGCATAATATTTTTGAGGTGATTAATGTGAATCTAAAGAAAAGAAAGGGTATATTAGCTCTTATAGCAGCCTTCATACTTTCATTATCTATGGTAGCTTGTAATACTACTAAAAATTCTACACAACCAGAAACTACAACTGATAAAACAACTAAAGAAAAGATAATCGGAAAAAGTAGTAATGAAAATGTTAATGAATCCACAAAAAATGGAATGAACGGAACTACTAAAACAGAATCTTATTCATCAGAAAGAATAAAGAAAATAGAAGATGCCGTAAATAAAATAAAAGACGTTAAAGGTTCTTCAGTAATTATAACTGGTGATAAAGCATTAGTAGGAATTAAACTTGAAGGTAATGTAGAAGATGCTAAAACAAAAGAAATTAAATCTCAAGTTGAAAAAGTTGTTAAAACCACAGATAAAAATCTTAAATCTGTAGCAGTAAGTGCTGATGTAGCTCTTTTCACAAGAATATCAAAGGTAGGAGAAGGATTACGTTCTGGTAGACCTTTCTCTGAATTTACTAATGAGGTTGAAGAGATATTTAGAAGAATTTTACCTCAATAATCCCATACTTAATATATCCTAATAAAAAAACGCCAAAATCAGATTTGGCGTTTTTTATTCTATCTATCTTTGAATAATAACTGGAGTTCCTGATGGAATATTATCATATATCCATCTTACATCTCCCAAAGGAAGTCTTATACATCCATGAGATGCTTTTTGCCCAAGTTTTTTATATTCGGATAATATTAAATTTCCGTTTCTATCATATAGTACACTATGGAATAAGAAATTATTATTCCATCTAACCCAATTATAACAAATTACTGAAGATCCAGAATAGAATAAACTTCCTCTAGATCCTACTAAGTATACACCTGTAGGAGTAGGTGTTGAATCCATTCCTGTAGAACATGTAAAAGTTTTTATTAAACTATCACCCTTATAAATATAAATCTTTTGTTGTCCTAGTTTAACTGTTATTGAATAAGTTTGATTTGGTGTAACTGTTTTTAATTGAGATTTTAATACATATCCTCTTACATTATTTAATGACTTATAATCTTTTGTCTCAATATAATAATAATTTCCTACTGTTTTTAATATATCTATTCCCTGTAAACTACCATAAAAATAGCCTATATTAGAAGCACCTTGACTTGGTGATGATTTTATATATATTGTTTGTCCTTCGCTGGCATTTCCAACAACTAAGGATTTTACATGTATAGCATTAGAATGTCTTGAAGTAGATGGTGTAACAGTTGGTTTTATTAATTGTCTATAAGGATTTCCTACAGCTATTAACTTAAATGTAGTAGTATTCTTTTCAACTTCTTTATACTGTATCTCTTCTTTTTTATTTCCTTCTACTTCTTGTTTATTGTTCCTTTTATCCTTATTATTTTCTTTATTTTTAGATATAACATTATCTTTATTATTTATATTATCTTTACTTTCCACTTGCTTCTCTGAATCAATATCCTTTTTATCATTTTGATTTTTTAAAGATTTATCTTCATTTTCCTCTTTATTACCTTTTATAATTTCCTTATTAATATTATCATTGTTTTTAATAACGTTATTTTTGCTATCATCTTTATTATCATCAACGTTATCTTTGTTTTCATCTAACTTTTGTACAACCACTGGAATTTTCTCTATACTCTTTATATTAACTTTTAATAAATATAATCCTTCTTTACCTGGTTTCCATGATACTTCATTTTTATATTCTTCAGATGTAGTAACATTTCTTCTATTTATAAGATCATAAACATTATAGTTATATAAATAGTCTTTACCATTTTTATTAGAGATTGATATACTTTGTCCTACTTCGTAATTATGTGTGAAATTATCTATAGTTAAATAAGGTCCTTTTCCATCATCCTTTAGACAATTCATATTAGTTGCAAGATAGCTATCAAATCCTCTTTTATCTATGGTACTTGATACTCCAGATCTCTTTACCCAAACAGAAATAGTATATTGTCCTTCTTTTAATTTTGGGGTTCTAACACTATATATTGATTTAGGTTGCATAGGTGGTGTAAATCCTTTTGTTATGTCCTGCCATACATTATCTTTTTTGTTACATAACCATACTCTATATTGTACATTGCAAGGACTTTTTGATAATATATCAAAAGTTTGAGTATCACCTTCACGTACTCCTGCATATTCTGCTGCAATTCTATCTACTTGAGGAATACCACTTTCAGCATAAGCTCTATTAGTACCATTTGCTAGAATTATTGCTAAAGACATTATAAATAATTTAGTCATCTTTCTTACTGAATTTTTCATTAATACACGCCCCTCCTTACTTTTACATTTTATTCCACAAAACTTGTACAATTTATTATAGGATTTTTATGCCTCCATTTCAATAGTTTTATAAGTTTATTAACCTACATCAATATATTTTTTCTCTAAGGGTATACTAATAAATAATCGCTACAAAGGAGGTACTTTGTCTATGAAACAAGACATTATAAAACATATAATCTCTATAGAAAAAGATTTATACGATATATCTAAGTATTTATATGAAAATCCAGAAGAGAGTTTTTGTGAACATAAGGCTCATGATTACTTAATTAATATACTTAGAAATAACAATTTTGAAATAAAAGAAAATTTTTTAGATATTCCTACTGCTTTTATGGCTAAGTTCGGAAATGGACACCCAAAGATTTGTTACATTTGTGAATATGACTGTGGTTGTAAAAAAGGACACATAGTAGGAAGCAATCTAGTATCTACCATGTCTATAGGTGCAGCAATTGGATTATCTAAAGTAATTCCAAAAACCGGTGGTACAGTTATAGTTTTAGGATGTCCTGGGGAATTCCTAGGGGGCTCTAAGGTTATAATGTCAAAGCAAGGTGTATTTGATGATATAGATGTTGTTTTAACAGCACATCCTAGCATAATGAATGCAAATTGCTGCTCCTCTCCAGCAGTTTTACCAATAAATATAAATTATGACTGCACAAAAAAGTCACAATGTGAAAAAAGTCGCTCTTTTACACCTTTTGATGCCTGCTTATTTACTCTTAATTCTATAAATACCATTGTAAAAGGCTACTCTAAAAACTGTGGTATTGATAAAATATCTATAAATGGTAGTTTAGCTCGTGTCATAGAACCAAACACAATTACAACAAAATTTTATATTAAAGCACCAAACATGTGTATAGCAGAAGAAATTAAAAACAAGATAAGCACTATTGCAAATCATTTAGATGAATTAATGAATATAAAGGCTACAGTTACCCTTCCAGAAGTTCCCTGTGAAGATTTTAAATGTAATAAAAATTTAACAAGAATTTTTTCTCATAACTTAAAAGAAGCAGGAATTATAGATATACATGAAGATATAAATTTACCATATGGTTTAAGTCTTGGAAATGTATGCTCTTTGGTTCCAACTCTTAAATACTTAGTTAAAATATCTGAAAACGACTCTATAAAATTTGCATCAGAAGATTTTGCAAAGGAGACTTTATCTGAATTTGCTAGAAATAAGGTGTTAGATGTAAGTAAAGCTCTTGCACTTACAGGCTTTGACTTAATAGATAATGAAGATTTACTCCGTGAAATAAAAGAAGAAACTTTAGAATGTTAAAAAAGTGCTAGATGCTTATGCATCTAGCACTTTAACTTACTCACTTTGTCTTAAAAGATGTAATTTATCTACAAGCTTACTGCTAGGTTCAAAATAAAATTTCTTATTTATATACCCATTCTTATATCTACAAGTATATAAATCATTTGCTAAATTTAACCCAATATACTTTTTATTCATAAGTGCATTTATTATAAAATAAAATTTGTTATGTTTTTCTATAGATTGTATATTCTTTATTTTAATATTCTCCATTACTTCTTCTCTACAACCTTTAATTTTATAAATTATTAGTTCATCAGCAATTATTGAATATTTATATCTTATACTACATTTGTATATTTGTATTAATATAAGCACAAATATGAAAGCCATCAATAAAATAATCAATGCTTCTCCAAATTCATTATGTCCCATTTCCATACTTCTACTTATGTCCGATAATACTATAGAAACAGCTAATAAAATTACTATAACAACTATACTAGAAACCTTTTTCCTCTCTACTGTTTCTTTATACATTTCTCTCCTCCATAAACTTCATTCATTTTACATAGAGATTATATAGTTTTATATGGATAATTACAACTTTATTATTTGCTTTTTTTACTGATTTAAGTTGATTTATTATGATTTATAACGATTTCATAAATTAAAAGAAACTGTTTTGTGTACACCCTCTTTTTTACTGTATTTTACTTAATATCAATAATATTGAATATAAATATTTTTTAATTGAATTTATTTATAATATACTTTAATTTATTTGTAGAAGTGTTTGACCTTAAGTTATAATATTATTAAATATCCATAATAAATATTACTTAATGTTTATTACTATAGAAAGGATTGACCTTTATGATATGTATATATAAAACTCCTAATGATCCAAATCAACCACTACAACAATTAGATTCTATACAATCTGGGTGTTGGATTAATCTTATTTCCCCTTCCGAACAGGAAATTTTACTAGTTTCAAAAAAAACAGGGGTTCCAACTGAATTTTTAAATGCGGCATTAGATGAAGAGGAAACTTCTCGTATCGATATAGAAGATAATAACTCATTATTTATTTTTGATATTCCATTTACTGAAATGGAAGAAAACTCTTTAACATATGATACATATCCTCTTGGAATTATTCATACTGAAAATGTTATTATAACTATCTGTCTAAAAAATAGTAAAGTTCTAACGGATTTTATAGAAGGAAATATTCGCTCTTTTTATACTTTTAAACGTTCAAGATTTATACTTCAAATACTTTATAGAGTGTCTAAATATTTCTTATTATACTTGCGTCAAATAGGAAAGAAAAGTTTAATGATTCAAAAAAGATTACATAAATCCATGAGTAATCAAGTGCTTATGCAATTACTATCTCTCCAAAACTCTTTAGTTTATTTTTCTACCTCTTTAAAAGCAAATGAGGTTACTTTAGAAAAAATGTTAAAACTATCTATAATGCAAAAATACGAAGAAGATAAGGATATTTTGGAAGATGTAATAATTGAAATAAAACAAGCTATAGAAATGACAGGTATTTACGGAAATATCTTAAATGCTACTATGGATGCATCAGCAAATGTTATATCTAATAATCTAAACTTAGTAATGAAGCTTTTAGCATCAGTAACTATAGTTATGTCTATTCCTGATATATTTTCTGGAATATTTGGTATGAATGTTACCGGTCTCCCTTGGTCAGAAGCTTCAGCTGGTCCTGGCTTTAGTATTGTTATCACACTAATTTTAGTTAGCGCTATAAGCAGTGTATATTTCCTAAATAAAAGAAATATGTTTTAGTAATAATTAATCTTTAATCTATATAAACTTATAGTAAGTTAACAACTAATTTTATAAGGTGTGATTATATGATAGCTAATAGGTTAAAACTAGGTGATACTATTGGCCTTGTGTCACCAGCTGGTCCTGCTGATCCAAAAAAAATAAAAGAAGCTATTAAATTCTTTGAAAGTAATGGATTTAAAATAAAAGAAGGAAATCATATATATGATAAATGTGGTTACTTAGCTGGAACAGATGCAGATAGAGCCAAAGATCTTATAGATATGTTTTTAGATAAAGATGTGTCTATGATTTTATGTATTAGGGGGGGCTATGGTGCTATGAGAATTCTTCCCCTACTAGACTATGACATCATTAAAAAAAATCCTAAATTATTTGTTGGATTTAGTGACATAACTGTTCTTTTAAATACTATAAATTCTTATTGCGGTCTTATTACTTTTCATGGCCCTATGGCAACATCTGATTTTACTGGCTTGGATACCTGCCAAAGTTTCTTTTCAACTCTTATGAACGGTACTAGACCTTATAATTTAATTAATCCACCTAACGTTCCTCTTAGTTGCAATGTATCCGGAATCGCAGAAGGTAAGATTGTAGGTGGTAATCTCTCATTAATTTCTGCTACTATGGGTACTCCTTATGAAATAGATACCAAAGACAATATATTATTCATTGAAGATGTCCATGAGGCACCCTATGCTATAGATAGGGATTTAACTCAGCTTGCATTAGCTGGTAAATTAGATGAATGTAGCGGAATTATATTAGGGCAATTTACTGATTGTACACTACCAAATTATGAAGGAAGTTTTACTTTAGATGAAGTTATTAATGATAGAATTTTATCCTTGAATAAACCTACTCTTTGTAACTTTATGTCCGGTCATGATTATCCTAAACTTACTCTTCCTATAGGCGCTAGAGCTATGATTAATTGTAATAAAAATGAACTTTATATAATAGAACCTGTTGTAAAATAAAAAATCCTTGCATTCGCAAGGGATTTTTATTTTATTATACCAATGGAACTTAAAAATACTACTAAAACTAATATTGGTGTAATATATCTTAAAATAAATCTATATAATTTTATTATTTTACCAATTTTAAGTTCTCCATTGTTTGAAAGTTCTTTTTCTAAATCTTCTTTTGGAATAAAATACCCTATAAATATAGCTATTAATAACCCACCTAATGGTAATACTATATTAGAAGATAAATGGTCAAATATATCAAATATTCTAAGACCACATATTGTAAATCCTCCAAGCAGCGCTCCTTCATCTGCTGAAAGAGTTGCAAATATACCAAGACCTAAAAGTATACATGCATTTAGTAAAACAGACTTAGTTCTAGACATTCCTTTTTGCTCTACAAAGTATGCTACAACAACTTCACACATAGATGTCATAGCTGTAGTTGCAGCTATTGAAGCTAATATAAAGAATAATACTAGTAAAACCGTTCCAAAAGGTATCTTTGTGAAAACTAACGGAACTGTCATAAATAAAAGTCCTGGTCCTCCTGCTGGTTGCATATTAAAAGTAAATACTGCCGAAAATACAGCAACTCCAACTAAAAGAGATACAATTGTATCAGATATAGCAACTTTAGCTGCGGTACCAATCATATTATCCTTCTTAGTAAAATAACTTCCATATGTAGTCATAGCTCCCATACCTACAGACATCTTAAAAAATGCTAATCCCATAGCCATTAATATTCCTTGACTTGTTAAGCTTGAAAAATCAATTTTAAATAAGAATTTAAAGCTCTCACCAACCCCTGGTAACATTAAAGCCTTAATATCACATGCTATAATAAGTACAAATAAAACTGGCATAAGTGTCTTTGTTATTTTCTCGATTCCATTCTTTACTCCTAAAATAAGAATAGTAGAAACTACTGCTATGACAACTATTTGCCATACTATTGGACTAATAGGACTTATAGTAGTAGTTAAAAATTGTTGCTTTACACTTTCCGTTGTAGATCCATTAAAAACTCCACGTAATGATTTAAATATATAAGAATATACCCAACCACCTACAGTACTATAGAAAAATAGTATAAGATATGCTCCTAATATTGAGAATCCACCAATACCTTTCCACATCTTATTTGACGTTAATTCATCTATTGCTCCCACAACATTTTTTCTAGTCTTTCTTCCTATATAAAATTCACTAATCATTATAGGTAACCCTATAAATAATATAAATCCAAAGTATACTAATAAGAATGCTGCTCCTCCATTAGATCCTACTACGTAAGGAAACTTCCATATATTCCCCAACCCTACTGCAGAACCTAAAGTTGCAAAAAAAGCTGCTAGGCCTGAGGAAAACCCCTCTCTCTCTTTATGCTCCTGCATATCTTCTCCTCCTTTGTGTATCTAAAAAAATAGTTACTTACATAGTATACAATAGATGTACATAAAAAGTAAGAGGTCAAATTATATAAATGTATATACAATTTAACCTCTTATGGTTACATTTATCACAAAGCTAAAATAATTTATATCACTACTTCTTTAAGTACTTTTCCTATACTATCGTTTATAACTAGATCTGCTTTGTCGTCATATTGAGTTTGAGCTTTATTTATAAGAATTAAATTATGCCCATTGAAATATTGAATAAGTCCAGCTGCTGGATATACCACTAAAGAAGTTCCTCCAACAATTAAAGTATCAGCTTCTTTTATATGCTTTATAGCACTGTACATTACATCCATATTTAATTCTTCTTCATATAATACAACATCTGGTTTTACTATTTTCCCGCATTCATCACAATGAGGTACTAACTCATTGCTATTCATCACATAATCTAAATTAAAATTTTTGCCACATTTCATACAATAATTTCTAAGTACAGATCCATGTAACTCTAAAACATTTTTAGATCCTGCTAGTTGGTGAAGTCCATCAATATTTTGTGTAATAACTGCAGTTAATTTTCCTTTAGCTTCAAGTTTAGCTAAAGCTATATGAGCATCATTAGGTTTTGCATCCTTATACACCATTTTTGCCTTATAAAAGTCAAAGAAGTCCTCTGTGTGTCTCATAAAAAAACCATGACTAAGCATAACTTCAGGTGATTCCGTAAAATTATGCTTGGTTTTATAAATACCATTTTCTGATCTAAAATCAGGTATATTACTTTCTGTTGAAACTCCAGCACCACCAAAAAATACAATCCTAGAACTATTATCTATTATCTCTTTAAGCTTTTGAATGTTATCCACAATATTCATCTCCTACATATATTAACTATATTTAATTATACACATATGTAAACAAAGTAGATATGAAAATTTATTTTTTTCACATCTACCTTAAATATAAACTACATATATTATTGAAAGCTTTCTACTATATACTTTTCTAGCTCATTAAACATATCTTTTTTATTTTCATAACCATTTGGTTTTATTTTTTTTACTTCATATATACTATTTAAAGCTTCTTTATATTTATTAGATTTTATTTGAGCATCTATAAAATAATACCACATAGTTGCACTATTTTTATTTTCTTTATTTCTTAACTTTCCTCTATAATAATCTACTACTTTAGGAAAGTAATCTGGATATTCCTCTTTTGCCTCTATTAAATTGTTATTATGATATTTTAATAAATTCACCAAATAAATATCTTCATCAATCTTTTTCCATAATGCAATTTTTTTCTGTTCACTATTATTGCTTTTATTAATAATACTTTTAATATCTAATTTTGAATACTCATAATCTCCTATTACATTTAAAATTTGTTTTTTCTTATCATACTTATATATATTTAATTTATTTCTTTCTAAAATCCCTGTTGAATATCCTACTAAAAGCTCATCGTTATTATCCCCATCTATATCTGCAAAAGTTACTTCATATACAATTTTATTTTTCCCAGATTCATTTAAAATTTCTTTCCATGTATCTCCCTCTCTTTTAAATACCATTATGCCGCCTATATTTTTATTATCTTTTTTTCTAAATGTCATTATTACTTCTTTTTCTTTGTCTCCATCTAAATTACAATACATTATATGTTTTGCTCTTTTAGGATATATAGGCGCTTGAAGTTCCATATCTTTAGGAATACTTTTAAGAACATTTTTATTTATAGATTTCTTTTCCCCAATGGATGTAGTAATAGTTTTTATAGAGTTTTTACAATATATAAAATATGTAACACCACAAAATAAACATATAAATAATATTAATAATGATGTTTTTTTAATTTTCATTTATTTATCTCTCCTTTTAAGCAAATACCTTAAGTGCAAACACATATATAAAATATTATTTACTTAGAGATAAAATAAATACATACATAAAATAAAAAAGCACTAAGCTATTTGCTTAGTGCTTTAACTTACCCGGCGACGACCTACTCTTCCACACCGTCTCCAGTGCAGTACCATCGGCGCTTTGAAGCTTAACCATCGTGTTCGGTATGGGAACGGGTGTTACCTTCAAGCCATAATCACCAGATTTGTTCTTTCAAAATTGCACAGTGATAATTAATTTGATCAAGCCCTCGACCTATTAGTATTGGTCAGCTGAATACATTACTGTACTTACACCTCCAACCTATCAACCTGATAGTCTTTCAGGGGTCTTACTAGCTTACGCTATGGGAAATCTAATCTTAAGGTGGGCTTCACGCTTAGATGCTTTCAGCGTTTATCCCTTCCCAACATAGCTACCCAGCTGTGCTCCTGGCGGAACAACTGGTGCACCAGAGGTTGGTCCATCCCGGTCCTCTCGTACTAAGGACAGCTCCTCTCAAATTTCCTACGCCCACGGCGGATAGGGACCGAACTGTCTCACGACGTTCTGAACCCAGCTCGCGTGCCGCTTTAATGGGCGAACAGCCCAACCCTTGGGACCGACTACAGCCCCAGGATGCGACGAGCCGACATCGAGGTGCCAAACCTCCCCGTCGATGTGGACTCTTGGGGGAGATCAGCCTGTTATCCCCGAGGTAGCTTTTATCCGTTGAGCGATGGCCCTTCCATACAGAACCACCGGATCACTAAGCCCGACTTTGTCCCTGCTCCACCTGTATGTGTCGCAGTCAGGCTCCCTTCTGCCTTTGCACTCTACGCGCGATTTTCCGACCGCGCTGAGGGACCTTTGGGCGCCTCCGTTACCTTTTAGGAGGCGACGCCCCAGTCAAACTGCCCACCTAGCAATGTCCTGTGACCAGATTCATGGCCTCCAGTTAGAATTCCAGTACTGTCAGGGTGGTATCCCAAGGACGACTCCACGAAAGCTGACGCCCTCGCTTCTAAGTCTCCCACCTATCCTGTACAGACAATACCGAAATTCAATGCTAAGCTACAGTAAAGCTCTACGGGGTCTTTCCGTCCAACCGCGGGTAGCAAGCATCTTCACTTGCACTACAATTTCACCGGATTTATTGCCGAGACAGTGCTCAAATCATTACGCCATTCGTGCGGGTCGGAACTTACCCGACAAGGAATTTCGCTACCTTAGGACCGTTATAGTTACGGCCGCCGTTTACTGGGGCTTAAGTTCATAGCTTCGCTTGCGCTAACTATTCCCTTAACCTTCCAGCACCGGGCAGGCGTCAGCCCCTATACATCAGCTTACGCTTTAGCAGAGACCTGTGTTTTTGATAAACAGTTGCTTGAGCCTATTCACTGCGGCCTACTCTCGTAGGCACCCCTTCTCCCTAAGTTACGGGGTCAATTTGCCGAGTTCCTTAGCAATAATTCTTCCGACGACCTTAGGATTCTCTCCTCATCTACCTGTGTCGGTTTGCGGTACGGGCACCATTTTGCTCCATAGAGACTTTTCTTGGCAGCGTGGAATCAGATACTTCGCCAAAATAGGCTCCCCATCACACCTCAGGCTTAATGTTAAGCGGATTTGCCTACTTAACACCCTAAGTGCTTAGACGCACATCCAATAGTGCGCACATCCTATCCTCCTGCGTCATCCCATTTGTCAAACGCATTATGGTGGTACTGGAATATCAACCAGTTGTCCATCACCTACGCCTTTCGGCCTCGGCTTAGGTCCCGACTAACCCTGGGAGGACGAGCCTTCCCCAGGAAACCTTAGATATTCGGTCAACAAGATTCTCACTTGTTTTTCGCTACTTATGCCAGCATTCTCACTTCTGTACTGTCCACCACTCCTTACGGTATGACTTCAACCTGTACAGAAAGCTCCTCTACCACGTGTACATAGTACACATCCATAGCTTCGGTGGTAAGTTTGAGCCCCGTTACATCTTCGGCGCAGGATCTCTCGACTAGTGAGCTATTACGCACTCTTTAAATGAGTGGCTGCTTCTAAGCCAACATCCTAGTTGTCTTAGAAATCCCACATCCTTTCCCACTTAACTTACACTTTGGGACCTTAGCTGATGGTCTGGGCTGTTTCCCTTTTGACCACGGATCTTATCATTCGTAGTCTGACTGCCGGGGTACAAGTATATGGCATTCGGAGTTTGATAGGGTTCAGTAACTGTTGTCAGCCCCTAGCCCATTCAGTGCTCACCTCCACTACTCAATTACCCGACGCTAGCCCTAAAGCTATTTCGAGGAGAACCAGCTATCTCCGAGTTCGATTGGAATTTCTCCGCTATCCACAGCTCATCCCATGGTTTTTCAACACCAACGTGGTTCGGACCTCCACGGAATTTTACTTCCGCTTCATCCTGGCCATGGATAGGTCACTCGGTTTCGGGTCTACAATATACAACTAGTTGCCCTATTCAGACTCGGTTTCCCTTCGGCTCCACACCATAAGTGCTTAACCTTGCTATATATCGTAACTCGCTGGCCCGTTCTACAAAAAGTACGCCGTCACACTTTAATGTGCTCCGACCGATTGTAGGCACACGGTTTCAGATTCTATTTCACTCCCCTTCCGGGGTTCTTTTCACCTTTCCCTCACGGTACTGCTTCACTATCGGTCACTAGGTAGTATTTAGCCTTGGGAGATGGTCCTCCCAGCTTCCCACAAGGTTTCACGTGTCTCGTGGTACTCTGGAGTAGATCTACTTTTCTTTCCTTTTCGCCTACAGGGTTATTACCTTCTACGACGGAACTTTCCAGTTCTCTTCAACTAAAGAAATCAAAGCGTTATGATCTATCCGCAACCCCAGGAACAAGTTCCTGGTTTGGGCTCTTCCCCTTTCGCTCGCCGCTACTTAGGGAATCGAATTTTCTTTCTCTTCCTCTGGGTACTTAGATGTTTCAGTTCCCCAGGTGTACCTCCATATACCTATGTATTCGGTATACAGTATCTAGCATAACTAGATGGGTTTCCCCATTCGGAAATCTACATATCACAGGCTGTGTGCGCCTACATGTAGCTTATCGCAGCTTATCACGTCCTTCATCGGCTCCTAGTGCCAGGGCATTCACCGTGCGCCCTTTGTAGCTTGATCTATCATCAATTACTTAATTTAATATCATTAACAAATATTATTTGTTAACTAGGTTATTTCGTTTCTTTATCACTGTGCAATTTTCAAAGAACAAAAGCAGATATCCTAAATCATAGATTTAGTGATAGTCGCTTTGTTAAACATTAAAAATGTTTAACTTCATTCAGAAAGACTTAGTCTTTCAAAATTAAACAGAATCAAGTGCCAGTCTGGAAGCTTTGCTTCCATTCTCCCTAGAAAGGAGGTGATCCAGCCGCAGGTTCTCCTACGGCTACCTTGTTACGACTTCACCCCAATCACCAATCCCACCTTCGACCGCTGGCTCCTTACGGTTACCTCACGGGCTTCGGGTGTTACCGGCTCTCATGGTGTGACGGGCGGTGTGTACAAGACCCGGGAACGTATTCACCGCGACATGCTGATTCGCGATTACTAGCAACTCCAACTTCATGTAGGCGAGTTTCAGCCTACAATCCGAACTGGGACTGGCTTTCAAGTTTTGCTCCCCTCGCGGGGTTTGCTGCTCGTTGTACCAGCCATTGTAGCACGTGTGTAGCCCTAGACATAAGGGGCATGATGATTTGACGTCATCCCCACCTTCCTCCACGTTAACCGCGGCAGTCTCGTTAGAGTGCTTAACTTAATAGTAGCAACTAACAATAAGGGTTGCGCTCGTTGCGGGACTTAACCCAACATCTCACGACACGAGCTGACGACAACCATGCACCACCTGTCTTCCTGTCCCCGAAGGGACTTCCTCGATTAAGAGTAATTCAGGAGATGTCAAGTCTAGGTAAGGTTCTTCGCGTTGCTTCGAATTAAACCACATGCTCCGCTGCTTGTGCGGGTCCCCGTCAATTCCTTTGAGTTTTAATCTTGCGACCGTACTCCCCAGGCGGAATACTTAATGCGTTTGCTGCGGCACCGAGGGTGGTACCCCCCGACACCTAGTATTCATCGTTTACGGCGTGGACTACCAGGGTATCTAATCCTGTTTGCTACCCACGCTTTCGTATCTCAGTGTCAGTTACAGTCCAGAAAGTCGCCTTCGCCACTGGTGTTCTTCCTAATCTCTACGCATTTCACCGCTACACTAGGAATTCCACTTTCCTCTCCTGCACTCTAGATGCCCAGTTTCAAATGCAGCTCCCAGGTTGAGCCCGGGAATTTCACATCTGACTTAAGCACCCACCTACATACTCTTTACGCCCAGTAAATCCGGACAACGCTTGCCACCTACGTATTACCGCGGCTGCTGGCACGTAGTTAGCCGTGGCTTCCTCCTTAGGTACCGTCATTATCGTCCCTAAAGACAGAGTTTTACGATCCGAAAACCTTCATCACTCACGCGGCGTTGCTGCGTCAGGGTTTCCCCCATTGCGCAATATTCCCCACTGCTGCCTCCCGTAGGAGTCTGGACCGTGTCTCAGTTCCAATGTGGCCGATCACCCTCTCAGGTCGGCTACGCATCGTTGCCTTGGTGAGCCGTTACCTCACCAACTAGCTAATGCGCCGCGGGTCCATCTCAAAGCGGATTGCTCCTTTGATTATTTTATGATGCCATAAAATAATGTTATGCGGTATTAATCTCCCTTTCGGGAGGCTATCCCCCTCTTTGAGGCAGGTTACCCACGTGTTACTCACCCGTCCGCCGCTAATCCACTTCCCGAAGGAAGTTTCATCGCTCGACTTGCATGTGTTAGGCACGCCGCCAGCGTTCGTCCTGAGCCAGGATCAAACTCTCAATTTAAAAGTTTAATCTTACTCAAATTTATTGACTGGTTTCTTACCTTAATTCTGTTTAATTTTCAAAGACCATTTTCTTTCGCCATCTCTCGACGGCTTATTCATTATATCAATTTGAAATCTCTTTGTCAACAACTTTTTTTGAATTTTTTAATTTTCTCAAATTATTTAAATTCTTTTGTTGTTTCCTTGATTTCCGTCGTCTCCATGACGACAGGGATTATTGTATCAAAGTTAGCTTCCTAATATACAATGGTTTATATACATATTTAATAGTTATATTAATAATACTTTGTATTTCTAATAAATGCTATGTTTTATATATACTGATACTCCTGGTTGAGTATATCATTAAAACAGTTATTATCTAACTATAAAAAGCGCTAACATCTAAAATGTTAACGCTTTTTATATAACTAATAAACTTTATTTCATTTCTACATTATATTTATTTTTTAATTCTTCTACAAAAGTAGTATATTTAGCTGTTTGTCTTTGTTGAATTAAATTAGCTTTTATCATATCTTTAACTTCATCAAAAGATTTTTCTGTAGCTTTATTTTTATCTTCTACTTCTATTAAGTGATATCCAAATTGAGTTTTAACTGGCTCACTTAATTTACCTATTTCTAAATTAAATGCAGCTTCTTCAAATTCAGGAACCATTTGTCCTTTTCCGAATTTGCCTAAATTTCCCCCTTGAGCTTTTGAAGGACAAGTTGAATATTCTTTTGCAGCTTCATCAAAAGACATACCATTTTTTATTTTCTCTGCTACTTCATTAGCTAATTCTTCGTTATCTACAAGTATATGTTTTGCAGAAACAGTTTCTCCAACAACAAAGTTCTTTTTATTAGCTGTATAATAATCTTCCACTTCTTTATCTGTAACCTGTACTTCTGAAAGTACTTTATTTACAGACATTTGAGTTAATGCATCTTTCTTCATAATTTCTATGCCATCAATAAACTCTTGTGTTTTATCAAACTCATTTTCTTTTCCATAAGCATGAAATAATTCAAAAGCTATTAATTGTTCTAATAATTGTTTTTTTCCTTGTTCACCAGCAAAATAAGCCTGTCTTTCTTGTGGAAATCTTTTAATAGCAACTTCAATATCTTTTTCTGTTATTTCTTTTCCATTAACGCTAGCTAAAACTTTATTTTCCATAGTTAAACTCCTTTTATTTTATTTAGGTTATGTAATACCCTATATATACCTTTTTATAATAACATATAGATATATAAAAAAATAGGCTATTAAAATCTTAATACCCTACTTTGTACATCTTATGTTCTTGTTCTATGTATGAAATTATTTATTAAAAAAACGCATCCTCTTAGATGCGTCTTTTGGTGATCCACCGGGGAATCGAACCCCGGACAACATGATTAAAAGTCATGTGCTCTACCGACTGAGCTAGTGAATCATATATTCTTTTTCGTTCAAACTTTCCTGTCGAACACAAGACTTATTATATCAACATACAATACATATGTCAACATATTTTTCAAACTTTTTTTATTTTTTTGCTTTATGTATTATAATACATGATTTTATCTTAGAACAATGCCACTTCTAAGCTTATTCTTATAGTAACTATATGAGTAATTCTCTATAAAACATACTAATTATTTCGTTTAAAAACCTTAAGTTATAAGTGAAAGTATTAAACTATATTATATCTTTGTGATCTAAATTAATATATAAATAAAAAAACACTAACAAAGTTAGTGTTTTTGGTGGCTAGACCAGGAATCGAACCAGGGACACGAGGATTTTCAGTCCTCTGCTCTACCGACTGAGCTATCCAGCCTTATTACCCGGCGACGACCTACTCTTCCACACCGTCTCCAGTGCAGTACCATCGGCGCTTTGAAGCTTAACCATCGTGTTCGGTATGGGAACGGGTGTTACCTTCAAGCCATAATCACCAGATATTCATTTTCGTCATTACAATTATGAATTATATCAGTATTATCTACATTTGTCAACTAAATTTCTAATATTTTTTAATAAATATATTTATTTATGCACTTTTTCATTAATATACTATAGTTATAATATTATTATTTACTTTTAATTACAAATACTCTTTTACTTTACAGTAGCCTTCAGTTAAAATTCAAGTACTGTTCTTATTAATTTAATATGCTATTATTACAACGAATCTTGCCTATTAAATTCTAGTAGCTACTCTTTATTAAACTATATTATATCTTTATGATCTAAATTAATATATAAATAAAAAAACACTAACAAAGTTAGTGTTTTTGGTGGCTAGACCAGGAATCGAACCAGGGACACGAGGATTTTCAGTCCTCTGCTCTACCGACTGAGCTATCCAGCCTTATTACCCGGCGATGACCTACTCTTCCACACCGTCTCCAGTGCAGTACCATCGGCGCTTTGAAGCTTAACCATCGTGTTCGGTATGGGAACGGGTGTTACCTTCAAGCCATAATCACCAGATATACTTGCTACAGATATAAATTATATCATGTTTTTTACATCTGTCAACATTTTTTTTGAAAGATTTTGTTCTTTCAAAATTGCACAGTGATAATTTAATTTGATCAAGCCCTCGACCTATTAGTATTGGTCAGCTGAATACATTACTGTACTTACACCTCCAACCTATCAACCTGATAGTCTTTCAGGGGTCTTACTAGCTTACGCTATGGGAAATCTAATCTTGAGGTGGGCTTCACGCTTAGATGCTTTCAGCGTTTATCCCTTCCCAACATAGCTACCCAGCTGTGCTCCTGGCGGAACAACTGGTGCACCAGAGGTTGGTCCATCCCGGTCCTCTCGTACTAAGGACAGCTCCTCTCAAATTTCCTACGCCCACGGCGGATAGGGACCGAACTGTCTCACGACGTTCTGAACCCAGCTCGCGTGCCGCTTTAATGGGCGAACAGCCCAACCCTTGGGACCGACTACAGCCCCAGGATGCGACGAGCCGACATCGAGGTGCCAAACCTCCCCGTCGATGTGGACTCTTGGGGGAGATCAGCCTGTTATCCCCGAGGTAGCTTTTATCCGTTGAGCGATGGCCTTCCATACAGAACCACCGGATCACTAAGCCCGACTTTCGTCCCTGCTCCACCTGTATGTGTCGCAGTCAGGCTCCCTTCTGCCTTTGCACTCTACGCGCGATTTCCGACCGCGCTGAGGGAACCTTTGGGCGCCTCCGTTACCTTTTAGGAGGCGACGCCCCAGTCAAACTGCCCACCTAGCAATGTCCTGTGACCAGATTCATGGCCTCCAGTTAGAATTCCAGTACTGTCAGGGTGGTATCCCAAGGACGACTCCACGAAAGCTGACGCCCTCGCTTCTAAGTCTCCCACCTATCCTGTACAGACAATACCGAAATTCAATGCTAAGCTACAGTAAAGCTCTACGGGGTCTTTCCGTCCAACCGCGGGTAGCAAGCATCTTCACTTGCACTACAATTTCACCGGATTTATTGCCGAGACAGTGCTCAAATCATTACGCCATTCGTGCGGGTCGGAACTTACCCGACAAGGAATTTCGCTACCTTAGGACCGTTATAGTTACGGCCGCCGTTTACTGGGGCTTAAGTTCATAGCTTCGCTTGCGCTAACTATTCCCTTAACCTTCCAGCACCGGGCAGGCGTCAGCCCCTATACATCAGCTTACGCTTTAGCAGAGACCTGTGTTTTTGATAAACAGTTGCTTGAGCCTATTCACTGCGGCCTACTCTCGTAGGCACCCCTTCTCCCTAAGTTACGGGGTCAATTTGCCGAGTTCCTTAGCAATAATTCTTCCGACGACCTTAGGATTCTCTCCTCATCTACCTGTGTCGGTTTGCGGTACGGGCACCATTTTGCTCCATAGAGACTTTTCTTGGCAGCGTGGAATCAGATACTTCGCCAAAATAGGCTCCCCATCACACCTCAGGCTTAATGTTAAGCGGATTTGCCTACTTAACACCCTAAGTGCTTAGACGCACATCCAATAGTGCGCACATCCTATCCTCCTGCGTCATCCCATTTGTCAAACGCATTATGGTGGTACTGGAATATCAACCAGTTGTCCATCACCTACGCCTTTCGGCCTCGGCTTAGGTCCCGACTAACCCTGGGAGGACGAGCCTTCCCCAGGAAACCTTAGATATTCGGTCAACAAGATTCTCACTTGTTTTTCGCTACTTATGCCAGCATTCTCACTTCTGTACTGTCCACCACTCCTTACGGTATGACTTCAACCTGTACAGAAAGCTCCTCTACCACGTGTACATAGTACACATCCATAGCTTCGGTGGTAAGTTTGAGCCCCGTTACATCTTCGGCGCAGGATCTCTCGACTAGTGAGCTATTACGCACTCTTTAAATGAGTGGCTGCTTCTAAGCCAACATCCTAGTTGTCTTAGAAATCCCACATCCTTTCCCACTTAACTTACACTTTGGGACCTTAGCTGATGGTCTGGGCTGTTTCCCTTTTGACCACGGATCTTATCATTCGTAGTCTGACTGCCGGGGTACAAGTATATGGCATTCGGAGTTTGATAGGGTTCAGTAACTGTTGTCAGCCCCTAGCCCATTCAGTGCTCACCTCCACTACTCAATTACCCGACGCTAGCCCTAAAGCTATTTCGAGGAGAACCAGCTATCTCCGAGTTCGATTGGAATTTCTCCGCTATCCACAGCTCATCCCATGGTTTTTCAACACCAACGTGGTTCGGACCTCCACGGAATTTTACTTCCGCTTCATCCTGGCCATGGATAGGTCACTCGGTTTCGGGTCTACAATATACAACTAGTTGCCCTATTCAGACTCGGTTTCCCTTCGGCTCCACACCATAAGTGCTTAACCTTGCTATATATCGTAACTCGCTGGCCCGTTCTACAAAAAGTACGCCGTCACACTTTAATGTGCTCCGACCGATTGTAGGCACACGGTTTCAGATTCTATTTCACTCCCCTTCCGGGGTTCTTTTCACCTTTCCCTCACGGTACTGCTTCACTATCGGTCACTAGGTAGTATTTAGCCTTGGGAGATGGTCCTCCCAGCTTCCCACAAGGTTTCACGTGTCTCGTGGTACTCTGGAGTAGATCTACTTTTCTTTCCTTTTCGCCTACAGGGTTATTACCTTCTACGACGGAACTTTCCAGTTCTCTTCAACTAAAGAAATCAAAGCGTTATGATCTATCCGCAACCCCAGGAACAAGTTCCTGGTTTGGGCTCTTCCCCTTTCGCTCGCCGCTACTTAGGGAATCGAATTTTCTTTCTCTTCCTCTGGGTACTTAGATGTTTCAGTTCCCCAGGTGTACCTCCATATACCTATGTATTCGGTATACAGTATCTAGCATAACTAGATGGGTTTCCCCATTCGGAAATCTACATATCACAGGCTGTGTGCGCCTACATGTAGCTTATCGCAGCTTATCACGTCCTTCATCGGCTCCTAGTGCCAGGGCATTCACCGTGCGCCCTTTGTAGCTTGATCTATCATCAATTACTTAATTTAATATCATTAACAAATATTATTTATTAACTAGGTTATTTCGTTTCTTTATCACTGTGCAATTTTCAAAGAACAAAAGCAGATATCCTAAATCATAGATTTAGTGATAGTCGCTTTGTTAAACATTAAAAATGTTTAACTTCATTCAGAAAGACTTAGTCTTTCAAAATTAAACAGAATCAAGTGCCAGTCTGGAAGCTTTGCTTCCATTCTCCCTAGAAAGGAGGTGATCCAGCCGCAGGTTCTCCTACGGCTACCTTGTTACGACTTCACCCCAATCACCAATCCCACCTTCGACCGCTGGCTCCTTACGGTTACCTCACGGGCTTCGGGTGTTACCGGCTCTCATGGTGTGACGGGCGGTGTGTACAAGACCCGGGAACGTATTCACCGCGACATGCTGATTCGCGATTACTAGCAACTCCAACTTCATGTAGGCGAGTTTCAGCCTACAATCCGAACTGGGACTGGCTTTCAAGTTTTGCTCCCCTCGCGGGGTTTGCTGCTCGTTGTACCAGCCATTGTAGCACGTGTGTAGCCCTAGACATAAGGGGCATGATGATTTGACGTCATCCCCACCTTCCTCCACGTTAACCGCGGCAGTCTCGTTAGAGTGCTTAACTTAATAGTAGCAACTAACAATAAGGGTTGCGCTCGTTGCGGGACTTAACCCAACATCTCACGACACGAGCTGACGACAACCATGCACCACCTGTCTTCCTGTCCCCGAAGGGACTTCCTCGATTAAGAGTAATTCAGGAGATGTCAAGTCTAGGTAAGGTTCTTCGCGTTGCTTCGAATTAAACCACATGCTCCGCTGCTTGTGCGGGTCCCCGTCAATTCCTTTGAGTTTTAATCTTGCGACCGTACTCCCCAGGCGGAATACTTAATGCGTTTGCTGCGGCACCGAGGGTGGTACCCCCCGACACCTAGTATTCATCGTTTACGGCGTGGACTACCAGGGTATCTAATCCTGTTTGCTACCCACGCTTTCGTATCTCAGTGTCAGTTACAGTCCAGAAAGTCGCCTTCGCCACTGGTGTTCTTCCTAATCTCTACGCATTTCACCGCTACACTAGGAATTCCACTTTCCTCTCCTGCACTCTAGATGCCCAGTTTCAAATGCAGCTCCCAGGTTGAGCCCGGGAATTTCACATCTGACTTAAGCACCCACCTACATACTCTTTACGCCCAGTAAATCCGGACAACGCTTGCCACCTACGTATTACCGCGGCTGCTGGCACGTAGTTAGCCGTGGCTTCCTCCTTAGGTACCGTCATTATCGTCCCTAAAGACAGAGTTTTACGATCCGAAACCTTCATCACTCACGCGGCGTGCTGCGTCAGGGTTTCCCCATTGCGCAATATTCCCACTGCTGCCTCCCGTAGGAGTCTGGACCGTGTCTCAGTTCCAATGTGGCCGATCACCCTCTCAGGTCGGCTACGCATCGTTGCCTTGGTGAGCCGTTACCTCACCAACTAACTAATGCGCCGCGGGTCCATCTCAAAGCGGATTGCTCCTTTGATTATTTTATGATGCCATAAAATAATGTTATGCGGTATTAATCTCCCTTTCGGGAGGCTATCCCCCTCTTTGAGGCAGGTTACCCACGTGTTACTCACCCGTCCGCCGCTAATCCACTTCCCGAAGGAAGCTTCATCGCTCGACTTGCATGTGTTAGGCACGCCGCCAGCGTTCGTCCTGAGCCAGGATCAAACTCTCAATTTAAAAGTTTAATCTTACTCAAATTTATTGACTGGTTTCTTACCTTAATTCTGTTTAATTTTCAAAGACCATTTTCTTTCGCCATCTCTCGACGGCTTATTCATTATATCAATTTGAAATCTCTTTGTCAACAACTTTTTTTGAATTTTTTAATTTTCTCAAATTATTTAAATTCTTTTGTTGTTTCCTTGATTTCCGTCGTCTCCGTGACGACAAGGAATATCTTATCAAAATTAGTCGTATCCTGCTTTTTATTATCAATGATTTGAGATAATTATAATAAACATGCTTATATTTCCTATAGATTATTAACTATTATATATATCGATACTCCTGGCAAAGTATATGTTATATTCTTATATTTTGCCGAGACTTATTGGCATATATTTTATTATGTAAAATAAAATTATATACAAATATAAAACTTATACATATCATTAATGTTACTAAAATGCCAGCCTCTGGTCCAAATCCTCCCCCTGTTATAATACTTTCTTTTATATATTTAATAGAATATATTGATGAAAATTGCTTTTGACCACTAACAGGAAATCCAAATACATTTCCCTGAAAATAATTCCAAGTAATATGATATCCAATAGACATCCAAAGGTTTTTACTCTTTATATACATATAAGAAAACAATAGTCCAATGAGAAATATATTTATCATCCCTATAATTTTCATATTAGGATTTAATATGTGGAGCAATGAAAATATAACTGATGATATTATAGATGATCTTATAGGTTTTTTCTTAATATCCAATACATTTAAAATATATCCCCTACATAACACTTCTTCATTTATTCCTACAAGTATAAATAATATAATATCTATTATTATATATTTGTTTATACTTGGTTTTTTTAATGAATTGTCCAAAATTATAAATTTTCCTATTAATAAAATCAGAAATATACCTATTATTGATACTGCCCCTAACATAAGTCCATATATTATATACTTATAATTTTTGTTTAAATCCCTTAGTCCTATATCCTTAATACTTTTATTATCAAAAACTTTTAATAATAAAAATATAGTAGAAAATACACATATCGATTCTATTATTTTTAATAATAGCGTTCCTGTTTCAGTATTTAAAAGAAGTTCCATTACCTTAAAATATACTTCTTTTCCTGATGATATATTAAATAAATGATTCCCTAAAAACTCCACAAGTACTTGTGTACATACAGTGGCCGTAACACAATACATTAAAAATACTAAGAAAATTTTTATCACAGCACTTAATTTATTATGTTTCTTAATCAATTTCTCTCTCCCCCTATATCTTCAATAATTTATCATATGTACATTTAGCCTCAAATATTATAATAATTGTGGACTAAAAAAAGGACCAATAATTAGTCCTTAATTTTTTATATATTAACTTTCTTCTCCATTAAATATCCTGTACCTATAAATAGTCCTATATATACAAGTATTTGATATATAGCAGATGCAATATTTATTGTTAAATTAGCATCAGTAAGATTTATAGCAACATTATTTATGCTGCCATTTCCACCTAAATAATTATTCAAATTTAAAGCAATATGCATTTGTTGAGGAAATATATTCTTTAATTTAAATGATATATAATAAATAAGGAAACTTAATGCTATAAATACTACAAAAGCTAAAATACCACTTACTTTTTTCCCTCTACGTGCTACCTTAGTTAGAGCTATTGAGAAATATATCATTAATAATAAAGTTATTGTATTTATAATTATACCTGCAATTGCAAATATAATTAATGATTTTAAATTTAAAGATATTATAACTCTAACAATATCTGCTCCTTTTGTCCCTATTAATATTCTAAAAAATATAAAACTAACGATGCTTGTTAGTGAAAACCACACTAATGCACATATAAGTTTCGATGCCAATATCTTATTTCCACTAATCGGTAAAGTAAAAGTTAAATATCCTCTATCTTCATATAATTCATTTTTAAAAGAATTAATTATAATTACTAAGGATATTATAAACAAACTCATAGTAACCATACTCATACATCCTGTAACTGATCCTGATCCCCATTTTTCTAATCTAGTTAATAATACTATATTTAATATACTTGCTATAATGCATAGTGCTGAAAATATTTTATAATTTCCCTTTAATTCATATTTAATTAACTTTCCCATTACTGAAATACCTCCCTAAATAATTCATCAATGGATTTTTGTTTTTCAACTCTTAAGTCCTCTGCATTACCTTGAAGAACTATATTCCCATCTTTTATAAAAGCAACATCATCAAAGATTCTTTCAATATCACGAACAAGATGCGTTGTTATAATCATTGAGCTTTCTTCGTTATAATTTTGTATAATAGCATCTAAAATTTGCTCCCTTGCTACTGGGTCAACAGCTGCCAATGGCTCATCTAATACAAACAACTTTGCCTTTCTTGATAACACTAAAGTTAGATTTAATTTTTCAAGCATTCCTTTTGACAATGAATTTACCTTTAGATCTTCTTCAAGTTTCATAAATTTCAATAGATCATGACACTTTTTTTCATCAAAATCTTTATAAAAATCTTTAAAAAATCCAATGGCATCCTTTATCTTCATCCATTTATATAAATAGTTTTTATCTGGAAGATATGAAACTATCGCCTTTGTTTTTATTCCTGGCTTCTTTCCATCTATAAAGACCTCACCACTTGACTCTCGTAAAAGCCCAGTTATAATTTTTATAAATGTAGTTTTCCCACTTCCATTAGGACCGAGAAGTCCGAAAACCTTTCCTTTCTCTATTGTTAAATTAAAATTATTTAATGCTTTTTTATTAAAGTAATTCTTACATACCTTCTTTGCCTCAACTATATTATTCATATCTAATTACCCCCCTCCAAATTTTTTAAAACTAACTCAACAATTTCCTTATTATCAAAACCTAAGTGTTTCATTCCATTAATAAAATTATTCATTATATCTTTGGCAGTATCTTTTTTTAAATTAAATATTATTCTCTCATCATCCACTATAAACGTCCCCATTCCCCTTTGTGTATATGCAAACCCTTCTCTTTCAAGCTCCTTATATGCTCTTTGAATTGTATTTGGATTAACCTTAAACTCTGCTGATAATTCCCTTACAGATGTTAACTTATCCCCACCTTTTAATTTTCCCAAAATAATATTCTGCTTTATAATGTCCATTATTTGAATATATATAGGTACCTTTTCATCAAATTTTATATTCATATTTATATTTATCCTCCAAAAGCTTTTGTTGTGTATTTATTTACTAGTGTACTAATATATTAATACACTAGTTCTGTTTCGTCAATACCTTTTTACCAAAAAAAACTAAAATACTAATCAGCATTTTAGTTTTTTTCACTTTATATATTATTTATTTTTATTATTTATACGCATTATATTGGTACTACATGTAGCAACTAATTTTCCTTCCCTATTATATCCCTCACCATACATGTGAACTATATTATCCCCTATTTGTTTTATCTTTACTGTAATTTTAAGATTATCTCCTAAAAATATAGGTCTTTGATAACTAGTAGTAATATCTATAGTCGTTATTAATTCTCCATTATTTTCCGCAATAAAAAATATTCCAAAACTATTATCAAAAGCTGCTGTTATAAATCCTCCTTGCATAGATTTTAGCGGATTTAAATATTTCTCAAGAACAGGAAAGACTACAGTTAGACTCTCTCCTTTTTTATATTCTATAAGTTTAGGTTCCATTATATTAACACAGTTAGCATGCTCTAAATTTCCGTATTTATCTATTGTTTTCATTCTTTATTTTCCTTCCTCTATCTTTTGTAATTTAATTAACTTGAATACTAATTGTAAACTTATCCAATATAACTTAAAAATATATCTACCATAGAATTGTTCATCTTAAATCCTAATGAAATTAATGCCTTTTCAAAAACATTTAGAACAAATAATATTTTTTCTTTTTTTGCATTCTCCCCCATGTGTCCTATTCTTATAACCTTACCTTTTAAATATCCAAAGGAACCTGTAATAAGTAAGTTATACTTTTCTCTTAAAAGTTTCAATAATTCCTCTGAGTTAATTTCCTTGGGTACATTAATCACTGTAACAGTACTTGAAAATCCACTTTTTATATAGGTTGTAAAACCTACTTCTACTAAAGCTTTTCTTGTAGCATCAGCTATATTCTTATGTCTTTTAATTGTGTTTTCTATTCCTTCTTCTAATATATTATCAATAGCTTTTCTAAACCCAATTATATCACTTATTGGCATTGTATACGGAAACCATTTGTTTTTGTAATAATCTTTCCAAACAAGTAAATTACAATAAAAACTTGCAATTTGTTTATTTCTATTTTCCATAACATTAAAGGCATCCTTACTTATACTTACAATAGTAAGTCCCGGTGGCGCTGATATAGCTTTTTGAGAAGCCCCAAGTGCAATATCTATATTCCACTCATCAACTTTAAGTTCTTCTCCTCCCATAGCCGCAACTGTATCTACAATCGTAATTATTCTTTTACTTTTTAACAATGGACATATTTTTTCTATATCATTTAAAACTCCAGATGGTGTATCACAATGAACCACTGTAGCATATTTAAAGTCGCTATCTTTTTCCAAAAACTTTTTCAATTCACTAACATCTATATTTTTTTGTCTATCTCCTTTAAAAAAAACCACTTCCCCACCATAAAGTTTTACAAAATCTCCAAAGCCTTCTCCAAATATGCCATTATCTATAACAAGTACTCTGTCTCCTGGTTCAGTTAATGATGCACAAGCTGATTCAAGTCCTAATATTCCTTCTCCTGATAATATTCTTACTTCATTTTTTGTATTCATTATTTTCGCGACTTTTTCACAGGTTTCTTTATAAAAATCATAAAACTGAATATCAATATCTGGGTTTGTAGTCTCTTTTGCTCTTTCAAGACGTACATTTTCTCTAACTTGTGTAGGTCCTGGAGTTAGTACATATGGAATTTTCATATTATCCCCACCATTCTGTATTTATTTTCTCCACTATTTTTAAAAAAGATTATAGCACTCCATGGTAATTTATTGTAATGTATGGGTACAATATTATTATTATTTTTCCCTTAAACAGTGTATAATAACTTTAATATTATTTTTTAAAAAGGAGGTCTTTATAATAGATATAATTAACTCTTTAAAGTATAGAATCCAAGAAATAGTTAAAGAATATAATTCCGAAGAAACTGGTGGTTTTATAACTGGCGATGGACCCATTCCTTGTGATGTTTTATTTATCGGAGAAGCACCGGGTAAAAACGAAGTAGAACAAGGTAAACCTTTTGTTGGTATGGCTGGTGAAACTTTTAATAACTACTTGAAATCTATAGGATTAAGTCGTGATAAAGTTAGAATCACTAATACATGTTTTTTTCGTCCAATAAAAAAAAAGGTAGGTAAAACAGGTAGAACTACAATAAGCAATAGGCCACCTAAAGTCTCTGAAGTTAATCTGTTTAGAGATATTTTAGATGATGAAATAGCTGTTGTAAATCCTAAAATAATCATAACTTTAGGAAATGTCCCCTTAAAAAGACTTACTGAATTTAAAAGCATTGGAGATTGCCACGGAAATCTTTACTATAATGTAATTTTAAAAAGAAATATATTTCCTATGTATCATCCATCAGCATTAACTTATAATAGAAATGATAAATTTAAAACAATGTATGAAGATGATTGGTTAAAATTAAAAGAAGTATTGAAAACTATTTAGTTTTCAATACTTCTTTTATATAATTAAATGTCAATAACTCCATTTAATAAACTAATTGTATTTTCAACATCTTTTAAAGATATCATTTCACCAGATGTATTAATATATCTACATGGAATTGCTATCATTCCTGTTTTTATTCCTCCAACTTCTTTATGTATAAAACCACCTTCATTTTGTCCATCACTTATACTATATTGAAGTTTTAAATTTAATTTTTTAGAAATTTCCTCAATTGTCTCTTTAACTTTATGATGAATTACAAGACTTCTATCAAATACAGACATAATAGTACCTTTATCTAAAGCTATTTTAGATGAACCTTCTTTAGTATCATCAGAATCCATGGCCTCTAAAACTATAGCACTATTTGGTTTTATATTAACTGCTGCTAGCCTTGCACCTTTACATCCTAATTCTTTTTGTACTGAAAATACAAAATACAATTCTTTATTTAAATTTTTTATATTTATATTCTCTATAACTTTAAGAAGTATATAACACGCTATTCTACTATGAATATTTGCACCAATTATTTTATTTTCAACTTCTATTTTGTGGCCTATAAGTTCAAGGGTATCTCCCTCTTTAATTTTATCTTTAGCATTTTCTTTAGTAGATAGTCCAAAATCAATAAATAAATTATCTTCTGATGATCCCTCTTTTAAAAATCCCATTCTTCCTATATGTCCATCTTGAGATTTAAAAAAGTTTGCTGAAATATTTTTTAAATCTATACTTCCCATAGGAACAACTTTAAAAAATCCATTATCATCTATATCCGTTATCATAAGTCCAGAATTATCTATATGAGTAGATATCATTAATTTTTCTGTGCCTTCTCCAAGTTTAACAACTATATTTCCCATATCATCTTCATTTAAATCTAAATTCAATAATTTTTCTTCATTGATTAAATTAATTTGTTTTTTTATAATATCTTTAATATTCTCTTCTCTTGTACTAACCCCAAATGAATCTATTAAACTTTCCATTAATCTATCCATAATTTAACCATCCTTTTCTCCTAATTATCTTTTTTTAGTAACTGCCTTTAATATAGTAAACATTACAAAGGATACTATTAAAACTACAGTAAAAACAGAAAATATTTTTCCATTTTTATCGCCCTTGTATTTTCCTATTAATGCTCCAGCTAAAGATAAACCACCTACTGCTATATTATAAATTCCGATTGCCTTATTCATAGATAGATCCTTTTTCACTATCATGGCTATACCTAATATTAATAAATAAATTCCACTACCTATCATGAACCAAAATTGCCAATTTTCCAAAATAACTCCTCCAATTTGACTATAAAGATTTTAAATATCCCCTAATTAACTTTATGGTATTTTCAATATCTTCTTTAGAAGAAACTGAAATAGGTGACTTCATATATTTACAAGGTATAGATATTGTAAGAAGTTTTTTAGTGTTCCCTGTGCTTATATATGAATCACCATCATTTTCGTTATTTATATATTTTTTTATTTGATATGGTATTTTTTCTTTTTCTCCAATTGTTTTCATATCATCAATAAGGCTATTATGACAAATAGTATTATTATCTATTCTTGATATTGATGGTCCCTTTCCTATTTTATTTTGTTGTTCCTTAGTTAATGCTCCTTCAAGTACAAGGGTAATATCTGATTTTATATTATATGATGATATAATAGCTCCTCTACTTCCTATCTGCCTTTGAGTTGTAAATATAGCATAAATATCAGCATTATAGTTTTCTTTTAAAAGTTCTATTAATACATAACAGGGAATCCTACTTTCTAATGCTTTTCCCTTAATATATTTTTCACCTAAAAGTTCAAATTCCGTGGTAAATGAAACTTCATCTCCTATAGATACATACTTTTTAGCCTCTTCTTTAGATGTAGCTCCAATATCTATAGACAATGTTTCTATATCTATACTTTCTTCTCTTTCTTTTTTATTTTGTAGATGTATGGCTTTTAATCCTATGACACCACTAATTTTATTTTTTCCTATATTAACAGCCTTACATGGAATACTTTCTTCTTGTACGTTTCCAAGTGATGTGAATTTTAAAGTACCATCATTGTTATATGCAGTAATAATAAATCCGATCTCATCCATAAAAGCATCTAATACTACTGTTTTCCCAGATCCTTTTTTATGTGCAATTATATTTCCCATTTTATCTATATTTACTTCATTAACAAAATCTTTAATTGAGTCTTTTATTATATTTCTTACTTCATCTTCATAAGATGAAGGTGCCACTGCATTACAAAGTTTTTCTAGAAGCATAATAATTCCTCCAACTCATTTTCTTTTAAATTTTCTATAAATCTCGCAATAATTTTGCCAGTATTTTTTATATCATTCATATTAACCAATTCCACAGGTGTATGCATATGTTTTATAGGAATTGACACTAACATACTTGGTACTCCTTTTCTTGAAACTTGTATATCCCAAGCATCTGTTCCTGTATTTCCAGGTTCAACTTCAATTCCATAAGGTATACCATATTTATCACCTATAGAGGTGATTTTTTTATTTAATTTATGGTGTAAATTAGGTCCATGACATATAACAGGTCCATTTCCTATAATATTTTCTCTATCTTTTGCTCCTAATTCTCCACTATCAAAGGTTGTATCTATTGCTATTCCTATGTCTGGATTTAAATTATAAGTAGCCATTTTAGCTCCTCTATGACCAACTTCTTCTTGGCAAGAGCAAACAAAATATACATCTAAATCATGCTGAATATTTTGTAATTCTTTTGCGCACTGATACATAGCAACTATACTACCTCTATTATCTATAGTCTTACAAGCAACATTACTATTTAGAAGTTCTACAAATTTACCTTTTATAGTAATGAAATCTCCTATTTTAATTATTTTTTCTAAACTTTCTTTATTATATCCCGTATCAATTATAAGATCATTTGAATTAACTGCCTTGTTTATACCCTTACCTATATTTACAATTCCTAAAATATCTTTTGTACCATGAATAACTACTTCTTGTGCTACTAAAGATTTAGGATCAACTCCAACACCTTTGAACTTAAGAACTCCATTATTCAATATTTCTGTTACAAGTAAAAATATCTCATCAGCATGAGCCATGACCATTACTTTTCCCCTACTATTGCCCTCTTTATGTATTATAATGTTATTCATTGAATCAATTGTAACTTCTCCAAATACACTGAACTTCTCTTTTATTAAAGTATATAATTTATCTTCTCTGCTACTTGGTGCATGTGCTAAGGATAACGCTTTTAATAATTCTTTATTTTCCATATTACCCTCCTATTATAAAATCATAATAATTATTATAAACATGTATATATTTTTTTAATTTGTACATAATTTAAATAAACCCGAAATGAAAGAAGCCGTGTAGATAACTCCCCCCTGAATTACGCACGGTTTCTTTTATTTTTACTTAAAAATTTTGCATACTCCATTTGATAATGCCTTTGCTATATTATCTTGATATATATCATTGCTTAATTTCTTATCTTCTTCTGGATTCGATAAAAACCCCATCTCCACTAGAATAACCGGAACCTTAGACCAATTAAACCCCGTTAAATCACTTCTTTCTATAACTCCTCTATTTTTCATTCCAACTTCTTTAGTTAAGATAGTTATAATATTTTCACCATATGTTCTGCTTACCTTATAAACACTAGGTATGCTTCCACTACTTGATGGTATAAGCATAGATGCTCCATTTACTGATTTATTATCAGAAGAATCTGCATGTAATCTTATAACTAACGCTGCATTAAAATTATTTCCTACTTTTGCTCTTTCTATATTACTCATAGTCTTATTATTATCAGTTTTAGTCATAATAACAGTAAAACCTTTTTTCTCTAAATATTTTTTTAATTTTAATGCTACGTTCATATTTATTTTATACTCAGGTATTTTAGTTACAACTCCATCAGCTCCCCCTGTTTGTCTAAATTTCATAACTTTTGAATTCGGGGATACAGGTTCTTTTTTTAAATCAGGTCTATTTGCATGTCCTGGATCTAATACTATTACTTTATTTAAAATTTTACTTTGAGATTTTACCTGATTTTTTTCCTTGCTATTTTCTTTCTTATTATTTTCATTATCTTCTTTATTTACATCTTTTTTTTCATCAGAAATTTTATTACTTTCCTTATGCAAAGTATCCTGTTGACTATTATTATTTTGATTTTTTAAAGATACCTTATTATTTATTGCTTCAACTTTGTTTGAAGTAACCTCTTTTTTATTATCTATATCTTTATTTTTACATGCTGAAAATGTAAAAATTATAATTGATGATAACAAAATTAATTTTATTTTTTTCATATTATCCCTCCAAGTATAATGCATACATTTATAATTTTACCATAAAACAACATTGTTCTTAAAAAAAAGTTAAATTTTTTCATTAAAAAAACTTGGTACAAAAATATACCAAGTTTTAATCTTCTTTAGTTTCATTATTTTTTATTAGGGGATTTTCAAAATATATGCTCGTACTTGGGAATGCCATTGATGTTCCACATTGTTGTACTATGGTCATTATTTTAAAATTTATATCTTCTTTTATTTTTAAATATTTAGTATAGTCTGATGTATTAGTAAAACAATTGATAACTATATTTAAACTACTCTCTGCAAATTCATTAAAATTAACATGCATAGTATCATTTATTATATTTTTATTTTTTTTCAGCATCTCTCTAATTTCATATAAACATTTTTGCATTTGTTCTTTTGTTGTACTATATGAAAGTCCAATAGTAAAATTTAATTTTCTTGAATTTCGTCTTGTCAAATTTATAATTGTCCCATTGGCTATTGTAGAATTAGGTTCCACTATAATGCTTTTATCTAAAGCTCTAATTTTAGTACTTCTAAAATTAATTCCTTCAACTATTCCTTCAACATTAGAAGTTCTTATATAATCTCCAATAGAAAATGGCTTATCAAATATAATCATAAATCCTGCAATTATATTTGCTAAAGCATCCTTAGCAGCAAATGCTATTGCAGCACCACCAATTCCTATACCAGTTATAAATCCACTTACATTATATCCCCATTCACTTAATACAACTATTATAGTTAAAGTAATTATTATAAATTTAACCATCTTTGCTAAAAAAGAAAATACTATTTTATCTAACTTTGAATTTAGCTTTTCTGATAATTCTTCATATAACCATGAATATTCATCTGTTAAATTGCAAAAACCTTTTGATATTATCATTATAATTAATGAATCTAATATTCTTTTTAAAAGTATACTTTTCTTTAAATCATATTCAAAAGCCTTTCCAAAGAATATGATTGCAAAATAAGCACCTATAACTATAAAAAAGGTTCCCATTGGACCTTTAAATGCCTCTGTTATCTTTCTATTAAATTGAGTCTTAGTTTTTTTACTTATTTTGAGAGATATAGCTACAATTAGTTTCGTAAATAATTTTCTAAGAATCAAACATACGAAAAATATTCCTACGCCTATTCCTATATAAGTTGCTGTATCTACACTTATTTTTTGACCTAGAATAGTTATAGTTTTTACCGTTTCCTGAAATGCTTCTTGTGCTTCGTCCATTATATCCCTCCTTAATATATTTTATTATATTATATTTTTAAATATTAAAAAAGACGCATCTTAATTAAAGATGCGTCTTTTGGTGATCCACCGGGGAATCGAACCCCGGACAACATGATTAAAAGTCATGTGCTCTACCGACTGAGCTAGTGAATCATATTACCTGGCGACGACCTACTCTTCCACATCGTCTCCAATGCAGTACCATCGGCGCTTTGAAGCTTAACCATCGTGTTCGGTATGGGAACGGGTGTTACCTTCAAGCCATAATCACCAGATATTTCTTGGTACAGACATATTATAATTTATTATTCTACATCTGTCAACATTTTTTTGAAAGATTTTGTTCTTTCAAAATTGCACAGTGATAATTAATTTGATCAAGCCCTCGACCTATTAGTATTGGTCAGCTGAATACATTACTGTACTTACACCTCCAACCTATCAACCTGATAGTCTTTCAGGGGTCTTACTAGCTTACGCTATGGGAAATCTAATCTTGAGGTGGGCTTCACGCTTAGATGCTTTCAGCGTTTATCCCTTCCCAACATAGCTACCCAGCTGTGCTCCTGGCGGAACAACTGGTGCACCAGAGGTTGGTCCATCCCGGTCCTCTCGTACTAAGGACAGCTCCTCTCAAATTTCCTACGCCCACGGCGGATAGGGACCGAACTGTCTCACGACGTTCTGAACCCAGCTCGCGTGCCGCTTTAATGGGCGAACAGCCCAACCCTTGGGACCGACTACAGCCCCAGGATGCGACGAGCCGACATCGAGGTGCCAAACCTCCCCGTCGATGTGGACTCTTGGGGGAGATCAGCCTGTTATCCCCGAGGTAGCTTTTATCCGTTGAGCGATGGCCTTCCATACAGAACCACCGGATCACTAAGCCCGACTTTCGTCCCTGCTCCACCTGTATGTGTCGCAGTCAGGCTCCCTTCTGCCTTTGCACTCTACGCGCGATTTCCGACCGCGCTGAGGGAACCTTTGGGCGCCTCCGTTACCTTTTAGGAGGCGACGCCCCAGTCAAACTGCCCACCTAGCAATGTCCTGTGACCAGATTCATGGCCTCCAGTTAGAATTCCAGTACTGTCAGGGTGGTATCCCAAGGACGACTCCACGAAAGCTGACGCCCTCGCTTCTAAGTCTCCCACCTATCCTGTACAGACAATACCGAAATTCAATGCTAAGCTACAGTAAAGCTCTACGGGGTCTTTCCGTCCAACCGCGGGTAGCAAGCATCTTCACTTGCACTACAATTTCACCGGATTTATTGCCGAGACAGTGCTCAAATCATTACGCCATTCGTGCGGGTCGGAACTTACCCGACAAGGAATTTCGCTACCTTAGGACCGTTATAGTTACGGCCGCCGTTTACTGGGGCTTAAGTTCATAGCTTCGCTTGCGCTAACTATTCCCCTTAACCTTCCAGCACCGGGCAGGCGTCAGCCCCTATACATCAGCTTACGCTTTAGCAGAGACCTGTGTTTTTGATAAACAGTTGCTTGAGCCTATTCACTGCGGCCTACTCTCGTAGGCACCCCTTCTCCCTAAGTTACGGGGTCAATTTGCCGAGTTCCTTAGCAATAATTCTTCCGACGACCTTAGGATTCTCTCCTCATCTACCTGTGTCGGTTTGCGGTACGGGCACCATTTTGCTCCATAGAGACTTTTCTTGGCAGCGTGGAATCAGATACTTCGCCAAAATAGGCTCCCCATCACACCTCAGGCTTAATGTTAAGCGGATTTGCCTACTTAACACCCTAAGTGCTTAGACGCACATCCAATAGTGCGCACATCCTATCCTCCTGCGTCATCCCATTTGTCAAACGCATTATGGTGGTACTGGAATATCAACCAGTTGTCCATCACCTACGCCTTTCGGCCTCGGCTTAGGTCCCGACTAACCCTGGGAGGACGAGCCTTCCCCAGGAAACCTTAGATATTCGGTCAACAAGATTCTCACTTGTTTTTCGCTACTTATGCCAGCATTCTCACTTCTGTACTGTCCACCACTCCTTACGGTATGACTTCAACCTGTACAGAAAGCTCCTCTACCACGTGTACATAGTACACATCCATAGCTTCGGTGGTAAGTTTGAGCCCCGTTACATCTTCGGCGCAGGATCTCTCGACTAGTGAGCTATTACGCACTCTTTAAATGAGTGGCTGCTTCTAAGCCAACATCCTAGTTGTCTTAGAAATCCCACATCCTTTCCCACTTAACTTACACTTTGGGACCTTAGCTGATGGTCTGGGCTGTTTCCCTTTTGACCACGGATCTTATCATTCGTAGTCTGACTGCCGGGGTACAAGTATATGGCATTCGGAGTTTGATAGGGTTCAGTAACTGTTGTCAGCCCCTAGCCCATTCAGTGCTCACCTCCACTACTCAATTACCCGACGCTAGCCCTAAAGCTATTTCGAGGAGAACCAGCTATCTCCGAGTTCGATTGGAATTTCTCCGCTATCCACAGCTCATCCCATGGTTTTTCAACACCAACGTGGTTCGGACCTCCAACGGAATTTTACTTCCGCTTCATCCTGGCCATGGATAGGTCACTCGGTTTCGGGTCTACAATATACAACTAGTTGCCCTATTCAGACTCGGTTTCCCTTCGGCTCCACACCATAAGTGCTTAACCTTGCTATATATCGTAACTCGCTGGCCCGTTCTACAAAAAGTACGCCGTCACACTTTAATGTGCTCCGACCGATTGTAGGCACACGGTTTCAGATTCTATTTCACTCCCCTTCCGGGGTTCTTTTCACCTTTCCCTCACGGTACTGCTTCACTATCGGTCACTAGGTAGTATTTAGCCTTGGGAGATGGTCCTCCCAGCTTCCCACAAGGTTTCACGTGTCTCGTGGTACTCTGGAGTAGATCTACTTTTCTTTCCTTTTCGCCTACAGGGTTATTACCTTCTACGACGGAACTTTCCAGTTCTCTTCAACTAAAGAAATCAAAGCGTTATGATCTATCCGCAACCCCAGGAACAAGTTCCTGGTTTGGGCTCTTCCCCTTTCGCTCGCCGCTACTTAGGGAATCGAATTTTCTTTCTCTTCCTCTGGGTACTTAGATGTTTCAGTTCCCCAGGTGTACCTCCATATACCTATGTATTCGGTATACAGTATCTAGCATAACTAGATGGGTTTCCCCATTCGGAAATCTACATATCACAGGCTGTGTGCGCCTACATGTAGCTTATCGCAGCTTATCACGTCCTTCATCGGCTCCTAGTGCCAGGGCATTCACCGTGCGCCCTTTGTAGCTTGATCTATCATCAATTACTTAATTTAATATCATTAACAAATATTATTTATTAACTAGGTTATTTCGTTTCTTTATCACTGTGCAATTTTCAAAGAACAAAAGCAGATATCCTAAATCATAGATTTAGTGATAGTCGCTTTGTTAAACATTAAAAATGTTTAACTTCATTCAGAAAGACTTAGTCTTTCAAAATTAAACAGAATCAAGTGCCAGTCTGGAAGCTTTGCTTCCATTCTCCCTAGAAAGGAGGTGATCCAGCCGCAGGTTCTCCTACGGCTACCTTGTTACGACTTCACCCCAATCACCAATCCCACCTTCGACCGCTGGCTCCTTACGGTTACCTCACGGGCTTCGGGTGTTACCGGCTCTCATGGTGTGACGGGCGGTGTGTACAAGACCCGGGAACGTATTCACCGCGACATGCTGATTCGCGATTACTAGCAACTCCAACTTCATGTAGGCGAGTTTCAGCCTACAATCCGAACTGGGACTGGCTTTCAAGTTTTGCTCCCCTCGCGGGGTTTGCTGCTCGTTGTACCAGCCATTGTAGCACGTGTGTAGCCCTAGACATAAGGGGCATGATGATTTGACGTCATCCCCACCTTCCTCCACGTTAACCGCGGCAGTCTCGTTAGAGTGCTTAACTTAATAGTAGCAACTAACAATAAGGGTTGCGCTCGTTGCGGGACTTAACCCAACATCTCACGACACGAGCTGACGACAACCATGCACCACCTGTCTTCCTGTCCCCGAAGGGACTTCCTCGATTAAGAGTAATTCAGGAGATGTCAAGTCTAGGTAAGGTTCTTCGCGTTGCTTCGAATTAAACCACATGCTCCGCTGCTTGTGCGGGTCCCCGTCAATTCCTTTGAGTTTTAATCTTGCGACCGTACTCCCCAGGCGGAATACTTAATGCGTTTGCTGCGGCACCGAGGGTGGTACCCCCCGACACCTAGTATTCATCGTTTACGGCGTGGACTACCAGGGTATCTAATCCTGTTTGCTACCCACGCTTTCGTATCTCAGTGTCAGTTACAGTCCAGAAAGTCGCCTTCGCCACTGGTGTTCTTCCTAATCTCTACGCATTTCACCGCTACACTAGGAATTCCACTTTCCTCTCCTGCACTCTAGATGCCCAGTTTCAAATGCAGCTCCCAGGTTGAGCCCGGGAATTTCACATCTGACTTAAGCACCCACCTACATACTCTTTACGCCCAGTAAATCCGGACAACGCTTGCCACCTACGTATTACCGCGGCTGCTGGCACGTAGTTAGCCGTGGCTTCCTCCTTAGGTACCGTCATTATCGTCCCTAAAGACAGAGTTTTACGATCCGAAAACCTTCATCACTCACGCGGCGTTGCTGCGTCAGGGTTTCCCCATTGCGCAATATTCCCCACTGCTGCCTCCCGTAGGAGTCTGGACCGTGTCTCAGTTCCAATGTGGCCGATCACCCTCTCAGGTCGGCTACGCATCGTTGCCTTGGTGAGCCGTTACCTCACCAACTAGCTAATGCGCCGCGGGTCCATCTCAAAGCGGATTGCTCCTTTGATTATTTTATGATGCCATAAAATAATGTTATGCGGTATTAATCTCCCTTTCGGGAGGCTATCCCCCTCTTTGAGGCAGGTTACCCACGTGTTACTCACCCGTCCGCCGCTAATCCACTTCCCGAAGGAAGTTTCATCGCTCGACTTGCATGTGTTAGGCACGCCGCCAGCGTTCGTCCTGAGCCAGGATCAAACTCTCAATTTAAAAGTTTAATCTTACTCAAATTTATTGACTGGTTTCTTACCTTAATTCTGTTTAATTTTCAAAGACCATTTTCTTTCGCCATCTCTCGACAGCTTATTCATTGTATCAATTTGAAATCTCTTTGTCAACAACTTTTTTTGAATTTTTTAATTTTCTCAAATTATTTAAATTCTTTTGTTGTTTCCTTGATTTCCGTCGTCTCCGTGACGACAAGGAATATCTTATCAAACTTTAGAAACACTTGTTGAGAATTTTATGTTATTATGACTAATTACGTTCTATTTTTTACATTTTTCTTGTTTTTTCTCCAAATTAAACACATGGACACTCCTGGTAAGGTATTCATCATATAATTAAAATGACAGCTAAAAAGCTGTCATTTTCGTTTTACATTATTCCTTTGTTATATAAAATATCTTATGATCTCTCCATTTACCATTGATGAATAAGTATTTCTCACTAACCCCTACTTCTTTAAATCCACAGTTTTGAAGTACCTTTTGTGAACGAATATTTTCAACTAATGTGCTTGCTTCTATTCTATGAAGTTCCATATCCTCAAAGGCATAATCTAAAAGAATACTTAGAGCTTCCTTCATATACCCTTTTCCTTGATACTCCCTATCTATAGAATATCCAACAAAAGCATTATGAAATATCCCCATTACTATATTACTTAATTGAATTTTTCCTATAAATTTTTTATTTATATATATTCCAAAGTTTATACTAGTTCCATTTAAAAATTGCTTATATCCTTCCATTAAAAGACTTCTTTGTCCTTCTAATGTGTAAAACTCTGAATCTCTCGCTGGTTCAAATGGTTCAAGATGATCTTTATTTCTAATATAATAATCATATACATCTTGTGAGTCTTCTGGTGTTAAAATCTTTAACTCAACATGTATTCCCTCAAGTCTAAATACATTTATATTATTGGCATTTTTAAAAGTATCTGCATCTATACCAAAAATCAATTCACTTTTGTATAAATTATTTGATAGTATACTTTCTTGTAATACCCCTTCTAGCATAAATCCTAAATCCACAAAAACAGATGTCATTATATCTTCCTCGGCAATAACACTTATTTTATGTATATCATTATTTTTAAATATCGATTTTATCATCATATTTAAAGACTTTTTTAATTGTATTACATGTGCTTTATCTTTTTTATAAAACTTTATTCTAAAACAGCAGTATTTATTCTCTTTGCTAAAGTCAACTATATATATTCTTCCAAGATTTATGCCATAATTATCTTTTATAATATATTCTGTATTTTTACCATTAACATATTTAATTTCAACACCATCTTCTCTACCCATTTTAATCTCCCCTATTACCTTCTATCTAACATCTTTCTAGTATTTATATAAATTACATAAGTACAGATAAGACATAATAATAAACAAATCGGCATTATAAAATATGCTTTATAAACTCCTATAATATCATTTAATGCACCTATTAGAAGATTCATTAACATACCTATAAATGATCCTACGGTTACAACTAAACCAGTTATGTATGATACATTTTTTTCAAACACATGACTTATAGTTACAACCATTGTTGGGAATACAATAGCAAAAAATATACCGGAAATTGCAATTATTATTATTCCGCCTTGTCCTAATATTAAACCTACTAAATATAATATTAATGCACTTAACACTGAAAGTAAAACACTTTTCATATAACCTATTTTCTCTACTATAAACCCGCCTAAGAGTCTTCCAAGTGTTAACATTCCAAAAAATAGTGCTGCATAAAATGAACTTTTATTTTCCTTAAATCCATAGTTATCATGCATGAAGTTTACAAACCAACTTCCTGTATTTTGTTCAGCTGCCATATAAAATCCTAATGTACCCATATATAAATACACCAATTTATTGCTTAAAATTTCTTTATAATTTATTTTTTCAGATTCTTTATCTATATTCGTCTTTGGTATTTTTATGAAAATAAATCCTAAGAATATTATACTAGATGTAATCGCTATCCCTAAATAAACTTGTCTCCATGTTATTCCTTCATAAAGCATAATTCCTGCAGTTCTTTGTGCAAATGTAGCACCTAATCCATAGAAAAAATGTGTTAAATTCATAAGTATAGCTTGGAATCCAACAGCTATTAATGGAATCATAGTATTAATACCTATAGCTATAAGTGCTTGACCTGCATTTAATATAAATAAATTTATCATATATATTATAAAACTTTTAGAAAAGAATAGTCCTATTGGTGAAACTATAATCAATAAAAATCCTAATATAAATACTTTTTTATGACCTATTTTTTCACTTAAAAATCCACCTAAATATGTGAAAACCATATATCCTAATGAACATGCCAATAAAGTAGCTGAAATTTCTTTATTATTTACTCCAAAATCATTTTTTATAGTTGGAACAAATGGTCCTCTTATATTATCGAACATTGCAATCAAAATCATCATTATAAAAATAAATACAATTGGAATAACTCTTTTTAATTTGTCATTTCTCTTTAACATATTTTTCATCCTTCTTAATTAAATTTTTTACAACTTCCCCTGCAATAATTAACCCAGCAACAGAAGGTACGAATGAAACACTCCCAGGTGATTTTTTTCTCATATTTATTTCTTCTTCCCTGATCATTGGTTTTATCGGTTGTTCTTGAGAGTAAATGACTTTAAGATGTTTTACATTTCTCCTTTTTAGTTCTCTTCTCATAACTTTAGCCAAAGGGCATACTTTAGTGTTATATATATCACTTATTTCTAGTTTTGTAGGATCTAGTTTATTTCCAGTTCCCATACTACTAATAAGGTTTACATTATGTTTCTCACACCAAACGGCTAAAGCTATTTTTGATGATACTGTATCTATAGCATCGATTACATAATCCGTATCTAAGTCTATGATTTCCCCTAAGTTATCTTCTCCTATAAATACTTTATGAACTTTAATATTACATTCAGGATTAATGTCTTTTATTCTTTCTTTCATAACTTCCACTTTAGACTTTCCAATACTACTATTAGTAGCTATTATTTGTCTGTTTATGTTAGTTATATCTACTACATCTTTATCAACTAAAACAATGGCCCCCACTCCACTTCTTGCAATACCTTCTGTAGCAAAGCCACCTACTCCACCAACACCTAATATAACAACTTTAGATTTTTTTAGTGTTTCAATACTCTCTACCCCTAATATTTTTTCTGTTCTAGTTAACCAGTTTCCCATAAATATTCTCCTTGTCCCCTATGTTTTTTAGATAATTTCCCACTTATATTATACTAAAAAAAACTGCGAATTCATTCGCAGCTTAAAAAATATTGACCTTAATTATTATACACAATTTATTTTTAGTATACAAATGAAATTATTGTTTATTCTCTTCAAGATTGGATAAAACCTCATCATATAGATTTACTACACATTTTTTATTTTGAAAATTTCTACAGTTATCACAAGATACTTCACATTGATCTCCACTTATCATATTGTTCTTTACTAATGAGTCAAATCCAGAACAATTTGATGCCACAACCATATTTAATTCAGTTGATGATGCAGATTCTAAATTTATATCTTCAATATTATTTGACATAAAGGTTCCTCCCTTAGAATAAATTAATTCTTACTTATTATGTCCATAACCTCATCAAATAATCCTTTAGTGCATTTTCCTTTAATAAAATTTTTACAGTTAGAGCAACTTTCTGAAGAACTCACCATACTTAATAATGCCATGGTATATTTCGGATCATATCCTATACAATTTTGGGCTACAACCATTTTCATACTACTAGATATCATATATTAACACCATCCTTGTAAACTTATCCTATGTTAATATATTTTTGTCTAAATCTCATTATAAAATACATAATAAAAAAGATATAGAAAATTTTTCTCTATATCTTTTAACTGATACTATAAATTTTTATTCTAATAATCATAACCATCATCAGCATATATTACTGATTCTGTTTCTCTGCAATATTTTGTAATTAAACATTCTGCTAAATTTCTAGGACAATTTTTACACATACAATCATTTACAGCACCATCACATGTACTATTTTTATACTCCAAGCATCTTGAACAATTATCTTGAATAACTGCCATATTTACGCCTCCAACATATAAAAGAATTATAACTTATTAATAAATTCTTCTTTCTCTTTTAGTACTTTTCTAATTACAGTTTTGCCTATTTCGTCTTCACTCATCTGAGAAATAGCGTTATTTATATTACTCCAATCAACCCACTCTACTTCCTTTGATTTTACAATGTCACCTTCTACATAATCAGCCATAAAGGTTAACATTAAAAGTTCTGAGGACTTTACAACATCACTTCCAAGATATTTTAAGTTATTTATTGTTATTCCAGTTTCCTCTTTTACTTCTCTTATAACTGTTTCCTCTACATTCTCACCTACATTAACATATCCAGATACTAAAACTTTAGAATTTTTAAATATATAACTTTGTTTCATTAAAAGAACTTCATTGCCTTTTAAAACCGCCACAACTATACATGGTTTAGGCAAATCAAAAAACATTGTATCATCTACTGGACAATATGGAACATCGCCTTCATCCCAACTATTACGTATATCTAATTCTCTTCCACATATAGGACAGAATCTATACTTCATAGAATTTACCCCCCAAAATAAACATTAGAGCTTAATATAATTATAGTCTATTTGTATATTTTATCATAGCCAATTTATAGTAATATTATATTAACTCCTATAATTTTATATCTATATTGTTATTAAGCTCTATATAATTTTCTCCAACATTACAATCATAGCAAAAAATATCTACCCCTTCTTTATACGCAAGTCTTAAAGCTTCAGCAAATTTTTTATCCATTTCTTCATAGGGTGAAAACTTATTTGCACCATTAAATTGTACTAGAAATAATACGCCTGCATTTTTTCCTGATTTTTTTGCATCTATAAGTTCTAATAAATGTCTTGTACCTCTATCTGTTGGTGCATCCGGAAACATACAATAGCCGTCTTCTTCAAAAGTTACTCCTTTAACTTCTAAATAATATTCAGCGCCTTTATCATCCCACAATTTAAAATCAAATCTACTATTTCCAAATACTTGTTCCCTTTTCATGTTATAAAACGTACTAAGATTTTTGATTTTTTGGTTTTTTAAAGCTTCCTCTACTACTGCATTTGGTATTTGAGAATCTATATTTATTAATTTATCTTCTTTATATGCCGCTATTAAATCATATTTAGTTTTTCTATTAGGATTTCTACCTTCTCTTAAAATCACAGTAGTATCTGGTATAAGAATTTCCTTACATCTTCCAGTATTGGGTACATGAACTTTTATTTCTTCATTATTTAACTGAACATATGCTATAAATCTATTAGGTCTTTTTATAAATTTTGCTTTTATAATATTATTATTAATTTTCATATGAGTTACCTCAATTCATATACATTTTATTTTCACAGAAAACTTATCCACATTATTTAATTATTATCCTTATTTTAAAATTAGTTTTTCACAAATTTACTTGTTTTATATAATAAAAACAATTTTTTTTATTTTTATAAACAAAATACAACTTAAAATGTACAAAGTTATCAACATTGTTGATAACTTTTGAATATAATTAATACTAAAAAAAATCATGCTTTTATAATATAAAAGCATGATTTTGGTAGCTCCTAGGGGAATTGAACCCCTGATTCCGCCTTGAGAGGGCGATGTCTTAACCTCTTGACCAAGAAGCCATGTTTAATTTTTCCAATCCTTAATTGTACAAAAAAGTTCTTTATCAAAAGAACTTAAAAATGGCTGGGATAGCAGGATTCGAACCTACGCATGTAGCAGTCAAAGTGCTATGCCTTACCGCTTGGCGATATCCCAAAAATATGGTGCGTCTTAAGAGATTCGAACTCCTGGCCCACGCCTTAGAAGGGCGTTGCTCTATCCAGCTGAGCTAAAGACGCATTTTGGAGCGGGTAAGGGGAATCGAACCCCTGTGTTCAGCTTGGAAGGCTGACGTTCTACCATTGAACCATACCCGCATATATATTTATAAAATTATGGTGCAGGTGAAGGGAGTCGAACCCCCATGCCAAAGGCGCTAGATCCTAAGTCTAGTGCGTCTGCCAATTCCGCCACACCTGCACATATAAAAATTAAATGGTGACTCCTAGGGGAATCGAACCCCTGTTACCACCGTGAAAGGGTGGTGTCTTGACCGCTTGACCAAGGAGCCAAAAACCTGGCGATGACCTACTCTTCCACACCGTCTCCAGTGCAGTACCATCGGCGCTTTGAAGCTTAACCATCGTGTTCGGTATGGGAACGGGTGTTACCTTCAAGCCATAATCACCAGATATACTTGCTACAGATATAAATTATATCATGTTTTTTACATCTGTCAACATTTTTTTTGAAAGATTTTGTTCTTTCAAAATTGCACAGTGATAATTTAATTTGATCAAGCCCTCGACCTATTAGTATTGGTCAGCTGAATACATTACTGTACTTACACCTCCAACCTATCAACCTGATAGTCTTTCAGGGGTCTTACTAGCTTACGCTATGGGAAATCTAATCTTGAGGTGGGCTTCACGCTTAGATGCTTTCAGCGTTTATCCCTTCCCAACATAGCTACCCAGCTGTGCTCCTGGCGGAACAACTGGTGCACCAGAGGTTGGTCCATCCCGGTCCTCTCGTACTAAGGACAGCTCCTCTCAAATTTCCTACGCCCACGGCGGATAGGGACCGAACTGTCTCACGACGTTCTGAACCCAGCTCGCGTGCCGCTTTAATGGGCGAACAGCCCAACCCTTGGGACCGACTACAGCCCCAGGATGCGACGAGCCGACATCGAGGTGCCAAACCTCCCCGTCGATGTGGACTCTTGGGGGAGATCAGCCTGTTATCCCCGAGGTAGCTTTTATCCGTTGAGCGATGGCCTTCCATACAGAACCACCGGATCACTAAGCCCGACTTTCGTCCCTGCTCCACCTGTATGTGTCGCAGTCAGGCTCCCTTCTGCCTTTGCACTCTACGCGCGATTTCCGACCGCGCTGAGGGAACCTTTGGGCGCCTCCGTTACCTTTTAGGAGGCGACGCCCCAGTCAAACTGCCCACCTAGCAATGTCCTGTGACCAGATTCATGGCCTCCAGTTAGAATTCCAGTACTGTCAGGGTGGTATCCCAAGGACGACTCCACGAAAGCTGACGCCCTCGCTTCTAAGTCTCCCACCTATCCTGTACAGACAATACCGAAATTCAATGCTAAGCTACAGTAAAGCTCTACGGGGTCTTTCCGTCCAACCGCGGGTAGCAAGCATCTTCACTTGCACTACAATTTCACCGGATTTATTGCCGAGACAGTGCTCAAATCATTACGCCATTCGTGCGGGTCGGAACTTACCCGACAAGGAATTTCGCTACCTTAGGACCGTTATAGTTACGGCCGCCGTTTACTGGGGCTTAAGTTCATAGCTTCGCTTGCGCTAACTATTCCCTTAACCTTCCAGCACCGGGCAGGCGTCAGCCCCTATACATCAGCTTACGCTTTAGCAGAGACCTGTGTTTTTGATAAACAGTTGCTTGAGCCTATTCACTGCGGCCTACTCTCGTAGGCACCCCTTCTCCCTAAGTTACGGGGTCAATTTGCCGAGTTCCTTAGCAATAATTCTTCCGACGACCTTAGGATTCTCTCCTCATCTACCTGTGTCGGTTTGCGGTACGGGCACCATTTTGCTCCATAGAGACTTTTCTTGGCAGCGTGGAATCAGATACTTCGCCAAAATAGGCTCCCCATCACACCTCAGGCTTAATGTTAAGCGGATTTGCCTACTTAACACCCTAAGTGCTTAGACGCACATCCAATAGTGCGCACATCCTATCCTCCTGCGTCATCCCATTTGTCAAACGCATTATGGTGGTACTGGAATATCAACCAGTTGTCCATCACCTACGCCTTTCGGCCTCGGCTTAGGTCCCGACTAACCCTGGGAGGACGAGCCTTCCCCAGGAAACCTTAGATATTCGGTCAACAAGATTCTCACTTGTTTTTCGCTACTTATGCCAGCATTCTCACTTCTGTACTGTCCACCACTCCTTACGGTATGACTTCAACCTGTACAGAAAGCTCCTCTACCACGTGTACATAGTACACATCCATAGCTTCGGTGGTAAGTTTGAGCCCCGTTACATCTTCGGCGCAGGATCTCTCGACTAGTGAGCTATTACGCACTCTTTAAATGAGTGGCTGCTTCTAAGCCAACATCCTAGTTGTCTTAGAAATCCCACATCCTTTCCCACTTAACTTACACTTTGGGACCTTAGCTGATGGTCTGGGCTGTTTCCCTTTTGACCACGGATCTTATCATTCGTAGTCTGACTGCCGGGGTACAAGTATATGGCATTCGGAGTTTGATAGGGTTCAGTAACTGTTGTCAGCCCCTAGCCCATTCAGTGCTCACCTCCACTACTCAATTACCCGACGCTAGCCCTAAAGCTATTTCGAGGAGAACCAGCTATCTCCGAGTTCGATTGGAATTTCTCCGCTATCCACAGCTCATCCCATGGTTTTTCAACACCAACGTGGTTCGGACCTCCAACGGAATTTTACTTCCGCTTCATCCTGGCCATGGATAGGTCACTCGGTTTCGGGTCTACAATATACAACTAGTTGCCCTATTCAGACTCGGTTTCCCTTCGGCTCCACACCATAAGTGCTTAACCTTGCTATATATCGTAACTCGCTGGCCCGTTCTACAAAAAGTACGCCGTCACACTTTAATGTGCTCCGACCGATTGTAGGCACACGGTTTCAGATTCTATTTCACTCCCCTTCCGGGGTTCTTTTCACCTTTCCCTCACGGTACTGCTTCACTATCGGTCACTAGGTAGTATTTAGCCTTGGGAGATGGTCCTCCCAGCTTCCCACAAGGTTTCACGTGTCTCGTGGTACTCTGGAGTAGATCTACTTTTCTTTCCTTTTCGCCTAACAGGGTTATTACCTTCTACGACGGAACTTTCCAGTTCTCTTCAACTAAAGAAATCAAAGCATTATGATCTATCCGCAACCCCAGGAACAAGTTCCTGGTTTGGGCTCTTCCCCTTTCGCTCGCCGCTACTTAGGGAATCGAATTTTCTTTCTCTTCCTCTGGGTACTTAGATGTTTCAGTTCCCCAGGTGTACCTCCATATACCTATGTATTCGGTATACAGTATCTAGCATAACTAGATGGGTTTCCCCATTCGGAAATCTACATATCACAGGCTGTGTGCGCCTACATGTAGCTTATCGCAGCTTATCACGTCCTTCATCGGCTCCTAGTGCCAGGGCATTCACCGTGCGCCCTTTGTAGCTTGATCTATCATCAATTACTTAATTTAATATCATTAACAAATATTATTTGTTAACTAGGTTATTTCGTTTCTTTATCACTGTGCAATTTTCAAAGAACAAATGGTGGGTCTAAATGGACTCGAACCATCGACCTCACGCTTATCAGGCGTGCGCTCTAACCAGCTGAGCTATAGACCCTCATGGTGGAGATAAAGAGATTCGAACTCTTGACCCCCTGCGTGCAAGGCAGGTGCTCTCCCAACTGAGCTATACCCCCATATCTGAAAGACATAGTCTTTCAAAATTAAACAGAATCAAGTGCCAGTCTGGAAGCTTTGCTTCCATTCTCCCTAGAAAGGAGGTGATCCAGCCGCAGGTTCTCCTACGGCTACCTTGTTACGACTTCACCCCAATCACCAATCCCACCTTCGACCGCTGGCTCCTTACGGTTACCTCACGGGCTTCGGGTGTTACCGGCTCTCATGGTGTGACGGGCGGTGTGTACAAGACCCGGGAACGTATTCACCGCGACATGCTGATTCGCGATTACTAGCAACTCCAACTTCATGTAGGCGAGTTTCAGCCTACAATCCGAACTGGGACTGGCTTTCAAGTTTTGCTCCCCCTCGCGGGTTTGCTGCTCGTTGTACCAGCCATTGTAGCACGTGTGTAGCCCTAGACATAAGGGGCATGATGATTTGACGTCATCCCCACCTTCCTCCACGTTAACCGCGGCAGTCTCGTTAGAGTGCTTAACTTAATAGTAGCAACTAACAATAAGGGTTGCGCTCGTTGCGGGACTTAACCCAACATCTCACGACACGAGCTGACGACAACCATGCACCACCTGTCTTCCTGTCCCCGAAGGGACTTCCTCGATTAAGAGTAATTCAGGAGATGTCAAGTCTAGGTAAGGTTCTTCGCGTTGCTTCGAATTAAACCACATGCTCCGCTGCTTGTGCGGGTCCCCGTCAATTCCTTTGAGTTTTAATCTTGCGACCGTACTCCCCAGGCGGAATACTTAATGCGTTTGCTGCGGCACCGAGGGTGGTACCCCCCGACACCTAGTATTCATCGTTTACGGCGTGGACTACCAGGGTATCTAATCCTGTTTGCTACCCACGCTTTCGTATCTCAGTGTCAGTTACAGTCCAGAAAGTCGCCTTCGCCACTGGTGTTCTTCCTAATCTCTACGCATTTCACCGCTACACTAGGAATTCCACTTTCCTCTCCTGCACTCTAGATGCCCAGTTTCAAATGCAGCTCCCAGGTTGAGCCCGGGAATTTCACATCTGACTTAAGCACCCACCTACATACTCTTTACGCCCAGTAAATCCGGACAACGCTTGCCACCTACGTATTACCGCGGCTGCTGGCACGTAGTTAGCCGTGGCTTCCTCCTTAGGTACCGTCATTATCGTCCCTAAAGACAGAGTTTTACGATCCGAAAACCTTCATCACTCACGCGGCGTTGCTGCGTCAGGGTTTCCCCCATTGCGCAATATTCCCCACTGCTGCCTCCCGTAGGAGTCTGGACCGTGTCTCAGTTCCAATGTGGCCGATCACCCTCTCAGGTCGGCTACGCATCGTTGCCTTGGTGAGCCGTTACCTCACCAACTAACTAATGCGCCGCGGGTCCATCTCAAAGCGGATTGCTCCTTTGATTATTTTATGATGCCATAAAATAATGTTATGCGGTATTAATCTCCCTTTCGGGAGGCTATCCCCCTCTTTGAGGCAGGTTACCCACGTGTTACTCACCCGTCCGCCGCTAATCCACTTCCCGAAGGAAGCTTCATCGCTCGACTTGCATGTGTTAGGCACGCCGCCAGCGTTCGTCCTGAGCCAGGATCAAACTCTCAATTTAAAAGTTTAATCTTACTCAAATTTATTGACTGGTTTCTTACCTTAATTCTGTTTAATTTTCAAAGACCATTTTCTTTCGCCATCTCTCGACGGCTTATTCATTATATCAATTTGAAATCTCTTTGTCAACAACTTTTTTTGAATTTTTGAATTTTCTCAAATTATTTAAATTCTTTTGTTGTTTCCTTGATTTCCGTCGTCTCCGTGACGACAAGGAATATCTTATCAGAATATAAAAGCCTATGTTTCGTATAATTATCCTTAATTTCAAAATTAAATTCATTATTCTAGTTATTACTCTATTTTTCTTGGTTTTTATAAGATTGACACACTAGGTTCCGTAACTAGTTTTATTAAAAAAGAGTTAAAAGATAGATTATCTTTTAACTCTTTTACATATACCTATTTAGCTTTTGGATATTCTTCTATAAACTTTTGCCCCATATAATCCTCAATCACAATCTCAAATTTTTTCTTAGGTCCTTCTTTATCATCATTTTTTATCTTTACATTATAATTTAATTTTTCAACTTTTCCATCATCATTATCTATTAAATTATTATTTTTATCATAATTAGGTATCTCTTTTATATCACTATTCTTAACTAATTTGCTATCTTCATATACACTTATAGTATCTTCTATCTTATTATTTTTATAGACATTAATTAAGATATTTTTTACTTTAAATTTTTTCTGTGATTTATAATTATTATCTATGTTAACATCTAATCTTGTATAATCTTTATCATTAGAATTTGTATTTTCAAATATATGAGTAGATATTCTATTTTTTATTTCGTTTTTAAAATATACGTATAAAAGTTCCTCACTTCTTGATTTTGTAGGACTTTCTGCTAATACTTTAAATCTATAGTCTTCATTATAAGGAAGTTTTAACGTTTTGCTGAATTTTAATCCGTAAGATACATCTAAAGGAACCTTATTCCATTCAATTTCATCAGAAGATGTCTTTCCTACTTTTCCATATAATAAATACATTTTAGAGTTATTCTCAAGCTCCTTTAGATTACCGTATATCATTATCGTTATGTTTTTATAATCTTTATCTATTTCTAAAACTTTATAATCTTTACTAGTAATCCAATCCTGTCTTGAGTTAACTTTATTTATATTTTCTGAAAGTTCATCAATATTCTTTTCTAGATAATTCAGTTTATTAAAATTCCTATTTATATCTTCAGTTATATTATTAAACCTTATTACGGTAATTACATTTGCAATTAAAAACACCACTAAAAATATTCCTATTATCTTATTTAATCCCTTATTCATATACCTATAAATTCACCCCATTTCATTAAAACTTGTAAATTATATATTATGTTATAACTTTTAACTATATTATACAATACTAATAGGAATATTTATAAAAAGAATTTAAAAATAATCAAAAATATAACCCCCGGTATACCAAAAAAACCAGCTATTAGCGCGGACCATGGATTTATACCTATTGTTATACCAACATTACCTCCGATAAAATTCACAACTAAAAGAAGAATTACACCTAACACTCCATTTATAATAAGTTTATATAATATTTTTATTGGCCATGCTAATAGTTTTACCACAACATATAACAATATAATCCCTATCATAAAATATCCTATGTACTCCATCTAACCCCTCCTATCTCCATTTTCACTATATTATATTCTTTTAATTAAACGATGATTAATATTTAATTAAAAAATAAACTTCTATTTTAAACAAAATAGAAGTTTTAACAGTCAATTTTATAATTCAACTCTTCCTTCTAAAGCTTTAGAAAGAGTTACTTCGTCTGCATATTCTAGATCTCCACCTACAGGAATTCCATGAGCAATTCTTGTAACTTTAACACCTAACGGTTTTAAAATTTTAGATATATACATTGCTGTAGCTTCTCCTTCTACATTAGGATTTGTAGCTACAATAACTTCCTTTACTTCTCCTTTAATTCTAGTTATAAGACCCTTTAGATTGATATCTTCTGGTCCTTTCCCTGACATTGGAGATATTACTCCATGAAGAACATGATAGGTTCCATTATATTCTCGTATCTTCTCTAAAGATATAATATCTTTAGGTTGTTCAACTACACATATTATACTTTCATCTCTATTAGGATTAGAGCATATAGCACATGGATCACTATCCGTGTAATTGCCACATACAGAACAATATCTTATGGTTCCTCTTGCTTTTACTAGTGCATTTGCAAATTCTCGCACTTCGTCATTAGGTAAATTTAAAACATGCAATGTTAATCTTTGAGCCGTTTTATACCCTATACCAGGTAGTTTTGCAAACTCTTCTATTAATTTTTCTATAGCTACAGGATAGAAATCCAAATTATTCACCTCTAACCTAGAACATTCCAGGCATATTTAAACCACCTGTAAGCTTTTTCATTTCCTTATTTGTTTCTTCATCAGCTGTCTTTAAAACTTGATTACATGCTGCTAATATTAAATCTTGTAACATTTCAACATCATCTGGGTCAACAACATCTGGTTCAATATTTATGCTAATTATTTCTTTTTTTCCGTTAGCTTTAACAGTAACAGCACCACCGCCAGATGATGCTACAAATTCTTTTTCTTCAAGTTCTGATTGAACTTGTTGCATTTGTTGTTGCATCTTTTGTGCTTGTTTCATTAAGTTGTTTATATTCATTCCGCCACCCATTCCTGGGAATCCACCTCTTGCCATTATATTACCTCCTATATTAATTTATTATTTTATTATCTTTTTATTGTTCTTATCTTTATCATTTTATCATTTAGTAATTTATTCATCAATTATTTCTACTAAATCTTCTCCAAATGCTTCTTTTAATATTTCTTCAGGAGATTTCCTCTCCTCTTTTTTATCTACAATATATTTTATTCTAACCTTCTCTTTTAGTTCATGTGAAAATATTTCTTCTACTATTTTTCGGCTATCTTCTTTCTCTAGTCTTTTTATATTAAAAGCATATTGTTGTTCATATTTTATTGTTATAACTCCACCTGTGCATTCTGTTACATTTCCTGTTATTAGTGAAGCATAAAGTACCATATGTCTTTTTGCTTTAAAAACTTCTAATATATCTTTCCATGATTTTTTTACATCTTCAACAGTAATTTTAGAATCAGAATTTACTTCTATTACTTCTTCTTTTATATCTAATTTTTGCTTCTTTACTGTCGATGCTTTTACCATAGATTTATTTTCACTACACTTATCTCTAGTATTATTTTCTTTAGTGTTTATTGTTATATTTCCATCTTTTATTATGTTTTCTAGCTTATTTAGTCTAGATAATAAAACTTCTTTAGATGTATCATACTCTATTTTACACATTTTTATTATGGCCAGTTCTAAATATATTCTTCCTTGCTTACTCCATTTTGATTGCTCTTCACATTCCTGTAGGATTCTTATACATCTCATTATTTCTTCTATTCTTATTTTTGTAGATTGTTCTTTCAAAAAATTTATATTTTCTTCAGACATATCTAATACATCTTCAGGATTTTGACTTACCTTTACCATCATTAAATTTCTCATATGATGTATCATATCTTTTATAAATAGATTTATATCTTTTCCACCATACACTACATCATCTATAATCCTAATGGAATTTTCAACATCTTTATCTATAATAGCATTTGTAAGCTTTAATAAATTATCATTAGTGACAAGTCCTAACATATTTATTACTTGCTCATAATCTACTTTTCCATTTCCCATTGATATCGCCTGATCTAATATACTCAAGGCATCTCTCATAGCTCCATCTGACATTCTTGCTATAAGACTTAAACTTTTATTATCTGCAAAAATTCCCTGTTCTTTTGTAATTTTAATTAGCCTTTGAAGAATATCATCACTTTTTATTCTTTTAAAATCAAATCTTTGACATCTTGATAATATTGTTATAGGCAATTTCTGAGGATCTGTTGTTGCTAAAATAAATACTACGTTTTCTGGCGGTTCCTCTAATGTCTTTAAAAAAGCATTTACTGCTCCTTGAGTTAACATATGCGCCTCATCCATTATATAAACTTTATATTTTCCTTCTCTCGGAGGATATTTAACTTCTTCTATAAGATCTCTAATATCATCAACTTTATTGTGTGATGCTGCATCCATTTCAGATACATCTATTGCAAGTCCTGCATTTATTTTTTTGCACATATCACACTCATTACATGGCTCACCATCTTGTGGGTTCAAACAATTTACCGCCTTGGAAAATATTTTTGCAGTAGAAGTTTTTCCAGTACCTCTTGTGCCACAAAAAAGATATGCATGTGCTATTCTATTATTTTTCATCTGATTTTTTAATGTTAATGTTATATGCTCCTGACCCACAACTTCTTCAAAAGTTCTTGGTCTCCATTCTCTATATAAAGCAGTATACCCCATTGTAACACCTCTTATCTTTTTTATAATTCCTTGTTTTTCCCAGGCCTTTAATAATTATTATACCATAATAATTAACTTTGAATAAATTTTTGTATAAAAAAAAAGACGCTCTTAAAGCGTCATAATATCCTTATGTAAAGTCGTGCACCTTGCGTCGACAGTAAAATAAAAGCGTTACTTATATAGTTAACTCAAGTTAGGTTTGCCTACGGCACATAAAAGTCCTCACTTACCGCTGCTTCCTTCCGGACCTGACGGAGTTCATGAGTTTTTATTGCGTAGGGCCCAACTCTCAACGCCACTTACATAAGCCAGACCTTCCATTTTAAAGCCTCTACAAGGAATTCAACCCTGCTATAGCGGATTGCAGGTACAGGACACCGCTAACTTCCCGTCTAGCACGACTACTGGCGGAGAAAGAGGGATTCGAACCCTCGGTAGAGTTTCCCCTACACACGCGTTCCAGGCGTGCTCCTTCAACCTCTCGGACATCTCTCCATAATACATTATTATATTAAGCAAAGACTATTATACTATTTATCTAAGTTTATTTCAATAGAAATACTTATATTTAATGCTAATACTTAATATATATATCTTATTCTATGCCTATTTTATTTTTATAAGTTCATTATTTCTTAACTTAACTACAGCATTTATATCATCTTTATATTTTTTTAATTCTTTTTTTCCATTTTCACTAATACCATTTATATTTGAAATCTTCATTTTGTCATCTTTATTTTCTATTTCCGAAGTATTTGTATCTTGTGATATCATTGCTTGTATTACAGTATCTCTTCTAGATTCTATTGCCTTTAGTTTATTATCATAATCTTCAAATATCTTCTTTAATGCATTTTTATTATTTTCATACTTTTTATTCTCAGTTTGTGATAATTTTTTAAATTCTTCTTTTATAGCTTCTTCTTTTTTTTGTTTTTCCGAAGTATTATTACTTTTATCTTTAATTTTTTTTAGGCCTTTTGTATTTCTCTGCATTGCAATTTTAAACTTTTCTTGAAGCATAATGTCGGTTGAACTTTTTTTTATATCTATTTTTTCTTTATAGGCCTTTTTCAAAATATCATTATCATCTTTTATTCTCTTTTCAAAATCTGTTAACTCTTTTATTTTTTCTGGATTTATCCCATTATTTTTTACAATAGAAGAAGAACCACTAGTACTATTATATGTATTTGAACTAGATTTATTATTTTCTATTTTCTTTCTAACATTATCAAAATCTTTATTCTTTTGATTTTCTTTGCTACTGCATGCACTTAAAACTATTGTAGCCATTACTATCGCCAACAATAAGTAAATTTTTTTCTTCATTGTTTTACCCTCTTGTTAAAATTTATATTGGCAGAGAGAGAGGGATTTGAACCCTCGGTAGAAGACATTCTCCTACGATTGATTTCGAGTCAATTGCTTTAAGCCGCTCAGCCATCTCTCCATTGTAAAATATTTCATAATATATATTATTATATCACAATATTCCTTAATTTATATATCGTAGTAATTTTTATTTTCTTCTGTTTTTAAAAAAATTTGTTAGTATTTCACTACATTCTTTATCATATATCCAAGTTACATCAACCATAGTATTTAAATACCTGTTTTGTGCTAAATCCACAACTGAACCACAACAACCTGCTACAGGATCAAATGTACCTATATATATTTTTTTTATTCTTGATTGAATAATTGCACCAGTACACATCGGACAAGGCTCCAAAGTAACATACATTTCACACTCTGAAAGTCTCCAATTTCCTAATATTCCACAAGCTTTTTTTATTGCTAAAATTTCAGCATGTGCAGTTGGATCTTTCAACGTTTCTCTTAAATTATGAGCTGATGCTATAACTTTACCATTCTTAACTATTACAGCACCCACAGGAACTTCCTCTTTATTTTTAGCTATTTCAGCCTCTTTTAAAGCAAGCTTCATAAATTCTTCTTCCATATATACTCCTTTAATTAACTATTTTTTTATATTAAAAAACTGCAACAATATAATTGTTGCAGTTTTGGTACACCCGAAGGGAATCGAACCCCCGGCCTTCCCCTTAGGAGGGGGACGCTCTATCCTACTGAGCTACGGATGCTTATAATATTTTACTATAATATTTTAGTTCAGTTTTCATTTAATGTCAACCTTATAAATATATACTACTTATATTATTGTATATATTTATATTTTTTTATCATACTTACTATATAAACATATTTTAAGAGGTGATATTTTTGAAAAATTCATATATATATTGGAAATCAATGGATGACAATGTGATATTATGCCCTTTTTCTATAAGTCACATTGTTTGTATAACAATTATATTCACTTTATGCTTTCTTATTTATTTTTATAGAACTACTTTAAAAAAAACATCTAACGAAAAACTTGTATCTCATCTTATTGCTTTTATTTTAATCCTTCATCAAATCTCTATTTATACATGGTATATCATCAATGATAAATTAACTTTAAAAGAATGTCTACCACTATATCCTTGTAGAATTTCTCTAATATTATGTATCATAATTATGTATAATAAGTCTAAAAAAATTTTTGACTTATTATACTTTTGGGGAATTGGTGGTGCAACTACAGCTTTAGTATTTCACGATAATTCACTTTACCCCTTTCCTCATTATATGTTCATTCAATTTTTTATATCACATGGTGGAATTTTAATTTCTGTACTTTTTATGATGTTTATTCATAATTATTATCCTAATTTAAATTCTTTAAAGAAAACATTTAAGTGGACCATTATATATTTTTTTATTACAATACCAACCAATTATATAGTTGATTCAAACTATTGCTATCTAAGAGAAAATCGTAACTTGCAAATTTTTAAATATACTCAAAATTCAATAATTGTTTCTCTTTGTACTATTACTAGCTTTTTTTTACTATTTTATTTATTATATTTGCCTTATAAAAATAAAATCTCCTCTTAATTATATTAAATATTTATGTTAATATTTAATATAATTATTAAACAAATTTTCATTAATGCGCGGGGGGTAAAATGATTAAATACTTTAATAGAAGTGATAAAACCTATGAAATAGAAAAAGTAGCTGGCGATAACTATTTAAAATGGATTTATTCCTCACCTATAGGATTAAACCTTTTAGAAATCATTATAAAGAAAAAGTTATTTTCAAAGTTCTATGGAAAGTTTTGTAATACAAAATACAGTAGAAAAAAAATAGATACATTTATTAAAGAATTTAATATAGATGAAGGAGAATTTAAATCATCTAAATCTAATTTTAAATCTTTTAATGACTTTTTTTATAGAGAATTGAAAAAAGAATCTCGTCCTATAGATTATTCTAAAAATATATTAATATCACCTTGTGATGGAAGACTTTTAGTTTATGAAAATATAGATATTAAAAATCTTATTCAAGTTAAAAATCTTACATACTCATTAGAAGAACTATTTAAAAATAAAAAGTTGTCCGAAAAATATATAGGAGGTACTTGTCTTCTTTTAAGATTAGCACCTGTTGACTATCATAGATTTCATTTTATAGATGATGGAATGTGTGAAAATACCGTTAAAATTCCAGGATCATACTACTCAGTAAATCCTATAGCCCTTGAAACAATACCAAAGTTATTCTGTGAAAATAAAAGAGAATTTAGTTTGTTTCATTCTGAAAACTTTGGAGATGTGGTATACGTTGATGTTGGCGCTACTTGTGTTGGATCTATAATTCAAACATATAAACCTTACTCAAAAATACGTAAAGGCGATGAAAAAGGTTATTTTAAATTTGGAGGCTCTACCATAATTCTATTTTTTGAGAAAAATAGAATTATGGTAGATAAAGATATTATTGAACAGAGTATGAAAAATATAGAATGCAAAGTATCTATGGGGGAAAGACTAGGGATTAAACTATAATTCAAAACTTAATCCTGAGTACGCCTTATAAACCTCTCCATTAAATTCTTCTTTTGCTTCTTTAACTAAGTCATCTAAATTTCCATAGTGAGGTAGATGGCTTAGTACTAATTTTTTAACATTATTCATGCTGGCTATTTTGCCCACTTCTCCAGCTGTAAGATGCCCTTTTACTTTTCCAAATTCATTGTTATAAAGATTTGTTTCACAGATAAAAAGATCTGCATCTTTAGCTATATCAATAACACCTTCACACCATTCAGTGTCACCACTATATGCAAACACCTTCCCATCTTCCTCAAATCTCATTGCTAGGGTTGGAACAGGATGTTTAACCCATTTAAAATTAACTTTTAATTTTCCTATTGTAACTTCAATATTGTCATCGATTTTATTTCCATTACTTACTCCCTTTGAAGTTAATTCATTAAATTGTGAACTTAAATTATGACCATATATTTGAATTTGTTTATTTCGTTTACCTAATTTTTTAGAAATTCCTACTTCGTATTGAAGAGGAATAACATCTGCCGCATGATCTCCATGATAATGAGAAAGTATTACAGAATCAATTTTGTTTAAAGGAATATACTCTTGAACCTTAGATAATATCCCTGAACCACAGTCTACTAAAATATTATGATCTCCACTTTGTAAAAGATACCCTGTTGTAGCTTCATTTTTTTCTGGATACGCTCCCCAATATCCTATTACCATTATTCTCATAAGTTTCTCTCCTTTAATTTATAATTCTAATAACTATACTATTATGTAATATTATACTATTTATTATTATATAAAAACATTATAACCCTTGATATAATATCAAGGGTTATACTAAAATTTATAAATTTAAAATCATTTCTAAAAATCTTTTAAATGGAGAATCTCTTTTAATATCCTTTAATCGTTGTATTAATATCTCAGATTCATCGGTTATTATATTATCAACACCTAATTCAATAAACTTATCCATATTCCATTCATTATTTACTGTCCAAACATGAACTTCTCTTCCCATAGAATGAGCTTTAGAAATTAAATCCTCAGAAACTAAAGATTCTTCTACACTATAAAAGTCAGTATTTAATTTTTCTACGTTTCCTTTAGCTAAATATATTATATATCCTGTTTTAATTCTAGGATTTAATTTTTTTACTTTTTGAATGGTATCATAATCTAATGAAGTAACTACACAAGATTCTATAAAACTTTCCTTTTCTATAATTTTTACTACATTTTCAACTATATCCTTTTCATTTTCATTAGCTTTTATTTCAATATTTAATTTTATTTTCCCTTTTGCAAGTTTAATTGCCTCTTCTAATAAAGGCATTCTATTTCTTATAACTCCACCATCTAATTTTTTCACATCATCATATGATATATTCCATGAATTCTCATCTACTCCGGTAGATTTTTTTAAATTAAAATTATGTGATAAAAAAACTTTGCTATCTTTACTTTCTACAACATCAATTTCTGCAAAATCAGCTTTACAATCTATAGCCGATTTTATAGATGCCAAAGTATTTTCAGGTGCATTTAATGTATTACCTCTATGTGCTGTTACTTTTACATTTTGAATTATGTCTAAATTATCATCTGCAATAAATCCAATTATTACACTTAACAATACTACTACTAAAATTGAAAAACAGATTATTATTTTTTTCTTTAAAAATAATCTATCTAATATACTTGGTTTTTCTTTAATCTTTATATTTGAAATTGTACTTTCATTATCATTATTTTTTCTTAAAGAGTAAAATAATCTTGTTATCCAATGAATTTGTAATGGTGAAAATATAAAGAAAACTAAAAATCCAATAAACTTTCTTATTAATATAATGGCTACTATAAATACTCTTCCCCAATAGGAATTATAATTAAATGTGTTTATTAATCTATGAATAATAATACTCCATGAAAAATAAGCTATGAAAATTAATATAGTAGTTATAATAAATATAGCAATAAAATATTTTATTACCTTTTTAAAGTTTTTTCTTACAAGTAACCAACTTTCTTTTAGTGCTTCTTTAGATGATTTATTTTCTAATACTATAAAATGAAATGTAAATATCCATCTAATAAATAAAAATATTATCAACAATACTATTCCTAGTTCTATAACTGATAGTAATGTACTTTCATCAATATAAGTTTGTATAAAACCAGGCAGTTCTAAATATATTCCAAATACAGAATAGTCCTGCATACCAATAAAATTTATAAATGCTATATAAAATAATACAGCATATATTCCACCTATTCCAATAAATTTAGGAATCTTTTTTAAACAAAATCCTAATATAGAATAAAACTTATATTCCTTTTTTCTAGCCATTAATGAGCTACTTATTACTATAAGCCCTCCTATTTCAATAAGTATTACAAAGACTGCCATAATATATAAAATAGCTAAAGACAATACTCCTTGCTTTGATAATCCAAATTTTAATATTTGACTATTTGCAAGAACTGATGCTCCTTTATTTTTCATAAGCAAACTTATTGAAAATGAAAATATGGGCATTATAAGTATTGTTAAAATAAGTTTTGTAGCCAATTCATATTTAAGAAATTCACTCCACCCAAATTTAAAATCTTCAATAATTTTTGTAAATTCACTCTTAAAATATTTCATTATTTAAAATGTTCCCTTCAAAATAAAAATTTATATTTTCCTCTTATAAAATAAGATAAAAAAAAGCTTTTGAAATATTTTATTTCAAAAGCTTTTGGTGCGCAAGAAGGGATTCGAACCCCCGACCAACTGGTTCGTAGCCAGCTACTCTATCCAACTGAGCTACTCGCGCATATGCAATATATATATTTTAACATAGGAACCACAAAAAATCAAACATTAAACATTACTGCAGATTAGTTTATGCCACCATAGCTCCTATGCTACATAGGGATTAGACATCATTAAAAAACACCCAATATCAAATTGAGTGTTATGGCGGAGAAAGAGGGATTTGAACCCTCGCGCCGGTTACCCGACCTACGCCCTTAGCAGGGGCGCCTCTTCGGCCTCTTGAGTATTTCTCCAAGTCCTACATTTTAAAAGTTAATGGCGGAGAGATAGGGATTCGAACCCTAGGTACGCTCTCACGTACGCCGGTTTTCAAGACCGGTGCCTTAAACCAACTCGACCATCTCTCCATATGTTACTCGTACATTATACTATTAATATACAAGTTTGTCAATAACTTCTTATTAAATATTTTTAAATGGCGGAGAGATAGGGATTCGAACCCTAGGTGCGCTCTCACGCACGCCGGTTTTCAAGACCGGTGCCTTAAACCAACTCGACCATCTCTCCATGTTGCGACGATATAAATTATATCAATATATCGTCACATTGTCAACATCTTTTGAAAAATTTATTTTATGAATTCTAAATTTCTCATATATGGTCTTAAAGCTTCTGGAATTGTTACTGTTCCATCTTCATTTTGATAGTTTTCAAGTATTGCTGCTACAGTTCTTCCTATTGCTACTCCAGAGCCATTTAAAGTATGAATAAATTCTGGTTTACTCTTTTGATTATCCTTATATCTTATATTTGCACGTCTTGCTTGGAAATCTTCAAAATTACTACAACTTGATATTTCTACATATCTATTGTAACTTGGCATCCAAACTTCTATATCGTATTTAAGTGCAGCCGTAAATCCTAAATCACCTTTGCATATTCTAACTACTCTATAAGGTAATCCAAGTCCTTTTAATACATCTTCCGCATCATTTGTTAGTTTTTCTAATTCATCATATGATTGTTCTGGTTTAACAAACTTAACAAGTTCAACTTTATTAAATTGATGTTGACGAACAAGACCTCTTGTATCTCTTCCTGCTGATCCTGCTTCTGCTCTAAAACAAGCACTATAAGCTGCATGCTTTATTGGAAGCTCTTCTCCATTTAATATCTCATTTCTATACATGTTTGTTACAGGAACTTCTGCTGTAGGAATTAAAAAATATCCATTGTTTTCTACTTTGAAAGCATCTTCTTCAAATTTAGGAAGTTGACCTGTTCCTGTCATACTTTCTCTATTTACCATATATGGTGGAAGTATTTCTGTATATCCGTGATCTATCGTATGCATATCTAAGAAGTAATTTATAATTGCTCTTTCAAGTCTAGCTCCTAAACCTTTATATATAGTAAACCTTGAGCCAGCTATTTTTCCTCCTCTTTCAAAATCAAGTATTCCAAGATCAACCCCAATATCCCAATGAGCTTTAGATTGAAAATCAAATTTTGTTGCTTCTCCCCATTTTCTAATTTCTACATTATCTTCATCGCTTTCTCCATCTGGTACGTTTGGATTTGGAATATTAGGAATTCTAAGCATTATATATTTAATTTTTTCATCTACTTCGTTTAATTCTACATCAAAAGCTTTAATTTCATCAGAAAGCTTCTTCATTTCAGCCATTACACCACTTGTATCTTTGCCTTCTTTTTTTAATTTTCCTATTTGAGATGATTCACTATTTCTCTTACTTTTTAACTTTTCAACTTCAACTAATATTTGTCTTCTTCTTTCATCAAATGAAACAACATCATCTATTAATTTATTATCAAAATCTTCTCCCCTATTTTGCATAATATTTTTAATTTCTTCTGGATTATTTCTTATTCTTTTTAAATCTAACATATCTAAACTTCCTCCTTATTAATTCTATTTATAGTTTATTTATAGACACAAAAAAAGAGCCCTTCTCTACAAATTAATGTAGGGACGAAAGGACTCCGCGTTGCCACCCTAATTGGTTTAATTCTAAACCCACTTTAAAATTATTAACGGCTTTGCCGTATTGTTTATCACAATCCCTCAGAGATGGATTCACAAAATACCTAGTATGAATTTTCACCAACCATTCACTCTCTAAAACTAACTATAATGTTACTATTCTCTTCAACGGTTTAAATATCAATTTTTAATTAATTATAATTATAAAGCTTCAAAATGTCAACAAATTATTTACATAAAAGGGCTATTTATAGAAATTTACTCACAAATACTCCTAGTACAAATTATATCTACGCCAGTATTTAAAATATTTCTACATATGATGTCTCCAGCCTTTATAGGAGCTCCTATATGTATTCTACTTAATGCCTTTGAACACTCTATTAATAAATCATTTTCTATTGGCTCACTACTTTTTACTGGAACCACATTATGCTTTGACCCTTTTATTCTTACAATAGATGTAAATATCTTTTTAGATTCATTCATATTTTGCACCAACCTATTACATATCATTAAATTCTTTTATTCTATTTAATAATATCCTAGAATTTTTAGAATCCTTTACTATATCTGTCATGTTCTTATTAGTCTCTCTAGCCAAAATAGCTATTATCTTATTTAAACAATGAGATCCCTTACAAGTACCCGCTCCAGCACCAGTTCTTCTTTTTATTCCTTCAACAGTCCTAGCACCAAGGGGTCTCCTTATAGCATCTACAATTTCACCTTCAGTAACCATATTACAGGCACATATAATTTTACCATAATCTTTATTCACACTTATTAATTGATTTCTTTCTTCATTTGTCATATCTTTAAATTTATATACTTCTCGTCTTTTATCGTTAAAATTGCTTTTTAACTTACATTTTAAATTATTTTCTACAGTTTCACATATTATCTTAGAAATAGATGCAGTCATAGTAACTTCCGCATAATTCTTCCCTGATATCTTAATATAACCCTTATCAACTAAACTATCATCTATAATTATAGGATCATCGTAAAAAGGCGAATTATAAAAAGTATTAATATCTTCAGGCTCTATATTTTTTACTAAGCCACCCACTGCATTATAACATTCTCCATAAGTTATATTATTACTAGTATTTACTGATGTTATGTAATTTCCCTGAACAGTAGGATACGCATATACTAATTCTTTATTTTCATTTTTGGCAAATATAATATTATTTAGAATTGATTTTGAATCATTTTCTAGTAAAAAATATTTCAAATACCCTTTTTGGTTAACTTTTTTTTCTCTAAATCCATCTACATTATAGTCTTCTGGAGTAGTATTTATAACCATCTTACAAGTAAACTTATTTTTATTGGTTACTACTTTAAATCCTTTACTTGTACCCTTTATATCCTCTACTATCTCTTCTAATTTAAAAGAAACCCCATTATCAAAAGCTACTTCCCCATAGGCAATACCTAAATCATATGGACATATTACAGAAGTATTTTTAGACTGTATAGCCTTTGTTGCTTTTATATTTAAATTTGGCTCTAATTTTTTTACTTCATTACCATCTATCATATAAATATTAGGTACATTTCTTCCTTTTGCTCTTTCATATATTTTATCTATTTCCTCTTCATCTTCTTTATTTTGAGCAATTATTAAAGAATTTATTTCTTTATATGGAATATTAAATTTTTGTATTAAATCTTCCATCATATTCATTCCCATAAACTCTAGATTAGACATTATATTATCATGACTTTGTATTCCATCAAATACTACTGATGAATTAACTAAAGCCACATCATCTGCTATATCATAATCTTTTTCAATAAGTGCTATATTTAAGCTGTATTTTGAAAGTTCATAAGCAACAGCACATCCTATTAATCCCCCACCTAATATAAGTACATCATAATCCATTTAAAATCCCTCCTAGCCACAACTAAACTAGTTTAATGAACATATATTTTCATATCTATTGAAAAAATCTTGTATTGTTTCTTTTGTAAGTGGCTTGTTTAAAATTTCATCTACAAATATCGTACTTTCTTCATTTAATGTTCCTATCCATCCGGTCATTAAACAAAAATATGTATCTAAATTAACTTCTTTTACTTTTTTAGCTATTTCAATTCCATTTACATTTGGCATAGAAAAATCACATATAACTATATCATATTTTCTTTTTTTAAGTTCTTTTTCTACCTCATCAATGTTTATTGGATCTAAAACTTTAACTTTACATTTTGTAATAGATTTTATAATTTGAAATAATATATTTCTAACATCTACGTTATCATCTATAACAAGTACATTTTTTGAAACATATCCAAAATCCTTTTTTAATTTCTTATTATAATTAATCTTCTTAATATTACATATTGGCACCTTTATTACAAATTTAGTTCCTATATCTTTAGCACTTTTACAATGAATAACTCCATCAATAGAATGTATTATTTGATAAGCTATACTTAACCCTAGTCCTGAACCTTTTTTCCCTTTTGTAGTAAAAAAAGGCTCAAATATCTTATCTCCTATTTGATCATTTATTCCAACTCCATTATCTTTAATCTCTATTATTACAAAATTGTCTTCATCCTTAGTGGATATATCTATACTTCCTAGTTCCTTTATTGCATCCACTGCATTACTTATAATATTTATTATAACTTCTCTTATTTCAGTTATATTTCCTTGTATTTTTTCTTTAGAATTTAAATTTGTGGATATACTTATTTTAATTCCATTTAATATACTTTCTGTAAACCATTTATTTTTAGTTAATGAAATTGCATCTATTATTATTTCATTAACATTAAATATATCAACTTCATTATTATCATTAGCACTTTTAGTAATTTTTTTCAATTTATTTATTATATTGGTAGCATCATATGCGCACATTTCTATTACTTTCAATTGTCTTTGGATTATATTATCTTCAAAATATTTATCTTTTAAAAGCTGAACGGACCCTATAATAGGTGTTAATATATTATTAATATCGTGTGCTATTCCTGCTGCCATTTCTCCCATAGCTCTAAGTTTTTCATTTTCAATAAATTTATTTTTAAGATTAAAAAATTTTTTCTGTTCTTGTATTAGACAAAACATGGTTTTACACATTGATTCAATATAACTTATATCTTTATCCATATTGTTTATATTGTCCTCATACCTTCCTACCCACATAACACCTTTAATGTCATTATGATATTGTACACTTATTCCCAATACAGATTTAATATTTAATTTTAAAAATTCATCTTTTACAACTTTATTCTTTATATAATCAACACATAAATTTAAACTTTTCCCACTAGACATTATATATTTATTTATATCTTGTTGAAATTTTATAAAATCAGTGTCATTAAATAAATAATATCTATGTGTCTTAGTTATTCCATAACATCTATCCAAAGATAGAATATTTTCATGTTCCTTATTAGATGTATATAAACAGCAAAAACTTAATTCACATACCCTTATTAATTGACTCATTATATTTTCTTTAAAATCATCCTTGTGAAAACTCATAGGAATATTAGACATAGTATTATTAAATAATAATAAGTTTTCATTTTGATGTTTTAATGCTGCGTAAGAACATATAAAATTAATAAGCTTATAAAATTCAGCTTTATCATCAAAAATTAAATCTTTATCATTGTTATAAACAATGATTCTCTCAAAATTTTTACAAAATTCATAAAAAAATTCAAAATCATATTTTCTATTTTGTATATATAGCAAATTTTCTATATCTCTATATTTAGATAAATTTAATATATCTTTAAAATTATTAATTGCTATATGTAAATGCTCTTTATCTTTTACTATATTTTTTATATCCCATATAATAAATAAATTATTATTAGAGTTATATGTATTTGTAATAAACTGTAATGGATATCTTAAACTAGGCTCGTCACAATCGAATACTTCTATAATTAAATTTTTATAATTTATATTTTCATTTAAAAATTTAGAAAATTCCCCAAACATATCTTTTAAACTGTTATTATCTACACTATCTGTAAATATAATAACTTTTTTTTTGCAATCTAAGGACTCTATTGCTTTTTTCTTTATGAAATCAGGTAATTCTGTTAAATTGAAGTCTTGATTATTTATATATAAACAGTTTTTGATTTGCATATCCATTATCCTTTCTAAAATAACACTACTCTAATTCTAACATTTCATTAAAAAATTTTCTATAATTCTTCCATAAATCAAAAGAGTACATAATTTAAAAATTTAAATTATGTACTCTTAAAACACTTTATTTTTTATTTAATTCCTCTAATAACTTTCCTAATTTATTTATATTTTGTCCATAATCTGACCAATTTCCATTTTTCTGAGATTCTAAAGCTTTATCATACAATTCTTTAGCATCTTTTATTTCCTGAGGAATACTTTTACTTTGTATATTATTAATATTACCTTTTTTAATTTCTTCAGGCTTTTCTTCATAATTAAATAGTTGATGAAGAGCCTTTTCTATATTTTCATCTAATACAATTTTGTCTCCATAAGCTACTATTACTCGTTTCATTTCAGGAATACTTCTATCAGAATCAGCCCTTAAATATAAAGGTTCTACATAAAGCAATGAATTTTCCACTGGTATTATCATAGTATCTCCAAATTGAACTTGAGATCCTTTAGCATCCCATAAAGATAATTCTTTTGAAATTGTAGTGTCCTGCTTTATTTTCTGCTTAAATAATATTGGACTATTTACAGTCTCACTTTTAGTAGTTGGAAATTTATACAGAACTAAATTTCCATAATTGTTATTATCCATTCTTGCACCAAATAAAGCTATCATATTTTCTCTTTGATATTGATTAAAATATTGAAGTAAAATCATTTCCTCTTTTTGCTCACCTGGTAACTTCATAATTAAATAAGCTGCCTCATTTACTGATTTTTTACCTTCTACTTGTTTTTGTGTTTTTGCAACATCCCAAACATTTTGTCCTGCAAAAAAAGTACCTGGATCACTTACATGATATCTTTCCATAGCTTTACATTGAAGCTGAAAATAATCTTGTGGATACTTAAAATGTTCTTTAAATCCATCTGGAATATTATTTGAGTCTTTAAATAGCTTAGGAAATATTTTTGAATAAGTTAATACTACTGGATCATTCTTATCTATAATATAGAAATTAGTAGTTCCATTAACAGCATCAATTATTACTTTAACTGAATTTCTCATATAGTTAGTACCTTCTATAGGTTCTGAAAAAGGATATCTAGTTGAAGTAGTATAAGCATCCATTATCCAATATAATTTTCCATTATTAATTACTATATATGGATTGCTATCATAGCTTAAAAATGGAGCTATTTTTTTAACCCTATCTACTATATTTCTACGTATTAAGATTCTACTATTATTAGTTATGTCACCCGATAATAAAAATTTTATATCTCTTTCATTTATAGCAAATAAAACTCTATTCAATATTGACATTCTTATGCCTGAATTACCATCATAATTTTTACTTGCATTTTCACCGCTATCTTTTAAATAATCCATTTCATTTAATTTTGTATTTACTATAGCATATTCACTAGTTTTTTCTCCATAATAAATTCTTGGATCATCTAATTTTACTCCAGATGTATTTACTAAAGGCATATCCTTTATTACAAAATCAGGTTTTCCTTCCTTTGTAACAGAATTAACTTTACTCATAACAACTCCGTATCCATGAGTATATGTTAAATGTTTATTTTGCCATGTGTTAGCTTTTTCTTGTAATTTACTATAATCTATCTCTCTAGGAGCTATAAATACTTGATTATACCTACCATTAATCTTATATCTATCAATATCTATATCATTAAAATTATAGTAGTTTTTCTTACTTTCCACTTGATTATAATATTCTAAAGCTTGACTAACTGAATTTATTTTAATATTTTCTATAGTATCTTTATTTTTTCCTATAGATTCTTTTGTTAGTACATTAGTTAATGGATATAATTTTTCTTTAACATTATCAATTCCAAATGCCTGTTTAGTATATTTCATATTATATTCTATAAAAGGTGTTTCAAGTCGTCGTTCATTAGATTTAACAACTAGTCTTTGCCAGACTCCAGATACTATTCCTTCTGAAACCACTAATATAGCAATTACTACTACTGATGCTATGATAGGTTTTATTTTAGATTTTAAAATACTCATAGCCACTATAATGGAGCAAAAAATTGATACTATCGATATTACTATATAAAATTTCAAAGTAACTTTAGTATCTGTATAACTAGCCCCAAAGGCTACCCCTCTAGGAGAATATGATAAATTCCAAGCTTTTATTAAATACCCTAATGACATGCATAATAAAAGTAAGGCACCTAAAATGGCTAATTGTTTTCCTGCAAATTTTGTTATGCCACTTTTAAAATTGTTAATATCAATTATTTTTCTAGTATGATTTGTTCCAAAGCTTATCCTATCCTTAGCATTTAAAATAACATATATTATAACTGTAATAACAGCTAAAATCATTAGAAGTGACATTAAACTGCTATAAATTGATTCTATAAGTGGTAATTTAAATATAAAAAATGATATATCAATATTAAAAATAGGATCTTTAATATTAAACTTATTTGTATTTATAAATTGAAGTATTTTATCCCAATAGCTTGTTGAAAAAGTTATTGATATAAATAAAGAGATTCCAATATTCAATATATTAATAACCCTATTCTGTATTTTTTCATTACCGAAATCAACATCTATAAAATCTTTATGTTTTGATATATTATTTTTTATACTTTTAAAATACAATTTAATACTTAAAAAACATATAACAAATACTAATAACATTAAGGCTACTATAGTAATTATACGTGTAAAATATACGGATAAGTATCCAATTTCCTTAAACCACTTAATATTAATTATGACATTAACTATTTTTCTTAAAAATACTACAATTAAACCTAAACATATAATACCTATTATAGCCGTTTTATTTTTTTTCATTTAATCCCACCTCTCATTCTTCTATAAGGTATCCTTTATTTTTTAACTTTTTAATTATTTCTTTCAAGCTTTCTTCATTTTCACATTGAATTGTATGTAAATGGACCCCACTTGTAAGAGATAGTAGAGGTTTAGCTTTCTCATTATTAATTTTTTTAATAAATTTTTCAACATCATATAATGTTTTAACCATTATCATTGACTTTATCTGTCCATATATAGGATGTTCTACAACTACATCTTTAATTATTCCACCATACTTAACAATACATTGAAGCTCTTCTTCTATGCTGTTTCCATTATGACAAACAGTTATAATCTTTTCTAATAAATGTTTATCATTTTTAGGTATAATATACCCTTCTGGAGTAGCTATTATATTTAATCCTGAAGCTCTTAATATAGCTATGTCTTTAACAATTATCTGCCTAGTTACCCCTAATCTACTTGCAAATTCTTGACCTTTTCTAGGCTCCAAACTATTATTTAAAGTTTCTTTTATATATTCTCTTCTTTGTTTTGAATCCATTATAATCACCACCTTAATTTCTGTCGTCACACTTTTTCAGTATGTTTAAATCCATATCTTCTATTATATCATTATTATGGTGATTTTTAACTAAATACAAAAATCTTTCATCATGTCCTTGCTTTCTTAATATTTCTGCGCCTATTTCCCCATGATTATAATAAATATTTATTTTATGTATATTAGAAAACTTTTTTAATTTTCCATTTGAAATTTTATTTAATATAACCAATACTCCTTTTTCTAATACATTTAAATTTCCTTTTATTTTTCCTATATCATGCAATAGTGCTACTTTCACAAAATATTCTTTATTTAATTTACTTTCCATATATACCTTCATTATATCTTTAGCTACTCTTAAACTATGTGTTTTTTCATTCATAGATAACTGATTAAATAAATCATGTTCCTGTTTATTTAAGTATTTTTGTAAAAGTTTTTCATCATTAGGAGTTATCCTTGCTGTAATTGCCATATAAAACTGCTTTATCCTATAAAAAAACATAATATTACTACCTCTTTCTAATGATATATAATATTATAAAGCTTATATAGTATTTTGAAAATAAAAAAAAAGTAGTCATAATTGACTACTTTTTCTGGTGGAGATAAAGAGATTCGAACTCTTGACCCCCTGCGTGCAAGGCAGGTGCTCTCCCAACTGAGCTATACCCCCAAAATGGTGGACCTTCAGGGACTCGAACCCCGGACCTACCGGTTATGAGCCGGTTGCTCTAACCAACTGAGCTAAAGATCCATTACCTGGCAACGACCTACTCTTCCACACCGTCTCCAGTGCAGTACCATCGGCGCTTTGAAGCTTAACCTTCGTGTTCGGTATGGGAACGGGTGTTACCTTCAAGCCATAATTACCAGATAAACTTTATTTTGTTGTTGACAATTTCAAAAGAATATTTGAATTATTCTTTCAAAATTGCACAGTGATAATTAATTTGATCAAGCCCTCGACCTATTAGTATTGGTCAGCTGAATACATTACTGTACTTACACCTCCAACCTATCAACCTGATAGTCTTTCAGGGGTCTTACTAGCTTACGCTATGGGAAATCTAATCTTGAGGTGGGCTTCACGCTTAGATGCTTTCAGCGTTTATCCCTTCCCAACATAGCTACCCAGCTGTGCTCCTGGCGGAACAACTGGTGCACCAGAGGTTGGTCCATCCCGGTCCTCTCGTACTAAGGACAGCTCCTCTCAAATTTCCTACGCCCACGGCGGATAGGGACCGAACTGTCTCACGACGTTCTGAACCCAGCTCGCGTGCCGCTTTAATGGGCGAACAGCCCAACCCTTGGGACCGACTACAGCCCCAGGATGCGACGAGCCGACATCGAGGTGCCAAACCTCCCCGTCGATGTGGACTCTTGGGGGAGATCAGCCTGTTATCCCCGAGGTAGCTTTTATCCGTTGAGCGATGGCCCTTCCATACAGAACCACCGGATCACTAAGCCCGACTTTCGTCCCTGCTCCACCTGTATGTGTCGCAGTCAGGCTCCCTTCTGCCTTTGCACTCTACGCGCGATTTCCGACCGCGCTGAGGGAACCTTTGGGCGCCTCCGTTACCTTTTAGGAGGCGACCGCCCCAGTCAAACTGCCCACCTAGCAATGTCCTGTGACCAGATTCATGGCCTCCAGTTAGAATTCCAGTACTGTCAGGGTGGTATCCCAAGGACGACTCCACGAAAGCTGACGCCCTCGCTTCTAAGTCTCCCACCTATCCTGTACAGACAATACCGAAATTCAATGCTAAGCTACAGTAAAGCTCTACGGGGTCTTTCCGTCCAACCGCGGGTAGCAAGCATCTTCACTTGCACTACAATTTCACCGGATTTATTGCCGAGACAGTGCTCAAATCATTACGCCATTCGTGCGGGTCGGAACTTACCCGACAAGGAATTTCGCTACCTTAGGACCGTTATAGTTACGGCCGCCGTTACTGGGCTTAAGTTCATAGCTTCGCTTGCGCTAACTATTCCCTTAACCTTCCAGCACCGGGCAGGCGTCAGCCCCTATACATCAGCTTACGCTTTAGCAGAGACCTGTGTTTTTGATAAACAGTTGCTTGAGCCTATTCACTGCGGCCTACTCTCGTAGGCACCCCTTCTCCCTAAGTTACGGGGTCAATTTGCCGAGTTCCTTAGCAATAATTCTTCCGACGACCTTAGGATTCTCTCCTCATCTACCTGTGTCGGTTTGCGGTACGGGCACCATTTTGCTCCATAGAGACTTTTCTTGGCAGCGTGGAATCAGATACTTCGCCAAAATAGGCTCCCCATCACACCTCAGGCTTAATGTTAAGCGGATTTGCCTACTTAACACCCTAAGTGCTTAGACGCACATCCAATAGTGCGCACATCCTATCCTCCTGCGTCATCCCATTTGTCAAACGCATTATGGTGGTACTGGAATATCAACCAGTTGTCCATCACCTACGCCTTTCGGCCTCGGCTTAGGTCCCGACTAACCCTGGGAGGACGAGCCTTCCCCAGGAAACCTTAGATATTCGGTCAACAAGATTCTCACTTGTTTTTCGCTACTTATGCCAGCATTCTCACTTCTGTACTGTCCACCACTCCTTACGGTATGACTTCAACCTGTACAGAAAGCTCCTCTACCACGTGTACATAGTACACATCCATAGCTTCGGTGGTAAGTTTGAGCCCCGTTACATCTTCGGCGCAGGATCTCTCGACTAGTGAGCTATTACGCACTCTTTAAATGAGTGGCTGCTTCTAAGCCAACATCCTAGTTGTCTTAGAAATCCCACATCCTTTCCCACTTAACTTACACTTTGGGACCTTAGCTGATGGTCTGGGCTGTTTCCCTTTTGACCACGGATCTTATCATTCGTAGTCTGACTGCCGGGGTACAAGTATATGGCATTCGGAGTTTGATAGGGTTCAGTAACTGTTGTCAGCCCCTAGCCCATTCAGTGCTCACCTCCACTACTCAATTACCCGACGCTAGCCCTAAAGCTATTTCGAGGAGAACCAGCTATCTCCGAGTTCGATTGGAATTTCTCCGCTATCCACAGCTCATCCCATGGTTTTTCAACACCAACGTGGTTCGGACCTCCACGGAATTTTACTTCCGCTTCATCCTGGCCATGGATAGGTCACTCGGTTTCGGGTCTACAATATACAACTAGTTGCCCTATTCAGACTCGGTTTCCCTTCGGCTCCACACCATAAGTGCTTAACCTTGCTATATATCGTAACTCGCTGGCCCGTTCTACAAAAAGTACGCCGTCACACTTTAATGTGCTCCGACCGATTGTAGGCACACGGTTTCAGATTCTATTTCACTCCCCTTCCGGGGTTCTTTTCACCTTTCCCTCACGGTACTGCTTCACTATCGGTCACTAGGTAGTATTTAGCCTTGGGAGATGGTCCTCCCAGCTTCCCACAAGGTTTCACGTGTCTCGTGGTACTCTGGAGTAGATCTACTTTTCTTTCCTTTTCGCCTACAGGGTTATTACCTTCTACGACGGAACTTTCCAGTTCTCTTCAACTAAAGAAATCAAAGCGTTATGATCTATCCGCAACCCCAGGAACAAGTTCCTGGTTTGGGCTCTTCCCCTTTCGCTCGCCGCTACTTAGGGAATCGAATTTTCTTTCTCTTCCTCTGGGTACTTAGATGTTTCAGTTCCCCAGGTGTACCTCCATATACCTATGTATTCGGTATACAGTATCTAGCATAACTAGATGGGTTTCCCCATTCGGAAATCTACATATCACAGGCTGTGTGCGCCTACATGTAGCTTATCGCAGCTTATCACGTCCTTCATCGGCTCCTAGTGCCAGGGCATTCACCGTGCGCCCTTTGTAGCTTGATCTATCATCAATTACTTAATTTAATATCATTAACAAATATTATTTGTTAACTAGGTTATTTCGTTTCTTTATCACTGTGCAATTTTCAAAGAACAAAAGCAGATATCCTAAATCATAGATTTAGTGATAGTCGCTTTGTTAAACATTAAAAATGTTTAACTTCATTCAGAAAGACTTAGTCTTTCAAAATTAAACAGAATCAAGTGCCAGTCTGGAAGCTTTGCTTCCATTCTCCCTAGAAAGGAGGTGATCCAGCCGCAGGTTCTCCTACGGCTACCTTGTTACGACTTCACCCCAATCACCAATCCCACCTTCGACCGCTGGCTCCTTACGGTTACCTCACGGGCTTCGGGTGTTACCGGCTCTCATGGTGTGACGGGCGGTGTGTACAAGACCCGGGAACGTATTCACCGCGACATGCTGATTCGCGATTACTAGCAACTCCAACTTCATGTAGGCGAGTTTCAGCCTACAATCCGAACTGGGACTGGCTTTCAAGTTTTGCTCCCCTCGCGGGGTTTGCTGCTCGTTGTACCAGCCATTGTAGCACGTGTGTAGCCCTAGACATAAGGGGCATGATGATTTGACGTCATCCCCACCTTCCTCCACGTTAACCGCGGCAGTCTCGTTAGAGTGCTTAACTTAATAGTAGCAACTAACAATAAGGGTTGCGCTCGTTGCGGGACTTAACCCAACATCTCACGACACGAGCTGACGACAACCATGCACCACCTGTCTTCCTGTCCCCGAAGGGACTTCCTCGATTAAGAGTAATTCAGGAGATGTCAAGTCTAGGTAAGGTTCTTCGCGTTGCTTCGAATTAAACCACATGCTCCGCTGCTTGTGCGGGTCCCCGTCAATTCCTTTGAGTTTTAATCTTGCGACCGTACTCCCCAGGCGGAATACTTAATGCGTTTGCTGCGGCACCGAGGGTGGTACCCCCCGACACCTAGTATTCATCGTTTACGGCGTGGACTACCAGGGTATCTAATCCTGTTTGCTACCCACGCTTTCGTATCTCAGTGTCAGTTACAGTCCAGAAAGTCGCCTTCGCCACTGGTGTTCTTCCTAATCTCTACGCATTTCACCGCTACACTAGGAATTCCACTTTCCTCTCCTGCACTCTAGATGCCCAGTTTCAAATGCAGCTCCCAGGTTGAGCCCGGGAATTTCACATCTGACTTAAGCACCCACCTACATACTCTTTACGCCCAGTAAATCCGGACAACGCTTGCCACCTACGTATTACCGCGGCTGCTGGCACGTAGTTAGCCGTGGCTTCCTCCTTAGGTACCGTCATTATCGTCCCTAAAGACAGAGTTTTACGATCCGAAAACCTTCATCACTCACGCGGCGTTGCTGCGTCAGGGTTTCCCCCATTGCGCAATATTCCCCACTGCTGCCTCCCGTAGGAGTCTGGACCGTGTCTCAGTTCCAATGTGGCCGATCACCCTCTCAGGTCGGCTACGCATCGTTGCCTTGGTGAGCCGTTACCTCACCAACTAGCTAATGCGCCGCGGGTCCATCTCAAAGCGGATTGCTCCTTTGATTATTTTATGATGCCATAAAATAATGTTATGCGGTATTAATCTCCCTTTCGGGAGGCTATCCCCCTCTTTGAGGCAGGTTACCCACGTGTTACTCACCCGTCCGCCGCTAATCCACTTCCCGAAGGAAGTTTCATCGCTCGACTTGCATGTGTTAGGCACGCCGCCAGCGTTCGTCCTGAGCCAGGATCAAACTCTCAATTTAAAAGTTTAATCTTACTCAAATTTATTGACTGGTTTCTTACCTTAATTCTGTTTAATTTTCAAAGACCATTCTTCGCTGTCATCTCTCGACGACTTCCTTAGTTTATCATAAGGTTTTTTGTTTGTCAACACTTTTTTAAAAGTTTTTGTTGACTTGTTTTGTCGCACTCACTTGACGACATGTGATATCTTAACAAAATAATAAGACCACTGCTTTTATATTATTTGATATTATATTAAATTATAATATAAATACTTCAATTTACTTCATATTACTAAAAATTAAGCATATTGATACTCCTGGCTGTGTATATTTTGTATTTACATGAAATAAGGGTTTTGTTTTAAAACAAAACCCTTATTTCATATCTATTCTTCTATATTTTCTTTACTTTCATTCATCTCTTCACTAATATCCATAGCATTATTTTCTGTTAATTCATTATTATTACTATCTTTATTTTCTTCGGAACATACGTTATTACAATCATCTTCATTTTCGCTTATATTTACTTTAGCCATAGTTACTACTTTTTCATTGTCTACAGTTCTCATAAGAGTAACACCCATAGCATTTCTACTTGTAGTTGATATATCTGAAACATTAATTCTTATAGCTATACCACTATCATTTATAAGCATTAACTCATCTTGATCTTCAACAGATCTTGCGCCTATAAGTAATCCTGTTTTTTCAGATATCTTATAAGTTATAACACCTTTTCCACCTCTTTTTTGAAGTGTATATTGATCAATAGGCGTTCTCTTGCCATATCCATTTTCACTTACAACTAAGAAATCTCTATTTTCTGATGCTACTTCCATGCTTACAACTTCATCATCTTCTCTTAATGTAATAGCTTTAACGCCAGTGGCTGTTCTACCCATTGGTCTAACATCATTTTCATGGAATCTAATTGCATAACCATTTTTTGTAGCATATATAATATTACAATCTCCAGTAGTAACCCTTGCACTAACAAGTTCATCATCTTCTCTTAGATTTATAGCATTTAATCCATTCTTTCTGATTGATGCATATTTATCTAAAGATGTCTTCTTTATAAGTCCCTTTTTAGTTCCCATAATTAAGAATTTATCTTTTTTAAATTCTTTTAAGTATATAACATTTTGGATTTTTTCTTCTTTATCTAGCGGAATTAAATTTATTAAATTCATTCCTTTTGCTGTTCTACCTGCCTCAGGAATTTGATAAGCTTTAAGCTGATATACTCTTCCTAAGTTAGTAAAGAATAATATATTATCATGGGTAGAAGCTGTTATTATATGTTCAACAAAATCATCTTCTTTTGTTGTCATTGCTTGTATTCCTCTACCCCCTCTTTTTTGAGCACTATAAGTCTCTACAGGAAGTCTTTTTATATATCCAGCATGAGTTAATGTTATAACAACATCCTTTTCTTCTATTAAATCTTCTATATCTATATCATTACCTTCACCCTGAATGATTTCTGATCTTCTTTCATCACCATACTTGACTTTAATTTCATTTAACTCATCTTTTATTATTTTTAATAATAAAGATTTATCTGAAAGTATTTGTCTGAAATATTTTATGTTTTCCATTAATTTTGCATATTCTTCTTCAATCTTTTCTCTTTCAAGACCAGTAAGTCTTTGAAGTTTCATATCAAGTATAGCTGTAGCTTGCTTTTCAGAAAGTCCAAATCTACTCATAAGACCTTCTCTTGCTTCTCCAGTTGTCTTTGATCCACGAATTAGTTTTATAACTTCATCAATATGATCTAACGCTATTCTAAGTCCTTCTAAAATATGTGCTCTAGCTAAAGCTTTATCTAAATCAAATTGAGTTCTTCTTGTTATAACTTCTTCTTGGAATTTTATGTAGTGCTTTAAGACTTCTTTTAAACTAAGAACTTTTGGTTCTCCATTTACAAGTGCTAACATTATTATTCCAAAGCTATCTTGCATCTTTGTATGTTTATACAATTGATTTAATACTACATTTGCATTAGCATCTCTTTTTAATTCTATGACAATTCTCATACCTTCTCTATCCGATTCATCTCTAAGGTCTGAAATTCCATTTATTCTTTTATCTTTAACAAGATTAGCTATGCTTTCTATAAGTCTAGCTTTATTCACCTGATAAGGTATTTCTGTTACAACAATTCTAGATCTACCTTTTTCTTCTTCAATTTCAGCTTTTGATCTAAGTATTACTTTTCCACGACCAGTTTCATACGCTTTTCTTATACCCGATTTACCAACTATAATACCCGCTGTTGGAAAATCAGGACCTTTTATTTCTGTCATTAATTCAGCAACGGAAATGTCAGGATTATCTATATATTTGTTTATACCATTTATAACCTCAGTTAAATTATGAGGAGGTATATTAGTAGCCATTCCAACAGCTATACCAGATGATCCATTTACAAGAAGGTTTGGAAATCTAGAAGGCAAAACAGATGGTTCTTTTTCTTCTCCATCAAAGTTTGGAACAAAATCCACTGTGTTTTTATTTATGTCTCTTAAAAGTTCAAGAGTAACTTTAGTCATTTTTGCTTCTGTATACCTCATGGCTGCAGCACCATCACCGTCTACAGAACCAAAGTTACCATGACCATCTACTAAAGTATATCTAATAGAAAAATCTTGGGCCATTCTAACTAAAGCATCATATACAGCCGTATCTCCATGTGGATGATATTTACCTAGAACATCTCCAACTATTCTTGCAGATTTTCTATATCCTTTTTCAGGTGTTAGCCCTAATTCGTGCATAGAATATAAAATTCTTCTGTGTACTGGTTTCAATCCATCTCTTACATCTGGAAGTGCACGACCAACAATAACACTCATAGCATAATCTATATAGCTTCTTTGCATTTCCTTACTTATGTCTATCGGTACAATATTACCTTGGTTGTTCATATCAACACCTCTTTACTTACCTTATATATCTAAGTTAACAACTTTTTTAGCATTTTCCTCTATGAATTCACGTCTTGGCTCTACCTTATCACCCATTAGTATAGTAAATACTTCATCAGCACGCATTGCATCATCTATTGTTACTTTTACTAACGTTCTATGTTCTGGATTCATTGTAGTATCCCATAGTTGAGTAGCATCCATTTCTCCAAGTCCTTTATATCTTTGAATTTCTGTATTCTTATCTTTTCCACCTAATTCAGTTAATACTTGCTTTAATTCATTATCAGAATAAGAGTATCTTATAACTTTTCCCCTTTTAACTTGATATAAAGGAGGTTGTGCAATATAAACATGACCACCTTCAACTAATTCCCTCATGTATCTATAAAAGAAAGTTAATAATAGTGTTGCTATATGAGCTCCATCTACATCGGCATCGGTCATTATAATGATTCTATGATATCTTATTTTTTCTATATCAAAGTCTTTCCCTATACCTGCTCCGAAAGCTGTTATCATTGCCCTTATTTGTTCAGAATTTAATATTTTATCAAGTCTTTGCTTTTCAACATTCATAATCTTACCTCTTAGAGGTAAGATAGCTTGAAATCTTCTATCTCTACCTTGTTTTGCTGATCCACCGGCAGAATCTCCTTCGACTATATAAATTTCACACTCTGAAGGATCTTTAGAAGAACAATCTGCAAGTTTTCCAGGCAATGCTGTACTTTCAAGAACACTTTTTCTTCTTGTAAGTTCTCTTGCTTTCTTCGCAGCTTCCCTAGCTCTTGCAGCTGTAAGAGATTTTTCTATAACGGTTTTAGCTGTATCAGGGTTTTCTTCCAAGAATTCACTTACTCTTTCAGATACTATTGAATCAACGATACCTCTAACTTCACTATTACCTAACTTGGTTTTAGTTTGACCTTCAAATTGAGGATCTGTGAGCTTCACTGAAATTACAGCAGTAAGACCCTCTCTTGTATCATCACCAGATAGATTTTTATCAGTTTCTTTTAAGTATCCATATCTTCTAGCATAATCATTTAATACCCTAGTAAGAGCAGACTTAAATCCCGCTAAATGAGTTCCACCTTCAATAGTATCTATGTTATTAGCAAAAGCAAATATATTGTCATTATATGTGTCATTATATTGCAAAGCTACCTCAACTAAATAATCATCTTTATTTCCTTCAACATAAATTGGTTCTTCATGAAGGGTTTGTTTATTTCTATTTAGGTAACTTACAAAAGATTTTATTCCACCTTCATAATGGAACTCTTGTTCTTTTTCTTCTCTTTCGTCTACTAATATGATTCTTGTTCCCTTATTTAAAAAAGCAAGTTCTCTTAATCTATGAGATAATGTATCATAATCAAATTCCACTTCTTCAAATATTTCATCATCAGGTTCAAAATAGACAAGTGTTCCTCTTTCTTCAGAATCTCCTATAACTTCTAATTCACTTGCAACTTTTCCTTTTTTGTATTCTTGCATCCATACATGACCTTCTCTTCTAACTTCAACTTTACAATACTTAGAAAGAGCGTTAACAACGGATGCACCAACTCCATGAAGACCTCCTGATACTTTGTATCCGCCTCCACCAAATTTTCCACCAGCATGTAACACAGTCATTATAACTTCAACAGTTGGTCTTTTCATTTTAGGGTGAATACCTACAGGCATACCCCTTCCATCATCTTTAACTGTTACTGAATTATTTTTATGTATATATACTTTTATGTTTTGACAAAAACCTGCTAAGGCTTCATCTATACTATTATCTACGATTTCATAAACTAAATGATGAAGCCCTCTTATTCCAGTGCTTCCAATATACATTCCTGGCCTTTTTCTAACAGCCTCTAGGCCTTCAAGTACTTGTATTTGCGATTCATCATATACTTGTTTGTTATCCATGAATGTCCTCCTAACTTATTCTTTAGGTTCATAGAACATATTTTCAGTTCTCTTTGTTAATGTAGAAGAAGAAATAGGTGATAAATATATTTTACTTTTTTTATTAACTTCAGCTACAACAAAAGATTTAGCATTTTCTTTTGTTATTCTTTCAACAAACCCATCTTCTTCAGCCATTCTTAAAAATTGAATAGTATCTGTGCTATACATTGTAGATTCTATATCGAATATCCCAATTATATCTTTTAATGGAACCACTACATTTTCTCCTAAATGCAAAAACATAAATTATCCTCCTTAGACGAATATTAATTAACCGTTCCATTTGTTACTTTAAATAACTTTACATGATCATCCAAATAATCTTTAATATTTAAAATACCCGTTCCCGTTATTATAGTTTGAAACTTTTTTATAGAGTTAAGAATATATTTTTGCCTATTTATATCCAACTCCGAAAGGACATCATCTAGTAGCAGTACAGGATACTCCCCTGTCTGTTCTTTTATAATTTCTAATGATGCAAGCTTTATAGTTAATATGGCTGTTCTTTGTTGACCTTGAGAACCAAACGTTCTAGTATCCGTATTGTTTATATTTATAATAAAATCATCCCTGTGTGGTCCAAAAGATGTACTTCCTTTTTCAAAATCTTTGTCTAAATTTTTTCTTAGAATATCAAAAAACCCACTTTGAATATTATTAAAATTCTTTATAGAGGTTATGTATTTAAATTCTATCTTTTCCTTGTGTGAAGTTATTTCATCATGAATCCTTTTTCCCTTTATAGATAAAGATTCTATATATTTAAGTCTTTCTTTTATTATAAAACTTCCATATTTGCTTAGTTGATGGTCATAAACTTCTGTAACGCCTTTATCACTATTCCACTTTCTTAGAATAGTATTTCTCTCATTCAAAACTTTATTATACCTAACTAAGCTATAATAATACTTTTTATTTAATTTACTAAGTTCAATGTCTAAAAATTTTCTTCGGTATAAGGGTGATTCTTTAACAATTTTCAAATCTTCTGGTGAAAACATAACCACATTAAAGATGCCTATAAGATCTGAAATTGTCTTTAATTTTATAGAATTAACTTTCACCCCTTTTTTACCTTCTTTAAATATTTTAATATCTATTTTTTTATCTAATCTCTCTTTACACACATAGATACTAACATATGCATCTTTAGATCCCCATTTTATTAGCTCTTTATCTTTATTGGTTCTATGAGATTTTCCAAGACCACAATAGTATATACTCTCAAGTATATTCGTCTTTCCCTGAGCATTATCTCCAACAAAAACATTTATTCCTTTATTGAATTCTAAAACTAAATTATCATAATTCCTAAAATTGATTACTTGTAAATTTTTAATATACATAACAACACCTGTTGTAATTATAACATAATATCTTCAGTAAGTTTTTAATATTAAATAATTTTATAGATTTCATCTTGAAATTCTACGATATCGCCATATATTAGCTTTCTTCCTCTTCTATCCTCTATTTCACCATTAACTTTAACTTCTCCATTTTGAATATAAAATTTTGCTTCTGATCCCATAGTTGCAATACCAGACCATTTTAAAAATGCATCCAATTTTATAAATTCTGTATTAATCTTAATTTCTTGCATAAAAAATCCTCCAATTTAGTTTTACTTTAAATTATGTTAAGCGTTTAACAATCTTACTGGTAATACTAAGTACGTATAAGTATTATTTTCTTTGCTTTTAATTACGCATGGACTCACACTACTATCAAATTCCATAACAATTTCATCGTCTTCTAATATCTTTAAAACATCTATTAAATATTTTGAATTAAATGCAATTTGAAGTTCATCTCCTTGCAAAATTATATTTAGTTCTTCTCTAACTCTTCCCAATTGAGAATTAGAAGTGATAACCAAATTGTCATTTTTTATATCGAATTTTACAAGATTGGTATTTCCGTCTTTTCCCATCAAAGATGCTCTTTCAATACAATTTAATAATTCAGCTCTTTTAGCATTAACTTTTAATTTATATTCTTCAGGAATTATTGAGTTATATTTTATAAATTCGCCTTCAAGTAATCTAGATATAATTTTAGTTTCTCCCAAATTAAATAAAATATGGTTAGGTGTAAATGTAATATTTACATTTTTTTCGTCTTCACTTAATATTTTTGAAACTTCATTAAAAGTTTTCCCTGGAATTACGGCACTTATTGTGTTTTCATTATCTATCAGATTACTTCTAAGTGCTAATCTATATCCGTCTAATGCTACTAAATTAAGTCTTTTATCTCTAACTTCAAATAGAATTCCTGTAAGAATTGGTCTAGTTTCATCTTGAGCTATTGCAAAAATAGTACCTTTAATCATATTTTTTAATACTTTTTCAGGTATGCTAAAAATTATATTTTCATTTATGCTTGGTAGATTAGGAAATTCCTCTGCATCCATATGAATTAAATCAAATTTGGATTTTTCACATACAATTTCTATTGAATTGTTTTCGGTAGTATTTATATGGATTGAACTATTTGGTAATTTTCTAATAATTTCACCAAATATCTTAGAGTCAACAACGATACTTCCTTCTTCTTGAACTTCTGCTTCTATTTTAGTTTCAATACTAAGATCTATATCTGATCCAATTAAAGTAAGTTCATTGTTTTTTGCAGATAAATGAATACCTTGAAGGATAGGCATTGGTGATTTTCCAGTGACAGCTTTTTGAGCTATAGATATTGCTTCTTGTAATTTGTTTTTAGCACACGTAAATTTCATAAAATGTACCTCCTTTATCCACAAATCTATTTTGTTTTAAATAGATAAGATAGATATAATTATTTTAGTAGTAATAGTAATAGGCGCTGTTGATATGTGGATAAGTCATTCAATCCAAATAAAATAGCCAAAATTAATAGAAAAATTATTGTGGATAATTAGCTAAATAAATTTAACCTTTATCCACAATAATAAACATAAATAATGTATTTTTATTTTATCCACATAAAACTAACTATATATTATAAACAACTGTTAAGTATTAGTTATTTTCTTATTTAAATCATTTATAACATTTCTTAAAGACTCATCTTTTTTTAATATAGTAGATATTTTTTCATAAGCATGAATTACGGTTGTATGATCACGTCCACCAAATTCTTCTCCTATTTTAGGAAGGGACATATCGGTTAGTTTTCTACTTAAATACATAGCAATCTGCCTTGGAAATGCTATATTTCTTGTTCTTCTAGATGATTTAAGGTCTTGTATTTTTAGATTATAATAATTACAAACTATATCTTGAATTAGGTCTATGGTTACTTGTTTATTTTGTTCACTTGATATAATATCTTTTAAAGCTTCTGCTGCTAAATCTACACTTACTTCTCTATTCGTTAAAGAAGAGTAGGCAACAATTCTTATTAAAGCTCCTTCGAGTTCTCTAATATTTGATTTTATTTTAGTGGCTATATATACCATTACTTCATTAGGTATATTTAAATTTTCTACATCAGCTTTTTTCTTTAAAATTGCAATTCTAGTTTCAAAATCAGGAGCTTGAATATCTGCAATAAGGCCCCATTCAAATCTAGAACGAAGTCTATCTTCTAATGTAGGAATTTCCTTTGGTGGCCTATCACTAGATAAAATTATCTGTTTATCAGCTTCATATAGAGCATTAAATGTATGGAAAAATTCTTCCTGAGTTCTTTCTTTTCCGGCAATAAATTGAATATCATCAATCAATAAAACATCAACGTTTCTATATTTATTTCGAAACTCTTCATTTTTATCATCTTTTATAGAATTTATAAGTTCATTTGTAAACTTTTCAGATGATACATAAACAACCTTAGCACTAGGTGTATTTTGAAGTATGTAATGTCCTATAGCATGCATTAAGTGGGTTTTTCCAAGTCCCACACCACCATAGATAAATAATGGATTGTATGCTTTAGCTGGAGATTCTGCAACAGCTAGGGAAGCTGCATGAGCAAATCTATTACTATTACCTATTACAAATGAATCAAATGTATATTTTGGGTTTAAAATAGAGGTCATTTCATCATTAATGACTATATTTTCATTATTTGATTTAAGTGTAGTATTTAAATGATTATTATTAAGGACCTCTTCTGATGTTATAGAAAATTCTATATTATATTTTTTTGAAGTAATAAGTTTAATAGCATTAATTATTAAGTCTTTATACCTACTTTCAAGAATGCCTCTTGTAAAATCATTGGGAACTTGTAATTTAATTGTATTTTCATCTATAGAAATAGGAGAAATACTTTTAATCCATGTATTGAAACTAACCTCAGTGAGTTCCCCTTTTATGATATTTAAAGTTTTGCTCCATAGTTGTTCTAATTGGGCATTCATTTTTTGACCTCCAGTCTATCAAAAAATAATTTTTTTTTAATATATGTAAATAAAAAATATAATTAACATGTTATTAACAGTAAACAAACCTTATATTTTAATTTGTTGACAAATATAATAAAAATATTCACATGTGTATAACAATTATAATAACAAAAAATAATAATTAGTTATTAACACAAAAAATAAAATATATATTCACAAGCTTAAATATGAATAAAGT